>NZ_JALKCG010000002.1:190000-616886 GCF_023016525.1 Ancylobacter koreensis
GAAATAGCGGAAGATCACGCTGGAAAGCCCATGGGAGCGCTCGAACTGCTCCAGCATCTCCTCGATGGTGCGCTTGGAGGCGCCATAGGCATTGGTCGGGCTGGTCGGGGTGTCCTCGTCGAGGCTCACGCCGTCGCGGTCCCCATAGACCGAGCAGGTGGATGAGAAGATGAAGCGCCGACAGCCGGAATCGAGCGCAGCCTCGATGAGGTTGAGCGCGCCGACCACATTGGCGCGCCAGTATTTTCCGGGATCGCGCACCGATTCGCCGACTTCGCTGAAGGCGGCGAAGTGCATCACCGCCTGCGGCTGCCAGCGGGCGAAGACCTCGTCGAGCCGCGCGCGGTCGGCGAGGTCGCCAAACTCGAACGGGCCGTAGAGCACCGCATCCTGCCGGCCGGTGACGAGATTGTCGAGGGTGACGGGGACATAGCCGGCGCGCATGAGCGCCTTGCAGGCATGCGAGCCCACATAGCCCGCACCCCCCGTCACAAGTATATGCCCGCTCACTGTCCGTTCCCGCCTTCTCTCGCGACCGACATTCGTCCGTCGGTGCGCCCGTCTGCCAGCGCTTCGATAGCGAAAGTCCGGGGGGCAACGCCAGAGGCTTGCCTCTGCCTTCCCGCAGATGCGGGTAAATGAGACGCCTTCGCCAGTCAAATTCGTGCGGCCGTCGGCGCGTGCAGCGTTCCATATGCCGGCAGCGGGGTGAGGGGGCTTGACGAGGGGCTCTGGGCGAGGGGCTTTGGGCGAGGTCTGCACGCGCGTGCCGTTTCGTGCCATCAATGCCTCCCGCACGCGGACCGGATCGGGGCCGCGCACGAGCCCGTACCGCCAAGCGACCGGCAACGGCCCAACCGCGCCAACCGGGCCAGGAGAGCGCCATGACGAAAAGCGGACCCATCCGGATAGGCGTCGGCGGCTGGACCTTCGAGCCGTGGCGCGGGACCTTCTACCCGCAAGGCCTCGCCCAGAAGCGCGAGCTGGAACATGCCAGCCGCCAGCTCACCGCCATCGAGATCAACGGCACCTATTACGGCTCGCAGAAGCCCGAGAGCTTCGCGAAATGGCATGCGGAGACGCCGGAGGGCTTTGTCTTCACGCTGAAGGGGCCGCGCTTCACCACCAACCGCCGTATCCTCAGGGAGGCGGGCGAATCCATCGAGCGCTTCTTCACTTCGGGCGTCACCGAGCTGAAGGAGAAGCTCGGGCCGGTGAACTGGCAGTTCATGGCGACCAAGAAGTTCGACCCGGACGATTTCGAGGGCTTCCTCAAGCTGCTGCCGAAGCGCGTCGACGGACGTGACATTCGCCACGCCGTGGAAGTGCGCCATGACAGCTTCAAGGCGAAGGCGTTCGTCGAGCTGGCGCGCGCGCATGGCGTCGCCATCGTCTTCGCCGGCGACAGCGAGTTTCCCTCCATCGCCGATGTGACGGCGCCCTTCGTCTATGCCCGCATCATGGGCACGCGGGAGGACGAGCCGCTCGGCTATTCCGGCCAGGCGCTGGACGGATGGGCGGAGGCCGCGAAGGCGTGGGCGCAGGGCAGGACGCCGCCGGCGCTGGAGAAGCTGCTCGTCGCGCCGCCGGCGGAGGTCGCGCCGCGTGAGGTGTTCCTCTTCGTCATCAGCGGCCACAAGGTCCGCAACCCCGCCGCCGCCACGGCGCTCATCGAGCGGGTGTGACGGGCGCGCGGACGACCGTGCCCGTGAAGACCAGCCGCGCCTGCGTGCCCCTCGGCACGGCGCGGGCGATCTCGAAGCTGGCGCCGTGCAGCGCGGCGATGCGGCGGACGATCTCCAGCCCGATGCCGAGCCCGCCGGCGCGCTTGTAGTGCCCGGGAGCATCGGGGCTGTGGGTCGGATCGAAGCCGATGCCGTCGTCGCGCACGCCCAGTGCCGCCCCGGCACCGGGCGCCGTCTGCGTCTCCACCACGATGGCGACGCCCGGCCCGCCATGGCGCACGGCATTTTCGATCAGGTTGCGCACCGCGTCGCGGAGCAGCGCGGCATTGCCGGCGACGACCGGGTCGCCGGAGCCCTCGAAGGCGATGCTGGCGCCCTGCGCATAGACGAAGGGCGCCATGGCGGCCACGATCTCGCGCCCCAGCTCGTTGAGCGACAGGCGCGCGAAGCCGCTGCGGTCGACAGCCTCCAGCCGCGCCAGCGCTATGAGCTGCTCGACGAAATGGGTCAGCTCGTCGATCTCGGCGATGGTGCGCCGCGCGGCGGGATGCTCGATGCGCTCCAGCTCCAGCCGGATCACCGCCAGCGGCGTGCGAATTTCGTGCGCAATGGCGGAGGTGAACAGCTTCTGCGCGTTCATCAGTTCGCGGGTGCGGGCATAGGAGCGGTTCACTGCGCCGGCGAGCTGGGCGATCTCGCGCGGCATGCCGGCCTCCTCCAGCCGCGCGTCGGGGCTGAGCGAGTCGAGCCGCTCCGCCGCCTGCGCCGCCGCCGCCACCGGGCGCAGCGCTGCGCGGATCGAGAACAGCGTGGCGCCGAGCACGAAGACCAGCGTGAGGCTCATCGGCCACAGCATGTGGTCGAGCACCTCATGACCGAGCACGGTCCAGACCGCGTGCTGGCTGTCGCGCGTGATGACGATCTCGAAGAAGACCAGCCGCTCGCCGCGTTCCACCGCGCGCCCGCCCGCGAAGGCGAGGGGATAGCCGGGCGAGAGGATGCGCAGCCAGAAGGAGGGCGGGTCGACTTCCAGCGGCAGGAACTGGCGGGCGCAGGCCTCGTCGCACTGCCCGAACAGCACAGCGCCTCCGGCGGTGCGCACCCGCGCCATATAGCCGGTGCCGGGCGTGGCGTAGCGCGCGGCGAGTTCGGGCGGCAGCTGGTAGGTGAGGCGGCCATTCGCCAGCGACAGTCCGCCGGCCAGCACGTTCGTCTCGCTCTCCAGCACCAGCTGGGCGAGATAGTCCGGATCGCTGCCATATTCGACCAGAACGGCGATCAACTGGCCGAGCATCGCCAGCAGCGCGAACAGCATGACGCGGAGGGCGACGATGCGGCCGAGCGGGCGGGTGGCGCGCGCCGTCATGGGCCCGGTTCCGTCCCGGTCTCGCGCAGCAGGTAGCCGACCCCGCGCACCGTCTCGATGGCGGTGCGCGTGTCGAAAGGCGCCAGCCGGCGGCGCAGGCGCGAGAGAACCACCTCGATGGCGTTGGGCGTCATCTCGCCGTCGAATTCGGACAGCTTCTCCTCCAGCCCGCGCTTGGGCACGACCCGCCCGGCATGGCGCAGCAGGATTTCCAGCGCCGCCCGTTCGCGCGGGGCGAGGGCGATGGCCTCGTCGCCGCAGCGCGCTTCCTGCGTCGCCGGATCGAAGCACAGCAGACCGGCTTCCAGCACCGGATCGGCGCAGAGCGGGGCGCGGCGCAGCAGGGCGCGGGCGCGGGCGAGCAGTTCGCCATTGTTGAACGGCTTGGCGAGGTAGTCGTCGGCGCCGGCATCGAGCCCGGCGATGCGCTCGTCCACCGCGCCGCGCGCGGTCAGCACCAGCACCGGGGTGCTGTCGCGGGCACGGCGCAGCCCGCGCAGCAGCTCCAGCCCGTCACCGTCGGGAAGGCCGAGATCGAGCAGCACGAGGTCGTAGCGCGTGGCGGCCAGCGCGTCCTGCGCCTCGGCGAGGCTCGACACCGCGTCGAGCCGCCAGCCGGCGGCGCGCACGGTGTCGCCCGTCAGTTCGCGCAGCCGCGCGCTGTCCTCGACCAGAAGCAGCCTCACCACGCCCTCACGACCGGCTCCCCAGCGGCCTTTTGCGGCCGGTCACCATCGCCCAGACCAGATTCTCGCGGTGGCGCCAGCTCTCGAAGAGGGCGGCGGCCGCATGCAGCAGGGCGAGCACGAGTATGCCATTGGCGAGCGCGCCGTGAAGCTCCTCCAGCCAGTCTTCGCCCCAGAAGGCGTCGAGCGTCGACATCCAGCCGGTGAGGCAGGTCAGCGCCATCAGAGCCATGAGAGACAGCATCATCGCCGCGCCGGCCGGGTTGTGGCCGAGCATGCGCGGCTCGCGCCCGCGTGCGAGCGCCCTGACATAGGAGGCCAGGCCCGCCGGTGTCGGCACGAAATCGGAAAAGCGGGCGTGCCGCGTGCCGACGAAGCCCCAGATGAGCCGGATGACGAGGACGGCGGCGACGGTGTAGCCGACATAGCGATGCGCGCGCTTGCCTTCCTCCAGTATGAACAGGTTCAGGACGCAGCCGGCGACGACGGTCCAGTGGAACAGGCGCACGACCGGATCCCACACCCGGACGCTGGCGCCGGCGGCCGGAGAGCGGTGCTCCCCGGTCTGAAGGGCGCGCGGCGCCATCAGTCGATCTCGGCCTTCACGACCGCGCCGGTGACCGGGTTGAAATAGACCTCGGCCTTCTTGTTGTCCTTGGTGTAGCCGTAGATCTCGTAGCAGGAGCCGGTGACCTTGAAGGTCTTGATCTTCTGGTAGCCCATCTCGGCGACCTTGGCCTGCATGGCCTGCTCGCTCATCCACTTGTCCTTCGGCTCGCTGGTGCAGGCCGGGCTGGCGAAGGCCGCGACCGGGGCAAGCACGGAGGCGGCGACGAGGCCGGCGACGAACGTCTTCATCTCGATGTCCTTGTTGTACGATCCGCCGTCAGCGGGGATCGACAGGGACATTAGGGAGCGAAGCTGTCCGTCGCCTTTCAGTCATCGAAGGTCGCGGCTCCCTTGCGCGGGAGGTCGCAGGATTACTTACGAGAGCGCTTCTTCTCGGCCATATTCCCGCAACGTTACTTGCTGCCCGACCATTTCCATTCCCGCACTTCCGGCAGGTCGACGCCGTGCGCGCGGATGTAGCGGGAATGTTCGTTCAGCTTGTCGCGCAGAGCCTGCCGGGCGTGCACCTTGCTGGCGAGCGCCGGAACGCGGTCGAGCACGTCGATGACGAGGTGGAAACGGTCCAGCCGGTTGCGCACCACCATGTCGAAGGGCGTAGTGGTCGAGCCTTCCTCGACATAGCCGCGCACATGCATGTTGTCGTGGTTGGTTCGGCGATAGGCGAGGCGATGGATGAGCCAGGGATAGCCGTGATAGGCGAAGATCACCGGCTTGTCCCTGGTGAACAGCGCGTCGAAATCCGTGTCGGACAGGCCGTGCGGGTGCTCGGAATGCGGCTGCAGCGTCATCAGGTCGACGACGTTGATCACCCGCACCTTCAATTCGGGGAAGAAGTCGCGCAGCAGGTCGGCGGCGGCCAGCGTCTCCAGCGTCGGAACGTCGCCGGCACAGGCCAGCACCACGTCGGGCTCGCCGTCTCCATCGGTGCTCGCCCATTCCCAGATGCCGATGCCCTGCGCGCAGTGGCGGATGGCGGCGTCGATGTCGAGCCATTGCGGGGCCGGCTGCTTGCCGGCAACGATCACGTTCACCCGGTTCCATGAGCGCAGGCAATGGTCCGTGACACAGAGCAGCGTGTTGGCGTCCGGCGGCAGGTAGACCCGCACGATGTCCGCCTTCTTGTTCACCACATGGTCGATGAAGCCGGGGTCCTGATGGCTGAAGCCGTTATGGTCCTGCCGCCAGACATGCGAGGTGAGCAGGTAGTTGAGCGAGGAGATCGGCCGGCGCCATTCCACCTCCCTGGAGGACTTCAGCCATTTGGCGTGCTGGTTGAACATCGAATCGACGATGTGGATGAACGCCTCGTAGCAGGAGAACAGCCCGTGCCGGCCGGTGAGCAGATAGCCCTCCAGCCAGCCCTGGCACATGTGCTCGGACAGCATCTCCATCACCCGCCCGTCGCGGGCGAGATGGTCGTCATAGGAGAACCTCTCGGCGTCCCACGCCCGGTCCGTTACCTCGAACAGCGCCTGCAGGCGGTTCGAGGCGGTCTCGTCGGGGCCGAAGACGCGGAAATTGCGGCTGGCGTCGTTCTCCTTCATCACGTCGCGCAGGAAGGTGCCCATGACGAAGGTGGATTCCAGCTCCACCCCGCCGGGCTGAGGAACCGCGACGGCGTAATCGGCGAAGTCGGGCAGGCGCAGCGGGCGGCGCAGCACGCCGCCATTGGCGTGCGGGTTCGCGCTCATGCGTCGGTCGCCCTCGGGCGACAGGGCGAGCAGGTCCGCGCGCAGCCGGCCGGCTTCGTCGAACAGCTCCTCGGGACGGTAGCTCTTCAGCCAGTCTTCCAGCAGCGTCAGGTGCTCGGGCTTCGACATGTCGGAGAACGGCACCTGATGCGAGCGCCAGAAGCCCTCCGCCTTCTTGCCGTCCACCGTCTTCGGCCCGGTCCAGCCCTTCGGGCTGCGCAGGATGATCATCGGCCAGCGCGGGCGCTCCTCCATGCCCTCGCGCGCGGCCTTCTGGTTGGCGCGGATCGCCGCATAGGCCTCGTCGAGCGCCGCCGCCATGGCCTGGTGCATCGGCTCGGGCTCCTCGCCCTCGACGAAGATCGGCGCGTAGCCATAGCCCTCGAACAGGGCTTTCAACTCCTCGTGCGGGATGCGCGCCAGAACGGTCGGGTTGGCGATCTTGTAGCCGTTGAGGTGGAGGATCGGCAGCACCGCGCCGTCGTTGGCGGGGTTGAGGAACTTGTTGCCGTGCCAGGAGGTGGCGAGCGGCCCGGTCTCGGCCTCCCCGTCGCCGACCACGCAGGCGACGATCAGCTCGGGATTGTCGAGCACGGCGCCATAGGCGTGGCTAAGCGAATAGCCGAGTTCGCCGCCCTCATGGATCGAGCCCGGCGTCTCGGGCGCCGCGTGGCTGGGAATGCCGCCGGGAAAGGAGAACTGCCGGAACAGCTTGGCGAGGCCCTCCTCGTCCTGCGAGACGTCGGGATAGAGTTCGCTATAGGTGCCTTCCAGATAGGTCGAAGCCACCACGCCCGGCGCGCCATGGCCGGGACCGGCGATGAACAGCACGCTGGCGTCGGTCTGGCGGATCAGCCGGTTGAGATGGACATAGATGAAGTTCAGCCCCGGCGTGGTGCCCCAGTGGCCGAGCAGGCGCGGCTTGACATGCGCGAGGGTCAGCTTCTCGCGCAGCAGCGGGTTGTCGAGCAGGTAGATCTGGCCCACCGAGAGGAAGTTGGCCGCCCGCCACCACGCATTCATGCGCTCGGCCAGATCGGGGGCCAGCTTTTCCGTCGCCTGCTGCGTGGTCATGCACCGTTCTCCCGGTCTCGTGTCCTAGGGTCAGTTAGGGCGGTTGCGCGCCGTGTCACGGCACAAGCACCGCGGCGCCCTGGAACCGGCCGGCGCGCAGATCGGCGAGCGCCTCGTTGGCCTGTTCCAGCCTGTAGGTCGTGGTGGTGGCCTCGATGCCCGCGCGCGGCGCGATGTCGAGGAATTCCAGCGCATCGGCGCGGGTGAGGTTGGCAACCGAGAGCACCTGCCGCTCCTCCCACAGGATGGAATAGGGGAATTGCGGGATGTCGCTCATGTGAATGCCGCCGCACACCACGCGCCCGCCTTTGCGCACCGCCCGCAGCGCCGTCGGCACCAGGTCGCCGACTGGGGCGAAGATCAGCGCCGCGTCGAGGGCCTCGGGCGGCGTCTCGCCGGAGGCGCCGGCCCAGCGGGCGCCGAGCGAGAGGGCAAGGCGCTGCGCGCCGGCGTCGCCTTCGCGGGTGAAGGCGTAGAATTCGCGGCCCTGCCAGCGGCAGATCTGGGCGATGAGATGGGCGGCGGCGCCGAAGCCGTAAATGCCCACGCGCCCGGCCTCGCCCGCCAGCTTGAGGGTTCGCCAGCCGATTAGCCCGGCGCACATCATCGGCGCGGCGGCGACCGGATCGGGAAAGGCGTCCAGCGGGAAGCAGTAGGCGGCGTCGGCCACCACATGGCTGGCGAAGCCGCCGTCGCGCGAATAGCCGGTGAATTGCGGCGCGTCGCACAGGTTCTCCCGGTGCATGGCGCAGTAGGGGCACACGCCGCAGGTATGGCCGAGCCAGGGAATGCCGACCCGCGCGCCGACGGCGGGGGCGACGACGCCCGCCCCGCGCCCGTCGACGATGCCGACGATCTCGTGGCCGGGCACGATGGGCAGCGGGCCCGGCGGCAATTCGCCGTCGACCACGTGCAGGTCGGTGCGGCAGACCGCGCAGGCCTCGACCCGAACGCGGATCTCGCCGGGGCCCGGCACGGGCAGCGGGCGCTCCTCGAGCCGGAGCGCCTCGCCATAGGCATGCAGGACCATGGCCTTCATCGAAAACCTCGCGGCGTCGGGACGGCGCCATCCAACACGTCATTTGCCGCCCGGGTGTTGATCATGGTCAAGACAGGCGCCTTCGATGGGGCTAACGTCCGCCGGCTTGGCGATAGCGGCCTCTCGCGCGATGCTGCGCACGGCGCGGTCCAGTCTATGGAGGTCAGATGGCAATGCGGCGACGCAGGCCGATCGGTCTTTTCGTGGGAGCGCTGCTGTGCTTCGGCCTTGCCAGCGCGCCCGCTTCCGGCCCGGTGCGGGCGCAGGAAAGCGCCCCGGCGGCCTCGTCCGGCTTCGGCGCGCGCCTGCAGGCGCTGATCGCCCGGCTGACCGGGCGCGGCCTGCCGGCGGGCCTGTTTTCCACCAACGGGCGGATCGAGGCCGAGCAGGTGCTGGTCGCCGCCAAGCTGGCGGGCCGCGTGCTCGCCGTGCTCGTCGTGGAGGGCCAGACGGTCGAGACCGGGCAGGTGGTCGCCCGCATGGATACCTCCGAGCTGGAGGCCCAGCTCGCCGGCGCGCAGGCGCAGGTGCGCCGCGCCGAGAAGGCCATCGCCGAGGCCGAGGCCGCCATCGCCCAGCGCGAGAGCGAGCATACCCTTGCCGAGCAGGAACACGAACGCGCCTCCAAGCTGAAGGAGAGCGGCTACGGCACCGCGCAGGCGCTCGACCTGCGCCAGAGCCAGCTCAATGTCGCGGTAGCCGCGCTCAAGGCCGCCAACGCCTCGCTGGACGAGGCCCATGCGGCCGCCGACGCCGCCCGCGCCGAGGTGGCGCGCGTGCAGTCGCAGATCGACGATTCCACCCTCAAGGCGCCGCGTCGCGGACGGGTCGAGTACAAGCTCGTGCAGTCCGGCGAGGTGGTGGCGGCGGGCGCGCCCATCGTCACCCTGCTGGACCTCTCCGACGTCTACATGACCGTCTTCGTGCCCGCGCGCGTCGCCGGCCGTCTCGCCATGGGCGACGAGGCGCGCATCATCCTCGATCCGGCGCCCGACTATGTGGTGCCGGCGACGGTGAGCTTCGTCGCCACCGGCGCGCAGTTCACCCCGAAATCGGTGGAGACCGCCGACGAGCGCGAGAAACTGATGTTCCGCGTCAAGCTGCGCATCGCGCCCGAGCTGCTGCGCCAATACGAGGACCGGGTGAAGACGGGCGTGCGCGGCGTCGCCTATGTGCGCACCGATCCCGCCGCCGCCTGGCCGGAGGCGCTCACCGCCAAGCTGCCGCAATGAGCGGGCCCGCCATCGCGCTTTCCGGCCTCGTCCACCGCTACGGCAAGACGCTCGCGCTCGACGGCGTGGAGCTATCGGTGCCGGCGGGCTGCATGGCGGGGCTTATCGGGCCGGACGGGGTGGGCAAGTCGACCCTGCTCGCGCTCGCCGCCGGCGTCACCCGCATCCAGCAGGGCAAGGTCGTCGTGCTCGGCGGCGACATGGCGGACCGGCACTGGCGCCGGCAGGCGGGCGGGCGAATCGCCTACATGCCGCAGGGGCTGGGGCGCAACCTTTACCCCACGCTCTCCATCGCCGAGAATCTCGACTTCTTCGCCCGCCTGTTCGGGCAGGGCGCGGGCGAGCGGGCCGAGCGCATCGAGGAACTGCTGGCCGCCACCGGACTGTCGCCCTTCGCGGCGCGCCCGGCCGGCAAGCTGTCGGGCGGCATGAAGCAGAAGCTCGGCATCTGCGCCGCGCTGATCCACGACCCCGATCTTGTCATCCTCGACGAGCCGACCACCGGCATCGACCCGCTCTCGCGCCGGCAGTTCTGGGAGCTGATGGAGCGCCTGCGTGCCCGCCGCCCCGCGATGAGCGTCATCGTCGCCACCGCCTATATGGAAGAGGCCGAGCGCTTCGACTGGCTGGCGGCGATGAGCGGGGGCCGCGTGCTCGCTACCGGCAGCCCGTCCGACATATTGCGGCAGGCCGGGGAGCCGACGCTGGAGCGCGCCTTCGTCGCCCTGCTGCCCGAGGCCGAGCGCGGGAAAAGCGCGCCGCTGCCGGAACTCACCCCGGTGGTGCATGAAGGCGAGCCGGCCATAGAGGCGACCGGGCTCACCCGCCGCTTCGGCGATTTCGTCGCCGTCGACCATGTGAATTTCCGCATCGCGCGCGGCGAGATCTTCGGCTTCCTCGGCTCCAACGGCTCGGGCAAGTCGACGACCATGAAGATGCTCACCGGCCTCCTGCCGGCGAGCGAGGGCGAGGCGAAGCTCTTCGGCGCGGCGCTGGCCGGCAACGACATGCAGACGCGCAAGCGCGTCGGCTACATGTCGCAGTCCTTCTCTCTCTATGCCGAACTCACCGTCCGCCAGAACCTCGTGCTGCACGCGCGCCTGTTCGACATCGCCGATGTGGACGGCCGGGTGGCCGAGATGGAGGCGCGCTTCGACCTCGCCGAGGTCGCCGATGTGCGCCCCGAAAGCCTGCCGCTCGGCATCCGCCAGCGCCTCCAGCTTGCGGTGGCGGTGATCCACAGGCCGGAAATTCTGATCCTTGATGAGCCGACCTCCGGCGTCGACCCGGTGGCGCGCGACGGCTTCTGGCGTACGCTGATCGAACTCTCGCGGCAGGACGGGGTGACGATCTTCCTCTCCACCCATTTCATGAACGAGGCGGAGCGCTGCGACCGTATCTCGCTCATGCATGCGGGGCGCGTGCTCGCCATCGGCACCCCGGCCGAGCTGAAGCGCGCGCGCGGCATGGACACGCTGGAGGACGTGTTCATCGCGGTGCTGGAAGAAGCAGGTATGGGCCGCGAGGCGGGCGAGGTCGAACTGAAGGAGCGCCCGGCCGTGAGCGCCGCCATCCGCCGCTTCGACGCCGGCCGGCTCTGGGCCACGGCGCGGCGCGAGGCGCTCGAGATCATGCGCGATCCCGCCCGCCTCGCCTTTGCGCTGATCGGGCCGATCCTGCTGCTGTTCACCTTCGGCTACGGCATTTCCTTCGATGTCGAGAAGTTGCCCTACGCCGCCTTCGACCAGGACCAGAGCGCGCAGAGCCGCCAGCTTCTGGAGAGCTTCGAGGGCTCGCGCTATTTCGAGACCCACGCGCCGATCACCTCGCCGGATGAGCTCGACACGCGGCTGAAGAACGGCGAGCTGAAGCTTGCCATCGAGATTCCCCCGAATTTCGGGCGCGACCTGATGCGGGACCTGACCCCGGAGGTCGGCGTGTGGCTGGACGGCTCCATGCCGTTCCGCGCCGAGACCACGCGCGGCTATGTGCAAGGCATCGCCCAGAGCTATCTCGCCGACGCCGAGCTACGCACCACCGGCCGGGCGAGCCCGCTCTACCCGTTCACCGTCGAGACCCGCTACCGCTACAATCAGGCGTTCAAGAGCGTGAACGCCATGGTGCCGAGCGTCATCATGCTGATGCTGGTGCTGATCCCGGCGATCATGACCGCGCTCGGCGTGGTGAAGGAGAAGGAGACCGGCTCCATCACCAATTTCCAGTCGACGCCGGTGACGAAGCTGGAATTCCTGCTCGGCAAGCAGCTTCCCTATATCGCCATCGCCTTCGTCAGCTTCCTCACCATGGTGGTGGCCGCGCGCCTCGTCTTCGACGTGCCGGTGAAGGGCTCCTTCGCCACGCTCGCCTTCGGCTCGCTGGTCTATGTGACGGCCACCACCGCCTTCGGCCTGCTGGTGTCGAGCTTCGTGCAGAGCCAGGTCGCCGCCATCTTCGCCACCGCCATCATCGCCATCATCCCGGCGGTGAACTTCTCCGGGCTGCTGGTGCCGGTGTCCTCGCTGTCGGGCGGGGCGCGGCTGATGGGGCTGGCCTTCCCGGCGGCGTGGTACGAGCAGGTCAGCGTCGGCGCCTTCACCAAGGGGCTGGGCCTTGCCGAGCTGTGGACCGACATCGCCATGGTGTTCGTCCTCGCGCTGGTCTTCATCGGCCTCGCCATGCTGGCGCTGCGCAAGCAGGGGAGGTGAGCATGCCCGCGCGCCTCTTTCCCGGCCTTCTGCCCCGCCTTGCCCGCGTCTTCCGCCTCGGCATCAAGGAGCTCTACAGCCTCAAGGCCGACCCGGTGCTGGCGGGGCTGATCCTCTATACCTTCACCATCGCGGTCTACACGGTGTCGGTCGGCGCCAAGTTCGAGGTGGAGAACGCCGCCGTGGCCGTGGTCGACGAGGACCACAGCGCCCTGTCGCGCCGGCTGCGCGACGCGCTGCTCAAGCCCTTCTTCAAGGAACCGATGCTGATCGGCGCCGACGAGATCGACGAGGCCATGGATGCCGGCCGCTACGTGTTCGTGGTCGAGATTCCCCCGAAATTCGAGCACGACCTCATTGCCGGGCGCACCCCTGCGCTTCAGCTCGACATCGACGCCACCGCCATGTCGCAGGCGGGCAACGGCGCCTCCTACATACTGGCGATCGTGCAGCAGGAGGTGATGGCGGGGCTTTCCGAGAGTTCCGCCGCCAGCACATCGGCGGGTTCGGCGCCGGTGAACGTCGTGGTGCGCCCGCGCTTCAACCCGAACCTGTCCTCCGCCTGGTTCACCTCGGTGATGCAGGTGATCAACAACGTCACCATGCTCTCCGTCATCCTCGCCGGCGCCGCGCTGATCCGCGAGCGCGAGCACGGCACCATCGAGCATCTGCTCGTCATGCCGGTCACGCCCAACGAGATCATGCTGGCGAAGATCTGGGCCAATGGCCTCGTCATCGTGGTGGCGGCGACGCTCTCGCTGCTCGTCGTGGTGGAGCGAGTGCTGAACGTGCCGGTGCAGGGCTCGGTGGCGCTCTTCGTCGCCTCCATGCTGGTCTACCAGTTCTCGGTGACGGCGCTCGGCATTCTGGTGGCCACCGTCTCCACCTCGATGGCGCAGTTCGGTCTCATCGTGATGCCGGTGCTGATCGTGATGAACCTGCTCTCGGGCTCGACCACGCCGATGGAGAGCATGCCGGTCTGGCTGCAGAACGTCATGCAGGTCTCGCCCTCCACGCATTTCGTGGCGCTGTCGCAGGCGGTGCTTTATCGCGGCGCCGGGCTCTCGGTGATCTGGCCCAATCTTCTGGCGCTGGCCGGCATCGGCGCCGCCTTCTTCGCGCTGGCGGCGCTGCGCTTCCGCAAGGCCCTGCAGGCCTCGCAATGACTACGGCATGCGCGATTCCAGCGTGACGATCTCGCCGTCCACCGCGAAGCGGCCGTAGCCGCGGTGGTGGATGGTCTTCGGGGCGTCCTGCGCCGGGTCCGTCCATTTCCTGTCCGTCCACGCCGCGACCACCTCGAGGACGAACAGGTTGTAGGCCGGCACCAGCGCGGTATCGACGACGCGGCATTCGAGATTGGCGAAGCACTCCTTCACCAGCGGCGCGGCGACCGTGCCGGCAGGCGCCGGCGTCAGCCCGACGCAGGCGAACTTGTCGCCGTCGCGGCCCGAGCAGTTGCCGACGGCGACCACCTTCTCCGCCAGCTCTGCCGCCGGGACGGCGATGACGCATTCGCCCGTCGCCCTCAGGGCCCGGAAGCTGAAGTCGTTCTCGCTGACGATGCAGGCGATCCGCGGCGGCGTGAACTCCATCATCATGTGCCACGACATGGTCATCACGTTCGCCCGCCCGTCCTGCGCGGTGGTCAGCAGCACGACGGGCCCCGGCTCGATGAGCCGGTAGACGTCTTCGAGAGGGAGCTTGTGCATGGCGGGCTCTCCGGTTGCGGGGCCCATGCTAGCGCCGCCCGCGCGCGCCGCCTTCCGCAAACATCCTCTTGTGCGGCGCAGCGAAAGCCTCTCTAATGTACCCGCCGGGCGACAGAGCCGTCGCGCGGCGATGCGGCAGGGAGTGCCGACAGCCCTTCACGGGCCGTCCTTTCCTGCCCGTTGGGGAGGCGGCCCGCGTGACCTTTCGCGGAGACCCCCATGCCGAGCGCCCCCGATCTTTCCGCCTACCGTATCGCGGTCGAGCCCTATTACCGGCCGGTCGGCGACGAGATCGCCGTGTTCGAGGCGGCGTGGCGGCACCGCCTGCCGGTGATGCTCAAGGGCCCGACCGGCTGCGGCAAGACGCGCTTCGTCGAATACATGGCCTGGCGGCTCGGCCGACCGCTGATCACCGTCGCCGCGCATGAGGACATGACCGCCGCCGATCTCGCCGGGCGCTTCCTGCTCACCCCGGAGGGCACGGTGTGGCACGACGGGCCGCTGACACAGGCGGTGCGCCATGGTGCCATCTGCTATCTCGACGAAATCGTCGAGGCGCGGCAGGACACCACCGTGGTTATCCATCCGCTGACCGATGCGCGGCGCATGCTGCCGCTGGAGAAGCGCAACGAGCTGATCCCCGCGCATGCCGATTTCCAGCTCGTCATCTCCTACAACCCCGGCTACCAGAGCGCGGTGAAGGACCTGAAGGAGTCCACCAAGCAGCGCTTCGTCGCCATCGACTTCGACTATCCCGCCCCGGCGCTGGAAGCCGAGATCGTGATGCGCGAGGCGGGCGCCGACCTCGCGCTGGCCCGCACGTTGGTGGCGATTGCGGCGTGTTCGCGCAACCTGCGCGGACAGGGACTGGACGAGGGCGCCTCCACCCGCATGCTGATCCATACCGGGCGGCTGGCGGCGGGCGGCGTCTCGCTGGAGGCCGCCGTTCACGCCGGCATCGTGCTGCCGATCACCGACGATGCCGATGTGCGCCAGGCGCTCGGTTCCGCCATCTCCGCCTGCCTCGTATGAGCGAACTGCTCGACCGGGCCACCCCCGCGCTGGACCGGCTCGGCCGGCTGATGGAAGCGCGCGCGACGCTGGCCGCACGCTTCGAGGAGACGCGCGCGTCTCTCGCTCGCCGCCACGGGGCTCCCGCGCTGGAGCCGTGGGCCGCCGGCACGCTGGCGCTGGTCGACGTCAATGCCGGGGCCGGCGTGCTGCTCGCCTTCTGGCGCGCGAGCCTCGAACTGGCGCCGCGCCTCGATCCGGACGATCTGGCGGCTATGGCCCACGGCGCTGCCGCCCTGTGCCGGGAGGCGGGATCGGCCGCCACCGTCGCCGCGCTCGACGCTTTCGCCGGCCTCGAGCCGCGCCTCACGGGCGCGGAGGGGCGGGCGATGTGGTGGCGCGCCCTGGCGCGGCTCGGGCAAGTGACGCCTGATTGCGTGGAGCTGGTCGCGGCGCAGGCGCACCGGCTCGTCGTGCCCGGCCACGCCATGGAATTCGAGGGTTTCATCGAGGCCGGGCTACGCGCCACGGGCCGCGACCGCGCTCGCCGGCGCGCCTTCTTCGCGCTGGAGGACCCGCTGGCGCTCACTCTGCTCGCGCGCATCGGCGCCGGGCCGGGCTTCGACGAGATGGAAGCCGAGCTGCGCATGGTGCTTGCCGCGCTCTGGGACACGCGGCCGGAGCTTCAGCCGCTGCCGCCCGCCGGACCGGACATGCCACGCCGCGTCAACATCGCCGGGCCGGTGCTGCGGCTGCCCGCGGTGTTTCCCGGCATGGAGGGCGAGGGCGCACGCCGGCTCTACCTTGCAGCCACGCTCCATGCCGGCGCCCATCTCCATTTCGGCAATCCGCGCTTTCCGGTCCGCAAATTCCGGCCGGTCCAGATCGCGCTCGCCACGCTGGTGGAGGATGCGCGGATCGAGGCGCTGGCGATGCGCCGCTTTCCCGGTCTGCGCCGGCTGTGGGGCGCCTACCATGTGGCGACGCCGGAAGACGGGCCGACGGTCGCCGCCCTGCTGCGCCGGGTGGCGCGCGGCCTGTTCGACCCCGCCTATGCCGATCCCGACGCGCTGGTCGGCAAGGCGCAGACGTTGTTCCGCGCCGCACGGGACCGGATCGAGGATCCCGCCATGAGCCTCGATATCGGCACAAGGCTCGCCAACGATGTCGGCCAGCGGCGCATCCGCTTCGACGCGCTCGGCCACGTCGCCGAGCCCGCCTATCGCGACGACGGGCTGGGAATCTGGGACTTCTCGGAGATCGATCCGGAGGTCTCGGATGACGTGCAAATGATGGTCGAGGCGGCGCGCCCGACGCCGCAGGAGGCCGATGACGCCGCGCCGCAGGACGGCCCGCCGGGCGAGGCGCCGGAACCTGTCGGCCGCGCCCGCCCCGCGCGCGGCCCGGATGAGGGCGTCATCGTCGCGGCCTACCCGGAATGGGACGCGGGCGCCGGCATCGAGCGGGCGGACTGGACCAGCGTGCGCGAGATGCCGGCGGCGGCGGGCGAGGTTCGCCCGCTGCTGCGCGCGCTGGAGCGGGCGGCGGCGCTGCGCGGGCGCGTCGCGCGGCTGGTCAAGGCGGCGAAGGTCGGCCGCGCCGCGCGGCTGAAGCGGCAGGCCGAGGGCCACGATCTCGACATCGACGCCGTCATCGAGGCCGCAATCGCCACAAGGGCCGGCGAGATGCCGGACCTCAGGGTGTTCCGCTCCTCGGCGCGGCTCCAGAGGGACCTCGCCGTTCTGGTGCTGGTCGACGTCTCGCACTCGACCCGCGAGAGGCTGGCGGATGGGGCGAGCGTGCTCGACGTGGAGAGGCTCGCCGTGGCCATGCTGGCTGAGGCGCTGGAAAAGCTGGGCGACGATTTCGCGCTCCTCGCCTTCGCCTCCAGCGGGCGCGGCGACGTGCGGGTGACGCCGGTGAAGAGCTTCGCCGAGCCCTATGACGCCGCCGCGCTGGCGCGGCTCGCGGGGCTGCAAGCGGGCCTGTCGACCCGGCTGGGGGCGGCGCTGCGCCATGCCGGCGCGCAGATCGCCCGCGTGCGCGCCTTCCGCAAGCTGGTGCTGGTGCTGACCGACGGCGAGCCCTCCGACATCGACGTCGCGGCGGGTGACCTCGTGCAGGATGCGCGGCGCGTGGTGCTGCAACTGAGGGCGCAGGGCATCGACACCTTCGGCGTCACGCTGGACCCCGCCGGCGTCGGCTCGGCGCCGGCGATCTTCGGCAAGACCAATGCGATGCCGGTTCGGCGGGTGGAGGACCTGCCGGAGCGGCTCTCCGAGCTCTACTTCCGGCTGGCGCGGCGCTGATCCTCGGCTGCGCGCTGCGCGAAGACGCGTGTCACCTCGACGAGGTTCGCCTCCCCCCAGTTGCAGAGCGGCACCAGGGCCTGCGCGAGGCTCCGGCCCAGCGGGGTGAGGCTGTAGTCGACCCGCGGCGGGACTTCCTTGTAGTCGGTGCGTTTCACGAGGCCGTCGGCTTCGAGCTCCTTGAGCTGCTGGATCAGCATCTTGTCGCTCACGTCGCGTACCGCGCGGCGCAGTTCGCCATAGCGGGTGGGCCCGCCCTGAGCGAGGAAATACAGGATCAGCGGCTTCCATTTGCCGGCGACGACGCGCAGCGTCGCATCGAGCCCGCAGGTGAAGCCGGGCAGGACCGGCGTGCAGGTTCGGGCCGGGAGGTCGGTGTCGGCAGTTGGCGGCAGGTTCGGACGATCTGACATTTTCTGATACTTACCAAAAGGTGCATACTTGTCCATAGGTGTGTGCACCGCCAGCTCTGTGCAACCTCAACGAAGGAGCACATCATGAGCAGGCTACAGGGCAAGACGGCGGTGGTGACAGGCGGCGGCAGCGGCATCGGTCTCGGCGCCGCCCGGCGGTTCGTCGAAGAAGGCGCGTTTGTCTATCTCTTCGGGCGGCGGCAGGAGGCGCTCGACGCCGCGGTCGCGGAGCTGGGATCCTCGGCGCGGGCGATACGCGGCTCGGTCACCGATCTCGCCGACCTCGACCGGCTGTACGCGACGGTGAAGGCCGAGCGGGGCGGCATCGACATCGTCTTCGCCAACGCCGGGACCGGGTCTTTCGCGCCGCTCGGCGAGATCACTTTGGAGCACTACGAGCAGACCTTCGACGTCAATGTGAAGGGTGTGATCTTCACAGTGCAGAAGGCGCTGCCGCTGCTGAAGGACGGGGCGTCGATCATCCTCACCGGCTCGACCACGGGCGTGATGGGGACGCCGGCATTCAGCATCTACAGCGCGACCAAGGCGGCGGTACGCAATCTGGCGCGCAGCTGGGCGCTCGACCTGCGCAACACCGGCATCCGCGTCAACGTGCTCTCCCCGGGCCCGATCAAGACCGACCTCGCGATGGAGGTTGTGGGCGAGGAGGCGTTCGTTGCGTTGGGGGCGACGACGCCGGCCGGCCGCATCGGCGAACCGGCGGAGACGGGTGCGGTGGCCGCCTTCCTCGCCTCGTCGGACAGCAGCTTCATGACCGGAGGCGAGGTGTTCGTGGACGGCGGTTTCGCGCAGGTCTGACGCGATGATGCGGTAGGGCCTGGCGAGAAGGCTTTGCGAGAAGGCTTGGCGCGAAGGCTTGGCGCGAGGACTTCGGCAGTCGCCGAAGTCCTCGACGCGCAACGCCGGGTCTCGTCGTCGCGCGCCCACGCGGCCGAATACGCCGGCCGACGATCGGCCGATCGGAAACGCGCAGCCGGATCCATCGCTGGACCCGGCTGTGCATTCGGGGCGCGCTCCCGGCGCTTCGCTTCGCTGCGCTCCGGCCGGGAGGACGACGGAAGGTCGATGCCGCTCACCGATGCGTGGTCTCGGGGTTGGGGATGCCCTCGATGGGGCATTCCTCGGTGCCGACGGTCGAGCGGGTGAAGGATTCCACCATCTCGCGCGTGCCCTCCGGGTCGGCGATCCACTTGGCGTAGAAGTCGTAGGGGCAGGCGGCGACGCCCTTGTCACCCTCGCCGGAATTGATCAGGCCGGTATAGCCGCGGTGCACCAGCTTGAAGAGGTGGTTCTCCGACTGCATGTTCTTGCGGGCGTCGCGGATGAGCGAGGTGGAGAGCGCGGCGTACTGGATGCCGTACTCCTCCTCGCCGCATTCGCCGAGCGTGCGGCCGTCGAAGCCGATGATCGCCGAATGGCCGAAATAGGAATAGACGCCGTCGAAGCCGGCGGCGTTGGCGACCGCCACATAGGAGTTGTTGGCGAAGGCCATGGCCTTCGACATCAGGATCTGCTGCTCCTTGGCCGGGTACATGTAGCCCTGGCAGCGCACGATCAGCTCGGCGCCCTTCATCGCGCAGTCGCGCCAGATTTCGGGATAATTGCCGTCGTCGCAGATGATGAGCGAGATTTTCAGGCCCTTGGGGCCTTCCGAGACATAGGTGCAGTTGCCGGGATACCAGCCCTCGATCGGCACCCAGGGCATGATCTTGCGGTACTTCTGGACGATCTCGCCCTTGTCGTTCATCAGGATGAGCGTGTTGTAGGGCGCCTTGTTCGGGTGCTCCTCATGGCGCTCGCCGGTGAGCGAGAACACGCCCCACACCTTCGCCTTGCGGCAGGCCTCGGCGAAGATTTCCGTCTCGTCGCCCGGCACGGTCGAGGCCGTCTCGTACATCTCCTTGGAATCGTACATGATTCCGTGGGTCGAATATTCCGGGAAGATCACCAGGTCCATGCCCGGCAGGCCGGTCTTCATGCCGACGATCATGTCGGCGATCTTGCGGGCATTGTCGAGAACCTCGGCCTTGCTGTGCAGCCGGGGCATCTTGTAGTTCACGACGGCTACGCCGACCGTGTCCTTGCTGCTGGAAACGTCGCCGTGATGCATGGGTGAGTTCTCCTTGGGTGGGCGCGACGGTGCTTTCGCAAGCGGCCGCGCCATTGCGTTTCTGGGGAATGGGTCATGTCGGCGGCGGACAGGCTCGCCGGCCGGGGCTGCGCACGGAGCGGGCGGAACCGCGCTGTCCCGCCGGAGCGAAGGCACAAAAAAAGCCCGACAGGCTCTCGCGAGCCTTCCGGGCTACACCGCCGCACCCGATCAACGGCCTTGGTGACCGGGCAAATGACGCCTCGCGCGGCGATGTGCCCGCAAAGCGTCCATGCCCGGCATCTAATCATCGCGCCGGGACCAGTTCAAGCGCGGAGCGCCTCCGACATGGCCTGTGCACCCCCGGCAAATACCGGTGTTGCCGATGCGGCACGCCCCGTGACGCGCGGCCGCCGGCCGCCGCGCATCTAGCTGCGCGGGCGGAAATTCAGCAGCTCTGCCGCGTTGATGATGGAAACCGCCATGTCCTCCATCGGCACGCGCTTGGCCATCGCCTGCCGGCGGATGCTCTGATAGGCCTCCTCCTCGCTCAGCCCCTGGTTCTCCATCAGGATCGACTTGGCCTTCTGGATCTTCTGGATGCCGGAGAGCTTGCGCTCCAGCTTGGCGAAGCGCTTTCTCGCTTCCTCGCGCTCCAGCCATAGGCTGCGGGCGATGGTGAGGTTGGTGAGCAGGCCGAAGGGGCGGATCGGCCGCTCCACCACGGCGACCGCGCCCGATTCCAGCACGAGCTGCAGCGTCGAGGGATTCTCGTAGCCGACCACGGCGATCAGGGTCGGACGGCTGTGCGGGTCGCTTTTCAGCAGCCGGACGATCTCGGCCCGCGCGTCCTGCTCGATGGCGAGCAGCACGATGTCGGCGGCGGGCCAGTCGGCCGGCACCGGCCACGTGGTCTCGACGCTGCAGCCGATGCGGCGCAGATGTTCCGTGAGGCTGGTGCGCTCCTCGTCCGGCGGGTGGATGACGTGGACCCGCAGGCCGCGCAAATCCTTGAGGATCTGGATCGCCATCGCGCCGCCTCACCCCGCTCCGCCGGGCAGGCCGTCCGCCGACCAGTCGTCGAGGCTCTGCACCACGCAATAAGGATCGGGCTTCACCCGCGTGCCGGGGTTCCAGACGATCTGGAACTGCCCCTTGGCGTCGAGGCGCGCGACGCGCGGCCACAGGAAGGTGTGGTTGTTCTGGGCGTCGATGCGCACGCGGCCCTGCGGCGCGTCGAACTCGCTGTCGTGAAGCTGGCTCAGAAGCTGGTCGGGCGCGTCCGTGCCCGCCCTGGCCAGCGCGCGCATGGCGAGGTGCACCTGGAAATAGGCCGCCTCGGCGGCGGCGGTGACGGGCGCGGCCTCGCCGTTGCGGCGCCGGAAGGCGGCGACGAAGCGGCGGGCCGCGGGCGTCGCCAGCGTCTCGAAGAAGGGGGCGGCGGTGATGTGGCCGGCCGCCGCTTCGGGCGACATCAGCGCCACCTCGGCCTCGCCGGTGGTGAGGCTGGCGATGGGAAGCGTCGCGGCATCGAGCCCGGCGGCGCGGTGCGCCTCATAGAGGGTGGCGGTGTCCGAGCCGACGACGGTGGAAAAGATCACGTCGGGCGCCGCCTTGCGCACCCGCGCCATCACGCGCGCGAACTCCTCCGGGCCGGCGCCGAGCGGGACATACACCTCGTCGAGCACCTTGCCCCGCGACTGGATGACGAAATCGCTCATGATGCGGTTCGACTCGTAGGGGAACACGTAGTTCGAGCCGATCATGAAGAAGCGGTTGCCATAGGTGCCCAGCAGGTACTTGGCGAGCTGGATCGAATTCTGGTTCGGCGCCGCCCCGGTGTAGATGCAGTGGCGGGAATATTCGAAGCCCTCATAGAGGGTCGGGTAGAACAGCAGCCCCCGCCCGGCCTCGACCACCGGCAGAATTGCCTTGCGGGTGGAGGACATGTAGCAGCCGAAAATGAGCCGCACGCCGTCCTCGGCGAGCAGCTTCTCGGCGTAGCGGCGGAAGGATTTCGGATCGGAGGCGGGATCGTAGACCACCGCTTCGACCGGGCGGCCGAGCACGCCGCCGGCCTCGTTGATCTCGTCGATGGCGAGCAGCGTGCCGCCGAGCTGCGAGGTCTCGACCGCCGCCGTCACCCCGGTGGCGGAGAACAGCACCCCGATGCGCCAGGGCCGCGCGGACGAACTGCCCACCGAAGAATCGAACGTCATGCCCGCAACGCACTCCGGCACCCGAACCACATGCGGACCATGTGGACGGGCGGGCGCAAGGCGCGCAATACGGCGTTTGCCTCAGACGCCGGAGGAGCGGGAGAGTTGGCGGCACACGATATCGAGGATATCGGCCGACATCTCGGGATCGCCGGCGGCGACGCCGCGCGCCATGGTGAGGGCGCCGATCATTGAGGCCATGGTCGCCACCGCCTGACGGTGCCGCTCTTCCGGCGTTTCGCCTTTCATGTGCCGCTCCAGCGCGGCGATGAAGCTTTTCAGCCCCTGCGCATAGCCCTTCTGCAGGTCCGCAGACTGGCGCGCCACCTCAGGGCCGAGCGCGGAGAGGGCGCAGCCGCCGGCCGGGTCGTCGCGATGGGCGGTGGTGAGATAGCGGTCGAGAATCTCGGTGAGGTCGGCGGATTTCAGCCAGCGCTCCAGCCCCTCGGCGCAGGCGTCGCGGCAGGCCTCGTCCGCAAGGTCCGCCTTGGAGCGGAAATGGCCGTAGAAGGCGCCGTGGGTGAGGCCGCTCGCCTGCATGATCTCGGCGACGCCGACATCCCTGAAGCCGCGCTCGCGGAACAGCCGCGAGGCGGAGGACAGGATGGAGCGGCGGTGCTCGGCGACCTTGGTTTTCGTGACCCGCAATGAAGTGTCTCCTTCGTGGCCGCGCCGTTCCCGCGCGGCCGCGAAGTATACCTGATGATGATCAGAAATGAACCGGAGCGCCGGCGGGATGGCGCTCCGGCCGTGCACATCGTCGTGCGTCAGGCGGCGTCCCATTCCGGGGCGAGGCGGGCCGGGCTGACGATGCGCCCGTCGGGCCGCGCCAGCCCATGGATCGCCGCCATCTCCTGCGGCGACAGTTCGAAGTCGAAGATGGCGAGGTTCTCGGCGGCACGCTCCTCGCCGGCGGTCTTGGACAGCGCCACCAGCCCGTCCTGCTGGATCACCCAGCGCAGCACGGTCTGGGCGACGCTCTTCCCATGGGCGGCGGCGATGTCCTTCAGCACGGGATCGGTGAACACCTTGCCGTCCGCCATGGCGTAATAGGCCGTCACCGACAGGCCGGCGGCGCGGGCGGCGCCGATCACCGGGCTCTGGTCGAGATAGGGGTGGTACTCGACCTGATTGGTGACGAGCGGGGCTTCGCTCAGCGCGATGGCCTCCTTCATCTGCGCGACGTTGAAGTTCGACACGCCGATATGGCGCACCTTGCCGGCCTTCACGACCTCGTTGAGCGCGGCCACCGGTTCGGGCAGAGGCTGGCCGGCCGGCCAGTGCAGCAGCAGCAGGTCGACATAGTCGGTCTTAAGCTTGCTGAGGCTCTCGTCGACCGAGGCGATCAGGGCGTCGCGGCCATATTTGTCGACCCACACCTTGGTGGTGAGGAAGATGTCGGCGCGCTTGACGCCCGAGCGGGCGATGCCCTCGCCGACCTCGGCCTCGTTGCCGTAGATCTGCGCGGTGTCGATGTGGCGGAAGCCGAGCTTGAGCACATGGGGCACCATGCGCAGCGTGTCGGGGCCGGGCAGGCGGAAGGTGCCGTAGCCCAGCGCGGGAATTTTCGCGCCATTGGCGCTGACGAGGTTCTGCATGGAAATCTCCTGAAGAATGAGGCCGGCGGCTCAGGCGGTGCGCAGCGCCAGAGTCTCGCGGCGATCGAGCATCCCGCTCCAGATAGTCAGTCCGAGCGCGCCGGCAACGAGGAGGGCGCCGACCCAGGGCGTCGCGCCGAGCCCCAGCGGGGAGGCGACGACCAGCCCGCCGACCCAGGCGCCGATGGCGATGCCGAGGTTGAAGGCGGCGATGTTGAGCGCCGAGGCGACGTCGACCGCGCCGGGGCGCACCTTCTTCGCCAGCTCGACGACATAGATCTGCAGGCCCGGCACATTGGCGAAGGACAGGAAGCCGAGCGCGGCCAGCGTCGGCAGGGTGAGCCAGGGCGAAACGGCGGTGAAGGTGAACAGCGCCAGCACCAGCGCCTGCGCCAGGAAGATGAGGGTGAGCGCGCGCACCGGGTCGCGGTCGGCGACCTTGCCGCCGGCGATATTGCCGGCCGCGATGGCGAGCCCGTAGACCACGAGCAGCAGGCTGACGCTCGACGCGGCGAAGCCGGTGATGTGTTCGAGGATCGAGGCGAGATAGGTGAAGGCGACGAAGGTGCCGCCATAGCCGAGCGCGGTCATGCCATAGACGATGAGCAGGCGGCCCGAGCCGAGCACGCGAAGCTGGTCGAGAAGCCGGGCCGGGGCGGGGCGCGACAGGCTGGCGGGCAGCAGCGCGGCGATGGCGAGGAAGGCGACGACGCCAAGGCCCGACACCGCCCAGAAGGTCGCGCGCCAGCCGAAGCTCTGGCCGATGAAGGTGCCGAGCGGCACGCCGGTGACGATGGCGACCGTCAGCCCCATGAACATCAGCGCGATGGCCGAGGCCCGCCGGTCGGCCGGCACGAGGTCGGCGGCGATGGTTGCGCCGACCGAGAAGAACACGCCATGGGCGAAGGCGGAGAGCACCCGGGCGACGAGCAGCGTCTCGTAACTCGGGCTGAGCGCGGCGGCGGCATTGCCGGCGACGAACAGCGCCATCAGGCCCATCAGGAGAGGCTTGCGCGGGACCCGCCCGGTGAGCGCGGTGAGCACCGGCGCGCCGAAGGTGACGCCAAGCGCATAGACGCTGACGATGAGGCCGGCGAGCGGCAGGTCGATGTGAAGATCGGCCGCCACGGTCGGCAGCAGCCCGACGATGACGAACTCCGTGGTGCCGATGGCATAGGCGGCGATGGTGAGCGCGAAAAGCGCGAGCGGCATTCTGGCGAAGGACATGACGGGACTCCGCGCCTGCGGCCCGTACAGGGCGCGGCGACGAGGGTGTGACGGGTGCCGGCAGCCGGCAGGTTACGCCGAATATGAGGGGAGCCGGCTTGCGCGGGAAGCGCATATGTCGGACCAATAGATGTGAAGTCAGTTCACAGATGCGCCGGTGTGCGGGTGCGGAGGAGCGCATGGACAATCGCGCGGGCGAGATGCAGGTGCTGGTCGAGGCGGTGGATCGCGGCAGCTTTTCCGCCGCCGGGCGCCGGCTCGGCCTGTCGCCCTCGGCGGTCAGCAAGCTGGTGACGCGGCTGGAGGAGCGGCTCGGCGCGCGGCTTCTGGTGCGTTCCACCCGCGCCATCGTACTGACGCCGGAGGGCGAGGCTTATGCGGCGCGGGCCCGGCGCATCCTTGCCGAGATCGAGGAGGCGGAACGGCAGATCGCCGCCGGTGCGGCCGCCGTGCCGCGCGGCCGGCTGCGGGTGAGCGCCACGGTCGGTTTCGGCGAACTGTGCCTCGTGCCGCTGGTGCCGGAATTCCTCGCCCTCTATCCCGAGGTGCAGCTTGACCTGTCGCTTACCGACGAGGTGATCGATCTCGTGGCGGAACGGGCCGATATCGCGCTGCGCGCCGGGCCGCTGCGCGATTCGACGCTGAAGGCGCGCAAGGTGCTGGAGAGCCGGCGCGTCGTGGTGGCCTCGCCCGCCTATCTCGCCCGCCACGGTACGCCGCAGACGCCGCAGGAACTCACCGGCCACAACTGCCTGCGCTTCAACTTCCGCCGTTCCATGGACGACTGGCCCTTCGTCGACCCGGCGACGGGCGAGGCCTATGCGGTGGCGGTGTCGGGAAATCTGGAGGGGAACAGCGGCTCCATGGTGCGGCGCCTTGCGCTCGACGGGCTGGGCCTCGCCCGTATTGCCCGCTATGTCGCCGAGCCGGAGATCCGCGCCGGCCGTCTGGTGCCGGTGCTGGAGACGTATAACGGGCGCGACATCGAGATGCTGCACGCGGTCTTTCTCGGGCACGATCATCTCGTCGCCCGCATACGCGCCTTCGTCGACTTCCTGGTGGCGCGCATCGGCCACCGCCAGGAGCCGGCAGCGGCAGGCTAGCCGCTGCGCACCTTGCGGGTTTCCTGGTCGATGGCGTTGATGCCGTTGCGGCCTTCTGTGTTGCCCTGCAGTTCCAGCGCCCGGAAGATGCGCTCGGCCGAGCGCAGGTCGCGGATCTTGAAGTAGCACCAGGCGCGCATGACCATCAGGTCCTGCTGTTCGGGCGCGATGCGCGAGCGCTCGTCGAGGGCGATGAGCGCTTCGACGTAGCGCTTGTCCTTGTAGGCGGCGAGCGCGCGCTGGGCGAGCAGGTCACCGCTGAGCTGGACGGCACGGCGCGGATTCTGCGGCGCTTCCAGCGCGGCGGCCTGGGCGCGGTTGGTCATGCCCATGCGCAGATAGGCGAGCGACTTGCCGTAGGCGGCGTCCTCGGAGACGCGGCCGGTGCCGCGCGCCAGCCCCTCGTCGAAGGCCTTCACCGCTTCCATCGGACGGTCGAGGTCCATCAGGCGCCAGCCGCGCGCCACGGCGGCACTGGCCGCGCTGCTGGTGGTTTCGGGCTGCGTGTTGCCGGTGCGGGCGACGGAGCGGGCGGTCGGACGCCGGCGCGGGGTGGGCACCGCGTCGAGGTCGCCGGCCTGCGCATACTGGCCGGAATAGGAGGGCTGGGCCGGCAGGCCCGAGCCCGCAGGGAAGATGGTGGTGCCGGGCAGCCCGCCCGCCTGCTGCTGGTAGGCGAGGGCGGAGGAGGGCACGCCGCCGGCCTGCGGGACGGGCTGGAACTGCGTCTGGCCGTACTGGCTGGCACCCGGCAGCGGCACGAAGCCGGTGGCGGCGCCCTGCTGGTAGGCGCGGGCATTACCGGCCATCGGCGCGCCGAGCGGGGGCGGCTGCAGGCTCGGGGTCGGCGTGAGGCGGGCGGCGGCGGCGACCAGCGGGTCAATGCGCAGCCCGGCGAGACTGGTTTGGGCGTTGCGCGCCTCCAGCCGGGCCCGGACGGCCGGGTCGACCAGGGCGACGATGCGCTCGGAGCGCGGACCCCAGCTCTGCACCATCGCGTTGACGCGGGCGATGTCACGCAGGCGCCAGTAGGTGAGGGCGAGGCCGTAGGCGGAGGGCTCGTCATTCGGGTCCCAGTTCAGCGCGGTCTCGAACCAGGACTGGGCGGTGACGATCTGCCCGGTATTGTAGGCGTACCAGCCCAGCGCCTGCGCGCCCGGCACGTATTTGTCGCGCATCACCACCGGGCTGAAGCGCGAGAGCACGATCTCGTCGAGCACCGGGGGCGGATCGGCGGTCAGCAGAGCGATGACGACGTCGAGATAGGCCTTGTTGTTCTCGGGCGCCGCGTTGCGCCACTCATAGGCGATCGGCTCGGCTTCCAGCGAACGGCCGAGGAAGTTCAGCGCCAGCACATAGCCTTCCGCCGACTTCGGGCCGCCCTTGCGGTCGAGCGCCAGCTTGAACCATTCGAGCGCGCGCGAGGCCTCGTCATGGCGGAACAGGTACCAGCCGAGCAACAGCGGGTCGCCCGGCGTGGTCTCCTTGCGCGCCAGTTCCTCCATCCGCTTGATGTCGGAATCGGGCACCGAATATTCCGGGTTCTCGGCCGCGTGGCCCATGCGGCGGCGGATCAGGTCGTCGCGCAGCGCGGCGAATTCCGGGTTGCCGGCGTCGTCCTTGCGCTCCAGCTTGAGCAGCGTCTGGATCTGGTCGTCGGTCAGCAGCGGCATCGCCTTCTGCACGGTGGCGAGGCGCTCGCCGGCGTCGTTGCAGTTGTTCAGCACATAGGTGTAGGCGTCGACCGCGCGGGCGGTCTGGTCGGTCTTGGCGAACGCCTCGGCGACGCGCCAGAGAATGTCGATGTTCATGCAGGTGAGCATGCCGGGCGCATCGGTGGCGAGGCGCAGCACGGTGTTCCACTGCTCGGCGTCGGAGGCGTTGATCAGGCGGCGGCGGTTCTCGGCCTCGGTGAGGCGGGCGACCAGGTCCGGCGGCGGCTGCCACGACGGATCGGAGGCCTGGCGCATGGAGATGGCGCTGCGCACGTCGCCATACTTGCCCTCGGCATAGAGCTTCCACATGCGCTGGAGCTCGACGTCGGTCTGCGGGCCGAACAGGTCGTCCGGCGGGGTCCAGTCCGGGTAGAGGGCGCGCAGGCGGGCGATTTCGGCTTCGAGGCGGCGCGTGTCGCCCTGGGAGGCGAAGTAGCGCAGCGCGGTCTCGTCGACCTTGGGGCGGGAAGCGTTTCCGGCGTCGGTGCCACGGCCGGGGAGCTCGATCTGCTGGCCGATCGCGGGGACGACGGCGCCCCCGAGCATGACCAGCAGAATGGCTCTCTTCAAAGACATCTCGGGTATCGCTCCGCGACCAGCGCCCAGCCCAGTAGATACAGTGTCGACGGGTAATAGAGCGTTGGCTCAAACCGCCGTAGGTCTTCCGGGATCGGGGTGGCATTCAGAGCACATGCCAGAACCGCGCCGAGCATCCGATAGCCCGGTTCGGTCAGTCGCGTGAGCACGCGTCCGGTGGGTATGTCGACGATCGCCGGGGTTCCCCCGTTCTCGATCAGCCAGTTCCGCCGGAATGGTTCCTGTAATGCCGTGTTGTCGATCCCTGCACGCAAAAGGTAAAGAGATATCCTTAACGAATTGTAACCAAAGACCGGGGGGAACCCCTCCGCCAGCGTTACCGGCTTGCCCGGCGGCGCCGAGATCCAGTCCGGCGGTAGCCGCGCGGGGCCGAGCTGGGCGATGCCCAGAAGTTCCAGTCCGGTATTGGTGACGCCCGCCCAGTCGAATTCCGGCGCCAGACGCGCCATGACTGGAAACGTCTCGAATATCCAGTAGGAGAGATTCAGCACCGGCCCGTCGGGCCGGTCGCTTTCCGAGAAACCATTGACGCCGGGCAGCAGAATCTTGCGGTTGCCGGAAATGACGATCAGCTTCTGACCGATGGAGCGGGCGATTTTCCGCGCGGATTCGATATAGGGCGGAATATTCCACGCGGCTCCGGCCCTCGCCAGCGCATAGGCGATCAACAGATCCCCATCGCTCGCCGCATTTACGTCGGTGACGTGAGGTGTGGAGTTCGGGTCCCAACGCCATGCCGCGAGTCCATCGTCGCGAATCAGTAATTCCGTCCGTGTAAAACTCCATATGCGTTCGAAGTTGCTTCTGTCACCTGCTAAAAGGGCCAGAAGCATTCCGTAACCTTGACTCTCGCTGTGGCTGATGCCGCCATTGGCGCCGTCGACGACCCGCCCGCTGTCCTCGACGAATCGCTCCATATAGGCGGCCCAGGCAGGCGCCGGTATCTGGATGGCGGACTGGGCGCGGACCGGTAGGCTGGCGCAGGCGAGGAGCAGCAGGGCGGCCAGCAGCGCCCGCATCATGTCGGGCGCCCCAGCCGGCGCAGCAGGAGGGCGGTCGCGATGCCCAGAAGCGTGCCGGCGCACAGCAGCATCAGCGCATAGGGCACGATGTTGATGGACAGCCAGTTGGCCGCGATCATGCGGAAATTGCCGATGGTCAGCGGCTGGGTGATGATGAACTGGAAGCTGCGTATGTCGCGCCGGTCGATGTCGCCGGACGCCACCTGATAGGCGACGGCCTGCCCGCCCACCCGGTTCCACACGCCATCGGAGGTGAAGCGGGGCATGGCGGCGGCGAGCGATTCGGGCGTGCGGCCGGCGACCATGGTCCAGGCGGAGTTGCCCGACGGGTTCATCGCCTGCGCCATCAGCACCGAGGTGCGCGGCGGCGGTTCGAAATAGCTGCGCCGGCCTTCCTGAATGCGCAGCGAATCGAAGCTGATCGAGAAGGTGCTCTGCAGCCAGCGCTCGAAGCCCTCCAGCAGGCCGTAGACATTGTTGCGGCCGTGCACGTTGTCGCGCCAGCGCTGGTAGATCTCGGGCGTGTTCTCGCTCTCTCGCGTTGCAGCGGCGGCGGACGGCGTCTCCTCGCCGACCTGCCGCTGGCGGAAGCGCTGGAGCACGTTGTCATACTCGTCGCGGTTCGCATTCCCCTCCGGCTCGTCGGCCGAGACGACCCATTTCGAGCGCACATTCTCGGCGACGCCGACCTGGTCGAGAATCCCCGGCGAAATGTAGTCGATGCCGCCGACGAAGATGGTGTTGCGGTCGCCGAGCGTCGCCGAGGCAGGCGAGGCGTCGATCGCCAGCGGCGTGCCGTTGGCGAGGGCGAGGCGCGAGATCAGCGTGGCGGCGGCGGCGAGGGTCGCCGAATCCTGCCGCGCCAGCACCACCGCCAGCGGGTTGTCGTCGAGATTGTAGGGGAAGGCGGCCGCGGCGAAGGCGGCGAGGTCCGGCAGCCGGCCGATGCGCGCGAAATCGTCCATCGCGAACTCGGTGGAATCGAACAGCACGAAGCGGTCCTCGGCCGGCAGCGTGGCGCCGGGCAGGCAGCGGGCGTCGGATTCGGTGTCGAGCACCACTTCCAGCCAGATGTGGTTCACGCCGGGGCGGAAATTGCGCAGCGGGATCTGCATCGGCTCGTTCTGCAGAAGGCCGCCGCCGCTGGTGGTGATCGGCAGGTTCGAGGCGATCTGCTCGTTCACATAGACGTCGAGATGGCTGCCGGGCCGCACGGCGGCGGTGAAGGCGGCGTCCACCAGCAGCCTCGCCCGGCCATAGGCCTGCGCGTAGAAATCGTCGGGAAGCGCGATCTGGAACTCGATGCGGAAGCGCCGGCCGGAGAACTCCTGCGTCGACACGCCGAGATCGGCCAGCCGGATCGAACGCGCGCCGGTGAACATCGGCGCGTCGGGGGCGAACACGGTCGAGGTGCTGACCGCATTGTTCTGCGGGATGGAGATGGCGTTCAGCCGGTCGATGGCGCGGTCGACATCGGCGGGCGTCGGGCCGGAGATCACCAGCGTCGGCGCGCCGAAGCGGTCGTCCTCGATCAGCGTGGTGATGGGGCGCTGGCGCGCTTCGTTCGGCACCGAGGCCATCAGCCGGGGCAGTTCGGAGGCGGTGCCGACCACCACCGTCAGACCGCCCTTCGGCGTCGGGCCGGGCTGGCTGTCGCCGACCGAGACGGTGGGATTGGGGAACTGGCCGCGCACCGCCAGCCCCTGCACCGCGCGCAGCACGCGCGTGCTGCCGCCGCCTTCGATCGGGCCGGGGGTGACGAGGCGGATCGGGGTCACGCCGAAGCGGTCGACGCCGACCGAGGCGATGTCGTCGAGGCCGCCGGAGAGCGGTGGCTGTCCGCCGGTGAAGGAGATGCCGGTGCCCTCATTGTTGATTTCGGTCCACAGCTCGTAGGTGGCCGTCACCGCGCAGTCGGTGCGGTGGCGCTGCACGACGTCGATGCGCACGATATTGGCGCCGGGACGCAGCGTGCCGCGCTGGATCGGGGCCTCGAAATGCGCCGGCTCCTGCGAGGCGGCGATGGCCCGCTCGATGACCGGCTGGCCGTTGATGCTCACGCGGATGCGCGAGGTCTCCGGCATCACCACGACCGAGGAGAGGTAGCTGAGCAGGAAGCTGGAGGCGCGGTTGGCCTCCTCCTGCGTCGCGTAGATCACCCAGGCGCGCGAGGCGACCTCGCCGGCGAAGATCATGCGCCGCTGGGGAATGATGAAGCGGTCCGGCTGCCGGGGGCCGGCCGGCCGTGCTGCCGTGGCGACGGGTGCGGGAGCCGGGGCGGGCTGGCCGGGCACCATCTGGAACGGCGCGGCGGTGGAGGGCGGCGCGCTGGGCGCGGCGGGCAGCGCGAAGTTGGGTGCGGGCAGCGGTGCAGCGGGTGCCGAAGGCGAGGCTGCGGGCGGGGCGGCCGGCTCGGGCGGGAGCTGCGCGGTGGAAGCCGGGGGAGCGGGAATCCAGTCCGGCGCGGCCGCCGGGGCGGCCGGCCGGGCCGGAGCGGGCGTGCCCCCGCCCGGCATCCCCCCACCCGGCATGGCGAAGGGCGTGGAGGAGGTGCTCGGCTGCAGCGGCGGCAGCGATGGCACGGCGAAGGTGCGCTCGGGCGGAGCGGCGGCCGGTTCGTCGGCGTAGCCCGGCGCCGTCGCGGGCGCATTGTCGGGCTGGGCGCCCGGAGGGCTGGCCGGGGCGCCGCCCGACGCATTGCCCGAAGGCAGCGTCATGGGGATGGAGACCGGCGGCGGGCCGCCCTGCTTGCTCCCCTTGTCGCCCTCGGCCGGCATCGGTGGCGTCATCGAGAAGCCGGTGCCCTGGCCCGCCGAAATCTGGGCGAAGGCGGGGGCCGGGAGAAGATCGGTAAAGAAGGCGAGCGCGAGCAGCAGGCCGGCGGCGGTGAGGCGAATGAATGCACCCATCGTCGTCATCCGCGTTTCGCCGGCGCCAGCACCGGGCGGCGGCGCCTTTCGCGCCAGAGCTTCTGCAGGTGGATCAGATAGGACAGGCCGCGTCCCGTCTGGAAGATCGCCGTGCGCACGAATCGTATCGTCCCAAGCAGTACACCGGGATTGGTGCGGCGCGAATCCTGGAATTTCTTCCACTCGTTGGAATTGGCGAAGATGAGGTCGGCGATCAGCCGGTAGTGCAGCGGCTGGTCGGGCTGGAACTGGCAGCCGATCAGCAGTCCGTCGGCCGTGCGCTCGACATTGCGGATGGTCACGGGCAGCGTGTCGATGGGGATGTTCTCGGCGAGCGGGCGGAAGCGCAGGCTGACCACGCGCCCGCGCTCCAGCTCCGGCAGCACGACATTGGCGGCGGGGCGCACCCGCGCGCCGCCCAGCGAACCGTCGTCGATGGTTGCCGCGTAGGCCTCGCCGTCGACGAGGATATCGCAGCGGCGCAGCAGGTCGACGCGATGCGAGCGGCGGCGGTTGCGGCGCTCCGACACCACGCCGAGCGCGCAGCCGGCCAGCAGCAGGTTGAGCAGGTTCCAGCCGCCCACCACCACGATGATGTCGTGGTTGAACGGCTCGGTGACCAGCCGCCAGCCGGTCACCCCGACGCCGATCAGCAGGATGCCGAAGATGATGAAGAAGGGCCGGCCGATCTCGGAGACATGGCCCTCGTCCATCGTCTCGCCCTTGGCGGTCACATTGAAGGTCGGCTTGTTCGGGTTGGCGAGCACCGAGATGATGGCCGGCATCAGATAGACGGCCTGGATGTACTCGTAGATCTCCGACACCCACGGCCATCGGTAATGGCCGTAGAGGTAGTTCTGCATCAGCAGGTTCACCATCATGTAGGTGGTGGTGTAGGCGAGGAACTCGGCGCCCGAGGCGTTGAAGATCTCAAGCGAGAAGAACAGGTAGAACAGCGGCGAGATGAGGAACATCAGCCGCGGGTAGGAAAACAGCCAGAAGAAGGTGCTGGAGCAGTAGCACAGGCGCTGCGGCAGGGTGAGCCCGCGCTTTCCCGGCGGGAAGTGGAACAGCAGGATCTGCATCATGCCCTGCGCCCAGCGCGAGCGCTGGCCGATGAAGCTGGCGAAGGTCTCCGGTTGCAGGCCGGCGATCATCGGCTTGTCGACATAGATCGAGTGCCAGCCGCGCGAGTGGAGTTCGAGCGCGGTCTCCGCGTCCTCGGTGATGGTGATGCCCGAGAAGCCGTTGGTCTCGCCGAGCGCGCGGCGGCTGAGCACCGCTGCCGAGCCGCAGAAGAAGGCGGCGTCCCATTTGTCGAGGCCGCGCTGGATGATGCCGTAGAACATCTCGTTCTCGGACGGCATGAAGTCGAACGTGCCGAGATTACGCTCCAGCGGATCGGGATTGATGAAGAAGTGCGGCGTCTGCACGAGAAACAGGTTCTCGTCCTGCAGGAAATAGCCGACCGTATTGGTCAGGAAGTCGCGCGTCGGGGCGTGGTCGGCGTCGAACACGACCACGAGGTCGCCGCTGGAGAATTTCAGCCCGTTATTGAGGTTGCCCGCCTTGGCGTGCTCGTTGCGGGCGCGGGTGAGATAGTTGACCCCGAGGCCCTCGCACAGCTTCTGGAGATCGGCGCGGCGCTGCATGGCCGCCGCCGCCTTCTCGGGGTCGTCCTGCTGGCACTTCTGGTCCGAGCCGCCGTCGTCGAGCAGCCAGATGGTCAGCTTGTCGGCGGGATAGTCCATCGAGAGCGCCGCCGACACGGTGGAGGCGAGCAGCTCCGGCTCCTCGTTATAGGTTGGGATGAACACATCGACCGTGGGGTGCTCGCCGGGCGGAATGGGCGGCGCCTTGCGCGGCGCCATCGGCGCCGACACCACGAAGAGGCTGAGGAAGAGCATGAAGACGCTGTACATCTCGGCGAGGTACAGCATGAAGCCGGGGATGAAGTCTTCGAGCTGGCTGATCGGCGGCAGCGTGCTGGTGGTGCGCCAATACACGTAACGCAGCACGATGGCGGTGCCGAGCGCGAGCGCGATCTTGCGCAGCACGCTCGTCGCGGGCCCGAACGTCTTCAGTATGGCCATCGCGACGACGACGATGCAGCCGGCGATGAGATGCGCCTGAAGGCTGATCGGCAGCGTGATCAGAAATACAACCACCACGGACGCAATGGCCCAGAGTGTGGCGATCCATGCTTTCCGCATCGATTTCCCTGCTTCTTCAGCCCCCGCCGAAACCAGCACCTCAGTGTGTCTTAAAGCTCAGAAGTTGAAGAAACCTATCCATTTTCGAAACTTGCGTCTTGCGCACGATTCCACCCCGGGAGTCGGCAAGCTAAAGTCAGCCTGCACAAGTGATTCGGTCCGGGCTGGGCCGTGATCCATGGGTTGCCGCAGCGTGGGGGCGCCATCCGCAAGCGCGAGCGTCGAAGGGGCTATGACGGGACGGAACACGCGCAAATTTCTGTCCGGATGCCTGGTCGCATCGGTTGCGCTCGTCGCGTCGGGCTGTGCCATGTATCCGTTGCAGATGCCGTGGTCGGGCGGGCAGGACCCCAAGGTCGCCAGCCTCAGCTCCGAGGTCGAGGTCTCCGATGCCCTCGTGCTGCCGGAGCCGGGTTCGACCCCTCCCGTCATCGCCGTGGTGCAGACCAATTTCCTCAACGCCATCGAGCAGGAGATCGTGCTGGGCACGAACTCGCACTCGCGCGGCCAGAACGCCCTCTACGTCGTCTTCTTTGGCCCGGTGCCGGGCCGCACCGGCTGGGAGAACACCCGCGCCGATGATTTCCTCAATACGGAAGTCATCGACCAGGAGATGCTCGACCGCATGCCGGGCGTGACGATGTACACGTCGAACTACTTCGTCCAGAACCGCTACGGGCCGTTCAACTATGCGATTGGCAATGCCGGCGGCGGCGAGCTCTGCATCTATGGCTGGCAGCGCATCCAGTCGCAGGTGCCGATGTTCCTCACCTTCCGCGACCGCGGCTCGATGTCGATCCGGCTGCGCCTGTGCCAGATCGGCGCCACCGAGCAGGATCTGCTGAGGGTGATGTACCGCTATTCCATCAACGCCTATTTCCTTCCCCATGTCTGGCAGCCCTATGGGCGCCCGCTCGGGGAGCCGGAGGGCATCGGGCGCATCGGCGGCCCGCTCGCCTATCCCTCGGGCCTGCAGGGCGACGGCACGGTGCTCGACGGCTGGATGGGCAGCGACGTCACCGGCTCGGTGCCGCCGGCGGCGGAGGCCGCGCCGGTTGCCGCGCCGCGCCGCGCCCGGCCGCGCTATGGCAGCCAGGTCCCGCAGGCCGAAACCGTCTATCAGGGCGGCGGCTACGGCGCGCCGCGCGGCAATCTGGTCGACCCCTATGAGGGCTATCCGCAGGTGCCCGGTCCGGCCGGTTCGGCCCAGCTTGCCCCGAGCACGCAGCCAAGCGTCGTGCAGGGTCGCCCGCCCGCCGGCGCGGTGGTCGATCAGGCCCCGGCCCGTCCGGTGAACTCGCCGGCGCAGAACTCGCCCTTCTCGGCGCCGCCGACCCTGCCCGGCGTGACGCCCATGGGCGGGTCGCGCTCGTCGGTCGGCGATCCGGTCCGGCTGGTGCCCGGCGCGAGCAGCTATCCCGCCCCGGCGCAGTGAACGGCGCGTCGCTTTTGTTTCTTCGGGATTGAAACCGGGCGTTTCCCGGACGACGGCTGCCTTGCCGCGCGCCGTTCAGGAGGCGGCCAGCCACGCCCTCGCCCGGCGGCGGATTGCCTTGAGCCCGGCCAGCACGGGCCGTTCCACCGCGATGAGGAAGAGCTGCCCGAGCGCCAGCGTGGCGAGGCAGGTGCCGAGGAACAGCATCGCCAGTCCCGAGGCCGAGACGGGCGCGTAGCTCACGAAGATCGCCGAGGCCGGCGCCACGATCAGCGGCACGTGCACGAGATAGATCGGGAAGGACAGCTCGCCCAGCCGCTGCAGCGGCGCGGTTTCCAGCACGCGCCGCAGCGGCGGCGTGATCAGCACCGCCACCAGCAGCAGCAGCGCGCCGGCCTGCCGCGGCCCGTCCCGGCCGAGGGAGGCGACGAACTGGCTCGCGAGGTCCTCGCCCGCCGCGCGGCCGGGATAGGTGGCGCCCAGCACCAGCCCGGCGAGGCCGAGGGCGGCGCCGAGCCACAGATGGTCGCGCAGCCGTCCGCGCAGCTCATAGACCAGCGCGCCGCCGCAGAAGGCGGCGAGGTAGAACAGGCCGAGCGCGGGAAAGACGACGAGGCCGAGCGCCATGGCAAGCGGCCGCGCGCCTCCGCGCAGCAGCGCGTAGCCGCCATAGATGAGCAGCGAGCCGAAGAACTCTGCCTGCATGGTCCAGAGCGGGTTGTTGAAGCGGGTGGTGCCCTCGACGAAAACGCCGATGGCGCCCTCCCAGATCGCCTGGCTCAGCGGGGGGATGGGCGGCTGGTAGGTCCAGCGGAACCACGGGCTGCCGGTGAGCGCCTGCACTTCGCGCGCGGCGTCGGGAAAGCTGACCAGCCAGGCCCAGGCGAGGATGGAGGAGGCGAGCGCCGGCACGCCGAGGCGCAGATAGCGCAGGCCGATCATCAGCGGCGCCTCGCGCGTGCTTTTCGGCGCGGAGGCGGCGAGCACGAAGCCGGACAGCACGAAGAACACCGCGACGGCGAAATGGCCGTTCCAGAAAAAGGCGAGCGGCGTGTCGAACAGGGAGAAGCCGGTGCGCGCCTTGTCGGCGAAGGGGCCGGGCGTGAAGGCGTAGAAGAAGTGGAAGACCACCACTGCGCAGGCGGCGACGCCGCGCAGCCCGTCGAGGCAGACCACCCGCGCCGTGCCCGCCGGCGCCTGGGGTGTTTCGGCGGCAAGCAGCGGCATTCGCGGCCCGGTTCGGCAATAAGGCGGGAGGGACGGGAGGGAGAAGACGGAGAGGCCGGAGAACAGGAGGCGGGGCGCCGCATGGCGCCCCGACAGCACAGCCCGGCGGCTACTGGCCCGAGGTGAGCGTGGCGACGTCGCGGCCGCCGTTGATCTTCTTGAGCTCGTTCACATAGTCTTCCGGGTACATCATGTGCCACGGGGTCTTCAGGCCCATGAAGGACGCCACCTGCCCGATGAACCAGGTGCAGTTGGTGGTCGTCGCGTTCCAGAACGGCGTCGTCTTCTGCAGCTTCTGGATATAGGCGAAGACCTTCGGCGCATCCTGATCGCTCAGATAGACGCGGTAATTGGCGAGCAGATATTCCTCGTCGAGATCGCCATAGGAAGCGCCGGTCTCCGAGGGCACCGGCATGACATGGCCGAGCACGTAGGGAACCGGGCTGTCGGTGGCCGGATGCAGGCCGGCGACCTCGACCTCGCGCTCGCTCGACTTGCCGTACCACAGGAAGGCATGGCCGTAGCTGGCGGCGGTGCGGGCGCGGAAATCGACGTAATAGGGGCCGCGCGGCTGGGCGGCGCCGGGCTTGGAGGGGCCGGCGGCGGCGAGCGAGCTCGCGTCGGTCTTCTTGCGCGGCGTGGCCTGCGCGGCGGCGGCGGGCGGGGCGGTCGCGGCCTGTGCGGCCGTGGTCTGGGCGCCCTCCGCCTGCGCGTCACCGGTGGTGGCTGCCGGGGTCGTGCTGTCGGTCACGGCGGCGGCCGGCGAGATGCCGACGGCCAGGGCCGAAAAAGCGCAAAGCGCCACTGCGAGACAGCGGCGCTTTGCCTGGAGCGTAAATGTCATCATGCCAGCACCTCGTCGCTTCTCGTTCTGGATCGCATGCAGGATCGGGCCCGCCGCGGTCATGTCAAACAAGACGCGACAACCGGGAGCGGGCCCGATGCCGAAAATCAGCCCTTGGTGACGACCGGCGACTTGCCGACCGGGGTCTTGCCGATCGGGGCCTTGCCGATCGGGGCGGCTTCAGCCTTGACCGGCTGCGGCTGCGGGAGGTCGGCGGCCAGGGCGCCACCCACCATGAGAACCGACACGGACGCGACGAGCAGAGTCTTGATCATAGGTGAATACCTTCTATTGGTAAGGTTAACGGCCGGCCTACGGGGCAACCGAGGTCTCGTCGGGACCAAGAAATAATCCGTCCCGGCAACGCGTGCAATTGAACCGGCGGCGCCACGCCGGGATGCACCGGTGGTTTTGTCCGACTGTTGCAAAAATGGCGCGAAACCCTGTCGTTACGCCATGTCTAGCGATACGGGGGCGGTCGTGCGGGGCTGTTTCTGGTATCAACCGGCCATCGCCCTTCGATGAGCCCGGACATGACCATGCGTAAGTTTTCCATGCTTGCCGCGCTCGCGGCATCGCTTTTCCTCGCCGCTTCCGGCGCGGCCCCCGAGGCGCTGGCGCGCGAGACGGTCGCCTTCGAGAAGCCGGGCTATGCCCCCGGCACCATCGTCGTCAGCACGCGCGAGCGCCGGCTCTATCTCGTGCTCGGCGAGGGCAAGGCGCTGCGCTATCCGGTGGCGGTGGGCCGCCAGGGCAAGCAGTGGCAGGGCACGGTGCGCATCGACGGCAAATATGTCCGCCCCGCCTGGTCGCCCCCGGAGGAAATCCGCCGCGACAATCCCAAGCTTCCGGACGTCATCCCCGGCGGCACGCCGGAAAATCCGATGGGCGAGCGCGCCATGACGCTTTCCGGCGGCGGGCAATACGCGATCCACGGCACCAACCGGCCGAAGTCGATCGGCACCTATGCGTCCTATGGCTGCGTGCGCATGCATAATGACGACATCATCGACCTGTTCGGCCGCGTCGGCGTCGGCACGCCGGTGGTGATGCTGCCCTGAAGCGAGGCCGGCGGCTAGGTTCGGTTCATCTTCCGAGCCGGGCCCCCACTGGACCCGCCGAACGAAAAAGGCCCGCGCGAGCGGGCCTTTCTGTTTGGAGAGCGTGGCGCCGACGCCGGCTCAGTCCGCCTTGGCGCGGACCGGCGCCGAGCGAACGGCATCGCCGCCGGCGCTCTTGGCGGCGGCGCGCGGGCGAACCGTGTCGGTGCTGTCCTCGCCCTGCGGCTTGCGGGCGGTCATGGTCTTGTCGACGGTGACGAGGCGCAGCACGTTGGTGGTGCCGGGGGTAGCGAAGGGCACGCCGGCGGTGATGGCGATCTTGTCGCCCTCCTTGGCGAAGCCGTGGTCTACCGTCACCTGCGTCGCCTTGGCGGCCATCTCGCCGAAGGTGTGGATCTCCTCCGGAGCGTGCACCACGTGGACGCCATAGGACATCACGAGGCGGCGGGCGGTGGAGAGCTGGCTGGCGATGCCGATGATCGGGATGCGCGGGCGCTCGCGCGCCGCGTGCAGCGTGGTGGTGCCCGACAGCGTGTAGGTGACGATGGCGGCGGCATCGATCGACAGCGCGGCCTGGTAGGCGGCCTGCGTCACCGCGTCGGCCACCGAGTGGCCGGCATCGGGACGCTGCGATTCGATGATGGCGCGGTAGCCTTCGTCGCGCTCCACCTGCTTGATGATCTGGTCCATCATCGCCACGGCCTCGACCGGATACTGGCCGGCCGCGCTTTCGGCGGAGAGCATCACCGCGTCGGCGCCGTCATAGACGGCGGTGGCGACGTCGGAGACCTCGGCGCGGGTCGGCACCGGGGCGCTGATCATCGATTCGAGCATCTGCGTCGCCACGATCACCGGCTTGCCGAGGCGGCGGGATTCGCGGATGACGCGCTTCTGCAGCGCCGGGATTTCGGGCAGCGAGAGCTCCACGCCGAGATCGCCGCGCGCCACCATGATGCTGTCGGACAGCTCGGTGAGGCGGGTGAGGTGCTCGACCGCCAGCGGCTTCTCCAGCTTCAGGTTCACCTGGGCGCGGCCCTGGATGAGTTCCTTGGCCTCGATCACGTCCTCGGGGCGCTGCACGAAGGAGAGGGCGATCCATTCGACGCCGAGGTCGAGCGCGAAGAACAGGTCCGAGCGGTCCTTGTCGGTGAGCGCCGAGACCGGCAGCAGCACGTCGGGGACGTTGAAGCCCTTGTTGTTGGAGAGCTTGGTGCCGGCGACCACCTCGGCCTCGATGAAGCCGGCGCCCTTCTTGACGACGCGCACGCGCACCTTGCCGTCGTCGAGCAGGACGGTGGAGCCCTCATGCAGGGCTTCGAGGATTTCCGGGTGCGGGATCGGCACGCGCTTCTCGTCGCCGGGCGTCGTGTCGGTGTCGAAGCGCAGCGTGGTGCCGGGGGTCAGGTTGATGAAGCCGTCGACGAAGCGGCCGAGGCGCAGCTTCGGGCCCTGAAGGTCGGCCAGCACGCCGATGGGGCGGCCGACGTCCTTTTCCAGCGCGCGGACGGCGCCGAGCACGCGGCCATGGTTCTCCTGAGTGCCGTGGCTGAAGTTCAGCCGGAACACGTCGACCCCGGCCTCGTAAAGGGCCTTGATCTTGTCCGGGCTTGAAGAAGCCGGACCCAGCGTCGCCACGATCTTGGTCGCGCGTCCACGCTTGCTCACCATGATATCCTCCGTCGTGCCTGCGCCGATGCGCGGCACCGGCTCGTCCTCATATGGACCAAAAGTAGGGTCCTGTCTCCCGGATGTTATCTTGCACCGCAGCGTGTCCGTTTCGCGACGCGGCGGGGACCGTCGGGGCTCTGCGCACCGCTCTTTACGCCTCGCGAGGCCAGCAGCGGCGCCGTTTTGCGGCAGACGGACGGCAGCGGCGCGAGCGCCGGATTCTCCTTGCTGGTATTCGGAATTCTGTATACCAATAGAAGGGTCACGCGTGGGTCTTCGGCCTCCGCCCCGCGGTATTCCGGCATGGCTGATGCATCGGCCACGGGGATTCCGGCGGCGGCGGGCACAGCGCCCCATAGTCCGCAGCCAGATGCAGGTTTCGACGTTTCCGCCAACTCGCAGACCGCAACCTAAAGGCATCGGCAGCCATGACGCGCAAGATCAGGAAACTCCTCGTCGCCAACCGATCCGAGATCGCGATCCGCGTATTTCGCGCCGCGACCGAGCTCGGGATCTCGACGGTCGCCATCTATGCGGAGGAGGACAAGCTCTCGCTCCACCGCTTCAAGGCGGACGAGGCCTATCTCGTCGGCCGCGGCCCGTGGCTCGCCAAGCCGCTCGGCCCCATCGACGCCTATCTCTCCATCGACGAGGTGATCCGCGTCGCCAAAGAGGCGAAGGTCGACGCTATCCATCCCGGCTACGGCTTCCTCTCCGAAAGCCCGGAATTCGCCGAGGCCTGCGAAGAGGCCGGCATCATCTTCATCGGCCCGACGCCGCAGACCATGCGCACGCTCGGCAACAAGGTGGCCGCGCGCAACCTCGCCATCTCGGTCGGCGTGCCTGTCATGCCGGCGACCGAGCCGCTGCCCGACGATTCCACCGCCGTGCTGGAGGCGGCGCGGCAGGTCGGCTACCCCGTCATGCTCAAGGCGAGCTGGGGCGGCGGCGGACGCGGCATGCGCCCCATCGAGAGCGAGGACAAGCTGCTCGACGCCGTGATGACGGCCAAGCGCGAGGCCAAGGCGGCCTTCGGCAAGGACGAGGTGTATCTCGAAAAGCTGGTGCGCCGCGCCCGGCACGTCGAGGTGCAGATCCTCGGCGATACCCATGGCAACCTCGTCCATGTCTATGAGCGCGACTGCTCGATCCAGCGCCGCAACCAGAAGGTCATCGAGCGCGCGCCCGCTCCTTACGTCGACGAGGCGACCCGCAAGGGCCTGACCGACGCCGCGCTCGCCATCTGCCGGGCGACCGACTACATCGGCGCCGGCACGGTCGAGTTCCTGATGGATGCCGACACCGGCGCTTTTTACTTCATCGAGGTCAACCCGCGCATCCAGGTCGAGCACACGGTGACGGAAGTCGTCACCGGCCTCGACCTCATCAAGGCGCAGATCAAGATCCTCGAAGGCGGCCATATCGGCGACGTCGCCGAGACCGGCATTCCCCCGCAGCAGGACATTCGCCTCAACGGCCACGCCATGCAGTGCCGGATCACCACCGAAGATCCGGAGAACAACTTCATTCCGGACTATGGCCGCATCACCGCCTATCGCGGCGCCATGGGCTTCGGCATCCGCGTCGATGGCGGCACCGCCTATTCCGGCGCCGTGGTGACGCGCTTCTACGACCCGATGCTGGAGAAGGTCACGGCCTGGGCGCCCTCCAGTGAGGAGGTCATCTCCCGCATGTACCGCGCGCTGCGCGAGTACCGCATCCGCGGCGTGGCGACCAACCTGCCGTTCCTCGAAAACGTGCTGACCCACGACGACTTCACCAACTGCCGCTACACCACCCGCTTCATCGACACGACGCCGGAGCTGTTCGACTTCGGCGGGCGGCGCGACCGCGCCACCAAGCTGCTCGCCTGGATCGCCGATGTGACGGTGAACGGGCACCCCGAGGTGAAGGGCCGCGCGAAGCCCTCCGCTACCGCGCGCATTCCCGAGCCGCCCGCCTTCCTGAACGAGCCTGCCCCCGGCACGCGCCAGCTTCTCGACCAGCTCGGCCCGAAGGGCTTCGCCGACTGGATGCTGGCGCAGAAGCGCGTGCTCGTCACCGACACCACGATGCGCGACGCCCACCAGTCGCTGCTCGCCACCCGCATGCGCGGCCATGACATCGCCCGCGTCGCCGATTCCTATGCGCGCGGCCTGCCCGGGCTCCTCTCGCTGGAATGCTGGGGCGGCGCCGCCTTCGACGTCTCCATGCGCTTCCTCTCGGAAGACCCGTGGGAGCTGCTGGCGAAGATCCGCGAGAGCGTGCCGAACATCCTCACCCAGACCCTGGTGCGCGGGGCGAACGGCGTCGGCTACGCCAACTACCCCGACAACGTGGTGCGCTTCTTCATCCGCCAGGCGGCGGATGCGGGCATGGACATCTTCCGCGTCTTCGACTGCCTCAACTGGATCGAGAACATGCGCGTCTCGATCGACGAGGCGCTGAAGACCGGCAAGCTGGTCGAGGGCGCCATCTGCTATGCCGGCGACCTGCTGGACCCGGACCGCTCCAAGTACAATCTGAAGTACTACGTCTCGATGGCGAAGGAGCTGGAGAAGACCGGCGTCCACGTCCTCGGGCTCAAGGATATGGGCGGGCTCGTCAAGCCGGCCGCCGCCAAGGTGCTGTTCAAGGCGCTGAAGGAGGAGGTCGGCCTGCCGATCCACTTCCACACCCACGACACGTCGGGCGTCGCGGGGGCTTCCGTTCTGGCGGCGGTGGAGGCGGGCGTCGACGCGGTCGATCTCGCCATGGACGCCATGAGCGGCATGACCTCGCAGCCGTGCCTCGGCTCCATCGTCGAGGCGCTGCGCGGCTCCGAGCGCGACACCGGGCTCGACCCGGAGGCGATCCGGCGCATCTCCTTCTACTGGGAAGGCGTGCGCGCCCAGTACGCTGCCTTCGAGAGCGACCTCAAGGGGCCGGCCTCCGAGGTCTATCTGCACGAGATGCCCGGCGGCCAGTTCACCAACCTCAAGGAGCAGGCGCGCTCCATGGGGCTGGAGGCCCGCTGGCACGAGGTGGCAAAGGCCTATCGCGACGCTAACGATCTGTTCGGCGACATCATCAAGGTCACGCCCTCCTCGAAGGTGGTGGGCGACCTCGCGCTCATGATGGTGAGCCAGGGCCTGTCCGCCGCCGATGTGCTGGACCCCAAGCGCGACGTCGCCTTCCCGGCCTCGGCGGTGGCGATGCTGCACGGCGAATACGGGCAGCCGCTGGGCGGTTGGCCCGAAGCGCTGCAGAAGAAGGCGCTGAAGGGCGAAGCGCCGATCACCGTGCGCTACGGCTCGCTGCTCGACGATGCCGATCTCGACGCCGAGCGTGACGAGGTGTCGAAGCTCATCGGCCGGCCTGCGACCGACCGCGAGCTCGCCTCCTATCTGATGTACCCGAAGGTGTTCTCGGACTTCGCGCCTGTGGTGGCGAAGTTCGGCCCGGTCTCCGCGCTGCCGACTCCGGTGTTCTTCTACGGCATGAAGCCCGGCGACGAGACCACCATCGAAATCGAGCGCGGCAAGACGCTGATGGTGCGCCTCACCGCGCTTGGCGACACGCGCGACGACGGGCTGGTCGAAGTGTTCTTCGAGCTCAACGGCCAGCCGCGCATGATCCTCGCGGTCGACCGCGACGCGGTGCCGAAGGTCGCCGGCCGGCGCAAGGCGGAGGAGGGCAACGACCTCCATGTCGCCGCGCCCATGCCCGGCACCATTTCCTCGCTCGGCGTGGTCAGCGGGCAGCAGGTCCAGGCCGGCGACGTGTTGCTGACCATCGAGGCGATGAAGATGGAGACCGCCATTCACGCCCCGCGCCCCGGTACGGTGCAGGAAATCCTGGTGTCGCCGGGCAATGCCATCGACGCGAAGGATCTTCTCGTCGTGCTGGAGGCGTGAGGCGGCGACGACATGACGTGCCTCCGGACCGGCAAGGCCCGCAGGCAAGAAACATAATCGGCTAACGACCTTCTTGGGAGGAAGGCAATGCGTCTGGCAGTACTGAAGGAAGACCTGACCGTCGAACCGCGCGTGGCGGGCTCGCCGGATACGGTCCGGCGCTATCTTGGTCTTGGAGCGGAGGTTTTTGTCGCGTCGGGTGCGGGATTGGCGTCTGGGATCGGCGACGGGGAGTATGAGGGGGCGGGGGCGAAGGTGGTGGCGGACAACGCTGCGGCGGTCGCCGGGGCGGATATCGTGCTCGGTGTGCGGCGTCCGGCGGCGGCGGCGCTTGCCGGGGCGAACCGGGGCGCGCTGGTGATCGCCATCGCCGACCCGCACGGGCAGGAGGCGGCGCTGGGCGAGATCGCCGGCACGGGCGTCTCGCTGTTCGCGATGGAGCTGATGCCGCGCATCACCCGCGCGCAGGTGATGGACGTGCTGTCCAGCCAGGCGAACCTCGCCGGCTACCGGGCGGTGGTGGACGCGGCGGCCGAGTTCGGCCGGGCCTTCCCGATGATGATGACGGCGGCGGGCACGGTGCCGGCGGCGCGGGTGTTCGTGATGGGCGCGGGCGTGGCCGGCCTTCAGGCGATCGCCACGGCGCGGCGCCTTGGCGCGGTGGTCTCGGCCACCGACGTGCGCCCGGCCTCGAAGGAGCAGGTGGAGAGCCTCGGGGCCAAGTTCATCGCGGTCGAGGACGAGGAGTTCAAGCAGGCCGAGACGGCCGGCGGCTACGCCAAGGCGATGTCGGCGGAGTACCAGGCCAAGCAGGCGGCGCTGACGGCGAGCCATATCGCCAAGCAGGACATCGTCATCACCACGGCGCTGATCCCCGGCCGGGCGGCGCCGAAGCTGGTGTCGGCCGACATGGTGGCGTCGATGAAGCCGGGCTCGGTGCTGATCGACCTGGCGGTGGAGCGCGGCGGCAATGTCGAGGGCGCGGTCGCGGGGGACGTCGTCACCACGGCGAACGGCGTGAAGATCGTCGGGCATCTCAACGTGCCGGGGCGGCTCGCGGCGACGGCCTCGCAGCTCTACGCCAAGAACCTGTACGCCTTCGTGGAGACGCTGGTGGACAAGGGCACGAAGAGCCTGGCGGTGAAGTGGGACGACGAGCTGGTGAAGGCGACGCTGCTGACGCGGGACGGCGCGGTGGTGCACCCGTCCTTCGCGCCGGCGGCAGTGACGGCGGCCTAGGCCGCGCCGGAGCGAGCTGAACCTGCGGGCGCGCGCGGCGCGCGCCCGGCGCAGAGCGATGATGAAGAGGCGGGCGGCGCGGGCAGGCGCGGCACGCGCCTCGTGAACAGACGTCAGGGGATTGAGGGAAATGGCCAATCCGGCAACGGGCGACGCGGTCGCCCAGAACGCGGTCGAGGGAGCGCGCATGGCGGCCGAGGTGGCGCGCCAGGCGGCCCAGGCGGCGCAGGCCTATGCGGAAGCGGCGGCGCAGAACTATGCGGAGATCGCGGGACAGGCGGCGGGCGCGGCGGCGCACGCGCTCACCGGCGGGGCGATCGACCCGTTCGTGTTCCGGCTCGCCATCTTCGTGCTGGCGGTGTGCGTCGGCTATTACGTGGTGTGGTCGGTGACGCCGGCGCTGCACACGCCGCTGATGAGCGTGACCAACGCGATCTCCTCGGTGATCGTGGTGGGCGCGCTCCTCGCGGTGGGCGTCGACACGGTAGCCGAGGGCACGGAATGGGCGCGCGGCTTCGGCTTTGTCGGGCTCGTGCTGGCGGCGGTGAACATCTTCGGCGGGTTCCTGGTGACCAGCCGGATGCTCGCCATGTACTCGAAGAAGAAGTGAGGGCGCCCCGATGAACGCCAATCTGGTCGCGCTTCTGTACCTCGTCTCGGGGGTGCTGTTCATCCTGGCGCTGCGCGGGCTGTCGAGCCCGGTGACGTCCCGCCAGGGCAATCTGTTCGGCATGGTCGGCATGACCATCGCCATCGTGACGACGCTGGCGGCCTCGCCGCCGGCGGGTCTGGGCGGCTGGGCGCTGGTGCTCGGCGGCCTCGCCATCGGCGGCGGGCTAGGGGCGGTGATCGCGCGCAAGATCGCGATGACGCAGATGCCCCAGCTTGTGGCGGCCTTCCACTCGCTGGTGGGCCTCGCGGCGGTGATGGTGGCGGCGGCGGCGCTCTACGCGCCGGGCGCCTTCGGCATCGGCGCGCCGGGCGAGATCCACGCGCAGGCGCTGATCGAGATGAGCCTGGGCGTCGCCATCGGCGCCATCACCTTTACAGGTTCCGTGATCGCGTTTGCCAAGCTGAACGGCAATATGAGCGGCAAGCCGATCCTGCTGCCGGGCCGGCACGTCATCAATGCGGGCCTCGCCCTGCTGATCGTGGTGCTGATCGGCGTGCTCACCATGACCGAGAGCCACACGGTGTTCTGGCTGATCGTGATCGCCAGCCTGGTGTTCGGCGGCCTGCTGATCATCCCGATCGGCGGCGCCGACATGCCGGTGGTGGTGTCGATGCTGAACTCCTACTCGGGCTGGGCGGCGGCGGGCATCGGCTTCACGCTGGGCAACACGGCGCTGATCATCACCGGCGCGCTGGTGGGCTCCTCGGGCGCGATCCTGTCCTACATCATGTGCAAGGGCATGAACCGCTCCTTCGTCTCGGTGATCCTGGGCGGGTTCGGCGGCGACAGCGCCTCCGGCCCGGCGGGGGCGGCGGAGACGCGGCCCGTCAAGCAGGGCTCGGCCGAGGACGCGGCCTTCATCATGAAGAACGCGGCGAAGGTGATCATCGTGCCGGGCTACGGCATGGCGGTGGCGCAGGCGCAGCACGCGCTGCGCGAGATGGCGGACAAGCTGAAGGAGGAGGGCGTCGAGGTGAAATACGCCATCCATCCGGTGGCGGGCCGCATGCCCGGGCACATGAACGTGCTGCTGGCGGAAGCCAACGTTCCCTATGACGAGGTGTTCGAGCTGGAGGACATCAACTCGGAGTTCGCGCAGGCGGATGTGGCCTTCGTCATCGGCGCCAACGACGTGACCAACCCGGCGGCGAAGACCGACCCAACCTCGGCGATCTACGGCATGCCGATCCTGGACGTGGAGAAGGCCAAGACCGTGCTGTTCATCAAGCGCGGCATGGCGGCCGGCTATGCCGGCGTCGAGAACGAGCTGTTCTTCCGCGACAACACCATGATGCTCTTCGCCGACGCCAAGAAAATGGTCGAGGACGTCGTCAAGAACCTCAATCACTGACACGGGCCGGGACTCAAGGACAAGGGCGGCCGGGAGCCATTCCGGCCGCCCTTTTCTTTTATGTGGCGCTGCGGCAGGCCGCTTAACCCGCTGTCAACCAAACCCCGCGTAGCGTCCGCTCATGACGCGCGGCGTTTCCTGGTTTCTCGTAGCCCCGCTCGTCCTTCTGGGGCTTTCCGGTTGCAAGTTCGGGCTCGAGCAGCGCGAACCCTGGCGCTCGGAAGCTGAGGAACGGTGCCTGGCGGAGGGCCGCGTGAAGCCCTCCGCCTTCATCGTCCAGGACAGGGCGCTCGACGGTCCCGGCACCTGCGGCATGGACCATGCCTTCCGCATCACCGCCTTTGCCGAAGGCTCCGTGGAAGTCGCGCCCCGCGCCACGCTCGCCTGCCCGATGACCTCCGCCGTCGACCAGTGGCTCTCGCACGACGTGCAGGGTGCCGCCATGGCCTGGTTCGGCCAGCCGGTGGTGAAGGTGAAGCAGATGTCCTCCTATTCCTGCCGGCGCATGAACGGGGCGGCCACCGGCAAGACCTCCGAGCACGCCTATGGGAACGGGCTGGATATCGGCGCCTTCATTCTCGCCGACGGGCGCGAGATCTCGGTGAAGAAGGACTGGAAGGGCGCCGCCGATGCGCGCGGCTTCCTGCGCACCGTGCAGGCGGATGCCTGCGAGCGCTTTACCGTGGTGCTGGCGCCGGGCTCCAACATCTACCATTACGACCACATCCATATCGACCTGATGCGCCGCGCCTCCGGCAGCACGACCTGCAAGCCGCGCGCGGAGCGGCCGGTGCCGCCGCGCCTGCCGGTCTACAAGGCGCCGCCCTACAAGGCGCCCTATGGCGGGGGCTGGCAGGCGGGCCCAATGTCCGCGTCTCCCGAGAGCGAGACCGGCGGCGACGCGGCGGAGGGCTTCGACGGCGATTACGGCGCGGGCCCGGAAGCGTCGGCGCAGGTTTATGGCGCGCCCCCCGGTCGCGGTGCTCCGGTTTACGGAACGCCGCCGGCCGCGCCGGCACGGCCTGTCGAGGCGCGGATGGCGCCGGCAAATCCCTATCCCGCGCCCAGCCGCGCGCCCGCACCGGCCTATCCTGCCGGCGGCGCGCCGATGGTGCTTTCGCCGCCGCCGGACACGTATGGCGTGACGGCGCCCGGCTATCCCGCGCAGTCCTATCCCGCCCAGTCCTATCCGGCGCCCGGCTACCCCGCACAGGGCTACCCGGCCCAGGGCTACCCCGCTCAGGCGGCGCCCTCGACCTATCCCGCGCCCGGTGCCTATCCCGCCGCGTCGGACTATCCCGCGCCGGCGAGCCCATACCCCGCCAATCGCTACCCGGCGGCGCCCTACCCTGCGGCCGCCCCGGCCCCGGTGCCGCCGGCGGGCCGCAAGAATCCGCCGGGCCTGCTGCCGCCGGCCAGCGTGCCGCTTGCGAAGTGGCTGGGGCTCGACCCGACGCCGACCGGCTCGACGGGGAATGTGCGCTCCTTCACCACGGAGCGCGAATTCGCCAGCCCGATCCCTGCGCCGGGCGAAAGGCTGCGCCGCGACTGAGCCGGCGGGCTCAGTCGAGCAGCGTGTCGAGGCCGCGCTTCACGCCCACCCAGCCCTGCACCCTGCGTGCCGCCAGCAGCGTGCCGGCGACATAGGGCGCGGCCGAGGAGCCGGCATCGTGGCGCAGGGTGAGGCGCTCGTCCGGCGCACCGAAGATGGCTTCCACCCCGAGCACGAAGGAAGGCAGGCGCAGCGCGTGCACGCGCACCTCGCGCGCGCCCTCGCCGAAGGCGCCGCCGCGCGTCGCCGCCACGCCGACCACCTCGGAGACCGGGCGGCTGGTGGCCGGCTGGCGGATGCCGGCCAGCGTCTCGGCGAGCTCGCGGCCGGTGCCCGAGGGCGCGTCGATCTTGCCCGGCGAGGCGTAGTCGATCAGCTCGACATCGGCGACGTATTTCGCCGCCTCCAGCGTGAAGCGCTTGAGCAGCGTCGCGGTGATGGAGAAATTGCCGGCCGCGAGCAGGCCGACGCCCTTCGTGCGCGCCACTTCGTCGAGCTCGGCATAGTCCTCGGCGCCGAGGCCGGAGGTGCCGATGACGACGGCGAGCCGGGCCTCCAGCGCGGCGCGCGCATTGGCCTTCACGACGCCCGGCTTGGTGTAGTCGATCAGCACGTCGGCGGGCACGTCCAGCGCCTCGGCGACGCTGGCGAAGACCGGCACGCCGCTCGCCGCGCCGCCCTGCGCGATCCCGAGATCGGCGCCGGCATGGCTGCGGGCGATGCCGGCGACCAGTTCGAGGTCGGGTGCGGCGGCGATGGCGGGGGCGAGCGCGCGGCCGACCCAGCCGGTGGCGCCGGCGAGGATGATGCGGATGGCCATGGCGGTTCGCTCCTTGCGCGGAAGAGGGGAGCGCAGCAGTAGCAAAGCGCCCGCGCCTGCGCCATGCACGGCGAGCGCGGGACAGCGCGGGGAAGGTGCCAGCCGGCCTGTAAGCCGGGTTCTGTATGGCGGGATTTCTCCCACGTGACGGCCATTCCTCTGGGACGCCGGTTGCCCGGCGCCTCGAGCAGTCAACCCGGGCGGCTGTCCGAAGACGGGACCTGAAGCAGAGCCATCTCTGGCCGCCTCGCGCCACCCCTATACGACTTTGCTCCCGGTGGGGTTTGCCGTGCCGCTTCCGTTGCCGGACGCGCGGTGCGCTCTTACCGCACCGTTTCACCCTTGCCGCGGGCGAACCCGAGGCGGTCTGATTTCTGTGGCACTTTCCCTGGGGTCGCCCCCGCCGGACGTTATCCGGCACCGTGTCTCCGTGGAGCCCGGACTTTCCTCGGCGTCCTTGCGGACGACGCGGCCGTCCGGCCGGCTGGCGGGGGAGCAATGGGGGAGGCGGGGCGCCGCGTCAACCCCGCGGCCGGGACGGCGTGAGGGACGCGCGGGCGGGGCGACGCGAAACAGGAATGCCCCGCCGCGCGGATCAATCAGTTCGAGGCCATGATGGTGCGGGCCTTGGAGCAGTAGCTGCGCGCCGCCGAGGACATGCGCGTGGCGCCATGGCCGCCCTGATAGCGCATCACGGTGCCGCAGGTGTCGCCGCCGGCGAGGCGATAGGCGCCGGCGAGGTAGCGCATGCCGTAGCGGATGTTGTTGGCGGGTTCGTAAAGCGCGGCGCGGCTGCCGATGTAGCCGACCCCGCGCGCGGTCTGGTGCTTGATCTGCATGAGGCCAACCTCGCCGGCGCGGCCGGTGAGGCGCGTGTTCCAGTTGCTTTCGATGCGCACCACCGCGCGGGCCAGCGCCACCGGCACGCCATTGGCGCGGGCCTCGCGGTCGACAAGGGCGGCGAGGCTGTTGGCTGACGATGTGTTGCGGGAGGAAGAAGAGGCCTCGACTTCGGAAGATTTCTCGAAGATCGACCTGGCACTGGCGATGTCCGCGCCGGAGAAGACGATGAGGGCGACGGTGAGCGAAGCACCGAGGAGGCGATAAACATTCATTACGCAGCGGTGGCCTTTTCATCCGGTTACGATGGCCGGAGAAAATCATTTCAAATCTGTCTCGAATGAGGCTGGATTTCAGCGAGAATTGCCACAGACGATAATCCTGCGACGGATCTACGCAGGGTGTACCGGCCGGTTGTGGCGCAACTGCAACGATCATGAACGATCGTTGCGCATATCGCAGGTCGCGCGACCTATCCTGTCGCGGCCTGCTCAAATTATCCGCGTGCGACTATTTCAGGCGTCGGCCGGACGCGCGGCGCTCAGCGCGTAGAGCGTCGCCAGCGTCGAGACGTCGGCGATGCCGTCGACCCGCGAGCGGCGGAAATGGCGCTGGAAGGCGCGCACCGCCGCCTCGGTCTGCCCGCAATAGGTGCCGCTGACCGGCACGCCGTAGCCATAGAGCGCCAGCATGGCCTGCAGCGCCTCGATGGGCTGGCCATGCTCGCCGCGCATGAAGAAGCGTCCGTCGCTGGGCGGCACCTCCGCGACGAAATGGCCGACGCCGAAGCGGTGCAGCACCTCCCAGGGGAATTTCTCGCCGGGGTCGTTCTTGCGCGCGGGGGCGACGTCGGAATGGGCGAGCACGCGGTCGGGCGGGATGGGGTGCCGCGAAAGAATGTCCCTGGCAAGCGCGGTCACGGCCTCGATCTGGATCGCCGGAAAGGGCGGATAGCCGAAATCGTGCCCCGGATTGGCGATCTCGATGCCGATGGAGTGCGAGTTGATGTCGGTGGCGCCGGCCCAGAAGGAGGCGCCGGCATGCCAGGCGCGCCGTGCCTCCGGCACGAGCTGGGCGATGCGGCCGTCCTCGAACACCACGTAATGGGCGGAGACCTGCCGCTCCGGCGCGCGCAGCCACGCCACCGCCTCGGGCGTCGATTCCATGCCGGTATAGTGCAGCAGCAGCATGTCCGGGCCGGCGACGCCGAGGCGCTCGCCATGGTTGGGCGAGGGCAGGATCTGCGCCACGAGGGGCGAGTCGGGCGGGAAGGGGGCGTCGGGCAAGTCGCTCATATCCCCTGCGGTAAGACCGGCGGCAGGCCGATTCAACAGATTCTTAAGGTTCATGGGGCGTTAATCGCCAATCGCCGGCCGCGGCGGAATCAGCGCGTCGAGACCGCTCGGCGCTGGGGTTCCGCGACGGCTGTTCCATTGACGCCCAGTATATCCCATGGTATCCCAAATCATCCCGTTGCAGTACCGAGTGAGCGAAGCCGAGGGCGCCGTTGCCGCGTCCCTCGCGGGGCTTCGTTCGTCCGGTGCAAGTCCTGCGGCGGGGCGTGTTTGCGTAGGGGCGTACCGGGCCGATGGAACGTTTCGTATCGACCTATGCGATGCGGCTCGATTCCAAGGGCCGGATGTCGATCCCGGCGCCGTATCGCGCGCTCATCGCGCGGGACGGGCTGGAGCATGTCTACTGCCATCCCGCGCTCGAACGGCCGGCCTTGCAGGCGGGCGGGGCGCGGCTGATGACGGGGATCGACGCCCTGATCGAGCGCTATCCGCCCTATTCGGAAGCGCGCGAGCAACTGGCGGGCGCGCTCTATGGGGCGATCGAGATCCTCAAGCTCGACCCGGAGGGCCGCGTGATGCTGAGCGAGGGGCTGAAGAGCCACGCGCATATCGGGAACGAGGCCGTGCTTGTCGGCCTCGGAGACAGTTTTCGGATCTGGGAGCCCGGCCGCTTCCGGGCGCATCTCGCGGAGGCCACTGCGAAGCTGCGCGCGCTGAAGGCGGAGATCGGCTCCCGGGGGGCGACGGGCAATACCCGCGCCGACGGGGCATGATGGCGGGTCGCGGTGGTCCGGAGACGGACGCTGCCGGCGGACCGGCCCGCCATCTGCCTGTCCTGCTCAGCGAAGTTCTCCATTATCTCGCGCCGAAGGATGGCGGCGTCTATGTCGACGGCACCTTCGGCGCCGGCGGCTATACTCGCGCCATCCTCGCCCGCGCCGACTGCCGGGTGATCGCCATCGACCGCGACCCCAACGCCATCCGCGACGGGCAGGCGCTGGTGGCCGAAAGCGCCGGCCGGCTCGCGCTGATGCATGAGCGCTTCGGCGCGCTGGACGAGGCCGCCGCCGGGGCGGGCGCGCCGCAGGTGGACGGGGTGGTGCTCGACATCGGCGTCTCCTCCATGCAGATCGACGAGGGCGAGCGCGGCTTCTCCTTCCGCCGCGACGGGCCGCTCGACATGCGCATGTCGCAGGACGGCCCCTCGGCCGCCGACCTCGTGGCCAAGCTCTCCGAGACCGACCTCGCCAACCTCATCTACCGCTTCGGCGAGGAGCGCCGCTCGCGCGCGGTGGCGCGGGCCATCGTCGAGGCGCGGGCGACGGCCCCCATCGAGCGCACGCTCCAGCTCGCCGACATTGTCGCCAAGGTGGTGTGGGCGAAGCCCCATGAGCCGCATCCGGCGACGCGCACCTTCCAGGCGCTGCGCATCGCGGTGAATGACGAGCTGGGCGAACTGGCGCGGGCGCTGTCCGCCGCCGAGCGCATCCTCAGGCCCGGCGGGCGGCTGGTGATCGTCACCTTCCATTCGCTGGAGGACCGCATCGTGAAGAACTTCCTCGCCAACCGCGCCAAGGCGTCCGGCGGCTCGCGCCACATGCCGGCGGTCGCCGGTGCCGCGCCCAGCTTCACGCTGGTGGCGCGCGGCGCCGTCGAGCCGGGGGAGGGCGAGCTTGCCGCCAATCCCCGCGCCCGCTCGGCCAAGCTGCGGGCCGGCGAGCGCACCTCGGCACCCGCCCATCCTGCCGGCGATCTTTCCTCGCTGCTGCCGCCCCTTCCGGTCCTGGACGCCCACCGCCGCCGCTGAGGTCGAGACATGTTCCGCGTACTCAATGCCGTCTCGGTCATCGCCCTGCTCGCCGCGGCCGGCGCCGTCTATCACGTGAAATACTCCTCGGCCTTCGAGGCGCAGGAGATCGCCAGGCTGCGCACCGAGATCCGCCAGGAGCGCGACCGTATCGCGCTGATGCATGCCGAATGGGCGCGCCGCACCGCGCCGGACCGCATACAGGCGCTGGCCGAGAAGCATCTCGACATGCAGCCCCTCGACGTCGACCACATGGACCGGCTCGCCAGCCTGCCCGCCAAGCCCGAGCGGAATGACGACGTGCTCGGCGGCATGATCGAGGCCCTCGTCGACGGGCCCTCGACCAACCCGGAGGCCAAGGCGGCGCCCGGCCCCGCTGCGGCCAAGCCCGCCGCGAAACCCAAGCCCGCCGCCGCGGCGCGGCTGCCCGACGACGCGCCGCTGCGCGAGGAGACCTATTCCGGCGAGCCGCTGCCGCTCTCGGCCATGCCGTCCGCCGGGGCGATGGTGCCGCAGCGTCCGCCGCTCGCCGGCCCGCAGGGCGTGCTCGGCGCGCCGCTCGATCCCGTGGCCGGCGACCCGCTGCTGCCGCCCGGCACCGTCGGCCAGTAGTCAGGGAGGAGCGACATGAACGAGACCCCCGCGCCCCACCTCACCCATTCCCTCGCGCAGGAGGCCGACGGGCGCACGGCGCCGCCGCCGCCAGCGCCGTCCCGCCTCGGTCGCTTCTGGCGGCGCCTGCCGCGCCATCTGCTGAGCCTCGTCCTGCTGCCGCCGCGCATCGTCATCGGCGTGGTGCGCGCCGCCTTCGGGCGCGGCCGGCCGGAGGCGCATGCGGTGGCGCGCGCGCGCATCCTGCTGTGCATGATGGTGTTCGCCGGAGCCTATCTCGCCATTGCCGGACGGCTCGCCCTGTTCGCCTCGGCGCCGGAAGGCGCGGCGGCGCGGCGCACCGTCGCCTCCGACGCGGTCGCCTCGGCACGGCCGGACATTCTCGACCGCAACGGGCTGGTGCTCGCCACAGACGTGCGCTCCGCCTCGCTCTACGGCGAGCCGCGCCGGCTGATCGACGTCGACGAGGCCGTCGAGGCGCTGACCGCCGTGCTGCCGGACCTCGACGCCAATGAGCTGCGCCAGCGCCTCTCCACCAATCGCGGCTTCGTCTGGCTCAAGCGCGACATCACCCCCCAGCAGCAGCGCGAGATCCACAATCTCGGCCTGCCGGGCATCGGCTTCATGACCGAGAACCGCCGCATCTATCCCGGCGGCACGCTCGGCGCGCATGTGCTCGGCTCGACCAACATCGACAACCAGGGCATCGCCGGCGTCGAGAAGTGGGTGGATACGCGCGGCCTCGCCGAGCTGCACCTCGCCGGTTTCGCTTCCGACCGCCAGCAGGAGCCGGTGGAGCTGGCGCTGGACCTGCGCGTGCAGCATGTGCTGCGCGACGAACTTTTCACCGCCAAGGAGAAGTTCAAGGCGATCGCCGCCGCCGGCACGGTGGTGGACGTGCGCACCGGCGAGATCATCGCCATGGTGTCGCTGCCCGACTTCGACGCCAACGACCCGGCCCGCTCGCTCGATGCCAAGAACCTCAACCGCCTGACCACCGGCGTGTTCGAGATGGGCTCCACCTTCAAGGCGCTGACCTTCGCCATGGCGCTGGACAGCGGGCGCTTCAACATAAACTCGACGCTGGACGCGCGCGCCGCGCTGCAGTTCGGGCGTTTCAAGATCCATGATTACCACGCCGAGAACCGCGTGCTGACGCTGCCCGAGGTGTTCCTCTATTCCTCGAACATCGGCACCGCGAAGATGGCGCTGGCGCTGGGCGTCGACGCGCACAAGGCGTTCCTCGCCAAGGCCGGCCAGCTCGACCGGCTGCGCACCGAGCTGCCGGAAAGCGCGGCCCCCATCGTGCCCAAGCGCTGGGGCGAGCTGAACACCGCCACCATCGCCTTCGGCCATGGTCTGGCGGTGGCGCCGCTGCAGGCGGTGATGGCGGTCAATGCGCTGGTGAATGGCGGCTACCTCATTCCGCCGACCTTCCTGAAGCGCACGCCGCAGGAGGCGCAGGCGCTCGCCACCCGCATCATCAAGCCCGAGACCAGCGCCAAGATGCGCTACCTGCTGCGGCTCAACGCCGAGAAGGGCTCGGCCAAGAAGGTCAACGTCCCCGGCTTCTACGCCGGCGGCAAGACCGGCACGGCCGAGAAGGTGATCGGCGGGCGCTATTCCAAGACCAAGCTGCTGACCACCTTCACCGGCGTGTTCCCGATGGACAACCCGCATTATCTCGTGCTGGTCATCCTCGACGAGCCGCAGGCGGTAGAAGGCACATATGGCTTCGCCACCTCCGGCTGGAACGCCGCCCCGACCACCGGCAAGATCATCACCCGTATCGGTCCGATGCTGGGCATCATGCCGCGTACCGACGTGCCGCCGGCGGAAAGCCTGCTGACCAACACCACGCTGGCGCAGGCCCAGTAAAGTGGAAACGCCGATTTCCGGTGCGTCAACCGCCTGGAATCGGCTATCTCGAAGACGGTCGGCGCCGCCCGGCCGGGATGCGGCCGGCGCCGACGCCGGGAGAGACGCCGGGATTGCGCGATGTCCGATCCGATACGACCCACGGCCGACTGTTCGCGAACCCTCACCCTGCGCGGGCTGGTGGGCGAGGATGCCGATTATGCCGGCGCCGATCCCGCCATCGAGGTGAGCGAGCCGGCGCTCGACAGCCGCCGGGCGCGGGCGGGTGACGTGTTTTTCGCCCTCTCGGGCAGCAAGGCCGACGGCATGGCCTTCGCGGCCGACGCCCTCAAGCGGGGTGCCGTCGCCGTCGTGGCGGAAAGCGAGCGGCCGGGCTGGCTCGATCCCGCCGTCTCCTATGTCCGGGTCGGCAATGCCCGGCGCGCCGTCGCGCTCGCCGCCGCGCGCGCCTTTCCACGCCAGCCGGAGACCATCGCCGCTGTCACCGGCACCTCGGGCAAGACCTCGGTCGCCGCCTTCGCAAGGCAGCTCTGGCAGGGGCTGGGTCATGCCAGCGCCAGCCTCGGTACGCTCGGCGTGGTGAAACCCTCCGGCGAGGTCTACGGGTCGCTGACCACGCCGGATCCCATCGAACTGCATCGCACGCTGCACGCGCTCGCGGGCGAAGGTGTCACCCATCTGTGCCTGGAGGCCTCCTCGCACGGGCTCGACCAGCACCGGCTCGACGGCGTGCGGCTGAAGGCGGGCGCCTTCACCAATCTCTCGCGCGACCATCTCGACTACCACCCGACCATGGACGCCTATCTCGACGCCAAGATGCGGCTGTTCCGCGATCTGGTGCCGCGCGGCGGCGGGGCGGCGGTGTGGGTGGACACCACCGAGGGTAGCCATGTCGCGCAGGTCGCCGCCGATCACGAGCTGGAGGTGCTCGGCATCGGCGTCGCGGGCGCAGGCATCGCGCTGCTGTCGCGCGCCGACGAGGGGCTCGGCCAGCGTCTGGAGGTCGAGGTCGAAGGCGCGCGCTACGTGCTGCGCCTGCCGCTGGTCGGCGCGTTCCAGGCTTGCAACGCACTGGTGGCCGCCGGGCTCGCCATGCTCACCGGGGCGAGCGCACGCGCGGTGCTGCCGCTGCTGGAAAAGCTCGCCGTGGTGCCGGGCCGGCTGGAACTGGTGGGCACGAAGGACGGTGCCGGCGTGTTCGTCGACTACGCGCACAAGCCCGACGCGCTCGCCAACGCGCTCGACGCGCTGCGCCCCTATGCCAGCGGCCGGCTGATCGTGGTGTTCGGCTGCGGCGGCGACCGCGACCGCGGCAAGCGTCCCCTGATGGGCGCCATCGCCGCCGCGAAGGCCGATGTGGTGATCGTCACCGACGACAATCCGCGCAGCGAGACCCCGGCGGCGATCCGCGCCGCCATCCTGGCGAGCGTACCGGGCGCGCGCGAGATCGGCGACCGCGCCGAGGCGATTTCCGCCGCCATCGCCATGGCACATGCCGGGGATGTCGTGCTGATCGCCGGCAAGGGCCATGAAACCGGCCAGATCGTGGGCGACCGGACGCTGCCTTTCTCGGACCGCGACGTCGCGGTCGCGCTGCTGGAGGAATGATCGACATGCTCGCCGCCCCGTCGCCGCTCTGGACCCCCGAGGCCCTCGCCGCCGCGACCGGCGGCACGCTGACGGGCGGGCCGGCCGGTCCCGTCGGCGGCGTGTCCATCGACACCCGCACGCTGAAGGCCGGCGACGTGTTCTTCGCCATTCGCGGCGACAACAGCGACGGCCATGCCTATGTCGGCAGGGCGGCGGAGAACGGCGCCGCGCTCAGCCTGGTGGAGCGCGGCCGGCTCGGCGAGATGCCGGAAGGCGTCGCCCTGCTCGCCGTGGACGACGTGCTCGGCGCGCTGCAGGCCGCCGGCCGCGCGGCGCGGGCGCGCACGGCGGCGCGCATCGTCGGCGTCACCGGCTCGGTCGGCAAGACCACGACCAAGGAGGCGCTGGCCCTCGCGCTCGGCGCCGACGGGCCGACCCATGCTTCGGCCGCTTCCTACAACAACCATTGGGGCGTGCCGCTCTCGCTCGCCCGCATGCCGGAGGCGAGCGCTTATGGCGTGTTCGAGCTCGGCATGAACCATGCCGGCGAGATCGGCCCGCTCAGCGCCATGGTGCGCCCGCATGTGGCGGTGATCACCACGGTCGAGCCGGTGCACATCGCCCAGTTCCCCAATGTGGAGGCCATCGCCGACGCCAAGGCGGAGATTTTCGCCGGCGTCGAGCCCGGCGGAGCGGCGGTGCTCAACCGCGACAATCCCCATTTCGAGCGCCTCGCACAGGCCGCGAAGGCGGCCGGCATCGGCACGGTGATCGGCTTCGGCGAGGCGGGGGATGCGCAGGTGCGCCTCCTCAGCGTGGCGCTGCAGGCGCAGGGCTCCACCGCCCTCGCCGACGTGATGGGCCAGACGGTCAGCTTCAAGATCGGCCTGCCGGGCCGGCATATCGTGCAGAACGCGCTCGCCGTGCTGGCGGCGGCCAAGCTGACGGGGGCGGACCTGTGCCTCGCCGCGATGGCGCTGTCCTCGCTCGGCCCGCCGCCCGGACGCGGCGTGCGCACCCGGCTCGCGGTGAAGGGCGGCGTCGCGACGCTGATCGACGAGAGCTACAACGCCAACACCGCCTCCATGCGCGCCGCCCTCGCCGTGCTCGGCACCACGCCGGTCGCCGGGCGCGGGCGGCGCATCGCCGTGCTCGGCGACATGCTGGAACTCGGCACGGCGGGGGAGGCGATGCACCGCGACCTCGCCCCCGCCGCCGCGACGGCCGATCTCGTCTTCTGCGCCGGCCCGCTGATGCGCGCGCTGTGGGAGGCGCTGCCGGAAGCGCGGCGCGGCGCCTGGGCGCCCGACGCGGCGGCGCTGCTGCCGCTGGTGGCCGAGCGGCTGCGCGGCGACGACGTCATCATGGTCAAGGGCTCGAACGGCAGCCGCATGGGCCCGCTGGTGCGCGCGCTGGCCGAGCGCTTTCCCGCGCCGAGCCTTGCCGAAGCGGCGGATTCGTCCGAATGAGGCCTGCCGGCCGCCGCTCTCCGATTCGATGCCTTGCTGCCCGGCGACATGCCGGCGTGCCGACCCGTTCCTCCGAAGGTTGATCCCCCATGCTGCAATGGCTTGCCGAACTCCAGGGAAGCGTCCCGGCAGTTAACGTCTTCCGCTACATCACCTTCCGCACCGGCGGCGCCATCATCACCGCCCTGCTCTTCGTCTTCATGTTCGGCCCGGCGATCATCGCGCTGTTGAGGCTGAAGCAGGGCAAGGGCCAGCCGATCCGCACCGACGGGCCGCAGTCGCACCTGCTCACCAAGAAGGGCACGCCCACCATGGGCGGGCTGATGATCTTCTCCGGGCTGATGGTGGCGACGCTGCTGTGGGGGAACCTCTCAAACCCCTATGTCTGGGTGGTGCTGTTCGTCACCATCGGCTTCGGGCTGATCGGCTTTTACGACGACTATCTGAAAGTGACGAAGCAGACCCATAACGGGCTCTCCGGCCGGGCACGCCTCGCCATCGAGGCGCTGATCGCCGGCACGGCGGCGGTGGTCATCATGCATGTCGGGCGCGAGCCGCTGTCCTCCTCGCTCGCCTTTCCGTTCTTCAAGGACCTGCTGATCGACCTCTCCTGGTTCTTTGTCGTGTTCGGCGCCTTCGTCATCGTGGCGGCCGGCAATGCGGTGAACCTCACCGACGGGCTCGACGGGCTCGCCATCGTGCCGGTCATGGTGGCGGCGGCCTCCTTCGGGATGATCTCGTATCTCTCGGGCAACGTGCTGTTCGCCGACTACCTGCAGATCCACTATGTCGCGGGGGTGGGCGAGCTGGCGGTGATCTGCGGCGCCATCATCGGGGCGGGCATCGGCTTCCTGTGGTTCAACGCCCCGCCGGCGCAGATCTTCATGGGCGACACCGGCTCGCTGGCGCTGGGCGGCCTGCTCGGCACCATCGCGGTGGCCACCAAGCATGAGATCGTGCTGGCGGTGATCGGCGGGCTGTTCGTGCTGGAGGCGGTGTCGGTGATCGTGCAGGTGGCCTCGTTCAAGCTCACCGGCAAGCGCGTGTTCAGGATGGCGCCGATCCACCACCATTTCGAGCAGAAGGGCTGGACCGAGCCGCAGATCGTCATCCGTTTCTGGATCATCGCGGTGGTGCTGGCGCTGATCGGGCTGTCCACGCTCAAGCTGCGGTGAGTTTTTCGTCATTCCGGCCGGTCGGCCGTTCCGGGAGGACCGGCAATCCCTGAAAACGCCGTCATGGCCGGGCTTGACCCGGCCATCCACGTCCTGGGGCCGGGGCACGGGAACAACGCCGTGGATCCCCGGGTCAAGCCCGGGGATGACGTCGTACGAAAGGGATGGGCGAGGCGCCTGCCGCCTCACCCGGGCAGCGCCAGCACCTTCTTCACATTGTTGGCGTGAACCTCCTCATAGGGCGCGAAATAGGTCAGCGCACCGGAGGCGATGTCCTCGGCGATGAAGGTGGAGAGGTCCTGGTCGGCCAGCGCCATGTCGGCGCGGGTGTAGAGCAGCTTCTTCACATAGCGGATCGTCGCGTCGATCAGCTCCGGCCCGTAGCCGCCCGCCGCGATCACCTCCGGCGCGCCATGATTGGGCAGGATGCGGGGATAGCCCCATGCCTTGATGCGCTTGAGCTCCTCCACATGCACGGCGAGCCGCTCGGGCTCGGCGACATAGGTGATCGGCTCCTCCAGCGTGTCGCCGGCCAGCATCAGGCCGAGCTCGGGCAGCAGCAGGATCAGCCCGTCATGGCTGTGGATCTCGGCCGGCTCCAGCTTCACCGTGAGCGCGCCGACCTTGAGTTCGGTCGGCCCGGTGATAACGCGGTTGGGCAGCACCAGCGGAAAGATCGGGGGATCGCCGTTCTCCAGCGCGATGCGGTGGCCGGCGAGCGCCTGCTCGGTGCGGTCGAGCGCGATGATCTCGCCGTCGGCGAACACCTCGTTGCCCGCCACATGGTCGTCGTGCCAGTGGCTCAGCACGACGCGGATCGAGGTGACGCCGGCGTCCTTCAGCGCGCGGCGCACGAGGCGGGCGTGCGGGATGGAGATGTGGGTGTCGTAGAGGATCGCCTCCGCGCCATCGACCACCGCATAGACGCACACGCCCAGCGCATAGGCGCCGTCGTCGAGCCAGTTGGGCGCGGCGGAATGGGCGCGCGCGCCCTCGATCCGCCCGTCATAGAAGGCGTAGACATTGGGATGCGGGCGCAGCACGCGCATCGTCGATCCGAGGGGAAGCAAGGCGGGCGCGGCCATCGCGGGCGACTCGTAAAGGGGTGAAGCGCCGATCATTTCATCGGCCCCCGAAATGCGCTAGCCAGATGTGCCCATAACGGGCCTATCCGAGGTCGCGCGTCCATGATTCCCGTCAGTTCCTTCAATGGCCGTCCCGTCGCCCTGTTCGGGCTCGGCGGCTCCGGCCTCGCCACCGCCCGCGCGCTCGTTGCCGGCGGGGCGCGGGTGACGGCGTGGGACGATTCGCCCGCCTCCGTCGAGAAGGCGGCGGCGGAAGGCATCGCGACCGGCGACCTGCGGGCGGCCGACTGGTCCGCCTTCGCCGCGCTGGTGCTGGCGCCGGGCGTGCCGTTGACCCATCCCGAGCCGCACTGGAGCGTGAGGCTGGCGCAGGCGGCCGGCGTCGAGGTGATCGGCGACATCGAGCTGTTCTGCCGCGAGCGCCGCGCCGCCACACGCCGCCCGCCCTTCGCCGCCATCACCGGGACCAATGGCAAGTCGACGACGACCGCATTGCTCGCCCACCTGATGCGGGTCGGCGGACGCGACGCGCAGATCGGCGGCAATTTCGGCCCGGCCATCCTTGGGCTGGAGCCGTGGAAGCAGGGACGGGTCTATGTGATCGAGTGCTCCTCCTACCAGATCGACCTCGCGCCGAGCCTCGACCCGGCGGTCGGCATCCTGCTCAACCTCTCGCCCGATCACATCGACCGGCACGGCACGATGGAGCATTACGCGCAGGTGAAGGAGCGCCTCATCGCCGGCATCGAGGCGGGAGGCACGGCGGTGGTCGGCGTCGACGACGACTGGGCTCGCGCCATCGCCGAGCGGGCGGAAGCGGCCGGCAAGAACGTGGTGCGCATTTCCGTGCGCGAAAAACTCGACGACGGCATCTGGCTCGACGGCACCGATCTCGCGGTCAGCGCGAAGGGCGTGCGCGTCTTTACCCTGCCGCTCGCCGGCATAGGTTCGCTGCGCGGCGCCCACAACGCGCAGAATGCGGCCGCCGCTTTCGCGAGCGCCCGCGCGCTCGGCCTCGCACCGGAGGTGATCGCGGCCGGCATGGCCAGCTTCCCCGGCCTCGCGCACCGCATGGAGCAGGTGCGCACGCTTCGCGGCGTGCTGTTCGTCAACGATTCCAAGGCCACCAATGCCGACGCCGCCGAGCGGGCGCTGACCTCCTTCGACGACATTTTCTGGATCGCCGGCGGCAAGCCGAAGGAGGGCGGCATCGCGCCGCTGCGGCCGTATTTCCCGCGCGTTCGAAAGGCCTACCTGATCGGGGTCGCGGCGGAGGAATTCGCCGCCACGCTGGGCGATGACGTCCCGTTCGAGATGAGCGGCACGCTCGACGTCGCGGTGGCGAGCGCGGCGCGCGATGCCGCCGCCTCCGGCCTGCCGCACCCGGTGGTGCTGCTGTCGCCGGCCTGCGCCAGCTTCGACCAGTACCGCAATTTCGAAGTGCGCGGCGATGCCTTCCGCGATCTCGTCAACGCGCTGCCGGTGGGCTGACCCGGCGCCATTAAGCCGGCGTCAACCTTAACCGTCCGATACTCCGGCATCTGTTTCCCGGAGTGGCGTACATGATCTCGCGTGCCGAACGGACGGTGGTCGGTGAGTGGTGGTGGACCATCGACCGGCTTCTGCTTGGGGCTCTCGCGGCGCTGATGATCATCGGCATCGTGCTGGCGCTGGCGGCGAGCCCGCCGGTGGCGGCGCGCCTCGGCATCGCCGATCCGTTCCATTTCGTGAACCGGCAGGTGATGTTCCTTGTGCCGGCGCTGATCGTGCTGATCGCGACGTCCTTCCTGTCGCCGCGCAACATACGCCGCATCTCGCTGGTGCTGTTCGTCGTGTTCCTGGCGCTGGTCTGCGCGACGCTGGTCATCGGCCCGGAGGTGAAGGGTGCCCGGCGCTGGCTCACCGTCGCCGGCATCACCGTGCAGCCTTCCGAGTTCCTGAAGCCTTCCTTCGTCATCATCGCCGCCTGGCTGTTCTCGGAGAGCGTGCGCCGGCCGGAAATGCCGGGGCAGTTCCTCGCCATCGGCCTTCTGGGCATGGTGGTGACGCCGCTGGTGATGCAGCCGGACTTCGGCCAGACCATGCTGTCGTCGCTGGTGTGGGGCAGCTTGTTCTTCCTCGCCGGGCTGCGCATCATCTGGGTGATCGGCCTCGCCGGCATCGGCGCGGCCGGGCTGTTCGTCGCCTATACGATGGTGCCGCACGTGACGGCGCGCATCGACCGCTTCCTCAACCCGGATTCGGGCGACACCTACCAGATCGACCTGTCGATCAACTCCTTCCTCAATGGAGGCTGGCTGGGGCAGGGGCCGGGCGAGGGCACGTTCAAGAAGGTGCTGCCGGACGGCCATACCGATTTCATCTTCGCCGTCGCCGGCGAGGAGTTCGGCGCCATCTTGTGCATGATGATCGCCGGCCTGTTCGCCTTCATCGTGCTGCGCGCGCTCTCGCGTGCCATGAACGACGAGGACCCCTTCGTGCGCTTCGCCACCGCCGGGCTCGCCATATTGTTCGGGCTGCAGTCCTGCATCAACATGATGGTCAACCTGCACATGATGCCGGCCAAGGGCATGACGCTGCCCTTCGTCTCCTATGGCGGCTCCTCGCTGCTCTCGCTCGCCTACGGCATGGGCATGCTGCTGGCGCTGACCCGCCGCCGCCCGCGCACCGCGACGCTGGCCGAGCTGGAGCGTCTGGGCACGCGCCTCGGCGCGCCGGCGGGCGCGTCGCCTGGCGGGTCTTCCGGCGCTCTGCGGCCGCGCGCCGCCTGAGGATTGTGATGACCGAGACAAGACCGCTCGTCGTGCTGGCCGCCGGGGGAACCGGCGGGCATCTCTTTCCCGCCGAGGCGCTGGCCGGGGTGCTGGCCGCGCGGGGCGTCGACGTCGATCTCGCTACCGACGAGCGGGCGGCGCGCTATGCCGGCCATTTCCCCGCCCGCCGCATCCACGTGCTGCCGGCCGAGACGGTGCGCGGGCGCTCCCCCCTCGCGCTGATGCGCACCGCCGTCACGCTGGGCTACGGGCTGGGGACGGGCTACCGGCTGATGCGGGCGCTCAGGCCCGCAGCGGTCGTCGGCTTCGGCGGTTACCCCACCGTGCCGCCGATCCTCGCGGCCCGGCTCGCCGGCATCCCGACGATCATCCACGAGGCCAACGCGGTGATGGGGCGGGCCAACGCGCTGCTGGCACCCCGCGTCACGGTGATCGCCACCGGCTATCCCGACATCTTCGCGTTCCGTCCGCCGCTGGCGGCCAAGGCGCAGCACACCGGCAACCCGGTGCGCCCGGCCGTGATCGCGGCCGTCTCGCCCTATCAGGCGCCGGCGGAGGGCGGCCCGCTCGACCTGCTGGTCTTCGGCGGCAGCCAGGGCGCGCGGGTGATGAGCGAGATCGTGCCGCCCGCCATCGAAAAGCTCGCCCCGGCGCTGCGGGCGCGGCTGCGCGTCGTGCAGCAGGCGCGGCCGGAGGACATCGAGGCGGTGCGCGCGACCTATGCGCGGATCGGCGTCGCGGCGGAGCTGGCGCCCTTCTTCGCCGACCTGCCGGCGCGCATGGCGCGGGCGCATCTCGTCGTCGCCCGCTCGGGTGCGATGACGGTGGCCGAACTCGGCGTGATCGGCCGGCCCTCCGTGCTGGTGCCGCTGCCCGGCGCGCTCGACCAGGACCAGCTCGCCAATGCGAGCGCGCTCGCCAAGGGGGGCGGGGCGGTGCTGATGCCGCAGGACCGCTTCACCCCGGAGGCCTTCGCCGAACTGATCGCCGTCTATGCCGCCAATCCCGGCGATCTCGCCGCCATGGCCGCCGCCGCCCACCGCATGGGCCGCGCGGACGCCGCCGAACGCCTCGCCACCCTCGTCCTCGCCACGGCCAAGATCGATGCGTGACGCGGCGGTGCGGGCGGCCCATGCGGCTTGGACCAAAGGTCGGGTGACGCGGCCGGCCGGCTCGTCTATTTCTGCGCCCCCGGTAACGCCCGCGCCTCTCAAGCGCGCGGGCGGAAGGAACATCGCATGAAGCTCCCGCTCTCCCTCGGCCCCATCCATTTCGTCGGCATCGGCGGCATCGGCATGAGCGGCATCGCCGAGGTGCTGCACAATCTCGGCTACACGGTGCAGGGCTCGGACGTCTCGGAAAGCGCCAACGTGAAGCGCCTCGCCGAGAAGGGCATCAAGGTGCTGATCGGCCATGCCGGCGCCAATATCGACGGCGCCGAGGTGCTGGTCGTCTCCTCCGCCATCAAGCGCGACAATCCCGAGCTGGTGGCGGCGCGCGCCAAGCGGCTGCCGGTGGTGCGCCGCGCCGAGATGCTGGCCGAGCTGATGCGGCTGAAAAGCTGCGTCGCCATCGCCGGCACGCACGGCAAGACCACGACGACCTCGCTGGTGGCCACCCTGCTCGATGCCGGCGGCTTCGACCCGACCGTGATCAACGGCGGCATCATCAACGCCTACGGCACCAATGCGCGCCTCGGCGACGGCGAATGGATGGTGGTGGAGGCGGATGAGAGCGACGGCACCTTCCTCAAGCTGCCGGTCGAGGTCGCCATCGTCACCAATATCGACCCCGAGCATCTCGACCACTTCAAGACGTTCGAGGCGGTGCAGGCGGCGTTCCGCAGCTTCGTCGACAACCTGCCCTTCTACGGCTTCGCGGTGATGTGCACCGACCATCCGGTGGTGCAGGACCTCGTCGGCCATGTCGAGGACCGGCGGGTCATCACCTATGGCGAGAACCCGCAGGCCGATGCGCGCCTCGTCGACCTCGACCTGCGCGGCGGCCTGTGCCGCTTCGGCGTCATCTTCCGCGACCGCGACGGCCAAGTGGTGCACGAGTTGCGCGAGCTGGTGCTGCCCATGCCGGGCCGTCACAACGCGCTCAACGCCACCGCCGCCATCGCGGTGGCGCGCGAGCTCGGCGCCACCGACGAGCAGATCCGCACCGCGCTTGCCGGTTTCGGCGGGGTGAAGCGTCGCTTCACCCGCACCGGCGAGGTCGGCGGCGTCACCATCTTCGACGATTACGGCCACCACCCCGTCGAGATCGCCGCCGTGCTGCGCGCGGCGCGCGCCTCCACCGAGGGGCAGGTGATCGCGATCGTCCAGCCCCATCGCTACACCCGGCTGCAATCGCTGTTCGACCAGTTCGCCACCTGCTTCAACGACGCCGACCATGTGATCGTCGCCGATGTCTACGCGGCGGGCGAGGCGCCCATCCCCGGCATCGACCGCGACCATCTGGTGGAAGCGCTGAGGGCGCGCGGCCACCGCTCGGTGATCGCGTTGCCGGGACCGGAGGCGCTGGCCGGCCTCGTGAAGGGGCTGGCGCGGCCGAGCGACTACGTGGTCTGCCTCGGCGCCGGTAACATCACCCAATGGGCCTACGCGCTGCCGGAGCAGCTCGGAGCGGGGGCGTGAGCTTCCCCGACATCACCCCGGAGCTTTCCGCCCGCATGCCGGACCTGCGCGGGCGGCTTCTGGCGAATCAGTCGCTCGCCGAGCTGACCTGGTTCCGCATCGGCGGTCCGGCGCAGGTGCTGTTCAGCCCGGCCGACGAGGCCGACCTCGCCTATTTCCTCGCCCATCTGCCGGCGGATGTCCCCGTGACCGTCATCGGGCTGGGCTCGAACCTCATCGTGCGCGATGGCGGCGTGCCGGGCGTCGTCATCCGGCTGGGGCGTGGCTTCAACGAGATCGCCGTGGAGGAGGGCCACCGCCTGCGGGCCGGCACGGCGGTGCCAGATGTGCGGCTCGCCAAGGCGGCGGCCGATGCCGGCATTGACGGCCTCGCCTTCTTCCGCGGCATTCCCGGTGGGCTGGGCGGGGCGCTGCGCATGAATGCGGGCGCCCATGGCGGGGAGACCCGCGACGTGCTTGTCGAGGCGCGCGGCGTCGACCGGGCCGGCAACCTGCGCACCTTCGCCAACGCCGATTTCGGCTTCAGCTACCGCCATTCCGGCGCACCGGCCGACGTGATCTTCACCAGCGCGCTGTTCCAGGGCCGGCCGGGCGAGCCGGCGGCGATCCTCGCCGAGATGGAGCGAATCACGCAGGCGCGCGAGGCCTCGCAGCCGATTCGCGAGAAGACCGGCGGCTCCACCTTCAAGAATCCGCCCGGCCACAAGGCCTGGCAGCTCATCGACGCGGCCGGCTGCCGCGGGCTCGCCAGCGGCCCGGCGCAGGTCTCGACGATGCATTGCAATTTCCTGATCAACACCGGCGGCGCTACCGCCGCCGATATCGAGGGACTGGGCGAGGAGGTGCGTCGCCGCGTGAAGGAGCATTCCGGCGTTACGCTGGAATGGGAGATCAAGCGCATCGGCGTTCCGGGCTGAGCCGTGCGGCCAGAGGGGCGTCCCAGGGGGCGCCGGGGGAGAACTCCATGACGAAGCATGTTGCCGTCCTGATGGGTGGCTGGTCGGCGGAGCGCGAGGTGTCGCTGCGCTCGGGCGAGGCCTGCGCCAAGGCGGCGGAGAGCGTGGGCTACCGCGTCACCCGGGTCGATGTAGGGCGCGACATCGCGCAGGTGCTGACCGCGCTCAAGCCGGATGCGGCGCTGAACATACTGCACGGGCGGCCGGGCGAGGACGGCACCATCCAGGGCATCCTCGAAATCCTGCGCATCCCCTACAGCCATTCGGGGGTGCTCGCCTCGGCGCTCGCCATGGACAAGGCGCAGGCCAAGATCGTGATGGCGGCGCACGGCATCCCCGTGCCGGAGGGGCGGGTGGTGACGCGGGCGGAGGCGGCGCGCGCCCATGTGCTGCCGCGCCCCTATGTGCTGAAGCCGGTGAGCGAGGGCTCCTCGGTCGGCGTGTTCATCGTGCGCGAGGACCAGGAACACCCGCCGCAGGAGCTGCATCGGCCCGACTGGACGCATGGTGATTTGCTTTTGGCCGAGCGTTACATCCCCGGATTGGAGCTGACCTGCGCCGTGATGGGCGATAAGGCGCTCGACGTCATCGAGATTCAGTCCGATCTAAGGTTCTACGATTACGAGGCAAAATACGCTCCCGGCGGATCGCGCCACATTCTCCCGGCACAAATTTTACCGAATGTTTACCAAAAGGTGCGGATGTTAGCGGTCAAGGCGCATCGCGCGCTCGGCTGTCGGGGCATCAGCAGGTCGGACTTCCGATACGACGATCGGACCGGGGACGAATCCGGTCTGGTCTGTCTGGAGGTCAATACCCAGCCCGGAATGACCGAGACGTCGCTTGTGCCCGAACTGGCTGCCCATGCGGGCCATTCGTTCGGTGAGCTTGTACGATGGATGGTGGAGGACGCTTCGCTCGATCGCTGACCCCGCGGCAGACGCCGGCGGGCAAGCGGACCGGCGCGGCCACTGGCGGGAATCAGCGCGGCACGCGCGGTCGGGAGCCTTCGCGCCCCACCGCGCCGGCCACGGATGAGCGTACGCGCCTGTTCGACCGGGCGGTGATCGGCGGGCGGCGGTTTTTCGTCGGGCTCTCCGCCTCGCGCGCGCTGAGCTGCGGCGCGGGCACCTGGCTCACCCTCGCGCTCTTCGCCGCCACCGGCGTCTACGGCCTGGAGCGCGGCGGCCACATGCCGGCCACCGTCGAGGCGATGCGCGACATGGGCGACGCCGCCGCCAACCTCGCCGGCTTCCGAATCGCCAACGTCAATCTCGCGGGCCAGAATCACGTCACTCCCGGCGACATCCTCGCCACGGCAGGCGTGAAGCCGACCTCCTCGCTGCTGTTCCTCGATGCCGAGGGCGCCCGCATGCGCCTTGAGGAACTCGCCTGGATCAAGCGCGCCACGGTGCAGAAGCTCTACCCCGACCGCCTCGACATCCAGATCGTCGAGCGCGAGGGCTTCGCGCTCTGGCAAAAGGACGGCAAGATCAACGTCATCGCCCGCGACGGCACGGTGATCGCCCCCTATTCCGACGATCCGCGCTACATCCGCCTCCCCGTCGTGGTGGGCGACGGCGCGCAGACCAATGTCGTCGAGATCGTCGAGGCGCTGAGCCTCGTGCCGGGCGTGCGCGACAAGGTGCGCGCCGCCATCCGCGTCGCCGACCGACGCTGGACGCTGAAGATGCGCAACGGCATCGACGTGCGCCTGCCCGAGACCGGCCTTGCCGACGCGCTGGAGCAACTCGCCCTTCTTGACCAGCAGAAATCGCTGCTGAGCCGCGACATCACCATCGTCGATCTGCGTCTGCCCGACCGCGTGTCGGTCCGTCTCTCCGACGCCGCCTATGAGGCGCGCCAGGCCGAGCTGAAGGCTCAGGCCAAGGCGAAGAAGGGGAGCAACACATGAGTTCGCGCGCACCGTTCGAGGTCGCCCCGAAGATGCGCCCGCTGGCGCCGCGCCGCACCGGCGTGGTCGGCGTGCTGGAGGTCGGCACCTCCAAGATCGTGTGCATGATCGCCCGGCTGAAGCCGCGCGACGCCACGTCGAGCCTGCGCCGGCGCACCCATTCGGTGGACGTGCTCGGCATCGGCCACACCAGCGCGCACGGCATCAAGGGCGGCACCGTCATCGACATGGAGCGCGCCGAGCACGCCATCCGCCGCGCGGTGGACGCCGCCGAGCGCATGGCCGGCGCGCAGATCGCCTCCGTTGTGGTGGCGCTGGCGGGCGGCCGGCTCTCCTCCGAGCATTTCAATGCCGAGGTCGACCTGCCGGAGCCCGCGGTGGCCGAGGGCGACATCCGCCGCGTGCTCGACGCGGCCTCCACCTTCGCCGTCGCCGAGGGCCGCACCATCCTGCACGCGCTGCCGGTCGGCTACGCGCTCGACGGGGTGGGCGGCATAGGCGAGCCGCGCGGCATGCTGGGGCGCCGGCTCGGCGTCGACCTGCACGTCGTCACCGCCGAGGCCTCGGCGGTGCGCAACCTGCTTCTGTGCATCGAGCGCTGCCATCTCGGCGTCGAGGCGATGGTGGCCGCCCCCTATGCCGCCGCGCTGTCGACCCTTGCCGATGACGAGGCGGAGCTGGGCGTGACGCTGATCGACTTCGGCGCCGGCACCACGACGGTCTCGGTGGTCGAGAACGGCCATTGCGTGCATGTCGACGGCATCGCCATTGGCGGCCAGCACGTGACCAACGATGTGGCGCGGGGCCTGTCGACCCGCCTCGCCGACGCCGAGCGCCTCAAGAGCCTGCATGGAGGCGTGATGGCGATGGGCGCCGACGAGCGCGAGATGCTCACCGTCCCCGGCATCTCGGACGACCATCACGACCAGCCGCGGGCGATCGCCAAGGCGCGGCTGGTGCGCATCGTGCGCCCGCGCGTCGAGGAGATCGTCGAACTGGTGCGCGACCGGCTGATCGCCTCCGGCCACGCCGCCGGCGCGGGCCGCCGCGTGGTGCTGACCGGCGGCGCGGCCCAGCTCACCGGGCTCGCCGAACTGGTCGGCAAGATCCTTGGGCCCCAGGTGCGAATCGGCCGACCGCTCGGCATCTCCAAGCTGCCGGAGGCGGCGCGCGGGGCGCCCTTCGCCGTCGCCACCGGGCTTCTCGTCTATCCGCAGGTCGCCGGGCTCGAACATTTCGAGGCTCGCCGGCGCCGGCTCTCGCAGGTCGAGGGCAGCGGCTACTTCTCGCGCGTCGGACATTGGCTGAGGGAGGCCTTCTGACGTGTTCCACTCAATCCGCGCCGGCGGAACCGGCACCAAAGTGATCGTGACGGGCCTCGTGCCCGCCGGCGTTAGGGGACACTAGAAATGACGATCAACCTCCAGGTACCGGATATCCGCGAGCTGCGTCCCCGGATCACCGTCTTCGGCGTCGGCGGCGCGGGCGGCAACGCCGTCAACAACATGATCACCGCCGGCCTGACCGGGGTCGACTTCGTCGTCGCCAACACCGACGCGCAGGCGCTCACGCTTTCCAAGGCGGAGCGCATCGTGCAGATGGGCGTCGCGGTCACCGAGGGCCTGGGCGCCGGCTCGCAGCCGGAAGTCGGCCGCGCGGCGGCCGAGGAGGCGCTCGACGAGATCCGCGATCACCTCGCCGGCGCGCACATGGTCTTCATCACCGCCGGCATGGGCGGCGGCACCGGCACCGGCGCCGCCCCGGTCATCGCCCGCGCGGCCCGCGAACTCGGCATCCTGACCGTCGGCGTCGTGACGAAGCCCTTCCACTTCGAGGGCCAGCGCCGCATGCGCATCGGCGAGATGGGCATCAACGAGCTGCAGAAGGGCGTCGACACCCTCATCGTCATCCCGAACCAGAACCTGTTCCGGGTCGCCAACGAGCGCACCACCTTCGCCGACGCCTTCGCGATGGCCGACCAGGTGCTCTATTCGGGCGTTGCCTGCATCACCGACCTGATGGTGAAGGAAGGCCTGATCAACCTCGACTTCGCCGACGTCCGCGCCGTGATGCGCGAGATGGGCAAGGCGATGATGGGCACCGGCGAGGCCTCCGGCGAACAGCGCGCTCGCCACGCGGCCGAGGCGGCGATCGCCAACCCGCTGCTCGACGAAGTGTCGATGCGCGGCGCCCGCGGCCTGCTGATCTCGATCACCGGCGGCAAGGACCTCACCCTGTTCGAGGTGGACGAGGCGGCGACCCGCATCCGCGAGGAAGTGGACCCCGATGCCAACATCATCCTCGGCGCCACCTTCGACGAGACGCTGGAAGGGCTCATCCGTGTGTCGGTGGTCGCCACCGGCATCGACCCGGCGGTGATTCCCGAGCAGATTCCGCACACGCTGAACAACCTGCCGGATATCGGCGGGCGCCGCGTGTCGAATGCCGGCCGCGCCGCCGTCGAGGCCCGCCGCGACGCCGCGCTGCGCTCGGTCGCCTCGGCGCTCGCCGACGACCTCTACGCCGCGCCGGCCGAGCCGACCTATGCCAGCCACGCCGCCGACGAGCACGTCTATGCCGGCGAGGCCGCCTATTCGCCGGCCCCCGCCGCCCCGGCGGCGATCGACGAGGTGACGATCCGCCCGATGGCCCCCAAGCCCGCCCTCTACGCCGACCACGAGCCGGCGCCGCTGAACGAGGCGGCCTATGAGGACTACGAGATGGAGCCGTTCATCCCGCCGCAGGCCGAGCGCCCGTCGCCGCGCATGCCGCGTGTCGACGAGCTGCCCATGCCGGCTCAGAACCAGATCCGCGCCGCCCGTGGCGAGGTGCCCGATCATCACCACGCCGACAAGAAGCGCATGACGCTGTTGCAGCGCCTCGCCAATGTCGGGCTCGGCCGCCATGCGGACGAGGAAGAGGCCGAGCCGCCGGCGGATATGCGTCCGGTGGTGCGCCGCGCGCCGCAGGCCGAATCGCGCCCGCTCACCGAAATGCGCCCCGAGGTGTCCGAATACGCCAAGCGCCCGGCGCTGCGCCCGGCCGAGGCGCGTCCGGCCCGTCCGGCCGAGGATGACCACCTCGACATCCCCGCCTTCCTGCGCCGTCAGGGCTGAAGGCAGGAGGATTTCGGACAGGGCGGCGCGTCCGCCCTGTTACACAAGCTGTAACGCGGCGCAGCGCAGGCTCGCGCCGCGTCGCCGTATCTGGCTGGAATTAAACGAATTTTCAGGATTGTGCGGCAGCGTTGCAACGGTAACAGAAGGTAAGCAAGCGTGATTTGGCGCTGACTCACGGCGCCGTTATCTTGCCAGCCAACGATAAGCCGCCGGCACGGAACTCGTTCCGCGTCTTTCCAAAAATGGCGGCTGAGTGTGTTGGTTTTGGGGAATGGGGAAAGCGGAGCGCCTCGCGCGTCCGCTTCGTGGGCTGAATGAACGCTGTGCGGCAGACCACCCTTGGCGATTGCGTGACGCTCACCGGCGTCGGCGTCCATTCCGGCAAGCCGGCGCGGTTGAGCATCGCTCCCGCCGAGGCCGATACCGGCATCGTTTTCCACCGTCTCGATTCGTCCCAGTCCGTGCGCGCCTGCCGCACCGCCGTGCGCGGCAGCGACCTTGCCACCGTGCTGCGTGATTCGAGCGGCCCCGCGGTTTCCACCGTCGAGCACCTGATGGCCTGCTTCGCCGGCCTCGGCGTCGACAACGCCCATGTCGAGATCGACGGGCCGGAAGTGCCGATTCTCGACGGCAGCGCCGGCGACTTCGTGGCCGCCGTGGACGAGGCCGGCATCGTCGAGACCGGCGGCGTGCGCCGCTACCTGCGCGTCCTCAAGCCGGTGCGCGTCGAATCGGAAACCGGCTTCGGCGAGCTCTCGCCTTACGATTTCGGCCTGCGGCTGGAGGTCGAGATTGATTTCGACCACGCCGCCATCGGCCATCAGCGCTTCGCCGCCACCCTGTCGCCCGACGTGTTCCGCAAGGAGCTCGCTGCGGCCCGCACCTTCGGCTTCGTCTGCGATGTCGAGCGGCTCTGGCAGGCCGGCTACGCGCTCGGCGCCTCGCTCGACAACACGATCTGCCTCGGCGACGAGGGCGTGATGAACACCACAGGCCTGCGCTTCGAGGACGAGTTCGTCCGCCACAAGGCGCTCGACGCGGTGGGCGATCTCGCCATCGGCGGCATGCCGATCCTCGGCCGCTACCGCTCCTATCGCGGCGGCCACAAGCTGAACTTCGCGGTCGTCGACGCGCTGCTGTCCGACCGCTCCGCCTACGAGATCGTCGAGGCGCGCATCCCGGCCCGCCGCAGCGTGCGCGGCAATGCGGGCCTGGTGACGGTCGCCGTCCCGGCCTACGCGCCGGAGCTCTGACGCTGCCGGCCTCGCTCTCGTCCGGCCGGTGCCGGCGGGCGGGTCTTCTCCGCCACAGGGCGCATCTTTCCGATCCTTTCGGCCGCGCCTTTGCCCTTGGCCCCGCCAGACGCCATAATCCGGTCGGAAAGCGGCCTTAGCGCGAGACGGCGCGGCACAGGCGGCGAACACAGCGACCAGATCGGGATCGAATTTGTGATGCGTCCTCTCCATCTCGGCCAGCCCACTCCGATGCCTGCCCATGATCGGGCCGCCGCCCGCGCGCGCGCCGCGACCTCCGGCGGCCTCAGGGCGGGCGCGGTGGCGCTGCGGCTGGCGGGGCTGGTGATGATGGGCGCCTCGCTCGGCGGCTGCGCGAGCTGGTTCGACACCAACAAGGAAGAGACCGTCTTCCCCGACGTGCCGGCGGAGCAGCGCTACAATGAGGGCCTGACCCTCATGGCGAAGGAGGAATATTCCGACGCCATCGTCCGCTTCGAGGACGTCGACCGCCAGCACCCCTATTCGGAATGGGCGCGCAAGGCGATCCTGATGACGGCCTATGCCTATTATCTGCAGGGCAAGTACGAGGAATGCATCTCGGCTGCGCGGCGCTACCAGTCGCTGCATCCGGGCTCGGAAGACGCCGCCTATGCGCAGTACCTGATCGCCCAGTCCTATTTCGACCAGATCCCCGACATCAGCCGCGACCAGATGCGCACCCAGCGCGCCATGGACCAGCTCGAAGAGGTCGTGCGCAAATGGCCGAACACCGAATATGCGGTGAGCGCCAAGAAGAAGCTGGAAATCGCCCGCGACCAGCTCGCCGGCAAGGAGATGATGGTCGGGCGCTACTATCTCGAACAGCGCAACTATGCCGGCGCCATCAACCGCTTCAAGGTCGTGGTCACGCGCTACCAGACCACGCGCCATGTCGAGGAAGCGCTGTACCGGCTGACCGAAGCCTATATGGCGCTCGGCGTGATCAGCGAGGCGCAGACCTCCGCCGCCGTGCTCGGCTACAATTTCCCCGACAGTTCCTGGTACAAGGACGCCTACAAGCTCGTGCAGTCGCGCGGGGTGAACCCGCAGATGAACGAGCAGTCCTGGATCGCCAAGGCTTTCAAGGGCTTCGGCCTCGGCTAGGTGCGCCTCTCCCCGCGCGTGTCTGGGACGCAGGCCCTCGACCTGCGGCCGAAAATCGGAACATAATGAGAACAGCGGTGCATGGCGGCGCGCGACCTGCTAGAAGAGCGCCCGTGATCCCGCGCGGATTCGGTCTGGAGCGTCACGCATGCTGGTCGCCCTGTCGATCAGGGATATCGTGCTCATCGAGCGGCTGGACCTGTCCTTCCAGCCGGGCCTGACCGTGCTGACCGGCGAGACCGGCGCGGGAAAGTCGATCCTGCTCGATGCCTTCACCCTCGCGCTGGGCGGACGCGGCGACGGCTCGCTGGTGCGCCACGGCACCGCGCAGGGCCAGGTGACGGCCGAGTTCGATCTCGCCGCCGGCCATCCCGTCCGCGCCCTTCTGCAGGAAGCCGGCATCGACGACGAGGGCGCGCTGGTGCTGCGCCGCGTCCAGCATGCCGACGGGCGCACCCGCGCCTTCGTCAACGACCAGTCGGTGAGCGCGCAGATGCTGCGCAGCCTCGGCCGGCGGCTGGTGGAGATCCACGGCCAGCACGACGACCGCGCGCTGGTCGATCCCGCCTCGCACCGCACGGTGCTCGACGCCTATGGCGGGCTCGGCGAACTCGCCGAGGCGGTGGGCGCCGGCTGGCGCCGCTGGCGCGCCGCGCGGACGGAGGCCCTCGCTGAAAAGGCGCGGCTGGACGAGGCGGCGCGCGAGGCCGATTTCATCCGCCATGCGGTCGACGAACTCACCGCGCTCGCCGCCGAGCCGGGCGAGGAGGAGCGCCTTGCCGCCCGGCGCACCGAGATGATGCGCTTCGAGAAGATCGCCACCGATCTCGCCGAGGCGCAGGAGGCGGTGGGCGGTGCCAATTCGCCGGTGCCGGGCCTCGCCGCCGCCGTGCGCCGGCTGGAGCGCCGCGCCGGCGAGGTGGAAACCCTGGTGCGCCCGGCGGTGGAGGCGATCGACGCCGCGCTGGCCGCGCTCGAACAGGCGAATTTCCATCTCGACGCGGCGCTGCGCGAGGCCGATTTCGACCCGCGTGAGCTGGAGCGGATCGAGGAACGGCTGTTCGCCCTGCGCGGGGCGGGGCGCAAATATGCCTGCACGGCGGACGATCTGCCGGCGGTGGCGGCGCGCTTCGCCGACCAGCTCGACGCGCTCGACCATGGCGCGCAGAAGCTCGCCGAACTGGAGGCCCGCACCGCCGCCGCCGAGGCCGACTACCGCCGCGACGCGCGCGAACTCTCGGCCCGGCGCAAGGCGGCGGCGCGGGCGCTGGACGCGGCGGTGAGCGCCGAGCTGCCGCCGCTCAAGCTGGAGCGGGCGCTGTTCGTCACCGACATCCAGACCGACGAGGCGGACGGACAGGCCGAGGGTTATGACCGCGTCGAGTTCTGGGTGCGCACCAATCCGGGCACGCGGCCGGGGCCGATGATGAAGGTCGCCTCCGGCGGCGAGCTCGCCCGCTTCCTGCTGGCGCTAAAGGTGGTGCTGGCCGACAAGGGCTCGGCGCCGACGCTGGTGTTCGACGAGATCGACACCGGGGTGGGCGGTGCAGTGGCGGACGCCATCGGCGCGCGGCTCGCCCGTCTTGCCGGGCGGGTGCAGGTGGTCGCCGTCACCCACGCCCCGCAGGTGGCGGCGCGCGCGGGCAATCATTTCCGCATCGCCAAGGAGGCGCTGGCCGATCTCGACCGCGTGGCGACCCGCGTCAGCCCGCTCGCGCGCGAGCATCGCCGCGAGGAGATCGCCCGCATGCTGTCGGGCGCCGAGATCACCTCGGAGGCGCGTGCGGCGGCGGACCGTCTGCTGAAGGGGGCCGTGGCGGACTGACCCATCGGCGCACCGCTCCCTGTCCCGCAGGGCGGGAGGTGCCACGCAATCCACCGTGGCCCTCGCCGCAAGGCTGCGCTAAACAGGCAGCCTCACTCGTTCCGGATCATCATGTCCCTGACCTTACCGATCTCTGCCGCGACCGAGCGGGGCGTGGCCCCGGACCTCACGGTCGTGCTTCCCACCTTCAACGAGCGCGGCAATCTGGAGCCGCTGGTCGCCAAGCTCGACACGGCGCTGGCCGGCATCGCCTGGGAGGCGATCTTCGTCGACGACAACTCGCCGGACGGCACGGCGGACGCGCTGCGCGCCATCGGCCGGCAGGACCCGCGCATACGCTGCATCCGCCGCGTCGGCCGCCGTGGCCTCGCGGGTGCCTGCATCGAGGGCATGCTGGCCGCGCAGGCACCGCTGGTCGCGGTGATGGACGCCGACCTCCAGCACGACGAGACGCTGCTGCCGCGCATGGTCGAGGCGATGGGCGCGGGCGCCGACGTGGTGGTGGCGACGCGCTACGCGCCGGGCGGGGCGGCGCAGGAAGGCTTCAGCGCCTTCCGCAGCTTCGGTAGCCAGCTCGCCACCCGCATCGCCCGCCGGGTGCTGGGCGTGACCTCCTCCGACCCGATGAGCGGCTTCTTCATGCTGCGCCGGGAGCTGGCGGAGAAGCTGGCGCCCAAGCTCGCCACCGACGGCTTCAAGATCCTGCTCGACATATTGTCGACGGCGGGCGAGGGGCTGCGCGTCACCGAGCTGACCTATAATTTCGGCACGCGGCAGAGCGGCGACAGCAAGCTCGACAACCGTGTGCTGATGGATTTCCTCGGGCTGATCGTCTCCAAGGCGACGGGCGGCTTGGTCTCGCTGCGCTTCCTCTCGTTCGCCTGCGTCGGTGCGGCGGGCCTCGTGGTGCATCTGCTGGTGCTGAAGGCGGCGCTGTCGAGCGATTTGCGCTTCCTCTACGCCCAGACCATCGCGACCTTCGTGGCGATGACGTTCAACTACATCGTCAACAACGTGCTGACCTATCGCGACCGTCGGCTTTCCGGCTGGCGCTTCCTCGCCGGGCTGCTGGCCTTCTATCTCATCTGCGGGCTCGGCGCGGCGGCCAATGTCGGCATCGCCGACTGGATGTTCTACGAGACCGCGCATTGGTGGGTCGCGGGCATCGCCGGCGCGGTGGTCGGCGCGGTGTGGAACTACGCGATCAGCCGCGCCGTGGTGTGGAAGGATTCCGCGTGAACGGGAGCGCGGGCGGGCCGATGTCCCGCCCGGTCCTTCCCGGCTTCGAGAGTGGCGGGCGGCTCGCCCTGGCCGTCATCGCCGCGCTGCTCGCCTGGCGGCTGGTGCTGGCGGCGAGCGTGCCGCTGGTGCCGGACGAGGCCTATTACGCGCTGTGGGCGCAGGGCCTCTCGGCGGGCTATTACGATCACCCGCCGATGATCGCCTTCTTCATCCGTGCCGGGCAGATGCTGGCCGGCGACACCGCGCTCGGGGTGCGGCTCGCCTGCGTGCTCTCGGTGGTGCCGGCGAGCTATTTCGTCTGGCGCGCGGCGGCGCTGCTGCTTGAGGACGAGCGCGCCGGACCGCTGGCGGCGGTGGTGTTCAACGCCACCATCTTCGGCTTTCTCGGCATGACGCTGGCGACGCCGGACGCGCCGCTGGCGCTGTTCAGCGCGGCGATGGTCTATTGCGCCGCCAGCCTGTTGCGGGAGCCGAGTCCGCCGCTCTGGCTCGCGCTCGGCGTGGCGACCGGGCTCGCCATGCTGTCCAAATATTCCGGCGCCATGCTCGGCGGCGGCGTCGGGCTCGCCGTGCTGGCGGTGCCGGAGCTGCGCCGCCAGCTTCTGCGGCCCTGGCCGTGGCTCGCGCTCGGGCTGGCGATCCTCGTCTTCCTGCCGAACCTCGTCTGGAACGCCGCCCATGGCTGGGAGACCTTCGCCAAGCAGGGCGGGCGCATCACCGCCCATGCGGCGCTGCGGCCCGGCTATGTCGTCGAATTCGTCGGCTCGCAGGTCGGCCTCGCCACGCCGCTGGTGTTCGTCTTCGCCGTTGCCGGCCTGCTTCCGCGTGCGGCCGGTGCCTTCCGCGCGCCTGGCGGGCGCCGTCTCGTGCTGGTCGCGCTGTTCGTGCCGCTCGCCTATTTCTTCGTTCATGCGCTGAGGAGCCGCGTCGAGGGCAATTGGGTGGGCTTCCTCTATCCTCTCGTCGCCATCGCCGCGGCGGCGGGAATGCTGGCGGTGGAGCCGGTGCCGCGCCGCTGGGTCGACGGGCTGCGCCGGGCCACCGTGCCGCTGGCGCTCGTCTTCGTCCTTGCGCTCGGCGTCCATGCGCTGGCGCCGCTGCCGGGCCTCGGCGGGCGCGATCCCATCGCCCGTATGACGCGCGGCTGGCCGGACTTCGCCGCCGAGGTGGAGGCGCTGCGCGTGCGCACGGGCGCCGGCCTGATCCTCACCGACAATTACCAGCTTGCCGCCATGCTGGGGCGCGAGCTCCCCGGCGTCACCGTCGAGCAGCTCGACGAGCGCGCGCGCTACCGCTTCCAGAACCTGCCGCCGCTGGCGGAGCGGAAGGGCACCGCGCTCATCGTCTCCGGCTATCGGCCCGAGCCCTATCTCGAAATCCTGCTCGGCCCGCTTAACCCGGTCGGGGCGCTGACGCGCCGCTTCCGTGGTCACGACATCAAGCCGCTGGTGCGTGCCTACACCGCCGTGCTTCCGCCGCCGGCGGGGCGGCCCTGAGCCGCCCGCGACGATCCTCAGGCTGCCCTTGAGCGGTTCGCCGATTTCTGGAATGGGAAGGAGCCGGCGGACAGCAAGCACGGCGGGAATTCGACGGAGGGTGCCATGACGAACGACGCCAAGTCTCCCGCTTCCGGGCCGCAGGCTCCCGCCGTCGAGACGCTGACGGCGGACGCCGCCGCCACCGAGCATGCGAAGCTCGGCGAGGAGATCGCCAAGGCCGACCGGCTTTACTACCAGAACGATGCGCCGACGCTTACCGACGCCGAATATGACGGCCTGCGCCGGCGCTACGAGGCTATCGAGGCGCAGTTTCCCGAGCTGAAGGGCATCGACAGCCTCTCCGAGAAGGTCGGCGCCGCGCCCTCCGCCAAGTTCGCCAAGGTCCGCCATGCCGTGCCGATGCTTTCGCTCGGCAACGCCTTCGACGACGAGGAGGTGGAGGAGTTCGTCGCCCGCGTGCGCCGCTTCCTCGGCCTGCCCGCCGACGCGGAGATCGCCTTCACCGCCGAGCCGAAGATCGACGGCCTGTCCTGCAACCTGCGCTACGAGAATGGCGTCTTCAAACAGGCGGCGACGCGCGGCGACGGCTTCGAGGGCGAGGACGTCACCAACAATGTGCGCACCATCGGCGAAATTCCCGCGCGCCTCGCCGGCAAGGACGTGCCCGACGTGTTCGAGGTGCGCGGCGAGGTCTATATGGGCCACGCCGATTTCGCCGCCATCAACGAGCGCCAGCAGGCGGCGGGCAAGCCGCTCTTCGCCAATCCGCGCAACGCGGCGGCGGGCAGCCTGCGCCAGCTCGACCCCTCGATCACGGCGAGCCGACCCCTGCGATTCTTCGCCTATGCCTGGGGCGAAGTGAGCGAGGACGCGCTGCCCGCCGATACCCAGTTTGGCGTGATTGAGGCGTTCGCGCGCTGGGGCCTGCCGACCAACCCGCTCACCGTGGTCTGCCGCTCTGCGGCGGAGCTGCTGGCGCATTACCGGATGATCGGCGAGCGGCGCTCGACGCTCGGCTACGACATCGACGGCGTGGTCTACAAGGTCAACGCGCTGGTGCAGCAGGCCGAACTCGGCTTCGTCTCGCGCTCGCCGCGCTGGGCCATCGCGCACAAATTCCCGGCGCAGCGCGCAGTGACCGAGCTGCTCGGCATCGAGATCCAGGTGGGCCGCACCGGCGCGCTCACCCCGGTCGCCCGGCTGGCGCCGATCACTGTCGGCGGCGTGGTGGTGTCCAACGCCTCGCTGCATAACGAGGACTACATTGCCGGCCTCGGCAGCGACGGCCAGCCGATCCGCGGCACCTTCGAGGAGAAGCCGGTCGACATCCGCATCGGCGATTTCGTGACCATCCAGCGTGCCGGCGACGTCATCCCGCAGGTGGTCGACGTGGTGCTGGAGCGCCGGCCGGCGGGCGCCGTGCCCTTCGCCTTCCCGCATCTGTGCCCGGCCTGCGGTTCGCACGCGGTGCGCGAGGAAGGCGAATCGGTGCGCCGCTGCACCGGCGGCCTGATCTGCCCGGCGCAGGCGGTGGAGCGCATCCGCCATTTCGTCTCGCGCAACGCCTTCGACATCGAGGGGCTGGGCGACGAGAATGTGCAGATGCTCTTCGAGGCGGATCTCTTGCGGACTCCCGCCGATATTTTCCGTCTGCACGCGCGTGGCGACGAGGTGCGCCGGGCCTTTCTCGTCCACCGCGAGGAGCGGGCGCGCCAGCGCGAGATCGAGACCGGACAGGCGCGCAAGAAGGTGCTGACGGAGGAGGAGCGGCAGTTCCTCGGCGTCGACAAGCTGTTCGCCTCGATCGACGAGCGGCGCGAGGTGGCGCTTGCGCGCTTCATCTTCGCGCTCGGCATCCGTCATGTGGGGGAGACCACCTCCAAGGCGCTGGCACGCACCTATCGCAGCGTCGAAGCCCTGGTCGCCAGCCTGGAGGCCGCGGCTCCCGGCCGCCCCGGAGAGGCCTGGACCCGGCTGGAGAGCGTGCCGCGGATTGGCCGGATCAGCCTGACAGCGCTTGCCGATGCGGTGAGCGAAATCGACCGCAGCCTCGACGGCGAGGAGGCGGTGCGGTCACTCTTCAGGGCGGCCCACCTCAATGCCGCGCAGCGCACGGAGATGCGGTCCTTCTTCATGGGCGCGGCCGAACTCATCGAGGCGGTCGAGAGCGCCGCCCGCGAGGCGCCGTCGGAGGCGTTCGAGGCGCTGGCGGCGGTGCCGGATGTCGGCCCGGTCGCGGCGGCGTCGCTGTGCGAGTTCTATGCCGAGGCGCATAACCGGGCCCTGCTCGACGAGCTTCTGGCCGAGGTGAGGGTGGCGCCCGCCGAACAGCCGGCCGCCGCCGCCTCCGGCGCGGTCGCCGGCAAAACGGTGGTGTTCACCGGCGCGCTGGAGAAGATGACACGCGAGGACGCCAAGGCGATGGCCGAACGGCTCGGCGCCAAAGTGGCAGGCTCGGTGTCGAAGAAGACCGACTATGTCGTGGCGGGGGCGGATGCCGGCTCCAAGCTCGCCAAGGCACGCGAACTGGGTGTCACGGTGTTGAGCGAGGATGAGTGGCTGGCGCTGGTAGGCGGTTGACAGATACCTGTCCGGCGGCGGACCGTGGCGCTCCGTGCCCCCGCAGCCTACCCGGCATTCCCGAAGCAACATCCGGAGCCCATCGTGGCCGACACCGCGCTTCTCGTGATCGACGTGCAGAACGACTACTTTCCCGGCGGCAAGTATCCGCTCGCCGGCATGGACGCCGCCGCTGCCAAGGTCGCCGACCTCATCGCCGCCGCGCGCTGGAACCGGATCCCGGTGATCCATGTGCGTCATGAAAGCCCCAGTTCGGAGGCGGACTTCTTCGCCGAGGGCACGCCCGGCGCGGAGATCCATGGGGCGGTGGCTCCGCTCCCCGACGAGCCGGTGGTGGTGAAGCACAATGTCAACGCCTTCCTCGATACCGGCCTCGACGGGCTGCTGAAGGAGAAGGGCATCGGCTCGCTCGTGATCGTGGGCGCGATGAGCCACATGTGCGTGGACGCGGCCACCCGCGCGGCGCTGGATCTTGGCTATGGCGTGACGCTGGCGCACGACGCCACGGCGACGCGTGATCTCGCCTTCGGCGATGTCGCGGTTCCGGCGGCCAGCGTCCAGGCCGCGCTGATGGCGGCGCTGGAGTTCGCCGGCGCCACGCCGCGCACGGCCGGCGCCATCGTCACCGACTGGGCCGGCTGAGGCGTCGACGCATGGGCATGCAAAAGGGCCGCCGGCTTGCGCGCGGCGGCCCTCGCTCCCGTTTCTACGGTGGCCCCGGCGCTAGATGCGCCCGGTCAGCATCATCACGATGAGAATGATAAGAAGAACGGTCACGAGACCGCTCGGGCCGTAGCCCCAGCTCCGGCTGTAGCCCCAGCTCGGCAGGGCTCCGACAAGTATCAAGACAAGAATGATGATAAGAATGGTGGTCATTTGGCGTCTCCGTCTGCCCGGCTACAGGGGTCGCGGAGTAAACGCCGGCATGACGCGATGGTTCCATTGAACCGCCACGCTGCCGCCGCGCTTTGGTCGCGGCGTCACTGAGCGCGGTCAGCCGGCGAGTGGCGCGGTTGCGGCCTCCAGCCAGGCGCGCGTCGCCGTATCGACCAGCGGGCCGATCTCGCCCCGCACGCGCGCATGATAGGCGTCGATCCAGGCCAGTTCCCCGGGCGTGAGCAGGGCGGGCTCAATCGCCCGTCGGTCGAAGGGGGCGAGCGTCAGCGTCTCGAAGGCGAGCAGCGTCTTCTCCGCGCCCGCGACGGCCGGCCCGTCGGCGACGATCTCCAGATTTTCCAGCCGGATGCCATAGGCGCCGGTCTTGTAGTAGCCGGGCTCGTTGGAGAGCACCATGCCGCGCGCCAGCGGCACCGTGCCGAGCTTGGAGATGCGCGCCGGTCCTTCATGCACCGAGAGATAGGCGCCGACGCCGTGGCCGGTGCCGTGGTCGAAATCGAGCCCCGCCGCCCACAGGTGCTGGCGGGCGAAGCTGTCGAGCTGCGAGCCGGCGGTGCCGAGCGGGAATACCGCGCGGGCGATGCCGATATGGCCCTTGAGCACGCGGGTGAAGCGGTCGCGCATCTCGGGGCTGGCGGTGCCGACGACGAGGGTGCGCGTCACGTCCGTTGTGCCGTCCTCGTACTGCGCGCCGGAATCGATGAGGAACAGTTCGTCCATGCCGACGCGCCGGTTGGTCGCCTCGCTGACGCGGTAATGCACGATGGCCCCGTTCGGCCCCGCGCCGGAGATGCTGGGGAAGGACACGTCCTTCAGTGCGCCGGTTTCGCGGCGGAAGGTTTCCAGCGCCGCCACCACATCGATCTCGGTAAGCACGCCCTTCGGCGCCTCGGCGTCGAACCAGGCGAGGAAGCGGGCGAGCGCGGCGCCGTCGCGCAGATGGGCGGCGCGCATGCCGGCGAGCTCGGCGGCGTTCTTCGCCGCCTGCATCAGCGCCACCGGGCTGGGGCCGGCGGACACCTTGCCGCCCGCCGCCTCGATGCGCGCGGCGAGAAGCGAGGGCGCGGTCGCCTGATCGAGCCGGATCGTGGCGCCGCCGCCGGCGGCCATCTCCACCGCCCGCTCCAGCAGCACCGGCTCGGCGATCTCGGCGACCTGCGCCAGCGAATCGCGGGCGGCGTTGGAGAGCTTGCGCCCGTCGACGAACAGCGTCGGGCGGCCCTCCCTCGGCACGATGGCCCAGGAGAGGGGCAGCGGCGTGAAGGCGACGTCGCCGCCGCGGATGTTGAAGGTCCAGGCCACCGAATGGGGATCGGAGATCACCAGCGCGTCGAGCTTCTGCTCGGCCAGCGCCGCCTTGATGCGCGCGATCTTGTCGGGCGCCGCCTCGCCGGCCAGCGCGGGATCGCGCAGCGTGACCGGGGCGAGCGGTGGGGCGGGACGGTCCAGCCACACCGCATCGACCGGGTTGCCGTCGACCGCGACCAGCGAGCCGCCGGCAGCGGCGACGGCGCGGCGCAGCTTGGCTTCGCCTTCCACCGTGATCAGCCAGGGATCGAAGCCGAAATGCGCGCCGGCCGGCAGGTGCTTCTCCAGCCAGCGCTCCGGCGTGGTCTCGGCGAGCGGCACGACCTCGAAGGAGGCGGTGTCGACCTGCGCCGCCGCCTGCAGCGTGTAGCGCCCGTCGACCACGATGGCGGCTTCCTCGCGCAGCACCAGCGCCACGCCGGCCGAGCCGGAGAAGCCGGTGAGCCAGGCGAGGCGCTCGTCGCAGGGCGGCACATATTCGTTCTGGTGCGCGTCCGCGCGCGGCACGATGAAGCCGTCCAGCCCGCGCCGCTCCAGCTCCGCGCGCAGCAGCTTGAGGCGTGCCGTGCCGAGCGCGGGCGCGGCGGCGTCGGAGAAGGTCTGGAACTTGGCTTCGAACATGGAAGGCACCTGAGCACGTCTGTCGGGGCGGAAAGGCCGCGATCAGAACATGCCCGGTGCCGTCAGGCCAGAGCGTTTCGCCATCCGGCGGCGCCGGTCCCAGTTGGTGGGCCGGCGTCGCCCGCGTCAGCGCGCAGCGGTCGCGGCGGCGATGGAGTCGGAGACGATCTCCAGCCCGAGGTCTATCTCGGCCTCCGACACGGTGAGCGCCGGGGCGATGCGGAACACGCCGCCCATGCCGGGCAGCTTGACGATGTTCATGCTGAGGCCGCGCGTCATCGCCTCCTCCATGACGCGGGCGCCGAGCTCGAAGCCGGGCTCCTTCGTGTTGCGGTCGAGCACGATCTCCAGCCCGAGCAGGAGGCCGCGCCCGCGCACGTCGCCGACGCATTCGTAGCGCTGCTGCAGGGAGAGCAGGCCGTCCTTCAGCCGCTGCCCGCGTGCGATCGCCTGATCCACCAGCCCGTCGCGCTCCACCACGTCGAGCACGGTGACGCCGACGGCGGCCGGCAGCGGGTCGGAAACATGGGTGGTGTAGAACAGATAGCCCTTCTCATGCGCCTTCTCCTCGATCGCCGTGGTGGTCATCACGGCGGCGAGCGGCAGGCCGGCGCCCAGCGTCTTGGAGAGCGTCATGATGTCGGGCGTCACGCCGTCGCGCTGGAAGGCGAACATGTGGCCGGTGCGCCCGATCCCGGTCTGCGCCTCGTCGAGGATGAGCAGCATGCCGCGCTCCTCGCACTTCTGCTTCAGGGCCTTCAGGTAGCCGGGCGGCAGTTCGAGGATGCCGCCGCTCGACAGGATCGGCTCGGCGATGAAGGCGGCGAGGCTGCCGGTGGACTGGCGGTCGATCAGCTCGAAAGCGTCGTTCAGTTCGGCTTGCCAGTCGTTCGAGCCGTCCGGGCGGGTGAAGCGCGGGCGGTAGGAATTCGGGGCGGGGATGACGAAGGAGCCCGCCGCCACCGGCCCGTAGCCCCGGCGCCCGGCGCTGTAGGTGGCCGCGGCCGCCGCCCCGGTCATGCCGTGCCAGCTCTGCGCGAAGGCAACGACCTCGTGCCCGCCGGTGACGAGCTTGGCCATGCGGATGGCGGCCTCGTTGGATTCCGCGCCGGTGGAGAGAAGCTGCACGCGGTCGAGCCCCGGCGCCAGCGCGGCGAGGCGCGAGGCGAGTTCGACCACCGGGCGCGAGAGCATGCCGGAGAACAGATGCGCGACGCGGCCCATCTGGCGGTCGACCGTCTCCACGATGTCGGGGTGGGTGTGGCCCAGCACCGCGCTCATCTGTCCGGAGGTGAAGTCGAGTATGCCGCGCCCGTCCGCGTCGTAGACGAAGCTGCCCTCGGCCTTTTCGACGATGATGGATTCGAAGCTCGGCCCATAGCGGGTGAGGTGCTTGTTGGCGGCAGCCCAGAACTCGGCATCGGCGTTCAACGACATGGGATCACCCTGAAAGGACCTGCGGTGAAAATGGCCTGCATGAAGTGCTAGCGGTGCTTGCGGCTTCGGGCAAACTGATATTCTTTCATTCGGATATCGACATAATTGATGCCCTCGGTAGTGCCCGTGCCGGATCTCGACCTCGCCTTGCTTCGCAGCTTCGCCGTGGTGGCGCGCACCGGCTCGATCAGCGGCGCCTGCCTGCAGATCGGCCGCACGCAATCGGCGCTCAGCATGCAGATGCACCGGCTGGAAAGCCAGATCGGCCAGCCGCTGCTGCACCGCAGCGGCTCGGGCGTGCGGCTCACCACGGCGGGCGAGAAGCTGCTGGTGCATGCCGAGGCGCTGCTCGCCCGCCATGACGAGATCCTCGCCGACATGGGCGGCACGGGTTTGCGCGGCTCGGTGAGCTTCGGCTGCCCGGAGGACTATTCGGCCGCCTTCCTGCCCGAGCTTCTGCGCGGCTTCTGCGCGCGCCATGCCGATGTCGAACTGCGCATGGTGTGCGCCCCGACGCTGGAGCTGCGCCCGCTGCTGCACCGCCGGCAGATCGAGATGGCGCTGGTCTCGCTGCCCGACGCGGCGGGACGCGAGGCGATCCGGCAGGAGGATTTCGTCTGGGTGGCCAATGAGCCCGAGCCGGCGGTGCTCCAGCAGGCGAGCCTGCCGCTGGCGCTTTCCGCGCCGCTGACGCTCGACTATCGCGCGGCCTGCGCGGCGATGGAGGCGGTGGGGCGTCGCTACCGGGTGGCCTTCGCCAGCAACAGCCTCGCCGGGCTTATCGCCATCGCCCGCTCCGGCCACGCCATCAGCGTGCTGACCCGCATGGCGGTGCCGCCGGACCTTCATGTCGTCACCGCCGGCCTGCCGCCGCTGCCGACCATCGGCATCGCGCTGGAATTCGCCGATCCGCGCCCCTCGCTCGCCGCCCGGGCCTTTGGCGAGCATATCGGCGCCGTGCTGCCGACCCTTCACTATGGTGCGAGGTGAAGACGCGGCCCGTCTGGCTGGTGGACCGGCACCGACAATTGCTTCAGCATTGGCGCGGTTGCGGATTGACGTCGGTTGCAGCGGACACATGGGAGGGGCCATGAACGTCGCGGTGCGTCCACTTCTGCGCGCCGTCGGCCTCGTCGTCGCGAGCCTCGCGATCGCCGTGCTGGCGACGTTGGCTTCCGTTCGCGCCCAGGCGGCCGAGCCGCGCATGACGCTGCGCGTCGGCACCTTCGCGGACAACCGGCCGTGGGAGTTCCACGAGAACGGTCGCCTCTCCGGCTTCGACGTGGATCTCGCGAAGGCGCTCGCCGCGCGGCTCGACGCCGATGTGAACTTCGTCGAGATGCCCTTCGCGCAGCTCTTCGCGGCGCTGGCGGAAGGGCGCATCGACGCGGCGATCTGCTCGATCACCATCACGCCCGAGCGGCGGCGGCAGTTCGATTTCACCCAGCCCTACTACCAGACCTCGCAGGGCGTGGCGGCGATGAAGCATTCGCGGCTTCGCGCCATGGAAGACCTCGCGGGAAGGCGGGTCGGTACCGAAGCGGGTTCCAGCAATGAGCAATGGCTGGCGCAGAACCGCGCGCGCTACGGCTTCGGCCCCGTCGTGCCGTCCGAAGGGCTGGACGCGGCGGTCCGCCAGCTTCGCGCCGGGGAGATCGACGCCTATGTCGGAGACCTGCCGGCGTTGCTCTACCGGCTGCTCAAGCAGACCGACCTCGCCGTCATGATCCGCCTGCCGACCGACGACCAGTACGCCATCGCGCTGCCGCTGAATTCACCGCTGACCCCACGGGTCGACGCCGCGCTGTCCGAGCTCAAGCGCGACGGCACGCTGGCGGCGATCCACCAGCGCTGGTTCGGCATGAAGCCGGAGCCGAATTCCCCCGTCACCACGGTGCTGCCCCGTCCCTGAGCGGCACGCACAGGCGAACTAGGCCCTGCCCTCGCCAAACGGGCATGCCGATGCCATTTTGTTCTGATCTAGAATCATGCCTATTCATGCCGATGACAGCGAGCGGGCCTTTGGCCGACCGGAAGCAGACGCAAGACGATCCCTTCGACATTCCCTTCGACCTGCCGGCCGGTGAGAACCGGGCATCCGGCGGCCGGGATATGGACGACGCCTTGCCCGTGCCTGCCCCGCGCCCCGGCGGCATCGCCGCGCGCGCGGCGGCCATGGCCAATCCCGGCCGGGCGGCGGCCGGACGCGGGGTCTATCTCGACGGGCTCAACCCCGAGCAGCGCGAGGCGGTGGAAGCCACCGACGGCCCCGTTCTCGTGCTCGCGGGCGCCGGCACCGGCAAGACGCGGGTGCTGACCACCCGCATCGCCCACATCCTCTCGCTCGGCCTCGCTTGGCCCTCGCAGATCCTTGCCGTGACCTTCACCAACAAGGCTGCGCGCGAGATGAAGGAGCGCATCCACGCCATGGTCGGCGAGGAGGTGGAGGGCATGCCGTGGCTGGGCACCTTCCACTCCATCGGCGTGCGCATGCTGCGCCGGCACGCCGAGCTGGTGGGGCTCAGGTCCGGCTTCACCATTCTCGACACCGACGACCAGATAAGGCTGCTGAAGCAGCTCCTTCAGGCCGAGAACATCGACGAGAAGCGCTGGCCGGCGCGGCTGCTCGCCAATGTGATCGACGGCTGGAAAAACCGGGGGCTCGGACCCCAGCAGGTGCCGGCGGGCGAGGGCGCCTCCTTCGCCAACGGGCGCGGACAAAAGCTCTATGCCGACTATCAGGCGCGGCTGAAGGCGCTCAACGCCGTCGATTTCGGCGATCTGCTCTTGGAAGGCATCCGCCTGTTGCGCGAGAACCCGGACGTGCTGGCGGATTATCACCGGCGCTTCCGCTACATCCTCGTCGACGAGTATCAGGACACCAACGTCGCCCAGTATCTCTGGCTGCGGCTGCTGGCGCAGGGCTCGCGCAACGTCTGTTGCGTCGGCGACGACGACCAGTCGATTTATGGCTGGCGCGGCGCCGAGGTGGACAACATCCTGCGCTTCGAGACCGATTTCCCCGGCGCCAAGGTGGTGCGGCTGGAGCGCAACTACCGCTCCACCGGCCACATTCTCGGCGCCGCCGCCCATCTCATCGCCCATAATGAGGGCCGGCTCGGCAAGACGCTGTTCTCGGAAGGCGAGCGCGGCGAGAGGGTGACGGTGACGGGCGCCTGGGACAGCCAGGAGGAAGCCCGCGCCATCGGCGAGGAGATCGAGCAGCTCCAGCGGCAGGGCCATGCGCTGACGCAGGTCGCCATCCTCGTGCGCGCCTCGTTCCAGATGCGCGAATTCGAGGACCGCTTCGTCACGCTGGGCCTGAACTACCGCGTCATCGGCGGGCCGCGCTTCTATGAGCGGGCGGAAATCCGCGACGCGCTGGCCTATCTGCGCGTCATCGCCTCGCCCTCCGACGATCTCGCCTTCGAGCGCATCGTCAACGTGCCCAAGCGCGGGCTGGGCGACGCCGCGCTGCGGCAGATCCACGACCATGCCCGCGCGGCGCAGCTCCCGCTCGTCGAGGCGGCGCGCGAACTGGTAACGAGCGAGGAGCTGAAGCCGAAGGTGCGGCAGACCCTGCGCGACCTCGTCGGCTCCTTCGACCGCTGGCGCGAGCAGATGGCGACGATGCCCCATCACGAGCTTGCCGAGATCGTGCTGGATGAATCCGGCTACACCGAGATGTGGCAGAAGGACCGCTCGGCCGACGCCACCGGGCGGCTGGAGAACCTGAAGGAACTCGTGCGCTCGATGGAGCCGTTCGAGAACCTGATCGGCTTCCTCGAACACATCTCGCTGGTGATGGATGTCGACGGCGGCGCGGGCGGCGACGCGGTCAACATCATGACGCTGCATTCTGCCAAGGGGCTGGAATTCGACACCGTGTTCCTGCCCGGCTGGGAGGAGGGCGTGTTCCCCAACCAGCGCGCGCTCGACGAGCAGGGCCGCGCGGGGCTGGAGGAGGAGCGCCGCCTCGCCTATGTCGGGCTCACCCGCGCGCGGCGCCGCGCCAAGGTGTTCTTCGCCTCCAACCGGCGCATCCACGGGCTGTGGCAGTCCGCCGTGCCGAGCCGCTTCCTCGACGAATTGTCGGAGAAGGACGTGGAGGTGACCGAATCGCGCGGCGGCTCGGGCTGGGGCGGCGGGCAGTCGGGCCGCTACGGCTACGGGCCGAGCCGCTTCGACGAGGCGCAGAGCTTCGGCTCCTCCTATTCGACGCCGGGCTGGCAGCGGGCGCAGGCGCGCCAGGAGAGCGGTCGCCAAGGCGCGTTTTCCGGCGGGGGCTCTGTGGGCGGTGGCTTTGCCGACAACCGCCCCTCGCGCTTCGCGGCGAGCGAGGGCGCGCGCGGCCGGGTGATCGAGGGCGAGTTGATCGCCAAGTCGACCGGCACGCCCGCGCGCTTCGCGCTCGGCACGCGGGTGTTCCACCAGAAGTTCGGCTATGGCGAAGTGACCTCGGTGGAAGGCAACAAGCTGACCGTGCTGTTCGACAAGGCGGGCGAGAAAAAGGTCGTCGACAGCTTCGTCGAGGCCGCGTGAGGCGGGGCGCCCCGGTCCGCCGACGTCCCCGGCCGGGTAGTCGGCAGCCCTGTCTTCAGCGACCAGCGGCGCCCGTCTCAGGCCGGGAATGACACGCCTGTCAGACGTTCGGAGACCTCCCACAGTTTCGCGGCGGCTTTCCTATCCTGCGCTTGCGGCATTGCCTTCGCGGGCTTCGGCGGTCCCTTGAGCTCGTAGAACCCATCCGGCCCGTAATAGGCGCCGCCGCGAGCTTCTGGCGCGGTGGCGGCAAACAGGGTGGGCAGCGCGCCCTCGGCGGCGGACTGGCTGGCAAACGGGCGAATAAATCCGGTCAATTTGAAGAGCCAGCGGTCTGTGCCGGGTCCGTTGGCGATGAGCTCGGTCCGCGCGTAACCGGGATGGGCGGCATTGCTCATCAGGCCCCACCCGCCGGCGTCGCTCCGCCGTTGCAGCTCGAAGGCGAACATCAGCATCGCCAGCTTCGATTGGCCGTAGGCTGCCCATGGCCGGTACGAGCGCTCCCATTGCAGATCGTCGAAGTGGAGGGCGCCGCCGCGATGAGCGAGGCTGCTGAGGTTGACCACGCGGGGCGCGCGCGCCTTCGACAGGAGCGGCAATAATCGCCCGGTCAGCGCGAAGTGGCCGAGATAATTGGTGCCGAACTGAAGCTCGAAGCCGTCCGAGGTCGCCTGCCGGCTCGGCGGCGTCATAACCCCGGCATTGTTGACCAGCAGATCGAGAGACGTGCTTTCGGCAAGCAGCCGGCCGGCGAAGTCCTCGACCGAGGCGAGACTGGCGAGATCGAGCCGTTCAAAGCCGATCCTTGCCGCAGGCACGTCCGCCCTGATCCTGGAAACCGAGTCCGCCCCCTTCTCCGGATTGCGGCCGGCCAGGGTCACCTCCGCTCCGGCCCGGGCGAGAGCCAGCGCCGTCTCATAGCCGAGCCCGCCCGTTCCGGTTACGACCGCCCTGCGGCCCTGCTGCGAAGGGATATCGGAAAAGCTCCAACCCGCCATCTGTCCGCTCCAACATTCATCGTAATATATTGCACTCAGTGCAACATTGCAATCGGGGCAAATTTACGGCAGGCTGTGACGGATGAGTGAGCACCGGACGACAAACCGGCCTGAAGGGCTGCGCGAGCGAAAGCGGCGGCAGACACGCCAGCGCATTGCGGAGGCCGCGTTGCGGCTGTTCCTGGAAAAGGGATTTGACGAGACGACGCTCGACGAGATCGCGGTCGCTGCGGACATCTCCCGGCGGACCGTATTCCATTACTTTGAGTCCAAGGATGCCATCCTGCTCGCCTGGCAAAGCGGTACCGAAGAAATATTCCGCGCGTCCCTGGCCGTGGCGCCCTCCGACCGCGCGCCGATCGATGTCGTCCGGGACGCCTTGCTGACGATGGTTTCGAAATTTGAGAATCGGGAGGCCGTCGCCATCGATCGCCTGCTCCGCTCCACGGAGGCGCTGCGGGCGCGCAAGCAGGCAAGTTACGGGCGCCAGGAAGAAGAACTGTTCGCGGCCCTTGCGCAGAAATGGCCCGCACCTGAGAAGCGCGTTCGCCTTCGCGTCGTCGCCATGATGGGCATCGGCGCGATGCGGATCGCCGCCGAGGCGTGGAGCGCCGAACAGGGCGCCCGCCCGCTCGAGACCTATGTGCGGGAAGCATTCGCGGCGCTCGCCGAGCGTACACCGTGAGGGCGGTACGCCCTTTTGGGCCGTGCGCGAAGGTCTCCGCAGCCGGCGACGCGATAATCTGTGGCTGGCATCGACCTTCGAGCAGGGCCGAGCTGAATCAGGCACTGTCGCGGGGGCGCCCCCCGGGCGGCATGCCGACGTTTCCGCGCAGCCCCTCGCGCCGCTGGCCTTCCGCCGCGTCCTCGCTTAGACAGCGCGCGTCCGAATTTTCAGCCGGGGATCGCCATGCTCGAAGGATTGCCGCCGAACGGCGCCACGCATGTGATGCGCGTGGATGCGCCCGAGCATGAGGCCCGCGCCATCGCCGAGTTCCTCGGCGAGACCTTCGATCCCGCCGAAGTCGCCACCGCCGCCTTTGAGGTGGAGGACCGCGCGGAGGGCTCGGGCTGGGCGGTCGAGGTCTATTTCGGCGAGGCGCCGGACGAGGACGGCGTGCGCGAGCTGATCGCGCTGGTCTCGCCGCAGGCCGCGGCGGCGGCGGTGTTCCTGCTGCTCGACAAGAAGGACTGGGTAAGCGCCTCGCTCGAAGGGCTGGCGCCGGTCGCCATCGGGCGCTTCGTGGTGCACGGCTCGCATGATCGCGGGCGCCTCGCGCCCGGCCAGATCGGCATCGAGATCGAGGCGGCGCTCGCCTTCGGCACCGGCCATCACGGCACCACCAAGGGGTGCCTCGCGGCCATCGTGGCCTATGGCAAGCAGCGCCGGCCCGGCCGCACGCTCGACATCGGCACCGGCACGGGCGTGCTCGCCATGGCGGCGGCGCGGCTGTTCCATGCGCCGGTGCTGGCGAGCGACATCGACAAGGTGGCGGTGACGACCGCGCAGGCGAACGCGGTGGCGAACCATGCCGCGCCGCATATCCGCTTCCTGCACGCGCCGGGGCTGGGGGCGGGGGAGTTCGTCCGGCAGGGCCCCTACGACCTGATCCTCGCCAACATATTGCTGCCGCCGCTCAAGGCGATCGCCCGGCCGCTGTCGCGGCTGCTGGCGCCCGGCGGCACGGTGGTGCTGTCCGGGCTGCTGCCCTCGCACGCCAATGCGGCGCTGGCGGCCTATCGCGCGCAGGGGCTGCGCCTCAAGCGCCGGCGCACCATCGAAGGTTGGACCACGCTGGAACTGGCCGCCGACCGCGGGCGCAACGCGACGCCCGCCGGCACGCGGTGAGACAGGTTCAGCGCGGCGTCACGCTCACAGCAGGCGGATCGGCAGGTTGATCGGCCGACCGAGCCCGTCCGGCGCGGGCAGCGCGCCATGGGCCGCCCGCATGAGCGCCAGGCGCTCCAGCACCTCGTCGGGGAACGGCGCCACGCGGCGCGTGCCGGCCTCGATGTGCTGGGCGATCTGCTCGTGGGTGGCGGCGATCCAGCCCTCACGGGCGTGGTGCAGCTCCTGGAACAGATGCATGCGCTTGTCGTCGTAATTGACGAGGCGCAGCGTCACCCGCACCTCCTGGCCCACGCGAAGCTCGCGCAGGAAGCGCTGATGAGCCTCCGTCGTGAGGAAGGAGGCGCTGCGGCTCTCGAAGCGATGGGGCCCGAGACCCACGAGGAACACCGCCTCTTCGACCGCACGGTCGAAGAGAAGGCTGTAGAAGGCTGTGTTCAGCCGCCCGTTGTGATCGGCCCAGCCCGGTTCGACCGTCATCACGGACGAAACGAAGGGCGCGAAAAACACGGGTTCGAAATCGATCCCGTCCAGCATGACACCATTCCCGACCGTGGAGCGCATCTAGCGCGCTGCCTTATTGACAAGCATTGTGCCGACTTTCAGTGCAGTCGTCACCTGTTCTGATGGCTATTGGATGGCCGAAATTTCGCGATCCGAGGGTTTCGTCGTGCTTTTTACGCGGCCCCGCCCGCCGGTCGGGCTCGCGGCCCCGGTTGTTTAGGTATATGCCGTCCCCGCCGACTGGCGGGCAGGTACGGTGAAGAGGAGAGCGCCTTGGGAGAACTGGCTCGGGAGATATCCGCCACGGCGACGACGCGTGAGGCGGCAGGGACGGCCGTGGCTTCCGTCATCGCCGAGCTTTCCGCCGTCTTCGGCGACCGGCTGACGGCCGGCCGGGCGATCCGCGAGCAGCACGCCAACACCATCACCTGGCTCGACAACGAGGCGCCCGACGCGGTGGTGTTCGTCGAGAGCACGGAGGAGGTGCAGGCGGTGGTGCGTGCCTGCGCCCGCGAAGGCGTGCCCGTCATCGCCTTCGGCACCGGCACCTCGCTCGAAGGCCAAATCAACGCGCCGCGCGGGGGCATCTCCATCGACCTGTCGCGGATGAACCGCGTGCTCTCGGTGCACCCGGAGGACCTCGACTGCGTGGTCGAGCCGGGCGTTACCCGCAAGCAGCTCAACGAGCATCTGCGCGACGCCGGCCTGTTCTTCCCCATCGACCCCGGCGCGGACGCCTCGCTCGGCGGCATGGCCTCCACCCGCGCCTCCGGCACCAATGCGGTGCGCTACGGCACGATGAAGGAGAACGTGATCGCGCTGACGGCGGTGCTCGCCAATGGCGAGGTCATCACCACCGCGCGCCGGGCGAAGAAGTCGTCCGCCGGTTACGACCTCACGCGCCTCTTCGTCGGCGCCGAGGGCACGCTCGGCATCATCACCAGCCTGACGCTGCGCCTATCCGGCATACCGGAGGCGATCTCCGGCGGCGTCTGCGGCTTCCCGACGGTGCGCGCGGCCTGCGACGCGGTGATCCTCACCATCCAGTCCGGCCTGCCGGTGGCGCGCATCGAACTGCTGGACGAGGTGCAGGTGCGGGCCTGCAACGCCTATTCCAAGCTCGACCTCGCCGAGCAGCCCACGCTCTTCGTGGAGTTCCACGGCACACCGGCGAGCGTGCACGAGCAGGCCGAGCGCTTCGGCGAGATCGCGGCGGAATATGGTGGCGGCGATTTCAAATGGGCGACGCGCCCGGAGGATCGCACCAGGCTCTGGCAGGCGCGGCACGATGCCTACTGGGCCTGCCTGCCGCTCAAGCCCGGCGCCAAGGCGCTGGCGACCGATGTGTGCGTGCCGCTCTCGCGCCTTGCCGACTGCGTGGACGAGACCAAGCGCGACATCGAGGAGATGGGCATGCTGGCGCCCATCGTCGGCCATATCGGCGACGGCAATTTCCACACGGTCACGCTGGTCGACATGAGCGATCCGCAGGACGTCGCCAAGGCCGGGGACTTCATCTCGCGCATGGTCAAGCGCTCGCTCGCCATGGGGGGCACCGCCACGGGCGAGCACGGCGTCGGGCAGGGCAAGCGCAAATATATGGAGGCCGAGCACGGCGCGGCGACGCTCGATGCGATGCGCGCGGTCAAGCAGGCGCTCGATCCGCAGAACATCATGAATCCCGGCAAGATCCTGCCCTGACGGGCGATCCGGCACCGGGAGCCGGCGCCGGGCACGGGGTGCTGCGGCCTGCCGGCCCCGGCGGGTTCAATTGGCGCTTTGCGGGCGGCGCGGAGAATGCAAAAAATATCAACAATCTAGCCTAGAGTGGTGCAGCGCCCCGATTTCCGGGACGGGGTGCGCGGGAGACCAACCGGAGGGATAGCGTGCAGAACCTGCTGCTGACGATCGCGAGCGCCGTCATTCTGGCCGTGGTGGCCGCCTTCGCCGCACCCTTCGTCGTGGACTGGACGCAGTGGCGCTCGGTGTTCGAGGCGCAGGCCGCCCGCACCATCGGTGCGCCCGTGCTCATACGCGGTCCCATCGACGCCTCCATCCTGCCGACCCCTCGCATCGTGCTGCGCGACGTCTCCATCGGCGTCGACGGCGGCGGCACAGGCCTCACCGTGGCGGAGCTTTCCGGCCGCCTCTCGCTCGGCGGGCTGCTGCGCGGCGAGGTGGTGGCCGAGCATCTCACGCTGCTGCGCCCGCGCGCGCGGCTGGTGGTCGACGCCACCGGCAAGGTCGCGCTGCCCACCGGCGCCGTGCGCCCGCGCGGCTTCAGCGTCGCCGAGCTCTCGGTGGTCGACGGCTCGGCCGAGCTTATCGACCGCGCCAATGGCCGCGCGCTGAAGCTCGATGACATGGACCTCGCCGGCGACATCGGCGGCGCCGCCGGTCCCATGCGGCTGGAGGGCGAGGTCGAGACGGGCGGCGTGCGCCGCAGGCTGCGCCTGTCGCTCGCCGGCTTCGCCGCCGACGGCACCGCCAAGGGGCGCCTCGGCGTGCAGAATGTCGGTTCGCCCTTCAGCCTCGACGCCGACGGCGTGTTCAGCCTTGCGGGTGGCAAGCCGGCGTTCCGGGGACGGGCCGCGCTCGCCCAGACCAACGCTCCCGCCGGCGCGCCGCGCGGCGCGGACGGCCAGCCCGCGACCGGGTCCCCGGACGTGCTGAAGGGCTGGAACCTCTCCGGCACGGTGGAGGCCAGCGCGCAGCAGGTCACCGCCAGCGAGCTTGCGCTCACGCTGGAGGGCGCCCAGCGCCCAGTCGAGCTCTCCGGCACGGCCCGCCTGTCGGGCGGCACGCAGAACCAGCCGGAATCGCGCCTCGAACTCAAGCTTGCCGCGCGGCAGGTCGACCTCAACGCCATGACAGGTGGCGCGGCGCCGCTCGCCGCTTTCGATGCGCTCGCCCGCACCATCGCGCCGCTGGCGGGTGTCGCCGCAAACGGCACGCTCGACCTGTCGAGCGACACGGTGCTGCTCTCCGGCGCGCCGCTGCGCGAGGTAAAAGCCGGGCTCGACTGGTCGGCGGCCGGCTGGCGCGCCCGCGATCTGCAGGCCCGTCTTCCCGGCGGCACCCGGGCGCAGCTTTCCGGCAGCCTGCCGAGCGTAACGGCGGCGACCGGCGACCCCGCCCGCGCCCTGTTCGGCGGCACCGTGCTGCTGGAGGCGCAGGACCTTCCCGCCTTTGCCGCCTGGGCGGCACCGGAGGCGCGCGGCCTGCTCGCCGGCCTTCCGGCGGGTGGGGCGCGGCTCGCCGCCGACATCAATGTCGCGGCGGGGCGCATCGCCCTCGACAAGCTGGACGTCGTCGCCGGCGATGGCCGCTTCTCCGGCACCGCCGCGTATACGCTGCCCGCGCCCGGCGCACGCGGGCGCATCGACGCCGTGCTGTCGAGCACCGATATCGACCTCGACGCGCTGCTGCTGACCGCCCGCCGCCTCGTCGGCTTCGGGCTGGAGCGTACCGATCTCGCGCTCAGCCTGTCCGGCCGGCAGGTGAAGCTCGCCGGCCTCGACGCGGCGGGCATCGACCTCATCCTCAAGGGCGGGGCCGACGGCCTCGGCATCGAGCGGCTTGCCATCGAGGATTTCGCCGGCCTCACCCTCGCCGGCTCGGGGCGGCTCGCGGCCTTCGGCGAGGCGCAGGCAACCGGCGGGGTCGCCGATGGGCGTTTCGAGGCCAAGCTCACCGGGCCGCGCGTCGACGCCCTGCCGGCGCTGGCGCGAGCCTTCGGCCTGACGCAGGCCGACGCCGTGCTGTCGCGCGCCGGCGCCGCGCTGGCGCCGGTCGATCTGCGCGTCGTCGTCGAGCAGAAGGCCGGACGCACGAGCGTCGACGCCAGCGGCCGGCTCGGCGTGCTGTCCGGTTCCGGCCGCGTCGGCTTCGGCGCCGACCGCCCGCTCGACGGGCGCGCACAGCTTGACGCCAGCGACGGCAGCGCCGTGCTGGCGCGGTTCGGCGTGCCGGGGCTGCGTCCCTCTCTCGGGGCGGGCCGGCTGAACGTGGAGTTCGGCGAGAGGCTCGACGCCCGCCTCACGCTGGCCGGCGCCAGCCTCACGGCGCGCGGCACGCTCGGCAGCGACGGCGAGGGCCGCGTGCAGCCCGACCTTTCCATCGTGCTGGACGGGGCGGATCTGGCCGCCCTTTTGCCCGGCATCGCCGCCAGCGGCGCGCGCAGCGTGCCCGCCGCCTTCAAGGGCGCGCTCGGCCGCGAAGGCGAGACCTGGTGGCTGCGCGGACTTGCCGGCTCCATCGCCGGGCAGAAGCTCGACGGCGCGCTCGCCTATGTGCCGGGCCAGTCTGTGGAGCTGGAGATCAACACGCCCGACTGGAGCGCCGCGCGCGCGCTGGGGCTGGTGGCCGGCGCTGCCGCCGGAAGCGGCGAGGGCTGGCCCAAGGGGCGCTTCGGGCCGCCCGCGCTCGGCGGGCTGGCGCTCAACGCCAGGCTCGGCATCGGCAGGCTCGATCTGCTCGGCGGCCTCTCGCTCGGCGCCGCAAAGGTGCAGGCGCGGCTTTCCGGCGGGCGGCTGTCGGTCGAGGAGTTCTCCGGCGCCTTCGCCGGCGGCACGCTGTCGGGCCGTTTCAATCTCGGACGCGAGGGCGAGACGGCGCAGTTCGACGGGCGGCTGACGATGGCCGGGGCCGATGGAACGGCCCTGCTGGCGGCAGCCGGGGTGAAGAAGCCGGGCGTGCGCGGCAAGGTCTCCGCCACGCTGGACCTGACCGGGCGGGGCAATTCGCCCTTCGCGCTGGCGAGCCAGCTTCAGGGGCAGGGCAGCTTCGCCGTAGAGGGGCTGGAGATCGATTATAACGACCCGACCGCCCTGCAATATGTGATGCTCGCCACCGATCGCGGGCTGCCGCCGGATCAGGCGCGCCTCGTGCAGATGCTCAATGCCGGCCTGTCGAAAGGCCCGCTGCGGCTCGCCCGCGCCGAGGCGTCGGTGAGCGTGGTGGACGGGGTGGCGCGCACCAGCACGGCGCGCCTCGCACAGGGCGACCAGCGCTTCGGGCTGAGCGGATTCCTGGACATTCCCGCGCTCGGCTTCGAGGCGACGCTGGAGATGCAGGATGTCGGCAATGAGGGGCTGCCGGCCGCGCCGGCCGCCGCCGTGCAGTGGCGCGGCCCGCTCGCCGCGCCGGAGCGGCGTTTCGACATCACCGCGCTGACCACGGCGATCAACATGCGCGCACTCGACCGAGAGACCAAGCGGCTGGAGGCCGAATACGGCCGCACGCCGCTGACCAATGGCGGCCAGACCACCGACGCGCCCGCCCGTCCGCCCATGCCGCAATACGCCCCGCAGGCGGTGCCCCGCCTTCCGCCGCAACAGCCTGCCCCGCAGCAGGCCGCGCCCCGTCAGGCGCCGGCCACGCCGCCGCGCGCGGCCGCGCCGCAATCCTATTACGGGCAATATGCGCCGCCGCAGGCCGTTCCGCCCGCTTCCTCGTCCGGCGCTCTCGCTCCCGGAAGCCTCGCGCCCGGCAGTGCCGCGCCGCCGCTGGCGCCGCCGGTCGACATTCCGGCCGATCCGCTGCGCAGCCCGATCATGGCGCCGCCGCTGGCGCCGTGAGCGCCGCTCAGGCCGTCACGAATTCGTCGGCGGCATAGCCCTGCAGATAGAGCAGCGCGGTGAGGTCGCCATGGTCGATGCGCACTTGCGCAGCGGCCGCGACTGCCGGCTTGGCGTGGTAGGCGACGCCGAGCCCCGCCTCGCCGATCATGGCGAGGTCGTTGGCGCCGTCGCCGACCGCCAGCGTGTCGGCATGGCCGAGGCCGAGCTCGGTGCGCAGCTCGACGAGCGAGGCGAGCTTGGCCTCGCGGCCGAGGATCGGCTCCTCAACGAGGCCGGCGAAGCTCTCGCCATCCGCCACCAGCACGTTGGCACGATGGGCATCGAAGCCGATGAGCGCGGCGACGCGCTCGGTGAACAGGGTGAAGCCGCCGGAGACCAGCAGCGTATGCGCGCCGTTCGCCCGCATGGTGCGCACCAGTTCGGTGCCGCCCGGCGTCAGGCGGATGCGCTCGGCGATCACCTCGTCGACGACCGCGAGCGGCAGGCCCTTGAGCAGTGCGACGCGTTCGCGCAGCGCCGGCTCGAAGGCGATCTCGCCGCGCATGGCGCGCTCGGTGATGGCCGCGACATGCGCCTTCATACCGGCATAATCGGCCAGTTCGTCGATGCATTCCTGCCCGATCATGGTGGAATCCATGTCGGCGAGGAACAGTTTCCTGCGCCGTCCTTGCGCCGGCAGCAGGGCCACGTCGACGGGGGCGTCGCCCAATGCTGCCCGCACTGCCGCGATATCGCCGTCGCCCGAAAACGGGATCTCGGCGGCGATGCCGGGGGCGAGCGTGCGCGCCGCGCCGGGGGCCGGCAGCGCCGCGCGGGCGGCCGCGATCGCGGCGGCATCGACCGCCGGGGCGGCCGGATTGGAGATGAGGACGGCGACGCTGGGGAATGTATCGGTCATCGGGGCATGCTGGGGAGAGACTGAGGGGAAACGCTTGCCGCCGGGCCGGAGGCGGGCAACAAGGCGGAACGGGCGCGGAATCTGGAGGCGGGCGTGACGGAGAAGGGGCGGCGCCCGCGCGCGGTGCTTATCGCAGGACCGACCGCGAGCGGCAAGTCGGCGCTGGCGCTGGAACTCGCCGAGCGCAGCGGCGGCGTGGTGATCAACGCCGACTCCATGCAGGTCTATGCCGATCTGCGCGTGCTGTCCGCCCGTCCGACCCCGGCAGAGGAGGCCCGCGCGCCGCACCGGCTCTACGGCCATGTCGACGGCGGCGAGGAGTATTCCGTCGCCCATTGGCTGGAGGATGCCCGCCGCGCGCTGGCCGAGGTGGAGGCGCAGGGGCGGCTGCCGATCTTCATCGGCGGCACGGGGCTTTACTTCAAGGCGCTGACGCAGGGCCTCTCGCCCATGCCGGCGATTCCGGCCGAGGTGCGGGCGCGGGTGCGCGCGCTGAGCGAGGACGCGCCCGCGCTGCACGCCCGGCTCGCCGCCCTCGATCCCGAGACCGCCGCGCGGCTGCGCCCTTCCGACACGCAGCGGCTGATGCGGGCTCTGGAAGTGTTCGAGGCGACCGGCCGCCCGCTGGCGCGCTGGCAGGCAGAACGTGCCGGGCCGCCGGTGCTGCCGGGCGAGGAGGCCGTGCGGCTGTTCCTCGCCACGGACCGAACGCGGCTGCGCCAGCGCATCGCCGAGCGTTTTCACGCGATGATGGATCAGGGTGCGCTGGAGGAGGCGCGGGCGCTGCTGGCGCGCGGCCTGCCGGCCGACCGCACCATCCTGAAGGCGCACGGCGTGCCGTGGTTCGCCCGCTATCTCGCGGGCGAGATCACCCGCGAGGAGGCTATCGAGGGGGGCATTCTCGACACCCGCCGCTACGCCAAGCGGCAGGACACCTGGTTTCGCCACCAGCTCGAAGGCTGGAGCGCGGTGCCCGCGGCCGAAGCCGCCGCCTGGCTGCGCGCCGCCCTCGGCTGAGGCTCACAGGCCGAGGTCGGACAGGCCGGGATGGTCGGCCGGGCGCGGGCCGGAGCGGTCCCAGAAGAACTTGCGCTCGCTCTCGCGGATCGGCAGGTCGTTGATGCAGGCGAAGCGGCGCTGCATCAGGCCGCTGGCGGCGAATTCCCAGTTCTCGTTGCCGTAGGAGCGGAACCAGTTGCCGGAATCGTCGTGCCATTCATAGGCGAAGCGCACGGCGATGCGCTCCTCGGTGAAGGCCCAGAGTTCCTTGATCAGCCGGTAGTCCAGCTCCTTCGCCCATTTGCGGGTGAGGAAGGCGACAATCTCGGCGCGGCCGGTGACGAATTCGGCGCGGTTCCGCCACTGGCTGTCGGGCGTGTAGACCAGCGAAACGCGGGTGGGGTCGCAGGAATTCCAGCCGTCCTCGGCGCCGCGCACCTTCCGGGTGGCGGTCTCGCGGGTGAAGGGCGGCAGGGGCGGGCGGGTTTCGTCGCTCATCGCGGGGCTCCGGGCGTGGCGGATGGTGGATCGGGCTGGTCGGCGCGCGGTCAGGCCCTCGCCTGCCGCCGCACCGGCAACGGACGCCACCGTAGCGCCAGCGTGCTGGCGAGGCTTGCGACAAGGCCCGCCGCGAAGACCCACCAGGCCGGGCGGATCGAATAGGCGAAGTCGAGATTGGCGGCGAGCACGCGCGCCGGGTCGATGCCCGTGGCGGCGAGATACCAGCCGGCCTCGATCAGGGCGGTGGCCAGCCCGCTGAAGGCGGCGAGGGCGAGGAGGTTGAGAAAGCCCGTGCCGCGCCCGTAGCGCTGCATCACCCGCCAGCCCATGAGCCAGACGAACAGGCCGGCCATCAGCGTCGGCTCGGTGACGTCGAGCTTCTGCTGCATGAAGAAATGCAGGATGCCGAGCGCGGTGGCGGGATAGATGAGCGCATGCAGCCGGCCCCAGCGCACCCCACCCAACCAGCGCAGCGCGCCGTCCCACGAGGTCGCCGCCAGCGCGGCGAAGGCGAGCAGGGCGATGAAGCCGATGGTGAGGTAGATGCGCAGCACGATCTCGCGCGCCGCCATGCCGAGATCGCCGATGTCGACGAGATAGGCGGTGAAATGGATCGCCAGCAGCAGGGCGGCCCCGAGGCCCAGGGTGCGGCGTGCGCTCAGCAGCTTCGGCCAGTTTAACAGCCGCCGGGCCGGCGTCACCGCGAGGGTGAGCAGCAGCAGGCGTATTGTCCAGTCGCCGATGAAGCGGATCACCTCGACGAGCGGACGGGCGCCGAGCGCCGGCTCACCGGGGCCGGCACCCAATCCACCGCCTCCCAATCCACCGCCTCCAAGGCCGGGAGCGCCGAGGCCGCTACCCCCCAGCCCGCCACCGGGGCCGGGACCGAGGCCTGCCGCGCCGAACGGGTCGGCCGGCGCGAAGCCGCCGGAAAGCGCGCGCACGGCGAGCAGGATGAGCGGCAGCAGCACGACGAGCAGCGCTCCGATCTTCTCGGGGCTCAGCTTGCCGGAATTCTCGCGCAGGAAGGGCATGGGCGGTCCATCTTCAGGGAACTCACCCGGCTATACGGCGTCAGCAGCGGCAATATTTCAACGCCGCCCGCACGATGGCGTGAGGGCGTGCGATTGCGCAAGGCGGCGCGCCGCCCTCATTCCTCGAAGATGCGCGTCACATGGCCCATCTTGCGGCCGGGGCGCGCTTCCGCCTTGCCGTAGAGGTGGAGATGCGCGCCGGGCTCTTCCAGCACGGCGAGCCAGTCGTCGGCCTCGTCGCCGATGAGGTTGGTCATCTCCACCCGGCCGAGCCGCTCCACCGCGCCGAGCGGCCAGCCGGCGATGGCGCGCACGTGCTGTTCGAACTGGCTGGTGACGGCGCCGTCCAGCGTCCAGTGCCCGGAGTTGTGCACGCGCGGGGCGATCTCGTTGACGATAACGCCCTGCGCGCCGTCGACCACCACGAGGAACAGCTCCACCGCGAAGACGCCGACATAGCCGAGCGCCTCGCCGAGCCGCCGGGCGATCTCGCGCGAGACCGCCTCCACCGCCGGCGACACGTCGGCCGGCACCGTCGAGCGGAAGAGGATGTGATGGCGGTGCTCGTTCTCCGTAACCTCATAGGCATTGAAGCGTCCGTCCTCGGTGCGGGCGGCGACCACCGAGACCTCGCGCTCGAAGGGCACGAAGCCTTCCAGAATGGCGGGGTGGTGGCCGATGGCGGCAAAGGCGGCGGCGGGGTCGTCGCCCTCGCGGATGATCGTCTGGCCCTTGCCGTCATAGCCGAAGCGGCGGGTCTTCAGCACCGCCGGCCGGCCGATGGCAGCGAGGGCTTCCTCCAGCTCCTCGACGCTGTTGACCGGCGCGAAGGGGGCGGTTTCGATGCCGAGGCGGGAGACGAAATTCTTTTCTTCCAACCGGTCCTGCGTGATGCCGAGCGCCTTCGCGCCCGGGTGCACCGGCACATGGCCGGCGAGGAACTCGGCCGTGTAGACCGGCACGTTCTCGAATTCGTAGGTGACGACGTCGACGGACTTGGCGAAGCGCTCCAGCGCGCCGAGGTCGTCATAGGCGGCGCGGGTGACGGCATCGGCCACCTGGAAGGCGGGGCTGCCTTCCTCGGGCGCGTAGATGTGCGCCTTCAGCCCGAGCGGGGCGGCGGCGAGAGCGATCATGCGGGCGAGCTGCCCGCCGCCGAGAATGCCGATGGTATCGCCCGGCTTGAGGGTCCTGGGGGTGCTCATTCCGGGCGCTCCGTCACCGCGGCGGTGCGGGCGGCGCGCCAGGCGTCGAGCCGCTCCGCCAGCGCCGGGTCGGAAAGCGCCAGCACGGCGGCGGCGAGCAGTCCCGCATTGGTGGCGCCGGCCTTGCCGATGGCGAGCGTGCCGACCGGGATGCCGGCGGGCATCTGGACGATGGAATAGAGGCTGTCGAGGCCGGACAGCGCCTTCGATTCCACCGGCACGCCGAACACCGGCAGGCTGGTAAGCGAGGCGACCATGCCGGGCAGATGGGCGGCGCCGCCGGCCCCGGCGATGATCGCCCTGTAGCCGGCCGCCTTCGCGCCTTTGGCGAAGGTGAACATGCGCTCGGGCGTGCGATGGGCGGAGACGATCAGGCAGTCGTGACCGACGCCCAGCGCCTCCAGCATCTCGCTGGCATGGCGCATGGTCTCCCAGTCCGACTGGCTGCCCATGATGATGGCGACGGGCCGCGCGCCGGCCGTGCTCTGGTCGCTCATTCTGTCTGCTCGCACCCCTCAGAGAAAGGCGCGGATTATAGGAATCGCGGCCCCGACGGCAAGGGCGGAACGCGGCTCACTGCACCCGCCCGCGCGCCGCGCCCTCGGGGCGCTTCGTCGCAGGCCTGCGCGACCGGCCCGGCGGGCCAACATGCTTAACATGACCTTTACCGTGACGGGGCAATGTGCGCGAAACGGGCTGCCGAAATCGGAACTTTGCCGTCTTCGTGAGTTGAACGGGAGAGGGTCGGCGGTGAAGGTGGGGCGTCGCGCGGGCGTCCACCGGCCCCGGCAGGCAATATAACAGGCGGAGAGAGCGATGTCGGGTCGCGGCGAAATGGTGGGGCGTGGACGCGCGGGGCGCGTGACGGCGGCAGGCGGGCTCGCGCTCGCTCTTGCGGCCTTCGGTCTCGCGATCCCCGGCCCTGCGCCCGCGCGGGCGCAGGAAATGTCCGGAACCGCCATCGCGCTCGACCGTGCCGGCAACGGCACCGGCGACGGCCATTCCGGGGCGTCGCAGATCTATGGCGGCGGGCAGGGCGCTTCGCCGCTGCCGGTGGTCGCCGCCGACAGCCAGCCCTTCGACATGACCGGCGCGCGCACGCCGAGCCCGGCCCGCAGCGCCGCGCTGGCGCTCTATGCCTCGCCGACCGATGCCGTGACCCCCTCCGAGCCCTCCATCGGCGCCGGCGCGCCCGGCACGGGTTCGGGCACCTCCGGCCCTGCGCCCGCGCATGAGGCGACGCCGGCCGCGAACCCGGCCCCCGTCGGCACCCCCGCCAGCGCGAGCCCGGCCCCGGCCTCCACCACGCCGCCGGCTTCCACCCCGCCGGCGGTGGCCGCGCCCAGCGCTCCGGCCGCGCCGGTCCCCGGCGCCACTGTGCCGGCCAAGCTCGCCGAACTGCTCGGCGGTCCGCTGGTGCGGCTCACGCCACGCCAGTCCGAGCAGCAGGCGCTGGTCGCCTTCTACACGGCGCGCGGCTTCCAGCCGGTCTTCACCGGCGCCGGCAAGCTCGCCCCGCTCGGCCAGATCGCGCTCGACACCTTCGCTGCCGCTGCAGTGGAAGGCCTGAACCCGGCCGATTACGCGGTGCCGGTGCTGCCCGCCGCGCCGAGCGACGCGCAGCTCGCCGAGATGGAACTGCGCCTTGCCGCCACCACGCTGCTCTATGCGCGCCACGCGCAGAGTGGACGCTTCAATCCCGCCACCATCTCCAAGGACGTCGACCCCAGCCCGACCGTGCCGGACCCGGCCGGCGTGCTGGCAAGCGTGAGCGGCCAGCCCAATCCGCGCGCCGCCTTCGCCGCCTTCGCCCCGCAATATGATGAGTACCGGCTGCTCAAGCAGCAGCTCGCCCGGCTCATGGCGGAAGGCCAGGTGGCCGGTCACGCGCCGATCCCGCCCGGTCCCCTGCTGCGTCCGGGCGAGAGCGATCCGCGCGTGCCGCTGCTGCGCGCGCGGCTCGGCATCGGCGGCGCACCGGAGGACGAGATCTATGATTCGCTGCTCGTCGAGGCGGTGCGCGACTTTCAGCGCCTGTCCGGCCAGAACGCCGACGGCATCGTCGGGCGCGCCACAATCGGCGCGCTCAACGGCTCAGGCGGTGATCAGATTCCCGAGATCATCGCCAATATGGAGCGCTGGCGCTGGGTGCCGCATGACGTGGCGCCGATCTATGTGATGGTCAACATCCCCGAGTTCATGGTCCGCGCCGTGGTCAACGAGCAGACCGTGCACGAGACCCGCGTGGTGGTCGGCAAGCCGGAGACGCCGACGCCGCTGCTGTCGGAGACCATGCAGTATGCGGTGTTCAATCCGTCCTGGAACGTGCCGCCGAGCATCATCCGCAACGAGATGCTGCCCAAGCTGATGTCGGACCCCTATGCGCTGGAGCGCCAGGGCATCGACGTGGTGCGCAACGGGCGCATCGTCGATCCCGGCTCGGTCGACTGGAGCCGCGGCGCGCAGGGCTACGCCTTCCGGCAGGAGCCGGGCGAGCGCAACGCGCTGGGCCGCATGAAGTTCATGTTCCCCAACAAGCACGCGGTCTATCTGCACGACACGCCGAGCCGCGCGCTTTTCGCCCGCGAGCGCCGCGCCTTCAGCCATGGCTGCGTGCGGGTGCACGAGCCGCTCGCCTTCGCCGAGGTGCTGTTCTCGCTTGGCCTGCCGGGCGAGGGCTGGACCCAGCCGAGGATCGGCAAGCTGATCGGCGGCAACGAGAAATCGGTGCCGCTGAAGCGCCGCTTCCCGGTGCATCTCGTCTATTTCACCACCTATGTCGACGCCGATGGCCGCCTCGTCACCCGCGAGGACCTCTACGGCATCAACGCCGCCACCAAGACGATTCTCGGCCTCGACGGCACGCGCCGCGTCGCCGATCGCGGCCCCTCGACCCTGGCCCGCTGAGACGAACGCGCGGGACGTTAGGCGAAAAGGTAATGGAGCGTGGCGTGTGAGCCACGCTCCAGAGAAGAATGCCTCCCGACCGCCCGATTGCGCGAGAATTTGACCGGCAGGCACTCTTTTGCCACAGTCACTTCTTAGCGATGGACGCCAAGAAACGTGGGGGCGGGGTCGTAAGGGCCTCTTAACCAAACCCGACAACACTGTGTTCACCATGTCCGGCCCGGACGCTGCTGTCCGTGCCGCCTCAAGGAACGTCTGTACCGGGTTCGGATTCGTGCGCATCGGCAAAGTTCTTCTCACGGGCAAGGCCCTCAGGGCGACCGCGCTGGCCGGCATCGCCACCTTCGCGTCGCTGTGCGGCACCACGCTGCTGCAGGATGCGGTGGCCAATGGCGACACGCGCTCGCTGACCCTGCACCATGTGCATTCGGGCGCCAGCGCCACCGTCACCTTCAAGAAGAACGGCCGCTACGACCCGGCGGCGCTGAAGCAGCTCAACGTTCTCCTGCAGGACTGGCGGCGCAAAGAGCCGACCAACATGGACCCGCAGCTCTTCGACATCGTGTGGGAAGTGTACCGCGAGGTGGGCGCCACCCAGCCGATCGAGGTGATCGGCGGCTATCGCTCGCCCGAGACCAATTCCATGCTGCGCGCCCGCTCGCGCGGGGTTGCTCAGACCAGCCTGCACATGCAGGGGCGGGCGATGGACTTCTACATTCCCGGCGTGCCGCTGGCGAAGATCCGCGAGGCCGGGCTTCGGCTCCAGCGCGGCGGCGTCGGCTTCTACCCCACTTCCGGCTCACCCTTCGTGCATCTCGACACCGGCGGCGTGCGGCACTGGCCGCGCATGAGCCGGCCCGAACTCGCCCGCGTCTTCCCGACCGGCAAGACCGTGCATATTCCCGCCGACGGCAAGCCGATGCCCGGCTATGCGCTGGCGCTGGCCGACGTCGAATCGCGCGGCTCCGAGCCGGGCGGGGCGGGCGCCGCCTTCGCCGGGCTTTCGGGCGGCAACGATCCCAAGCGCGGGGCCAAGCCGACCAAGAACCTTTTCGCCAGCCTGTTCGGCAAGGACGAGGACGACGAGGAGAGCGCCCCCGCCGCGACGCCGGCGGCGTCCGCTCCCGCCGTCGCGAGCAACGATGCCGACGAGGCGCCCGCTACCGCGCCTGCCGCCCCGCCGGTGGCGACCCGGCTTGCCTCAGCCGATCCGGTGCCGCTGCCGCAGCCCAACCCGCTGCCGCGCGCCGCCGCCACGCCCGTTATCGCCGCCGCGCCGGTTCCGACGCCTCCCGCGCCGCCGGCTGCCGGCGCGAAGCCGGAACTCGCCGCGCTCGCCGCCGCTATTCCCATGCCGAAGTCGCGTTCCGCAGGCGCCGGCCAGCCCGCGCTCGCCGGGACGGTGGTCGCCGCCGCCGTGCCGGTGCCGCAGGCCCGTCCGAGCGAGGCCGGCGGTCTTCCCGAGCTCATCGTGCGCGGCACCGGCGGGCAGGGCCCGGCGCTCGCCTATGCCGATGCCAGCGGCAGCCTCTTCTCCGCCGAGCGGCTCCAGCCCGGCCGCGCGCCGGCGGCGCCCGCCAATTCGCCCGAGGCCGGCCGGCAGATGCCGGCTTCCTCTGCCGCCAGCGCGCGCAACAAGCCGCGCGCCCATTCGGCGGAGATGCTGGCCGAGATCCGCAGCCTGTTCAGCGGCCCGGCGGTTTCCGGCAACGCCTCGCTGCACACGCCCGAGCTGAGGCGCTTCGCCGCCTTCGTCGCCCCGCCGCGCCAGGTTGTGGTGGTGCATTTCGGCGACGATGCCTCGAACGGCCTGTCGACGACGCATTTCAGCGGCGCCGCCATCGTCGCGGTGCCGGTCGTCGCCATGGTCTCCGGCCCGGCGCCGCTGAAGAACCCGCTCTGAGGGTTCTCGCGGGTTTCCGCTGGCAGACTGACGTGTCCTGATGGCTGGCGACGACGCCCGCAAGGCGTCACGGCCGGGTGGCCCGGCCATGCTTCACGCCCCCACTCCTGCGAGCGACGACGTGGATCCCCGGGTCAAGCCCGGGGATGACGTATGGGCAGGGAGGGGGTGCCGTGGGAGCGCCCTTGGCTTGCAGCCTTCAGCCCACCATGCCGAGCGCCTGGAGGTACAGGTCGACGATGGCCTCGTGCTCGGCGCGCTGGTCGGCGTCCTGCTTGCGGATCTTCAGGATCTCGCGCAGCGCCTTGGTGTCGAAGCCGGTGCCCTTGGCTTCGGCGAACACGTCCTTGATGTCGTCGGCGATGGTCTTCTTCTCCTCCTCAAGCCGCTCGATGCGCTCGATGAAGGATTTCAGCTGCTCCTTGGCGAAGCCGGCGGCGGCGTCGGAAAGCGGCTGGTCGTTCGGGATATCGGACATGGTGTCTCCGGGATCATCGGAAGCGGGCCGGCCCGCCATCCGGTAGGAAATGTGGGCGGCGATGAGGAGCCGAACGGGGCCGGCGCGTCAAGACACGTGCGGGCCGCAGGCCGTTCCGCGCGGCTGCTGGCCCCGCTATCCACCGGGTTTCGGCCCTGTTCGGCTGCGGATCGGGCCTCGCCTTGATGCTCAGTGCGCGCCGGGGCCGGTGAAGGCGGCCTGCTGCTCGGGGCTCGCCTCCTTCTGGTGCAGCGCCTTCCACTCCTCATAGGGCATGCCGTAGACGGCGAGGCGCGCGGCGTCCTTGTCCAGCGGCACGCCGCGCTCGCGGGCGGCATCCACCATCCAGTTGGACAGGCAGTTGCGGCAGAAGCCGGCCAGATTCATCAGCTCGATGTTCTGCACGTCGGTGCGCGCGCGCAGATGCGCCACCAGGCGGCGGAAGGCGGCGGCCTCCAGCTCAGTGCGCGTGCGGTCGTCGATCTCGCTCATAGGTCCTCTCCCAAGGGGCGGGCTGCGCCCTCCCGCTAGATAGGCGGCACAGGCCCGGTGCGCGAGCCGTAGGAGCGCACCTCGTGCAGCTCCGGCCGGGCGAGGATGGCGGGCAGCAGCCCGGCCAGCCGCTCGGCCCATTCGCGCTGGCCCTCCTCGTCGGCGATCAGGTCCTGCCGGATTTCCAGCAGCGTGCTGGCGAGGCCGCGCAGCGTGGCGTGGCGGAACAGGCAGTCGCCGCGCAGCGCGCCGTCATAGGGTTCGTTGTCGCCGACGATGAGGTCGCCCGGCGCTTCCAGCGCGTCGATCAGCTCGCGGGTGAAGCGCGGGTCGCTGTCCCACAGGATCGCCGCGTGCCACGGCCGCGCGCGCCCGCGCCAGCTCGGGGTGAAGCTGTGCATGGAGAGGATGGCGGGCACCACGCCAGCGGCCAGCGCCGCCTCGATCTCCTCATTGACGGCGGCATGGTAGGGCCGGTGGAAGTGGGCGAGCCGGCGTTCCACCTCGGCGGCGTCGGCGTTGCGGTTGCCGGGGATCACCGCGCCGTCGGAAAGGCGCATGACGAGGGTGGGATCGTCCTCGCCGCGATTGGGGTCGATCAGCAGGCGCGAGAAGCGGGTGAGCAGCGCCGGGCAGCCGAGCCGGTGCGCCAGCATGCGGGTGACGCCGGCGGCGCCGATATCGTAGCCGATGTGGCGTTCCAGCTCCGCCTTGGGTAGGCCGAGCGAGCCGTAGCCGGGCGGCAGCGCGTTCGAGGCGTGGTCGCAGAGCAGGATAAGGCCGGCGTCCAGCGAGCCGGGAACGCGCTCGAAGGCGGCGTAGGTTTCGGAAGCATCGTCGGCCGGTCCGGCGGCGGTCGGGTCGGTCGCGAGCTCTTCCGTCGAGAGGCGGCGCATATTTCCCCGTGAGCTTCGACTAAGTGCGGAGAGGATAGTGACGTGAGCCTTCCAGTGCCATAGGAATACGCCCGTTTCGCGTCGTTCCACCGGATTCGGCGGGCGCGCGCAAGGCTCAAGACCCGCCGTCAAACCGGCGGAAAGGCCCCCGGAGGGGCGGGTAGGACAAAGATGACGGATGCTTCGGCGCGTGCCTTTCTCGATCGCCTGTTCACCGCCGCCGTCGCGGCCGCGCATCCCTCCACCTGCCTGCCGCCCGCCCTGCCGCCTCCGCCCGCCCATGGCCGGCTGATCCTGCTCGCCGCCGGCAAGGCCGCCGGATCGATGCTGGAAGTCGCCGAGCGCCATTATCTCGACGAGCTGGGCTTCGATCCCGCCCGTCTCGCCGGCATCGGCGTCGCCCGCCATGGCTATGGCCGCCCGACCCGCCTTCTGGAGATGGTCGAGGCCGGCCATCCGGTGCCGGATGCGGCAGGCCTCGCCGCAGCCCAGAAGGCGATCGACCTTGCGGCCTCCGCCACGGCGGACGACCTCGTTCTGGTGCTGCTGTCGGGTGGCGCCTCGGCCAACTGGATCGCCCCGGCGCTCGGCGTCGAGCTCGACGACAAGCGCGCCCTGACACGCGCCCTGCTGCGCTCGGGCGCCAACATCACCGAGATCAACACGGTGCGTAAGCATCTCTCGCGCATCAAGGGCGGGCGTCTGGCGGCGCTGGCCCAGCCGGCGAAGGTCGTCACGCTGTCGGTTTCCGACGTGCCGGGCGACGACCCGGCGGTGATCGGCTCCGGCCCGACCGTTCCCGATCCGACGACGCTCGCCGAGGCGCGCGACGTGCTGGCGCGCTACCGCATCGATCCGCCGCCCTCCATCGCGGTGGCGCTGCGCGACGCGGCCAATGAATCGCCCAAGCCCGGCGATGCCGCCTTCGCCAATTCCGAGTACCTGCTGATCTCGCGCCCGGCCGATTCCTTCGTCGCGGCGGAGAAGATCGTCCGCGAGGCCGGCATCGAGCCGATCCTGCTGGGCGACAATCTGGAAGGCGAGGCGCGCGAGGTGGCGGCGGCGCAGGCCGCGCACGCGCTGGAGCTGAAGGCGGCCGGCACCCGCGCCGTGCTGCTCTCCGGCGGCGAGCTCACCGTGACCATGCGCGGCCAGGGCCGCGGCGGCCCCAACCAGGAATTCGCGCTGGCGCTCGCGGTCGCGCTCGACGGCGCCCCGGATATCTATGCGGTGGCCGGTGACACGGACGGCACCGATGGCGGCGGTGGCGACGCCAGCGACCCGGCCGGCGCCTATGTGCTGCCGGACACGCTGGCGCGCGCCCATGCGGCCGGTCTCGATCCTGCCGCCTTTCTCGCCAATAACGATTCCACCAGCTTCTTCGAACCCTTGGGCGACCTGCTGACGCCGGGTCCGACCTGCACCAACGTCAATGATTTCCGAGCCGTCTTCGTCGACGTCTGACATCGCTGCAGCACGCGCGGCGCGGCTTTCCCGCGCCGTCCGTGCGCTGCTGCCGGCGCTCGCGCTGGCGCCGCTGCTCGCCGTGCTGGCCCCGGCGCCGGCCTCGGCCGATTTCCGCCTGTGCAACCGCTCCACCAGCCGCGTCGGCATCGCCGTGGGCTACAAGGACGGCACGCTGTGGTCGACCGAGGGCTGGTGGAACATCGGGCCGAACAGCTGCGAGACGCTGCTGCGCGGTGATCTGGTGGCGCGGTTCTATTACGTCTACGCCATCGACTACGATCTCGGCGGGGAGTGGGCCGGCAAGGCCTTCATGTGCACCCGCGAGAAGGAGTTCACCATTCGCGGCATCGAGGATTGCCTGGCGCGCGGCTATGACCGCACGGGCTTCTTCGAGGTGGATACGCAGGAACAGAAGAGCTGGACCGTGCAGCTCACCGAGAGCAAGCCGCAGGCGCAGGCGGGTGCTCCCGCCGTGGCGCCGCTGCCGCCCAAGAAGCCTTGAACCAAGGCCTGAAACCCAAGGCCTGAGCCATTCAGGAATAAACCGTCATCCCGGTCCCAAGGGTCCTGCCTTCGGCAAGCCCGAGGACTGGCTCCGGCGAAGCCGCAGAGCCCGGATTGTTTTCACGTCTGACGCTGCCCGCGATCCCGGATACGGTCTGACGACCGTTCCGGGATGACGTTGTCGGGACGACGCGGGTTCGCCGGCCCTCCTATTCGATCGGCAGCGCGGTGAAGCGCACCTGGCCCTGCGGGTCGGAGACCATCAGCAGCGCCGAACGGCGGCCTTCCTTCTTCAGCGCCGCGATGCGGTCCTGCACCTGCTTGGGCGTCTGCGTCGCTTCCTGGTTGACCTCGGCGATGACGCTGCCGGCCGCGATGCCGCGCTCGGCGGCGACCGAGCCGGGCTCCACCGACAGCACGACGACGCCGTTCAACTCGTCCTTGATCTTGAAGCGGGTGCGCAACTCCGGGGTGAGTTCGGTGATCTCGACGCCCAGCAGCTTGACGCCGGCGGTGGGGGCCGGGGCGTCGGGCTTCTTCTCGCCGGCTTCGGCGGCGCGCGGGGCGTCGCCCTCGTCGAGACGGCCGACCGTGAGCTTCAGCTTCTGCTCCTCGCCCTTGCGGACGACGACGACCTCGACCTCCTTGTCGACCGGCGTGTCGGCGACGATGATCGGCAGGGCGCGCATGTCCTTCACTTCCTTGCCGTCGAAGGACACGACGACGTCGCCCGCCTTCAGCCCGCCCTTGGCGGCCGGGCCGTCATCGGTGACGGAGCCGATCAGCGCGCCGCGCGGGCGGCCGAGGGAGAGGCTTTCGGCAATCTCCGGCGTCACCTGCTGGATGCGCACGCCGATCCAGCCGCGCCGCGTTTCGCCGAATTCCTTGAGCTGGGCGATGATCGGCACGGCGGTGTTGGAGGGCACGGCGAAGCCGATGCCGATGGAGCCGCCCGAGGGCGAGATGATGGCGGTATTGATGCCGATCACGTCGCCGTCCATGTTGAACAGCGGGCCGCCGGAATTGCCGCGGTTGATGGCGGCGTCGGTCTGCAGGAAATTGTCGTAGGGCCCGGAATTGATGTCGCGGTTGCGCGCCGAGATGACGCCGACCGTGAGCGTGCCGCCGAGGCCGAACGGGTTGCCGATCGCCATCACCCAGTCGCCGACGCGCAGCATGTCGGAATTGCCGAACTTCACCGAGGTGAGCGTCTTGCCCGCCTCCGGCGTCACCTTGAGCAGGGCGAGGTCGATCTTGGTGTCGCGGCCGATCACCTCGGCCTTGAGCTTCGAGCCGTCGGCGAAATTGGCGAAGATCTCGTCGGCGTCGGCGATGACGTGGTTATTGGTCACGATGAATCCGGCGGGGTCGATGACGAAGCCCGAGCCCAGCGAGGAGACGCGGCGCGGGCCCTGATCGTCGCCCTGCTGCTGGCGGCGCTTGAAGAATTCTTCGAAGAACTCCTCGAAAGGCGAGCCGGGCGGCAGGTCGGGCGTCGGCACGCTGCGCGAGGGCGCCACCGTCTGCGAGGTGGAGATGTTGACCACCGCGTCCATCACCAGCGCGGCGGTGTCGGCCACCGTGTCGGGACCCTTGGTCGCGGCGGCGAGCGCGGCGTGCGGCGCGGCGAGGGCGAGGATGAGCCCGGCGGCGGCAAGGCCGTGCCTGAGGGCTGCGCCGATTCGGAAACGCACGGGGCGCTGATTCATGGAACCTCCTTGGCGACGCCGCGCCGAAACGGACGATGCCTCGCATGCGCCGTCCTTACCTGACCGCCCGACGCTACCCGGCGGAAGGCGCGATGCAAGCCAAAAGCGCGCGAGGAGAATAGCCCCATGGACGCAGCCGCGCGTGCCGGCCCATCCATGGACTCGCTCATGGACGGGAAACGAAAAACCCGCGCGCCGGGGAGCGGCGCGCGGGCTTGAGGCGGCGGGCGGGGCGTCAGCCCCGGATCAGCCAGATCACGATGAGGCCGAGGATCGCGCCGCCGAGGCCGGCGAGGCGCAGCGGGGCGTCGGGCAACTGCCCGATCGACTCGGCGGCGTTGCGCACCGCCCCCGGCAGGGCGGCGAGCATCAGCCCCTCGATCACCAGTACCAGGCCGAGCGCGACGATGAGATCGGACATCGTCGCGCTGCGTCAGTTGGCCGGCGCGGGCGCAGCCGGGGCCGGAGCCACCGGCGCGGCAGCGGGCGCCGCAGCGGGCTCGCCCGCCATCGGCGCGACTGCGGCCGGATTGTTGAAGAAGCGGAAGAACTCCGAATCCGGCGACAGCAGCATCCGCGTATCCGCGCCCTTCAGCGAGGCCTCATAGGCCTGCATGGAGCGGTAGAAGTCGAAGAAGCCCTTATCGCGCCCATAGGCCTGCGCGAAGATCTCGTTGCGCTGGGCCTCGCCTTCGCCGCGCAGCTTGTCGGCGGTGGCGTTGGCCTCGGCGACGATGATCGTCGAGTCGCGGTCGGCGCGCGAGCGGATGGTCTGCGCCGCCTCGCCGCCCTGGGCGCGGATCTCCGACGCCTCGCGCTGGCGTTCGGTCTGCATGCGCTGGAACACCGCCTGGCTGTTCGCCTCCGGCAGGTCGGCGCGGCGGATGCGCACGTCGAGCACGTTGATGCCGAAACCGCCCGCCTCGCGGTTCACCTGATCGCGGATGCGCGCCATCAGGTTCTCGCGCTGGTCGCGCACCACCTCGGTGAAGCTCGATTCGCCGAGCACGCGGCGCAGCGACGAGTTGAGGATGGTGGCAAGGCGCGAATTCGCGCCTTCTACCGAGCCCACCGACTGGTAGAAGCGCAGCGGGTTGGTGATGCGGTAGCGGGCGAAGGCGTCGACGACGAGGCGCTTCTGGTCGGCGGCGATCACTTCCTGCGAGGGGTTCTCGAGGTCGAGGATGCGCTTGTCGACGAAGATCACGCTGTCGACCAGCGGAATCTTCACGTGAAGGCCCGGCTCCTCGATGACGCGCACCGGCTCGCCGAAGCGCAGCACGAGGGCCTGCTGGGTCTGGTAGACGGTGAACAGCGCCGAATAGAGGCCGATGAGAACGGCGGCGGCGACGACCGCGAGGACGAGACCGATGCTGTTCTTCATTTCACGGCTCCCTGGCCGGCCGCCGCGGCGGGCGTGCGTCCGCTGAGCGGGGCGAGCGGCAGGTAGGGCACGACGCCGGAATTCCCGCTCGCCGCCTGATCGATGATCACCTTGTCCATGCCGTCGAACACGCGCTCCATGGTTTCGAGATAGAGGCGCTGGCGCGTGACTTCCGGGGCCTTCTGGTATTCGGCGAGAACGCTGAGGAAGCGGGCCGCCTGACCGCGCGCCTCGATGATGGCGCGCTCCTTGTAGCCTTCGGCGCCCTGGGTGATGCGGGCGGAGTCGCCGCGCGCCTCGGGAACCACGCGGTTGGCATAGGACTGCGCCTCGTTCTGCAGACGCTCGGCGTCGGCGCGGGCGGCCTGCACGTCGCGGAAGGCGTCGATCACCTGCTGCGGCGGGTCGACCTTCTGGAGCTGCACCTGGGTGACGAGAATGCCGGCCTTGTAGCTGTCGAGCGTGCGCTGCATCAGCTCCTGCACCGCCGTCTCGATGTTCTGGCGGGCGCCGGTGAGGATCGGCTGGATGTTGGTGCGGCCCACCACCTCGCGCATGGCGCTCTCGGCCACCGCCTTGATGGTGCCCTCGGGGTTCTGCACGTTGAACAGAAAGTTGGCGGCGCCGACATCCTCGGACGAGCCGGGGGCGGCGGGCTTGACCATCCAGAACACCGCGAAGTCGACGTCGACGATGTTCTCGTCGCCGGTGAGCATCAGGCTCTCCTCGGCGACGTCGCGCGCGGCGGCGCCGCGGCGCGGGTCGTCGCCGGTGCGGATGCCGATATCGATACGGTTGACGCGCGTGACCTGCGGGGTCAGCACGGTCTCGATCGGGTAGGGCATGTGGTAGTTCAAGCCGGGATTGGTGGTGCCGACGAACTTGCCGAAGCGCAGCACGACACCCTGCTCATCGGGCTCAACCCGGTAGAAGCCGGAGAGCAGCCAGGCGAGGATGGCGAGCACCAGCACGATGATGATGCCCTTGCCGGTGCCGAAGCCCCCGGGCATCGCCGTGCGGAGCCGTTCCTGGCCGCGGCGGATGAGTTCCTCGAGATCAGGAGAATTGGGACCCGACGATTGCGGACCAGTGCCCCAGGGGCCGCGTGGACCACCACCCCATGGTCCACCGCTCTGGTTCTTCCACGACATTCCGCGCCCACTCCGTTTGCACGCCCGGCAGAGTCCGGGCCCGCATGCGCAGAACAGCCAGACGCCACCGTGCAGAAAGACCCGCGCCTCTCCGTGCGAAAGACGGGACGAGGCGGTTATAGGTGACGAGGCATCCGGTTACAACGCGCCGCCATTTCCCGATATGGGCGACGCGGGTCGCTTACGCAACGGTAGAGCGCGCGGAAGTGGGGCGGTCCACGACGTCCATAGTGTCGCGCGAGGATGCCTGGCCACGGTAATGGGCCAGCACATAGAGGCGGATGGCGGAAGAGAGATTGCCCTGATTGCGCCCGGAATCGATCGAGGCAACGATTTCAGAGAGGGTGCTGCGCCGGTTGGCGGCGATCTCCTTCAGAGCGTCCCAGAACTGGTCTTCCAGGCTGACGCTCGTCTTGTGCCCAGCAATCACGATGGACCGCTTAACCACGGGGCTCTTCATGTGTCGTCCTCTCGTATGCGCCTATGCCCGTCGAGCGATTTTTCCAACAGCCGCTCGCTTGAGGCTTGCAGCTCGCGCTGAGGCTTCGAACGGCCGAATTCCAAACGTCGTGCGGCGGCGATTTGTTCCGCCTCCTCACGTCGTCTCCGCTTGCGGTAGCGGTTCAAATTAATGATGTCGGGCATCAGCATTCGCTCCCGCAGGCTCCAGCACATCCGGCAATATCGCCGGCTCGCTTAGGCCAAGAAATATGGGTGAGGGGCAATATCGGCAAAAATTTGGAATTCAGGACAAAGGCTTATAGTCAAACTGCTCAGTTCAATATTGGCGACGCCGGCATTTTGAGAAAAGGAATCCAATTTCGATAAAGATGGAGCATGTTACCGGAGCCCGCAAGCCCTTCCCGCAGGTGACGGACGGGCGTATCACGTCCCTGTTGATCACGCGTTCGTGACCGGGGCGGGGGCGCGGATCGGGAACCTTCTCTCCGGGGAGGGCGGATTTTCCCTCCCGCACGCGCGTGCTAAGACCGCCCCGCACGAGCGGCGTCCCGCCTCGTCGGCCCGTGTCGCGGCACGGTTTCCTGGGCGCCCGATCCCGAAAGGTTCTGACGATGAGCAAGACCCGCATCGAAACCGACACGTTCGGTCCAATCGAGGTGGAGGACGACAAGTACTGGGGCGCGCAGGCGCAGCGCTCGCTCGGCAATTTCAAGATCGGCTGGGAGAAGCAGCCCCTCCCGGTGATCCGCGCGCTCGGCGTCATCAAGCGCGCCGCGGCGGAGACCAACCGCGAGCTCGGCCATCTCGACCCCGCCATCGCGGACGCCATCGTCAAGGCGGCGCAGGAGGTGATCGACGGCAAGCTCGACGCGCATTTCCCGCTCGCGGTCTGGCAGACCGGCTCGGGCACGCAGTCGAACATGAACGCCAACGAGGTGATCTCGAACCGCGCCATCGAGATGCTGGGCGGCACCAAGGGCTCCAAGAAGCCGGTGCACCCGAACGACCACGTCAATATGAGCCAGTCGTCCAACGACACCTACCCGACGGCCATGCACATCGCGGCCGCCGAGGAACTGGTGAACGAGCTGATCCCCGCGCTGACAAAGCTGCGCGACGCGCTCGACGCCAAGGCGACGGCGTGGGCGGGCATCATCAAGATCGGCCGCACCCACACGCAGGACGCCACCCCGCTGACCCTCGGCCAGGAATTCTCCGGCTACACCCAGCAGGTGACGAACGGCATCGCCCGCATCGAGCAGACGCTGCCGGCGCTGATGGAGCTGGCGCAGGGCGGCACCGCCGTCGGCACCGGGCTCAACGCGCCGGTCGGCTTTGCCGAGAAGGTGGCCGAGAAGATCGCCGCCATCACCGGCTTGCCCTTCACCTCGGCGCCCAACAAGTTCGAGGCGCTGGCCGCCCATGACGCCATGGTGTTCTCGCACGGCGCGATCAACACGGTGGCGGTGTCGCTGTTCAAGATCGCCAACGACATCCGCCTGCTCGGCTCGGGCCCGCGCTCGGGCCTCGGCGAGCTCTCGCTGCCGGAGAACGAACCAGGCTCGTCCATCATGCCGGGCAAGGTGAATCCGACCCAGTGCGAGGCGCTCACCCAGGTCTGCGTGCAGGTGTTCGGCAACAATGCCGCGCTCAGCTTCGCCGGCAGCCAGGGCCATTTCGAGCTGAACGTCTACAATCCCGTCATGGCCTACAATTTCATCCAGTCGGTGCGCCTGCTCTCCGACGCGGCGGTGAGCTTCACCGACAATTGCGTCGTCGGCATCGAGCCGCGCGAGGACAACATCAAGGGCGCGCTGGAGCGCTCGCTGATGCTGGTGACGGCTCTGGCGCCCAAGATCGGCTACGACAACGCGGCCAAGATCGCCAAGACCGCGCACAAGAACGGCACCACGCTGCGCGAGGAAGCGGTCGGCGGCGGCTATGTCACGAACGAGGAATTCGATGCCGCCGTTCGTCCCGAGAAGATGATCTCGCCCGGTTAATAGCTATTCATCAACCTGAATGACCGTTCATCTTCGTTTCTGAAAGTTGTTCGGATTCATTACCGAAGTTTCATTTGAGTTTCTTCGGTTCGCGCACCACCATCGGCCTCACTTCCAACGGAGATGAGGCCGATGAAGCGTACCATTATCGCCGCCACTGCCGCCGCGCTGCTCGCCAGCGTGACTTTCGGCATCGCCGCGCCGGAACTGCGGTCCAGCGAGCGCCCCCGTCCCACCCCTGAGCAGATCGCCGAATTCGCCGGCGCCATGAGCGACGCGCGCATCGCGGCGCTGAAGGCGGGGCTGCGGCTCGATGCCGAGCAGGAGAAGCTTTGGCCGGCGCTGGAAAGCGCGCTGCGCGAGAGTGCGCAGGAGCGCATCGACCAGCGCGCCGAGCGCCGCGCCGAGAAGGCCGAGCGCAGTAAGGGCGAGCGCCCGGATGTCGTCCAGCGCCTGCAGGCGCGCGCCGACGATCTGCTGGAAAAGGGCGGCAGCCTGAAGAAGCTCGCCGAGGCGGCGGGCCCGCTCTATGTCAGCCTCGACGAGGGGCAGAAGCGCCGCTTCGCCATCCTGTTCAAGCAGGCGGAGCGCCCGCACATGGCGTTCGCCGGCGACCGGCACGAGCGCGGCCCGCACCGCTTCGGCCCGCAGGGCGGCCCGGGCCGTCCCGGTCCGGACGGCCCGATGCATCACCGCCTGCCGCCTCCCGGCGGTCCCGACATGCCCGGCCCGCAGGGCGAGCCGCTCTGATCCCGACCGACCTTGCGCGCCCGGTTCGCCGGGCCCGTTCTCCCGGACCCCTCGGGCGTTTGCCCGCACCTTGCGCCGCCGGCCCGCGCCGGCGGCTTTCCTTCGCGGTGGAGTCGGATCAGCCGGCGGCGAGCCGTTCCAGCGCCTCGCCGTCGACGCGCTGGGTGGTCCAGGCGTCGAGCGGGATGGCGCCGACGGAGCGGTAGAAGCGGATCGCCGGCGCGTTCCAGTCGAGCACGTTCCACTCGAAACGCCCGAGCTTTTCCGTCACGCAGCGCTGCGCCAGAGCACGCATCAGCGCAGTGGCGATGCCGCGGCTGCGGAAGGCCGGGCGCACGAAGATGTCCTCCAGGAAGATCCCGTGCCGGCCTCGGAAGGTCGAGTAATTGTAGAACCACAGGGCGAAGCCGGCCGGCGCGCCGTCCCATTCCGCGATGTCGCAGAACACGCGCGGGTTCGACCCGAACAGGTCGCGCTCGATGTCGGCGAGCTCCGCCTCCACCTCGTGCCGCAGCTTCTCGTAGTCGGCGAGCTCGCGCACGAAGGCGAGGATCAGCGCGGCGTCGTCGCGCCGCGCGGGGCGGAGGGAAAGGGACATGGGCGTTCCGTGGACGTCGGGATCTGTGGCCTAAACCGCCACCGGCGCCTTGATGGCGGGGTGGGGATCGTAGCCTTCCACCGCGATATCCTCGAAGCGGAAGGCGAAGAGGTCGTCCACCTCGGGGTTGAGTTTCAGGGTCGGCAGCGGGCGCGGGGCGCGCGAGAGCTGCTCGTGCACCTGCTCGACATGGTTGGAGTAGATGTGGGCGTCGCCGAGCGTGTGTACGAAATCGCCGGGCTTCAGACCGCTCACCTGCGCCACCATGTGGGTGAGCAGCGCATAGGAGGCGATGTTGAACGGCACGCCGAGGAAGATGTCGGCGGAGCGCTGGTAGAGCTGGCAGGAGAGCTTGCCGTCCAGCACATAGAACTGGAACAGGCAGTGGCAGGGCGGCAGCGCCATCTCCGGCACGTCGGCCGGATTCCACGCCGAGACGATCAGCCGGCGCGAATCCGGGTTGCGGCGGATGTCGGCGAGCACCTGCGCGATCTGGTCGATCACGCCGCCGCGCCCATCCGGCCAGGAGCGCCACTGGTGGCCATAGACCGGGCCGAGATCGCCGTTTGCGTCCGCCCATTCATCCCAGATCGAGACGCCGTTCGCCTTGAGATAGGCGATGTTGGTGTCGCCGGCGAGGAACCACAGCAACTCGTGGATGATCGAGCGCAGGTGCAGCTTCTTCGTGGTGACGAGCGGGAAGCCCTCGGCAAGGTCGAAGCGCATCTGGTGGCCGAAGAGGGAAAGCGTGCCCGTGCCCGTGCGATCGCTCTTGGCGACGCCCTCGCGCAGCACCCGTTCCAGAAGCTCGTGATATTGCCGCATCTCTCGTCCCGCCGGCCTTCCGACCCACTACATATAGCATCGCCCGGTGGGCGGCGCATCCTCCGCGCCGCCCGCCGGGCAGGGGCTATCTACATGAAATGCGGCTGCGGGCGTCAGTCGCAGACCGTGCTCACCGTCACGAGGCCGCTGCGGGTCTGGCGCTCCAAGGTGCGGCAGCCGCCGTCATAGGCGTCGTCATAATAGCCGCCGGGCAGCGGCTCGGGCGGAGCGGGCCGGCGCACATAGACCTCGCGCGCATAGGGGCCGCCCATGGGATCGGTGACGATGACGCGTTGGGGCGCCTCGCGCACCACCACGGGAGGCGTTGCCTCGCGGACGATGACATGGCCGCCCGGCGCCAGATAGCCCGGACCGTAGCCGGGGCCATAGCCGGGCTCCTCGACGATCACCGTTCCCGGCGGCAGCGGAGCGGGGCCGCGCACATAGACCTCCTGCGCCGAGGCGGGGGAGGCGGCGAGCACGGCGGTGCCGAGCAGGGCGGCCGCGCCGAGGCCGAGGAGCCGTTTCGTCCTCGCGGCAGGCATAGTGGCAGCGTTCATGGCGTGTCTCCTTCCAACCTGCGCCCCGCAGCCGGCGGCGGAAGGCCGGACCGGCTGCACCCCTTGCCGCCGGAGCATCAGCGGCCTGACCGAGCCAACGGCGGGCGGCCTCCCGCGTTCCCGTATGGGCAGAGGCAATTCCGGGGTCATTTCGCGGCGGGGCGACGGCAGCGCGCGACGGCTTTCGAAAAGCCCCGGCGCGGCGGTATCATGGGAACCTCGGCGGCGCGGGCCCGTTGTCCCGCGAGGCACGAGGGAGGACATCATGACCGACAGCACCGACGCCCTGCACACCGAGCACCACCGCCTGCGGATGCATCTCAACCTGCTGGAGAAGGACGCGACGCATCCGCTCGACTTCACGGTCGAGCACGCGCACACCGTTCCTTCGCTGGTCCTGCGTTCCGGGCAGGCGCTGAAGAGCGCGCATTCCTCGGTACGGCTCGACTACGAGACGGTGCGCGAACTGATGCTGGAGGCGCTGCGCGCGCGGATCGCCGAGATCGACGAGAAGCTGCACGGCACGGTCGGCGGCAACAAGCCGATCGAGCAGCTCCAGTACGGCGACCAGACGGAGGCCTGACGGAGACCCGGCACAACACGCGCAGCAGATGGGGAAGAGGGAGGCTGCCCCCTTCCAACCGGCGGGCATAACACCTATATTCATCGGTGCCGGCGCAAGCCGGCTATGGCGATAAACGGTTTCCGTAATAAACTCTTCGGACCCGGGGGCAGTACCCGGCGCCTCCACCTGAGCCCATCGGCCTGCCGCGTGCGGTGGTTTCGGGCGGGGGCGAAACAGGATCGACGAGAGCGTAAAGGGTTGTCTTTCGCCCGGCATGGTACCGCCGTCATCGGACCAAACTTATAGTTGCCAACGACAACTATGCTCCGGTTGCTCAGGCCGCGTGAGCGGTTTGATCTACGGAAAATAAGTCCTAGCGGGTAGCACCGTCGGGCGGGGTTCGCAGGCACCTGGCAACAGAAGCCTGCACTTTCCTCTCACGACCGGCTGGCGGCCGGGACCGGAATCGGGTTCATTGCCGGCATGAGCGTCGACCTTATCCGCTATGACCTGCTTGTTCAGGACGCGCTGCGCAGCGTCGTGCGCCGCGTGCTGACCGATGTCGCCCGCGACGGTCTGCCGGGCGATCACCACCTCTATATCTCCTTCGACACCTGCGCGGCCGGCGTGCGGCTCTCGCCGCGCCTGAAGGAGCGCTATCCCGAAGAGATGACCATCGTCCTCCAGCACCAGTTCTGGGACCTGCTGGTCACCGAGCCGTTCTTCGAGGTCGGCCTGTCCTTCAACGGCATTCCCGAGCGGCTGCACATCCCGTTCTCCGCGCTGAAGGGTTTCTTCGACCCCTCGGTGAAGTTCGGCCTGCAGTTCGAGCCGATGCCCGAGGAGGACGAGGAGACGGCGGAGGAGGCGGCGCCGACCCTCTCCGAGGTGCCGCCTACGCCCGCGCCGGTGACGCCCTTCGGCGAGGCACGTCCCACCTCCGTGCCCTCGACCCGCGCCCCGGCGCGGTCGGCCGATCCGAAGCCCGCGCCCGAGGCGAAGCCTGCGCCCACTCCCCGCGCCGTCCGGCCCGAACCTGCCGGCGACGGCAAGCCGGCGCTGAAGGAGGCCGCTCCGAAGGCGGCGCCGGCCAAGGGCGTGCCCGCCAAAGATGTTTCCGCCAAGGATGCGGCGCCGAAGGAGGCGGGCAAGGACGAGGCGGCCAAGGATGGCGGCGCGCAGGTCGTACGCCTCGACGCCTTCCGCAAGAAGTGACACTCCAGAAAAGAAGCGATCCGTGAGCGCCAATCCCGAGGTCATCGTCGTCGGCGCCGGCGCGGCGGGCCTTGCGGCCGGCGCGCGGCTGCGCCGGTCCGGCATCGACGTGCTGGTGGTGGAAGCCGCCGCGCGTACCGGCGGGCGGGCATGGACGGACACCCATACGTTCGGCATCGCCTGGGACCGGGGCTGCCACTGGCTGCATTCGGCCTCTATGAACCCGTTGCGCGCCGCCGCCGACGAGCTGGGCCTCACCTATCTCGTGCGCGGCAACCGGCAGGCGCGGGCGACGCATCTGGGCGACCGCTGGGCCGATGAGGCCGAGCGCGAGGCGATCTGGCAGGCGATACAGGCGGGCTACGGCGTCGTGCACAGGGCGGGCGAGGAAGGCCGCGACGTCGCCGCCAGCGCCGTGCTCGATCCGGCCGCGCCGTGGAGCCGGCTGGTTCGGCACTGGCTGACCCTTATGTCGGCCGCCGAGCCGGAGCGGCTCTCGGCGCTCGACTATGCCGCCTACACCGACACCGGCGAGAACTGCCCGGTGGAGAAGGGCTATGGCGCGCTGATCCAGGCGCTGGCCGCCCGCCGGGCGCCGGACCTGCCGGTCGTCACCGATTGCACGGTCTCGCGCATCGACTGGTCCGGCGAGGGTGTGTCGCTGGAGACCCCACGCGGCACGCTGAAGGCGCAGCTCGCCATCGTGGCGGTGCCGACCACCGTCATCGCGCGCGGCGGCCTCGCCTTCGCGCCGCTGCTGCCCGCCGAACTCGCGGAGGCCTTCGCGACGCTGCCGCTCGGCGCGGCGGAGAAGGTCGCATTCCTGTTTGATCGCGACGTGTTCGGCGTGGCGCCGACGACCTATGTCGACACGATCGACGTGGCGCACCTCGACCGGCGGCCGATCAATTTCGTGGTCAGCCCCTTCGGCGCGCCGATGGCGATCGGCCAGCTCGGCGGCGACAATGCCGCGCGGCTGGTGGCGGCCGGGCCGGAGGCGATGCGCGATTTCGGCCTCGCCGCGCTGAAGGACGCCTTCGGCGCCGACGTCGAGAAGCATGTAGTGGGCCTTGCCACCACCGGCTGGGTGAGCGACCCGCTGATCGGCGGCGCCTATAGCTGCGCGCTGCCCGGCTTCGCGCATGTACGTGCGCGGCTCTCCGCCACCCATGCCGAGCCGCTCGGAGGGCGTATCCTGTTCGCGGGCGAGGCGGTGTCGCCGCACGCCTATTCGACCGCCCATGGCGCGCACGAGACGGGCCTCGCCGCCGCCGAGGCGGCCATCGCGCAGCTGCGAGGGCGGGCGGCGTGAGCGCGGCGGCGCCTCCGGCGCTCGCCCTCGTGGCGGCGGTCGGCGAGAACGGGGTGATCGGGCGCGGCGACGAGCTGCCCTGGCACATCTCCGGCGATCTCAAGCGCTTCCGCGCCATCACCTGGGGCAAGCCGATCCTGATGGGGCGGCGCACCTTCCAGTCCATCGGCCGGCCGCTGCCGGGTCGCACCAGCATCGTCATCAGCCGCGACACCGGCTTCGCTGTCCCCGAGGGCGTGCTGACCGCGCCTTCGCTGGAAGCGGCGCTGGTGCTGGGTGCGCAAGAGGCGGAACGGCTCGGCGTCGACGAGATGGCGGTCATCGGCGGCGCTCAGATTTACGCGCAGGCCTTCCCCCATGCGAGCCGGCTGCGGCTGACCGAGGTGCATGCCCGGCCCGAGGGCGACGTGCATTTCCCGGCCTTCGAACGCTGGGCGTGGCGGGAAGTCGGGCGCGAGGGGCCGATCAAGGGCGAGAAGGACGAATACGCCTTCAGCTTCGTGGATTACGAGCTGGCGTGAGCCCCCGGCGTCATGCCGGCCGTGACGGGAGTCTCGTCAGATCGGCCGGCCCTCGACGCTGATCGACAGCGTCTTCTCCATGTCGTCCATCTCGTCGAGATAGGGATAGATGGCGCGAGCCTGCCGCACCGCCTCCAGCGCCCGCTTCTCGTCGCCGATCTCCTTGCAGATGATGGCGATGCCGGCCCAGGCGCCGTAATGGCGCGGCTCGCGCGCCACCACCTGGCGCAGATCGACCAGCGCGTCGGCGAAGTCCTGCTTGAGATAGAAGACGGTCGCGCGCTTGTTCCAGGCTTCCAGATGGTCGGGCGAGACCTTCAGCACGCCGTCGAGAAGCTGGACGGCGAGATCGAAATCCTTCGCCTCGGTGGCGAGGGCGGCGCGGCTCATCAACAGGTCGGCGGTGTCGCTGCCCGAGGGGGTGAGCGCGATGTCGATGCGCTCGGCGATGCCCTTGGCCGATTCCTTGTCCGGCGCCGCCTTCAGCGCGGCGAACAGCGCGTCGAGCCGCTTGGCGCGGTCGGGCTCGGAGGAGGGTTTGTCGGCCGCACCGGCCGCCTTGGCCTCGGGCGCGGCATCAGGTCTGGCGTCGTCCGCCGCTGCCGGTGGCTGGGCCAGGGGCGGCCCGGCATTCTGGGCAAGGGCAGCCGAAGGCATCCCGGCAAACGGGGCCCCGAGCGAGCCGGCGAGGATGAGAACAGCAAAAAGGGCGCGCATTACTCCAGTCTAGGAGCGATGGCGCCCTCGTCAATGCTGCAGGGCAGCGAGCCGCGAAATCGTGAACGCGGCCGGGCCGGCGAACCGGCCGGAGGCTCAGCCCTGGCGGGCCTTGAAGCGCTTCTGGGTCTTGTTGATGATGTAGACACGGCCCTTGCGGCGCACCAGACGGTTGTCGCGGTGACGGCCGAGCAGCGACTTGAGCGAGTTACGGATCTTCATGACACTTAACCTTCGGATCGACAGCGCCTGCGCATGAGACGGCGCCTCCATGGCCGCGCCCCGATCCGCCAGCTTTAATTCGAGGCCCGGCTGATAGCGGAGGGCAGGGCCGTTTGTCAATCCGCGTGGCGCTTCGCGGCGCCGTCATCCTCATTTCGTCCGATACGGCCGAGATGGGTGTGGGCGAATCCCCGCGCCGATTTGAGGCCGTAGCCCAGCGCCCGGTCGAGCCCGATATGCGCGACCCAGATGACGGCGATGGCACCGGCGAGCGGCGCACCAAGCGCGTAGGCGAGGCCGCCCAACAGGGCCGGCCCGAGATAGGTGTGGGCGACATTGTAGAAGAAGGCGCCCGTTCGCGGCCCTGCCAGATAGCCCAGCATGGACAGGTCCGGCACCAGGATCAGCGCCGCGAACAGCCACCAGCTCGCGCCCAACGCGTGATAGGCGAAAAGGGCGGCGCCGAAGCCGGCGAGCCCCTCGATGCGCAGCAGGATCGTCGGCCCATCAGGTGCGGGGCGCAGGGTGGCGCCGATCTCGTTCGCCATTGCCGGTTCCTTCCAGCGCCGCCCGTCTAGCCCATGCCGCGCGCGGCCTTGTAAGGCGCCATGCCCGCGCGGGCCAGTTCGTCGGCGCGCTCGTTCATCTCGTCGCCGGCGTGGCCCTTGACCCAGTGCCAGCGTATTTCGTGGCGGGCGATGGCCGCTTCCAGCCGCTCCCACAGGTCGACATTCTTCACCGGCTTCTTGTCGGCTGTGCGCCAGCCATTGCGCTTCCAGCCGGCGATCCATTTGGTGATGCCGTTGCGCATATATTCACTGTCGGTGTGCAGGTCGACGGTGCAGGGGCGCTTCAGCGCCTCCAGCGCCGAGATCGCCGCCATCAGCTCCATGCGGTTGTTGGTGGTGGGGCTCTCGCCGCCGCAGAGTTCCTTCTCGGCGCCGGCATAGCGCAGTATCGCGCCCCAGCCGCCGGGACCGGGATTGCCCGAACAGGCGCCGTCGGTCCACACCGCGACGATGCCTTTCGGCATCTCCTTCGGTGCGTCGTCGGCGAAGACGCGGGCGGTGCCGGGCGCGGTCTTCACGCGTCGACGCCTTCGAGGAGGCCGTAGTCGCGCGGGCTCGTCACCGAGCGGTGGAAACGCAGCTTGCGCAGATATTCCAGCGGATCGTGCGGGCGCACCAGCGCGCCGGGCGGCACGTTCAGCCAGTCGACGAGGCGGGTGAGCAGGAAGCGCAGCGCCGCCCCGCGCGCCAGAAGCGGCAGCGCGGCGATCTCCTCCGCCGTGAGCGGGCGCTTGGCCCGGTAGGCGGCGAGCAGGGCGCGGCCCTTGGTCTGGTTGTAGGCGCCGTCCGGCTCGAAGCACCAGGCGTTCAGGCAGATGGCGACGTCATAGGCGAGCTGGTCGTTGCAGGCGAAGTAGAAGTCGATCAGCCCCGACAACCGCCCATCGGTGAAGAACACATTGTCGGGGAACAGGTCCGCATGGATGACGCCGGCAGGCAGGCCGGCGGGCCAGTGCGCCTCCAGCACCGAGAGCTCGTCGGCAATCAGCGCGGAGAGGCCGGGCGCCACCGTGTCGGCGCGCTCGGCCGCCTGATCGTAGAGCGGGCGCCAGCCGGCCACCGAAAGCGCGTTGAGGCGGCTGAACCCGGCGAAGTCGGCGCCGGCCTTGTGCAGCCCCGCCAGCGCGGCGCCGAGCGCGGCGCAGTTGGCGGCGGTCGGCCGGCGCACCGAGGTGCCGACGAGGAAGGTGGCGATCAGCGCCGGGCGTCCGGCCAGCGTGCCGAGCGCGATGCCCGCGCGGTTGCGCACCGGCTGCGGGCAGTCGATGCCGCGTTTGGCCAGATGCTCCATCAGCGCGACGAAGAAGGGCAGGTCGGCCGGGTTCACCCGTTTCTCGTAGAGGGTGAGGATGAAGCCGCCGGCTTCCGTCTGCAGCAGGTAGTTCGAATTCTCCACGCCCTCCGCGATGCCCTTGAAGGCGCGCAGCCGGCCGATCTCATAGGTGGAGAGGAAGGCTTCGAGCTCTTCCGGCGAAACGTCGGTGTAGACGGCCATGGGATCAGTCGGACCTATTCCGCTGCGTCGGGGCGGAGCTGGCGGGGCAGCGGGAAGAACACGTCCTCATGCGCGGTATGCACCGTCTCCACCTTGAGCGTGTAGCGCTCGGCGAAGGCGTCGAGAATCTCCTCGACGAGGATTTCGGGGGCGGAGGCGCCCGCGCTGACGCCGAGCGAGGCGATGGCGCCGAACACGCTCCAGTCGATCTCGCCGGCCCGCTGCACCAGCGCGGCATGGCGGCAGCCCTCGCGCTCGGCGGCTTCGCGCAGGCGCTGCGAGTTCGACGAATTGGGCGCGCCGACCACGATCATCGCGTCCACCTCGGGGGCGACGCGCTTGACCGCCTCCTGCCGGTTGGTGGTGGCGTAGCAGATGTCCTCCTTGTGCGGCGCCACCATCAGGGGGAAGCGCTCGCGCAGGATCGCCACGATCTCGGCGGTGTCGTCGATGGAGAGAGTGGTCTGTGTGGTGAAGGCGAGATTCGAGGGATCGCGCGGGGTGAAGACGCGCGCCTGCGCGGCGGTCTCGACCAGCGCGACGGCGCCCTCGGGAAGCTGGCCCATGGTGCCGATCACCTCGGGGTGGCCGGCATGGCCGATGAGCACGACCTCGCGCCCCCGCTTGAAGTGAACCGTGGCCTCGCGATGCACCTTCGTCACCAGCGGGCAGGTGGCGTCGATGGCGAAGAAATTGCGCCGCGCCGCGTCCTCCGGCACGGATTTGGCGACGCCATGGGCGGAGAAGATCACCGGCGCGGTGCTGCCGGCGGGGACCTCGTCCAGCTCCTCGACGAAGATCGCGCCCTTCGCCTTCAGCCCCTCGACGACATATTTATTGTGCACGATCTCGTGGCGCACATAGACCGGCGGGCCGTACATCTCCAGCGCCCGCTCCACCGCGTCGATGGCGCGCACCACACCGGCGCAGAAGCCGCGCGGGGCACACAGGAGAACGCGCAGGGACGGTTTTTCGGCGGGCGACATCGTCATGTCCATCGGGGCCGGGCGGTAAGGCCCGAGCAGGGCCACGCCACCGTCATGGGTGGCGCGGCCCGCGCTGTCAAGCCGGGCCGGCCGCCCCTGTCTTTGGGTTTGCAGGACGGCGCGCACAAGCCTATATTACGTGCATCCCGGTCATCGCGAGACGGTCCGAGGCTCTGCCCCCGAGGGTGGGCGGAGCGCGTGAAGACTCGTGCGCGGCCGAATGAACCAATCTGGATGGAGACGCGTCCCATGGCGAACGCCCCCCTGATGCCGAAGGCCACCGCCGTGTGGCTGGTCGAGAACACCGCGCTGACCTTCGACCAGATCGCGGATTTCTGTAAGCTCCACGTGCTGGAGGTGAAGAGCATCGCCGACGGCGAGGTCGCGCAGGGCATCAAGGGGCTCGACCCGGTGTCGAGCGGCCAGCTCGCCCGCGAGGAGATCGAGCGCGCCGAGAAGAACCCGAACCACCGGCTGAAGCTGCTGGAATCGAAGGTGCGTCTGCCGGAGCCCAAGCGCCGCCGCGGCCCGCGCTACACCCCGGTGTCGAAGCGCCAGGACCGCCCGAACGCCATTCTCTGGCTGCTGCGCAACCATCCCGAGCTCAAGGACAGCCAGATCATGCGTCTGGTGGGCACCACCAAGACGACCATCGAGTCGATCAAGGAGCGCACCCACTGGAACGCGCAGAACCTGACGCCGATGGACCCGGTGACGCTGGGCCTGTGCTCGCAGATCGACCTCGACATCGAGGTGCAGCGCTCCTCCAAGGACCGCCCGGCGACTGCCCCGGCCGAGCAGGGTGCGACGCTGCTGCCGGTGGACGTGTCGACCGGCGAGGCGCCCGAGCCGTTCAGCCCCGCCCGCAAGCCGCGCGAGGAGGCCATCGACCTCGAAACCGTGTTCGCCAAGCTCGGCGGCTCGCGCAAGAGCGAGGCCGAGGACGAGGAGTGAGGCTCCCGGCCGCCGCAAGGCGTCGGAGCTGAGACGACAAAAGCCCGGAGCGGCCTCCCGCTCCGGGCTTTTTCATTTTCGGGGCGCTGCCCGGCCGCTCAGGCCGCCGTGGCCTTGGCGAGCCCGCGCGCCTGAAGGGCGACGGCGATCTCGTCCAGCGTCGCGGGGTCGTCGATGGTGGCCGGCATGTTCCACGCCTGCGCGTCGGCGATCTTCTTCATCGTGCCGCGCAGGATCTTGCCCGAGCGCGTCTTGGGCAGCCGGTTCACCGTGATGGCGAGACGGAAGGCCGCCACCGGGCCGATGCGCTCGCGCACCAGCGCGACGATCTCCTTCTCGATATCGGCCGGCGAGCGCGACACCCCGGCCTTGAGCACGAGGAAGCCGCAGGGCACTTCACCTTTCAGCTCGTCATGGATGCCGATGACCGCGCATTCCGCCACATCCGCGTGAGCCGCCAGCACTTCCTCCATGCCGCCGGTGGAGAGGCGGTGGCCGGCGACGTTGATGATGTCGTCGGTGCGGCCCATGATGAAGAGTTGCCCCTCGGCATCCCTGAAGCCGGCATCGGCCGTCTTGTAGTAGCCGGGGAATTCCTGGAGGTAGCTCTCGCGGAAGCGCTCGTCCTGCTGCCACAGCGTCGGCAGGCAGCCGGGCGGCAGCGGCAGCTTGATGGCGATGGAGCCCATGCGGTCGGGGCCGATGGGATGGCCGCCCTCGTCGAGAATGTCGACCTGATAGCCGGGCATCGGCACGCCGGTCGAGCCGACGCGGATCGGCAGGGCGCCGAGGCCCACCGGATTGCCGGCGATGGCCCAGCCGGTCTCGGTCTGCCACCAGTGATCGACCACCGGCACGCCGAGCTTGGCCTGCGCCCATTCCACCGTGTCGGGGTCGGCGCGCTCGCCGGCGAGGAAGAGGGTGCGCAGGGATGAGCGGTCATGGGCGCCCATCATCGCCCCCTCCGGGTCCTCCTTCTTGATGGCGCGCAGCGCGGTCGGCGCGGTGAACAGGGCGGCGACCCTGTAGTCCTCGACGACCCGCCAGAAGGCACCGGCATCGGGCGTGCCGACCGGCTTGCCCTCGTAGAGCACGGTGGTGCAGCCGGCGAGCAGCGGCGCATAGACGATGTAGGAATGGCCGACCACCCAGCCGATGTCGGAGGCGGACCAGAACACCTCGCCGGGGGCGACGTGGTACAGTCCCTCCATCGACCAGCGCAGCGCCACCATGTAGCCGCCGGTGTCGCGCACCACGCCCTTCGGCTTTCCGGTCGTGCCCGAGGTGTAGAGGATGTAGAGCGGCTCGGTCGCCTCGACCGGCACGCATTCGCTGGCCATGCCGGCGGCGCGCGCGGCCGCGCGCAGTGTCTCCCAGTCATGGTCGCGGCCGGGCTGGAGCTTCGCCTCCGCCTGCGGGCGCTGGAAGATCAGGCAGGCATCGGGCTGGTGCTTCGCCATGGTCAGGGCGAGGTCGAGCAGCGGCTTGTAGGGGACGACGCGCGAGGGCTCGATGCCGCAGGAGGCGGAGAGGATGACCTTCGGCTGCGCATCCTCGATGCGGCCGGCCAGTTCCGCCGCCGCGAAGCCGCCGAACACCACGGAATGGATGGCGCCGATGCGCGCGCAGGCGAGCATGGCGAACATCGCTTCGGGGATCATAGGCATGTAGACCACCACGCGGTCGCCCTTGCCGACGCCGAGCTCGCGCAGCATGCCGGCGAGCACGCTCACCTCGACCTGCAGCTCGCCATAGGTGACGGTGCGTTTCGCCCCGGCCACCGGGCTGTCGTAGAAGATCGCCGGCTGCTCGCCGCGCCCGGCGGCGACATGGCGGTCCACCGCGTTATGGCAGACGTTGGTGACACCTCCGGGGAACCAGCGGCCATAGACGCCGAGAGCGGGATCGAAGGCGCGCGGCGGCTCCTCGAACCAGTCGATGGCGCGCGCGGCTTCGCGCCAGAACCCCTCGGGGTCGCGAATCGAGCGCGTGTGAACCTCGGCGTAGCGGCTGACCTCGATGGTCATGGCGGCGTCTCCCGGTCGTCGTTCTTGATTGCTTTTCGTTCTTTATTGCCGGCGACTTTCCGGCGTCTTCCGTCCGCTGGCAAGAACGCTCAACTGCTTACGTCCTTCGTCTGATCATGGCACCGCCGCGTGGCTGGTGGGCCGCATCGGGCCCGAACGGTCGGGTTGACGGCGGTGGACAGGCTTTCTAACGTTGGCAAACAAATGTTTTGGGGGCATGCAAGTGACTGAAAAGCGCGCTTACGTGACGCCGCTTCTGCAGAAGCGGGACAAGCTGGCCGGGGTCGTGGCCCAGGTCGTGGTGTCCGGCTTCGTACCGGTGGTGCCCCCGCCGCCGCCTCCCCCGCCGCCATAGTCGGCGGGGCCGGGCTTCCGGCCGTGCGGCATGCCCGATCCGCCGGGCATGGTGTGCCGGCCTCGCGGTCGGCACCGGAGGCACGGCAGCACCAAGCCCGCCGGCGTTCATGTCGACCGTATCGACCTGCAGCGCGAAGCGTGCCTATGAAACTGGTGGCTTACGCGATAGGCGACGGCGTCGAGATCGTGACGGTGTCGCCCGAACGCGCATGGATGGATGGGGCGCGCGATCGCTCGCCCTATAGCTGCCTGCCGCTGGCGATCGCCGACACCCATGGCTGGGAGCTGCGCAATCCGGTGAACTTCTCCGCCATGTGGGGCGGTGGCGCCGGTATAGACGACATTGTGGTGATGCCGGACGGCGAAGGCATCGCCCGCAGCCATTTCGGCGAGGGGGTGCTGACGTTTCTGGTGCCCTTCGTCTTCCGCACGCCGCCGGAAATGGACCTGATCTTCCAGGGCCGATCAACCGGCCGAAGGACGCCATCGCGGCGCCGACCGGCGTGGTCGAGAGCGACTGGATTCCCTACACCTCACCATGAACTGGAAATTCACCCGGGCGCGCACGGCGGTACGCTTCGGCGCAGGGGAGCCGTTCTGCCACATCTTTCCCGTTCGCCGGGGCGATGCGGAGGCAATGCAGCCGGAAATCCGCCCGCTCGCCGACGATGCCGATCTCGAGCGCCGCTAGCGCGAGTGGAGCACATCGCGCGACCGGTTCCAGGCCGACCTCGCCGTGCCGGACTCGGCGGCGGCAAACGCGGGCTGGCAGAAGCACTATCAGCATGGGCGCGATCTCGACGGCCCGGCAGCGCCCGCCTCCCATCGCACGCGGGGACGGCCAAAGCCCTTCCGCAAAGCGTAACCCTCGCAAGGCATAATCCCCGCAAGGCGTGACCCTCCCGGGCGGCAGGCTGCCCGTGTCGTGCCGCCTTGCGGCAGGCGCCGAGATAAACGGGCCGGCCGGGTCGCCCCGACCCGGCCGGCCAGTATCGCTTCAGGGGATATTGTGGCGGGCGGGGCCCGCGGTTCACGCATCTTGCCGGGAGGAGGAATCCCGGTGGGTGGCCTCAGTGAAGGGTCGTACCCTTCAGACGCGTGATCTCGTCCTTGAGAAGAAGCTTGCGCCGCTTGATGTCGGCGATGCGTACATCGTCGGCAGAGGGGCGAGCCACCTCCTCCCTCAGTTGCCTTTCCAGTGCCTGGTGACGCCGTTCCAACTCCGCAACATGCGCCTGCATGGTCATGGACAGTTTCTCCTGTCTTCCGAAGTGAACGTCATCAGTCTGTCACGACCGCTCCCGGCTGTCGACGAAACGATGCGCTGCGGTGCACCATGGTGCCGGGCGGTGGAGCGGCGCGAGCGGCTGTTGCAGGCGCCCGCGCGGGCGGCGATACTCTCTCAAGCCTCCGCACCGGACGGGGGCGAATCGAGATTGGTTCGGGCGTTTTGGCACACATGACGGCGGATGAGGAACGCGAGCTCCAGGCCCTCCTCGAGCGGCTGCGGCAGGAGCATCGCGATCTGGACGTGGCGATCGAGACGCTGCAGGAAATGCCCGGCAGCGACCAGCTCCAGCTCGCGCGCTTCAAGAAGCGCAAGCTGATGCTGAAGGACCGCATCGGCTATATCGAGGACCAGATCTGCCCCGATATCATCGCGTGAGCGCTCCGCGCGGGCGCCCTCGCGCCCCGTTCCGCGTCGGGGGAGTCGAGGCCGGAACGAAAATGGCCGGGACATGCCCGGCCATCGGATCGTGCGCCCTGGTGACGCTTCGAATCAGAACTGCGTGAGCAGCACGTCGGCGTTGGTCTTGTCGGCCTTGCTCGGCACGTCCTCGACATTGAGGATCAGCACCTCGCCATCGTCGACCAGCATCGAGTAGCGCTTCGAGCGCACGCCGAGGCCCGCCGCCGAAGCGTCGAAGTCGAGGCCGAGCGCCTTGGCGAATTCGGCATTGCCGTCCGACAGGAAGACGATCTTGCCACCGGCATTCGACGCCTTTTCCCAGGCCGCCAGCACGAAGGGATCGTTCACCGCCGTCACGGCGATGGTGGTGATGCCCTTGGCGAAGAACTCGTCGGCGCGGGCGATGAAGCTTGGCAGGTGGTTCTTGTGGCAGGTGGGGGTGAAGGCTCCGGGCACCGCGAAGAGAACGACCTTCTTGTTCTTGAAGATCTCGTCCGTCGACTTCGGCACCGGGCCGTCCTCGGTGGCGACGCGGAAGGTGACGCTCGGCAGCTGGTCGCCGACCTTGATCGTCATGATGCAGTCCTTTCAAGCGGGTGGGGGCAGGGACAGCGCGACCCGCCGAGGTCGCGCGGAAAGGCTCCCGCCCGACCGGCGGGTCCGGTCGCGAGGTAGAATAGACATTTCCCGCGTGTCGGGAAGCGGGTTCAGCGGACGGAAAGGGGGGAGTCCACCTCGATCGCACGCGCACCGTCGATCAGGGTGAAGCGCAGCCGGGCGGAGGCGATATCCGCGCCCTTGGGAACGCCGTCGAGCGGCAGTACGAAGGTCGTGCGCCCGTCCGGCCCGGTCTCCCGACTTGGCAACGGCAGCGCCCAGTCCTCGCTCGGTCCCTCGACGAAGAGATCGGCATTGGCGGCGTCGCCGACCTGCGTCTCGACGCGTATGGAGGTGCCGTCCGCCCCCTTGTGCAACTCGGCGACCGCGATGGCCGGACTGCCGGCGGCGCCGAGGCTGGCGGCGCGGGGAACGCTTGCCAGCGCGGCAAGAAGCGCGGGCGGCGAGGGGGCGGCGCCTTCCGCCGGCACGTCGAGCGTCAGCACGGCGGAGGCGGGTTGGCAGATCTTGCCGCAGATGGCGAAATCAAGGGTGAGGCGCAGCTCGACCGGCTGGCCGGCCTCGCGCGGGGTGACGCGGAAGGGAATCACCAAGTCGTTCTTGTAGCCGATGGAGGCGGAGCCGCCGTCGTCGAAGCGCACGGGCGCGGGCCACAGAACCTCGATGGTGCCGACATTGCGCGAGCCGTTCCAGTCGAAATGCGGAGGTATGCCGCTGTCGCCGGGATAGCGCCAATACGTCTTGGACCCCGGCGCGAGGCGGATCTCGACGCCGCCGGTAAGCGCGCCCGCCTCGGCCGCGCCCGCCACCAGCCGTGCCGAGGTGGCGCCGGCCGACGACCACGGCGAAAGCAGTTCCGCCCGCGCGCCGGCGGAAAGGACCGGGGACGCGGCGAGGGCGCAGAGGGCGGCGATGCGGAGGCTCGAAATCATGGACATTGGCGATAGCCGTTCCCGCCCGGATCGGAAAGCGGCCGGAGCCGCACTTTCATGTGAGGGTGCCCGTCGTGCCGGTGCTGTGCGCCGGGGCGGGCTTGAAAATGCGCCCGCGGGGTTTACGCTTTCCCTCATGTGGATCGGACGAGAACGCGGATCGGGAGCAGCGGCCGGCGAGGGCAGCAGCTTCCTTGACGGCCAGTTGCTGGTGGCCATGCCGGGGATGCGCGACGAACGCTTCGCCCGCGCGGTGATCTATCTGTGCGCGCATTCCCCGGAAGGGGCGATGGGCATCATCGTCAACCAGCCCGCCCATCACATCAAATTCACCGACCTGCTGGTCCAACTCGACGTCATCCCGCAGGACGAGCGCATCCGCCTGCCCACCAGCGCCGGCGAGGTGAAGGTGGTGCGTGGCGGACCGGTGGAGACCGGGCGCGGCTTCGTGCTGCACAGCGCCGATTACGTCATCCAGGATTCGACGCTGCCGATCGACGGCGGCATCTGCCTGACGGCAACGCTCGACATATTGAAGGCGATCGCCACCGGCGACGGGCCGGCCGACGCACTGCTGGCGCTCGGCTATGCCGGCTGGGCGCCGGGGCAGCTGGAGAACGAGATCCAGCAGAATGGCTGGCTGCATTGCCCGGCCGACCGTTCGCTCGTGTTTGATACCGAGGCGGCGGCGAAATACGACCTCGCCCTGCGCCGGATCGGCATCGACCCCGGCATGCTGTCGGCCGAGGCGGGCCACGCCTGAGGGCCGGCGGCTCTCTTGGCGGCCCGTCCGCTTCCGTTACGTTACCCTAACGATCAGCGTGAGGACGCGCCGTCCGAGCCGGGAGCGGGAGCGGCGGCCGGGCGCGGGGCGGGATTCTGCACCGGGGCCTGACGGGCGAATTGCTGCGGCTGGGCGGCGGGCTGCGGGCCAGACTGGCGCGCGACCGGCTGTGCCGGGGCGCTGCCACCCGCCGGAGCGCCCGTGCTCGGCTGGCTGGTCGGCGCGCTCGTATTCGGCGCGACGCCACCGGCGGTCGCACCACCGGTCGGAGGAGGGGCGGCCTGGGCCGGGGAAGCAGCCGGGGAGCCTGCGGCCGGCGCGGCGGCGGGTGCCGGGCGGGCGGGCGCGCCTGCCGGCGGGGCCGCTGCGGGAGCCGCCGGCGCCGCCGGCCGCGTGCCGCGCGAGAGCAGGCGGCCGCGTTCCAGCAGCGAGGTCGGCGGCTGGTCGGGCTGCAGGCGCTTGCGCGCGTCGTCGGCGCTCATCGGCTCGCCAAACAGCCGGCCCTGCCCGTAGCGGCAGCCGAGCTTGGCGAGCGCGGCGGCGACCTGATCGTTCTCGATGCCCTCGGCGATGATGTCCATGCCCAGGTCGTGCGCCATGTTGATGATGGTGCGCAGGATGATCGGACGCTGGGCCTTGTTGCCGCTGCGGCCGAGCGCCTTCATGAAGGTGCGGTCCACCTTGATGCTGTCGAAGGGGAAGCGCTGGAGATAGGCGAGGGCGGAATAGCCGGTGCCGAAATCATCCAGCGTCAGCCCGGCGCCCAGCTCGCGCATGCGCAGCAGGATCTGCGAGGCGTATTCCGGATTCTCCATGGCGAGCGACTCGGCCAGCTCCAGCTTGAGCGTGCCGGGCGCCACCACGTTGCGGGCGAGCACCGCTTTCAGGTCCTGCAGCAGGTCGTGCCGCAGCATGTGGCGCGAGGAGATGTTCACCGAGACGAAGATCGGGTCGCCGCGCAGGTTGCGCTGCCAGACGCCGAGCTGGCGGGCGGCGGTGTCGAGCGCGAACAGGCCGAGGTCGACCGCGAGGCCGGTATCCTCGGCAATGCCCATGAAATCGGCCGGCGGCAGCAGGCCGAGATGGGGATGCTGCCAGCGCACCATCGCCTCGAAACCGGCGACGGCGCGGGTCGTGAGGTCGACCACCGGCTGGTAGACGACGCTGATCTCGCCGCGTTCCAGCGCCTGGCGCAGGTCCGCCTCCAGCGTAAGCCGGTCGAGCTTGTGCGTGCGCATGGAGGGCCGGAACACCTCGATGCGGTCGCCGCCGACGCGCTTGGCGAAATACATCGCCAGCTCGGCGTCCTTAAGCATCTCGGTCGGGGTGCGCTTCTGCCCGTCGGCCAGCAGAAGGCCGATGGAGGCGGTGATGAAGATTTCGCGGTCGCCGAAGGTGATCGGCGCGCGCAGCGTGCGGCGCAGCGTGTCGGCGAAGGCGGTGATGCGCTCGGGATCGCGCTCGGAGAGCAGGATCAGCGCGAAATGGTCGCTGCCGAGACGCGCCAGCGTGTCCTGCTGCTTCACCAGCCGCATCAGCCGGCGGGCGACGGTGAGCAGGATGGAATCGCCGGCCGGCATGCCGAGGCTGGCATTGACCTGCTTGAAGCGGTCGAGGTCGATCAGCATCACCGTCGGGCGGATCTGCTCGTCGCTGCGCGCGAGGCCGCCGGCGGCGGAGAGCCGGTCGAGGAAAAGCTCGCGGTTCGGCAGGCCGGTGAGGTTGTCGTGCACGGCGTCGTGGAGCATGCGCTCCTCGGCGGTTCGGCTGTCGGTGACGTCGGACAGCGTGCCGATGCAGCGCACCACCTCGCCATCGGTGCCGACCACCGGGCGGGCGCGCAGGTTGAACCAGAGGTAGTGGCCGTCATGGGCGCGCAGGCGGAAATCCTGGTCGATGCGCCCGCGCCGCTGGTCGAGCAGCCCGTCCAGCGTGGCGCGGAATCGGTCGCGGTCGCCGGGGTGGATGATGTCGAGCCAGCCGGCGGCCTCGGTCTCCAGCGTCCCCTGCTTGAGGCCCAGCATGTGCTCGGCTTCGGGGCTGACATGGATGCGGTCGGTGTCGACGTCCCAGTCCCACACGATGTCGCCCGAGCCCGCCACGGCGAGCGCCCGGCGCTCCAGCTCCTGCGCGCTGCCGGCCACCGAGCCGATGCCGGCGAAGGCGTGCTGCATGACGGTGAAGCCGATCAGCATGACGATGAGCACGAGGCCGCCGAGCAGGGCCGGGGCCACGAGGTCGTTGCCGATGCGGCCGGACACCGCCATTCCGGCGGTGATGACCCACACCACCAGCAGGAACAGGGTTGGGATGATGAGCACGGCGCGGTCATAGCGGTGCAGCGCCAGCCACATCACCACGCCGAAGCCCATGAAGGAGACCACCAGCAGCGAGGGGCGCGCGATGCCCGCCGCCGCCGAGGGATCGAGCAAGGCAAGGCCGACGATGGCGGCGAGGAAGACCAGCCAGCCGGCGGTGACATGCGCATAGCGCACATGCCAGCGGTTGAGGTTGAGATAAGCGAAGAGGAACACCACCAGCGTCGCGGCGAGGATCGCCTCGCCCGCCGCGCGCCAGAACTGCTGGGCCAGCGGCGAGATGCCGAACACCTTCGACCAGAAGCCGAAATCGAGGCCGATATAGCCGAGCACCGCCCAGGCGAGCGCCGCCGCCGCCGGGAACATGGCGCTGCCCTTCACCACGAACAGGATGGTGAGGAACAGCGCCAGCAGGCCGGCGATGCCGATGACGATGCCGTTGTAGAGGGTGAAGGAGTTGACCTTGTCCTTGTAGGCCTCCGGCTCCCACAGATAGAGCTGCGGCAGCCCGCCGTCGCCCAGCTCCGCCACCAGCGTCACCGTGGTGCCGGGGTCGAGGGTGATGAGGAAGACGTCGGCGTCGGGGGCGCTCTGCCGCTCCGGGCGGAAACCCTGGCTGGCAGTGACGTTGAGCAGGCGCCGGTTGCCGAGATCCGGCCAGAACACGCCCGAACCCACCATGCGGTAATGCGGCGCCACGATCAGCCGGTCGACCTGCTCATCCGTGTTGTTGGCGAGGGCGAAGATCGCCCATTTGCTGCCGTCCGGCCCGGGGGCGACCGAGCGCACCTCGATGCGGCGCACGATGCCGTCGGCGCCCGGCACGGTGGACACCTGGATGCGGTCCGTCTCGCTGGTGCGCCGCTCGACCGCCGGGGCAAGGTCGACGACCAGCGCATCGAGACGGATCGCCACCGCCTCCAGCGCCATCGCCGGCGGGGTTCCCAGCACGAGCATCGCCGGCAGCACCGCGAGCAGCAGAGCCACCATCGCCACGAGCCGGCACAGGGCCGGCCGGCGGGGAAGGCGGCCGGCAAAGCCGCGCGGCGAAGCTGGACGGACGGGGGCCAAACGAATTCCTCGGAATACGGCTTCGGATGCCGCGCCGCCGGCTCCGTGCGGTGACGCGCCACGATGAGTAACGGCGCACGGCGGCCGGGGCAAGGCGCCGCGCGAAAGGCAGACACGGCGACGGCCGGCGGATTTCCGCAACTGCCGCCCGCACGCCAAGCTAATCGGCTGGAATTGGGTCGTTATTTGGACCGACGCACCCGCCCGGCGGCAAGGGGCGCCCGCGCCGCACCGACGCCCCGCAAGCCTGGTAATTCCGCCGCGCCATCAGGCATGTGCGGCCTGACGTTGCGGCGCTGATTCCCGGGTATGCCGGGAGGACCGGTCCTTGAAAGCTAGTAGGGCAGGGTGGTGGGAATGTTCGGTGTCCACGACTTCACCCGGGCCTCGGCCTGCGCGCGCTGCTCCGGCGTCAGCTCGGCCACCATCTTGTCGAGCACAGGGTCGTCGAGCTTCTGCGCCTTGGCGTTGAGATGCCAGGCGGCGGCGGCCACGAGGTCCTTGGGCGCGCCGCGCCCGGCCGAGAGGATGCGCGCATAGCGGTTCTGGGCGATGGCGTTGCCGGCCAGCGCCGCCTCGCGGAACATGCCGGCCGCGCGCGCCTCGTCCTTCGGCAGGCCGTTGCCGTTGAAGACGAGGATGGCGAGTTCGGTGGTGGCGACCGCATTGCCCAAGAGGCTGGCGCGCTGGAGCAGGCGGGCGGATTCGATCGGGTCGCGGGCCACGCCGTTGCCGTCGCGATAGAGCGTCGCCAGCGCGTAGAGCGCGTCCGGCTGGTCGCGGTCGGCGGCGCGCTGGAACCACTCGGCGGCGATGGCCGGTTCCTTCGGCGCGACCTCGCCCTGGAGGTAGATGAGGCCGAGATTATAGGCGGCTCGCATGTTGCCGGCCTCGGCCGAGCGGCGGAAATAGTCCACCGCCTGATCGCGCGAGGTCACCGCCTGGCCGTCCATCAACACCGAGCCGAGGGTGAACAGGGCGTCGCCATTGCCCTTCGCCGCAGCGGCTTCGTACCATTTGTGCGCCGCCGCCGCGTCCTGCCGCACGCCGTAGCCCTGCGAGAGGAGCTCGGCCGCCAGCACCATGGAGACCGGATCGTCCTTGGCGTTGGCGCGCTCGATGGCGAGGTCGAGCGCGGTCTTGTAATGGCCGATCTGGTAGGCGGCATAGGCCGGGTCCGCCACCGTCGCCGGCGTCTTGGCGCCTGGCCTGGCGGCGGCCGGTCGGGCAGTCGCGGGCTTGGCCGCGCCCGGTTTGGCGCCGTTCGCCGGCTGTGCAGAAGCAGGCCCGCTCGCCAGCGCGACGACACCCGCCAGCACGAGGGAGAGGACGGGTACCGGGGCGAGACGCACGGCCGGCATCAGTCGGCCCCGAGAGCGGCGAGCCGCGCGGCGAGTGCCTGCGCGCCCTCGACGGGAGAATCGAGCACCAGACCGTCGACGGCGATGAAGTCGGCACCGGCCTCCGCCAGCGCGTCGACCTCTTCCAGCGCGCGGGCATAGGCGACGCAGGGCGGCTCGAAAAGCTGGGCCCACCATTCGGTGCGCTCCAGCGTCGCCTCGAAGGGCGGACGGCGCCCGCCGGCGTCCGGCTCACCGAACATCACATAATCGGCGCCCGTTTCTGCCGCCGTCATGGCGTCGTGCTTGCTGCGCAGCGCGCCGGCGCCGGCAATGCCATGCGGGCGCAGCGCCGGCAAAGCGCCCTTCAGCGCGGTGGGGCCGTCGAGATGGGCGCCGTCGGCACCGACGCTCTCGGCCAGTGCCACATTGTTCTCGACGAGGCAGGCGGCGCCAATGGCGTGGGTGGCCGCGACGATGGGCTGGAGCGCGGCGGCGGCCCCGGGCCGGACCAGCACGGCGGCGATGTCCAGCGCACGGCCGGCGGCCGTCAGCGCCTCGGCCTGCGCGGCGACTTCTTCCGGTGTCCCGGCCGGGGGCAGCAGCAGATAGAGACGGGGCGCCGCGCGTTCGGGTTCGGGAGCGGGTCGGGCCGGTGTGCGAGCCATGGGGGTCCAGCGTTGTGACGTCGAGCGAAGAAAGCCTGCCGCCGGGTGCCTGCGCAATGGCGGGCGGCCGCTTCGCCAAGCCATTCCGCAGGATGGCGGCGAAAGCACGGCGGGCCGAACCTGTCTAGCGCGCCGGAGCGCCGGCGGTCCAGCGCCGCTCTCCATGGGTCCTTGCCGCAATGCGGTAACATTTTAGGGCAAGGATGCGCTGCTCGCCAATTCGCGAACGGGCCGCGGCTTATCGCGGTCATGTCGCGGTGCTATTGGTTCGCCCGGTGCCGCAGGGCGCGGTTCGTCGACGCCCGCCACCGCCTGTTGGGGGAAACATGCGTCTTCGTCCTCATCGCCTCGCCTTCGCCGCCGCCGTGATCGCCGCTCCCGCGCTCATCCCGCCCGCGCTCATCCCGCCCGCGCTCATCCCGCCCGCGCTCGCCCAGCAGCCGGCGGCGCCCGCCGCCACGGCGGGAACGGCCACCGCCGGCACGTCCACCGCCCTGCCGCCGGCGCTGGCCTGGCCGCGCAGCTTCGACCTCGGCGACAAGCTGCTGCAGGTCTACCAGCCGCTGATCGAGCAGTGGAACGGCGACCAGCTCTCCGGCCGCGCCGCCATCGCCATCGGGCCGAAGCCGGCCGACGGCGCTTCCGGCGGCGCGTCGACCACGCCCGCCGCCGGGCCGACCTATGGCCTCGCCCGCTTCACCGCGCGGGTGGCGGTCGACAAGCCTTCCAAACTCGCCCAGCTCAGCAATATCCGCATCACCTCGGTCGACGTGCCGACCGACCCGACGCAGGACACGCTGCTGCTGAGCACGCTGCAGTCGCGCATCTCGCCGCAGGGCATGACCTTCGCGCTCGACCACCTGATGACGAGCTATGCCGCGACCAGGCAGCTCGACAAGGAAATGACCCAGCCGGTGGAGAACACGCCGCCGCGCATCGTCTTCGCCCAGACGCCGACGCTGCTCGTGCTGGTGGCCGGCAAGCCGGCGCCGCGCCCGATCAACGGCGTGCAGGTCTTCCAGCGCGTCGTCAACACGCAGCCGCTGATGCTGGTCGACGCCGCCGGCCTCTATCATGTGCAGGCCGCCGGCACCTGGTATCAGGCCCCCGCCGTCGAAGGGCCGTGGACCGTCACGGCGCAGCCCGACCCGTCGCTGGAGGCGGCCGGCAGCACCGCGACCTATGAGGAGCCGGCACAGACCATGCTGCCGGCCAACGGCCAGAAGCCGGCGACGCCGCCGGCGCTCATTGTCTCGACGACGCCGACCGAGCTCGTCATCACCGCCGGCGCGCCGCAGATGACGCCGGTGGGCGGCACCGCGCTGCTGCGGGTGAGCAATGCCGATCACGCGATCATCCTCGATCCCGACAGCAACCAGTATTACGTGCTGATCTCCGGCCGCTGGTTCCGCGCGGCGGGCTTCGCCGGGCCGTGGAGCTTCGTGCCGGGCACCAGCCTGCCGGCCGGCTTCGCGAAGATCTCGCCGACCGATCCGGCCTCCAACGCGCTGGTGTCGGTACCCGGCACGCCGCAGGCGAAGGAGGCGGCCATCGCCGCCACCGTGCCGCAGACGGCGAGCATCAAGCGCGATACCCAGCTCACCATCCAGTATGACGGGGGCGCGCCCAAGTTCGAGCCGATCAAGGGCACCATCCTGAGTTCCGCCGTGAACACCCGCACGCCGGTGATCCAGCTCGACGCCACGCGCTACTACGCGCTGTTCCAGGGCGCGTGGTTCGTCTCCGGCACGCCGACCGGCCCGTGGATCGTCGCCGACGTGGTGCCGGACGCGATCTACACCATCCCGGTCTCCTCGCCGCTGCATTACGTGACCTATGTGCGCGTCTACGCCTCGACGGCGGACGTCGTCACGGTCGGCTACACGCCGGGCTATATGGGCGTCGTCATCGCGCCGGGCGGCACGGTGGTCTACGGCACCGGCTACAACTGCGTCGGCTATATCGGCGCCTACTGGTATGGCTGCCCGGCCACCTACGGTTATGACGCCGCCTTCGCCTGGACCACGGGCTTCGCCTTCGGCTACGACGCCGCCTTCGGCTGGGGCGCCATGTATCCCTGGTGGGGTCCCTACTGGCGTCCGGGTCCGTGGTACGGCCCGTGGGCCGGCGTCAACATCAACCAGACCAACATCTACGGCGCCTGGGGCGGCGCGGCGACCTGGGACCATGCCTGGGGCGTCGGCCCGTGGGGCACCGCCTGGGGCGCCAATTCGATCCATGGCGTGACCGGCTGGGGCACCGACTTCGCCGGGCGTTCCGCCGCCGCCTTCAACCCGTGGACCGGCAATTACGCCGCCGGCCGCTCGGCGGCGTTCTTCAACCCCTATACGGGGGCCCATGGCGAGGCCCGCGCCGGCATCGAGGGCAACGCCTATACCGGCAATTACGCGGCGGGCCGCGAATCGGCGGGCTACAACCCGACCACCGGCATCGGCCATGCCTCGCAGACCGGCGTGGTCGATAATGACGGCCATATCAGCGCCGACAGCCGTGGCATCGCCGGCAACGCCAAGACCGGCAATGCGGTGGCGTGGAACAACGGCAACGTCTACACGGACCACGACGGCAGCATCCACCAGTACGACGCCAATAATGGCTGGCAGCACCAGTCGACCGACGGATGGAAGGCCGACACCAATGCCGACCAGATCGGCCGGCTGGACCAGCAGCGCCAGTTCCAGGACTGGGGCAACCAGCGCGCCGACAGCTTCGCCCGCGCGGGGGGCTATGGCGGTTTCGGCGGCTATGGCGGCGGCGATCGCTTCGGTGGCTATGGTGGCGGCTTCGGGGGCGACCATTTCGGTGGCGGCTTCGGCGGCGGTGGCTTCCACGGCTTCGGCGGCGGCGGCTTCGGCCGCCGCTGACCCGGCGCCTTTCACCCGTGAAACACGAGCGCCGCCCTTCGGGGCGGCGTTTTCGTGCCAGCCTTCATCCTCGAAAACAAAGACGCCGCCCTCGCGGGCGGCGTTTTGATCCTTGAAAAGAGGCGGGTCGCGTCACGCGGCCTTTTTGGCCTCGATCTCGGGCGTCCACTGACCCAGGGCGGCGAGATAGTTCATCTTTGCGCGGTGGGTGAACGCCGCCTGGCCGGCCGCGATGTTCTCGGTCTTGCCGGACCACGCCTTCTGCGGCGCCGCCTGAAGCGCGCGGCCGTAGGAGAAGGTGAGGTTCCACGGCAGGCCGCCGAGGCGGATCATGGCGTCGAGATGGGCGGTGGCCTCCTCGTCCGACTGGCCGCCGGAGAGGAAGGCGACGCTCGGGATCGCGGCGGGCGCCGTGTTCTTGAGCAGGCGCACGGTCTTCTCGGCGACCTCAGTGACGGACGCCTGCTTCTGCGACTTCTTGCCGGCGATCACCATGTTGGGCTTGAGCACCGTGCTCTCAAGCTTCACGCGGGCGTAGAAGAGCTGCTGGAAGACCTCCTTCAGCACCCACTCCGTGACCTCGTAGCAGCGGTCGATGTCGTGGTCGCCGTCCATCAGCACTTCCGGCTCGACGATCGGCACGATGTTGGCCGCCTGCGCCAGCGCCGCGTAGCGGGCGAGCGCCTGCGCATTGGCGAGGACCGAGGTGTAGCTGGGGATGTGGCTGCCGATGTCGATGACCGCACGCCACTTCGCGAAGCGGGCGCCGAGGTCGTAATATTCCTTGAAGCGCTCGCCGAGGCCGTCGAGGCCCTCGGTGATCGTCTCGCCGGGGCAGCCGGGCTGCGGGCGCGCGCCGAGGTCCACCTTGATGCCGGGGATGGAGCCAGCATCCTCGATCAGCTTGACCAGCGGGGTGCCGTCCTTGGCGTTCTGGCGGATGGTCTCGTCGAAGAGGATGACGCCGGAGATGTACTGCGACATCGCCTCCGAGCGGAACAGCATCTCGCGATAGTCGCGGCGGTTCTCGAAGGTGGATTCGACGCCGATGGCGTCGAAGCGCCTCTTGATCGTGCTGGAACTCTCGTCCGCGGCCAGAATGCCCTTGCCGCCCGCCGCCAGCTTGTACGCTACCTCTTCGAGGCTTGCCGTCATCTCTCTCTCCCGCGCAAAACGAACCGCGCGGCACCGCGGCCGGATCGAACGCGGGGCCGGACGATCAGATGTTAGCACCCGGACGCCGAAATCCCGAGGGTCGGGACCCGCCATCCGGGCGTTCTTGTTAACGCCGCAGCGCCTCGACGCCCGGCAGCGCCTTGCCCTCTAACCATTCGAGGAAGGCACCGCCCGCCGTCGACACATAGGTGAAGCGGCCGGCCACGCCAGCGTGGTTGAGTGCCGCCACCGTGTCGCCGCCGCCCGCCACGGACAGAAGCCCGCCGGCGTCGGTGAGTTCCGCCGCCGCCACCGCCACCGCGACCGTCGCCGTGTCGAAGGGCGGCAGCTCGAAGGCGCCGAACGGGCCGTTCCACACCACCGTCTTCGCGGTCCGCAACCGGGCGATGACATGGGTGATGGTGGCCGGGCCGGCGTCGAGGATCATCTCGTCCGGCTTCACCTCGTCGACCGGGGCGACGCGATGGGGTGCGTGCGCCTTGAACTCGGTGGCGACCAGCGCGTCGGACGGCAGCACGATCTCGCAGCCGACAGCCTTCGCCTTGTCGAGGATCTCCAGAGCGGTGCCCTTCAGATCATGCTCGCACAGCGACTTGCCGACATCCTTGCCCTGGGCGGCGAGGAAGGTGTTGGCCATGCCGCCGCCGATGACGAGAATGTCGACCTTGGCGACGAGATTGCCGAGCAGTTCCAGCTTGGAGGACACCTTGGCGCCGCCGACGACGGCGAGCACCGGGCGCTGCGGCTTTTCCAGCGCCTTTGCCAGCGCCTCGATCTCCTCCTGCATGCAGCGGCCGGCAAACGCGGGCAGCTTGTGCGCGAGGCCTTCGGTCGAGGCATGGGCGCGGTGGGCGGTGGCGAAGGCGTCATTGACATAGAGGTCGCCGAGGCCGGCCAGCGCCGCAACGAAGTCCGGGTCGTTCTTCTCTTCCCGCGTGTCGAAGCGGGTGTTCTCCAGCAGCAGCACGTCGCCGTCGTTCAGCTTCGCGACGGCCGCTTCGGCCACCGGGCCGATGGTGGCGGGCGCGAAGGCGACGGGCTTGCCGAGCCGGCTCGCAACCTCTCCGGCGATGGGGGCCAGCGACAGCGCCGGGTCCTCGCCCTTGGGGCGGCCGAAATGGGCCAGCAGGACGACGCGGCCCCCCTTGTCGGCGATTTCGCGGATGGTCGGCAGCACGGCCTGGATGCGGGTGTCGTCGGTGACCTTGCCGGCGTCCACCGGCACGTTGAGGTCGACGCGCACGAGCACGCGCTTGCCCGCGACATCGGCGTCGTCGAGCGTGCGGAAGGCGGATTCCTCGCCCATGGGTCTTCTCCCTGGTTTGTTGATCTTGATACGAAACGGCCGGACCTTCTTGGCGGAAGGCCCGGCCGGGCCGGAGGTCAGATCAGCTTGCCGAGGGCGACCGCGGTGTCGGACATGCGGTTCGAGAAGCCCCATTCATTGTCGTACCATGACAGCACGCGGACGAAGTTGCCTTCCAGCACCTTGGTCTGGTCGAGGTGGAAGATCGAGGAATGCGGGTCGTGGTTGAAGTCGGTCGAGACGTTGGGCTGGTCGGTGGTGCCGAGGATGCCCTTGAGCGGCCCGCTCGCGGCGGCCTTGATCGCCTCGTTGATCTCGTCCTTCGTCACCTTCTTCCTGGCGACGAACTTGAAGTCGACGACCGAGACGTTCGGCGTCGGCACGCGGATCGATGTGCCGTCGAGCTTGCCGGCGAGTTCCGGCAGCACGAGGCCGACCGCCTTCGCCGCGCCCGTGGTGGTCGGGATCATCGACAGCGCCGCAGCGCGGGCGCGGTAGAGGTCCTTGTGCATGGTGTCCAGCGTGGGCTGGTCGCCGGTGTAGGAGTGGATCGTCGTCATGAAGCCATGGTCGATGCCGACGGCGTCGTTCAGCACCTTGGCCACCGGCGCGAGGCAGTTGGTGGTGCACGAGGCGTTGGAGACGACGAGGTGGTCCTTCGTCAGCTTGTCATGATTCACGCCGTAAACGACCGTCAGGTCGGCGCCTTCGGCCGGAGCCGAGACCAGCACGCGCTTGGCGCCGGCGGTCAGGTGCGCGGCGGCCTTGTCGCGGGCGGTGAAGATGCCGGTGCACTCAAGCGCGATGTCGACCCCGAGCGCGCCATGCGGCAGCTCGGCCGGGTTGCGCACCGCGGTCACCTTGATCGGGCCGCGACCCACATCGATGGTGTCGCCATCGACGGTCACGGTGCCATTGAAGCGGCCGTGCACGCTGTCGAAGCGGAACAGATGCGCATTGGTTTCGACCGGGCCGAGATCGTTGATGGCGACGACCTCGATGTCCGTGCGACCCGATTCCACGATGGCCCGCAGCACGTTGCGGCCGATGCGACCGAAGCCGTTGATGGCAACCTTGAGCGTCATGCGTTTTTTCCCCAGGTGAGCTATCTCATCACGATCCGCGCGTGGGCCTCATAGCGCGGCGGACGTTGCGACACCAGTCGCACTTTTGACGCTGCGACCTTCGGGCAGGGCTGGCGCATTTTGCATGCGCCAGCCGCATGGCTTGCCCGCGAAACGGCTCAGCGCTGCAGTCGGCTGAGGGCCGTCGCGACCACCGCTTCCGGCGTGATGCCGAAATGCGCGAACACTTCCGGCGCCGGGCCGGAGGCGCCGAAGCCGGTCATGCCCACGAAGGCGGCGTCCGAGCCGACAATGGCGTCCCAACCCTGGCGGATCGCCGCTTCGATGGCGATCTTCACCGGCGCCTTGCCGACCACCTGCCGGCGGCTCTCCTCCGGCTGGTTCAGGAACAGCTCGAAGCAGGGCACGGAGACGATGCGGGTCGGCACGCCCTGGGCTTCCAGCGTCTCGCGCGCCTTCACCGCCAGCGAGACCTCCGAGCCGGAAGCGAAGAGCGAGACCTGCGCCTCGTCGGAGGCCGGCACCAGCTCATAGGCGCCGCGCGCGGTCAGGCAGCGCTGGTCGCCGTCGTCGGTGCGCAGCAGCGGCAGGTTCTGGCGGGTCAGCGCCAGCACGCTCGGGCCGGTCTTGTGCTCCAGCGCCAGCTTCCACGCCTCGGCCGTCTCCACCGTGTCGCAGGGGCGGAAGACGAGCAGGTTCGGGATGGCGCGCAGCGCGGCGATCTGCTCGACCGGCTGGTGCGTCGGCCCGTCCTCGCCCACGCCGATGGAATCGTGGGTGAACACGTAGGTGACGCGCACGCCCATCAGCGCCGCGAGGCGGATCGAGGGGCGGCAATAGTCGGAGAACACCAGGAAGGTGCCGCCATAGGGGATGAAGCCGCCATGCAGGGCGATGCCGTTCATGCCGGCCGCCATGCCGTGTTCGCGGATGCCCCAGTTGATGTAGCGCCCGTCATAGGCCGGCGGCTCGACATAGACCGAGGTGGCCTTGGTCTTGGTGTTGTTGGAGTGGGTGAGGTCGGCCGAGCCGCCCACCATCTCCGGCAGCGCCGCCGTCAGCGCTTCCAGCACGATCTCGGAGGACTTGCGGGTGGCGATCGCGCCGCCGTCCGCGCGCGCCTTGGCGATCACGCCGGCGATGGTCTCGCCGAGCTTGGACGGCAGTTCGCCGCGCACGCGGCGGTCGAACTCGGCGCGCTTCTCCATGTCGGTGGCCTTGAAGCGCTCGTTCCAGCTTTTGTGGGCCTGGCGCGAGCGCAGGCCGGCGAGGCGCCAGGCGTCGAGCGCGTCGCTGGGGATGACGAAGGGATCGTATTCCCAGTTCAGGAAGGCGCGGGCGGCGGCGATCTCGGCGGCGCCGAGCGGGGCGCCGTGCACGCCGTTGGTGCCGCCCTTGTTGGGCGCGCCGTAGCCGATGGTGGTGTGGCAGGCGATCAGCGAGGGCTTGTCGCTGGTCTTGGCGCGCTCCAGCGCGGCGAGGATGGCGTCGGGGTCATGGCCGTCGATGCGGGTGGCGTTCCAGCCCGAGGCCTCGAAGCGGGCGAGCTGGTCGGTGGCGACCGAGAGCGCGGTCGAGCCGTCGATGGTGATGTGGTTGTCGTCCCACAGCACGATCAGCTTGTTGAGCTTCTGGCGGCCGGCGATCTCGATCGCCTCCTCCGAGATGCCTTCCATCAGGCAGCCGTCGCCGCAGATGACATAGGTGTGGTGATCGACCAGATCGGCGCCGAACTGGGCCGCCAGCATGCGCTCGCCGAGCGCGAAGCCGACCGAGTTGGCGAGGCCCTGGCCGAGCGGGCCGGTCGTGGTCTCGATGCCGACCGTGTGGCCATATTCCGGGTGGCCGGGGGTCCGCGAGCCGAGCTGGCGGAAATTCTTGATGTCGTCGAGGGTCATGCCCTCGTAGCCGGTGAGATAGAGCAGCGAATAGATCAGCATCGAGCCGTGGCCGGCCGACAGGATGAAGCGGTCGCGGTCCGGCCAGTGCGGGTCGGTGGGATCGTATTTCAGCACCTTGCCGAACAGCACGGTGGCGACGTCGGCCATGCCCATCGGCATGCCGGGATGGCCGGAATTGGCGGCCTCGACGGCATCCATGGCCAGGGCCCGGATGGCATTGGCCATGCGATCATGCTTCTCGCGGTTCGACATGAGGACGAATGTCTCCGAGGGGAATTGCGTTGGTGGCGGTGCGGTCGCGGTGTGTCGTTCGGGGTCGCGTGTGGTGGTCGCGGCAGCGCTCCGGGCGGCGATGCTCCCGGGGCCGGCCTTCTCAGCCTGCGGACAAAGGGCGCGGGAGTGATAGCACCGCCCGCTGTCGTGTCAAAGACAGCCGAATGCACAGCCTGCGGGGCCGGTCGGGTTCGCCGGTTGACGCTCCGTTGCGGCGCAGGCTCAATATTGCCGGAATCGCGATGCCGGAATCACGTCGCCCGAACGGGTTGGCCGAAACGACGCGGCCAGAGTGAGTTGGCGACGGGGCTGCGGTCCTGTCGCGGGGAACGGAGACGCCATGAACCCGCCGGCTGGGGGCGAAGCGAGCACGTTGGAAGGGGCGCTGCGGCGCTTCGAGGGTGCGGTCGAGGCGCTGGAAGCGGCCATCGAGCGGCGGCTGGAGGTCGAGCGGCAGGAGGCCGCCCTCGCGCAGCAACTCCATGTGCTCGGCGCCGACCGCTCGCGCCTCGCCGACGCGCTGGACGGCGCGCAGGCCCGCGCCGAACGGCTGGAGAGCGCCAATGACGAGGTGGCGCGCCGGCTCGGCAGCGCCATGGAAACCATCCGCGCGGTGCTCGCCGCGCATGAGCGCTGACGCGGGAGGGGAGGGGACATGGCCTATGTGACGATCAGCATCGGCGGGCGCGCCTATCGCATGGCCTGCGACGACGGGCAGGAGGAGCATCTGGCCGGGCTGGGCGAGGAGGTCGACGCGCGCATCGACCAGCTGCGCGAAGCCTTCGGCGAGATCGGCGACCAGCGCCTCGGCATCATGGCCGCCATCACCATCGCCGACGAGCTGAGCGAGGCCCGCCGGCGCCTGCGCGCGGCCGAGCAGGAGGCCGCCAGCGAGCGCGCGGCGCGCGGGGCGGCGGTGCAGCGGCTGGAGGAGACGCAGACGCTGGTAGCCGGCGCGGTGGTCTCCGCCGCCGAGCGGCTGGAGCGCCTCGCCCGCGGCCTCGGCACCAGCCCCTCCGGCGGCGTCGGCATGGGCTGAGGCGGGGGTGCCGCAAGGGACGCCTCCGGTAAGCTGCGGACTTGACGCCGCCGGCCTCACGGCGCACAGGAGCGCTTCGCCCGTAAAGCCCGCCTGACGGGCGGCATGTGCCGGCGGGATACGCCCGGCCTGATCCGCGTCGAATCTGGAAGTTGACATGATCCGTTCTCCCCTGATGACCGTCATGGTCCAGGCCGTCCGCAAGGCCGGTCGCTCCCTGGTGCGCGATTTCGGGGAGGTCGAGAACCTGCAGGTCTCGCTGAAGGGCCCGGCCAACTTCGTCTCCAACGCCGACCGCAAGGCCGAGCGCATCCTCCAGGAGGAACTTGCCAAGGCGCGACCGAGCTTTGGCTTCATCATGGAGGAGAGCGGCGAGATCGACGGGGCCGACGAGAGCCACCGCTGGATCATCGACCCGCTCGACGGCACCACGAACTTTCTGCACGGCATTCCGCTGTTCTGCGTCTCGCTCGCGCTGGCGCGCGACGGCGTGCCGGTGGCCGGCGTCATCTACAATCCCGTCACCGACGAGCTGTTCATCGCCGAGAAGGGCGCCGGCGCCTTCATGAACGACCGGCGCATCCGCGTCGCCGCCCGGCGCAGCCTCGCCGACAGCGTGGTATGCTGCGGCATGCCGCATATGGGGCGCGGCGATTTCGGCCAGTTCGGGCGGGAATATGCCGCCGTGGCGCCGAAGGTGGCGGGCCTGCGCCGCACCGGCTCGGCGGCGCTCGATCTCGCCTGGGTGGCGGCCGGCCGCTTCGACGCTTTCTGGGAGCGCGGGCTGAGCCCGTGGGACATGGCGGCGGGCATCGTGCTGGTGCGCGAGGCGGGCGGCTATGTCTGCGATCTCGACGGCGGCGACAAGATGCTGGCCAAGGGCGACATCATCGTCGGCAACGAGACGGTGCGCCGCGACCTTCTGGCGCTGCTGCCCAAGGCCTGAAGGTACCTCGACAGCGGCCCGGCCGCGGGCCGTGATACGTTCCATTTCCGTCGGTCTGTGGCATAGTCCGGCCCGAAGAGCGGTTCCTTGACCCTATTGCCGCCGCTCGCAGGGACCGCCATCGGCATGAGCGCGACGGATTCGATTCATAAATTGTCATCGCCCCGCATCTTTATCGTGCGGATGTTCGTCTTCGTGCTGCTCTGCGTGGCGCTCGCCTCGGTTCTGCACGAGGCGATCTGGCGGGCCTTCCTGAACAATCCCGGTCTCAACGGCGTCATCTTCGGCGTTCTCTTCGTCGGCGTCGTCTTCGCCTTCCGCCAGGTGGTGCGCCTCGTCCCCGAGGTGGAATGGGTGAACGGCTTCCGCGTCGCCGATCCGGGCATCGAGGTGCCGCGCGCGCCCGTGCTGCTGGCGCCGATGGCCTCGCTGCTCGGCGACCGCGTCGGACGCATGGCGATCTCGCAGGCGACGATGCGCGGCATCCTCGAATCGATCGGCACCCGCCTCGACGAGGCCCGCGACCTGCTGCGTTACCTCACCGGCCTGCTCGTCTTCCTCGGCTTGCTCGGCACCTTCTGGGGCCTGCTCGACACGGTGAGTTCGATCGGCCGGGTGATCGGCTCGCTCGATGTCGGGCCGGAATCGGCCTCGGTGCTCGACGCCATGAAGACCGGCCTCGCCGCGCCGCTGGGCGGCATGGGCATCGCCTTCTCCTCCTCGCTGTTCGGCCTTGCCGGCTCGCTGGTGCTCGGCTTCCTCGACCTCCAGGCCGGGCAGGCGCAGAACCGCTTCTACATCGACCTCGAAGACTGGCTGTCGACCACCGTTGAGGATCTCGGCCACGAGGCGGCGCGCCCTCCGGCCCCTGCCCCGGTCCGGCCGGGGCTCAGCGTGCAGGGCCCCGCCGCGCCCTTTGCGCTGCCCACGCCCGGCGTCGACCTCGCCGACCTGACGCAGGCCATCGCCCGGCTCGACCGCACCATGACCGAGGCGGGTTCGCAGCGGGTGACGACGGCGATGGCGCATCTGGCCGAGAGCCTTCAGGGGCTCGTGCAGCACATGCGCAGCGAGCAGCAGATGGTGCGCGACTGGGTGGAGGCGCAGGCCGAGCAGCAGCGTGACATCAAGAAACTGCTCGAACGCATTGCCGAGCAGTCCGACCGCGAGCGCGCCTGATGGCCCTCGGACGCGCCCGGCGCGGCGAACGCACCATCGACTACTGGCCCGGCTTCGTCGACGCGCTGTCGACCCTGCTGCTGGTTTTCGTCTTCCTGCTGTCGGTCTTCGTGCTCGCCCAGTTCGTGCTGACGCAGGAAATCGGCTCGAAGGACGACGCCATGGCGCGGCTGCAGGCGCAGATCCGCGAGCTTACCGACCTCTTGGCGCTGGAGCGCGCCAACGACGCCGAATCCGAGAGCCAGATGGGCGCGCTGCGCGCCAGCCTTCTCCAGCTCGAACAGGAGCGCGACCTGCTGCGCGAGGCGGCGACCTCGACCGCCACGCCCGAGGACATGGCCGAGGCCAAGCAGCGCGCCACCGCGCTCGCTCGCGAGCTTGGCAACGAGCAGGACGCCGCCGCGCAGGCGGCCGCGCAGATCGCCATCCTCAACCAGCAGATCGCCGCCCTGCGCCGACAGATCGCGGCGTTGGAGGAGGCGCTGTCGATCACCGAGCAGAAGGACAAGGAAAGCCAGGCGCGCCTTGCCGATCTCGGGCGCCGGCTCAACGTCGCGCTGGCGCAGCGCGTGCAGGAGCTGACCCGCTACCGCTCGGAATTCTTCGGCCGGCTGCGCGCCATCCTCGGCGACCGCCCCGACGTGCGGGTGGTCGGCGACCGCTTCGTGTTCCAGTCGGAGATCTTCTTCGATCCCGCCTCGGCGGTGATCCGGCCGGACGCCATGTCGGCGCTCGACAAGCTCGCCAGCGCGCTGGTGCAGCTCGAAAAGGAGATACCGACCGATCTCGCCTGGGTGCTGCGCGTCGACGGGCACACCGACAACCGGCCGATCTCGACGCCGCAATTCCCGTCGAACTGGGAGCTGTCGGCGGCGCGCTCCATCGCCGTCGTGACCTATCTCGCGCAGAAGGGCGTATCGCCGCAGCACCTTGTCGCCGCAGGATTCGGGGAGTACCAGCCGATAGACCCGGGCGAGGGTGACGACGCGCGCGCCCGCAACCGCCGCATCGAGCTCAAGCTCACCGAGAGATGACGCAACGGCGATGACCGACCCCCTGCCTGCCGTGCTCGCGCGCTTCGACTGGAGCCGCATGCCGGCCATGACCGACCTGTGGGTCGAGGCATGGCAGGAGACCATTCCCGAGATCGACTTCGAGGCCCGGCGCGGCTGGCTGTGCCACCGCATAGGCACGCTCATCGACGAGGGCGCGGTGATCGAGGTGGCTCTGCCTGAAGTGAGACCAGACGAGGGGGATGCCGCGCCCCGGCTGCTCGGCTTCGTCTCGGTCGACCCGCGCACCGGCTATATCGACCAGCTCGTCGTGCATCCCGACCATTGGGGGGCGGGCGTGGCGCACCGGCTGATCGCCTCCGCCGCCGCCCATTCGCCGGCGCGGCTGGCGCTCGACGTCAACGAGCAGAACGAACGCGCCGTGCGCTTCTACGAGAAGGCCGGCTTCACCGTCACCGGCCACGGCGTCAACCCCACCTCCGGCCGCCCGACGCTCAGGATGGAACGCGCGGGGGGATGATCCGCCCGCCCGCCCGTCATCCCGGACGGCCCGCAGGGCCGGTCAGGGACCGCCTTCCACGCCCTCCCACAGGCACGCGATCCTAGCCGGCCGCTTCGCTCCGATTCGTTTCCCCGAACTGCAGTGCGGCGAGGCGGGCGTAGAGGCCGCCTTGCGCGACAAGGCTGTCATGGGTGCCTTCCTCCACCACATAGCCGCCGTCCATGACGAGGATGCGGTCGGCCGAAAGCACGGTGGCGAGCCGGTGCGCGATGACCAGCGTCGTGCGCCCCTGCATGGAGAGATCGAGCGCCTGCTGCACCAGCGTCTCGCTCTCGGCGTCGAGCGCCGAGGTCGCCTCGTCGAGCAGCAGGATCGGGGCGCGGCGCAGGATCGCGCGGGCGATGGCGATGCGCTGGCGCTGGCCGCCCGAAAGCGTCACGCCGCGCTCGCCCACCGCCGTCTCCCAGCCCTCCGGCAGGCGGGCGACGAACTCGTCGGCGCGCGCGAGCCGGCCGGCCTCCTCGACCTCCGCATCGGTGGCGTCGGGGCGTCCGAGGCGGATATTCTCGCGGATGGTGGCGGCGAAGATGGCGACGTCCTGCGGCACCAGCGCGATGCGCGCGCGCACCGCCTCCGGGTCGGCGCGGGCGATGTCCACCCCGTCCACCGTGACGCGGCCGGAGGCGGGATCGTAGAAGCGCAGCAGGAGCTGGAACAGCGTGCTCTTGCCCGCGCCCGAAGGGCCGACCACGGCCACGCGCTCGCCCGGCGCGACCCGCAGGCTCACCCCTGCCAGCGCTGCCGTGCCGGGGCGGGTGGGATAGGCGAAGACCACATTCTCGAAGGCGACCTCGCCGCGCGGCGGCTCGGGCAGGGCGTCGGGATCGACGGGACGGCCGACGCCCGGCTTTTCCGCGAGCAGTTCGGCGATGCGCTCGGTGGCGCCGGCGGCCTGAGAGATTTCGCCCCACACCTCGCCGAGCTGGCCGAGCCCGCTCGCCGCCAGCACGGCGTAGAGCACGAACTGGCCGAGCGTGCCGGCGCTCATCGTGCCGGCAAGCACCGCATTGGCGCCCGCCCACAGGATGCCGACCACGCTGGCGAAGACGAGGAAGATGCCGAAGCCGGTGAGCCAGGCGCGCGCCCGCACGGCATCGCTCGCCGCATTGAAGGCGTGCTCGACCTCGCCGCCGAAGCGGGCGGAGGCGGCGGCCTCGGCGGTGTTGGCCTGCAGCGTGCGCACCGCACCGATGGCCTCGGCGGCATAGGCGGAGGCTTCCGCCAGCGTGTCCTGCGCGCCGCGCGAGCGCTTGCGCACGCCGCGCCCGGCACCGATCAGCACGGCGACGATGACCGGGATGACGACAAGGAGGGCGGTGGACAGCCAGGGGCTCGTCACCACCATCATCACCGCCGCGCCGAAGAACAGCACGAGGTTGCGCAGCGCGATGGAGGCGGAGGCGCCCACCGCCGACTTGATCTGTGTGGTGTCGGCGGTCAGCCGCGAGATCAGCTCGCCCGACTTGGCGGTGTCGTAGAAGCCGCCGTCCAGGGTGAGCACATGGGCGAAAACCTGCGCGCGCAGATCCGCCACGATGCGCTCGCCCAGCGTCATCACGAGGTAGTAGCGCGCCGAGGAGGCAATGGCGAGCACCGCCACCACGCCGATCATGACGCCGAAATAGCGGTCGATGAAGCCGGCATGGCTTTCGTCGAAGCCGAAATCGATCATCCGGCGCACCGCGACCGGCACGACCAGCGTGGCGATGGCGGCCACCACCAGCGCGACCAGTGCGGCGGCGGCGCGGGCGCGGTAGCGCCGGATGTGCGGCCACAGCGCCATCAGCGGCGACAGGCGCGGGCGGCGGGACGCGACGGTGGGAAGGCTCTCGGAAGGACGGTAGGCGGCTTGTGTCACGTTCATGTCTCGGTTATAGAGCCGCTCGGATTTCCGGCAGGATCGTTTTGTAGATCGCCGCGTGGCTCCCGAAAGGGGCCGGCCGTGCGGCGGCTGAGGATGCTACCCATGAAGAGCAACATCCATCCCGACTACCACTTCGTGAAGGTGGTGATGACGGACGGCACCGAGTACACGACCCGGACGACCTGGGGCAAGGAGGGCGACGTCCTCCAGCTCGATATCGATCCGACCTCGCACCCGGCCTGGACCGGCGGCTCCGGCCAGCTGCTCGACCGCGCGGGCCGCGTGTCCAAGTTCCAGAAGAAGTTCGCGGGCTTCCTCAAGGCCTGACCGGCGGGCCCTGCCGGGCCTGCGCGTCGCGCCTCACGAGGGCCTTGCGGCCTGACGACATCAACCCTCGCGGCGGTTCGTCCGGCGCGAGGGTTTTCGTTTGCGTGCCATCATGTTGCGGTATCGGGATGGGTGGGCGGTGTGAGCGGTCCGGGACGTCAGGGACTCTGCGTGCGGGACTCTGCGTCAGCGACCCTCGAACGCGCGGCGCAGCTGCCCGAGCTGGCCGGCGACGGCATTCGGTCGCACCGCGTCGGGCGCGGGGGCGGCCAGCGTCGCGTCGATCTGGCGGAGCTGCCGCTGCAGCTCATGGCTGCGCAAGACGAGGTCGAGCAGCGGCTCGGGCAGCAGCGATTCATGGTCCATGTCGCGCGGGGCGCCGATGAGGTCGATCTTCTGCGCCTCGCGGCGCGCGGTCGCCTCGTTCATCTCGCCCTCGGCGACGGCGCGGCGCAGCAGCAGCCAGGAGGCGAGCTGCATCAGCCGGGTGGACAGCCGCATGCTCTGCTGGGCATAGGCGTGCAGCGCGCCGCGCGAGAGCGTGCGGCTGGCGGCGCGGCCCTCGCCGTCGAGATAGGCGGCGGCCTCGTCGACGAGGTCCATGCCCTGCCGGAACAGCGCGGCGAAGGCGGGCGAGGCGAGGCGCCGCCCGGCGAGCGGGATCGCCTCGCCGGCCCCGTCCTGCCCCGCCTCGCACCCTTCCCGCACACTGCCCATCGCTCGACCTGACGCCTTCCCGCGCGACAAAGCCGCGCGATGCGAAACCTGTTGTCCCGAAGTCTATCCTCCCCAAGCCTGTCGCGCAGCGCGGGCGTGCTGTCCAGTGGGCAGGCCGCCGCGCGGCACTGGATAGCGGGGATGAAAAAAGAGCCGCCCGGAGGCGGCTCGAAAAGTGTAGACAGGGATGCGTCAAACAGAGTGGACAGAAGCCACTCGCGGTCAAAACTGGACCGACGCCAGTAATAGTTCGGAAAGCTTAATCGGCGGTAAATTCGCGCCGGTTTCAGCGCTTGAAGAAGTCCTCCGCCGCCGCGCGCGAGGCCCGCTTGCGGCTCAGAGCCACCTTGAGCCGCTCGATCTCGGCGGACAGATGCGCGATGCGCTCCTCGATCTCGGTCTCCGACAGCGCCGAGAGGTCGGCGCCGACCTCATGGGCGGGCGCTTTCTTCACGCCGGCCGAGGGGAAGATGTCGTCGTCGATCGCCATGGCACACTCCGTCACTGCCGCGCGCCAAACGCCTGCGCGCCCTTCCAATCTAATGCCCGGCCGGGCCGGTTGCCAGCCGGGGCGGCTTGACCTAGGACGGGCGGGCATTCGACAGGACGAGGACGACGCCATGACCGAGCTTCCCGCCACCATGACCGCCATCGGCCTGCCGACCCCCGGCGGGCCCGAGGCGCTGGTTCCCGAGCAGCGGCCGGTACCGGTGCCGGGCAAAGGCGAAATCCTCGTCAAGGTCGCGGCGGCAGGCGTGAACCGGCCGGACGTGATGCAGCGCAAGGGCTATTACCCCCCGCCGCCCGGCGCCTCCGACATTCCGGGCCTCGAGATCTCCGGCGAGGTCGTCGCGCTCGGCGAGGACGCGGGCTCATGGAAGATCGGCGACAGGGTGTGTGCGCTGGTCTCCGGTGGTGGCTATGCGCAATATTGTCTCGCGGACGCCGGTGCGGCGCTGCCGGTACCGGCGGGGCTCTCGATGATCGAGGCGGCGGCGCTGCCGGAGACCTTCTTCACCGTCTGGACCAATGTGTTCGACCTCGCCGGGCTGAAGGCGGGCGAGAGCTTTCTCGTGCATGGCGGGACTTCGGGCATCGGCACCACGGCGATCCAGCTCGCCAAGGCGTTCGGCGCCAGCGTGTTCACCACCGCCGGCAGCGCGGAGAAATGCGCGGTGTGCCGCGAGCTCGGGGCGGATGTCGCGGTCGACTACAAGAACGAGGATTTCGTCGCGATCATCAAGGAGAAGACCGGCAAGGGGGTGAACGTCATCCTCGACATGGTCGGCGGCTCCTATATCGCGCGCAATTACGAGGCCGCCGCGCCGCAGGGGCGCATCGTGCAGATCGCCTTCATGGAAGGCTCGAAGGTGCAGATCGACTATATGCGCCTGATGCTGAAGCGCCTCTCGCATATGGGCTCGACGCTGCGCTCGCGCCCCAAGGGCGAGAAGGCCCTCATTGCCGCCGCGCTGCGCGAGAAGGTCTGGCCGCTGATCGAGGCCGGCACGGTGAAGCCGGTCATGGATCAGACCTTCCCGCTGGAGAAGGCGAGCGAGGCGCATGCGCGCATGGAGAGCAGCGCGCATATCGGCAAGATCATGCTCAGCGTGGGGTGAGGGGCTTCAGTCGTCGTTCGCCGGTGGTGGGCAGGCGGCTTGAGAGCGCGTGGAGAAAAGCCGAAGAGTTTTTGCTGGGTCCCGGATCGGCGCCGCGCGTGGCGCAGCTTGTCCGGGACACGGAGCCAGCCTCTCGGGCCGGTGCGGTTTGTGCGGGAAGCGCGCTTTCGGTTTCCCGGCCAAGCGACGGCGCAGCCGAAGCGCAGAGCCGGGATCCAGCGAACGACTCCTGGGCCAGCAGGCCGATCGAGAGGCGATCCCGGCTCTCGCTTCGGCCGGGATGACGTCTGAAACGGGGAGGCCTGCCGATCAATTCGGTGGAACCCGCCGTGCCACGCGCGCCGCCCCTCTTTAATTCCGGCCCGCCTCGTCCTAGATTTGTCACGCGGGGCTGCAAGGTTCGTCAGGAGAACATATTCCCCGGGGCCTTATCGATCTCAAAGGGAGCTGTCCCTGACCTTGCCCCTGGGCTTGGACACACGGCGCCCACCTACGTTGTAGGTTCCCGGGATCGATCCTCCAACGGCCATTGTGGCTCCGCACTCATCATCATGCCCCAGTGTCCTCTTCCCCCCACCGACAAGGCCGGATTGCGCGGCGAGGCGCTCGCCCGGCGCAACGCGCTGACGCCCGAGGCGCGGGCAGCGGCGGCCGAGATTGCCGCCGGCCATGCGATGGAATGGCTCGGCGAGGTGTGCGGCGAGGTGGTCTCCGTCTTCGCGCCGATCGGCTCCGAGATCGCCACCGCGCCGCTGGTGGAGCGTCTGCGGGCGGGCGGCGCGCAGGTGGCGCTTCCCGTGGTGCTGGAGCCCGGCAAGCCGCTGATGTTCCGCCTGTGGGAGCCGGGCGTCGCGCTTGAGCCCTCACGCGGGCCGGGCCGCTTCGCCATTCCCGCCCCGCCGGAGGGCGCGCCCGCCGTGACGCCGGACGTGCTGGTGGTGCCGCTCGCCGGCTTCGACGCGCGCGGCCACCGGCTCGGCTACGGCGCCGGCTTCTACGACCGCACGCTGGCCCTGCTGCGCCGGGTGAAGCGCATCGAGGCCGTTGGCTACGCCTTCGCCGTGCAGGAGCTTCCCGCCGTGCCCGACGAGCCCCATGACGAGCGGCTGGACGCCATCGCGACGGATGGGGGTATCATCCGGCCGGCGGAGGAGTGACGTGCGGAGAGTGATAGATGCGCCTGCTTTTTCTTGGTGACGTGGTGGGCCGGCCCGGCCGGCAGGCGGTGGCCCAGCATCTGCCCCGGCTGCGCGGGGCGTGGGCGCTCGATTTCGTCGTGGTGAACGGCGAGAACGCCGCCGGCGGCTTCGGCATCACCGAGGCCATCTACGAGGAATTCCTGGAGGCCGGCGCCGACGCGGTGACGCTCGGCAACCATTCCTTCGACCAGCGCGAGGCGCTGGTGTTCATCGAGCGCGCGCCGCGCCTCGTGCGTCCCGCCAATTACCCGCCCGGCACGCCGGGGCGCGGCGCGGCGCTGGTGGAGGCGCGCGGCGGCGCGCAGGTGCTGGTCGTGAACATGATGGGCCGCATCTTCATGGACCCGCTGGACGATCCCTTCGCCGCCATCGACCGCGAGTTGGACGCCGCCCCGCTGGGGCAGGTGGCCGATGCCGCCATCGTCGATTTCCACGCCGAGACCACCAGCGAGAAGCAGGCCTTCGGCCACTGGTGCGACGGGCGCGCGAGCCTCGTCGTCGGCACCCATACCCATGTGCCGACCGCCGATCACCGCATCCTGCCGGGCGGCACCGCCTATATGACCGATGTCGGCATGTGCGGCAGCTATGACGGGGTGATCGGCATGGACAAGGAGGAGCCGCTACGCCGCTTCACCCGTCGCATCGGCTCGCAGCGTTTCGAGCCGGCGGCGGGCGAGGGCACGCTGTCGGGCCTCGCGGTGGAGACGGACGCTTCCGGCCATGCGGTACGGGTGGCGCCGGTGCGCCTCGGCGGGGCATTGGAAGAGGCGGTGCCGGCCTTCTGGTAGCGCCCGCTTTACGCGCGTGGGGGCTCTCGCCTATAAGCCGCGCATTCTTTGCTTTTCGAGACCGGGATACGCCGGTGCGGCAGCGGCCGCCGGCGCGACGTGGAGGCGGCGATGGCCGGGCATTCGCAGTTCAAGAACATCATGCACCGCAAGGGCAAGCAGGACGCGGTGCGCTCCAAGCTGTTCTCCAAGCTGGCGCGTGAAATCACCGTCGCCGCCAAGCTTGGCCTGCCCGACCCGAACATGAACCCGCGCCTGCGCGCCGCCATCCTCGCGGCCCGCGCCGAGAACATGCCCAAGGACAATATCGACCGCGCCGTCAAGAAGGCGCTGGGCGGCGACGCGGAGAACTATGACGAGATCCGCTACGAGGGCTACGGCCCCGGCGGCGTCGCCGTCATCGTCGAGGCGCTGACCGACAACCGCAACCGCACGGCTTCCGAAGTGCGCTCCTACTTCACCAAGTCGGGCGGCTCGCTGGCCGAGACCGGCGCGGTGTCCTTCATGTTCGACCGCATCGGCACCGTCGAGTTCGACGCCGCCAAGGCCTCGGCCGACGACATGCTGGAAGCCGCCATCGACGCCGGCGCCGACGACGTGTCTTCCGACGAGAACGGCCATGAGGTGGTGTGCTCGGTGGAGAACCTGCACGAGGTCGCCCGCGCGCTGGAAGCCAAGTTCGGCGAGCCGAGGAAGTCCGGCCTCGTCTGGCGCCCGCAGAACAACGTGGCAGTCGACGACGAGGTGGCGGAGAAGCTGGTGCGCCTCGTCGACAACCTGAACGACAATGACGACGTGCAGAACGTCTACGCCAATTTCGAGCTGTCCGACGCCTTCCTCGCCAAGATGGGCGACTGAGGCGAAGGCCTCGGCCGGCGTCAGCGTCCCAGCAGCGCGTCGAACAGCGGCAGGCTGAACAGCGCGGCGCCGGCGATCACCCAGTAGGCGGCAATGCGGTAGGCCTTGTCCGAAGCGCCCTTGAAGGAGCGCGCGCCGGCATAGAGGCCCAGCGCATAGGCCGGGCCGAGCAGCAGCGACAGCCGGCCGACCTCGGCGTCGATCATGCCGTGCGCGGCATAGGCGGTGCCGCTCGCCAGCGTCACCAGCGCGAAGAAGCCGAACAGGTTGGCGCGCACCAGCGCCGAGGGCTGGCCGGCGCCGAGCCAGTAGACCACCACGGCGGGACCGGACATCTGCGCCGCGCCGCCGCAGAAGCCGGCGATGGCGCCCACCCCGAGCGTCGTCGGCAGGCCGTGCCGGCCGGAATGGCGCCAGCCGGACATCAGCAGCGCCAGCAGGCCGAGGCTCAGCACCGCCAGCGCCCAGCGCAGCACGAGCGGCTCCATGTGCTCCAGCACCCAGACGCCGGCCGGCACCGCCACCACGGCGCCGACGGCGAGCGGGGCCACCTGCCGCCACAGGCAGGCGCGCAGCGCCCGCAGCAGGAAGGGCAAAGTGAGCACGGTGTCGATGACGAGGAGCGTGGGCGCGGCGACCTTCGGCCCGAAGGCGGCCGAGACCAGCGGCACGAAGATGAGCGCCCCGCCGAAGCCGGAAAAGCCGCGGGTGACGCCGGCGATGAGCGCGGTGAGGAAGGCCCAGACGAGGGCCGGATCGTAGGACATGGGAAACCGTGGGCGCAGCGAACGTCGCCGCCCGCGACACCTAGGCCCGTGCCGGCACGGCGTCAACGCCGGCAGGGGAGCGCGACGATCGGGTTTGCTGAACGTGGCTATTCGCAAAACTCATTTGCGCCCAAACATCGTGCACGCCACATTCAGGGTAACTCGCGCCGCCGGCTTTGCCGTGAACGGCGCCTTCCTCGTTCGCCGCCCCGCGCGGCCGGAAACCGTCATGGACAAGCCCGTCTCTCCCGCCGCCGGCAAGGCGCGCATCGCGGCCGCCCCGTTCTTCTCCGACCGGGCGGTCGGGATCGCCTGCGCCCTGCTCGCCGTCTCCATCTGGGGCGGCTGGATCGTCTCCACCCGCCATGCCGTGCACGGCCACCTGCCGCCGCAGACGGTGGGCTGGCTGCGCTTCGTCGTCCCCGCGCTCGTCCTGGCGCCCGCCTGGTGGCGCGTGGGATTCTATCCCAGGCGCGCGCTGGTGCCGTTCCTGTTCTCCTTCCTCGGCGCGGGAGCGATCTTCTTCCTCGTGGTCGGCAACGCCATGCGCTTCGTGCCGGCGGCCGATGTCGGGCCGCTGCTGCCGGGCACCATGCCGCTGATCGTGGCGGCGATCTCGGTGCTGTTCCTGCGCGAACGCCTCGGCTGGCTGCGCGGCGCCGGCTTCGCGTGCATCGCGCTCGGCGTGCTCACGCTCGGCGGCCGGGGCATCCTGTTCCCGGAGGACGGCGCGTGGCGCGGCCACCTCCTGCTGGTCACGGGAGCCGCCATGTGGGCGGGCAACACCATCGCCTTCCGCCGCACCGGGATGAGGCCGACGGAGCTGGTCGGGCTGATCGGCCTGTGGTCGATCATCATCCTCACCCCGACCGGCCTGCCCGGCGTGATCCACGCCGTGTCGGACGGCTATGGCCGCGAGGTGCTGCTGCAACTGGTGATGCAGGGCCTGCTGTCGGGCGTCGTCGCGCTGGTCGCCTTCATCATGGCCATCGAGCGCCTCGGCCCCTCGCGGGCGGCGGCCTTCACCGGGCTGGTGCCGGCGCTGGCGGCGCTGATCGCGGTGCCGGTGCTCGGCGAGCACCCCGACATGCCCGCGCTCATCGGCGTCGCCGCCACCGGCATCGGCGTCGCGCTGGCGAGCGGGGCGTTCTCGCCGGCGTCGAAGGCGGGTTAACTCCCCGTTAACCCTGTTCGCCGTCGGGTGCCGCCGGGCGCGGCGGCGGGTGCCGGCGGCACTAGGCGTTCGTCATTTGTTCGGCTACGCACTGTGCCTATGGCGACGCTTCCGATTCGCATAGTCGGGCTCGATCCGGGCCTGCGCCGCACCGGCTGGGGGGTGATCGAGGCTGTGGGCACGCGGCTGAGCTTCATCGCCTGCGGCACGGTGATGCCGCCGGAGGAGGGCGGGCTCGCCGAGCGCCTCGCCTGCCTGCACACCGAGCTTGCCGCCGTGCTGCGCGCCCATGCGCCCGACGAGGCGGCGGTGGAGGAGACTTTCGTCAACGTGAACCCGGCCTCGACGCTCAAGCTCGGCCAGGCGCGCGGCGTGGTGATGCTCACCCCGGCGCTGCTGGGCCTGCCGGTGGCCGAATATGCGGCGCTGCTGGTGAAGAAGACCGTGGTGGGCGCGGGCCGCGCCGACAAGGCGCAGATCCGCATGATGATCAAGGTGCTGCTGCCGCAGGCCGACTTCACCACCGACGACGCCGCCGACGCGCTTGCGGTGGCCGTCACCCACGCGCAGCATCGCGGCATGGCGGCGCTCAGGGCGCGGATGGCGGCGGCGGGATGAGGACCACAGTGACCGGCGGGTTCACATGATCGGAAAGCTCAAGGGCCTGGTCGACAGCTATGGCGACGAGCACGTGATCCTCGACGTGCAGGGCGTCGGCTATCTCGTGCACTGCTCGGGGCGCACGCTGCAGGCGCTGCCTTCGCCGGGCGAGGCGGCGACGCTCTTCATCGAGACCTTCGTGCGCGAGGACATGATCCGCCTCTACGGCTTCGCCTCGCAGGCCGAGAAGAGCTGGTTCCTGCTGTTGCAGAACGTGCAGGGCGTCGGCGCCAAGGTGGCGCTCTCCGTGCTCTCCGTGCTCTCGCCCTCGGAACTCGCCAATGCGGTGGCGCTGGGCGACCGGGCCATGGTGGCGCGGGCGAACGGCGTCGGCCCGAAGGTCGCCGCGCGCATCGTCGCCGAATTGAAGGACAAGGCGCCGGGCTTTGCCGATGTCGATCCGGGTGTGGCGGGGCTCGCTGCCTCGCTGGATGACAAGCGCGCGCCCGCGCCGGTGGCGGATGCGGTCTCCGCGCTGGTCAATCTCGGCTATGCGCAGCTTCAGGCGAGCGCGGCGGTGGCGGCGGCGCTGCGTGAGGCGGGCGAGGGCGCCGACACCGCCCGGCTGATCCGCCTCGGGCTGAAGGAACTGGCGAAGTGAGCGACAAGCGCCTCGTCGCCCCCGACAAGCGCGAGGAGGACCTCGCGGAAGCCTCGCTGCGCCCGCAGAACCTCGCCGAATTCGTCGGGCAGGAGCAGGCGCGGGCCAATCTCGATATCTTCATCCGGGCGGCGAAGACGCGCGGCGAGGCGCTCGACCACGTGCTGTTCGTCGGCCCGCCGGGGCTGGGCAAGACCACGCTGGCGCAGATCGTGGCGCGCGAACTGGGCGTCGGCTTCCGCGCCACTTCCGGCCCCGTGATCGCCAAGGCGGGTGACCTCGCCGCGCTGCTGACCAATCTCGAAGAGCGCGACGTGCTGTTCATCGACGAGATCCACCGGCTCAACCCGGCGGTGGAGGAAATCCTCTATCCCGCCATGGAGGACTACGAGCTGGACCTGATCATCGGCGAGGGGCCGGCGGCGCGCTCGGTGAAGATCTCGCTGTCGAAATTCACGCTGGTCGGCGCCACCACGCGCTCGGGCCTGCTCACCACACCGCTGCGCGACCGCTTCGGCATCCCGATCCGGCTGAACTTCTACACCGTGGACGAGCTGGAGCTGGTGGTGACGCGCGGCGCGCGGGTGATGGGAATCCCCATCGCGAAGGACGGCGCCCGCGAGATCGCCCGGCGCGCGCGCGGCACGCCGCGCATCGCCGGCCGCCTGCTGCGCCGGGTGCGCGACTTCACGCTGGTGGCGGGCAAGGAGATCATCGACCGCGCGGCGGCCGACCACGCGCTGCGCGCGCTGGAGGTGGACGGCCTCGGCCTCGACCAGATGGACCGGCGCTATCTCTCGGTGATCGCGATGAATTACGGCGGCGGGCCGGTGGGGGTGGAGACCATCGCCGCCGCGCTCTCCGAGCCGCGCGACGCCATCGAGGAGATCATCGAGCCCTATCTGGTGCAGCAGGGATTCCTGCAGCGCACGCCGCGCGGGCGGGTGCTGACGGCGCACGCCTTCAAGCATCTGGGCCTTGCCGCGCCGGCGAGCGTCAACCAGATGCCGCTGTTCGACGAAGGCGGCGAGTGAGGCGGGGAGTGAGGCGGCGGCCATCGACGGCGGCGCGCCCGTGATGTAAGTCCCCTTCACATGAGCTGGTCCCGGAACGGCGGAGAATCGCGCGGCTACCATCACGGCAACCTCCGGGAAGCCCTGATGAAGGCGGCGCTCGAACTGATCGCCGAGAAGGGCACCGCGGGGGCCACCTTCGCCGAGGCGGCGCGCCGGGCCGGCGTCTCCCCCGCCGCGCCCTACCGGCATTTCCGCGACCGCGACGAATTGCTGGCGGCGGTGGCGTCGGACGGCTTCGAGCGCTTCACCCTGGCGCTGGAGGCGGGCTGGAACGGCGGGCGGCCGACGCCGGTGGAAGCCTATGAGCGGCTGGGCCGTGCCTATCTCGCCTTCGCCCGCGAGCACCCGGCCGACTATGTCGCCATGTTCGAATCCGGCCTGCCGAGCGAGACCTATCCGGCGCTGGCGCAGGCGAGCGGGCGCGCCTTCGGGGTGCTGCGCGAGGCGGCCGACGCGCTGGTCGCCAGCATGCCGGCGGCGGCACGCCCGCCGGCGCTTATGGTGGCGCTGCACACATGGGCGCTCGCGCACGGCGTCGCTTCGCTGTTTGGCCGGCAGGACGCCTCGCGGCGAAAACTGCCGATGGAGCCGGACGACCTGCTTGAGGCCGCATTTCTGGTCTATCTCAAGGGCCTCGGCGCGCCCTCGGCGTGAGCGCCGCCGCATTCCGGCAGATTCGATGTAACGATCCTTGACATCGTGCCGCAGCGTTCCTACCTATGTAAATGTGATTAACATTCACCCCTGCGGTATCCGCCGCACGGGCGTTTTCAGGAGCGGAGACCCATGGAGCTCGCACAGAAGCTCGACGGTTACGGCAAGCCCGCCTGGATCGCGCTGACGGTACTCGGCTTCATGGCCTGGTGGCCGCTGGGCCTTGCGGTTCTGGCTTTCACGATAGGGAGTGGACGGATGTTCTGTGGTGGCAGGCGCGGTTTCGGCCGCTGGCAGGAGGAGGGCGCCGACGCCGTCCGCAATTTCGGCAGCCGCTTCGGCCGCGGCTTCCAGTCGAGCGGCAACCGTGCTTTCGACGAATATCGCGAGGAGACGCTGCGCCGGCTTGAGGACGAGCAGAAGGACTTCCGCTCCTTCCTCGACCGGCTGCGCCAGGCCAAGGACAAGGCGGAGTTCGACCAGTTCATGTCCGACCGCCGCAACCGCCCGGCGCCCGCGCCGGAGCCGGGTTCCGAGCCCTTCAACGGCCAGCAGGGCTGAGCCCTTCCGCACCCTTCATGACGACAGCGCCGCGCCCCCGACACCGGGGGCGCGGTTCTTTTATTGGCGCGCGGCCTCGTTTATGAGGGGCGCATGAACGAGCGCCCCGATCCCCTTTCGCCCGATGTCCTCAAGGCCGATCCCTTCCTGCACCTCGCCGGGCGGCTGGTGGCGGGCGGGCATGTGCTGCCCGTTCGGGTCTATTACGAGGACACGGATTTCTCCGGCATCGTCTATCACGCCAACTACCTGAAGTTCATGGAGCGGGCGCGCTCGGACCATCTGCGCCTGATCGGCGTGGTGCAGGGCGAACTGTTCGGCGAGGCGCTGGCCGAGGCGCCGGGCTTCGCCTTCGTCGTGCGCTCCATGGAGCTGCAATTCGTGCGCCCGGCGCGCATCGACGACGTTCTGGAAATCCACACCAGCCCGGTCGAGGTTGCCGGTGCCTCGATCACGCTTCAGCAAAAGGTGATGCGCGGCGGCGAACTCATCGTCGAGGGCCGCGTGAAGGTCGCCTTCGTCGCGCAGGGCCGCGCCCGCCGCATTCCCGACGCGCTGCGCACCGCGATGAAGCTGGCGCTGGGCGAGGCGCAGGGGGCGGGGCCGGCATAGGCCCGCTGCGGTGTTGGCGGCAGTTGCCGCTCTAGGAGTTTTGCCGAAGGGTCTTCGCTGGGTCCCGGCTCGGCGCTTCGGCTTCGCCTCCGCTGGTCCGGGACACGTGTTTCCCGGACAAGCTGCGCAAAGCGCAGCGCCGATCCGGGACCCAGCAGAGCCTCTTCGGCCTGCACCTCTTCCGCGCCGACACTCTCCGGCACGGACTTCTCCGGCGTGCACCTCTTCCGCGTCCACCTCGTCAGCGCCCGGCTTGCCTCCGCGCGTCATGCTGTTGCGATGCGGCAACGCTAACCCGGCATTAACCTTAATCCGGTGTTGTATCGGGTGGCTGCGAAGGCGGTTCGACGACGCTCGCCCAAGTTTGGACAGACTCGGTGGGTTGAAGACGGATGCGTCTCCTCGGCAGCCATGCAGGGCATTCGCTGCTGACCCGCAGCCGATGCGCGCCGGCACGCGACCCTTTTGACCTGGCAGGAATGGCCTAATGACGCTGAAAAAGCTTCTCTTCGCGGTGGTGCTGTTGCTCGCGGCATCGGCGTCGTTCGCCTACGCGCAGACCAGCCCGGCGGCCGCGCCCGCCGCGCCGACCGCGCAGGTCGACGCGACCGCCGCCCCGGCGGTGCCGGGCGCGCAGGTGGCGGCGAACGGCGTTGGCATGGCGAGCGCCGACCTCTCGCTCATCGGCCTGTTCCTTCAGGCCCACCTGATCGTGAAGTTCGTGATGGCCGGCCTCGTGCTGGCCTCCGTCTGGGTGTGGGCGATCATCATCGACAAGACCATCCTGTTCCAGCGGATGAAGCGGCAGATGGACCGCTTCGAATCGACCTTCTGGTCCGGCCAGAGCCTGGAAGAGCTGTATCGCTCGCTGTCCTCGCGCCCGAACCACGCCATGGCCGCGATCTTCGTCGCCGCCATGCGCGAGTGGAAGCGCTCCTATGAGGGCGGGGCGCGCTCCTTCGTCGGCCTGACGCAGCGGCTCGACAAGGTGATGAACGTCACCATCTCGCGCGAGGTGGAGCGGCTGGAGAGCCGGCTGCTGGTGCTGGCGACCGTCGGTTCGGCCGGCCCCTTCATCGGCCTGTTCGGCACGGTGTGGGGCATTATGACCTCGTTCCAGTCGATCGCCGCCTCGAAGAACACCAGCCTCGCCGTGGTGGCGCCCGGCATCGCGGAAGCCCTTTTCGCGACGGCAATCGGCCTCATCGCCGCCATTCCCGCGACGATTTTCTATAACAAGTTCATTTCCCAGGTGAACCGCCAGGCGGCGCGGCTCGAAGGCTTCGCCGACGAGTTCTCGGCCATCCTGTCGCGCCAGATCGACGAACGGGGCTGATCGAATGGGGATGTCCGCAGGAGGCGCCGGCGGCGGCTGGCAGTCGCGGCGCTCGCGCAGGCGGGGCGGCGGCGCCGTCATGTCCGAAATCAACGTCACGCCGATGGTCGACGTGATGCTGGTGCTGCTCATCATCTTTATGGTGGCGGCGCCCATGCTCACCGTCGGCGTTCCGCTCGACCTGCCGCAGTCGCAGGCCAAGGCGATTCCGCAGGACAGCGAGCCGCTGGTGATCAACATCGACAAGCAGGGCAAGATCTTCCTGCAGCAGAGCGAGATCCCGCTCGACGAGCTGGTGCCCAAGCTGCAGGCGATCGGCAAGGCCGGCTATGAGGAGCGCATCTTCGTGCGCGCCGACAAGGGGCTCGACTACGGCTCGGTCATGCGGGTGATGGGCCGCCTGTCGGGCGCCGGCTTCACGCGCGTCGCCCTCGTCTCCGAAGTCGAGCAGGGGGGCTGAGCGTCATGCGCGCGGGCCTCGCCTCCTCGTTCGCCCTCCATGCCGGCATCATCGGCTTCATGGTCGTGTCGTTCTCGGCGCCGAACGCGTTCGAGACCACGCCGACCGAAGCCATGCCCATCGACATCATCTCGGACGCCGAGATGACGCAGATGATGGCCGGCAAGAAGGACGCGCCGAAGGAGAACCCCAAGCCCGTCGCCGAGAAGAAGGGCGAGACGCCCAAGCCGCCCGAGAATCTCGACGCCAAGGTCGACGACAAGAAGCCGGAGATCGAGGCCGCCAAGGAGGCCGCCGCGCCTCCTCCGCCGCCGGCCCCGGAAAAGCCCGCCGAGCCCAAGCCCCCGGCCCAGCAGGCCGAGGCCAAGCCGCCGGAGCCGCCGAAGGACGCCGAGGCACTCGCCGCCAAGCCGCCGGAGCCCAAGCAGGAGCCGAAGCCCGAGCAGCAGCAGGCGCAGACGCCCCCGCCGCCGGCTCCGCCGAAGAAGCCGAAGGACATTCCGCCGAAGGTGGCCAACCAGCCGCCGAAGGATCAGCCGTTCAACCCGAACCAGATCGCCGCCCTGCTCAACAAGCAGGACGCGCGCCGTCAGTCCTCCATCGGCGACACGATCAACAACACCGCCTCGCTCGGCGCGTCGAGCGGCATGGCGGCGACGCTGTCGCAGACCGAGCTCGACGCGCTGCGCGCCTATCTCGCGCGCTTCTGGCACCTGCCGACGGGCGCCGCCGACATCACGCGGGTGAAGATCATGGTGGTGGTACGGCTGAGCCCGAACCGCACGCTGGTCTCGCCGCCGGAGGTAGTGGGCGTCGTCGACCAGGGCAATCCCTACGCGCCGCAGATCAAGGAAAGCGTGGTGCGCGCCATCTTCGCCGCCGCGCAGCAGCCCAATCCCTTCCCGATGCTGTCGGCGGGGAAGTACGACGTGTGGCAGGAGATGCAGCTTACCTTCGATCCCTCGTGGATCGAGTGACGTCCGTTTCGTGAAGCCGCCCGGGCGGCGAGATTGAGAACGATATTATGAGCGAGTATTTCCGTTCCGGCCGTTCCGGCCTTCTCATCGGGCGCCGCAGCCTTCTGGCCGGCGCCGGCGCGCTCGCCGGGGCGGGCCTTGCCGCCGGGCCGGCGAACGCCGTGCTCAAGCTCGACGTCACCGGCGGCACCGTGCAGCCGCTGCCCATCGCCATCACCGATTTCGTCGGCGGCGGCACCCCGCAGGATGTCGAGGCGGGCAAGGGCGTCACCCAGATCATCACGGCGGACCTGCGCCGCTCGGGCCTGTTCGCGCCCATCGACCAGGCTGCCTTCGTCGAGAAGATCACCAACCCGGACGCTTCGCCCCGCTTTCAGGACTGGCGCGTGATCAACGCGCAGGCGCTGGTGACGGGCCGCATGACCCGCCAGCCGGACGGGCGCGTGCGCGCCGAGTTCCGCCTGTGGGACGTGTTCGCCGGCCAGCAGCTCATCGGCCAGCAATATTTCACCCAGCCGGAGAACTGGCGCCGCGTCGCCCACATCATCGCCGACGCGATCTATGAGCGCCTGACCGGCGAGAAGGGCTATTTCGACACGCGCATCGTCTTCGTCGACGAGAGCGGGCCGAAGGAGAAGCGCGTCAAGCGCCTCGCCATCATGGACCAGGACGGCGCCAACGTGACCTATCTGACGCGCGGCGACGACCTCGTGCTGACGCCGCGCTTCTCGCCGACCAGCCAGGAAATCACCTATATGAGCTATGGCCGCGGCGAGCCGCGCGTCTATCTGCTCAACATCGAGAACGGCCAGCGCGAGGTGGTCGGCAACTTCCCGAACATGAGCTTCTCACCGCGCTTCGCCCCCGACGGGCAGCGCGTGATCCTGAGCCTGCAGCAGGGCGCCGATTCCAACATCTTCGTCATGGACCTGCGCTCCAAGGCGACGACCCGGCTCACCGACACCGCCGCCATCGACACCGCGCCGTGCTATTCGCCCGACGCCACGCAGATCTGCTTCGAGAGCGACCGCGGCGGCGGCTCGCAGATCTACGTGATGAACCCGGACGGCTCGAACCAGCACCGCATCTCCTTCGGCGACGGGCGCTACTCGACCCCGGTATGGTCGCCGCGCGGCGACGTCATCGCCTTCACCAAGCAGGCGCAGGGGCGCTTCGCCATCGGCCTGATGCGCCCCGACGGCTCGGGCGAGCGCATCCTTACCGAGGGCTACCACAATGAGGGCCCGACCTTCGCGCCGAACGGCCGGGTGATCATGTTCTTCCGCGACGCGGGCGGGGGCGGCGGGCCGCAGCTCTATACGGTGGACGTCACCGGCTATAACGAGCAGCGCGTGCCCACCCCGAGCTACGCCTCCGACCCGGCCTGGTCGCCGCTGCGCTCGTGAGGCGGGCTTAGGGAACGATTAACCATAAAAGTCGGTTTAAGGCTTGGCCTCGAAATCGACGCATTCAGGCAACGTTCCGTAAAGCATGACGGAACATTGAATACGCGAACACAAGAGATCGGAGCGCCCGGTCGGGAATTTCAGGAGTCAGCGGTCATGATCCGTATGTTGCGCCATCTCGGCGGTGCGCGCGCCGCCTTCATCGTCGGTTTCGCGTTGCTCGCGGCCGCCTGCGCCAAGAACCCGATGGATGGTGCCGCCCTCGGCTCCGCCCCTCCGGGCAGCCCGCAGGAATTCATCGTCTCGGTCGGCGACCGCGTCTTCTTCGAGAGCGACCAGACCGACCTCTCCGCGCAGGCGCAGGCAACGCTCGACAAGCAGGCGCAGTGGCTGAACCACTATGCCAAGTACACCTTCACCATCGAGGGCCATGCCGACGAGCGCGGCACCCGCGAATACAACATCGCGCTGGGTGCCCGTCGCGCCGAGAGCGTGCGCAACTATCTCGTGGGCCGCGGCGTCGCCGCCAGCCGCATGCGCACCATCTCCTACGGCAAGGAACGCCCGGTCGCGGTCTGCAACGACATCTCCTGCTGGTCGCAGAACCGCCGCGCCGTCACGGTGCTGAACGCCGCCGGCTCCTGAGGCCCGCCGGGTCCGCCCCGGCCGCTGCAATTCACCGACGCCCGGTCCGCCTCGCGCGGGCCGGGCGTTGCCTTTGCGGCCCGGCGTCGTGACGCTGGGTCAAACTTTGGACGTGATCGGCCCGGTATGTTCATATGAACCCGGCGCACGCGCCGCGCTTTTCCCCTCAGCCCCGTCGCATCATGATCACCGCACGCCTGTCTCGTCCCGCCGCCTCCCGAATCCGCCTCCGTCTCGCCGCCCTGGGTCTGCTGGCCGCTGCCGCGCTGGCGCCCGTGGGGCCGGCTCTGGCGCAGTCCGACAACAATTTCTTCGGCAACCTGTTCAAGCCTCCGGGCCAGGTGCGCTCGGGCAATCAGCAGGCCGAGGCGGACGACAGCGGCGCAATCACCACCCGCCTCGACCGGCTGGAGAATCAGATCCGTCAGCTCACCGGGCAGATCGAGCAACTCCAGTACCGCAACCAGCAGCTTGAGCAGCAGGTGCGCCAGCTCGGCGGCGCCGGCCTGCCGTCGTCCGCCGGCCCGGCCGGCACGGGGCTGCCCGGTGCGGCCATGCCGGGCGCCGACGCGGCCCCGGGCCGCCGCTCCGACGCCTTCGATCCCAATGCGCAGGCCGGCGCCCCCGGCGCGCCGCGCCCGCTCGGCACGACCGCCCCCTCGGGCGCTCCGCCGGCCGGCCCGACCGGCGCGCCGATGGACCTCGGCACGCTTTCCGGCTCGGTCGCCGGCGGGGGCGTGCAGCCGCCGACCAACAGCCCGAAGGACCTGTACGACCTCGCCTATGGCTACATGCTGCGGCAGGACTACGCCCAGTCGGGCCAGAGCTTCGAGCAGTTCCTGCGGAGCTATCCCAACGACCGCGCGGCGCCGGACGCCTATTACTGGCTCGGCGAGACGCAGTTCCAGCGCAAATCCTACAAGGAGGCGGCGCAGAACTTCCTCAAGGTCTCGACCGACTACCCGAATGCGGTGAAGGCGCCGGACGCGCTGCTGCGGCTCGGCCAGTCGCTCGCCGCGATCGGCGAGAAGGACGCCGCCTGCGCCACGCTGAACGCGGTCAACAACAAGTATCCGCGCGCCTCCGCCACCATCAAGCAAGGGGTGGAGCGGGAGCAGAAACGTGCCGGCTGCTGAGCCCGGAACCGCGCCCGACACATCCGGCCCGCACAGGGCCGACCCTTTCGCGCCTTTCGCCCGGCATGCGCGCGTGCTGCTCGCCGTCTCCGGCGGGCCGGATTCGACCGCGCTGCTGCTGCTGGCCCATCGCTGGCGGCAGGCGGGCGGCGCGGCGACGGAACTCTATGTCGCCACCGTCGACCACGGCCTGCGGCCTACCGCGCGGGCGGAGGCCGAGGCGGTCGGTACGCTGGCGCGGGAGCTGGGCCTGCCGCACGCCATACTGACGCTGCCCGCGCCGCTGCCGAAGGCGCGGCTGCAGGAGGCGGCGCGCCATGCCCGCTACGAGGCGCTGGCCGCCCATGCCCGCGCGATCGGTGCCGGCGCCATCGCCACCGCCCACACGCTCGACGACCAGGCCGAGACCGTGCTGTTCCGCCTGCTGCGCGGCTCGGGGATCGCCGGGCTCGCCGGTATTCCCGACGAGCGGGGGTTGGATGAGGGGGGTCCGGGCGGCATCCGCCTCATCCGCCCGCTGCTCGGCTGGCCGAAGGCGGCGCTGATCGAGGAATGCCGGCGTGCCGGCGCTTCCTTCGCCGAGGACCCTTCCAACCGCGATCCGCGCTTCGCCCGCACCCGGCTGCGCGCGTTGTTGCCGTCGCTCGCCGCTGAGGGGCTGGACGCTGGCGCGCTGGCGCGCCTTGCCGCCCGCATGGCGCGCGCCGAGGCGGCGCTGGAGGCGGCGGTGGACGCGGCGCAGGCGCGGCTTCTCGCGGAAGGGCAGGGAATGGCCGGGCGGCTCCGCTTTCCCCGCGCCGGGCTCACTGCCCTGCCGGCGGAGATCGGCCTGCGGCTTCTCGGCCGGGCCGTCGAATCGGTCGGGGAGGGGCCGGTGGAACTCGGCAAGCTGGAGGCGCTGGCCGGCTGGCTCGCCGCGCTGCGGCCGGAGGACACCGGCGCGCGCACGCTGGCCGGGGCGCTGATGCGGGTAAACCGGCATGCCGTAACGGTAGCGCCGGCGCCGGCCCGGCGGGTTGCGGCGCACGACCGCCAGCCTTCGGCGCGTTCACGCTAACGGCAATTTGCGCCCGCGGGCCCGAACGCCTTGGGGCGGCCATCTTGGCAAGGATCAATACCGCACCTAGATTACGGTGCGATAAGGGAGGACCGCCAGCGCCGGCGGTTCCCGCGCGTCGGTATCGACCGGCGCCGAAAGGAACGAGATGAACGCCAATATTCGGAATTTCGCCCTCTGGGTGATCATCGTTCTGCTGCTTCTGGCGCTTTTCTCGCTGTTCCAGAATCCGGCGCAGCGCCAGGCGACGAACGACATCAGCTTCTCGCAGCTGCTCAACGAGGTCGATCAGGGCCGTGTGCGCGACGTGGTGATCCAGGGTCCGGAAATCACCGGCTCCTTCACCGACGGGCGCGCCTTCCAGACCTATTCGCCCAACGATCCCTCGCTGATCCAGCGCCTGTACGGCAAGGGCGTGTCGATCACGGCCAAGCCGATCCAGGACAATGTGCCGTGGTTCGTCAGCCTGCTGATCTCGTGGCTGCCCTTCATCGCGCTGATCGGCGTGTGGATCTTCCTGTCGCGCCAGATGCAGGGCGGCGCCGGCAAGGCGATGGGCTTCGGCAAGAGCCGCGCCAAGCTGCTGACCGAGGCGCATGGCCGCGTGACCTTCGAGGACGTGGCCGGCATCGACGAGGCGAAGAGCGACCTCACCGAGATCGTCGAGTTCCTGCGCGACCCGCAGAAGTTCCAGCGCCTCGGCGGCCGCATCCCGCGCGGCGTGCTGCTCGTCGGCCCGCCCGGCACCGGCAAGACGCTGCTGGCACGCGCCATCGCCGGCGAGGCCAACGTGCCCTTCTTCACCATTTCGGGTTCGGACTTCGTCGAGATGTTCGTCGGCGTCGGCGCGAGCCGCGTGCGCGACATGTTCGAGCAGGCGAAAAAGAACGCGCCCTGCATCATCTTCATCGACGAGATCGATGCCGTCGGCCGCCATCGCGGCGCGGGCCTCGGCGGTGGCAATGACGAGCGCGAGCAGACGCTGAACCAGCTCCTCGTCGAGATGGACGGCTTCGAGGCCAATGAGGGCATCATCCTCATCGCCGCGACCAACCGCCCCGACGTGCTCGACCCCGCGCTGCTGCGTCCCGGCCGCTTCGACCGCCAGGTCATCGTGCCGAACCCCGACGTCGTCGGCCGCGAGCAGATCCTCAAGGTCCACGCCCGCAAGGTGCCGGTGGCGCCCGACGTGAACCTCAAGGTCATCGCCCGCGGCACGCCCGGCTTCTCCGGCGCGGACCTCGCCAACCTGTGCAACGAAGCCGCCCTGATGGCCGCGCGCCGCAACAAGCGCATGGTCACGATGAGCGACTTCGAGGACGCCAAGGACAAGGTGATGATGGGCGCGGAACGCCGCTCGCTCGTCATGACCGAGGACGAGAAGATGCTGACCGCCTATCACGAGGGCGGCCATGCCATCGTGGCGCTGAAGGTGCCGGCGACCGACCCGGTGCACAAGGCGACCATCATCCCGCGCGGGCGTGCCCTCGGCATGGTCATGCAGCTTCCCGAGCGCGACAAGCTCTCGATGAGCTACGAGCAGATGACGTCGCGCCTCGCCATCATGATGGGCGGGCGCGTGGCGGAAGAGCTGGTCTTCGGCCACGACAAGGTGACGTCCGGCGCCGCCTCCGACATCGAGCAGGCCACCCGCCTCGCCCGCATGATGGTCACGCGCTGGGGCTTCTCCGACAAGCTCGGCCAGGTCGCCTATGGCGAGAACAATGACGAGGTGTTCCTCGGCATGTCGATGCAGCGCCAGCAGAACGTCTCCGAGGCGACGGCGCAGACCATCGACAGCGAGGTGCGCCGACTCGTCGACGAAGGCTATGCCGAGGCGACGCGCATCCTGACCGAGAGCAAGGACCAGCTTGAGACGCTGGCGCGCGGGTTGCTGGAGTACGAGACGCTGTCGGGCGACGAGATCATCGGCCTGCTCGACGGCAACGCGCCGGTGCGCGACACCACCATCGAGCCGGCCAACACCCGCTCCTCCGTGGTGCCGACCGCCGGCAAGAACCGCCCGCCGCGCCCGGATGCCGGCATGGAGCCGCAGCCGCAGGCCTGACGGCCAGCCGCGAACCGCACATGGAAAGGGCCCGCCTCGGCGGGCCCTTTTCTTTTGGCGCGCCGGGGAGGCGGGGCTTTCGCCGAGCGGGGCGGTTCAGCCCGGTTTTGGGGCGTAAGACGCGCTTACATTTTGTGAAGTTCCCGCAGGCAGGCTCATGGTACAGAAGTTGCGCGGCAAAGCATCGTGCCGCCGCCGGCGTGGTCTTGCCCGCCGGCCGTCTCGTCAAGGTGAAGGCATGGCACGCAGGTTTTTCGGCACGGACGGCATTCGCGGCCGCGCCAACGCGACGATCACCCCGGAACTCGCGCTCAAGGTCGGCATGGCGGCCGGCCTCACCTTCCACCGGGGCGACCACCGCCACCGCGTCGTCATCGGCAAGGACACCCGCCTGTCCGGCTACATGATCGAGAACGCGCTGGTCGCCGGCTTCACCTCGGTCGGCATGGACGTGCTGCTGCTCGGGCCGATGCCGACGCCGGCGGTGGCCATGCTCACCCACTCCATGCGCGCCGATCTCGGCGTGATGATCTCCGCCTCGCACAACCCGTTCGACGACAACGGCATCAAGCTGTTCGGGCCGGACGGCTACAAGCTGTCCGACGAGGTGGAGCACCAGATCGAGGCGCTGATCGACGGCGACCTGTCGGCCAAGCTCGCCCAGCCGGCCGCCATGGGCCGCGCCAAGCGCATCGAGAGCGTGCACGCCCGCTACATCGAATTCGCCAAGCGGACCCTGCCGCGCAACCAGTCCTTCGACGGGCTGCGCGTGGTGGTCGACTGCGCCAACGGCGCCGCCTACCGCGTGGCGCCGGAGGCGCTGTGGGAACTCGGCTGCGAGGTCATCACCATCGGCGACAAGCCGGACGGCTTCAACATTAACCGCGACGTCGGCTCGACCGCGCCGGAGGCGCTGGCCGCCAAGGTGCGCGAGGTGCGCGCCGATGTCGGCATCGCGCTCGACGGCGACGCCGACCGGGTGCTGGTGGTCGACGAGAAGGGCCATCTGGTCGACGGCGACCAGCTCATGGCGGTGATCGCCGAGAGCTTCAAGGAAGATGGCCGGCTGTCGCGCGACGGCATCGTGGCCACCGTCATGTCCAATCTCGGGCTGGAGCGCCACCTCGCCTCGCTCGGCCTGACGCTGGAGCGCACCCCGGTCGGCGACCGCTACGTGCTGGAGCAGATGCGCGCCGGCGGCTTCAATGTCGGCGGCGAGCAGTCCGGCCACATCATCCTGTCCGACTATTCCACCACCGGCGACGGGCTGGTGGCGGCGCTGCAGCTCCTCGCCGTGGTGAACCGGCGCCAGCGCCCGGTGTCGGAGGTCTGCCACCGCTTCGACGCGCTGCCGCAGATCCTCAAGAACGTGCGCTACAAGAGCGGCCGGCCGCTGGAGAATGACGGCGTGCTGAAGGCCATCGCCGCCGCCGAGCTGAAGCTCAACAGCCATGGCCGCCTGCTGATCCGCCCCTCCGGCACCGAGCCTGTGATCCGCGTGATGGGCGAGGGCGACGACCGCGATCTCGTCGAGGCCGTGGTGAACGACGTGGTCGAGGCGGTCGGCACTGCGGCGGCGTGAGACGGACCGCTCTATTTTAGACGTCATCCCGGCCCCTCGGGTCTTGCCTCCGACAAGCCCAAGGGCAGGCTCCGGCGAAGCGGAGCGCCGGGATCGCTCGCCATACTGCAGGCGATCCCGGATCGGCCTGCGGCCGTCCGGGACGACAGCGTGAGAGCCGCCCTCAGCCGTCCAGACGGCGCAGCAGGCCGCGATAGATTTCGTCATCGTCGCACAGGCCGGCGAGGCGGCCGAGATTGTCGACCAGCAGGATCGGCAGATCGGTGTGGCGCTTGAGTTCGATCGCCGCCTTCAGCCGCAGGTCGACCGGGGCGACGATGCAGTCGGCATCGTGCGCCAGCGCGTCGTCGATCACCCCGGCCTCGCCGTCCGCCTTGGCCAGCAGTCCGGCGCGCCCGTCGAGGTCGATGCTGAGCGGGCGCCCCTCGGAATCGACCTTCACCTTCACCCGGCCGCTCTTGTCGAGCATCACGGCATCGCCCTCGCGCGCGAGGCTGGCGGCCGGGCGCATCACCGCCGTGCCGCGCAGCACGTTGAGCGGGTTCATGTGCTTCACGAATTCGGCGACATAGGCGTTGGCCGGGCGCAGCAAGATGTCCTCGGCGGTGCCGGCCTGCACGATGCGCCCGCCTTCCATGATGGCGATCTTGTTGCCGAGCTTGAGCGCCTCGTCGAGGTCATGGCTGACGAAGACGATGGTCTTCTGGATGCGCCTCTGCAGGTCGAGCAACTCGTCCTGCAGCTTGTCGCGGATCAGCGGGTCGAGCGCCGAGAAGGGCTCGTCCATCAGCAATATGTCGGCGTCGGTGGCGAAGGCGCGGGCGAGGCCCACGCGCTGCTGCATGCCGCCGGAGAGCTCGTTGGTGTATTTCTCCGACCAGTTGGTGAGGCCGACCATGGCGAGCTTCTCGTCCACGATGCGGTTTCGCTCGGCGGCGGAGAGGTCGCCGCGCAGTTCCAGCCCGAAGCCCACATTGTCGCGCACCGTGCGCCAGGGCAGCAGGCCGAACTGCTGGAACACCATGGAGACGGTGTGCATGCGCAGATCGCGCAGCGTGCCCTCGTCGCAGCGGGCGACGTCGACCTTGCTGCCCTTGTGCTCGACCAGCACCTCGCCGCGCGCCACCTCGTTCAGCCGGTTGATGGCGCGCAATATGGTGGACTTGCCCGAGCCCGACAGGCCCATCAGCACGCAGATCTCGCCGCGCTCGATGGCCAGGCTCACCCCCGCCGCGCCGAGCACGGCGCCGGTGGCGGAGAGGATTTCCTCGCGCGAGCGCCCCTCGTCGATCAGCCTGAGCGCGCCTTTCTGGTCAGCGCCGAACACGATGTCGATGTTGCGGAATTCGACGGCGGCCATGGCTCACCCCTTCCGAGAGCGGCGCTCGGGCCGCTTGCACACGCGATCGAGCACGATGGCGAGCACCACGATGGCGAGCCCGGCCTCGAAGCCCATGGCGATGTTGACCGAGTTGAGCGCGCGCACCACCGGCTTGCCGAGCCCGTCGGCGCCGACCAGCGCCGCGATCACCACCATGGAGAGCGAGAGCATGATGCACTGGGTGATGCCGGCCATGATGGTGGGCAGCGCGTAGGGCAGCTCCACCTTGAAGAGCAGTTGCGTCTTGGTGGCGCCGAAGGCCTTGCCCGCCTCGTAGAGTGCCGGCGGCACCGAGGAGATGCCCAGATGGGTGAGGCGGATCGGCGCGGGAATAGAGAAGATCACCGTCGAGATCAGCCCCGGCACGGCGCCCAGCCCGAACAGAACGAGCGTCGGGATCAGGTACACGAAGGTCGGGATGGTCTGCATCAGGTCGAGGATCGGCCGGATGGCGGTGTAGAGCCAGGGCCGGTGCGCGGCGGCGATGCCGATGGGCACGCCGACGACGACGCAGACCAGCGTGGCGCAGATGACGAGGGAGAGCGTCTCCATCGTCGCCGTCCAGTAGCCCAGATTGGTGACGAGCAGCAGCGCGCCGACGATGAACACCACCAGCCCGACCGAGCGGTGGACCAGCCACGCGGCGAGCCCGAACAGGGCGATGAGCAGCAGCGGCGGCACCCACAGCAGGGCGGCGGTGAAGCCGCCGATGAGCGCCCCGAGCACGAGCGAGACGAAATCGAAGAAGCCCTGTCCGTGCGTGGTGAGCAGGTCGACGAAATCGCGCAGCCAGAGGCCCAGCGGGATCTTGTGCTCGGTCAGCCAGTCATACATGGGGCGCTCCCGGCGGGGGTGGCGGCAGGGGATGGGACGGCGCGGCGTTCAGGCGGGGCGGCACGAACCTTCCGTCATCCCGGACGGCGGGAGGCCGATCCGGGATCGCAGGACACTTGCGAGCGATCCCGGCTCCGCGGCTTCGCCTTCGGCCGGGATGACGACCTGGGGGACGGAGGCTGGCGGGGCGGGAAACACACCCCGCCAGCCCGCTCTCAGAGCTTCAGCGCCTTCTTGACCGCCGGGACGGCGGGCTGGCCGTCGATGGTGGTGACGCCGGCGAGCCAGGGCTCCCACACGGTCGGGTTGGCCTCGAGCCACTTCTCGGCCGCCTTGGCGGGCTCCATGCCGTCGAGCAGGATGTAGCCCATCACCACGTTCTCGGTGTCGAGCGAGAACTTCAGGTTCTTGATGAAGGTGCCGACATTCGGGCACTCGCTCACATAGCCGGCGCGGGTGTTGGTGTAGATGGTGGCGCCGCCATAGTTCGGGCCGAACACGTCGTCGCCGCCCTCGAGGTAGCTCATCTTGTACTTGGAGTTCATCGGGTGCGGCTCCCAGCCGAGGAAGACGATGGCTTCCTTGCGCTTGGAGGCGCGTTCGACCTGCGCCAGCATGCCCTGCTCGCTCGACTCGACCAGATCGAAGCCCTTCAGGCCGAACTTGTCGTCCTTGATCATGTCGAGGATCAGACGGTTGCCGTCATTGCCCGGCTCGATGCCGTAGATCTTGCCGCCGAGCTTGTCCTTGAACTTGGCGATGTCGGCGAAGGACTTCAGGCCCTCGTCGTAGAGATAGGTCGGCACCGCCAGCGTATACTTGGCGCCTTCGAGGTTCACCCCGATGACCTCGACGCTCTTGTCGTCCCGATAGGGCTTCAGGTCGGCTTCCATGGTCGGCATCCAGTTGCCGAGGAAGACGTCGATGTCCTTGGTCTGCATGGACTTGTAGGTCACCGGCACGGAAAGCACCTGCGTCTTCGGCGTGTAGCCGAGGGCTTCGAGGATGCTCGACGCGATGGCGGTGGTTGCGGTGATGTCGGTCCAGCCGACATCGGCGAAACGCACGGACTTGCAGGCGGCCGGCTCGGCGGCCTGCGCCACGTCGCGGGGCATCGGGGCGGCGCTGATCGCCAGCCCGAGGGCGGCGGCCATGAGGCTGGCGGCCGTGAATGTGAAGCTGCGCATCTTTTCTGTTCCCGTTGGCATCCTGGCAGGATCATGGAACCGGCGCCGCCTGACGCCAAGTCTGGCGCGGCCGGAATCTGCAAGTCGGAGCCGATGCATGCCCATCCGCGTGCGACGAGGCGCGGATTCCCGATGCCGGACCCGAGGGCGGGTCGGCGGCAGGCGGACGTGATCGACCCTTGCGGCACCTGCGGCGTTTTACGACACCCGATACCGGATGCGGCCCTGGAAGGCTTCTTTTGAATAGTCATTCAATACTCGGCTGGACACTTTGTCACGCGCAATTTTTGTCCAGATGGCGCGATTTTCGGGTCGGATTCCGGGCAGTTTGGCAAAACGCGCCATCGGCGCAGAAGGCATGCGACGTCGAGCTTTGCGCGCGGTAGGTCCGGCGGGAGGGGCTTCCCGCTACTGGATGGACGATGTATTGTATGGTCATTCAATAACTCGTCTTCGGTAATTCGCCCTCGATGCATGGGAGGTGGTGGTGGCCAGGGCCGACGCGCAGGCGCAACTCCCGTCCGAACGCCCCGCTCCCGAGGAGGAGACCCGCCGCCGCGCGCCGGAGGATGTGCGCCGCCGCCAGCTCATCGAGGCCACCATCGATTCGCTGGCCGAGATCGGCTTCAACGCCTCCACCCTCGCGCAGATCGCCCGCCGCGCCGGCGTGTCCCCCGGCCTCGTGGCGCATTATTTCGGCGACAAGGACGGGCTGCTGGAGGCGACGCTGCGCTTCCTCTCGCTGCGGCTCTATCGGGCCACGGCACAGCGGCTGGGCGCGGCGCGCGGTCCCCGGGCGCGCGTGCAGGCGCTGATCGACGCCAATCTGGCGCCGGAGGAGTTCGACCAGCGCACCTCCAGCGTCTGGCTCGCCTTCTGGGGGCAGGTGCTGCATTCCGAGCGGCTGCGCCGGGTGCAGCGCGTCTATCAGGCCCGCATGCTGGCCAATCTGCGCCACGACCTGCGCGGACTGGTGGCGCCCGCCGACGTCCATCGCGTCGCCATCACCATCGCCGCCGTCATCGACGGGCTGTGGCTGCGCTCCTCGCTCTCCGCCGCCGGCGAGACCGATTCGGTCAGCGCCCGGCAGGTCGCCTCCGTCTTCGTCGACGCCCAGATCGCCGCCGCCGCGCCGGCGCTTCCCACCAACGGAACCTTGCCCATGAGTTCGCGTCCCCCGCTCCATGCCAGCCACATAGGCGGCCGCTACCGCCCGACCGGCGGCGCCACCTTCACCAGCGTCAACCCCGCCACCGGCGAGGTGCTGGCCGAGATCGAGATTGCCGGCGAGCCGGAGGTCGAGGCGGCGGTCGAGGCCGCGCGCAAGGGACAGAAGCTCTGGGCGGCGATGACGGGCGCCGAGCGCGGGCGCGTGCTGCGCCGCGCCGCCGATCTGCTGCGTGCGCGCAATGACGAACTGGCCCGGCTGGAGACGCTCGACACCGGCAAGCCGATCCAGGAGACCAGCGTCGTCGATGTGCTCTCGGGCGCCGACTGCCTCGACTATTACGCCGGCGTCGCGCCGACGCTTGCGGGCGAGCATGTCGACCTGGGACCCAGCGCCTTCGGCTATACGAGGCGCGAGCCGCTCGGCATCGTCGCCGGCATCGGGGCGTGGAACTACCCCCTCCAGATCGCCTGCTGGAAGTCCGCCCCCGCGCTCGCCTGCGGCAATGCGATGATCTTCAAGCCGGCCGAGCTGACCCCGCTCAGCGCGCTGAAGCTCGCGGAGATCTACACCGAGGCCGGGCTGCCGGACGGCGTGTTCAGCGTGGTGCAGGGTTTCGCCGACACCGGGCGGCTGCTCACCCGCCATCCGGCCATCGCCAAGGTCTCGCTCACCGGCGAGGTCGGCACCGGCAGGAAGGTGATGGTCGATGCCGCCGGCACGCTGAAATACGTCACGCTGGAGCTGGGCGGGAAATCGCCGCTCATCGTGTTCGAGGACGCCGATCTCGACGACGCGGTGTCGGGCGCCATGCTGGGCAATTTCTACTCGGCCGGCGAGGTGTGCTCGAACGGCACCCGCGTCTTCGTGCATGAGAGCGTGCGCGCCGCCTTCCTCGGAAAGCTCGTCGCGCGGGTGGAGAGGATGGTGGTCGGCGATCCGCTCGACCCGGCGACGCAGGTCGGCGCGCTGATCTCCGCCGACCACATGCAGAAGGTGCTCGGCTATATCGAGAAGGGCCGCGCCGAGGGCGCGAAGCTCCTCGTGGGCGGCGGGCGGGTGACGACGGGCGCGCTGGACAAGGGCGCTTTCGTCGCCCCGACCGTGTTTGACGGCTGCGACGAGGCCATGAGCATCGTGCGCGAGGAGATCTTCGGCCCGGTCATGGCGGTGCTGTCCTTCGCCGACGAGGACGAGGTGATCGCGCGCGCCAACGACACCGATTTCGGCCTCGCAGCCGGCGTGTTCACCAAGGACCTCGCGCGCGGCCACCGGGTGATCGCGCAGCTCGAGGCCGGCACCTGCTGGATCAACGCCTATAATCTGACGCCCGTCGAGCTGCCCTTCGGCGGCGCCAAGCAGTCCGGCCTCGGGCGCGAGAACGGGCGCGCGGCGATCGAGCACTACACCCAGCTCAAGAGCGTCTACGTCAATCTCGGCCGCGTCGAGGCGCCCTACTGATGCTGAACGGCGTTTCCGAGATCTTCGACTATGTGATCGTCGGCGCCGGCTCGGCCGGCTGCGTGCTGGCCGACCGGCTGAGCGCGGACGGGCTGAACCGCGTCCTCGTGCTGGAATATGGCGGCTCGGACCGCTCGGTGTTCATCCAGATGCCGAGCGCGCTCTCCATCCCGATGAACATGAAGAAGTACAACTGGATGTACGAGAGCGAGCCGGAGCCGGGGCTCGGCGGGCGGCGCATGCACTGTCCGCGCGGCAAGGTGCTGGGCGGCTCCTCCTCCATCAACGGCCTCGTCTACATGCGCGGCGCGCCGGCGGATTTCGACCGCTGGGAAGAGGAGGGTGCGCAGGGCTGGTCCTATTCCGATGTGCTGCCCTATTTCCGCCGGGCGGAAAGCCGGCGCGAGGGGGGCGACGAATATCGCGGTGCGGACGGCCCGCTCGCCACGCGCTACGGCACGCTGGAGAATCCGCTCTATCGCGCCTTCATCGAGGCGGCGCAGCAGGCCGGCTATCCCGCCAGCGACGACGTCAACGGCTATGCCCAGGAAGGCTTCGGCCGGATGGACATGACGGTGAAGGACGGCGTGCGCTGGTCGGCGGCGAATGCCTATCTCAAGCCCGCCATGAAGCGGGCGAACCTCAAGGTCGAAACGCATGCCCGCGTCGAGCGCGTGGTCTTCGAGGGGCGCCGCGCCGTCGGCGTCGTGTGGTCGCGCGACGGGCGACGGCACAGCGTGCGCGCCGCGCGCGAGGTGATCCTCTCCGGCGGGCCGATCAACTCGCCGCAACTGCTCAAGCTCTCCGGCATCGGGCCCGCCGACGAGCTACACGCCCACGGCATCGAGGTGGTGGCGCACCGGCCCGGCGTCGGCGAGAATTTGCAGGACCATCTGGAATTCTATTTCCAGCAGGCCTGCACGCAGCCGATCACGCTCTATTCGCAGATGGGCCTCTTTGCCCGCGGCATGATCGGCGCGCGCTGGCTGCTGACGAAGGAAGGCCTCGGCGCGACCAACCATTTCGAGGCCTGCGGCTTCATCCGCTCGCGCCCGGGCATCGCCTCGCCCGATATCCAGTACCATTTCCTGCCCCTCGCCGTGACCTATGACGGGAAGGGGCTGGCGAGCGAGCACGGCTTCCAGGCCCATGTCGGGCCGATGCGTTCCAAGAGCCGGGGCTGGGTGCGGCTGAAATCGGCCGATCCGTTCGAGGCGCCGCGCATCCGCTTCAACTACCTCTCGCACGAGGACGACATGGTGGAGTTCCGCGCCTGCGTGCGGCTCACCCGCGAGATTTTCGCGCAGAAGGCGTTCGATCCCTATCGCGGGCGGGAGATCCAGCCCGGCGCCGATGTCACCGACGACGACGCCATCGACACCTTCGTGCGGGAGAAGGTGGAGAGCGCCTACCATCCCTCCTGCACCTGCCGGATGGGCTCGCCTTCCGACCCGCTCGCCGTGCTCGACCCGCAGATGCGGGTGATCGGGGTGGAGGGGCTGCGGGTGGTGGATTCCTCGGCAATGCCCTCCATCACCAACGCCAACCTGAATGCGCCGACCATCATGATGGCGGAGAAGGCGGCCGACCATATTCTGGGGCGGCCGCTGCTGGCGCCGTCCAACGCGCCCTATTACACCGCGCCGGACTGGCAGCACGCGCAGCGCTGAGGCGCGAGGCGGCGCTCAGTTCGCCGGGGTGGAGGAGCGGCCGGCGAGGCGGCGGCGCAGCGCCGGCCCGATGCCGGCCAGCGTGTCGCCGAGGCGGGTGAGCCGGTAATCCAGCGCCGCGTCCGAGAACAAGTCGGTGCGGGTGACGAACATCAGCCGGTAGAGCAGCGCCGCGAGCACGAGGACGAGGACGATGGAGATCGTCACGTCGGAGAGGAAATGCGCGCCGAAGGCCATGCGGTTGAGCGACACGGCGGCGACGAACAGCCCGATCAGCACGCCGACCGGCCCGCGCCATTCGCGCGGCGTGAACACCACCAGCGGCAGCAGGCAGGCGACGGTCGCCGCCTCGCCGGAGGTGAAGGAGCGGTTCGACCATTGGCTGCCGATCACCCACGCCTCCTGGAACGGCCAGGCGCCGCCGAAGGCCTCGATATTGATCGGGCGCGGCCGGCCCCACAGCACCTTGAGCATGCCGTTCACCAGCAGTCCCGGCCCGAGCAGGAACAGGGTGACGAAATAGAGCGACAGGCGCGGCGAGACGAGCGGGGGCTTGGCGGGGAAGGCGACCTTCAGCACCAGCGTCAGCAGCAGCAGCACCGGGAAGGTGAGCGTCACCTGCGAGGCGAGGTCGCGGAAATCCTGCAATTTGGCGATGCGCGAGGCCGGGAATCCCTCGCCCTCGACATAGAACAGCCCCGCGACGGCGCGGTCGATGCCGGAAAACAGGTAGAAGAAGGCCGAGACGAAGACTGCGAGGGCAATCGTATAAGTTACCGGGCGCCGCTTGAAGTCGTCGCACACATGCTCGCGAAAGGCGCCGAAATCGATCATGTCGGGAACTGGTTCACTCGTCTCGCGGGCACAATAGCACCGGGGATGAAGGCACGGAGATGGCAAGGCGCCCCCGCCGCCTCGCGCCGCTCCATGTCCGTCATTCGGGTGCCCGCCGTCAACCGTCGCCGGCGTCGCGGCTCAGCGTTTCGCCACCACGCCGATGCCGGCGAGATAGGCGAGGATCTCGCGGGCCGCCTCCTCGGGCGGGGGATCGACCAGCAGCCGGCCGCCGCCGCTGGCCGCCTCGGTCGCCGCTTTCAGCCGCTCCGCCGCCGAGGCGCCGGCCGCCGCCTTGGCGATCAGCTTGGGGCGCGGGCGGTAGGGTCGTTCCTCCAGCCCGGTCGACGCGCGGGGAGCGGCAAGGCCGGGCCGCGTCTCAAGGATGCCGCGCCGGGCGCCCGCGAAGGCGAAGGGGCGGGCGGCGGGTGCCGCGGGATGCACGGTGACGAGCACGGGCAGCCGCACGAGGAGCCGGCGGCGGGCGCCGCGCGGCAACGCCTGCTCGACATTGAGCGTGCCGGGCGTCTCGCCCGGTGCCAGCGCGGCAGCATCCGAGACGATGGGCAGGCCGAGGGCGCGGGCGAGCGCATAGGGCAGCAGGCCGCTATCCTCGCCGCCCTGTGCGACACGGCCGGCGAGAATGAGGTCGAAGGCGCCCTCGCGCAGCGCGGCGGCGAGGCTCGGCAACGGATCGTCGTCCGCTCCGGTGACGAGGTGGACGAGGTTCGGGAGGCCGTGGCCGAGCGCGTCGCGCAGCGGTCCGACATCGGGGCCGGCATGCAGGCCGGTGAGATCAGCGCCATGGCGTTCCACGAAATCGGCGGCGAGGCCGACGGCCTGCAACTCGACCGGCACCGGCGCGGGGCGGCCGGAGACGGCATGACGGCCGGCGGAGAGCAGGACGGCGATCCTCATGCGCTGGCCTCCTCGGCGATCAGACGCAGCAGCGCCGGCATCACCTCCTGCGCGTCGGCGACGATGGCGAGGCCGGCGCGCTCGATCATCGCCGCGTGCAAATCGGTGTTCACCGCCACCACATGCTCGCATTTCGCCACGCCCTGCAGATGCTGCGGCGCGCCCGCAATGCCGAGGGCGAAATAGCAGCGCGCGTCCAGCACCGTGCCGGAGGCGCCGACCTGTGCGGCGCGTGGCATCAGCCCGGCGTCGCACACCATGCGGCTGGCGCCCGGCGTGGCCCCGAGCGCGGCGATGAGGGCGCGGAAGGTCTCGAAATCGCTGACGCCATTGCCGGCCGAGGTGACGAAATCGGCCTCGGCCAGCGACACGCGGGCAGGGTCGGCGGCGACGAATTCGGCGGCGAGGATGGCGCCCCCGGTCGTCGCAGGGAAGGCGAATGCGACGGGGAGCGCCTCGTGCAAGGTGCCGGCATGCGGGGCAACCGCGTCGGGGGCGAGGCTTATAAGGGTCGGCGGGGCGCCGCGCTGCTCGGTGCGCCGGCCATGGGCGGCGCGGGTGACGGCTTTTGCCGTGAGGCTTTCGGCGCCGGCGAACAGCGCCTCGCCCGACAGGGCGGCGACGCGGCGGGCGAGGTCGCCGCCCTCCGCGCTCTCCGGGAACAGGAGGTGGCGCAGGCCGAGCGCGGCGAGCGCGGCATCGAGCGCCAGCGCCTTGCCCTCCGGATCGTAGCCGGAGACAGGAAGCGTGAGCACGCGGTCGGCACCCGCCGCAGCGAGGTCGTCGGCGGCGGGATCGACGAGGGCGACCACCGCGCCGCCGCCGGCGTCGGCCAGCAGCCGGGCCGCCCCGAAGAGCTGGCGGTCGTGCGGGGTGAGGCGCCCGCCCGGCGCATCCGGCACCAGGGCGACGAGAAAGGCGGGCTCGGGGATGCGGCGGAGCGCCGGGGCGTCCGGCGCGGGCGTCGCCAGAGGCTGCGGGGCGGGGATCGCGGCCTCGCCGGCGCGGCGCGTGCGGTCGAGCCGGCGGCGCAGCGTGCCGGGCACAAGGGCCAGCCTTTCCTCGGCGCGCGGGTCGCGGCGCGGGCGGCCGGAGGTCGCGGTCTCGGGCGTCCGCGCGAGGTCGAAGCGCGGGCGGGTGGCACCGGCGACGCGCTGCGCGGCGCGTTCCGCACGGGGGTCCTTGCGCGGGCGGCTCATGCGAGCGTCTCCGCGCGGGCCGCGGCGGGCGCCGCCTCGACCGCCATCAGCACCAGCTCGGCGATATCGGCGACGTCGGGCCGCGCGCCGGTGACGCCTTCCAGCATGGCCGAGCATTGCGGGCAGGCCACCGCGACGATGGCGGCGCCGGTGGCGCTCGCCTGGCCCATGCGGATATCGGGGATGCGGCGCTCGCCCTCGATGTCGGAGACCGGCGCGCCGCCGCCGCCGCCGCAGCACATGGAGCGCCGGCCCGAGCGCTCCATCTCCAGCCGCTCCAGCCCCAGCCGGTCGAGCAGGCGGCGCGGGGCGTCGACCTCGCCATTGTAGCGGCCGAGATAGCAGGGGTCGTGATAGGTCACGCGGGCGCCGCCGAGCGCGCCGACAGGGAGCCGCCCGGCCGCCACCAGCTCGTCGAGGAAGGCGCTGTGGTGCACGACCTCGTAGGCGCCGCCGAAGGCGCGGTATTCGTTGCGCAGCGCGTGCAGCGCGTGCGGATCGGCAGTGAGGATGCGCGAGAAGCGATAGCGCGCCAGCGTGGCGATGTTGTCGCGGGCGAGGCGCTGGAAGGTGGCCTCGTCGCCGAGCCGGCGGGCAAGGTCGCCGCAGTCGCGCTCCTCCGCGCCGAGCACGGCGAAGTCGACGCCGGCCTTCTGGAGAAGGGTTATGAGCGCGCGCAGCGTGCGGCCGTAGCGCAGTTCATAGGCGCCCTCGCCGAGCCAGAGCAGCACGTCCGCCTCGCCCTTCGCCGCCATCAGCGGCAGGGTGAGCCCAGCGGCGAAATCGGTGCGCGCGCCGAGCGGGCGCCCGCCCGGCTCGTCGGCATAGCGTAGTTCCATCAAAGGCGGCGCGGCCTTCACGGGGAGCGCGCCGAGCTCCAGCGTCTGGAAGCGGCGCAGATCGACGATGGCGTCGACATGCTCGATCATCATCGGGCATTCCTCGACGCAGGCGCGGCAGGTGGTGCAGGACCACAGCGTGTCCGGGTGGATCATCGCGCCCGTGCCGACGAGCGGCTTGTCCGGCCCGCCGATGCCGGCGACGGGGCGGGCGTTCGGGTAGGGGCTGCCGGCGTAGGCGGCGTTGGTGGCGTTCGGCTGGATGGCGGCGGCGAGGTCCTGGATCAGCCGCTTGGGGTTCAGCGGCTGGCCGGCGGCGAAGGCGGGGCAGGCGGTCTCGCAGCGCCCGCACTGGATGCAGGCGTCGAAGCCGATCAGCCGGTTGAAGGTGAAGTCGGCCGGCGTCGCCACGCCGAGGCGCGGGGCGTCGAGATCGAGCGGGGCGAGGGCGGTGGCCGGCTTCCCCTCGAAGCGGTCGGGGCGGGGATGGGCGACGAGATGGGCGGCGCCGGCGAAGGCGTGGCGCATCGGCCCGCGATCGAGCTGCCGGGCGAGGCCGATGCCGCCGACCGCCGCCAGCGCGAGGCCAACGAAGGCGAACGGGCGCAGCGCCCCGCCGAGCGAAGCGTCGAGCGCGACGAGGAAGCCGCCGGCGGCATAGGCGGCGAGCAGCAGGGGCAGGCGCTGGAACCGCCCGCCCGACAGCCGCGCCGGCTTCACCGGCAGGCGCCGCCGGCCGACCATGAAGCCGCCGGCCAGCGCCGCCGCGAAGGCGAGCGCCACGATCCACCAGTAGAGCCGGGCATTGCCGAGGAGGGGGACGAGCCCGGCGAGCGCCAGCGCCGAGCCGGCCAACAGCCCGCCGGCGGCGAGCGCGTGCATGCGGGCAGCGTAAGGGTCGCGCCCGACCACGTGATGGACGTCGACGAGGTAGCGCTTCGGCAGGGCGGCGAGGCCGTCCAGCCAGTCGACCCTCGCCGCGCGCCCGGCGCGCCACAGCCGCGCGCGACGGGCCGCGAGGGCACCGGCGACGACGGCCATGGCGAGGACGAGAAGCGCGAGGGCGAGCGCGGTGTCCGTCATGGACCGGCCTCGCGGGGGCGGGGAGCCGGCAGAACGCCGTCATGGCCGGGCTTGCCCCGGTCATCCATGCCTTCGCGTGGGCGGCCAAGTCGTGGATCCCCGGGCCAAGCCCGGGGATGACGTCCCTTTCGCGGATCCATCGAGACGATCATGGCCCGCATCGCCCCCTCACAGGTCCTTGCACAGGCGCAGCGAGTCGTAGAGCGCGGCGTGGATGTTGCGGCCGGTCCAGGCGTCGCCGACGCGGTAGAGCGCGAAGCCGGGCTGGCCAGTCCAGCGCTGCGGGCGGCCGGCGACCAGCGCGTCGAGGTCGGTCTCGCCATCGTTGACGGACGCTCCGCGCAGCGCCTCGAACAGCCCGTCGACGGGGCGCGTGCCGTGCTCGACCACCACGCGGTCGATCACCCGCTCCTCCTCGGCGTCGGTCATGGTGTTGCGCAGCACGGCGATGAGCCGGTTGCCTTCCGGGTAGATCTCGGTCAGCTCGGTGTTCGGCGTCATCACCACGCCGAGCTTGTAGAGCTCGCGCAGATGCACCGGCTTGTTGGTGGTGCCGACCTCCTGCGCGATCTGGAGATCGTGCGTCACCAGTTCGACGAGGCAGCCCTTCTTCGCGAGAAATTCGGCGGTGGAGGCGGCGTTGTGGCCGCCGATCTCGTCATAGAGCAGCACCGAGCCGGTGGGCTCCACCTTGCCGGTGAGGATGTCCCAGGTGGAGACGGCGTGCTCGCGGCCCTTCTCGTGGCCGGGATCGGGCATGCCGCCGGTGGCGACGATCACCACGTCCGGCTTTTCCGCCCGCACATCCGCCTCCGTCGCCTCGCGGCCGAGGCGGAGGTCGACGCCCTTCTTCGCGACCTGGCTGTGGAGCCAGCGCGGAATGCCGGACAGCGCCTCGCGCCAGGTCGCCTTGGCCGCGATGTTGATCTGGCCGCCGACGACCGGCTCCTTCTCGAACAGCACCACGGAGTGCCCGCGCTCGGCGGATACGCGCGCGGCTTCCAGTCCGGCCGGGCCGGCACCGACCACCACCACCTTGCGCGCCACCTCCGCCTTCGGGATGATGTGCGGCATGGTCGCCTCGCGCCCGGTGGCGGCGTTCTGCAGGCACAGCGCGTCGCCGCCGACATAGATGCGGTCGATGCAGTAGCCGGCGCCGACGCACTGGCGGATGTCGTCGTCGCGGCCCTCCATCAGCTTCTTGACGAGATGCGGGTCGGCGATGTGGGCGCGGGTCATGGCGATCATGTCGACATGGCCCTCCGCCACCGCGCGCGCGCCGGTCGCGAGATCGGTGACACGCTGGGCGTGGAAGATCGGCACATCCACCTCGCGCTTGATGGCGCTCGGCAGATAGAGGAAGGGCGCAACGGGGAAGGACATGTTGGGCAGCGACACGGCATGGGCCATCTCGTCCCGCGCCTGCCCGCCCATCACGTTGAGGAAGTCGACCAGGCCGCGCCTGGCATATTCCGAGGCGATGGCGACGCAGTCCTCATGGCTGAGCCCGTCGGCGATCATCTCGTCGCCGGACATGCGCATGCCGATCACGTAGTCGCCGCCGGTGGCCTCGCGCATCGCCTCCAGCACCTCGATGCCGAAGCGCATGCGGTTCTCAAGGCTGCCGCCATACTCGTCCGTGCGCTGGTTGACGGAGGGGCTCCAGAACTGGTCGACGAGATGGCCGTGCGCGGCGGAAATCTCGCAGCCGTCGAGCCCGCCCTCCTTGCAGCGCCGGGCCGCCTCGGCGAAGGCCTTCACCACGCGGCGTATGTCGTTCTTGTCCATCGCGCGCGGGATGGTGCGCGAGGTCGGCTCGCGGCGAATGGAGGCGGAGAGGGTGGGCAGCCAGTGCTCGGTGTCCCATTTGGTGCGCCGGCCCATATGGGTGAGCTGGATCATCACCTTGGCGCCGTGGGCGTGCACACGCTCGGCGAACTGCTGGAAATAGGGGATCACGCTGTCGTCGGCGACGGAGATCTGGTTCCACGGCGCGGCGGGGCTGTCGATGGCGACCGAGGAGGAGCCGCCGAACATGGTCAGCCCGATGCCGCCCTTCGCCTTCTCCATATGGTAGAGCTGGTAGCGCTCCTGCGGCTTGCCGTCTTTGCCGTAGCCCGGCGCGTGCGAGGTCGACATCACGCGGTTGCGGATGGTAAGGCCCTTGATGGTCAAGGGTTTGAGGAGTGCCTCGGCATTGGCGATCATGATGGTCGGCGCGCTCCTTCGACCATGGTCTTTTCCCGTGGCAGGCACGATAGGTCGCATGCGCCCCTGGTGCACAGAAGATTTGCGCCATCGCGCCGGTAGCGTTGCGACCCGCCTCAGCGCAGCAGGATGCGCAGCGCGGAAGGCCCGGCCAGCGCGAAGACAAGCAGCGCCAGCGGCACCGAGAAGACGAAGCCGACGGTGCTGAACCCGACCGCCCCGACGATGCCGCCGACGAAGAAGCTCAGCAGGAAATAGGTCAGCAGCCTCAGCTTCTCGCGGTCGGCCAGCACCAGCGGCATGGCGGTGCCGCGCCGGCGGCGGTTGGAATAGAACAGCTTGCCCAGCTCGATGCCGATGTCGGTGACGATGCCGGTCATGTGGGTGGTGCGGATCTTGGCGCCGGACATCTTGGTCACGGTGGCGTTCTGCAGCCCCATGATGAAGCACAGCACCGCCACTTCCATGCCGAGCGCGATCGTGGAATGGCGGGTGTAGGAGCCGAGCAGGCCGAAGGCGAGCAGCAGCAGCGCCTCCAGCGTCAGCGGCAGGGAGTATTCGCGCCCCGCCACATGCAGCCGGCCCCAATTGACCAGCACCGCCGAGGTCGCCGCGCCGAGCACGAAGGCGAGGAGCGCGCCGCCGCCCCCCAGCACGAGGTCCAGGGCGCCGACCACGGCATGGTCGGCCGCCGAGGAGATGATGCCCGACATGTGCGAGGTGTACTGCCCGACCGCCAACAGGCCGCCGGCATTGGTGGCGCCGGCGACGAAGGTCATCGGCAGGCCGAGCCAGGCATCGGCCAGCGGCGTGCGCTCCGGCGCGAGTATGCCGGCGGCGAGGTCGCTGTAGCGGGCCGCCAGCCGGCGGTAGCCGTGCGGCTTGAGGGGCGCGTTCATCGGCGCATTCACGGAGTTCCGTCCGGACGTTGCCCGGACGCTTGCTTTCGGGCCTGCGCGGCGGTGCCGCGCCTGCGGTGTGTAATTAATACCACGGACCGGCCGCCGCCATAGCCGCGATTACCTAGGCGTCCGTCGGACGGCCGGCGCCGCGGCGCTCGCCGCTGGGCGGGCGGCCGAAATGGCGGGCATAGGCGGTGGAGAAATGCGCCGCCGACTGGAAGCCGCAGGCGAGGCCGACATCGGTGACGGCAAGCGGCGAGAGGCGCAGCAATTCGCGCGCCCGCTCCAGCCGCAGGGCGAGGTGATAGGCCGAGGGGCTCACCCCGAGATGGCGGCGGAACAGCCGCTCCAGATGGCGTGGCGAGACGTCGAGCCGGCGGGCGAGAGCGGCGATGCCCGGCGGGCGCTCGATGGCCGCCTGCATCATCTTCACCGCGCGGGCCAGCGTCGGGTCGGGCAGCGCCGGGCGCGGGCGTGCCTCGACCCGCGCGCCGCCGGTGCGGGCGCGATCGAGGATGAACTGCTCGGCAACCTTGTCCGCCAGCGCCCGGCCGCCCTTCGCCGCGATGAGCGCGCGCATCATCTCCAGCGGCGCGACGCCGCCGGTGCAGGTGAGGCGGTCGCGGTCGACGACGAAGGCTTCCTCCACGAAGTCGATATCGGGGAATTCCTCGCGGATGGCGGAGAGGTTCTCCCAGTGCACGGCGCAGCGATAGAAGTCGAGCAGCCCGGCATCGGCGAGCACGAAGGCGCCGGTGCACAGCGCGCCCAGCGCGACGCCGCGCCGCGAGAGCCGGCGCAGCGCGTCTTCGATCGGCGGGGTGGCGGCGTGGCGCACGTCGATGCCGCCGCACACCAGCAGCAGGTCGAGCGGTCCCGCCTCGGCGAGCGGCACGGTGGGGGAGAGGGTGAGCCCGTTCGAGGCGGCGGCGGGCGCGCCGTCCAGCGTGAGGATGCGCCAGGAATAGATGTCCGCCTCGGCGACGTAGTTCGCCATGCGCAGAGCTTCCAGCGCGTTGGCGCAGGCGATCATCGAATGGTTCGGCAGGGTGAGGAAGCCGATGCGCGTCAGCGAGGCGAGGTCTTGCACGGCAAATCCAAAGCGTTTGGTGTGCGAAAGCGTTGCGTTGCCGAATGTTGCGGCGGCTGCGCCGGGAAACGCGCCGCGCAGAAATACCCCGGCTTGGTCATCGGGAGGCGCGAATGGTGCCGCAAAATTGACTCGGGCGCAGCCGGGAATGGCATCACACAATGGGGAAGCTTGTCATGCCGTTCACGCCGAGCCTGTTCGATGCCGTCCGCGACCGCGTGCCCGGCCGGCTGCTGCTGCCGGTCGGCTTCGCGCTCTTCCTCGCCGTCGGCACCTATGTGATCGCCGAGAACTCCGGATATGAGCGGGGCAAGGCGGCGCAGGCGAGCGCGGAGGAGAGCGTGCGCAACCTCGCCCGCCTCGTCGCCCAGCCCATCGAGCTTGACGAGGAGCCGACCGAGAAGGGCGACCGGCTGCTGCCGACCATGGTGCGCGCCATCGAGCCTTCCGCCGTCTATCGTGCCCCGACCGCCCATGCGGCCAAGCCCGCCAAGGCGAGTGTGGCGGCCGGTTCGGCGGGCGTCGCGTCGGCGGAAGAGAGCGCTGCCGCCGCGCTGCCGGCCGGCGTCGAGCGCTTCGACCATTGCCAGGGCGCGTGCGAGACGCGCGACCCCAAGGTCGTGCGCGCCGCCTATCCCGTGCTCGTGGAATCGCCCGAGGCCACCGCCGCCCGCGCCGCGCGGCGCCCGGACGTCCCCTTCGCCGAGGCGCCGCGGCCGGACGCGCCGCCCGCCCTCGTCACCGCCCGCGCGGAAGCGCCGGAGGAGGGCTTTCTCGGCCTGCCGCCGCTGCCGACCGCCGGCGAGATCGTCGACCGCACCGTGCAGGGCACGAGTCAGGCCTATGACAGCATGAAGCAGGCCGTGAGCGGGGCCATCGACTTCCTGCGCTGACGCGTCTCAGCGGTCGACCACCAGATCGCTGGTCGGCTTCGAGCAGCACAGCAGCGCCATGCCGGCGTCGATCTCGCGCTGGCGGATGCCGCCGCCATGCTTCATGTCGACCGTGCCGGAGACCAGCTTCGACTTGCAGGTGCCGCACAGGCCCTTGGCGCAGGAGGAGGGCAGGCGCACGCCGGCGCGGCGCGCCGCGTCCAGCACGAACATGTCCGAGCGGCACTCGATGGTGCGCTTCTGCTTGGCGAACTCGATGGAATAGGTCGTGACCTCGACCGGCGCGGCGGGCGCTTCCGGCGCGGCGTCGGCCACCGCCTGCGCCACCGTCTCCTCGACGGCTTCCTGCACCGCCTGCACGGCCTCGGCGACCGCCACCTCGGCGGCGACCTCCGGCTCGGCGTCGGCCAGCGCGCCGAAATCGAAGCTTTCCTCATGGTGGCGGGACATGTCGAAGCCGGCCGCCTTCAGCATCTCGCGCACCGCCGCCATGAACGGCGCCGGCCCGCAGACGAAGACCTCGCGCTCGCGGAAATCCGGCGCTACGTGATTGAGCAGGCCGCCGTTCAGCCGGCCGCGCAGCCCGTGCCACGGCGCGAAGCGGGCGTCCGCCTCGCAGACCGGGGCGAAGCGGAAGGAGCCGGGCTGGTTGCGCGCCATCAGCTCCAACTCGTCGCGGAAGATGATGTCGGCGGGCGAGCGCGCGGCGTGGACGAACACGATGTCGCGCGGCTCGCCGAGGTCGTGGAAGGTGCGTGCCATCGACATGAGCGGCGTGATGCCGCTGCCGCCGGACAGGAACAGATATTTCGGCGCCGACGCGGGCCGGCCGAGCGCGAAGCAGGAGAAATCGCCCATCGGGCCGATGGCGTGCAGCACCGAGCCGACCGTCACCGTGTCGTGCAGATAGTTCGACACCGGCCCGCCGGGTACGCGCTTGACCGTGATGGAGATGGTGTGCGGGCGGGTGGGAGCGGAGGCGATGGTGTAGCAGCGGTTCACGCTCTCGCCGGCGAGCGGGATGTCGAGGGTCAGGAACTGGCCGGGCTGGTAGCGGAAGACGCACGGGTCCTTCGGCGCCAGCACGAAGGTCTTCACGTCAGCCGTTTCTTCGCGGATCTCGCGCACGACCAGCGCGTCGTCGGCCTCGGGATTCCAGTCCGGCAGGGAGCCGACAAGGCGCAGGGCGGTGGGATCGGACGAGACGGCGGGGGTGGCGGCCATGTGCTTTGATCTCGATCAAACGAGGTGCGGAAGAAACGTTCGCGCCCCCTCGCCGGTGGGAGAGGGGTGGTTCGGGCAGGGCAGGCGCCTCATTCCTCGTCATCCCGGACGGCCGCAGGCCGATCCGGGATCGCGTGCCGAAGGGAGAGCGATCCCGGCTCCAGGCTGCGCCTTCGGCCGGGATGACGGCAACTGCCGGGAAGGCGGGTGCTTACCGGCCCAGATGCTCGCTCATGCGGCCGATGTACCAGTTGCAGAACTTGTCGACGAGCATCTCGGTGTGCGGCGAGTAGGGGCCGGGCTCGTAGGCGGGGCTGCGGGCGCCGTCCTGGCAATAGCCGACGAGGGTCGAATCCTGGTCGTTGGTGGCGTCCCACACGGCGGTGAGGTTCTCGACCGTGTAGTCGACGCCTTCCACCGCATCCTTGTGGACCAGCCATTTGGTGCGCAGCAGCGAGCGTTCGGCGTCGAGCGGCAACACCGAGAACACCACCGCATGGTCGGACATGAAGTGGTGCCAGCTATTGGGCTGGGTCCAGAAATGCAGCGCGCCGTGCCGGGGATCGTTGATGCGCCCGAGCAGCTTCTTGCAGGCTGCCTGCGTGTCGTTGGTGTGGCTCTCGCCGGCGCCGGCCAGCGGCAGGCGCTCGGTGCGGAAGCCCGTCACCATGTCGTCGAGATGCTCCATCATCGTGGAGGGGAAGCCGCAGCTCTCCCATTCGCGGTGCGAGGAAGTGACGAGCTTCGCATATTCCTCGGCCTCCTGCCGGCCGTGCTCGTCGAGCTCTTCCGGCGCGAAGCCGAAGCCATAGGCGAAGAGCGGCACGGTGAGCTCGGGATGGTTGCCCGCGCAGTGGTAGCACTCGCGGTTGTTCTCCATGGTGAGCTTCCAGTTGCCCGGCTCGATGATGTCCTTCTCGAAGGCGACCTTGGCGTTCTTCAGGTCGTGCGGGGCGAGATAGGGCGCCATCTTCGCGGCCATCACGTCGAAATCGGCCGGCGGGTCGTCGGACAGGCACACGAAGATGAGCCCTTCCAGCGAGCGCACATGCACCGGCTTCAGCCCGTGGCAGGAGGGATCGAAATCCTGGCCCATATGCTCGGCGAAGAGCAGCTTGCCGTCGAGGCCGTAGGTCCAGCTGTGGTAGCGGCAGACGAGGTTGCCGACCGTGGTCTTGTAGTCGTGCACGATCGGCGCGCCGCGATGGCGGCACACATTGTGGAAGGCGCGGACCTCGCCGTCGTCGTCGCGCACGGCGAAGATGGCGTACTTGCCGATGTTGAAGGTCATCGCGTCGCCGGGCTCCGGGATATCCGGATCGACGCCGACGAAGATCCAGTGCCGGCCGAAGATGACCTCCATGTCGGCTTCGTAAATCTCGGGGCTGGTGTAGAACGGAGCCTCCAGGCTGTAGCCCGGCTTGCGGCGGCGCAGCAGCGCCTTGAGCGGCGTCTGGGTGGTGTCCAGCATCGGTCTGTTCTCCCTCGCGGGTTCCCGGCCCGCTTGTCGACTGGAATTGTTCGACGGAAGCGGGCCGGTGACTTTCACGCAAGCGACAGGGAGTTTTCTGAATACGACATTTCCGCTGCCGGAAGGGCCTTCGCCCGGTGCGGCCCGGCGGATCGCCGGGCCCCGGCTTCACTCGGGGAACACGACCGGCGTGCCGGGGACCGGCGGCGGCTCGACCCAGTCGATCTGGGCGCCGCCCTCGAGCACAGCGACCAGCAGCGAGCCGGCCTTCACCCAGGCCTGATGCACATGGTGCGGCGGCAGAAAGAAATAGCCCTGCTCCTCGATCCTGAAGATCTTCCCGGCGTCGCAGTCCTCGAAATAATGCGTGCCGGCGAGCAGGAAGGTGGTCTCCGACTTCAGATGCGTGTGCTTGGGAAAATGGAAGTCGGCCGGGAACTTCAGCACGATGACCGCCCCGCCGGTTTGCGCGTCGACGCGCAGGATCGAGAGCAGCGGCGAGCTATCGCCGAAATCGGGGAAAAGAGGCTCCCACGAGCGCTCTTGCGCGCTCTGGCTGAAGGCTTCGAGGCCCGGCGTACCGGGTGACGGGGGTACCTGCATGGGCGTTCCTCCGGAGGTGGGGCGGGCGGCTTCGTTCGCCGCAGCGGTCTATCGGCCGGCGATCAGCGCCAGCGCGGCCTTGAGCCCGGCCATCGATGAGGTATCGCCGACCCAGCCGAGATAGCCGTCGGGCCGCGCCAGCCAGACCGTGCCGGTCTTCGCCTCGAAGGCTTCGGCGAACCCGCCCTCGCCGTCGCGCAGCACCGGAATGTCCTCGCGGTCGCCGAGCGGGGAATCGCCCGCCACGACGGCGAAGGCCGAGACCGCCGGGCCGAGCGCCGCGTGCGCCGCCTGCGAGAGTTCCACGAGGGCGGTCAGGCCCGCTTCGTCGCCGGCATAGCCGAACAGCACGTGGCGCCCGCGTCCCAGCCGCTCATGCAGCCGGAACGGCAGGCGGACATAGGCGCGGCGCAGCCCGCCGGCGTCGGGGATGCGGTCGCCGGCGGCGAGCGCGGTGCCGGCGGCGTCGGCCCGCTCGTCGCGGACGATGGCGCTGCCGCGATAGGAGATCAGGAGCTGCGTCTCGCGCATGCCCGGCAGCGGCGAGCGCTGGGCGAGCGTCTCGTTGAGGGCGCGGCTGGTGTTCTCCACCAGGTCGAGCCCGACCGCACGGCGCTCGGCCGAATAGCTGTCGAGCAGGCCCGGCGCGTCGCGTCCGTCCAGTGCCAGGGCGAGCTTCCAGGCGAGGTTGTAGGCGTCCTGCAGCCCGGTGTTCAGGCCCTGACCGCCGACCGGGGGATGCAGATGCGCGGCATCGCCCGCCAGGAAGGCGCGGCCCTTGCTGTAGCTGGACACCAGACGGTGGTTGACCCGGTAGACCGACGACCAGTGCATCGATTTCAGTACTGTGCCGGCCGGCAGCATCGGCGTCATCATTGCCCGGATCTCGTCGAAGCCCGGCGGCTGCGGGCGCTCTCCCTCGGCGGCGCGCAGCATGGAATCGGGCAGCACGGCCGAGAGACGGTAGCGTTCGACCGAACCGGCCACCGGCACGGCGGCGAGCGCGTTGGCGGCGTGCTCCGCCGTGGCGCTGACATTGAAACGGTAGAAGCGACCGCGCGGCAGGTCCCAGCCGATCTCCAGATCCGCCAGCACGAAGGTCTGCGGGAACTGGCCGCCCTCGAAGTCGAGGCCGAGGCTGGTGCGCACGGTGCTGCGGCCGCCGTCGCAGCCGACGATGAAGCGGCTCTCCACCACATGGGGGCTTCCGTCCGGCCCGGTCAGCTCGGCGCGCACGCCGTCGCCGGTTTCCGCGAAGCCGGCGAGCGTCCAGCCGTAATGCACCTTGCCGCCGTGGCGGACGAGGCAGGCTTCCAGGATCCGCTCGACCTCGAACTGCGCCAGCGACAGGCTGCCGAACGGCAGCACGTCGGGAATATCCATCGTCGGACCGGCCACGCCGTCGGTGAAGTTGGAGATGCCGTGCAGCCAGGTACCGGCGTCCACCGCGTCCTGTGCGATGCCGAAATCGTCGAACAGTTCGAGCGAGCGCGCGGTGATGCCGAGCGCCTTGGTGAAGAAGGTGCGCTCGGCCATGCGGTCGATCAGCAGCACGTCCAGCCCGTCGCGGGACAGGTCGGCGGCGAGGAACAGGCCCACCGGCCCGGCTCCGACGATCAGGACATCAACGCTGGATTTCATCGCCGCTCGCCGCCTTTTCCTCAGATGCCGCCCGAACTGCCGCGTCCGTGCCGACGCCGGCGCGCGTCACCGCCGCGACGGCCTCCGGGATTGCCGGCGGCGCCGGATGAGGACGCGATGCTGAAAACCACGCCGGAGATGACATCCTGTTGACGAAGGCGGATGCCGCCGGGCGCGGAGAAGACCGGCGCTCAGCGTAACATGGCACCGCTCAGTCGAACAGGCGCTGCGCCGCCACGCTCTGGCCCGCCGGGCCGGGCGCGCGGGCGCGGGCGTCGGAGGGGGTGAAGCCGTGCTGCGCCTTGAACTGGCGGGAGAAATGCGCGCAGTCGGAGAAGCCGGCCTCCAGCGCGATATCCGTCACCGACCGGCCGGTGGTGTCGAGCAGGAAGCGGGCATAGCGCAGCCGCAGCCGGCGGTAGAACTCGGCCGGGCGCTGGCCCATCACGGTCTGGAACAGCCGCTCCAGCTGGCGGGTGGAGAGCTGCAGCCGGCGGGCGATGTCGGCAATGGGCAGCGGATCGGCGAGGTGCTGCTCCATCATCAGCAGCGCGCGGCGCACGCGGTCGTCGGCCACGAGATCGGCGATGGGCGGGTGCGGCTGGGATTCGGTGCCCGGCCGCTGGCGGTCGAGCAGCAGCACGTGGCGGCTCTTCTGGGCGATGGAGCGGCCGAGGAATTTCTCCACCAGCGCGGTGGCGAGGTCCGCCGCGCCGCCGCCGCCGGCGCAGGTGATGCGGTCGCCGTCAATCACGTAGAGCCGGTCGGCGACCGGCGTGTGGTGCGGGAATTCCTCGAGGAAGTCCTGATAGTGGTACCACGAGACGCAGCAGCGCCGCCCGGTCATCAGCCCGGCGCGGGCCAGCACGAAGGAACCGGTGCACACGCCGACCAGCGACACGCCCGCCTTCGCGGCGCGCTTGAGATAGGCGACGCTTTCCTCGTCGAGCTGCTGGCCGCCATGCAGCAGGCCGCCGATGACGATGATGTAGTTGAAGGCCGAGGGGTCGGCGAGCGGGCCGGACGGCGCCACCGTGATGCCGCAGCTCGCCCGGATCGGTTCGGGGCGCGACGACATGACCTGCCAGCGCGCGAAGATCGGCCGCGAACGGTCGCCCTCGTCGGCGGCGAGGCGGAGCTGGTCGACCATCAGCGAGAAGGCCGAGAGGGTGAAATTGTCGGCCAGAATGAAGCCGACATTGAGCACCGGCACGGCCGTGCCGGCACTGGCCGAGGCGACAGGAGGGTGCGGGCGCTGCTGGTTCATGGTCTGCTCCGGCGGACAGCATAGCAAACTTGCTGCCCCAGGTAGCAAGGATGATGCCGTCGCGGCAGGGCGGGCGCCAGGCTTCAGCATTCGGGCAGGTTCACGGCGAGGCCTCCCAGCGAGGTTTCCTTGTATTTGGAGGCCATGTCGCGGCCGGTCTCGCGCATGGTGGCGATCACCTTGTCGAGCGAGACGATGTGCGTGCCGTCGCCATAAAGCGCCAGCGAGGCGGCGTTGACGGCGCTGATCGCGCCGAAGGCGTTGCGCTCGATGCAGGGCACCTGCACCAGCCCGCCAATGGGGTCGCAGGTCATGCCGAGATGGTGCTCCATGCCGATCTCGGCGGCGTTCTCGATCTGCGCATTGCTGGCGCCGAGCGCGGCGGCCAGCCCCCCGGCCGCCATGGAGCAGGCGACGCCGACCTCGCCCTGGCAGCCCACCTCGGCGCCGGAGATGGAGGCGTTCATCTTGAACAGCGCACCGATGGCGGTGGCGGTGAGCAGGAAGACATGCATGCCGGCCGCGTTGGCGCCGGGGCAGTGGTCGCGGTAGTAGCGCAGCGTCGCCGGCACCACGCCGGCGGCGCCGTTGGTCGGGGCGGTGACGACGCGCCCGCCGGCGGCGTTCTCCTCGTTCACCGCGATGGCGTAGAGGCTCACCCAGTCCATCACCTCGTGGGGCGAGGGCGCGTTGCGGGCGAGCAGGCTGTCGCGGATTGCCTTGGCGCGGCGGCGCACCTGCAGCCCGCCGGGCAGCTCGCCGGAGGTGGCGATGCCGCGGTCGACGCAGGCCATCATCGCGTCCGCCACGGCGTCGAGATGGGCGCTCACCTGCGTCGCCGGGCGGCGGGCGTGCTCGTTGGCGCTCACCAGCTCGGCGATGGTGAGGCCGGCGCCGTCCGCCATGGCGAGGAGTTCGCGGGCGTTGCGGAAGGGATGCGGCAGCGGCGCCTCGTCGGCGGGAGCCGGCCGGCCGACCTCCGCCTCGGGCACCACGAAGCCGCCGCCGATGGAGCACCAGCGCTCCTCGGCGATCAGCGCGCCGTCTGCGGCGAAGGCGCGGAAGGCGAGGGTGTTGGGATGCTTGGGCGTCTCGGCCACGCCGTCGAACAGGATGTCGCGGGCGGCCTCGAAGCGGATGGCGTGGGTGCCCGCGAGCGGCAGGCGGCCTTCCTGCGCCACCTCGGCGACGAGGGCGTCGGCGCGGTCGGGGTTCACCGTGGCCGGGCGCTGGCCGGCGAGCCCGAGGATGACCGCCTTGTCGGTGCCGTGGCCCTTGCCGGTCCAGGCGAGCGAGCCGTAGAGCGCGGTCTCGACGCGGGCGACGCGGGCGAGAAGGCCGCGCCCCGCCAGCGCGTCGGCGAAGCTCGCCGCCGCCACCATCGGCCCCACCGTGTGCGAGGAGGACGGGCCGATGCCGACCTTGAAGAGCTCGAACGCGCTGATCATGAAGGCACGCTGTTCCCTCGTCCCGGCCGCGCGCGGCGCGGGGGCGACTTCCTCTGGCAAGGCACGCCCGGTCCTCGCCATATCTCGGCGGGCCGGGTCTCGTTGGTGAGGCACGCGGGGGCCGCCGTCCCGGGCGGGCCGGGAGGCGGCAAATGTCAGGCCAGCTCGCGCCGGCCCTCCTCCAGTAGCTCCCAGACATAGGGCGCGAAGGAGCGCCAGACGTCGATGTGGAACACGTCGGGAGCGTGGCGGACCAGCACGATCTCCGCCTTGTGGAACAGGGTGCGGGTGCAGGCACCGACCGGGAAGGCTTCCGGTGACAGGTCCAGCGCGTTGCCCTGGTTCAGCACGAAGGCCGCCTGCGCGCCGGCAAGCTCGATGCCAACGCTGCGCGCGGACACGTCGACAAGGGAATGCGGCAGGCCGGCGGTCGCCGCCTCGATGGCGACGAAGATCGGCGCCGGATCGGCGCCCGGCGCGATGAGCAGCCATTCGTCCGGGCCGAGCCAGAGGGCGAAGCGGCCATTCGCCTCGGCGCGCCGGCAGGCCTCGCGCGGCAGAGGCACGCCGAAGGCGCCGCCGGCTGCCCCGATGGCGGCCTCGCGGCCACGGAACACAAAGCGGGCGGCCGGGCCGAGTGCGACAAGTCGCGCGGCTGCGACATCGCGGCTGCGCGTCGCAAGGGCCGACAGCGGGTTTGCGGAGGCGAGCTCAGGCATTCAGACGCTCTCCCTTGGGATCGTAGAAGACGGGCTCGACCACCTCGACCTCGATGACGCGATCGGCCATCGGCACGGACAGCTTCTGGCCGATGCGGGCGCGGCCGCCCTTGATCACGGCGAGGGCGATGGAATGGCCGAGCACGGCCGAGGCATAAGAGGAGGTGACGAAGCCGAGCATCGGCACCGGGACCGGCGCCTTCGGATCGGCGACGATCTGCGCGCCTTCCTCCAGTACCAGCTTCGGGTCGGCGGTCCGCAGGCCGACGAGCTGCTTGCGGTCGGGTGCCGACATGGCGGCCCGCGCCAGCGAGCGCTTGCCGACGAAATCCTTCTTCGCCTTGCCGACCGCCCAGCCGAGATTGACGTCGTCGGGCGTCGCGGTGCCGTCCGTCTCCTGCCCGACGATGATGTAGCCCTTCTCGGCGCGCAGCACGTGCATGGTCTCGGTGCCGTAGGGCGTGATGCCGAAGCGCTCGCCCGAGGCGTAGATGGCCTCCCACACCGCGCGGCCATATTCGGCCGGCACGTTGACCTCGAAGCCCAGCTCGCCGGTGAAGGAGACGCTGAACAGGCGGGTCGGCACGCCGAGTATGCTGCCCTCGCGCACGCTCATATGCGGGAAGGCGTCCTTCGAGAGGTCGATGTCGGGAAGTAGCGGCCGGAGCACCTCACGCGCCTTCGGCCCCTGCACGGCGATGACCGACCACTGCTCGGTGGTCGAGGTGAGCCACACGTCGAGGTCCGGCCACTCGGTCTGGAGGTAGTCCTCCATATGCGCCAGCACGCGCGGGGCGCCGCCGGTGGTGGTGGTGACGTGGAAGCGGTCGTGCGAGAGGCGCCCGACCACGCCGTCATCCATCACGAAGCCGTCCTCGCGCAGCATCACGCCGTAGCGCAGCCGACCGGGCTCCAACTTGGCCCAGGCGTTGGTGTAGATGCGGTTCATGAACTCGGCGGCGTCCGGGCCGACAACCTCGATCTTGCCCAGCGTCGAGGCGTCGAAGATGCCGACCGAAGCGCGCACCGCCCTGCACTCGCGGGCGACCGCCGCGTGCATATCCTCCATGCGTCCGCCTTCACCCGCGCGCGGGAAGTAGTGCGCGCGCTTCCACAGCGAGACGTCCTCGAAGGCGGCGCCGTGTTCGGCGGCCCAGTCGTGGATCGCGGTCTTGCGCACGGGGTCGAACAGGTCGCCGCGCGCCTCGCCGGCGAAGATGCCGAAGGTGGTCGGGGTGAAGGGCGGGCGGAAGGTGGTGAGGCCGATCTTCGGCACGCTCTCGCCCAGCGCCTCGGACACGATGCCGAGCGCGTTCATGTTCGAGGTCTTGCCCTGGTCGGTGGCCATGCCCGTGGTGGTATAGCGCTTCACATGCTCGATGGAGCGCATGCCCTCGCGGGTGGCGAGCTGGATGTCCTTGGAGGTGACGTCGTTCTGCCAGTCCACGAAGGCCTTGGCGAGCGCCGGGTTGCGCCCGTGCGGGGTGGCGCCGATGAAGCCGTCGGCGCCGAGATCGTCGGCGACCGCCGGGAAGGCGCGCGAGGAAGCCGCCGGGGCCGGCGTGGTGCCGCGCGCGGGGGAAGCGAAATCGCGGGAGGCGAGCGCTGCCGCCTCGCCCTGCGCATAGCCGTCTTCCAGCACGCGCTGGAGACCATAGACGCCGCGCGCCGCGCCGGCCGAGCGCTCGCGCTCCACCGAGGTGCCCGGCAGATAGGCGCCGCTCGCCACGTCCCATGTGAGCTTGCCGCGCGACTGCGAGAACAGGTGGACGCTCGGCGTGAAGCCGCCGGACATCAGCACCACGTCGCAGGCGATCGTCTCGGCCGGGCCGACCTGCCCGTTCTTCACCTTGGCGAGCTGGGCGGAGGCGACGCGCAGCCGGCCCTTGGTGCCCACCACGACGGTGGAGGGGCGCACGTCGATGCCGGCGGCCAGCGCGCGGGCGGGCAGTTCGCCCGACACCTCGGCACGCAGGTCCGCGATGGCGGCGATGGTGACGCCGCCGGCCTTGAGATCCAGCGCGGCGCGGTAGCCGGCGTCGCAGGCGGTGAACACCACCGCGCGCTCGCCGGGCTTGGCGCCGTAGCGGTTGAGATAGGTGCGGCCGGAATCGGCCAGCAGCACGCCGGGCCGGTCATTGTCGGGGAACACCAGCGGGCGTTCCAGGGCGCCGGCGGCGATGACGACTTCCTTGGCGCGCAGCTTCCACAGCCGCTCGCGCGGGAGGTCCGCGCCGGGGGCGGCGAGATGTTCGGTGACGCGCTCGGCCAGCGCGATGAGGTTGTGCGGGAAATAGCCGAAGGCGGTGGTGCGCGGCAGCAGGGTCACATTGTCCCGCGCAGCCAGCGTCGCCAGCGTGGCTTTGAGCCATTCGGCGGCGGGCATACCCTCGATGGTGGCGGAGGTCTCGGACAGCAGCGAGCCGCCGAGCTCGGCCTGCTCGTCCGCCAGCCACACCTTCGCGCCGTTCTCCGACGCGGCCAGCGCGGCGGCGAGGCCGGCCGGGCCGGCGCCGACGACCAGCACATCGCAATAGGCGTAGTTCTGGGTGTAGCGGTCCGGGTCCGGCACGGTGGGCGCGACGCCAAGGCCCGCCATGGCGCGGATCTTCGGCTCGTAGAAGCGCTTCCACGCGCCGGCCGGCCACATGAAAGTCTTGTAGTAGAAGCCGGACGGCAGGAAGGGCGAGGCGAGGTCGTTCACCGCGCCGGCGTCGAAGGCGAGCGAGGGCCAGCGGTTCTGGCTCGACGCCTTCAGCCCCTGATAGATTTCGACCTGCGTGGCGCGCAGGTTCGGCGCCGAACGGGCGGCGTCGCGGGCGACGTTCACCAGCGCGTTCGGCTCATCCGAGCCGGCCGAGAGGAAGCCGCGCGGGCGGTGATACTTGAAGGAGCGGCCGACGAGATGCACGCCGTTGGCGATCAGCGCCGAGGCGAGCGTGTCGCCCTTGAACCCCGAGAAGGTCTGGCCGTCGAAGCGGAAGGAGACCGGTGCGGCACGGTCGATGCGCCCGCCGGAGGGGGTGCGGAAGCGGTTGGTCACTGAATGCCCCCGTCGGATGCCTTGTTGAAGCGGGCGTCGCCAGAATGAGCGGCGTCATCCCCGGGCTTGACCCGGTGATCCATGCCTTCCGGCCGGGCGCCGGGCGGCGCGGCGTGGATGGCCGGATGACGTCCGGCCATGACGATGCATGGGTGGGAAAGAAGAGGGCTCATGTCCCGCTCCCCTCGACATCCGGGCGAGGATGCTCAGGTCTTGCCTCGCCGGCCTTGTAGGTGGTGACGAAGAAGTCGCTCACCGTGTCGCGCAGGGCGTTGAAATAGCGCCCGCAGCCATGGATGTGCCGCCAGCGCTCGGCGTGCAGGCCCTTGGGGTTGGTGCGGTTGTAGAGGAAGTCCGCCCATTCCTCGTCGGAGAGGGCGGACGGATCGGCCGGGCGGGCGATATGCGCCTCGCCGCCATAGCGAAACTCGATCTCGGGCCGCTTGCCGCACCAGGGACAGTCGATGATGAGCATGTCTCGCCCTCCTCAGTGCGCGACGGCGGCGGCGGCCGCCTCGTCGATCAGGAAGCCGTCGCGGAAGCGCTCCAGCGTGAAGGGCGCGTTGATCGCGTGCGGGGCGTCCTTCGCGATGGTGTGGGCGAAGACATGGCCCGAGCCCGGCGTCGCCTTGAAGCCGCCGGTGCCCCAGCCGCAGTTCACATAGAGGCCCGGCACCGGGGTTTTGGCGATGATCGGCGAGCGGTCCGGCGTCACGTCGACGATGCCGCCCCAGTTGCGCAGCATGCGCAGCCGGCGGAACTGGGGAACCAGCTCGCAGATGGCGTCGAGCGTGTGGGTGGTGATGTGCAGCGCGCCGCGCTGGGAATAGGAGGTGTAGGCATCGGTGCCGGCGCCGATCACCATCTCGCCCTTGTCGGACTGCGAGATATAGGCGTGGATGGTGTTGCTCATCACCACGGTGGGGAAGGCGGGCTTCACCGGCTCCGACACCAGCGCCTGCAGCGGGAAGCTCTCCAGCGGCATGCGCAGCCCGGCCATCGCCATGACGACGCTGGTGTGGCCGGCGGCCGAGACGCCGACCTTCTTCGCCTTGATGAAGCCGCGCGAGGTTTCCACCCCTTCCACAGCGCCCGAGGGGCCGCGCCGGATGCCGGTGACTTCGCAGTTCTGGATGATGTCGACGCCGCGCGAATCCGCCGCGCGGGCGAAGCCCCAGGCCACCGCGTCATGGCGGGCGGTGCCGCCGCGCCGCTGAAGCGCGCCGCCGATAATGGGGTAGCGCATGCTCTTGATGTTGAGCGGCGGGCAGAATTCCTTCACCTGCTCGGCGGTCAGCCATTCATTGTCGACGCCGTTGAGGCGGTTCGAATGGACGTGGCGCTTGAAGCTGATCTCGTCATGATGATTGTGCGCCAGCATGAGCACGCCGCGCGCCGAATACATCACGTTGTAGTTGAGATCGGCGGACAGGCCCTCCCACAGCTTCACCGCGTGCTCGTAGAGCGCGGCGCTCTCGTCGAACAGGTAGTTCGAGCGCACGATGGTGGTGTTGCGGCCGGTATTGCCGCCGCCCAGCCAGCCGCGCTCGATCACCGCGACATTGGCGATGCCGTGCTCCTTGGCGAGGTAATAGGCCGCCGCGAGGCCATGCCCGCCCGCGCCGACGATGACGACATCGTATTCGGGCTTGGGCTCGGGGTTGCGCCATTGCGGCTGCCAGCTCTTGTGGCCGCCCAGAGCCCGGCGGAAAAGTTCGAAGCCGGAGAATTTCTGCACATTCGCCTCCGACGGTGACATCGTCCGATCGCTGGCGAGCATGCTCGCGCGGCCCGGTTTCGCAAGCGAGCATTGTTTCGGCGCTGGCGTTGAACAAATCCGACATTGGATGCGACACCGCGACGGGACGCCGCTGTTTCCGCCGGTGAGCGGATGAGGCAAGGAGTCCCGCATCGTCACATGAGTGGGATAAGCTCACGCGGATGACGGGGTGGGCTGAGCTTTCCTTGCGGAAGCCACGATCGGTGCCTACGTGCGGTGAAGCTCTTTCAACGGGACGCGCCATGTTCAACACCGGAAATTTCGATGCCAAGCGGCTTCTCGACCAGTTCCTGACGCCGCAGGCCGGCGGGCAGGGAAATGTGCCCGCGCAGCAGAATCCGCTGGGCGGCCTGCTCGGCGGGCTGTCGGGCGCGCTTTCCGGCGGCGGAAGTCCCGCTCCGGGCGCCGGCGCGCCGGCCGGCGGCGACGTGGTGGGCCGCGCCAAGGATTATCTCAGCAATAATGGCGGCTCGCTCGCCTCGGGGGCGGCGGCCGGGGCGCTGGTCTCGCTCGTGCTCGGCAGCAAGGGCGGGCGCAAGATGGCCAAGAACGCGGTGGCGCTCGGCGGCCTCGCGCTGGTCGGCACGCTCGCCTACAAGGCCTACCAGAACTACCAGCAGGGCGGGCAGCCCCAGCAGGTTGCGACGCCGCCCGAGCCGGCGCAGCTTCCGCCCGCGCACTCGCCCTTCCACCCCGACCAAGCCGACCACACCCATTTCGAGGTGACGCTGCTGCGCACCATGATCGCCGCCTCGCTGGCGGACGGGCATATCGACGAGGTGGAGCGCGCGGCGATTTCCGCCAAGCTCGGCGAGGAGGGCGCCGGGCTCGACGAGGCCGAGCGCTTCCTCACCGCCGAGCTCGCCCGGCCCGCGAGCCCGGAGAGCCTCGCCGCTGCGGTGACGCGCCCGGAGGAGGCGGCGGAGGTCTACATCACCGCGCTGCTCGCCATCGACGCGGACAACAATGCCGAGCGGGTCTTCCTCGCGCGGCTGGCGGTCGCGCTGAAGCTCGATCCCGAACTGGTGCCGCATCTGCAGGCCGCCGCGCGGGCCGCGCGCGCGGCCTGACGCACGCTCCCGATTCCCGGCGCGCGCCGCCGGGAACAGGGGCCGGCGTGGTTAATCGTTAAGGTTAAGCTTGCCTTAAGTCCTTGCCGGCAGAGTGAGACCGTCGAATCGTGCCGGCCCCGTGCCGGCCTGTCGGGATGGTTTCATGCGTGGCGTCGCGTTCTCAGGTCGCAGATCCTTCCGGGGCGGGGCGATGGCCCTTGCCCTGCTGGGCGCGGGCCTGTTCGCGGCCGAGGCGCGGGCGGCCGACGCTGCCGATGACATGGACGCTTCCGACCTTCTCGCCAGGGCGCCGAAGATCGACGAGCCTTCCGGCTGGTATCTGCGCGGCGATATCGGCTACGTCGTCAACCAGACGCCGGATATCTCGCAGCTCGATTTCCTGCCGGCGGCGTCGGGCGGCGCGCTGGCCGATGCGTGGCTGATCGGCGCGGGCATCGGCCTGCGGCTGAACGATCTCGTGCGCGTCGACGTCACCGCCGATTACCGGACCAGGGCGGATTACACCTCGCCGGGCCTCACCGCCGATTTCAATGCGACGACCCTGCTCGCCAATGTCTATGTCGATCTCGGAACCTGGCACGGCTTCACGCCCTATGTCGGCGCGGGCGCCGGCGCGAGCTACGTCTCGGTGACGGACATCGAGGTGCTGGGCACCGATATCGGCCGTTCCGACGGCTGGAGCGTCGCCTGGGCGCTGATGGCGGGTGTCGCGGTGGCGGTGAACGCCAACTGGCAGATCGACGTCGGCTACCGCTATCTCCAGCTCTCCGACGCGGGCGCCAAGCAGGCCGATTTCGAACAGAGCGCCCACGAGGCACGGCTCGGCGTGCGCTATCTGTTCGACTGAACGGGCGCGGGCTGGCGGCGGATCGACGTAGCGCGCAGGAGGCGCCTGGCCCTGGAAAGCGAGCCGGTGTACCAGGCCAGCGCGGCGGCGTGGGCGAGGCGCGCACGCAGGTGGCGCCCCGCATAGAGCATTATGGCGGCGCCGTGCGCATTGGCGAGGATGGAGCGGCGCGCCGCGAGCAGTTCGGCCGGCGTGCCGGGGCGGGCGAGGGCGCGGCGGGCGACCAGCGGCACCTCCCAGGCGAGCCGCCATCCGCGATGTGCCGTAGAGGCCGCCTCGCCATGCACCCGGTGGGTGGCCAGCACTTCCGGGACATGGGCGAACGGACCGGCCAGCGCCATGCGCGCCCACAGGTCGATGTCGCTGGCATAGCGCAGCCGGGGGTCGCGATAGCCCACGCGCTCGAACGCCGCGCGGCGGATCATCACCCCCGGCCCCAGCGCGATCGAATAGGAGGGGTGGAACAGGCTCGTCAGCGTGTAGTCGGGAAGATTGACCGTTTCCAGCAGCTTGCCGGCATCGTCGATGGATTCCCAGTCGGGATAGGCGAGCAGCGCCTCGGGCTGGGCGACCAGAGCGGCGGCCAGCTTGCCGATGGCGCCGGGACGCAGCGGGTCGTCCGCGTTGACGGTCATGACGAAGGCGCCGCGCGCCATGGCGATGCCTTTGTTCACCGTCCGCGTCTCGCCCATATTGGCGTGGCTGACGATGGTCAGCCGGTCGCGGTAGCTTTCGAGGACGGCGCGCGTCTTGTCCCTTGAGCCATCGTCAAGCACGATGAACTCGATCGGCGCGTAGCCATTGGAGAGAATGCTGTCGATCGTCTCCGGCAGGAACTTCGCCTGATTGTAGGCGGGAGTGATGACCGTCACCAGCGGCGCTGCGGGCGCTTCCATGAAGCTCTCTCCACTCCTCCGGCGCATCGGAGCTTCGTGGCGCCATGCCGCCGGCGAGCGTGCGGGAGCGACGATTCGATCCCGTCTTTGTACGGCCAGCCCCCTCGTCTCGGCAATCGGGGAGGGGAGGTATTGCGCGCTGATTGCCGGCCGCCCTTGACGCCGGCCCGCCGCCTCGCGTACACCCCGTTCCGGGCCACCCCTCCCCACCGAGGGGCTCCCATCTGGAAGGATGGCTATCATGACGACTATCGCTCTGCCGGCGGCGAAGCCGGCGAATCCCAATTTTTCTTCCGGCCCTTGTGCCAAGCGTCCCGGCTGGACGCTTGAAGGCCTGAGCGACGCGCCGCTCGGCCGCTCGCACCGCGCCAAGGTCGGCAAGGCGAAGCTGAAGCTCGCCATCGACCTCACCCGTGAAATCCTCGAAATCCCCGCCGACTACCGCATCGGCATCGTTCCCGCGTCCGATACCGGCGCGGTCGAGATGGCGCTGTGGTCGCTGCTCGGCGCCCGCCCGGTCGACCTGCTGGCCTGGGAAAGCTTCGGCGAGGGCTGGGTGACGGACGTCGTCAAGCAGCTCAAGCTCAAGGACGCCCGCGTCCTCAAGGCCGGCTACGGCGAACTCCCCGATCTGACGCAGGTGAATTTCGACCACGACGTGGTGTTCACCTGGAACGGCACCACCTCCGGCGTGCGCGTGCCGAACGGCGACTGGATCGCCGCCGACCGCAAGGGCCTCACCATCTGCGACGCCACCTCGGCCGCCTTCGCGCAGGACCTCGACTGGGCCAAGCTCGATGTCGTGACCTATAGCTGGCAGAAGGTGCTGGGCGGGGAAGCCGCGCACGGCATGCTCATTCTGAGCCCCCGCGCGGTCGAGCGGCTGGAAAGCTATGTCCCGGCCTGGCCGCTGCCGAAGATCTTCCGCCTCACCAAGGGCGGCAAGCTGATCGAAGGCACCTTCGAGGGCGAGACCATCAACACCCCGTCCATGCTCTGCGTCGAGGACTATCTCGATGCGCTGAACTGGGCCAAGGGGCTCGGCGGGCTCAAGGGTCTGCGGGCGCGGTCGGACGCCAATTTCAAGGTGCTCGCCGACTATGTCGCGAAGACGCCCTGGATCGACTTCCTCGCCACCGACCAGGCCACCCGCTCGAACACCAGCGTGTGCCTCGTGGTCGCCGACCCCGAGGTGAAGGCGCTGGCGCCGGACGCGCAGGCGGCCTTTGCCAAGGCGCTGGCCTCCTCGCTGGAGAAGGCGGGCGTCGCCTACGACATCGGCGCCTATCGCGACGCGCCGGCGGGCCTGCGCATCTGGGCGGGCGCCACCGTCGAGGCCTCCGACCTCGAAGCGCTGCTGCCCTGGCTCGACTGGGCCTTCGCCAGCGCCAAGGCCGGCCTGAAGCAGGCGGCCTGAACCCTTCCGTTCGTACCCCGCCGCTGACGCGAGGGGACGGCGAAGGGGCTGGCGCTCCGGCTCGACGGCGGACGGGACGTCTCCTCCCGCTCCCGCCCGGCGTCGACGCCTTTCCGCGACATGTGCCCGACGAACGCTTCGTCGTCCTCTCCCGCCAGTGGCGGGACGCTCTCAACCCTTTCGAACAGGATGAAGCCGATGGCTCCCCGCGTTCTGATTTCCGACGCCCTTTCCCCCGCCGCCGTGCAGATCTTTAAAGATCGCGGCATCGAGGTCGACTTCCAGCCGGCCCTTGGCAAGGACAAGGACAAGCTGGCCGAGATCATCGGCAACTATGACGGCCTCGCCATCCGCTCGGCCACCAAGGTGACGCCGAAGATCCTGGCGAACGCGACCCGGCTGAAGGTGGTCGGCCGCGCCGGCATCGGCGTCGACAATGTCGACATCCCGGCCGCCACCGCCAAGGGCGTGATCGTGATGAACACGCCGTTCGGCAACTCGATCACCACCGCCGAGCATGCCATTGCGATGATGTTCGCGCTGGCCCGCGAGATCCCCGCCGCCGACGCCTCGACCCAGGCCGGCAAGTGGGAGAAGAACCGCTTCATGGGCGTCGAGCTCACCGCCAAGACGCTCGGCATCATCGGCTGCGGCAATATCGGCTCGATCGTCGCCGACCGCGCGCTGGGCCTGAAGATGAAGGTCATCGCCTTCGACCCGTTCCTCAGCCCCGAGCGCGCGCTCGACATCGGCGTGGAGAAGGTGGAGCTGGACGAGCTGCTGGCCCGCGCCGACATCATCACCCTGCACACGCCGCTGACCGACAAGACCCGCAACGTGCTTTCCGCCGAGGCCATCGCCAAGACGAAGAAGGGCGTGCGCATCATCAACTGCGCGCGCGGCGGGCTGGTCGACGAGGCGGCTCTGGCGGCGGCGCTGGAATCCGGCCAGGTCGCGGGCGCGGCCTTCGACGTGTTCGTAACCGAGCCGGCGACCGAGAACCCGCTCTTCGGCCATCCCAACGTGATCTGCACGCCCCATCTTGGCGCCTCCACCACGGAAGCGCAGGAGAACGTCGCCCTGCAGGTCGCCGAGCAGATGAGTGACTACCTGCTGCGCGGCGCCATCTCCAACGCGGTGAACTTCCCCTCGATCACGGCGGAAGAGGCCCCGAAGCTGAAGCCCTTCATCGAGCTCGCGGAGAAGCTGGGCTCCTTCGCCGGACAGCTCACCGACACCGACATCAAGTCGGTGCGCATCACCTATGACGGCGCGGTGGCGGGGCTGAAGATCAAGGCGCTGACCTCGGCGGCGGTGGCCGGCCTGCTGCGCCCGGCGCTCTCCGACATCAACGTCGTCTCGGCCCCGAGCATCGCCAAGGAGCGCGGCATCGTGGTGGAGGAGACCACCCGCGAGGTGGCCGGCGACTATGAAAGCCTCGTCACCCTGACCGTCGTGACCGACAGGATCGAGCGCTCGATCTCCGGCACGGTCTTCGCCGACGGGCGCCCGCGCATCGTCGACATCAAGGGCATCAAGGTGGACGCCGAGTTCGCGCCCTCGATGATCTACGTGACCAACGAGGACAAGCCCGGCTTCGTCGGCCGCTTCGCCAGCCTGCTCGGCGATGCGGGGCTGAACATCGCCACCTTCGCGCTGGGCCGCGACCGGCAGGGGGGTGACGCCATCGCGCTGGTCGAGGTCGACGGCCGCGTGCCGGCCGAGCTGCTCGCCAAGGTGCAGGGCCTGCCCTCGGTCAAGCAGGCCAAGCCGCTGGTGTTCTGAGCGAACCTTCCGCTCGTTCGCGGCTGAATCAGGCGCCCGCCGGTCCTTCCGGCGGGCGTTTTCATGTGCTGATCACATCGGAAACGCCGCGCGGTGCAGCTTGGCGGCGGCCTTGGACAGCGCGACGATCTGCTCCCAGTCGCCCATGGAGATCGCCTCGTTCGGCGCCACCCAGGAGCCGCCGACCGCCAGGATGTTCGGCTGCGACAGGTACTTGCCGACATTGTCCGGACCGATGCCGCCGGTCGGGCAAAAGCGCAGATCGGGCAGCGGGCCGGCCAGCGACTTGATGAGATTGGCGCCGCCCACCGCCTCGGCGGGGAACAGCTTGAGCACCGGGAAGCCCATGGCGTGCAGCGTCATCGCCTCGGTGGCGGTGGCGCAGCCGGGCATGACCGGCACCGGCGCTTCCGCCAGCGCCTCGGCCAGCGCGGTCGGGCAGCCGGGGCTGACGAGGAAGCGCGCGCCGGCGTCGATCGACTTCTGGATCAGCTCGGGCCGCGTCACCGTGCCGGCGCCGACGATGGCGTCCGGCACTTCGGCGGCGATGGCGGCGATGGCCTCCAGCGCGACGGGGGTGCGCAGCGTCACCTCGATCAGCGGCAGGCCGCCCTCGGCCAGCGCCCGCGCCAGCTTCACGCCGGCCGCGACGCTGGTGACGGTGACGACGGGCACCACCGGGGCGCGGGCGAGCAGGAGGCTGGGATCGGGAAGCGACATCGGGCACCTTTCAGATGAGTGGGCTCATGAAGACCGCCGGGCGCCGGCTTGTCGAGAGGCGATGCAAGATTTGTGCGGCGGCGGGCCGGCAGGCGCGCCGAGGTCACGGCAACGAACGCATTGGCTTGGACGCATTCACTTGGACGCATCAGCTTGGAGGCATTAGCCTGACGGGCGCGTGACAGGTCCCGTCCAGCCCCGTGCCGAGCACCCGCCCATGTTCAATATCGATTCCGCCTATCCCCGCGACATGATCGGCTATGGCCGCAACCCGCCGGACCCGAAATGGCCGGGCGGCGCGCGCATCGCCGTGCAGTTCGTGATCAATTACGAGGAGGGCGGCGAGAACAACATTCTTCACGGCGACGCCGCCTCCGAGGCGTTCCTGTCCGAGATCGTCGGCGCCCAGCCCTGGCCCGGCCAGCGCCACATGAACATGGAATCGATCTACGAATATGGCTCGCGCGCCGGCTTCTGGCGGCTGTGGCGGCTGTTCACCCGGCGCGCCATTCCCGTCACCGTCTACGGCGTCGCCACCGCGCTCGCCCGCAACCCGGAGGCAGTCGCCGCCATGAAGGAAGCGGAGTGGGAGATCGCCAGCCACGGGCTGAAATGGATCGACTACCGCGACCACGGCTACGCGGCGGAGAAGGCGGATTTCGAGGCAGCCATGCGCCTGCACGAGCAGGTCGTCGGCGAGCGCCCGCTCGGCTGGTACACCGGGCGCACCTCCGGGCATACGCGGCGCATCGTGATGGAGGAGGGCGGCTTTCTCTACGATTCGGACATCTATTCCGACGACCTGCCCTTCTGGGTGGAGGGGCCGCGCGGGCCGCACCTCTCCATTCCCTATACGCTCGACGCCAACGACATGCGCTTCGCGATCCCCGCCGGCTTCAATTCGGGCGATCCATTCTTCACCTATCTGCGCGACAGCTTCGACGTGCTGTATGCGGAAGGCGCGGAGGCGCCGAAGATGATGAGCGTCGGCCTGCACTGCCGCCTCGTCGGCCGGCCGGGACGGATTCTCGCCCTGCAACGCTTTCTCGACCACATTGCCGCGCATGATCGCGTCTGGCTGCCGCGCCGCATCGACATCGCGCGGCACTGGCACACGCATCACAGGCCGGGAGAAGCGCCATGAAACATGCCGTAAGGACCGCCGCGCTCGCCGCCCTTCTCGCCCTCGCGCCCGCGATTGCCGGGGCCGGCGAGATCGTCATCCCGCTGCCGGGCGGCGCGAGCCCGCAGACCAGCCGCGTCGCGTATGACTGCGGCGGCTACGGCACGGTGGAAGCGCATTACATCAACGCGCCGCCGGTGGCGCTGGCGACGCTCTCGCTGAAGGGCGAGTTCCTCGTGCTCTCCAATGTGCTGTCCGGCTCGGGCGCCCGCTATGCCGGCGGCAAGTACATCTGGTGGAACAAGGGGAACAAATCCGACCTCTACGACCTGACGATGGGCGAGGATTCCCCGCCTGTGGCCTCCTGCACCGCTTCCTCGTGAGCGGGCGCACGGCGGACGCGTTTGGGCCGGCGCACCTCGGGGAGATGGCGCTGGATGACGTAGAACAGCAGCGCCGTCGTCCAGCCGAACATCATGATGCCGCTGCCCGCCGTCATCGGCCCGATCAGCCGGGTGGAGGTTTCCTGCAGCGAATCGCCGTAGCCGAGCGCGGTGTAGTTGACGAAGGCGGAGTAGTAGGCGTCCTCGTGATGCACCACGAGGCCCTTGGCGGCATAGACCACCGCCCAGATGCCGACCTCGACGAGATGGGCGCCGAGCAGCACGACGTTGGCCAGCACCAGCGCCACCATGAGCCGCAGCCGAGGGTGCTGCGACAGCAGCGTTTCATAGGGGTCGGTGTTGTCGATCAGTATATAGGTGGCCATGAGGTGGACGAGCATCACCACAAGCATCACCGTGATGCCGATGATCGTTTCTCCGAAGTACATGGGCGCGTTCCGGTGCGGGCGAGGCGGGATGAATGAGGGCCGATACAAGCATTCGCGCGCTTAATGCGGCGGAAATCCAGCTTGCCGTCGACTGGGCAGCCGCCGAGGGCTGGAATCCCGGCCTCGCCGACGCCGCCTGCTTCGCCACGGTCGATCCGGGCGGCTTTCTCGTCGCCGAAGTCGACGGCGCGCCGGCGGCGGTGATCTCGGTCGTGAACTACGATGTGCGCTTCGCTTTTCTCGGCTTCTACATCGTGCGCCCGGAGCTGCGCGGGCGCGGCATCGGCTTCGCGCTGTGGCAGGCGGGGCTCGCCCATGCCGGCGGGCGCACCGTCGGGCTCGACGGGGTGCTGGCGCAGCAGGCGAACTATGCCGGCCAGGGCTTCCGCCTCGCCTATCGCAACATCCGCTTTTCCGGCACGCCGCCCGAAGGGGACATGGGGGAGACGGTCGATCTCGCCGCGCTGGCCTTCGCCGACGTCGAGGCGAGCGACGCGGCGGTGTTTCCCGCTCCCCGCACGGCCTTCCTGAAGGCATGGCTCGGCGCGCCGGGTCATGTCGGGCGCGCCTTGCTGCGCGATGGCGCGCTTGCCGGCTGGGGTGTCGTCCGGCCCGCCCGCGAGGGCTGGAAGATCGGCCCGCTGGTCGCGCAGGACGAGGCGGCGGCGGACGGCCTGTTCCGCGCGCTGCGGGCGGCGGCGGGCGCGGCGGCGGTGGTGCTCGACGTGCCCGAGCCCAATGGGGCAGCGCTCGCTCTGGCGCGCCGGCACGGGCTCGCCCCGGTGTTCGAGACCGCCCGCATGTATACCGGGCCCATCCGGCCGGTCGACCTCGCCCGGCTCTACGGCGTCACGAGCTTCGAACTCGGCTGACCTCGCGTGGGCGTCCCGTCTTCGGCGCCCACAGCGTGGCGATGACCACGCCGCCGAGCACCAGCGCGTAGCCGGCCGCGTGGTAGAGATGCGGGCGCTCGCCGAGGAAGAGAATCGCGAGCGCCGAGCCGAACACCGGCATCAGGTGGAAGAACGGCGCGGCCCGGTTCGGCCCGACGAGCTGGACGCCCCGATTGAAGAACAGATAGGCCAGCACCGAGGGGAACACCGCGACATAGGCGATGGCGGCCAGCGCCTGCGCATCGAAGACGAGCGGCGGGCTCACCAGGCGCTCGGCGACGAAGAGCGGGGTGAGCAGCAGCGCGCCGAGGCCGAGGGTAAAGCCGAGGAAGCCGAGCTGCGAGAAGGCGGGCCGCCGCGCCAGCAGCGACGAGTAGATGCCGTAGACGATCATCGCCGCGATCATCCACAGGTCGCCCCGGTTGAACTCGATGTTCACCAGCACGGCCGGGTCGCCCCGGCAGATGATGACGAGCACGCCGAGCAGCGACAGGCAGATGCCGCCCGCCTGCCCGGTGGAGAGCCGCTCGCCGTTCAGCACGAAGGACCAGAAGGCGATCAGCAGCGGGCCGATCGACTGGATCAGCAGCACGTTGAGCGCCGGGGTGAACTCCAGCGCGTGGTACTGCATGGTGTTGAACAGGGTGATGCCGGTGAGCGCCAGCACGGCGATCAGCTTCCAGTGCCGGCGCATCAGCGGCCAGTCCGCCCGCATGGCGCGCAAGGCGAAGGGCAGGAGGATCGCCACCGCCAGCACCCAGCGCAGCCAGGCGAGGGTGGCGGGGGGCACATGGCCGGCAATGTGGCGCCCGAGCACAATGTTGCCGGCCCAGAACAGCGGCACCAGCGTGAGCAGGAGATAGGGGGCGTCGAGCAGTCGGCGGAACATAAGCGGCACCGGGCGCAGCCTGTTGGCGTGCGAATGTCTAGAGCATTCGCGCCGCCGGGGCAGCAGCCCGGGCCATGAAATTAACTGATCGGCTGCCGGCGCTAGCCTTCCGCAAGAACATGCAAGCGTATTCCCCAGGGATCGGCCACCGCAAAGCCGCCTTCCACCGGCACCACGCTCTCGCCGGCCGCCGTGAGGCGCGCGCGCAGCGCTTCCACCGCCGCCGCGTCGGGCAGCAGCAGCTCGAAATGCACCAGCCCGATGGAGTCGGCCGACGCCGCGCCGGCGCCCCGGCTCTGCCAGACATTGAGCCCGAGATGGTGATGATAGCCGTCGGCGCTGACGAACAGGGCGCCGGGATAGCGGTCGGTGGTCACGTCGAGGCCGAGCGTGTCGACATAGAAGCGGCGCGCGATGGCGAGGTCGCCGACCTGGAGATGCACATGGCCGACGCGGGTGCCGGCCGGCATGGGCTGCTCGGCCGGGGCACCGGCCGGCAGGTCGGCGAGCACATCGCGAAGGTCCAGCCCGTTCGTCGCCATCTCGACCGTGCCGCCGGCCCATTTCCAGCTCGCGGCAGGCCGGTCGCGGTAGATCTCGATGCCGTTGCCGTCGGGATCGTCGAGATAGAGCGCCTCGCTGACGATATGGTCGGAGGCGCCGAGCCGTATGCCCTGCGCGATCAGGCGGCGCAGCACCACGGCGAGCGCCGGACGGTCCGGCACCAGAATGGCGACATGGAAAAGGCCGGCCGAGCCGCGCGGGCGCGGGCGGGCCTCGCGCGCTTCTTCCAGCTCGACGATGACCCGCTGGCCGACGCCGAGGCGCACGATGCCGTCCGTGCCGCGCTGGAGAAGGCCGAGGCCGATGGTCTGGGTGTAGAAGGCGACCGAGCGCGCCGCATCGCGCACCCGCAGGCGCACCGCACCCATGCCGAGGCCGGTGGGGCGCGGGGGAGCAGGCTGGAGGTCGGAGGCGGCGGGAGGCGGGGCGCTGACGGGCGTGTTCATGAGAGTTCCTCGCGGCGCCGATTGCGCCGCACCGCCAAAGTCGGGCGGTGGCGCGCCCGATGCAACGGCGAGTGGCTTGCGCGCGTGCAATAGCGTGCTGTCGGCTGTGCCCGCGACCCCCGCGACCCCCGCGACCCCCCGCGACGCGGCCCGCGAACCCCTGCGTCGACGCGCGCCTGTGCGCCCGCGCCCGCGTCCCCGTGCGTTCTTGCCTGTCCCGGTGTCATCCCTTAAGACGATGCAGCCCCGGCCGGATTGTTCGCCGGGGTTTTGTCTGTGCGGCGGGCGCGGCGGTTTTCGTGCTGCCGCCCTGCAATCAGGAGCGTGGCTCGTGGCGAATGTGGTCGTCGTCGGTTCCCAGTGGGGCGACGAGGGTAAGGGCAAGATCGTCGATTGGCTCAGCGAGCAGGCGGACGTCGTCGTCCGCTTCCAGGGCGGGCACAATGCCGGCCATACCCTCGTGGTGGGCAACACCACCTACAAGCTCTCGCTGCTGCCGTCCGGCCTCGTGCGCGGCGCGCGCCTTTCCGTGATTGGCAATGGCGTGGTGCTGGACCCGTGGGCGCTGGTCGACGAGATCGGCCGCATCCGCGCGCAGGGCATCGAGGTGACGCCCGAGCGCCTGCGCGTCGCCGAGAACGTCACCCTCATCCTGCCGCTGCACCGCGAGCTCGACGCCATCCGCGAGAACGCCAGCGCCGGCACCAAGATCGGCACCACCAAGCGCGGCATCGGCCCGGCCTATGAGGACAAGGTCGGCCGGCGCGCCATCCGCCTGATGGACCTCGCCTTTCCCGACACGCTCGACGCCAAGATCGAGCGGCTGCTGGCGCACCACAACGCGCTGCGCCGTGGCCTCGGCATCGACGCGGTCGATGCCGGCCAGCTCCGCGCCGAGCTCTTGGAGATCGCGCCGAGGGTGCTGCCCTATATGGACCGCGTCTGGTCGCTGCTCGACGACGAGCGCCGGCACGGCTCGAAGATCCTGTTCGAGGGCGCGCAGGGCGCGCTGCTCGACGTCGATCACGGCACCTATCCCTTCGTCACCTCGTCCAACACGGTGGCGGCGCAGGCGGCGACCGGTTCCGGCCTCGGCCCGGGCGCGGTCGGCTACGTGCTCGGCATCACCAAGGCCTATACGACGCGCGTGGGCGAGGGGCCGTTCCCGACCGAGCTGCATGACGAGATCGGCCGGCGCATCGGCGAGCGCGGCCATGAATTCGGCACCGTCACCGGCCGTCCGCGCCGCTGCGGCTGGTTCGACGCCACGCTGGTGCGGCAGACCGTGCGCACCTCGGGCATCAACGGCATCGCGCTGACCAAGCTCGATGTGCTGGACGGCTTCGACGAACTGAAAGTGTGCACGCGCTACCGCCTCGGCGACAAGGAAATCGACTATCTTCCCGCCGGGCAGGACGCGCAGGCCCATGTCGAGCCGATCTACGAGACCATCGAGGGGTGGAGCGAATCCACCGCCGGTGCGCGCTCCTGGGCCGATCTGCCGGCCGAGGCGGTGAAATATGTGCGCCGGATCGAGGAACTGATCGGCTGCCCCGTCGCGTTGCTCTCCACCAGCCCCGAGCGCGACGATACGATCCTCGTCCAGAACCCTTTCGAATCGTGATAACCCCCTGAACTCCTTCCGCTGACCGGACCCATGGCCGACTATTTCCCGCTCATCGCCCGTGCCGTTGGCAGCCTTCCCGAGAAGACCGGGGAGGCGCGCAAGGCCGTCTATGAGCGGGCGCGGCGCGCGTTGCTGGCGCAGCTGCGGGCAGTGGATCCGCCGCTGGCCGAATCGGAGGTCCAGCGCGAGCGCCAGGCGCTGGAGGACGCGATCATCCGCGTCGAGGCGGATTTCGCCGCGCCGCTGTCGGCCCCCGTGGTGCCGCCGCCCGCGCCTCCGGCTCCTCCTCCGCCACCTCCCGCGCCTCCCGCCGCGCCGGCCGCCGAGCCGGCCGCGCGGCCCGGCGACTTTTCGCCCAGCGAGAGCGAGGCGGTGGCCGCCGGCCTCGACCCCGCGCAGATCGCCGCCAGCGCGCATGACTGGCGCAGCGAGGCCGCCCGCATGGTGCGCGCCCGCGAGAGCGCGCCCGCCCTCGACGAGGGTGGCGCCGAGGTGGCCGACAGCGAGATCGACGAGACCGTGCCCGATCAGGCACCGCCGCCCGCCCGCAGCGGCCGGGGCCGCCTGATCGGCATCCTGTTTTTCCTGCTGCTGCTGATCGCGGCGGCGGCGGTGGGGTATACGCAGCGCGCGACCATCGTGGCGCTGATCGGCGGTGGCGCCTCGTCGCCCGACCAGCCGGCGGCGCCTGCGCCGGCGGGGCCGGTGCGCGCGGATGCGCCCAAATCCACCGACCGCATCGCGCAGGCGCCCGACACCTCGCGGCCGGCCGCGCCCGCGCCGTCGGGCAGCGCCAATGCGCCCAGCGGCGGCATCAATGTCGCCCAGCGCGCGGCGCTGTTCGAAGAAAGCCCCGGCGGCGGCGAGCAGGGCCTGCAGCAATATGTCGGCACGGTGGTTTGGAGCACCGAGACCACGCCCGCCGGCAACGGCCAGGCGCCGGATGTCGGTATCCGCGCCGATATCTCGATCCCCGCGCGCGACATCGGGGCGACGCTGACCATCCGCCGCAACCAGGACGCCAGCGTGCCGGCCTCGCACATCATCGAGGTGCAGTTCAAGCTGCCGCCCAATTTCGACCTCGGCAACGTCTCCAGCGTGCCGGGCATGCGGGCCAAGGCCTCCGAAGCCGCGCAGGGCGCGCCGCTGGTCGGTCTCGCCGTGCGGGTGGCGCCGAGCTATTTCCTGATCGGCCTTTCCTCGCTCGACGCCGATGTGCAGCGCAATCTCGGCTTCCTGATCACCCGCAACTGGCTCGACCTGCCGGTGGTGTTCGAGAATGGCCGCCGCGCCATCCTGGTGCTGGAGAAGGGCGAGGCGGGCGATCAGGTGTTCCGTCAGGCCTATACCGCCTGGGGCCTGCAGCCTCCGCCGCCGCAGCAGTAGCGGCCGGTGGAGTCGCGCGGCGGGCAGTGCCGGCCGGGGCCGCGCATCTTAGCCGGACGATCTCCATTACCTGACAACTCCGCTTGTGGCGGCTGATCGGCGCCGCACCATCCCGCTAGGTCATCCCGGCATGACGCGGGCGGGGCGCGGCGCACCCTCCTGTTCGTTCCATCGCATCTTTGCATCGTCGGCTCTCCGGTCATCGACCGGCGGCGCGTCGTGGCACGGGCTTGGGGGGAGCCGTTTCGCCGCCGGCACGCGGGGTATGCCCATGCGGAGCAGGGGAGGCATTATCATCGGCAGAAGGCGGCGTCTTTGGCCACACGCCCGGTTGACCGGCAGTACCGATCCGTCGGGCGCCCGCTTGACCTTAGGTACGGCATGCGCGGCGTGCAGGGGTGATGTCTGGCATTAGGTATACCACATACCCGATACATTCATTACGCTGCGATGCAGCAAATGAAGGATCGGAGATCCCCATGTTCCAGTCCGTGTTCCCCCTGCTGCCGGTGCTCATCGTCTGCCACGCGTGGATGACGATCCTGATCGCCGAGACGCTCGGCAATGAGGAGGGCGCGGCGCTGCCGCCCGAGTGCTACCCGGTCTGAGTGCTACCCGGTCTGAGCGCCACCCGTTTGATCGCTACCCCGCCCGAAGCGCGTCCCGGCTGTGGCGGCGTCTGGCTCGGCAATCCGGTTGCCGGAGCACCTGCCTGAAATGAAAAACCCCGCGCCGTCGCCGGCGCGGGGTTCGTTCGTTTCGGGGCGGCCGGAGGACCGCCGGACTGTCGATCAGGCCGCGGCGCGCTTGTTGAGCACGTCGATCAGCGTCTTGCCGAGGCGCGCGGGCGAGGGCGAGACCACGATGCCGGCCTCTTCCATCGCCGCGATCTTGTCCTCGGCGCCGCCCTTGCCGCCGGAGATGATGGCGCCGGCATGGCCCATGCGGCGGCCGGGAGGGGCGGTGCGGCCGGCGATGAAGCCCACCATCGGCTTCTTGCGGCCGCGCTTGGCCTCGTCCTTGAGGAACTGCGCCGCTTCTTCCTCGGCCGAGCCGCCGATCTCGCCGATCATGACGATCGACTCGGTGGCGTCGTCGGCCAGGAACAGCTCCAGCACGTCGATGAACTCGGTGCCCTTGACCGGATCGCCGCCGATGCCGACGGCGGTGGTCTGGCCGAGGCCCTCCTGCGAGGTTTGGAACACCGCCTCATAGGTCAGCGTGCCCGAGCGCGAGACGACGCCGACCGAACCCCTCTTGAAGATGTTGGCCGGCATGATGCCGATCTTCGATTCGCCGGCGGTGACGATGCCGGGGCAGTTCGGGCCGACGAGGCGGGACTTCGAGCCGTCCAGCGCGCGGCGCACCTTCACCATGTCGAGCACCGGGATGCCCTCGGTGATGCAGACGATGAGCGGGATTTCCGCCGCGATCGCCTCGCAGATGGCGTCGGCCGCGCCCGGAGGCGGCACATAGATGACCGAGGCGTCGGCGCCGGTCTTCTCCTTGGCCTCGGCCACGGTGTCGAACACCGGCAGGCCGAGATGGGTGGCGCCGCCCTTGCCCGGCGAGGTGCCGCCGACCACCTTCGAGCCATAGGCCAGCGCCTGCTCGGAGTGGAAGGTGCCGTTCTTGCCGGTGAAGCCCTGGGTGATGATCTTGGTGTTGCTGTCGATGAGGATGGACATCAGGCGGCTCCCTGCACAGCCTTGACGATCTTCTGGGCGGCGTCGTCGAGATCGTCCGCCGGGATGACGTTCAGCCCGGAGTCGCGGATGATCTGCTTGCCTTCCTCGACATTGGTGCCTTCGAGGCGCACCACCAGCGGAACCTTGAGGCCGACCGTCTTCACCGCCGCGATCACGCCGCGCGCGATGACGTCGCACTTCATGATGCCGCCGAAGATGTTGACGAGGATGCCCTTCACGCTCGGGTCGGAGGTGATGATCTTGAACGCCGCCGTCACCTTCTCCTCCGTGGCGCCGCCGCCGACGTCGAGGAAGTTGGCCGGGCTTTCGCCATAGAGCTTGATGATGTCGAGCGTGGCCATGGCCAGGCCCGCGCCGTTCACCATGCAGCCGATGGTGCCGTCGAGCGCGATATAGGCGAGATCGTATTTGGACGCCTCGATCTCCTTGGCGTCCTCCTCGGTCTCGTCGCGCAGCGCCAGCACGTCGGGGTGGCGGTAGAGCGAGTTCGAATCGAAGGAGACCTTGGCGTCGAGGCACTTGAGCTCGCCGCCCTTGGTGATGACGAGGGGGTTCACCTCGAGCATCGCCATGTCCTTGCCGACGAAGGCGGCATAGAGCTTCTCGACGAGCGCGCCCGCCTGCTTGGCGAGGTCGCCGGAGAGGTTCAGCGCCTTGGCGACGGTGCGGCCGTGATGGGGCATCACGCCGGTGGCCGGGTCGACGGAGAAGGTAAGGATCTTCTCAGGGGTGGAATGCGCGACTTCCTCGATGTCCATGCCGCCTTCCGTGGAGACCACGAAGGAGACGCGCGAGGTGGCGCGGTCGATCAGCGCGGAGAGGTAGAACTCCTTGTCGATGTCGGAGCCTTCCTCGATGTAGACGCGGTTGACCTGCTTGCCGGCCGGGCCGGTCTGGATCGTCACCAGCGTCTTGCCGAGAATCTGCCTGGCGTTCGCGGCCGCGTCGGCGGCGGACTTGACGACGCGCACGCCGCCCTTCTCGCCCGCATCGGCTTCCTTGAACTTGCCCTTGCCGCGCCCGCCGGCATGGATCTGGCTCTTCACCACCCAGACCGGGCCCGCGACCTTGGCGGCCGCCGCATCGGCCTCGCTGGCGTCGGTGATCGCAACGCCGTTCGGCACCGGGACCCCGTATTCGCGGAGCACTCCCTTGGCCTGATACTCATGGATATTCATTAGATCGGCTCCTCCACAACCGGCCGGCCGGGAGAGCCCGCACGGCTCCCCCGTCGATTGGCGTATCCTATTTCCCTATAGGCGCTACCGCGCCAAGACGCTACTGCACCAAAACGCAGGCGCGTTATGCCGCTACTGCACGAAAGTGTTGGTGAGCGTCCCGATACCCTCGATCACGATTTCCACCGTGTTGGTCGGGGCCTTCATGGTGCCGACGCCGATCGACGTGCCGCAGCAGATCACGTCGCCCGGATTGAGCGTCATGTCGTGCGAGATGCGGCTGACGAGCTGCGGGGCCGAGAACACCATGTCGCTGATCGGGTAGCGCTGGCGCTCGTCGCCGTTGAGCACGGTGCGCACGACCAGAGTGGCGGGGTCGACGTCGGTCGCCACCACCGGGCCGAACGGGCCGAAGCCGTCGAAGCTCTTGGCCCGCACCCACTGCGCGAAGGTGGCGTCCTTGTTGATGATGTCCGCCGCCGTGATGTCGTTCACGCAGGTGTAGCCGAAGATGTAGCCGCTGGCTTCCTCTTCGGAAACACCGGTCGCTTTCTTCCCGATGACGATGCCGAGCTCGCCCTCATAGACCACCTTGCCGTCATAGGAGGGCGGCCGGCGCACGGTGGCGCCGGGGGTGGTGAGGCAGGAGCCGGCCTTGAGCAGATAGAGCGGATCGGCCGGCACCGGCGAGTTGATCTTCGCGGCGAGGGCGTGGAAGTTGTTCCACAGGGCGATGATCTTGGTCGGCTCGGTCGGGGTGCGCAGCGCGACCTCGGAGAGCGCGATGCGCTCCCCGGTCGGCTGGGCCCCGTCGAACATGTCGCCGGTGTGGACGGTGATGATATCGCCCTCAAGCGTGCCGAAGCCGGCAGCGCCCGAGCGCTGGAAACGAACCCAGTGTGCCATGTGTCGTCGGCTCAGTTGTAGCAGCCGGCGATCTGCGCGCGCTGGCGGACCAGGGCGAGCACGATGTCGATGGTCGGGGTCGGGATGCCGGCGAGGCGGCCCATTTCCTGGACCACGGTGACGAGCGGGTCGATCTCCATGGCGCGCGACCGCTCAAGGTCCTGCAGCATGGAGGTCTTGTGCGCGCCCACCGCGCCGGCGCCATCGATGCGGCGCTCGACGCCGACGCGGAAGTTCACGCCGGACTGCACCGCGATTTCCTGCGCCTCCAGCATCATCGCCTTGGCCACGGCACGGGTGCCGGGATCGGAGGCGATGGTGTCGAGGGTGGCGTGGGTCAGCGCGCTGATCGGGTTGAAGCAGAGGTTGCCCCACAGCTTCAGCCACAGCTCGTCGCGGATGTTCGGCAGCACCGGGGCGCGCAGGCCGCCGGCGGCGAAGGCCTCGGATAGCTTGGTGACGCGCTCGGTGATCTCGCCGGAGGGCTCGCCGATGGGGAACTTGTCGCCATAGACGTGCTGGATGACGCCGGGCGCCACGACTTCGGTCGCCGGGTAGACGATGCAGCCGATGGCGCGCTCGGGGCGCAGGCCCTTCCACTGCTTGCCGCCGGGATCGACGCTCTCCAGCGTGCGGCCTTCGAGCTGGTCGCCGTGCTTGTAGTAGTACCAATAGGGCACGCCGTTCACGGCGGTGACGACGGCGGTGTCGTTGCCGAGCAGCGGCTGCATGGCGTCGACGACGCCCGGCACCGAATGGCCCTTCAGCGCGACGATGACGTAATCCTGCGGGCCGAGATCGGCCGGGTTGTCGGAGCACGGAATGTGCTCGACGCGCTCCTCGCCGTCGATGAGCAGCTTGAGGCCATTCTGCTTCATGGCCTCGAGATGGGCGCCGCGAGCGACCAGGCTCACGTCGACGCCCGCCCGCTTGAGCTGAACGCCGACATAACCGCCGATGGCGCCGGCACCATAGATGCAGACCTTCATGGGATTCCCTCCTGCGTCCGGGCTAACCCCCGCGGTGCCCGGTTTGGTATTTTGTATGCCATGATTAGGGACAGTGCGGCCCCAGTCAAGAGCGAAGGCACGGGCGTGATAAAACGTCGCGCATGTTTTGCCGCTTCGCGTTGCCTTGCGGGGCGTGTTTGCGACGTGTCCGATAGATTACTTCGGCAAATGCCGGCTTGTCCACGGTGTATAGGGCAGAACAATTGTCTGCGTGACTGCTCAAAAGACTGCCCCGGCAGCGGGTTTCCACTACCGGGGCAGCAATGCTTACTTAACTCGCCAGAAACAGTTCGGGGGCGCACTGGCGCCCCCGAAGGTCGTTCTGAATTATGAATTCAGTTAATCTCACGCATCCGGCGCGACGGTGTGATTTGCGAGCATTTCCAGCGCCTTGACGAGGGCCGAGTGGTCCCACGCGGCGCCGCCATTGGCCGCGCAGGCCGAGAAAAGCTGCTGCGCCAGCGCGGTAGCCGGCAGCGCCATCTGGAGCTGGCGGGCGCCGTTGAGCGCCAGGTTCAGGTCCTTCTGGTGCAGCTCGATGCGGAAGCCCGGGTTGAAGGTGCGCTTTACCATGCGCTCGCCATGGACTTCGAGGATGCGCGAATTGGCGAAGCCGCCCATCAGCGCCTGGCGCACCTTGGCCGGGTCCGCGCCCGCCTTGGAGGCGAACAGCAGCGCTTCGCCCACCGCCTGGATGGTCAGCGCCACGATGATCTGGTTCGCCACCTTGGTGGTCTGCCCGTCGCCATTGCCGCCGACGAGGGTGATGTTCTTGCCCATCTTCTCGAAGAGCGGCTTCACCGTCTCGAACGCGCCCTCGGGGCCGCCGACCATGATGGTGAGCGAGGCCGCCTTGGCCCCGACCTCGCCGCCGGAGACCGGCGCGTCGAGATAGTCGCAGCCAAGATCATTGATCTTCTTCGCGAACTCCTTGGTCTCCACCGGCGCGATCGACGACATGTCGACGACGATCTTGCCCGCGGAGAGGCCCGCCGCAATCCCGTTCTCGCCGAACAGCGCGGCGTTCACATGCGGGGTGTCCGGCACCATGGTGATGATGATGTCGGCGTTCTTCGCCACTTCCGTGCCGCTCGCGCAGGCGACGCCGCCCTTGCCCGTCAGCTCGGCCGGAACCGGCTTCACGTCGTACAGATAGAGCGTGTGGCCCGCGTCGATGAGATGACCGGCCATGGGCGCGCCCATGATGCCGAGACCGACAAATCCAACCTTCGCCATCGTCTTTTCCTCGTTTTCCCAGACGGAATTTCGTTTCTTGACCGGAGCCGCCTCACGCCGCGCCGGTGAGCGCCTTCATCCAGCCGAGCCCGGCCGCCGTGTCGCCCTTGGGCTTGTACTCGCACCCGACCCAGCCGGCATAGCCGATGGAGTCGAGGTAGCGGAACAGGAACTCGTAGTTGATCTCGCCGGTGCCGGGCTCGTTGCGGCCGGGATTGTCGGCGAGCTGGACATGCGCGATCTGGGCGAGGTTCGCCTCGATGGTGCGGGCGAGATCGCCCTCCATGATCTGCATGTGGTAGATGTCGTACTGGATGAAGAGGTTGTCGGAGCCGACTTCCTCGATGATCGCCTTGGCCTGCTTCGTGTAGTTCAGGAAGAAGCCGGGGATGTCGCGGGTGTTGATCGGCTCGATCAGCAGCTTGAGCCCGGCGTCCTTGATCTTCGGCGCGGCGAACTTCAGGTTGTTGACGAAGGTGTTGTGCAGCACTTCGCGGTCGGCGCCGGCGGGCACGATGCCGGCGAGGATGTTGACCTGCGGGCAGCCGAGCGCGGTCGCGTACTCAATCGCCTTGTCGACGCCGGCGCGGAACTCGTCCACGCGCTCGGGCAGGATGGCGATGCCGCGCTCGCCGCCGCCCCAGTTGCCGGCGGGCAGATTGTGCAAGACCTGGCTGAGGTTGTTGGCCTTCAGCCTGGCGACCAGCTCTTCGACCGGGAAGTCATAGGGGAAGAGGTATTCCACGCCGGTGAAGCCGGCGGCGGCGGCCTTCTCGAAACGATCGAGGAAGGGCACCTCGTTGAACAGCATGGTGAGATTGGCGGCAAAACGGGGCATGGACCGCTCCTAGGCAGGAAGAGTTTCTGGGGCTCCGGCACGCGCCGGGTGGCGGCGTGCCGTTCGCTTTATGGGCGCATTCGCCGTCGATGGCATGAATGCGCGCACGGCGGAAGCACAAGGCGTCCGTCGAAGGCAAGACAGCGCGGGCGGGGCGTCCGCCCGGCGCTGGGCCGGATCACGCCTTGGCGGCGTCTTCCAGCGGAAGGTCGAGCACTTCTTCGAACTCGTTCACCGCGTCGATCTCGGTGCCCATGGCGATGTTGGTGACGCGCTCCAGGATGAACTCCATCACGACCGGGACCTGATGCTCCTTCATCAGCGCCTTGGCCTTGACGAAGGCGTCCTTGAACTCGTTCGGCGAGGAGACGCGCACCGCCTTGCAGCCCAGGCCCTCGGCGACCGCCACATGGTCGACGCCATAGCCGGCATTCTCGTCGGCATTGATGTTGTCGAAGGCCAGCGAGACCTCGAAGTCCATGTTGAAGCCGCGCTGGGCCTGACGGATCAGGCCGAGATAGGAGTTGTTCACGACCACATGGATGTAGGGCAGCTTGTGCTGGGCGCCGACCGCCAGCTCCTCGATGAGGAACTGGAAGTCGTAGTCGCCCGACAGCGCGACGATCTCCGCATCCGGGTCCGCCGCGCGCACGCCGAGCGCCGCCGGCAGGGTCCAGCCGAGCGGGCCGGCCTGGCCGCAATTGATCCAGTTGCGCGGCTTGTAGACGTGCAGCATCTGCGCGCCGGCGATCTGGCTGAGGCCGATGGTCGAGACGTAGCGGGTGTCGCGCCCGAAGGCCTCGTTCATCTCCTCATAGACGCGCTGCGGCTTGAGCGGCACGTTGTCGAAATGCGTCTTGCGCAGCATGGTCTTCTTGCGGTCGAGGCATTCCTTCGCCCAGGCCGAGCGATCCTTGAGCTTGCCGGCCGCCTTGTATTCCTTCGCCACCTCGATGAAGAGGTCGAGGGCGGCGCCGGCGTCCGAGACGATGCCGAGATCCGGGCCGAAGACGCGGCCGATCTGGGTCGGCTCGATGTCGACGTGAACGAACTTGCGGCCTTTGGTGTAGACCTCGACCGAGCCGGTGTGGCGGTTGGCCCAGCGGTTGCCGATGCCGAACACGAAGTCCGAGGCCAGCATGTTCGCATTGCCGTAGCGGTGCGAGGTCTGCAGGCCGCACATGCCGGCCATCAGGTCGTGGTCGTCGGGAATGGTGCCCCAACCCATCAGGGTCGGGATGACCGGCACGCCGGTCAGCTCGGCGAACTCGACCAGCTTGTCGGAGGCGTCGGCGTTGATGATGCCGCCGCCGGAGACGAGGAGCGGGCGCTCGGCCTCGTTCAGCATGGCGATGGCCTTCTCCGCCTGCTTGCGGGTGGCCTTGGGCTTGTAGACTTCGAGCGGGGCGTAGGTGTCCTCGTCGAACTCGATCTCGGCCAGCTGCACGTCGATCGGCAGGTCGATCAGCACCGGGCCGGGGCGGCCCGAGCGCATGACGTGGAACGCCTGCTGGAACACCATCGGCACCAGCGCGGGCTCGCGCACCATGACGGCCCACTTGGCGACCGGCTTGGCGATCGACTCGATGTCCACCGCCTGGAAGTCTTCCTTGTAGAGGCGCGCGCGCGGCGCCTGGCCGGTGATGCACAGGATCGGGATCGAATCGGCGGCGGCCGAATAGAGGCCGGTGATCATGTCGGTGCCGGCCGGGCCGGAGGTACCGATGCACACGCCGATATTGCCGGCCTTGGCGCGGGTGTAGCCCTCGGCCATGTGCGAGGCGGCCTCGACGTGGCGGGCGAGCACATGGCGCGTCTTGCCGTAGGCGCGCATTGCGGAATAGAGCGGATTGATCGCGGCGCCGGGCACGCCGAAGGCGGTGGTGACGCCTTCCTTTTCGAGAACCCGGATCGCCGCATCGACGGCACGCATCTTGGCCATGGGACTTCCTCCTGGCGTCGTTGCCGGCGGGGGCGCTCCCTGCGGTGGCAGGGTGGCGGCGCCCGGCACCGGCCTTCGAACGTGATTCAAAATCTCCGGTTCCGGTGGCCTCTCGCGCCGGCGGCGCCCCGGCATCGAGGCCGGGCGCCATGCTGCAGAGCGGCAATATTCTTTCCGCGATGCGGAATGAATTTCCGAAATCGCGGAAAACATGCCACGTCGCCCGGATTTCCGCAATATGGGATATATTTCTGATTTGCGAAAAAGTGGCGAATGCGCCTTTATGCTCGAACGGCGCGTGGCCGGATGGTGGCCCAGGATCGGACCGTGCCCGCCGCGCGCCCCGCGCGGGGATCGGGCAGGGCCCCGTTGCCGGACTTTCGGAGGTGTTTGCGGATGAACCAGGCCGTTCCGTCGACCGTGCGCCGCCGCGGCCGCCCGTCCTCCACCAGCGGGACGGAGAGCGGGGGCGAGGTGCAGTCGCTCGACCGCGCCATCGCGCTCTTGGAAGTGCTGGCGCAGTCCGACGGGCTGACGCTGAGCGAGGTGGCGCGCGCAGCCGAGCTGCCGACCTCCACCGTGCACCGCCTGCTGACCACGCTGGAGCGGCGTGGGCTCGTCGGCCACGACGCGGCGACCGGCCAGTGGATGGTCGGCATCGGCCTGTTCCGCGTCGGCTCGGCCTATCTGCGCATCCGCAAGCTGCCGGAGATCGCCCGCTCGCTGCTGCGCGAGCTGTCGCACGGGGTCAACGAGACGGTGAACCTCTCGCTGATCGAGGGGCCGCACCTCATCTGCGTCGCGCAGGTGGAAAGCCACGCGGCGGTGCGCGCCTTCTTCCGCATCGGCGGCGACCTGCCGATCCACGCCTCGGGCGGCGGCAAGGCGATCCTTGCGGCGATGAACCCGGAGGCGCGGCGCGCCTGGCTCGGCGGCGACCAGCTCCAGCGCTTCACCGAGCACACCCATGTGAGCCGGCGCGCCTTGCAGGCCGACCTCGCCCAGATCGCCGAGCGCGGCTTCTCCATCGACGACGAGGAACACACGCCCGGCATGCGCTGCGTGGCGGCGGCGGTGCTGGATGAGTGGCGCGAGCCGGTGGGCGCGATCTCGGTCTCGGCGCCGACCGTGCGCATGCCGCCCGAGCGCATCGCCGATCTCGGTGCGCGCGTGCGCGAGGCGGCGCGGCGGCTGACGACGCAGTATTCGGGGCGGTAGGCAGCGCCGAGCCGCCATTCCGGCCATGCGTAGCGCCGAGCCGGGATCGCGCGCAGATAAGGTCACTTGCCGTCACGCGATCCCGGACAGGGCCTGACGGCCATTTCGGGATGACGCCCTTCATGCAGGCAAAAAATTGCCGGCGTCCCGCTCTCCGGGGCGCCGGCGCCAGTCGCCTAGGAGGAACCGAACGTCGGGAAGACCCTTCGTTCCGCTCCGGGAGGCTCGGGGGCCGTCCAGCCGGCCGGCGCAGGGCGCGCGCGGCGGGTGGAGGCCGATTGGTGCGCTCCCCGTTTCCGGGGAGCTTCGGGGCGGCGCGAGGCCGCCCCGCTCGTGTCGGTGATCAGACGGCCGTGATCAGACGGCCTTGGCGTCGTGCAGGGCCGAGATCTCTTCCTGGGAGTAGCCGAGGTCGGCGAGCACTTCGTTGGTGTGCTGGCCGAGCAGCGGCGAGGCGGTGACTTCCACCTGCACGTCCGAGAACTTGATCGGCGAGCCAACGGTCAGGTACTTGCCGAGCTTGGGGTGATCGACCTCGACCACGGTGCCGCTCTTGCGCAGCGACGGGTCGTTGGCGATTTCCTTCATCGACAGCACCGGGGCGCAGGGGATGTCGAACTTGCGCAGGATGTCGATGGCCTCAAACTTCGTCTTGTCGGCGAGCCAGGACTCGATGAAGGCGAAGATGTCGAAGATCTTGTCCTGACGGGCCTCGGCGGTGTTGTAGGCCGGATCGTCGATCCACTCCGGCTTGCCCAGCGCCTTGCAGATCGGCGCCCAGGCGTGGCCCTGGATGGTGAAGTAGATGTAGGCGTTCGGGTCGGTCTCCCAGCCCTTGCACTTCAGCACCCAGCCCGGCTGGCCGCCGCCGCCTGCGTTGCCGCCGCGCGGCACCACGTCCGAGAACTCGCCGTGCGGGTACTGCGGATACTCTTCGAGGTAGCCGAGAGCGTCGAGGCGCTGCTGGTCGCGCAGCTTGACGCGGCAGAGGTTGAGCACCGAGTCCTGCATGGACACGGCGACCTTCTGGCCCTTGCCGGTCTTGATCTTCTGGTGCAGCGCCGTGAGGATGCCGATGGCGAGGTGCATGCCGGTGTTGGAGTCGCCGAGAGCGGCGGCCGACACGGTCGGCGGGCCATCCCAGAAGCCGGTGGTGGAGGCGGCGCCGCCCGCGCACTGCGCGACGTTCTCGTAGACCTTCAGGTCCTCATAGGCGTGGCCTTCCGAGAAGCCCTTCACCGAGGCGAGGATCATGCCCGGGTTGAGCTCCTGGATGTGCTCCCAGGTGAAGCCCATGCGGTCGAGTGCGCCGGGGCCGAAATTCTCGACCATGACGTCCGACTCCTTGATGAGCTTCGTCAGGACTTCCTTGCCCTGCGGAGTCTTGGTGTCGAGCGTGAGAGAGCGCTTGTTGGAGTTCAGCATGGTGAAGTAGAGCGCGTCCGCGTCCTTCACGTGGCGCAGCTGCGAGCGCGTGACGTCGCCCGCGCCGGGGCGCTCGACCTTGATCACGTCGGCGCCGAACCAGGCGAGGAGCTGCGTGCAGGCGGGACCCGCCTGGACGTGCGTGAAGTCGATGATCTTAATACCTTCGAGCGGCTTAGACATCTCGGTCGGTTTCCTTATCAGCGTTGACATCCCGACGGAGGCTCACCCTGCCGCCGGAAAGAGAACCCTCATCCCTCTTGGATGACGGCCTTACTTCTCCCCATGCCCGGCCCCTGTGGGACAGCAGGCAACTCCCAGGTGGTGACTGATTTCGTGTGATCGACTTCGGAAAGCTTCACGACTTCTTTTCGTCCACCCTGGCTTCACACTCCGCAAGGCGTCGGCGCAGATCGCGCTCTTCGGCCCAGCGGACTGTCTCGTCCCGGATCACCGCGACGATCTCCCGCGCGGCGCCCGTCTCGTCCTTCAGGAGGGCGACCGTGAACGCGATCGACAGCGTCCGCCCTTCCTTGTGCAGCGCCGGCACGCGCAGCAATTGCGTGCCGTACTTCGTCTGCCCGGAGCGCATCGTCTCGTCGTAACCTTCCCAGTGACGCCGGCGCTGGCGTTCGGGGATGATCAGGTCGAGCGACTGGCCCAGGGCCTCGTCCTCGGCGAAGCCGAACATGCGTTCGGCGGCCGCGTTCCACAGCGTGATGCGGCCCTTGGTATCGGAGACGACGACCGCCTCGCCGATGGCCGCGACCAGCTCATTGCAATCGACCGTGCTTCGCATGGTCTCACGCTACTCAAACCGCCTCCCGCCGCCGGGAGGCTGCCACCATGCACGGCCGGCAGGGACGCCGGCCGTGAACCCGTCGCGCCGCCGCAGCGGCGAAGATCGTCACTCGGCCGCGAGACGGACCGGCTCGCCGACGGCGCCGGAGGCCTTGATGCGCTCGATCTCGTCGCCATCGAGCCGCAGCACCTCGGCGAGGATCTCCTCGGTGTGCTCGCCCAGCAGCGGCGAGCGCTCGACCTCGACGTCGTTGTCCGACAGCTTGATCGGGTTGCCGACGGTCAGGTACTTGCCGCGCGTGGGGTGATCGAGCTCGACCAGCGTGCCGGTCGCGTAGAGCGACTGGTCCTCGGCGATCTCCTTCATGGAGAGCACCGGGCCGCAGGGAATGTCGACCTCGTTGAGGATCTCCATCGCCTCGAACTTGGTGTGGGCCATGGTCCACGATTCGATGCGGTGGAAGATCTCGTTGAGGTGCGGCAGGCGCGCGGCCGGCGTGGCGTAGTTCGGATCGGTCTTCCACTCGGGCTCGCCGATCACGTCGCAGATCTTCGCCCAGACCGGGGCCTGGGTGATGAAATAGATGTAGGCGTTGGGATCGGTCTCCCAGCCCTTGCACTTGAGGATGCGGCCCGGCTGGCCGCCGCCGGAATCGTTGCCGGCGCGGGGCACGGTGTCGCCGAAGGGGAAGCCCTCGCCGAACTGGCTGTACTCGCGCAGCGGGCCGCGGTCGAGGCGCTGCTGGTCGCGCATCTTCACGCGGCAGAAATTCAGCACCGCGTCCTGCATGGCGCAGAGCACCTTCTGGCCACGGCCGGTCAGCGTGCGCTGGTAGAGCGCGGTGACGATGCCGAGCGCGAGGTGCAGGCCGGTGCCGGAGTCGCCGATCTGCGCGGCGGTGACGAGAGGAAGCCCGTCGCGAAAGCCCGTGGTCGAGGCCGAGCCGCCGGTGCACTGGGCGACGTTCTCATAGACCTTGCAGTCCTCGAATGGGCCGGGGCCGAAGCCCTTGACCGAGGCGAGGATGATGCGGGGATTAAGCTCCTGGATGCGCTCCCAGGTGAAGCCCATGCGATCCAGCGCGCCGGGAGCGAAGTTCTCCACCATCACGTCGCAGATCTTCACCAGCTCCTCGAGGACCTTCTTGCCCTCGGGGTTCTTGGTGTCCAGCGTGATGGAGCGCTTGTTGGAGTTCAGCATGGTGAAGTAGAGGCTGTCGGCGTTGGGCACGTCGCGCAGCTGCGCGCGCGTGACATCGCCCTCGCCGGGACGCTCTACCTTGATCACGTCGGCCCCGAACCACGCGAGAAGCTGCGTGCAGGTGGGGCCGGACTGAACATGGGTGAAATCGAGGACGCGAACGCCGTCCAATGCCTTGCCCATGGGGTTCCTCTCGAGAAGTTAGTTCGGCGTTTTTACGCCGTTATGTTCGTTGACACGGATTGAGACGGGCGGGATGGGGACCCCCGCCCGTCTCGGCTCGACTTACTTCTTCTTCACGACGCTCTGCGGGTTGAGGCTGCCGATGTTGCCGCTCTCGCTGCCGGCCGCCGGGTCGATGACCGCATTGACGAGGGTCGGCTTGCCGCTCTTCATGCCTTCCTCGACGGCCTTCTTCAGCTCGTCGGGGGTGGTGACGTGGAAGCCCACGCCGCCGAAGGCTTCCATCATCTTGTCGTAGCGGGAATCCGGCACGAAGACGGTGGTGGCGGGATCGCGGCCGGTCGGGTCGACGTCGACGCCGCGATAGATGCCGTTATTGTTGAAGATGACGATGGTGACCGGCAGGTTGTAGCGGCAGATCGTCTCCACCTCCATGCCGGAGAAGCCGAAGGCCGAGTCGCCCTCGACCGCCAGCACCGGCTTGCCGGTCTCCACCGCCGCGCCGACGGCGAAGCCCATGCCGATGCCCATCACGCCCCAGGTGCCGACGTCGAGGCGCTTGCGCGGCTCGTACATGTCGATGATGCCGCGGGCGAGGTCGAGGGTGTTGGCGCCCTCATTGACCAGGATGGCGTCGGGACGGTCCTTGATGACCTGCTTCAGCGCGCCGAGCGCCGAGTGGAAGTCCATCGGGGTGGAGTTCTTCAGGAGGCGCTGGCCCATCTTGGCGATGTTGGCTTCCTTGCGGGCGTTGATGGCGCCCGTCCACTCCGCGGAGGGGGCCTGCCAGCCGGTCTTCACCTCGTCGAGCAGGGCGGACACGACCGAGCCGATGTCGCCGACCAGCGGCGCCACGATCTCGACGTTGGAGTCCATTTCCTTGGGCTCGATGTCGATCTGGATGAACTTCTTCGGGGCGTCGCCCCAGGTCTTGCCCTTGCCGTGCGACAGCAGCCAGTTGAGGCGCGCGCCGATCAGCAGCACGACGTCCGAGTCCTTGAGGACGGTCGAACGGGCGGCGCCGGCCGAGAGCGGATGGGTGTCGGGCAGGATGCCCTTGGCCATCGACATCGGCAGGAAGGGGATGCCGGTGGTCTCGATGAAGGAGCGCAGCTCCTCATCGGCCTGCGAATAGGCGGCGCCCTTGCCGAGGATGATCAGCGGCTTCTTGGCCGACTTCAGCACCTCGATGGCGCGCTTGACGGCGGCCGGCGAGGGGAGCTGCTCGGGAGCGGCGTCGATCACCTTGACCAGCGACTGCTCGCCGGCCTTGGCGTCCATCACCTGCGAGAACAGCTTGGCCGGCAGGTCGAGATAGACGCCGCCCGGACGGCCCGAGACCGCCGCGCGGATCGCGCGGGCGACGCCGATGCCGATATCGGCGGCGTGCAGCACGCGGAAGGCCGCCTTGCAGAGCGGCTTGGCGATGGCGAGCTGGTCCATCTCCTCGTAGTCGCCCTGCTGCAGGTCGACGATCTCGCGCTCGGAGGAGCCCGAGATGAGGATCATCGGGAAGCAGTTGGTGGTCGCGTTGGCGAGCGCGGTCAGGCCGTTGAGGAAGCCCGGCGCCGAAACGGTGAGGCAGATGCCCGGCTTCTTGGTGAGGAAGCCGGCGATGGCGGCGGCGTTGCCCGCGTTCTGCTCGTGGCGGAACGAGATGACGCGAATGCCCTCGGCCTGCGCCATGCGGCCCAGATCCGTGATCGGAATGCCGGGCACCCCGTAGATGGTATCGATACCGTTGAGCTTGAGCGCATCGATGACAAGGTGGAAGCCGTCGGTGAGGTCCTGTTCGGCCTCGGTGGCGGCGTTCACGTCAATAACCTGTGCGACTGCGGACATCCCGTATTCCCTCCCAAACGTCCTTCGGCGGGTTTTTGCCGCCCTAATCTAGGTCTACGTGGCTCTCGACATGCCTTGCGAGGCGGAGCGTATGGTCTCGCACCAGACGCTCGGCACGGTCCGCGTCCCGTGCCTCGAGAGCGATTATGATCTCCAGATGGTCCGACGCCGAACGCTGCGCCCTGTCCATCTCGAAGATCGTGCGGTGGCGGATGGCCCGTACATGGAAGAACAGGTTTTCCGTCATCGCCGCGAGCAGCGCGGAGCCGCTCAGCCCGATCAGCGCCTGGTGGAACGCGATATTCGCCGTCGAATATTCGTCGCACCGGTCGCGCTCGATCCGGGACAGATCGAACTCCTTGAACAAAGTCCTGAGCCCGGCGATCGCCTCGTCGCTCGCGCGCTGCGTCGCGAGGCGTGCCGCCATGCTTTCGAGCGCCGCCCAGGCCTCGATCATCTCGATGATCTCGGGCTTGGAACGGCGTACCACCATTATGCCCCGCCGGGGCACGGCGCGAAGCAGGCCTTCCTGCTCCAGCATCGCGACCGCCTCGCGGATGGGCGTCCGGCTCGCGCCAAGACGCTCCGAAATATCCCGCTCGTCGAGCAGCATCGGCTCGCTAGAGCCGTAGATGTTCATGTTGGTGATGGCTTCCTTGAGAGCGGCATACGCCTTGCTCTTGAAGCTCTCCTTGGCCGGCAGACGCTCGATGGCCAGGCCATTGTCGCCGCTCTGCCAGCGCTTGCTCAGAACCGCCTTGCTGCTCACCGAAGCGTCCTCTGCGGAAAGGCCGCCGGGGATTTTCGGGAAAGTGGCATACCAAATACCAACATGTCAATTCGGTTGTCCCCCAAGTCGGGGACCAACGGCGCTCCTCGTTCCCTGTGGCGGCGGGTCTTTTCGCCCGGTCCACACGCGTTCCGCATGGCCTCGACCACGCTTGCGTATGCAATATACCACGACTCGATGCGCGTGGCGAGGGCGACGGAACAGTTTGCTGCGACCTGTGGTCAAAAGTTCGCGGGCCCGTTCCGTATGGGAAGAATCGCGCGTGCGAGGGCCGGCGGGCGGACGGCGCCCAAGGGCTGGGCGGGCCAAGGCGGGCAGGTAACGCCGGCAAGGCGCGGCGCCCGGGAGAGTGAGATTGCGCGGCGCGCCGGTGCGCGCCGCTTCAAGGAATATCTCAGGCAGAGAGGCGGTCAGGAGGGGAAGCGGCCGTGCTTCTCCACATGGGCGGCGAGGCCCAGAGTGTGCTCGCGCACCAGCCGCTCGGCGAGATCGGCATCGCGCGCCACCAGCGCGGCGATGATGCCGCGATGCTCCTGCAGCGAGCGCTCCGAGCGGTTTTCCTGCCGCATCGACACGGCGCGGATGCCGCGGATGTGGATGAACAGGTTCGCCGTCATCTCGCCGATCATCTCGCAGCCGCCGAGCCGGATGATGGTCTGGTGGAAGCGGATATTGGCGTCGGAATATTCGTTCACATGCTCGCCCGGCGCCTCGTCCTCGAAATCGTGGAAGACGTCACGCAGCTCGGCGAGGTCGCGGTCGCTGGCGCGGCTGGCGGCGAGGCGCGCGGCCATGCTCTCCAGCGCGGCCCAGACGATGATCATGTCGATGATCTCGCGCTTGGACTTGCGCACCACGAAGATGCCCCGGCGCGGCACGGAGCGCACGAAGCCTTCCTGCTCCAGCACGGTGAGCGCTTCGCGGATGGGGGTGCGGCTGACGCCGAGATCGTTGGAGAGCTGACGCTCATCGAGCCGGATCTCGTTGTCCTGCCCGTACATGTCCATTTCGGTAATCGCCTTCTTGATGGCGTCGTAGGCCAGCGTGCGAAGGCTTGTATTCGCGGCGAGCGGCGCGATGTTCAGGCGGGCTTGGGTGTCGGCGCTTTCCACGGGCGGCTTCCTCGTCAGTGCGGAACGGCTGTTGTTCTTGTTTGGTGTCCCGTGCGGGCGGCGCGGATGCGCGCCGACGCCGGGCCGATTACGCGACCGTCCCCACGATCATTGGCGATTCTCTTTCGGGAAACAGTCCGGGGGAGGATCGTATATCGAATACAGAATGTCCATCCGGCCATCCGGCGGGGGGCGCCGACGATTCGCAGGACTGTGCCGGCGCCGGCAAGGTCGGGAAAAGCGCTCCCGCGCCGTCCGGCCGGCGCGGGAACGCCGCGTCTTCATCGGCCGCTTTCACCTTTCATCCCGTCCACCTTTCACCCCGTCATAGGCCGACGGCCGGCGTTGAGGCCGGGCGGGGAGCCGTGCGTCCGGCCTTGCGCGGGCGGGCGGCGGAAGGAGTGCTGCGGCGACCTTCCCTAAGGGATGACGTAGCGTAATAAAGCCGTAGTATATCCTTACGTAAACTGACGCTAGGTAAGTCATCTTACTGTTAAATGCACCATTTTCTGGTATGCAAAATTTTGCATAACCGAAAAACCGTAGTATGGTTGCCCTAATGGCTAGTCCGTCCGTCGGCGTGAACGACGATGGAAGCGCGCATTCAACAACAATAAGACAGGTTAAACGCACTCATTACGTTGGGAAACGTTCGAGGATAAAATGACAACTGCCGCAACGTCATCCGTGAACAAGACGCGCTGGCTGCAGCTCGTGTTCGGCGTCATCTGCATGTGCATGATCGCCAACATGCAGTATGGCTGGACCTTCTTCGTGAATCCGATGCAGGAAGCCCATGGCTGGGATCGCGCCGCGATCCAGGTGGCCTTCTCCATCTTCATCGTCACCGAGACCTGGCTGGTGCCGGTCGAGGGCTGGTTCGTCGACAAGTACGGCCCGCGTGTCGTCGTCCTGATCGGCGGCGTCCTGTGCGGCCTCGCCTGGGTGCTGAACTCCTACGCCACCACGCTGACCACGCTCTATATCGGCGCGGCGCTCGGCGGTATCGGCGCGGGCGCGGTGTATGGCACCTGCGTCGGCAACTCGCTCAAGTGGTTCCCGGATCGTCGCGGCCTCGCCGCCGGCATCACCGCCGCCGGCTTCGGCGCGGGCTCGGCGCTGACCGTGATCCCGATCCAGAACATGATCAAGAACCAGGGCTACGACGCCGCCTTCTTCTATTTCGGCATCGGCCAGGGCGTCGTGATCACCTTCCTCGCGCTCTTCCTGATGGCGCCGAAGAAGGAGCAGATCGCCGCCGTCGCCGCGAAGGTCGCCGCCAGCGTCAAGCAGAGCGCGCGCGACTTCTCGCCGAAGGAGATGCTCACCAGCCCGCTGTTCTGGGTGATGTACGCGATGTTCGTCATGATGGCCGCCGGCGGCCTGATGGCGACCGCGCAGCTCGGCCCGATCGCCAAGGATTTCGGCATCGCCGACATCCCGGTCAGCCTGATCGGCATCACCCTGCCGGCGCTCACCTTCGCCGCCGCCATCGACCGCGTGCTCAACGGCCTGACCCGTCCGTTCTTCGGCTGGGTGTCGGACCAGATCGGCCGCGAGAACACCATGTTCGTGGCCTTCGCCATCGAGGGCGTCGGCATCTACGCGCTCTCGGTGTTCGGCTCCAACCCGGTGCTGTTCGTCATCCTTACCGGCCTCGTCTTCTTCGCCTGGGGCGAGATCTACTCGCTGTTCCCGGCGATGTGCGGCGACGCCTTCGGCTCGAAGTTCGCCACCACCAATGCCGGCCTGCTCTACACCGCCAAGGGCACGGCGGCGCTGATCGTGCCGTTCACCTCGATCCTCACCACGATGACGGGGAGCTGGCATGCGGTGTTCATCTCGGCCGCGGCACTCAACATCATCGCCGCCGTGATGGCGCTGCTGGTGCTCAAGCCGCTCGCCGCCGCCCATGGCAAGCGCGCCAAGCAGGCGTCCGCCAAGGTGGTGGCTGCCGAGTAAGGCGCCGCCGCTCTCCACCACCGCCTGATCGGGGGCGCGTCGCAGGACGCGCCCCTTTTTCTTTGCCCGTCGGACGGTGTTGAGGCACCTCCGTCTTCGTCTGTCGGATCAGGCCTTGGCTATAGCAATTCGAATGTAATCGGTCCGGCAGGGCAGGCTACGCAAGGGCAGAGCGTCCCCGCCCCGTCGCCTCGCTCCGTTGTATCGATGGCAAACCTGCAGTTTCCATTCCTCAGCGTTCCTGATTGACATCTGTCATATGAGTTTCATCTGACGTAAGGGAGAGGCTTTGTGGCGAAACGATAACTATTTGCCACAATCGGTATATCGAGCCGAAAAGGAGCGGAGACTTGCACCTTACCGAGAGATGAAAGAGTCATAAAACCCAATTGGCATACATAATATTGTCGATTATGATCCGGGCTCAGCGGGTCGGTTCCGCAACCCTGCGTCAGTGCCGGATCGAACGACACGGAAGGGGCGGAGGGGGCGGGAACCGCACAACCTATTTGGAAGCAAATTGCCGCCTCAGCGGCCGCCGGGGAGCGTGAGCTTCGCGGCCAACCAAAAGCCGGCGCCCGCCCGCAAGGGCCGGAGCGACCGCAACAAAAAGCCGATCCGCGGCGACAATCGATTTGGGAGAGGAGATCGCCCCTTGAATACGTCCAAGACCCTTGCGGCCGCCGGGCCGGGTCAAGATTTCTCGGAAAGCCGCCGCTGGGTGCAGCTGATCGTCGGCGTGGTCTGCATGGTCGCCACGGCGAACATCCAGTACGCCTGGACGCTGTTCGTGCCCGAAATCCAGAAGACCTTCGGCTGGGAGCGCGCCGCGATCCAGGTCGCCTTCACGCTGTTCGTGCTGGTGCAGACCTGGCTGGCGCCGATTGAAGGCTACTTCATCGACAAGTTCGGCCCGCGCATCATGGTCGCCTTCGGCGCCATCTGCATCGCGCTCGCCTGGGTGCTCAACTCGCAGGCCACCACCCTGACCGGCTTCTATGTCGGCGCGGCGGTCGGCGGCGTGGGCGTCGGCTGCATTTACGCCACCTGCATCAACAACGCGCTGAAGTGGTTCCCGGACCGTCGCGGCCTCGCCGTCGGCCTGACCGCGGGCGGCTACGGCGCCGGCTCGGCCGCCACGATCCTGCCGATCGCCTCGATGATCGAGACCTCGGGCTTCCAGGAGACCTTCTTCTTCTTCGGCCTGCTGCAGGGCGGCCTCGCCTTCATCGCGGCGTGGTTCCTGCGTTCGCCCAAGAAGGGCGAGGTGAAGGCTTCCGAGAAGCTCAACCAGACCCGCCGCGACTACACGCTGAAGGAAGCGCTGAACACCAAGCTGTTCTGGCTGATGCTGCTCATGTTCACCTGCGTGGTGACCGGCGGCATGATGGCGGTCGCCCAGCTCGGCGTCATCGCGCAGGACCTCGGCGTCAAGGAGTTCAAGGTCGACCTGCACTTCTTCGTCATGGCCGCCCTGCCGCTCGCCCTGATGCTGGACCGCATCATGAACGGCATCTCCCGCCCGCTGTTCGGCTGGATCTCCGACCATATCGGCCGTGAGAAGACCATGGTGATCGCCTTCTCGCTGGAAGGCATCGGCATCATCGCGCTCGGCTATTTCGGCCACAATCCGTGGGCGTTCCTCATCCTCTCGGGCGTGGTGTTCCTGGCCTGGGGCGAAGTCTACTCGCTGTTCTCGGCGCTGGCGGGCGATGCCTTCGGCACCAAGCACATCGGCAAGATCTATGGCGTGCTCTACACCGCCAAGGGTATCGGCGCGCTGTTCGTCCCGGTCGGCAACCTGCTGATGGAAGCGACCGGCACCTGGTCGACCGTGCTCTACACCGTCGCCGCCATGGACCTGTTCGCCGCCTTCCTGGCGATCACCCTGCTGCCGCGCACCCTCAAGGCGCATGTCGCGCAGTCGTCCATCGCCGGCTCCGCGCCCGACAAGGGCACCGCCTCGGCGCATGCCTGACCGCTCCGGCGGCCTTGCGCCGCCGGCTCACCTTCTCAAGAGGGCCCTTCGGGGCCCTCTTTTCGTTTGGGAACGCTCGACGGGCTACGCTTCCGGCGGCATGGCGAGGGCGAGGTCGGCGAGATAGGCGACCTTGACGCTGGCGCCGGCGCCGAGCCGGGCGATGCCGGCGCGGTCGAACCACGCCGCCTCCAGCGCATCGTCCGCCGCCACCGCCGCGCCGGAGCGCCAGCGGCAGAGCACGGCGATCATCGCGAAATGATGGGCGAGCGTGCCCTCGGCGTCGTGCTGGATGAAGTCGAGCACGGTAATGAGGCGTGGTGCGTCGGCGGTGAGGCCGGTCTCCTCGTTCAGCTCGCGCAGCGCCGCGTCGAGATAGGCCTCACCCGGCTCCACCCGCCCGCCGGGAAAGCCCCAAAGCCCCTGATCGGGCGGGTTGGCGCGGCGCACCAGCAGCACCGAGCCCCCGCGCCGGACGACGGAGAGGACGGCCGGGACGGGACGTACGGGAGAGGGGGACATGTCGGGCGATTCCTTCGGGGCGGGGAGGGCCGGCCGGGAGAGGCTCCCGGCCGGCACCGGCACCACGCTACTCCGCAGCCGTGACGTCGCGATAGAGCTGGCCGCCGCCTTCGCGGAAGCGGGACGCCATGTCCTCCATGCCGCGTTCGGCGTCGCCCTGCCGGGCGGTGTCGCGGATTTCGTCGCGAATATCCTGGCTGATCTTCATCGAGCAGAATTTCGGCCCGCACATGGAGCAGAAATGCGCCAGCTTGTGCGCCTCCTTCGGCAGCGTCGCGTCGTGGAAGGCCATCGCCGTGTCGGGGTCGAGGGCGAGGTTGAACTGGTCCTGCCAGCGGAACTCGAAGCGCGCGCGCGAGAGCGCGTCGTCCCAGCTTCGCGCGAGCGGGTGGCCCTTGGCGAGGTCGGCGGCATGGGCGGCGATCTTGTAGGTGATGACGCCGGTCTTCACGTCGTCGCGGTCGGGCAGGCCCAGATGCTCTTTCGGCGTGACGTAGCAGAGCATGGCGGTGCCGAACCAGCCGATCATCGCCGCCCCGATGGCCGAGGTGATGTGGTCGTAACCGGGCGCGATGTCGGTTGTCAGCGGGCCGAGCGTATAGAAGGGCGCCTCGCCGCAGGCGGCGAGCTGCTTGTCCATGTTGGCCTTGATCTTGTGCATGGGCACATGGCCGGGGCCCTCGATGATGACCTGACAATCGTTCGCCCAGGCGATCTTCGTCAGTTCGCCCAGCGTTTCCAGCTCGGCGAACTGCGCGGCGTCGTTGGCGTCCGCGATGGAGCCGGGCCGCAGCCCGTCGCCGAGCGAGAAGGTGACGTCATAGGCGCGCATGATCTCGCAGATCTCGGCGAAATGCTCGTAGAGGAAGCTCTCGCGGTGATGAGCGAGGCACCACTTCGCCATGATGGAGCCGCCGCGCGAGACGATGCCCGTCACCCGCTTCGCGGTCAGCGGCACATAGGGCAGGCGCACGCCGGCATGGATGGTGAAATAGTCGACGCCCTGCTCGGCCTGCTCGACCAGCGTGTCGCGGAAGACGCCCCAGGAAAGCTCCTCGGCGACGCCGCCGACCTTCTCCAGCGCCTGATAGATCGGCACCGTGCCGATGGGGACGGGCGAATTGCGCACGATCCATTCGCGGATGTTGTGGATGTTGCGCCCGGTGGAAAGGTCCATCACCGTGTCGGCGCCCCAGCGGATCGCCCACACCATCTTGTCGACCTCCTCCGCCACCGAGGAGGTGACGGCGGAATTGCCGATATTGGCGTTGATCTTGACGAGGAAGTTGCGGCCGATCGCCATCGGCTCCAGTTCGCCATGGTTGACGTTGGCCGGGATCACCGCCCGCCCGCGCGCGACCTCGTCGCGCACGAACTCCGGTGTCACGATGTCAGGGATGCACGCACCGAAATCCTCGCCGTCGCGGACGATCTCGCGGATGCGCTCGCGCAGCCCGTTCTCGCGGATGGCGACATATTCCATTTCCGGCGTGACGATGCCGGCGCGGGCATAGGCCATTTGCGTCACCGCCGCCCCGCCCTTGGCGCGCAGCGGCCGGCGGCGCAGCGGGAAGGGCGCGACCAGTTTCTCCGGCGAGACGTGGCCATTATCCTCCGGCTTCACCTGCCGGCCCTCATAGTCCTCGACATCGCCGCGGGCGCGCACCCATTCCTCGCGCGGGCGGGAGAGGCCCGCCTCGATGTCGATGCTCGCCGCCTCGTCCGTGTAGGGGCCGGACGAATCGTAGACGGCGAGGTTCGGCTCGCCGGCCGAGGGGTGGAGCAGGATCTCGCGGAAGGGCACGCGCAGACCGCGCGCCGGGCATTCGGCATAGATGCGCCGCGAGCCGGGAATGGCGCCGGTGGCGACGCGCATGGCGCCGGGGTCTTTCGGGGTTTCGTTCGTCATGATGGATCTCCAGAACCGATGGTTGGGGAGACCCGGGGCTTTTGACGTTGGGGAAGGATGGCGGTGTGCGCCATGTGGGACATGCCCACGCCACGCGACGCCATTCGGTTCCGATCCCTTCGCCGGCATGACCCGGATCAGGTTCGAAGGGTCATCGCGTTGCCCGCCTTGCGGCGCGCCGGCGCTCTCTCAGCCCCCTAGCGGGGCTCCCCTTGGAACGGCGCGATCTTCGGCGAAAGTCGCGCGCCGGTCAAATCGGCCCGCCGCCGTCACCCCGCCGCCGCCGCATTTCCTGTAGATTACCGATTCACGAGGAAACGAACGCTTCGAGACATCGGGGGACCCATGGCCGGCCTGACGCTTCCGCTCTCCATCGCCACCCGCGCCGCGCTGGCCGCCGGGGCGCTCGCTGCCCTCCTGCTGGCCCCGGCCCCGGCCTCGGCGCAGCAGAACTGCGGCAATAACGGCGCCGGCTTCGACCAGTGGCTGGCCGGTTTCAAGCAGGAGGCGGTGACGCAGGGCGTCTCGCCGCGCACCGTCGCGGCGGCGCTGAACGGCATCGCCTACGCCCCCGACATCGTGGCGACGGATCGCGGGCAGAAGGTGTTCGGCCAGAGCTTCTTCCAGTTCTCCGACCGCATGGTGGCGAACTACCGGATCCAGCAGGGCCGCCAGCAGATCCAGAAGAACCCGCAGCTTTTCGCCCGCATCGAGCAGACTTTCGGCGTGCCGGGCGCGGTGCTTGTCGCCTTCTGGGGGTTGGAGACCGATTTCGGCGCCAATATGGGCGACAAGCCCACCCTGCGCTCGGTGGCAACGCTGGCCTGGGACTGCCGGCGCGCCGACGTGTTCCGCGTGCAGCTTCTCGCCGCGCTGAAGATCATCGACCGTGGCGACCTCACCCCGCAGACCATGCGCGGCCCGTGGGCCGGCGAACTTGGCCAGTTCCAGTTCCTGCCCGACCACTACCTGAACTACGGCGTCGACTTCGACGGCGACGGGCACATCAACTTGATCCGCTCGGCGCCCGACGCGCTGGCCTCGGCGGCCAACTATCTGCGGGCGCTCGGCTGGAAGGCCGGCCAGCCCTGGCTGGAGGAGGTGCGCGTGCCGGCCAACATGGCGTGGGAGCAGGCGGACCTGACGATCCGCCACCCGCGCGCGCAATGGGCGAAGGCCGGCGTGGTGCGGGCCGGCGGCGGGCAGCTTCCCGCCGACCAGCTTCCTGCCTCGCTGCTGCTGCCGATGGGCCGTTTCGGCCCGGCCTTCCTCGCCTATCCGAATTTCGACGCCTTCACCGAGTGGAACAACTCGCTGACCTACGCGACCTCGGCCGCCTATCTCGCCACCCGCGTGACGGGGGCCGGGCCGTTCAACCGCGGGCAGGGCGATGCCATCCCCGTTCTGTCGATGGCGCAGGTGCAGGAACTGCAGCGGCTGCTGAACGCGCGCGGCCACCATGTCGGCCGCATCGACGGCATTGTCGGGGCGGCGACCCGCGAGGCGGTGCGGACCGAGCAGATGCGGCTCGGCCTGCCCGCCGATTCCTACCCGACCGCGGAGCTGGTGGCGGCACTGCGCGCGGGCAAGTGAGGGCGGCACCCCTGTCATCCCGGACGGCCGCAGGCCGATCCGGGATCGCGTGCCGTCATCGGATGACGATCCCGGCTCTCGCTTCGCTCGGCCGGGATGACGTGGCTTCTTCCCATCCACGCCTTCTTCCCATCCACGCCTTCTTCCCATCCACGCCTTCTTCCCCGCGCCGAAGGCGTGGATCCCCGGGTCAAGCCCGGGGATGACGGCGCTCTGTGAGCGGCGGCTCGGCGACGAGCGTCACAGCACCGGCACGCCGTGCTGCTTGGCCTTGGCCTCCGGCTCGACATGGATGTTGACCACGGAGTCGGGCACCTGCGCCTCGATGGCGTCCTCGATCCGGTCGCAGATGGCGTGCGCGGCGCTCACCGGCATATCGCCGGGCACGACGAGGTGGAAGTCGACGAAGGTCATGCGCCCGGCCTGCCGGGTGCGCAGATCGTGCGCCTCGATGGCGCCGACCGCCTCGGCGGCGATCAGCGCACGGATCAGCGCCAGCGTGTCGTCCGGCACGGCATGGTCCAGCAGGCCGCCGACGCTCTCCTTCAGCACCTTCCAGCCCGACCACAGGATGTTGAGCGCCACGAGGCCGGCGAGGATGAGGTCCAGCCGCTCCCAACCCGAGAGGGCCGCGACGGTCACGCCGATCAGCACGCCGGCCGAGGAGGCGACGTCGGTCAGCAGGTGCTGGCCGTCCGCCACCAGCGCCGGCGAGCGTGCCCGCCGGCCGGTGCGGATCAGCACCACGCACCAGATGGCGTTGATGACGGCCGCCGCGCCGTTCATGGCGAGGCCCTGCACCGAGGCGACGATCGGGGTGGGCGCCAACCAGCCGAGATAGACCTCGCGGAAGATCGAGATCGCCGCCACCACGATCAGCACGCCGACGATGACGGCGGAGAAATACTCCGCCTTGGCATAGCCATAGGGATGGGCGGCATCGGCTGGCTTGTGGCTGACGCGCAGCGCCAGCACGGCGGCGATGGAGGTCGCGACGTTGACGATGCTCTCCAGCGCGTCGGAATACAGCGCCACGCTGCCCGTCATCAGATAGGCGACGTATTTCAGCCCCAGCACGAGGAAGCTGATGCCGACGTTCAGCAGGGCGATCCGCGAGGTGTTGGTCATCAGCGCCGTGTCCGTTCGGGCGCTGGGCGCCTGTGGGCCGACCGATTAGTGCCTCGCTATCAAAAAATCAAGACAGGTCAATGACTTGCAAGTCATTCGCAGAAGCGTTAGCAGGCTTGCCCGTTCACGCATTAGCCTGCCGGGGCAGGATGGCGCCGCGATGGCGGATCACCCGGCCGGCGAGCGCATGGCCGGCCTCGGCGGCGGCGGCCGGCTCCTCGCCGCCGAGGCGCGCGGCGATATAGGCGGCGTTGAAGCTGTCGCCGGCGGCCGTGGTGTCGATGGGCTCGACCGGCTGCGGGATGGGCACGAACTGGGCCGCGCCGCCGGCGACGACCAGCGCGCCCTCGGCGCCGTTCTTCACCACCACCTCCTGCACGCCGAAGGTAGCGTGGCGCTCGGCGGTGGCGGCGGGCGAGCCGTCGCCCCAGAGTTGCACCTCGTCCTCGAAGGTGGGCAGGGCGAGCGAGGTGCGCTTGAGCGCCTGGGCATAGACCGCGCGGGCGCGGGCGATGTCGCCCTTCCAGTTGCGGGGGCGGAAATTGCCGTCGAACACCACGCGCACGCCGCGCTCGCGGGCGAATTCCAGCGTCGCGAACAGGCGGCCGAGCCCGACATTCGAGTAGATCGAGAGGGTGATGCCGGAGAGGTAGACCATGCTCGCCTCGATGAGGCCCTCGGCGATGGCTTCCCAGCCGGGCAGCTCGAACAGGTCGCGCGCCGGCGCGGTGTCGCGCCAGTAGGTGAAGGCGCGCTCGCCATTGGGGGCATTGTCGATCATGTACAGCCCCGTCGTCCGGCCGGGCACGCGCAGCATGTAGCGCGGATCGATGCCCTCGGCCTGCGCGGAAACGCGGATCGCCTCCGAATAGCGGTCGTCGCCGAGCGCGGTGGCATAGGCGGTCTCCACCCCGGCGCGGGCGAGATAGACGGCGGTGTTGAAGGTGTCGCCGCCGACCGACAGGCCGTAGCGCCCGTCGGCGCCGCGCGCGAGCTCGATCATCACTTCGCCGATCGAGACGATCCTAGCCATGGCGTTTCTCCCGTCGGTGGTCGATTCGCCGGCCAGACTCGCCTCATTCCCCCGCCGGGGCAAGGCCGGGCGGGGGAATGAGGGTGGAGTGGAAGGCTCCGGGCCGCGCTATGGCGGACCGGAGCGCGGGCTCAGAACTGCACGCCCCGGGTGAGCGCGCCGTCGACCACGAGGTTGGTGCCGTAGACGAAGCTCGCCGCCGGGCTGGCGAGGAAGACGGCGGCGTTGGCGATCTCCTGCGGCGTCGCCATGCGGCCGGTCGGGTTCAGCGCCAGCGCCTCGGCGAACAGCGCCGGGTTGCCGTCCTTGATGGTGTTCCAGATGCCGCCGTCGAAATAGGTGTTGCCGGGCGAGACGGTGTTGGCGCGGATCTTCTTCGGGGCGAGCTGGTAGGCGAGGCCCTGCGTGTAATGGATCAGCGCCGCCTTGAAGGTCCCGTAGGGCCCGGCGGCGAAGTCGATCTCGCGGCCGGATACCGAGGAGATGGTGACGATGGACGCCGCCGCGCTCTTCTCCAGCCAGGGCAGGGCGGCGTTGACGAGGCGCACCGTGCCCATCAGGTCGGTGTCGAAGCCCTTCTTCCAGTGCTCCTCGTCATTGCCGACGGCGAGCGCGCTCACATTGGCGACCACGATGTCGAGCCCGCCGAAGGCGTTCGCCGCCTGTTCGACGAAGGCGGCCAGCGCCGGGCCGTCCGACACGTCGACGCCGGCGCCGAGCGTCTTCACGCCGTTGCCGGCGAGGCGGGCGGCGGTGGCCTCGGCCTCGGCGGCGTTGCGGCTCACGAGGGCGACGTCGGCGCCCTCCGCCGCGAGGGTTTCGGCGATGGACAGGCCGATGCCCTTGGTGCCGCCGGTGACGAGCGCGCGCAGTCCTTTCAGTCCGAGGTCCATGATGTCTTCCTCAAGCGGGGGGTGAGGCGTGCATGATCCACCGCCCGGTGCCGCCGGCACAAGCCATTCCTGCGATGATTCAGAGGCTTGTGAGGCGCCGTGGTCACGGGGCGATGATGCGCACCGAGCCGGTCGGCAGGGCGGGCACGGCCTCGTCGGTTGCCTGCGGCGCGTGATCCGCTCCGGTTGCCGGCTTCGCGCCGCCATCTGAGGCCGCTTCCGGCGCGGGAGAGGCCGGGGTGTGCCAGCCGCCCGGCGGGGCATAGCGCGCGGCGAGGTCCTCCGCGCGGGCTTCGTTGTGCTGGATGAGGCAGGTCATCCGCCCTTCCATGACCCCGGCGCCGCCGAGGCGGCCGCCGATGGTGTGCTGCGCCCCGCCGCCCTCGAAGGGGGCGATGCTCTGGCACTCGAAATTACGCCACTGGGCGAAGCGGCCCTGCGCTTCCTCGAACAGCGCGCGCCAGCGCTTGCGCTGCGCGGGCTGCAAATCCTCACGCGAATCGATGGCGTGCTGGGTGCCGTCCACCGCGCGCTCCAGCGCCGCCTCGCTCGCCTTGAGACGTCTGTTGAGGCAGTCGAGGAAGCCGCGCAGGTCCGTGTCGCCTCGGTCGCACGCCGCGGAAACCTCCTGTGCCCGCGCCGAGGGCGCGGCCAGCAGGAGGATGGCGAGGCTCACAATGCCGGCGAGGCGTGCCATGGGCGGGACGGTTTCCTCATGCGGCGCGCACGTCGCGCAGGAAATTGCCCATGCGCTCGAGCGCCCGCCGGATGTTCTCGGCCGAGTTGGCATAGGAAAGCCGGATATAGCCCTCGCCGTAAAGCCCGAAATCCGGCCCGCCGATGGTGGCGACGCCGGCTTCGTCGAGCAGCGCCGCCGCCAGCTTCTTGGCGGACGTCCATCCGGTGCCGGAAATGTTCGGGAAGGCGTAGAAGGCGCCCTTCGGCACGGCGCAGGAAACGCCGGGCAGCGCGTTCAGCCCTTCGACCACCAGATGGCGGCGGCGGTCGAACTCGGCCACCATCTCGGCGACACACTCCTGCGGGCCGGTGAGCGCGGCGAGCGCGCCATACTGCGCCGGGGCGTTGACGCAGGACCAGGCATTGACCGCCAGCTTGCGCACCGGCTCGAACAGCCCCTCCGGCCACAGCGCCCAGCCGAGCCGCCAGCCGGTCATCGCATAGGTCTTCGACCAGCCGTTGAGCAGGATCAGCCGGTCGCGGATTTCGGGATAGGCGAGCAGCGTGGTGTGCGCCTCGCCGTCGAACAGGAACTGGTCGTAGATCTCGTCCGACAGGATGACGACCTGCGGATGCTTCTCCAGCCCCGCTACGAAGGCGTCGATCTCGGCCTTCGGGGTGACGCCGCCGGTCGGGTTGGCCGGCGAGTTGAGGATGACGAGCCGCGTGCGCTCGGTGATCAGCGACAGCGCCTCCTGCGCGGAGAAGCCGAAGCCGTTCTCCTCGCGGATCGGCACCGGCACCGGGGTGGCGCCGGTGAATTCGATCATCGAGCGGTAGATGGGAAAGCCGGGGTCGGGATAGAGGATTTCCGCGCCCGGCTCGCCGAGCATGAGGATGGCGGCGAACATCGTGACCTTGCCGCCCGGCACGATGACCACCCGGCCGGGGTCGATCTCGGTGTCGAAGCGGCGATGGATGTCGGCGGCGACCGCCACGCGCAGCGGCTCGATGCCGGTGGAGGGGGTGTAGCCGTGGTGCCCGTCGCGCAGCGCCTTGATCGCCGCCTCGACGATATGGGCCGGCGTTGCGAAGTCGGGCTGGCCGATGCCCAGATTGATGATGTCGCGGCCCTGCGCCGACAGCGCGGCGGCGCGGGCGAGCACGGCGAAGGCATTCTCCTCGCCGATACGGTCGAAGGCGGCGACGGGGTGGGGACGGAAATGTGCGGTTGTGGACATGAAGGCTCCTGGCGGCGTTTCCCGACCTGATGCGGGTGGCCTGCAACCGGACACCCGCATCAAGGCTCTTGCGTCTTTCTCATTCCTGTCACACGGGAGAGGGGCGAGGTTCAAGTGGCCGGCCTCCCCAACCGGCCCGTGCAAGAGGCGACGTCCCGCCGATGAGCATTGAGCATGTATTGCCGCCCGTCGGCGCGCCGGTCGATGCGGCGCCGGCGCTGTTCCCCGAGCGCGCGCGCCTGACCGGGCGCCATGTCGACATCGTGCCGTTCGATCCCGCGCTTCACGCGCGCGACCTCTATGAGGCCTCGCACGGGCCGGACCGCGAGGCGCTGTGGGCCTATCTCGGCGCCGGACCCTATGAGGACTTTGCCGCCTTCGACGCCGCCTATCGCGCTGCGGCGCCGCGTGAGGACCCGCTGCTCTTCGCCATTCTCGACAAGGAGGGGCGTGCGGTCGGCCACGCCACCTATATGCGCATCGACCCTGCCAACCGGGTGATCGAGGTCGGCAACATCCTCTACACCCCGGCGCTGATGCGCACGCCCGCCGGCACCGAGGCCATGTATCTGATGGCGCGGCACGCCTTCGAGACGCTGGGCTACCGGCGCTACGAGTGGAAGTGCAACGCGCTCAACGCGCCCTCGCGGCGGGCGGCGGAGCGCTACGGCTTCCGCTTCGAGGGGCTGTTCCGCCACCACATGATCGTCAAGGGCCGCAACCGCGACACGGCGTGGTTCTCCATCCTCGCCGAGGAATGGCCGCAGATCGCGGTGGCGATGGAGAGCTGGCTGGCGCCGGAGAATTTCGACGAGGCGGGCCGGCAGATCGTGCCGCTCACCACCTTCAACGCGCAGGAGCTGGAGAGCGAGGGTCGCGTACTGCGCCGCGCCGGGCTCGACGATCTCGCGGGCGTCGAATCGCTGCAGAAAGCCGCCTATGCCCGCAACCGCATCCTGCTCGGCGTCGAGCCGGTGCCGCTGCTGTGGGATTACACCCGCGTCTTCCGCGAGCGCGAGGTGTGGGTGCTCGACGTGCCGGAGGGGATCGGCGGCGTGCTGATCCTGCAGGCGCGGGCGGACGACCTGCTCATCGACAGCGTGGCGGCCTGCCCGAAGGCGCAGGGCTTCGGCTATGGCAACCTGCTGCTGATGGCGGGCGAGGCGCGGGCCCGCGCGCTCAGCCGGCGCACGGCGCGGCTCTATACGGGCGAGCCGCTGGCGGCCAACATCCACTGGTACCGGCGCAAGGGCTACGCCATCGAGCGGGTGGAGCAACTGCCCGACCGCCGTCTCGTCCACATGGCCAAGGCGGTGGGGTAGGCGGGGCTTTCCTTGCACCTGCGGCGGGATGGCTTACATTCGGGCAGGTTTCCTTGCGGCCGGGTTCGGCCGCGCACTTCTCTTCTGGACGTTCGACGATGAGTTATGTGGAGGCGGCCGGCGCGCCGCTGCGCAAGACCGGCCATATCAAGCTGCACGGCCCGGAGGGCTTTGCCGGCATGCGCAAGGCCGGCCAGCTCGCCGCGCAGGCGCTCGACCTCGTGCACGAGATGGTGGAGCCCGGCGTGACCACCGACGCCATCGACCGGCTGGTATTCGACTTCGCGATGGACCATGGCGCGCTGCCGGCGACGCTGATGTATCGCGGCTACCGCAAGTCCACCTGCACCTCGATCAACCATGTCGTCTGCCACGGCATCCCGAACGACAAGCCGCTTCGCGAGGGCGACATCGTCAATGTCGACGTGACGCTGATCGTCGAGGGCTGGCACGGCGATTCGAGCCGCATGTACCCGGTGGGCGAGATCCCGCGCCGGGCCGAGCGGCTGCTCGACGTGACCTATGAATCGATGATGCGCGGCATCGACGCGATCCGGCCGGGCGGCCATGTCGGCGATATCGGCGCGGCGATCCAGGAATTCGTCGAGCCCTTCCACATGAGCGTGGTGCGCGACTTCTGCGGCCATGGCCTGGGTCAACTCTTCCACGACGAGCCGAACATCGTCCATGTCGGCCGTCGCGGCGAGGGACCGGAGCTGCTGCCGGGCATGATCTTCACCGTCGAGCCGATGATCAATCTCGGCCGCCCGCATGTGAAGGTGCTGTCCGACGGCTGGACGGCGGTGACGCGCGACCGCTCGCTCTCGGCGCAGTTCGAGCACGCCGTCGGCGTCACCGAGACCGGCTGCGAGATCTTCACGCTCTCGCCCAAGGGCTATCACAAGCCGATCTTCGCCAACGCCTGAACGAGCCGGGAGCCCTTATGGCGCGCAAAAGGGCGGAGCGTAACGGGGCGGGCGGCACCGAGCCGGCCGGCGCGGGCCTGCCGCCTTCTCTCCCGGATAGCGCCACGCCCGGCTTCGCCGAGGGCGACGGCCCGCGCCCGCCGGGTCTCGACGAGGCCGGCCCGCATTTTCTCGGCCATCGCGAAAGGCTGCGCGAGCGCTTCCGCCAGTCCGGCGGCGAGGGGCTGCCGGATTACGAACTCCTCGAACTCGTGCTGTTCCGTGCTGTTCCCCGCGCGGATGTGAAGCCGCTCGCCAAGGCGCTGATCGCCCGCTTCGGCTCCTTCGCCGAGACGGTCGGCGCCCCGCCGGGCCGGCTGCGCGAGGTGAAGGGGGTCGGCGAAGCTATCGTCACCGAGCTCAAGCTGATCGGCGCGGCGGTGGAGAGGGTGACCCGCGGCAAGGTGCGCGAGCGCCCGGTGCTTTCCTCCTGGAGCGCGGTGATCGCCCATTGCCGCGCCAGCATGGCCTTCGCCGAGCAGGAGCAGTTCCGCGTGCTGTTCCTCGACAAGCGCAACCAGCTCATCCTCGACGAGGTGCAGCAGCGCGGCACGGTGGACCACACGCCGGTCTATCCGCGCGAAGTGGTCAAGCGGGCGCTGGAGGTGGCGGCGAGCGCGGTCATCCTCGTGCACAACCACCCGAGCGGCGACCCGACGCCCTCCAATGCCGACATCCAGATGACGAAGACCATCATCGAGGTGGCGAAGCCGCTGGGCATCGAGGTGCACGACCACATCATCGTCGGCAAGGACGGCCATGCCTCGCTGCGGGGCCTGCGGCTGATCTAGCTAGGCGCTCACCCGGTCGGCAGCTCGTGGCGGCCGACCGGGGGGCCGAGGAACTCGACGCTCCATTTGACGCCGAAGGCGTTGAGCGCCGCGCGGTCCGGCACGCCGTCATGCATCACGCCGGCGAGTTCGGTGAAGAACGCCGCCGCGTCGAGCGCAGGCGTCATCAGTATGTACTGGCGCGCCGGCGCGTCGGTCACGTTGACGAAGCCGTGCTCCGCCCCACCGGGCACGCAGACCACATCGCCCGCCTCGGCATAGAAGCGCCTACCGTCCACCTCGTAGAGATAGCGGCCCTCGATCACGCGGAAGATCTCCGCCTCCCGGTGGCGGTGGCGCGGCGGGCCGAAGCCGGGGGCGTTGATCGTCTCGATGAAGCAGAACTCGTTTGCGCTGGCCGCCGGCGGCATGCGCACGAACAGGTCGAGGCCGATGGCGGGGATGCGGATCGGCGGTTCGGTACCCCGCGAGTGAAGAAACGTCACGCTCATTGCAGCTCTCCTTATCACAGCCCGGCGAGATAGGCCGCCACGGGACCCCACTCGCCATCGGCGACCGACAGGGCAAGATAGCCGTCCGGGCGGACCAGCTCGATGCCGCCCTCCACCGGGTTTGGACGCGGCGCGGCCTCGACGAGCGGACCTGCGACGCCGGCCGGCGGTGCCTCCACGCCCGCGCCGACGCGCAGGGCGAAGCGCGGCATGTCGCCCGCGCCGTAGGGCGCCTCGCCCTCCACCGGCGCCATGCGCTCGCCCGCGCGGGGGCCGGACTGCCAGGACACGCCGTTGAGCGGGCTGTCGGCGTAATGGGTGGCGGTCTCGGTCAATTCGCCTTCCAGCGCGTGCTGCACCATGGGCAGGCCGAGCACGAACTGCATCACCGTGTTGCGCAGGTGGCGCGCCAGCGGGTTCTTCAGCGTCGCGAGGCGCGTCATCCGGCCGGCGGTGGCGATGACCTCGGCGCCCACGGCCCGGCGCTCGGGGTCGTAGCTGTCGAGCAGCAGCGGCGAGGTCGAAAGCCCGCGCAGCACCAGCGCGAGCTTCCAGGCGAGGTTCATCGCGTCCTGCATGCCGGTGTTCATGCCCTGCCCGCCGGCCGGGCTGTGCACATGGGCGGCGTCGCCGGCGAGGAAGACGCGCCCGGCGCGATAGGCGTTCACCTGCCGCTCATTGATGCGGAAGGAGGTCGTCCACACCGTATCGACCAGCCGGATGCCGCTGGGGCCGCGACGGTCGAGAATCGCCTGAAAGGTCTCGAAGGAGGGCGGGGGCGGCACGGCGCCGCTCGACGGGCCGAGGCCCAGGATCAGCCGGTAGCGCGTGCCGCCGAGCGGGAACAGCACGGCCGGCCCTTCCTCGTGCCACCAGGTGGCGAACTCGCTCGGCGGGAACGGCACGCCCTCGATGTGGAAGTCGCCCTGCGCCCAGTCATTGCCGAGCGTGTTGCCCTCGAAGCTCAGGCCGAGCCGGTGGCGGATCGGGCTGTGGGCGCCGTCGCAGGCGATCAGCGCGCCGTAGCGGCCGGTCTCCTCGCGCCCGTCGGCATGGCGCAGCGTCGCGGTGACGCCGGCCTCGTCCGGTTCGAAGCCGGTGAGCTCGACCCCCAGCTCCGCTGCGACGTCGCGTTCTGCGAGATGGCGCACCAGCACGCGTTCGGTCTCGCTCTGGGGCAGCATCAGCACGAACGGGTAGGGGGTGACGACCTCCTTCAGCTCGATGCGCGCGATTTCACTCGCACCGGCGAAGATGTTGGCCACCGTGACGGGATTGCCCAGGCTCACCAGCTCGGCGGAAAGCCCGCCGCCGGCGCGCTCCAGCAGTTCCAGCGTGCGCGGCCAGACCGCCACCGCGCGCGAGGTCTTCGCCCGCGCGGCCATCCGGTCGACGAGCCGCACCGGCACGCCGTAGCGCGCCAGTTCGAGCGCCATGACGAGGCCGACCGGGCCGGCGCCGGAAATGAGGACGGTGTCGGTCATGTCGCGATCCCCCGGATGCGCGTGTGCAAGCCTTCGTCTCGCGCCCATTGCTCAGGGGCGCGAGAGCAGGAGCGGCGTGCCCTCGTCGGGCGGCACCTTCTCCCAGGTGCCGTCCTCCTGCCGGGCGAAGCGGAAGCCCTCGCCCTGCGCGGTGAGCAGCACCAGATCGGAACCGTCGAGCCGCCAGCGGTCGGGCGCCAGCGCCACGATGGCGGCGGCGCAGCCGGGCGCGAGCCGCGCACGGTACACCTCGCTGCCCGCCGGCGCATCGGTCAGCGCGATGCGGCAGAGCGGCTGGCCGGCGGTCAGCGCGATGTCCCAGTCGCCGACGAGATCGGCGGCCTGCAAGGCGGGCTCGGCGAGGCGCGGATTGACGAGGAAATAGACGCCGTCGCCCTCGCGCAGCGCCTCCCAGGTGCCGCCCACGCCCTCGGTGAACTCGGCCACCAGCCGACCGTCCGGACCGTGCAGGCGGATGGATTCGCCCGGCCCCGGCGCCCAGCTCGCAATGTCGACCGCGAACAGTATGGCCGCGCCGCAGACCGCCTTGTCGAGCGTGACGTCGTACAGGCCGGCCGGCGCGCCCTTGCGTCCATGCGGACGGGCGGTGAGCACCAGCGGGCAGATGCGGTCGCCGTCGGCATTGGTGAGCTGGTAGCTGTCGGCCAGCGGCACGCCGCCCTCTGCGCTCGCGCCCGAACCGGCACCCGCGCTGGTGCCTTCCTGCGCCCGTGCCGGCCCGGCCAGCAGAAGCGCGGCGGCGAGCAGCGTGAGCGGGAGGTGGGGCGCGCGTCTCCGCATCGGTGTGCCTCAGCGGCCTTTCACCGGGGTTTCCGGCACCGGCGTCAGCGGCGCCTTGCCCTCGAACCAGGCAGCGAGATTGTCGACCACCAGCTGGCCCATGGCGTTGCGCGTGACATGGGTGGCCGAGGCGACATGGGGCAGCAGCACGGTGTTGTCGAGCCCGATCAGCGCCTCCGGCACGTTGGGCTCGTCGGCGAAGACGTCGAGGCCGGCGGCGGCGATGGTGCCGTCCGCCAGCGCGCGGATGAGCGCCGGCTCGTCGACCACCGAGCCGCGCGCCACGTTGATCAGCACGCCGGTGGGGCCGAGCGCGGCCAGCACCTCGGCGTCGATCATGCGGTCGGTCTCCGGCCCGCCGGGCACGATGACGATCAGCGCGTCGACGTCGCGAGCCAGCGCCTTGAGGTCGGGGTAATGGGCGTAGGGCACGTCCGCCACCGGGCGGCGGCTGTGATAGGCGATGGGACGGCCGAAGCCCTCCAGCCGGCGGGCGATGGCGCGGCCGATGCGGCCCATGCCGACGATACCGATGGTGCGGTCGCGCAGCGTCGGAGAGAGCGGGAAGCCGCCGGTGGGCCACTTGCCGGCGCGCAGGTAGCGCTCGGCCTGCGGAATGCGGCGGAGCGTGGCGAGCAGCAGGCCGATGGTGAGGTCGGCCACCTCGTCGTCGAGCACGCCGGGCGTGTTGGTGACGACGACGCCGCGCTTTCCGGCGGCCTCGGCATCGACCGAATCATAGCCGACGCCGAAATTGGCGACGATCTCCAGCGCCGGCAGGCGGGCCATCAGCGCATCGGTGACGCGGCGCACGCCGCCGCCGGTCGAGCCGACGCCGGTGGCTACCGCGCGGATGCGGGAGCCGACCTCGGCAAGCATTGCCTCGGCGTCCGGCGCGTCGAGGCGGTGGACGGTGAAGAGCTCGCCGAGCTGCGCCTCGATCATGCCCATCATCGGGCCGGTCTGGAGAAGGTCGGGGCGGGACATGGAAAACTCCTCGGCGTACATGCGGGGGCGTGTCAGGGGGCGGTATTCGTCACCAAAGCAACGCCCGTTTCAAGTCCCGTAACGCCCTCCGCGCGTCTCTCAGGCAGTCTCCTCGTCGGCGCCCTCGGCGTCGTCCTCGGGCTCGGCGGCGGTGACGGCACCGAGCTGGGCGGAGAGGTTGCGCTCGATCTTGCGCAGCAGCTTGCGCAGGCGCTTGCGCTCCTTGCCGTCGAGGCCGGCGGTCATGGTCTGCTCCAGCGATTCCCAGATGGCGTCGATGGCGCCGGCACGCTGGCGGCCCTCGTCGGTGAGGTGCACGCGCACGAGCCGGGCATCACCCTCGGCGGCGCGGCGCTCCAGCAGGTTCTGCGCGGAAAGCCGGCCGACCGTCTTCGAGGCGGTGGGGGGGCGCACCTTCAGCGCCGCCGCCAGCTCGGACATGGTACGCCCGTCCGATTCGGCCAGCAGCTTCAGCACTGTTTCCTGTCCGGGAAACAGCCCGATCTCCTGCAGGCGCCGTGCCGCCAGCGCACGCTGGAGGCGCGCGACGTGATGCAATCTGTGGCCGATCTTCTTGTCGAAGTCGTCCTTCATCGGCGCCCCCGCGGACCAACACGCCAAGGCAACAACTATTTGTCGCGATAGAAGCGGGTTGTCGTGACACGAACATGGCTGCAATCGAGATGTTCGTCAAAGCGCCCGCAAATGGAGGCCGGATTCTATATTTTGGCGAACTGCGCCTCGACGCGGGCGAGAAAAGCGCTGCGCTTGGCGGGGCTGGCCGAATCCATGCTGTGAAGGGCGAGCCACAACCGGCGCGCGCGGCGATGGACGATGCCACCCACGCCCGACAGCAGAATGCGGCGCCCCGGCTGGCCGATCCACAGCCACCAGTACCAGGGCGAGCCGAGCGTCGACACCGCCGCCAGCACCCGGATGTTGGTGAGCCGGCGCTCCAGCGGGCGGAAGGGTTTCGGCATGCCGAAGGTCTCGTGCGGCACCAGCACGCGGTCGAGCCACCCCTTCAGCAGGGCGGGCGGGCCGTACCACCAGGTCGGCGCGACGAAGATCAGCGCGTCCGCCTGCTTCACGCGGGCCAGATGGTCCATGACGGGCAGCACGTTGACGCCGGGCTCGTGATAGGCGAGCCGCTCCTGCCGGCTGAGCGCGGGCTCGAAGCCCTCGGCGTAGAGGTCGAGCAGGTCGACCTCGTGGCCGCCGGCGGTCAGGCCGCGGATCACCGCGTCGCGCACCGCCGCGTTGAAGCTCTCCGCCACCGGGTGGCAATAGACGACCAGCGCGCGCATCAGGTTGGGTCTCCCGGCGCGCCGGCCCGCCCGGCATGACGCTCCAGCCCCAGAAAGAGATAGGTACGGCCGGCGCCGAGGTCAAAATCGGGATGTGCCCAGGCGATCATCTTGCCGGGATTAAGCAGGCCCTGCGGGTCCGCCTCGCGCTTGAAGGCGAGCTGGGCGGCGTCGGTCTGCTTCATGCCGCCTTCCTCCAGCGTGTAGCGGTGCGGGTTGAAGACCGGGATGCCGAGGTCCTCGTGCAGGGCGACGATCTCCTCCAGCCGCGCCTCCGAGGTGAAGCGGATGAGCGGCAGGCCGAAGGAGGTAATTTTGCCGTCGAAGCGCACGAATTCGAGATGCGCGGGCGCCTCGTCGCCGAGCCGGGCATGGACCTGTTCCGCCAACGAAAGCTGGTTCGGGAAGGGGTAGAGCGTCTGCAGATAGGTGATGGCGGGATCGACGCGCAGCGCCCGCAGCGTCGTGTGGTTCCAGGCGAGCTCGTAGAGCGGCGGCAGGCCCTTCGCCTCCTCGGGCCCCACCAGATCGGAGCGGTAGAGCGTGCGCCCGTTCCAGCGCTTCGTGAAGCTCTCGAAGGCAGCGCGGGCGACCGGCGCCAGCATGACGAGCACGATGTGCAGCCCGTCCGGCAGATATTTGCGGTGGCGCAGGAAATAGCTCTGCGGCACCGGCGCGGCGATCACCGAGACCAGCTTCTTGAGGATGGCGTCCTGTTCGCCCAGCGCATTGGCATAGGCGGCGGCCTCGCCGAAATCCTCGAACCCGATGATCGCCTCGGTCCACCCATAGGCCGGGGCGAGCGGCATCTCGACCTCCAGTATGATGCCGTTGGTGCCGTAGGCGTGCGAGACGGTCTGCACCTCCTCGCCGGTCAGCTCAAGGATGCGCGGTGTCGCCTCCATGGTGGCGATGCGCAGCGACACGATGTTGCCGAGGTCGCGCAGCCCGCCCCAGCTGATTGAGCCCACGCCGCCCGAACCGCCGGCGACGAAGCCGCCTATGGAGGCGGTGCGGTAGGTGGAGGGGTGAAGGCGCAGCTCCTGCCCGCTCGCCGCGCAGGCGGCATCGATGTCGGCGATGAGGGCGCCCGCCTGCGCGCGCACCCGGCCGGGGACGATCTCCAGCACCTTGTCGAGGCCGGAGAGATCGAGCACCAGCCCGCCGTCCAGCGGCATGGCCTGCCCGTAATTGCCCGTGCCGGCGCCGCGCGGGGTGACCGGAATGGCGAGTGCGTGGCAGGCAGCGAGAATCGCCAGCACCTCCGCCTCGCTGGCCGGGAAGGCGACGATATCGCCGCTCACCGCGTCGAGCTGGCGCTTGAGCGTGGGCGAGTACCAATAGAAATCGCGGCTCTTTTGGCGCACCAGCGCCGGGTTTTCCTCGGTGCGGATGCCGCCGAGCCGCGCCTTCAGCCCGGCGATGTCGTAGCTCTTCGCAGCGGAGGTCATTGCGGGCGCTCCATCAGATCGTCGAGCTCGCCATAGTCGGGCGGCGCTACCTCGATCGCACGGCCCGCGCGCAGCACGAGGCGGTCCGCCTGCGGGCGGGCGTGAAGTTCGTTGAGGCTGCGGGCTGGGAACAGGGAGAGGTCCGCCGGCCGGCCGGGCGCGAGAAGGCCGGCCTCCACACCCATCCATTGCGCCGGCGCGCGGGCGATGAGCGCCGGCCCCTCGCCGGCGGGATGGTCGAGATGGGCGATGCGGGTGGCCTCGCGATAGACCTCGACGAGATCGAGGTCGCCATAGGCGTAGAAGGGATCGCGCGCATTGTCGCTGGCCACCATGACGGGAATGCCGCGCGCGCGCATCTCGTGCAACAGGGTGACGCCGCGCCAGCGCGGGGTGCGGCCGGGCTGGCGGTCCTGGAGGTAGAGGTTGCACATGGGCAGCGAGACGATGCCGATGCCGGCCTGCGCCACCCTGTCCAGCGCGCGGTCGGCTTCCGCCTCGTCCTTCAGCGCCAGCGCGCAGCAATGGCCGGCGAGGATGGGGCCTTGGAAGCGCCGGCGCAGGGCGATTTCGGCGATGTCGACCAGCGCATGGGCGTTCCGGTCGCGTTCGTCGACATGCAGGTCGAGCGCGAGGCCGTGCCGCTCGGCGGCGTCGAACAGGAGTTCGAGCCCGGCGTGCAGGTTCGGCGTCACATAGGTGTAGCTGCCGAGCAGCCCGCCATGCTCGCGCACGAGCCCGACGAGACGGTCGAACAGGGCCGGGTCGAGCACGCTGTCGACGGGAATGAGGCCGACCGCCTGCAGCTCGATGCGCCCGCGCCAGGCCTCGCGCATCTCGGCGAACACCCTCCAGGCGCCGGCGGCGCGCTCGCCTTCCGAATCGAGATGGGTGCGGATGGCGACGGTGCCGTGCGCGTAAGCACAGCGCAGCGCGAAGTCGAAGCGGCGGCGTATGTCCTCTTCGCTCCAGTTCGGCTTGTCGGCGGCGACCGCCGCCATCGCGCCCTCGAAGCTGCCGTCGCGGTTGGGCGCGCGGTTCCAGATGAAGCCCTTGTCGAGATGGGTGTGGATGTCGGCGAGGCCCGGCAGCGCGAGCGTGCCGGCCCGCTCGATGCGCGGCCCGTCCTCGATGAGCGCGCCGGCCGGGGCAAGCCGGGCGATGTGCCCGCCGGCGACGGCGATGTCGAGCGCCACCAGCCCCTCGGCATCGGCCGGGCCGGGCGGGGCGGCGATGAGGCCGGTGGGCGCGCGGACATGGCCGAGCACATAGGCGGCCGGCAGATCGGCCGGAGGAAGGGCGGGCCTCGTCATGCCGGGCCGCCGATCTCGCTCTCGTGCCAGCGGCGCAGGGCGAGCCAGCTCAAGAGGCTGAGCACGGCGTAGATGAGGATGCCGGCGAGCGAGATGAGCAGCAGCGCCGCGAACAGGCGCGGAATGTTGAGCCGGTAGGCGGATTCGACGATGCGGAAGGCGAGGCCCGAGCCCTGGCCCGCCGAGCCGGCGGCGATCTCGCCGACCACCGCGCCGATCAGCGCGAGGCCGCCGGCGATGCGCAGGCCGCCGAGGAAATAGGGCAGGGCGGTGGGCAGGCGCAGCAGCGCCAGCGTCTGCCAGCGCGAGGCACCGGCGAGGCGGAACAGGTCGCGCAGGTTCGGGTCCACCGAGTTGAGCCCGAGCGTGGTGTTCGACAGCACCGGGAAGAAGGCGACGATCCAGGCGCAGAGCAGCACGGCGGAATCGGTCGACATATAGATCAGCATCAGCGGCGCGACGGCGATGACGGGCGTCACCTGCAGGATCACCGCGATGGGGAACAGCGAGAACTCGACGATGCGTGCGCTGGCAAAGATGAGCGCCAGCCCCACCCCGCCGGCCACGGCGAGCAGCAAGGCGAGCGCCGTGGTCTCCAGCGTCACCAGCATGGAGCCGAACAGCACGGCGCGGTCGCGGATCAGAGTCTCCAGCACCGCGCCGGGGGCCGGCAGCACATAGGGCGGCAGGTTGTTCAGCGTGACGATGAAGTGCCAGGCCGCCACCAGCAGGGCGAGCACGCCGATCGGCAGGAGCCAGCGGAAGGGAGACCGTTCCATGCGGCGCTCCCTCAGCGTGGGTCCATCGCCCGGGCCAGCGCCTGCGAGGTCTCGCGGCACAGGCCCGCATATTCCGGCGAGGTGCGGAAGGCCTCGTCGCGCGGCTGGTTGGGGTCGATGGCAAGCTCGGCCACCACGCGGCCCGGCCGGGCGCGGAACACCAGGATGCGCGAGGAGAGATAGACCGACTCGAAGACCGAATGGGTCACGAAGACGATGGTGCAGCCCAGTCGCCGCCAGACGTCCAGAAGATCGTTGTTGAGCTTGAAGCGGGTGATCTCGTCGAGCGCGGCGAAAGGCTCGTCCATCAAAAGCAGGCGCGGCTTCGTCACCAGCGCGCGGGCGATGGAGACGCGCATCTTCATGCCGCCGGACAGTTCGCGCGGATAGGCGTCGCGAAAACCCGACAGGCCGACCAGCTCCAGCGCCTCCGCGATGGCGGGCTCGGCCTCGCGCCGGCCGATGCCGGCGAGCTTGAGCGGCAGGTGGACATTGCCGAACACGCTGGCCCACGGCATCAGCGTCGGCTCCTGGAAGACGAAGCCGATGGACGGCTGCCCGGCGGCGCGGCGGGCCTGTTCCTCGCCGTGCCAGTCGAGCCGGCCCTCGCTCGGCTCGGAGAGGCCGGCGATGAGGCGCAGCGCGGTGGACTTGCCGCAGCCCGAGGGGCCGAGCAGCGAGAGGAACTCGCCCTGCCGCACCTCCATGTCGAGCCCGTCCAGCGCGGTGACGGCGTTGGCGAAACGCTTGCCGACGCCCCGGAGGGCGAGCAGCGGCGCGTCGGTCTGCGGGGCGGGCGCGTTCACGTCGGCGGTCATCTCATCTGTCTGCGGCCGGGGCCGGATCGCCGGGGCAGGCATATCGCAGGCGGCTATTTCGGCGCCAGCTCCTTGCCGACGCCCTTGTTCACGAACTGGGTGGTGTAGGATCTGGCGATCTCGATGCCGGGCTTGAGCACCTTGGCCTGCACCATCTTGTCGTAGAAGCTCTTGATCCGCGCATCCGTCATGGCGCCGATGCCGAGCGTCGTGGTGTCCCCGGAATCGACGATGCCATACTCCTTCATCTTGGCGATGGAGAAGGCGATCATCGCGTCGGTCATCTCCGGATTGTCCTGCTTGATCAGCGCGTTGGCCTTGGTGTTGTCGCCATAGAGATAGTTGTACCAGCCGATGATCGAGGCATCGACGAAGCGCTGCACGAGATCGGGGTTCTGCTTCACCAGCTCGGTGCGGGTCTCGATGGTGGTGGCGTAGGTGTCGAAGCCGTAATCGGCCAGCAGGAAAAGCTTGGGCACGAAGCCGCCCTGCTGCTCCACCGCATAGGGCTCGGAGGTGACGTAGCCCTGCATGGCGCTGTTCTTGTCGACGAGGAAGGGCGCGGCGTTGAAGGTGTAGGGCTTCACCTGGTTCTCGCTGAAGCCGTAATCGGCGACGAGCCACTGGTAGTAGCTGGCGAGCCCCTCCTTGGAGATGAACAGCGTCCGCGTCTTGAGCTGCTCGAACGTCTCGACGTCGGGATGGGCGATCAGGACCTGCGGGTCCTTCTGGAACAGGGCGGCGACGATTTCGGTGGGGATGCCTTCCACTACCGAGGAGAACGCCTGCAGCATGTTGGCGCCCATGTAGAAGTCGATCTTGCCGACCGGCAGCAGCAGCCGGTTGTTGGCCTGCGGGCCGCCGGGCAGGATGGTGACGTTGAGGCCGTACTTCGCGTAGGTGCCGTCCACCACCGCCTGGTAGAAGCCGCCATGCTCGGCCTGCGCCACCCAGTTGGTGCCGAACGTCACCTTGTCGGCGGCCGCAGCCGGCGCGAGCGGAAGGGCGGCGAGGGCGAGTGCGGTAACAGCCGCGAGGGTCGAGAGAAAACGCAAGCGCGGAAGACGCAGGCGCATCGGTGTCTCCATCCGGGTACGAAGGGCGGTGCGTGGCGGTTCGAATGCCGCCATGATAGGCGAGCTTAATCGGGATGCACATATGCCCGCATGACAAGTCTGTGCATCCCGCCGACAAGATCCGCCCGCGAGCCGCCGAGCCCCGCCATGCTGCGTCATCTGATACCGCCCGCCATTCGCCGCCCCTTCGCCCGCTACAGCCACGCCGTCGAGGTGGCGGCCGGCGCGCGACTGCTGCTCGTTTCCGGCCAGCTCGGCATTTCGCCCGAGGACGCCATTCCCGAGAGCGCGGAAGAGCAGGCCGAGCTGTGCTTCCGCGCCATCGCCGCCTGCCTCGCGGAGGCGGGAATGGGGCCGGGCGATCTGGTGCGGATCAACGCCTATGTCACCGAGCGCGCTCATCTCGCCGGCTACATGGCGGCGCGCGACCGCTTCGTCGCCGATCCCCCGCCGGCCTCGACGCTGATGATCGTCTCCGGCTTCACGCGTCCCGAATTCAAGGTCGAGGTCGAGGTGCTGGCGGCGAAGGCCGATTGAGCCTAGAACGCCCGCGTCGAACCCCCCGGACACGCCGCCAATGCCGTCTGCCATGCCCCCCAAACGCTTCTGGACCGAACTCGCCTGGACCGACTTTGCCGCCGGCGATACCGAAAACTGGATCGCCGTGCTGCCGGTGGCGGCGGTGGAACAGCACGGGCCGCATCTGCCCGTGGGCGTCGATACGTTCATCGGCGAGGGCTATCTCAGGGAAGTGGCGCGGCTGCTGCCGGACGATCTGCCGGCGGTGTTCCTGCCGCTGCAGGCCATCGGCAAGTCCAACGAGCACATCCATTTTCCCGGCACGCTGACGCTTTCCGCCGAGACGGTGATCCGCGCCTGGACCGAGATCGGCGAGAGCGTGCACCGCGCCGGCGTGCGCAAGCTCGTCATCGTCAACTCGCATGGCGGTAACGTGCCGATCCTCGACATTGTGGCGCGCGACCTGCGCGCCCGGCTCGGCATGCTGGCGGTGACGCTTTCCTGGCACCGCTTCGGCTATCCCGAGGGGCTGTTCAGCGCGCAGGAGCGCCAGCACGGCATCCATGCCGGCGGCATCGAGACCTCGCTGATGATGGCCTTCCGCCCCGACACGGTGCGCGAGGCCGATCTGCGCGACTTCCCGCCGGCGACACTCGCCATGGAGCAGGAATTCGCCTTTCTGCGCGCCGGCACGCCGGCCGGCTTCGGCTGGATGGCGCAGGACATCAACCCTGACGGCGGCATGGGCGATGCCACGGAAGCCTCACGCGAGAAGGGCGAGGCCTGCGCGCTCTACGGCGCGCGCGCCTTCCTCGCGCTGCTGGACGACGTCAACCGCTTCGAGCTCGCCCGCCTGCCGGCGGGTCCGCTCGGCGGGAGCGCGGAGTGATGGAAGGCTCGGTGATGGAAGGCTCGGTCGCGCGCGAGGCGTTCCACGACATCACGCTCTCGCTCGACGGGGCGCGGGCCTATGCCGCCCGCGTGCTGGAGCGCTTCGGCACGGCGCCGGGCAATGCGACGATCACCGCCGACGCGCTGGTGCGTGCCGAGGCGGACGGGCTCGGCACGCACGGCCTCGCCCGGCTGCCGAGCTATGGCGCCATGGCGGCGGCCGGCAAGATCGACGGCCACGCCGTGCCCAGCCTGCGCCGCGTCTCGCCCTCGGTACTGGCGGTGGATGCGGGCAACGGCTTCGCCTATCCCGCCATCGAGCTTGCCCTTCCCGAACTCGCCGCGCTCGCCCGCGAGACCGGCATCGCCATGATGGCGGTGCGCCGCTCCAGCCATTTCGGCGTCGCCGGCCAGCCGGTGGAGAAGCTGGCCGAGGGCGGGCTGGTCGGGCTCGCCTTCGCCAACGCGTCGGCCTCCATCGCGCCGTGGGGCGGGCGCAAGCCGGTGTTCGGCACCAACCCGCTCGCCTTCGCCACGCCGCTGAAGGGGCGTCCGCCGGCGGTGGTCGACCTCTCGGTCGCCAAGGTGGCGCGCGGCAACATCCTGGCCGCCGTGCAGCGCGGCGACGCCACCATTCCCGAGGGCTGGGCCTTCGACGCCGACGGCAATCCAACCACGGATGCCAAGGCCGGGCTTGCCGGCACGATGGTGCCGATGGGCGAGGCCAAGGGCACGGCGCTCGCCTTCGTCATCGAGGTGATGGCGGCGGCGCTCACCGCCTCGACCTTCGCCTTCGACACGCCGAGCTTCTTCGACGGCAAGGGGCCGCCGGCGGCGGTGGGGCAGGTGGTCATCGCCATCGACCCCGGCCCGGTGGCGGGCGATGCCTATCTCGACCATCTCGAGCGTCTGGCGCTTGCCATCGAGCACGAGCCCGGCGCGCGGCTTCCCGGCACCCGGCGCCTCGTCAACCGCGAGCGGGCGGCGCGCGAGGGCGTCACGCTCGGCGCGCCGCTGCAGCGCGCGCTGGCCGGGATGGGCTTTACGGGCTGATTTTCAGGCTGAAACGCGAAAGGCCCGGGCACGGCCCGGGCCTTCTGTCTCGTCGGTGCGGGCCCTGCGGCCCGCCCGGCTCACTTCCTGGCGGCTTCGATCGACTTGACGATCAGCGCGCGGGCTTCCGCCGGCCCCTGCCAGTCCGCCACAGAGACCTTCTTGCCCTTCTCCAGATCCTTGTAGTGGGTGAAGAAGTGCGCGACCTGCTCGACGATGAGCTGGGGCAGGTCGGCATAGCTCATGATCTTGGAGTGGTAGGGGTAGACCGAGTCCGCCGGCACCGCGAGCACCTTCTCGTCGCCGCCCTTCTCGTCCGTCATCATCAGCACGCCGATCGGGCGGGCCGCGATCACCGAGCCGGCCAGCAGCGGGATGGGCGAGATGACGATGATGTCGAGCGGGTCGCCGTCATCGCCGAGCGTGTTGGGGATGAAGCCGTAATTGCCGGGATAGAACATCGGCGTGTGCAGGAAGCGGTCGACGAAGAGCGCGCCGGATTCCTTGTCGATCTCGTACTTCACCGGCGCGCCGCCGGCCGGGATCTCGATGATGGCGTGAACCTCGTCGGGCGGGTTCGGGCCGATCGAAATGCGCGAAATATCCATGAGAGGACTCCAAGGGCTCCGGATCGAACAGGCCGGCGGCGCCGGCACGCAAAGGCGCCTTCTCTTATGTCGGCGCGGGCGCGGCGTCGAGACGGGTCGCCCCATCAATTCGGCGGGCCGCGCTTTCGCCGGGCTGGTGCTGCGGTCGCCGACGCGGCGCGAGGGTGGATGTGATACAGTGTATCATTCGGGCTGGACGGATGATTTGATATAGAGTATCAAAACGCCATTGGAGTTTGAGCATGTCCGTCGCCCGCCTGCACAATCACGATCACGATCACCTGCACGAGCACGCCCATCACCACCCCGCCCCGACGCAGGAGGATGCGCAGGCCGGGCATCATGGCCATAGCCACGATCGTCACCATCATTCTCACGGCGCCGGCGAGCGGCACCCGGCGGCGCGGCCGGCCTTCTCGCTGCTGCGGCTTTCCGCGCTCCAGCGCCTCGCCATCGCCCTGCCGCTGGCCGGCCTGATCTGGGCCGCCGCGCTCGCCGTGATCGGGGCCGGCAACTGATGGGAACCGTGCTGTCCTTCCGCAATCTCACGCTCGGCTATGACCGTCACCCCGCCGTGCACCATCTCGACGGCGAGGTGGCGGAGGGCGACCTGCTGGCCGTGTGCGGACCGAACGGGGCGGGCAAGTCGACGCTGCTCAAGGGCATCGCCGGCGTACTCTCGCCGCTGACCGGACGCATCGAGGGCCATGTGCCGGCGCGCGAGATCGCCTATCTCCCGCAGGCAGCCGAGGTCGACCGCTCCTTCCCCATCGACGTCTACGACCTCGTGGCGATGGGTCTGTGGCGGCGGGCCGGCCTGTTCGGCGCCATCTCGCGGGCCGACCGCGCGCGGATCGAGGCCGCCATCGCCGCCGTCGGGCTGGAAGGCTTCGAGACCCGCCCCATCGGCACCCTGTCCGGCGGGCAGATGCAGCGCACGCTCTTTGCCCGCCTGCTGCTGCAGGACGCCCGGCTGATCCTGCTCGACGAGCCCTTCACCGCCCTCGACGCCGGCACCATGGCCGACCTGACGGCACTGGTGACACGCTGGAACGGCGAGGGCCGCACCGTCATCGCCGTGCTGCACGATTTCGACCTGGTGCGCGACCATTTCCCCCGCACGCTGCTGCTGGCGCGCGAGGCGGTGGCCTGGGGCGCCACCGGCGAGGTGCTCACCGCTGACAATCTGGCGGCGGCGCGGCGCATGTGCGAGGCGTGGGACGAGGCCGCCCCGACCTGCCCCCCGGTTGCGGGAGCCGCAGCGTGATCTACGATTTCCTCGTCGGTCCCTTCGCCGAATTCGACTTCATGCGCCGCGCGCTGGTCGGTGTGCTGGCGCTCGGCGTCGGCGCCGGGCCCATCGGCGTGCTGATGATGCTGCGCCGCATGAGCCTTGCCGGCGACGCCATGGCCCATGCGATCCTGCCCGGCGCGGCGGTGGGCTTCCTCGCCGCCGGGCTCAACCTGTTCGCCATGACCATAGGCGGGCTGGTCGCCGGCTTCGCGGTGGCGCTGGGCGCGGGCGCGGTGGCGCGCGCCACGCAGATGAAGGAGGACGCGGCGCTCGCCGCCTTCTACCTCATCTCGCTGGCGCTCGGCGTGCTGCTGGTCTCGCTGCGCGGCTCCAATGTCGACCTGCTGCACGTGCTGTTCGGCACGGTGCTGGCGCTCGACGACGCGACGCTGCTGCTGATCGTCTCGATCTCCAGCCTGACGCTGGTGGTGCTGGCGCTGGCCTGGCGCCCGCTGGTGCTGGAGAGCGTCGATCCCGGCTTCCTGCGCTCGGTGAGCCGGGCGGGGGCGCCCTCGCACCTCGTCTTCCTCGCGCTGGTCGTCACGAACCTCGTCGGCGGCTTCCACGCGCTGGGCACGCTGCTCGCGGTCGGGCTCATGATGCTGCCGGCCGCCGCCGCGCGGTTCTGGACGCGGGAACTGACCGCGCTGGTCGGCGTCTCGGTGCTGGTCGCCTGCGCCTCCGGCGTGATCGGCCTGCTGTTTTCCTATCATTCCGGCGTGCCCTCGGGGCCTGCCATCATCCTCGTCGCCGGCGGCGCCTATGCGCTCTCCGTGCTTTTCGGGCCGGTCGGCGGGCTCTTGCCCCGCTTCCTGCCGCAACGTCATCTCGAAGCCTGATGGAGCCCCCCATGCTCACCCGCCGCCTCGCTCTCGCCGGCGCTCTTGCCCTGGCCGTCGCCGCCGCCCCCTTCATTGCCCCCGCCACCGCACAGGAAGCGACGACGAAGATCCCCGTCGTCGCCTCGTTCTCCATCCTCGGAGATTTCGTCAAACAGGTCGGTGGCGACCGGGTGGCGGTGACCACCCTCGTGGGCCCCAATGGCGATGCCCATGTCTTCCAGCCCGCGCCGGCCGACGCCAAGAAGGTGGCGAGCGCGCAGTTCGTCTTCGTCAATGGCCTCGGCTTCGAGGGCTGGATCGACCGGCTGGTGAAGGCCTCCGGCACCAAGGCGGAGATCGTCGTCGCCACCAAGGGCATCACGCCGCGCGCCATGGCCGGGGAAGAGGAAGGCCACGATGACGCGCATGATCACGACAAGCACGCCGAAGAGGGCCATGACCATGGCGGCATCGACCCGCATGCCTGGCAGTCCATCCCCAATGCGGAAATCTACGTCGCCAATATCCGCGACGCTCTGATCGCCGCCGATCCCGCCGGCAAGGCGACCTACGAGGCGAACGCGGCCGCCTATACCGCCAAGCTCCAGGCGCTCGACGCCGATGTGAAGGCGGCGGTGGCAAAGATTCCGGAGCAGAACCGCCGCATCATCACCTCGCACGACGCCTTCGGCTATTTCGGCGCCGCCTATGGCGTCGATTTCATCGCCCCGCAGGGCGTGTCGACCGAGGCGGAAGCCTCCGCCAAGGACGTCGCCAAGATCATCCGCCAGATCAAGGCGTCGAAGATCCCGGCCGTGTTCATGGAGAACATCTCCGATCCGCGCCTCGTCAAGCGCATCGCCAAGGAGACGAATGCGCGCATCGGCGGCGAGCTCTATTCCGACGCGCTCTCCGATGACAAAGGCCCGGCGAGCACCTACATCGACATGATGAACAACAACATCCGCGAGCTCTCCTCGGCGCTGTCGAGCTGAGTTCGCCGTTCACCACACCGTTATGGCCGGGCTCGTCCCGGCCATCCACGACTTTCCGCCGCAAGGCGTGGATGCCCGGGCCAAGCCCGGGCATGACGTCCTGAAAGATCGAGGTTGCCCATGCCCGAGACCCAGTCGCCCCAGTCAAAGATCCCCGTCACCGTGCTCACCGGCTATCTCGGCGCGGGCAAGACAACGCTGCTGAACCGCATCCTCTCCGAGCCGCACGGCAAGAAGTTCGCCGTCGTCGTCAACGAGTTCGGCGAGATCGGCATCGACAACGACCTCGTGGTCGGCGCCGACGAGGAAGTGTTCGAGATGAACAACGGCTGCATCTGCTGCACCGTGCGCGGCGACCTGATCCGCATCATCGACGGGCTGCTGCGCCGCAAGGGCGACTTCGACGGCATCATCGTCGAGACGACCGGCCTTGCCGATCCCGCCCCGGTCGCGCAGACCTTCTTCGTCGACGAGACGGTGGGCGCCAAGACCACGCTCGACGCGGTGGTGACGGTGGCCGACGCCAAATGGCTGAAGGACCGGCTGAAGGACGCCCCCGAGGCGAAGAACCAGATCGCCTTTGCCGACGTCATCCTGCTCAACAAGACCGACCTCGTGTCGGAGACCGAGCTGAAGGACGTCGAGATGCGCATCCGCGCCATCAACCCCTTCGCCCGCATCCACCGCACGCAGAAATCCGACATCGCCATCGACAAGGTGCTGGGCCAGGGCGCCTTCGACCTCGACCGCATCCAGGCGATCGACCCGGATTTCCTTGAGGGCGGCCACAAGCATTTCCACGACGAGGACATGCAGTCCTTCTCCTTCTCCTCGGAGAAGCCGCTGGACCCGGACAAGTTCTTCCCTTGGATCCAGGAGCTGACCCAGCGCGAGGGGCCGAACATCCTGCGCTCCAAGGGCATTCTCGCCTTCAAGGACGACCCGGACCGCTTCGTGTTCCAGGGCGTGCACATGATCCTCGACGGCGACCACCAGCGCCCGTGGCGGGCGGACGAGGCGAAGACGAGCCGCATCGTCTTCATCGGCCGCAAGCTCGACCGCGCCGCGCTGGAGAAGGGTTTTCTCGCCTGCGTGGCGTGAGGCGGCGTCCGGAGTGCAGCCGAAGGGGTTCCCCTGGGTCCCGGATCGGCGCCGCACGATGCGCGGCTTGTCCGGGACACAGCGTCTTCGTTTCCCGGACAAGCGCCGCCGCAGGCGGAGCGCCGATCCGGGACCCGGCAGGAACACTTCGACCATATGTCATTCCGGCCGAGGCGCAGCGTCGAGCCGGGATCGCTCTCCCACGGGATGCGATCCCGGATACGGCCTGACGGCCGTTCCGGGATGACGGGCAGGGAATGGGCCTCCACCCGTGACGCGGGGCGCGAATTGGGCTAACCCGACATTCCCCTTCAAGAAGCCGTCGAGCCCATGGCCGCCCTGTCCTCCTCTCCCTCGTCCCTCACCTCGAAGCTGCGCCCGCTCGAACTCGGCGGCGGCGCGGTCGGCGTGCGCTTTCTCGGCGCCGTGCCCGCTTTCGCCCTCGGCAATGGCGAGGTGGTGCTGGCGGGCGAGGAGACGATGCGCCTGCGCGCGCATGACGGCGCGATCCTTTCGGTCTCCGGCGACGCGCGTCGGCTCGTCACCGGCGGCGATGACGGGCGCGTGGTCGCCACGCTCGGCGACGGCACCCACGAGACGCTGTTCGAGCAGAAGGGCCGCTGGATCGACCAGGTAGCGGCGGGGCCGGACGGCGCGGTCGCCTTCTCGGCCGGCAAGACGGCACATTTTCAGCCGAAGAAGGGCGAGCGAAAGTCGCTCGACCTGCCCTCGACGGTCGGCGGCCTCGCCTTCGCGCCAAAGGGCACGCGGCTCGCCGTCGCCCATTATGGTGGCGCCAGCCTGTGGTTTCCCAATGCGCAGGCCAAGCCGGAGGTGCTGGAATGGAAGGGCTCGCATCGCGGCGTGCTCTGGCACCCCGAGGCCCGCTTCCTCGTCACCACCATGCAGGAGCCGGCGCTGCACGGCTGGCGCCTGCCGGACGGCGCGCATATGCGCATGTCGGGCTATCCCTCGCGCGTGCGCTCCATGGAGTTCACCGTCGGCGGGCGCTATCTCGCCACCTCCGGCTCCGGCGAGGTGATCCTCTGGCCCTTCGCCAGCAAGGAAGGGCCGATGGGCAAGCAGCCGACCATGCTCGCCCCGCGCGACACCCGCGTCAGCGCGGTCGCCGCCCATCCGAAGGAGGAAGTCATCGCCTGCGGCTACGATGACGGGCTGGCGATGATGGTGCGCCTCTCCGACGGCGCGGAGATTCTGCTGCGCGCGCCGGACGGCCAGCCGGTGAGCGCCATCGCCTGGCGGGCGGATGGCGGAGCGGTCGCCATCGGCGGCGAGGGCGGGGCGGGCGGCGTCACCGTCTTCTGACGGTCCTGTAATACCATTATTCATTTCAATGGGTTGGCGGTGACCTGTGGTCGCCGTGCCACGCCGCGCGGAGGATTGCGCGGGCGCGCGGAGTTGCGTTCGCATACCGACGAATTGTCACCCGGCTGTCACCCGCCCTCGTTAGCGGGGGACCATCAGAATAATCGCCCGGGGACCATTGGTCATGCATCGCTATTTCTCGTCCACCAGCCGTCTGGCGCTGGTCGCTGCCGGCGCCGTCTTTGTGGCGCCCCTCGCCCTCACTTCCGGCGCCCGCGCCGATTCCTTCACCGTGCCGTCGGGCACGACCGAGACCGTGGCGCAGAGCGTTTCCGGAACGGATACCGGCCTGATCGCGCCGGGCGGGCTGCTCGACGTCAGCGGCACCGCCATCACCTGGAGCGCCCCGGCGACCGGCGAGGGCATCGTCCTGCGCAATGACGGCACCATCGAGAGCGGCAACCGCGCGCTCGACAGCGCTTCCAATGTCAGCGGCACGCTGACCCTGACCAACACCGGCACCATCACGTCCAGCGACGACACGGTGCGCCTCAACGGCGCCTTCGCCGACGGCCATCTCTCGGTGACCAACACCGGCACGATGATCTCGACCACCGGCCAGGTCTTCGATCTCAACAAGGCGACGGCCGAGAGCGCCCATGTCGAGATCGACAATCGCGGCACCATCACCGCGCTCGGCAACGACGCCATCCGCTTCGGCGGCGGCACCGTCGTGCTCACCAATTCGGGCACCATCCAGACGCTCGAAGGCGAGAGCCGCGCGCTGAAGTTCGACGATGACGGCATCATCGACACGCTGCAGTCCTTCACCCTGCTGAACAAGGCGGGCGGCAAGATCCTCGGCCAGGACGACGCCTTCAAGTTCGCCGCCGATTCCGACACGTCGGATGCGGTCATCAACATCGAGAATCACGGGCTGATCGACGGCGGCATCGGTCAGGCGCTCGACTTCGCCGACCTGACCTCGCCGAGCAACAGCATATCCATCCTCAATTACGGCACGCTCCAGTCCTCCACCGCCGACGGCATCCGTCCCGGCGCCGGCGCCATCGTGACCAATTACGGCCTCATCCAGTCGACCGACCTCACCAGCGACGGCGACGGCGTCGACTTCCAGGGCGCCGGCGGCACGGTCATCAACATGTCGACGGGCCAGATTCTCGGCGCCAAGCACGGCGTGACCGGCGACGGCGCCATCTCGGTGCTCAACAATGCGGGCGGGCAGATCGTCGGCCGCAACGGCTCGGGCATCAACGTCGACAGCACCGGCGCGACCGTCGTCGAGGTGGTCAACTACGGCACGATCCGCGGCGAGGTGACGGGTCTCCTCGACGATGACGGCACGGCCGACGGCACCCCGGACGGCGACGGCGACGGCGTGGATGTCGACGGGAGGGTGCTGCTGCACAATTACGGGCTGATCCAGGGCACCGGCGCGACCGGCACCAAGGACGGCGAGCCGAACACGGCGGACGGCATCGCCGCCGGCGGCGGCATCATCTACAACCACAAGGGCGGCGTGATCGAAGCCTTCGACAACTACCCCAATATCGATTCCGACGATGTCGGCCGCGCCATACTGATCGACGACAGCGCGCAAGGCCCGGCGCCCTTCGCGGCGCAGATCACCAATGAAGGCATCATCCGCTCCGACGGCACGGCGATCACCCTGATCGGCACGCAGGACGACACCATCGTGAATGCCGGCCTGATCCGCAGCGGCAGCGAGGTCGCGGTCGACATGGGCGGCGGCGACGACCGCTTCGTCTATGTCGCGGGCGGCGAGGTGGTCGGCCTCGTGCTCGGCAATGACGGGAACAACACCTTCGAACTCGCGGGCAAGGGCACGTTCGACCTGTCGCTGCTGGGCGACGGCGCGCAGTACCGCGACTTCAACACGCTGTTCGTCGGCGAGGGGGCCGATTTCACCGGCACGGGCGCGTCGGATTTCGACGGCGAAGTGGACGTTGAGGGCGAATTCGTGCTCAACGGCTCGCTCGAACAGGCCGGCGTCAACATCGGCAGCAGCGCGGCGCTCGGCGGCAACGCAACGGTCGGCGAGCTCACCGTCGGCGACGGCGGCGCGGTGACGCCGGGCAACTCCATCGGCACGGTGACGGTTGTCGGCACCGCGACCTTCGACGCGGGCTCGGTCTACGAGGTCGAACTGAACGGGCGGCGCTCCGACCAGATCGTCACCGACACGCTGACCCTCAATGGCGGCACGGTGGTGGTGACGCCGATCGGCCCGATCTATGACGGTGCGGTCTATGAGATCGTCTCGGCCACGTCGACGACCACGCCGGTGGCGCAGTTCGCGCTTCAGGACCCGAACTTCCTGTTCGCCGATGCCACGCTCGGCCGCGACGATGCCTCGGTGACGCTCTCCATCGCGCGCAACGACGTCGCCTTCGCCAGCCTCGCCCGCACCGCCAACCAGGCGGGCGTCGCCAACGCCATCGACCTTGCCAATGGCAGCCTGCTGGAAGGCAGGGTGCTCAGCGCCACGGCGGGGCAGGCGCAGGCGGTCAGCACCGGCTACGACCTGCTGTCGGGCGAGGTGCATGCCTCCATCGGCACCACGCTGTTCTACCAGTCCTCGCTCATCGCCGACACGCTGGCCGGCCGCCTGCGGCAGGCCTCGGCGGCCGGCGGCTCGACCGCTATGGCGGCGCTCGGCGGTGGCGGGCCGGTGACGGCCTATGCCGCCAAGGCGCCGGAGGCGACCAGCCCGTTCCCGGTCAAGGCCGCCCCGGCCGAGCCGGCGGGCCCGGTCTATGCGGCGTGGGCGCAGGGCTTCGGCCAGTGGAACTCGGCGGATGGCAATGGCAATTCCGCCAGCGTCGATTCCTCGCTCGGCGGCTTCCTCGCCGGCGGCGACTTCACCTCCAACAACGTCACCTTCGGTCTGGCGGCCGGCTACGCCTCCGCCAGCGCGGATGTCGACGACCGGCTGAGCAGCGCCGACGCCGACACGGTGATCATCGCCGCCTATGCCGGCGCCAGCTTCGACGCGCTGCGCCTGCGGGCCGGCGCGAGCTATGGCTGGAGCGACATCGACACCTCGCGCACCGTCTCCATGCTGAGCCTCGCGGAGAACCCGCTCGGCTCCTATGACGGCTCGACGGCGAATATCTTCGTCGAGGCCGGCTACGCGCTGGAGTTCGGCGGCTTCGCCTTCGAGCCCTTCGCGCAGATGGCGTGGAGCTGGATCGACACCGACAGCTTCAGCGAGACGGGCGCCTTCGCCAGCGGGCTCGTTTCCTCCGGCCTGTCCTATGACGTGCCCTATTCGACGCTGGGCGTGCGTCTCGCCACCAGCCTCGCCATGGGGAGCGCGACGGTGACGCCGCATGCCAGCCTCGCCTGGCGCCACGCCTATGGCGACGTCACGCCGGAGATCGGCATGAGCTTCGCCTCCACCGGCACCGCCTTCACCGTGGCGGGCGCTCCGGTTGCCGAGGACAGCTTCCTGCTGGGCGCGGGCATCGACATCGGCGTGAGCGAGAACCTGTCGCTGAACGTCGGTTATGAGGGCCAGTTCGCCAGCGACGTCGACACCAACGCGATCAAGGGCGGCCTGACCTACCGCTTCTGATCGGAGCAACGGCATGGGCCGAATCCGCCGCCTGGCGGGTTCGGCCCATCGGCCATGCACGCCGGCTCTACCGCATTGCGGCAGATAGGCTAGGCTGGCGCATCACAGGAGAAGGCCGCCATGAAGATCGAGGACGTTCGCCGCACCGCCTATTCCATGCCGCTGACGAACCCGTCCTATCCCAAGGGACCGTACAAGTTCTTCAACCGCGAGTTCTTCGTCATCACCTACCGCACCGACCCGGCGGCGCTGGAGAAGGTGGTGCCCGAGCCGCTCAAGGTGGTCGAGCCCATCGTGAAGTACGAGTTCATCCGCATGCCCGACTCTACCGGCTTCGGCGACTACACCGAGACCGGGCAGGTGATCCCGGTCGAGCTGAACGGCGTGAAGGGCGGCTACGTCCATTCCATGTATCTCGACGACGAGGCCCCCATCGCCGGCGGCCGCGAGCTGTGGGGCTTCCCCAAGAAGCTCGCCAAGACCCGCTTCGCGGTGGAGAGCGACACGCTGGTCGGCACGCTGCATTACGGCAGCGTGCTCTGCACCAGCGCCACCATGGGCTACAAGTACCAGGAGCTCGACAAGGACGCCCTGCACAAGTCGCTGCTGGGGCCGAACTGGATGATCAAGATCATCCCCCATGTCGACGGCACGGCGCGGGTGTGCGAGCTGGTCGAGTATTATCTCGAAGACCTCGTGGTGAAGGAGGCGTGGACCGGCCCGGCGGCGCTCGGCCTGTTCCCGCATGCTCTGGCGGACGTCGCCAAGCTGCCGGTGCTGGAGGTGATCTCCGCCGCCCATTTCCGCACCGACCTTACCCTCGGCCTCGGCAAGGTGGTCTACGACTATCTCGAGGACTGAGCTTCTTCAGGCCTCATCCCCAAAACGACGTCATCCCCGGGCCTGACCCGGGGATCCACGGCTTCGACGGAAGCGGCATGGCGGCCAAGGACGTGGATGGCCGGGTCAAGCCCGGCCATGACGGAATGCTGTCGGGGCACATTCACCCCAGCGTCAGCCGCTCGCTGACCATGAAGCCGGTCAGCAGCGCCATCCCGAAGGCGACGAGCGCCAGCGCGGCGAGGAATTCCACGCCGCGCAGCACCACTGCCCCGGTGGAGCCCGGCCGGTTGGCGGCGATCCGCACCGCCGTCCGCTTGGCGAAGACGGCGAGGGCGGCGACGGCGCTCACCGTCAGCGCCGTGCCCACGCCCATCAACAGGGCGGAGGCGGCGCCGACCCAGAAGATGCCCTGCGCTAAGGCGAAGACCAGCACGAGGATGGCGCCCGAGCAGGGACGCAGCCCGACCGACATCACCGCGCCCCACCACTCCCGCCAGCCGCCGCCCCTCGGCAAATCCTCCGGTCCCGGCATGTGGGCGTGGCCGTCGCCGCAGCCGCAATCCGGCCCGTGGACATGGGCCGGCACGCCACGCCACGCCGCGAGCAGCGCGCGGCCCTTCACGAAGGCGAGGCGCAGGCCGATCAGCACGATCAGCCCGTAGGCGGCGAGTTCGATGACGTAGACCGCCCGGCTCATCGCGGCGGCGGTGGCGCCGATCAGCGCGGCGAGCAGGCCTGCAACGAGGATGGCGGTGAGCGCTTGCGCGAAGGCGCTGGCGAAGGCGAGGCCGATGCCGCGCTTCAGCGTCGCCTCGTTGGCGAGCAGGTAGGAGGAGATCACCGCCTTGCCGTGGCCGGGTCCGGCGGCGTGGAACACGCCATAGGCAAAGGAGATGCCGCCGAGCAGGAACACGGCGTGGCCGTCCTGCTTCGAGGCACGCACGGCGGCGGTAAGCAGCCGGTAGAATTCCGCCTGCTTGGCGAGGATGAAGCCGGCAATGCCGCCGGTCTCCGCCGCGGCGGGCGGAGCGCCGACGCCGAACGGGCTCTGCGCGAAGGCAGGGTGGAGCGCCAGCGCTGCGGCCAGCAGCGCCAGCGCGCCGACGGCGAGCCGGCGGTTCACGAGCAGGTCACCGTGACGCGGTTGGCGAATTGCGAGCCGAACTCGCTCGCCGTGGTCAGCGCGTTGAAGAAGCTCTCCGACAGGGTGGAGGTCTGGGTGGCGGCGGGGTCGGGCCGGTGCAGGGTGAGCGCGCAGCCCTGCGCCGCGCCGGCCAGCGTCACCGGCGTCTCATCGGCGAGCTGGAAGGCGACGAAATAGGTGGGATCGTAGACGTCGAGGGTGAGCGCGCCCTTCTTCGCCGGCGGGTCGGCGAAGGGCAGGGTGAAGTGCAGCGTCAGCGCCGTGCCGTCATAGGTGAGCGAATAGTCCTTCGGCGGCAGGAAGGGGGAGCTTTGCTTGCCGCGCTTGGCATAGGTGAAATAGTCGAACTCCTTGAGGGAATCGATGTTCACCTGCGCCAGCTCCTTCAGCGTCGCCGCGCTCGGCTTGCCGTCCGGCGTTGTCTCCAGCCCCTGCAGCGCATAGGTCGAGAAGGCCTCGTCGAACTTCCAGTGGTGGCGCACGCCGGCGAGCTTTCCGTCCGGCGCATAGTCGAGTTCGGAGCGCACCTCGACCCAGACATGGGGATGCGCGAGAGCCGGGCCGGTGAGGGCGGCGAGCATGAAGGCCGCCGCCAGAAGGTGCCGAAGCATGGTCCGCCGCATCCTGTCCCTGTCGCGAGTCGCGCCGCGATGTGCGCACGATACGTGGCGTCGCACTTCGGCGGAAAGGTGACGCGCGCCGCGCAAACGACAACGGCCGCCCGAAGGCGGCCGTTTCTGATCTTCATGAAGGCGTGACGCCGGACGCGGTCCCCGCCCGCCGCCGGCTCACGCCGCCTTGGCGGACTTCGGCTGGATCAGCTTGCGGTTCACCAGCACTTCGGCGATCTGCACCGCGTTCAGCGCCGCGCCCTTGCGCAGATTGTCCGACACGCACCAGAAGGACAGGCCGTTCTCCACCGTCGCGTCCTCGCGGATGCGGGAGATGTAGGTGGCGTCCTCGCCGGCGGCCTCGTAGGGCGTGATGTAGCCGCCCGGCTCGCGCTTATCCACCACCAGCACGCCCGGCGCGTTGCGCAGGACCTCGGTGGCCTCCTCGGCGGTGATCGGGTTCTCGAACTCGACGTTCACCGCCTCGGAATGGGAGATAAACACCGGCACGCGCACGGCGGTGCAGGTGAGCTTGATCTTCGGGTCGAGAATCTTCTTCGTCTCGGCCATCACTTTCCACTCTTCCTTCGTGTAGCCGTCTTCCATGAAGACGTCGATGTGAGGAATGACGTTGAAGGCGATGCGCTTGGGGAACTTCTTGGCTTCCACCGGGTCCGACACGAAGACGGCGCGGGTCTGGGCGAACAGCTCGTCCATGGCGTCCTTGCCGGCGCCCGAGACCGACTGGTAGGTCGCCACCACGACGCGCTTGATCGTCGCCTTGTCGTGCAGCGGCTTGAGGGCCACGACGAGCTGGGCGGTCGAGCAGTTCGGGTTGGCGATGATGTTCTTCTTGGTGAAGCCCTTCACCGCGTCGGCGTTCACTTCCGGCACGATCAGCGGCACGTCGGAATCGTAGCGCCACGCCGAGGAATTATCGATCACCACGCAGCCCTGACGGCCGATCCTGGGCGACCATTCCTTGGAAATCTCGCCGCCGGCCGACATGAGACAGATGTCGGTGTCCGAGAAATCGTAGTTTTCCAGGGCTTTGACCTTGAGCGTGCGGTCGCCGAACGAGACCTCCGTCCCGACCGAACGGCGGGAGGCAAGCGCGACCACCTCGTCGGCGGGAAACCCGCGCTCGGAGAGGATGTCGAGCATTTCGCGGCCCACATTGCCCGTGGCACCGACGATGGCGACCTTGTAGCCCATGATCATTCTCCTGAAAGTCCTGCCATTCACAGGCTCGGACGAGCGCGGGCTTTTACGCGATAAGGCGCGCGAGGGCAATGCGGGGGAACATTGGAACTGCCCTGCGCCCTTGACCCTGCTCCCAGCCGTCCTATGTTACATGTAACAATTGAGATGAGGCATGGCCGCGAAAGGGCAGGGTATGGCGACTTCCGTTCGACAGCGCGTTCAGCGCCGCCGCGACACGCTGCGCGCCGCCGGGCTGCGGCCGGTGCAGATCTGGATTCCCGATACCCGACGGCCAGGTTTTGCGGAGGAGTGCCGTCGTCAGGCCAGCGTCGTTGCGGCCGCCGATGCGTCCGACAGGGATTTGCAGTCCTTTATGGACGCGGCGTGGGACGATCTGTTCGGGCCCGACAATGAGGCGCGGTGATCTTGTCGCGGTGTCCCTGCCGGGAGACTTCGGCAAGCCGCGACCGGGGCTGATCGTTCAGGCCGACGAGTTTGCCGATATCGCCAGCGTGACGGTGCTTCCGCTGTCATCGCTGCTGACAGATGCGCCGCTGGTCCGCCTCACAGTGCAGCCAACCTCGCTGAACGGGCTGCGCGAACCCTCCCAAGTCATGATCGACAAGGCGATGACTGTTCGTTGCGAGAAGGTCGGTCAACCGTTCGGCCGGCTCGAAGACGAGGCGATGCTGGCAGTCAACCGTTCGCTAGCGCTGTTTATCGGCTTCGGCTGATATCAAATCACTCCGCCGCATCCACACCGGCCGCCGGCGCCGGCGCTCCGCCCACCCCGAACCGCCGCGCGACATAGTCCTCGACGATCTTCTTGAAATCGTCGCGCAGACTGGGGCCGCGCAGGGTCATCGCCTTCTTGCCGTCGAGATAGACCGGCGCGGTGGGAAACTCGCCGGTGCCGGGCAGCGAGATGCCGATGTCGGCGTGCTTCGACTCGCCCGGCCCGTTCACGATGCAGCCCATCACAGCGACGTTGAGCGTCTCGACGCCGGGATAGCGCTTCTTCCACTCGGGCATGGAGGTGCGAATGAAGTCCTGCACCTCGAAGGCGAGCTCCTGGAAGGTGGTGGAGGTGGTGCGCCCGCAGCCGGGGCAGGCGGCGACCAGCGGCACGAAGGTGCGCAGGCCCATGGTCTGCAGCATCTCCTGCGCCACCGTGACTTCGCGGGTGCGGTCGCCATTCGGCTCGGGGGTGAGCGAGACGCGGATGGTGTCGCCGATGCCCTGCTGGAGCAGCACGCCCATGGCGGTGGACGAGGCGACGATGCCCTTCGAGCCCATGCCGGCTTCGGTCAGGCCCAGATGCAGCGCGTAGTCGGCGCGGCGGGCCAGCTCGGCATAGACGGTGATCAGGTCCTGCACCGCCGAGACCTTGGCGGAGAGGATGATCTTGTCGCGCGGCAGGCCGATCTCCTCGGCCAGCGCCGCCGAGAGCAGGGCCGAGCGCACCAGCGCCTCGCGCGTCACCGAGCGGGCGTCGGCGGGGCGCGGCAGGGCGGCGTTCTCATCCATCAGCCGGGTGAGCAACTCGTCGTCGAGCGAGCCCCAGTTGGCGCCGATGCGCACCGGCTTGCCGTGGCGGATGGCGGCCTCGACGATGGTGGTGAAATGGCGGTCGCGCTTCTGGCCGAAGCCCACATTGCCGGGATTGATACGGTATTTGTCGAGCGCTGCCGCGCAGTCCGGGTATTTCGTCAGCAGCAGGTGGCCGTTGTAGTGGAAGTCGCCGACGATGGGAGTATCGAGCCCCATCTTCGCCAGCCGCTCCTTGATCGCGGGCACCGCAAGGGCGGATTCCTCGCGATCGACCGTGATGCGCACGATCTCCGAGCCAGCGCGGGCGAGCTGGGCGATCTGCCGCGCGGTCGCCTCGGCGTCGGCAGTGTCGGTGTTGGTCATCGACTGCACGACGACCGGGGTGCCGCCGCCGACGATGACGGAGCCGACCCTGACGGCGACGGTCAGCCGGCGCGGCGCGGGGCCGGCGGCCTCCAGCTCGGGCGCGACGATGGGGGCGGGGGCGGAAACGTCCGGGGCGGAAAGGTCCATGGCGATCACAGTCCGGCGGCGAGGGGAGGCGGGCGGCCGGTCCGGTCCGCGTTCGGCTCGGTGCGGGCTTGAAAGGGGTTAAGCCGGTGCCGGGCCGGCGTCAACGGGCCGGCACCGGAGCGGCGGCTCGCGCGGGCTCCGCCGCCTGCGCCGCCCGGCATTTCGCGCAGGTGCCGGCGATCTCGATCACCGGCGTGCGCGGGGTGAAGCCGGCGGCGCGCGTCGCCCAGGCGAGGTCGCGGCCGATGGCGTGCGAGGCGACTTCGTCGGTCAGTCCGCAGCCCTCGCAGATCAGGAACACGATCACGTCATCGCCGGCATGGTCGCGCCCGCAGGCGATGTAGGCGTTGCGGCTCTCGATGCGGTGGGCGAGGCCTTCCGAGACAAGGAAGTCGAGCGCGCGATAGACCGACATCGGCGGCGGCTTGTCGCCGGAGCTGCCGAGGCGCTCCACCAGCTCATAGGCACCCAGCGGCACGTGGCTGTCGGCAAGCCCTTCCAGCACGCGCCGGCGCAGCGGGGTCAGCCGCGCGCCGCGCTCGCCGCAGGACGCTTCCGCCCGCGCCAGCGCACCCGCGACGCAGGCACTGTGGTCGTGGTCGTGAACCCGACCGTGAGCTTGGTCGCTGTCGTGGCTGTGCCCGGCTGTCATGGCGCCATCTTAACCCGAGGCGTAAGGATGGGGAAACCGCCCGGACGCTTCCGTGTGCGGTGCAGCGATAAGTGCTTTGCACGACATAACGGCGTGCTAGCCTAGCCTATGTGGGAAGTCGAACGGCACGGCGCGAGGCCCGCACGGGGGCGCCGGGCACCATCTCAGTCGCAGGAGCCTCCTCGATGCCTAAGGGAAAGAACGCCGTCATCACCGGTTCGACCAGCGGAATCGGCCTCGCCATCGCGCGCGGCCTGGCGGCCGACGGCACCAATGTCACGCTGAACGGCTTCGGCGACGCCGCCGCCATCGAGAAGGAGCGTGCGGCCATCGAGAGCGAATTCGGCGTGAAGGCGATCTATGTCGCCGCAGACCTCACCAAGGCGGCCGACAATGCCGCGCTGATCAAGACTGCCGAGGAGCAGCTCGGTTCGGTCGACATCCTCGTCAACAATGCCGGCGTGCAGTTCGTCTCGCCGATCGAGGATTTCCCGGACGAGAAATGGGACCTCATCATCGCGTTGAATCTCTCCGCCGCCTTCCACGCCACCAAGGCCGCCGTGCCGGGCATGAAGGCGCGCAAATGGGGCCGCATCATCAACACCGCCTCGGCGCATGCGCTGGTCGCCTCGCCCTTCAAGTCGGCCTATGTCGCCGCCAAGCACGGCATTGCCGGCCTGACCAAGACGGTGGCGCTGGAGACGGCGACCTTCGGCATCACCTGCAACGCCATCTGCCCCGGCTATGTCTGGACGCCGCTCGTCGAGAAGCAGATTCCCGACACCGCCAAGGCGCGCGGCATCTCCGAGGACGAGGTGAAGGATTTCCTGCTGGCGGAGCAGCCGACCAAGCAGTTCGTCACCGTCGAGCAGGTGGCGGCGCTCGCCGTGTTCCTCGCCGGCGAGACGCAGAGCTCGATCACCGGCGCCCTGCACCAGATCGATGGCGGCTGGGTCGCCCAGTAAGCCCGCAGCCCGTGTAGAGTTCCGGAGGCGCCGAGTGGCCGAGACCCCGAAGAAGCCGGCGCGGCGCCCCCGCGCCAAGACGAACGAGACCACGACCAGCGAGACCACGACGCGCGCGACGCCGGCGGCGGAGAGTTCCGCGCTGGCGGCCGACGTCGCGCCGAAGCCCGCGCCGGCCGCCGAACCGGCCGAAACGAGCAAGGCCGCAAAGCCGGCGCCGGCCGGAAAGGCTCCGGCCCGCACGGCGTCGGCGAAAGTTGCGCCGGCCGGGGAAGCGTCCGCCAAGGCAACGTCCGCCAAGGCGGCTTCCACCAAGGCAACGGCTTCCACCAAGGCCGCGTCGGCCAAGCCTTCCGCCGAGCCGGTTTCGGCGTCGGATGAGGCGAAGGCGGAAGCGGCGGCCGGCGCGCTCGCCACGCCCACCGGCACCGCGGAGGTCAAGCGCGAGGTGCATCCCGAGCCGCCGCATGCGGGCGCCAAGGCGTCGGGGCCGGTTCTCAAGCCGCTGAACCTTGCCCTCCAGGGCGGCGGCGCGCATGGCGCCTTCACCTGGGGCGTGCTTGACCGGCTGCTGGAAGACGGCCGCATCGCCATCGAAGGCATTTCCGGCACCAGCGCCGGGGCGATGAACGCGGCGGTGCTGGCCACGGGGCTGGCGCGCGGCGGCAACGAGGGCGGGCGCGAGGCGTTGAACCGCTACTGGCGCGCCGTCTCCAAGGACGGGCGCACCAGCCCGCTCCAGCGCACGCTGCTCGACCGGCTGCTCGGCAACTGGTCGCTCAACGCCAATCCGAGCTACATCGCCTTCGACATGATGAGCCGGTTCCTGTCGCCCTACGACTTCAACCCGCTCAACATCAATCCGCTGATGGAGCTGATCGAGGAGCATGTCGACTTCGAGGCGCTGCAGTCCTGCCGCCACGTCCATGTCTTCATTTCGGCCACCAACGTGCACACCGGCAAGGCGCGCGTCTTCGCCAAGCACGAACTGACCGCGCAGGCGATCATGGCTTCGGCCTGCCTGCCCTTCATGTTCCAGGCGGTGGAGATCGACGGCGTGCCCTACTGGGACGGCGGCTATATGGGCAACCCCGCGCTGTACCCGTTCTACAACGCGGTGAAGACCGACGACATCCTGCTGGTGCAGATCAACCCCATCATCCGTCGCGAGACGCCGAAGACGGCGCGCGACATCAACAACCGGATGAACGAGATCACCTTCAACGCCTCGCTGCTGGCGCAGCTGCGCGCCGCCGAATTCGTCACGCGCCTGCTCAGGCACGGCAGCCTGAAGAAGAAGGGCGACGGGATCGACGGCTATCGCGACCTGCGCCTGCACCGCATCGACGGCGCCGACAAGCTGATCGCGCTCGATTCCTCGACCAAGATGAACGCGGAGTGGGAGTTCCTGCTCTATCTCCACGCCATCGGCCGCGAGGCGGCGCAGAGCTTCCTCGACACGCATTTCGATTCCATCGGCGTGCGCTCGACGCTCGACGTGCACGAGGAACTGAGCCGGGGCTGAGCGCGGTCGGCGCGCGGCCGGCTCCTGTAACGCCGTCATGGCCGGGCTTGACCCGGACATCCACGTCTTCGGCCGGGCGCGGGCGGCACGTCGTGGATCCCCGGATCAAGTCCGGGGATGACGGCGGCGGGTGTCAACTGTCATCCCGGATGGCCGGCACGGCCGATCCGGGATCGCGCCCGGAATGGAGAGCGATCCCGGCTCTGCGCTTCGCTCCGGCCGGGATGACAAGGCGGATGGCGGCCTCTTTCGCGCTCACCCTCGACCTTGCCGCCGCTTTATGCTGTGACGGCGGGCATGGACGCTTCTCCCGCCGCCCCCGCCCCCTTCGACATCGCCGCGCGCGTGCTGCACCGCGACGGCATGATGCTCATCATCGACAAGCCGGCGGGCCTTGCCGTGCACAAGGGGCCGAAGGGCGGCGAGACGCTGGCGGACCATCTCGACGCGCTGCGCTTCGGCCTGCCGGCGGCGCCGGAGCTGGCGCACCGGCTCGACAAGGACACGTCCGGCTGCCTCGTGCTCGGCCGCCATCGCAAGGCGCTCGCCGATCTCGGCCGGGCCTTCGCCGACGGCACGGTCGGCAAGACCTATATCGCGGTGGTGCGCGGCGTGCCGGGCGCGGCGCGCGGGCGCATCGAGCTGAAGCTGTCCAAGCGCTCGCCGACGCGCGGCTGGTGGATGGCGGTCGATCCGCGCGGGCAGGAGGCGATCAGCGAGTGGGAGAAGATCGCCGAGGGCGAGGGCTTCGCCGTGCTGGCGCTCTCCCCGCTCACCGGGCGTACGCATCAGCTCCGCGTGCATCTCGACGCCATCGGCCATCCCATCCTCGGCGACAGCATCTATGGCGGCGCCTCGCGCCTGCCGGGCGGGCCGATCCTGCACCTGCATTCGCGCCGGGTGACGATTCCGCAGAAAAAGGGGCACGCGCCGGTCGATGCGCGCGCACCGCTGCCCCCGCACATGCGCGCCACGCTGGAGCGTGCCGGGCTCGACCCGGCGGCGCTGGAGGCGCGGGCGGACGCCGCGATCTTCACACCACGTGCAGGTTCGGCCTGAGGGTTTTGGCCATCCGCCCGCCGAGCTGGCCGCAGCCGATCAGGCCGGGCGTGGCGTGCATGATGATGTGAACCGGTGTCTCGATCAGCCGCGGCTGGTGCGGCGGGTGCTCCTCGAAGGCCTCGCGGAACGGCGAACCGTTGAAGAACGGCGCCAGCCCGGCCGAGACGCCGCCGCCGAGAAAGACGCCGCCGCGCGCGTTGAAGATCAGCGCGAGGTCGCCGGCGATGCGGCCGAACAGGCGCAGGAACATGTCGCAGCTCGCCCGCGCCGCGCTTTCCCCGCGCGTCGCGGCGGCGATCACGTCCTCGGGCGAGAGCGCCGTGCCGGAGAGGATCGTGTGGATGCGCCCGAGCCCCGAGCCGGAGAGCGCGTGCTCGACCACAACGGGGCCGGTCTCTTCCTGCATGTGGGCGACGACGCGCGCCTCTTCCGCCGTGGTGGCGCCGAGGCGCGCGCGCCCGCCCTCGCCGGTGACGACGAGGCGCTGGCGCCCGGCGCTGATCAGCCCCGCCACGCCGAAGCCCGTGCCCGGCCCGCAGATGAGGAGCGGCGCCCCCGGCATCGCCGTGCCGCCGCCGACCGCGACGAGATCGGGCGCGCCGAGCGCCGGCACGCCATGGGCCAGCGCCTCGAAATCGTTCACAGCGGCGAATTTCTGCCAGCCGAAATGCCGGCGCATGTCGCGCTTGGAGAAGGACCAGTCGCGGTTGGTGAGCTTGACCACCTCGCCATCGGCCGGTCCCGCAACGGCGAGCACCGCGCCGCCCACCGTGGCGCGCGCGGCGTCCCCGCGCTGGTCGAGATCGGCCGCGATCATCTCCTTGAAGCCGGCGAAATCATTGTTGCGGTGGATCTGGATGTCGCGCGGGGCGCCGTCGGTGCCGACGAGCGCGAGGCGGGAGGAGGTTCCGCCGATATCGGCGATGAGAATGAGATGCGGCATGATCCAGTCGCTGCGGGCAAGGGGCAATAGGAGGGCGGCGAAGCACCCGATAGCAGCCGATCCGCCCCGCTTCCACAAGTCCCGCGCGGCCGTTTCGGTTCGATGCCCCGCGCGGCTGGCTGTTGCCTTCGCCCTCCGGCGGGCCTATCGGCTTGGCGATGAACGATGCACCCGACGCCTCCCGCCGCCCGTCCCGCGCCCCTCGTCCCAGCGCCGAGGCGCCCGGCCTCGCCGTCCGCCGTGCCGCCGCCGATGCGGTGGACGCGGTGCTGGAGAAGGGCCAGCCGCTGGAGGAAAGCCTCGACCGGCTGACGCGCGATTTGGAGGATCGCGACCGGGCGCTGGCGCGGATGATCGCGGCGACCACGCTGCGGAAATTCGGAAGCCTGAAGGCGCTGCTGCGCACGCTGCTGGAGCGCGGGGTGCCGGCCAAGGCGAGCCGGGTCGAGACGCTGCTCGCCATCGGCGCCGCGCAGATCCTGTTCATGGACGTGCCCGACCATGCGGCGGTGGGCACCAGCGTGGCGCTGGCCGGCGAGAGCCCGGCGACTGCGGGCTTCAAGGGCCTCGTCAACGCCGTGCTGCGCCGCATCGCCCGCGAGGGAAGAGCGATCCTGCCGGACGCGGCGGACCAGCCGAACTGGATGGTCGAGGGCTGGGCGGGCGCCTATGGCGGGGAGGCGGCGCAGGCGATTTCAAAGGCGCTGGCCGCCGAAGCGCCGCTCGACCTGACGGTGAAGTCCGAACCGGAGAATTGGGCGGAGCGGCTTGGCGGAAGGCTGCTGCCGACCGGCTCGATCCGCGTGCTGGACGCCGGCAATGTCACCGCACTGGCCGGCTTCCCGGAGGGCGCCTGGTGGGTGCAGGACGCGGCGGCCGCGCTGCCGGCGCGGCTTCTGCACCCGGCTCCGGGAATGCACATCGCCGATCTGTGCGCCGCTCCCGGCGGCAAGACCGCCCAGCTCGCGGCGGCCGGCGCGCAGGTGACGGCGCTCGACCGCTCCGCCCCGCGCCTCAAGCGGCTGCGGCAGAATCTCGAACGGCTCGGCCTCACGGCGGAGATCGTCGAGGCGGACGCGGCGCGCTGGAAGGGCGGGCCGTTCGACGGCGTGCTGATCGACGCGCCCTGCTCGGCCACCGGCACCATACGCCGCCACCCCGACGTCGCCTGGACCAAGGGGCCGGCCGACATAGCGAGCCTCGCCGGTCTCCAATCCCGCATCCTCGACAACGCCGCCTCGCTGGTGAAGCCGGGCGGCGTGCTGGTCTATTCCACCTGCTCGCTGGAGCCGGAGGAGGGCGAGCGGCAGATCGCCGAACTGTTGGCGCGCCGTTCCGACCTCGTGCGCGATCCCGTCGTGCCGGGCGAGGCGGGCATCGCGGCGGAATGGATCAACGCGGCCGGCGAGGTGCGCACGCTGCCGACCCACATGCCGGTCGGTGAGGGCGAGGACCCGCGCCTCGGCGGGCTCGACGGCTTCTTCGCCGCCCGCCTGCGCCGTCGCTGAACCCTTGCCGCGTATGGGTTTTCACGAGACGAGCCGTGGGCGCTGCCGCACGGAATCCGGGGCGCGGGTGGACGTGCCGGCCCGCTCGGCTAAGATTCGCCGCCGGGGGATCGGGTGATTCCCGGCGGCTTCGGGAGCATTAAGGCGCTGATGGCCCGCGACATCTTTGCGGACCGCGCCCGTCTGGCGCTGTTCGCAACCGAGTTCGGCTGGAGCAGCCTCGTGGCGCGCGCCATGGCGCACCCGTGGTTTCCCTGGCGCGCTGCCGCCGTGCCGGTCCCCTCGCGCCTGCTCTTCGCGCCGCACGACCTGCGCACCGGTGATCCCGCGCGGGCCGGCGAATTCTATGCCGGGCGCTATTCCTTCGCCGGCAAGCTGGTGCTCACCGACGGCGCCTCGCCCTTCGACATGGAGCCGCCCTCGCCGGAATGGGCGCGCGAGCTGTTCGCCTTCGGGTGGCTGCGCCACCTGCAGGCCGCCGCCTCTCCCATCGCCCGTGCCCATGCCCGCGCGCTGGTGAGCGACTGGATCGGCATGCGCGGCCACCGTCTGCCCTTCGCCTCGACGCCGGAGGTGGCGGCGCGGCGTGTGATGAGCTGGCTCACCCAGTCGCCGCTCATCCTGCAGGACGCCGATCCCGGTTTCCACCGCCGCTTCATCCGCAGCCTCACCGCGCAGGTGCGCTACCTCAAGAGCGTGGGACCGAACGCGCCGGACGGCCGGCCGCGCCTCGCCTGCGCGCTGGCGCTCGGCTTCGCCGGCCTGTGCATGGCCGACCAGACCCGGCTGATGCGCTCGGCGCAGAAGCGGCTGATCGAGGAACTGGACCGGCAGGTGCTGGGCGATGGCGGCCATGCCGGGCGCAATCCGGGCACGCTGATCGAACTGCTGCTCGACCTGCTGCCGCTGCGCCAGTGCTACGAGGCGCGCCACGTGCCGCCGCCCCCGGCGCTGCTCAACGCGCTGGACCGGATGATGCCCATGCTGCGCTTCTTCCGGCACGCGGACGGCGCCTTCGCCCTTTTCAACGGCATGGGGCCGACCCCGGCCGACGGGCTCGCCACCGTGCTCGCCTATGATGACGCGCGCGGGCGTCCGGTCTCCAACGCCCCCTATTCGGGCTACCAGCGTCTGGAGGCTGGCGGCACGGTGGTGATCGCCGATACCGGCCGCCCGCCGCCGATCTCGCTGAGCCTCGACGCGCATGCCGGCTGCCTGTCCTTCGAGCTTTCCGCCGGCCGGCACCGGCTGGTGGTGAATTGCGGCCTGCCCGCCACCGGCCGCGAGGAATGGCGCCCGGCGGCGCGGCAGACGGCGGCGCATTCGACCGCCGTGGTGGAGGACACCTCGTCCTGCCGCTTCGTCACCATCGGCGCGCTGACGCGACTGTGCGGTACGCCGGTGCTCGGCGGGCCGAGCGAACTGCATGTGGACCGCGGCCCGCATGGCGGCTCCGACGTGCTGCGCGCCAGCCATGACGGCTATGCCGGCCGCTTCGGCGTCGTCCACCAGCGCTCCTGGCGGCTGTCGCCGGACGGCATGCGGCTCGATGGCGAGGACCTGTTCCGCGTCGCGCAGGGCGAGGAATTCCCCACCGACCAGCCGGGTCGCTACGCCATCCGCTTCCACCTGCACCCTGCCGTCGAGCCCTCGCGCGCCTCCGACGGGCAGACGGTGATCCTCAAGCTTCCCGACGGCGACGACTGGGCCTTTACCGCGCCGGAGGCGAGCGTGACCATCGAGGAGAGCATCTTCCTCGCCGGCGGCGGCGGACCGCGCCGTACCGAACAGCTCGTCATCTCCGGCGTCGCCCGGCAGACACCGCGCGTGGAATGGACCTTCGTTCGGCTGGCGGCACTGCGCGCCTGAGGCGGCGCAGCCCTGCCGTGCCCGCGCACCGGTTCACGCCGGGGCCGGATCGTGATAGGGCGGCGCGCATTCCCCGCCGCAACCATTGGTCCCGCCATGCCCGCCGATATCCGCCCCATTGCCCGTGCCCTGCTTTCGGTCTCCGACAAGACCGGCCTCGTGGCGTTCGCCGAGCGGCTCGCCGCGAAGGGCGTCGAGCTGGTCTCCACCGGCGGCACCCGCAAGGCGCTCGCCGAGGCCGGGCTGAAGGTGCTGGACGTCTCCGACCTCACCGGCTTTCCCGAGATGATGGACGGCCGGGTGAAGACGCTGCACCCCTCGGTGCATGGCGGCATCCTCGCCATTCGCGACGACGCCGGCCACCGCGCCTCGATGGAGGCGCATTCCATCGTGCCGATCGATCTCGTGGTGGTGAATCTCTATCCCTTCGAGGCGACGGTGGCGCGCGGCGCCGGCTATGACGACTGCGTGGAGAACATCGACATCGGCGGCCCGGCGATGATCCGCGCGGCGGCCAAGAACCACGCCGACGTCGCCGTGGTGGTCGATCCCTCGGGCTACGAGACGGTGCTGGCCGAGCTGGAAGCGAAGGGCGGCACGAGCTTCGCCACCCGCCGCAAGCTGGCCCAGCTCGCCTATGCCCGCACCGCCACCTATGACGGCGCCATTGCGAGCTGGTTCGCCGAAGTCGAGGCGCGCGAGGCTGAGTCTGCGGCGGACGCCGCCCCCGCCAGCCGGGTGTTCGGCGGGAAGCTCGCCGAGGCGCTGCGCTATGGCGAGAACCCGCACCAGGGCGCGGCCTTCTATGTCGGCGGCGCGGCGCGGCCGGGCGTCGCCACGGCCCGCCAGCTTCAGGGCAAGGCGCTTTCCTACAACAACCTCAACGACACCGACGCCGCCTTCGAAGCGGTGGCCGAGTTCGACCCCGCCCGTGCGCCGGCGGTGGTCATCGTCAAGCACGCCAATCCCTGCGGCGTGGCCGAGGGCGCGACCCTCGTCGAGGCCTACCGCAAGGCGCTGGCCTGCGACCCGACCTCCGCCTTCGGCGGCATCGTGGCGCTCAACCGCACGCTGGACGCGGAGGCGGCGCGCGCCATCGTCGATATCTTCACCGAGGTGATCGTGGCGCCGGACGCCACGCCCGAGGCCGCCGCCATCGTCGGCGCCAAGAAGAACCTGCGCCTGCTCGTCACCGGCGCGCTGCCCGACCCGAAGGGCGCCGGTCTGGCGGTGAAGTCGCTGGCCGGGGGCTATCTCGTGCAGTCGCGCGACAATGCCGTGGTCGACGACATGGAGCTGAAGGTGGTGACGAAGCGCGCGCCGACCAATGCCGAGCTCGCCGACCTCGCCTTCGCCTTCCGGGTCGTGAAGCATGTGAAGTCGAACGCCATCGTCTATGCGAAGGACCTTGCGACGGTGGGCATCGGCGCCGGCCAGATGAGCCGGGTGGATTCGGCGCGCATCGCCGCCCACAAGGCGCGCGACGCGGCCGAGGCGGCCGGGCTGGCCGAGCCGCTGACGCGCGGCAGTGTGGTGGCGTCCGACGCCTTCTTCCCCTTCGCGGACGGGCTCGTCACCGCCATCGAGGCGGGCGCGACGGCGGTGATCCAGCCGGGCGGCTCGATCCGCGACAATGAGGTTATCGCGGCGGCGGATGCGGCGGGCATCGCCATGGTGTTCACCGGCGTGCGCCATTTCCGCCACTGAGCGGGGTGCGCGAAGGCACTGAAGGGCGGACATGAAAAAGGGCCGGCTCGCGCCGACCCTTCGCCTGCGCTCTCCGGCTCCCCCCAGAGCCGTCGGGCGCATTGCCGCTGCCGTCTCAGAAGCGGTAGGTGACGCCGACGCCGACCAGCCACGGGTTGAGATTGGCCTTGCCCGAGAGCGTGTCGCCGTCCACCGTGACGTTGAAATCCGGCTCCAGGAAGAGCTTCTTCACGTCGACGTTGAAGCCCCAGTGCTCGTCGAACATGTAGTCGAAGCCGGCCTGCAGCGCCCAGCCGAACGTGTCCTTCACGTCGATCGAGTCGGCCGAATAGGCCTTCTGGTCGTAGAAGAAGGTGTAATTGATGCCCGCGCCGACATAGGGCTTGAACGCGCCGAAATCGGTGAAGTGGTATTGCAGGGTCAGGGTCGGGGGCAGCGCCCACACCTCGGCGATCTTGTTGAGGCTGCCGATGGTGCCCTTGCCGTTGATGTCGTGCGGGGTCACGCCGAGGATGAGTTCGGCCGCCCAGTTCTTCGTGAAATAATAGGTGATGTCGAGCTCGGGCACGATCGAGGTCGAGTATTCCAGCCCTGAGCCGGGGATGGCGTAAACCGAGCCGCTGTCCTCCGGAATGACCGCAAGCGCGCGCAGGCGGATCTGCCACGGGCTCTGCTCGACCACCGGCGCCGGCGCCTTGAAGACCGGCGACGAAACGTCGGCCGCCAGGGCGGGCGCCGCGAAAAGGCCCGCCGCGGCGGCGAGGAGGGTGCCCAGCACCGAAAGTTTATTTAAGGTTAATGCGTATCCAGGCATCCCCGAACCCCTTGAATTCCCGGCCCCGGGAAGCGGGGCGCGGCGCCATTGGTGCGCTGCGGGAGAGAGGCCGAGGTTGATCGAGATCAAGAGACGGATAGTCTCCGGCCTCTGTGACCGCTAAGCAACAGAGGGGGATACCGGAGGATTAGCGGTTCCAGCACGTACGGTTTGGTGGTGAGATAAACACGGACGTTACCGGCTGAAGCAGTGCCGCAGACGCCCATCAGGGGGACGACATGGGGGTCGAAGGGTTCTTTGCCAGCGAGGATGAGCGCATCGCGCGCCAGCTCGTTGAGCAGGCGGACCTTATCTTGCAGGCAACCGACGGCGATGCGCCGGCGCGGTTCGCCAGCCGTTTGTTCGGGCGTGCGGTTGCCGAGGATGTGCGCGTCTACACGCCGCACGAACTCGCCAGCCTCGCGCGGCTTGCCTATGCGCATCTGAAATTCCGCCGGCGCGACAATTTCGACATCCGTATCGAGCAGCCGCAGACCCAGGAGGGCGGGGAGCGCCTCGGGCGCGTCTCGATCATCCAGATCGTCAACGACGACATGCCGTTCCTGCTCGATTCCGTCATGGCGGCGCTCAACGCGCAGGGCGTGACGGCGAGCTTCGTGGTGCACCCCATCCTCGCCGTCGACCGTGACAATAACGGGCAGGTGACGTCGATTGCGGTCAGCGAGGCGCCCTCGGGCGGCCGGCTGCGGCGCGAGAGCCTGATCCACATCCACATCCCGCGCATCGAGGACGAGGCCCGCCGCAACGCGCTCGTCGACGACCTGACGGCGGTGCTGAACCAGGTACGCCTCGCGGTGAACGCCTGGCAGCCCATGATGGCGCAGGTGCGCGCGGCGGTGACCAACCTGACGCTGGCCCCCTCCATGGTGCCGCGCGAGGAGCGCGAGGAGGCGGTTGCCTTCCTCGAATGGCTGCTCGCCGGCCGCTTTACCTTCCTCGGCTGCCGGCAATATCAGGCGACCGGGGCGTCGTCCGGCGGCGCCCGCCCGGTGCAGTTCGAACGGCGGATGGAGGACGCGCTCGGCCTGCTCGCCGACGAGGATTTCCGGCTGTTCCGCCGCAACGGCGATTCCCGCAGCGTGAGCGCGGATCTGGGCGAGGCGCTGGCCGAGCCGAGCCCGCTCATCGTCACCAAGTCGCGCACCGTCTCCACCGTGCACCGGCGCGCCTGGATCGATGTGGTGCTGGTGAAGCGCTACGATTCGCAGGGCCGGGTGGTCGGCGGCCTGTGCATCGCCGGCCTGTTCACCGCGACTGCCTATACGAGCTCGGTGCGTACCATTCCGCTGCTGCGCCGCAAGGCGTCGAGCGTGCTCTCGCGCGCCGGCTTCGCGCCGGAAAGCCATTCCGGCCGCGCGCTGGTGAAGGTGCTGGAGACCTATCCGCGCGACGACCTGTTCCAGATCGACGCCAACTCGCTGTTCCAGTTCGCGCTCGCCATCCTCCAGCTCGACGAGCACCCGCGCGTGCGCCTGCTGGCGCTGAACGAGCGCTTCGACCGCTTCGTCTCCGTGCTCGTCTTCGTGCCGCGCGACCGTTACGGCTCCGAGGTGCGCGAGAAGATCGGCAACCTGCTGGCGGCGAGCTTCGGCGGCCAGATCGCCGCCTTCCGCCCGCTCTTCATGGATGGGCCGCTCACCCGCGTGCACTTCATCATCGAGCGCGGGCCGGGCGAGGTGCCGACGGTGAGCCGCGCCAGCCTCGAAGGCGCCATCACCGACATCATCCGCACCTGGGGTGACGGCGTCTCGGAGGCGCTGGCCGCTTCCTTCCCCGCCGCGCGCATCGGCGAGCTGACCGGGCGCTACGCCAACGCCTTTCCGGCCGGCTACCAGTCGAGCTACCCGCCCGAGGAGACGATCGAGGACATCAAGCTGATCGAGGGGCTCGGCGATTCCGCCCCGGTCGCCGCCGCCTTCCGGCCCTCGCCGCTGCGCGAGCGCGACCGCGTGTCGCTCAAGGTGCTGAGCCTCAAGGTGCCGCGCCTGCTCTCCGAGCGCGTGCCGATGCTGGAGGCGATGGGCTTCGTCGTCATCGACGAGCGCACCTTCACGGTGAAGCCGGCCGGGAGCCCGCCGGTCTATGCGCACGACATGCTGCTCTCGCGCCGGGGCGGCGGGGCGATCCCGGTCGACAAGCTGCAGGGCTGGCTGCACGGCACGCTGATGGCGGTGCTGCGCGGGGGCGAGAGCGACGGCTTCAACGGGCTGGCGCTCACCGCCCAGCTCGGCTGGCGCGACATCGCGCTGCTGCGCACGCTCGGCCGCTATCTCCGGCAGGCGGGCATTCCCTTCAGCCAGGACTACCTCTGGCAGACGCTGAACGCGCATCCCGCCATCGTGCAGAAGCTGGTGGCGCTGTTCCACGCCCGCTTCGATCCCGACCAGCCGGACCGCCGGGCCGAGCGGCAGGCGGCGATCCGCAGCGAGATCGAGACCGCGCTGATCGAGGTCGCCAGCCTCGACGAGGACCGCATCCTGCGCCGCTTCGCCAATCTGATCGAGGCGGCGGTGCGCACCAATTTCTACCAGCGCTCGGCCGACGGTACGCCGCGTCCCGCCATCGCCATCAAGTTCCTCAGCCGCGAGGTGGAGGGGCTGCCGCTGCCGCGCCCCCACTTCGAGATCTTCGTCCATTCGCCGCGCGTCGAGGGCGTGCATCTGCGCTTCGGCCGTGTGGCGCGTGGCGGTTTGCGCTGGTCGGACCGGCCGCAGGACTTCCGCACCGAGGTGCTGGGGCTGGTGAAGGCCCAGCAGGTGAAGAACGCGGTGATCGTGCCGGTGGGCGCCAAGGGCGGATTCGTGCCGAGCCAGCTGCCCTCCGGGCCGCGCGAGGCGATCCAGGCCGAGGGGGTGGACGCCTACAAGCTGTTCATCGGCAGCCTGCTCGACGTCACCGACGACATCGAGAACGGCGAGACGGTGCATCCGCCGCGCACCGTGCGCCACGACGAGGACGACCCCTATCTCGTCGTTGCCGCCGACAAGGGCACGGCGACCTTCTCCGACATCGCCAATACGCTCTCCCAGCTGCGCGGCTACTGGCTGGGTGATGCCTTCGCCTCCGGCGGCTCGGTCGGCTATGACCACAAGGCGATGGGCATCACCGCGCGCGGCGCCTGGGAGGCGGTGCGCCGGCATTTTCGCGAGCTGGACACCGACATCCGCGCCACGCCTTTCACCGTGGTGGGCGTGGGCGACATGTCGGGCGACGTGTTCGGCAACGGCATGATCCTGGAGAAGACGATCCGGCTCGTCGCCGCCTTCGACCATCGCGACATCTTCCTCGATCCCAATCCCGACCCTGAAACGTCCTTCCGCGAGCGGCGGCGGCTGTTCGCGCTGCCGCGCTCGAGCTGGCAGGACTACGACAAGTCGCTGATTTCGGCGGGCGGCGGCGTATTTCCGCGCGCGGCCAAGAGCATTCCGCTCTCCTTCGCCATGCGCGAGGCGCTCGGCTTCGACAAGAGTTCCGCCTCGCCGGCCGAGGTGATCAGCGCCATCCTGCGCGCGCCGGTCGACCTTCTGTGGTTCGGCGGCATCGGTACCTATGTGCGCGCCGCCGGCGAGAGCGATGCGCAGGTCGGCGACCGCGCCAATGACGCGGTGCGCGTGACCGGCGGCGAATTGCGGGCGCGGGTGGTGGGCGAGGGCGCCAATCTCGGCGTCACACAGCGCGGGCGCATCGAGGCGGCGCGGCGCGGCGTGCGGCTCAACACCGATGCCATCGACAATTCGGCCGGCGTGAACACCTCGGACATCGAGGTGAACATCAAGATCGCGCTCGGCCCGGCACTGCGCGAGGGCCGGCTCGACGCGCAGGGGCGCGCCCAGCTCCTCGCCTCGATGACCGGCGACGTCGCCCAGCTCGTGCTCCGTAATAACTACCTGCAGACGCTGGCGCTCTCGCTGGCCGAGCGGCGCGGCATCGAGGATTTCGGCTTCCAGCAGCGCCTCGTCCAGCGGCTGGAGGCGCGCGGCCTGCTCGACCGGGCGGTCGAGTTCCTGCCCTCCGACGCCGAGTTCGCCGACCGGCGGGGACGCCGCGAGGGGCTGACGCGCCCGGAGCTGGCGGTGCTGCTCGCCTATGCCAAGCTGACCGCCCATGCCGACCTGCTGGATGGCGAGGTGCCGGACGATCCCTATCTCGCCCGCGAACTCGCCGCCTATTTCCCCTCCGAGCTGCGCGAGCGGTTCCCGGACGGCATCGAGCATCACCGGCTGCGCCGCGAGATCGTCGCCACCCGCCTGTCCAACGCCATGATCAACCATGGCGGCCCGACCTTCGTCACCCGCCTCGCCGACGAGACCGGCGCCGATATCGGCTCCATCGCCAAGGCCTTCGCCGTGGTGCGCGACGGCTTCGGCCTTGCCGCGCTCAATGCCGAAGTCGACGCGCTGGACGGGCAGGTGCACGGCGGCGTGCAGCTCGACCTCTACGGCGTCGTGCAGGACATGCTGATCGACCGCAGCATCTGGTTCCTGCGCAATGTCGACCTCTCCGGCAGCCTCGACGAGCTGGTCGCCCACTACACCGCCGGCATCGCGCCGGTGGAGAAGGTACTCACCGGCCCGGTGCGCGAGCTTCTGCCCGAGGAGACCCGCACCCTGCACGATGCCCGCGTGATGCAGTGGACGCAGGCTGGCGTGCCCGAGCCGCTGGCGCGCCGCATCGCCCGCCTGCCGGCGGTGGAGAGCGCCACCGACATCGTGCTCATCGCCGAGCGCACCAAATCCTCGCTGGCGGACGTCGCCGTCACCTTCTTCGCGGTGGCGGTGCTGTTCCGGCTCGACCGCATCCTCGGCCCGGCGCGGGCGCTGGCCGTGACCGACCATTACGACCGGCTCGCGCTGGAGCGGGCGCTGACCTCCTTCGAGACGGCCGTGCGCCGGCTGACCGCCGAGGTGATCGCCGAGCACGGCGCGGGGGTCGCCGGCGTCTCCGCCTGGACGCGGGCGCGCGGCGACATCGTGGAGCGCGCGCGCGGCGGCATCTACGAGATCGCCGCTTCCGGGCTCAGCGTCTCCAAGCTGTCGGTGGCGGCGAGCCTGCTCGGCGACCTCGTGCGCGGCTGACGGGACTCCTTTCGCTCGCCGTATAAAAAGGGTGGGGATCGCTAATCCAAATCTTCAAGCGTCACCGTTCGGCTGCGCAAAGCGTCCAGATCTTTCCATTCAGACGAGCCGGGCGTCAGTATTTTCCAATATTTCCAACCATTTAGATTGGTTGCCTTTCCGCTCTTCGTCTTCGCTATGGCACTTATTGCGGCTGATGGAGAAGAAAATTTCGAGCCGTTTAAACTCCATTCCCCATCTATGATTGATCCTTCATATTCTTTATTGTTATATATCGTCTTGAATATGGTGCCATGCGGAAGCGAAATTTCATTATTTTTCCATGGCCTTAGAGATTTTGTATTATTTTTCAATTTTAAATCGTCGCTATCAATGTTCAATAACCTTCGCAATATATCGTTTGGTGTTTCAGAAAAAGATAGTTTTGCAGCGACTATCGCTTTGTAGACGTCGATATCAATTTTAATGCTCTCATATCGTGCCATTGCTCAATCATCTCTTTGGATGAGTAATTTGAGTAAATTGAGATTATGTCAAAAAAGTGTCTGTCGTCGCGCCCGGGCGATGACCCAGATGACGCGATTCAGCGACCCGCGTGGTCCAAGCAGCGATGATCGGGGGGGGGCGACGCCGAACCCTCACCCCATGCAGGCATCTTCGGTCTTGCTGTAGCCGGCCGGTTTCGGCTCGTTCTTCTGCGGCTGGCCGCGGCCGAGCGCGCCGTCCGAGCGGGCGCGCAGATAGACGAAGATGGCGTCGATGTAGCACATCACGTTGGGATTGCTGCCGAGCGCCGGCATCACGAGGTCCTGGCTGGCGCTCACGTTCTTCTTGCCGTTGGTGACGGTGTCGAGGAACTGGCTGTAGCTCAGCGTCTGCAGCGCATCGACCAGCGAGGGGCCGAAGCTGGAGCCCAGCCCGTCCGGGCCGTGGCACTGCATGCAGTTGGCGGTGTAGCGGATGTAACCGACCGAGGTGTACCAGTCGACCGTGCCGTCCGGCTCGATCTTGAAGGTGGGGTTGCCATCCTTGTCGGCGTACTCGCCGTCAGACACGCTGGCGACGGCGGGGTCGCCCGTTCCGTCCGCCCCGGCGGGCGCGGCCGAGACGAGGAAAAGGGCGGCCATGGCCGCCCAGGTCTTTATCCGCATGCGATCCTCCCATGCGCCCCGATTATCGTTGTGGCGTCGTGAAGGATGGGGCGGCGGAGTATGGTCATGCCACGGGAAGGGACGGTCAAGCCGCCCGTTCCCGCGGGCCGATGATGTGTCGGTGGCTCAGGCCGCCGCGTGCTTCTTGTTCTGGCGGTGCGAGATCAGGTCCTCGACCACGGTCGGGTCGGCCAGCGTCGAGGTGTCGCCGAGATTGCCGAACTCGTCCTCGGCGATCTTGCGCAGGATGCGGCGCATGATCTTGCCCGAGCGCGTCTTGGGCAGGCCGGGGGCGAACTGGATGAGGTCCGGCGAGGCGATGGGGCCGATCTCCTGCCGCACCCAGACGACGAGCTCCTTGCGCAGCTCCTCGCTCGGCTCGATGCCCGACATGAGCGTGACATAGGCGTAGATGCCCTGGCCCTTGATGTCGTGGGGATAGCCCACTACGGCGGCTTCGGAGACCTTGGGATGGGCGACGAGGGCGCTCTCCACCTCGGCGGTGCCCATGCGGTGGCCGGAGACGTTGATCACGTCGTCGACGCGGCCGGTGATCCAGTAATAGCCGTCCGCGTCGCGCCGGCAGCCGTCGCCGGTGAAGTACTTGCCGGGATAGGTGGCGAAATAGGTCTGCATGAAGCGCTCATGGTCGCCATAGACCGTGCGCATCTGGCCGGGCCAGCTGTCGGCGATCACGAGATTGCCCTCGCAGGCGCCTTCCAGGACGTTGCCCTCGGCGTCCACCACCTGCGGGATGACGCCGAAGAAGGGCGTCGTCGCCGAACCGGGCTTGAGCCGGGTGGCGCCGGGCAGCGGGGTGATGAGGATGCCGCCGGTCTCGGTCTGCCACCAGGTGTCGACGATGGGGCAGCGCTCGTCGCCGACCACGCGGTGATACCACTCCCAGGCCTCCGGGTTGATCGGCTCGCCGACCGAGCCGAGCAGGCGCAGGGACGCGCGCGAGGTCTTCTTCACCGGCGCGTCGCCGCCCTGCATCAGCGCGCGGATGGCGGTGGGCGCGGTGTAGAAGATGTTCACCTGATGCTTGTCGATCACCTCCCAGAAGCGGGAGTTGCTGGGGTAGTTGGGCACGCCCTCGAACATCAGCGTGGTGGCGCCGTTGGCGAGCGGGCCGTAGACGATGTAGCTGTGCCCGGTCACCCAGCCGATATCGGCGGTGCACCAGTAGACGTCGCCGTCGTGGTAGTCGAACACGTACTGGTGGGTCATCGAGGCGTAGACGAGATAGCCGCCCGTGGTGTGCAGCACGCCCTTGGGCAGGCCGGTCGAGCCCGAGGTGTAGAGGATGAACAGCGGGTCCTCGGCGCCCACGGGTATGGCCGGGCACTCGCTGGTCACGAGGTCGGCGGCCTCGTGGTACCAGACGTCGCGGCCGGGCTCCATGTTCACCGTGCCGCCGGTGCGGCGTACCACGATCACATGGTCGACCTCGACGTCGGCGGCCTTGGCGATGGCGGCGTCGACATTGGCCTTCAGCGGCACCTTGCGCCCGCCGCGCAGGCCTTCGTCGGCGGTGATGACGACCTTGGAGCCGCAGTCGCGGATGCGCCCGGCGAGGCTGTCGGGCGAGAAGCCGCCGAACACCACGGAATGCACGGCACCGAGGCGCGCGCAGGCGAGCATGGCATAGGCCGCCTCCGGGATCATCGGCATGTAGATGGTGACGCGGTCGCCTTTCTCGACGTTGCGGTTGCGCAGCACGTTGGCGAAGCGGCACACTTCGTCGTGCAGCTCGCGATAGGTGATCTTGCGGCTCTCCTCCGGGTTGTCGCCTTCCCAGATGATCGCCACCTGGTCTCCGCGCGTCGGCAGGTGCCGGTCGATGCAGTTCCACGCGACGTTGGTCACGCCGTCCTCGAACCATTTGATCGAGACATTGCCGGGGGCGTAAGAGGTGTTCTTGACGATGGTGTAGGGCTCGAACCACTCGATCCGCTTGCCCTCGTCGGCCCAGAAGCCCTCGGGGTCGCGCACCGACGCCTCGTACTTGGCGCGGTAGCCGCGCTCGTCGAGGAAAGCGCGCTTGGCCCAGTCGCCGGGCACGTCGTAAATCTTGTCGGACATGGCGTTTCTTCCCCTTTGGGCAGGCGCTGACGCGCCTCTCTTGCTGCCCCGGATTATGGGGAGCGGGTTCCGACTGGACAAGCCGGAGGGGCGCTGGACTTTGGTCGGTATGTAGTTGCGCGGACGGGAGCCGGCGTCCGGCGGCGGTATCGCGAGCCTCGTGCCCCTTAGCAGCGTGGACGCCAGACGCTGGTGCGCTTGATCTCGGCGTCCTCCAGCTCGCGCGAGACCGGCACGCCGTATTCGGCGATTTTTTCGAGCCTCTCACGCGGCAGGTAGGAGCGGCCGGGATCGCCGATCCATACAGCGGCGCCGCGGGCCGAAAGCGCCTCCAGCCAGCCGAAGACGCGGGCGGCGAGGTCGTGCTCATAGGCGATGTCGCCGGCGAGGATCACCTCCCAGCCGAAGTCCGTACCGACGACGTCGGCCGCGAGCACCTCGACCGGCGCGCCGTTCTCCCATGCGTTAAGGGCGATGGCCGCATGGGCGAAGGGGTCGATGTCGGCGCAGGCGACCGCCGCCGCACCGGCCTTCATGGCGGCGATGCCGACAAGGCCGGAGCCGGCGGCGAAATCCAGCACGCGCCGCCCGCGCACCGTCTCGGGGTGGTCCAGAACATAGCGCGCCAGCGCCTGCCCGCCGGCCCAGGCGAAGGCCCAGAAGGGCGGCGGCAGGCCGATCTCGCCCAGCTCCTCCTCGGTGCGCTGCCAGATCGGCAGCGATTCGGCGGCGAGGTGGAGGCGAATCTCGGGAACCAGCGGCGGTGCCAGAAGATGCGTCTCGGCGCGGATGAAGGCGGCGGGATCAGCGAGGGGCCGCCGCGTCACCGCGTGCCGCCGGCCATGTCGAGCACGATCTCCCATTCCGCGTCGGTGACGGGTTGCACGGAGAGGCGGGAATATTTCAGTAGCGCCATCTCGGCGAGGCGCGGCTCCGCTTTCACGGCGGCCAGCGTCACCGGGTTCTTCAGCGTGGCGACCGCCTTGAGGTCGACCATGACGAACTTGCCCGAGGGGTCGGACGGGTCTGGATAGGCCTCGCGGATCACCTCGACGATGCCGACGATCTCCTTGCCCTCGTTGGAATGATAGAAGAAGCCGTGCTCGCCGGTCTTCATGGCGAGAAGCTGCTGCTTGGCGAGGTGGTTGCGCACGCCGTCCCAATGGGTGCCCTTGGCGCCGGCGGCGAGCTGCATCTCCCACGACCATTTGAACGGTTCGGACTTGTAGAGCCAGTGGGCCATCTCACGCTTCCGCTTTCTGGGGACGGGCCAGCAGCGACCCGATCGCCTGTTCGATATCGCTGCGCCCGGCCAGCACCGCCTCGACCGCGCGGGCGATGGGCATGTCGACACCGCGCGCGTCGGCCATCGCGACGAGAGCGCTCGCCGTCAGCGCCCCCTCGGCCAGCCTTCCGCTGGGGTGCAGCCCGCCGGCGCGGCCGAGATCGAGCCCGAGCGCGTAGTTGCGCGACTGCGCCGTCGAGCAGGTGAGGATGAGGTCGCCGAGGCCGGAAAGGCCGGTGAGCGTCTCGGCGCGGGCGCCATAGGCCTTGCCGAAGCGCATCAGCTCGGCGAAGCCCCGCGCGATCAGCGCCGCTCCCGCGCTCGCGCCGAGCCCGCGCCCGCCGACGATGCCGGCGGCGATGGCGAGCACGTTCTTGGCCGCGCCGCCGATCTCGACGCCGCGCACGTCGTCGGAATGGTAGAGCCGGAACGAGCCCGAGCCGAGCGCCGCCGCCAGCCCCTCGGCGAGATCGAGGTCGCGCGCGGCGAGGGTGACGGCGGTCGGCAGGCCGGCGGCGACATCCGCCGCGAAGCTGGGGCCGGAGAGGATGGCGGGCGTCGCCTCGGGGCACGCCTCGGCCAGCACCTGCGTCATGAACAGCGAGGTGCCGCGCTCGATGCCCTTGGCGCAGGTGACGAGCGGGATGCCGGCGGAGAGGTGCGGGGCGAGTTCGCCCGCCACCGCGCGGCTCGCCTGCGCGGGCACCACCATGAGCACGGCGTCAACGCCGGCGAGGTCGGCGAGGCGCGCCGTCGGCGTCACCGCGGGCGCGAGCTCGACGCCGGGCAAATGCAGGCGGTTTTCGCGCGAGCGCGCCATCGCCGCGATGGCCTCGGCGTCGCGGCCCCAGAGCACCACCTCCCGCCCCGCGCGGGCGCTCGCATTGGCGAGCGCGGTGCCCCAGGCGCCGGCGCCGACCACGCCGATAGAAGCGAAACCTGCGGGCATCAGCCGGCCGCGCCCGGCAGCGGGGCGCCCGGCGCGGAGGAATTGGCGCCCTCGACTTCGCCGAGCGGCCACCGCGCGCGCGGCGCCGTGCCGAGATCGTCGGTCAGCCCGCGCGCCAGCCGCTCGGCACCGGCCCAGGCGATCATCGCGCCATTGTCGGTGCACAGTTCCGGCGGCGGCACGGCGAGGCGCGTGCCGGCATCGGCCGCCACCTTGTGCAGCACCCGGCGCACCGCCTGGTTGGCGCCGACGCCGCCGGCGAGCACCAGCGCGTTCGGCTTGAGGCCCTTCTGCAGCATCAGCCGCAGCGCGCAGCGCGTCCGGTCGGCGAGGATGTCGACGATGGCGGCCTGGAAGGAGGCGCACAGATCGTTCACGTCCTCGTCCGACAGCGGGGCGATCTTCAGCGCTTCCTGCCGCACGGCGGTCTTCAGGCCGGAGAGCGAGAAATCCGGCACCGGCTTGCCGTGCAGCGGGCGAGGCAGGGCGAAGCGCGAGGCATCGCCCTTCAGCGCCGCGCGCTCCACCTCCGGGCCGCCGGGATAGGGCAGGCCGAGCATCTTCGCCGTCTTGTCGAAGGCCTCGCCGATGGCGTCGTCGATGGTGCCGCCGAGCTTGGTGTACTCGCCGATGCCGGTGACGGCCACGAGCTGGGTGTGCCCGCCCGAGACCAGCAGCAGCAGGAAGGGGAAGGGCACCTTGTCGGTGAGCCGCGCGGTGAGCGCGTGCGCTTCCAGATGGTTGACCGCGATCAGCGGCTTGTTCGCCGCCAGCGCCAGCGCCTTGGCCGTGGTGAGCCCGACGATGACGCCGCCGATCAGCCCCGGCCCGGCGGCGGCGGCGATGCCGTCGACCTGCGCCAGCGTGATGCCGGCCGAGCGCAGCGCCAGCGCGATCAGATGGTCGAGGATCTCCACATGGGCGCGGGAGGCGATCTCGGGCACCACGCCGCCATATTCGGCATGCGCCTCGGTCTGCGAGCGCACGACGTTGGACAGGATGGTGCCCGAGCCGTCGCCGCGCCGGCGCACGATGGCGGCGGCGGTCTCGTCGCAGGTGGTCTCGATCCCGAGGAGGAGAAGATCGCTCATTGACTTTATATGGTTGGACAGTGATCTGAACCGGCATCGAACCGCTAGCACCGCAGGACCGCATGACGCAATCGCTTCCCCGACTCCGGCTCGGCACGCGCGGCAGCCCGCTGGCGCTCTGGCAGGCGCATGCGGTGCGCGACGCCCTCCTGAAGGCGCATGGCTGGCCGGCCGAGGCGGTGGAGATCGAGGTGATCCGCACCACCGGCGACGCCATTACCGACCGCGCGCTGTCGGAAGCGGGCGGCAAGGGGCTTTTCACCAAGGAGCTGGAGGAGGCGCTGCTGGAGCGGCGCATCGACCTCGCGGTGCATTCGGCCAAGGATATGGCGACGCGCCTGCCGGACGGGCTGCACCTCGTCGGCTATCTCCCCCGCGCGGATGTGCGCGACGCGCTCATCCTGCGCGAGGGCGCCTCGCTCGCGGACCTGAAGCCGGGCGCCAAGGTCGGCACCGCCTCGCTGCGCCGCGAGGCGCAGCTGCGCCGGCTGCGGCCGGACCTTCAAGTGTCGCTGCTGCGCGGCAATGTGCACACGCGGCTCGCCAAGGTGGAGAGCGGCGAGTTCGACGCCACGCTGCTGGCGCTGGCCGGACTTGCCCGTCTCGGTCTCACCGAGCGGATCAGCGCGCTGCTCGACGTCGCCGATTTCCTGCCCGCCGTCGGGCAGGGGGCGGTCGCCATCGAGACGCGGTTCGGCGACCTCGCGGTGGATTCGCTCGTCGTGCCTGTCGTGTGCCCGGCGACCGGCCTCGCGCTCCGCGTCGAGCGCGCCTATCTCGGCGAGCTTGACGGCTCCTGCCGCACGCCCATCGGCGGACTGGCGGAAGTGACCGGGGACGAGATCCGCTTCCGCGGCGTCGTGCTGTCTGCCGACGGCACGCGCTATTACGAGATCGTGCGTTTCGGGCCGAGAAACCGCGCGCTGGAGCTGGGCGTGACCTCGGGCCGGGAGATGCGGGCGATGGTGCCGCCCGAATTGCTGCCGCACTGAGATGCGCGTGCTGGTGACACGCCCGCAGCCGGACGCGCAGGCGACCGCCGCGCGGCTGGCGGCTGCCGGCCATCAGTCGATCGTCGATCCGATGCTGGCGGTCGAGGCGATCGCGGACGCGCGCCTGCCGGACGGGCGCTTCGACGCGGTGGTGCTGACCAGCGTGAACGGGGCGCGGCTGCTCGGCCGCCGATCCGAATTCGAGGCCATCGGCGCGCTGCCGCTTTACACCGTCGGCCATCGCACGGCGGCGGCGGCGGATCACTCCGGCCCGATGCATATCGCTGGCGGAAACGGCGCGGCACTGGTCGGGCTGCTGCGCGCGACGCTCCCGCGTGGCGCGCGTCTGCTGCATGTCGCGGGCGAGGAGCGGGCGGTCGATCTCGGTGCGGCACTGGCGGGCGATGGCATCCACACCGAACTTTTCGTGATCTACCGCACCGTGCCGGCGCGGGCGCTGGCGGCGGCGACGCTGGCGGCGGCGGCGGCCGGCGCCATCGACGCGGCTTTCCATTTTTCCCCGCGCACCGCCGCCACGCTGGCGGCGCGGGCCAGCGCAGCCGGGGCCTCGGCGCATTTCCGCCACATCCGCCATCTGTGCTTCTCGGCCAATGTCGCCGCGCCGCTGGCGGCCGAGGGATGGCGGACGGAAGTTGCGGCGGCACCGACCGAGGAGGCGCTGTTCGCCCTCATCGCCCGGTAAACCATCCCAGCCTCCCGAGGTTGCGGCGCGGGGACAGGCGGTCTATCCCGGAACCGGGGCCGGTCCGGCGCTTTATCGAGGTAGAGGTAGGGACGTGGCGAACGACGATTCGAACAAGGGCGCTGAGGACAAGCCGGAAGCGGGCGCGAAGGCGCCCCGCCGGAAGCCGCCGACGCTTGATCTTTCCGCGCGCGACGTAACCCCGCCCGAGGATGCCAAGACGGATGCCGCGCCGGCGCCGGATGGCGTTTCCGATGTGCCGCCCCCTGTCACGCCGGTGCCCGACGACGCGGCGACCGCCGCCACCGCGTCCGACACGCCGCCGCTGGTGGACGAGACCCCGCCCGATGCCGCCGCCCCCGCCACCGAGCCGACCGGCGAGCCGCCGGTGCCGCCGGCGAAGCGCCCGGCGCGCCAGCTCGGCGTGTTCGGCGTCATCGTCGCGGCGCTGGTCTCCGGCGTGCTGGGCGGGGCGGTGGCGCTCGCCGTGGTCTCCACCTTCTACAGCGCCGAGGACAATATCGACGCCATCACCGAGCTGGAGGCGCGCGCGGTGGATCTGCGCCAGCGCGTCGAGACGCTGGAGGCGCGGGGCGAGGCGTCGCCGGCCGGCGAGGCGACGGCCGCCGCGAGCGGCCCCACGGCGCCGGACGAACTCGCCGTGCGGCTCGATGCGCTGGAAAGCGGGCTCGACGCGCTCGGCCGCAAGGTCGACACGCTGCCGGCCCCCGCCGCTCCGGCCTCTGACGGCGCCCCTGCGGCCGAGGTGACGGCGCTGGCCGGCCGCCTCGACGCGCTGGAGCAGAAGGCCGCCTCCGCGCCGGCTCCCGCGCCTGCCGCCTCGCCCGAAGACGTTGCCGCCGTCGCCGCGCGTATCGGCGCGCTGGAACAGCGCGTCGCGTCCATTCCCGCCCCCTCCCCGGCGGCGTCCCCGGCCGATGTCGAGGCGGCGCAGGCGCGCATCGCCGCGCTGGAAGGCAAGCTCGCCGCCATGGCCGAAAGCCAGCGCGCCAGCGGGCAGGGCGCCGCCCAGCTCGTCGCGCTCGCCTCGCTGCGCGATGCCGTGGCTGCCGGCCGGCCTTTCGCCACCGAACTGAAGGCGGCCCGCGTGCTGCTTGGCGAGGAAGCCGCCCCGCTGGCGGCGCTCGATCCGGTCGCCAATGCCGGCTTCGGCGACGGCCCGGCGCTCGCCGCGCGCCTCAAGGCCGCGACCGCCCCGGCCGCTGTCGCCGCGTCGCCCGCTCCCGCTGCCGGTACCTCGACCGTCGAGGGTGTCGTCGAACGGCTGTGGAACAGCGCGCAGAATCTCGTCGTCATCCGCCGCGCCTCCGGCACCTCGGGCGATCCGCGCCTCAGTGAGGCCGAGGCGGCGCTGGCGCGTGGCGACTATGCCGGCGCGCGCACCGCACTCGCCGGCGCGCCGGAAGCCGACCGCGCCGCCGTCCAGCCGGTGATCGCGGCCCTCGATGCGCGGCAGGCGGCGCTCGACGCCATTGCCGGCCTCAATCAGCGCGTGCTCGCCACGCTCGCGGGAGGTGCCCAGTGATCCGCCTCGTCGTCTATCTCCTCGTCCTCTCCCTCGTCGCCTTCGGCATCGCCTGGCTCGCCGACCGGCCCGGCTCGGTGGTGATCGACTGGCAGGGCTGGCAGATCGAGACCAGCATCCTCGTCGCGGCGAGCGCGCTGCTGGCGCTGCTGGCGGCAACCATCCTGCTGTGGACGCTGGTGCGCCTCATCGTCCGCTCGCCGGACATCATCGCCTTCTCCTGGCGGGCGCGCCGGCGCAACCGGGGCTGGAGCGCGGTGACGCGCGGCCTCGTCGCGGTCGGCTCGGGCGACGCCATCGGCGCGCGCCGCGCCGCCAACGATGCCGAACGCTTCCTCGGCCGCGAGCCGCTGGCCCAGCTTCTCGCCGCGCAAGCGGCCCAGCTTTCCGGCGACGCCGCCGGTGCCGAGGCGGCCTTCCGCGAGATGACCCAGACGCCCGCGACGCGCCTGCTCGGCCTGCGCGGGCTGCATGTCGAGGCGCGCAGGCGCGGCGATGCCACCGCGGCCCTGCTCGCCGCCGACGAGGCCGCCCGCCACGAGCCGGGCCTCGCCTGGGCGGCGGATGCGGTGATCGAGGCGCGCTGCCTTGCCGGCGACTTCGCCGGGGCGCTCGCCGTGCTGGAACGCGAGGCGGCCCATGGCGGGCTGGAGCGCGCCACCCACCGCCGCCGCCGCGCCGTGCTGCTGGCGGCGCAGGCGCAGGCGCTGGAACTCTCCGAGCCGGCGACGGCGCGCGAGCGGGCGCTGGAGGCCACCCGCCTCGCGCCGACGCTGGTGCCGGCCGCCGATATCGCCGGGCGCCTGCTCGGCGCGGCGGGCGACGCGCGCAAGGCCGCCAAGATCCTGGAGACCGCCTATGCGAGCACGCCGCACCCCGATCTCGCCGACACCTATCTGCACCTGCGGCCGGGCGATTCCTCGCGCGAGCGGCTCAAGCGCATTCGCACCCTGACCTCGCGCATGCCGGCGCACCCAGAGAGCGCCATGGTGCTGGCGCGCGCGGCCATCGACGCGCAGGAGTTCGATGTCGCCCGCACCGCGCTGGCGCCGCTTCTCGGCGATCCGACGCAGCGGGCCTGCCTGCTGATGGCGGAGCTGGAAGCCGGCGAGAGCGGCGATGTCGGCAAGGCGCGCGAATGGACCGCCCGCGCCGTGCGCGCCCAGCGCGATCCTGCCTGGGTGGCGGACGGCGTAGTGGCCGAGGCGTGGGGGCCGGTGTCGCCGGTCACCGGCAAGCTCGACGCCTTTGAATGGAAGCTGCCGCCGGGCGTCGCTACGACGCCGATGCTGGAGAACGAGGCCGAGCGCGTGAAGGCGGCCATCGCCGCCGCCATCGAGGCGCGGCCGGAGCCCGTGGCGCCGGTGGTGGACCTTACCCCCGACGAGCCATCGCCGAGCCTTGCCCCCGATAGCGAGGCGCGGGACCTTCCGGCGAAGGAGACGCCGGTCGAGATCGAGCCTTCGCGGCCGGTGAGTATTCCGGTGGCGAAGCCCGCGCCGGCAGCACCTGCGGCGGCGCCGGTGGTGGCGATGCCGCATCTGCCGGACGATCCCGGCCCCGAGGGCCCGTTCGCCGACGAGGCCGGCAGCCGGCCGCGTCCGCCCTTCGGGGTGTGATCCGCGCCGGCCTCCGCCCGCGCGGCGGCGGGACAAGCGCAAAAAAAAGCGCGCCATGCGGCGCGCTTTTCGACCCGTTCAGGGGTCCCCGCCAGAGGCCGACCGCTCGTCAGGCGGCCGGAGGGTATGAGACGGCCGGAGTACATCCGTCCTGACCGTCGTCCATCCGGCGAGGCGCTGACGAAGCGCCAGCTTGCCGGAAGCCCTGTTCTGGCTGGGTTGAAACCTATATGGGGGCCGCCCGGCGGGTTTCAAGGGCGAAGACGCGACGATTGCCGGCAACGCTATGTGCCGCCGTCATCCTGGACGGCCGCAGGCCGATCCGGGAACGCGGGCAAGGGTGGGAGCGGGCTGGAGGACGATCCCGGCTCCCGCTTGGCTCGGCCGGGATGACGACCTTTTCAGCCTTCGGCCGGGATGACGTCTTTTCTCAATGCACCTTCATGGTCGGCAGCGCGACGGCGCCCGTGCGCGGCGCCCGCGCTGCGGGGCGTGCGGGCTGCGGCGCCGCGCGCGAGGCGCGCTCGCTGAACAGCTCGGCGAGCTTGTCGGTCATTGCCCCGCCGAGTTCCTCGGCATCGACGATGGTGACGGCGCGCTTGTAGTAGCGCGTCACGTCATGGCCGATGCCGATGGCGATCAGCTCGACCGGGGACTTGTCCTCGATCTGCTGGATCACCCAGCGCAGGTGCCGCTCCAGATAATTGCCCGGGTTCACCGAGAGGGTGGAATCGTCCACCGGCGCGCCGTCCGAGATCATCATCAGGATGCGGCGCGATTCATTGCGCGCCAGCAGGCGGTTATGCGCCCAGTCGAGCGCCTCGCCGTCGATGTTCTCCTTCAGGAGCCCCTCGCGCATCATCAGGCCGAGATTGCGCCGGGCGCGGCGCCAGGGGGCGTCGGCGGACTTGTAGATGATGTGGCGCAGGTCGTTCAGCCGGCCGGGCGCGCCCGGCTTGCCGGCGGAGAGCCAGGCTTCCCGCGCCTGTCCGCCCTTCCACGCCTTGGTGGTGAAGCCGAGGATCTCGACCTTCACGCCGCAGCGCTCCAGCGTACGTGCCAGAATGTCCGCACAGGCGGCGGCGACGGTGATCGGGCGCCCGCGCATCGAGCCGGAATTGTCGAGCAGCAGCGTCACCACCGTGTCGCGGAAGTCGGTGTCGCGCTCGCGCTTGAAGGACAGCGCCTGCATCGGGTCGGTGATGATGCGGTGCAGGCGCGCCGGATCGAGCAGGCCCTCTTCGAGGTCGAACTCCCAGCCCCGGTTCTGCTGCGCCATCAGCTTGCGCTGAAGCCGGTTGGCGAGGCGCGCGACGATGCCGGAGAGGTGCACGAGCTGCTTGTCGAGATAGGCGCGCAGCCGCGCCAGTTCCTCGGGATCGCACAGCTCATCGGCGTTCACCGTCTCGTCGAAGCGCGGCGTGAAGGGGTGGTACTCCGGCGGGCGCGGCTCGGCCGGCGTAGCGTTCTGCGGCCGCCAGGGCTCGGACGAATCGTCGGATTCGCCCAGCTCCGCGTCGTCGGACAGCTCGGAGTTCGGCTGGTCCTGCTGCTCCTCGGATTCTTCCGGATTCTGGTCGGAGGCGAGATCGGTGTCGACCTCGGTCTGGCCCTCGGCGTTCTCGTCCTCCTCGGAATCCGCGCTCTTGCCGGAATCCTCCTCGCGGGTGTCGTCCGCCTCGGTGGAGGGGTCGTTGTTCTCGTCGAAGGGGGCGATGTCCTCGCCCATGCCGAGTGAGGACAGCAGGTCGCGCATCGCCTCGGCGAAGCGGGTCTGGTTGTCGGCCGAGCCGGCCAGTTCGTCGAGCGCGGCGGCGCCGTGCTCCTCGATGAAGCCGCGCCACAGATTGACCATCTCGCGCGCCGCCGCCGGCGGGGCCATGCCGGTCATGCGCTCGCGCAGCATCAGCGAGAGCGCATGCTCCATCGGTGCGTCCGAGCGGTCGGCGAGGTTGGCGAAATTGGCCTTCTGGTAGCGGTCCTCCAGCATGGCCGAGAGGTTCAGCGCCACGCCGTCCATGCGCAGGGCGCCGAGCGATTCGCAGCGGGTCTGCTCGGCCGCCTCGAAGGCGGCGCGCGCCTGCTGGCCCATCGGCACGAGCCGCTGGTGCACCTTGGGGTCGTGGCAGGCCATGCGCAGCGCCATGGAATCGGCATGGCCGCGCATGATGGCGGCGTCCTGCTTCGACATGCGGCGCGCCGGCTCGGGCAGGCGGGCACGGCCATCCGCATAGCCCGGCTTCTCCGAGCCGAAGGTCACGTCGATCTCGCGATTGCCCGCGATGGCGCGCAGGCAGCCGGTGACGGCGCGCTTGAGCGGCTCGGTCGGGGCTTCCTTGGGCGGCGTGCGGGTGGTGCGGTTCGAGGTGGTGGACATGGCAAGCCTTGAATGTTGGGCATCGCCCGCCCCGCAGGGACCGGTGTGTGCCGGTCGGCGGGGCGAGAGGAGACGTCGCTCAGGACATGACGACGTTGACGGCCGACTCGGTCAGTTCCTTGCCGAAGCAGCGCTGGTAGAACTCGGCCACCAGCGGACGCTCCAGCTCGTCGCACTTGTTGAGGAAGGTCACGCGGAACGAGAAGGCGAGGTCCTTGAAGATCTCGGCGTTCTCGGCCCAGGTGATCACCGTGCGCGGGCTCATCACGGTCGACAGGTCGCCATTGATGAAGGCCTGACGGGTGAGGTCGGCGAGGCGCACCATGCGGGCGGCGACGTCGCGGCCTTCCGGCGTTTGCAGGTTCTTGGCCTTGGAGACGACGATGTCGACCTCCTTGTCGTGCGCCAGATAGTTCAGCGTGGTGACGATCGACCAGCGGTCCATCTGCGCCTGGTTGATCTGCTGGGTGCCGTGATAGAGGCCGGTCGTGTCGCCGAGGCCGATCGTGTTGGCGGTGGCGAACAGGCGGAAGGCGCCGTGCGGGCGGATGACGCGGTTCTGGTCGAGCAGGGTCAGGCGGCCGGCGCTTTCCAGCACGCGCTGGATCACGAACATCACGTCCGGGCGCCCGGCGTCGTATTCGTCGAACACCAGCGCGACGTTGTTCTGGTAGGCCCAGGGCAGGATGCCGTCGCGGAACTCCGTGACCTGCAGCCCGTCCTTCACCACGATGGCGTCCTTGCCGATCAGGTCGATGCGGCTGATGTGGCTGTCGAGATTGACGCGCACGCAGGGCCAGTTGAGGCGGGCGGCGACCTGCTCGATATGGCTCGACTTGCCCGTGCCGTGATAGCCGGTGACCATGACGCGGCGGTTATGGGCGAAGCCGGCGAGGATGGCGAGCGTGGTCGGACGGTCGAACAGATAGTCGGGATCGACCTCCGGCACGTAGGCGTCCGGCTCGGCATAGGCCGGAACCTCGAGATCGACGTCGATGCCGAAAACCTGGCGGACCGAGACCTTCATGTCCGGCAACGCGGGCGCTTGCGTGGGGGCAGTCATTCTTCCTCCGTTGCCGCGAAGACGAACCGCGGGCTTGTCTGCGATGCGGGCCTAGCAGAAGCCCGCGCTCTTGAGATGATTATAGGCCTGGATCACGTCGCGCAGGCGGTCCTCGGTCGAATTGTCGCCGCCATTGGCGTCCGGGTGGTATTTCTTCACCAGAAGCTTGAAGCGGGCCTTGATCTCCTCGGCGGTGGCCGAGGCCTCGACGCCGAGGGATTCGAAGGCGCGGCGCTCCGCGTTGCGGATCATCCGGCTCTCGCGCTCGGGCTCCGGCTCGGGGCGCGCGCGCCCGCCCATCTCTCCGAACATGCCGAAGGGATCGCCCATATCCTCGGTCGAATGGCGCCGGGCGTGCTCGGAGGCGCGGCCCGAACCGCCGCGCGAGCCCATCTTCCAGGTTGGGCGATGGCCGGTCAGCGCGTCCCTCTGGTAGGCCGCGACGGCGTCGTCGCCCATGCCGGAGAAGTAGTTGTAGGACTGATTGTACTCGCGCACGTGGTCGAAGCAGAAGCGCCAGAACTGGCCCTCATGCTGCCGGCCCTTCGGCGCGCGATGCGTCGCGGCGTTGGCGCAGCCCGCCCATTCGCAGGACGGGCCTTCCACCTTCACGCGGCGATCACGGTCCGGCTTGACGCGGATGCGATCGAATATGGGGGAGTCGAGCTTCATGACCGGACGATTATGCTGATGCGGGCACAGGTATACAAGAAACCGGTGGGCGTCACCGCCCCGGCCGACGATATTGACGGGCCCGCGCCCGCGGCGTACCGCAACGGGCATGAGCGCAAACCCCATTGCCGAGAACGATGACGCCCCCGACGCCGTGACCGCCGCGCTGGCCCGTATCCGGACCGCGCTCGGCGAATTGTCCCCCTCCCGTCTTGAGCTTGAGGACGAGAGCCACCGGCACGAAGGCCATGGCGGGCACCGTCCCGGTCAGCTCACCCATCTGCGCGTGCGCATCGAGGCCGAGGCGTTCCGCGGCCAGTCGCGCCTCGCCCGCCACCGCGCGGTCAATGCGCTGCTCGCGGGCGAGATCGCGCGCGGCCTGCACGCCCTCGCGATCGAGGCGAAGGCGCCGGGCGAGTAAGCCGTCCGTCAGGACGGGAACGGCAGGTTCAGGAAGACATGTCGCCAATATGGGCGCGGCGGGCGGAAATTCCAGCCGGTCGGCGCATCGCGGCACCGCGCCGCAAGCATGGCGCAGGTCGAGGCCGGCCACTGACGGAGATGCACGCAGAAATAGAAATGTAGATAGACTAAATCTAAAAGGGTATTACTCTGTGCCTGCAATCATGGCTAGCGGGCTCGGACGGGCTGCCGCCCGCCGCCCGCCGAAGGGGGCAGGGCGATGGCACATCACGGCGTGAAGGCGACCTTCACTATTGAAGGCGAGACACAGATCGTTCAGGGCAAGGAACTGGGCACGCCGGAGGCGGGATTTCGCTTCGGGCGGCTGTTTCCCCAGCTTCCGGCGTTCCGCCCGATGGACGGCGCTCTGGCCAAGCTGGGCGAGCGCATCACCTTCGAGCCGGCCGAGGGCGAGCCGCCCCTGCCGCGCGCCAATTCGCAGATTCCGGCCGGCTACACCTATTTCGGCCAGTTCATCGACCATGACATCACCCGCGACGGCACGCAGGGCCGCGTGGAGGACACGCCCGAGCAGCCCGACGACAGCGTGCTGCAGGTCCGCTCGCCGCGCCTGGATCTCGACAGTCTCTACGGCCACCCGGAAGGGCGGCTGGAGGTGCTCTACGATGTCGACGATCCCACCCTGTTCCGCATCGGCACGACGACGCCGCTGCCGGGGTTCGGGCAGACGGCGGCCGGCGACCCGGTGGGCGCCGGGCACCCCAATGACCTGCCGCGCGTCGCCTTCGGCGCGGAGGCCGGCAAGCCGCTGATCGGCGACGACCGCAACGACGAGAATCTCGTCGTCGCACAGCTCCACCTCGCCTTTCTCAAGTTCCACAACAAGACCGTCGCCGCGCTGCGCACCCTGTCGCCGGACGACAGCGCGGAAGAGATTTTCAAAAGGGCGCGCATTCTCGTCACCTGCCACTACCAGTGGCTGGTGCTCGACGACTTCGTGCGCCGCATCGTCGATCCGCGCATCTTCGAGGCGGTGCTCGGCGTGCCGGCGCTGCCGCTGGCCGGCGGCACGCTGAAGCTCGATCCGCTGTTCTTCCGCGTCACCGGCTACGAGACCCCGGCCATGCCGCTGGAATTCTCGGTCGCCGCCTATCGGCTCGGCCATTCCATGGTGCGCGCCGGCTACGCATGGAACCGCTTCTTCCAGGGCCCGGGCGACGGCCAGACCACTTTCGGCGCCGCAACGCTGCGCCAGCTCTTCCACTTCACCAACACGTCCGGCGGGCTGGGCAAACCCGACAATACCGCCGCCGCGCCGGCGAACGGCTTCGTCACGCTGCCCAGCAACTGGATCGTCGACTGGCACCGCTTCTTCGACTTCTCGGACGCCATCGCCGATCCGCCGGCGCCGCGCTTCGCGGTGGCGAACAGCATCGACACCCGCATCGCCGGCGAATTGGGCCGGCTGCAGGGAGGCGGCGGCAATCTCGCCGTGCGCAACCTGATCCGCGGATCGCGGCGCGGATTGCCGGCCGGCCAGGACGTCGCCGCGCTGATGGACCAGGCCGGCGGCCTGGCGGGCGACGCGCCGCTCACGCCGGCGCAGGTCCTCAAGGCCGTGCCGCCGGCCGGCGACCCGGTGCTGCTCGGCGACAACAAGGCGCTGCGCGAGCACGAGTTCGATGTGAAGACGCCGCTCTGGTACTACATTTTGCGCGAGGCCGAGCTGGCCGGCGGCGAACATCTGGGGCCGGTGGGCAGCCGCATCGTGGTGGAGACCTTCGTCGGCTTCATCCGCGCCTCGGTGACCTCGATCTTCAACGCCGACGTGGCGCCCGCCGCGCTCGCCAACCCGCACAAGGCGGGCACGCTGGAGGTGTTCTCACCGGTCACGGGCTCGCCGCTGCGCACGCCGGCCGGCGAGCCGATCACCACGGTGGCGCACCTGCTGGCCTTCGTCGACGACCTCAACCCGCTCGGCTAGGTGCCATCGGCCGGCAGGCTTCGCCGCGCGGGCCGAACGTCTAGCGCGCCTCCGGCGTCTGCCGGGGGCGGGTCGCGCGCAGCGGCACGACGCGCAGCAGGGTGACGCGGTTGCGCTGCTTGCGCATCACCTGAAAGCGGAAGCCGTGGAAGATGAAGGCCTGTCCCGGCTCGGGGATGATGCGCGCCTCGTGGATGACGAGGCCGGCAACGGTGGTCGCCTCCTCGTCCGGCAGGCCCCAGCCCATGGCGCGGTTGAGGTCGCGGATCGGCACCGAGCCCTCGACGCTGACCGAGCCGTCCGGATGCCGGCGGGCGCCGGTGAAGGCCTTGTCGTGCTCGTCGGAGATGTCGCCGACGATCTCCTCGAGGATGTCCTCCAGCGTCACGAGGCCCATCACCTCGCCATACTCGTCGACGACGAGGGCGAAATGCTGCTTGCGGCGGCGGAAGGCCTTGAGCTGGTCGGTGAGCAGGGTGACGTCGGGCACGAACCAGGGCGGCCGGGCGATGGTGCCGACGTCGAGCCGGTCGATCTCGTTGCCGAGCGCCTGAAGCTCGCGCAGCAGGTCCTTGGCGTGCAGCACGCCGACAATGTTGTCCGGCGTGTCGCGCCACAGCGGCAGGCGGGTGTGCGGGGAAGCCAGCACCTCGCGCACGATGTCGGCGGGCGGCTGGCCGGCGTCGAGCGTCGCCATCTTGGTGCGATGGACCATGATGTCGGAGACTTCGAGCTCGCGCAGGTTCAGCAGGCCCTCGATCATGGCGAGGTCGTCGCCCGCGATGCCGGCGGCGCGGCGCAGCGCGTCGAGCGCGAGGCGCAACTCGTCGGCGGGCTCGTCCGCCGGCGCGGGCTGCGGCGGGCGTGCCGGCGGACGCGGCTTCAGCCAGCGGCCGAGGCCATGGAGCGCCGGCGCCCGGCTCATCGGCGCCTCACGGGTGGGGAGCCCCGGCGCGCTCGGAATCGAGGAAGGTCCGCACGGCGGCGGGCTCCACGTCGCGGGCGATGAAGCTCTCGCCGATACCGCGGGCGAGGAGGAAGGTGAGCGCGCCGCGCGAGACCTTCTTGTCCTGCGCGATCAGCTCCATCAGCCCGTCCGTGTCCGGCAGCTCGCCGGGAATGTCGGCGATGCGGGTCGGCAGGCCGACGGTGCGCAGATGCGCGGTGACCCGCTCGGCGTCGGCCGCTGCGCACAGGCCCTGCCGGGCGGAGAAGCGGAAGGCCTGGGCCATGCCGATGGCGACCGCCTCGCCATGCAGAAGGCGCTGCGAGAAGCCCGCGCCCGCCTCCAGCGCATGGCCGAAGGTGTGGCCGAGATTGAGCAAGGCGCGGTCGCCGGTCTCCTTCTCGTCGCGGGCGACCACGGCGGCCTTGGAGGCGCAGCTTGTGGCGATGGCCTCGATGCGGGCCGGGCCGCCGCCGAACACGTCCTGCCAGCGGCGCTCCAGCCAGCCGAAGAAGGGGGCGTTGTCGATCAGCCCGTATTTCGCGACCTCGGCATAGCCGGCGCGGAACTCGCGCAGCGGCAGCGTGTCGAGCGCGAGGCTGTCGGCCAGCACGAGGATCGGCTGGTGGAAGGCGCCGACGAGATTCTTGCCGTGGCGCGAATTGATGCCGGTCTTGCCGCCGACCGAGGAATCGACCTGCGCCAGCAGGCTGGTCGGCGCCTGCACGAAGTCGACGCCGCGCCGCAGCGCCGCCGCCGCGAAGCCGGCGAGATCGCCGACCACGCCGCCGCCCAGCGCCAGCACGAGGTCGCGCCGCTCGATGCGGGCGGCCAGCAGCTCGTCGACCACCTGCTCGAAGACGTGGAAGCTCTTCGACTTCTCGCCCGGCTCGATGACGATGGCGGTGGGAGACAGCCCCGCCTGCCTCAGCGACGCCTCGACCGGGCCGAGATGGCGCTCGGCCACGTTGCGGTCGGTGACGATGCCCACGCGCGCGCCGGCGCGAAGCGCCGCGATGCGTGCCCCGGCCTCTTCCAGCAGGCCGGGGCCGATCACGATGTCGTAGGAGCGCTCGCCAAGCCCGACGCGGAGCTGGGTGACGTCACTGGTGAGTGTGGCGGCGGGCGGTTTGGCGGCGGCTTCGGTCACGTCTCGTCTCCCGACTGCGGCGGGGCGAGATGGCGCGTCAGCGCCTCGATCACCTCGTCGACCATGATGTCCTGCGGCACATCGTGCGACGTCACGGTGACGTCGGCGAGCGCGTAGACGGGGTAGCGCAGGTCGATCAGCCGGGCGAGCGTCGCCTCGGGATCGCCGTTCTTCAGCAGCGGGCGGTCGTCGCGCCGGCGCACGCGGCGCAGCAGCACGTCGAGCTCGGCCTTCAGCCAGACGGACAGGGCGTTGCGCGAGATGGCATCGCGGGTCTCGCCGTTCATATAGGCGCCGCCGCCGGTGGCGAGCACCATGGGGCCGGTCTCCAGCAGGCGGGCGATCACCTTCTTCTCGCCGTCGCGGAAGGCGGGCTCGCCGCGATGCTCGAAGATCTCGGGAATGCTCATGCCGGCCGCCTGCTCGATCTCGATGTCGGCATCGGCGAAGGGTAGGGCGAGGCGGCGGGCGAGGCGCTTGCCGACTGAGGACTTGCCGGCGCCCATCATGCCGACGAGCACGATGGAACGCGTGCTCAAAAGCGCGCGCAGCCCCGCCGCCTTCTCGTCCTGTTCGATGTCCGCCGTCATCTCGCCGGTCACGGCCCCAGCTCCCGCTCCGTCGCGGACTAGCACCCGCGCGAGGCCGACGCAATGCAAGCGCGTGCCGCGAAATACCGGCGGGGACGGGCGATTGCTTCCGTCCGGCCGCCCAAAGGCCTTAGGATCGCGCAGACCGGATTTTCCCGAATCGCGCAGGGCCGCCTCTTCATGCCGAGCCTCATCCGCCTTCTCGTCATTCTCGCCGTGCTCGGCGGCATCGGCTATGGCACGCTGTGGGCCTTCGCCAATCTCGTGCAGCCGCATGCGCGCGAGATGAGCGTCGTCGTGCCGGCGGACCGTTTCGCCAAATGAGCGCGCCGCCATGAGCGCGCCGGCGCGCGCCTTCCTCGACATGATGGCCGCCGAGCGCGGGGCGGGCGCCAACACGCTCGGTGCCTATGGCCGCGATATCGAGGATTATGAGGGCTTTCTTGTAGGGCAGGGCGTCGACCCGCTGGCGGCCGGCACCGAGCACATCCGCGCCTATCTCGCGGAACTGTCGGTGCGTGGGCTCGCCGGCGCCAGCGTGGCGCGCCGGCTCTCGGCGCTGCGCCAGTTCCACCGCTTCCTCTATGTGGAGGGCCATCGCGGCGACGACCCCGCCGCCGTGCTGGAAGGCCCGCGCCGCACGCGGCCGCTGCCCAAGGTGCTCTCGGTCGAGGAGGTCTCCACGCTGATCGCAACCGCGCATGCGCGCACCGCCGAGGCGGTTCCGAGCTTCGGGGAGGCGGCGCGGCGGGCGCGTGTCGCCTGCTTCATCGAGCTGCTCTACGCCACGGGGCTGCGCGTCTCCGAGCTCGCCGCGCTGCCGGCCTCGGCGGCGAGCGCGAAGGGCGAGGCGATCATCGTGCGCGGCAAGGGCGGGAAGGAGCGGCTGGTGCCGCTCGGCGAGGCGGCGAAAGCGGCGATGCGCGCCTATCGCGCGGCGCGCGAGCGCGAGGCGGCGGCGCGCGCCGCCGCGAAGGCCGGAAAGGCGGCGATGACGAGCCGGGGCGGCACAGGGGAGGCGCGCTGGCTGTTCCCTTCCGCTGCGGCGAGCGGCCACATCACCCGCCAGCAGGTCGCGCTCGACCTGAAGGACCTCGCCCTAGCCGCCGGGCTCGATCCGGCCCGGCTCTCCCCGCATGTGCTGCGGCACGCCTTCGCCAGTCATCTCTTGGCGCATGGCGCGGACCTGCGCATCGTGCAGACTCTGCTCGGCCACTCCGACATCTCGACCACGCAGATCTACACCCACGTGCTCGACGAACGGCTCAAGAGCCTCGTGCGCGACCTGCATCCGCTCGGCGAAGGGGGCGAGGATTAAGCGCGTTTGCGCGCTTGCCTTGACGTCGCCACCCTCTCGGGGCAGCTTCCGCCCGATTTCGCGGGCCGCCCGTCCGGGCCGGTCCCCCTCCCAGTGAGCCGGTTCACCGATTTACGATGCGCAGTTACCTCGATTTTGAGAAGCCCGTTGCCGAGCTCGAAGCCAAGCTCGAAGAACTGCGCGCCATGGCGGCGCAGGGCGATGCGGTCGCCATCGGCGACGATATCGCCCGCCTCGAAGCCAAGGCGCAGGATGCCCTCGTCCAGCTCTACGCCAATCTCTCACCCTGGCAGAAGACGCAGGTCGCGCGCCACCCCTCGCGCCCGCACTTCAACGATTATTCCCGCGAGCTGTTCGACGAGTTCGACCCGTTGGCCGGCGACCGCAAGTTCGGCGACGACCACGCGATTCTCGGCGGCCTCGCGCGCTTTCGCGGCCGGCCGGTCTGCGTGATCGGGCAGGAGAAGGGCTCGACCACCGAGACCCGCATCAAGCACAATTTCGGCATGGCGCGTCCCGAGGGCTACCGCAAGGCGGTGCGCCTGATGGAACTCGCCGACCGTTTCGCCCTGCCGGTGATCTCGCTGGTCGACACCGCCGGCGCCTTCCCCGGCCTCGACGCCGAGGAGCGCGGGCAGGCCGAGGCGATCGCCCGCTCGACCGATGCGTGCCTGTCGCTCGGCGTCCCGAATGTTGCCGTCATTATCGGCGAGGGTGGTTCGGGTGGCGCCATCGCCATCGCGACGGCGAACCGGGTCCTCATGCTCGAACATTCGATCTACAGCGTGATCTCGCCCGAAGGCGCGGCCTCGATCCTCTGGCGCGACACCGCCAAGGCGCAGGAAGCCGCCGTCAACATGAAGATCACCGCGCAGGATTTGCTTCGCTTTCATGTGATCGACGGCGTGATCGCCGAGCCGGCGGGCGGCGCGCATCGCGACCCGCGGGCGGCGATCACGGCGACCGGCGACGCCATCGAGGCGGCGCTGGGCGAACTGGAAGGGCTCGACGCGGCGGCGCTGCGCAAGGCGCGCCGCGAGAAGTTCCTCGCCATCGGCCGGAACCTGTGACCGGCTGACGCGAGGCTCACGACCCGCCGCCTCCGGGCGTCGGCGCAGGAGCGTGCCGGGCAGGAGACGGACAGAACGGGCATTGCTGGTATGCGGGCACGGGATTGCCGCCCGCTCCGGTGATGTATAACGCTTGCGTCGTGAGCCGCCCGGGGCGGGCGTCGTTGGGGAGTGTCGGGTGAAGGGTCCGGGGTTTTCGAACCTTTGGCGCGCTTGGGCCGGAACCGGCACCGTGGCCGGCTGGCGCGGCGTCCTGCTGGCCGGCGCCACGGCGCTGGTGCTCGCCGGCTGCAACGCCAATGACGGCGTCTCGCCCATGTCCAAGGCGAACAAGAGCCTCTCGCCGCAGACGCTGGCCCTGATCCAGCAGAAGGGCATGGAGAAATCCAGCCCCATCGTCGTGCGCATCTTCAAGGAAGAATCCGAGCTGGAGGTCTGGAAGGAGACCACCGGCGGCGAATACGCGCTGCTGAAGACCTACCCGATCTGCCGCTGGTCCGGCGAACTGGGGCCGAAGGTGAAGGAAGGCGACCGGCAGGCGCCGGAAGGCTTCTACACCATCACCCCGGGCCAGATGAACCCGAACTCCAGCTACTACCTGTCGTTCGATCTCGGCTTTCCCAACGCCTATGACCGCGCATGGGGCCGCTCCGGCAGCAATCTGATGGTGCATGGCGACTGCTCCTCGCGCGGCTGCTACGCCATGACCGACGAGCAGGTGCAGGAGATCTTCGCGCTCGGCCGCGAGAGCTTCTTCGGCGGGCAGCGCTCCTTCCAGGTGCAGGCCTATCCGTTCCGCATGACGGCGGACAACATGGTGCGCCACCGCAACAACCCGAACCTCGCCTTCTGGAAGATGCTGAAGGAAGGCAGCGACGTGTTCGAGCTGACCAAGGCGCCGCCGCAGGTCGGCTATTGCGGCAAGCGCTACGTGTTCAACGCCACGCCGGTCGACCCCAGCCAGAAGCTGCAGGCTTCCGCGCCGTGCCCCGACTACACCCAGCCGGAAGGGCTGGCCGAGGCGCTCGCCGCCCGCCAGCGCGAGACCGACACGCGCATCGCCAGCGCCGGCGCGCTGCAGCCCGCCGCCCCGATCAAGACCGGCAAGGACGGCGGCATGCACAAGGTGTTCATCGCCAAGCTGGAGAATCCCGAGCTTTCCGCGCCGGGCTCGCTGCCGGCGGTGGTGAAGCCGCCGGGCAGCGACTACGGCGTCGCCACCAACGAGCCGGCCCCGGCCGAGAGCATCGCGCTCGCCACGGCCGACACGGTGACGGAGGCGAGCGCCGCCACCGGCGTGCCGCTGCCGGCCCCGCGTCCGGCCGACGCACCGGGCGGCCCGCGTACCGCCGTGGCGGCGGCCACGCCCGCGCCCGCCGCGCCGAGCCTGTTCAGCTTCTTCGGCGGCGGCTCCTCCACGCCGCCGACCACGGCACCGGCTGCGACGGCACCGGGAGCCGCGCCCGCCACCCCGCCGCCGGCACCCGCGACGCAGGTCGCCTCGCTGGATTCCGGCGGCTTCTTCGACGGGCTGAAGAACCTGTTCGGCGGCAGCACGCCGCCGGCCCCGACGCCCACCACTCAAGCCACGGCACCGGGCGCCGATGCCGCCGCCGAGGTGCCGGTTCCACCGGTCCGGCAGGCGCCCGCTCCCGCGCCTTCGGCCCGCCCGGCTGCCTCGGCCGCGACGGCGCCCGCCCCGCGCGCCAATCCCGCGCCGGCGCCGCAGGCCTCCACTGCCCGCCCGGCGGCCCCGACCTCCGCTTCCGCGCCGCCCCCGTCCGCCGGCGTCGTGCCGCGCCAGACCCATCCCGGCTATGGCACCAGCACCAGCACGGCTGCCACCCCGCCGGCAGCGGCGACCGGTACGAACGGCGCCGGCCCGGCGCTGCGCCCCTCCGTCACCTCGCAGAACGAGGCGATCTACGGCACGCAGGCGCTGCCCGGCGCCACCATCCTGACGCCCGGCAGCTTCTCCTCCAGCGTGCAGTAGGCGCGAGTATGGACCACGCCGGAAGGCGATCGGGCATGCGCGGCCCCGTAAGGGGCTCATGAAGCACGCACTTGCGATGTGGCGTCAGGATCGCCATTATCCCGACAGGGCTAGTGTTTCTGTCGCTTCGAGGTGTTCATCATGAAGCCGCTTCCACCGCTTACGGTCTGATCGCGTCGTATCGTCCGACTACCATCTGAGGCTCAGCCCGGTCAGGTGCCAGAGCACGCTTCGCGATGTCAGGCGTCTGTGCTCGTTCTCCAGAATGTCCAGCAACGCCGGCATTTGTGAGAATAACTCTTCGAAAACGTCCGAGATATTACGGAGTGCGTTGAGTTTTCTCTCGGCGCTCAGTTCCTTGAACGCACTGTTGTGCATCCCTTTCAGCGACGCAATGAGAAGCGCATAAGTGTCGTAGAATTCGACGACCTTATTGAAGGCGTCAGGATTCAGGAAGAATGGAAGCCGTTCTGCATTGCCGTCGAAGACGATATTCTTGCCGTCGCCAATAGAGATGTAGGGATAATATGTGGCGGATTCTTCAATCCGCTTTGCGAATAAATTCGTCGAAACGGCGTTTGAAAACGTAACGCGATGAGAGCTGTTGGTCTTCTGGATGCTCTTGATCTCGTCAATGAGGCCGGTGACAAGTACGCTTCGTTCACGCAGGGCGCCGCGTAGCTTGAAAAACCCGGTAAAGAGCTGCTGAAGGACGTAGATGGCCGCAGGATAGATCAGGAAGCGGGTGGTGTCATCGATCCCGCTTCGTGCCACCTCGTTCACATCAGACACAACAGCCTCCGCGCGCGATACACGCGGAGGCTATCAATTCTAGGATTAGATGCAACCCTGAGGAGGCGTGACGCCTGCCGCCGGCCGCTCAGACGAAGCGGCCGTGGCAGTGCTTGTATTTGAGGCCGGAGCCGCAGGGGCAGGTCTCGTTGCGGCCGACGCGGCCCCAGGTCGAGGGATCGTTGGGGTCGCGGCGCGGCGCGCCGGCATCCTCGGACGGAGCCAGCGTCGCCTCGGCGGTGAGCTCGGCATCGGCGAGCGCGAACTCGTCCTCGCCGGTGGCGGCGTCGATGTGGTGGGCGACCATCGGAGGGACCTCCTCCGGCGGCGGCGCCGTCATCACCTCGACGCGCATGAGCTGCGCCGTGACCGCCTCGCGCAGGTTCGAGAGCATCGCCTCGAAGAGCTGGAAGGCCTCGGACTTGTACTCGTTCAGCGGGTCGCGCTGGGCGTAGCCGCGCAGGCCGATGACCTGGCGCAGATGGTCGAGCGTGACCAGATGCTCGCGCCAGAGGTGGTCGAGCGTCTGCAGCAGGATCGACTTCTCGACATAGCGCATGATCTCCGGGCCGTATTTGGCAGCCTTGGCGGCCATCGCCTCGTCGGCCCGGCGCTGGATGCGCTCGCGCATCTCCTCGTCGGCGATGCCTTCTTCGGCGGCCCATTCCTTGACCGGCAGGTCGAGCCCGATGACGCGGCGCAGTTCCTCGGCGAGGCCTTCGGTGTTCCACTGCTCGGGATAGGCGTTGGGCGGCACGTATTTGACGACGAGATCCTCGATGACGCCATGGCGCATCTCGACGACGGTCTCGGCGACGTCCTCGTCCTGCATCAGCTCGACGCGCTGCTCGAAGACCACCTTGCGCTGGTCGTTCATCACATCGTCGTATTTCAGCAGGTTCTTGCGGATGTCGTAATTGCGCGCCTCGACCTTCTGCTGCGCCTTTTCCAGCGCGCGGTTGATCCAGGGATGGACGATCGCCTCGCCCTCCTTGAGGCCGAGCTTCTGCAGCATGCCGTCGAGCCGGTCCGACCCGAAGATGCGCATCAGGTCGTCTTCCAGCGACAGGAAGAAATGTGAGTGGCCGGGGTCGCCCTGACGGCCGGAGCGGCCGCGCAGCTGGTTGTCGATGCGCCGGCTCTCGTGGCGCTCGGTGCCGATGACGTAGAGGCCGCCGGCTTCCAGCGCCTTGGCCTTCAGCGCCACGACCTCGTCGCGGATGCGCTTCTCGGCGGCGGCGCGCTGCTCGCCCTCGGGCAGGCCGTCGAGCTCGTGGGAGATGCGCATGTCGGCGTTGCCGCCGAGCTGGATGTCGGTGCCGCGGCCGGCCATGTTGGTGGCGATGGTGATGGCGCCGGGAACGCCGGCCTGCGCGACGATGTAGGATTCCTGCTCGTGGTGGCGGGCGTTGAGCACCGCGAACACCTTGTCGTCCGCCTTGCCCTGGTCGCCGTCATACAGGCCCCGGAAGGCGTCCGGGTCGGAGAAGTCCTTCTGCTTGAAGCCGCGCTTCTTCAGCAGTTCGGCGAGCAGCTCGGACTTCTCGATCGAGGTGGTGCCGACCAGCACGGGCTGGCCGCGCGTCTTGCACTCGTCGATCAGCTCGATGATGGCGTTGTATTTCTCGGTGGCCGTCCGGTAGACCTCGTCGTCGTCGTCGATGCGCTTGACCGGCAGATTGGTCGGGATCTCGATGACTTCGAGATTGTAGATGTCCTGGAACTCCGCCGCCTCGGTGTTGGCCGTGCCGGTCATGCCGGCCAGCTTCTCGTACATGCGGAAATAGTTCTGGAAGGTGATCGAGGCCAGCGTCTGGTTCTCGGGCTGGACCTGCACCCGCTCCTTGGCCTCCAGCGCCTGATGCAGGCCCTCGGAATAGCGCCGGCCCGGCATCATGCGGCCGGTGAACTCGTCGATGATGACGACCTCGCCGTTGCGCACGATGTAGTCCTTGTCGCGCTGGAACAGCGTGTGGGCGCGCAGCGCCTGGTTGACGTGATGGACGACCGAGACGTTCTCGATGTCGTACAGGCTCTCGCCCTTGAGCAGGCCGGCGTCGCGCAGCAGGGTCTCGATCTTCTCCATGCCCGCTTCGGTCATGGCGACGGAACGCTGCTTCTCGTCGACCTCGTAATCTTCCTTCGACAGCTTGGGGATATAGGTGTCGATGGTGTTGTAGAAGTCCGAGCGGTCGTCGAGCGGGCCGGAGATGATGAGCGGCGTGCGCGCCTCGTCGACCAGGATCGAGTCCACCTCGTCGACCACGGCGAAGAAGTGCGGGCGCTGCACCATCTGGTTCAGCTCGTACTTCATGTTGTCGCGCAGATAGTCGAAGCCGAGCTCGTTGTTGGTGGCATAGGTCACGTCGCAGGCATAGGCCGCGCGGCGCTCATTGTCGTCGAGCCCGTGATGGATGATGCCGACGGTGAGGCCGAGGAAGCGGTAGACCCGGCCCATCCATTCGGCGTCGCGCTTGGCGAGGTAGTCGTTGACGGTGACGACGTGCACGCCCTTGCCGGTGAGCGCGTTGAGATAGACCGGCGAGGTGGCGACCAGCGTCTTGCCTTCGCCCGTGCGCATCTCGGCGATGCCGCGCTCGTGCAGCACCATGCCGCCGATGAGCTGGACGTCGAAATGGCGCTGGCCGAGTGCGCGTCGGGCAGCCTCGCGCACCGTGGCGAAGGCCGGTACCAGCAGGTCGTCGAGCGTGGCGCCGTTGGCGAGTTGCTCGCGGAAGGCGACGGTGCGGGCGCGCAACTCGTCGTCGCTGAGCTTCAGAAGCTCGGGTTCGAGCGCATTGATGGCCGCGACCTTGGGCTGGTAGCCGCGCACGCGGCGGTCGTTGGCCGATCCGAAGAGCTTTCGCGCGAGAGCGCCGAGCATGAGGCTTCCAATCCGTGTCCGCCAGGAGCAGGTATCGGACGGACGGTGACGGGCCGCCGCGTCCTCGTGTGCAAGGCCCGGCGCGGTCGCGCGGTCGCCAGCCTCATCGAGACGCCATTTGCGGCCGAAATGGGTCTGCCGGGCCGCGCCGCCGCGAACCGCTTGCGGGTTCTTGCGTCACATAAATGCGAGTACCGGGGAGGTCTCGCACCGCGTGCCACACTTATGAACGGGTTTGGGGGTTGTCAATCGCGTGCCGGACGACAGTTTCGCCCCGTAGCGGGGGCGCACGCGCCGGTCGTCGACGCGCCCGTCGGCGCCTGCCATCGCCGCGGCTGTAATAATACGCATCGGCGGTGCTACGCGCTTGCAACCTGAACCCGGCTGGGCCAGCTTTCGCCGCCCACAGCGGACAACCGCCATTTGAGGAACGACCCAATGAACCGTCATCGCCCGCACGCCGCGACCAAGGCTTCCGTTCGCCCCGCCGCCGGCCTGCTGCGCGCCGGCCTTCTCGCCGCCCTGCTTGGCACGGCTCTCGTCCCGGCCCTGCCGGCGCTGGCGCAGGACGCCGCTGCTCCCGCCGCCCCCGCCGCGGCGCAGGGCGACGACCCGGTGCTCGCCACGGTGAACGGCACGCCGATCCGCCGCAGCGATGTCGCCGCCGCCGCCGAGGAACTGGCGCCGAACCTGCCGCCGCAGATCCAGGGCCCTGCTCGCGACGAATATGTGCTCGGCTTCCTCATCGACCTCACCGCGATGGCGCAGTCCGCCGAGGCCGACAAGCTCGACCAGACCCCGGCCTTCCAGCAGCAGCTCGCTTTCATCCGCAAGCGCGTGCTGATGCAGGCGGCGCTGGAGAAGGCGACCAAGGCCGCCATGACCGACGCCGCCCTCAAGCAGACCTATGAGGAGGCGGTGAAGCAGCAGAAGCCGGAGGAGGAGGTGCACGCCCGCCACATCCTGTTCCGCGCCGAGGCCGGCGACAAGGCGGCGTCCGACGCCGCCGAGAAGAAGGCCAAGGACGTGCTGGCGCGCATCAAGAAGGGCGAGGACTTCGCCAAGCTGGCCGGCGAGCTGACCGAGGACCCCTCGGGCAAGCAGGACGGCGGCGATCTCGGCTTCTTCGTGAAGGACCAGATGGTGCCGGAATTCGCCGATGTCGCCTTCGCGATGAAGCCGGGCGAGGTTTCCCAGCCGGTGAAGACCCAGTTCGGCTGGCACATCATCAAGCTGGAGGAGAAGCGCGAGAAGCCGGTGCCGACCTTCGACGAGGTGAAGCCGCAGATCGAGCAGTTCCTCGCCCAGAAGGCGCAGGCCGAAGCGGTGCAGAAGGCCCGCGAGGCGGCGAAGGTCGAGAAGACCGCCGCCGCTCCCAGCCCGAGCGACCTGACCACCAAGCCGGCCGAGGCGCCCAAGCCAGCGCAGTGATCCCCGCGCAGTGATCGCCCGCGCGGTGATCGCCGCGCCCGTCCGTTGAGCATGGAGAGGCCCCGGAACGAAGGCTCCGGGGCCTTTTCACGTGCATCGTCCCGCTTCATCGGCCGTCTTGCGGATGTCGCCCATCTCGGGCACATCGGTTCGGCCGTTTCCCGCCGAAGAATCCCGCCAAGAATTCCGCCAAGAATCCCTCGCGCAGCCGAGTTCCCGCCATGGCCCACGACGCTCCCGTCTCCCCCCTCGCGCCGAAGAAGGTGCCTGACGTCGGCCCCGTCGCCGGCGTGCGCTTCGCCACCGCCGAGGCGGGCATCCGCTATCGTGACCGTACCGACGTGCTGCTGCTGGCGCTCGATGCCGGCACCACGGCGGCGGGCGTGTTCACCAGGTCGAAGTGCCCCTCCGCGCCGGTCGAATGGTGCCGGGCGGTCCTGCCGCACGGTCTGGCGCGCGGCCTCGTGGTGAATTCGGGCAACGCCAACGCCTTTACCGGCAAGAAAGGCCGCGAGGCGACGGCGCTGACCGCGAAGATCGCGGCGAAGGCGCTGGGCTGCCGCGAGGACGAGATCTATCTCGCCTCCACCGGCGTGATCGGCGAGCCGCTCGACGCCACCAAATATGAGGGCGTGCTCGACGCGACCGCGACGCGCCTCGCGCCGCTGCCGTGGATCGACCCGGCGAAGGCGATCATGACCACGGACACCTTCCCCAAGCTCGCCACCGCCAAGGTGAAGATCGAGGGCGTCGAGGTGACCATTGCCGGCATCGCCAAGGGCGCCGGCATGATCGCGCCCGACATGGCGACGATGCTGTCCTTCGTCTTCACTGACGCCGCCATCGAGGCGCCGGCATTGCAGGCGTTGCTCTCCAAGGGCGTGACTGACAGCTTCAACGCCGTGACCATCGACGGCGACACTTCGACCTCCGACACGCTGCTGCTGTTCGCCACCGGCGCTTCCGGTGCGCCGCGCATCGCCGACGCGAAGGACCCGCGCCTCGCCCGCTTCCGCCGCGCGCTGACCGGCGTGCTGGCGGACCTTGCCGAGCAGGTGGCCCGCGACGGCGAGGGCGCCCGCAAGCTGGTGCGTGTCAACGTCACCGGCGCGGTGTCGAAGAAGTCCGCCCGGCGCATCGCCATGTCGATCGCCAACTCGCCGCTGGTGAAGACGGCGGTGGCCGGCGAGGACGCCAACTGGGGCCGCGTCGTCATGGCAGTGGGCAAGGCGGGCGAGCCGGCCGAGCGCGACCGGCTGACCATCTCCTTCGGCCCGATCCGCGTGGCGCACGAAGGCGCGCGCGATCCCGCCTATGACGAAGCTGAGACCTCCGCCTACATGAAGAATGAGGTGATCGACATCACCGTCGACATCGGGCTCGGGCGCGGCAGCGACCGCGTGCTGACCTGCGACCTCACCAAGGAGTATGTCGCCATCAACGGCGATTACAGGTCGTGAGGGCGGGGTCGTGAAGCTCGTCCTCGTCGCCGCCGCCGCGCTTGTCGACGCCGACGGGCGCGTGCTGCTGACCGAGCGGCCCGAGGGCAAGTCGTTGGCCGGCCTCTGGGAGTTTCCCGGCGGCAAGGTCGAGCCGGGCGAGCGGCCGGAGGACTGCCTGATCCGCGAACTCGCCGAGGAGCTCGGCATCGAGGTCAAGGAGCCGTGCCTCGCCCCGCTTACCTTCGCCAGCCACACCTATGAGAGCTTCCAGCTCCTCATGCCGCTGTGGATCTGCCGGCGCTGGGAAGGCACGCCCACCGGTCGCGAAGGCCAGCGGCTCGCCTGGGTGAAGCCGGGCAAGCTGCGCGACTATCCGATGCCGCCGGCCGACGAGCCGATCATCCCCGTCCTGCTCGACCTGCTGGGTCCCGGCCGGTAGGCACGTCCCGGCCTGCGCGCGCTTTCGTGATGAGGCTTGTCTTGCGTGTCTACCTACCAGAAGGTAGACACAGGAATGACCAGCGCACGCACCACGTCCGACGCCATTCTCGACTGCGCCCAGTCACTGATCGTGGCGGGCGGCTATAACGGCTTCAGCTATGCGGACATCGCCGAGGTCGTCGGTATCCGCAAGGCGAGCATCCATCACCATTTTCCGGCCAAGGCCGATCTCGTGCGCGCGCTCGTCGCCCGCTACCGGCGCGAGGCCGAAGAGGGGCTCGCCGCGCTCGAACAGCACGTCGGCGACCCGGCCGCGCGGCTCGCCGCCTATCTCGGCTACTGGGAAGCGTGCATCGCCGAGGCGCGCGCGCCAATCTGCCTCTGCGCGCTGCTCGCCAGCGAATTGCCCGTCCTGCCCGATGTAGTGGCGAGCGAGGTGCGGGGCCATTTTCGCACGCTGGCAGCGTGGCTGGCGGCAACGATGGAGCGCGGCGCGGCCGAAGGCGGCCTGCACCTGAGCGATCCTGGCCCTGTCGAGGCGGAGTTGTTCATGGCGAGCGTGCACGGCGCCATGCTGTCGGCCCGCGCCTATGGCGATCCCGCCATGTTCGGCACCATCACCCGCCCCCTGCTGCACCGTCTGGCCGGCTGAAAAGGCCTCGGAAGAGCCCGCCCGACGTCAAACGTCGTCCTTGTCGCCTACCGATCAGTAGGTAGTTACGCATCCACAAAGGAAAATCCCATGTTCGGCATCTCCCCCCTCGGCTGGCTGCACACACTCGGCAGCCTGCCGGCCATTCCTGCCATGCTCTACATGTTCGCCCGCTACGGCCGGATCGTGCCGCGCTCCGTAGCGGGGACGATCTATCTGGTGGCGATGCTGATCGGCGCGGCCAGCGTCTTCCTCGTCACCCACCAGCCGGCCGGCTTCGTCATCGGGGCGGTGACGCTCCTGCTCCTGCTCGTCGGCTACACGGCCGGAGGTATCGGCGCGCTCGGGCGCGCGGCGCGCTATGTCGAGACGGTGAGCCTGAGCCTCACCGCCTTCCTGCTGATGCTGCCCACCGTCACCGAGGTGCTGCGCCGTGTGCCGGACGGCCATCCCTTCGTCACCTCGCTCGACGCGCCGCTGCTGCGCGGGGCGCAGGCGGGGCTGCTCGGGGTACTGGTGGTCGGGCTGGCGGTGCAGATCGTCGTCCTGCGCCGTTCGCGCCCGGCCTAACCGCCGCCGGGCAACTTGCCTTCGGGCACCTTCAGGGCATCCGCCAGCCGGGCCTTGGCGGAACCGGGGCGCAGCGGCTTCTGCTGGCTCTCATGCGGCGCCCAGCCGGAAACCCAGGCGATCTCGAAGGTCGCGCGCAGCCGTCCGTCGGCATCGGCGAAACGCTCGGCATAGACCTCGAACAGCCGCGCCAGCGTCTTGCGCAGCAGGGGGGTGCGGCGGCGATGGGTCAGCGGATTGGCCGCGCCCATGCGGCGCAGGTCGTGCAGCAGGGCGAGCGGATCGCCATAGCGCACCACCACGCGGTCCACGTCGGTCACCGGCAGGGCGAGTCCGGCGCGCTGGAGCAGGCCGCCGAGGTCGCGCAGGTCGGCGAAGGGCGCCACGCGCGGGGAGATGCCGCCCAGCGTGTCGCTCTCGGCGATGGCGAAGGCCTCGCGCAGCTCGGCCAGCGTGCCCGAGCCGAAGAAGGCCGCGAGCAGCAGCCCGTCTGGCCGCAGCGCGCGGCGGATCTGCGCCAGAGCGCCGGGGAGGTCGTTTACCGTCTGCAGCGCCAGCGCCGAGACCACGAGATCGAGCGATTCCGGCGCGAAGGGCAGCACCTCGGGGTCCGCGACGGCATCGACGTCGGCGCGCTCGGCCGGGCCAAAGGCGAACAGCCGGCCGATCATGTCGGAGCCGGCGAGTGCGTCGCGCAAAGCGGGCGTCGGGGTGCCGAGATCGGCGGCGATCGCGAAGCGGCGCTTCACCGCGGCGAGCCGGTCGGCGAGGTCCTCGGCCACCCGGTCGAGCAGAAAGGTCTCCGATCCCAGCGCCAGCGCGCGGCGGCGCCGGGCGGCCAGCGCGCGGGCGTCGAAGACGTCGAGCGGATTGAAACCAGACATGGGATGCTCCTCGGGCGAGAGGCATAAGCCCGCCGCTACGCCGGGTCAAAGCCGGCAGCGCCGTGCGGGGGCGATGTTCCCGATGACATGTCGCCGGAGCGGGTGGCGCGGGCGTGGGGCCTGCGTGCTAGGCTCGGCGCCCATGGATATCTCCCGGCCCTCCGATCCCGCGCTGGAAGGCGCCGCCCTGCCGCTGGCCGTGCGGGCCGGCGCCCTGGGCCGCCATGTGCTGCGCAGGCTCGCACGCGGGGCGGTCGATCTCGCCCTGCCGCCGCTCTGCATGGCCTGCCGGGCGGCGGTGGAGGAGCCGGGCTGCCTGTGCGCGCGCTGCTGGAGCCGGGTCGGCTTCATCGAACGCCCGTTCTGCGACCGGCTCGGCACGCCGCTGCCGCATGATTTCGACGCCGCCGAGGGGCCGGCGGTCTCCGCCGCCGCGCTGACCGATCCGCCGGCCTATGGACGGGCGCGGGCGGTGGCGCTGTTCGGCGATGTGTCGCGCGACCTCATCCACGCGCTGAAATATGCCGACCGGCTCGACGTCGCCGCCCCGCTGGCGCGGATGATGGCACGGGCGGGGGCGGACATCCTCGCGGATGCCGACGCGCTGGTTCCCGTGCCGCTGCATGGGCTGCGGCTGTGGCGGCGGCGTTTCAACCAGTCGGCGGCGCTGGCGCAGGGCATCGGGCGGGCGGCCGGGGTGCCGGTGCGGTCCGGCTGGCTGGCGCGCCGGCGCGCCACCACCCCGCAGGTCGGGCTCGACCGGCAGGACCGGGCCCGCAACGTCGCGGGCGCCTTCGCCGTGCCGGAGGCGGCACGCGGCGAACTGGCCGGCCGGCGCGTGGTGCTGGTCGACGACGTGCTGACCACCGGCGCCACCATCGACGCCTGCGCCAAGGCGCTTGCCCGCGCCGGCGCGGCGCGGGTCGACGTGCTGGTGTTCGCGCGGGTTGTTGACGGGCGGGTTGTTGACGGGGAGGCCGCGCCCATATCATAGCCATCACCGCCGCGAAGCAGCGCGCAGAGGTCGCAAGCGATGTCGCAGATCGAGATCTACACCACCTATTCCTGCCCCTATTGCCACGCCGCCAAGAACCTGCTGGCACGCAAGGAGGTGGAATTCACCGAGATCAACGTCACCGGCGATCCCGTCGCCCGCTCGGCCATGTCGAGCCGGGCCAACGGGCGCACGAGCGTGCCGCAGATCTTCATCGACGGCCGGCATATCGGCGGCTGCGACGACCTCTACGCGCTGGAGGAAGCCGGCGAACTCGACGCGCTTCTGGCGAGCTGAAAGAGCAGACGCATGACCACCGTCCCCGTCGTCCCGCCGCTCGGCAGCCCCTTCCGCGCCGCGCTCGTGCAGATGCGCACTGCCAAGAGCGTCGCCGCCAATATCGAGGCGGCCTCGGCCCTCATCCGGCAGGCAGCGGCCGAGGGCGCGAGCTATGTGCAGACGCCGGAAATGACCGGCACGATGGAGGAGAACCGCGAGGCGCTGTTCAGGGTGCTGCACGCGGAGGAGGACGACCCGGCGCTGGCCGCCTTCCGCGCGCTCGCCGCCGAGCTGAAGATCCACCTGCATATCGGCTCGCTGGCGGTGAAGGCGAGCGAGCACCGCGCCGCCAACCGTTCCTACCTTCTGGCGCCGGACGGCTCCATCGCCGCGCGCTACGACAAGATCCACATGTTCGACGTCGATCTGCCCAATGGCGACGTCTACCGCGAATCCAACGCCTATCGGCCGGGCGAGCTCGCCGTGCTGGCGGAGCTGCCGCAGATAAGGCTGGGCTTCGCCATCTGCTACGACCTGCGCTTTCCCGCGCTGTTCCGCGCGCTGGCGGAGGGCGGCGCCGGCCTCATCACCGTGCCGGCGGCCTTCACCCAGTCCACCGGCGAGGCGCACTGGCACGTATTGCTGCGGGCGCGGGCGATCGAGACCGGCTCCTTCGTGCTCGCCGCCGCGCAGGGCGGCACGCATGAGAACGGCCGCAAGACCTTCGGCCACAGCCTGATCATCGACCCGTGGGGCACCGTGCTCGCCGAGGGCGGCACCGAGCCCGGCATCGTCGCCGCGGAGATCGACCCGGCCAAGGTCGCGGCGGTGCGCGCGCGCATTCCCTCGCTCGCCAACGGCCGCCGCTTCGAGCTGCTGGCGCCGGGCGCGGAATCCCGGCTGCACCTCGTCGCCTCGCGCGAGGGGGCGGGCGGCGCGACATGATCCTCTACCGCCTGACCTGCGCCCGCGCGCACGAATTCGAGAGCTGGTTCCGCGATTCCGCCGCCTTTGACGGCCAGCGTGCGGCGGGGCTCGTGACCTGCCCCGTCTGCGGCTCACCGGATGTCGACAAGGCGCTGATGGCGCCGGCGCTCGGGCGCGGCACCCGCAAGGGAGCGCCGGAAGCCGAGCCGGCAGCCACGCCGTCGGCGCCGGTTCCTGCTCCGTCTCCGCAGCCGGTGGCGCTGATGTCGGAGAAGGAGCAGCAGCTCCGCGCGATGCTGCGTGCGGTGCGCGCCCATGTGGAGGCGAATTCCGACTATGTGGGCGAGGACTTCGCCACGCTCGCCCGCCGCATGCACGAGGGCGAGGAGGAGGCGCGCGCCATCCATGGCGAGGCCAGCGCCGACGACGTGCGGGCGCTGATCGAGGACGAGATCGAGATTCTTCCGCTCCCCGTCCTGCCCGACGAGCGGAACTGACGCGATGGGCGCGCGGGCGGGATCGTCGCTTGGCCGCTCGCGCGCGACGATGCCGGCCCTCGCCCTGCTGGCTCTCTCCCTCATCAATCCCGCCGGCGCGAGCGCGCAGACCACGGGTGGACCGGCGACGAAGACCGCGCTCTACGAGCTGGGTGGCCGCGAGCCCTACCGCACCGCCTGGAAGCACCTCACCGCCCCGGTGGTGCGCCATGAGCGCTGGCTCAAGGGCGTGCGCGGCGTGTGGTCGCCGGCGCAGAATGTGACGGCGGAGGGTGCGAGCTTCCACGTGTTCTACTTGTGCAAGCCGACCGACTGCGCGCATTACAAGATCACGGTGATCTTCGGGCCGGAGGGGCGCCACGCCTATGGCGCGCTCTACACGCCGGCGGGCACGCAGCTTCTCGGGGCGCCGGCCGAGCCGGTGCGCCGGGTGCTGCTCAAGGCGCTGCACCCCGGCTAGCGGTAGCGGCCGCTCAGCCGCCGGCGGCGGCGCCCGGCGCGGGGCTTGCCACAGGCGCCGGGGCCGGCGCTGCCATGACCTTCTGGATTTCCGGCAGCAGCTTTTCCGTCAGCCCGCGCTCGTCGAGCGGGCCGATGAACTTGTAGGCGATGCGCCCGTCGCGGCCGATGACGAAAGTTTCCGGCACGCCGTAGACGCCCCAGTCGATGGCGGTGCGCCCATTGGCGTCGACGCCGACGGCGGCATAGGGATTGCCGAAGCGGCCGAGGAAGCGGCGGGCGTTCTCGGCGTCGTCCTTGTAGTTGAGGCCGACGAGGCGGAAGCCCGGCATCTTCGACAGCGCGACGAGGAAGGGGTGCTCGTCCCGGCAGGGCACGCACCAGGAGGCGAAGACGTTGAGCACCGTCACCTCGCCCGTGAGGCCGGCGGAGGTGAGGCCCGGCACGGCGGCGCCGTCGCGTGCCAGCCCGTCGAGCGGCGGCAGGTCGAGCGCGGGGGCTGGCCGGCCGATCAGCGCCGAAGGCACGCGCGAGGGATCGCCCGAGAACAGCCGGCCGTAGAACAGCGCCGCCAGCGCCAGAAACGCGATCAGCGGCAGCAGCACGAGCAGCCGGCGGCGGCCGGGGGAGGGGATGGTCTCGCTCATCGCGGCTTCCTCACGCCTCGGGGGTGCCGGCCGAACGGCGGCGCACGCCGCGCGCCTCCAGCTCGCCGAGCTGGCGGCGCACCAGGCGCCCGTCGAGCACGGTCCACAGCGCCAGTGTGCCGAGGACGAGCGCGCTCACGCCGTAGCAGGCGAGGATGAAGCTGCCGTGCTCGCCGAGCATTCAGGCCCCCTCACGCATAGGCGGCCTCGGCGGCGGCACGCGCTTCCAGCACGCGCAGGCGGCGGCGGTAAATCTCGTTGCGCATCGCCGCCATGTGCAGGGCCAGCATGAGCAGGGTGAAGCCGACGGCGCAGATCATCAGCGGCCAGAGCAGGCTGGAATGGATGGTCGGCCCGTCCATGCGGAACACCGAGGCCGGCTGGTGCAGTGTGTTCCACCAGTCGACCGAGAACTTGACGATCGGCACGTTGACGAAGCCGACGAGGCTGAGCACGGCGGCGGCGCGGCCGGCCTGGTTGGGGTCCTCGATGGCCGAGCGCAGCGCCAGCAGGCCGAGATAGAGCAGCAGCAGCACCAGCATGGAGGTGAGCCGCGCGTCCCAGACCCAGTAGGTGCCCCACATGGGCCGGCCCCACAGCGAGCCGGTGACGAGGCACAGGAAGGCGAACACCGCGCCGATAGGCGCCATCGCCTTGTGCGCGACATCGGCCAGCGGGTGGCGCCAGACGAGGATGCCGAGGGCGGAGAGCGCCATCAGCGAATAGCCGAACATGGCCAGCCACGCGAAGGGCACGTGGATGTACATGATCTTCACCGTCTCGCCCTGCTGGTAGTCGGATGGGGCGCGGAAGGCGAGGAAGAAGCCGACGGCGAGCGTCGCCAAAGCCAGTGCGGTGAGCCATGGCAGCACGCGCCCGGAAAGAGCGAGGAAGCGGGTAGGGTTGGCAAGGTCCATCAGCGCCATGGCGCGGTTCTAATCCGCCCGGGCGTGGCCGGCAACACGCCCGGCCTGCGTCACTTTACGGATACGGGCCACAGGATGGTCACAAGTGGACGATTGAACGGAGCGAGCTTAAAGGGAATCGCATGACACTGGCATCTTCCACCGCCCTGCGCGCCGCCCTCGCCGCTCTCGGCCTTTCCGCTCTCGTCCTTCCTGCGGGTGCCGCCCATGCCCGCTCCAATGATGAGGTGATGATGAAGCTCGAACCTTCCGAGCGCATCGAGCAGCGCTGCAATTCGCGGGCGATGGGCGAGGTCGGGCGCGACAACAAGGGCATGCACCCGGACGAGCTGGTCGCCTATGCCTATCGCGATCCGGTCATAAAGGGCTGGAAGATCAAGGCCTCCGGCGCCGCCATCCGCAGCGGCAACACCTGGTACCACATCGCCTACGAGTGCGAGACGCAGAACGAGGGGATGGACGTGAAGAGCTTCTCCTACAAGCTCGGCGCGGCGATCCCCAACGAGGAATGGGGCGCGCACTACCTCGTGGGGCAATAGGGCGCCCCTGGCACGGCGACATCCCGCCGTGGCGTGCGTCGAACCATCCGTCTTCCGGACGGCTCCATGTGCAATCCCGTCATGTCCACCCAGAGCCCCGTCATGGCCGGGCTTGACCCGGCCATCCACGGCTTATTCGGCAAGAGCGTGGCGCGCCCGCACCCAAGTCGTGGATCCCCGGGTCAAGCCCGGGGATGACGGGGTGAGGGTGGCAGGCCGGCGCGGCGGGCCATTCCGTCATCCGCTTGGTCCGTCATCCCGGACGGCCGGTAGGGCCGATCCGGGATCGCGTGCCGAAGACGACGCGCTCTCTGTGGACGATCCCGGCTCTCCGCTACGTTCCGGGCGCGATGACGATGGAATTCCCACGGGATGATCGATGCGCGGTTGCCCCTGCCTACCAGGACTTGAGCGCGCGCAGGGTGGGGGTCTTCTTGTCGAGATGGTCCGACATGCGCGAGAGCAGGCGGTCGAGCAGTTCGATCGCCTCGCGCACCGCCGGGCCCTTGTTGAGCATCACGCATTCGGCGCGGGCGGCCATGGCGGCGTCGGTCATCTCGCCGCGCGAAGGGATGCCGTCGCGCACGAGGTCCTCCAGCACCTGCGTCGCCCAGATCGCCGGCACGGCGGCGGCCTCGCAGATCCACAGGAGTTCCTCCTGCATCTCGGCGAGCCGCTCGAAGCCGATCTCGGCGGCGAGGTCGCCGCGCGCGATCATGACGCTGAACGGGCCGCGGCGGGCGGCGCGGGCGATGAGGTCGGGCAGGTTCGTCACCGCCTCGGGGCGCTCGATCTTGGCCATCAGGCCGAGCGGGCGCGCGCCGCGGCCGTGCTTGTCGAGCGCGGCGTCGAGCAGGTCGAGGTCCTCCGGCCGGCTGACGAAGGAATAGCCGATCAGGTCGGCGCATTCGATGATGGTGGCGAGGTCGGCGTCGTCCTTGGCGGTGAGCGGGGAGAGGCCGAGTGCGGTGTCGGGCAGGTTGATGCCCTTCTCGGGCTTCAGCTTGGTGCCGTCGGGCCGCGTGTGGAGGATGCGCAGGATCGCCTCGGCACCGTTCTCGCCCTCGCCGACGCTCTCCACCACCGCCTCGACCTTGCCGTCGTCGTAGCGCACGCGGTGGCCGACCGCGAGCCGGGTGACGATCTCCGGCAGCGAGACGGCGGCGCTGAAGCGGGCGGTCTCGTCGACATGGGGCTTGCCCTTGGCGACGAGGCGCAGCGTGTCGCCCGGCAGCAGCCGGCCCTCGGGCTTGCCCTTCTTCATGGGCAGCACGGCGCCGGTGCGGATCTTCGGGCCGGCAATGTCCATCAGCACGGCGATGGGCCGTCCGACCGCCTCGCCGGCGGCGCGCACATGCCCGGCCATGGCGCGCCACGCTTCGGCGTCGTCATGGGCGCAGTTGATGCGGGCGACGTCCATGCCGGCGCGGGCGAGCTCCAGCACGAAGTCGGGCGCCCCGGCGGCCTCGCCCGGCAGCGTCACCATGATGCGGGTGGGACGGTCGGCCGGTTCCGGACCAAGCGAGGCGAGGCTGGCCGCGTCGAGGCGGGCCTCGCCGGCGAAGAAGTTCGCCACGTCCGGCGCGGGATAGGGCGCCGGGCGGCCGGCGAGCGCGGCAAGCGCCACGAGCACGGCGTCGAGCGTCGGCAGCACGCGGCTTTCCAGCCGGCCCAGCGAGGACAGGCCGCGCCGCATGAGCTGGCGTTGGAGCGGGCGCAGCTCGTGGCGGCGCAGGGCGAGATAATGGGCCAGATTCTCCAGCGCTGCGTCCTCGCGCCCGTCCTCGCGGAAGAAGCGCTCCTTCAGCGGGGCGGCCTCCTCGATCACAGCGGCGCGCAGGGACAGCAGGGTCTGGAACAGGGCCGCGTCGTCGCTGGCGGCCTCGCCGGTGGAGATCGGATCGTGCATGGTCGTCGCCCTGTTCCGTGGATGGCGGGGCGACGCTAGAATGGCGCTGTTACGCGCCTGTGACCTCCGTAGTCCTGCGGAAGGCGGCGCAAAGCTTGACTTTGCGGCGGGCGGCGCCTAACAACCCGCCATCCTCGCATCACCCGCGAGCCGTCCCGCCGCCCGGACCCGTGAGTCCGGAGGCTAACGCCCGACAGCGCGATGCGCCCTCGGGCGGCAATCGGCTTTGCGGGTGTCTCCGCGCGGAAAGGGAGCCGAGCGAACGCATGTTCGATTCATTGACCGACCGCCTCGGCGGCATATTCGACCGGCTGAAGAAGCGCGGCGCGCTCTCCGAGGCCGATGTCGGCGAAGCCATGCGCGAGGTGCGCCGGGCGCTGATCGAGGCCGACGTGGCGCTCGACGTGGTGCGCTCCTTCACCGACCGCGTGCGCACCCGCGCCGTGGGCGCCGAGGTCATCAAGTCGGTCACGCCCGGCCAGATGGTGGTGAAGATCGTCAATGACGAGCTCGTCGCCATGCTCGGCTCCGACGCCAAGCCGATCGACCTCGACGCCGCCCCGCCTGTGCCGGTGCTGATGGTCGGCCTGCAGGGCTCGGGCAAGACCACCTCCACCGCCAAGATCGCCAAGCGCCTGACCGAGCGCGGCAACCGCAAGGTCCTGATGGCCTCGCTGGACACCCGCCGCCCGGCGGCGATGGAACAGCTCGCCACGCTCGGCCAGCAGGTCGGCGTCGCCACCCTGCCCATCATGGCGGGCCAGAGCGCCGTGCAGATCGCCCGCCGCGCCATGGAGGCCGCCCGCCTCGGCGGCTACGACGTGGTGATGCTCGACACCGCCGGCCGCGTCACGCTCGATGAGGCGCTGATGGCCGAGGTCGCCGAGGTCAAGGCGGCGACCAACCCGCACGAGGTGCTGCTCGTCGCCGACAGCCTCACCGGCCAGGACGCGGTGAACACCGCCAAGGCGTTCGACGGCCGCGTCGGCCTCACCGGCATCGTGCTGACCCGCGCCGACGGCGACGGGCGCGGCGGCGCCGCGCTCTCCATGCGTGCCGTCACCGGCAAGCCGATCAAGCTGCTCGGCACCGGCGAGAAGATGGACGCGCTGGAGGATTTCGATCCCCGCCGCGTCGCCGGCCGCATCCTCGGCATGGGCGACGTGGTGTCGCTCGTCGAGAAGGCGGTCGAGAACCTCGACGCCGAGAAGGCGATGGCCGCCGCCGAGCGGATGCGCAAGGGCCAGTTCGACCTCGACGATCTGCGCATGCAGCTCGACCAGATGGAGAAGCTCGGCGGTCTCGGCGGGCTGATGGGCATGCTGCCGGGCGTCGGCAAGATGAAGAACCAGCTCGCCGCCTCCGGCATGAATGACGGCGTGATCAAGCGGCAGAAGGCGGTCATCGATTCGATGACGAAGAAGGAGCGGCGCAACCCGAAGCTCCTCGACGCCTCGCGCCGCAAGCGCATCGCGGCCGGCTCCGGCACCAAGGTCGAGGACGTCAACCGGCTGATGAAGATGCATCGCCAGATGGCGGACATGATGAAGGCGATGGGCGCGCAGGCCGGCAAGCGCGGGCCGATGGCGGGCCTCGCCTCGATGTTCGGCCTCGGCGGCGGGGGCGGCATGCCGAGCCCCGAGCAGATCAAGCAGATGGCCGAGAAGATGCCGGGCGGTCTTGGAGGCGGTCTGGGGGGCGGTGGCGGTTTGCCGCCGAACTTCCCCGGCAAGTTGCCCGGGCTTCCCGGCGGACTTCCCGGAATCGGAACCAAGCCGGGCGGGCTTCCCGGCCTGCCGGGCTTCCCGGGGAAGAAGAAGTGACGGCCCGACAAGACTTCACGCCGTCATGGCCGGGCTTGACCCGGCCATCCACGAATTGCTGACCGCGAGGCGTGGATCCCCGGATCAAGTCCAGGGATGACGGAAGAAACAAGACGAAAAGAAACCAGGTAACCGAAAGGAAATCCCGAATGTCCCTCAAGATCCGTCTCGCCCGTGGCGGCGCCAAGAAGCGCCCCTATTACCGCATCGTCGTCGCCGACTCGCGCTCGCCGCGTGATGGCCGCTTCATCGAGAAGATCGGCACCTTCGATCCGCTGAAGCCCAAGGACGCCGCCGACCGCTTCGTGCTCGACGTCGAGAAGGCCAAGGCCTGGCTCGCCAAGGGCGCGCAGCCGACCGACCGCGTCGCCCGCTTCCTCGATTCGCTGGAACTGGTGAAGCGCGCCCCCCGCAACAACCCTGAGAAGGCCGTGCCCGGCAAGAAGGCGCAGGAGCGCGCTGCCGAGGCCGCCAAGGCCGCCGAAGCCGCTGCCGCCGCTGCTGCGGCTCCCTCGGCCGAGTGAGGCTTGCGCCGGTGGTGTCGGCCCGAGCGGCCGACGCCTTCGGCGAAGTCTTGCGCTGGGTCCCGGCTCGGCGCTCCGCCTTTGGCGTCGCTGGTCCGGGACACGCGGACCCGCTTCGTTTCCCGGACAAGCTGTGCGCAGCACGGCGCAGCTCCGGGATCCGGGAGAAAACAGCGCCTTAGGCGTGTCTCGGATTCTTCTTGCCGCGAGACTGCTCCATGCCGAACGACCGCGTTCTCCTCGCCCGCATCGGCGCGCCGCACGGCGTGCGCGGCGAGGTGCGGCTGTTCGTCTTCGCCGAAGACCCGTCCGCGCTCGGCGACTACGGCCCGCTGACCGACGAGACGGGCAAGCGCGTCTTCAAGCTGAAGGCGCTGCGCCCGGCAAAGGACCATTTCGTCGCCCGCATCGAGGGCGTCGATACCCGCGAGGCGGCCGAGGCGCTGACCAATGTCGGCCTCTTCGTCGCCCGCGACCTCCTGCCCGCGCCGGAGGACGAGGACGATTTCTACCATGCCGACCTGATCGGCCTCGCCGTGGTCACGCTGGAGGGCGCGCCCTTCGGCACGGTCGTCGCGGTGCATGATTTCGGCGCCGGCGACATCATTGAGGTGGCCCCGGCCGAGAAGGGCAAGACGCTCATGCTGCCCTTTACCAAGGCGGTGGTACCGAGCGTCGACCTCAAGGCCGGCCGTCTCGTCGTCGACGCGGGTGAGTGGGCGAGGGAAGAAGCGCCTCCGCCGGACGCCGACCGGAGTTAGAACGACGCTGTCATCCCGACCGAAGGCGAAGCCGCAGAGCCGGGATCGCTCTCAAATTTCACACGATTCCGGTCCGGCCCCGCAGGCCGTCCCGGATGACGAGGCGAGAGATCAACCCATGTGGCGCGCCTCTGTTCTCACCATTTTCCCCGAGATGTTTCCCGGCCCGCTCGGCCTGTCGCTGGCGGGGCGCGCGCTGGCGCAGCAGGCGTGGGGCCTTGAGACCGTCGATCCGCGCGAGTACGCCACCGACCGTCACCGCTCGGTCGACGACACGCCGGCGGGCGGTGGGCCGGGCATGGTGATGCGGGTCGACGTGCTGGCGCGTGCCATCGACGCGGCGGCTCCTGAAGGCGACACGCGCCCGCGCCTGCTGATGACGCCGCGCGGCGCGCCGCTGACGCAGGAGCGCGTGCGCGCGCTCGCCGCCGGGCCCGGCGCGGTGATCGTGTGCGGGCGCTTCGAGGGGGTCGACGACCGGCTGGTCGCCGCGCGCGGGCTGGAGGAAATCTCCGTCGGCGACGTCGTGCTGTCGGGCGGGGAGATCGGCGCGCTGGTGCTTCTCGATGCCTGCGTGCGGCTGCTGCCGGGGGTGATGGGCCATCCCGAATCGGGCACCGAGGAGAGCTTCTCGGCCGGGCTGCTGGAATACCCGCAATATACCCGCCCGCAGAGCTTCGAGGGGCTGGAGATTCCCTCCGTCCTTACCAGCGGCGATCACGCCAAGGTGGCGCGCTGGCGCCGTGAGCAGGCCGAGGCGGCCACCCGCGAGCGCCGGCCGGACCTGTGGGCCGCTTTTCAGGCCGCGCATGACCGTTCTGCGACGAAGGGGGAATGACAAGCGGCCCCACTTCGCGTATAGGGCGCGCCGTCACTATGAACTGACAACAGCAATATGCGGACGGTCGGGTCCACGGACACCGCCGATCTCGCCTGAGGTGATCAAAATGGTCGATATCATCAAGGAGCTCGATGACGAGCAGGCCGCCAAGCTGGCCGAAATCCGGGCGATCCCCGATTTCCAGCCGGGCGACACCGTCATCGTCAACGTGAAGGTGAAGGAAGGCGAGCGCTCGCGCGTTCAGGCCTATGAAGGCGTGGTGATCGCCCGCAATGGCGGCGGCATCAACGAGAGCTTCACCGTCCGCAAGATTTCGTACGGCGAGGGCGTCGAGCGCGTGTTCCCGCTCTACTCGCCGAACATCGACAGCCTGAAGGTTATCCGTCGCGGCAAGGTGCGCCGCGCCAAGCTCTATTACCTGCGCGACCGTCGCGGCAAGTCGGCCCGTATCGCCGAGCGCCAGGACAAGAACGCGGTCAAGGGCAAGAAGGGCGCCGCCCCGGTCGCCGCCGAGTGATCCGCATCGCACCGATGCACTGAAAAGGCCGGGGCATGCCCCGGCCTTTTTGTTTGATCGACTGAGGACGGCAGGCGTTTCCGACACCACCACGTCATGCCCAGCCTTGGGCCGGGCACGCTTCGGCGGAGACGACGGGCAGGCAAGACGTGGATGGCCGGGTCAAGCCCGGCCATGACGTTGTTCCGGAGGCTTCACGTCCGAGAGGGCGCCCCTCAGGTCACTGTGCTCAGATAGCCTGCCCGCCGGAGACCTCGATGCGCTGGGCGGTGACCCAGCGATTATCCGCCGACAAGAGGCTCGCGACCATCGGGCCGATATCGTCCGGCACGCCGACGCGCCCGAGCGCGGTCATGTTGGCGAGGGCCTTGTTGATCTCCGGATTGTCGCGCACCGCTCCGCCGCCGAAATCGGTCTCGATGGCGCCCGGCGCGACCGTATTGACGGCGATGCCGCGCGGGCCGAGCTCCTTGGCCATATAGCGGGTGAGCACCTCCACCGCGCCCTTCATCGCGGCATAGGCGGCGTAGCCGGGATAGGCGAAGCGCGTGAGGCCGGAGGAGAAATTGATGATGCGTCCGCCGTCGGCGATCAGCGGCAGCAGCGTCTGCGTCAGGAAGAACACGCCCTTGAAGTGCACATCGACCAGCCGGTCGAACTGCGCCTCGGTGGTCTCGGCGAGGGAGGCATGGTCGCCGTGGCCGGCATTGTTGACGAGGTGGTCGATGCTCTCGCGGCCCCACACCTCCTTGAGCGTGGCGCGCAGCCGGTCGGCGAAGTCGGGGAAGTCCGCCACCTTGCCGGTGTCGAGCTGCAGCGCGGCGGCCTTGCGGCCGAGCGCTTCGATGTCGGCGACGACGGCCTGCGCGTCCTCGGCGCGGCTGTGATAGGTGAGCACGACGTCCCCGCCGTGACGGGCGACGGCGAGGGCGGTGTTGCGGCCGAGGCCGCGGCTGCCGCCGGTGATGAGGGTGATGGTGGTCATGTCGGTCTCCTGTCGGGGTGGATGAGCAAAGATATGGACGTCGCGCGGCGCCGGCGGTTGCCGGAAGGCCGCGATTTCTTGCCTGATCCTCCAAAGCTGCTTTCCTCACCGCCGGGCTGGGCTATCATGAAGGCATGACAGAGCTGCTCGACATCATGGACCGGCATGGCCGGCTGCACGCCGATGCGAACGGGATCGTGACGACGGCGATTCCCGGCGTCAGTTTCTTTCGCGTCACCGCCCCCACGGGCGGCACGCACGCCATCGCCCGGCCTCTCGTCTGCCTGGTGGTTCAGGGCGCCAAGCAGGTGACGATGGGCACGCGCGAATTCAGCTTCGGTGCGGGCGACTCGCTGCTCATCACCGCCGACGTGCCCATTGTGAGCCACATCGTCCGGGCCAGCCACGCCTCGCCTTATGTGTCGCTGGTGCTGGAGCTCGATGCGGCGGTGATCGCCGAACTGCTGCTGGAGATGGGGCCGGCCCCGGTGGGCGATGTCGAGCCGGTGAGGGTCGAGCCGACCGACGCCGAGGTGGCGAGCGCGGCGCTGCGGCTCATGAGCTTGCTTGATCGTCCGGCCGCGCTGCCGGTGCTGAAGGACCAGCTCCTGCGCGAGATCCATTACTGGCTGCTGGCGGGCCGGCATGGCGCGGCGATCCGCCGGCTCGGCTGGCCGGACGGGCATGCGCGCCGCGTGGGGCGGGCCATCGCGCTGCTGCGCGCCGATTTCGCCCGGCCGCTGCCGGTGGAGCGGCTGGCGGCGGAGGCGGGGATGAGCGTCTCCGCCTTCCACCAGCATTTCCGCGCTGTGACCTCGCTGTCGCCGCTGCAGTTCCAGAAGCAGCTCCGGCTCATCGAGGCGCGCCGGCTGATGGTGGGAGAGGGCATGGCGGCGAGCGGCGCGGCCTTCGCGGTCGGCTATGAGAGCGTGCCGCAGTTCACCCGCGAATATGGCCGGCTGTTCGGCCAGCCGCCGGTGCGCGACATGAAGAGTGCGCGGCAGAATATGCGCGCGGCCTGAGACGGCGCGCCACGCCTTGCAGGCGGCTCAGCAATCCTTGACGTGACGTACGCGCGTATTGGTCTGCTGCTCGACGATGAGCGTCCCGTCGCCGAGCATCGCGGCCTGCATGACGGTGGCGAATTCGGGCTTGCGCAGCGGGCAGGTGATCAGCGAGGCCTTGGCCGGGGCGCTTTCCGGCGCCGGTGCCGCCGGGCTTATCTCGACGCGGTTATGCGCCTCGACGGCGATGAAGGCCCCGGCGGTGGCAAGGATCAGGAGGATGTCGGTCGCGCGCATCGCTCACTCCGTTCGCGCACCCAACGTAACGCAGCGTTTTGCGCTGCGCTATATCGTAATGACGTTGGGTAAAATTGCCTGAAAAGAGAGGTGAGGCGGCGGAAATACTGGATAATACATTATTTCAGATGAGGTTCCGGGAGCTTGCGCTTCACGCGCTCGTGCGCCGTCAGGACGTTGGGCGACGCCTGCGGCCGATTGTCCGGCGCGGCGAGACTTGCTAGAAGGGTTCCATGATGACGAAGGGCACGAGCAAGGCGGCGAATGGCTGCGCGCGGAACGGCGTTTGCGCCGGTGCGCCCGCCGTGGCGCGCCCGGAGGCCCGCCGCCGGCTGCCGACGACCATCGGTTTTGCCGCCGTGCCCGACCATGTGCGCCTGCCCGCGCGTTTCTTCGGCCGTTTCACCGCCTGCGCGGTGGCCGGGCTTAGCTGAGCGCCGCCCGGAGCATCGCGCCACGGCGCCCCGCTCCCGGCTGCGCTGCCGAGCCCCGACATCCCCCTTTTCCTTCAAGTGAGACGCCGAGATGAGCACGTCCGCTCCCCGTACCCTGTACGACAAGATTTTCGACGACCATGTGATCGACCGTCAGGAAGACGGCACCTGCCTGCTCTATATCGACCGCCATCTCGTGCATGAGGTGACCAGCCCGCAGGCCTTCGAGGGTCTGCGCGTCGCCGGTCGCCGGGTGCACGCGCCGTCGAAGACGCTGGCCGTGGTCGACCACAACGTGCCGACCACCGACCGCCGCTTCGGCATCGACGATCCCGAAAGCCGCACCCAGGTCGAGACGCTGGCCGAGAACGCCCGCGACTTCGGCATCGAGTATTTCAACGAGCTCGACAAGCGCCAGGGCATCGTCCACGTGATCGGGCCGGAGCAGGGCTTCACCCTGCCGGGCACGACCATCGTCTGCGGCGACAGCCACACCTCGACGCATGGCGCCTTCGGCGCGCTCGCCCATGGCATCGGCACCTCGGAGGTGGAGCATGTGCTCGCCACCCAGACGCTGATCCAGAAGAAGAGCAAGAACATGCGGGTGTCCGTCGACGGGAAGCTGCCCGAAGGCGTGACCGCCAAGGACGTGACGCTCGCCATCATCGGCGCCACCGGTACCGCCGGCGGCACCGGCTACGTCATCGAATATGCCGGCGAGGTGTTCCGCAACCTGACGATGGAAGGCCGCATGACGGTCTGCAACATGTCCATCGAGGGCGGCGCGCGCGCCGGCATGGTGGCGCCCGACGAGACCACCTTCGCCTATGTGAAGGACCGCCCGCGCGCGCCGAAGGGCGCGGCGTGGGACGCGGCGCTGCGCTACTGGGACACACTGCGCACGGATGAGGGCGCCTTCTTCGACAAGGAGATTCGTCTCGACGGCGCCGCGCTGCCGCCCATCGTGTCCTGGGGCACCAGCCCGGAGGACGTGATCTCGGTGGAAGGGCTGGTACCCGATCCGGACATGATCGAGGACGCCGACCGGCGCGAGGCCAAGAAGCGCGCGCTGGCCTATATGGGCCTGTCCGCCGGCACGAAGATCACCGACATCGCCATCGACAAGGTGTTCATCGGCTCCTGCACCAATGCCCGCATCGAGGACCTGCGCGCCGCGGCCAAGATCGTCGCCGGCCACAAGGTGCGCGAGGGCGTGGCGGGCATGATCGTGCCGGGCTCGGGGCTGGTGAAGCTGCAGGCCGAGGCCGAGGGGCTGGACGCGATCTTCCGGGCTGCCGGTTTCGACTGGCGCGAGCCGGGCTGCTCCATGTGCCTGGCCATGAACGCCGACAAGCTCGGCCCGGAGGAGCGCTGCGCCTCGACCTCGAACCGCAATTTCGAGGGCCGGCAGGGCCACAAGGGCCGCACGCATCTCGTCTCCCCCGCCATGGCGGCGGCGGCGGCGATCGCGGGGCACTTCGTCGACGTGCGCCGCTGGCCTTACGCGGTGTGAGCCGCCGAACGGCGACCCGGCCCGGAAGGGGCGGGGTCGCCGGTCGCCGGTCGCGCGTCAGGCGCAGCCATATTCGCGAACGTAGCGGTAGTGCATCGGCGGCCCGACGCGCACGAGGCGGAAGCCGCACCGGTCCCCGGACGTGTTCAGGCCGAAGCCGTAGTCGTCGTAGGGGAAGCCGAAGAACCCGTAGCCATAGCCATAACCGTCATGATGGTAGACGTTGCTGAACGGCACGCCGTGGAAGAAGCCGCCATGCGGGTAGAAGCCTCCGCCATCGTGAAAGCCGCCGCCATGGAAGCCGCCGCCAACGTTTCCTCCGTAGCCTCCATCATGGAAGCTGCCGCCTCCGAAGCCGCCGCCCATGTGGCCGCCACCACCGCCCCCGCCATGCGCGGAAGCGGCGCCGACGCCGGCGGCCAGGAGCGAGAGCGCGAGAAGGCCGGTCTTGAGCGCGCCGGCCAGGCGCGGTTTGCTGAGTGTCATTTTCGTCGTCCTCGGTATGAAGGACGTCGCCCACAGTTGATGTGGAGAGCCGACGGCGCGTTGGCTCGGCTTCTGACGCTGGGGGAGGCGCGCACGGGGGTGCGAATCGGCAAATACGGGACGCAGGCGGCGCCGCGATGGCGCGGGGAGGTGCCGGCGTGAGGGGCGATCCGTTCTGGGAACCGCCGCCGGACGACCCCATGGAGCGATGGGGACGCCGCATCGGGCGCGGCCTCGCCATCGTGGCGGGGCTCGTGCTCGCCTATTATCTGTTCGCGACCTATCTCAGGTGAGCCGATGAGCATGAGCGCAGACTGGCTGAAGCGGGGGGCGCCCTCGCTGGCGGAAATGGAGGCGATGGCCGAGGAGGCCTATGCCCGGCTGCCCGAGGAATTCCGCGCGCTCTGCGGCAACCTCGTCATCCGGGTGGAGGATTTCCCGACCGACGAGGTCCAGAAGGAGATGGAGGCGGAGACGCCGTTCGACCTTCTGGGCCTGTTCCAGGGCATCGGGCTGGCGCAGGGCTACGAACTGGCGACCGGCATGCTGCCCAACATGATCTTCCTCTACCGCCGCCCGATTCTTGACTACTGGGCGGAGAACGAGGAGACGCTAGGCGACATCGTCACCCATGTCCTGGTCCACGAGATCGGCCACCATTTCGGTCTCTCCGACGACGACATGGAGCGGATCGAGGAGGAGGCGGGCTAACGGCCCCGCCTCGAAACGGAATTTGACGGACGCAGGCGCGTCCAGGAATTTGACGGACGCGGGCGCGTCCAGGAGATGTGAGAGATGGACAAGTTCACCACGCTGACCGGCGTCGCCGCGCCGCTGCATCTGGTCAATGTCGACACCGACATGATCATCCCGAAGCAGTATCTGAAGACGATCAAGCGCACCGGCCTCGGCAAGGGGCTGTTCTCCGAGATGCGCTATCTGGAAGACGGCTCGGACAATCCCGATTTCGTGCTCAACAAGCCCGCCTACAAAGGCGCGCAGATTCTGGTCGCCGGCGACAATTTCGGCTGCGGCTCCTCGCGCGAGCACGCGCCCTGGGCGCTGCTGGACTTCGGAATCCGCTGCGTGATCTCCACGTCTTTCGCCGACATCTTCTACAACAACTGCTTCAAGAACGGCATCCTGCCGATCACCGTCACCCATGAGCAGCTCGCCGCGCTGTTCGACGACGCCGCGCGCGGCGCCAATGCGAAAATCACGGTCGATCTGGAGAGCCAGACCATCACCGGCCCGGATGGCGGCTCGATCTCCTTCGACATCGACCCCTTCCGCAAACATTGCCTGCTGAACGGGCTGGACGATATCGGCCTCACCCAGGTGAAGGCGGACAAGATCCATTCCTTCGAAGGCAAGCTCGCCGAGGAGCGCCCCTGGGCCTGAGGCCGGCAAGGCACGCCCTCTCGTCGTCCCGGCTTCGCCTGGGCCGGATGACACCAAGGACAAATCCCATGGCCGAGCGCCGCCTCATCTCCTCCCATTCCGCCTTCGAGGCGGTGGCCGGCTATTCGCGCGCGGTGGTCGACGGCGACGACATCTTCGTCTCCGGCACCACCGGCTACGACTATGCCCGGATGGAGCTGCCCGAGGACCTTCTCGCGCAGACCCATGGCTGCTTCCGCAACATCGCGGCCGTGCTGGAACAGGCCGGCGCCGGGCTCGATGACGTGGTGCGCGTGCGTTACATCGTGTCCCGCGCCGAATATGCCGAGGCGGTGTTCCCGATCTTCGGGGAGTATTTCGCCCGCGCCCGCCCCGCCGCCACGCTCATCGTCGCCGGGCTCCTCCAGCCGGAGATGAAGATCGAGATCGAGGTAACCGCGCGCCGCCGCCGGCCCGCGCCGGCGGGCTGACCATTTTTCAGCTTTACAGCCGGGCGTTCCCAAGATGGAATCGTTGAAAACGAGAACATCCGGGAGACGCCCCATGTGCCACATCTTCGCGGGCCAGCCGCCCGAAACCTATGAGAGCCAGACCCGCTCGGTGCGGATCGGCGGCCATTCGACCTCGATTCGCCTTGAGGCCGCCTTCTGGACCGTGCTCGAGGACGTCGCCGCCCATCAGGGCATGAGTCTGGGCAAATTCGTCACCAAGCTGCATGACGAGGTACTGGACCTGCATGGCGAGGTGCGCAACTTCGCCTCGCTGCTACGCTGCTCCTGCCTCATCTACCTCGCCGAGGTGCGCCCTGCCGGCGTCGCGCCCGCCCATGCCCGCGACCGCTATCTCTGCGAGAGCACCCGGCTGCATCTGCAGGCGGCCGAATAGGCCGGGCATCCGCCTGCGGCGTGCCTTCCGCTCCGAAAAAGCACATCGTGGTGATGTGTTAGCAGCGTACCACCTGCGCTTCTCCCCGAGGCCTAGCATCCCCGATATCGGCGGCATTCCCGCCGCGACGGGGTTCAAGGCCGGAGGAACAGGTGGCGAAGGCCATTCATTCGATGATCCGCGTGCTCGACGAGGCGCGCTCGGTTGATTTCTATTCGCGAGCCTTCGGGTTGAAGGTGGCGACGCGGCTGCCGTTCGACGGCTTCACGCTGGTCTATCTGCGCAATGACGAGGCCGACTTCGAGGTCGAGCTGACGGTCAATCACGGCCGCACGGAGCCCTATGCGCTGGGCGACGGCTACGGGCACATCGCCTTCGTGGTCGACAATCTCGACGCGGAGCATGCCCGCTTCGTCGAAGAAGGGCTCTCGCCCAACCCCGTCAAGGAATTCTTCCACGAGGGCGCGCTGCTCGCGAAGTTCTTCTTCGTATCGGACCCCGACGGATACAAGATCGAGGTGCTGCAGAAGCACGGCCGATACCGCTGACATACGCCTGCGGTGCCGCTGCGGACGCCAATCTGCGCGGTATCGAATAACGAATACATAAGAAGTCCGGGAGGATACAATGCCAACACTGATCGACAGGCGAGGTGTGTCCCGCCGCGCGGTGCTCACGGGCATCGGCGCGGCCGGCGCCCTCATGGTGAGCGGCGCCGCCGTGCTCAGCCCGCGCGAGGCGTGGGGGCTGGAAGTGGCGGCGCTCAAGCCGGAGACGATGCGCACGCTCATCGTCATGGCGCGCGACATCTATCCGCACGACAAGGTGCCGAACCGCTTCTACGCCGTGGCGATGAAGCCCTATGAGACGGATGCCGCCAAGGACCCCGCGCTCAAGGCGCTGGTCGAGAACGGCGTGACGACGCTCGACACGCTCGCCATGGCGAAATACGGCGTGCCCTATGCCGATGTCGGCTGGGAGGAGCATCGCGTCGCGTTGCTGCGTGGCATTGAGGACAGCGCTTTCTTCCAGAAGGTGCGCGGCGGCCTCGTGGTCGGCCTCTACAACCAGGAGGAGGTGTGGCCGATCTTCGGTTACGAGGGCTCCTCGGCCGACAAGGGCGGTTATATCGACCGCGGCTTCAACGACATCGTCTGGCTCTGAGGGGAGAACGCGATCATGGCTGCACCCTTCGATCTCAACGATGATTCCGTCGTCGTCATCGTCGGCTCCGGCGCCGGCGGCGGCACGCTCGGCACCGATCTCGCGCTCAAGGGCATCAAGGTGGTGATCCTTGAGGCCGGCGAGCGCCACAACATGGAGGACTTCGTCAACAACGAGTGGGACAGCTTCGCCCAGCTCGCCTGGAAGGACATGCGCACCACCTCCGGCTCCTGGCGCGTGCACAAGAACTTCCCCAATTTGCCGGCCTGGATCGTCAAGGCGGTGGGCGGCTCCTCGGTGCACTGGGCCGGCGCCTCGCTGCGCTTCCAGGAACACGAGTTCAAGACCCGCTCGACCTATGGCGACCTCGACGGCGCCAACCTGCTGGATTGGCCGATCACGCTGAAGGAGATGGAGCCCTATTACGCCCGCGCCGAGGACCGCATGGGCGTGACGCGGACCAACGGCATTCCGGGCCTGCCGGGCAACAACAACTTCAAGGTGTTCGAATCCGGCGCCACCAAGATCGGCTACAAGGAAGTCTCGACCGGCCACATGGCCATCAACTCGCAGCCGCGCAACGACCGCGGCGCCTGCCAGCAGATCGGCTTCTGCTTCCAGGGCTGCAAGTCGGGCGCGAAATGGTCGACGCTGATCGCCGAGATCCCGCGCGGCGAGGCGACCGGCAATCTCGAAGTGCGCCCGCAATCCATGGTGCAGAAGATTGAGCACGACGCCTCGGGCAAGGTGACGGGCGTCGTCTATGTCGACAAGGACGGCAAGACGCAGCGCCAGAAGGCCCGCATCGTCGCGGTGGCCGGCAATTCCATCGAGAGCCCGCGCCTGCTGCTCAACTCCGCCAGCGCGATGTTCCCGGACGGGCTCGCCAACTCCTCCGGCCAGGTCGGGCGGAACTACATGCGGCACATGACCGGCTCGGTCTATGGCGTGTTCGACAAGCCGGTGCACATGTATCGCGGTACCACCATGGCCGGCGTGGTGCGCGACGAGGCGAAGAACGACACCAAGCGCGGCTTCGTCGGCGGCTACGAGATGGAGACGCTCTCGCTCGGCGTGCCCTTCATGGCCGCCTTCCTCGATCCCGGCGCGTGGGGCCGCTCCTTCACCTCCGCCATGGACGGCTATGTGAACATGGCCGGCATGTGGCTGGTGGGCGAGGACATGCCGCAGGAGACCAACCGCGTCACCCTCAACATGGACGTGAAGGACCAGTACGGCCTGCCGGTGGCGGACGTGCATTTCGACGATCATCCCAACGACGTCGCCATGCGCAACCACGCCTACCGGCAGGGCGCGGCGGTCTACGATTCGGTCGGCGCCATCCGCACCCTGCCGACCCCGCCCTATCCCTCCACGCATAATCTCGGCACCAACCGGATGAGCGAGAAGGCCCGCGACGGCGTGGTGAACCGCAACGGCCAGACGCACGACATCAAGAACCTGTTCGTTTCGGACGGCAGCCAGTTCACAACCGGCGGCGCGGAGAACCCGACGCTCACCATCGTGGCGCTGGCGATCCGCCAGGCGGAGTTCATCGCCGGCGAGATGGGCAAGGGGACGATCTGAGCGGACCTTCCCACAGGCCGTCATCCCGGACGGCCGCAGGCCGATCCGGGATCGCTGCCCAACAGGGGCGCGATCCCGGCTCCCCGACGCCGGCAGCTCGCTGCCGGCGTCTTTCTTTCTCCGTCACCGCGCCGGCCGCCCGCTGCCGGCGTTTTTCTTTTGCCGCCCCGGCCGGCGCGCGGCTTGCCAGCGCGGGCGCCAGCCATTAGCACTCCCTCGCCGGGCCGAGCGGCCGGTAAAGACGCTTCACGAACAGGCGCGCGCGAGGATTCCATGGCCACCCACAAGCTTCTCCTTCTCCCCGGCGACGGCATCGGCATCGAGGTGATGGCCGAGGTGAAGCGGGTCATCGACTGGCTCGACACGCGGGGCGTTGCCTCCTTCGCAATCGAGGAGGACCTCGTGGGCGGCGCGGCCTATGATTCCTGCGGCCAGCCGATCTCCGAGGAGGCCATGGCCAAGGCCTTCGCTGCCGACGCTATCCTGCTCGGCGCGGTGGGCGGCCCGAAATGGGCGAATGTGCCTTATGAGTGCCGTCCCGAGGCGGGCCTGCTGCGCCTGCGCAAGGACCTGCAGCTTTTCGCCAATCTGCGCCCGGCGGTCTGCTATCCCGCGCTCGCCGATGCCTCCAGCCTCAAGCGCGAGCTTGTCGAAGGGCTCGACGTCCTGATCGTGCGCGAACTGACCGGTGGCGTCTATTTCGGCGAGCCGAAGACCATCAGCGACCTCAGTGACGGCCAGAAGCGCGCCATCGACACCCAGGTCTACGAATCCTACGAGATCGAACGCATCGCCCGCGTCGCCTTCGAGCTCGCCCGCACCCGCCGCAACAAGGTGGTCTCCACCGAGAAGCACAACGTCATGAAGACCGGCGTGCTGTGGAAGCAGGTGGTGAGCGAGGTGCACGGCGCGGAGTTTGACGACGTGGTGCTGGAGCATCAACTCGCCGATTCCTGCGGCATGCAGCTTGTGCGCGCGCCCAAGCAGTTCGACGTCATCGTCACCGACAACCTGTTCGGCGACATCCTCTCCGACGTCGCCGCCATGCTGACCGGCTCGCTCGGCATGCTGCCCTCCGCCTCGCTCGGCGCGGTGGAGGAAGTGTCCGGCCGTCGCCGCGCGCTCTACGAGCCGGTGCACGGCGCCGCGCCCGACATCGCCGGCAAGGGCCTTGCCAACCCGATCGCCATGGTCGGCTCGCTCGCCATGGCGCTGCGCTATTCCTTCGGCCTCATCGAGGCGGCCGACCGGGTTGAGGCGGCGATCGCCGGCGTGCTGGCCGGCGGCTTCCGCACCAACGACATCTTCTCGGAAGGCATGACCCGCGTCGGCACTTCCGGCATGGGCGACGCGCTGCTGGCTGAGCTGGACAAGGCGGTCTGAGCGGATCGCCCTCGGCGCTTTCTGGTTCCCAAAACGACAAAGCCCGGCGCGAGCCGGGCTTTTTTCGTAGGCGGGCCGGTGAGGCGGGCTCAGTAGCCCGGCAGATCGAAGCGGCTCGGCAGCGGCCAGCGGATGCCGGTGATGGAGCTGTCACTGCCATATTCGGCATAACGCGGCGTGATCAGCTCGACATAGTTGAGGTCACGGCTGGTGCCGGGCTTCACCACCGGACCGGGATCCAGATAGGAGCGCGGCGGCATCTTGCGGATGATGATGCGCGTCTCCTGCGCCTGTGCCGGAACGACCGCAGCAATGGCGGCACCCGCGACGAGGCCGGCAAGGATCATGGGGGCGACACGCATTTAAACCTCCCGTACGGCGTTCCGAGTCGGACAACACGACCTGACGCCACGATAACATATGGTTGGAACTTATCGTTCCGTCGAGATGAGGGAAGTACTAATTCCGCCTCGCGGCGACGAAATAAGCCGCTTCCACGAGAAGTGTTGCCGCCGTGCCGAACCCGGCCAGCGCTTCTTCGGCCTCGCGGACCAGCCTGGCGAGCTCGGCCCGCGCGCCGTCCACGCCCAACTTGCCGACCAGCGTCGCCTTGCCGGCGGCGGCATCCTTGCCCACCGCCTTGCCCACCGTGCCGGCCTCGCCCTCGACGTCGAGCAGGTCGTCGGCGATCTGGAAGGCGCGCCCGACCGCGCGGGCGTAGCGGTCGAGGGCGTCGCGCCCGGCATCGTCGGCGCGGCCGAGCAGGGCGCCGGCCTCGCAGGCCTGCCGCAGCAGCGCGCCGGTCTTCATCGCCTGAAGCTCGATGATCGCTTCGGCCGGGAGGTCGAGCGGGGCGCCGTTGGCGAACCGGCCCTCGGCGGCGAGGTCGAGCATCTGCCCGCCGATCATGCCGGCGACACCCGCCGCGCGGGCGAGGCTCCCCACCAGTGCGATGCGCACCTGCGCGTCCGGGCCGGCCTCCTCGCGGGCGAGAATCTCGAAGGCGAGGGTCAGCAGGCCGTCGCCGGCGAGGATGGCGGTCGCCTCGTCATAGGCGCGATGCACCGTCGGCTGGCCACGGCGCAGGTCGTCGTCGTCCATGGCGGGCAGGTCGTCATGCACCAGCGAATAGCAGTGGATGCATTCGAGCGCGGCGGCGGCCGGCAGGGCTTTGGCGTGCGGCACGCCGAACAGAGCCGCGCTCTCCACCACGAGGAAGGGGCGCAGCCGCTTGCCGCCCGCCAGCGTCGCGTGTCGCATCGACGCCGCCAGCCGCTCGCCCGGCCCGCCGCTCGCCGCGATGGCGGCGTCGATATAGGCGGCGACCTCGCCGGCCGTGCGGGCAAGCGCCCCGGAGAGCGCGAGCGTGCGGGTATCGTCGGGAGCGTCGTCGTCGGGCATGGGGCGACCTGTTGGCGAACCGCCGCTTCCGTGCCCGAGCGGGCGGGCGGGGTCAAGCCGCTGGACCCCGCGCGGTTCGGCGTGCGGTCGACCGCGCCCGCCCCGCCCGCTAGAGTGCCGTGTCGGGGATGAGGGCGTGCGGCGGAATGGGGCGGTTTTGGCGATGGGTGTGGAAGGTGGCGCTGGCCCTCGGGCTGGCCCCGCTTGTCCTCACGCTTCTCTATAATATGGTGCCGGCGCCCTCGACGCTGATGCTGGCGCGCTGGGTGACGGGCCAGACCGTGACGCGCGACTTCGTGCCCTTCGACGCCATCTCCCCGGCCCTGGTGCGCTCGGTGCTCGCCTCCGAGGACGCCCGTTTCTGCCAGCATATCGGCGTCGACATGGTGGAACTGCAGAACGTGATGGACAGCGCCGAGGAGGGCGAGCCCTCGCGCGGCGCCTCCACCATCACCATGCAGCTCGCCAAGAACCTGTTCCTGTGGAACGGGCGCAGCTACATCCGCAAGGGGCTGGAGATGCCGCTGGCGCTCTACATCAATCTGGTGATGTCGAAGCGCCGCCAGCTGGAGCTCTATCTCAACATCGCGGAATGGGGGCCGGACGGCGAGTTCGGCGCCGAGGCCGGCGCCCGCCGGGCCTTCGGTGTCGGGGCGGGCGATCTTTCCGCCCGTCAGGCCGCGCTGCTGGCGGTGACGCTGCCCAACCCCTACCGCCGCAATCCCGCCAAGCCGGGCCGGGGGCTGAACCGGCTGGCGAGCAACCTTCAGGCGCGGTTGCCGCGCGAGGGCCCGGAGCTGACCGCCTGCCTCTAGAGCTTCGTCGCGCGAGGTCTGAGGATGCTCCGCGACAGAATTGCGTCAGCCTCTTCCGCTCGCGCATATGAGTCTGTATAAGCCGCCACTCGAATTACGCACGAGTCCGGCGCCGGCCCCGCCTTGGGGTGTGAGAAGCCGGTACAGGAGAAGACGATGGCCGTTCCGAAGAAGAAAACCAGCCCGTCGCGTCGCGGCATGCGCCGTTCCGCCGATGCCCTCGCCAAGCCGACCTATATCGAGGACAAGGATTCGGGCGAGCTGCGCCGTCCGCACCACCTCGACCTGAAGACCGGCATGTACAAGGGCCGCCAGGTTCTCAAGGTCAAGACCGAGGCCTGATCGGCTGCGGCGGCTCCATGTCGCCGGCCTGCCTCAGCCTGCATGGAGCCGGCCCCTCGGGCCGGCTTTTCTGCGTCGACGTCCGTCCGCGAAAGCGGAGGTGTCACCGCCCGGTAACCATGCCGGCGGTATCGGACGGCGCGCGCGGTGCGGAAACCGGCCACCGCTTACCGGGGTGGCGGAATGGTGCTAGTTTTTCCCGGCGTTCGGGTGGGAGCTTGAGGCGTGCGTAGCGCGGGCGGTTATGGGCGCCGGGTCATCATCTGGCTCTTCGTGGCGGTTTTGGCCGGCCCGGTTCTGGCCGGCTGCGCCTCGCGCCCCGGCGACGACGCGCTGACCGCCATTCCCGAGCATGTGCCCGGGGCGAAGGAGCACGTCATCCTTGTCGCCTCGTCGCGGGCCCGCGACGAGCGGCCCGGCGTGTTCTACAGCGGCGAACGCACGCAGGCGCTGAGCTTCGCGCGGGTCGAGATCACCGTACCGCCCACCCATAAGCCGGGCATGGTGGAGTATCCCACGCGCGGCGTGGCCAATCCCGCCACCGACATGGCGGTGCGCGAGGCGGTCTATCGCGACACCGAGAAGGAATTCCTCACCGATCTGAAGGCCGAGCTGGCGCGCCGGCCGGTGGGGCAGAAGCAGGCGGTGATCTTCGTGCACGGCTACAACACGCGCTTCTCCGAGGCGCTGTACCGCATCACCCAGATGGCCGAGGATTCGAAGTCGCCTTCGGTGCCGGTGCTGTTCACCTGGGCCTCGCGCGGCGACGTCGCCGACTACGTCTACGACAACAACAGCGCCACCGCGGCCCGCGACCGGCTGGAGGAGACCATCCGCCTCGTCTTCGACAGCGGCGCCGAGCAGGTGACGATCCTCGCTCATTCCATGGGCAACTGGGTGACCGTGGAGGCGCTGCGGCAGATCCAGATGTCCGGCAAGCGCCTGCCGCCGGAGAAGATCGGCAACATCATCCTCGCCGCGCCCGATATCGACGTCGACGTGTTCAAGACCCAGCTCAAGCGCTTCGGCAAGCCGGCCAAGCCCTTCATCGTCATCGTCTCGCGCGACGACAAGGCGCTGGCCTTCTCCGACTTCATCGCCGGCGACAAGCCGCGCCTCGGCGCCTACACCAACGATGCCGAGCTGGTGGAACTCGGCGCCCTCGTCGTCGACATGTCCGGCGTGAAGTCGCTGGACGATCTCAACCACGGCAAATTCGCCCAGCTCGCCGGCATGGCGCCCGAATTGCGCGGCATGGTGGCGCGTGCGCAGGGATCCAAGGCGGCCGGCAATATCGAGGTGGCCGGCATCAAATTCTCGGGTGTCGACCGGCTGAACCCGGGCCAACTCGCGGCCGATGCACCGCAATCTGCGGCCTCTGCTACGGCGTCCGGGCAGGTCGTCGACCCCAGCGCGCCCGTGGTCGCCGCCGGCGTCGCCCCGCTGCACTGAGGCCGATTGCCGCGCGGACGGCCGTCGGAATCGCGGGGCTCCTTAACGAAAAGGTGGCTGGCTTGCCGCTAAGCGTCCGCACAATGTTTTCGACGCCTGTGAATGCGGGGAACCCTTATGCCGAGGCCTGAGACGGCGGCCCCGATCGACATCGAGACGAAGGACGCCCTTCTGCCGGAGACGGTGGCCGGCGCCGTGCAGGCGCTCGGCAAGGCGGCCTATGTCTGGACGCTCGACGACGACCGCCTGCGCTGGAGCGCCAATGTCGGCGACGTACTCGGGCGCGAGCGCCTGCCGCTTGCGGGGTCCGGCGCCGACTACCAGACGCTGATCGAGGCCGGCTCGGGCGCCACGCGCCAGGAGGCCGCGCTTGCCGCGCTGGACTTCGACATCGTGCCCGGCGCCGACCCCAGCGCGCGCTATTTCGAGACCGTCTACTGCCTTGCCCTGCCGCCCGGCGGCCGCCAGCGGCGTCTGTGGGTCGAGGATCGCGGTGTCGCCTATTTCGACGCGGGGGGCATGCTTCAGCGGGTGGAAGGCTTGCTGCGCCGGCTCTCGGTCGGCCGTCCGGTGCGCATCGCCGCCGATCTCGGCGTCGAGCCGAAGACCGACCGCCAGCGTCTCTCGGGCCTGCTGGAGGAGCATCTTGCGCGCGGCTATCGCGAGGATGGCGAATTCGGCTTCGCGCTGGTGGGCATCGATCAGCTCGGCACGCTCAACGACGCGTTCGGATTCATGGTCGCCGACGAGGTGATCGACGTCGTGTGGATGCGTCTGCGCGGCCAGCTCGGGGAGGGCGAGGAGATTGCCCGCTTCTCGGGGAGCAAGTTCGGACTGCTGCTGCGGGCCGGCTCGGGCGAGGAACTGGCCGGCGTGATGCGCCGCTTCCTGTCCACCGTCAACCTGTCCGCCCCGCGCACCAGCGCGGGCGCCGTGGCGGTGACGATCTCGGCCGGCGGGCTGGTGGCGCCGCGTCAGGCGCGCACCGTCTCCGAGATCTTCTCCCATGCGCAGGACGCACTGCGGCGGGCGCGGCGCAATGCACGCGGTTCGCTGGAGATCTACACGCCTTCGCTCGACCGGGCCGCCGAGCGGCACGCCAATGTGCGCTTCGCCGACGAGATCGTCCGCGCGCTGGGGCAGGACCGGGTATCGCTCGCCTACCAGCCGATCGCGCATGGCGGCAGCCGCGAGGTGGCGTTCCACGAATGCCTCGCCCGCATCACCGGGCGCGACGGGCGGGTTTTCGATGGTGGAACGGTGATCCCGACGGCCGATCGCTTCGGCCTGACCCGGCTGCTCGACTGCCGCTCGATGACGCTGGCGCTGGCGGCGCTGCGCGACAACCCGGCGCTGCGCCTCTCGGTCAACGTCTCGCCGCCCTCCATGCACGACGCCAGCTGGCTGGAGATCGTCGAGGAGGGCGCGCGCGAGGGGCTCGGCACGCGCCTGGTCGTCGAGATCACCGAATCCTCCAGCATCCCCGACATGGAGGCCATGGGCTCGCGCATCGCCTGGCTGCGCGACCATGGCTGCCGGGTGGCAATGGACGATTTCGGCGTCGGCTACACCTCGTTCCGCAACCTGCGCAGCCTGCATGTCGACATGCTGAAAATCGACGGCAGCTTCATCTGCACCATGATGCAGTCCGAGGACGACCGCAGCTTCGTGCGCATGCTGCTCGACCTTGCCGGCCAGCTCGGCATCGAGACGGTGGCGGAATGGGTGCTCGACGAGGCCACGGGGCGCCAGCTCGTCGAATGGGGCTGCACCTATCTTCAGGGCGAGCTGATCGGCCTGCCGGCGGAAAGCCCGGTGCCGCTGGACGGCGCCTTCGAGAACTGAGGCGCGCGGACCCGCAGGGCCGGCGCCATCAGGGCGCCGCGCCCAGCCTCTTCATCGGGCTACCGGAAACCGTCAGTCCTTCTTGCCGCTGTCGCCGAGGCGGTCGAGCCGCTTCTGCATCTCGGCGACCTGGCGGCGCAGCTCGTCGAAATCGTCGGCCGGCGCGGCGGCGGGTGTGCCCGGTGTTTCCTCGGCCCGGCCATTGGGCAGGAACATCTTGAAGGCGCGGTCGAACATCTCGATGTTGCGGCGCACCTGCTCCTCCATGATGCCGAAGCCGCCGACTCCGAAGCCCTTGGAGAAATGCTCGCGCAGGTTGCCCTGCTCCTTGGTGAAGTTCTCGATCGACATGTCGAGATAGCGCGGCACCAGCATCTGCATGCTGTCGCCGTAGAAGCGGATGATCTGCCGCAGGAAGTTGATCGGCAGCAGGTTCTGGCCCTTGCCTTCCTGCTCGAAGATGATCTGCGTCAGCACCGAATGCGTGATGTCGTCGGAGGACTTTGCGTCATAAACGACGAAATCCTCGCCGTTCTTCACCATCTGCGCGAGATCTTCCAGCGTCACATAGGTACTGGTGCCCGTATTGTAGAGACGGCGGTTCGCGTACTTCTTGATGGTGACGGGTTCGTTGGATTTTGCCATTGTGATCCGGTCGCCTTGGTCGTTTCCCATTGAAAACACTAGGACGTTTCCCGCCGCCCGGCTACAGGAATTGTTGCAGCTGCGCACACGCTCCCGCAGCGGCGCCGAACGCATAAAAATACCCCGCCATTGACATGGATCACTTGAGCCACCCACGATGGTGGCACATCTGAAGAACAACACGCGCGCACCGGCTCGCGAGCCTCGCCGCACAGCCAGATCTACCGGAGGACGTCATTCATGAAGGACGACATCGTTATCGTCGGCGCCGCCCGCACGGCCGTCGGCGCGTTCAACGGCGCGCTCTCCTCGCTGCCCGCCCATGAACTCGGCAAGATCGCCATCATGGCGGCGCTGGAGCGCGCGGGCGTCGCGCCGGGCGAGGTGAGCGAGACGATCATGGGCCAGATCCTCACCGCCGGCGCCGGCCAGAACCCGGCCCGCCAGGCCTCGGTGGCGGCCGGCATCCCGGTCGAGAGCCCGGCCTGGGGCGTTAACCAGCTGTGCGGCTCGGGCCTGCGCGCGGTGGCGCTGGGCTATCAGGCGATCCTCAACGGCGACAGCGACATCGTGGTCGCGGGCGGCCAGGAATCGATGAGCCAGGCGCCGCACTGCGCGCATCTGCGCAACGGCACCAAGATGGGCAATCTCGAATTCGTCGACACCATGATCAAGGACGGCCTGTGGGACGCCTTCAACGGCTACCACATGGGCACGACCGCCGAGAACGTCGCCCGCCAGTGGCAGATCACCCGCGAGCAGCAGGACGAGTTCGCCGTCGGCTCGCAGAACAAGGCCGAGGCGGCGCAGAAGGCCGGCCGCTTCAAGGACGAGATCGTCCCCGTCACCATCTCCAGCCGCAAGGGCGACATCGTGGTGGCGGACGACGAATATCCCCGCCACGGTGCCACGATCGATTCCATGACCAAGCTGCGGCCGGCCTTCTCCAAGGACGGCTCGGTGACGGCGGGCAACGCCTCCGGCATCAATGACGGCGCCGCCGCCGTGGTGCTGATGACGGCCGCCAAGGCTGCCGCTGCCGGCAGGAAGCCGCTGGCGCGCATCGTCTCCTGGGCGCAGGCGGGCGTCGATCCCTCCATCATGGGCACCGGCCCCATCCCGGCCTCGCGCCGCGCGCTGGAGAAGGCTGGCTGGACCGTCGCCGACCTCGACCTCGTGGAGGCCAACGAGGCCTTCGCCGCGCAGGCCTGCGCCGTGAACAAGGACCTCGGCTGGGACCCCTCCAAGGTCAACGTCAATGGCGGCGCCATCGCCATCGGCCACCCGATCGGCGCCTCGGGTGCGCGCATCCTCACCACGCTGCTCTACGAGATGGAGAAGCGCGACGCCAAGAAGGCGCTCGCCACGCTGTGCATCGGCGGCGGCATGGGCATCGCCATGTGCCTGCAGCGCGACTGACCGCCGGGCGGTTGATGGGCTTCAGGCACAGCCCGCGGGCGCTGTGACAGGCTGCGACGACAAGGCGCCGGTTCCGCCTTGCCGTCGCGTCAAAACGACGTACAAGCCGTCGACGTTCCCGGGTCAAGGGACGCACAGGGGGGAGTGAGATGGGTCGTGTTGCGTTGGTCACGGGGGGCACGCGCGGTATCGGCGCGGCGGTCTGCAGGGCCTTGAAGGCGGCGGGTTATACGGTCGCCGCCAATTATGCCGGCAACGATGCCGCCGCCGCCGACTTCACCGCCGAGACGGGCATTCCGGCCTTCAAGTGGGACGTATCGGATTTCGAGGCCTGCAAGGCGGGCATCGCCGAGGTCACCGCGAAGCTCGGCCCGGTCGAGGTGCTGGTGAACAATGCCGGCATCACGCGCGACGGCATGCTGCACAAGATGTCGCCGGACCAGTGGTACGCGGTCATCAACACCAATCTGAACTCGGTGTTCAACATGTGCCGCAACGTGATCGAGAGCATGCGCGAGCGCAGCTTCGGGCGCATCGTCACCATTTCCTCGATCAACGGCCAGAAGGGCCAGCTCGGCCAGACCAATTATTCCGCCGCCAAGGCCGGCGAGATCGGCTTCACCAAGGCGCTGGCGCAGGAGAACGCCAATAAGGGCATCACCGTGAACGCCATCTGCCCCGGCTATATCGGCACGGAAATGGTGCGGGCGGTGCCGCAGGAGGTGCTGGAGAAGCGCATCCTGCCGCAGATCCCGGTGGGGCGGCTCGGCGAGCCGGAGGAGATCGCGCGCTGCGTCGCCTTCCTCGTCGCCGACGAGGCCGGCTTCATCACCGGTTCGACGCTCACCGCCAATGGCGGCCAGTACCTGGCCTGAGATTCATCCGATCAGGCCGGCGTCGGGCGGACAGGCCGCCCGGCTACTTGATCGAGATCACCTTGCCGTCGACGGCGTTGATCTCGATCTCCAGCTTCTTGCCGGCGGCGTCGAGGCCCTCCGCCTCCCATTTGGACACGCCCTTCTCGTGCTCGTGCTCCAGCTTGGCGACCACCGCCATGCCATTGGCGCGCACGATCACCAGCGCCTCGTCGATGCCGATGGCGGCCTGCTGCGCGAAGGCGGGGGAGGCGAGGACGAGGGCGGCGGCGAGAGCGGGCGTCAGGCGCGTCATGGGACAACTCCTCGGGTGAGCCGGAACCGGTTGCCGGAGCGTAAGACGGGCACTCGGGCGCGTCCACAAGCATGGCGGATGACCGGCGGCGGATAGCGCGCCCATGCTTGGCGGAAGGGCGCGCAGCGGCCATAAGAGGCCGCTCTGAATTACCGGCCATCCTCGTTCACTGGTTCGCCCGCATGTCCCGCCCGCTTTCCTCCCGCGCCGCCACCTTCATCGGCTTCACCGCGATCCTGCTGTGGTCGGCGCTGGCGCTCGCCACCTCTTCGACCGGCAAGGTGCCGCCCTTCCTGCTCACCGCGCTCACCTTCGCCATAGGCGGGCTGGTGGGCATCGCGGCGGCGCTGGCGCGCGGGGTAGGGCTGTCCGTGCTGCGCCAGCCCTGGCCGGTGTGGGTGCATGGCGTGGGCGGGCTGTTCGGCTACCACTTCTTCTATTTTTCGGCGCTGAAGCTGGCGCCGCCCGCCGAGGCCGGGCTCATCGCCTATCTCTGGCCGCTGCTCATCGTGCTGTTCTCCGCCTTTCTGCCGGGGGAGAGGCTGCGCCCGGCCCATATTGGTGGGGCGCTGATGGGGCTGGCCGGCACAGTGGTGCTGCTCGGCGGGCGGGCCGGCGGCTTCGGCTTCGCGCCGGAATATGTGCCGGGCTATCTGGCGGCGGCGCTGTGCGCGGTGATCTGGTCGGTCTATTCGGTCGCCTCGCGGCGCTTCGCCGGCGTGCCGACCGAGGTGGTGGCCGGCTTCTGCCTCGCCACCGCCGCGCTGTCGGCGCTGTGCCACGCGCTGTTCGAGCCGGCCATCTGGCCGGTGGGGGGCGGGGAGTGGCTGGCCGTGCTGGCGCTCGGCATCGGGCCGGTGGGCATCGCCTTCTACACCTGGGACATCGGCATGAAGCGCGGCGACATCCGCCTGCTGGGCGTGCTCTCCTATGCCGCGCCGGTGCTGTCCACGCTGCTGCTGGTGGCCGCCGGTTTCGCGGCGCCGAGCCTGTCGCTCGGCCTCGCCTGCGCGCTGATCGTCGGCGGGGCGGCGGTGGCGACGCTGCTCGCGCGACGTTGACCCCTCAGCCCGGCGACCAGCCGGGCGCGGCCAGTTCGAAGCCGGAGAATTCGAAGCCGGGCGCCACGGTGCAGCCGACCAGCGTCCAGTCGCCGAGGCTGCGCGCCGCCTGCCACGCACCCTGCGGCACCACACGCTGGGGCTCTTCCCCATTGGCGAGATCGGGGCCGAGGTGCAGCGTCTCGACCGGCCCCATGTCCGAGCCGGCGAGGGTGAGCTCCAGCGGCGCGCCGGCGTACCAGTGCCAGATCTCCACCGCGTCGACGCGGTGCCAGTGCGAGCGCTCGCCGGCCGCCAGCAGGAAATAGATCGCGGTGGACGCCGAGCGTCCGTCGGCGCCGCGCCGTGGATCGCGGAACATCTCGCGGAAATGCCCGCCTTCCGGGTGCGGCGTCAAGCCCAGCCGGGCGACGATCTCGGCGGCCGTGAGCGTGCCGGCCGTCATCGCGCGTGGACCATGCCGGCCTCCTCAGCCCTTGAAGCTGTTCTTCAGGCTGCGCAGCTCGGTGAACACCGCGCCCGGCTCCGCGCCGGCCAGTCCGATGCGCTCGGCCAGTTCGGGGTCGTCGGCGTGCAGGAAGGGGTTTGTCGCCTTCTCCGCGCCGATGGTGGTCGGCAGGGTAGGCTGGCCGGCGGCGCGCTGCTTCTCCGCCACGTCGAGGCGGGCGGCGAGCTCGGCATTGTCCGGCTCGACCGAGACCGCGAAGCGCCCGTTCGAGACGGTGTACTCATGCCCGCAATAGACCGAGATGTCGTCGGGCAGGGCACGCAGGCGTGAGAGCGATTCCCACAGCACCGGCGGGTCGCATTCGAAGGGGCGGCCGCAGCCGAGCACGAACAGCGTGTCGCCGGAGAACAGAAGCCGTTCCTCCTCGAACAGGAAGACGATGTGCCCCTTGGTGTGGCCGGGCGTCTCCAGCACGCGGCCGACGAGGCTGCCGACGGCTACCGGGTCGCCGTCCACCACCGCCACGTCGAGGCCGGGAATGGTCTCGCGCTCGGCGCGCGGGCCGACCACTGTGGCGCCGTAGCGCTCCTTCAGCGCCAGCACGCCGGCGATGTGGTCGGTGTGGTGGTGGGTGACGAGGATATGGGTGAGCGTCCAGTTCTCGCGCTCCAGCGCGGCGAGGATCGGCGCCACCTCCGGCGCGTCGACGACGGCGGTCGCCTCCGTGACCGGATCGTGCAGCAGCACCGCGTAATTGTCGGCGAGGCAGGGAATGAGCCGCAGTTCGGCCGCCATGATGTTCCTCGGGATAGGATCGCCTCGGAAAAGAACGAGCGGCCGGGCCGCCCGCTTTCCACTCTAATGCAAGGCCGCCGCGCTCGCAGCGGCGATCTTCAGCCGCGCGCCGGCACCGTCACCGGCATTCCTGCGCGGCGCGGTCGATGGCGGCGGAGATGCCGTTCAGCGAATAGCTGTCCGTGGTGACATTGCCGCGCACCGAGGTGCTCTTCACCACCACGTCGCGGCCCTTGCGCAGCGCGTCGACGAGGCGGGTCTCCTCGGCGACGTTGCGCACCCAGGCTCCGGTGCCACGGGTGTAGAGGTCGAAATTCGCCGGGCCGATGGTCAGGGTGGCGTCGGTGCCTTCCTTGAGCGGGAAGCCCATGACAACGCTGACCTCGCCCTTCACATTCTCCGCCGTGCGGGTCGAGATGAAGAAATAGGCGGGGTCGCGGCTGAGGCCTGCCGGCAGGCGGGTCTTGGGCTGGGCGAGGGCGTAGCAGATCTTGCCGCTGCCGCTGGTATCGACATAGACGCCCCAGTCGCCGAACTGGCCGACAAGTTTCGGCGCCGCCTGTGCGCTGGCGCCGGACGCGCTCATGAATGCCAGTGCCAAGCCGGCAAGTGCCGCGCGCACGGTGCGTCGTGCCATGGTCTCTGTCCTCCGTGTCGTCTGCCGCGATGCGGTCCGCATTGATTCTCCGTTCAGCCGCCACAGGGATATCCGCCCCGTCCGCCCCTGTGAACCCTTGGTGCCGGAATGCGGCGCCTTTGCCGATCAAATGCCCGCAGGCGAACGGCGAATTGAGGGCATGGTGAATGAATTCTTAACCAACCTGCGCCATCGGGCTACCGCGGGGCGGAGGTAGCCCCGGCGGAGGCGGCAGGTCCGGCGGAGGGGTCGCCGGCGGTATCCTCGCGCAGGCGTGCCAGCGCGGCACGGGCCGCCTCGCGATGGGCGGGGGTAATATGGCTGGCCAGCAGGTTGAGCGCCGTGGCGAGCACTGCCGCGTCGTCGGTGAAGCCGATGCCGAGCAGGAGGTCGGGCAGGGCATCGGAGGGCAGCACGAAATAGGCGAGGGCGCCGAACAGCAGCGCGCGCACGCGCACCGGCGTGCGGCTGTCGAGCGCGCAGTAATAGGCGGCGGCGGCATCGTCGGCGAAAGGAATGCGGCTGGCGGCCGAGCCGAGCTTGCGCCAGAATCCGGCGCGCACGCGCGCCTCGTCGCCGCTCTCCGGCTCGATCGCGATCTCGGGCTCGTTCGTCGGGGCGCGCTCACGCACGAACCGCCAGTCGGGCCAGCGAACCATCGGTCTCCTCGCCCTGCCGGTGGCTGTCGGGCGAAGCGCCCGCCGGCATCACCTGAGAGATGGTCCCCGCCGTGCCATTTCGCAATGCTGGCGCGCGTGCGCGTCACATCAGCGGGTAGGCGGCCTCGACGCGGTAGGGTCCGCCGCCGACGGAATCACGCGAGGAATAGAGCACGAAGCGCGACACCTCGAAGGTCGGGGAGCGGAAATAGCCGCGCAGCGCGAGATAGTCCGCCACCTGCCGTGGCGCGGCGTCGCGCAGCCGTGCCAGCGTGACGTGCGGGCGGAAATTGCGCCCTTCCGGCGGCAGGCCGACGCGCTTCATCGCCCGCTCATGCTCGGCCTGCAGGTCGTTCAGCGCCTCGTTGGCCTTTACCCCGACGAAGATCGAATGCGGCTTGTGATTGCCGAACTGGTCGACGCCCGACAGGGTGAGGTCGAAGCCGAAACGGTCGATCTCGTCGAGCGCGGCGGCGGCGTCGCGTGCCACCACATGGTCGACATCGCCGATGAAGCGCAGGGTGACGTGGTAGAATTCCGGGCTGATCCAGCGGGCGCCCGGCAGACCACCGCGCAGCATGGAAAGCTGCTCGGCGACGTCGGTCGGAATTTCGAGGGCGGTGAAGAGCCGCGGCATGACCCCCTCCTGTGAGTTACCGGCACGGGAACCCGCGCCAATTGAGACGGATTCGCGCGCCGAGGAAAAGCCGAAAATACGACAGGCAAAACACGGGCCGCCGCGCATCCCTCCCGAACTGCCCGCCGCCGGCCGCTTTGCCCCGATCCCGCCGCGTCGGCGCGGTATCGGGCCGGTTCCCGGTTATGGCTGGCCCCGGCCCCGCAAGCCTATATGGTAGTTAACATGAGCGAATCGACCGACGACGCCGATGTTTTCAATCCCGCCGCCCCGGTCCCCGCCGAGGCGCCGGTGCCCGCCGTCAGCTTCGCCAGCATCCAGTCGATCTACCGCTACCCGGTGAAGGGGCTCACCCCGGAGCGGCTGGAAGTGGTCGAGCTGGAGGATGGCGCTTATTTCCCCGGCGACCGGCTCTATGCCATCGAGAACGGGCCTTCCGGCTTCATTCCGGAGGAGCCGGCCTTCCAGCCGAAGATCAAGTTCCTGATGCTCATGCGCAATGAGCGGCTCGCGGCTCTCGACGCGCGCTATGTCGATGCCACGCGGGAACTGATCATCGAGCACGAGGCGGTCGAGGTGGTGCGCGGCCGGCTCGACACGCAGGAGGGGCGGGAGGCGATCGAGCTCTTCTTCCAGCGTTATTCCCGCTACGAGCTGCGCGGCGCGCCGCGCGTGCTGGGGGCGCCCGACGGCTTTCGTTTCGTCGACACGACGGAGGGCTTCATCTCGCTGATCAACCTGGCGAGCTGCCGGGCGCTGGGCGAGATCATCGGCCAGCCGGTCGATCCGCTGCGCTTCCGCGCCAATCTCTATCTCGACGGCATGGAGCCGTGGGAGGAGTTCGACCTTGTCGGCCACACCATCGAGATCGGCAATTTCGTGCGGTTGAAGGTGACGCAGCGCATCTTCCGCTGCGCCGCCACCAATGTGGATCCCGTCACCGCGCAGCGCGACCTCGACGTGCCCGGCACGCTGATGCGCAGCTTCGGCCACACCGATTGCGGCATCTTTGCCGAGGTGGTGCAGGGCGGCCTGATCGCCGAGGGCGATTCCGTCCGCATCAGCCTCTGAGCGGCGTCGGTTTTCGAGACTTAATCCCAATGCAACGAAAAGGCCCGGCGCGAGCCGGGCCTTTTGCATGTCAGGAATGCCGTCGGCGGGTGCTCACTCGCCGGCTTCCGCCGGGGCGGCCTCGGCGGCCTCGCCTTCACCTTCCGCATCGGCGCGACGGTAGCGGCGGCGGCGAGTGCGCGGGGCGGGGGCCTCGCCGTCCTCGCTCGGCGCAGGGGCGGGCGCGGCAGCGGCACGCGAGCGCGTGCGGGGCGCGCTTTCGCGGACCGGGGCGGCCTCGACCGTCTCGGCGGCGGGCGCGGGCGCGGGCACTTCCGCCCTGGCGGGCTCGGCCTTCGGCGCCTGCGCGGCGGCGATGTTCGCCGGCGGGGTGTTCACCGGGGCCGCGCTGCTCTGGGTGATGAAGGCGGGCAGACCGATCTCGGCCTCCACCTCCGGCCCCAAGCGCGGCTGCGGCTGCTGTCCGGGATCGCGATAGCCCTGCTCGCCGTTGTCACGCGGCTCGCGGTGCTCGCGATAGGGGCGGTTGTCGCGCTGCCAGCGGCCCTCGCGCTCGGGGCGGTCCTGCCGCTCGGAGCGGTCACGGTCCTGACGCTCGGGGCGTTCCTGCCGGTCGCGATCCTGCCCGCGCTCGCGATTGTCGCGGCGCCCGTCACGATCCTGCCGGTCGCGATCCTGCCGGTCGCGATCCGGCCGGTCACGATCCTGGCGGTCGGAACGGTCCTGACGGTCGGAGCGGTCCGGACGATCCTGCCGGTCGCGCTGGAAGAAATCGCGCTGGCCTTCGCGCGGATTGCCCTCGCGCTGGCCGCCTTCGCGGACCTGCTCGCGCGGCTGGAAGGCCGGCTGCGCCTCGCCGGCCTCGTCGAGCTCGTCGTCGTACTCTTCGTCGTCGTTGCGCTGGAAGGGCTGGCCCTGCACGCCGAACTGCGCCTGCGCGGCGGCGATGATGCGGAAATAATGCTCGGCGTGCTGGAGGTAGTTCTCCGCCGCCACATGGTCGCCGGATGCCTGAGCGTCGCGGGCGAGCTGCTGGTACTTCTCGACGATGTGCTGGGCGGTGCCGCGCACCTTCACGTCGGGGCCGTTGGACTCGTAGACGCGCGTAAGCGGGTTCTGGCTGCGACGGTTGCCGTTGTTGCGGCCGCGCATACGCTTCTGCTGGTTGTTATTTCGCATCTCTGGTCTCTGATGCCGGTACGCCCGGCGGGATGGGCCCCGGTCGGGTGAGGTACGGGCGGGTCAATCGCCTCTGTTTCCGCCATCCCGTCGCCTCGGCCTCGCCTCGGCGGACGGTACGTCGGGAAATGTCGCCCTTGGCCGGGGACAAACCGGGCACAGGCCGGAAACCACGAGGTTCCGGACGTGCCGCAGGTCGCCATCGACCGTCGGACTTCTTCCATGGGAGCGCATCGTCACGATGCTCCGCCGCCGGATATCCCGGCTGCGATCCCCGGGCCGCATTCCCCGGCCCGGATCCGGCGAGCGCCGCACGGCGCTACAGCCGACCCCATGCTTCATCGTGCAACCAAGGCCGCACTGATAAACTCGTGGAGCTTTCGTCCTGTAAGACTCCTCACCTGGCCGGGCTCTCCGCAGTGCCCGAACGTTCCTGAGCGTGAAGGCCGCGATCACCCGGCGAGAGCGACACGCATCCGAACACGGCGAGGTTGATGAGGTGTCAGGACGATTCCTGCAAAGACACTAATCGGTTCGTACCCTCGTTCCAAGCCCTTTTTTGCTGCGGTGCCGCCATTCTCAGGCGGCTGCGGTCACGATGGCGCGCGCGATCCCGGCAAGGTCCGGCCGGGCGGGACCGTCGGGCGGAAGGCCCGCCGCCGCCAGCAGGGCAGCGACATCGGCCTCCTGCCCGGTGCCGAGTTCGAGCACCGCGCGCCCGCCGGGCCGGAGCAGTCCCGGCAGGGACTGCGCGAGGGCGCGGTAGGCGTCGAGCCCCTGCGGGCCACCGTCGAGCGCGAGAGCGGGATCGTGCTCGCGCACCTCGCGCTCCAGCGCCGCGATATCGGTGCTGGGAATATAAGGCGGATTGGAGACCACGAGGTCGAAGCGGCCGGCAAGCGCCAGCGCCCAGCGCCCGACGAGCACCGCCGAGCGGTTGCCAAGCCCAAGGCGCACAAGGTTTTCCCGCGCCTGCCGGGCGGCGCCGTGCGACAGGTCGACGCCGACGCCGAAGGCGTTGCGGTATTCGCTCAGCAGCGCCGCCAGCAGGGCGCCCGAGCCGGTGCCGAGGTCGAGGATCGCCAGCGGCGCGGCGCGGTCGGGGAAAAGGTCGAGCGCGGCTTCCACCAGCGTCTCGGTTTCCGGGCGCGGCACCAGCGTCTCGGGCGAGAGCGCGAAATCGAGGCTCCAGAACTCGCGCCGGCCGGACAGCCGGGCCAGCGGCTCGCCGGCGGCGCGGCGGGCGGAAAGACCACGCAGGCGGTCGGCATCGGCTGGCGCGACCGGCTCTTCGGCGCGGGCGAGGAGGTCGAGGTCGGAAAGGCCGAGGCCGGCTTTCAGGAGGGCGCGGGCCTCGCGCTCGGGCGTGTCCAGTCCGGCGGCGGCGAGGCCTGCGGCGATCTCGCGCAGGAGCCCGGCGCGGGAAATCACCGTTCGCCCCAGCCGGAATGCTCGGCCTCGGCCAGCAGCGCGGCCTGATATTCGGTAGTCAGCGCGCCCACCAGCTCGCCCAGCCCCTCGCCGGAGAGGATTTCCGGCAGTTTGTGCAGGGTGAGGCCGATGCGGTGGTCGGTAACGCGGCCCTGCGGGAAATTATAGGTGCGGATGCGCTCGGAGCGGTCGCCCGAGCCGACCTGCACCTTGCGCTCGCTGGCGCGGGCGCTGTCGCGCTTCTCGCGCTCGGCCTCGTAGAGCTTGGAGCGCAGCAGCGCCATGGCGCGCGCCTTGTTCTTGTGCTGCGAGCGCTCGTCCTGCACCGCCACCACGACGCCGGTGGGCAGGTGGGTGATGCGCACCGCGCTCTCGGTCTTGTTCACGTGCTGGCCGCCGGCGCCGGAGGCGCGGAACACGTCGATGCGCAGGTCGCCCTCATTGATGTCGATGTCGACGTCCTCGACCTCGGGCAGCACAGCCACCGTGGCCGCCGAGGTGTGGATGCGCCCCGATCCCTCGGTTTCGGGCACGCGCTGCACGCGGTGCACGCCGGATTCGAACTTCAGCTTCGCATAGGCGCCCGAGCCGTGCAGGGCGGCGACGATTTCCTTGTAGCCGCCCGCCGTGCCCTCGGTGAGCGAGAGCACCTCCACCGACCAGCTGTTCAGCCCGGCGAAGCGCTCATACATGCGGAACAGATCGCCGGCGAACAGCGCCGCCTCGTCGCCGCCGGTGCCGGCCCGCACTTCGAGGATGACGCCGCGTTCGTCCATCGCGTCCTTGGGCAGCAGGGCGAGCCGCACGGCATGGGCGAGGGTCTCGACCTCGGCGTCGAGCGAATCGGCCTCCTCCTGCGCCAGCGCCGCCATCTCGCGGTCGCCGGCGGCGTCGGTGGCGAGCGCGCGGGCGTCGGCGAGCTGGCGCTCGGCACGGCGCAGCGCCTTCACGCTGTCGACGAGCGGCGTCAGCTCGGCGAATTCGCGCGACAGCCGCACATAGGTCTCCGCCTCCGGGCTGGCGGACAGCGCGTGCTCGATCTCCGCATGGCGGGCGAGGAGCTGGTCGAGGCGGGCGTCGGGGAGGGTCGTCACAAAAGCGCACTCACAGCGGCAGGCCGGCCTTCTCGGCGAACGCCTTCAGCGGCTGGCGCAGCGAGGCGACCTCGCCTTCGGCCAGCAGCGGCGCGACGAGGGCAGCAGCGGCCGCGAGGTCCAGTTCCCGCAGCATCGCCTTTACCGGGCCGTAGGAGGCGGGCGAAAGGGAGAGCTTGCGATAGCCGATGGCGGCCAGCGCCAGCGCTTCCAGCGGGCGCGAGGCGAGCTCGCCGCACAGCGTCACCGGCTTGCCGTACTCGGCTGCCTTGTCGGCGATGGCCTTGAGCGCGCGCAGCGAGGCGGGGGCGAGGGCGTCGAAGCGGTCGGCGACGCGCGGATTGCCGCGGTCGGCGGCGTAGAGGAACTGCACGAGGTCGTTCGAGCCGACTGAGGCGAAGTCGACACGGGTGAAGAGCTGGTCGAGCTGGAACAGCAGCGCCGGCACTTCCAGCATCACGCCGACCAGCACGCGTTCGGGCAGATCGTGGCCGTGGCGGCGCAGATGGGTCAGTTCGCGCTCGACGATATGGCGTGCGCGGTCGAATTCCTCGACCGCCGACACCATCGGGAAAATGAGGCGCAGTTCGCGCCCGGTGGCGGCGCGCAGCAGGGCGCGGATCTGGCTGCGCAGCAGGCCCGGCCGGTCGAGCCCGAGGCGGATGGCGCGCCAGCCGAGCGCCGGGTTCTCCTCCTCGATCGCCCGCATATAGGGCAGCACCTTGTCGCCGCCGATGTCGAGCGTGCGGAACACCACGGGGCGCTCGCCGGCCGCGTCCAGCACCGAGCGGTAGAGCTTGAGCTGCTCGTTGGTGCGCGGGAAGGCGGAGGCGATCATGAACTGCAGTTCGGTGCGGAACAGGCCGATGCCGGTGGCGCCGGTCTCCGAGATGTGCGGCAGGTCGACCAGCAGGCCGGCGTTCAGATGCAGCTCGATCTCGGTGCCGTCGCGGGTGACGGTCGGCAGGTCGCGCAGCGCGGCATACTGCTCAAGCCGCTTGGCGCGGAAGCGCACCTTCTCGACATAGGCGGCCTCGACGTCGGCGGGCGGGCGCACATGCACCTCGCCGCTGACGCCGTCGGCGATGATGGCGTCGCCCGAATCGACCTGGCCGACGATGTTCTCGACATGGCCGACCGCCGAGATGCCCAGCGCGCGGGCGACGATGGTGAGGTGGCTCGTCGCCGCGCCTTCCTCCAGCACGAGGCCGCGGATGCGGGTGCGGTCATAGTCGAGCAGCGCTGCCGGGCTCATGTTGCGGGCGACGATGATGGCGTTGTCGGGCAGGCCCTTGTGCTCGGAGCCGCCGGCGCGCCCGGTGAGCTGGCGCAGCAGACGGTTCGCCAGGTCGTCGAGGTCGTGCATGCGCTCGCGCAGATAGGGGTCGGTCATGCGCAGCATGCGGGCGCGGGTGTCCGACTGCACGCGCTCCACCGCGCCCTCGGCGGTGAGGCCGGTCATCACCGCCTCGCGCATGCGCCCGATCCAGCCGCGGTCATGGGCGAACATGCGGTAGGCTTCGAGGATCTCGCGATGCTCGCCGACGCGGGCGACGCCCTCGTCCTCCAGCATGATGTCGATGGAGGCGCGCAGCGTGTCGACCGCGCCGTCGAGCCGGTTGAGCTCGCCCGGCAGGTCGTCGGCGATGACCTTGGTGACTTCGATGCGCGGCTCGTGCAGCACCACATGGCCGAGGCCGATGCCCTCGGAGAGTGCGAGGCCCTTGAGGTGCAGCGGGCGACGGGCGGCCGGCTCGGCGCCGGGCAGCGCCATGGCGGTGAGCTCGCCCGAGGCGATGATCTCGGCCAGCACCATGGCGGTGGTCTGGAGCGCCTCGATCTCCTCCTCGGTGTAGGAGCGGTGGGCGCGGTTCTGCACCACCAGCACGCCGAGCGTGTTGCCCGCGCGCAGGATCGGCACGCCGAGGAACGAATGGTAGATTTCCTCGCCCGTCTCCGGCCGGTAGGAGAAGGCGGGGTGCGCCTGCGCGTTGGACAGGCTGATCGGCTCGGCCTCGCGGGCGACGGTGCCGACGAGGCCCTCGTCAATGCGCATCACGGTCAGATGGACGGCGGTGCGGTTCAGGCCTTCGGTGGCGTAGAGCTCAAGGGTGCCGTCGACGCGCAGCACATAGACCGAGCATACCTCGGCCACCATGTTGGCCGCGATCAGCACCACGATCTTGTCGAGGCGGTCCTGCGCGCTGACCGGCTCCGCCATGACCTCGCGGAGGCGCCTGAGCAGCACGCGCGGACCGCCGAGCGCGCCACGCATTGGCCGTCCTCGGTTTCCGGGAGCCGCGATCCCGGAGCGTCGATGTCACGGCGCGACTCACCGCCGCGCCGGTGCCTGATCTCAGGCGTCGAGCCCGTATACCGAATGGAGCGTTCGAACGGCAAGCTCGGTATAGGCGGCGTCGATCAGCACCGAGATCTTGATCTCGGAGGTGGAGATAGCGCGGATGTTGATGCCGCGCTCGGACAGCGCCTTGAAGGCACGAGCCGCGACGCCGGCGTGCGAGCGCATGCCGATGCCGATCACCGAGATCTTCACCACGTCGGTGGCGCCTTCGATGCTCTCGTAGCCGATTTCCCCGCGCACATTCGCGAGTGCGGCCTTGGCGCGCTCGAAGTCGGCGGTCGGCACGGTGAAGGTGATGTCGGTGAAGCCCTCGGCCGAGATGTTCTGCACGATCATGTCGACATTGATGTGCGCCTCGGCGAGCGGCACGAACACGCTCGCGGCGATGCCCGGCTTGTCGGGCACGCGGCGGATGCTGACCTGGGCCTCGTCCCGGGCGAAGGCGATGCCGGTGACGACTTCACTCTCCACGATTTCCTCCTCGTCGCAAATCAGGGTGCCGGGCGGATCGCCGGCGGTCTTCAGTTCCGGGGCGTCCGGGTCGGTGAAGCTGGAGCGCACGAAGGTGCGGACCTTGTGTACCATGGCGAGCTCGACCGAGCGCACCTGCAGCACCTTGGCCCCCAGCGAGGCCATCTCCAGCATTTCCTCGAACGCGATCTTGTCGAGCCGGCGCGCCTTCGGGACGATGCGCGGGTCGGTCGTATAGACGCCGTCGACGTCGGTGTAGATGTCGCAGCGGTCGGCCCTGATGCCGGCGGCGACCGCCACCGCGCTGGTGTCCGAGCCGCCGCGCCCGAGCGTGGTGATGCGCCCGCTCGGCAGATGCATGCCCTGGAAGCCGGCGATCACCGCGACCTCGCCCTGCGCGAAGCGGGCGACGATCTCTTCGCCATTCACCGAGAGGATGCGGGCGGAGCCGTGTGCGTCGTCGGTCGAGATGGGAAGCTGCCAGCCCTGCCAGGAGCGGGCCGGGATGCCCATGTCCTGCAGCGCGATGGCCAGAAGGCCGGACGTGACCTGCTCGCCGGAGGCGACGATGGCGTCGTATTCGCGCGCATCGTGCAGCACGGCGGTCTCGCGGCACCAGGCGACCAGCTCATTGGTCTTGCCCGACATGGCGGAGACGACGACCGCCACCTCGTTGCCCGCCTCGACCTCCCGTTTCACGTGCCTCGCGACATTGCGAATGCGTTCGATGTTGGCGACCGATGTGCCGCCGAACTTCATCACCAGACGTGCCATTGCGGGAAACCGTACCGTGTTCTTCTGTGGGGCCGGGCGGGAGAGGTGGGCTCCCGGCCCAAAAGGCGCGTATACATATCCACCTCGCGCCCGGCCCGCAACGCCGCCGCGCGAGCCTGGAATTCCTCTCGGCCGAGGCCGAACCGCGAGGGTGCGCCGATGAGCAAGACTGCCACCACCGTCGATCCGCGCGAGGTCGAGCGCTTCGCCGCGCTGGCCGCGCAATGGTGGAACCCGCGCGGCAAGATGGGCGTGCTGCACAAGTTCAATCCCGTGCGGCTCGCCTATCTGCGCGAGACGATCACCGCCCATTTCGGCCGCGATCCGCGCGCCATCCGCCCGCTGGAAGGGCTGAGCCTGCTCGACATAGGCTGCGGCGGCGGGCTGCTCAGCGAGCCGCTGGCCCGCATGGGTGCGAGCGTCACCGGCATCGATCCGGCGGAGAAGAATGTCGGCGTTGCCGCGCTGCACGCGGCGGAGGCCGGCGTCGGCGTCACGTACCGCGCGACCACCGCCGAGGAGCTGGCGGATTCGGGCGCGCGCTTCGACGTGGTGCTGGCGATGGAGGTGGTGGAGCACGTCGCCGATGTCGGGCTGTTTCTCTCCCGCGCGGCCGAGATGGTGAAGCCGGGCGGCCTGCTGGTCGCCGCCACGCTGAACCGCACCAAGCGCTCCTTCGCCCTTGCCATCGTCGGCGCGGAATATGTGCTCGGCTGGCTGCCGAGGGGCACCCATGACTGGAACCGCTTCCTCACGCCGGAGGAGCTTGAAACGGCGCTGGTCGCCGGCGGGCTGGAGGTGTTCGACCGCGCGGGCGTCGTCTTCCACCCGCTGGCGGACGAGTGGCGCCGCTCGTCCGACCTGTCGGTGAACTATGTGATGGCGGCGCGCAAGCCGGCCGCTGCGTAAGCGGGCGAAAGCGCACTCAAGAGCCGGAACCGGAGCGCAGGCGCCGACTTATCGGTGCGATGTCACCGCCGGGTGTCCTGCCATGCCTCCCGCCTCGCGCCCCTTCTCGTCCACCGCGCTGATCACGCCGCTCGCGGCGCTTGCCGCCCTCAACCTCTTCCTCGCCGATGTACGCGACGGGCTCGGGCCGTTTCTCGGCGTCTTCCTCCAGCAGAAGGGCTGGGGGCCGTCCGAGATCGGCCTCGTCATGACGCTCGGCGGCCTCGCGGGCATGGCGGCGACGATGCCGATGGGAGCGCTGGTCGATGCCAGCCGGGCCAAGCGGGCGCTCATCCTCGCCGGCTCCGCCGCCATCCTCGCCGCCTCGCTGGCGATCCTGGCCGCCCCGAATTTCGCCTCGGTCGCGGTGGCGCAGGCGGTGAACGGCATCGCCGCCGCCGTTCTTCTGCCCGCGATCGCCGGGCTGACCCTCGGCCTTGTCGGGCCGGCCGGCTTCGACCGCCAGCTCGGCCGCAACGAGGCGTTTAACCATGCCGGCAATATCCTCGCCGCCGTGCTGGCGGGCGTGCTCGGCTGGTGGTTCGGCCTGCCCGCCGTGTTCGCGCTACTGGGGGCGATGGCGGTGCTGGGCGCCCTGTCGGCACTCGCCATTCCGGCCTCGGCCATCGACCACGAGGCGGCGCGCGGCGGCGCGGCAGTTTCCACGGGGGAGGGCGGGGCGCATGAGAACATCGGCCGCCTGCTGCGCGAGCCGGCACTGGTCACGGCCGCCGTGACCTTCGCCCTCTTCCATCTCGGCAACGCGGCGATGCTGCCGCTGTTCGGGCAGGCCATGGTGGCGACCGCCGGTGCCGATCCCAGCGCCCTCACCGCGACCACCGTGGTGGTGGCGCAGGGGGCGATGATCCCGATGGCGCTGGTCGCGGCGTGGCTGGGCGAACGGCGCGGCTACCGGTTCGTCCTGCTGCTCGCTCTGGCGGCGCTGCCGGTGCGCGGCGCGATCGCGGCGGCTGCCGTGCATTACGGGGCCTCTTGGGCGCTGGTTCCCGTCCAGCTTCTGGACGGGGTGGGCGCCGGGCTTCTGGGGGTCGCGACGCCGGGGCTGGTGGCGCGCATCCTTGCCGGGTCCGGCCGGTTCAACCTCGGCCTCGGCTTCGCGATGACGGCGCAGGGCGTCGGCGCGGCGCTCTCCACCCTGCTCGGAGGCATGGTGGCGCAGGAACTCGGCTATCCCGCCGCCTTCCTCGCGCTCGGCGGCGTGGCGCTGCTGGCCGCCGGCGCCTATATGCTCGGCGGCTGTCCCGGCGGGACAGATCCTGCCCGCAGTGGCCGCGCGACCGCTGCGCCCGCCCCCGCGTGAGAAAATCGCGGCCTTGACCCTGCTCAAGGCCCTTCCGTTGCCGATTGGCCACACTACATGAGGACCGTCGGGCTGCCGCAACGGGGCCCGGCACGGCGGCCGGGATACGGGCGCCGTCGTCCCGAATGACCGTTCGTGCCTTGAAGGGCGGACGGCGGGCCAGGAGGCAACGCGTTATGAATTTCGAGATCTATACCGAGCGCGCGCGCGGATTCGTGCAGTCGGCGCAGTCGCTTGCGCTACGCGAGGGCAACCAGCAGTTCACCCCCGAGCACCTGTTGAAGGTGCTGCTCGACGACCCCGAGGGCCTGTGCGCGGGTCTGATCCAGCGGTCCGGCGGCGATCCGCGCGCCGTGCTCGCGGACACCGAGGCCGCGCTGGCGAAGCTGCCGAAGGTGCAGGGTTCCGGGGCCGGGCAGGTCTATCTCGCGCCCGCGACGGCGCGCGTCTTCGAGGCGGCCGAGCAGGCGGCGAAGAAGGCCGGCGATGGCTATGTCACCGTCGAGCGGCTGCTGCTGGCGCTCGCGCTGGAGAAGGACAGCGAGGCGGGGAAGGTCCTCGCCAAGACCGGCGCCACCCCGCAGAAGATCAATGCCGCCATCGAGGCGCTGCGCAAGGGCCGCACGGCCGATTCGGCAACCGCCGAGAACGCCTATGACGCGCTCAAGAAATACGCCCGCGACCTGACCGAAGCGGCGCGCGAGGGCAAGCTCGACCCGGTGATCGGCCGCGACGAGGAAATCCGCCGCACCATTCAGGTGCTGTCGCGCCGCACCAAGAACAATCCCGTGCTGATCGGCGAGCCCGGCGTCGGCAAGACCGCCATCGTCGAGGGCCTCGCCTTGCGCATCGTCGACGGCGACGTGCCGGAGAGCCTGAAGGACAAGAGCCTGCTCTCGCTCGACATGGGCTCGCTCATCGCGGGGGCGAAGTATCGCGGCGAGTTCGAGGAGCGGCTGAAGAGCGTGTTGTCCGAGGTCGAGGCGGCCGAGGGCGGCATCGTGCTGTTCATCGACGAACTGCACACGCTCGTCGGCGCCGGCAAGACCGACGGGGCGATGGACGCTTCCAACCTGCTCAAGCCCGCGCTTGCGCGCGGCGAACTGCACTGCGTCGGCGCCACCACGCTCGACGAGTACCGCAAATATATCGAGAAGGACGCCGCGCTCGCCCGCCGCTTCCAGCCCGTCTTCGTCTCCGAGCCGAGCGTGGAGGACACCGTGTCCATCCTGCGCGGCATCAAGGAGAAGTACGAGCTGCACCACGGCGTGCGCATCACCGACTCGGCTCTCGTGGCGGCGGCGACGCTGTCCAACCGCTACATCACCGACCGTTTCCTGCCCGACAAGGCGATCGACCTTGTCGACGAGGCGGCCTCGCGGCTGCGCATGCAGGTGGATTCCAAGCCCGAGGAGCTGGATTCCATCGACCGCGAGATCGTGCGCCTGCGCATCGAGCAGGAGGCGCTGAAGAAGGAGAGCGACGCGGGCTCGCGCGACCGGCTGAAGAAGCTGGAGAAGGAGCTCGCCGAGCTTGAAGAGCAGTCGGCCTCCATCACCCAGCGCTGGAAGGCGGAGAAGGAGAAGCTCGGCGACGCCCAGAAGATCAAGAGCGATCTGGAAAAGGCGCGCGCCGACCTCGCCATCGCCCAGCGTTCCGGCGAGTACCAGAAGGCGGGCGAGCTCGCCTATGGCACGATCCCGGCGCTGGAGAAGAAGCTCGCCGAGGTCGAGGCGCAGGATGGCGTCGGCTCGAAGGCCGGCATGGTGGAGGAGGCGGTGACGCCCGATCACATCGCCGGCGTGGTCTCGCGCTGGACCGGCGTGCCGGTCGACAAGATGCTGGAGGGCGAGAAGGAGAAGCTGCTGCGCATGGAGGAGGTGCTCTCCACCCGCGTAGTGGGCCAGAAGGAGGCCGTGGAGGCCGTCTCGACCGCGGTGCGCCGCGCGCGGGCGGGCCTGCAGGACCCCAACCGGCCGATCGGCTCCTTCATGTTCCTCGGGCCCACGGGCGTCGGCAAGACCGAGCTGACCAAGGCGCTGGCCTCGTTCCTGTTCGACGACGACACCGCGCTCGTGCGCATCGACATGTCGGAATACATGGAGAAGCACGCGGTGGCCCGGCTGATCGGCGCGCCTCCCGGCTATGTCGGCTACGAGGAGGGCGGCGCGCTGACCGAAGCCGTGCGGCGCCGGCCCTATCAGGTCGTGCTGTTCGACGAGGTAGAGAAGGCCCATCCGGACGTGTTCAACGTCCTTCTTCAGGTGCTCGACGACGGGCGCCTGACGGACGGGCAGGGCCGCACGGTCGACTTCCGCAACACGCTGATCATCATGACCTCGAATCTCGGGGCCGAATATCTGGTGAACCAGCCGGACGGCGAGGACAGCGAGGCGGTGCGCGAGGAGGTGATGGCGGTGGTGCGTTCGCACTTCCGGCCGGAATTCCTCAACCGCGTCGACGAGATCGTGCTGTTCCACCGGCTGCGCCGCGAGCAGATGGGCGCCATCGTCGACATCCAGGTCAAGCGGCTCGACAAGCTGCTGGAGGAGCGCAAGATCCGCCTGGAGATCACCCCCGAGGCGCGGGACTTCCTCGCCGAGAAGGGCTACGACCCGGCCTATGGCGCGCGCCCGCTCAAGCGCGTGATCCAGAAGCTGCTGCAGGACCCGCTGGCCGGCCGCATCCTCGCCGGCACGGTGAAGGACGGTGACGTCGTGCGGGTCGAGCGCGGGGCGAACGAACTCCTGTTCGACGCCCGCCCCGGTGTGGTGGACGAAGCGGCCTGAGACCCGGGCCGATCAAAAGACAGGAAGGCCCGGCCCCGCGCCGGGCCTTTTTCGTTGCGAGCGTCCGCCGGCGGGCGCCTTGCTGGCGGGCGCGCGCCGGGCCACACTCCGCCCCGTCCTGCGGGCGGGAGAACCTGCGGGCGCAAGAAACTGCGGGCGGGAGAGATTGCCATGGTGCTCGGGCTCAACGTCTTCGTTCTGGTCTTCCTCGCGCTGGTGATCCTCACCATCTTCGCCGGCGTGAAGACCGTGCCGCAGGGCTATCAGGTCACGGTGGAGCGCTTCGGGCGCTACACGCGCAGCCTCTCGCCGGGGCTCAACATCATCGTTCCCTATCTCGACCGCATCGGGAAGCGGGTGAACGTGATGGAGCAGGTGCTCGACGTCCCCACGCAGGAGGTCATCACCCGCGACAACGCGACCGTTTCGGTGGACGGCATCGCCTTCTTCCAGGTGTTCGACGCCGCGCGGGCGAGTTACGAGGTCGCCCAGCTCGACCTCGCCATCCTCGCGCTGACAACCACGAACATCCGCACCGTGATGGGCAGCATGGACCTCGACCAGCTGCTCTCCCACCGCGACGAGATCAACGAGCGGCTGCTCAAGGTGGTGGACGCCGCCGCCGCGCCCTGGGGCGTGAAGATCACCCGCATCGAGATCAAGGACATCGTGCCGCCGGCCGATCTCGTCACCGCCATGGCCCGGCAGATGAAGGCCGAGCGCGAGAAGCGCGCCGTGGTGCTGGAGGCGGAAGGCCTGCGCCAGTCCGAGATCCTGCGCGCCGAAGGCCAGAAGCAGTCGCAAATCCTCGAAGCCGAGGGACGGCGCGAGGCCGCCTTCCGCGACGCCGAAGCCCGCGAGCGGCTCGCCGAGGCGGACGCGAAGGCGACGCAGATGCTGTCCGGGGCGCTCGCCGAGGGCGACCCGGCGGCGCTCAACTACTACATCGCCGAGAGATACATGAAGGCGCTGGAAGCCATGGCGAGCGCCCCGAACCAGAAGATGATGGTGCTGCCCTACGAGGCGAGCGCGATGCTCGGCTCGCTGGCCGGCATCGCCGAGATCGCCCGCGGCGCCTTCGGTGGCGAACCGCCGCCGCCCGCCCGCCCACGTCGGCCCACCGGCCCCGCGTGGTCGACGCCGCCGGCCGACAAGGGCTGAGGCCGGCATGAGCGAGATCGCGTCCTTCGTCGACGGGCTGACCGATTTCTGGCTCTGGTTGATCGGCGCCGGCCTCCTGATGATCGCCGAGCTGGCCATGCCCGGCGCCTATCTCCTCTGGCTCGGCGTGGCGGCGCTCGTCACCGCGCTGGTGCTGGCGGTGGTGCCGCTCGGCTGGCAGGCGCAGCTCGTCGTCTTCGCGCTCGCCGCGCTGGTCGCGGTGGTGGCCGGGAGGCTCGTTGCGCGCTCGCGGCGCGGCACCGACCGGCCCTTCCTCAACCGGCGGGCGGAGGAACTGGTGGGTCGGGCTTTTGTGCTGAGGGAGCCCATCGAGGGCGGGGTCGGTCAGATTCGCGTCGACGACACGATCTGGCGCGTCACCGGGCCGGACTGCCCGGCGGGCGCGCGCGTCGTCGTCGCGGCGGCGGAGGGCGCGACCCTCACTGTGCGGCCGGAAGATCAGGCGGCACAGTGAGGCTGTCGGTTGGGGCGTGACCCTGGGGCCGGCCGGGGCGGCCGGCGCCGCGCGTCAGTTCTTCGCCAGCAGGGCGTCGAGCTCGGGCCGGAAGGAACCGGAGATTTCCGGGTTGTCCAGCGCATAGGCGACATTCGCCATCAGGAAGCCGAGCTTCGAGCCGCAGTCGTAGATCGCGCCGTCGAAGGTCACGCTGTAGAAATCCTGGCTCTGCGCCAGCTTGAGCATGGAATCGGTCAGCTGGATCTCGTTGCCGGCGCCGCGCTCCTGCGTCGCCAGCAGGTCGAAGATCTCGGGCTGGAGGATGTAGCGGCCGGAGATGGCGAGGTTGGACGGCGCGACATCCCGCTTCGGCTTCTCGACCATGCGGGCGATCTTGTGCACGCCCTCGGCGACCTCGGTGTCGAGGCCGACGATGCCGTACTGGTCGGTCTGCTCGGGCGGCACCTCGTAGACCGCGATGTGGTTGCCGCCGCCGGTCTTGGCATAGGCCTCGACCATCTGGCCAAGGCAGCCCTTGCCGTTGCTCGGCTTGTGCAGCATGTCCGGCAGCAGCAGCGCGAAGGGCTCGTGGCCGATGATGTCGCGCGCGCACCACACCGCGTGGCCGAGGCCGAGCGGAAGCTGCTGGCGGGTGAAGCTGGTGGCGCCGGGACCCATGGTCTCGCGGCGGAGCTGTTCGAGCATCTGGGTCTTGCCGCGCTCGTTCAGCGTGTCCTCCAGCTCGTACTGGCGGTCGAAATGGTCCTCGATGACGCCCTTGTTGCGGCCGGTCACGAAGACGATGTGCTCGATGCCCGCCGCGCGGGCCTCGTCCACCACATGCTGGACGACCGGACGGTCGACCACGGTGAGCATTTCCTTGGGCACGGCCTTGGTCGCGGGAAGAAACCGCGTGCCGAGGCCGGCCACGGGCAGGATCGCTTTGCGAATGGGAGCTACCATTTGGGGATTACGCCGCCTTGATGTCGCTTGCTTGGATTTCGCTTGGTGGGTAGGGCCGATCAGAACGAAATTTCTATGAAATTCAGTTTAACGTTTTGCCTGATGCAATGCACCGGAGGGATAACGCGGAGGTGACGGAATAGGTTCACGCCCCGGTGGCATGATTGTGAAGAAACACGGACATGACGCTAGGGAAATTTCCTCGGCGTTAAGAGGCCCGAAACCACGTTCCCCGCCTAATCATGGCCTTGAACCGCGTTAGGGTTGCGTCATGAGTTTCCGCTGCGTTGCCGGCCGGCCCGCCTCCGCCGGCCCGACCGATCGTCCGCCCGGCCGCCGGGGCGCCCGTCTGCTCGGCTTCGCGCTGATGGGTTTCGGCCTTGCCGGCTGCGCCTCGTCGGACGACGTCACCGGCGCCTTCTCCGCGCCGATGGCGCCGGCCACGCAGGCGGCTGCCCCCGTCCGCGCGCGGCCGGTCCCCGTTGCGGCGCCCGCCGCTTCCGCCGCCACCCATCCCGACATGACCCCCGCCGCGCTGGCCCGCGACCAGGCGAATTTCAACCGCTGCATCGCCTCGCTGGAGCCCAAGGCGCGCGCCGCCGGCGTTTCGACGGCCGGCTTCCGGCGCTACACCGCCGGGCTGAAGCCCGACATGAGCATCATGGAGAAGCTGCAGACGCAGCCCGAATTCACCCGAACGGCCGGCGACTACGTGACCATGCTGGTTTCCGAGACCCGCATCCGCAAGGGTCGCGAGGCGATGGCGCAGAACGCCGCCGTGTTCGAGGCGGTGGGCCGCAATTACGGCGTCGATCCTTATGTCGTGGCGGCGATCTGGGGCATCGAGACAAATTACGGCAGCGCGCGCGGCTCCTATCCCGTGCTGCAGGCCACCGGCACGCTTGCCTGCGTCGGCCGGCGGCAGGCCTATTTCCGCGACGAGTTCGTCGCCGCGCTGCGCATCCTCGACCGTGGCGACATTCCCGAGAGCCATCTGAAGGGCTCGTGGGCCGGCGCCTTCGGCCTGACCCAGTTCATGCCGACCGCGTTCCAGCGCGACGCGGTGGATTTCGACGGCGACGGGCATCGCAACGTTGTCGATTCCGTTGCCGACGCCATGGGCTCCACCGCCAACAAGCTGAAGCGCGGCGGCTGGGTGGCCGGGCGCAGCTGGGGCTACGAGGTGGTGCTGCCCGCCCGCTTCAACTACCTGCTCGCCGACAAGAACACGCGCAAGACCATGGCCGAATGGGCCGCGCTCGGCGTGCGCCGGCCTGAGGGGCGGCCCATGCCGGCCGCCAATGAGAGCGCGTATCTCCTGCTGCCGGCCGGCGCCAAGGGGCCGGCCTTCCTGATGACGGACAATTTCAAGGCGATCCTCAGCTACAATCCGGCGGACGCCTATGCGCTCGCCATCGGCCATCTCGCCGACCGCATCCGGGGCGGCGGGCCCTTCGTGCAGCCCTGGCCGGACGACCAGCGCGCGCTCTCGCGCAACGAGCGCTCCGAACTCCAGAAGCGCCTCGCCTCGCGCGGCTACGATGTCGGCCCGCATGACGGCGCCATCGGCAGCAAGACGCGCGTCGCCGTGCGGGAATATCAGGTGAGCGCCGGCCTGACGCCGGACGGCATGGCGAGCGGCGAGGTGCTGGACAGTCTGCGCGCCCGCGACGGAACCTGAGCCTACCGGACGCGGGGACTTGACGACGCGGGGGACTTGAAACGGCCGCGATAATGGTTCACCGCTGACCGGTGTCGTCCTCGGGGAAGAGTGCATGCGCGCGCGCGGAAGCCGGCTCGGACTGAAGACGCTGGCAATCGCCGGCGTGCTCGCCGCCGGCTGCTCGCTGGCGCAGGCGCAGAGCGACTGGTTCCGCCCCCCGGCGGATGTCGGTCAGTCGTCCGGCCGTTCCTCGCCACCGCCGCAGCAGGCCCAGCCACGCCAGGCGCCGGCCCGCCAGCAGCAGGCCCAGCCGCGCCAGCAGGCGCAGCCCCGTCAGCAGCAGGCCCGCCCCGTCCAGCAGGCGCAGCCGCGCCGCGCGTGGTCGCCCTTCCAGCCGCTCATCGACCTGTTCGGCGGCGGAGCGCGCCAGCGGCAGGAACAGCAGCAGCCGCTGCCGCCGCCGCCCGTTGTGGTGCAGGCGCCCGCCGAGCCGCGCGGCAAGGTCTTCGCCAGCACGGCGGAGGCGCGCGCCGAGGCGCCCGACCTCAAGGAGATCGTGCTGGTGCTCGGCGACGACCAGGCCGGGCCGCTGGCGCAGGGCCTCGCCGACGCCTTCGCGGCGGACCGCGAGGGCGCGGTCGTGGTCGGGCGCAGCGAGAACGGCTCGGGCTTCGCGCCCGGCGGCTTCGACTGGATCGCCGCCGCCCGCCAGCTTCCCATCGGCGGCGACCAGCCCAACGTCATCGTCGTCTTCGCCGGCGGCAACGACCTGAAGGCGATCGAGGATCCCGCCGGCCGCGCCGAGCTGCTCGACGACCGCTGGCGCGAAATCTATGGCCGGCGGTTCCAGGATTTCCTGCTGGCGCTGAAGATGCAGGGCCGGCCCGTCGTGGTAGTCGGCCTGCCCCCCACCGAGGACGAGGGCCGCAACGCCCAGATCGTCCGGCTGAACGAGCTGTTGAAGCAGCAGGCCGAGCGCGCCGGGCTGATCTTCGTCGATGTGACCGACGGCTTCGTCGACGAGAACGGCAAGTTCATGATGTCCGGCCCGGCGGTGGACGGGCAGCGCCGTCGCCTGCGTACGGCCGACGGCATCGGCTTCACCCGCGCGGGCGCTCGCAAGCTCGCCTTCTTCGTCGACCGCCAGCTCGACGACCTGATGGTGCGCAAGGACATGCCGGCCGCCGAGGCGCCCGATCCCGCCGATGCGCGACCCTCCATCGTCAACCTGACCGGCGGCCCGGTCGGCAATGCGCGCGCGCTTGCCGGCGCTCCCGTGCCCGTGGCGCCGGCCGGAGGTGCGGGCTCCCATGCACCGTCCGGCATCGCGCAGGCGGCCAAGCCTACGGATGGCAAGGTCGAGCCGGCGAGCGTGCTGCTCAGCGGCGCGACGCTGCCCCCGGTGCTCGGGCGCACCGACGATTTCCGCTGGCCGGCGGGCCAGCCGGCGGCGACCACCGATCCTCTGGTGCCGCCGATGCCGCAATCCGAACTGTCGCCCGCCGTCGCGCCGGCGGCGGCGCCTCTTTCCGGGGTAACCGGCAGCGGCACCGGCACCGCCGCTCCCTGAGCATCCCCTGAGCGCCGGGCATGAAAAAGCCGGGCGCGGCGAGGCCGGCCCGGCTGTCGAAGGTCGTTCGTCGGTGCCGCTCAGCGCGGCAGCACGGAGCTTCCCATCAGATAGGTGTCGATGGACTGCGCGGCCTGCCGGCCCTCGCGGATCGCCCACACCACGAGGGACTGGCCGCGGCGCATGTCGCCGGCGGCGAAGAGCTTGGGCACGCTGGTCGCGTAGTCGAGGTCGCTCGCCTTCACATTGCCGCGCCGGTCGATCTCGGCGCCGGACTGCTCGATCATGCCGGCATGCACCGGATGCACGAAGCCGAGAGCGATGAAGACGAGATCGGCGCGGATCTGGAACTCCGTGCCGGGGATCGGCTGGCGCTTGGCGTCGACCCGCGCGCACTTCACCCCGACGACATGGCCCTTCTTGCCCTCGATGCCGAGCGTCGCGGCGGCGAATTCGCGCTCGGCGCCTTCCGCCTGCGAGGAGGAGGTACGGAACTTGGTCGGCCAGTAGGGCCACACCGCCAGCTTGTCCTCCTTGAGCGGGGGCACCGGGCGGATGTCGAGCTGGTGGACGGAGAGCGCGCCCTGGCGGAAGGCGGTGCCCACGCAGTCGGAGGCGGTGTCGCCGCCGCCGATCACCACCACATGCTTGCCGGCGGCGAGGATCGGCTCCTCACGGGCGACGTCCTCGCGCCCGACGCGGCGGTTCTGCTGCACCAGATAGGGCATGGCGTAGTGCACGCCGGCGAGCTCCTGGCCGGGCAGGGCGGGATCGCGCGGGGCTTCCGAGCCGCCGGCGAGCAGCACCGCGTCATGGGTCGCCAGGAGTTCCTCGACCGGCGTGGTGACGCCGACATTGGCGCCGTAATGGAAGGTCACGCCTTCGCCTTCCATCTGGGCGACGCGGCGGTCGATATAGTGCTTTTCCATCTTGAAGTCGGGGATGCCGTAGCGCAGCAGGCCGCCGGCCTTGGGCTCGCGCTCATAGACATGCACGTCGTGGCCCGCGCGGGCGAGCTGCTGGGCGGCGGCGAGACCCGCCGGGCCGGAGCCGACCACGGCGACCTTCTTGCCGGTCTTGACCGCCGACACTTCCGGCTTGATCCAGCCCGCCTTCCACGCCTTGTCGGCGATGGCCTGCTCGACCGTCTTGATGGTGACGGGCACGTCCTCCAGATTCAGCGTGCAGGCTTCCTCGCAGGGGGCGGGACAGACGCGGCCGGTGAATTCGGGGAAATTGTTGGTGGAGTGCAGGTTGCGCGCCGCCTCCTCCCAGTTCCCGTTATAGACGAGGTCGTTCCAGTCCGGGATCTGGTTGTGGATCGGGCAGCCATTCGGCCCGTGGCAGAACGGCACGCCGCAATCCATGCAGCGCGAGGCCTGGTTGGCGACCTCGGCGTCGGGCAGGGGCAGGGTGAACTCGCGGAAGTGGCGAATGCGGTCGGAAGCGGGCTGATACTTCGCCTCGCGCCGATCGATCTCGAGAAAGCCCGTAACCTTACCCATTGCGCCCTCTTTCGCGGAGCACCGCCACCTTGGAGGCATTCCACCTCCGGTGCCAGATACATCAATCATGCCAGTTGGAAAATGACGGCGCGGCACACGGCCGCGCCACGGCCCTTGCCGTGGCCCGCTTTCCGGGCCTCCCCCGCGCGGTCCGGCGGGGGACGCAGGCCGCCTATTCGGCCGCCTGCAGGCCGCGCATTTTCTCCATTTCGCGCAGCGCCCGCTGGTACTCGACGGGCATCACCTTGACGAACTTGCCGCGATACTCGGCCCAGTTGTCGAGGATGGTCTGCGCCCGCCGCGAACCCGTGTAATGCAGGTGCTTGGCGATGAGCTGGTGCAGACGCTCCTCGTCGTGGTGGCCCATATCCGCCATGATGTCGATGCGGCCCTTGAACTCCAGGTCGCCACCGTGGTGGTGCAGGCGTTCGAGGAGGTCCTCCTCCTCTTCCACCGGCTCCAGATCGACCATGGAGAGGTTGCAGCGCTTGCGGAAATTGCCGTCCTCGTCCAGCACATAGGCGACGCCGCCGGACATGCCGGCCGCGAAGTTGCGCCCGGTCTGGCCGATGACGACGACCACGCCGCCGGTCATGTATTCGCAGCCATGGTCGCCCGTACCCTCGACCACCGCAATGGCGCCGGAATTGCGCACGGCAAAGCGCTCGCCCGCGACGCCGCGGAAATAGACCTCGCCGGCGGTGGCGCCGTAGAGCACCGTGTTGCCGACGATGATCGAGTTCTCCGGCACGATGGCGGCGTTCTCCGCCGGCTGCACCACGATGCGCCCGCCCGACAGGCCCTTGCCGACATAGTCGTTGGCCTCGCCCGTCAGCGTCATCGAGACGCCGCCGGCGAGGAAGGCGCCGAAGGCCTGGCCGGCGGTGCCGGTCAGCTTGATGTCGATGGTGTCGTCCGGCAGGCCGGCATCGCCGTAGCGCTTGGCGACCTCGCCCGAGAGCATGGCGCCGACCGAGCGGTTGATGCTCTTGATCTCGCTGTGGATCGCCACCTTCTCGCCGCTCTCCAGCGCCGGCATGGCCTGGTGGATCAGCGTGCGGTCGAGCACGTGCTGGATCGGATGGTTCTGCCGCTCCGTGTGGTAGATCGCGATCTCCGGGCCGACCTCTGGCTTGGCGAAGATGCGCGAGAAGTCGAGGCCCTTGGCCTTCCAGTGCTCGATCGCCTCGCGCTGGTCGAGCCATTCCGAATGGCCGATCAGCTCGTTGAAGCTGGCCACGCCCATCGAGGCCATCAGCTCGCGCACTTCCTCGGCGACGAAGAAGAAGTAGTTGATGACATGCTCGGGCGTGCCCTTGAAGCGCTTGCGCAGGACGGGGTCCTGCGTCGCCACGCCCACCGGGCAGGTGTTCAGGTGGCACTTGCGCATCATGATGCAGCCCGCCGCGATGAGCGGGGCGGTGGAGAAGGCGAAGTCGTCCGCGCCGAGCAGCGCGCCGATCACCACGTCGCGCCCGGTGCGCAGGCCGCCGTCGACCTGCAGCGCCACGCGCCCGCGCAGATTATTGAGCACGAGCGTCTGGTGCGCCTCGGCGAGGCCGATTTCCCACGGCGAGCCGGCATGCTTGATGGCGGTGAGCGGCGAGGCGCCGGTGCCGCCCTCGAAGCCGGACACGGTGATGTGGTCGGCGCGCGCCTTGGCGACGCCGGCCGCGACCGTGCCCACGCCCACCTCGGACACCAGCTTCACCGAGATGTCGGCGCCCGGGTTGACGTTCTTCAGGTCGTAGATGAGCTGCGCCAGATCCTCGATCGAGTAGATGTCGTGGTGCGGCGGCGGCGAGATGAGGCCGACACCCGGGGTCGAGTGGCGCACCTTGGCGATCACCGCGTCGACCTTGTGGCCGGGCAGCTGGCCGCCTTCGCCGGGCTTGGCACCCTGCGCCATCTTGATCTGGATCATGTCGGCATTGACGAGGTAGTCCGCCGTCACGCCGAAGCGGCCCGAGGCCACCTGCTTGATCGCCGAGCGCATCGAATCGCCGTTCGGCAGCGGCTTGAAGCGGGTCGCTTCCTCGCCGCCCTCGCCGGTGTTCGACTTGCCGCCGATGCGGTTCATCGCGATGGCGAGCGTGGTGTGCGCCTCGCGCGAGATCGAGCCGAACGACATGGCGCCGGTGACGAAGCGCTTCACGATGTCGACCGCCGGCTCCACCGCGTCGATGGAGATGGGCGCGCGGCCGAACTCCTCCGCGCCGCGGATGCGGAACAGCGAGCGGATGTTGAGCGTCTTGGCCCCGGCCTCGTTCACCAGCTTCGCAAAGTGGCGGTACTTGTCCTGCGCGTTGCCGCGCACGGCGTGCTGGAGCACGGCGACCGTCTCGGGATCCCAGGCGTGCTCCTCGCCGCGCAGGCGGAAGGCATAGTCGCCGCCGACGTCGAGCGAGCTGCGATAGACCGGCGCGTCGCCGAAAGCGTCGCGGTGGCGCATCGCGGTTTCCTCGGCGATCTCGTTGAGGCCGATGCCGCCGATGGAGGAGGCGGTGCCGAAGAAATACTTCTGCACCACCTCGCTGCTGAGGCCCACGGCGTCGAAGATCTGCGCGCCGCAATAGGACTGGTAGGTCGAGATGCCCATCTTGGACATGACCTTCAGCAGCCCCTTGTCGATGGACTTGATGTAGCGCTTGACGATCTCGTACTCGTCGACCTCCTCGGGGATGTCGACGCGCATGTCGATCATGGTCTCGAAGGCGAGATAGGGGTTGATCGCCTCGGCGCCGTAGCCGGCGAGACAGGCGAAGTGGTGCACCTCGCGCGCTTCGCCGGTCTCCACCACGAGGCCGGCGGCGGTGCGCAGGCCCTTGCGGATCAGGTGATGGTGCACGGCCGCCGTAGCCAGCAGCGAGGGAATGGCGATGCGGTCCGGCCCGACCAGCCGGTCGGACAGGATGATGATGTTGTAGCCGCCATGCACCGCCGCCTCGGCGCGCTCGCACAGGCGCTCGACCGCGTCCTCCATGCCCGCCGCGCCCTTGTCGGACGGATAGGTCATGTCGAGCGTGCGGGTGTCGAAGCGCTCCTCCATGAAACCGATGGAGCGGATCTTCTCAAGGTCGGCATTGGTGAGGATCGGCTGGCGCACTTCGAGCCGCTTGCGGCGCGAATTGCCTTCCAGATCGAAGATGTTCGGCCGCGGCCCGATGAAGGAGACGAGGCTCATCACCAGCTCCTCGCGGATCGGGTCGATCGGCGGGTTCGTCACCTGCGCGAAGTTCTGCTTGAAATAGGTGAAGAGCGACTTCGACTTCTTCGACAGCGGCGAGATCGGCGTGTCGGTGCCCATGGAGCCGACCGCCTCCTGCCCGGTGGTCGCCATGGGCGCCATCAGCAGCTTGAGGTCTTCCTGGGTGTAGCCGAAGGCCTGCTGGCGATCGAGCAGCGACACATCGGTGCGCACCTCGCGCGCCTCGACCTGGCGCAGGTCCTCCAGCACGAGCTGGGTGCGCTTGAGCCATTCCTTGTAGGGATGCGCGCGGGCGAGCGAGGTCTTCACCTCCTCGTCGGGAACGAGGCGGCCTTCCACCATGTCGACCAGCAGCATGCGGCCCGGCTGCAGGCGCCACTTGGTGACGATCTGGTCCTCGGGGAAGGTGAGCACGCCCATTTCGGAGGCGAGCACGATCCTGTCGTCCTTGGTCACGAGGTAGCGCGCCGGGCGCAGGCCGTTGCGGTCGAGCGTGGCGACGATCTGGCGGCCGTCGCTGGCGACGATGGCGGCCGGCCCGTCCCACGGCTCCATCATGGCGGCGTGGTACTCGTAGAAGGCGCGGCGCTCCTCGTCCATCAGCGGGTTGCCCGCCCACGCCTCCGGCACCAGCATCATCGCCGCGTGCGGCAGTTCGTAGCCGCCCTGCACGAGGAATTCGAGCGCGTTGTCGAAACACGCCGTGTCGGACTGGCCCTCATAGGAGATCGGCCAGAGCTTCGAAATGTCGTTGCCGAACAGCTCGGAATCGACGCTCGCCTGCCGAGCGGCCATCCAGTTGACGTTGCCGCGCAGCGTGTTGATCTCGCCATTATGCGCCACCATCCGGTAGGGGTGGGCGAGCGACCACGCCGGGAAGGTGTTGGTCGAGAAGCGCTGATGCACGAGGGCGAGCGCGCTTTCGAAATCCGGGTCGTGCAGGTCCGAATAATAGGCGCCGAGCTGGTCGGCGTTGAACATGCCCTTGTAGACGATGGTCCGGCAGGACAGTGAGACGACGTAATAGCCTGAGGTCAGCGGGTCGTTCGCGGCATAGACCGCGTTCGACACCACCTTGCGCAGGATGAACAGGCGGCGCTCGAAGGCATCCTCGTCGGCGATGGCCTCGCCACGGCCGATGAAGACCTGCACGTGCCGGGGCTCGGTCGGCAGCACGGTGTGGCCGAGCGAGGCATTGTCGGTCGGCACGTCGCGCCAGCCGAGCAGCACCTGCCCCTCGGCCGCGACCACACGCTCGAAGGTCTCGCGCACGATGCGCTCGCCCTCGGGCTCGCGCGGCAGGAAGACATGGCCGACGGCATATTCACCGGGGGCGGGCAGCTCGAATCCGAGCTTCGCCGCTTCCTTGACGAAGAACTTGTGCGGAATCTGCACCAGCATACCGGCGCCGTCGCCGGCGCGCGGATCGGCGCCCACCGCGCCGCGGTGCTCAAGATTCAGCAGGATCTGCAGGCCGTCCTGCACGATCTGGTGCGACTTGCGGCCCTTGATGTCGGCGATGAAGCCGACGCCGCAGGAATCCTTCTCGTTGCGCGGATCGTAGAGACCCTGTGCCGCCGGGAGGCCCGGATCGATGTGGGAAATGGCTTTGGTGGCGGCGCGATCCGTCGCGGCGGCACGCACCGCAGCCTCGTCGATCATGCGCGCGGCAGTGCCGCCCAGTTCCTCGCTCATTCCCGTCACTCCCTAAAGGGTCGCTTCCCGTCCGGCGCGCCGACACGTCTGAAGCCTTGCCGGGCGCTCCCCCTGCAAGGCCGTGCACGTTCGCCGAACTACGCTAGCATCCGCCGTGCCATTCCGGCGTCGCATGCCGGCTTCGCGGCACGGACAATCCGGATTATAGGACAGCATGACTGCCCTATCAATCGCGAACATGCCAGAATTGGCGCCCGCGCACAAGCACCGCGCGCGCCTTCGCCGCTGCGATTTTTCGCGCTTGTTGCGGGCGGGGTGCCCGTTACGAAAGGAACGGTAAGGCTCCGCGCCGCCACACGCAATGGCGTTGCGGGCGTAGAGCGTGCGAGCAGGGCGCTCCGGCGGGCCGGCGCGAGGTCTTTCCCCTGCCGCAATTTCACGTTCCCGTAGGTCCGGCCGTAAAGGGCGGCCGTCAATGTTCCGGAGGCGTCATGTCGAAGCCGAGCGCGTCCCCGCGTCTCTCGCCGATGCTGGTTCCGGCTCTTGCCGGCGCCGCATTGTTGTCAGCCGTGCCGGCGCAGGCCGAGATCTTCTTCCGTCCGTTCGGCGGGGTCTATGTCGAGCGCTATTACGAGCCGATGCCGCCCGGCAGCTATTATCCCGAGCCCTTGTACCCTCAGCCCTTGCCGCCGGCCCCGGTCTATCGGGCGCCCGCCCGCTTCCCCTTCGCAGATGTCGAGCCGATGCTGCGCTCCATGGGCATGAGGGCGATCGGCCGCGTACGGGTCGACGGCAACACCTATGTGGTGGACGCCACCGATCCGTCCGGCACCCGCGTGCGCGTGCGCATCGGCGCCTTCGACGGGCGCATTCTGGCCGTGCTGCCCACGGGCGCGCCGCCGGTCGCCCGGCAGGCGCCCGCCGCGCCGCCGCGCGCTGCCGTCGCGCCGCTGCCGCCGAAGAAGCCGCCGGAAATCGCCGCCATGACGGTGCCGGCACCTCCGCCGGTCACAAATCCCGACGCCCCGATGCCGGCGGCCCTGCCGGCGGACGCGTCTGTCGCGACGCCCGCATCCCCGTCCGCCGCCGCGCCGGAGCCGGCGACGCCCGCCGCGCCCGCCGCAGCAGAGGGAACGGCCGTGCGCGTCATTCCCGGCATCGCGACCCCGCCCGGCACGGCGCCGCAGCCCGCGACGCCTCCGGCCGACAAGGCAGCGACGGGTTCCGGCGACAAGGCTCCCGCGAAGCCCGTAGCGACTCCCGCGCAGGCGGCATCGCCGGCGGATACGGCTCCTGCGGCTCCTGCGGCTCCTGCGCCGTTCGCCGAGGAGGCGCCGTCTTCCACCGGCACCGGCACGGGAACCGGCAGCACCACGCCGGCCGGCACCGCCTCGGTGGTGGCGCGCGGCGCCGGTGGGAAGCCGCCCGCTCCGGCCGACTGAGCCCTTCCAGCCGCTAAAAAGGCGCCCCGGTCTCCCGGGGCGCCCATTGTCATTCGCGGATTATCGTCAGTCGCGGGTCGTCAGGCGGCGGCCTTGCTCTCGCTGGCCTTGGCCTCGATCGCCTGCGGGCCCTTGGCGCTGCCTGCGATGGGGATCACGCGCGGCTTCTTCGCCTCGGGGATCTCGCGTACCAGCTCGACATGCAGCAGGCCGTTGGCGAGGCTGGCGCCGCGCACCTCGACATGGTCCGCGAGCTGGAAGCGGCGCTCGAAGGCGCGCGCGGCGATACCGCGATAGAGCACCTCGCCGGAGCCGTCGGCTTCCGCCTTGTGCTCGCCGCGGATCGACAGGCCGTTCTCCTTCACCTCGATGGAAAGGTCTTCCTCGGTGAAACCGGCGACGGCGACGGTGATGCGGTAGGAATTCTCGCCCGTCCGCTCGATATTGTAGGGCGGATAGGTGGTGCCCGTGTCGACGGTGTTCACCTGATCGAGCAGGGAGAACAGGCGGTCGAAACCGACGGTCGAGCGGTGCAGGGGGGTCAGATCGAACGTACGCATGGCATATCCTCTCATTAAGCGACATGCAGGTGGCGGGGCCTCTCGCCTGAGCCGGCCCCGGTTCATGTACCGCCGGATGGCCGGTACAGCTTCGAGATAGGAAGGGCTTCGCGCCGCGCAAGAGGGGGTGGAACGGGCCTGCGCGTGGCGAAGATGAACGCGGGATGAACGGGCGGCTCGGGCCTTATTCAGTGCCCGCCGCCTATGCAGAGGGTTGGATTCGCGGTGGACGCGCGAGAGGGATGATGAGGCGGGCGGCAGTTGTGGCGATGATGGCGGCGGGGCTGGCGATGGCCCCGCTGGCCGCCGGCCTGCCCGGACGGGCGGCGCTGGCGCAGGGGTTCGTGCCGCCTCCCGGCCCCTACGCCCCCAATCCCGGCCCCTATGCGCCCTATGAAGCCCCCGCCGCCCCGCGCGCCGGTGCCGGCGGTCCGGTCGATGCGGATGCGGCGGCGCGCATGCTGTCGGCGCGCGGCTTTACCAACATCTCGGTGGTGCGCCGGCGTGGCGCGACCATCATTCTGGAGGCCAATGGCCCGCGCGGCGAGCGTGTGCAGGTTGTCGTCGACGGGACGTCCGGGGCGATCAGCGGCATGAAGGTGATCGGCTTCGGCGACAAGCGTTATTGACGCGAGACAACACCTTAATGAGGCGAGGGCGGCGTCCCGCCGCCTTGTGGCGCCGCGCGGCTGGGGTATAAGCCGCGGAAGGCTCAACCCCGCAGCGCCGCGAGCACCCGCCGATCATGTCGCCCGAGATGCTCCTCTATTCCACCCAGGATAACCCCGTGCCGGAGGGCGCGGTGTGCGGCCTCGTGACGGCCTCGGACGGGGTGAAGCTGCGCTTCGCGCGCTGGCGCCCGGAAAACGGCGAGTGCCGGGGCACGGTCTGCGTCTTCCCCGGCCGCACCGAGAAGATCGAGAAATATTTCGAGACGGTGCGCGACCTGCGCCGCCGCCATTTCGCCGTCGCCGTTCTGGACTGGCGCGGGCAGGGCGGCTCGCAGCGGCTGCTGTCCAACCCGATGAAGGGCCATGTCGGCCATTTCGAGGAGTATCAGCGCGACCTCGAAGCCTTTCTGACGCAGGCCGTGGTGCCGGAGCTGCCGGGCCCCTGTTTCGCCCTCGCCCATTCCATGGGTGCGGCCATCCTGCTCGACCATGCGCGGCGCGGGGGCCATGCCTTCGAGCGCCTGTTCCTCGTCGCGCCGATGCTGGACCTGTCGCTGCTCAAGCATGACGTGGCGGCTCGCCGGCTCGCCCGCTTCCTGTCGCGGCTCGGCCTGTCGAGGGCCTATGTGCCGACCCGCCGCATGAAGCCGCTGCACGAGGTGCATTTCGACGGCAATCGCCTCACCTCGGACCGCGCCCGCTTCGCCCGCAACCTGACCATCAACATGGAGCAGCCGCAGCTCGATGTCGGCCCGCCGACCATCGGCTGGGTGAAGGCGGCGTTCGACCTGATGGAGGAACTGGCCGACCCGGCGACGGCGCGGGCGATCCGCCAGCCGCTGATGATGGTGGCGGCCGGCGCCGACCGCATCGTCTCGACGCCGTCCATCGAGCATCTGGGCACGCGGCTGATCGCCGGCGCGCATGTGGTGATCCCCGGCGCGCGGCACGAGCTCCTGCAGGAGCGCGACGTCTTCCGCGAGCCGCTGCTGGCGGCCTTCGATGCCTTCATTCCGGGCAGCGCGCCGCCCTGATCAGCCCCCGTTCAGTACCTTCAGCGCCTCGTCGTGCAGGCGTCGGTCGCCCGAGGCGACGACGCGCCCGCCCGACAGGTCCGACCCGCCTTCCCAATTGGTGACGATGCCGCCGGCGCCGGCGACGATGGGCACCAGCGGCACGATGTCGAAATCGTTGAGGTTGGTTTCGACCACCAGGTCGACATGGCCGGCGGCCAGCATACAGTAGGCATAGCAGTCGCCGCCATAGCGCGGCAGGCGCACGCGCTTCTCGACCTCGCCATAGAGGGCGCGGTCCGCCTCGTTCATCAGCAGCGGGCTGGTGGTCATCAGCACCGCCTCGGCAAGCCCGGCGCAGGGGCGCACATTCAGGCGTCGCTCGCCGGCCGGGCCGCGATAGCGCGCCTGCGCGCCGTCGCCATAGAAGCGCTCGCGCACGAAGGGCTGGTGCATCATGCCGTAGACCGGCTCGCCCTGCCGGCACAGGCCGATCAGCGTGCCCCAGGCCGGCATGCCGCAGATGAAAGACTTGGTGCCGTCGATCGGGTCGAGCACCCAGACGTAATCGGCGTCGATGCCGTCGTCGGGGAATTCCTCGCCGCGCACGCCATGGCTGGGGAAGGTGCGGCGGATCAGCGTGCGCATCGCCTGCTCGGCGGCGCGGTCGGCGGCGGTGACGGGATCGAAGGCGGCGCCCCGGCTCTTGTCCTCGACGCCGAGCGCGGTGCGGAAGAAGGGCAGGATGGCCTGACCGGAGACGGTTGCGAGCTCATGCACGAAGGCCTCGAAATCCACCGCACCCATCCGATCCTGCTCCCGTCGCCTCTGCCGTCGCCCGCTGCGCGGCGACCGGCCAAGGCATATCGGGCGGCGGCGGGCTCGGCAATCTCCGGCGTGGCGTCGCGAAGGCGGGAGGTGCGGCGGCTCTCGCCGTCCGTTCCGGTAATGGCATGGCGCCCCCCGCCTACGCGTGAGCGACGTCGCTCAACTCGCCCCGCGTCGGATGCATGGCTGCTATTCCGGCAAGTTCAAGAAATGGGCAGGTTCGGTGATTGCCTCCGACGCACGAAACTGCCATATTATTGCAGCGCGGTAAGGCGATTGGCGTTGCCCTACCGCCGCCCTCCTTGGGCGTTTCCTCCCTAGACTTGGGCCGCTCCGGCAACGTGAGCGGCCCCTTTCTTTTTAGCAACCCTCTGACATAAAAGCGCTTTTTCGAGCCCGCCGACATGGCCGTCAGGGCAAGGCAGGCGTCGATGCCGCGCGAGCGGGTGTGATTCCGTATCGGAGGGCACGCTGCTGAAGCCGGCCGGCCCTGCTGCGCGCAATGCGCGAATTTTGGTGCGATTCTCGTCATTCGAATGCCTGCGACCAAATGACGGTTTCGTTTCTTTCGCTTTCACCTTGTCACCGGCCCGTCGCCTGGCTATGTTTATTGCGTTGCGGCAACGTGATTGGCGTCACGTCGCCGCCGCCCTCCTTGGGCGTTTCCTCCCTAGACTTGGGCCGCTCCGTTCATGCGCGAGCGGCCTCTTTCTTTTCCGGACGCCGTTTTCTCCCTTTTCGCCCGTCCATGCTCCAGCCAGTACCACGCGGGCTGCCGACCCATGCCACCAGCGCATGATGACGATAAGGCAGGAGAACGGCGGGCCGGGGGTCGTCACCCGTCGGCCTCTGACGTGGGCCTTTCAAGGCGGGAGCGACATACGACGGTCGGCTCTTCCGGCGGCGAATGGGCACGCGCGGCCCTCGGAGGGGCAGTGACCTGATGCGTGGCCCGAGGCGCCCGTCTGGCCTCCATCCGCGAGTGACGGTGCCGGCCGGCATCCATGCGCAGTTCCCGCGGGTTTTTATGGGGAGGGGTGCGCGCGTTGGCGGGCCATCCTCTTCGCCCGGCGCGGGGCGCCTCGCCGGCTTTCCTTCGGAAAGGGGTGGAGCGGCAGCCGGGTTCGCCCCGCGACGCCTGCCCCAAAAGCAACGGGCGCCGGCTGATCGCGACCCCCCGGTCGATCCGCCGACGCCCGAACAAGGCAGGTACTGCCTTTGATGGTGCTTTGGCACCTCAACATGCGGCATTAATGCCACAACGGGTGCTCAATTCGTATTTGGTATGCCAGAAAAGCCTAGTGCCTGCCTTGATTATTCCGCAATGCACCTACATCTTCTGCCCGTACGCAGCGATTGGCGTCGCTCCGTACAGCCCTCCTTGGGCGTTTCCTCCCTAGACTTGGGCCGCTTGCGCTGCGCGTAAGCGGCCTCTTTCTTTTGCGCCGGACCCCAGATGCGCCCGCCGTGGCTTTGCCATCTTGCGTGGTCGTCTGCGTGCCTGTCCGAACGCCCTTGAAGGGCTGCGCGATCCCTGTGAGCCGACCGTTTCCCTCCGCGACTTCGCGGTCAAACCCCGAACATGCGGTGGGGAAAAGCGGCCCGGAACCGAGCGTGCAGAATTCGTATAGGTCTCATGTCCAAAATGCAAGGCTCTTATGCGGCCTTTTGCATCACCCGATCAAATTTTTGCGGGGAATGGATTAACGCCATGGGAACGCAGCGTTATTCCGCAGCCGTTCGTTGCGGCGCGAGTTCGATCTGGGCGATGCGCGAGAGCGCGAGCGCCATGTCGAGCAGGTCGCTGCGCACGGTCTGGAAGCTTTCGGCCGGCTGGTAGGTGGCCTCGTGCATGTAGAGCGCGCGGTTGATCTCGATCTGTACCGCGTGCATGCCCGAGGCCGGGTTGCCGTAATGCTCGGTGATGAAGCCGCCGGCATAGGGCTTGTTGCGCACCACGGAATAGCCGCGCCGGCGCAGCTCGGCTTCCATGATGTCGGGGATGATCGGCGCGCAGCTGGTGCCGTAGCGGTCGCCCAGCACGATGTCGATGCGCTGGTCGCGCTGGCAGCCCGACGGCATGGAATGGCAGTCCACCAGCACTGCGACGCCGAAGCTGCGCTGCATCTGCACCATGAGCTGGCGCAGCGTGCGGTGATAAGGCTTGTAGAGCGTCTCGATGCGGTTGATCGCATCGTCGACCGGGATACGCCGGCCATAGATCTCCTGCGCCTCGCCGACGATGCGGGCGATGGTGCCGAGCCCGCCGGCAACCCGCATGGAGCGCGTGTTCGCATAGGCGGGCAGCCGGCCCTCGAACATGCGGGGATCGAGCTCGTAGGGCTCGCGGTTCACGTCGAGGAAGCAGCGCGGGAAATGCGCGCGCATGAAGCCCATGCCGAGCCGGGTGACGTCGCCGAACAGGGCGTCGACCAGCGTGTCCTCGGAGCGGCGCAGCACCGGAAGCTCCAGGCGCGACTGTTCGACGAAGCTGCGGGGATAGACCACGCCGCTGTGCGGGGAATTGAACAGGAAAGGCGCGGTGAGGGTCGCCGGCTGCACGGTCTCGAAGGCGGGGTCGATCATGTCGGCTAGAACGGCCATCTTCCCTACCAGTACCGCGCCTGTTTCCTCATGGCGGCGCGACCGGACGGGCGCACCATGCCCGACGTGTCTAACATGCGGGCCGGCCACGTGGAATGCGGGCGCGTCGGCCGCTGCGCGGAATCTGCACACGTCAGCGCGAGCCCGCCGCCGCCGACCGTGCCCGCGCGCGTTCACGATGTGCTAAGAGGCGCCGGAGTACCCAAGAGGGACGTAGAAGCGGGGACGTGCGAACGGGGAACGGGAAGGTGGCGGCCGAGGCGCCGCATCCGCCCGGTATCGCTCCTCCCGTCCAGAGAATCAGGAAGTCCGGGATGCTCAAGATCCTGCTGGCCGAAGACGACCACGACATGCGCCGCTTTCTCGTGAAGGCGCTGCAGAATGCGGGCTACGAGGTCGCCTCCTTCGACAATGGCCGCTCGGCCTATGACCGGCTCCGCGAGGAGCCCTTCGAACTGCTGCTCACCGACATCGTCATGCCGGAGATGGACGGCATAGAGCTGGCGCGGCGCGCCACCGAGCTCGACCCGGACATCAAGGTGATGTTCATCACCGGCTTCGCGGCAGTGGCGCTCAACGCCGATAACCAGGCCCCCAAGGACGCCAAGGTGCTGTCCAAGCCGTTCCACCTGCGCGATCTCGTCAACGAGGTCGGCAAGATGCTGGCGGCCTGACGCGTGCTGCCGCGGCCGTGCTGTCCACAGGGCACGCACCGGCTTGCGCGGCGGCGGGCTTCCCGTTATAGGGGAGCCCCGCTCGCAAGAGACCACGGAATGGGCGCGTAGCTCAGCGGGAGAGCACCTCGTTGACATCGAGGGGGTCACAGGTTCAATCCCTGTCGCGCCCACCATTCCGAACTCCGGCCGCCGACTGTCACGGCACGCCACGACGTCTCCCCGCAGACCGCTCGTTACCGTCAGCCGCTCACGGCATGCGGTTCGCGGCCGCTCGGGCGCGGACCGAGGGAGTTGCGGGCGGCGCTGCCGCCACCCGCTGGGCGAGGAAGCCGGGCACCTGTTCCGCCGGCATCGCCTCGCCGAACAGGAAGCCCTGGCCCAGATCGCAGCCGAGCGCGCGAAGCGCCTCGAACTGGGCCTCGCTCTCGATGCCTTCGGCCAATGTCGCGATGCCGAGCCCCTGTCCCAGCCCGATGATGGCGTTGACGATCTTCGCCTGCTTGTCGTTCTCGAGGAAATTGGCGACGAACTGCCGGTCGATCTTCATCTTGTCGAAGGGCAGGTTGGCGAGCTGCGACAGGCTCGAATAGCCGGTGCCGAAATCGTCCAGCGCCACGCGCACACCCGCCTGCCGGAGCTGGCGGATCGTGCGGATCGCCGAATCGAGGTCGGCGATGATGGCCGATTCGGTGATCTCGACCGACAGCCGGTGCGGCGGCACGCCCACCTCGCGCAGAATGGCGAGGATACGCGCGGCGAGCAGCCCGTCGCTGAGCTGGGGTGGCGAGACATTGAAGGCCAGCATCAGGTCGTCGGGCCAGCGGAGCGCCTGCGCGCAGGCTTTGCGCAGCAGCCGGTTCGACAGGTCGGTGATCAGGCCCGCCTGCTCGGCGACGCGGATGAAACGGTCGGGCGGCACGCGCGTGCCGTCGTCGAGCTGCCAGCGCGCCAGCGCCTCGAAGCCATAGATGCGTCCGTCGGCGAGCCGGACCAGCGGCTGGAAATGAGCTTCCACCAGGTCGTCGGCGATCGCCACCCGCAACTGGCGTTCGATAGCCAGCCGGTTGTTGAGCTCCGCCCCAAGGCGCGGATGAAACGGATGGAACCGCCCCACGCCGTGGCGCTTGGCCTCGTGCATGGCGAGGTCGGCGGCGAAGATCGCCTGATCGAGCGAGCCCTGATGGAGCGAGGTCTGGTCCAACGGCGCGAAACCGATGCACGCGCTGATCTGGATCGAGGTGCCCTCGATGTTGAGCGGAAGGCGGGCCATGTCTGACATGTGCTCGGCCATGGCCGCGATTTCCCCGCCCGGCGCGGCGGCCACGACGAGGAATTCGTCGCCGCCCATGCGCGCGGCCAGCGCCGAGGGCAGCGAGGTGCGCAGCCGGTCGGCGAAGGAGGCGAGCACCGCGTCGCCGCCGTGATGGCCGACGAGGTCGTTCACCTGCTTGAAGTTGTCGATGTCGAGCATGAAGATCGCGTTGAAGCCGCCCTTGCGCACGGCCTCGGGCAGCCTCTGTTCAACGAAATGACGGTTGGGAAGCCGCGTCAGCATGTCGTGGTAGGCAAGGAAATCGGCCGCCATTTCAGCGGCTGCACGGCGCTTGACCTCGTGTCGCAGGTCGACGATCCGGCGCGTGCCGTACACGAAGCCCGAGGCGCCGAGCACGAAAAGCGCCGCCACGATATGTTCGAAAGGAACCAGTCCGTAGCGGCTGACGACCGCCAGCAGAGCGTCGTAGAGATCGAGCGTGACGAGAAGCGCGTAGGCGGCGGCTCCGACCAGCAGAAAGATGACGCCTTCCCTGAGCGCCCGATTCATGGCCGTACGAACCCCTGCGGTCGGCGCATGCGGTGATCACTCCGAGACACGGATTCCGGAACGAGATGGCTTACGGCTTCGCTTGGACTGGGGGCGAGGTCTAGCGAGGACACCGATGGACCGTAGCCCGAGCCTGGTATTGTTGTGCGCCAACAACCGTAAGGCAAGTCGCGCAGCGTCACGTCGACACGATTCAGCCATATATCGCCATATCGTCTGCCCGGAATATGCCGGACGGCGCTATCAGGAGCGCCATCAGAGGCGCCATGAGGAGCGCCGCTACGACGGCGCCCCGCCGGGTGCGATAGGCGCATTGGCGAGAAGCGCATTGGATTGTGCCCACCAGCGAAATGCGTTGCCGGCTTCGACGAGTTCTTCCGGCCCGCGCGCGCCCTGAAGCCGGCGGATCATGCCCTCGTAGTCGCCCTTGGGATGCGGATTGCGCTCGGCAAAAACCAGCGCCTCGTCGAGCGTCGTGATTTCTTCTGTGCCGTCCCGGCCCGCGAGGCGAAGGGGAGGGCAGAATCGTGCAGCGTCGACATACGTTTCCATGAGATCGGAAACGCGCAGCCCTGCCGTAACGTTCCCGCGCCCGCGAGGTTTTTTCGCAAGCCCGGCGGCGTGCGCCAATCCTCGTCCATTATGAAACTTTTCGGCGGGGTTGCTGGTTAGCCCGGCAAGTCAACCTTTGAGGAGGCAGTCATGAGCATCCGAAACACGGGCGTCGCCGCGCTTGCCGCCGTAGCCCTCATCGCCGCCGTCGTTCCCGCCAGCGCCACGTCCGATGGCCCGCGCAACCAGCCGCGCATCGGCGATTCGCCCGACCGCGTTCAGGTGCGCGAACATGAGCGTGTCCGCGAGAAGCAGGTGCGTGCGAACGAGGGCCGGCCGATCTACCAGCCGATCTTCGCTCCGCTCTATGAGGGCTACAACTCGCCCTGGCAGCGGATGAAGCGTTCTTTCGACTGACGTGCATTCCCCGATTGGACCAGACTTCGGCGCCCCGCGAGGGGCGCCTTTTCTTTTGAGCTCCGATACGGTGAGGCTCAGGTGCAGCCGCTGCCGGGCGGAAGCGGTTCGGGGGCGTTCCAGTCATTGGAGGGCAGGTTGGCGAAGGGCTCGGCGAAATATTGCCGCACCACCTCGAACCGGCTCGGCACGGTGTCCTCCGGCCGGTCGTAGGTCAGAATCCAGAAGAAATTGTAGTTGCTGTCCGGCCAGGTCATGGGCACCCCTCCGGCCACGCCCCTCACCTTGTCGAGGTGGAAAAGCTGGCGCAGCGTGATCGGCTCGCCGGCGAATTCCGCCTCCAGCGCGGCGGAGGCGATGTGGAAATGCTCCCACACCATCAGCACCGTCTTGCCCTGCCAGCGCGGGTTGGTCAGCAGGTCGCGGGCGACGCGCTGGTTCACCGTGTTCAGCTTGGCATTGAAGTAGCGGTTGTTGCGGATCGGCACGTAGCCGATGGGCGGGGCGATCAGTCTCATATCCCAGGCGCGCGCGATAGGCCGCGCGGTTTCCACCGTGTGCAGCGTCATGGCGAGGATCGCCGCCGGCGGGTCGGCGCGCAAAAGGCTCATAGGGCTTGTCGGGCTGAGATATTGCGCGGCAAGCGCCTGCGCGCGCTCACGACCGATGCTGCACAGGGTGAGCGGCGTGTGCTTCTCGCCGTGCCGCACGATGACGATGCGGCGCGGGGCAGCCTCCGCCGTGGAGCAGGCAAAGCTCCCGGCAAGAACGAGCAGGGCGCCGAGGAGCGCGAGGGCAGGGCGGGCCGTCATCAGATCCTCCACAGGATGGTCGCGGCACCTTCGCGCCGGAGCCTCGTCGTATCAAGGGGCGGATATGTCGGCGTTGCCGGCCATATAGTTGGGCGCGGCGGTTGATAGGCCGGCGGCGCGCACGATATCACTGCCAGCAAATTCCACCCGCCGGAGTGATCATGCAGCGCCCAGTCGACCGCCTCGCTTTCGTGCCCCGCTCGCCCGGAACGCCTGCCTACCCCGCCCCCGGCCCGTTCGGCGATCTTCCCCAGTGGAACCTGACCGATCTTTACCCGGCGATCGATTCGCCCGAGCTGCAGGCGGATCTCGAAGCAGCGGCGGCCAAATGCGCGGCCTTCGAGGAGGCCTATAAGGGCAGGCTGGCCGACATTCTCGACGGCGCGGATGCGGGCGGGCAGTTCGCCGTCATCGTCACACGCTACGAGAAGATCGAGGACCTGCTCGGCCGGCTCTATTCCTATGCCGGCCTCGTCTACTCCGGCGACACGACCGATCCCGTCCGCGCCAAGTTCTATGGCGATGTTCAGGAGAAGCTGACCGAGGCCTCCACCCATCTCCTGTTCTTCACGCTGGAGCTGAACCGGCTCGACGACACGAAGATGGAAGCGGCGCTCGCCGATCCGGCCTTCGGCAAGTACCGGCCGTGGATCGAGGACGTGCGCGCCGAGAAGCCCTACCAGCTGGAGGACCGCATCGAGCAGCTCTTCCACGAAAAGGGCGTCAGCAGCCGCTCGGCGTGGAACCGGCTGTTCGACGAGACCATCGCCGGCCTGCGCTTCGACGTCGCCGGCGAAATCCTGCCGCTGGAGCAGACGCTGAACTTCCTTGCCGAGCCGGAGGAGGAGAAGCGCAGGATCGCCGCCGCCGCCCTCGCCAAGGTGTTCGGCGAGAATCTGCGCCTGTTCACCCTCGTCACCAACACGCTGGCGAAGGACAAGGAAATCTCCGACCGCTGGCGCGGCTTCGAGGACATCGCGGATTCGCGCCACCTCGCCAACCGGGTCGAGCGCGAGGTGGTGGATGCGCTCGTCTCCTCCGTCCACGCCGCCTATCCCCGGCTGGCGCACCGCTACTACAAGCTCAAGGCAAAGTGGTTCGGCAAGGAGAAGCTGGAATACTGGGACCGCAACGCGCCGCTGCCCAAGGTCGACACCCGCCCCATCGGCTGGGACGAGGCGCGCGACACGGTGCTCGGCGCCTATTCCACCTTCTCCCCGCGCATGGCCGATATCGCCCGCGACTTCTTCGACAAAAGCTGGATCGACGCCGGCGTGCGGCCGGGCAAGGCGACCGGCGCCTTCGCGCACCCCACGGTGCCCTCGGCACACCCCTATGTGCTGCTCAACTACATGGGCAAGCCGCGCGACGTGATGACCCTCGCCCATGAGCTTGGCCATGGCGTGCATCAGGTGCTGGCGGCGCCGAACGGCGCGCTGATGGCGCCGACCCCGCTGACCCTCGCCGAGACCGCCTCGGTGTTCGGCGAGATGCTGACCTTCCGCCGCCTGCTCGCCGCGGCGCCGGATGCCCGTGCCCGCAAGGCGATGCTGGCCTCGAAGGTCGAGGACATGATCAACACGGTGGTGCGCCAGATCGCCTTCTATACCTTTGAGCGTCGCATCCACACCGAGCGCAAGAGTGGCGAATTGACCGCCGAGCGCATCTGCAAGATCTGGATGGAGGTGCAGTCCGAAAGCCTGGGCGACGCCATCCATCTCGGACCTGGCTACGAGAATTACTGGGTCTATATCGGGCACTTCATCCATTCGCCCTTCTATGTCTACGCCTACGCCTTCGGCGACTGCCTGGTGAACTCGCTCTACGCGGTCTACGAGAACGCCTCCGAAGGCTTCGCCGAGCGCTACCTCGCCATGCTGGCGGCCGGCGGCACCAAGCACCATTCCGAGCTGCTCAAGCCGTTCGGCCTCGACGCACGCGACCCGGCCTTCTGGCAGACCGGACTCAACCTCATCGAGCGGATGATCGGCGAGCTGGAAGCGATGGAGGAGGCGTGAGCCCCTTCAGCCCGGCGCGGCGGGTCTGCGCCGGGCCGGATCGGTCGACAGCCGCACGCCGCTGAGGCTCCACGAGGGCGGCGCGCCGAAGGTGCGCCGGAAATCGTGGGTGAAGTGCGCCTGATCGCAGAAGCCCGCCTCATGCGCGGCGCGGGTGAGGCTGCTGCCCTGCGAGACGGTGGCGATGGCCCGGCGCATGCGCGTCCAGGCGCGGTAACGGCGATAGGGCACGCCCACCTCGCGGGTGAACAGGTGCTGGAAATGGTGGGGCGACAGCCCCACCTGCGCGCAGGCGGCGGCGACGCCGGGCCCGTCCACGCTGCCGTCGTCGGCGCGATCCGTCAGGCTTTCCAGGATACGCGCCACGCGCGGGTCCACCGGCCGGCGCGCCCGCTTTGCCCCGAAGCCGACGAGGTCGTCCAGCGCGGCGCCGGCCCAGGCGATGCTGCCGGCGTCCTCCCACATCTCCCGCAGCAGCGCGAACTCTCCCGCCTTGCCTGCCAGAGCCCCGCCCGTCTCCGCTGTCGAGGCCGTCAACGCCGCCAGCGTGGGCGCGCCCTCCAGCGTCGGCTCGATATAGAGCACGGCGATGGGATCGCCGCCGACATTGAGCTCATGCACCACGCCGGCCGGGATCATCGCCGTGCGCACCCATTGCCAGTCGCCGCCGGCGAGGCGCAGGCCGAAGCGGCCATAGAGGCCGGCGAGGAATACCGGCGCGCCGTGCTGGTGCGGCGCGTTGTAGGTCAGCCGGCCGATGAAGCAGGTGCGCTCCGGATCGAGGTGCCACAGCGGCGCGGGGGCGGCCACGGCGGGCGGCGCCACAGCGTGGGGCGCCACGACGTGGGGCGCACGTTCATACAAGCGGCTCGGCGGCGCCATGGGTAGCCTCCTCGAAGGTGCGCGCCAGACGCGCCCATTTGAACATCAAAAAGGCCCGCCGCGAAGCGGTCCCCGGAGGACGCCCATGAACACGCTTTCCCCGCTTCCCGGCCGCCGCCGGGGGCTTGAGTTGTCGCGCCGCCATGCGCTTACGGCCGCGCTCGGCCTTCTCGCCGCCCCGGCGGTGCTGCGCGGCGTGCCCGCCTTCGCCGCCGCGCCGGAGCTGGCTCCGTCGACGCCGACCTTCCAGCGCTTCCGGCTCGGCCGCTTCGATGTCACCAGCCTGCTCGACGCCAGCGCGATGATCGACGGGCCATGGCCCATCGTCGGCGAGGATCGGTCGGCAACCGAGGTCGAGGCGCTGATGGCGGCGAACCTGCTGCCCGAGAAGCGTTTTCGCCCGGGCTTCTCGCCGACGCTGGTGAATACCGGGCGCGAACTCGTGCTGTTCGATGCCGGTAACGGCGCCAGCGGCTTCGTCCCGCCGCCCGCCGGCGGCTGGCTGGTGAAGTCGCTCGCCACGGCCGGCTACACGCCCGAGCAGGTAGATGTCGTGGTGATCACCCATGCCCACCCCGACCATGTCGGTGGGCTGATGAGCGAGGGGAAGCCAACCTTCCCCAACGCGCGCTACGTGATCGGCGCCACCGAATTCGACTTCTGGAAGAGCGACAGGCCGCTCGCCGCCCCGAAGGAAAGCAACGAGTACGGCTCGGCCGTCATGTTCCGCTCGCATGTGCTGCCGCTGGCCGACCGGACGAGCTTCATCGCCGCCGATGGCGAGGTGCTGCCGGGCATCCGCGCCGTGGCTGCGCATGGCCATACGCCGGGGCATCTGGCCTTCCATGTCGAGAGCGAGGGCAAGCGCCTGCTCGTGTGGGGCGACTGCGCCCATCACGAGGTCGCTTCTCTGGCCCGGCCGGACTGGCATGCGCTGTTCGACCAGGACAAGGAGGCGGGGGTCGCCACACGGCGGAAGATCTACGACATGGTGGCGACCGACCGCCTCGCCGTCGCGGCCTACCACACATCCTTCCCCTCGCTCGGCTATGTCGAGCGGCGCGGCGAGGGCTACCGCTGGATCCCGCTGACTTACCAGCTCGGCTAGCGGGAGCCCGGGCTGGCGGCGTTTCCCGATGGGGATGACTAAAAGTGGGGCTGACGCGCGCCCTGCACACATTCTAAGCTGGCCGGGTCCGGGCCTTCCGCCCGCGCCCAGCCGAGCTTGGAACGATGAACGCCGCCGCCCCCCAGCCTGTCGCCGACGCCGCCGCCGATCCCGCAACCTTCGCCCACACGCCCTATGACGGCTCGCGCAAGGCCTTTTCCGTCGGCCTCGCCCCGCTCGACCTCGCCGAATGGATCGAGCCCGACCCGAAGCTCGCCGCGACGCTGGCGCAGCGCGAGGCGCTGATCCGCGACAAGCGCGACGTGGTGCTGCGCGAGGAGCCGTCGAGCCGGGCGGCGCAGGCCGAGGCGCTGCAACTCGTCGTCGACCATGTCACTGCCCGCTTTCCCGATCTCTACCGGCTGGACGGGCGCACCATCACCGTGCTGCCGACCGGGCGCAGCTTCGACCTCGACGATCCGCACGAGGCGCCGCTCGCCATTGCCGGCCAGCTCATCTCCGACGACCTGCTGATCCTCACCCCAAGCGAGGCCGGCTACCGGCTGACCGCCGCCGTGCTGTGTTTCCCCTCCGCCTGGTCGCTCGCCGAGCGCTTCGGCCAGACGCTCGATCGGCTGCACGAGAACGTGCCGGGCTATCCCAGCAAGCTCGCCAGGGTGATGAACCGCATCTTCGAGAATCTGAAGGTCGACCAGCCGGTCTGGCGCGTGAACTGGTCTATCTATCCCGACGACGAGCTGCACCACCCCGAATCGAAGGAACGCCCGCGCCACTGGTTCGACGATCCCGCCAATCTGGCGCCGGAAGCCTTCGTGCGGGTGGAGCGGCAGGCGCTGCGCCGCATGCCCGTCAGCGGCGACATGCTGTTCGCCGTGCGCATCCATGTCGACCCGTTCTCCACCTTCCGCCGCCACCCGGAGGGCCGGGCGCTCGCCGCCTCGCTGCGCGAGCAGATCTTCGGCCTCGATGCCGAGCAACTCGCCTACAAGGCGCTGACCGAGCATCGCGACGCCGTCGCCGCCGCGCTGGAGCGCATTGCGCAGGGCGAATAGCCGAGGAGGACGCTGCGACATGAGCGCCGGCCGGCTTGCGCGGCGGCGCGCGCGTCCTAGCTAGAAGCCATGGCCGACGATCCCTCCGCCGACGATCCCTCCGACGCGCGTTTCACCGATCCCGCCGCCGCCCCGCGTGACGGCGAGGCCAACCGGCTTTCCGCCCGCACCGCCCGCTATGCCCGCGTCGGCACGAAGGTCGGCGGCGTCGCCGCGCGCATCGCCGGCACGAGGCTCTTCGGCCTCGACCGCCAGCAGGGCGATGCCGCTGCGCTCGCCGCCGCGCTGGGCGGGCTCAAGGGGCCGATCATGAAGGTCGCGCAGCTTCTGGCGACCATCCCGGACGCGCTGCCGCCGGAATACGCCGCCGAACTCGCGACCTTGCAGAACCAGGCGCCGCCCATGGGCTGGGCCTTCGTGAAGCGCCGCATGATGGCCGAGCTCGGCCCGGACTGGGCGCGCCGCTTCGCCGCCTTCGAGAAGGAGCCGGCCGCCGCCGCTTCGCTCGGCCAGGTGCATCGCGCCACCACGCTGGACGGCGCCGAGGTGGCGGTGAAGCTGCAATATCCCGACATGCAGTCGGCTGTCGAAGCCGATCTTAAGCAGCTCGGCATGGTGCTCGCCCTGCACCGGCGGATGGATCCCGCCATCGACACCACCGAGATCGCGCAGGAAATCGGCGCGCGGGTGCGCGAGGAGCTCGATTACCGCCGCGAGGCCGCCCACGCGGCGCTCTATGCCGAGATGCTTCGCGATGTGCCTACCGTGCGGGTGCCGGGCGTGCACCGCGAACTCTCCACCGGGCGGCTTCTGACGCTGGACTGGCTGGAGGGGCGCCGCCTGCTCGATCATGTCGAGGCGCCGCTGGAGGCGCGCAACGCCATCGCCCACGCCATGTTCGCGGCGTGGTGGCTGCCCTTCGCGCGCTTCGGCGTCATCCATGGCGACCCGCATCTGGGCAATTACACCGTCTTCGAAGCGCAGGGTTCCCCGGCCGGCATCAACCTGCTCGATTATGGCTGCATCCGCGTCTTCCCGCCGGCCTTCGTCGGCGGCGTGGTCGACCTCTATCGCGGCCTGCAGACCGGCGACGACGCGCGCATCGTGCATGCCTACGAGACCTGGGGTTTCCGCGGGCTCAGCCGCGAACTGATCGACGTGCTCAACATCTGGGCCGGCTTCATCTACGGTCCGCTGCTCGACGACCGCGTGCGGACCGTCGCCGACGGCGTGGCGCCGGGCGAGTATGGCCGGCGCGAGGCGTTCCGCGTGCACAAGGCGCTGAAGGAGAAGGGCCCGGTGCGGGTGCCGCGCGAATTCGTCTTCATGGACCGCGCCGCCATCGGCCTCGGCGGGGTTTTCCTGCACCTGAAGGCGCAGATGAACTTCCATGCACTGTTCGAGGACGCCATCGCCGATTTCGAGGTGGGGCAGGTTGCGGCGCGTCAAGGCGCCGCGCTGGCAAGGGCCGGGTTGGCCTAGCGGCGGCAAGGGCGCGCCGTTGCCGGGGCCGGCGTCTTCCGCTAAAGCGGAGGCACGCGCTCATTATTCTTTGGGAGGGGGTCGAAATGGCCGATCACGGAGTGACCGAATACGCCCAGGCGGACGGCAACGACTATGCCGAGCACCGCGGCACATATCACTTCTTCACCAAGATGACCCTGGTCAGCACGCTGGCCCTGTCCTGCTTCATGGTGGCCTTCGCCATTGGCGGCGCCAACGGGCATTGGGGCATCTTCACCATCGGCACGCTCGCCTCGATCGCCGCCTGCGCTGTTGGTCTGGCCTCGGCGGATGGCAAGCCCAAGCTGCTGTTCGGCCTGCTGGGCCTTCTCGTGCTCGCCCTGATCATCACTTCCTGAGAACAGTCATGCGTATCGCAATTGTCAAAGAGAGCTCTGCTTCGGAGCCACGGGTTGCCGCGTCTGCCGATACGGTCCGGCGCTATCTTGGTCTTGGCGCGGAGGTTTTTGTCGCGTCTGGAGCGGGATTGGCGTCTGGGATCGGCGACGGGGAGTATGAGGGGGCGGGGGCGAAGGTGGTGGCGGACAACGCCGCGGCGGTCGCCGGGGCGGATATCGTGCTCGGTGTGCGGCGTCCGGCGGCGGCGGCGCTTGCCGGGGCGAACCGGGGCGCGCTGGTGATCGCCATCGCCGACCCGCACGGGCAGGAGGCGGCGCTGGGCGAGATCGCCGGCACGGGCGTCTCGCTGTTCGCGATGGAGCTGATGCCGCGCATCACCCGCGCGCAGGTGATGGACGTGCTGTCCAGCCAGGCGAACCTCGCCGGCTACCGGGCGGTGGTGGACGCGGCGGCCGAGTTCGGCCGGGCCTTCCCGATGATGATGACGGCGGCGGGCACGGTGCCGGCGGCGCGGGTGTTCGTGATGGGCGCGGGCGTGGCCGGCCTTCAGGCGATCGCCACGGCGCGGCGCCTTGGCGCGGTGGTCTCGGCCACCGACGTGCGCCCGGCCTCGAAGGAGCAGGTGGAGAGCCTCGGGGCCAAGTTCATCGCGGTCGAGGACGAGGAGTTCAAGCAGGCCGAGACGGCCGGCGGCTACGCCAAGGCGATGTCGGCGGAGTACCAGGCCAAGCAGGCGGCGCTGACGGCGAGCCATATCGCCAAGCAGGACATCGTCATCACCACGGCGCTGATCCCCGGCCGGGCGGCGCCGAAGCTGGTGTCGGCCGACATGGTGGCGTCGATGAAGCCGGGCTCGGTGCTGATCGACCTGGCGGTGGAGCGCGGCGGCAATGTCGAGGGCGCGGTCGCGGGGGACGTCGTCACCACGGCGAACGGCGTGAAGATCGTCGGGCATCTCAACGTGCCGGGGCGGCTCGCGGCGACGGCCTCGCAGCTCTACGCCAAGAACCTGTACGCCTTCGTGGAGACGCTGGTGGACAAGGGCACGAAGAGCCTGGCGGTGAAGTGGGACGACGAGCTGGTGAAGGCGACGCTGCTGACGCGGGACGGCGCGGTGGTGCACCCGTCCTTCGCGCCGGCGGCAGTGACGGCGGCCTAGGCCGCGCCGGAGCGAGCTGAACCTGCGGGCGCGCGCGGCGCGCGCCCGGCGCAGAGCGATGATGAAGAGGCGGGCGGCGCGGGCAGGCGCGGCACGCGCCTCGTGAACAGACGTCAGGGGATTGAGGGAAATGGCCAATCCGGCAACGGGCGACGCGGTCGCCCAGAACGCGGTCGAGGGAGCGCGCATGGCGGCCGAGGTGGCGCGCCAGGCGGCCCAGGCGGCGCAGGCCTATGCGGAAGCGGCGGCGCAGAACTATGCGGAGATCGCGGGACAGGCGGCGGGCGCGGCGGCGCACGCGCTCACCGGCGGGGCGATCGACCCGTTCGTGTTCCGGCTCGCCATCTTCGTGCTGGCGGTGTGCGTCGGCTATTACGTGGTGTGGTCGGTGACGCCGGCGCTGCACACGCCGCTGATGAGCGTGACCAACGCGATCTCCTCGGTGATCGTGGTGGGCGCGCTCCTCGCGGTGGGCGTCGACACGGTAGCCGAGGGCACGGAATGGGCGCGCGGCTTCGGCTTTGTCGGGCTCGTGCTGGCGGCGGTGAACATCTTCGGCGGGTTCCTGGTGACCAGCCGGATGCTCGCCATGTACTCGAAGAAGAAGTGAGGGCGCCCCGATGAACGCCAATCTGGTCGCGCTTCTGTACCTCGTCTCGGGGGTGCTGTTCATCCTGGCGCTGCGCGGGCTGTCGAGCCCGGTGACGTCCCGCCAGGGCAATCTGTTCGGCATGGTCGGCATGACCATCGCCATCGTGACGACGCTGGCGGCCTCGCCGCCGGCGGGTCTGGGCGGCTGGGCGCTGGTGCTCGGCGGCCTCGCCATCGGCGGCGGGCTAGGGGCGGTGATCGCGCGCAAGATCGCGATGACGCAGATGCCCCAGCTTGTGGCGGCCTTCCACTCGCTGGTGGGCCTCGCGGCGGTGATGGTGGCGGCGGCGGCGCTCTACGCGCCGGGCGCCTTCGGCATCGGCGCGCCGGGCGAGATCCACGCGCAGGCGCTGATCGAGATGAGCCTGGGCGTCGCCATCGGCGCCATCACCTTTACAGGTTCCGTGATCGCGTTTGCCAAGCTGAACGGCAATATGAGCGGCAAGCCGATCCTGCTGCCGGGCCGGCACGTCATCAATGCGGGCCTCGCCCTGCTGATCGTGGTGCTGATCGGCGTGCTCACCATGACCGAGAGCCACACGGTGTTCTGGCTGATCGTGATCGCCAGCCTGGTGTTCGGCGGCCTGCTGATCATCCCGATCGGCGGCGCCGACATGCCGGTGGTGGTGTCGATGCTGAACTCCTACTCGGGCTGGGCGGCGGCGGGCATCGGCTTCACGCTGGGCAACACGGCGCTGATCATCACCGGCGCGCTGGTGGGCTCCTCGGGCGCGATCCTGTCCTACATCATGTGCAAGGGCATGAACCGCTCCTTCGTCTCGGTGATCCTGGGCGGGTTCGGCGGCGACAGCGCCTCCGGCCCGGCGGGGGCGGCGGAGACGCGGCCCGTCAAGCAGGGCTCGGCCGAGGACGCGGCCTTCATCATGAAGAACGCGGCGAAGGTGATCATCGTGCCGGGCTACGGCATGGCGGTGGCGCAGGCGCAGCACGCGCTGCGCGAGATGGCGGACAAGCTGAAGGAGGAGGGCGTCGAGGTGAAATACGCCATCCATCCGGTGGCGGGCCGCATGCCCGGGCACATGAACGTGCTGCTGGCGGAAGCCAACGTTCCCTATGACGAGGTGTTCGAGCTGGAGGACATCAACTCGGAGTTCGCGCAGGCGGATGTGGCCTTCGTCATCGGCGCCAACGACGTGACCAACCCGGCGGCGAAGACCGACCCAACCTCGGCGATCTACGGCATGCCGATCCTGGACGTGGAGAAGGCCAAGACCGTGCTGTTCATCAAGCGCGGCATGGCGGCCGGCTATGCCGGCGTCGAGAACGAGCTGTTCTTCCGCGACAACACCATGATGCTCTTCGCCGACGCCAAGAAAATGGTCGAGGACGTCGTCAAGAACCTCAATCACTGACACGGGCCTCTGGCCCTGTCCGAAACACGAAAGGCCGGGCTCACGCCCGGCCTTTTTGTTCGTCGCGAAGGCCTCCGCCGCCGCCGGATGACGCAGCGTCAGAAGATGCTGCGCTGCCGCGACTCTTTTCGTTGACGGCTTGTGTATTGCATACCAGACTTGGACAAAAGAATAAGAAGCGTGACGGCCTAGGCACCACCAGAGGGATACGCCATGCTTGTCGCCGATCTCATGAAGCTGAAGAACGCGCGCGTGCCGACCATCCGCATGTCGGAGACGGTCGAGATGGCCGCGACGCTGCTCAACCGCGAGCGCATCGGCGCCGTGGTGGTGAAGGACGCCTGCGGCTCGGAGGGCGACACGGTCGTCGGCATCTTCTCCGAACGCGACGTGGTGCGCGCGGTCGCCGAGCGCGGGGCGAGCGCGCTGCGCGTGCCGGTCGGCGAGCTGATGTCGCGCAACATGATCTCCTGCGCCATGGACGACACGGTGGACCATGTGCGCGCGCTCATGGACAGCCATCATGTGCGCCATCTGCCGGTGCTGGAGGAGCACCAGCTCGTCGGCGTGCTCAGCATCCGCGACGTGCTCGCCCATGACGTGCGCGCCGCCGCCGCGATGACGGGCGCGGGCCGGCCGGGCGCTGCCGGTGTGCCGCTCTCGGCCTGAGGCAAAGCCGGCTTCGTCGCTCGCTGCCCTCGGCCTCGCCGAGCGCGAGCGGCTTTCGCCGGCGGTATCTGGAACTCTCAGCAGCGATGGCCCCGGCAGATCAGACACGGATCGCTCTGCGCATCCTCATCCTGCGACCGGCCGCGGGCGTGCTCCATAGTCTCCAGGCGGCGGACGGATCGCCGCTCGATCCGAAGGTCTCGCGTGACGGCGAGCCACTCGCCTTCGATTTCGCGATCCGTCTGGGTCCGGGGCGGAAATTCCTCGGCGATCAGGTGCGCCGCGAAGGCGCGCAGCGGCGATTCGTCTATATCCGCATCGGACAACTCGCCGGCGACGCCGCCTCGCCCTGGTCGCGGCGGATGAAGATCGACATCCACGACATCCCGCCCGAACTGGTGGACCGCGCGGCGCACGGCGGCCTCATCGAGACGACCATCGAGGGCACGGCCGGAGACGGCACGCCGGCCTGCGCCACGGTGCGGCCCGTCGAACGGCGCGTCGTCGAGCGCTGAAGGCTGCTGCCCTCAAAAGAGGAAGGCGCGGACAGGGCCCGCGCCTTCACTGCTTCATAGAACGTTCCCGGCCCGCCGAGAGGGCAGGCCGCGTGTCCGATATCGCGCCTCACATCGCCGGCGAGGCTTCCTGGCGCATCGGCGCGGTTTCCATCTGGTGCACGCGGTCGATCACCGCCTTCTGCACCTTCTCGAAAGCGCGCACCTCGATCTGCCGCACGCGCTCGCGCGACACGCCGAACTCGGCGGCGAGGTCCTCCAGCGTCATCGGGTCGTCGGAGAGCCGGCGCGCCTCGAAGATGCGCCGCTCGCGCTCGTTGAGGACGGAGAGGGCGCCCGACAGCGCGCTGCGCCGGTTGTCCATCTCCTCATGCTCGACCAGCACGGCTTCCTGGCTGTCGTGATCGTCGGCCAGCCAGTCCTGCCATTCGCCGCCGCCCTCGACATCGCCGCGCAGCGGAGCGTTCAGCGAGGAATCGCCGCCGAGGCGACGGTTCATCTCGATGACTTCCTGCTCGGTGACGCCGAGCTTGGTGGCGATCTGCTGCACCTGATCGGGGCGCAGGTCGCCCTCTTCGAGCGCGGAGATCTGGCTCTTGGCCTTGCGCAGGTTGAAGAACAGCTTCTTCTGCGCCGCCGTGGTGCCCATCTTCACGAGGCTCCACGAGCGCAGGATGTATTCCTGGATCGAGGCCTTGATCCACCACATGGCATAGGTGGCGAGGCGGAAGCCCTTGTCGGGCTCGAAGCGCTTCACCGCCTGCATGAGGCCGACATTGCCTTCCGAGATGACTTCGGAGATCGGCAGGCCGTAGCCGCGATAGCCCATGGCGATCTTGGCCACGAGACGCAGATGGCTGGTGACGAGCCTGTGCGCGGCTTCCGGGTCCTCGTGCTCGCGCCAGCGCTTGGCGAGCATATATTCTTCCTGCGGCTCCAGCATCGGGAACCGGCGGATTTCCGCGAGGTAACGATTCAGGCCGCCTTCAGCCGACGGCAGGCTCATAGCGGAACGGGCCATGACTGCACCCTCCTGTTCTCTCGGTCCCCATGATTGGGCAACCGGTTTGCGGCCGCTTTGAGCCGGCCGCCAATCTATAATAGCAGGAGAGGCGCGTTTTTGCGAAACCGCAAGCCGATCCGGGGTCACGAAGCGTTGAGTGGGCGCTGCCGCGTTGGCGTTCCGCTCATTCCCCGCCGCCGAGCACGGCCCGCAGGCGGCCGAGGTCGTCCGGCAACTCGCTCTCGAACAGCATGAACTCGCGGGTCGCGGGGTGCTCGAAGCCGAGGCGGGCCGCGTGCAGCGCCTGCCGGCCGAGCGTCTCGATCGCCTCGCGCGCCCCTTCGTCCAGCCGGTTGGCCCGCGTGCGCTGCCCGCCGCCATAGATCGCGTCACCGAGCAGGGGGTGGCCGATATGGGCCATGTGGACGCGGATCTGGTGGGTGCGGCCGGTCTCGAGCTGGCATTCGACCAGTGAGGCGACGGGGCGCGCCTGCGTGTCGTCATAGGCTTCCAGCTTCTGCCAGTGGGTGATGGCGTAGCGCCCGCTGGCGCGCACGGCGATGCGCTCCCGCGCCACCGGATGGCGGGCCAGCGGCGCGTCGACCGTGCCGCTCGGCAGGTCCGGCACGCCCCAGACGAAGGCGAGATAGGCGCGTTCCAGCGGCCCGGTGCGGCCATGGTCGGCGAACTGCGCGGCCAGCGCCTTGTGCGCGCGGTCATTCTTGGCGACCACGAGAAGCCCGGACGTGTCCTTGTCGAGCCGGTGCACGATGCCCGGCCGGCGCACCCCGCCGATGCCCGACAGGCTCGCCCCGCAATGGAACAGCAGCGCGTTGACCAGCGTGCCGTCGGGGTTTCCGGGGGCAGGGTGGACGACGAGCCCGGCCGGCTTGTCGACCACGATGACATGATCGTCCTCGTGGACGATGACGAGGGGAATATCCTGCGGCTCCGGCTCGGCGGCCTCGGGCGCGGGGACCTCGACGGTGAAACTCTCGCCGGGGCTCACCTTGCCCGAGCTGCCGGAGACCGGTCGGCCGTCGCGGCTCACCTTGCCCTCCGCGATCAGCGCCTGCAGCCGCGTGCGGCTGAACTCGGGAAGGTGGAGCGCCAGCACGCGGTCGAGCCGAAGCCCTTCATCCCCGGGCCCGGCAATGATATCGACGCGCAGCGCCGCCTCGGGCGCGCCCTCGTCCAGATCGTCATTCACTTCGTCCGGTGCCGGCATGACCTCTCCAGATACAGACGACGAAAAGCTCGATCCGGCGCAGGAGCGGGTGCTGCGCAAGCTGCGCAGCTTTGCCCTGTTCTCCGGCCTGATCATGGCGCTCGGCTTTCTCGCCGTCTTCGGAGCTATCGGATACAAGCTCATGAGCGGCAAAAAAAGTGCCCCGGCCGATATCGCCGGCACGATCCAGCTGCCGAAGGGCTCGGATGTGCGTTCCGCGGTGATCTCCGGCGATCTGATCGCGGTGACGCTGGAGCGCGAGGGGCGCGTCGAGACGCGTTTCTTCGACCTCGCCACCCGCGCTCCGCGCGGCGCGCTGGGCTTTGCCAGCGAGCCCTGAGGGCGCGAGGTGGGCCGTCCGGAGGCATGGGGAAAAACCACTTTCCCCCGTGCCATACCCTTGATCCGGCCGCCGAATGGCTCTAAGAGACGCGCCTGCCTAGATGCGCCCATCGTCTAGCGGTCAGGACGTCGCCCTCTCACGGCGAAAACCGGGGTTCGATTCCCCGTGGGCGCGCCACTTCCGTACAAAACCGCGAACACCCGGCTGGGTGGCTCGGTCGGCGAGTACGGCTCTCTCCAGCACCGTCCTTGAGCCGTGGATGCGCACGACGTGCTGGTCGACTTCGACTGCGTCGATAAGCGACCGCAGATAGGCTTTGCGGAACGGTACCTCGCCCTCGGTTATGTTTGACCGCATGAGCTGCCCGAAGTGGGCAAGCTTGTCGGGATCAAGTCGGGTTGCGGCAGCACCCTGATTCTCGATCCGCTCCAGCGCTGAATGCGCCCGTTGCCGGTCTGCCTTGAGCTTCTCAATCTGCTCCTTGAGCATCTCGTCGGGCTCAGTGATGCCGTCGGCGACAAGCTGGTAGAGCCGCCGCAGCTTATCTTCCGCCGTCGTTCTTTCGCGAGAGAGTTCATCGATCCGCGCCTGGACCTCGGCATCGGCTTTCACCCGCCGGTCGACGACAGATTGCAGCAGCGCCTCCAGTCGCTCCGGCATCAGGACGCGTTCAGCGAAATGGCGTGTGACCAGTTGGTCGAGCTTCTCCATGGGCACCGTTCGCCCCTTGCAGGCGGACTTGCCGACTCGGCCGGAAGCCGAGCAACTGTAATAGCGATAAACCCTGCCGCTCTTGGATGTGCCGGTGCGCAGCGTCATGGCGCTGCCGCAACAGGCGCAATAGGCAAGCCCCGTCAGCAGGATCGGACCCGAGATCACCCGTGGCGGGCTGTTGTGCGGGCTCTTGGCCCTGAGCGCCTTCTGCACCTTGTCGAAAGTGCGGCGCTCAAGGATGGCAGGCACCGAGATCGGGATAACCTCGTGCTGAGGCTTCACCTGCCCCGTCTTCGAGCTGCGCTTGTTGAAGCTCCATTCCCCGACATAAACGGGATTGGTCAGGATGCCGTGGATGGTGCCGACGCCATAGCGGGCTCCGAGCCGCGTGCGATAGCCCTTGGCATTGAGGTGCTTGGTGATCTCCTTGATGCCCATGGGGCCCGATGTGCCGTCTCCCCGCAGGTAGAGATCGAACATCAGCCGCACCAGCTCGGC
>NZ_JALKCG010000003.1 GCF_023016525.1 Ancylobacter koreensis
CCGCACGCCCGAGAGGGAAAATCCAACCGTCAGGGCGAACTCACAGCTGGATAGAAGTTGGGGGCAACGTCACGACGATCCCAACAGGCGGGTCCAGCCAGTACCGAGCTGCCGTCTCACTCATATAATCCACGTAGGCGGTGGTTGGATTGCCGCTGGAAATGAGATCAAAATCCCCGCGATGCAGTGGGGCGTCGCTGCCAAATTCTACCGCCAGAATCGCCGCCTCTGGACCACGCCGCTCGCGAAATAAGCGCGCGGCCTCAAGCGTTTCCCAAGCATAGACACTTGCGAGGCGTGAGGGTTTGTTCGGAGCTCCAGCAGCACGCGCAGCCTCCAGCGCCAACTCCCATAGAAGGTTCGCGATGAAATCCGGTGCCGGCATGGGCCCGCCTGGCCGAAACTGCCGATAAAGGGCTGCGTGACGCTCCGGCCTGATGACGTCGCCGGGGAACAGGCTCGCTATCGTGACGTGATAGGCGTTGCGTTTAGACATCTGCTATTCGCCACGCTGCGTTATCATCGCTCGATAATGCGTGAGTGGAGAAAACTCGCCTCACTTAGCTAAACAGTACCCGCTTGTATCTCCGCAGCAAGAGATAATATTATTGCTTTGGCCTCTTCTCTCAATCGACTACGCTCGTGATCGTTTGTTTCGCTCCCGACAACTGGCGTCATTATCTTTACAGTTACTGACGATCCCGTTGTGCCTGATGGGGACTTTACTTGAAATTTAACGTTACCATGGCGACCTAAAATCTCTGAAAACTGGATGGTGGGGCCTGAAAATTTGTATGTCATACCTGTCCTCCGTCAGAGGTAGCAGCGTGCCACGTCTGCAACCTGGTGGGAAGGGGGCGGAGTACCTGCTCGCGGACTGATTCGGGGGTGAAGCGGTCGGCTTTGGCAGAGTCGCCATTATGGCGACTCTGCTGGTGTCCGCCGCCTATGGCGCCATGCACCGTCTCCGGATGGATCAGTTCGTAAAGCTCCTTCCGGCGGGGCGTGGCGTAGGCTCCAGGTGCGCCGACTCTGCTATCCCTCCCGCTCCATACAGGAGCGCGCCATGGCCAACCCCGCCCCCAACCAGATCCGCTTTGCCGTAGAGCCGCGTCTCGTGCCGCCGACGAAGGCGGCGCGGCGGCTGCATCTCACGCTTGCCGAGTTCAACCTGAAGCGGGAAGCTCTGTACCGCGCCGGCTTCCCGCAGGCGTGCAGCGTCACGGGGCACTACGACCTGGTGGCGATCGACGCCTGGCTGGATCGGCGGAGTGGTGTTGGCGCCGTCGAAGATGTGATGGCGGAGGCGCGGCGGAAGCTGGACGCGAGGCGAGCGGCACGTGGCTAACATCAAGCTCCCCCACTACGTCGTCCGCAAGGGCAAGTACGGCTATTGGCTGCCGACACCGAAGATGAAAGCGGCCGGCTAGCTTCGCAGCGCACAACGCAAGCCCGCCGCCCATTTAGGGCAGCGCTTGCGCAATACGAGAATCGGGTTGAATGTGTCCGTGGGCTTGGAAACCCGGACGAAAGCTATAGCGCGACACCCTTGGCGGGGCTTAGCGCCGAAGCACGACGCCTCTTGGCGGAGGCATTGTGCACATGACGGCGCCTTGGCGGGCGCGTCGACCTAGCCATATTGGCCGGGAGCGATGCGCTATGTCCAGAGGGTTCGCCCTTAAAAGCGCGTTGGCCTGTCGCTTTCGCAGGTTTCCAACTCCCGGCTGCCGGTCTGTCACCGGCAACGGCCTTGGAAAGCCGATACGAAAGCCAACTCCCATGCTAATCGACCCTGACTTCGGGCAAGCCCCGATCATCGACCGCGCCAGCACACGGCGCGACCTGTCCCTCATCATCGAACGCGCCATCGAGGCTCTGGACGCCATGGATGGCGACTTGGACTTCGAGCCGGACGATGACGCCGAGGACGACGACCCGGCCGGCTGCGATATCCTCGACGAGCCGCACGACCCAGCCGACGACCTCGCTGCGGACCCGGACGCCGCTCACCTTCTGCGAGACGAATTCTGGTTCGGCCAGCGGATGTATGACACCCGCGAGGAGCGCCGGCAGGCCGCCGAACAGACGCTACAGCATCTCGCTAACATCACGGGCCGTCCGTTTCAGGCGACCAGCTTCCCGCGGGTGACGTTCTATCCGCCGCGCCGCCCCAGAGGTGACGTGCCGCTGCGCGAAGCCGTGCTGGTCAACGGCGTGCTTGTGGAGGTGCGGAAATGAACGTTCACGCCCCCATAGACGCCGACAACGGCACGATGGCGCGCGCCACGCAGAGCGAGCTCGCCGCCATCGCGAGCCGCGTGAGGTCGGCCATCCGCCTCGCCAAGCTCGCTTTGGATGACGGGCAGGATCGTAGCGACGCCTGGAACCTTATCGACGACGCCCTGGCTTTTGCCGTCGAGGAGGCGCAGAGGATGGAAGACACGGCCTTCAAGGGCCTCTGACCGGCCGGCGGGCCACCGAACGGACGTATCCCATTGCCGGCGTGCCCGCCTGCTGCACCCCGTCGCTCGAAAGGGCGGCGGGGTTTTCTTTTCGGTTCGACTCCCATGCGGAGCCAAAAGTGCGTGGGAGGGGATGTGTCCGGCGTCAGAGCCAGCAGATTCGCTACTTCAAGCGGGGCATACGCCGTAGGGAAATCGATAGGGTTGCGCCGAGGACGATCGGCGAAAACTCAACAATATCAATGTCTTGTAGAGAAAGATTGGCTCCCTGAGCAGGACTCGAACCTGCGACCATTCGATTAACAGTCGAACGCTCTACCAACTGAGCTATCAGGGACCGGGGACGCCGGGGCGTCTCGGAGGCCGGCGATATAGCAACGCGGGACCGGTTTGTGAAGCCGGTTCCGCGTGGCATGTGGATATCCTCACGCGCTGAGGCGTTCCTGCTGCCCGGCGAACTGCAGCTGGTGGAAGGTGAAATAGCGCCCGCGCTTGGTGATCAGCTCGTCGTGGCGGCCGCTCTCGACCACGCGGCCCTTCTCCACCACGCAGATGCGGTCGGCGTTGATCACGGTCTGCAGGCGGTGCGCGATCACTAGCGTGGTGCGGTTGCGCTGCAGCTCGTAGAGCGCCTTCTGCACCTCCGCCTCGGATTCGCTGTCGAGCGCGGCGGTAGCCTCGTCGAGCAGCAGGATCGGCGCGTCCTTCAGGAAGGCGCGGGCGATGGCGATGCGCTGGCGCTGGCCGCCCGACAGCTCGGCGCCGTGCTCGCCGACGCGGCTGTTGTAGCCGTCCTTGAAGCCGGTGATGAAGTCGTGCGCATGCGCGGCCTTGGCGGCGGCGACGATCTCCTCCTCGGTGGCCGAGGGGCGGCCGGCCGCGATGTTGTCGCGCACCGAGCCGGAGAACAGGAACACGTCCTGGCTCACGAAGCCGATGGCCTGGCGCAGCGAGCGGCGCGTCACCTCAGTGATCTTCTGCCCGTCGATGGCGATGGTGCCCGATTCGATCTCGTAGAAGCGCTCGAGAAGGCTCATGACTGTGCTCTTGCCGCCGCCCGAGGGGCCGACCAGCGCCGTCGTGCGGCCGGGCTCGGCGATGAAGCTCAGGCCGCGCAGCACCGGCTCGTCGGCGCGGTAGCCGAAGAACACGTCGTCGAACTCGATCTTGCCGCCCTCGACCCTGAGCGCCGGCGTGCCGGGCGCGTCGACCTCGACCGGCGGGCGGTCGAGCAGGTCGAACAGCATGCGCGCGCCGAGCAGATGGGTGGTCAGGTCGATGTTGAGGCGGGCCAGCCGCTTGGCGGGCTCGTAGCTGAGCAGCAGCGCGGTGATGACCGAGAAGAACTCGCCCGGCGTGCGCCCGCCATGCAGCACGCCCCAGCCGGCATACATGACGACGAGGCCGATCGCGACGCCGCCGAGCGCCTCCATCAGCGGACCGGACTGCGACTGGGCGCGGATCATCCGGTTGGAGGCCTTCTCCAGCCGGTCGATGCGCTCGTAGATGCGGGTGCGCTGGTCGTCCTCCATGGTGAAGGACTTGATCGTGCGGATGCCCTGGAAGGCCTCGATCGACTCCGTCATGATCTGGATGGCGGTGTGGAACTCGCGGCTGAAGATCTTCTGCACCTTGCGGATCAGCGAGCGCACGCCGACCACCGCGATGGGCATGACGACCAGGCCGATGCCCGCCATGAACGGGTCCTGGATGATCATCACGGCGGTCAGGCCGATCACCGACAGCAGGTCGCGGCCGAGGCTGGTGATGATGAGGTTCAGCACGTTGCGCGCCGCCTGCGCGCCCGTGTTGAAGCGCATCATGATCTCGGCGGTGTGGCTGCGGGTGAAGAAGGCGACGTCCTGCGAAAGCAGTCGGTCCAGAACCTTCTTCTGGTTGTCGGCCACGATGCGGTTGCCGACCCTGGCGAGCGTCACCGCCTGCCCATAGGCGGAGAAGCCCTTGACGAGGCTGAGCAGCACCACCGCGCCGGACAGGATCCAGATCGCCGACGAATTCTGCTCGACGAAGATGCGGTTGATGACAGTGCCCATCAGATAGGCAAGCCCCGAGGTCGTCCCGGCCATGATGCCCATGAAGAGGAAGGAGAGCGTGTAGCCCTTCCAGTGCCGGCGGCCATCGGTCATGAACAGCCGACTGACCGTATCGCGGGTCTCCGCGCTGACCATGTTGCGAAGCGCGTTGGCCGTCTTGGGGGGCAGCATCAGGCTCTTTCCTTTGTACATCGGCCCGGATCGGCGCCCGGGCAGTCCCGTGTCGGCACGCCGAAAGGGCGGGCGCGGAACGGCGGGATCATCAACGACGAACCCGGCGTGTTGTCAAACCGAGCGGTTCTGCCGGCCGGCAAACCCTGATCGACACTAGCTTTCATGCGGCATCGGAATATGTCGGCAACCTTGACTTGCCGGGGCCAGCGACACGCGCCGCCGGCGCGGTAAGCAGCCGGCGGCGCGTGCGTGAACTGGAGGCCACGCCCGGAATCGAACCGGGGTGCACGGATTTGCAGTCCGCTGCGTAACCACTCCGCCACGTGGCCGACCGGGCGTGCGAGGCATCGCCCGATGGACCGGCGGCCTCATAACAGAGCTGTTCGCGATGAGCAACGCGCTCCGTCGGGAAGCGCGCCGCATGTGCCTCTGGACGACGCTGCCTGTGGATGGCGCCGCCGGGCGCTCTCCCGCCTCTGCGGCAGCTTGGCGCGGCGAGGGGGCGCGAGGCTGGAAATCTTCGAGACAGGGCCGTCACGACGCTTGCATTGGGCGCGCTGCTGCCGCAATTCTGCGCTCGCGTCCCGCTGCGCCCTGCGGCGCGGTGGCCCGTGGGCGCTCGTGGGCGCCATGCCCGTTTCGTTTCGAGGTTGTCGCCGAATGATCGATTTCGCCGAGATGCGCCGCGCCATGGTCGACGCGCAGGTCCGCGCCAACGACGTCACCGACCTGCGGATCGTGGCTGCCATGCTGGAGACCCCGCGCGAGCGCTTCGTGCCGGCGGCCCTGCGCAACTTCGCCTACATCGACGACGATCTGCTGGTGAAGGAAGGCGCGCCCGCGCGCTACCTGATGGAGCCGATGGTGCTGGCCCGGCTGCTGCAGGCGGCCGAGATCGGGCCGGACGCGCTGGTGCTCGACGTGGGCGCGGCGAGCGGCTACTCGACCGCCGTGCTGGCGAAGCTGGCCGGGCAGGTCGTGGCGCTCGAAGAGGACGCCGAACTGGCGGCGCAGGGCTCGGCGGAGCTCGTCGGGCTCGGCCTGCTCAATGCGGCCTATGTGCAGGGCCCGATGACCGCCGGCTGGCCGGCGGAGGCGCCCTATGACGTCATCCTGCTCAACGGCTCGATCGATTCGGCGCCCGAATCGCTGCTGGCGCAGCTCAAGCCGGGCGGGCGTCTCGTGGCGGTGGTCGGGCGCGGCCGGGCCGGGCGCGCGACCGTGTTCACGCACACCTCCGGCGGCATCGGCTCGCGCGTGGTGTTCGACGCCGCCGTGCCGCCGCTGCCGGGCTTCGAGGCGCGGCCGGGCTTTGTTTTCTAAGGGTTTTCGTCCACCCCTGTGGCTGATCTGCCGCGTGTCCGATTAAATCGCTCGTCTAACCAAACCGAACGGTTCACAGCCCCTCTCCGAGCACCTATCCTGCATACGCGTCATCAGAGACAAGAGAGTCGCGGGGCAGGCGACTCCACCCAGTGAAGCGTTCGCAGAGGTTTGGACCATGTGGCTGTCGGCTACCGGGGGTAAGGTCGTCGCATTCGCGGCGGTCATTTTTGCCATGGGCATTTCAGTTCCGGCGACGGCTCAGACTCTTGAGCAGGCCTTGGTGGCCGCGTACCGTAACAATCCCACACTCAATTCGCAGCGCGCCGCGACGCGCGCCACCGACGAATATGTGCCGATCGCCCTGTCGGGCTATCGTCCGCAGATCTTCGGCAGTGCCTATGCGGGGCAGCAATGGACCGAGACGCGGCTTGATCCGGGTTCGGCGGCGGCGCTGAGCGGGGGCTCGCTCTCCGTCACCAAGACCTCGCCGACCGGCTTCGGCATCACGATCAGCCAGACCATCTACAACGGCCTGGCGACCGCGAACTCGGTGCGCAGCGCCGAATCGCAGGTGCGCGGCCAGCGCGAGCTGCTGCGCAACACCGAGCAGCTCGTGCTGCTCGACGCCTCCACCGCCTATATGAACGTGCTGCAGAACGCGGCGCTGGTGGACCTGCAGAAGCAGAACCTCGAAGCGCTGAAGGAAGAACTGCGCGCGGCCCGCGACCGCTTCTCGGTGGGTGAGATCACCCGGACCGACGTCGCCCAGGCGGAAGCCTCGGTCGCCAATGCGCAGAGCGACCTCGCGCTTGCCGATTCCAACCTGAACACCGCCAATGCCGTGTTCTTCCGCGTGATCGGCCTCAAGCCGGTCAAGCTGTCGCCCGGCCGGCCGATCGACCGGCTGCTGCCCAGGAACCTCGACGCCGCCATCGCGCAGGGCATCGGCCACCATCCGGCGGTGAAGGCGGCGGAATTCGCCGTCGATGCGGGCCTGTCCAACGTGAAGGTCGCCGAGGCGGCTCTGTCGCCCACGCTCAGCCTGAACGGCTCGGCGTCGTCCGACTACAACAGCTCGACCAATACCGAGCGGCAGACCTCGGCGGCGGCGACGCTGAACCTCACCGTGCCGATCTATCAGGGCGGCGCCGAATACGCGACGATCCGGCAGTCCAAGGAGACGCTGGGCCAGCTGCGTATCGAGGTCGACGTGAATCGCGACCAGGTGCGCTCCAATGTGGTGCAGTACTGGGGCGCGCTGGAAGCGGCCAAGGCGGCCATCGAATCGGCGCAGGCCTCCGTCGCCGCCAACGAGATCGCGCTGCGCGGCGTGCGCGAGGAATGGCGCGTCGGCCAGCGCACTACGCTCGACGTGCTGAACGCGCAGACCGCGCTGTTCGACGCCCGCGCCAGCCTCGTCATCGCCCAGCGCGACCGCGTGGTGGCCTCTTATGCGGTGCTCTCCGCCAGCGGCGAGCTGAACGCCGTGCGGCTCGGCCTCAAGGTGCCGGTCTACAATCCGCAGGTTCACTACAACCAGGTCCGCGACGCCTGGATCGGCGTGCGTACGCCCGGCGGCCAGTGAGGGCGCCACCGGCCCCGATCCGCGTTCCGGGGCCGGTTAACCATACGCACCAATCTCCGGGGGGCGTCGAGATGTTACGGCTTGGCGCGCGACGCCGGGCAGTACACACTTTACGAAGTCTTAACGCATGATTCGCGCGACGCGGCTGCTGGGCCTGCGCCGTGTCGGCTCGATGATCGGAATCAGCGCAATGTCGGCGAATGCGAGGGCGAACGAACCGTCCATGGAGGAGATACTGGCCTCCATCCGGCGCATCATCTCCGACGAGGTGGCCGCCGAGCCGATGCCGCAAGCCTCAGTCCGCGCCGAGCCGGCGCGTTCCGAGTTCTCGCGTTCCGAGTTTTCACGCAGCGAGCCGTCGCGCCCTTCGTCCGGGCGGGACAATTATGTCCCCCGCGAGATGTCGGGTCGTGACGCCTCCCGCGAGGCGCCTCGCGATCCCTATGCGCGCGATTCCTATGCGCGGGAGCCGTTCGGCCGCACGGCGACACCCGGCCGCGAGGGGCTTGCCGGCTCGTCTTCGCGCGCCGCACCGCCGGTCCCTGCGCCGCGTAGCCGCGCGTCCGAGCCTTTCGCGCCCGCGCCGGCCGCCTCCCCGACGACACGGCCGGTGCCGCCCTCGGGCAGCTTTGCCGCGCCGTCCAGCGCTGCGCTGCGCCCCGGCGCGGCCCCGGTGAACTATGTGCCGCCCGGCCGCGCCCCGGCCGCCGACCCGTTCATGCCGCGTGCGCGCGGTGTCGCTACCTCCGCCGCGTATGCGATGGCGCCGGAGCCCGCGTTCGATATGCCGGCGGTCGGCACCCGCGCTTCCGATCCGCGCCCGTCTGACCTTCGCGCCCCCGATCTCCGCGCGGTGGAGCCGCGCCCGTCCGTCGTGCCGCGTGCGCCGCTGCCTGACACCAGCGGTCTCGACGCACCGCTGGCGAGCGCGCTGCTCGATCTGGCGCTGGTGGAGCAGGCGGTGCAGGCCGAACTGGCGCAGGTTCCGTTCGCCGCCGCCCGCACCGCCGTGTCTCAGCCCGTCGCGTCCCGGCCCGCCGAGGCGCCTGTGCGCCCGGCGGCCGTCGAGGCGAAGACCGCCCCGGCGGAAGTGAAGGCCGTATCCGCCGAACCGCAGGCCTCGCGTGCGGCCGAGCCGGTGGCGCCCGTTCTGCCGTCCGCGCCGTCCGACGCCTTTTCCGCCGTGCCGGCCGTCGCGGCGCCTGCCGAGACCGTGGCCGTCGTGGGGAGCGTGCCTCCCGCCTCTGCCGAGAGCGCGCCGGCGGTTGCCGCGCCGGTGGAGGCCGCGTCTGCGGTCATCATCGCTGCGTCGAAGCCCGCCGAATCCGCTCCGGTGGTGGCGCCTGCGGCCGGGCTTGAAGATGCCGCTCCGGCGCCTGACGCGTCCGTACGTACCGAACTCCCGGAAGAGCCGGCTTCCGTGCCGGCCGCCGAAGCCGCTTCTGTTGAAACCCCGGCGGCGTCCGTGCCGGCAAGCGTTCCCGTGCAGACAAGCGTTCCCGCGCCGCGTTCATCGGCGCCGCTGTCGCGACTGGAGGCCCGCCTGGTGGAATCTCGCCTTTCCGAACCCCGCCATTCCGAGACCCGTCCCGCCGAGCCGCGCTACAGCGCTGCCCGCCATGCCGTCGCCGAGGCGCCGGCCTCCGCCGGGGAGGGCGCGCGCGAGCGTCTCGTATCGACGCCGGCCAGCACGGCGGTGTCGGCCGCCTTCGGCTCGCTGCAGCGCTCGGTCGCCGCGCCCGCGCGTACGGTCGACGATCTCGTCGCCGAGGCGCTCAAGCCCATGCTGAAGGCGTGGCTCGACGAGAACCTGCCGGCGCTGGTGGAGCGCCTGGTGCGCGCCGAGATCGAGCGCGTCGCCCGCCAGGGCCAGTGAGCGCCGGCGCGCCGGCGCCGCCCGCCTTCCGCCCCTCTTCCTGACAGCTCTAGCCGCGCGAAGCCACGCGCGGCGCGCGGGCCAGCCCGATCGCTTCGCTTGGGTTGACTTGCGCCACCGGCTCCGCTTTCTCTCGCACCCGTTCACAGGAAGGTGCCGGAGCCAAAATGCTCGATAACAGGTTCGATCCCGCTGCCGTCGAAGACCGCATCTACCAGGCATGGCTGGAGGCGGGCGCCTTCAAGGCCGGGCGGCCGGAGCGGGCCGGGGCCGAGCCCTACTGCATCGTCATTCCCCCGCCCAACGTCACCGGCTCGCTCCATATGGGGCACGCGCTCAACAACACGCTGCAGGACATTCTCTGCCGCTTCGAGCGCATGCGCGGCAAGGACGTGCTCTGGCAGGTCGGCACCGACCATGCCGGCATCGCCACCCAGATGGTGGTCGAGCGCCAGCTCGCCGAGCGCAAGCTCCCCGGCCGGCGCGAGATGGGCCGCGAGGCCTTCGTCGAGCGCATCTGGGCGTGGAAGGAAGAATCCGGCGGCACCATCATCAACCAGCTCAAGAAGCTGGGCGCCTCGGCCGACTGGTCGCGCGAGCGCTTCACCATGGACGAGGGCCTGTCGCGCGCCGTCCTCAAGGTGTTCGTGCGGCTCTACAAGGAAGGGCTGATCTACAAGGACAAGCGGCTGGTGAACTGGGACCCAAAGTTCCAGTCCGCCATTTCCGATCTCGAAGTGCTGCAGGTCGAGGTGAAGGGGAATCTCTGGCACCTGCGCTACCCCCTCGCCGACGGCGTCACCTATGAGCACCCCATCGCCTTCGACGAGAACGGGCTGCCCTACGAGTTCGAGACCCGCGACTACATCGTCGTCGCCACCACGCGGCCCGAGACCATGCTGGGCGACACGGCGGTCGCGGTGCACCCGGAAGACCCGCGCTATCAGGGACTTGTCGCGGCGAACGCGAAGGTGCGCCTGCCGCTGGTCGGCCGCCTCATCCCTATCGTGCCCGACACCTATTCCGACCCGACCAAGGGCACCGGCGCGGTGAAGATCACCCCGGCGCACGACTTCAACGATTTCGAGGTCGGCCGCCGGCACGGCCTGCCGATGATCAACGTGCTCGATTCGGAAGCGCGCGTGACGCTCGTCGGCAATGAGGACTTCCTCGCCGGAACGTTCCCGGGCGCCGATCTGGACGCCGCGCTGGCGCTCGACGGGCTGTCGCGCGAGGCGGCGCGCAAGGCCATTGTTGCGCTGCTGGAGGAGCGGGGCGTGCTCGACCGCATCGAGCCGCACACCCACATGGTGCCGCATGGCGACCGTTCGAACGTTGTCATCGAGCCGTGGCTGACCGACCAGTGGTATGTCGATGCCCACACCCTCGCACAGCCGGCGCTCGCCGCCGTGCGCGAGGGGCGGACGAACTTCGTGCCGAAGAACTGGGAGAAGACCTATTTCGAGTGGCTGGAGAACATCCAGCCATGGTGCGTCTCGCGCCAGCTCTGGTGGGGCCACCAGATCCCGGCCTGGTACGGGCCGGACGGCTCGATCTTCGTCGAGGAGACCGAGGAGGCGGCGGTCGCCGCGGCGCTGGCGCATTGCGTGCAGGCCGGCATCATCAGCGATGCCGAGGCGCAGGAACTCGCCGTCGACGCGGAGAAGCGCGCGGCGCTGATCACCCGCGACGAGGACGTGCTCGACACCTGGTTTTCCTCCGCCCTGTGGCCGTTCTCGACGCTCGGCTGGCCCGACGAGACGGCGGAGCTCAAGCGCTTCTACCCGACTTCGGTGCTGATCACCGGCTTCGACATCATCTTCTTCTGGGTCGCCCGGATGATGATGATGGGCCTGCATTTCCAGGACGACGTCGTTCCCTTCAAGGACGTCTACATCCACGCCCTCGTCCGCGACGAGAAGGGCGCCAAGATGTCGAAGTCCAAGGGCAACGTCATCGACCCGCTCGACCTCGTGGAGAAATACGGCGCCGATGCGCTGCGCTTCACCCTGGCGGCGATGGCGGCGCAGGGGCGCGACATCAAGCTCGCCACCTCGCGCGTCGAGGGCTACCGCAACTTCGCGACCAAGCTGTGGAACGCCGCCCGCTTCGCCGAGATGAACGGCTGCGGGCGCGATCCGGCCTTCGATCCCCATGCGGTCAGCTCGACGCTGAACCGCTGGATTCTCGGCGAGACGCAGAAGGCCGGTGCTGAGATCACCGCCGCGCTGGTCGACTACAAGTTCAACGAGGCGGCGGGCGCGGCCTATCGCTTCGTCTGGAACATCTACTGCGACTGGTACCTCGAACTCGCCAAGCCGGTGTTCACCGGCAATGACGAGGGCTGGAAGGCGGAGACGCGGGCGACGGCGGCCTTCGTGCTCGACGAGATCCTCAAGCTGCTGCACCCCTTCATGCCCTTCCTCACCGAGGAGCTGTGGGCGCGCACCGCCGAGACCGGCGCGCCGCGCGGCGAGATGCTGGTGCTGGCCCAATGGCCGGCGCTGACCGGGCTGGAGGCACCGGAGGCGGAGGCCGATATCGGCTGGCTGATCGACCTCGTGACCGAGATCCGCTCGGTGCGCGCGGAGATGAACGTGCCGGCCGGGGCGCAGATCCCGCTCGTGCTGGTCGCGGCGGGCACCGGCACGGTGGACCGCGTCGGGCAGTGGAACGACGTGCTGCTGCGCCTCGCCCGCCTGTCGGGCATCACCTTCGCCGACGAGGCGCCGGCGGGCTCGGTGCAGATCGTGGTGCGCGGCGAGACGGCGGCGCTGCCGCTGGTCGGCGTCATCGACATGGACGCGGAAGGTGCGCGCCTCGCCAAGGAACTCGCAAAGGCGCGGGACGACATCGCCAAGGTCGACGCCAAGCTCGGCAACGCCGACTTCATCAAGCGGGCGCCGGAAGAGGTGATCGAGGAGCAGCGCGAACGCCGCGACGTGGCGTCGGCGCGCGCCGAGAAGATCCGCGAGGCGCTGGCCCGGCTCGGCAAGGCTGGCTGAGCGGACTGGCTGATCCGGCGGGACGACGACTGCACCGGCCGCGACGCCAACGGGCGCGGCGGGCTTGTCATCGAAGCGTCATGCGATCCGGGCTAGAGCCCGTCGCTTCAGGGCGGGAGAGCGCGCGTGCCGTTCATCGAGAGTTTCGAGGCGGGCGACTTCGTCTCGACCATCATCAGCCTCGTCGTCGCCTTCGCGATGGGCACGCTAATCGGTGCCGAGCGCCAGTACCGCCAGCGCACGGCCGGACTGCGCACCAATGTGCTGGTCGCGATCGGCGCCGCGCAGTTCGTCGACATGGCGATGCACCTGGCCGGTCCCGAGGGAGCGGTGAGGGTGGTGGCCTACGTCGTCTCCGGCATAGGCTTCCTCGGTGCCGGCGTCATCATGAAGGAAGGCACCAATATTCGCGGCCTGAACACGGCGGCGACTCTGTGGTGCTCGGCGGCGGTGGGCGCCTGCGCGGGTGCCGACCTGATCGCGCAGTCCGTGCTGCTGACCCTCTTCGTGCTGGCCGGCAACACCATGCTGCGCCCGCTGGTGACGGCGCTGGAGCGGCTTCCGCGCGACGACGAATCGACCGAGGCGACCTATGGGGTGAGCGTCATCTCCAGCGCTTCCGCCGCCGACGGGCTGCGCGCCGAGGTCGCGAAGCTGCTGGAGGCGGCGAAATTTCCGGTCGAGGACGTGGAGCTGCAGGACCGCGCGGACGGTTCTGCCGAACTGCACGCCACGCTGGTGAACACCTCCGTGCGGGTCGCCGAGCTCGACGCCGCCGTGGCGCGGCTGCGCCACCTTCCCGGTGTCACCGCCGCCAACTGGACGCGCTCGGCGGTCGACTGAAAGCCGGCGAGGGCGGGGCTCAGCCGGCCGGCGACGCACCCCCGGCGCGGGACGCCTCCAGCAGCGCCTCCAGCCGGTCGAGCTCGGCGCGCAGGCGCTCGATCACGTCGGCCGCTTCCGACAGTTCGTCCTCCACCTTGTCACGGCGGAAAGAGTCCAGATCGGCCGCCATGGCCCTCAGGCGCTCGACGATATTACCGCTCGACATGCTCGTCTCCCTGTGGCGCGGTCGGGCGCGTGGCGAACGGCCGGCCGGCCTTTGCCAGCCTGGGCGACGGCTGGCAGTCGATGATGAAAACCCTATTCGGGCCAGTGGCTTGCGGCACACCGGCGCTGCCTTGCGGGCGGCCGGCGCGAGCGGCCAGACCTAGCGCGGTTTTGTGACCGGGCGGCAACAGTGTCACGCATTCGCAACCATAAGCCCAGACGCTCCGGCTGGCGCCGCGATGCCGCCACAAACCGGCACGAAATCCGACTGATAGACGGGGGATAAAGAGTACGGGCGCGGTTGCCCGAAGAACCTCCGCGCCGGGATGCGTGCAGACATGGACGTCAAGACCATCATCGACAAGCGCAATCTGCCGAGCCGCCACGTGACGGAGGGTCCGGCGCGCGCGCCCCACCGCTCCTATCTCTACGCGATGGGCCTGACCCGCGAGCAGATCCACCAGCCGCTGGTGGGTGTGGCTTCGTGCTGGAACGAGGCCGCGCCGTGCAACATCTCGCTGATGCGCCAGGCGCAGGCGGTGAAGAAGGGCGTCGCCAGCGCGAACGGCACGCCGCGCGAATTCTGCACCATCACCGTCACCGACGGCATCGCCATGGGGCACGAGGGCATGAAGGCCTCGCTGGCCTCGCGCGAGGTGATCGCGGACTCGGTCGAGCTCACCATGCGCGGCCATGCCTATGACGCCCTCGTCGGCCTCGCCGGCTGCGACAAGTCGCTGCCCGGCATGATGATGGCGATGCTGCGCCTCAACGTGCCGTCGATCTTCATCTATGGCGGCTCCATCCTGCCGGGCTCTTTCCGCGGCCAGCCGGTGACGGTGCAGGACCTGTTCGAGGCGGTCGGCAAATATTCCGTCGGCGGCATGTCGCTCGACGATCTCGACGAACTGGAGCAGGTGGCTTGCCCTTCGGCGGGCGCCTGCGGCGCGCAGTTCACCGCCAATACCATGGCGACGGTTTCCGAGGCCATCGGCCTCGCTCTGCCCTATTCGGCCGGCGCGCCGGCGCCCTACGAGATCCGCGACAAGTTCTGCATGGCCGCTGGCGAGCAGATCATGGACCTCGTGGCCCGCAACATCCGCCCGCGTGACATCGTCACCCGCAAGGCGCTGGAGAACGCGGCGACCGTGGTCGCCGCTTCGGGCGGCTCGACCAATGCGGCGCTGCACCTGCCGGCCATGGCGCACGAGGTCGGCATCGAGTTCGACCTGTTCGACGTCGCCGAGATCTTCAAGCGCACGCCCTACATCGCCGATCTCAAGCCCGGCGGGCGCTATGTCGCCAAGGACATGTTCGAGGCGGGCGGCATTCCGCTGCTGATGAAGACCCTGCTCGACCACGGCTTCCTGCACGGCGACTGCCTCACCGTGACCGGCCGCACCATCGCGGAGAACCTCGCCTCGGTGAAGTGGAATCCGCACCAGGACGTGGTGCGCCCGGCCAACGATCCCATCACCGTCACCGGCGGCGTGGTCGGCCTTCAGGGCAACCTCGCGCCGGATGGCGCCATCGTGAAGGTGGCGGGGCTCAAGAACCAGAAATTCTCCGGCCCGGCCCGCTGCTTCGACGGCGAGGAAGCCTGTTTCGAGGCGGTGACCAACCGCGCCTACAAGGACGGCGAGGTTCTGGTGATCCGCTACGAGGGCCCCAAGGGCGGCCCCGGCATGCGGGAAATGCTGTCCACCACCGCCGCCCTCTACGGACAGGGCGCCGGCGACAAGGTGGCGCTGATTACGGACGGGCGCTTCTCGGGCGCTACGCGCGGCTTCTGCATCGGCCATGTCGGGCCGGAGGCGGCGGTCGGCGGCCCGATCGGGCTGATCCGCGACGGCGACATCATCACCATCGACGCAATCGAGGGCACGCTGGACGTGGCGCTCTCGGACGAGGAACTCGCCGCCCGCAAGGCGGAGTGGAAGCCTCGTCCCTCGCCCGTCGGCTCGGGGGCCATCTGGAAGTTCGCGCAGGCCGTGGGACCCGCCCGTCAGGGCGCGGTCACCCACCCCGGCGGCGCGGCCGAGACGACGTGCTATGCGGATATTTGACCCCTCGGCCCTCCGGCCGCTCCTCCTTCTGGCTGCCGTCGCGCTCGCGCCGGCTTTGGGCCCGACGTTGGCCTTTGCCTTCGACGGCACGCCCGACACCTCGGCGCGGTCCCCCGCGACGGGCAAGCCGCGCACGGTCGACGAGATCGTGCGGCTGGGCACGCAGGCGCTGCGCTCGGGCGAGACCGCCAAGGGCATCGACTCGCTGCGCTACGCCGCCGATCAGGGCCATGCCGGCGCGCAGTGGAAGCTCGGGCGCATGTATGCCGAAGGCGAAGGCGTCGAGCGCAACGACATCAAGGCGTTCGAGTATTTCAGCCAGATCGCCAACATGCACGCCGACGACAACCCGGCGGCACCCGAGGCGCGCTTCGTCGCCGATGCCTTCGTGGCGCTCGGCGCCTATTATCTGGTGGGCATTCCCAACAGCAAGGTGCGCCGCGACGCGACGCGGGCGCGCGACATGTTCGCCTATGCGGCCTCCTATTTCGGCGACCCGGACGCGCAGTACAACCTCGCCCGCCTCTATATTGACGGCGACGGCGTGAACCGCGACCCACGCTTCGCCGCCCGCTGGCTGGGGCTCGCCGCCCATAAGGGCCAGTATCAGGCGCAGGCGGCGCTCGGGGGGCTGCTGTTCAAGGGCGACGAGGGCATTCCGCGCCAGGCCGCGCGCGGCCTGATGTGGCTGACGCTCGCGCGCGACGGCGCCGCCGGCCCGGACGACAAATGGGTGGTCGATCTCTATGACGACGCCTTCACCAATGCCTCGTCCGACGAGCGCGCCATGGCGCTGGTCTATCTCGAACAGTACATGAAGGCCGACCGCTGAGGCGCAGATGCTTCAGCCGGGACGAAGGTCAGGAAAGGCCGGGCACGAGCCCGGCTTTTTCGTTGTTGCGGCTCAGAGCGCGGCGTTCAGCGCCAGATCGACCCAGACCGGCACGTGGTCGGAGGGTTTCTCCCAGCCGCGCACATGCTTGTCGATTCCGACCGCCTTCAGCCTGTCGGCGGCCTGCGGCGACAGCAGCAGATGGTCGATGCGGATGCCGTTGTTCCGCTGCCAGGCACCGGCCTTATAGTCCCAGAAGCTGTAGAGGCCGGGCGCGTCGGTGACGGCGCGCAGCGCGTCGGTCATGCCGAGATTGATGAGTTCGCGAAAGGCCGCCCGCGTCTGCGGCAGGAACAGCGCGTCGTTCGTCCAGGCTTCCGGATGCGCGGCGTCCTCGGGGGCGGGGATGACGTTGTAGTCGCCGCAGACGATCAGCGGCTCCTCATAGGCGAGGCGGTTCGCGATATGCGCCTTCAGCCGCTTCATCCAGCCGAGCTTGTAGGGGTACTTCTCGGTATCGACCGGGTTGCCGTTCGGCAGGTAGATGCCGCACACCCGCACCACGCCCTGCGCCGTCGACACCACCACCTCGATGAAGCGCGACTGCACGTCCGCCTCGTCGCCCGGCAGGCCGGTCGTCACCTCGTCGAAGGGATGGCGCGAGAGCACGGCGACGCCGTTGAAGCCCTTCTGCCCATGCACGGCGACATTGTAGCCGAGCGCCTCGAACGCCTCGCGCGGGAACGCCTCGTCGACGCACTTGATCTCCTGCAGGCAGACGAGGTCCGGCTTCGTCTCGGCAAGCCACGCCACGGCGTGCTCCTGACGCTGCTTGATCGAGTTGACGTTCCAGGTGGCGATGCGCATGCGGGCGTCCGTTGTCACGAGTCGGGCGCAGCATGCCGTCTCGCCCAGTCCGGCGCAAATGGCCGCCGCCGCCACTATGGCTTCAGTGGCCGTCGCGCGGGCGGATCTTCAGGTCGCCGATGCAATAGCAGCCGTGACGGTAGGTGGCCTCGGTGAGGCGCCGGTCTATCCGCCGGAACATCGCCGCGAGGGCGGTGCGCAGGGTAAGCAGGATCATCGCAATCTCCATCGGCCGGGGTCGGCCGTGCCGCTAATCTGGGCGGCGCGGCATCAGGCTTCGAGAGGGATTGCAGGCGCGGAACGTAAGGGCGCGATAAGGGCGCTACAGCACCGGCAGCAACCGGCGCACGATAAGGGCGGAGGACAGCGACACTTCGTCGACGAACTGGCGGAAATCGAAATGGGACTGGCTGCCCGCGAGGTCCGACAACGCGCGCACGACCAGCCACGGCACGCCGAAGGCGTTGCACGCCTGCGCCATCGCCGCGCCCTCCATCTCCACCGCCGCGCCGCCGAGCTCGCGGAACAGCCGCTCGCGCAGCGTCCCGGAGTTCACGAACTGGTCGCCGGTGAGCACGCGGCCGAAATGCAGCCGCGGCGGGCGGTCGCTGCCGGCGGCGGAGATCGGGTTGAGGGTGAGATCGGCCAGCGCCGCCCGTACCCGCGCCATCAGCGCATCGTCGGCGGCGTGGCCGAGACCGTCATGCGGGCTGAAGAAGGGCAGGTGCCCGGCCTGATAGACGACGAAGCCTTCCTCGGAGGTGTAGCCGGCGTCGTGCTGCACCACATGCTCGGCGATCACCACGTCGCCGATCGACAGCTCGGGGTCGAGCCCGCCGGCAATGCCGGAAAACAGCAGCAGGCGGCAGCCGAATCGCTCGATCAGCAGCGTGGCGGCGATGGCGGCGTTGACCTTGCCCATGCCGGCGCGGGCGAGCACCACGCGATGCCCGTCGAGCCGGCCGGCATGGAAGGCCATGCCGGCGCGCTCGGTGATCTCGGCATTGGCGAGATTGTCGGCGAGAAACGCGAATTCCTGCGGAATCGCGCAAAGGACGCCGACGGGACCCATCAGAGGGCGAAGCTGGTGCCGCAGCCGCAAGAGGCGGTCGCGTGCGGGTTGGCGATGCGGAACGAGGCGCCGATCAGGTCGTCGACGAAATCGATGTTGGAGCCGGACATATATTCCAGCGACACCGGGTCGATCACGACGGTGGCGGCGCCCTCGGCGATGATCACGTCGTCCGCCTCGCGCTCGCGGGTGACGTCGAACTTGTACTGGAAGCCGGAGCAGCCGCCGCCCTCGACGCTGACGCGCAGCATGCTCTGCGGCGGCTCGGCGCTGAGGATTTCGGCGATGCGCCGGGCGGCGCTGGCGGTGACGCCCACGGAGGAGGTTTCTGTCATCGGACGGTCTTCGGTTGAAGGCATCGGTGGGAGGCCTCCGGGTTGAATATGGGTTGCCTCAATAGTTAAGTGCTGCCGGCCCCGAGTCAAAGGGGTCTCGCAGCGGATCGGGCAGGGGAGACGTGCATGGCGGTGGCCGGAGCGAAGCCGCGCGCGCCATGGGCGTCGAAGGCCGAGGAGAGCCGCGGTCGGCTGCACGCCGAGCCGGGCGGCGACACGCGCAGCGCCTTCCGCCGCGACGCCGACCGCATCATCCATTCCAGCGCCTTCCGCCGGCTCGCCTACAAGACGCAGGTCTTCTCCTATCACGAGGGCGACCATTACCGCACCCGGCTGACCCATACGCTGGAGGTGGTGCAGGTCGCCCGCTCCATCGCCCGCGCGCTCGGCCTCGACGAGGATCTGAGCGAGGCGCTGGCGCTGGCGCACGATCTCGGCCATCCCCCCTTCGCCCATGCCGGCGAGCGGGTGCTCGACGCCTGCATGAGCGCCTATGGCGGCTTCGATCACAATGCGCAGTCGCTTCGCGTCGTCACCCGGCTGGAGAATCGCTATCCCGGCTTCGACGGGCTGAACCTCTCCTGGGAGGTTCACGAGGGCATCGTAAAGCATAACGGCCCGCAGCCCGGCCCGCTGCCGCACGCCATCGAAGTGCATGCCGAGCGGCAGGATCTGTGGCTGTGGAGCTGGCCGTCGGCCGAGGCGCAGGTCGCCGCCATTGCCGACGACATCGCCTATGACGTGCACGACCTCGACGACGGGCTGCGCGCCGGGCTGTTCGGCATCGAGGAACTCTCGGCCCTGCCGCTGGTCGGGCCGATCATCGCCGGTATCAAGGCGCAATGGCCGGGGCTCGACCGGCCGCGCTTCATCCATGAGCTCGGCCGGCGCATGATCACAGCCCTGATCGCCGACGCGGTGGCCGAGAGCGAGCGCCGCATCGGACTGGCGCGCCCCGCCAATGCGGACGCGATCCGCCAGCTCGGTGCCCCGATGGTCGGCTTCTCGGAAGGCGTCGCGCAGGCGGAGAAGGCGGTCAAATCCTTCCTGTTCCCGCGCATGTACCGCCATCCCCGCGTGATGGAGGAGATGGCGGCGGCCGGCGACGTGGTGCGCGACCTGTTCCACCGCTATATGGCCGACACCGGCGCGCTGCCGGAGGAATGGCGCGCCAGTGTCGAGGGGCGCACCGAGGCGGCGCGGGCGCGGCGCATCGCCGATTTCCTCGCCGGCCAGACCGACCGCTACGCGCGTGCCGAGCACGCCCGGCTCTTTGACAGGGCATCGGAACTGCGGTAGCGCCGCTCGTCGACGCCGGATCATACCGATCCCCGCGCCCTGCCGTGCCGGGAGCTTTCCAGATGAACCTCTTCGCGCTCTTCGCCGATCACGTCCGCGATGCCGTGAGCCAGCTCGTCGCCGAGGGCGCCGTGCCCGCCGGCATCGACACGGCGCGCGTCGTGGTGGAGCCGCCGCGCGAGGCGAGCCATGGCGACCTCGCCACCAATGCGGCGATGGTGCTGGCGAAGGAAGCCGGCATGAAGCCGCGCGACCTCGCGGAGAAGCTGACGGGCAAGCTCGCCGCGCTGCCCGGCGTGGCGCGGGTGGAGGTGGCCGGCCCTGGCTTCATCAACATCGCGCTCGACGGCTCGTACTGGCCGCGCGTCCTCGCCGCCGTGCTCACTGCCGGGCGGGATTTTGGCCGTGCCGATGCGGGCGGCGGGCAGAAGATCAATGTCGAGTACGTCTCGGCCAACCCGACCGGCCCGATGCATGTCGGCCATTGCCGGGGCGCGGTGTTCGGCGACGCGCTCGCCAACCTGCTGGCCTTCGCCGGCTGGCAGGTAACGCGCGAATACTACATCAACGACGCCGGCGCGCAGGTCGACGTGCTCGCCCGCTCCGCCTATCTGCGCTACCGCGAGGCGCTGGGCGAGGCGATCACCATTCCCGAGGGGCTCTATCCCGGCGACTATCTCGTGCCGGTCGGCAAGGCGCTGGTGACGAAGTACGGCAACACCCTGCTCGGCAAGAGCGAGGAGGAGTGGCTGCCGCCCGTGCGGGCCATCGCCATCGACGCCATGATGGGGATGATCCGCGACGATCTCGCCGCGCTCAACATCCATCACGAGGTGTTCTTCTCCGAGCGTACGCTGCATGCGCGCCCCGAGGGCGGGTCGAGCATCATCGACCGCATGCTGGAGAGCTTGCGCGCCCGCGATCTCGTCTATGAGGGCCGCCTGCCGCCGCCCAAGGGCCAGCCGGTGGAGGACTGGGAGGATCGCGAGCAGACGCTGTTCCGCGCCACCCAGTTCGGCGACGACGTCGACCGGCCGCTCATGAAGTCGGACGGCGCCTATACCTATTTCGCCGCCGACATTGCTTACCACAAGGACAAGTTCGACCGCGGCTTCAAGCGCATGATCGACATCTGGGGCGCCGACCATGGCGGCTATGTCAAGCGCATGCAGGCGGCGGTGAAGGCGGCCTCGGACGGCCAGGCGAGCCTCGATGTCGAGCTGTGCCAGCTCGTGCGCCTGCTGCGCAACGGCGAACCGGTGAAGATGTCGAAGCGCGCCGGCGATTTCGTCACCTTGCGCGACGTGGTCGAGGAGGTGGGCCGCGACGCGGTGCGCTTCATGATGATCAACCGCAAGAACGACGCGGTGCTCGACTTCGATCTCGCCAAGGTGATCGAGCAGTCGCGCGACAACCCGGTCTTCTATGTCCAGTACGCCCATGCCCGCGCCAGCTCGATCCTGCGCAATGCGAAGGAGGCCTTTCCGGACCTGCCGGCCGAGGCGGGAGCCTTCGCCGATGCCGAGCTTTCGCGGCTGGATGACGAAGGGGAGATCGCGCTCGTCAAGCTGCTGGCCAGCTATCCCCGAATCGTCGAGCAGGCGGCGGCCGCGCGCGAGCCGCATCGGCTGGCCTTCTACCTCTACGAACTCGCCAGCGGCCTGCACGGACAGTGGAATCGCGGCAAGGACATGCCACATTTACGCTTCATTATCGAAGATGATCGAAAGTCCACTTATGCGCGGCTGGCTCTTGTGCACGCGGTCGCGCTGATCATCGCTTCAGGGCTTTCCATTCTTGGAGTCGATGCGCCCGAAGAAATGCGGTGAGCGCGTCGCGCGAGGCTTCGTTCGGCCAGCTCCGCCGCGAATGCCGCCTTCCCGGCGGTGATGTCTGGTTCTACTGCGAACGGGTTCTGTGAAATGGCCAACGAGACCATGCGCAATCGGCCGGAAGTGCCCGCCGAGGATCCGCTCGCGGAACTCGCCCGGCTGATGGGGCAGGAGGACGAGTTCGGCGACCTGCTGCGACAGGCGCATGCCGCGCCCGATCCTGCCGCCCGCCGCCCCGCGCCCCCCGCTCCGCAGGCGCCTTCTCCGCAGTCCGCGGCGCCGCGTGCCCCGCAGCCGCGTCCCGCGACGCCGCGCGCGCCGGAGCCGGGCCGTCCGGCGCCCGGCTCCTTCGCCGCTCTGGCCGCCGAGGTCTATAACGAGGGCGCCCGCCATTCATCCGCTGCCCGCAGCCCGGTCGACGACAGCGCCCGCGATCTCGGCCGGCCGCCGCGCCCGCAGCCGCCGCGCCCGGCGGATCCCCGGTTGGCCGATCCGCGTCAGTTCGAGGCCCGCCAGCCCGAGCAGCGTGCGCCGGAATACCGTGCCCCAGAGACCCGCATTCCCGATCCCCGTGCCGCAGATCCCCGTGCCGCCGATCCGCGGGCTCCGCAGGAACGGACCCCGCAGGAGCGTGCCCCGCAGGACCGCGCGCCCTTCGTGCCGCCGCGTCCGCAGCCGACCGAGCCGCCGCGCCGTTCGGCGCCTGCGGCCTCGCAGCCCGAGGCCGGCTTCGATCGCGGCGTGAACGCAGTGTCGCGCGCGCTGGCCCAGTCCTTCGATCCGCTTCCGGAGACGCCGCGCGCCGCGCCTCCGCGTCCCGAACCGGCTCGCCCCGAGCAGTCTCGCCCTGAGGCCGCTCGTGCCGACGCGAGCCGCATCGATGCCGCGCATGCCGATATCCTGCGCGGCGCCGCCCCGGCGCGCGCGTCTCAGGCGCGCGACCTGGACGAGGACGCTCTGCCGCCCGCCGAATCGCGCCTGCCGTCCTGGATGCAGCGCGAGGGCACCCGCGCGCCGGCGCCGACCCCGGCCCAGCCGGCCGCGCGTGGCCCGGCTCCGCAGCCCGGCCAGCCCTTCGATCTCGACGAGGAAAGCTACGATTACGGCCGCTCGGCTGCGGACTACAACCCGGCCGACGCCTATGATTCCTACGAGGTCGAGGACGAGGTGCCGGAGCGGCGCGGCCGCCGCCGGCTGTTGCTGGTCGGCGGCCTGATCGCGGTCTTCGTCGTCGCGGCTGCGGCTGGCTATATGCTGGTCGGCGGCCACAAGGGCACGCTGATCGCCTCAGGCGAGCCGCCGGTGATCCGCGCCGAGCAGGGGCCGAACAAGGTGGTGCCGGCCCAGCCGGCCAAGGAGCCGGCCACCTCGGACGGCCAGAAGCTGATCTATGACCGCGTCGGCGGCAATGCCACGACCGGCAACGAGCAGGTGGTTTCCAGCGAGGAGCAGCCCGTCGACATGTCGCAGGCCGCCCAGCCGCAGCCGCGCGTGATCACGACGGCGCCGGCCTATTCCGGCTCCTCGTCGCAGGCGGGCGGCAATCCGAACGCTGCCGAGCCCAAGCGCGTGCGCACGCTCACCGTGCGCGCCGACGGCACCATCGTCGAGGATTCGCCGCCGCCGTCGCCGCCGCCCTCTGCTGCTCCGGTGCAGTCCTCGGCCCAGCCGACCAGCACCGCGCCGATCCCGCTCAACACCGGCAGCGGCGGGCCGGTCTCCACCAACCCGACCCCGCTCTCCGCCACGCCGTCCATCGTCGATAACGTACCGGCACCCGCGCGCGTCGCGGCCGCCCCGGCCATGCCGGCTGCGGTCCAGACCCCGGCCGCCGCTCCCCGCCCGGCTGCCGCGCCTGCGTCGGCCGCCGGCGCCACGGCTCCCGCCGGCGCTTATGTGGTGCAGATCGCCTCGGTGCGCTCGGAAGCGGAAGCGCAGGCGACGTGGCGCAGCATGCAGTCGAAATATGCCGGCCTGCTCGCCAACCAGCCCTTCGGCGTCAAGCGCGCCGACCTCGGCGATCGCGGTGTCTATTACCGCGCTCAGGTCGGCTCCTTCGGCTCGCGGGACGAAGCGGTCAGCCTCTGCGAGGCGCTTCGCGCCCAGGGCGGCGACTGCATGGTCCAGCGCAACTGAACGGCATTCATCCGACCATGAGCGCCGCATCGGCCCCCCGTGCCTTCATCACCGGCTGCGCCGGCATTGCGCTGACGCCTGACGAGACGGAGTTTCTGCGCGCTTCCGCGCCGTGGGGCCTCATCATCTTCCGCCGCAATATCGAGACGCCGGCGCAGGTCGCCGCGCTGGTCGAGGCCTTCCGGGCTGCGGTCGGCCGGCCCGACGCCCCGGTGCTAGTCGACCAGGAAGGCGGGCGCGTGCAGCGGCTCGGCCCGCCGCACTGGCCGGCCTACCCCGCAGCCGAGGTGTTCGCCCGCCGCGCCGAGGCCGGCGACAGGGAGGGGGCCGCCGAGGCGGCCCGGCTCGGCGCGCGCCTGATGGCCGAGGACCTGGCAGCGCTCGGCATCAATGTGGATTGCGTGCCCTGCGCCGATCTGCGCCTGCCGGAAGGCCACGGCATTATCGGCGACCGGGCCTATGGTACGACGCCCGCGCAGGTCGCCCGTCTCGCCGGCGCGGCGGCGCGGGGGCTGATGGAGGGCGGGGTGCTGCCCGTGCTCAAGCATATTCCCGGCCATGGCCGCGCCCGTGCCGACAGCCATCTCAGCCTGCCGGTGGTCGAGACGTCGCGCGCCGAGCTGGAGGCGACCGATTTCGAGCCGTTCCGCCTGCTGGCCGACCTGCCGCTCGGCATGACGGCGCATGTGGTCTACGCCGCGATAGATGCCGAGCGCCCGGCGACCACCTCGAAGCGCGTCATCGACGAGATCATCCGCGGCCATATCGGCTTCGACGGCGCGCTGATGAGCGACGACCTCTCCATGGGTGCGCTGGCGGGCTCGCTGGCGAGCCGGGCAGAGTCCTCCTTCGCCGCCGGCTGCGACCTCGCACTCCACTGCAATGGCCGGCTCGACGAGATGGCGGAGGTCGCCTCCCGCGCGCCGCTGCTGGAGGGCGAGGCGGCCCGGCGCTGCGCGGCGGCGCTGGCACGGCTGGGTGCGCGCGAAGAAATCGCGCTGGACGAGGCGCGGGCGCGTTTTTCCGATATGATCGCGGCGTCCTGAACGACGTCAGCGCTCCCCATGGTTCAAAGCCAGTTCACTTTCGATGCCGATTCCGTACGCCAGGCGGGCGATCCCGCGCTGGTGGTGGATGTCGACGGCTTCGAGGGACCGCTGGACCTGTTGCTGGCGCTGGCGCGGACGCAGAAGGTCGACCTGTCCCGCATCTCCATCCTCGAACTCGCCGAGCAATATCTCGGCTTCGTCGAGGAGGCGCGGCGCATCCGGCTGGAGCTTGCCGCCGATTATCTCGTGATGGCGGCGTGGCTCGCCTATCTCAAATCCCGCCTGCTGCTGCCCGATCCGCCGAAGGAGGAGGGGCCGAGCGCCTCCGACCTCGCCGCCGACCTTGCCGAGCGCCTGCGCCGGCTGGAGCGCATCCGCGCTGCCGCCGCGCATTTGGCCACCCGCGACCGCATCGGTCACGAGGTGTTCGCGCGCGGGGCGCCCGAGCCGCTCGTGCGGGCCGGCCCTGTCGTCTATGAGGCGACGCTCTACGACCTGTTGGCCGCCTATGGCGCGCAGCGCCAGAAGATGGCGCTGTCGCAGGTGCGATTCCCGCCGCGCAACGTCATCTCCCTCGCCGATGCCCGCGAGCGGCTGGAGCGGCTGATCGGCCGGCTGGCGCTGCATGGCGAATGGGCCCGGCTCGACGGTTTCCTGCTCAACTGGATCGCCGATCCGAAGATGCGCGCCACGGCGCTCGCTTCCGGCTTCTCGGCGACGCTGGAAATGGTGCGCGAAGGACTGGTCGACGTGCAGCAGGAGGATGCTTTCGCGCCGATCTGGATTCGCAGCCGCGTCCCGCCGCCGGAGGAGGGCGCATGAGCGCGGAAGCCGCCCGTTCGATGCCCGTCGAGCACGACGAGGTCGCTGCTCCCCCACGCGAGGCCCGTGACCCGGCGCTGCGCCTGCTTGAGGCCATGCTGTTCGCCGCCGGCGAGCCGCTGGACGAGGCGATCATCGCCGCGCGCCTGCCGGAAGGCTCCGATATCCGCGCCCTGCTGGCGCAGCTTTCCGCCGATTATGCCGACCGGGGCTTCAACCTCGTGCGCGTCGCCGGCAAATGGATGCTGCGCACGGCACCCGACCTCGGCTTCCTGCTCGCACGCGACAAGCCCGAGCCGCGCCGCCTGTCGCGCGCGGCGCTGGAGACGCTGGCCATCATCGCCTACCACCAGCCGGTGACGCGCGCCGAGATCGAGGAGATTCGCGGCGTCTCGACCAACAAGGGCACGCTCGACGTGCTGCTGGCGGCCAGCTGGGTGCGGCTGCGCGGGCGGCGGCGCAGCCCGGGGCGGCCGGTGACCTACGGCACCACCGAGACCTTCCTCGTCCATTTCGGCCTCGATGCCATCCAGGACCTGCCCGGCCTCGACGAACTGCGCGGCACCGGGTTGATCGACGCGCGCGTGTCGGCGGGTCTCACCGTGCCGCTGCCGAGCGACGATCCCTCGCTGAAGGACGACGAGGACCCGCTGGAGCCGGAGTTCGACCTCTCCTTCTCGCCCGAGCCCGGCGACGACGATGATTTTGCCGGCGGCGGCCTCTCGGGCGACGATGACGGCCGCTGAGCGCGCTGCGTCCGGCCACAGGAGAAGCTGATGTATCACGCGCCGGCCCGCACGCCCGTTTCGCTCGCCAGCCGCCTGACGCTGGAGGCGGTGCGGCACGGCTATGACGAGGTGGAGGCGGTGCGCGGTGTCTCGCTCACCGTCGAGCCGGGGCAGATACTGTGCCTGCTCGGCCAGTCCGGGTGCGGCAAGACCACGCTGCTGCGCCTGATCGCCGGCATCGAGCGGCCGAGCAGCGGGCGCATCCTGCTCGACAAGCAGGTGATTGCCGGGCCAGGGGCCTTCGTGCCGCCGGAGAAGCGCAATATCGGCCTCGTCTTCCAGGACTATGCGTTGTTTCCGCACCTGACCAATCTGGAGAACGTCGCCTTTGGGCTGCGCGCGCTGTCGGCCGGGGATGCCCATGACGAGGCGCTGCGGGCCCTCCAGCGGGTGCGGCTGGAGGACCATGCGCAGGATTATCCACACGCTCTTTCCGGCGGCGAGCAGCAGCGCGTGGCGCTGGCCCGCGCGCTCGTGCCGCGCCCCGGCATTCTCCTTATGGACGAGCCGTTCTCCGGGCTCGACAGTCGGCTGCGGGGCAGTGTGCGCACCGAGACGCTGAACGTGCTGCGCGACGCCCGCGCCACCTGCATCATCGTGACCCACGATCCCGAGGAGGCCATGCGGCTCGGCGACCGCATCGCGCTGATGCGCAAGGGCGAGCTGGTGCAGGTGGGCACGCCGGAGCAGCTCTACCGCCAGCCGGCGGACCTCGACGTGGCGCGTTTCTTCTGTGAAATCAATGAGGTGCCGGGCGAGGTGAGGGGCGGCCGGATGGTCACGCCGATGGGCAGCTTCCCGGCGCCCGGTCTGGCCGAGGGCGCTTCCGGGGTGGCGGCGATCCGCCCGCAGGGCATCGAGCTGCTGGCACCCGGTTCGGGCGTGCCGGGCCGAATCGTCGCCCACCGTTTCCTCGGCGAACTCGATCTCTACGAGGTCTCGGTGAACGGTCTGGACCGTCCATTGGTCGCACGCCGGCGGACGCGGGCCGGCCTGTTGCGTGGGCATGACGTGGGCGTGAGCATCGAGCCGGCGGAGGTTCTTGTCTTCGCCACGGCCCGGCCCTAGTGTCCGGTTTCAATTGCGATGCGCGGCCGCGAGGGGCCGGCGGCGCTTCGATAAGGGAGTTGGTGTTATGGGTTCATTGAGCATCTGGCATTGGATCATCGTGCTGGTTGTCGTTCTGCTCCTCTTCGGTCGCGGCAAGCTTTCCGAGCTGATGGGCGACGCCGCCAAGGGGATCAAGGCGTTCAAGAAGGGCATGGCGGACGAGGACGAGACGCCGGCGAAGCCGGCCGAGCCCGTGCGCTCGCTCGATCACCAGTCCCAGGTGGAAGCCGAGCGGACCAAGGTCGGCTGATTCCGGCCCTGCTGCTCCCACGGATCGGGGAGGGCCGCGGATCGCGGCCCCGTCTTAACGCATGTTCGACATCGGCTGGTCCGAACTACTTGTTGTCGGCGTCGTCGCCCTCGTGGTGATCGGCCCGAAGGAGCTTCCGCGCGTGCTGCGCACCGTGGGGCAGGGCGTGAACAAGCTGCGCCGGATGGCGGGCGAGTTCCAGGGGCAGTTCAACGAGGCGCTGCGCGAGGCGGAACTCACGGACCTCAAGGACAGCGTGAGCGGCCTGAAGAACGATCTGTCGGGGCTGGCGAGCGACGCGCGCAACTCGATTTCGAACGCGCTGCCGACCAACCCGCTGCAGGACATCGCCACCGACGTGAAGGCGCCGACGGGCAGCGTCGAGCGCACCGACCTGCCGGCCGCCGACGCGCTGGCCGACCAGCTTCCCCCGCCGGGCGATCTCGATCCGCACCCGTTCGAGACCATCGAGCAGGAGGTGCGGGCGGCCACCGCTGCGGTGGAACCGGCGAAGCTCGAGCCGGCCAAGGCCGCGGCCGCGCCGGCCGTATCGACGCCGGCATCGCCGGCCGCCGCGACAGCGGCGCCGACGGTGGCGAGTGACGAGCCGGCGAAGCCGAAGCGTGTCCGCGCGGCCACGCCGGCCGCGACCGGTGAAGACGCCGCCGCGCCGAAGAAGCCGACCGTCCGGCGGGTCGCGAAGAAGCCGGCTGCCGAGCCGGAGGTCGCCGAGGCGGTCGCCGCGCTGGATGCGCCGGCGACACCGGCAACTCCCGTCAAGCCCAAGGCGCCGCCCAAGCCGCGCATCAAGGCCAAGCCCGGCACCAAGACGGAGCCGACCTCCGGCAATGAAGGGCCGGCCGCATGAGCCAGGACGATATCGACGCCTCCAAGGCTCCGCTGCTCGAACATCTGATCGAGCTGCGCTCGCGGCTGATCAAGTCGCTGATCGCGTTCTTCATCGCCTTCTTCGCCTGCTTCATGCTGGGCAAGTTGATCTACAACATCCTGCTGTGGCCCTATGAGTTCGCGGCCGGCGGCACCGAGCACGTGAAGCTCATCTACACCGCGCCGCAGGAATTCCTGTTCACCCAGATCAAGCTCGGCATGTTCGGGGCGGCGTTCATCTCCTTCCCGGTGGTGGCGACACAGATCTATATGTTCGTCGCGCCGGGGCTCTACAGCCACGAGAAGAACGCCTTCCGCCCCTATCTGATCGCGACGCCGGTGTGTTTCCTGCTGGGGGCAGCCTTCGTCTATTTCGTCGCCATGCCGCTGGCGATGACCTACTTCCTCTCCATGCAGCAGATGGCCGGGCCGGGTACGCCCGAGATTTCGATGCTGCCGCAGGTCAGCGAATATCTGTCGCTGATCATGACGCTGATCTTCGCCTTCGGCATCTGCTTCCAACTCCCGGTGATCCTCACTTTGCTGGCGCAGATCGGCGTCGTCACCTCCGACCAGCTCAGGAAGGCGCGGCGCTACGCCATCGTCGGCGTGTTCGTCGCGGCGGCGGTGCTGACCCCGCCGGACGTGGTGAGCCAGTTCGCGCTCGCCATCCCGACCCTGCTTCTCTACGAGGTGTCGCTGGTGCTGGTGCGCATGGTCGAGAAGAAGAAGCGCGTGGCGGAAGCGGCGGCCGACGCCGCCGTCTGAGGCAGCGCCGCCGTCATCGCGGAACGGCCGGCGGGTCGTATCCGGGATCGTGTGACAATAGGCGGCGGACGATCCCGGCTCTCGCTGTGCTCGGCCGGGATGACGGCCGGGCGTGGCGGCTGATCGCACGCGCGCGCTTTCGCCCGTGGCGCACTTGTCCCCGCCTTCCCGATTGGCTACGTCCCTGCTGTCCCGGCGCCCGGCCGGGCGCGGCGCGTTTGAAGGCGAGACTGCCATGCACGACATCAAGTGGATTCGCGAGGAGCCGAACGGGCTCGTCAACGCGCTGGTGCGGCGCGGGACGTCGGAGGCCGAGGCGCAGGCGCTGGTCGACGGGCTGATCGCGCTCGACGAGAAGCGCCGCTCCGGCATCGGCCGGCTTGAGGAGCTTCAGGCCCGCCGCAACGCCGCCTCCAAGGAGATCGGCGCCGCCAAGAAGGCTGGCGAGAACGACCGGGCCGAAAGCCTGATGGCCGAGGTCGGCAAGCTCAAGACCGACATTCCCGCGCTTGAGGAAGAGGTGAAGGCGGCCGAGGGCGAACTGCACGCCCGGCTTTCCGCCATCCCCAACGCGCCGCTTGCCGAGGTGCCGTTCGGCAAGGACGAGCACGACAACGTGCCCCATGAGGCGAAGCCGCACCCGGAGGCGCCGGGCAGCGCGCTGCCGATGCCGGCGCTCCGCGACTATGCCTTCACGCCGAAGCAGCATTTCGAGATCGGCGAGGCACTCGGCCAGATGGATTTCGAGGTCGCCGCCAAGCTCTCCGGCGCGCGCTTCGTCGTGCTGAAGAACCGGCTGGCGCGACTTGAGCGCGCCATCGGCCAGTTTTTCATCGACACCCACACCGAGGAGCACGGCTACATGGAAGTCGCGCCGCCCGTGCTGGTGAAGGACGAGGCGATGTTCGGCACAGCGCAGTTGCCGAAATTCAGAGATGATCAGTTTGAGGCTCGGCGAGTTCCGAGCGACAGCGAAAGTGCCGACGCATTTCGGCGAGTCACCGAAGAATATAAAATTGATCGCGCCAGAAAAGGCGTTGCCCATACTTATTGTGAAGTACGTTTGGCTGATGGTGTGGAGCTTCTCCTTCTGACAGAGGATGGCATTAGACGTTACGATCAGGTTCTGGGTGAGGCTTCACGCCTCTGGCTCATCCCCACCGCTGAAGTCCCGCTGACCAATCTCGTCGCGCAGTCCATCCTCTCGGAAGACGAACTGCCGATGCGGCTGACCGCGCTCACGCCCTGCTTCCGCGCCGAGGCGGGGTCGGCGGGGCGCGATACGCGCGGCATGATCCGCCAGCACCAGTTCAACAAGGTGGAGATGGTCGCCATCACCACGCCGGAGAAGGCGCTGGAGGAGCAGGAGCGCATGCTCGCCTGCGCCGTCGCGGTGCTCAAGAAGCTCGGCCTGCACCATCGCGTGGTCACGCTGTGCACCGGCGACATGGGCTTCGCCTCCGCGCGCACCTTCGACATCGAGGTGTGGCTGCCGGGGCAGGGGGCCTATCGCGAGATTTCCTCGGTCTCGACCTGCTCGGACTTCCAGGCCCGGCGCATGAACGCGCGCTACCGCCCGAAGGACGCGAAATCCCCCCGTTTCGTCAACACGCTCAACGGTTCGGGCGTGGCGGTCGGGCGCGCCATGGTGGCGATCCTCGAAAATTACCAGAACGAGGACGGCTCGGTCACGGTGCCGGATGTGCTGGTGCCCTATATGGGCGGCGCGACGAAGATCGAGCGCGCCTGATCGCCGTCGTTCCGGACGGCCGAAGGCCGATCCGGGAACGCGTGCAGGTTTCGTCATGGCCGGGCTTGGCCCGGCCATCCATGACTTCCGATATGCCATGCCGAGAACGACGTGGATGCCCGGCTCAAGGCCGGGCATGACGTGATGAGGAGATGGACAGATGCGCATTCTGGTGACGAACGACGACGGCATCCATGCCCCCGGCCTCGACGTCGCCGCCCGCATCGCGCGCGCCCTGTCGGACGATGTGTGGGTGGTGGCGCCGGAGACCGACCAGTCCGGCGTCTCGCATTCGCTCTCGCTGTCCGATCCGCTGCGGCTGCGGCAGGTGGAGGAGCGGCGCTTCGCCGTGAAGGGCACGCCGACCGACTGCGTGATCATGGCGGTGCGCCACATCCTCGCCGACGGCAAGCCCGACCTCGTTCTGTCCGGCGTCAATCGCGGCCAGAACGTCGCCGAGGATGTCGGCTACTCCGGCACGGTGGCGGGCGCCATGGAAGGCACGGTGCTGGGCATACCCTCCATCGCGCTGTCGCAGGCCTATGGCTTCGAGACCAAGAAGGCGCCGCCCTACGACGCCGCCGAGCACTGGGGGCCGAAGGTGGTCCGCACGCTGCTGGAGGAGGGGCTCCCGGACGGCGTGCTGGTGAATGTGAACTTCCCCAACCGCCGGCCGGAAGAGATCGCCGGCATCGCAGTGACGGCGCAGGGCCGGCGCAACCAGGACCTGCTGCGCATCGACCAGCGAGCCGACGGGCGCGGCAATCCCTATTACTGGATCGCCTTCGAGAAGCGTATCTTCGACACGGTGAACGGCTCGGACCTGCACGCGCTCGACGGCGGCTTCATCTCGGTCACGCCGCTGCGGCTCGACATGACGGACGAGCCGATGATGACCCGGCTGGCGCAGGTGTTCCGCCGCTGACCGGCCGGGAGGGAGGCCGCCCGTGACCGGAGACGAGAACGAGGACGCCATCGAGCGCGCCGCGTTGCTGCTGTCGCTGCGCAAGCGTGGCCTGCGCGACCCTGCGGTGATGCGCGCCGTCGAGCAGGTGCCGCGCGAGATGTTCGTCGAGCCCGCCTTCCGCCGGCAGGCATGGCGCGACCAGGCGCTGCCGGTCGAGTGCGGCCAGACCATCAGCCAGCCGACCGTCGTCGCGCTGATGACCGAGGCGCTGGAGCTCGAGCCCGCGCACAAGGTGCTCGAAGTCGGCACCGGCACCGGCTATCACGCTGCCATCCTCGGCAATATCGCCGGCCATGTCGTGACGCTGGAGCGCTTCCGCACGCTGGCGGAGGCGGCGGCCCGGCGGCTCGCCCGGCTGGGGCTCACCAATGTCGAGGTGTTCATCGCCGACGGCCGGCTCGGCTACCCCGCCGGCGCGCCGTTCGACCGCATCGTGCTCAATGCGGCGGTGAGCGAGGTGCCCCTGGCGCTCCTCGCCCAGCTCGCCCCGGGCGGCATACTGGTCGCCCCGGTCGGCCCTCCCGAGGGCACGCAGGTACTCACGCGCCTCCGGCTGGGACCGGACGGAATGGAAAAGCGGGACCTGTCGCCCGTGCGCTTCGTGCCGATGCTGGCCGGAGTCGCCGCCGTGCTCTGAAAACGCCGGGAATCCGCCATTTTTCCTGAGCGTCTGCTGCGGACTTAAGCCGGTGTTTACCTGTACGCCGCATTAATCCCGATGAGTCTAGCGTTCGGGTGGTGCGATGCGTAATCTTTTGTCGACGTCCGGTTCCGGCCCGCTTTGGCGGCTTTCCATCGTTGCCCTCGTCGCCAGCGGCGCGGCGGCGTGCAGCTCGGATACGAGCCGCTTCAACGACCCCAACGCCAATCCCTTCTCCGCCCAGAGCGCGCCCTCCTATACGGGCTCGGTCGCCGCCGCGCCGACCGGCGCGGTGCAGGGCGGGGCGATCGCCAGCGCGCCGATGGCGCCGCCGGCAGGGCAGGTCGCTGGCACCTACCCCGCCCCCTATGGTAGCCCGGCGCCCTACGGCGCTCCGGCGGCCAATGCGGCCCCCTACGGCGCGCCGCGCCAGCTCGCCTCCGCCACCCCGACCTACACGCCCCCGCCCGCGCAGCCGACCTATGGCGGCACGCAGCCGCTCTACGGCACGCAGCCCCAGCCGCTCGCCGCCGCGCCCCGTCCCGCGCCGCAGGTGGCGGCGGCAGGCGGCTCCCATGTGGTCGCGCCCGGCGAGACGCTGAGTTCCATCGCCCGCAACTACGGCGTGACGCGCGGCGCTCTGGCCGCCGCCAACGGCATCGACATCAACACGCAGGTGCGCACCGGCCAGAAGCTGGTCATGCCGGTGGCCGGGGCCCCGGCGGCGCCTGCCCCGGTGGTCGCCGCCGCGCCCAAGCCCGCCGCTCCTGCCGTCGTCGCGGCGGCGCCGGCCGCTGCGCCCAAACCGGCCCCGGTCGCCGCGACCGCTCCTGCCTCCGCCCCCGCCAACGCGCCGAAGCCGCAGACCATCGCCGCCGTGAAGGCCTCCGAGACGCCGGACGAGATCCGCGAGGCCGCCGCCGGCCCGCAGTTCCGCTGGCCGGTGCGCGGGCGCGTCATCTCGGGCTACGGCCCGAAGCCGGGCGGCCAGCAGAATGAGGGCATCAACATCTCGGTGCCGGAAGGCACGGCGGTGAAGGCCGCCGAGGATGGCGTGGTCGCCTATGCCGGCAGCGAGCTGAAGGGCTACGGCAACCTCGTGCTCATCAAGCACGCCGACGGCTGGGTGACGGCGTACGCCAACAACAGCGCGCTCGACGTGAAGAAGGGCGACACGGTCAAGCGCGGCCAGGTGATCGCCAAGGCCGGCCAGACCGGCAACGTCACCTCCCCCCAGCTGCACTTCGAGATCCGCAAGGGCTCGCAGCCGGTCGACCCCTCGCAGTATCTCGCCGGCCTCTGAGGCCGGCTTCCCTCCGGCGCGACGTTCGGACCTTGGCGCCGGTCAGCGCGGGGTGGCTGGCGGCTCTGACAACGAAACGCCCAGCCGCCCCGCGACATCCTGCACATATTGCCAGGCGGTGCGGCCCGAGCGGGCGCCGCGCGTGGTGGACCACTCCAGCGACTCGCGGCGCAACGTTTCGGCATCGACCGGGATGCCGAAATGGGCGACATAGCCCTCGACCATCGCGAGATACTCGTCCTGCGTGCACTTGTGGAAGCCGAGCCACAGGCCGAAGCGGTCCGACAGCGAGACTTTCTCCTCGACCGCCTCGCCGGGATTGATCGCCGTGGAGCGCTCGTTCTCCACCATCTCGCGCGCCAGGATGTGGCGACGGTTCGAGGTGGCGTAGAAGATCACGTTCTCCGGCCGGCCCTCGATGCCGCCTTCCAGCACCGCCTTCAGCGACTTGTACGAGGTGTCATCGGCATCGAAGGACAGGTCGTCGCAGAAGATGATGAAGCGGAAGGGCGCCGGGCGCATCAGCGCCATCAGCGCGGGCAGCGATTCGATGTCCTCGCGGTGGATCTCCACCAGCTTGAGCGGCGGACGGCCCTCGCTTGTCGCCTCGCGGTTGACCGAGGCGTGCGAGGCCTTCACCAGCGAGCTCTTCCCCATGCCGCGCGCGCCCCACAGCAGGGCGTTGTTGGCGGGCAGGCCGCGCGCGAAGCGCAGCGTGTTGTCCACCAGCTGGTCGCGCGTGTTGTCGATGCCCTTCAGCAGATCCATCTCGACCCGGCTGACGCGCGGCACGGCTTCAAGCCGGCGGTCCTCGGCGTGCCAGACGAAGGCGTCGGCGGCGGTGAAGTCCGCGCTGGCCGCGCGGTTTGGGGCGATGCGCTCCAGCGCCTCGGCGATGCGGGCGAGAACGGCGCCGAGGTCGTCGGGTGTATGGCTCATGATGTGCTCCTCCGTCCGCCCGGAATACCCATAGGCGGGCGGCGCGACAAGCAGAACCGTAACGTCTGTTACGCCCTGTCGCGCATGTGAGGTGCACGGGAGGTGGCGACGTGCCGACGGCGTTTGCAATCGGCGGGCGCGTCAGTATAGTCCGCGCCGCTTCGCCGGGCCTTTCGCCCGCCTTTGATCGACGGACAAGGAACCGACATGTTCATTACGCCAGCCTTTGCGCAGGGTGCCCCCGCCGCGGGCGGCACCGACATGCTGATGTCGCTGCTGCCCTTCGTGCTGATCTTCGTCATCATGTACTTCCTCATCCTGCGCCCGCAGCAGAAGAAGGTGAAGGCGCATCAGGAGCTGGTGAAGAACGTGCGCCGCGGCGACACGGTGGTGACGTCCGGCGGCCTCATCGGCAAGGTTTCGCGCGTGATCGATGATTCCGAGATCGAGCTTCAGCTCGCGGAAGGCGTGAAGATCCGCCAGGTGCGCGGCCTGATCTCCGAGGTACGCGCCAAGGGCGAGCCCGCCAAGGAAGAAAGCGAATCCTGACGCTGACCTCTTGCGGCCGAACCGCCACGGGCGGCCGGAAGGAACCCCATGCTTTACTTCTCGAAATGGAAGGCCCTCGCGATACTGGCGGTCTCCGCCATCATCTGTCTGATGGTGGTGCCGAGCCTGCTGCCGTCGAAGGCCTATGACCACCTGCCGGGCTTCCTTCAGCGCAAGATCGTTCTCGGTCTCGATCTGCAGGGCGGTTCCTACATCGTCCTCCAGGTCGACTCCGCCGAGGTGCGCAAGGCACGGCTGGAGCAGCTGCGTGACGACGCGCGCCGGGTGCTGCGCGACGCCAAGGTCGGCTATACCGGCCTGAACATCCAGGGCGACGCGGTGCAGGTGCGCATCCGCGACGGGCAGGACGCGGAGGCCGCCTACACGCAGCTCCGCACGCTGTCGCAGCCGATCGGCGGCGCGATGTCGACCTCCGGCCAGCTCGACACCGACGTGACGCGCGACGGCAACCTCATCTCGCTGTCGCCGACCTCGACCGGCGTTCAGGCGCGCACCATCCAGGCGGTGTCGCAGTCCATCGAGATCATCCGCAAGCGTATCGACCAGCTCGGCACGACCGAGCCCTCGATCCAGCGCCAGGGCGCCGACCGCATCCAGGTGCAGGTGCCGGGGCTTCAGGATCCCTCGCGCCTCAAGGCGCTGCTGGGCCAGACCGCCAAGCTCACCTTCCGCCTCGTCGACAACACGATGAGCCCGCAGCAGGCGCTGCAGGGCCGTCCGCCGGCCGGCACCGACGTTCTCTATTCGGATTCCAACCCGCCGGTACCCTATCTGATCGAGCAGCGTGTGCTGGTGGCCGGCGAGGACCTCACCGACGCCCAGCCGAGCTTCGATCCCACCACCCGCGAGCCGGTCGTCACCTTCCGCTTCAACACGAACGGCGCGCGCCGCTTCGCCGAGGCGACGCAGGCCAATGTCGGCCGGCCCTTCGCGATCATCCTCGACAACAAGGTGATCTCGGCGCCGGTGATCCGCGAGCCCATCCTCGGCGGCTCGGGCCAGATCAGCGGCAGCTTCACCGTGCAGGCGGCGAACGACCTCGCCATCCTGCTGCGCGCCGGCGCCCTGCCGGTGCCGCTGCAGGTGGTGGAAGAGCGCACCGTCGGCCCCGGCCTCGGCGCGGATTCGATCCGGGCGGGCCTGATCGCTTCCATCGTCGGTGCAATTGCCGTCGCGCTGTTCATGATCGCCACATACGGCATCTTCGGCGTGGTGGCGGTGCTGGCGGTCGCGGTCAACGTCGGCATGATCTTCGGCGTGCTCGCCATGCTCGGCGCCACGCTGACGCTGCCCGGCATCGCCGGCGTGGTGCTCACCGTCGGCATCGCGGTCGATTCGAACGTGCTGATCTACGAGCGCATCCGCGAGGAGGCGAGGGCGGGGCGTTCGGCCATCTCGGCCATCGACGCCGGCTTCACCCGTGCGCTGGCGACCATCCTCGATTCGAACATCACGACCTTCATCGCGGCGGCGGTGCTGTTCTATATCGGCTCGGGCCCGGTGCGCGGCTTCGCGATCACCTTCGGCATCGGCATCATCACCACCGTGTTCACCGCCTTCACGCTGACCCGCCTTATGGTCGCGCTCTGGGTGCGCTGGCGGCGCCCCCAGCGCGTGCCGATCTGAGAAAGGCGAGAGCCAATGCGTCTGCTCCGCATCGTCCCGGACGATACCAAATTCGACTTCATGCGCTTCCGGCGCATCAGCTTCCCGATCTCGGCCCTGCTGTCGATCGTGGCGCTGGTGGCCTTCTTCACCCTCGGGCTGAATTTCGGCATCGACTTCAAGGGCGGCACGCTGCTTGAGGTGCGCTACCCGAACGCCGCGCTCAATATCGGCGATGTGCGCTCCAAGCTCGAAGCGCTCGAACTCGGCGAGGTGCAGATCCAGGAGATAGGCGGCGATGGCGAGGTGCTGATCCGCGTCGCCCAGCAGCCCGGCGGCGAGCAGGCCCAGCAGGCCGTCGTCGGCAAGGTGCGGGCCGCGCTCGGCGACGGTGTCGAATACCGCCGCGTCGAGGTGGTGGGCCCGCGCGTGTCGCAGGAACTGCTCAGCTACGGCATCGTCGGCCTGATGCTCGCCGTGGTGTGCATCCTCGTCTATCTTTGGTTCCGCTTCGAGTGGCAGTTCGCGCTCGGTGCCTCGATCGCCAACTTCCACGACATCGTGCTGACCATCGGGTTCATGTCGATCTTCCAGATCGACTTCGACCTGACCAGCGTGGCGGCGCTGCTGACCATTCTCGGCTACTCGCTGAACGACACCATCGTCATCTACGACCGCATCCGCGAGATGCTGCGTCGCTACAAGAAGATGCCGACCGACGAGCTGCTGAACGCTTCGATCAACTCGACGCTGTCGCGTTCGGTGATCACCCATGTCACCGTCACCCTTGCGCTGCTCGCGCTGGTGCTGTTCGGCGGCCGGGCGATCCACTCCTTCTCGGTCACGATGATGTTCGGCGTGGTGCTGGTCGGCACCTACACCTCGATCTTCATCGCCTCGCCGCTGCTGATCTATCTCGGCGTCACCACGCGGACGATGGCCGAGCGCGCTGAGAAGGAAGCCAGCTCCAGGGCCGAGCGCATCACGCCCTGACGGCACAGGCCGTCGGGACAGCGGGTGAGGGAACGCCGATGGCGAGCGCGGACGCCCATCTGCCCTATCAGGTGCCGATCGACGGCTATGGCCGCGGCGCGTTCCATTTCGCCGGCATGGCGTCGGACGGCTCGGTGCTGGCCCTGCCGAGCGGCATCCACGCCTGGGCGCCGCGCCTTCCTGCCGAGATCGACGCGGCGGCGCTGGCGCAGGTGTTCGCGCAGGCCGGCGCCATCGAACTGCTGCTGATCGGCACCGGCCCGGACCCTTGGCCGGTTCCGGAGGCGCTGCGCTGGCGCTTGCGCGACGCCGGCGTCGCGGTCGACGCCATGCCGACGCGCGCCGCCGCCTCGACCTACAACGTCCTGCTCGCCGAGGGCCGGCCCGTCGCCGCCGCGCTGCTGGCGCTGCCATGAGAGAGCACGCATGAGTGCCTCCAGACCCATGCCGGCGGTCGATTACTGCGCCGCCCTCGTCCGCGACCTCGACCGCGACCGCTATGTCGCCGATCTGTTCGCCCCGGCGGCGCGGCGCGGCGCGCTGTTCGCGCTGCACGCCTTCAATATAGAGGTGTCGCGGGTGCGCGAGGCGATCACCAACCCGATGGCGGGCGAGGTGCGCCTGCAATGGTGGAGCGAGGCGCTGATCGGCAACGGGCGCGGCGATGTGCGCGCCAATCCGGTGGCCGGCGCTCTGCTCGATGCCATAGAGACGCACCGCCTGCCGCGCGAGACCTTTTTCGCGCTGCTCGATGCCCGCATCTTCGATCTCTACGACGACGCCATGCCGACGGTGAATGACCTCGAAGGCTATGCGGGGGAAACGTCCTCGGCGCTGATCCGGCTGGCGACGCTGATCCTGTCGGGCACCGCCGGCGCCGCCTCGGCGGAAGCCGCCGGCCATGCGGGCGTGGCCTATGCGGTGACGGGCATATTGCGCAGCTTTCCCATCCATGCCCGGCGCGGCCAGTGCTACGTGCCGCTCGACGTGCTCGCGGCGCACGGTCTTACGCGCGAGGACGCGGTGTCGGGCCGCTCCAGCTCGGCGCTGGTGGCGGCGCTGGCCGATCTGCGGGCGCTGGCGCAGCGCCATTACGAAGCGGCGCTGGGCGCGCTTTCCGGCGTCGAGGCGTCGGAGCTGCCGGCCTTCCTGCCGCTGATGCTGGTTCCCGGCGATCTGGCGGCGCTGGAGCGGCCGCACGACCCGTTCGCGGCCGTGCCGGCCACCAGCGCGCTCAGCCGGCTGTGGCGGCTCTGGCGGGGCGCAGGGGCCCTCCGGCGCGCCGCGAGTGCCGGCTAGATCGGCCCGATCAGTTCGACGTGCCCTTGGCCACGCGGTCGAAGGCTTGAAGCCGGGCGACCAGATCCTCGAACTGGCTGAGCGGCACCATGTTGGGGCCGTCCGAGGGCGCCTTGTCCGGGTCGGGATGGGTCTCGACGAAGACGCCGGCGATGCCCACCGCCACCGCCGCCCGCGCCAGCACCGGCACGAATTCGCGCTGGCCGCCCGAGGACGTGCCCTGTCCGCCGGGCTGCTGCACGGAATGGGTGGCGTCGAAGATCACCGGCGCGCCGGTCGTCTCCGCCATGATCGGCAGCGCCCGCATGTCGGTGACGAGCGTGTTGTAGCCGAAGGACACGCCGCGCTCGGTGACGAGCACGTTGGGATTGCCGCTCTCGGTGAGCTTGGCGACCACATTCTTCATGTCCCAAGGCGCGAGGAACTGGCCCTTCTTCACATTCACTGTCCGCCCCGTGGCGGCGGCGGCGATCAGAAGGTCGGTCTGCCGGCACAGGAAGGCGGGGATCTGAAGGATGTCGACCACCTCACCGACCGGGGCGCACTGGTCGTTCTCGTGCACGTCGGTGAGCACCGGCATGCCGTAGCGCTCGCGGATCTCGGCGAAGACGGGCAGGGCGGCGTCCAGCCCCATGCCGCGCGCGCCCTTGATCGAGGTGCGGTTGGCCTTGTCGAACGAGGTCTTGAACACCACGCCGATGCCGCGCCGGGCGGCGATCTCCTTGATCGCGGCGGCACATTCGAGAGCGTGCTCGCGGCTTTCCATCTGGCACGGGCCGGCGATCAGCGCCAGCGGCAGGTCATTGCCGAAGCGCACATCGCCGACGGACACAACGGGGTTGGCGCGCTCGCCGCTCATGGGGTGGTTCCTCGGGGAAGGGCGGCGCGGCGTCAGAGGACGCCGGCGCGCAGGATGTCGTGAATGTGCAGGATGCCGACCGGCGCGTCCTCGGCCACCGCGAAGACCACGGTGACGGGACGCCGGTTCATCAGCCCCAGCGCGGCACTGGCGAGGTCCGCCGGGCGCACCACCAGCGGGGCGTGCGTCATGACGTCCTCGACCGGCAGGGCCAGCAGCTCGCCGCCCATGTGCCGGCGCAGGTCGCCGTCGGTGACGATGCCGGCGAGCCGGCCCGCGCCGTCGACGACGCCGCAGCAGCCGAAGCGCTTGCCGGTGATCTCGATGAGCACGTCGCTCATCGGCGTGCCGACGCGCACCAGCGGCATCTCGGGGCCCTGATGCATGAGGTCGGCGACCTTGAGCAGCCGCGCGCCAAGCTTGCCGCCGGGGTGGAAGACGCGGAAATCGGAGGCCGAGAAGCCGCGCCGTTCCAGCAGCGCCACCGCCAGCGCATCGCCGATGGCGAGCTGCATGAGAGTGGAGGTGGTCGGCGCCAGCCCGTTGGGGCAGGCTTCCTCGACGCGCGGCAGGACGAGCGCGATGTCGGCGGCGCGGCCGAGCGTGCTGTCGGCGTTGGAAGTGATGGCCAGCAGCGGCACGGCGAAGCGGCGCGCATAATGCACCACGTCGCCGAGCTCGGCGGTCTCGCCCGACCAGGAGATGGCGAGCAGCACGTCGTCCGGCGTCACCATGCCGAGGTCGCCATGGCTGGCCTCCGCCGCGTGCAGGAACAGGGCAGGGGTGCCGGTGGAGGCGAGCGTCGCGGCGAGCTTGCGGCCGATATGCCCGCTCTTGCCCATGCCGGTGACGATGACGCGCCCGCGCGCCTCCTCGACGAGCCGGGTCGCGCGCTCGATGGCCTCGCCCAATTCGCCCTCGACCGACGCGCTGAGGGCGGCGAGACCCTTAGCCCCGACGGCGAGGGTACGCCGCACGCTCTCGCGCAGCGCGTCGTCCCGACCGGGCGTCTCGGCGACGGAAATATTCTGCGACTGGGCCACGCCCACAGCCATTCTCCCTTGCTTGCGGCGCCCCGCCGGCGCGAACGCCCCGGTGCGCCCTTCAGGGCCACGCCCGGCGGTCAATAAGCGCCAATCGTCCGCGATGCAATGGAGGCCCGCGCGGCAAGGGCGCGTGGAACCATGGAGTACCCGTTCTCGTTGTCGCGGTCGGAGTGCGCGGGCACTTGTGGGGATGGCAGAATGGACATGTGGCGCGGCGTGACTCAGGCGGGGGGCGAGGCCGCACATATGCAGAGGCCGGAGAGCCGGAACGACAGGCTTTGGCGGCGCGTCACCCAGGTGGCGATGATCGCGGCTTCGGTCGTGATTCTTTCCGGCGCGCTCGTGGTGGCGCGCGCCGTGCTCATTCCCATTGTGGCCGCCGTCATCATGGGCAGCGTCATCGGGCCGGCCATAGAGGGCATGTCCAAGCGCGGCATTCCGACCGTGCTGGGCGCGACGTTGATCATCGCGGCGATTGTCGGCCTGCTCTACGGGACCGCCATGGCGCTCGCCGGGCCGCTCGCCGACTGGATCGCACGCGGACCCGAGATCGGCGGCATCCTGCAGGAGCGATTCGCCGCGCTGAAGCCGAGCCTCCAGACCCTCGCCTCGGTCATCGGCTCCATCCAGTCGATCGGTCGCGTGGCCGAACCGCCCATGGTGGTGGAGATCGCCAACTCGCAGATGCTGGAGAGCATGGTGACCGTGATCACGCCGGTGATCGGCGAGTTCATCCTTTTCCTCGGCTCGCTGCTTTTCTTCCTCGCGGGGCGTGTGCAGATCAAGCGCCGGGTGGTGAAGGTGATGACGCCGCGGACCACGCGGCTCGCGACGTTGCGTGTGTTCCGCGAGATCGAGGATCGGCTGGGCGCCTACCTCGTCACTGCGACCTTCATCAATATCGGGCTGGGCATCGCTACCGGGGTGATGACCTGGGCGGTCGGACTACCCAATCCGCTGCTCTGGGCCGTGCTCGCCTGCGTGCTGAACTACGTTCCCTATGTCGGCCCGGCGGTGATGACCCTGATTCTCACCCTCGCCGGCGTGGTCACCTTCCCCGGCATCTTCCAGGCATTGCTGCCGGCAGCGTCCTTCCTCGTCATCACCAGCATCGAGGGGCAGCTGCTGACGCCGCTCATCGTCGGCCGGCGCGTCTCGCTGAACCCGTTCGCCGTGTTTCTTTCCATGGCGCTGTGGACATGGCTGTGGGGACCGGCAGGCACGTTCCTTTCGGTTCCGCTGCTCATTGCGGCGATGGCGCTTGTGGATGGCGTGCTCGCCAAACAGCGTCCGCAGCTCCCCGGTTGACACTTATCGTGGGAAGCCAGTCCACCCCGCTTGACACCCGGCGGGGGCTGCCTTAACACCCGCCGCACTCGACGCGCGGCCCACACGGCCCGTCGTTGGGGGTGTAGCTCAGTTGGTTAGAGCGCCGGCCTGTCACGCCGGAGGTCGCGGGTTCGAGCCCCGTCACTCCCGCCATTCAATTTCATGTCATCGTTGATGTTCTGGAACGGCCGGCCCGGTAGCGGGGGGATCGCTTGCGTGCGGGTCGCCTTGCGCGCTGTCTCCTCGCCGGATCGAGCATTGGCACGCCTTTGCGGCATGCCTGCCGAGTGCCGGGCCGGATCGCTGCGCCGCTCTGCCCGCGGGTGCGGATGCCGGTGGGCGGTCCGTGCACTATCGGACGTTCCGGCGGATCGGATGGTGTTAACCTATGCGTCACTCGCCGGAGCGCCGTGACGCCCGGATCTGAACCGGAGCAGCTTCCCCGGTGATGCCGGTTTCCGGATCGGCAGTACGGAGGCTTTACAATGACGACGAACAGCGAAGATCGTGCCCGCGCCGTCTGTGCCGTCGACGCCAAGCTTGCCTCCGTGCCCACCCAGCTGATTCCCGCTCTCGTCGAACGGCTCTGGCCGGTAGCGGCGCTTGAGATCAACGGCGGGCTGGTCGATCCCGACCTGCCTCGCCCGCCGGACCTCGTCGAGAGAATCTCGGAATACCGTCTGCTCAAGCGTTGAGTTCGTCGCAAGTCGCTACCCGGCCCGACCGCTGCGCGCACCGGCACCCGCGCGCGGGCTCGCGGGTTGACTAGCGCCCCGCGCCGGCGACGCGGCTCGTGAGCAGGGCGCCGCTGCGCTCCAGCACCGGATAGGCGGCAGCGGCGACGATGTGGCTGTTGATCTGCTTCATGTCGCGCAGAAGATCGAGATAGAGGGCGTTCGCCTGCATGGCGAGCTGCGGCCCGGCCCGCAGGCGCGTCACATTGAGCCGCGTCGCCCGCGCCTCGGCATCGCGGAAGGCGACCTTCTCGTCGGCCAGCAGGCGGGCGGCGCGCGGATCCTCGGTCATGAAGAGCGAAGCGGCAGTGCGCAGATTGCCGATCAGCCGGTCCATCAGCGCGATAAGCTCGTCCTCCTGCTCGCGCGGGATCGAAAGGCCGCGCTTGGCGCGTTTCGAGGCGTGCGGCAGCAATTGCCGGTCGATGATGTCGCCGGCCTGCTCGATGTTCATCGCAAAGGCGAGGATCTCCTCCATGCGGCGCAGGTCGTGCGGGCCGAGCTCCTCCGTGTCGATGGAGGTGAGGTAGGCGCGGATGGCGAGGTTGAGCCGGTCGAGCACATCGTCGCCGCGCCGGGTTTCGGCGATGAGCCGGCGGTCGCCGCTGCGCAGCCCGTCGCGCGCACCCGCCAGCATCGCCTCCAGCGCGTCGGCGAGTCGCAGCGTCTCGCGCGCTGCCCCGCCGAGCGCGACGATGGGCGTCTCCTTCGCCGCCGGATCGAGGTAGAGCGGGCGGGACGGGTCGGCCGGCGCCTTCTGGTCCGGCAGCAGCCGGCACAGAAGCCGGGCGAGGGGGCCAAGCAGGGGAAAGAACAGCACGGCCGTGCTGAGGTTGAACAGCGTGTGGAAATAGGCGACCGCGAGCGCGTCGTCCGGCTGCAGCGTCACCATGAAGCGCCCGATGGGGCCGAGGGCGGCGAGCGCGACGGCGATGCCGGCGAGCCGCGTCAGCAGATTGCCGAGCGGCACGCGCCGCGCGGTCGGGTCGCCCGCCGTCGCGCCCTCCAGCAGCGGGTTGATGGCGGTGCCGAGATTGGCGCCGAGCACCAGCGCGAAGGCGGCGTTGGGCGGCACCACGCCGTTCGCCGCCATCGACATGACCAGCAGGACCACCGCGACGCTGGAATGCGCCGCCCAGGTCAGCCCCGCGCCGATCAGCACGGCGAGCAGCGGCAGGGTGACGATGCTGCCCATGAGCAGGCGCAGGCTCGGCGCGTCGTCATAGTCGTGCATCAGGTCGATGAGTTGGTGGAGCGCCAGCAGCATCAGGCCGAGGCCGATCAGCACCCGGCCGAGATCGTGGGTCTGGGTGGAGGAATCGCGGCGGAACATCAGCACGCCGACGAGGATGAGCGCGGGGGAGAGCGCGGCGATGTCGAGCGAGAGCACCTGCACGATCAGCGTCGAGCCGACATTCGCCCCCAGCATGGCCGACAGCGCCGGCACCAGCGCCACAAGGCCGCCGGCGGCGAAGCCCGTCACCATCAGCCCGGTCGCCGTGCTGCTCTGGAGAAGGGTGGTGACGCCGAGCCCGGCGAGGAAGGCGCGGCCGCGATTGGCCATGGCATGGCCGAGAATGGTCTTCAGCCGGGGGCCGAAGGCGCGCTGCACCCCGGTCTGCACCATGTGGGTGCCCCACAGCAGCAGGGCGATGAAGCCGGCGAGGTCGACGAGCGTGGCTGGAAAGATCATGCGCGGCACACTCCGGAAAGCGGCGTCGCCCCACGGCGCCCAATGCGGTGGACAGGCCAGTTTCATGCCGGCGACCGGCTTTGTCGATCATGCCGCAGGGTCAGACGGCAGTTCCGCCCGCAAAGACAATCGAACCGGGCGGCGCCTGGATCGTTGTCCCTCAGACAAGGAGGCACCGATGCTGCACCATTCCGCCATGCCGCCGGATGACCTGCCCGAACGCCGGAGCGTTCGCTTCCACTTTCGCGGCGACAAAGACCTCGTCGACTGCCTGGTGAGCTGGGACGCGCTCGACCGGCTGGAGAATCATCCCGCCGCCACCCGAGCGGAACGCCTGGCCCGCTTCGAGCAGCATCGCGCGCGCATCGAGGCGGCGGCTCTGCGCAAGCTGGACGCCGGGAGCGGCCAGGGCGAGCTGACATTGGCCACTGAGGATGTGATGTCCGAAACGGGACGCTGACGTCCCGGTCGCGGACATGTCATGCGCGGGGCGTAGGCAGTAGGCCGATCCTGTCGGCGGCCGGCCGTTTCACGGGATGCGCATGGCTGCCGCGCTCTGGCGTGCGCTGCCAGAAAATAGGCGCTAAGCCACGCTGATTGCCTCTATTTTGGAACCCGGCGCGCCATCCTGCATCGGGGAAGGCAGCTCTCGCCGCCAAGCTGTGAATTCTGTATGCCAGTCCTGCGCGATTGGCTCCGCATGCCCTTGCCTCGGTCATGGTGGTGAGATAAGCCTGCCGCGTGCTTTGAATATTTCGCAACTGCGATGGGCACGATCGATGACGTATGCTGGCACGGGAGGATCCCATCCATGAGCAGCCTGCTGCAGGATTACCTGCCCGTCGTCATCTTCATCGGCGTCTCGGCGGTCATCGGTCTGGCGCTTCTGGTGGCGCCGTTCCTGGTCGCCTACAGCCGGCCCGATCCGGAGAAGATGTCGGCCTATGAATGTGGCTTCAATGCGTTCGACGACGCGCGCATGAAGTTCGACGTCCGGTTCTATCTGGTCTCCATCCTCTTCATCATCTTCGACCTCGAAGTCGCGTTCCTGTTTCCGTGGGCAATTACCTTCCGCGAGCTGGGCGGCTTCGGCTTCTGGTCGATGATGGTGTTCCTCGGCGTGCTGACCGTCGGTTTCGTTTACGAGTGGAAGAAGGGGGCGCTCGAATGGGATTGAGCGCGAATAGCCCCCTCGTCGCCCCGGCGGCGAAGGGCATCATCGACCCGAATACCGGCAGGCCGGTCGGCGCCACCGATCCGTTCTTCGTCGAGATCAACGCCGAGCTGGCCGACAAGGGCTTCCTCGTCACCGCCACGGACGAACTCATCAACTGGGCGCGCACCGGCTCGCTGATGTGGATGACCTTCGGCCTCGCCTGCTGCGCGGTCGAGATGATGCAGACCTCGATGCCGCGCTACGACGTGGAGCGCTTCGGTTTCGCGCCGCGCGCCTCGCCGCGCCAGTCCGACGTAATGATCGTCGCCGGCACGCTGACCAACAAGATGGCCCCGGCGCTGCGCAAGGTCTACGACCAGATGCCGGAGCCGCGCTACGTCATCTCGATGGGCAGCTGCGCCAATGGCGGCGGCTACTATCACTACTCCTATTCCGTGGTGCGCGGCTGCGACCGCATCGTGCCGGTGGACATCTATATCCCCGGCTGCCCGCCCACGGCGGAAGCCCTGCTGTACGGCGTGCTGCTGCTGCAGAAGAAGATCCGCCGCACCGGAACGATCGAGCGCTGAGGGTTCGAGGCGATATGGACGAGACGCTGAAAGAGCTGGGCGCGCATGTGCAGGAAGCCCTTCCCGACGCGATCGGGGAGGTCGTCGTCGCGCATGGCGAGCTGACGCTGGTCGCCGACGCGGCGCAGGTGATCCGTGTGCTCACCTTCCTGCGCGACGACCCGTCCAGCCGCTTCGTCAGCTTCATCGACGTGTGCGGCGTGGACTACCCCAAGCGCGAGAAGCGCTTCGACGTGGTCTACCACCTGATGTCGCCCACCCTGAACGCCCGCGTGCGCATCAAGGTGGCCACCGACGAGACGACGCCGGTCGCCTCTGCCACGCCGGTGTTTCCGGGTGCCTTCTGGTTCGAGCGCGAGGCGTTCGACATGTACGGCATCCTGTTCTCGGGCCATCCCGAGCTGCGCCGCATCCTCACCGACTACGGTTTCGACGGCTATCCCTTGCGCAAGGACTTCCCGACCACCGGCTTCGTCGAGGTGCGCTACGACGACGAGCGCAAGCGCGTGGTCTACGAGCCGGTGAAGCTCGCCCAGGAGTTCCGCAACTTCGACTTCCTGTCGCCGTGGGAGGGGCCGGAATACGTGCTCCCGGGCGACGAGAAGGCAACCGGCCCGAAGGCGGGCTGAGGGACGAGCGATGAACGCACCCGGCAAGATCGATCCCGCCGTCCGCAACTTCCAGATCAACTTCGGCCCGCAGCATCCTGCCGCGCACGGCGTGCTGCGCCTCATCCTCGAACTCGACGGCGAGATCGTCGAGCGCGTCGACCCGCATATCGGCCTGCTGCATCGCGGCACGGAGAAGCTGATCGAGGCCAAGACCTATCTGCAGGCCGTGCCCTATTTCGACCGGCTCGACTATGTCGCGCCGATGAACCAGGAGCACGCCTTCTGCCTCGGCATCGAGCGCCTGCTGGACATCGAGGTGCCCAGGCGCGGCCAGCTCATCCGCGTGCTGTATTCCGAGATCGGCCGCATCCTCTCCCACATGCTCAACGTGACGACGCAGGCGCTCGACGTCGGCGCGCTCACCCCGCCGCTGTGGGGCTTCGAGGAGCGCGAGAAGCTCATGGTGTTCTATGAGCGCGCCTCCGGCTCGCGCATGCACGCCGCCTATTTCCGCCCCGGCGGCGTCCATCAGGACCTGCCGCGCGCGCTCGTCGAGGACATCCTCGCCTGGACGCACACATTCCCGGCCTTCATGGACGACCTCGAAGGTCTGCTCACCGACAACCGCATCTTCAAGCAGCGCAATGTCGATATCGGCATCGTCTCGCTGGAGGACGCGTGGGCGTGGGGCTTCTCGGGCGTGATGGTGCGCGGCTCGGGCGCCAAGTGGGACCTGCGCCGCTCGCAGCCCTACGAGTGCTATGACGAGCTCGATTTCTCGATCCCGATCGGCAAGAACTGCGACAATTACGACCGCTACTGCATCCGCATGGAAGAGATGCGGCAGTCGGCGTACATCATGCAGCAGTGCTGCGAGCGCCTGCTCAAGGAGACCGGCCCGGTCTCGGCGGTCGACAACAAGATCGTCCCGCCCAAGCGCGGCGAGATGAAGCGCTCGATGGAATCGCTCATCCATCACTTCAAGCTCTACACCGAGGGCTTCCACGTCCCCGCCGGCGAGGTCTACGCCGCGGTCGAGGCGCCCAAGGGCGAGTTCGGCGTCTATCTCGTCGCCGACGGCACCAACAAACCCTATCGCTGCAAGATCCGCGCGCCCGGTTTCGCGCATCTTCAGGCGATGGATTTCCTCTGCCGCGGCTACATGCTCGCGGACGTCTCGGCGATCCTCGGGTCGCTGGACATCGTGTTCGGAGAAGTGGACCGCTGAGTCCCGCGCGGACGAGCGGTTCGATCGGAAGGGTACGGCATGTCTGTCCGTAGGCTTGCGCCAAAGGAGGTTCAGCCCGAGAGCTTTGCTTTCACGGCTGAGAATCTCGACTGGGCCGAGAAGACCATCGCGAAATATCCGGCCGGCCGTCAGGCCAGCGCGGTGATTCCGCTTCTCATGCGTGCGCAGGAGCAGGCGGGCGGCTGGGTTTCCGAGCCGGCGATGCGCTATGTCGGCGACATGCTCGGCATGGCGCCGATCCGCGTCTACGAGGTCGCCACCTTCTACACCCAGTTCCAGCTCAACCCGGTGGGCGCCAAGGCGCATATCCAGGTCTGCGGCACCACGCCCTGCATGCTGCGGGGCGCGGGAGACCTCATCAAGGTCTGCCAGCGGCGCATCCATGAAGAGCCGTTCCACGTCTCCGAGAACGGCGCGCTGTCGTGGGAAGAGGTGGAATGCGCCGGCACCTGCGTGAACGCGCCGATGGTGCAAGTGTGGAAGGACGTCTACGAGGACCTGACGCCGGAGGATCTGGAGAAGATCCTCGACGCCTTCGAGCGCGGCGAGCATCCCGCTCCCGGTCCGCAGAACGGCCGCGTCACCTCCGCACCGGTGACGGGCCTGCGCGTGCTGACCTCGCCCGAACTGTTCGACGGCTCGATGGTCGGGCAGGGCGCCGGTCTGGCGCTGGCCCGCGAGGCGATCGCCGCCCGTGCCAATGGCGATGCGGCCCCGTCCGCGCCGCCGCCGGCCGCCGCTGCCGCCGCGCCTCCCGCTCCGCCCAAGAGCGACCCGGCCCCCGCCGCGCCGCCGCCGGCCAAGGCGGTCGAGGCGGCCGGCAATGCCGACAGCGAGAAGCCGAAGAAGCCCGTCGCTCCGCCTCCGGGCGGGAAGGCGGATTGAGGAGCGAACCATGCTTGCCGACAAGGATCGCATCTTCACCAACATCTACGGCCACCACGACTGGGGGCTGCAGGGCGCGCTCAAGCGCGGCTCGTGGGATGGCACCAAGACCATTCTCGACGCCGGCCGCGACTGGATTATTGAGCATATGAAGGCCTCGGGCCTGCGCGGGCGCGGCGGCGCCGGCTTCCCGACCGGCCTCAAGTGGTCGTTCATGCCCAAGAACAATGACGGGCGCCCGCATTACCTCGTCGTCAACGCCGACGAATCCGAGCCCGGCACCTGCAAGGACCGCGAGATCCTGCGCCACGACCCGCACCATCTGGTCGAGGGTTGCCTGATCGCCGGCTTCGCCATGGGCGCCCACGCCGCCTACATCTATGTGCGCGGCGAGTTCATCCGCGAGCGCGAGAACCTCCAGGCGGCGGTCGACCAGGCCTATGAGGCCCGGCTGATCGGCAAGAACAACGTGCATGGCTGGGACTTCGACGTCTTCGTCCACCACGGCGCCGGCGCCTATATCTGCGGCGAGGAGACCGCGCTGCTCGAAAGCCTCGAAGGCAAGAAGGGCCAGCCGCGCCTCAAGCCGCCGTTCCCGGCCAATGTGGGCCTGTATGGCTGCCCGACGACGGTCAACAACGTCGAATCCATCGCCGTGGCGCCGACCATCCTGCGGCGCGGCGCGGCGTGGTTCTCCTCCATCGGCCGGCCGAACAATGTCGGCACCAAGCTCTATGGCATCTCCGGCCATGTGAACACGCCCTGCGTCGTCGAGGAGGCGATGGGCATCCCGTTCAAGGAGCTGATCGAGAAGCATGGCGGCGGCATCCGCGGCGGCTGGGACAATCTGCTGGCGATCATCCCCGGCGGCGCCTCCTGCCCGATCATCCCGGCGGACCAGTGCGACGACCTGATCATGGACTTCGACGGCTGCCGTGCCGTGAAGTCCAGCTTCGGCACCGCCGGCGTGCTGGTGATGGACAAGTCCACCGACGTGGTGAAGGCCATCGCCCGCATCTCCTACTTCTTCCGGCACGAGAGCTGCGGCCAGTGCACGCCCTGCCGCGAGGGCACGGGCTGGATGTGGCGCGTGCTCGACCGCATGGTCGAGGGCCGCGCCCAGAAGCGCGAGATCGACCTGCTGCTGCAGGTCACGACGCAGGTCGAGGGCCACACCATCTGCGCGCTCGGCGACGCGGCGGCCTGGCCGGTGCAGGGCCTGATCCGGCATTTCCGTCCCGAGATCGAGAAGCGGATCGACCAGTACGCGGCGAATCCGCATTCCGATCCGGTGCCGGTCGCGGCGGAGTGAGAGAGCATCATGGCCAAGATCATCGTTGACGACGTCGAGCTGGATGTTCCGCCGGAATACACGCTCCTCCAGGCCTGCGAGGCGGCCGGCGCGGAGATTCCGCGCTTCTGCTTCCACGAGCGCCTGTCGATCGCCGGCAATTGCCGCATGTGTCTCGTCGAGGTGAAGGGCGGCCCGCCCAAGCCGACGGCGAGCTGCGCCCAGAACGTGCGCGACCTGCGCCCCGGCCCGAATGGTGAGCCGCCCGTCATCCTCACCAAGTCGCCCATGGTGAAGAAGGCGCGCGAGGGGGTGATGGAGTTCCTGCTCATCAACCACCCGCTGGACTGCCCGATCTGCGACCAGGGCGGCGAGTGCGACCTGCAGGACCAGGCCATGGCCTATGGCGTGGACACCTCCCGCTACGCCGAGAACAAGCGCGCGGTCGAGGACAAGTATATCGGCCCGCTGATCAAGACCTCCATGACGCGGTGCATCCAGTGCACCCGCTGCGTGCGCTTCACCACCGAGGTGGCGGGCGTCGCCGAGCTCGGCGCCATCGGGCGCGGCGAGGACATGGAGATCACCACCTATCTGGAAGCGGCGCTCTCCTCCGAGCTGCAGGGCAATGTCGCCGACCTCTGCCCGGTCGGCGCGCTCACCCAGCGCCCCTATGCCTATCACGCCCGCCCGTGGGAGCTGGTGAAGACCGAGTCCGTCGACGTGATGGACGCGGTCGGCTCCAACATCCGCATCGACACGCGCGGCCGCGAGGTCATGCGCGTCCTTCCGCGTCTCAATGAGGACGTGAACGAGGAGTGGATCTCCGACAAGACCCGCTACATCTGGGACGGCCTGAAGACCCAGCGCCTCGACCGCCCCTATGTGCGCGTCGGCGGCAAGCTGAAGGCCGCGAGCTGGCCGGAGGCCTTCGCCGCCATCGCCGCGAAGGTGAAGGGCGTGCCGGGCAACCGCATCGGCGGCCTGATCGGCGACCTTGCCTCGGTCGAGGAGAGCTTCGCGTTGAAGTCGCTGCTGGCCTCGCTCGGCTCGGCCAATATCGACGCGCGCCAGGACGGGGCGAAGCTCGATCCCGCGCTCGGCCGCGCCTCCTACCTGTTCAACGCCTCCATCGCCGGCATCGAGCAGGCCGACGCGCTGCTGATCGTCGGCGCCAACCCGCGCCTTGAGGCGAGCGTGCTAAATGCCCGCATCCGCAAGCGCTGGCTGCAGGGCAATTTCCCCATCGGCCTGATCGGGCCGCATGTCGACCTGACCTACCCCTATGACTATCTCGGCGCCGGCACCGACACGCTGCTCGACCTCGTCGGCAGCGGCACCTTCGCCGAGACGCTGAAGGGCGCGCAGCGCCCGATGATCCTGGTCGGCCAGGGCGCTCTCGCACGCCCGGACGGCGCGGCGGTGCTGGCGCTGGCGGCGCGGCTCGCGGTGGCGGTCGGTGCGGTCAAGGACGGCTGGAACGGCTTCAGCGTGCTGCACACCGCGGCCTCGCGCGTGGGCGCGCTCGACATCGGCGCGGTGCCGGGCGAGGGCGGGCTCGACGCGGTGGCGATGACCAATCCGGGCGGCGTCGACGTGCTGTTCTCGCTCGGCGCGGACGAGATCGACATCGCGCCGGGCGCCTTCGTCGTCTATCTCGGCACCCATGGCGACCGCGGCGCCCATCGCGCCGACGTCATCCTGCCGGGCGCGGCCTATACCGAGAAGTCCGGCACCTATGTGAACACGGAAGGCCGGGCCCAGCTCGCCAACCGCGCCGCCTTCCCGCCGGGCGAGGCCCGCGAGGACTGGGCGGTGCTGCGCGCGCTGTCCGACGTGATCGGCCACAAGCTGCCCTTCGACACCCTCGGCGAGCTGCGCGCCGCGCTCTACAAGGCCTATCCGCATCTCGCGCGGATCGACCATGTGGAGCCGGCCGACCCGGCCGCGGTGATCGCGCTGGCGGGCACCGCCGGCACACCGGCGAGCGGCCCGTTCGTGTCTGCCGTGACCGACTTCTATCTGACCAACCCGATCGCACGCGCGTCCGCCGTGATGGCCGAATGCTCCGCGCTCGCGCACAGCCGCCTTGCGGCGGCGGCCGAGTGAGGGGAGGGGGAGCATGACCGAAACTAGCTGGCTCGACACTCTCATCCAGGTCGTCATCATCGTCGCCCAGAGCCTCGCGCTGCTGGTCGGCCTGCTGATCGTCGTCGCTTACGTGCTGCTGGCCGACCGCAAGATCTGGGCGGCGGTGCAGCTTCGCCGAGGGCCGAACGTGGTCGGGCCGTTCGGCCTGTTCCAGTCCTTCGCGGACCTGATCAAGTTCGTCCTCAAGGAGCCGGTCATCCCCGACGGCTCGAACAAGGGCGTGTTCCTGCTGGCGCCCTTCGTCACCTGCCTGCTGGCGCTCGCCGCCTGGGCGGTGGTGCCGCTGGACGCCGGCTGGGTGGTCGCCGACATCAATGTCGGCGTGCTCTACATCTTCGCCATCTCGTCGCTCGGCGTGTACGGCGTGATCATGGGCGGCTGGGCCTCGAACTCGAAATACCCCTTCCTGTCGGCGCTGCGCGCGGCGGCGCAGATGGTGTCCTACGAGGTCTCCATCGGCTTCGTCATCGTCACCGTGCTGCTCTGCGCCGGCTCGCTGAACCTCTCGGCCATCGTCGAGGCGCAGAACTCCCAGTGGGGCCTGCTGGGCTGGTACTGGCTGCCGCTGTTCCCGATGTTCGTGATCTTCTTCATCTCGGCGCTGGCCGAGACGAACCGCCCGCCCTTCGATCTGGGCGAAGCGGAATCCGAGCTGGTGGCCGGCTTCATGGTGGAGTACGGCTCCACCCCGTACATGATGTTCATGCTCGGCGAGTACGTGGCCATCATGACCATGTGCGCGCTGACCACGATCCTGTTCCTCGGCGGCTGGCTGCCGCCGGTGCCGGTGGCGCCCTTCACCTGGGTGCCGGGCATCGTGTGGTTCCTGCTCAAGGTGCTGTTCGTCTTCTTCATGTTCGCCATGGTGAAGGCGATGGTTCCGCGCTACCGCTACGACCAGCTCATGCGTCTGGGCTGGAAGGTGTTCCTGCCGATCTCGCTGGCGATGGTGGTGATCGTGGCGAGCGTGCTGCACTTCAGCGGCCTCGCCGCGTCGGGGGGCTGAGATGGACGAGGGCACGCTGAACGCCCTGATGGAAGCCTCCGCCGTCGGTTGGACCGGGGCGCTCGCCGGAGCCCTGTTCGGGGCGCTGGAATGGTTCATCCTGCCGCGCGTCGTCGAAACGTCGATCCGCGGTTCCCGTGAAGCCCGCAAGCTGAATGCCGATCAGCTGGAGGGCGTGATTTCCTGGTGGAAGACGGTCATCCGCGTCTTCGCCGTCTCGATGCCGCTGCTGGGCTTTGGCCTCGCGGTCGGCATGGCCGAATGAGGAGCGCGACATGAGGTTGGACCTGGCCGCACGCCAGCTGCTGCTCACCGAGTTCGTCTCGGCGTTCTTCCTGGCCATGCGCTATTTCTTCAAGCCCAAGGCGACGCTGAACTACCCCTTCGAGAAGGGACCGGTCAGCCCGCGCTTCCGTGGCGAGCATGCGTTGCGCCGCTACCCCAACGGGGAAGAGCGCTGCATCGCCTGCAAGCTGTGCGAGGCGATCTGCCCGGCGCAGGCCATCACCATCGAGGCCGGCCCGCGCCGCAACGACGGCACGCGCCGCACCACGCGTTACGACATCGACATGGTGAAGTGCATCTATTGCGGCTTCTGCCAGGAAGCCTGCCCGGTCGATGCCATCGTCGAGGGGCCGAACTTCGAGTTCGCCACCGAGACGCGCGAGGAACTCTACTACGACAAGGCCAAGCTGCTCGCGAATGGCGACCGCTGGGAGCGCGAGATTGCGCGCAACATCGCGCTGGACGCGCCGTACCGTTGAGCGCGCGGGGGACTGGGGACGTGACGACCGTAACGATGCGAGCCGCAACGGCTCTTCGCGCCGCGCCCGCCGGGAAGGCGCGGCAGGGGACGATCTGGGAGTGCCGGGCATGAGCCTCGCTGCGCTGTTCTTCTATCTGTTCGCGGGTGTCGCGGTCGCCTCGGCCTTCATGGTCATCGCGTCGCGCAATCCGGTGCACTCGGTCCTGTTCCTGATCCTGACCTTCGTGAACGCCTCTGGCCTGTTCATCCTGATCGGCGCCGAGTACCTCGCGATGCTGCTGGTCGTCGTCTATGTCGGCGCGGTGGCGGTGCTCTTCCTGTTCGTGGTGATGATGCTCGACGTCGATTTCGTCGAGCTGCGCCAGGGCTTCCTGCAGTACCTGCCGGTCGGCGGGCTGGTTGGCTTCATCTTCCTCGCCGAGCTGGTGCTGGTGGTGGGCTCCTGGAGCTTTGGCCAGGGCGTGACCGGCGCGGTCGTCGCACCGGCGCCGGGCGTCTCCAACGCGGTGCAGATCGGCCGCGTGCTCTACACGGACTATGTCTACTTCTTCCAGGCGGCTGGCCTCGTGCTGCTGGTCGCCATGATCGGCGCCATCGTGCTGACGCTCCGCCACAAGGAGAACGTCAAGCGCCAGAGCATCCCGGTCCAGAACGCGCGCACCAAGGCGATGGCGATCGACGTCGTCAAGGTGCCCTCCGGAAAGGGGCTCTGAGATGGCGATCGGCCTTCCGCACTATCTGACCGTCGCGGCCATCCTGTTCACGCTGGGCACGCTGGGCATCTTCCTCAACCGGAAGAACGTCATCGTCATCCTGATGTCGGTGGAGCTCATCCTGCTGGCGGTGAACATCAACCTCGTCGCCTTCTCGGTCTTCCTCGGCAATATCGTCGGGCAGGTCTTTGCCCTGTTCGTGCTGACGGTCGCCGCCGCCGAGGCCGCCATCGGCCTTGCCATCCTCGTGGTGTTCTTCCGCAATCGCGGGTCGATCGCCGTCGAGGACATCAACACCATGAAGGGCTGAGCGGGCAGTCATGTATCAGGCGATCGTCTTCCTCCCCCTGATCGGCTTCCTGATCGCCGGCCTGTTCGGCCGGCTGATCGGCGCGCGCGCCTCGGAGCTGATCACCACCGGGCTGCTCTTCGTCTCGGCCTTCTTCTCCTGGATCGTGTTCTTCAAGACCGCCTTCGGCGGCCAGGACGTGGTGATCGAGCTGTTCACCTGGTTCTCGACAGGCGGCGTCAACGTCGCCTGGGCGATCCGGGTCGACACGCTCACCGCCGTCATGCTGATCCTCGTGACCAGCGTGTCCTCGCTCGTGCACCTCTACTCCATGGGGTACATGCACGAGGACCCGAGCCGGCCGCGCTTCTTCGCCTATCTCTCGCTGTTCACCTTCGCCATGCTGACGCTGGTGACGAGCGACAACCTCGTCCAGCTCTTCTTCGGCTGGGAGGGCGTGGGCCTGGCCTCCTACTTGCTGATCGGCTTCTGGTACGACAAGCCGTCGGCCTGCGCGGCGGCGATGAAGGCCTTCATCGTCAACCGCGTCGGCGATTTCGGCTTCGCGCTCGGCATTTTCGCCGTCTACCTGATGACCGGTTCGGTCGCCTTCGAGCAGGTCTTCGCGGCGGCGCCTTCGCTGCTCGACAAGAACATTCTGTTCCTCGGCCATGAGTGGCACGCGCCGACGGTGATCTGCCTGCTGCTGTTCATCGGCGCCATGGGCAAGTCGGCGCAGCTCGGCCTGCACACCTGGCTGCCGGACGCCATGGAAGGCCCGACGCCGGTCTCCGCGCTCATCCACGCGGCGACCATGGTGACCGCCGGCGTCTTCATGGTGGCGCGCCTGTCGCCGTTGTTCGAGCTGTCGCAGACCGCTCTCAACGTGGTGCTGTTCGTCGGCGCCTCGACCGCCTTCTTCGCGGCGACGATCGGCTGCGTGCAGAACGACATCAAGCGCGTCATCGCTTACTCGACCTGCTCGCAGCTCGGCTACATGTTCGTCGCGCTCGGCGCCGGCGCCTATTCGGTCGGCGTGTTCCACCTGCTCACGCACGGCTTCTTCAAGGCGCTGCTGTTCCTCGCGGCCGGCTCGGTCATCCACGCGATGCACCATGAGCAGGACATGCGGCACATGGGCGGCCTGTGGCGGAAGATCCCGTTCACCTACGCCACCATGATGATCGGCGGCCTGGCGCTGACCGGCTTCCCCTTCACCGCCGGCTATTTCTCGAAGGACGCGATCATCGAGACCGCCTTCGTCAGCCACAGCCCCTTCGCCACCTATGCCTGGGTGCTGACGGTGGCGGCGGCGGCGCTGACGGCCTTCTACACCTGGCGTCAGATGTTCATGACGTTCCACGGCAAGACGCGCGCGGATCACCACACCTACGATCACGCGCATGAATCGCCGCTGACCATGCTCATCCCGCTCGGGCTGCTGTCGCTCGGCGCGCTGTTCGCCGGCATGATCCTCTACCCCTATTTCGTCGGGCACGATGTGGATCACTTCTTCCGCGAGGCCATCTTCATGGGGCCGGAGAACAAGATCCTCGAGGAGATCCACCACATCCCCGGCTGGGCCAAGTGGGCGCCGACGGTGATGATGGCGGGCGGCTTCCTCGTCGCCTACTGGATGTACATCGCCAATACGGCGGTGCCGAAGGCGCTCGCGAAGCAGAACGACGTGCTGTACCGCTTCCTGCTCAACAAGTGGTACTTCGACGAGATCTACAACTTCCTGTTCGTGCGCCCGACCATGTGGCTCGGCAACTTCCTCTGGAAGGAGGGTGACGGCCGCGTCATCAACGGCTTCGGCCCGGACGGCGTCTCCGCCCGCGTGCTCGACGTCACCGACCGCGTGGTGCGTCTCCAGACCGGCTATCTCTACCACTACGCGTTCGTGATGCTGGTGGGCGTCGCGGCCCTCATCACCTGGTTCATGTTCGGGGGCGCGCACTGATGTACGACTGGCCCATTCTCTCCGTCGTCACTTTCCTGCCGCTCGTCGGCGCGCTGCTCATCGTCCTGATGATCCGCGGCGACGACGAGGTGGCGCAGCGCAACGCCCGCTGGGTGGCGCTGTGGGCAACCCTCGTCACCTTCATCATCTCGCTGCTGCTGCTGGTCGGCTTCGATCCGTCGGGCCAGGAGTTCCAGTTCGTCGAGCACCGCCCGTGGCTCGGCGAGTTCGCCGCCTACCGCATGGGCGTCGACGGCATCTCGCTGCCCTTCGTGCTGCTCACGACGCTGCTGATGCCGATGTGCATCCTCGCCAGCTGGGAATCGATCCATGTCCGCGTGAAGGAGTACATGATCTGCTTCCTCGTGCTCGAGACGCTGATGATCGGCACCTTCTCGGCACTGGACCTGCTGCAGTTCTACTTCTTCTTCGAAGGCGGCCTGATCCCGATGTTCCTCATCATCGGCATCTGGGGCGGCAAGCGGCGCATCTACGCGACCTTCAAGTTCTTCCTCTACACGCTGGCCGGCTCGGTGCTCATGATGCTCGCCATCATGGCGATGTACTGGCAGGCGGGCACGACCGACATCGCGGCGCTGCTGAAGTTCAACTTCCCGGCGGGCATGCAGACCTGGCTCTGGCTGGCCTTCTTCGCCTCCTTCGCGGTGAAGATGCCGATGTGGCCGGTGCACACCTGGCTGCCCGACGCGCATGTCGAGGCGCCGACTGCCGGCTCGGTCATCCTCGCGGGCATCCTGCTGAAGATGGGCGGCTACGGCTTCCTGCGCTTCAGCCTGCCCATGTTCCCCGACGCCTCGGCCTATTTCGCGCCGATGGTGTTCACGCTCTCGGTGATCGCGATCATCTACACCTCGCTGGTCGCCCTGATGCAGGAGGACATCAAGAAGCTGATCGCCTATTCCTCCGTCGCCCATATGGGCTACGTGACCATGGGCATCTTCACGCTGACGCAGGAAGGCATACAGGGCGCCGTGTTCCAGATGGTGAGCCACGGCTTCGTGTCGGGCGCGCTGTTCCTGTGCGTCGGCGTGATCTACGACCGCATGCACACCCGCGAGATCGCGGCCTATGGCGGCATCGTCAACCGCATGCCGATCTACGCGACGGTGTTCATGGTGTTCACCATGGCCAATGTCGGCCTGCCGGGCACCTCGGGCTTCATCGGCGAGTTCCTGCCGCTGCTCGCCGTCTTCGGACGCAACACCTGGGTGGCGCTGTTCGCCACCACCGGCGTCATCCTCTCGGCCGCCTATGCGCTCTGGCTGTACCGCCGGGTGGTGTTCGGCGCGCTGGAGAAGGACAGCCTCAAGGGGCTGACGGACGTGACGCCGCGCGAGATGGCTTCGCTCGTCCCGCTGCTGTTCTTCACCATCCTCTTCGGTGTCTGGCCGCAGCCGATCCTCGATGCCTGCAACGTGGCGGTGAGCACCATCGTCGCGCGCGCCGACGTCGCCGCCGGCGCCGTGAAGGCCGCCGCCCTGATGCTGCACTGAACCGATACATGACCCTCGCGGAGCCTCTTCGATGACCCTCACCCTCGCCGCGCTCGGCCCCGCGCTGCCCGAACTGCTGCTGGCCATCTCCGCCATCCTGCTGCTGCTGTTCGGCGCCTTCGTCGGGCCCCGGTCGACCGATACGGTGAACGGCCTCGCCCTCGCCGCGCTGTTCGCCGCACTGGTGCTGGTCATCCTCGGGCCGGCGCAGGCCAGCCTGTTCAACGGCGCCTTTCAGGTCGACGCCTATTCGCGCTTCCTCAAGGTGCTGGCGCTCATCGGCGCCGGCGGCGCGCTCGCCATGTCGGTGGACTGGCTGAAGATCGAAAAGCAGGCCCGCTTCGAATACGCGATCCTCGTCCTGCTCTCGACGCTCGGCATGATGATGCTGATCTCGGCCGGCGACCTGATCGCGCTCTATATCGGCCTCGAACTGATGAGCCTCGCGCTCTACGTCATCGCCGCCAACAACCGCGATTCGGTGCGCTCGACCGAGGCCGGCCTGAAGTATTTCGTGCTCGGCGCGCTCTCCTCGGGCATGTTCCTGTACGGCGCCTCGCTGATCTATGGCTTCACCGGCTCGATCAACTTCGCGCAGATCGCCGAGGTGGCGCGCGAGCCGTCGCTCGGGCTGATCTTCGGCATCGTGTTCACCTTCGCCGGCCTGTGCTTCAAGGTCTCAGCCGTGCCGTTTCACATGTGGACGCCGGACGTCTATGAGGGTGCGCCGACCCCCGTAACCACCTTCTTCGCCGCCGCGCCGAAGATCGCCGCCATGGCGGTGTTCGTGCGCTTCGCGCTGGAGGCGCTGCCGCACGTCGCCCATCAGTGGCAGCAGATCGTGGTCTTCGTCTCCATCGCCTCGATGGCGCTCGGCTCCTTCGCCGCCATCGGCCAGCGCAACCTCAAGCGCCTGATGGCCTATTCCTCCATCGGCCATATGGGCTTCGCGCTGGTCGGCCTCGCCGCCGGCACGGAGCAGGGCGTGCGCGGCGTGCTGATCTACCTCACCGTCTACATGGCGATGACGCTCGGCACCTTCGCCTGCATCCTGTCGATGCGGCGCAAGGACGGCATGGTGGAGAATTATGACGAACTCGCCGGCCTCGCCCGCACCAGCCCGGTGAAGGCGTTCTTCCTTGCCGCGCTGATGTTCTCGCTCGCCGGCATTCCCCCGCTGGCCGGCTTCCTCGCCAAGTACTACGTCTTCCTCGCCGCCATCGAGGCGGGGATGTACACGCTCGCCGTCATCGGCGTACTCACCAGCGTGGTCGGCGCCTTCTACTATCTGCGCATCGTCAAGGTGATGTACTTCGACGAGCCGGCCCCGGCCTTCGAGCCGATGCCGTCCGAGCTGCGCGCCGTGCTGGCGGTCGCCGGCCTCTTCACCCTGCTGTTCTTCGTCTATCCGGGCCCGATCCTGTCGGCGGCGGGCGCGGCGGCGCGGGCGCTCTTCTAGGAATGGCGCCCACCGCCGGTGCGACGCCGGTCGTCCGTTTCGAGACGGTCGGCTCCACCAATGCCGAGGCGCTGGCCCGCCTGGACGGACCCTCGCCCTGCTGGTACGTCGCGCAGCGCCAGAGCGGCGGGCGCGGGCGTCGCGGCCGGCCGTGGACCTCCGAGCCCGGCAATCTCTACGCCTCGCTGCTGCTCGTCGGGGCAGGTCCAGCCAGCCGCCAGCCGGAGCTGTGCTTCGTCGCGGCGCTGGCGCTCTACGACGCCGTGCGCGCCGTCTCCGGCATCGACCCGCTTCGCATCGGGCTGAAATGGCCCAATGACGTGATGATCGACGGCGCCAAGCTCGCCGGTATCCTGCTGGAGGGCGCCGCCCGCGCCGGCGGTCCCGCCGCGACGGTGATCGGGTTCGGCGTCAATTGCGCGCATCACCCCGCCGACACGCCTTACCCCGCGACGGACCTGGCGGCCGCCGGCTATCCTACCGAGCCCGACGCGCTGCTTGCCGCGCTCGACGCGGCGATGCGCGCGCGGCTGGCCGACTGGGCCGGGGAGGGCGGCTTCGCCGGCGTTCGCGACGCCTGGCTGCGGCGTGCGACCGGCATCGGCCGGCCGGTGACGGTGCGGCTCGGCGAGCGGCAGGTGGACGGTGTTTTCGAGGCGCTCGACGTGTCGGGTGCTATGGTGCTGCGCCGGATGGACGGCGCGCGCGAGACGATCAGCGCCGGCGACGTGTTTCCCTCGTCCGCCGCGCCAGTGTGAAAGGCAGTAATGTGAGCAAGTGGCCGGACGAGCTGGTCTTCGCCCCCCTCGGAGGGGTCGGCGAGATCGGCATGAATCTCGGGCTGTACGGACTGGGCCCGCGCAACCGGCGCAAATGGCTGGCCATCGACCTCGGCATTTCCTTCGCGCCGCCGGAGATTCCCGGCATCGATATCATCATGCCGGACGTGTCGTTCCTTGAGGATGAGGCGAAGGCGGGCAACCTCGTCGGCCTCGTCATCACTCACGGGCACGAGGACCATATCGGCGCGCTGGTCGACCTGTGGCCGCGCCTTGGCTGCACGGTCTACACGACGCCCTTCACCCACGCGCTGGCCGAGGTGCGCCGGCTCGGCGAGCCGGGCGCGCCGAAGATCCCCTTCCATGTGGTGCCGACCGGCGGGCGCACGCAGATCGGGCCGTTCGACGTCGAGTTCCTCCCCGTCGCGCATTCGATTCCCGACAGCCACGCGCTCGCCATCCGCACGCCGCTCGGCCTCGTTGTGCACACGGGCGACTGGAAGATCGACCCGACCCCGGTGGTCGGCAACATCACGGATCCGGCGCGCTTCTCGGCACTCGGCGACGAGGGCGTGCGCGCGATCGTCTGCGATTCCACCAACGCCTTCCGAGATGGGATTTCGCCCTCCGAGACCGACGTGCAGCAGGTGCTGGGCGAACTCATCGCCGCCGCGCCGAACCGGGTGGCGGTGACGACCTTCGCCTCGAATGTCGCGCGCGTCCGCTCCATCGCCGAGGCGGCGATGAAGAACGGGCGCGAAGTGGTGCTGGTCGGCCGCGCCATGGAGCGCGTGGTCTCGGTGGCGCGCGAGCAGCACATGCTCGACGGATTGCCACCCTTCCGGCCGGTGGACGCCTATGGCTTCCTGCCGCGCGACAAGGTGGTCGCGATCCTCACCGGCAGCCAGGGCGAGCCGCGCGCCGCGCTGGCCCGCATCGCCGACGACGACCACCCCGACATCGCTCTCTCGCCGGGCGACCAGGTGATCTTCTCCTCGCGCACCATTCCCGGCAATGAGCGGGCGGTGAACCGCATCATCAACGCGCTGGTGCTGCAGGGCGTGAAGATCATCACCGACCGCGACGGGCTGGTGCATGTCTCCGGCCATCCGCGGCGGGGCGAGCTGGAGCAGATGTACCAGTGGCTGCGCCCGCAGGTCGCGGTGCCGGTGCATGGCGAGCCGCTGCATCTGGCTGAGCATGCCGAGCTCGCACGCCGCATGGGTGCGCGGGAGGTCGTCCGCATCGTCGACGGCGACGTGGTGCGCCTCATCAGCGCCGATCCCTCCGCCTCGGCCGAGGTGATCGAGGAACTGCCGTCGGGCCGGCTCTACAAGGACGGCAACGTGCTGATCGGCTCTGACGACCCGGCGGTCGCCGAGCGCCGCCGCATGTCCTTCGCGGGCCTCGTCTCGGTCGCCATCGCCATGTCGGGCAAGGGCGAGGTCGTCGGCGATCCGATGATCGACCTGTCGGGCCTGCCGCGCCTCGGCCTCGGCGGCAAGCCGCTCGACGAGGTGGTGGAGGATGCCGTCCTCGACTGCCTCGACGGCCTGCCCAAGGCGCGCCGGCGCGACCCGGACGCGGTCGCCGAATCCGTCACCCGTGCGGTGCGGGGCTCGGTGAACGCGGCCTGGGGCAAGAAGCCACTGTGCCACGTGCTGGTGGTCACGGTATGACATCGCGGCACGGGCGCTCCGGCCTGCGCGAAAGTTGAATGCCTTTCGCCGGCCGGACGTGCTCCAAAGGGCGCCGCTGAGGCGAGGGAGTGCGCAATGATCGGCCGTCTGAACCATGTGGCGATTGCCGTGCCGGATCTCGACGCGGCTATCGCCACCTATCGCGATACGCTGGGCGGGCAGGTGTCGGGCGTCGTGCCCCAGCCCGAGCACGGCGTGAACACGGTGTTCGTCGCCCTTCCCAACACCAAGGTCGAGCTGCTCGGCGCGCTGGGTGAGAACTCGCCGATCGGCAAGTTTTTGGAGCGCAACCCCGAGGGTGGCATCCACCATCTCTGCTACGAGGTGGACGACATTCTCGCCGCGCGCGACCGGTTGCTGGCCGCCGGTGCGCGGGTGCTGGGCTCGGGTGAGCCGCGCCTCGGCGCGCATGGCAAGCCGGTGCTCTTCCTCCACCCCAAGGACTTCCTCGGCACCCTCGTCGAGCTGGAACAGGCCTGAGATCCCGCCATGGGCGTCACGACCTATATTGCGATCTACTTCATCGTCTGGTGGGTGGTGATCTTCACCGTCCTGCCCTTCGGCGTGCGCTCGCAGCACGAGGACGGCGCGGTCGAGGACGGCACCGAGCCCGGCGCGCCCCAGCGCCCGCTGCTGCTGCGCAAGGCGCTCATCACCACGGTGATTTCCGCCGTCATCGTGCTGGTGTTCGCCTGGGCGGTCGAGACCGGCCGGCTGCACGTCGACATGTTCCCGATGCCGTTCACGATCTACAAATAGGCGCCGGCACGCGGCGCCGGCCGGGCAGGGCGCATAGCCCGCAGGCATTCAGGCAAAAAAAGAGGCGGGACCTCGGTCCCGCCTGCTTTGTTTGGCCGCCCACACCCGATTCCGCGCCGTTTCGGCGTCTGTCGGGGGGCTTTCTTAGCCGTCATTCCTCCCGAGACCTGGACCGTTATCGCGCTCCTGGAGAGCGATCAGCGGACCTCTTTCTAGAGGCCGGCACCATAGAGCAAGAAATGCGGCCTTGTCATCCTTGCGTCGCAATAGAATGATGGTGCATTGCAATAGAATTGGGCTTCCGATCCGGTGCCCCGCCTGCGTTTCAGGCAGCGGGGCGTGCGTGCGGCGCGCAAGGGCTTGTCTTTTGCCGACCGATCCGGTTTCACTCCGCCAGCACCGCCGCGCCTCCGTTCCGGCCGAATCGTGAGTTCCAGCCCATGCGTCTGTCCCGCTACTTCCTTCCCATCCTCCGCGAAGTCCCGAAGGAAGCGGAAATCGTCTCGCACCGGCTGATGCTGCGCGCCGGCATGATCCGGCAGGAGAGCGCCGGCATCTATGCCTGGCTGCCGCTCGGCAAGCGCGTGCTGGACAAGATCTGCAACGTGGTGCGCGAGGAGCAGAACCGCTCCGGTGCCGTCGAGATCCTGATGCCGACCATCCAGTCGGCTGATCTGTGGCGCGAGAGTGGACGCTACGACGACTACGGCAAGGAGATGCTGCGCATCAAGGACCGGCATGAGCGCGACATGCTCTACGGGCCGACCAATGAGGAGATGCTCACCGAGATCGTGCGGGCCTATGTGAAGTCCTACAAGGACCTGCCGTTGAACCTCTACCACATCCAGTGGAAGTTCCGTGACGAAGTGCGCCCGCGCTTCGGCGTCATGCGCTCGCGCGAGTTCCTCATGAAGGACGCGTACTCGGTCGATCTCGACTTCGAGAGCGCCGTCGTCGCCTATAACCGCATGTTCGTGGCCTATCTGCGCACCTTCGAGCGGCTCGGCCTCAAGGCAATCCCGATGGTGGCCGACACCGGCCCGATCGGCGGCAATCACAGCCACGAGTTCATCATCCTCGCCTCCACCGGCGAGAGCCAGGTGTTCTGCCATTCCGACTATCTCGGCATGGCGACCCCCGGCACCGACGTCGACTTCCGGGACCCGGCGCAGCTCCAGTCCATCGTCGACCGGTGGACGAGCCTCTACGCCGCCACCGAGGAGAAGCACGACGAGGCAGCCTTTGCCGCGATACCCGACGGACAGCGCCTGTCCGCGCGCGGCATCGAGGTGGGCCACATCTTCTATTTTGGAACCAAATATTCCGAGCCGATGGGCGCCAAGGTCGCCGGCCCGGACGGCGTCGAGCGGCCCGTGCACATGGGCTCCTACGGCATCGGGCCCTCGCGCCTCGCCGCTGCCATCATCGAGGCTTCGCACGACGAGAACGGCATCATCTGGCCGGAGGCCATCGCGCCGTTCCGCGTCGGCCTGCTCAACCTCAAGCCCGGCGACGCCGCGACGGATGCCGCCTGCGAGGCGATCTATGCCGAGCTCGGCGCGCGCAATGTCGACGTGCTCTACGACGACACCGAGGAGCGGCCCGGCTCGAAATTCGCCACCGCCGACCTCATCGGCCTGCCCTGGCAGCTCATCGTCGGCCCCAAGGGACTGGCCACCGGCTCGGTCGAGCTGAAGCGCCGCGCCGACGGTTTCCGCGAGACTCTGCCGATCTCCGAGGCCATTGCGCGGATCACGGGTTGAAGAAGGCCGGGCGAATCTGCGCAAGTGCTGACCGGCCGCCCGACTTTCGACACGGGCGGCACTACAAGTGCAGGACGACAGGTGCAGGCCGGTGAACGACCGGCATGACGGGACGCGCGGCGGAGCAAGCATGGCGGGACGGAGCGAGGCGCGTCGGGGCAAGGCAGCGCAGGCGCACGCCGCCGCCGAGCCGACCGGCTCACGGCCCTTCAGCGCCTTCGAGTGGATGCTGTCGCTGCGTTACCTCCGCGCGCGCCGCAAGGAAGGCTTCATCTCGGTCATCGCCGGCTTCTCCTTCCTCGGCATCATGCTCGGCGTCGCCACGCTCATCATCGTCATGGCGGTGATGAACGGTTTCCGCACCGAGCTGCTGTCGAAGATTCTCGGCCTCAACGGCCACATGCTGGTGCAGCCCATCGACGGCCCGCTGACCGATTACGAGGCCGTCGCCCAGCGCATCGCCGGCGTGCCGGGCATCAAGCTCGCCGTGCCGTTGGTGGAAGGGCAGGCGCTGGCCTCTTCGGCCTTCAACGCCGGCGGCGTGCTGGTGCGCGGGCTCTCCGAGAAGAACCTGCGCGCGCTGCCGGCCATCGGCGCCAACATCAAGGCCGGCACGCTGGACGGCTTCGACGAGGGCTCCGGCGTCGCCATAGGCAAGCGCCTCGCCGACCAGCTCTCGCTGCAGGCGGGCGACAATCTCACGCTCGTCGCCCCGCGCGGCGCGGTGACGCCCATGGGCACGACGCCGCGCATCAAGGTCTACAAGATCGCCGCAGTGTTCGAGATCGGCATGTCGGAATATGACAGCGCCTTCGTCTTCATGCCGCTCGCCGAGAGCCAGGCCTATTTCAACAAGGACGGCGACGTCACCGCCATCGAGGTCTACACCGACAATCCCGACGCCATCGAGGGCTACCGCTCGGCGGTGCAGGCGGCAGCCGGGCGGCCGATCTACATCGTCGACTGGCGCCAGCGAAACGCGACCTTCTTCAATGCGCTGCAGGTCGAGCGCAACGTGATGTTCCTCATCCTGACGCTCATCGTCGTGGTGGCGGCGTTCAACATCGTCTCCGGCCTCAACATGCTGGTGAAGGATAAGGGCCGCGACATCGGCATCCTGCGCACCATGGGCGCGACGCGCGGGGCGATCATGCGCGTCTTCCTCGTCACCGGCGCCGCCATCGGCGTGGTTGGCACGCTCGCCGGCTTCCTGCTCGGGCTGCTCGTGTGCCTGAATGTCGAGGAAATCCGCCAGTTCATCTCGTGGCTGACATCGACCGAGCTGTTCTCGCCGGAGCTCTATTATCTCAGCCGCCTGCCGGCCGAGATGAACGCCGGCGAGACCGCCACCGTCGTGGTCATGGCGCTCGTCCTGTCCTTCCTGGCCCCGCTCTACCCGTCCTGGCGCGCCGCGCGCCTCGATCCGGTGGAAGCGCTGCGCTACGAATAGGAGGACGGCCATGTCCCTCGCATCCCCGCAGGCGGCACTCCGGCTGGAGAAGGTCGAGCGCAGCTACTCCCAGGGCGATGACCGGCTCGATATCCTGCGCGGGGCCGACTTCACCGTGATGGAAGGCCAGTCGGTGGCGCTGGTGGCGCCCTCGGGCACCGGCAAGTCGACTCTGCTGCACATTGCCGGCCTGCTGGAGCATCAGGACGCCGGCGAGGTGTTCATCGGCGGCAAGGCGACCGCTGGTCTTCCCGACGCCGAGCGCACGCGCATCCGCCGCGTCGATGTCGGCTTCGTCTACCAGTTCCACCATCTGCTGCCGGAGTTCTCGGCGCAGGAGAACGTGATGCTGCCGCAGATGATCCGCGGCCTCTCCCGCAAGGAGGCGGCCGCGCGCGCGGCGGAACTGCTCGGCTATCTCGGCCTCGCCAAGCGCCTCGATCACCGGCCGGGCGAACTTTCCGGCGGCGAGCAGCAGCGCGTCGCCATCGCCCGCGCCGTGGCCAATGCGCCGCGCGTGCTCCTCGCCGACGAGCCGACCGGCAATCTCGATCCCAACACCGCCGACCACGTTTTCCACGCCCTGTCGCAGCTCGTCGAGGCTACCGGGCTGGCGGCGGTGATCGCCACGCATAATCTCGAACTGGCGGGCCGCATGCATCGCCGCGTCACCCTTCAGGAAGGGCACGTGGTCGAATTGCGCTGACCGCGCGGGCGGGCGCGATTACCGCCCCGTGGCGGTATTATCGTGTATTGTCGATTGCGTTGACGCGCACGGATCGCCGCCATGCTGGATCACCTGCTCAAGGCCGATCATATGACGCTCCTCGCCGGCAGCGTCGCCGTGGTGATCGTCCTGATCATCCTGCTGCGCTGGACCGGCCAGCGCGTGGCGATGCCGCGCGCCTCGCTGGCGCTCAAGGGCGACGGCACGTTCGACTACGGCATCGCCGGCACGCAGGCGCACCAGCCCGCGCTGGCCCGCATCGCCGGGCGCCGCCCTTCCGACATGGGAGAGGAGCGCGTCGCCGAGCTGGTCGCCTCCGTCACCGAGACCGGCCAGCCGTCCGTCATCGCCGTGCAGGTCGAGGGCGCGCATGTCGGGGACATCCACGGGCGCGACATCCCGCATTTCCACGCCGCCACCGGCGGGCGCGTCGCCGCCTGCAACGCGGTGGTGCTGAAGGAGAAGGGCGTGCTGACCGTCAGGCTCGACGTCGTCTGGCCGCCCCGGCTCACCTAAGCGGCTGAACTCTCCCGCCGATTCGCAGTGGCCCGGAGGCTGTTGGCATTTCGTCAACCATCACCGGGAACGAAAGAAGAACATGGCTGGACTCTGGGGATTATGGGGGTAATGTTCTCTCTATGTTCCAAGGAGGTCGCCATGATCCGCATCTTCGTACAGGAAGCCGCCGCCCTCGCATCCCTCGGCCTGTTCATCGCCATGATCGGCATCTGGGCCGGCGTCATCACGGGCGTCTGAATCCCCGCCGCCCTGAGGACAGCGGGGAGGAGCCGCCCCGGCGGCTGGACGCACCGGCGCCCGGCCGTCAGCATTGAGCTTCGCCGAATCGCGGGAGGATGGAATGGCAGAGGCAGAGGTCGGGTTCGTTCACCTGCATGTGCATTCCGCCTTCTCGCTGCTGGAAGGCGCGCTCACCATCGGCAAGCTTGCCGAGCTCGCCAAGAAGGACCGGCAGCCGGCCATCGCGCTGACCGACACCGGCAATCTGTTCGGAGCGCTGGAATTCTCGGAGAAGCTGGCGGGCAGCGGCATCCAGCCGATCCTCGGTTGCGCGCTGGCGGTGGATTTTCCCGGCCCCGCGCCTCGTGGCCCCGCCGGCGCGGAGCGGCCGCGCATCGTTCTCCTCGCGATGAACGAGCAGGGCTGGACCAACCTGATGGAGCTGGTCTCGCGCTCCTATCTCGACACCGCCTCGGACGGCGCACCGCACATCAAGCTAGACTGGCTGACGGGCCGCGCCGAGGGGCTGATCGCGCTCACGGGGGGCCCCGGCGGCCCGATAGACCGCGCGTTGGTCGCCGGCAGCAACGATCTCGCCGAGCAGCGCCTTTTCGCGCTTTCCGAACTGTTCGGCGACCGGCTCTATGTCGAGATCCAGCGCCACGGCGTCGCCGAGGAACGCCGGGTCGAGCCGGCGCTGGTTGAACTCGCCTACCGGCTGGAACTGCCGCTGGTGGCGACCAACGAGCCCTTCTTCGCCACCCAGGACGACTATGAGGCGCATGACGCGCTGATCTGCATCGCCGAGGGCCGGCTGGTGGCCGAGCCGGACCGGCGCCAGCTCACGCCGGAGCACCGCTTCCGTACCCGCGCCGAAATGGCGGCGATGTTCGCCGACCTGCCGGAGGCGCTCGTCAACACGGTGGAGATCGCCCGCCGCTGCGCCTATCGCCCGCGCACGGTGAAGCCGATCCTTCCGCGCTTTACGCTCGATCGCGACGAGGCGGAGGAACTGCGTCTGCAGGCGGAGGAGGGGCTCGCCCGTCGTCTCGCCGTGCACGGTCCCGCGCCGGGGCTGACGCAGAAGGACTACGAGGACCGGCTCGCCTTCGAGCTCTCCATCATCGAGAAGATGAAGTTCCCCGGCTACTTCCTCATCGTGTCGGACTTCATCAAATGGGCGAAGGCGCAGGGCATTCCGGTCGGCCCGGGGCGCGGCTCGGGCGCGGGTTCGCTCGTCGCCTATTCGCTCACCATCACCGATCTCGACCCGCTGCGTTTCGGCCTGCTCTTCGAGCGCTTCCTCAATCCCGAGCGCGTGTCGATGCCCGACTTCGACATCGACTTCTGCCAGGAACGCCGCGACGAGGTGATCCGCTACGTGCAGCAGCGCTACGGGCGCGATCAGGTGGCGCAGATCATTACCTTCGGTACGCTGCAGGCGCGCGGCGTGCTGCGCGACGTCGGCCGCGTGCTGGAAATGCCCTACGGGCAGGTCGACAAGCTCTGCAAGCTGGTTCCGCAGAACCCGGCCAACCCCGTCACGCTCAAGCAGGCCATCGGCGACGAGCCGCGCCTTCAGGCGGAGAGCGAGGCCAACCCGGTGGTGAAGCGGGCCTTCGACATCGCGACCCGCCTCGAAGGGCTCAACCGCCACGCCTCCACCCATGCCGCCGGCATCGTCATCGGCGACCGTCCGCTGGCCCGCCTCGTCCCGCTCTACCGAGACCCGCGCTCGGACATGCCGGTGACGCAGTACAACATGAAGTGGGTGGAGCAGGCCGGGCTGGTGAAGTTCGACTTCCTCGGCCTGAAGACGCTGACCGTGCTGCAGACGGCGGTGCGCCTCGTCGCCCAGCGCGGCATTGCGCTCGACCTCTCGACCATCCCGCTCGACGATCCCAAATCCTACGCCATGCTCACCCGCGGCGAGACGGTGGGCGTGTTCCAGGTGGAAAGCGCGGGCATGCGGCGCGCCCTCGTCGACATGAAGCCGGACCGGCTGGAGGACATCATCGCTCTGGTGGCGCTCTATCGCCCCGGCCCGATGGCGAACATCCCGGTCTATTGCGCGGTGAAGAACGGGCAGGAACAGGCCGCCTATGCCCACCCCGCGCTGGAAGGCAGCCTGAAGGAGACCTACGGCGTCATCATCTACCAGGAACAGGTGATGCAGATCGCGCAGACGCTGTCGGGCTATTCGCTCGGCGAAGCCGACCTGCTGCGCCGCGCCATGGGCAAGAAGATCCGCGCCGAGATGGACAAGCAGCGCGAGCGCTTCGTCTCCGGCGCCGTGGAACGCGCCGTGCCCAAGGCCAAGGCGTCGGAGATATTCGACCTTCTGGCCAAGTTCGCGGACTACGGCTTCAACAAGAGCCACGCCGCCGCCTATGCGCTGGTCGCCTACCAGACGGCCTACATGAAGGCCAACTACCCCACCGAGTTCCTCGCCGCCTCGATGACGCTCGACATGGGCAACACCGACAAGCTGGCCGAATTCCGCCAGGAAGCGCAGCGTCTCGGCATCGAGGTCGTGCCGCCCTCGGTGAACCATTCGGGCCGCGAATTCGCTGTGAAGGACGGGCGCATCCTCTATGCGCTCGCCGCCATCAAGGGCGTGGGCGTGCACGCGGTCGACGCCATCGTGGAGGCGCGCGGGGAGCGGCCCTTCGCCAGCCTTTCGGACTTCGCCGCCCGCATCAACGCCAAGGCGCTGAACAAGCGGACGATGGAGAGCCTGGTCAATGCCGGCGCCTTCGACATGCTGGAAAAGAACCGCGCGCGCGCGTCGGCGGCCATCGACCCGGTGCTGGCCCACGCCGCCTCGGTTGGCGCGGAAGTGGCGTCGGGCCAGTGGAACATGTTCGGCGGGCCTGCGGAGGCCGCCGAGCTGCCGCTGCCCAACGCCGCGCCCTGGCTGCCGGCCGAGAAGCTCCAGCGCGAATACGACGCCATCGGCTTCTTCCTCACCGGCCACCCGCTCGACGATTACGGCAAGGCGCTGGAACGGCTGCGCGTGCAGCGCTGGACCGACTTCACCCGCTCGGTGCGCGCCGGCTCCATCGCCGGCCGCCTCGCGGCGACGGTCGTGAGCCGGCAGGAGCGGCGCACCAAGACCGGCAACAAGATGGGCATCGTCGGCCTGTCCGATCCCTCCGGCACCTTCGAGGCGGTGCTGTTCTCCGAGACACTGGCGCAGTACCGCGAGCTGCTGGAGCCGGGCACCGCGCTGCTGCTTCAGGTCTCGGCCGAACTGCAGGGCGAGGACGTGCGCGCGCGCATCCAGTCGGCCGAGCCGCTCGACCAGGCGGCGTCCAAGATGCAGAAGGGCATGCGAATCTTCGTGCGCTCGCCCGATCCGCTGGAAAGCGTGGCGAACCGTCTCGGCTCGATTGCCGGCGGGCGGGGCGACGGCGAGGTGGCGCTGGTGCTGCTGCTCGGCGCGCGCGGCGAGACCGAGGTGGAGGTGAAGCTGCCGGGCCGCTTCAGCCTGTCGCCGCAGATCGCCGGGGCGATGAAGGCGGTGCCGGGCGTCGAGATGGTCGAGATGGCCTGACGCCATCGCGCGGCGGCGATTTCGATCACGCCGCGCGAGCTGCGGGCCGTGCGTCGCCGGCGGTGGAAGGGCGCGACGATCAGACCAGCGCCAGCACCGGCGCGAGTGCCTTCAGCAGGGCGGCCGTCGTCGTCAGCATCTCGCGCAGTGAGTCGAGGTCCTTCTTGAGCTGGGTGAGGTCCTTCGTCGTCGAGCCGATGGACCTCGCCAGCCTGTCGAGGTCCTGGGCGGAGCCGGAGAGCGACAGCGCGCTCAATTGCTGGATGATGTCGCGGATATAGCCGCGGACCGGCCAGAGCTGGATGCGGGCGTCGGCCGGCATCTCGTCGAAAGCGTCCTGAAGCTTTTCGAACGCCGCGTTCAGGGCGTCGATTTCAGCCTTGGACGGGATTCGAATGGGGTCCGATGCGGCCGCGGTCTTGGCGGAGGTCTTGGCGGAGGTCTTGCCGACGGGCTTGGCGGGAGACATGGCTTACTCCTAGCGTTTCGCGTCCTGAAGGGCCTGCAGCTTGCCGATCTCGGTCGCGATCGCGCCCACCTGCTGGACGAAGGCGAGCAGCGCCGCCGTACGCGCCTGCGGCTTGTCGAGGCTGGCGATGATCTCGGCATGGGCGTTCGCCATGGCGGCGATGGCCGCCGGCAGGCGGGCGAGGGCCTCGTGCTGGACAAGCAATGCGTCGCGTTCGCTGACGAGGGCGACATAGAGCTCGTAGCGCCGCTGGAACTCCTCGCCCTTCGCCAGCACGGGCGGACCGTTGCCTGTCGCGGGATCGGCCCGGCCGGGTTCGGCCGTCGCCGCCGGTTCGTCCGGCGGCGGGGTGCGGGCGAGGTCGAGGCGGATGCTGATAAGGCTGTCGTAGTCCCTCAGCAGCTTGCCTGTGTCCGTCCGGATCGCCGTCACGATGCGGGTGAGGGGCGCCTGCGCCTGTTCGAGCAGCGGCTGCACGTCCTCCATGGCGGAACGCAACTGCCTTGCGGCGTGCAGTTCGAGCCCGATCTGCACGATGTGCGAGGCGATGTTCGCCACAGCCGTGATCTGCGGAGTTACGGAGGCAGGAGCCCCCGTCGCGGTCGCCACCCCTCCCACGGCTCCGCCGAGCGTGGCGACCGCGCCGGAGGCGCCGGTGACGAGCGCGGGATCGTTCGCCGCCGCCAGTGCCTTCGCGTATGCGGTGACGGCGCCGAGGAAGCCGGTGACGCTGCGCCAGAGCGCGACGCCATGGCCGCCGAGAAGCTTGTCGGGATTGGGGGAAACATCGACGGCGCCCTTGGCGGCGTAGGCCTGCGCCTTCTCGGCGACATGCACTTTCTGGTTCATCGCCGCGTTGAAGTCGGCCGCCGCATTCGCGCTCGTCAGCAGCCCGCCGGTCGCGCTGGCGAAGGCCTGGATGGATTCGCTCGATGGACGGGCACAGCCGTTCAGGCCGACGAGCGTCAGCGCAAGAGCGGCGACGCGTGCGCGCGCACTCAGCGACGTGAGCGAGGATGTGTGCGCCACGCGGATCGCCCCCGGAACCAGCCAGCACAGCCTTGATAAGTATCATGATAGTATGCATGTTATAGTTGTAATTGCAATGGTTCTACCGCGACACCGAACCGGACCGACGGGCATCGACATTTCCGGTCCTCGCGCCCGCCCGCCCGTGGCTCTTTCCCACCAGCTTGCCTCGCGCGCCGGCTTCCCCTATAAGCCGCGCCATTCCGCACGCGGACTCGCGGCCGGGCTCCCTTCGTCGTTTCCGAACGTCTGATCGTTTCGAACGCTTGGCGCCCAATGGCCGCTCCGGTGCCGTGACCGAAATCCCTCGGCACGGCCATGTCCGCGGAGGCCTAACCGGACGAGAGACGACAATGGCGCTTCCTGAATACTCCATGCGCCAGCTCCTGGAAGCTGGCGTGCACTTCGGGCATCAGTCCCACCGCTGGAACCCGAAGATGGCCCCGTTCATCTTCGGCACCCGCAACAACATCCACATTCTCGACCTGGCCCAGACCGTGCCGGCGCTGCACCGCGCGCTGCAGGCGGTGTCCGACACCGTGGCCCGTGGCGGCCGCGTGCTGTTCGTTGGCACCAAGCGCCAGGCGTCCGATGCCGTGGCCGATGCGGCCAAGCGCTCGGCCCAGTACTATGTGAACTCCCGCTGGCTCGGCGGCATGCTGACCAACTGGAAGACCATCTCGCACTCCATCGCCCGCCTGAAGAAGCTCGAAGAGCTGCTCGCGGCCGGCGAGGGCGTCGGCTACACCAAGAAGGAGCGCCTGACGCTCCAGCGCGAGCGGGAAAAGCTCGATCGCGCCCTTGGCGGCATCCGCGACATGGGCGGCATTCCCGACCTGCTGTTCGTGATCGACACCAACAAGGAAGACCTGGCCGTCGCCGAGGCCCGCCGCCTCGGCATTCCGGTCGCGGCCATCCTCGACACCAATTGCGATCCGGACGGCATCGCCTTCCCGGTTCCGGGCAATGACGACGCCGGCCGCGCGATCAACCTCTATTGCGATCTGGTCGCGCGTGCCGCCATCGACGGCATCGGCCGCGCCCAGGGCGATCTCGGCATCGACGTCGGCGCCTCCGAGGCCCCGCTGGTCGAGGAACTGCCGGCCGAGACCGTCTGGACGAGCCTTGAGCCGCTCTCGGGTCCGCGCGGCATCGCCGACGACCTGAAGAAGCTCACCGGCGTGTCGCCGGCGATCGAGAAGAAGCTGACCGATCTCGGCATCTTCCACTACTCGCAGATCGCCGGCCTGAACGCCGACGACGCGCACCGCCTCGGCGAAGAAGTCGGCCTGCCCGGCCGCGTCGACGGCTGGGTCGCCCAGGCCAAGGAGCTGACCGCCGAGGTCGAGTGATCGCTCCTTCGCGAAGGTGTCACCTCGTGACACCAAGCATGGCATTGCGCGGCCGGCCCGGAACCCTCCGGCCGGCCGTGTCTTCGAATGAATGACTGGATCTTTTGAGGGATCGAACATGGCCAACATCACCGCTGCCCTGGTGAAGGAACTGCGCGACAAGACCGGCGCCGGCATGATGGACTGCAAGGCGGCGCTGAACGAGGTCGACGGCGACATCGAGGCGGCTGTCGACTGGCTGCGCAAGAAGGGCCTCGCCAAGGCCGCCAAGAAGGCTGGCCGCGTGGCCGCCGAGGGCCTGATCGGCCTCGCCGTCTCGGGCGCCACCGGCGTCGTCGTCGAGGTGAACTCCGAGACCGACTTCGTGGCGCGCAACGACCAGTTCCAGCAGCTCGTGCGCGACATCGCGACCGTTGCGCTGACCACGGCGGATGACGTCGAGGCGGTCAAGTCGGCGGCCTATCCGGCCGGCGGCACCGTGGCCGACGCGATCAACAGCGCCGTCGCCACCATCGGCGAGCACATGAACCTGCGCCGCTCCAGGAAGCTGGAAGTGTCGACGGGCGTCATCGGCTCCTATGTCCACGGCTCGGTGGGCGAAGGGCTCGGCAAGATCGGCGTGCTGGTCGCGCTCGAATCGACCGGCAAGGCGGACGAGCTGGCGGCGCTTGGCCGGCAGATCGCCATGCATGTCGCCGCCGCCAACCCGCAGGCGCTCGACGCCGCCGGCATCGAGGCCGATGTCGTCGCCCGCGAGCGCGGCGTGCTGGCCGAGAAGGCCAAGGCCTCCGGCAAGCCCGACAATGTCGTCGAGAAGATCGTCGAGAGCGGCCTGAAGACTTTCTACAAGGAAGTCACGCTGGTCGAGCAGGCCTTCATCCACGATCCGTCCAAGACGGTCGCCCAGGCGGTGAAGGAGAGCGAGGGCAAGGTCGGCGCGCCGATCAAGCTGGTCGCCTTCGTGCGCTTCGGCCTCGGTGAGGGCGTCGAGAAGCAGGAAAGCGACTTCGCCGCCGAAGTCGCCGCCGCCGCCGGCGTCTGACCGCTTCTCACGTTGATAAATCCACGCCGGGCCGCCGAAGGGCAGCCCGGCGTGTTTTACTGTGCGCGGTCGCGAATCGCGCCAAGTTCAGAGGTGCCCCATGTCGCTTCCTTCGGAGATGTCGCTTCCTTCGGAGATGTCGACCCGTTCGGACCGGAACGGACCCGTCTATGGGCGCGTGCTGGTGAAGGTGTCGGGCGAGGCGCTGATGGGCACCGAGCCTTTCGGGCTGCACTGGCCGACCATCGAGCGCATCGCGCAGGACCTCGTCGAGGCGAAGTCGACCGGGGCGGAGATCGCGGTCGTCGTCGGTGGCGGCAACATCCTGCGCGGCGCCAGTGTGGCGGGGCAGGGGCTCGACCGCGCCACCGCCGACCATATGGGCATGCTGGCCACCGTGATGAATGCGCTGGCGCTGGAGAAGGCGGTCGAGCAGGCCGGCAGCCCGGCACGCACGCTTTCCGCCATTCCCATGCCGACCATCTGCGAGCCCTATGCCCGTCAGACCGCTTCCCGTCACCTGACGCGCGGGCGTATCGTGCTGCTGGCCGGCGGCACCGGCAATCCCTACTTCACCACCGACACCGGCGCCGTGCTGCGCGCCGCCGAGCTGGACTGCGGCGCGGTGATGAAGGCGACCAATGTCGATGGCGTCTATACCGCCGATCCCAAACTCGATCCCGATGCCCGGCGCTATGAGCGCCTCACGCATGACGAGGCGCTGGCGAAGGATCTCAAGGTGATGGACGCGGCTGCTTTCGCCCTTGCTCGCGAATCGAAGCTGCCGATCGTCGTGTTCTCCATCCGCGAGCCGGGCGCCATCGCGGCGGCCATTCGCGGCGAGGGGCGGTCGACGACCGTCGCGCCCTAGCGCTGGCGGAGGCCGTTCCGCACGGGGCTTGCCGAGTAGCCGCTTGCCTTGGGCGCCGTTAGATTGGATAAGCCCGGCAACGGGCACCGGCCGGCCTTGCGCCGGCGCACAGTTGAACGAGGTTCGTCATGAGTTCTGGTCCGATCGACATTTCCGATCTCAAGCGCCGCATGCAGGGCGCCATCGGCGTGCTGAAGCAGGAGCTTTCGGGCCTGCGCACCGGCCGCGCCTCGGCGAGCCTGCTGGAGCCGCTTCAGGTGGACGCCTATGGCAGCCACATGCCGCTCAACCAGGTGGCCTCGGTGAACGTGCCGGAGCCGCGCCTGCTGTCGGTCCAGGTGTGGGACCGCGGCATGGTGGCGGCGGTCGAAAAGGCGATCCGCGACTCCAATCTCGGCCTCAACCCGCAGACCGAGGGCCAGGTGCTGCGCGTGCGCATTCCCGAGCTGACGCAGGATCGCCGTCAGGAACTGGTCAAGGTCGCGCATAAATACGCCGAGGCGGCGCGCGTCTCCGTCCGCCATGTACGGCGCGACGGACTCGACGCGCTGAAGAAGGCGGAGAAGGATGGCGAGATGAGCTCCGACGATCTCGACCGCCTCGCCGATCAGGTGCAGAAGGCGACGGATCAGTCGATCTCGGAGATCGATCAGGTGCTCTCCGCCAAGGAGAAGGAAATCCTGGCGGTCTGATATCAGGCACCGGAGGGGGCTCCGTGAATATTGCGAGGCTTGGCGTGCAGCTTGGCGTGCCGGCGGGTGCAGCCATAAAGAACGAGGCGCAGGGGGCGGCATCGCCGCCCCTGCCGGCGCCGCGTCATGTCGCGATCATCATGGACGGCAACGGGCGCTGGGCGCAGAGCCACGGCCTGCCCCGCTTCGAAGGCCACCGTCGCGGCGCCGAGGCGGTGCGGCGCACCGTCACCGCCGCGCAGGAGCTCGGCATCGAGGCGCTGACGCTCTACAGCTTCTCCAGCGAGAACTGGTCCCGCCCCGAGCAGGAGATCTTCGAGCTGATGGGGCTGCTCAAGCGCTTCATCCGTTCGGACCTGCAGGAGCTGCACGCCAAGAATGTGCGCCTGCGGATCATCGGCGAGGGTCATCCCACCGATCCGGAGGTGCAGCAGCTCCTCGACGACGCGCAGACACTCACCAGCGCCAATACCGGCGTCCGGCTGACCGTGGCGTTCAACTACGGCTCGCGCAACGAGATCGCCCGCGCCGCGCAGGAGCTCGCGCGGCAGGTCGCCGCCGGCCGGCTGCGGCCGGAGGAGATCACCCCGGAGCGTTTCGGCGAGGCGCTCGACACCGTCGGCCTTCCCCCGCTCGACCTCATGATCCGCACGAGCGGCGAACAGCGCCTGTCGAACTTCCTGCTCTGGCAGGCCGCCTATGCCGAGCTGGTGTTCCTGCCGGTCTACTGGCCGGATTTCGACCGCACCTGGCTGGAGCGTGCGCTGGCGGAGTTCGGCGGACGGGAGCGCCGTTTCGGCGGCGTCACGCCGGGCGAAGGTTGAATCGTTGAGAATCGGAGCCGATTTCCTGCCACGTCTCGCCTCGGCGCTGGTCATGGCGCCGGTCGCGGTGCTGGCGGTGTGGTGGGGCGGCTGGCCGTTCACGCTGCTTGTCGCCGTCGCCGCGCTGACCCTGCTGTGGGAGTGGCTGCGCATGATCGCGGCCAAGCCGCATGCCCTGCTGCTCGCCATCGGCGGCGCGGCGCTGTTGCTCGCTCTGGCGATGCTGGCCATCCGTCCCGCGCCCGTCGCCATGGCGATCGTCATCCTTGGCGCCATCGCCTCGGCCCTCGCTGCGCGCGGCGGACGCGAGCGCCGGCTCTGGGCGCCGTTCGGCGTGCTCTATGCCGGCGCGCTGGCGCTTCCCGCTGCGGTGCTGCGGGAGGACGGCGAGCTGGGGCTGGTGGCCGTGATCTGGCTGTTCGCCGTCGTCTGGTCGACGGACATCGCCGCCTATTTCTGCGGACGGCTGATCGGCGGGCCGAAGCTCTGGCCGCGCGTCAGCCCGAACAAGACCTGGTCCGGCGCCATCGGCGGAACGCTCGTCGCCACGCTGGCGGGCATGGCGACGCTGCATCTGGCGGGTGTGCACACCGCGATCCTCGCGGCGCCGGTGGGGCTGCTGGCGAGCGTCGCCAGCCAGGCCGGCGATCTCTTCGAATCCTCGATGAAGCGGCATTTCGGTGTGAAGGATTCGAGCCATCTCATTCCCGGCCATGGCGGGTTCATGGATCGGCTGGACGGCTTCGTCGCCGCCGCGGCGCTGGCGCTGCTGATCGGGCTGATCCGCAACCCGCAGGCGCCGGTGCGCGGGTTTCTGATGTGGTAGGCCGGGCAGGCGAGGGGACTGCGACCTCTTCGCCGGTCCCCATGGCCTTGCGCTATTGCCACGGGTTTGCCCAAGTTCGCCTTAAAGCCTGCTTATGGATCATGGGTCGCGCCGTCCGGCGCGGCCATCTGGGAACATGCTGATGGAATTTCTCGCCTCGATGGGCGGCAATGCGAGCTGGCTGCTCGGCTATGTCGTGCCGTTCCTCTTCGTGCTGACGATCGTCGTCTTCTTCCACGAGCTCGGCCATTTCTGGGTGGCGCGCCGGGCCGGTGTGAAGGTGGTCGCCTTCTCCGTGGGCTTCGGCCCCGAGATCGTGGGCTTCAACGACCGGCACGGCACGCGCTGGCGCCTGTCGGCGATCCCGCTCGGCGGCTATGTGAAGTTCCTCGGCGACGAGAACGCCGCCAGCACGCCCGACCATGGCGCGCTCGACGAGATGAACGAGGCGGACCGGCGCGAGAGCTTCTTCCACAAGCCGCTGGGCGCGCGCGCCGCCATCGTGGCGGCCGGGCCCATCGCGAACTTCATCCTCGCCATCGTGATCTTCGCCGGCCTGTTCATGACGGTGGGCCGGCAGGTGACGACGCCGCAGGTAGACGCCGTGCAGGCGGGCAGCGCCGCCGAGCGCGCCGGCTTCCAGCCCAACGACGTGATTCTGTCCATCGACGGCCAGCCCATCGATTCCTTCGGCGACATGCAGCGCGTCGTCAGCGTCAACGCCGAGCGCAAGCTGAACGTCGAGATCGAGCGCGGCGGCCAGCGTGTGACCGTCGAGGCGACGCCGGACCTGCGTGAGGTGACGGACAGCTTCGGCAACGTCCATCGGATCGGCGTGCTCGGTATCTCCCGCAACACGAGCGGGGGGCAGGTGCGCACCGAGCGATTCGGCCCGGTCGAGGCCGTGGGCATGGCGACTCGCGAGGTGTGGTTCATCGTCGACCGCACCTTCAGCTATCTCGGCGGCGTGGTGACGGGGCGCGAATCCGCCGATCAGCTCGGCGGGCCGATCCGCATCGCGCAGGTTTCCGGGCAGGTCGCGACCTTCGGGATCGGTGCGCTGCTTCAGCTTGCCGCGGTTCTGTCGGTCTCGATCGGACTTCTTAACCTCTTTCCTGTACCTCTGCTCGACGGCGGACACCTGCTTTTCTACGCCATCGAGGCGCTGCGCGGCCGCCCGCTCAGCGCACGGGCGCAGGAAGTGGGCTTCCGCATCGGTCTCGCCCTCGTCCTGATGCTGATGCTCTTTGCAACGTGGAACGATATCCTCAGTATATCAAAATCTTGATCCCGACTCGCGGCGGCGTTGCCGAGGCGCCACGCCAGCGGGAAAAGGCGTTAATGGCGGCCCGTTCGGTTTGCAGGCTCTTCAAAAGTCTGTATCAAACGGGGTGCAGGGTGAGGATCGACTCCGCACGCGTACCCTATGGTGCGCATTCGGGGGCTTCCCAGAACAACGGTAAGGTTGCGCACCAAATGGCTCGTTTCCGGTTCGTGAGTAAGATGGCTTCGGTCCTCGGTGTGGTGACGCTGATGGCCGTTGCCGGTGTCGCCGGATCAGTCGCCGTGCCTGGGGTTGCCGTCGCGCAGACGGCGAGTTCGATCGTCGTCGAGGGCAATCGCCGCGTCGATGCCGACACCATTCGCTCCTATTTTCAGACCGCCCCGGGCCAGTCGCTCACCCCGTCCAAGATCGACGAGGCGCTGAAGTCGCTCTACGCGACCGGCCTTTTTTCCGACGTCAGCATCAGCAGCCGCAGCGGCCGTCTGGTCGTGACCGTCGTCGAGAACGAGGTGATCAACCGCGTCGCCTTCGAGGGCAACAAGAAGGTCAAGGACGACCAGCTTTCCGGCGAGGTCCAGTCCAAGGCGCGTGCGCCGCTGTCCAAGACCACTGTGCAGGCCGACACGCAGCGCATCATCGACGTCTATCACCGCGCCGGCCGTTACGACGTGCGCGTGGTGCCAAAGACCATCGAGCGCGGCCAGGGTCGCGTCGATCTCGTCTTCGAAATCACCGAGGGCGAGAAGCTCGGCGTCTCCGAGATCCGTTTCGTCGGCAACAAGGCCTTCTCGGCTTACAAGCTGAAGGACGAGGTCACGACGACCGAGAGCAACTGGCTCTCCTGGCTCAAGAACTCGGACATTTACGACGTCGACCGCATCAATACCGACCAGGAGCTGCTGCGCCGCTTCTATCTGAAGAACGGCTATGCGGATTTCCGCATCCTGTCGGTGACCGCCGATCTCGACCGCAAGTCGGGCGGCTTCATCCTGACCTTCACCCTCGACGAGGGCGCGCAGTATCGCGTCGGCACGGTCGATGTGGCGTCCAACATCAAGGACGTCGACGTGGCCAACATCCGCGCCGCACTCCGCGTGGCGCCGGGTCAGGTCTATAACGCCGAGCTCGTCGAGAAGTCGGTCGAGAACGCCACCATCGAGGTGTCGAAGAGCGGCTACGCCTTCGCGCAGGTTCGTCCGCGCGGCGACCGCAACGTCGAGAACCGCACCATCTCCCTGACCTTCGCGGTCGAGGAAGGTCCGCGCGTCTATATCGAGCGCATCGAGATCCGCGGCAACACCCGCACGCGCGACTGGGTCATCCGCCGCGAGTTCGATCTCGCCGAGGGCGACGCCTATAACCGCGTGCTGGTCGACCGCGCCGAGCGTCGCCTGCGCAACCTCGGCTACTTCAAGGAAGTGAAGATCACCAACGAGCCGGGCACCGCGCCCGACCGCATCATCCTCGTGGTGACGGTCGAGGATCAGCCGACCGGCGAGTTCTCGGTCTCGGGCGGCTACTCCACCTCGGACGGTTTCATCGGCGAAGTGTCGATCTCGGAGAAGAACTTCCTTGGCCGTGGCCAGTATGTCCGCCTGTCGGGCCAGCTCGGCGAGAACGTGCAGGGCGTGGACTTCAGCTTCACCGAGCCGTATTTCCTCGACTACCGCGTGGCCGCCGGTTTCGACCTGTTCTGGAAGGAAACCAGCGCGACCGATTACAGCCCGTACGACACCTCGACCTATGGCGGCACGCTGCGCGTGGCCCTGCCGCTCACCGACGAGCTGACGCTGGGTCTGCGCTACACGCTGTCGCAGAAGGAAATTACGGTTAACTTCGACAACTGCGCGGATTACCTGTCGCCCGCTCAGTGCTACCTCTACAACCTCGACAGCCTGAGCAGCGTGTCCTGGGCCATCCTGGAAGTGAACGGCGAGTCGGCCATCACCTCGGCCGTTGGCTATACGCTGAGCTACAATCTGCTCGACAATAACCGCGACCCGACGAACGGCTACCTGCTCGAACTGAAGCAGGACTTCGCCGGCCTCGGCGGCGACGTGAACTTCGTCCGCACCACCTTCGACGCCCGCTACTACAAGCCTCTGTTCGGCGATTTCGTCCTCATGCTGCGCGGCCAGGCCGGTAACGTAGCGTCGTGGGGCGGCGAGGACCTGCGCATTCTCGATAACTTCTTCAAGGGTCCGGACCTCGTGCGCGGCTTCGCGCCGAACGGCATCGGCCCGCGCGACCTTGCGTCGGGCGACATCTGGGCCGGGGAAGATCCGAACGCTCTGGGTGGTACGCTCTACTGGGGCACGACGGCGGAAGTGCAGTTCCCGCTTTCCTTCCTGCCCAAGGACATCGGCATGAAGTTCGCCGTGTTCGCGGATGCCGGCTCGCTGTGGGATTATCAGGGCAATACGGTATTCCCGGGTACGCCCGGTTGGCAGGATGGCCTTACGGACTGCAGCGCGATACAGGGTTCGAAGACGCAAGGCTGGAACAATGTCTGCGTCGCCGATAGCGACCTGATCCGCTCCTCGGTCGGCGTCAGCCTGATCTGGCAGTCGCCCTTTGGTCCGCTGCGCTTCGACTACGCCTGGGCGCTGTCGAAGGAGTGGTATGACGAAACGCAGGCGTTCCGCTTCAGCGGCGGCACCCGCTTCTGATAGACTGCCTCCATATCGGTTGCACGGCGGCCCGGTTGTCCGGGCCGCTTGTGCGTTTGGGAAACAGGTCGGCGGTCGGCACGCGGCGATGAGCGATCCCTTTTTTCATCCGGCGCCCGCGCCGCTGACCATCGCGGAAATCTGCGCGCTGGTCGGCGCCCCGTCGCCGGCCAGCCCCGAGGCGGATCGGGCGATCGGCAATGTCGCCGCGCTCGGCGAGGCCGGACCCGCCGATCTCGCCTTCATGGACGGCGCCCGCCATGTGCCGGAACTGGCGGCCACGCGGGCCGGCGCCTGCCTCGTCACCGAGCGTTTCGCCTCGCATGTGCCGGCCGGGACGGTCGCCCTGCGGGTGGCGCGGCCGCAGGCGGCCTTCGTTGCGGTGACGCGCCGCCTTTATGAAAGCAGCCTGCGTCCCGGCTCCGTCTTCGGCCAGACCGGCGTCGCCTCGGACGCCATCGTGCATCCGCAGGCGCGGCTCGAGGCGGAGGTGACGGTGGATCCCGGCGCCGTCATCGGGCCGGGCGCCGAGGTTGGCGCGGGCACGGTGATCGGTGCGGGCGCGGTGATCGGGCCGGGCGTGCGCATCGGGCGCGACTGCTCCATCGGCGCCGGCGCCTCGCTGCAGCACGCGCTGCTCGGCGACCGGGTGATCGTGCATCCCGGCGCCCGCATCGGGCAGGACGGCTTCGGCTATCTCGGCGGCGCGCGCGGCCACGCCAAGATCCCGCAGATCGGCCGCGTCGTCCTTCAGGACGATGTCGAAATCGGCTCCGGCACCGCCATCGACCGCGGCGGGCTGCGCGACACGGTGATCGGCGAGGGCACGAAGATCGACAATCTCGTGCAGATCGCCCACAACGTCGTCGTGGGCCGGCACTGCATCATCGTCTCGCAGACGGGCATCGCGGGCAGCGCCACGCTCGGCGATTTCGTCGTCCTGGGCGGCCAGGTCGGCGTCATCGGCCATGTGCATATCGGCGACGGCGCGCGCATCGCCGCGACGAGCAATGTGAAGGACGACGTGCCGCCGGGCGTCGAGTGGGGCGGCTCGCCCGCCAAGCCGATGCGCGACTGGTTCCGCGAAGTGATGGCCGTCCAGCGTCTGGCGCGCGGCGACCGGCCGTCGGGCGGACCGCATGAGCGGCGACAAGAGGGGCAGTAGGGCATGGACGTGCAGACCGATACCGTCACCGCCGAAACCACCGTCAACGAGACCGCGTCTCTCGGCTCGGCCGACATTCTGCGGATTCTCGCGACGCTGCCGCACCGCTATCCGTTCCTGATGGTCGACAGGATCGTCGGCATCGAGGGCGACAGGAAGGCTGTCGGCATCAAGAACGTCTCGGCCAACGAGCCGCATTTTCAGGGGCATTTCCCCGACAACCCGGTGATGCCCGGCGTGCTCATCCTCGAAGGCATGGCGCAGACCGCCGGCACCATCTGCCTGCTGGAGCGCCCCGGCGAGGGGCCGCCGGCGCTCGTCTACTTCATGACCATCGACAAGGCGAAGTTCCGCCGTCCCGTCGTGCCGGGCGACGTGCTCGAATACCATATGACGCAGATCACCAAGCGCCGGAACATGTGGTGGTTCCGCGGCGAGGCGAAGGTCGACGGTCAGCTCGTGGCGGAGGCCGAGGTCGGCGCCATGATCGCCCGGGGGGCGGCCAAGTGAGCGCCGCGCGGATCGATCCGTCGGCACGCGTCGAGGACGGCGCCACGCTCGGCGAGGGCGTCGAGATCGGGCCGTTCTGCACGGTCGGGGCCAATGTCGTGCTGGAGGCCGGCGTGCGCCTCGTCTCGCACGTCGCCGTCACCGGCCATACCACGCTGGGCGAGGGGACGGTGGTCCATCCCTTCGCCTCGCTGGGCTCGCCGCCGCAATCCTATCATTACAAGGGCGAGCCGAGCCGGCTGCTGGTCGGGCGCAACTGCATCATCCGCGAACATGTGACGATGAACACCGGCACTGCCGGCGGCCATATGGAGACGGTGGTCGGCGAGGGCGGCATGTTCATGGTCGGCAGCCATGTCGCGCATGACTGCGTGGTCGGCGCGCATGCGGTCTTCGCCAACAACGCGACGCTGGCGGGCCATGTGACGGTCGGCGACAACGTGTTCATTGGCGGCCTGGCGGCGGTGCACCAGTTCACCCGCATCGGCGACGGCGCGATGATCGGCGGCATGTGCGGCGTGCATTTCGACGTCATTCCCTTCGGCCTGATGATGGAAGGCCATCCCGGCCTGCGCTCGCTGAACTACACCGGACTGAAGCGGCGCGGCCTCACGCTGGCGCAGCGCCGGCTGTTGCAGGGCGCCTATCGCGAGCTGTTCTACGGCGCCGGCACGCTGTCCGAGCGCACCGATCGCGTGGCCGGCGAGTTCGGCGAGGATGCGAATGTCATGCGCATCGTCGATTTCGTGCGTAGCGTCGGCCGACGCCGCCTGACCGTGCCCGTCGACTCGGTCGATCATGTCGGCGAGCCCGAAGCCGCCTGAGGGCGGCCCGGCCGGGCCCGAGGCGCCGGCGCCGGGCGCGCCGCTCGCCATCATCTGCGGCGGCGGCGCCTTTCCGCTGGCGGTCGCGCAGGCGGCGCGGCAGGCGGGGCGCCGTGTCGTGCTCTTCCCCATTCGCGGCTTCGCCGATCCTTGGGTCGAGGCTTGGCCGCATGCGTGGATCCATATCGGCCGCTTCGGGCTGCTCACGCGCGAGCTACGCCGGCGCGGCTGCCGGGATGTGGTGTTCATCGGCAATGTGCTGCGCCCGCGCGTGCGGGACATCCGCCTCGACTGGACGACGCTCACCTTGCTGCCGCGCGTGTTCCGCATGCTGCGCGGCGGCGACGATCACCTGCTCACCAGTGTCGGCCGGCTGTTCGAAGAGGCGGGCTTCCGCCTCGTCGGAGCGCATGAAATCGCGCCGGAGATTCTCATCCCTGCCGGACGGCTCGGCGCCGTGGCGCCGGATGCCGGACAGATGGAGGATATCGAGCTCGGCCGCCGGGTTCTCGCCATCACCGGACCGCTGGACATCGGCCAGGGTCTGGTGGTGATGAACCGGCATATCGTCGCCATGGAGGCGGCGGAGGGCACCGACCTGATGCTGGCGCGCGTCGCCGAGCTGCGCGCCATTGGCCGTATCAAGATGCCTACGCGCTGCGGCGTGCTGGTGAAGCGGCCGAAGGAGGGGCAGGACCGAAGGCTCGACCTTCCCTCACTCGGCGTGCGCACGGTCGAGGGCGCCGCGCGGGCGGGCCTTGCCGGCATCGCGGTCGAGGCGGGCGGGGTCATCGTCTCGGATGTCGAGGCGCTGCTGCGCGCGGCCGACGCCGCCGGGGTGTTCATCCACGCCTTCGCGCGCGACGAGGCGGGCGACGCATGAGCGGGCCGCTCGACGTGTTCATCGTCGCGGGCGAGGAGTCCGGCGACGCGCTCGGTGCCGGACTGATGGCGGAGCTCAAGGCGCTGCATCCCGCCGGCGTGCGATTCCGGGGCGTGGGCGGCGCGCGCATGCAGGCCCAGGGGCTGGCCACGCTGTTCCCCATGGAGGACATCACCGCCATGGGGTTCGCGCAGGTCATTGGCGGCCTGCCGCGCATCCTGCGGCGCATGGGGGAGACGGTGCGAGCCATTGTCGAGCGGCCGCCCGACATCCTCGTCATGGTCGACGCGCCGGACTTCACCCATCGCGTCGCCCACAAGGTGCGGGCGCGGCTGCCCGGCCTTCCCATCGTGAAATATGTCGCTCCCACCGTCTGGGTCTGGCGCGAGGGCCGGGCGCGGGCGATGGCGCCGGATTTCGACAGGGTGCTGGCGCTGCTGCCGTTCGAGCCGGAGGCGATGCACGCGCTCGACGGGCCGCCCACCACCTATGTCGGCCATCCCCTGCTCGGTGAACTCGACCGCCTGCGGCCGAATGCCGAGGAGGCCCGGCGCCGCGAGGCGAAGCCGCCGGTCCTTCTGGTGCTGCCCGGCAGCCGGCGCGCCGAGCTTGCGCGCCTCGGCGCCACGTTCGGCGCGGTGCTGGAGCGCTTGCAGACGTTGCAGCCGCCGCCCGACTGCGTGTTGCCGACGCTGCCGCGCCGTCTCGCGCAGGTCGAGCAGATGATCGCGAACTGGCCGGTCAAACCGCGCATCGTCGTCGACGAGGAGGAGAAGCGGGCCGCCTTCCGGGTCGCCCGCGCCGCGCTCGCCGCCTCCGGCACGGTGACGCTGGAGCTGGCGCTCGCCGGCATCCCGACCGTGGCCGCCTATCGCGTGCCGTGGCTGGAAGGGCGTATCGCGCCCTTCATCATCAAGGTGAAGACGGCGATCCTGCCGAACCTCATCCTGGGTGAGGCGGCGATGCCGGAATATCTGCAGTGGCACATCGACCCGCCCGCCATGGCGGCGCAGCTCGCCCGGCTGATCGAGGGGGGCGCGGAGCGCGAGGCGCAGCTCGCCGCCTTCGCGCGGCTCGACGCGGCGATGGGTGAGGGCGGCGAGCCGCCGAGCCGCCGGGCCGCCCGCGCGGTGCTTGAGACGCTTGCGAGTGGCCGGGGCGTGGGCGGCGCCTGAGCGGCGACTGCCTCGGCGCGTCACGAACGAGCCTCGAGCCGCCATGTCGAGAAAGCAAAGACGTCGAAAAGCAAAATCCCCGCCCTCCGGTCGGAGGACGGGGATTGCTGGAACTCTCGACCGTCCGGCGGGCACGTCGTCTGCCCGGCCGTTCAACCTTCGTTGCCGGAGCACGACGCGCCGTTTCCGGCGCGCCGCCCGGCGTGGCCGCTCACTTGCGGCGGGCGATCGGCACGTAGTCGCGGGCGACGTCGCCGGTGTAGAGCTGGCGCGGGCGGCCGATGCGCTGGCCGGGATCCTCGATCATCTCCTTCCACTGACCGATCCAGCCCACCGTGCGGGCGAGGGCGAACAGCACGGTGAACATGGAGGTCGGGAAGCCGAGGGCGCGCAGCGTGATGCCCGAATAGAAGTCGATGTTCGGGTAGAGCTTGCGCTCGACGAAATACTCGTCCTGCAATGCGATGCGCTCCAGCTCCACCGCGATGTCGAGCAGCGGGTCGTCCTGGATGCCGAGCTCGCCGAGCACCTCGTGGCAGGTGCGCTGCATGATCTTGGCGCGCGGGTCGTAGTTCTTGTACACGCGATGGCCGAAGCCCATCAGGCGGAACGGGTCGTTCTTGTCCTTGGCGCGCTTGATGAATTCCGGGATGCGGTCGACCGAGCCGATCTCGCCGAGCATCTTGAGCGCGGCCTCGTTGGCGCCGCCATGGGCGGGCCCCCAGAGGCAGGCGATGCCGGCGGCGATGCAGGCGAAGGGATTGGCGCCGGAGGAGCCGGCGAGGCGCACCGTCGACGTCGAGGCGTTCTGCTCGTGGTCGGCGTGCAGGATGAAGATGCGGTCGATAGCGCGGGAGAGGATCGGGTTGACCTTGTATTCCTCGCACGGCACCGAGAAGCACATGCGCAGGAAGTTCGAGGCGTAGTCGAGGTCGTTCTTCGGGTAAACGAAGGGCTGCCCGATCGAGTATTTGTAGGCCATCGCCGCCAGCGTCGGGATCTTCGCGATCATGCGGATCGAGGCGATCATGCGCTGCTGCGGGTCGGAGATGTCCGTGCTGTCGTGATAGAAGGCCGACAGGGCGCCAACCGAGGCCACCAGCACCGACATGGGGTGCGCGTCGCGACGGAAGCCGTGGAAGAACCGGCTCATCTGCTCATGCACCATGGTGTGGCGCGTGACGCGGTAGTCGAAATCCGCCTTCTGCGCGGCGGTCGGCAGCTCCCCGTAGAGGAGCAGGTAGCAGGTTTCGAGGAAGTCGCCGGTCTCGGCAAGCTGCTCGATGGGGTAGCCGCGATAGAGCAGGATGCCTTCGTCGCCGTCGATGTAGGTGATCTGGCTTTCGCAGGCGGCGGTCGAGGTGAAGCCGGGGTCGTAGGTGAACTTGCCGGTCTGGGCGTAGAGCTTGCCGATATCGATGACGTCGGGGCCGATGGTGCCGTTCAGTATCGGCAGCTCCCAGCTTTCATCGCCAATGGTGAGGGTGGCGGATTTCGCCGAAGTGCCGTTGCTGGCGTCCATGCGGATTCTCCCTGAGCCTGTGGAACCGATGAAACGGATCACGTCTTGCGGGTGCAGTGCCGAGCCTGGAAGGCAGTGGCCGGAGACGGGGCGTGTCTCGCTGCGGCCCGAGAGGCAGTCGTAGCGGTTTCGATCCGCCCTCGCAAGCGCAGCGAAACCGGTACCGCAATGCGGCCGGAAGGCGACGGCGCGATGGCGGCGAAACGATTTCACCTGTGCCGCCGCGCCGTGCTAGACGGGTTTCTTACGCCTTCGCGAGGGAGGCAGTCTGGTCGGCGATGCGGGCCAGCGACTCCTCGCGGCCGAGCACCGCCAGAACGTCGAAAATGCCCGGCGAGGTGGTCTTTCCGGTCATTGCCGCGCGCAGCGGCTGGGCGATGGCACCGAGCTTCACGCCTCGTTCTTCGGCCGCCGCGCGCACGGCCGCCTCGGTCTCGGCGGCGTTCCAGTCGGCGACGGCGGCGAGCTTTTCGGCCGCCGTGGCGAGCAGATGGCGGGCCTCCGCGGTCAGAAGAGCCTGCGCCTTCTCTTCGATCGGCAGCGGACGCGCGTTCAGAATATATGATGCGCTGTCAATAAGTTCTACCAACGTCTTCGCGCGCTCCTTCAGGCCCGGCATGGCGGCCAGAAGCTGCGCTCGGCGCTCCGGCGTGAGCGCGGCGGCGATGCCGGCACCGTTCGGCAGATAGGGCAGCAACGTGTCGATGGCGGCCAGCAGCTCGGGATCGGGGGTCGAGCGCATGTAGAGGCCGTTGATGTTCTCCAGCTTGGCGAAATCGAAGCGCGCCGCCGAGCGGCCCACGCGGTCGAGATCGAACAACGTGCTCATTTCCTCGGCCGAGAAAATCTCCTGGTCGCCATGGCTCCAGCCGAGGCGCACGAGGTAGTTGCGCAGCGCCGCCGGCAGGTAGCCCATGGCGCGGTAGGCATCGACGCCGAGGGCGCCGTGGCGCTTGGAGAGCTTGGCGCCGTCCGGCCCGTGGATGAGCGGGATATGCGCCATCTTCGGCACCCCCCAGCCCAGCGCATGGTAGATCTGCGTCTGGCGCGCGGCATTGGTGAGGTGGTCGTCGCCGCGGATGATGTGCGTGACGTTCATGTCGTGGTCGTCGACGACGACAGAGAGCATGTAGGTCGGCGTGCCGTCGGAGCGCAGCAGCACGAGGTCGTCAAGATCCTTGTTCGGGATGACGACGCGGCCCTGCACGAGATCGTCGATCACGGTCTCGCCTTCGGTCGGGGCCTTGAGGCGGAAGACCGGCTTGCGGTCGGTGGGGTAGTCGGCCGGATCGCGGTCGCGCCAGCGCCCGTCATAGCGCGGCGGCCGGCCCTCCCTGCGGGCGGTCTCGCGCATCTCCTCCAGCTCGGCGGCGGTGGCGAAGCAGGGATAGGCGCGGCCGGCGGCGATCATCTGTTCCACTGCCTCGCGGTGACGCTCAGCGCGGGCGAACTGGTAGATGACGTCGCCCGACCAGTCGATGCCGAGCCAGTTCAGCCCGTCGATGATGGCGTCGATGGCTTCGGGGGTGGAGCGCTGGCGGTCGGTGTCCTCGATGCGCAGCAGCATCTTGCCGCCCTTGGTGCGGGCATAGAGCCAGTTGAACAACGCGGTGCGCGCCCCGCCAATGTGCAGGAAGCCGGTGGGCGAGGGGGCGAAGCGGGTGACGACGGTCTCGGACATGTTTCTTTCGTCTCGCGCCGCGCGGCAGGGGCGGCGTCAAAGCGTTGCGGCGTGGCGGTTGCGGACGGAGCGTGTACCATAGGTGCGCGACACGGCAAAAGCGTTGCAACGGGCGGGCGGGGAATGCAGGGGCCGCCGCGGCGGGACCCGGACGAGGAATGGCCGGGAGAGGGCAGGCCTGACGGAGCGGGGCGTCGCCGGGGCGCGCGGGCGGCGGTGCTGGCCGACGCGCGTCGCGGGACGGGGCTCGCGCCCCTGCTGGCGGGCCGGTGGCCGGATCTGCGCCTCGGCGCGCTGACCACGGGGCTCTCCGCCGCGCTGGCGCGCGAACTCGACGACCGGCGCGGTTTCCTCTTCCTGCCCGTCGGCTTCGCCCTCGGCGCCGTGCTCTATTTCGCCGCCCCGCAGGAACCGCTCCCCTATGCCGGCTTCATGCCGGCGGGTGTCTTCGCCGCACTGGCGTGGTGGCGGCGCGAGCGGGCCTTCGGCTTCCATCTCTTCGCGCTGCTGGCGGTGATCGCGCTCGGCTTCGCCGTCGCGGCGCTTCAGGTGCAGCGCATGGCGCATCCCGTGCTCGGGCAGACGCTGTATGCCGCCGAGATCACCGGCTTCGTCGAATCCGCCGAGCAGCGTCCGCGCGGCAGCCGGATCACGCTGCTGGTCACCGGCTTCGCGCGCCCGCCCGCAGAGCCGCCGCAGCGTGTACGGGTGACGCTTTCGAGCCGCAAGCCGCCGGGGGTGGGTGCGCATGTGAGCCTGCGCGCCACGCTCGGCCCGCCGCCGGGGCCGGCCTATCCCGGCGGCTTCGATTTCGGCCGGGCGATCTGGTTCGACGGCATCGGCGCCACGGGCTTCTCTCTCGGGCGGCCGGAGCTTGCGCCGGCGACCGGTCCGCCGCCCTGGGGCCTCGCCCTCGCCACCTGGCTCGACGGCACGCGCCGGGCCATCGCCGCGCGCATCCGCGCCGCCCTGCCGGGAGAGGATGGCGGCGTCGCCGTGGCACTGGTGACGGGACTGCGCGACGCGGTGGCCGAGCCGATCGAGGAGAGCATGCGCATCGCCGGCTTGTCGCACATCCTCTCCATTTCCGGCCTGCACATGGCGCTGGTGGCGACGACGGTCTTCTTCCTCGCCCGCGCGCTGCTGGCGCTGGCACCGGAGCTTGCGCTGGCGCGGCCGATCAAGGCGTGGGCGGCGCTGCCGGCCTTCGCCTCGGCGACCTTCTATCTGCTGCTGTCGGGTGCCGAGGTGCCGACCCAGCGCGCCTATGTGATGACGCTGCTCGTGCTGGCCGGCGTGGTGCTCGGGCGGCCGGCGCTGACGCTGCGCACGCTGGCGCTCGCCGCGCTGGCGCTGATGGCGCTCACCCCCTGGGCGGTGCTCGACCCCGGCGCGCAGATGTCCTTCACCGCCACACTGGCGCTGATCGCCGCCTATGAACGCTTCGGCCGCTTCATCGCCGCGCCGCCGGGAATGAAGACGCCGCTATTCGCGGTGCCGGCACGCTACCTCGCCGCGCTGGTGCTTGGCTCGCTGGCGGCGGGGCTGGCGACGGCGCCCTATGCCGCGTTCCATTTCCAGCGCCTCGCCCCGCTCAGCCTGCCGGCCAACCTCGCCGCGACGCCGGTGGTGTCGCTCGTCGTCATGCCGTTCGGCCTCCTCGGCGCGCTGCTCATGCCGTTCGGCTGGGATGGCCCCGTGTGGCGCATCATGGGCTGGGGGATTGGCGTGATGCTCGACATCGCCGACATGGTGGCCGCTCTGCCGGGTGCGGACCGCGGCATACGGGGCATGCCGGCTGCGAGCCTCGCGCTGCTCTCGCTGGCGCTTGCGGTACTGTGCCTCGCCCGCACGCGGCTCATGTTGCTGGCGCCCGCGCTCGGCGGGCTGGCGCTATGGATTGCCGCCGGCACGCCGCGCCCGGAGCTGCTGGTCGACGCGCAGGGGCGCACCGTGGCGGTGAGGGGCACCGATGGGCGCCTCCACGTGATGGGCGACCGGGCGGCCGGGCTGGCAAATCGCTTCGCCGTCGAGCAATGGCTGAGCGCGGATGGCGACCGTACCCGCATCGGCGCGAAGGACATCGCGGCGGCGGCCACGTGCGATCCGCTCGGCTGCACGCTGCCGCTCGCGGACGGTGGGCTGGTGGCGCTGTCGCGGCAGCGGGACTCGCTGGAGGACGATTGCCGTCTCGCGCGCGTGCTGGTGACGCCGTTCGAACCGCCCCTGGTCTGCGCGGCCGAACTCGTGCGCATCGACCCATCACGACCTATGGGCGGGCTCGCCGGCTACCATACGCCGGAAGGCGGCTGGCGCTTCGTCGCGGCCCGCCCGGCCGAGGGCGCCCGGCCCTGGGAGGCGAGGAGCGCTCCTGTCGCGCCGGAGGCGGGTGGCGGTGCCCGAACGCCACCGCCCCTCATCCCGGCGCCGCCTGCCGCAAGGCAAGCCATCGGGGCGGCTGCCAAGGGAGCGCTCCCTTTCCGCGCGCCAGCGGATGCCTTCGACACGCCCGATACCTACCAGCCCGGGACGGACGGGAACGGGACAACAACGGAAGACCCGCCCGAGGAGGAAGAGCCGGGCGGCGGGTGAATGGAAGAGGGCCCGGCTGGAGGCGCTGGCCGTCCCTGCGCCAGACATGCCCGCCGACGCGCCGGACGCATATCGCCCCGCCTCGATGCGGCGGGTCAAGACGGCGGGCTTCCCGGAGGAGGAGCCGGAGAGTTCAGCGAACGGAAGCGGAAGGCGGCGGGCCGTCCCTGTGCTGACGGATGCGTTCGGCTTGCCGGACACCCGGTCCCAGCCGAGATGGATGAGACGGGGTCATGCCGGAGGGTGAAGGGCCGGAGGGCGAACGAACCGAAGCGGAAGGCGCGCACCGGCTCCCATCCGTGAATGCTCAGGCGAACGTTCAGCAGCGCCGGAACCGGAGTGGACGCGAACGGAAACGGAAGGCGAGGGCGGAAAGCGCCCGCCCGCCAGACCTAGCGGACGCTTAGTAGCGCCGGAACAGGCCGACCAGCTTGCCCTGGATGCGCACGCGGTCGGGGCCGAAGATGCGGGTCTCATAGGCCGGGTTGGCCGCCTCCAGCGCGACCGAAGCGCCCTTGCGGCGCAGGCGCTTGAGCGTGGCTTCCTCGTCGTCGATCAGCGCGACGACGATCTCGCCGGTGCTCGCCGTGTCGCATTTGCGGATCACCGCGAGATCGCCGTCGAGAATGCCGGCCTCGACCATGGAGTCGCCGCGCACTTCCAGCGCGTAATGCTCGCCGCCCGCCAGCATTTCCGGCGGCATGGATATGGTGTGGTCGCGCGACTGGATGGCCGAGATCGGCGTGCCGGCGGCGATGCGGCCCATGACCGGGATCGGCACCACGCGGCGGGCATCGTCGTCCTCGCTCGCGGGCCGCACACGGCCGAGATTGCCTTCGATGACATTGGGCGAGAAGGTCCGCGCGGCAGGCTTGGGCGGCTGCGCGTCCTCCGGCAGGCGCACCACTTCCAGCGCGCGGGCGCGGTTCGGCAGGCGGCGGATGAAACCGCGCTCCTCCAGCGCCGTAATGAGCCGGTGAATGCCCGACTTCGACCTGAGGTCGAGCGCGTCCTTCATCTCCTCGAAGGAGGGGGGCACGCCGTCCTTCTGGAGGCGGTCATTGATGAAGAGAAGCAGCTCATGCTGTTTGCGGGTAAGCATCCGGTGTTCCGTCTGGCGGCTGACGCGGGCTGAAACAAATCACGAACAGAGACTATCCGTTCCTATTGTGTTCCACAATGGGTAAAGGCATCGCTAAGAGGCGGAAAATGCACGCTTTCCGGCGGCGCGACCGGAAAAACGCCAAGCCAGTCGGGGAAACGGCGGTACCCGGCGGCCGGAAAGGTGCGCGGCCAGGGGCATGATTCGCACCGGCGCGCCGTGTCCGCCGCCGGTCAGACGGTCTGCGCGTATTGCTCGTAGGCGTCGTGCACGATGGCGATATGGCTGCGCATGGCATTGGCTGCGGCCTCGCGGTCGCCGCGCAGGATCGCCGTCGTCACCCGGTCATGCTCGGTGTGCGAGAGCGCGAGGCGCCCCAGCGCGCGGAACTGCGCGCGGCGGAAGGGCGAGAGCCGGCGGCGCGTGCCGACCGTCATTTCGATGAGGTAGTCGTTGTGGCTGCCCGCATAGATCGAGGTGTGGAACTGCTCGTTCGCCTCGCGATAGGTGGCGAAATCGCCGATGCGCATCAGTTCGCCCATGTCGGCGTGCAGCCGCTCCAGCTGGCGGCGCTCCTGCGGCGTCATGGCGAGGGCGCTCAGTCCCGCGCACAGCGCCTCCAGCTCGGCCATGACGTCGAACATATTCTGCAGCCGCTCGACGCTCGGGCGGGCGACCACGGCGCCGCGATGCGGGCGGGCGTCGACGAGGCCGGAGGCGGCGAGTTCGCGCAGCGCCTCGCGCACCGGCGTGCGGGAGACGCCGAAACGCGCCGCCAGCGCCGTCTCGTCGAGCCCGGTGCCCGGCGGCAGGGTGCCGCGCGTGATCTCGTCGGCGAGCTGCATGCGCAGTTCCTCGGCGCGCGTCACGCGGCCGCGCCGTCCGGCATCGGCGGGCGGTTCGAGCGGGAAGCGGACAGGCAGCACGGACATCGGCGGCTGACGAATCTGAGGGAGACGGCGCGGGGTCCCGACCGTGCCGCATCATTAGCCGGGGCGACCCGTTTCACCAAGAACTTCATGACGATGCCGGCGCTGCGGGCGGCCTCACCTGTCGTCGATCAGGCTCACATGGGCGGCGACGACCTTCCAGCCGGCCGGGGTGCGCATCCAGGTCTGCATCTGGCGGCCGACCTTGCCGGGCGTCGAGCTGCGGCGGAACAGGGTGGAGGCGACGGCGAAGTCGCGGCCATAGGTGGTGATCCTCGTGCCGTCCAGCGTGCGCTCCAGCCCTACCGGCGAGCGGGCGGCGCGGAAGGCTCGGATCTCGTCGATCCCGTAGAGGTTCTCGCCGCCGCCGTAACGCAGCGTGGTGGGGTCGTCCCAGAACAGGTCGTCGAGCGCGGCGACGTCGTTGGAGACCAGCGCGCGCTCATAGCGGTCGAACGCCGCGCGCACCTCGTCCAGCACCTCGGCAATGTTGATGTCCATGCGCCCGCTCCCCTTCGGCTCCCGATGTTTCGAGCGAACAGGCAGCCGGGCGCCCGGTCAATCCTCCAGCGGGAAAATCTCGCAGTCCTCGCCCGCCTGCGCGGCGGGCGCGAAGGGCCGGCGGACCAGCAGCACGTCGGCGCGGGCGAGATTGGCCAGCATGGAGCTGTCCTGCACGGGCAGCGGGCGCACGAGCGGCAGGCCGTCCTCATCGCCGACGATCTCGGCACGCTGAAAATCCATGCGCTGCTCGTTGGCCTTCACCGGGCCGGCGAGGCGGGCGGGGCGCAGCTCCAGGCCAGGCGGCACGTCGACGCCCTGCAGCGCCTTCAGCAGCGGCACGAGGAAGATGAGCGCGCAGACATGCGCGGACACCGGGTTGCCGGGCAGGCCGAGCACCAGTGGCCGCGCCGCCTCCTTCGCCGGGCTGCCGAACATCAGCGGCTTGCCCGGCCGCAGCGCGATCTTGTGCACGGCGAGCGCCACGCCCTCGGCGGTGAGGGCGGGTGCGATGAGGTCGTGGTCGCCCACCGAGGCGCCGCCCGTCGTCACCAGCACGTCGAGTCCGGCACCGAGTGCGTCGCGCACGCCGGCGCGGGTCTTTGCCATATCGTCGGGCAGGATGCCGAGGTCGATCACCTCGGCGCCGGCCTCGCGGGCCAGGGCGGCGAGGGAATAGAGGTTGGAGACGATGACCTGATGGGCGCCCGCGCCCTCTCCCGGCCGCACCAGCTCGTCGCCGGTCGAGAGGAGGCCGAGGCGCGGGCGGCGGGCGACGCTCACCTCAGCCACGTCGGCAGCGGCGATCAGCGCGAGGTCGCGGGCGCGCAGCCGGTGGCCGGGCGCGAGCAGGGTCTCGCCGGTGGCGAAGTCGCCGCCGGCCTTGCGGATGTGGCGGCCGATGGCGGCCGTCTCGGTGACGGTGACCGCCTCGCCCTCGCGGGTGGTGTCTTCCTGGATGACGATGGCGTCGGCGCCTTGCGGAAGCACGGCGCCGGTGAAGATGCGCACCGTGGTGCCCGGCTCGACGCGGCCGGCGAACGGGCGGCCGGCGGCGGATTCGCCGATCAGGGTGAGCGTGGCGGATGCGGCGGCGTCCTGCGCGCGCACGGCATAGCCGTCCATGGCCGAGACGTCGGCGCCGGGCGTGGTGCGGCGGGCGAGCACGGGGGCGGCGAGCACGCGGCCCTGCGCGCCGTCGAGCGGCACGTTCTCGGCCTCGACCGGACGGGCGGCGGCGAGCAGCAGCGCCAGCGCCTCCTCCACGGGCATCAGCGCCATGGCGGCCCCCGCTATTCGCCCTGCCAGTGGCCGGAGCGGCCGCCGGATTTCTCCACGAGGCGCACCGCCTCGATGCGCATGAAGCGGTCCACCGCCTTCGCCATATCGTAGACGGTGAGGCAGGCGACGGTGACGGCGGTGAGCGCCTCCATCTCGACGCCGGTCTGGCCGGACGTACGCACGCTGGCGCGCACGATCAGGCCGGGCAGGGCGGGGTCGGGCTCGATCTCGACGGCGACCTTGGAGAGCAGCAGCGCATGGCAGAGCGGGATCAGCTCATGCGTGCGCTTGGCCGCCATGATGCCGGCGAGGCGGGCGGTGCCGATGACGTCGCCCTTCTTCGCGTTGCCGGACAGGATGAGGTCCAGCGTTGCCGCCTGCATGACAACGCGGCCCTCCGCCACCGCCACGCGGTCGGTAACGGCCTTGTCCGCGACATCCACCATGTTGGCGGCGCCGGCGGCGTCGAGATGGGTGAGGCGGGGCGCGTCCGTCATCGCTCAGCCGGCAGCGCGGGCGGGCGTTGCGGGCGCCAGCAGCGCGCGCGTCGCCGCCGCCACATCCGCCTGCCGCATCAGGCTCTCGCCGACGAGGATGGTGGAGATGTTCACCCGCGCCAGGCGGGCCACGTCGTCCGGCGTGAAGATGCCGCTCTCGCCGACGATCAGCCGGTCGGCCGGGATGCGCGGGGCGAGGCGTTCGGAGGTGGCGAGCGTCACGTCGAAATTGCGCAGGTTGCGGTTGTTGATGCCGACGAGCCGGGCGGGAAGCTCCAGCGCGCGGTCGAGCTCGGCGTCGTCATGCACCTCGACCAGCGTGTCCATGCCGAGACCATGGGCGGTGTCGACGAGATCGCGCGCCAGCGCGTCGTCGACCGAGGCCATAATGACGAGGATGCAGTCGGCGCCCCAGCTGCGCGCCTCGTAGACCTGATAGGTGTCGTGCATGAAGTCCTTGCGCAGCGCGGGAAGCGCGCAGGCCGCCCGTGCCGCTACGAGGAATCCCGGCGCGCCCTGGAAGGAGGGAGCGTCGGTGAGCACGGAGAGACAGGCCGCCCCGCCCGCCTCGTAGGCGGCGGCTAGTGCCGGCGGGTCGAAATCGGGGCGGATCAGCCCCTTGGACGGGCTCGCCTTCTTGATCTCGGCGATCAGAGCGGTACGCCCGGCGGCGATCTTCGCCTCGATCGTCTTGAGGAAGCCACGCGCAGGCGGCTGCGCCTCGGCGGCTGCGCGCACCTGTTCGAGCGGTCGCGCGGCCTTGGCGGCTGCAATTTCCTCGCGCTTGTAGGCGCCGATCTTCTCAAGAATGTCCGCCATCCCGTCCTCCCGTCACTCGGCCGCCGCGAGGGCGGAGACGGCGACGAGCTTCTCCAGCGCCTTCGCCGCGTGGCCGCCCTTCAGGCTGGCGCGGGCGAGCTCAAGGCCGCCGCCGAGCTCGTCCGCCTTGCCGGCGACGACGAGGGCGGCGGCGGCGTTGAGCAGCGACACATCGGCATAGGCGCTCGACTCGCCGTCGAGCACCGCGCGCAGCGCCAGCGCATTGGCGGCACCGTCGCCGCCCTTGAGCGATTCGGGCGTCGCGCGCGCGACGCCGAACTCTTCCGGCGTGATCTCGAAGGCACGGATAGTGCCGCCCTTCAGCTCGGCAACGAAGGTCGGGCCGGTGGTGGTGATCTCGTCGAGCCCGTCCGAGCCGTGCACGACCCAGGCATGCGCCGAGCCGAGCGTGCGCAGAACCTCGGCGATCGGCTCCACCCAGGCACGGGCGAACACGCCGACCATCTGGCGGGTCACGCCGGCGGGATTTGAAAGGGGGCCGAGAAGATTGAAGATGGTGCGGGTGCCCAGCTCCACGCGGGTCGGTCCCACATGCTTCATCGCCGGATGGTGCGCCGGGGCGAACATGAAGCCGATGCCCGCCTCGCGGATGCAGGTGGCGATCTGCTCAGGGCCGAGGTCGATCTTCGCGCCGAGCGCCATCAGCACGTCGGCGGCGCCGGACTTGGAGGACAGCGCGCGGTTGCCGTGCTTGGCCACCGGCACGCCGGCGCCGGCGACGATGAAGGAAGCGCAGGTGGAAATGTTGTAGGAGCCGGAGGCGTCCCCGCCCGTGCCCACCACATCGACCGCCCCGGCCGGAGCCTCGACGCGCAGCATCTTGGCGCGCATGGTCGAGACCGCGCCGGCGATCTCCTCGACCTCCTCGCCGCGCACGCGCAGCGCCATCAGGATGGCGCCGATCTGCGAGGGTGTCGCCTCGCCCGACATCATCACGTCGAAGGCGGCGGCGGCTTCCGCGCGCGTCAGCGTGGTGCCGGTGGCCAGCTTGCCGATGATGGGCTTGAGGTTGTCCATGTTTCCCCGCTTCGTTCCGGCGCGTTCCCGCCTGTCCTTCGTGCCTACGCCGCCTGCTTCCGGCCAGGGCCAGCGTTCCAGTCCCGCGCCAGATCGAGGAAGTTCTTGAGGATGGTACGCCCGTGCTCGGAGGCGATGCTCTCCGGGTGGAACTGCACGCCATGGACGGGCAGTTCGCGGTGCGACAGGCCCATGATGAGGCCGTCGTCGGTCTCGGCGGTCACAGCGAGGCTGGCCGGCAGCGTGTCGCGTTTCACCACCAGCGAGTGGTAGCGCGTCGCCTTGAGCGGGCCGTTGATGCCGCGGAACACGCCCTCGCCCTTGTGGGCGATCTGCGAGAGCTTGCCGTGGATCGGCACCGGGGCGCGCACCACGTCGCCGCCGAACACCTGGCCGATGGCCTGGTGGCCCAGGCACACGCCGAACACCGGCACGCCGTCCTTCGCCGCGCGTTCGATCAGCGCGCAGGAGATGCCGGCCTCGTTGGGTGTCGCCGGGCCGGGCGAGATGACGATCGCCTCGGGCTTGAGCGCCATCGCCTCGTCGACGGTGAGGGTGTCGTTGCGGCGCACCTCCACCTCGGCGCCGAGCCCGCCGATATAGTGGACGAGGTTCCAGGTGAAGCTATCGTAATTGTCGATGAGCAGGATCATCGTGCGTCCATCCGCCGGCCCGTGCCGGCTGCAAAAGCTCTAGGGGTTCACCCGGCGCGGGGTCAAGCCGCGCCGGCAGGCGACAGGTCTATCGCCAGCCCCGCCATCGCTCGTGACGCCTATCTCCGCTCATCGTCCTACTGCCCCCGTCCGGCCCGGGCGGCGAAGCGCACGGCCTCCTCGGCGGCGCGGAACAGGGCGCTGGCCTTGTTCACGCATTCCTGCTGCTCGCTCTCGGGCACCGAGTCGTAGACGATGCCTGCACCAGCCTGCGCATACATGCGTCCGTCCTTCACCACGGCGGTGCGCAGCACGATGCAGGTGTCCATCTCGCCGTCGGCGCCGAAATAGCCGATGGCGCCGGCATAGATGCCGCGCTTGTCGCTTTCCAGCTCGTCGATGATCTCCATGGCGCGCACCTTCGGCGCGCCGGAGACGGTGCCGGCCGGGAAGCCGGCGGCCAGCGCGTCGAGCGCGTCGCGGCGCGGGTCGATCTTGCCCTCGACATTGGAGACGATGTGCATGACCTGGCTGTAGCGCTCGATGAAGAAGCTGTCGGTGACATGCACCGAGCCGATCTTCGCGACGCGGCCGACGTCGTTGCGGCCGAGGTCGAGCAGCATCAGGTGCTCGGCGCGCTCCTTCGGGTCGGCCAGCAGCTCGTCTTCCAGCGCTTTGTCCTCGTGCGGGGTGGCGCCGCGCCGGCGGGTGCCGGCAATGGGGCGGATGGTGACGGTGTTGTCGCGCAGCCGGACAAGGATCTCCGGCGAGGAGCACACCAGCGAGAAGCCGCCGAAGTTGAAATAGACGAGGAAGGGCGCCGGATTGATCCGCCGCAGCGCGCGATAGAGCGAGAAGGGCGGCAGCGCGAAGGGTGCCTCGAAGCGCTGAGACAGCACCACCTGAAAGATGTCGCCGGCGCGGATGTATTCCTTCGCCCGCTCCACCATGGCGCGGTAGGCGGCCGGCTCGGTGTTGGACTGCGCCGCCACCGGCTGGTGGAAGGCGTCCTCGCTCGGCAGGTTGGGCAGCGCGCTGTCGAGCGCGGCGACCACCTTTTCCAGCCGCTCGCGGGCGCGCTCATAGGCGAGGGCGGCCGGGACGCCGGCATCCGGGCGCACCGGGGTGACGACGGTGATCTCGTCGCGCACGGCGTCGAACACCACCATCACGGTGGGGCGGATGAAGATCGAATCCGGCACGTCGATGACGTCGGGCTTGGCGTCGGGCAGGCGCTCCATCTGGCGCACCATGTCATAGCCGAGATAGCCGAACACGCCTGCCGCCATGGGCGGGGCGCCGTCCGGCAGGTGGATGCGCGATTCCTCCACCAGTCTGCGCAGCGAGACCAGCGGCTTGTCGGGGCAGGGCTCGAAAGCCTCCGCATCGACGGCGGCGCTTCGGTTGATCTCGGCCCGCCCGGCATGGCAGCGCCAGATCACATCCGGCTCGATGCCGATCATCGAGTAGCGCCCGCGCGTGGCGCCGCCCTCGACGGATTCGAGCAGGAAGCTGTTCGCCCGCTCGCCGGCGATCTTGAGGAAGGCCGAGACGGGAGTCTCTAGGTCGGCGATGAGCGTGGTCGTGACGACCTGCGGCTCGCCGCGCTCATAGGTCGCCGCGAAGCTCGCGGCGTCGGGGGTCAGGCTCATGACGCGATTCCCGGATCAGTTGACCGCGTCGGTGCCGACGATCTGGTCGAGCGCGGCGCGGTTGACGCGGGCGCCGAGGCTGCCCTGCAGCTCGACGAGATATTCGGTCATCACGTCGTTCTCGAGGCTCTGGCGGATGTCGCTTACCAGCTTGTCGTTCGGCGCGCTCGCCGTAGGAACGCCCGCGCGCAGCACCTGGAACAGCAGGCGGCTGTCGCCGCCCTCGGCCAGGCTGCTGCCGACGCCGCCTTCGGGCGTCTCGAACACGGCGGCGATGATGTCCTGCGGCACGCCGTCGGCGGTGCGGCCACGGCGCAGGCCGTTGGCGGCGCGCAGCTCCAGCCCGGCCTCGTTCACGGCCTGGTCGAACTTCGTGCCGGCGGCGACCTTGGCCTTCAGCTCCTCCACCTTGGCATCGAGCGCCTGGGCGGTCTTGTCTTCCTTCCAGCGCTCCAGCACCTGCGCGCGGGCCTCATCGAAGCTGCGCTCGCGCGGAGCGGTGACGGAAGCGACCTCGTACCAGGCATAGCCGCCCGCCTGACCATTGACCTGCGGCAGGGTGACGGGATCGTTCTCCGCGCCGACCTCGGTGGCGAAGGCGCCGCGCAGCACCTCGGCGCGGCCGGGGAAGTCGGCGATCATGCTGCCGTCGGGCGCGCGGCCCTGCGCGTCGGTCTCGATGGTCTGGAGCTGGAGGCCGGCCTTGCCGGCGATCTCCGAGAGCTGGGCGCCGCTGGCCCGGTCGTCCTCGATCTCGTCATACCTGGTCAGCAGGGCGCGCTGGGCGGCGTTCACCTGCAGCGCGGCGCGGATGGCGGGCGCCACCTCCGCCAGCGGCTGGGTGGCGCCGGGCGTGATCGCCCCGACATGCACGATGACAGGGCCGAAGCGGCCATTGACCACGCCGCTGGTGCCGTCGGCCGGCAGCGAGAACGCCGCCCCGGCCACCGCCTTGTCGATAATGTCGGCGCGGGTGACGTCGCCGAGATCGACATCCTTGGGGTCGAGCTTGCGCTCGGTCACGATGTCGGCGAAGGGCGTGCCCGCCGCGATGCGGTCGGCGGCGGCCTTGGCCTCGTCCGCATTGGGGAACACGATCTGCTGCACGACGCGCTTCTCGGGCGTGCCGTAGGTGGCGAGGTTCGCGTTGTAGGCGGCCTCGACCTCCGCGTCGGTGACGTTCTCAGTGCTGGCGAGTGCCTGCGGGGTGAGCGCGAGCACGGTCACCTTGCGGAATTCCGGGGCGCGGAACGCGGCCTTGCGGGCATCGAAGAAGCTGCGCAGCTCCTCGTCGGTCGGCTCGGCCTGGGCGGGCAGGGCGGCCGCGGTCAGCATGGCGTAGTTGACCGAGCGCTCCTCGTTCTCGTAGCGCGCCACCGCATCCTTGAGCACCTGCGGCACCTCTATGCCGCCGCCCAGCGACTGGATGAGCTGCTGGCGCAGCGCCAGCGCGCGCTCGGCGGTAACGAAGCGCGCCTCGGTGTAGCCGTTCGAGCGCAGGATCTGGTTGAAATAGTTCGGGTCGAAGGCGCCGCCCGGCCCGAAGAAGGCCGGGTTCGACTGCACCCGGCGGGCGATCTCGGCGTCCGACAGGGCAAGCCCCATCGCCTTGGCCTGATCGTTCAGCGCGGCCTCGGCGAGCTGCTCGTTGAGGAGCTGGTCGGGAATGCCGAAGGCGCGCGCCTGCTCGGGGGTGATGCCGCGCTTGAGCTGCTGGCTGATCTGCTGGAGACGCTCCTGATAGATCTGGCGGAATTCCGGCACCGTGATCTCGGTGCTGCCGATCGTCGCCAGCGTCTGGCTGCCGAAGCCGCGGAACACGTCCGCGATGCCCCACACGCCGAAGCTGAGGATGAGCAGGCCCATCAGGATCTTGGCGACAATTCCGGAAGCGCTCTTGCGCAGCGTGTCAAGCATCTAGGTTCTCGTCTGGCGTCGTGCGGGCGAAAGGCCCGGAGCGCGAAAGGCGCGCATAATAGGGAGGCGTCCGGCGCGCCGCAACGGCACCGCGCCGCATTTGGCGGCCTAACGATACCCTGTTAACGCCGCGACACTCTGCTATGAGGAACCTTGCGTGGCGTTTTTGTGAAAGGTGAGTGACGGGCATGTCGAAGCGTCGTCCGCTGGTGGCCGGCAACTGGAAGATGCACGGCCTCAAGGCATCCATTGCGGAGTTCGGCCGCATCAGCGCGGGCTACGATTCCGCTCTCCGCGCGAAGGTCGATCTCGTGGTTTGCCCGCCGGCGACGCTGATGTCGGCACTGGCCATCGTGGCGCTGGGCACCCGCATCGGCATTGGCGGGCAGGACTGCCACACCAAGGCCGCCGGCGCCTATACCGGCGATATTTCCGCCGAGATGATCGCCGACACCGGCGCCTGCGCCGTCATTCTCGGCCATTCCGAGCGCCGCTCCGAACATGGCGAGACCGACGCCCTGGCGCGCGCCAAGGTCGAAGCCGCCTGGCGCGCCGGGCTCGTCGCCATTCTCTGCGTCGGCGAGACGCATGCCGAGCGCGAAGCGTTCCGCGCGCTCGACGTGGTGCGCAGCCAGCTCGCCGGTTCGGTGCCGGACGGCGCCACCGCCGCCAATCTCGTGGTCGCCTATGAGCCGGTCTGGGCCATCGGCACGGGCCTGACGCCGACCACGGCGGATATCGCCGAGATGCACGCGCTGCTGCGCGCCGAGCTGATCGCCCGCTTCGGGCACGAGGGGCGGGGCGTACGCCTGCTCTATGGCGGCTCGGTGAAGCCGGAAAATGCGGCGGATATCCTGGCCATCGCGGATGTGGACGGTGCTCTGGTCGGCGGCGCCAGCCTGAAGGCGGAGTCTTTTCTCGCCATCGCGCATGCCTATCTATAGGCGTCGCCATACGCGCTTTGCATGGGTGGCGGACGTTGTGGCGCGGCGGCTGGAAACCCCGGACGCAATCGTGTAGGAACGCGCCCAAAGAATGCGGTGGGTGCGTTGCGCCCGCCGTCGCACGAGCATTTTGAAGGCGTCAGATGCAAACCGTAATTATCGTCATCCATCTCATGGTCGTGCTGGCCCTCATCGGCGTCGTGCTGATCCAGCGCTCGGAAGGCGGCGGCCTCGGCATCGGTGGTGGCGGCGGTGGGGGCGGCGGCGGTGGCTTCTTCAGCGCCCGCGGCACGGCCAACGTGCTGACCCGGGCCACGGCGATCCTGGCGGCGCTGTTCTTTGTTACCAGCCTCTCGCTGACCATTCTGGCCGGCTGGGGGCGTGGTCCCTCCACCATCTTCACCACGCCCGCCTCGGCTCCCGGCGCGCCTTCGGCGCCCGCCCCCGGCGGCACGGTGCTCGACCAGCTCAACGCTGCGCAGCCCGCGCCGCCCGCAGCCCCTGCCGCGCCCTCGGCGCCGCAGGTTCCGCAGTCGCAGTGAATCCCGCGCGGCCCAGACCCGCCCTCCGGTCCGGTCCGCGTCCGATTTACCCACAGGCGGGAGCCCGTTCGGCAAGACGGGCTCTCGTCGAATCGCGTTTTTGCCGTTAGAAACCGGACTCCATGGCGCGCTATATCTTCATCACCGGCGGCGTCGTGTCCTCGCTTGGCAAGGGCCTCGCCTCCGCCGCTCTCGGTGCATTGCTGCAGGCCCGTGGTTACAAGACCCGGCTGCGCAAGCTCGACCCCTACCTCAACGTCGATCCGGGCACGATGAGCCCGTATCAGCACGGCGAGGTCTTCGTCACCGATGACGGTGCCGAGACCGACCTCGACCTCGGGCATTACGAGCGTTTCACCGGGCGTCCGGCCACCAAGCAGGACAACATCACCACCGGGCGCATCTATCAGGACATCCTGACCAAGGAGCGCCGTGGCGACTATCTCGGTGCCACCATCCAGGTGATCCCGCACGTCACCAACGCCATCAAGGACTTCGTGCTCTCGGGCAATGAGGGCTACGATTTCGTGCTGGTGGAGATCGGCGGCACGGTCGGCGACATCGAGGCGATGCCCTTCCTCGAAGCCATCCGCCAGATCGGCAACGAGCTGCCGCGCAAGCACTGCATCTACATCCACCTCACCCTGCTTCCCTTCATCCCCTCGGCCGGCGAACTGAAGACCAAGCCGACCCAGCACTCGGTGAAGGAGCTGCGCTCCATCGGCATCGCGCCGGACATCCTCCTCTGCCGCACCGACCGCGAGATTCCGCGCGAGGAGCGCCGCAAGCTCGGCCTGTTCTGCAATGTGCGCGAGAGCGCGGTGATCGAGGCGCGCGACGCCGACAGCATCTATGCCGTGCCCTCCGCCTATCACGAGGCGGGGCTGGACGGGGAAGTGCTGGCCGCCTTCGGCATCGAGCCGGCGCCCGAGCCCGACCTGTCGCGCTGGCAGAAGGTTGAGGCGGGCGTGCGCAACCCCGAGGGGGCGGTGACGATCGCCATCGTCGGCAAGTACACGGGCATGAAGGACGCCTACAAGTCCCTCATCGAGGCGCTGACCCATGGCGGCCTTGCCAACAATGTCCGCGTCAATCTCGACTGGATCGAGAGCGAGATCTTCGAGCGCGAGGATCCCGCGCCCTTCCTCGAACACGTGCACGGCATCCTCGTGCCGGGCGGATTCGGCCAGCGCGGCGCCGAGGGCAAGATCCGCGCGGCGCAGTTCGCCCGCGAGCGGCGCGTGCCCTATCTCGGCATCTGCTTCGGCATGCAGATGGCGGTGATCGAGGCGACGCGGAACCTCGCCGGCGTGGCGGCAGCCAATTCGACCGAGTTCGGCCCGACCTCGGAGCCCGTGGTCGGCCTGCTGACCGAATGGCTGCGCGGCAACGAGCTGGAGAAGCGCGGCCTCGACGGCGATCTCGGCGGCACGATGCGGCTCGGCGCCTATCCCGCCGCGCTGGCGGAGGGCAGCCGCGTGGCCGACATCTACGGCTCCACCGCGATTTCCGAGCGCCACCGCCATCGCTACGAGGTCAACATGGCCTATCGCGACCGGCTGGAGGCCTGCGGCATGCTGTTCTCCGGCCTGTCGCCGGACGGGCTGTTGCCGGAGATCATCGAATACCCCGACCATCCCTGGTTCGTCGGCGTGCAGTTCCATCCGGAACTGAAGTCGCGCCCCTTCGCGCCGCACCCGCTCTTCGCCTCCTTCATCGGCGCGGCGGCGGTGCAGAGCCGGCTGTTCTAGCCGCGCTCCCCGCGCGCCGGCCCGCCTTGTCGCGGCCAGCGGCGCGCTCCTTCCCGGGACGAAACACGCCCAGCGGGCAATCGAGGCTGGATTCGCGTGCGCGTGGCGTGCTCTGATCCGCCCGGGGCTACGGGCCGGCGCCGTGCGGCGGCCGTGAAGGGGAGGAATGTGCCGGTGATTCGAGGTCTCGATCACGTCGTCCATGTCGTTCGCGATCTGGAGGCGGCGGGCGAACTCTACGATCTGCTCGGCTTCACGGTGGGCAGCCGCAACCGCCATCCGTGGGGGACCGACAACCGCATCGTCCAGATGCCGGGCTTCTTCATCGAGCTGCTGGAGATCGCGCAGCCGGAGGCGATCGTGCCGCATGGCGAGACGAGCTTCTCCTTCGGGGCCTTCAACCGTGATTTTCTCGCCGAAGTCGGGCAGGGGCTCTCCATGCTCGTTCTGGAAGGCCACGACCCCGCCGCCGACAAGCTGGAATTCGACACGGCCGGCTATGGCGGGCTCGACCTGTTCGACTTCTCCCGCAAGGGCAAGCGGCCGGATGGCTCGGATGTCGAGGTGGCGTTCTCGCTCGCCTTCGCCCGCGAGGCTGCCTCGCCTCAAGCCGGCTTCTTCACCTGCCTGCAGCGCCGGCCGGAGAACTTCTGGGCGCCGGACCTTCAGCGCCACATGAACGGCACCACCGGCGTCGCCGGCGTCGTGCTCACCGCGCAGGACCCGGCGGCCCATACCGACTTCCTCTCCGTCTTCGTCGGCACCGATCTGCGCCGGGCGGTGGATGGCTGGCACATCGCCCACACGCCGCGCGGGGATGTCGACCTGATGAGCCCGGCGCTGTTCAGCCAGCGCTTCGGCGTCGCCGCGCCGGAAGGCCCGGGGCTGCGGCTGGCGGCGTTGCGCTTCGCGGTGGAAGACATCGCCAAGCTGCGCCGGCGCGTCTCCTCCTCGCGCATGGGTGCGGAGGAGATCGAGGGGCTGGTGGTGGTGAGCCCGAAAGCCGCACTCGGCGCCACGCTCGCCTTCGAGCCGGCGGCCTGACGCGCCACTTCATGACCGGAAATAACAAAGGGCCCGGAATCGCTTCCGGGCCCTTTTTCATGTCCTGATTCCGCCGCTTCGACCGGCGGATGAGGATCAGCTCACGATCTTCTCGGGCACGACGTCCGCCTGCGGGACGCGGCCGGGCAGCAGCGCCAGCGCGCGGGCGCGCAGCGAGGCCCAGGTGCTGAACAGGTTGAGCGGCGAGCCCTCCAGCCAGCCGATGCCAGCGGCCGCCAGGAAGGGCAGGCTCTGCACGGCGAGGGCGAAGGCGAACAGGTCGACCTCGACGACGGCGTGCCAGTTGGTCATGCGCAGCGAGATCGCCGCGACCAGCAGGCCGGCGCCGATGATCGCCTCCGGCAGGGCCGGGAAGGCGCGGGCGGCGTCGGCGAGCCAGGAGCCCTTGGCGGTACGGGCGAAGGCGAGGTCCTTGTAGCGGAAGCTGTCATAGACCGCCTTGGCCACGGTGAACTGCACCGCCATCGCCGCGAAGGCGGCGCCGAGCATGCGCACCGGGGTGGTCGCCACGCGTAGCCGGTAGAGCGCGATGAAGTGCAGCACGTAGATGCCGAAGCAGAACAGGATCGGCACGGTGAGGATGCGCTGCGGCACGGCGATCCCGAGGCCCAGCACCAGCGGCACCCAGAGCAGCGACAGGACCGCTACCAGCGCGCCGATGCTCTCCGAGCCGAGCCAGCTGACCCAGCCGATGGAGAATTCGCGGCGCTGCGCGGGGGTAAGGCGGGTGCCACCATTGGGCAGCATGCGGCGCCAGTGCTTCTTGATGATCTGCATGCCGCCATAGGCCCAGCGGTGGCGCTGCTTCTTGAACGAGGCGAAGTCGTCCGGCAGCAGGCCCCAGCCATAGCGCTCATTGGTGTAGTGGCTCTTCCATCCGCGCTCGACGATGGCGAGGCCGAGATCGGTGTCCTCGCAGATCGTGTCGCTCGACCAGTCGCCGGCCTCGACCATGGCGGCGCGGCGCATCAGGCACATGGTGCCGTGCACGACGATGGCGTCGTGCTCGTTGCGCTGGACCATGCCGATGTCGAAGAAGCCGGCATATTCGGTGTTCATCGCCTCGTGCAGCAGGCTGCGATTGGCGTCGCGGTGGTCCTGCGGCGCCTGCACGATGCCGACCGTCGGGTCCTCGAAGGAGGGCACCAGCTCCATCAGCCAGTTCGGATCGACCACGTAGTCGGCGTCGATGATGCCGATGATCTCGGCGTCCGGCGCGGTCTGCAGCATGGCCTGGCGAAGGGCGCCGGCCTTGAAGCCCTCGACCTTGGGCAGGTTGATGAACTTGAAGCGGTCGCCCAGCTCGCGGCAATAGGCCTCGATCGGCTCCCAGAAGGCCGGGTCCGGCGTGTTGTTGATGATGACCAGGCACTCGAAGTTCGGCCAGTTCAGCCGGGCGACGCCGTCGAGCGTCTGCTTCAGCATCTCCGGCGGCTCCTTGTAGGCCGGGATGTGGATCGAGACCTTGGGCGTGCGCGAGGGCGCCACCGCGTCGGCGCGGCGCAGCAGGCGGCGCGGCGAGCGGCCGAAGGCGATGGTGGCCAGTTCCTCGACCCGGTACAGCATCACCACGACGAGCGGCACCAGCAGCACCAGGCTGACGATGAACGTCACCTTGTTGCCGCCGACCACGTAATGGGTCAGCCAGTGGTCGGTCACGGTGGCGATCCAGGCGCCGACGAGCGCGCCGGCGCCGACCATTACCGTCGCCTGCGTCATGGTCAGCCGCGCGAAGCGGAAGACGGGCAGGGCGAAGGCGATGCCGAGCAGCAGCGCGATGGCGGCGGTGGCGGTGTAGGTCGAGGGGGTGATCGGGCCGGAGAGCGGGAACTTCAGCTCGCGGTCGGCGTCGAGCACGCCCCAGTACTGGCCGACGCTGCCCTCGAAGCTCTTCCACGGCGCGTCGAACGCCTCGATGAGGTTGTATTCGATGCCGAGCGCATCGGCGCGCGCGGCGAATTCGCGGATGATCTTCGCCTGCTCGACCTCGCCCGGCATGGCGTTGTCGCGGTTGTAGCCCTGGCTCGGCCAGCCGAACTCGGCGATGACGATGCGCTTGCCGGGATAGGCGGCGCGCAGCCGGTCATAGATCGAGATGACGTGGTCGACCACCTGCTCGGGCGGGATGCCTTCCCAGTAGGGGAGCATGTGGGCGGCGATGTAGTCGACCGCCGAGACGAGTTCCGGATGGTCGAGCCACACGTCCCAGGTCTCGCCGGTGGTTACCGGGACGTTGGTCTCGCGCTTGACGCGGCGGATGGTCTCGATGAGCTGCTCGGGCGTGCGCTCGGCGCGCAGGATCGACTCGTTGCCGACCACGATGCCCACGACGTTGGAATTCTTCTTCGCCGCATCGATCGCGTTGGCGATCTCGCGGGCGTTGCGGTCCTCATCCTCGTCGAGCCACGCGCCGACCGTGGTCTTCAGGCCCTTCTCGGCGGCGATCTTCGCCACGAGGTCCAGATTGCCGGTCGAGGCGTAGGTGCGCACCGCGCGGGTATAGGGTGCGACCGCCTCGACGTCGGCGCGGATCTGCGCCTCCGTGGTCGCCTCGCCCTTGTCCGGGTTGGTGTCACGCCCATAGGGCGCGAAGGACATGCTCTGGAAGCGGTCGGTAACGGAAGGAGCCGTCACCTCCTCGCGCAGGGCAAGCCAAGCAAAGGCATGTACGCACGTGACGACCGCAAGCGCTGCGGCGGCGACACGAACAGCGGGGCGCATGAGACAAACCCACGAACAAAGGTGAGGGTGACGGATGGAATATAGTACAGTTTCAACGCAGGTGCAGCATTCTCGTCGCCGCATCGCGACAGGCGCGATACGTCTTCCGGAAACGCCGCTTCGTCGCTGAAACGCGTCGAGACGGATATTGGTTCCGCACTATGGCAAGCACGTGTCGCGGCAATGTCGGCCGCCGGGCCGTCACGCGAATTTATTGCGCAGGCAGAAGGGCCTGCGCCGGCGTCGGTTATTGCGCGGGCGCCTTGGCGGGAGCGGCGGCGGGCGCGGGCGGCGGCGCGTCGGGATTCACCCAGCAGGCATGGACGCGCTCGGACAGGCGCTCCTGCGCCTTGCTGTCGATGTTGCCCTGCCGCACGAGGCAGCGAAAGGCGATCTTGAGGTGCTCGGTGGGGCAGCCGAAGCGCTCATAGAGCTCCATGTGGCGCCGCGCGGTGTCGATGTCGTCGCGCCAGAGCAGCATGGCGATGCGCCGTCCGCTCCACACGCATTCCGGCAGGCCGGCATTGCCGGGCAGCTTGGCGGCCTCGGCAAACTCCTCCACCGAGCGGCGCTGGGCCTCATCCTTCGCCTGCTCCTCCGGCGTCTTCTGCTCGGCCGGCTTCTGCTCGGGCGAAGCGCTCTGCGCGAAGGCGACGGGCGCCGCCGCCATCAGGATGAAGCCGCCGAACAGGGCGGCGGCGAGGGGACGTACGGAGCACAACATGGGGGAAAACGTCACACGCGAGAGGGGGAACACCGGGCCGGTTAGGACAGTAGGAGAACCGGCGGAATTTGTCAGCATGACGGCGCCCCGCCAAGCCGTTCGCGGACGCAAAATTCCGCCGTTTTCCAAACGCCTCTTGCCGGAGCACGAAAGCACCGCTACCCGGCATGTGAATCCGTCGGTCGGCCCTTCCCGGAGAGTTCCCGCATGCGAATGCCTCTCGCGCTTGCCGCCCTTGTCTGCGCGGCAATCGTCGCCGTCTGGGCGTGGCTCGGCCAGCCCGTGCCGGCTCCGGTCTCGCCGCTGGCGGCCGGCGAGAAGCTGCCCTGCGTCTCCTATGCGCCATTTCGTCCCGGTCAGGACCCGTTCACCCCGGCGAGCGACATCACCCCGGCGCAGGTCGATGACGACCTCGCCCGGCTGGCGAAGATCACGAACTGCGTACGCACCTATTCCTCGACGCAGGCGAGCCTCGATTCCGTCCCCGAGCTCGCCCGCAAGCATGGCCTGGCCGTGCTGCTCGGCATCTGGATCGCCCGCGATCCCGTCGCCAACCGCGCCGAGATCGACCGCGCCGTGCAACTCGCGCAGCAGAACCCCGACGTGGTGAAGGCGGTGATCGTCGGCAACGAGGTGCTGCTGCGCGGCGAACAGTCGTCGAACGATATCGCCGCCTTCCTCAAGGAGGTGAAGGGCAAGCTGCCGCCGGGCGTCGAGGTCACCTATGCCGATGTCTGGGAATTCTGGGAGCGCAACCGGGGGCTGGCCGATTCGGTCGATTTCGTCACCGTGCATATCCTGCCCTTCTGGGAGGACCTGCCGGTGGCGGCGGAGAAGTCCGTCGCCCATCTCGGCGAGATACGCGAGCATGTCGGCGAGATGTTCGCGGGCAAGGAGATCCTGATCGGCGAGACCGGCTGGCCGAGCGAGGGGCGCATGCGCGAAGGCGCCTTGCCCTCGCCCTCCAATCAGGCGCGGGTGATCCAGGAGCTGCTGGCGCTCGCCAAGGAGAAGGGTTACCGCCTCAACGTCATCGAGGCCTTCGACCAGCCGTGGAAGCGCCAGCTCGAAGGCACGGTGGGTGGGCACTGGGGCTTCCTCGACGCCTATACCCGCGAATTCAAGTTCGCCTGGGGCGAGGCGGTCTCCGACCATCCGCTGTGGAAATGGCAGGCGGGCATCGGCGCGGTTTTCGCCGGCCTCGTCTTCGCCGCCGCCGGGCTCGCCGGTCGCCGGGCGGGGACGCCTCCGGCCGGCGGGCGCGACTGGGCGGCGGTGGCCGGCGTCGCGCTGGCTTCAGGGCTGATGTACGGGCGGATGCTTGCCAGCGTGCCGGTGGAGAGCCTCGGCGTCGGCGGCTGGATCCGTGGCGGCTCCCTGATCGCTCTGGCGACGGCGGTGCCGCTCGCGAGCGCGGTCGCCATCGGCGCGCGGGCGCGGCTGGTGACGCTGACGCTGGCGCTCAACCCCGCCTCGACGCCGGGCGCGACGCGGCTGGAGCGCTTCTACGCCTTGCTGCTCGCCCTGTCGGTGGTGCTGGCGGCACAGGTCGCGCTCGGGCTCGTCTTCGATCCCCGCTACAAGGATTTCCAGTTCGCCGGCCTGACACCCATCGTCGCCGGCTTCGCCTTTCAGTCGCTGGTGGCGGCGGCGTGGCGCGCGCGCACCGACCGGCATGCCGAGGCCATCGCGGCGGCGGTGTTCCTCGCCAGCGGTCTCTATGTCGTCGTCAACGAGACGCTGGCGAACTGGCAGGGGCTGTGGACCGGCACGCTGTTCGTCGTGCTCGGCCTCACTCTGTGGCGCCTCGCCACGGCCGGGCGAAAGATATGAGCAGCAGCCCGCCGGCAAGTCCCGCGAGATTGTTGTTGTAAAAGACAAGACCCATGCCGGTCGCCATCAGGGCGAGGGTGAACAGGACGAGCGAGGGCCGCAGCACCTGCAGCGCCGCCGTCGCCACCGCCACGATGCCGAAGATCGACTGGCCGAACAGGGTGATGACCAGCGCCCGCGTCTCGCAGGTGGCGGTCTCAACGCCCCGGCAGGCGAGGCCGACCGCCGACTGCTCCAGCAGCGCGTAGCGCACATAGATCGCCCAGCCGAGCGCGAAGGCGCCGAGCGCGATGATAACGTTGGCGGCGCGGGCGCCGGGCAGGAAGCTGCGTCTGGCCAAGGAGACTGTCCCCGTTTCGGCGGTGGTCGGCGCCATCCATGCCATGGCGCTCCGGGTTCATCAATGCGCGGGGCGCGGGCGGCGTTCCGGCCGGGTCGCGAGGATGACGCCGCCGAGGATCAGCACGAAGCCGACGAAATGGTAGAGGTGCAGCTCCTCGCCGAGCAGGACGACGGCCATCAGCACGCCGTAGACCGGCATGATGTAGAGAAAGGTCGCCGTCACCGGCGCGCCCGCCACCTTCACGCAGTACTGGTAGAGCCCGAAAGCCAGCACCGAGGGCGAGATGGCCAGGAAGACGATGGCGCTCCACGCCTGCCAGCCGGTGGGAAAGGCCGCGCCGGAAGCCGTCTCCCACAGGGCGAGCGGCGCCAGCAGCGCCGTGCCGGCCACCGCATTGGCGGCGAAGGTCGGCAGCGGGCCCATCTGGTTCAGCGGCCCGTCGCGCAGCATCAGCGAATAGGCCGCCCATGAGGTGGCGGCGACGAGGATGCCGAGGTCGCCGCTGTTGAAATGCAGGCCGAGCAGCCGGCCCGGCTCGCCATGCACCGTGATGAGAGCGATGCCGGCGAAGCCCGCCACCGTGCCGACCAGCCGGATCGCCGGCAGCCGGCGACGTGCCAGCAGCGCGTCGAACACCACGATCATGATGGTCGATGTGGTGTAGATCAGCGTCGCATTGGTGGCGGAGGTGCTTTCCAGCGCGACGTAGACATTACCGCCGCACAGCACCATGCCGAGCGTGCCGAGCAGCAGGATGCGGCGCCATTCCTGCTTCAGCAGCCGGCGGAAACGGATGAGCGTCGCCAGCGTGAAAGGCAGCAGGATCGCCACCGCGATGAACCAGCGCCAGAAGGCCAGCGACCAGGGCGGCACCACGCCGGCGACCGCCCGCCCGATGATGAGGTTGGTCGAGAAGAACAGCGGCATCGACAGCAGTGCCGCCAGCGCGCGCGGGTCGCGGGCGAGGGAGAGCGGCGCGGGGGGAGTCGTGGGGGCGGGGGCGTCCATGGCCGCTTTCTGATACACGCTTCGCGCATGGCCGTCGCCGGGCTCCGACGCACTCTTTCGTCGATCCCCGAGGCAGGCTAGATACCGCCGGGCGCGGCCAGCGCGCCTCTGCCGCAATCCGGCCGAATCCGCCGTTTCTGCTGCCTCTACCGCCGAGCCCGGAGTTTCTTCATGCGCCAGCTTCTCGTCATCGTCCTCGCGGCCGGCGAGGGCACCCGCATGCTGTCCGACCTGCCCAAGGTGCTGCATCAGGTCGCCGGCCGCCCCATGGTCTCCCATGTCCTCGATGCCGCGAGGGGGGCCGGCGCGGCGCAGATCGCCGTGGTCATCGGGCCCGACCACGAGCAAGTGGCGGCCGAGGTGAAGCGGGTGGCGCCAGGCGCAGAGGTGTTCGTGCAGGAGCAGCGGCGCGGCACCGCCCACGCCGTGCTGAGCGCGCGGGAGGCGCTGGCGCGCGGCTATGACGATGTGGTGGTGATGTATGGCGATACCCCGCTGGTGCGCGCCGAGACGCTCGACAGGCTGCGCGCGCCGCTCGCCGAGGGCGCGGCGGTCTCCGTGCTCGGCTTCCGCCCGGAGAGTCCGGCGGGTTACGGCCGGCTGCTGACCGAAGGCGGCGAACTCGTCGCGATCCGCGAGGAGAAGGAGGCGAGTGCTGCCGAGCGGGAGATCGGCCTGTGCAATGGCGGGCTGATGGCGCTCGACGGGAAGGCCGCACTCGACCTGCTCGACCGCATCGGCGACGCCAATGCCAAGCGCGAATTCTATCTCACCGATGCGGTGGAGATCGCCCGTGCGCTCGGCCGGACGGCTGCCGCCTGCGAGGCACCGACGGAGGAGGTGGTCGGCGTCAACAGCCGCGCGCAGCTCGCCGAGGCCGAGGCGATCCTGCAGCAGCGCCTGCGCCAGCGCGCCCTGGACGCGGGCGTGACACTGGTCGCCCCGCAGACCGTCTTCCTCTCGTCCGACACGAGATTCGGCCGCGATGTCGTTGTGGAACCAAATGTTTTCTTCGGTCCTAAAGTCCGCGTCGAGGACGGCGCCACCATCCGCGCCTTCAGCCATGTCGAGGGGGCCCATGTCGGGCCGGGCGCCATCGTCGGCCCCTTCGCGCGGCTGCGGCCGGGTGCCGAGCTCGGGCAGGGCGTGCATGTCGGCAACTTCGTGGAGATCAAGGCCTCCGACCTCGCGGCGGGGGTGAAGGTGAACCACCTCACCTATGTCGGGGATTCGAGCGTCGGCGCGAACACCAATATCGGTGCCGGTACCATCACCTGCAATTACGACGGCTACCGCAAGCACCGCACCACCATCGGCGCCAATGCCTTCGTGGGCACCAACAGCCTGCTGGTGGCGCCGGTGACCGTCGGCGATGGCGCCTATCTCGCCACCGGCTCGGTCATCACCGAGGACGTGCCGGCGGACGCGCTCGCCATCGGCCGCGCGCGGCAGGTCAACAAGCCGGGCCTTGCCGCGCGGTTGCGGGCGCGCCTTTCCGCCGGCGTTACGCCGAAGAAGTAGCCGCCCCGAAAATGACCCGTTTGGGCCGATACGAAGCGACATCCGAATTGATTTCGGTACGAAGGTGACGCCCGGTTAAACCGGCAGTCGTAGCCTTGCGGATCGTCGCTTCACGGAAGGGCCCGGCTCATGTGTGGAATCATTGGCATCGTCGGCACCGCGCCGGTGGCCGACCGGCTGGTCGAGTCGCTGCGCCGGCTGGAATATCGCGGCTATGATTCCGCCGGCATCGCCACGCTGGAAGACGGGCATCTGGCGCGCCGCCGCGCGCAGGGCAAGCTGCGCAACCTCGAAGCCGTGCTGCGCGAGGCCCCGCTCTGCGGGCACAGCGGCATCGGCCACACGCGCTGGGCGACGCATGGCCGCCCCAGCGTCGCCAACGCCCATCCTCACGCCACCACCGAGGTGGCGGTGGTCCATAACGGCATCATCGAGAATTTCCGCGAGCTGCGCGACGAGCTGCTGGAAGGCGGCGCCAATTTCGAGAGCGAGACCGACACCGAAGTGGTCGCCCATCTCGTCACCCGCGAGATGCGCGGCGGGCTCGGCCCGGTCGATGCGGTGGCGGCGACGCTGCCCCGTCTTCAGGGCGCCTTCGCGCTCGCCTTCCTGTTCGACGGCGAAGAGAACCTGCTGATCGGCGCCCGCAAGGGCTCGCCTCTCGCCATCGGTTACGGCCATGGCGAGATGTATCTCGGCTCCGACGCCATCGCGCTCGCCCCCTTCACCGACACCATCGCCTATCTCGACGATGGCGACTGGGCGGTGCTGAACCGTGCTGGCGCGCAGATCCGCAACTCGGCGAACGCGCTGGTCGAACGCGCCGCGCAGAAGACCACGGCGTCCACCTTCCTGGTCGAGAAGGGCAATTTCCGCCACTTCATGGCCAAGGAGATGCATGAGCAGCCCGAGGTCGTCGCCCACACGCTGGCGCATTACCTCGACATGGCGAGCGAGACGGTGCAGCTCCCCGCGCTGCCCTTCGATTTTGCGAAGCTCGACCGCATCTCCATCGCCGCCTGCGGCACCGCCTATTATGCCGGCCTCGTCGCCAAATACTGGTTCGAGCGCTATGCCGGCCTGTCGGTGGAGATCGACGTCGCCTCCGAGTTCCGCTACCGCGAGGCGCCGATGCCGGCCAACGGGCTCGCCATCGTCATCTCGCAGTCCGGCGAGACCGCCGACACGCTGGCCTCGCTGCGCTATGCGGGCGAGCAGAAGCAGCATCTCCTCGCCGTGGTGAACGTGCCCACCTCCACCATCGCCCGCGAGGCCGAGGTGGTGCTGCCGACGCTGGCCGGCCCGGAGATCGGCGTCGCCTCCACCAAGGCGTTCACCTGCCAGCTCGCCACGCTTGCCGCTATCGCGGTCGCCGCCGGGCGGGCGCGCGGCGTGCTCTCGGCGGAGCAGGAGCGCGCGCTGGTCCATGCGCTGGTCGAGGTGCCGCGCCTGATGAACCAGGCGCTGGCGCACGGGCCGGAGATCGAGCAACTCGCCCGCTCCATCGCCAAGACTCAGGACGTGCTCTATCTCGGCCGCGGTACGTCCTATCCGCTGGCGCTGGAAGGCGCGCTCAAGCTGAAGGAAATCTCCTACATCCATGCCGAGGGCTACGCCGCCGGCGAGCTCAAGCACGGCCCCATCGCGCTCATCGACGAAAAGATGCCGGTGGTGGTGATCGCCCCGCACGACGCGGTGTTCGAGAAGACCATGTCCAACATGCAGGAAGTCGCCGCGCGCGGCGGCCGCATCATCCTGCTGACCGACGAGACGGGCGCGAAGAGCGCGGCGCTGGAGACCGAGGCGACGCTGGTGCTGCCGGACATGAACCCCTTCGTCGCGCCGCTCGTCTACGCGATCCCGGTGCAGCTCCTCGCCTATCACACGGCGGTGGTGATGGGCACCGACGTCGACCAGCCGCGCAACCTCGCCAAATCCGTCACGGTGGAGTAGGGCGCCAAGCGAGGCGTCATCATCAAGCGCTGTCATCCTGGCCGCAGCAAAGCGAAGAGCCGGGATCGCGTGCTAATCTCGTTCCGGAAAGCGATCCCGGATCGATGCTGCCGGCCCGTCCGGGATGACAGCGACAGTGCTCACCCTCGCCCGCGATAGGTCGGCACGCCCTGGTCGGGCAGCCAGATGCCGTCGGGCGGCGAGCCGCTCTGCCAGAACACGTCGATGGGAATGCCGCCGCGCGGATACCAGTAGCCGCCGATGCGCAGCCAGTGCGGCTCCAGCAGCGCATGCAGCCGCCGTCCGATGGCCACCGTGCAGTCCTCGTGGAAGGCGCCGTGGTTGCGGAAGCTGCCGAGATAGAGTTTCAGCGACTTCGATTCGACCAGCCAGCCTTTCGGCACGTAGTCGATCACCAGATGGGCGAAGTCCGGCTGGCCGGTCTCGGGGCACAGCGAGGTGAATTCGGGCGCCGTGAATCGCGCGACGTAGAGCGTGTCGTCGTGAGGGTTGGGCACGCGGTCGAGCACCGCCTCCTCCGGCGAGGCGGGAAGGCGGGCGGCGCGGCCGAGCTGGAGCGGGCCGTCGGTGTGGTTCATGCGCGGTCTCCTAGCTAAGTCCGCCTCTGTCGCATCTTCGGCGTGCCGGCGGGGAGGGCGTTATGTCGCTGGCACCTCTTTCGCATGTCACATGGCCGGAGTAGAAGCGCCTCCGACCATCCTGGCCGAGTAGAGCATTGGGGAAACGTATGACCGCCATCGTCGATATCATCGGGCGTGAAATCCTGGACAGCCGCGGCAACCCGACCGTCGAGGTCGAGGTCGTGCTGGAAGACGGCTCCAAGGGCCGTGCGGCCGTTCCCTCGGGCGCCTCGACCGGCGCGCATGAGGCCGTGGAGCTGCGCGACGGCGACAAGAGCCGCTATCTCGGCAAGGGCGTGCTGAAGGCGATCGATGCGGTGAACGGCGAGATATTCGACGCCATCGGCGGCGTCGACGCCGAGGACCAGGCGGCCATCGACCAGATCCTCATCGAGCTCGACGGCACCCCCAACAAGGCCCGCCTCGGCGCCAACGCCATCCTCGGCGTTTCGCTGGCGCTCGCCAAGGCCGCCGCCGCCGCCCGCGACCTGCCGCTCTACAAATATGTCGGCGGCGTCAATGCCCGCGTGCTGCCGGTGCCGATGATGAACATCGTCAATGGCGGCGCCCATGCCGACAACCCGATCGACTTCCAGGAATTCATGATCCTGCCGATCGGCGCCCCGACCTTCGCGGAAGCCCTGCGCACCGGCGCGGAGATCTTCCACACGCTGAAGAAGGCGCTCAAGGACGCCGGCCACAACACCAATGTGGGCGACGAGGGCGGCTTCGCCCCCAACCTGCCTTCCGCCGACGCTTCGCTCGCCTTCGTGGTGAAGGCCATCGAGGCGGCCGGCTACAAGCCCGGCGAGGATGTCGCCATCGGCCTCGACTGCGCCTCTACCGAGTTCTTCAAGAACGGCAAGTACGACTATGAGGGCGAGGGCGTCGTTCGCGACATCGAGACCCAGGTGAAGTACCTCGCCGATCTCGTCGCCCGCTATCCCATCGTCACCATCGAGGACGGCATGGCCGAGGACGACTGGGAGGGCTGGAAGCTGCTCACCGACACCATCGGCTCGAAGTGCCAGCTCGTCGGCGACGACCTGTTCGTGACCAATGTCACGCGCCTGTCGGCCGGCATCAAGCAGGGCGTGGCGAACTCGATCCTCGTCAAGGTGAACCAGATCGGCTCGCTGACCGAGACGCTCAACGCCGTCGAACTCGCCCACAAGGCCGGCTACACCGCCGTCATGTCGCACCGTTCGGGCGAGACCGAGGATTCGACCATCGCCGACCTCGCGGTGGCGACGAATTGCGGGCAGATCAAGACCGGCTCGCTGGCCCGCTCGGACCGCACCGCCAAGTACAACCAGCTTCTGCGCATCGAGCAGGAACTCGGCCCGCAGGCGATCTACGCCGGCCGCGCGGCGCTGAAGGCGCTCGGCTGAGGCTTCGCACGCACCTCGCACGCGCGGCGCTGCCGTCCATCGTCGATCCCCGGGCTGGTCCCGGGGATTTTCGTTTCAAGCCTCCGGTGGTGCAGCGCAAAATCTTTCCAGCGTCGGGCAAAATTTCCGTCCGCGCCAAACACGGTTAACCGGGCCTCAACCGGGCGGCCTCTAGTCTCGCGGGCATGATCATTCGCACCCGCTGGCGCTCCATCCTCCAGACCGTCACCCTGCATCTCGGGGCGGCGGCGCTCATCGGCTATTTCGCCTTCCAGGGCTATAACGGCCAGTACGGCCTGCTCGCCCGGCGCTCCTTCGAGCAGCAGCACGCGGAGTTGACGCAGGAGCGCGACAAGCTGCGCGCCCAGCGCGTGGCTCTGGAATCGAAGGTGAAGCTCCTCTCGCCCGAGCTGATCGACGCCGATATGCTCGACGAGCAGGCCCGCGCGCTGCTGAACCTCGTCAATCCCAAGGATTTGGTGCTGCTGCGCGTGCCTGCGGCGCCGCAGGCGCAGTGACGCGCAAAAATCGCCGTGATCGTGAATCTCTGGCATGCCAGAGCCGTGCGGATCGGAAATGACGGTATTCCAGACGCTTAACTGATTTTAAGTTAAACAATGCTTTGAACCGAAAACAAGTTCAGAAGCAGAAACCATTGCGCTGACAACATGTTGTGCGGCGCAGCATTGCGTTCCGTGCGTAGCGCGATGCCCCAAGGTGCGTTATGAAGCTCGGCATAAAGTCCCGAGCTGAGGATGCGCCATGGTAGTAGCCGCGAAGAAACCGGCCGTCGCAAAAGCCGCCACCCCGAAGGCTCCCGTGAAGGCCGCGGCCAAGAGCCCTGCGCGCCGTTCGGAGAAGACGGGCGCGGTTGCCGAGTTCTCCAAGGAGGAGGAGCTCGACGCCTACCGCAAGATGCTGGAGATTCGCCGCTTCGAGGAAAAGGCCGGTCAGCTCTACGGCATGGGCCTGATCGGCGGCTTCTGCCACCTCTATATCGGCCAGGAAGCCGTCGTCGTCGGCATGCAGGCCGCGCTGCGCGAAGGCGATCAGGTCATCACCGGCTATCGCGACCACGGCCACATGCTGGCCACCGGCATGGACCCCAAGGGCGTCATGGCCGAGCTCACCGGCCGCCGCGGAGGCTACTCCAAGGGCAAGGGCGGCTCGATGCACATGTTCAGCACCGAGAAGGGCTTCTATGGCGGCCACGGCATCGTCGGCGCGCAGGTCTCGCTCGGCACCGGCCTCGCCTTCGCCAACCGCTACCGCGACAACGGCAATGTTTCGCTGACCTATTTCGGCGACGGCGCGGCCAATCAGGGCCAGGTCTATGAGAGCTTCAACATGGCGGAGCTGTGGAAGCTGCCCGTCGTGTTCATCATCGAGAACAACAAATACGCGATGGGCACCGCGGTGAACCGCGCCTCGGCCCAGACCGACTTCTCCAAGCGTGGCGCCTCGTTCAACATTCCGGGCGAGCAGGTCGACGGCATGGATGTGCGGGCGGTGACGGCGGCGGGCGCACGTGCCGTCGAGTTCGCACGCTCGGGCAAGGGTCCGTACATCCTCGAAATGCTCACCTACCGCTATCGCGGGCACTCCATGTCGGACCCGGCCAAGTACCGGTCCAAGGAGGAGGTGCAGAAGATGCGTACCGAGCACGATCCCATCGAGCAGGTGCGCGCCCGTCTTCTGGAGAAGAAGTGGGCGAGCGAGGACGAGCTGAAGGCGATCGACGCCGAAATCCGCGACCGGATGAACGCGGCGGCCGACTTCGCCAGCGCCGACCCGGAACCCGACGTCGCCGAGCTCTACACCGACGTGCTGCGCTGAGCGGCGGGGCGCGGGACATGCTCGTCGAGTTCTTCTGGGTCGCGATCGTCGCCGGTGGTTCGGCGGCGGTCGTGCTGTGGGTGCTCGCGGCCCGGCTTGCGCTCGGCGTGGTCCGCGCCCGCGGCGGCGGCCTGCTCGACGGGGTGCGCGTGCTGCTGTGGCCCTTCGGGGCGCGTCAGGCCGGCGCCTCCACGGAAACGGCGATCCTCCTCAACAAGATGATGGTCGCCTGCTTCATTGCCCTTCTCATCGCCATCGCCTCGATGGCCGTCTACAGCAACCTGACATTCGTGCCCCCGGTACGGGTGCAGTGACGCGCGATTTTTGACGCACGTTTCTTTGGGGAACGCCGCCATGCCGACCGAAGTTCTGATGCCTGCCCTGTCTCCGACCATGGAGAAGGGCAACCTCGCCAAGTGGCTCAAGAAAGAGGGCGACCAGGTCAAGTCCGGCGACGTCATCGCCGAGATCGAGACCGACAAGGCGACGATGGAGGTCGAGGCCATCGACGAGGGCACCCTCGGCAAGATCCTCGTGCCCGAGGGCACGCAGGACGTTGCGGTGAACACGCCGATAGCCGTCATTCTCGCCGATGGCGAGGACGCGAGCGCGGCTGCCGCGCCGAGCCCGAAGGCCGCCGAATCCGCCCCGCCGGCTGCCGCCGCCCCGGTCGAGCCTTCGCCGGTCACGGCCTCCGCCCCGGCGACCCCGGCGGTGATCAATTCCGCCGTCGCCAATCCGCCGCAGCCGGAGGTGATGCCCGAGGCCGACGTTCCCGAAGGCACCGAATTCGTCAACCAGACCATGCGCGAGGCGCTGCGCGACGCCATGGCCGAGGAGATGCGCCGCGACGGCGATGTCTTCGTCATGGGCGAGGAAGTCGCGGAGTATCAGGGCGCCTACAAGATCACGCAGGGCCTGCTGCAGGAATTCGGCGCGCGCCGCGTGATCGACACGCCGATCACCGAGCACGGCTTCGCCGGTGTCGGCGTCGGCGCGGCCTTCACCGGCCTCAAGCCCATCGTCGAGTTCATGACCTTCAACTTCGCCATGCAGGCGATTGACCAGATCATCAACTCGGCCGCCAAGACGCTCTACATGTCGGGCGGGCAGGTGCACTCCTCCATCGTGTTCCGCGGGCCCAACGGCGCCGCCGCGCGCGTGGCCGCCCAGCACAGCCAGGACTTCACCGCCTGGTACAGCCACATCCCCGGCCTCAAGGTCGTCGCGCCCTATACGGCGGCCGACGCCAAGGGCCTGCTGAAGTCCGCCATCCGCGACCCCAACCCGATCATCTTCCTTGAGAACGAGATCCTGTACGGGCACGCCTCCCCGGTGCCGAAGCTCGACGACTACACGGTGCCGATCGGCAAGGCGAAGATCGCCCGGCCGGGCAAGGACGTGACCATCGTCGCGTGGTCCATCGGCATGAACTACGCGCTGAAGGGCGCCGAGGAACTCGCCAAGCTCGGCATCGAGGCGGAGGTGATCGACCTGCGCACCATCCGTCCGCTCGATATCGAGACGGTCATCGCGTCGGTGAAGAAGACCGGCCGTGCGGTCACGGTGGAGGAGGGCTGGAGCCAGTCCGGCGTCGGCGCCGAGATCGTCGCCCAGCTCGTCGAGAAGGCGTTCGACTATCTCGACGCCCCGGTGCTGCGGGTGACCGGCAAGGACGTGCCGATGCCCTACGCCGCCAACCTCGAAAAGCTGGCCTTGCCGTCGGTGCAGGACGTCGTCGACGCCGCACGGGCCGTGACCTATCGCTGAGGCCGGAGAAGCGCCATGTCCATCGAGATCCTGATGCCGGCCCTGTCTCCGACCATGGAGAAGGGCAACCTCGCCAAGTGGCTGAAGAAGGAGGGCGACAAGGTCGCCCCCGGCGACGTCATCGCCGAAATCGAGACCGACAAGGCGACGATGGAGGTCGAGGCCATCGACGAGGGCACGCTGGCGAAGATCGTGGTGCCGGAAGGCACCGCTGACGTGCCGGTGAACCAGATCATCGCCGTGCTCGCCACCGATGGCGAGGACGTGAAGGCGGTGGCCTCCGGTTCCGGCACCGCGCCCGCCAAGGCGGAGGCTCCGAAGTCGGAAGCTCCGAAGGCGGAGCCCGTTCCCGCTCCGGCAGCCGCTCCCGCTCCCGCAGCGGCGCCCGTGGCCGCTCCGGCACCGGCGGCGCCTGCCGCCGCTCCCGCCGCGTCTCATGGCGCGCGCGTCTTCGCCTCGCCGCTCGCGCGCCGTCTCGCCCGGGACAAGGGCGTCGACCTCGCCTCGGTGAAGGGTTCCGGCCCGCATGGCCGCGTCGTTGCCGCCGATGTCGAGGCGGCTCCTGCCGGTGGCGCCGCCAGGGCGCCGGCCGCGACGGCCTCGGCTCCCGCCGCAGCGCCCGTCGTTGCTGCCGCTGCGCCCGCTCCCTCCGCCGGCGCGGTGCTGGAACAGGCTAGGGCCTTCTACGAGCCGGGCACCTACGAGGAGGTCCCGCTCGACGCCATGCGCCGCGTGATCGCCCAGCGCATGACCGAGGCCCGGCAGACCGTGCCGACCTTCTACCTCACCGTCGACTGCGACGTGGATGCCCTGCTCAAGCTGCGCGAGGAGCTGAACAAGGCCGCGCCCGAGAAGGACGGCAAGCCCATCTATAAGCTCTCGGTGAACGACTTCGTCATCAAGGCCTATGCGCTGGCCTTCCAGCAGGTGCCGGACGCCAACATGGTGTGGGGCGGAGACCGCTACCTCAAGCTGAAGCACTCCGACATCGGTGTCGCGGTGGCCATTGACGGCGGCAAGGGCCTTCTGACCCCGATCATCCGCAAGGCCGAGACCAAGACGCTGTCGGCGATCTCCAACGAGACCCGCGACTTCGCCGCTCGGGCCCGCAACAAGAAGCTGATGCCGCACGAGTACCAGGGCGGCTCCTCGGCGATCTCGAATCTGGGCATGTTCGGCATCAAGGACTTCACGGCGATCATCAACCCGCCGCACGCCACCATCCTTGCGGTGGGCACCAGCGAGCCGCGCGCGGTGGTGAAGAAGGGCGAGCTGGTGGTCGCCACCATCATGACCGTCACCATCTCCTGCGACCACCGGGTGATGGACGGCGCCATGGGCGCGCAGCTCATCGGCGCCTTCAAGGCGATCATCGAAAAGCCGATGTCGATGCTGGTCTGAGGAACGGTCATGGCGAACGAATACGACGTCCTCATCATTGGCTCGGGTCCCGGCGGCTATGTCGGGGCGATCCGCGCCGCCCAGCTCGGCCTCAAGGTCGGCGTCATCGAGCGTTCCTATGTCGGCGGCATCTGCCCGAACTGGGGCTGCATCCCGGCCAAGGCGCTGCTGCGCTCGGCCGAGATCATCCACTATATCGAGCACGCCAAGGATTACGGCCTGATCGCCGAGAAGACCGGCGTCGACATCGCCGGCGTGGTGAAGCGCTCGCGCGGCATCGCGGCGCAGATGAGCAACGGCGTCGGCTTTCTGCTGAAGAAGAACAAGGTCGACGTGATCTGGGGGCAGGCGACCATCACCGCGCCCGGCAAGGTCTCGGTCGCCGCCAGCGAGGGCGCGCCCAAGGGCGCGCTGCCGGCCGGCGAGTACACCGCCAAGAACATCGTCATTGCCACCGGCGCCCGCCCGCGCGCGCTGCCCGGCATCGAGCCGGACAAGAAGCTCATCTGGACCTATTTCGAGGCGCTGGCGCCCGCCAGCGTGCCGAAGTCGCTGCTCATCATGGGATCGGGTGCCATCGGCGTCGAGTTCGCCTCCTTCTACAAGGCGATGGGCTCGGACGTGACGATCATCGAGCTGCTGCCGCAGATCCTCCCCGTCGAGGACGAGGAGATCGCCGATCACGCCCGCAAGCGCTTCGAGAAGCAGGGCATCAAGATCCTCACCGGCGCCAAGGTCTCCAAGGTCGTGAAGGGCGCCGACAACGTGACCGCGATGGTGGAGACGGCGGACGGCAAGAGCCAGACGCTGACCGCCGACCGGCTCATCTCGGCTGTGGGCGTTGTCGGCAACATCGAGAATCTAGGCCTGGAGAAGCTCGGCGTGAAGACCGATCGCGGCTGCGTCGTCATCGACGGGCTGTGCCGCACCAACGTGCCGGGCATCTGGGCCATCGGCGACGTCGCCGGCCCGCCGATGCTTGCCCACAAGGCCGAGCACGAGGGCGTCATCGCCGCCGAGGCTATCGCCGGCAAGCATGCCCACCCGATGGACAAGCTGATGATCCCCGGCTGCACCTATTGCATGCCGCAGGTCGCCTCCGTCGGCCTCACCGAGAAGAAGGCGAAGGAAGCCGGCTACGAGATCAAGGTCGGCCGCTTCCCCTTCATCGGCAACGGCAAGGCGGTGGCGCTGGGCGAGGCCGAGGGCATGGTGAAAACCATCTTCGATGCCAAGACCGGCCGCCTGCTCGGCGCGCATCTGGTCGGTGCGGAAGTCACCGAGCTGATTCAGGGCTTCGTGCTGGCGATGAATCTGGAAACCACCGAGGAAGAGCTGATCAACGCCGTCTTCCCGCATCCCACGGTTTCTGAGACGATGCATGAAAGCGTGCTGGCGGCCTACGGGCGCGCCATCCACATCTGAGGCCGGCGGCTGCGCGCGCCCCGGCCTTGCCGGTCGGGGCGGGGCTCGCCACATCTGTGCGGCGATCCTTTTTCGGGGGAAATGGCATGACGGGCGTCGGGTTTTTCGCAGCGATCATCATCGGCATCCTCGCCGGCTGGATCGCCGAGCGCACCATGGGGCGCAGCCACGGGCTGCTCACCAATCTCATCGTCGGCGTGATCGGCTCCTTCCTCGGCGCGGCGCTGTTCTCCACGCTCGGCATCAGCGTTCAGGCCGGCTGGATCGGCAGCCTGATCGTCTCCTCCGTCGGCGCCATCGTGCTGCTGTTCCTGCTCGGCCTGTTCCGTCGCTGACGCAGGGGCGCCCTGCGCCGGCGCCGGTCGACGGCGCTCGCAGGCTCGACTAGGTAAGGAACGGTCGTCAGGGGGCTGACGGGCAGGGCGGCCGCTCTCGCGGGTTCTGCCGCATCGAGGGGCCTCGGCCCGGGAAAGTCGTCAATGGTCGTCGTTCTCAACACGCTTAATCGCGCGCTCGAAAAGCCCCGCCACCCGGAAAAGGTGAAGCGGGCGGAAACGCCCGTGCTGAAGAAGCCGGACTGGATCCGCGTGCGCGCCCCAGGCACGCCGGGCTGGCAGGAAACCGCCGATATCGTGCGCGCCAACGGCCTCGTTACCGTGTGCGAGGAGGCGAGCTGCCCGAACATTGGCGAGTGCTGGCAGAAGAAGCACGCGACCTTCATGATCATGGGCGACACCTGCACGCGCGCCTGTGCTTTCTGCAATGTGCGCACCGGCATGCCCGGCCCGCTCGATAGGAACGAGCCGCAAAAGGTCGCCGACGCGGTGGCGAAGCTGGGGCTGGAGCACGTCGTCGTCACCTCGGTCGACCGCGACGATCTCGCCGACGGCGGCGCCGAGCATTTCGCGCGCACCATCCGCGCCATCCGGGCGACCAGCCCGAAGACCACCATCGAGATCCTGACGCCGGACTTCCTGCGCAAGGAAGGCGCGCTCGAAGTGGTCGTGGAGGCGCGGCCGGACGTGTTCAACCACAATCTGGAATGCGTGCCCTCGCTGTATCTCAAGGTCCGCCCGGGTGCGCGCTACTTCCATTCGCTGCGCCTGCTGCAGCGGGTGAAGGAGCTCGACCCCACCATCTTCACCAAGTCCGGAATCATGGTCGGGCTCGGCGAGGAGCGGAACGAGGTGCTCCAGCTCATGGACGACCTCCGCTCGGCGGAGATCGACTTCATGACCATCGGCCAGTACCTGCAGCCGACACGCAAGCACCATCCCGTGATGGCCTTCGTCACGCCGGAGGAGTTCAAGTCCTACGAGACCATCGCTTATGCCAAGGGCTTCCTGATGGTCTCGTCGAGCCCGCTGACGCGCTCTTCGCACCATGCCGGCGAGGACTTCGCCCGGCTGCGGGCGGCACGCGAGGCGAAGCTGGGCACCGGCACCGGCACCGGGCCGGCGGCCGCCGCGCTAATCGCCTGAGCGATGCCGTCCTTCCGCAGCAAGCGGCGCGTCCGGCACTCGGCGGCGCAGATGTTCGACCTGGTGGCGGATGTCGAGCGCTACCCGGAATTCGTGCCGCTCTGCGAGAGCCTGAACGTGCGCCGGCGCGTCGCCAGCGGGGAGGGGGTGGACATCCTCGTCGCCGATATGAGCGTCGCCTACAAGATGTTCCGCGAGAGCTTCACCAGCCGGGTGACGCTGGACCGGCCGCGCCTTGGCATCGTGGTCGAATATCTCGACGGGCCGTTCAGCCGGCTGGAGAACCGCTGGAACTTCCGCCGGCTGGACGAGGCGTCCTGCGAGGTCGAGTTCTTCATCTCCTACGAATTCCGCTCGCGCACGCTCGGCCTCCTGATGGGCGCGATGTTCGACGCCGCCTTCCGCCGCTTCGCCGAAGCCTTCGAGAAGCGGGCGGACGAGGTCTACGGCACGGGCGAGTACCCGCTCGCGCCGGCGGGGTGAGGGCGCGCGTCCCGGACCAGCGACGCCGTAGGCGGAGCGCCGATCCGGGACCCAGGGAGAGAATCCGCCGGAGGCGCTTCAAGGAACATATCCGGTGGCTTCGCCGAGTCTTGCGCCGGGTCCCGGCTCGGCGCTGCGTCTGCACGCAGCTTGTCCGGGACACGGAGGGCTATCCGGCCGCCAGTTCGGCCAGCATGGCCAGCGCCGTGAGCACGGAAAGCCGGCGGACGCCCGCACGATCCTGACCGGCGAAGACTTCGCGGCGCACGATGATTTTCCCGGACGCGGCTGCGGCGGCGAAATGCACGAGGCCCACCGGCTTCGACGCCGAGCCGCCGCCGGGCCCGGCGATGCCGGTGATCGCGACGCCCAGCGAGGTGCCGGCGACGCGCAGCAGGCCGGCCGCCATCTCACGGGCTGTCTCCTCGCTCACCGCGCCATGCGTGTCGAGCGTCGCCGCCGCGACGCCGAGCATCTCGCGCTTGGCGGCGTTGGAATAGGTGACGAAGCCGCGATCCAGCACGTCGGAGGAGCCGGCGATGTCGGTCAGCGCGCCGGCGACGAGGCCGCCGGTGCAGGATTCGGCGGTCGCGACGGTGAGGCCGCGCGCGCGGCACAGGTCCAGCACGCGGATGGCCTGAAGGTCGATGGCGTCGGCATGCTCGCTCATCGCGATTCTCCCGTGTCAGTCGATCCAGGGCAGGCGGACGGTGGCGGCGGCGAGCGCCGCGATGCCCTCGCGCCGGCCGGTGAAGCCGAGCCGCTCGCTGGTCGTCGCCTTGACGCTGATGCGCGCCATTGGAAGCTCGACGATTTCGGCGAGCCTCGCGCGCATCGCCTCGCGGTGCGGGCCGATCTTCGGCGCCTCGCAGACCACGGTGGCGTCGAGATGGGCGATGCGCCCGCCGGCCGCCCGCACAAGGCCTGCCGCATGGGCGAGGAAACGGTCGGAAGAGGCGCCCTTCCATTGCGGGTCGGAGGGCGGGAAATGGAAGCCGATATCGGCGCTGCCGATGGTGCCGAGCAGCGCATCGGTCAGCGCGTGCAGAACCACGTCGGCATCGGAATGCCCGGCGAGACCTTGCTCAAAAGGGATTTTCACGCCGCCGAGCATCACATGGTCGCCTGGCCCGAAGGCATGCACGTCGTAGCCGGTGGCGGTCCGCACATCGGCGAGTTCGGCCAGCAGGGCGGCGGTGCGTTCGGCGGTCACGAAATCCTCCGGCGTGGTCAGCTTGATGTTGGCGGGATCGCCGGGAAAGCTCGCCACGCGGTGCCCGGCGGCCTCGGCGACAGCCGCGTCGTCGGTCAGCTCTCCGTGCGCCTGCGCGCGATGGGCGGCGAGGATGAGCTCGTAGCGGAACGACTGCGGCGTCTGCACGCCGCGTATGCGGTCGCGGTCCGGTCCGCTGCCGAGGAATCCGGGCTCCGTGACCTCCTTGAGCGTGTCGACCAGCGCCAGCGCGGGGATCGCCGCGCCATGCGCGGCGGCGGCGGCGATGGCGTCGGCAACGAGGCGCGCGCTGACGAAGGGGCGGGCGGCGTCGTGGATCAGCACGAGATCGGGCGGATCGCCGGCCAGCGCCTCCAGCCCCGCCCGCACCGAGGCCTGCCGGCTCGCGCCGCCGGCAACCGGTGTCAGCACGCCCGCCAGCCCTTGGATGGCGCAGGCACAGAGTTCGGCGTGCTCGGGGGAGATCACCGGCTGCACGAAACGTATGCCGGGTTGGCCGAGGAAGCGCTCCAGCGTGCGGCGCAGCACGGTCTGCCCGCCTATGCTACGGTACTGCTTGGGCCGGCCCTCGCCGGCCCTCTGGCCCCGCCCTGCCGCGACCACGATCACATCCGTGCGCATCTGCGTCCGCATCCGCTCCTCTGCCTGATTGCCGCTTGCGCAACGCAGGCTTGCCCCGCGGCCCCGTTTAGCGCAAAAGCGGAGCCCTATTGCAAAAGATTTGGCATAAGCCATTCGGAAGGGTTGCTGACGGTCGCGGCGTGGCTATTATATAGGCACAGCCGGTCGGGCTCATTTAATGTGCATCGAGTGATCACCGCTTGACCCTTTCTTCCGCCTCACCTGCCAGCCTCCGCATCGGCGCCGTCACGGTGCCCGGCACGGTCGTGCTCGCACCGATGGCCGGCATTACCGATGCACCGCTGCGGCGCATGGCGCTGCGCTATGGGGCGGCGCTCGCCGTCTCCGAAATGGTGGCCTCCGACGCGCTGGCGCGCGGCCATGAGGAGACCGTGCTGCGCGCGGAAGGCGAGGGGGTGGCGATCCACGCCGTCCAGCTTGCCGGCAACCAGCCCGCCTCGATGGCGCGCGCGGCAAAGATGGCCGAAACCGCCGGCGCCCACATCATCGACATCAATATGGGTTGCCCCGCCAAGCGGGTGACGACGGGCCTTGCCGGCTCGGCGCTGCTGCGCGACCTGGACCTTGCCACTGCCATCGTCGAATCGGTGGTGGGCGCGGTCTCCGTGCCGGTGACGCTGAAGACCCGGCTCGGCTGGGACGATGCGGCGACCGTGGCGCCGGAACTCGCCCGCCGCGCCGAGGCGATCGGCGTACAGCTCGTCACCATCCACGGCCGCACGCGCTGCCAGTTCTACACCGGCCGCGCCGACTGGGCGGCGATCCGCGCGGTGAAGCAGGCGGTGCGCATCCCCGTGCTCGCCAATGGCGATCTGGTGGAGGCGGAGGACGCCCCCGCCATGCTCGCCGCTTCCGGCGCCGACGGGCTGATGATCGGGCGCGGCGCGCAGGGTCGGCCGTGGTTTCCCGGACAGGTGCAGGCGCGCCTCGCGGGCGGGCTCACCCCGGCCGATCCGCCGCTCGACGAACAGCGCGACGTACTGCTCGAACTCTATGGGGGCTGGCTTGGCCATTACGGGCGTGAGCTCGGCATGCGCTGCGCCCGCAAGCATATCGGCTGGTCGTTGGCCGCTGCGGCGGTGACGGCTGGGCGCCCGCCAGAGGACGCGAGGGGCTGGCGCCAGCGCCTCCTCACCCTCGACGAGCCCGCTCAGGTCGCGCGGGGCATCCGCGACGCATTCGACGAATTCGCATGGAGAGCCGCGGCATGAACTCCGTCCCCTCGCAACGTCCCGGTCCGCGCGACAGCAGCGCGACCGCCGAGGCCGTGGTGAACGCGCTGCCGCATCCGGTCATCACGGTGGCGGGCGACGACCGCATGGTCGACGCCAATGTCGCCGCCGAAGCCTTCTTCGAGGCCTCGCTCGCGGTGCTGACGCGCCATCGCTTGCAGGAGTTCGTGCCCTTCGGCAGCCCGATCCTTTCGCTCGTCGAGCAGGTGCGCACGCGCGGCGCGGCGGTCAACGAGTATCGCGTCGACTTAGGCACGCCGCGCAATGGCGGCGAGCGCATCGTGGACATCCACGTGGCGCCGCTGTCGGAAGCGCCCGGCCATGTCGTGATCATGCTTCAGGAGCGCACCATCGCCGACAAGATGGACCGCCAGCTCACCCATCGCGGCGCGGCGCGCTCGGTGACGGCGCTGGCCTCCATGCTGGCGCACGAGATTAAGAACCCGCTCTCCGGCATTCGCGGCGCGGCGCAGCTCCTCGAACTCTCCGCCAGCGACGACGACCGCTCGCTTACCCGGCTGATCACCGAGGAGGCGGACCGCATCGTCAAGCTGGTCGACCGCATGGAGGTGTTCTCCGACGAGCGGCCCATCGAGCGCGAGCCGGTGAACATCCATGCCGTGCTGGAGCATGTGCGCACGCTCGCCTCCACGGGCTTCGCGCGCAACATCCGCTTCGTCGAGGAATATGACCCCTCGCTGCCGCCGGTGCTCGCCAATCGCGACCAGCTCATCCAGGTGTTCCTCAACCTCGTGAAGAACGCCGCCGAGGCGGTCGGCGATTCGCCGGACGGCGAGATCCAGCTCACCACCGCCTTCCGCCCGGGCGTGCGCCTGATGGTGCCGGGCGCACCGGCGCGGGTGAGCCTGCCGCTGGAATTCTGCGTGAAGGACAACGGTCCCGGCGTGCCCGAGGACCTGATGCCCCATCTGTTCGATCCCTTCGTCACCACCAAGCCGACCGGCACCGGCCTCGGCCTCGCGCTGGTCGCGAAGATCGTCGGCGACCACGGCGGCATCATCGAATGCGACAGCCAGCCCCGCCGCACGACCTTCCGTGTCCTCATGCCCATGTATCGCGCCAACCGCGGTAACGAGAAGAGTTGAGAGCCGCCATGCCGACGGGAAGCATTCTGGTCGCCGATGACGATGCCGCCATCCGCACCGTACTCAATCAGGCGCTGTCACGGGCGGGCTACGAGGTGCGCTCCTGCGGCAACGCGGCCACCCTCTGGCGCTGGGTGAGCCAGGGCGACGGCGATCTCGTCATCACCGACGTGGTGATGCCGGACGAGAACGCCTTCGACCTGCTGCCGCGCATCAAGAAGGTGCGCCCGGACCTGCCGGTCATCGTCATGAGCGCGCAGAACACCTTCATGACGGCGATCCGCGCCTCGGAGAAGGGCGCCTACGAGTATCTGCCCAAGCCCTTCGACCTGAAGGAGCTGATCTCCATCGTCGGGCGGGCCCTGTCCGAGCCGAAGAAGCCGGAGAACGCGCTCAAGACGCTCGGCGAGGACGGCGACAACATTCCCCTCGTCGGCCGCTCGCCGGCGATGCAGGACATCTACCGCGTGCTGGCGCGGCTGATGCAGACCGACCTCACCGTGATGATCGCCGGCGAGAGCGGCACCGGCAAGGAGCTGGTCGCCCGCGCGCTGCACGACTACGGCAAGCGCCGCAACGGGCCGTTCGTCGCCATCAACATGGCGGCGATCCCGCGCGACCTCATCGAATCCGAGCTGTTCGGCCATGAGAAGGGCGCCTTCACCGGCGCCAATGCCCGCTCGGCCGGCCGCTTCGAGCAGGCCGAGGGCGGCACGCTGTTCCTCGACGAGATCGGCGACATGCCGATGGAGGCGCAGACCCGCCTGCTGCGCGTGCTCCAGCAGGGCGAATACACCACGGTCGGCGGGCGCACCGCCATCAAGACCGACGTGCGCATCGTCGCCGCCACCAACAAGGACCTGCGCATCCTCATCCAGCAGGGCCTGTTCCGCGAGGACCTGTTCTTCCGCCTCAACGTCGTGCCGCTGCGCCTGCCGCCGCTGCGCGAGCGCACCGAGGACGTGCCGGACCTCGCCCGGCACTTCTTCCTGCAGGCCGAGCGCGAGGGGCTGCCGCGCAAGCAGATCGACGCCGCCGCTCTTGACCGGCTCAAGCGCTACCGTTGGCCGGGCAATGTGCGCGAGCTGGAGAACCTGATCCGCCGCCTCGCCGCGCTCTACCCGCAGGAGGTGATCACCGCCTCCATCATTGAGGCGGAACTGTCCACGCCGGTCGCCACCAATGCGCCGGAGGAGACGGGTCAGGACGAAACGCTGTCGTCGTCGGTGGAGCGGCATCTCAACGCCTATTTCGGTGGCTTCGGCGAGAACCTGCCGCCGCCCGGCCTCTACCACCGCATCCTGAAGGATGTGGAATACCCGCTGCTCTCCGCCGCGCTGGCGGCCACGCGCGGCAACCAGATCAAGGCGGCGGAGCTGCTCGGCCTCAATCGCAATACGCTGCGCAAGAAGATCCGCGACCTCGATATCCAGATCATCCGCACCAGCCGCTGAGGCGGGCGCCGGTGCACGGGTGACGGGCGGAAGCGGGAGTCCTCGCGAATAAAGGCGGGGGCGGCTCGCCAATGTCACATTTTTGCACCAGTGTCATATCACTGCATCAGAAGGCGCGCCGATTCCCGGCCGCCGTCACGGTGACGGATGAGCGACGCTTCCACCCCCGATACCACGCGGACCGCCGGCAGGGACGATACGGTCGACCTCGGCGCGATGGGCTTTCGCTTCTCGCTGTGGGGGCTGGCGCCGCTCGCGGTGCTGCTGGCGCTGCTCATGGCGCTGGCCAGCTTCATCATCCTGATCGGCATCACCCCGCTGGTGCCCTCGCAGGACGTCGTGGTCGTCGTCCTGTGCCTCAACGGCGTGATGTCGCTGGTGCTCGTCGGCATCATCGGCCGCGAGGTCTGGCGCATCGTCAAGGCGCGGCGGCGGGGCAGGGCGGCGGCGCGGCTGCATGTGCGAATCGTCGGGCTGTTCGGCATCGTCGCGGTGGTGCCGGCGCTGCTGGTCGCCGTGCTCGCCAGCATCACGCTCGACAAGGGCCTCGACCGCTGGTTCTCGGTGCGCACCCGCGCCATCGTGGACAACGCCGTCTCGGTCGCCCAGACCTATGTGCGCGAGCACGCCTATTCGATCCGCGGCGACATTCTCGGCATGTCGCGCGACCTCCAGCGTATTCGCCCGCTCTGGGACCAGGACCGCAGCCGCTTCCGTCAGGCGATGACCGCGCAGGCGGTGGTGCGCGGCCTTCCGGCGGCGATGATCATCGACCGCGACCTCAAGATCATCGACCGCTCGACCGTGCGGGTCGGGCGCGAATTCGTGGTGCCGGCCAATCTGGCGCTGAAGGACGCGACCGACGAGCAGCCGCTGATCTACCTGCCGGGCGACGCCGATTACGTCGGCGCTGTCATTCCCCTGAAGGATTTCGGCGACCTCTACCTCTATGTCGCGCGCTCGGTCGATCCGCGCGTCATCGAGTATCTGAAGGAGACTCAGGCCGCCGTCGTCGACTACCGCAATCTGGAACAGCAGCGCGTCGGCGTTCAGGTCGCCTTTGCCGTGCTCTACGCGGTGATCTCGCTCACCGTGCTGCTGTGCGCGGTCTGGCTCGGCATCCATTTCGCCAACCGGCTGGTTGCCCCTATCCGCCGGCTGATCGGCGCGGCCGATCTCGTCGCCGCCGGCAATCTCTTCGTCGAGGTGCCGGTGCGCCGTTCCGAGGGCGACCTGTCGAGCCTTGCCGAGACCTTCAACAAGATGACGCAGGAGCTGCGCACCCAGCGCGACGACCTCGTGCAGGCGCGCGACCAGATCGACACCCGCCGCCGCTTCACCGAGGCGGTGCTGTCGGGCGTCGGCGCCGGCGTGGTCGGCCTCGATTCGCTCGGGCGTATCTCCATCATCAACCGCCCGGCCGAGCGCCTGCTCGGGGTGAGCGAGGCGGAGGTGCACGGCAGCGAATTCGGTACCGTGGTGCCGGAAGTCGCGCCGCTGCTGGCGCAAGCGATGGAGGCCGGCGAGCGCAGCGTGCAGGCCAACACCACGCTGAGCCGCAACGGTCGCGACCGGGTGATCGCGGTGCGCGTCACCACCGAGCAGTCGCGCGAGGCCGAGCACGGCTGGGTGGTGACGCTGGACGACATCACCGAGCTGGTCGTCGCCCAGCGCACCTCGGCCTGGGCGGACGTGGCGCGGCGTATCGCGCATGAGATCAAGAACCCGCTCACCCCGATCCAGCTTTCCGCCGAGCGCCTGCGCCGCCGCTACGGCAAGGTCATCGAGAACGACCGCGAGGTGTTCGACCAGTGCACGGAGACGATCATCCGGCAGGTCGGCGACATCGGGCGGATGGTGGACGAGTTCTCCTCCTTCGCTCGCATGCCCAAGCCCGTTTCCGAGGCGCAGGACATCGGCGAGACGGTGCGGCAGGTCGTCTTCCTCATGCGGGTCGGCAATCCCGACATCGCCATCGCCTTCGAGGTGCCGGAGGCGCCGCTGGTCGCCCGCTTCGACCGGCGCCTCATCTCGCAGGCGCTGACCAACATCATCAAGAACGCCACCGAGGCGCTCGGTGCGGTGCCGCCCGAGGAACGCGCCGAGCCGCCGCGCATCCGCGTCGCGGTGACGGCGGACGAGCGCATGGTGACGATCGACGTCATCGACAACGGCAAGGGCCTGCCCACCGAGAACCGGGCGCGGCTGCTGGAGCCCTATGTCACGACCCGCGAGAAGGGCACCGGGCTCGGCCTCGCGATTGTCGGAAAGATCATGGAAGAGCACGGCGGCGGGATAGAGCTCGACGACGCGCCCGATGGGCGCGGCGCGTGGATCCGCCTGCGCTTCGCGCGCGACGGCGGCCCCACCGCCACCAATGACGGCAAAGGCAGCGGCAACGGCGATGCCGTCGTCCGCCAGGTCGGCTGAAGGAGAACAGAACGATGGCGACCGACATCCTGATCGTCGACGACGAGGCCGATATTCGCGGCCTTGTGGCCGGCATATTGGAGGATGAGGGCTACGGCGCCCGCACCGCCAAGGACAGCGACGAGGCGCGCGCCGCCATCGAGGCGCGCCGGCCGCATCTGGTCTTCCTCGACATCTGGCTGGAGCGTTCCAAGCTCGACGGGCTGCAGCTCCTGGAAATCATCAAGCGCGACCACCCGGACGTGCCTGTCGTGATGATCTCCGGCCACGGCACCATCGAGACGGCGGTCGCCGCCATCAAGCAGGGCGCCTACGACTTCATCGAGAAGCCCTTCAACTCCGACCGGCTGATCCTTGTTGCTGAGCGGGCACTGGAGACGCTGCGCCTCAAGCGCGAGGTCCGCGACCTCAAGCAGCGCGCGCCGGTGGCGCAGGCACTGGTCGGACGCTCCTCGGTGATGAACCAGCTGCGCCAGTCTGTCGAACGCGTGGCGCCGACCAACAGTCGCATCATGATCGTGGGACCCTCGGGCTCCGGCAAGGAACTGACGGCGCGGATGATCCACGGCGCCTCGGCCCGCGCCAACGGCCCCTTCGTCGTCATCAACGCCGCCGCCATCACGCCCGAGCGCATGGAGGTCGAGCTGTTCGGCGTCGAAAGCGCGGACGGGCAGGGCGGGCAGGTCGGCGCGCTGGAGGAGGCGCATGGCGGCACGCTCTTCATCGACGAGATCGCCGACATGCCGCGCGAGACCCAGAACCGCATCCTGCGCGTGCTGGTCGACCAGAACTTCCTGCGGGTGGGCGGGGCGACCCGCGTCTCGGTGGACGTGCGCATCATCTCCTCGACCGCGCGCAATCTGGAGAAGGAGATCGCCGAGGGACGCTTCCGCGAGGACCTGTACCACCGCCTCGGCGTGGTGCCGATCCGGGTGCCGCCGCTCGCCGAGCGCCGTGAGGACGTGCCGGAACTGGTGGAGTTCTTCCTCGACCATATCTCGCAGGCGACGGGCCTCGCCCGCCGGCGCATCGCCGACGACGCGCTCGCGGTGCTGCAGTCGCACGACTGGCCGGGCAATGTCCGCCAGCTCCGCAACAATATCGAGCGCCTGCTCATCCTCGCCTCCGGCGAGGCGGACGTGCCGGTGACGGCGGACATGCTGCCGCCGGACGTCGGCTCGCTGGTGCCCAGTCTGCCGAGCGGCAATGGCGGCGAGCATCTGATGGGCCTGCCGCTGCGCGACGCGCGCGAGGTGTTCGAGCGCGAATATCTGGTGGCGCAGATCAGCCGTTTCGGCGGCAACATCTCGCGCACCGCCGAGTTCGTCGGCATGGAACGCTCGGCGCTGCACCGCAAGCTGAAGGCGCTCGGCATCGGCTGAGCGCCCGCGCAGGAAGATGTGTGGCGCGGGCGGGCCGGGCCGCTGCGGCGCGCCGGGAACCTGCTATAGAGTGACTCGGCATCACAGAAGCGGGGCGGCGCGGCCCCGTGCCGGGCGGGTTCGAGCGGGGTCGTCATGAAGGTCGTGATTTGCGGGGCGGGTCAGGTGGGCTTCGGCATTGCCGAGCGGCTTGCCGCCGAGCAGAACGACGTTTCCATCATCGACACTTCGCCGCGCCTCATCCAGGCCGTGACCGACACGCTGGACGTGCGCGGCTTCGTCGGCCACGGCTCGCATCCCGACGTGCTGGCCCGGGCGGGGCTGGAGGCGGCGGACATGCTGATCGCCGTCACCCTGCACGACGAGGTCAACATGGTGGCCTGCCAGGTCGGCCATGCGCTGTTCGACGTGCCGACCAAGATCGCGCGCGTGCGGGCGCAGAGCTACCTCCAGGGCCACTGGCGGGACATGTTCTCGCGCGACCACCTGCCGATCGACGTGGTGATCTCGCCGGAGCTGGAAGTCGGCGAGATGGTGCTGCGCCGCCTCTCCCTGCCGGGCGCGGTCGACACGGTGAGTTTCGCCGACAGCAATGTCGTTGTCGTGGGCGTGCGCTGCCAGGAGGACTGCCCGGTCCTCGATACGCCGCTGCGCCAGCTCACCGACCTGTTCCCCGACCTTCAGGCCGTAGTCGTCGCGGTGAACCGCAAGGGTCGCACCTTCGTGCCGCGCTCGACGGATTCGCTCATCGCCGGCGACCTCGCCTATTTCGTTGCCCATAACGATCAGGTGAGCCGCACGCTGACCATCTTCGGCCATGACGAGCCGCCGGCGCAGCGCATCGTCATCGGCGGCGGCGGCAATATCGGCCTTTATGTCGCCCGCGAGCTGGAGCAGCGCAACCCGAAGGCGCGGGTGAAGCTGATCGAGGACAATGCGGCCCGCGCCGAGGAGATCGCGCAGGAACTCTCGCGCACTGTGGTGCTGCGCGGCAGCGCGCTCGACCGTGGCATATTGGAGGAGGCGGCCGTCGGCGATGCCGACACGGTGATCGCCGTCACCAATGACGACCGGGTGAACATCCTCTCCTGCCTGCTGTCGCGCGAGCTCGGCGCCAAGCGCATGCTCTCGCTGCTCAACGACCCCGCCTATCCCGCCTTCGCACGGGGACTGGGCATCGACGCTTATGTGAACCCACGCCAGATCACCGTTTCCAAGATCCTGCAATATGTCCGCAAGGGCCGTATACGCGGCGTGCACTCGCTGCTGAACGGCGCCGGCGAAGTGATCGAGGCGGAAGCGCTGGAGACCTCGCCGCTGGTCGGTAAGCCGCTGAAGCAGCTCGACCTTTTCGACGGCATGCGCATCGGCGCGGTGATCCGGGCGGGCAGGGTGCTGCTGCCGCGCGGCGACACCGTGATCCAGGCCCGCGACCGGGTGGTGATGTTCGCGCTCGCCGACAAGGTGAAGCGGGTCGAGCAGCTCTTCCGCGTGAGCCTCGAATTCTTCTGAGGGGCGCGCACAGATGATAGCGGTCGCCCGCCACAGTGCGATCACCGCCGGCCTGATGGCGTTCTTCCTTCTGATCGCCTCGCTGGTGGCGCTGTTCCGCAACGAGGCGGGCGCCGATGTCTTTTTCGCCACGGCGCTGATGACGGTGTTCGGCGCGGGCGCCGTGCATCTGGCGGTGCGCAATCGGGGAGGGCGGCTGGAGCGCCGCGCCGCCTATGGGCTGCTTGTCGTCATCTGGTTCGGCGTGCCGACCATCGCCGCCTTCCCGATCGCCGCCACCACCACGCTCGGGCCGATGAATGCCTGGCTGGAGGCGGTCTCCGCCTTCACCACGACCGGCGCGGTGCAGATCCATGACCTGGAGACGGTGCCCCGCGCGACGCTCGGCTGGCTGCTGACGTTGCAATGGGGCGGTGGCCTGCTGACACTGGTCGGCTTCATCGCCGTGCTGGGCCCGGCCGGGATCGGTGGCCTGCCGGATCGCTCCGCCCGCGCCAACCTGCTCGGCGTGACCGAGCAGACCGCGCTCGACGACGGGCTGCGGCTGGCGCTGCCGGTCTATCTCGGCGCGACGCTTGTGTGCACGGCATTGCTCTTCGCGCTCGGCGTCAGGATGTTCGACGCGCTCGGGCTGGCCGGTGCGGCGCTCTCCACCGGCGGGCTGCTGCCCGACCCGGACGGCATCGCCGCCTATGGCCATTTCGCCGTCAAGGCGGTGCTGATCGTCTTCATGCTGGTCGGCGGCACCAGCATATTGTGGCACCGCATGCTGCTCGGCCGCCGCTTCCGCATGGCGTTCGGCCAGTATGAGAACTTCGCGCTGGTCGCGCTGAGCCTCGTGCTCGGCATCGCCGCGGCGGCCATCGGCTTCCGCACGCCGCACAGCACCCTCTCGCTGCCGCTGGCGCTGGAGGACGGGCTGTTCACCGCCGTCTCGCTTGTCACCACCACCGGCATCGAGCCGCATGGCGGCGCCTTCGCCAGCCTGCCGCTGACGGCGGTGATCGCTATCGTCTTCATCGGCGGCGCCAGCTTCTCCACCGCCGGCGGCATCAAGATCTATCGCGCGGGAACGATGGTGCTGCAGAGCTATCTGGAGCTGGAGCGGCTCGTGCACCCCCACGCGGTGCACCCGCGCCGGCTCGGCCAGCAGAGCGTGACGCTGCAGATGATGAAGGCGATCTGGATCATGTTCGGCGTCGCCTGCTCGACCATCGCCGGACTGACGGTCGCCATCGCACCGGCGATGCCGAGCTTCGAGGCCGCCTTCGTCGCCATCGTCGCGGCGCTGAGTAATGTCGGGCCGGTCTATGCCGCCGCGTGGCAGCCGGAGGCGGCGGCGTGGCCGGACTGGGGCACGCTGCCGGCCTATGCCCAGCTTATACTCGCGGTGGCCATGATTCTCGGCCGGCTGGAGATCCTCGTGATGCTGGGTCTGGCCAATTTCGCGCTATGGCGGCGGTGACGCCGCAGGAACGGACCCGACATGTCGCGCATCGCCTATGTGAACGGACTTTATGTGCCGCATGCCGACGCCGTCGTGCATGTGGAGGATCGCGGCTACCAGTTCGCCGACGGCGTGTATGAGGTCTGCGAGGTGCGGGGCGGCCATATGGTCGACGAGCGCCGCCACATGGAGCGTCTCGTGCGCTCGCTCGACGCCATCCACATTGCCATGCCGATGTCGCTTGCCGCGCTCGGCTTCGTGCTGCGCGAAACGATCCGGCGCAACCGCGTGCGCAACGGCTTCGTCTATTTGCAGATCACGCGCGGCGTGGCGCGGCGCGACCATTATTTCCCGGTGCCGGAAGTGCCGCCCTCTATCGTCGTGACCGCCCGCGCCGCCGACCCGGCCAAGGGCGAGGCGGTGGCGGCGCAGGGCATCGCCGTCATCACCGTGCCGGACAATCGCTGGGAACGGGTCGACATCAAGACTACGGGCCTGCTGCCCAACGTGCTGGCCAAGGAAGCCGCGAAGCAGGCCGGCGCGCGTGAGGCGTGGTTCGTCGACGCTTCCGGCCATGTCACCGAGGGCGGCTCGACCAATGCGTGGATCGTGACGGGGGAGGGCAGGCTCGTCACTCGCCCGGCGGAGAGCGGCATCCTGCGCGGCATCACCCGCACGGTGATGCTGGAGGTTGCGCAGAAGCTGCAGCTGCGGGTCGAGGAGCGGGCCTTCACCGTCGCCGAGGCGCTGGCCGCGCGCGAGGCCTTCGTGACCTCGGCGACCAATTTCGCCACCCCCGTGGTACGAATCGACGGCCAAGCGATCGGCGACGGCACGCCCGGCCCGGTGGCGCGCGCCTTGCGCGAGAACTACCACAAGAGCGCCGAGATCGCCCGCTGAGGCGTGCCGTTCGCCGGTCGCCGCCTCCCGCACGCGGCGGCCGGCCGACGAGAATGCGCTTGCCAAGCCGGGCCAAGTCCGCGAAAGCATCTTGCGCGACCGGCATGGTGTGACATGCTTGTGTTGCACGTCTTCAACGAAGCCGCCTCCCGGACGGAGCGCAGAGATGAAGGCGACCGCGCCGACGACGAGCAACAACAAACAAACGGATCAAAAAAACCATGGCCGCGGAACGTTCGCAGAACCTCCAGGACACCTTTCTCAACCACGTCCGCAAGAACAAGACGCCGCTCACCATCTTTCTGGTCAACGGCGTGAAGCTCCAGGGAGTTGTCACCTGGTTCGATAATTTCTGCGTGCTGCTGCGCCGGGACGGCCATTCGCAGCTCGTCTACAAGCATGCCATTTCGACCATCATGCCCGGCCATCCGGTTCAACTGTTCGAACCGGACGAGACCGGCGAGAAGGGCTGAGCTTGGAGCTCAAGGGTTCCCGGCGCGCGCCGGCCGGCAGGGACGCCGGCCTGCCGCCGGAGAGAGACACGCGCGGCGATGCCACCCGCGTCGTGGTGATCGTGCCGCATCTGACGCGCCGTGCGGCCGAGGAGGGCGTTCACCGATCGCCCGAGGCACGGCTCGACGAGGCGGTCGGGCTGGCGCTTGCCATCGATCTGAAGGTCGTCGGCCAGATGCTGGTCGGCCTCAGCCAGGTGCGGCCCGCCACCTATCTCGGCAGCGGCAAGGTCGAGGAGATCGCCGGCATCGTGAAGGCGGAGGAGGCGGGGCTGGTCTTCGTCGATGCCCCGCTCAGCCCGGTGCAGCAGCGCAACCTCGAAAAAGCGTTTTCAGCCAAAGTTATAGACCGAACGGCTCTCATTCTGGAGATCTTCGGCCAGCGCGCGCGCACCAAGGAAGGTGTGCTTCAGGTTGAACTCGCTCACCTGAATTATCAGCGCAGCCGGCTGGTGCGGTCCTGGACCCATCTGGAGCGCCAGCGCGGCGGTTTCGGCTTTCTCGGCGGCCCCGGCGAGACGCAGATCGAGGCCGACCGGCGGCTGATCGGCGAGCGCATCGTGAAGATCGAGCGCGAGCTGGAGCAGGTGAAGCGCACCCGCGCGCTGCACCGCGCCAGCCGCAAGAAGGTGCCTTATCCGGTGGTTGCGCTGGTCGGCTACACCAATGCCGGCAAGTCGACGCTGTTCAACCGGCTGACCCGCGCCGAGGTGATGGCGCAGGACCTTCTGTTCGCCACGCTAGACCCCACGCTGCGCGCCGTGCAGCTTCCCAGCGGCGAGCGGGTGATCCTCTCCGACACGGTGGGCTTCATCTCCGACCTGCCGACGCAGCTTGTCGCTGCCTTCCGCGCGACACTGGAAGAGGTGATCGAGGCCGACCTGATCCTGCATGTACGGGACATGTCGCACGAGGATGCCGAGGCGCAGGCCCACGACGTGGAAAGCGTGCTCGCCGATCTCGACATAGACCCGACTGACGACCACCGGCTTATCGAAGTGTGGAACAAGATCGACCGGCTCGACGAGGACGGGCGGACGCGCCTGTTCAACACAGCGGCGCGCCGTGAGGGCGATGCGCGGCCGATCCCGGTCTCGGCGCTGACCGGGGAGGGGATGGATACGCTGCTGGCCGCCATCTCGCGGCGGCTCGCGCAGGAGCGTGTCAGCCTCGCGGTCGATCTCGACGCGACGAATGGCGAGGGGCTGAGCTGGCTCTACCGCCATACCGAGGTGATGGAGCGCCGCGAGGACAGCGAGGGCCGGCTGCATCTGGCAGTGCGGGTGCCGCCCGACCGTGCCGAGCATATCGAGCGCCGGTTCGGGGCGAGGCGGATCAAGAATTAGGGCGATTCCGTTCGTCGTCGTTTCGGGCGACCAGCGGCCGATCCGCGATCGCGTCGAGAATGGGGAGCGATCCCGGCTCGGCGCTGCGCTTCGGCCGGGATGGTAAACTGACGGAATGTGGGGGGCAGGGCACCTCACAGCCCTACTCCATGGGCGCCGCCGTCTTGGCCGCCTGCCAGAGTTCTTCCATCTCGTCGAGGCTCGCCTGCGCCGGCGCGCGGCCCTGCTCGGCCAGCCGGTCCTCGATATAGGCGAAGCGGCGCACGAATTTCTCGTTGGTGCCGCGCAGCGCGGCTTCCGGATCGACGCCGAGATGGCGGGCCAGATTGGCCATGGCGAAGAGCAGGTCGCCGACCTCGCCGGCAGCGGCGTCGCGGTCGCCGGCGGCGATCTCGGTCTCCACCTCGTCGATCTCCTCGCGGATCTTGTCGAGCACCGGGCGCACGTCCGGCCAGTCGAAGCCAACCTTGGCCGCCTTGTTCTGCAGCTTGACGGCGCGGGCGAGGGCGGGCGCGCCGACCGGCACGCCGTCCAGCGTGCGGCCCTGCTCCGGCTCGGGCGGCAGGCCGCGGCGGGTGCGGCGCTCGGCCTTCTCCTCGGCCTTGATGGCGTCCCAGGCGGCGTTGACCGCCGCCACGTCGCGCCCGCGTGCGTCGCCGAACACGTGCGGGTGGCGGCGGATCATCTTGGCGGTGACGGCGAGCACGACGTCGCCGAAATCGAAGGCGCCTTGCTCGGGCGCAAGCTCCTGCGCCATGCGGGCGTGAAACACGACCTGAAGCAGCAGGTCGCCCAGCTCGTCGCGCAGGTCGTCGAGGTCGTCGCGCGCGATGGCGTCGGCCACCTCATAGGCTTCCTCGATGGTGTAGGGCGCGATTGTCGCGAAGTCCTGCTCAAGGTCCCACGGGCAGCCGGTGCCCGGCGTGCGCAGGGCGGCCATGATGTCGAGCAGGACAGAGATGTCGCGGGAGGCCTTCAAATCCGCACCTCAACGAGTCGCAGAAGACATATTATGGAAAACATCGATATTGTCCAGGATGCCAAGACACATCAAGATATGCACCGAACCGACTGTTAGAGAACGATTTTGAGGCCGTCATACGCCGCCGTCACGCCGGCCGGTAGCTCGCGCTCCAGCGTGCGGTAGTCGAGGTCCGTGTGCAGGTTGGTCAGCACGGCGCGGCGCGGCTTCATGCGCTCGATCCAGGCCAGCGCCTCGCTCAGCGAGAAATGGGTCGGGTGCGGTGTGATGCGCAGCGCGTCGACGATCCACAGGTCCAGACCTTCGAGATAAGGCAGGCTTTCATCCGGCAAATCGTGCAGGTCGCTCGAATAGGCCAGCCCGCCGATGCGGAAGCCGTAAGAGATGATGCTGCCGTGATACTGCCGGAACGCCAGCGCCTCGACCGGGCCGGCCGGTCCGTCGATCCGCACGGTCTCGCCGGCATGGAAGCGGTGCTCGTTGAGGATCGGCGGGTAGTCGCTGCCCGGCGGCGTCTCGAAGCAGTAGCCGAAACGCTGGTGCAGCATGGCCGAGGTCTCGGCGTCGACATGCACGTCGATGCGTCGGCGGTGCATGATGGTCAGCGGGCGCAGGTCGTCGATGCCGTGCGTGTGGTCGGCGTGCTCATGGGTGTAGATCACGCCGTCAAGCCGGTCGACGCCAGCGTCGATGAGTTGCTCGCGCAAATCCGGCGAGGTATCGATCAGCACCCGCGTCGGCTGGGCGAAGCCCGGCTCGAAACGCTCCACCAGCAGCGAGCAGCGCCGGCGCCGGTTGCGCGGCTCGTTCGGGTCGCAGGCGCCCCACCCCTGCCCGACGCGCGGCACCCCGCCGGAGGAGCCGCAGCCGAGGATGGTGAAGGTGAACGCCATGGCGAAACGCGGAGCCCTCAGGAAGCGCGGGAGAACAGGCGGAAGAAATTGGCCGTCGTGAGCGCCGCGATCTCATCGGGCGACACGCCGCGCGTCTCGGCCAGTATACGGGCGGTCTCGACCACATAGGAAGGCTCGTTGCGCTTGCCGCGCCACGGATTGGGCGCGAGATAGGGCGCGTCGGTCTCCACCAGCAGCCGGTCGGCGGGTAGGTCGCGGGCGATCTCGCGCAGCGGCGCGCCGGTCTTGAAGGTCAGTATGCCCGAGAAGGACACGTAGCCGCCCAGCGCCACCGCGCGGCGGGCGAGGTCCGGCCCGGCGGTGAAGCAGTGCAAAACGAAGGCGAAGGCGCCCTTCCCGCTCTCCTCCTCCAGTATCGCGGCGACGTCGTCGTCGGCCTCGCGGGCATGGATGACGAGCGGCAGGCCCGTGCGCCGCGCCGCCTCGATGTGCAGCCGGAAGCCGGCGTGCTGCGCCTCGCGCGGGGCGGTGTCGTAATGATAGTCGAGCCCGGCCTCGCCGATGGCGACCACCTTGGGATGGTCGGCTGCCGCCAGCAGCTCGTCCAGCGTCACGTCGGCCTCCTCGCCCGCATTGTGCGGGTGGGTGCCGACCGAGCAGAACACATCGTCGAAACGCTCGGCGATCGCCCTCACCTCGCCCGCGCGGCGCACGCGGGTGCCGATGGTCACGAGGCGGCCGACGCCGACCGCACGCGCCCGCGCGACGACCTGGTCGAGCTCCGCGGCGAAGTCCGGGAAGTCGAGATGGCAGTGGCTGTCGACGATCATGCCGGGGCCGAGGCCTCCGGTTCGACATAGCGCGGGAACACCGGCACGGGCGCCGGCAGTACGGTTCCGCCCGCAAGCCGGCCGGCGGCGCCGAGGCTGGCGAAGCCGCGCGCGCCGGCGTCGAGCGCCAGCAGGTCCAGCAGCTTGCCGGCGCTGACCGGAATGAAGGGCTGGGCGAGGATCGCCACCTGCCGGATCACCTCGGCGGTCGTCCACAGCACAGTGCCGAAGCGCTCGGGATCGGTCTTGCGCAACTCCCACGGCGCCGCGCCGGCGAAATAGCGGTTGGCGTCGGCCACCACCGCCCAGATGGCTGCGAGCGCCTGATGAATCTGCTGCACCTCCATCGCCTCGCGGACCTTCGCGCTCATGGCGTCGGCGCTCGCGAGGATGGCGGCATCGTCGTCCGACAGCGGGCCGGGCGCCGGCAGCGTGCCGCCGAGATTCTTGGCGATCATCGAGAGCGAACGCTGGGCGAGGTTGCCGAGGTCGTTGGCGAGGTCCGCGTTGGTGCGCGCGACGATGGCCTCGTGGCTGTAGGAGCCGTCCTGCCCGAACGGGATTTCGCGGAGCAGGAAATAGCGCAGCGCATCGACGCCATAGGCCTTGGCAAGGTCGAACGGGTCGATCACGTTGCCGACCGACTTCGACATCTTCTCCCCGCGATTGTGGATGAAGCCGTGCGCGAAGACGGTCTTCGGCGGCTCCAGCCCGGCGGAGATCAGGAAGGCCGGCCAGTACACCGCGTGGAAGCGGATGATGTCCTTGCCGATGACATGCAGGTCGGCCGGCCAGAAGCGCTTGAACGAGGCGCTGTCGGTGTCGGGATAGCCCACGCCGGTGATGTAGTTGGTCAGCGCGTCGACCCACACATACATCACATGCGCCGGATCGTCCGGCACGGGTATGCCCCAGGTGAAGGTGGTGCGGCTGATCGAGAGGTCCTGCAGCCCGCCGCGCACGAAGCTCGTCACCTCGTTGCGGCGCACCTCCGGGCGGATGAAGTCCGGGTGGGCGTCGTAATAGTCGAGCAGCTTCTGCTGGTAGGCCGAGAGGCGGAAGAAATAGCTCTTCTCCTCGGTCCACTCGACCGGTGTGCCCTGCGGGCCGAGGCGCACACCGTCCGGGTTCACCGTGGTCTCGTCCTCGGCGTAATAGGCCTCGTCGCGCACCGAGTACCAGCCGGAATAGGCGCCGAGATAGATGTCGCCGCTCTCCACCATCTTGCGCCAGATGGCCTGCGAGGAGATGGTGTGGTCCTCGTCCGTGGTGCGGATGAAGCGGTCGTAGTCGACGCCGAGCAGCGCATCCATCTCCTTGAAGCGCGTGGCGTTCTTCGTCGCCCAGTCGATCGGCGCCAGCCCCTGCTTCTCCGCCGTCTGCGCCATCTTCAGCCCGTGCTCGTCGGTGCCGGTGAGGAAGAACACATCGTAGCCGTCGAGCTTCTTGAAGCGCGCAAGGGCGTCGGAGGCGATCTTCTCATAGGCGTGGCCGATATGGGGCGAGCCGTTGGGATAGTCGATGGCCGTCGTGATGTAGAAGGCGGGTTTCAAGGTCGTTACCTGCGGAACGGCCGGTCCCCCGCGCGGTCAGGGGCGCACGGCCTCGTTGAGCGACGCGAAGATCCTGAGAACGAGGGTCTTGCGATCGAGATTATAGACATCGGCGTCGACCGCGGCGCGGCGAACCTTGTCCCACACCTCCGGCAGGCGCGCAAGGCGAACACCAGCCGACTGGCGACGCCCGGTGGCGTGGTCGCTGAGCCATTCTTCGACCGTTCCGACGAAGCTCTCGAACGCCCCTCCCCGGTCGCCCTGCAGCTTTTCTCCCAGCGCGTGCAAGGCTCTGGCGTCGACCTGCGGCAGCGCGTCGAGCAGCACGGTGGTTGCGTTGCGCACGGCCAGCCCGTCGCCGGCGAGCAGCGCCAGCGCCTCGCGCACGCTGCCGCCGGAGGCCGCCGCCGCCTCGCCGAACCGGCTCCGGTCGAGGTCGGGCATGGAGCCGGCGAACCCCTCCAGCGCCTCGACGACCTGATCGGTTCCGAGCGGGCGAAGCGGCACGCTGCGGCAGCGCGAGCGTATGGTGGGCAGCAGCCGGCCGGGCGCGTTGCTCACCAGCAGGAACAACGAACGGGCCGGCGGCTCCTCCAGCGTCTTCAGCAGCGCATTGGCGCCCTGCGCGTTCATCTCATCCAGCGTGTCGACGACGCAGACGCGCCAGCCGCCGAGCGCGGCGGTGGAGCCGAAGAAGCTGCGCACGCGGCGCACCGTCTCGGCCGGGATCATCGCCGGCAGCTTTCCGGCGTCGTTCGGCGTGCGGCGCAGCACCAGAAGGTCGGGATGCGACAGCGCGGCGATCTGCCGGGCCGCAGGGTGGTCCGGGTCGACGACGATGGAATGGCCGGGCGTCGCACCGCCGGACAGCACGAATCGGGCGATGGCATAGGCGAGCGTCGCCTTGCCGATGCCCTCCGCGCCGCCGAGCAGCAGCGCGTGCGGAAGGCGGCCGGCGTCCCACGCCGTGCGCACCATGGCCTGCGCCTCCTCATGGCCGATGAGGTGGCGGTTCTCGCGCGGGGCGGGCGCACTGCCGAAGCGGTCACCCTCGGGGGCTGCCTCGCTCATGAGGCGGCCCCGTCGGTACGGCCCGGACGCAGCCGCGCCTCGACGGCGTTCCACACGGCTTCCGCCACGGTGTCGGCGTCGGCGCGGGCGTCGATCAGCACGCAGCGTTCCGGCTCGCGTTCCGCCAGTTCGCGGAAGGCGTCACGCAGGCGGCGGTGAAAGCTCAGCCCTTCCCTCTCGAAGCGGTCGGCGCCGGCGCCGGAGCGCGCGGCAGCGCGGGTCAGCCCCTCCTCCGCCGGCAGGTCGAGCACGAGGGTCAGGTCGGGCCGGGTGTCGCCGACGGTGACGGCCTCCAGCGCCTCGATCAGGCGCAGGTCGAGGTCGCCGAGCACGCCCTGATAGACCCGCGTCGAATCGGCGAAGCGGTCGCACACCACCCAGGCGCCGCGCGACAGCGCCGGGCGGATGGTGGCGTCGAGATGGTCGGCGCGGGCGGCCGCGAACAGCGCGGCCTCGGCGAGGGGGCCGAGCGGCTTGGCGGCGCCCGACAGGATGAGGTGGCGCACGATCTCCGCCCCCGTCGAGCCGCCCGGCTCGCGCGTCATCAGGGCGTCGAGACCCATGCCGGCGAGGCGGTCGCGCAGGCGGCGCACCTGCGTCGACTTGCCCGCGCCCTCCCCGCCCTCGAAGGTTATGAAACGTCCAGGCGCCGGCGCGTGCGGTTCCGGCCCGACGGGCGGGTGAACCTGCGCGATGCGGCCCCTGGACCTCGCGCTCATGCTCAGCCCGTCAGCTTGGCGTAGCCCTGGCGCAGCAGGCTCACCACAAGCTCGTAGGCGCCATCCATGGCGCGGCGCCAGAGGGGTCCTTCCGGCACGCTCTCGGCCGCCACCAGCGGCACGTCGAGCGCGATCTGCTCGCCGCGATAGACGAACAGCCGGGCGATTTCGGCGCCTTTCTCCACCGGCGCGCGGATCGGCCCCTCGAAGCGGATGCGGGCGACCAGCTTGTCGTCGCCGTTGCGGGCGATCAGCACGCGCACGGGCGTCGTGCTGGTCAGCGGCGCGCCGCCGCGTTCGCCACCATAGAGCGTCGCCTCGCCGACGATCTGGCCGGGCTCGAACAGCAGCTTCGATTCGAAGGAGCGGAAGCCCCATTCGAGCAGCTTGCGCGCATCCTCCGCCCTCTCCTTCTCGCTCTTCGAGCCCATGATGACGACGATCAGCCGCTGGCCGTTCTGGATCGCCGAGCCGACGAGGTTGAAGCCGCCTTCCTTCTGGTAGCCGGTGACGAATCCGTCCGCGCCGAGGCTCATGCCGAGCAGCGGGTTGCGATTGCTCTGGCGGATCTTGTTCCAGAGGAAGTCCGGTTCGCTGTAGATGCGGTAGAGCTCGGGATAGTCGGCGATGATATGCATGGCGGTCTTCGCCATGTCGCGCGGAGTGGTCTTCTGGTCGGGATCGGCGAGGCCGCTCGCATTGACGAAGGTCGAGCCGCTCAGCCCAAGGCGCTTGGCTTCGGCGTTCATCTTAACGGTGAAGGCGAGCTCGTTGCCGGAAATGCCTTCCGCCAGCACGATGGCGGCGTCGTTGCCCGAGGGCACGATGGCGCCGCGCAACAGGTCCGACACCTTGATCTGGCTGTTGACGGCCGCGAACATGGTAGCGCCGCCGGAGGGCGCGCCACCGCGCCGCCAGGCATATTCGCTGACCTTGAATTCCTGGTCCTGCGACAGCCGTCCTTCCGAAATCTCGCGGAACACCACGGCCATGGTCATCAGCTTGGCGATGCTGGCGGGCGGGCTGGACGTGTCGGCGGCACGCTCGAACAGCACCGAGCCGCTCTCGAAATCCATCAGGATCGCCTGCGGCGCCGCGATGTCGGGCTGGGTCTGCGCGGCGAGCGGACCAGCAGCGAGTAGCACGAAGGTCGCGGCCAGCAGCGGCGCGTACGCGCGGCGAACGGCGAAAGCGTTCAGGTACGGGCGAATGATGCGCAACATGCTCGACAACCCCTCCCCCGTCCGAGGGCAGAGTTAGCAGCCGTTGCCGGTGGCGGCAATGCGCCCGTCGTCGCGGAGAGGACGGCGGGCGTTCCTTTCCGCCATGGCGGGAACGGCCGGGTGCTCAGTAGAGGCCGCGACCCGCGTCAGCGCCTTCAGCGCCGGTCGGGGCATAGCCCATGACCGGCTGCGCACCGACCATCCAGCCGGTGGGTGCGGCGGCCGGCGCCGGGGCGGGCGCGCGGGCGGTACCCTGAAGGCTGGCGACCTGGACCGGTTTGGCCGGCGCGGTGCGCGCGACCGGGGCGGGCAACGGCGCGGAAGCGACCTGGGCGCGGGGCGCCGGAGCGGCGGCCACGGTATTGGCGCGCGGCTTGCTGGCGACGCGGACAGGAGCGACGACCGGGGCAGCCATTTCGGGCGCCTGTGCCACCGTCTCGCCCGGCTCGTCGCCGAGATCGTAGGGGCGGCTCGGCGGCAGCGGCACGGCGGCCATGGTGCCGCGCACCGGGCCGGCGGAGGCGACCATGACGGTCGGCATCTCGGCGGGCTTGCCGTTCTGGCGCAGCGTCGAGGCGAGCTGGATGTCGTCGGAGCCCTCCAGCGGGGCGCGGCCGACATATTCGACGCGCACGCGGGCGGTGCCGCGATTCTTGAAACCGAGCAGGTCGGCGGCGCGCTGGGAGACGTCGATCACGCGGTTGCCGTGATACGGGCCGCGATCATTGACGCGCACCACCATGGAGCGGCCATTGTCGGTGTTGGTGACGCGCACATAGGACGGCATCGGCAGCGTGGGATGCGCCGCGGCGATCGAGTGCATGTCGAAGACTTCGCCATTGGCGGTGAGCCGGCCGTGGAAATCGTCGCCGTACCAGGAGGCGAGGCCCTCAGCGCGATAGCTCTTCGGCTCGGTGGGGACGTAGGTCTTGCCGGCGACCACATAGGGCTTGCCGACGCGATAGGCGCCGCCGCCCTTGGGAACCGGCTGGCCGGGCTCCACGACACGCGGGCTGGCCGCGACGCCGTAGCGGGGGTCGATCTTGCTGGAGAGCTTCGAGCCGCCGGTGCAATTGGCGACCAGAAGGCCGATGCCGCACAGTGCGACGACGCGGCCGATCCGCAGGGCGGTCGAACCCGCCACGCCCGTATCGGCGGCACGCGCAAGAGCTGGTTTCGTCCCCATCAACCCCGAACCGTTTCGAGCACCCAGCCCCTTGCCGTGTCGCGACGACACGAATCGGAACCGGCGCACCTCACCCCAGATCGTCGCAAAGATAACGCCGATCCCACGATATGTCGCTCAAGAGGCTGTCCGAGTGAGGCGAAAATGCGGCGCATCTCTCGGCATGGTGAACGAAGCGTAAGTGACGAAGGGGAATAGGCAATCGGGTACGGGGCCGCAGTGGCGGGCGGCAAAACGCCGCGAAATCGCCCGGAAATGGTGTGCGGGCGCCGGCGGAGCGTGGGGCTCGCCGACGCTCGCGGAGCAGGTCAGGCGGCGTTGTAGAGACGGCGCTCCAGCAGCGGGCTGCCCTTCAGCCCGCGCAGCGCCTTGGCGGCGCCGAGCACGGCGAGATCGACCAGCGGTTCGACGAGGATCACCAGCATGTAGGCCGCGCCGAAGGAGAAGATCGAGGCGGCGTTCTCCACGGTGAAGCCGTGGCCGTAAAAGGCCCAGAACGCCACCCAGGCGACGATGCCGGCCTGATAGGCGGTCGAGAGCGCCAGCGCCTGCCGGTACTTCAGCTCCACATAGGGGGTGTTCGGCGCGATGATCCGCCCGGCCAGCGTGGTGAGCGCGAACAGCGGCACCAGCAGGGTGGTGACGTTCATGCCGTATTGCGGCAGGTCGAAGGGCGCGAAGAAAATCCCCTGCAGCGCGAGCCCGGCGGCGAGGCCGATGGCGGCCGGGGCGACGCCGAAGATGAGGAACAGCGTCGAGCCGAGAATGAGGTGGACCTCGGACACGCCGACCGGATGATGCGGCAGCACCTCGAAGAAGGCGAAGACCAGTGCGGTCGTCGCCAGGCTGCGGACGACGAGCGAGGCGATGCCGCGCTCGCGCACCGCGCCTGCCGCGAGCTTGAGCGCGTAGCCGCCGGCCCCGGCGGCGGTGACGTAGCTCAGCCAGATCTTTCCTTCGGCCACGAGGCCGGGCTCGATATGCATGATGTTCTCCTGTGCCGTCTCACCCGACGGCGTGCGGTTGGACCAGTGCCCATGGCCGGTCTCCTGACTCGCGGGTCACGGCAAGCCTTCCGCCTTCCCGGCACGTCCCTTTCGGGCCGAAACCAGTGGCGTTTTGGAAGGCCGCTCGCCGCTCACAGTCGCGGGGGCGGTCGGGGCTTCGGGTGCGGACCTCGACGGCCGCGCCCTTCCCCGTTCCCGTTTCACCCGGACAGTCGCCCGCCCGGGCACCATGTGGCGCTTCCAAAACGCTCTTTCGGCCCTGATCTGTCAAGTTGCCGGCGGGACTTATCCGCGCCGCCGCGCCGCCCTTGCCGCCCCTTGCCCCTCAGAGCATCCGCGCGCGTCCGGGACTGGTGGCGGGGGAGGAGGAGAGGAACTGGATGGAGCGCCGCACCAGCTCCGGCAGGCTGTTGGCGCCGAGCTTGGCCTTCAGCGCCGAGCAGGTGTTGGCGACCGTCTTGTAGCTGATGCCCAGCTCATGGGCGATCAGCGTGTAGTCCTTGCCCTCGGCGAGAAGCGAGAGCGTCTGCAATTCGCGCGGCGTGATGTCGGCGAGGGTCGCGCTCTTGCGGGTGCCGAGCATCGCGACCTGCATGGCGAGGTCGTGGCTCATATAGGGCTGGCCGCGCCGCACCTTCTCGAAGGCTTCCAGCAGCGCGCCGGACGAGGTGTCCTTCAGCACATAGCCGTTGGCGCCGGCCTCCAGCGCGCGGCTGGCGATCACCGGGTCGCCGTGCATGGAGAAGACGAGGATCGGCGTGCGCGCGTCGTGCATGCGCAGCCGGCGCACCAGCACCAGCCCGCTGAGCCCGTTGCCCTGCAGCGCGAGATCGACGATCACCACATCCGGCTTCTCGCGGCGGAACGTGCGGTAGCCGGCCAGCACGGTGCTGGCTTCCAGCACGCGCTCGACCCCAGCGTCTTCCAGCAGGCGCCGGCAGCCCTGCAGCACGATGGGGTGGTCGTCTATGACGAGCACGCTGGTCATGTCGTCGTGGTCCTTTCGATCACCCGATTTCCTGTCCGCACGCCGCCCTCCCCCCGCAGCGGCACGCTCATTTCCACGCGTGTGCCGCTCGGCGCGGCCGGCATCAGGCGCCAGCTTCCGCCGAGCGCGCCGACGCGTTCCTCGATGCCGAGCAGCCCGTAGCCACGCGGCGCGCCGGCCGGAACGCCGAGCCCGTCATCCTCGACAACCAGATGGAGCCGGCCCGCCTCCATATCGGCATGCAGGGCGACGGCGATCCTTCGCGCCCCGCCATGGCGCAGCGCGTTGGTCACCGCTTCCTGGATGCAGCGATAGACGGTGATGTCCACGCTGTCGCCAAAGCGTTCGGCGAGACCGTCGGCCGAAAGGGTGAAGCTGCGCCCCGGCGAATGGCGCTCGAATTCCGCCAGCAGGTCGGCGATCAGCGCCGCCAGCGGCACATGGCCGAGCGCCATCGGGCGAATCTTGCGCAGCAGGCGCCGGTTGAGGTCCTGCACGCGGTCGAGAATGTCGGCCATGGTGCCGGCCCGCTCGCTGACGCGCCGGCCGAGCTCCGGCTCCGCGCGGGCGGCCAGCCGCTCGATCGATTCGAGGTTGGCGCGCAGGCCGAACAGGCAGGGGCCGAGCTCGTCATGCAGGTCGGCCGCGATCTGCCGGCGCTCCTCGTCCTGAATGTGGATGATGTCCTCATTCAGCCGCGCATTGTCCTCGCGGGCGCCGGCCAGCGCCGCGCCGAGCGCATTGAAGCGGTCGGCGATCATCGCCAGTTCGCGCACCTTCGGCAGCGGCAGGCGATGCTCGAAGCGGCCGGCCTCCAGCTCGGACAGGCCGGAGGAGAGCGTGCGCAGCGGCATCAGCAGCCGCCCGAGCACCACATAGAGCGCGCCCAGCACCGCGATGTTGACCGCGAGCGCCAGCAAGGCGAGGTCGGAGGTGTCGTTCCACACCTCGGCGATCTCGTCGGAAGCCTCGCCCATCAGCCGGACATGGCCGATGGCCTGGCCATTCTCGATCACCGGAATGTCGCGCTCGGTGCCCTCGACGGCGATCAAAGCCGCAAACCAGCCGGGAACCTCGCCCTCGTGCTCGTTCTCATCGCTGTCGCCGGAGGGGGCGAGGTCGACCGCATTGCCCTGCGCGTCCTCGATGCGGATGCGCACGTGGCGCAGGCCGCTGACATGAAGCGGAAGCTGCTTGAGCGAGGTTGCCGCGTCCTGCGTGCCGGCGAGGCGCTCGACGGTCTCCTCGACGAAACGCTCGGCGACCACCAGCGAGGCGTTCATCTCGACCTCGGTGGCGCGGCGGGCATTGGCGATGATCACCATCAGCGCGACCAGCGCCGCGCACAGATTGATGGCGATCACCGCCGCCATCATCTGCCAGCGCAGCGAGCGCCGGTGCCAGAAGCTGAAGCCGGCCGGCGGGGAGGCCGGCAGATTGGGCACGAAGGCGCTCATGGCGATCCCTCCCCGCTCCCGGCGGAGGCCGGCGTGCCCGCCCGCTCGCGCAGCCTTTCGAGCGCCTCGGCGCGGCCGACGCCCTGGGCGCGCAGATTGTAATAGTGCTGGCACAGGTCGCTGAAGCCCGCCCGCGCGCCCTTCGGGGCCAGCTTGGCGAAGTCCGCAAGGATCTGCTTCGCGCCTTCCTCGATGCGGATCTCCCGCAGCATGGTTTCGAGCTGCACCGCGCGGTTGGCGATCATGCGGTCCGTCTCGCCGAAACGTGCGCCGGCGTCGGCCAGCGCGTCATGCCAGCCCGCGACGGCGGGGTCCTTCGCGCCGATGTCGCGCCCGGCCTCCCGGCTCGCCAGCCACAGGTCCGGCGGGCTGTCGTCAGTCGGGCTCAGCCATTTGCGCCGGGCGAGGTCGTCCGTGACGGGCGCCGCGACACGCTCGCGCGGCTCCTGCGCTCGCCCATCGCTCCGTTCCTCGGAACAGCCCGCCAGCGCGGCGGCCGCGACGGCGGCGCCGATCAGTGCGCGTGAGAGAGGATGCCAGGCGATCGTCATCTATACTTATGAGCTTCTTATAATGCTTGCGCCGCGTCGGCGCTTCCATGTGTCGAAGCGGGAGCATGACGCTGGCCGCCCCGCACCCGGCGCGGGTCGAACAGGCGCGCGACGCCCATCAACACGCTGACAGGAAACCAGTTTTAGTCTCGCATGACAAGGTTTCCGGGCGCCGTCCGCGACTTCTCTCGTCCGACGGGGAAAAGTTCCCGACCATAATTTCCATCTTGCCTACAGACATATCCTGTATGTGAAGCGAACAATATTCGCGCAAATAACTACAGTCTTAAAGAAACATAAGAAATCTTCTCGGCGAACCCAAATAAAGCCATCGGCGACGCCATTCCCCGGTGAAGGGTCACGGGAAGAACGAAGAAGTCCGCGCCTCCTGCGGTGTGACGCCGGGGGACGACGTGGAACGTCCTGGGATTAGGAAACGCGAGGAACGTCCAATGAGCCGACTGCACACTTCGGTGTCTGCGCTCACCGTCGCCGCCGCCGTGGCGACCCTGGCAGGCCTCGGCGCCACCGCGCCGGCGCTTGCCAACGACAAGCTCGTCGAGCTGTCGAAGAGCACCGACAACTGGCCGATGACCGGCAAGAACTACAGCGCCAACAACTACAGCGAAGCCGACCAGATCACGAAGCAGAACGTCAAGCAGCTGCGTCCGGCCTGGTCCTTCTCCACGGGCGTTCTCAGCGGCCACGAGGGCACGCCCCTCGTCGTCGACGGCGTGATGTACATCCACTCGCCGTATCCCAACACGACCTTCGCGGTCGGGCTGGACGATCCCGGCAAGATCCTGTGGCAGCACAAGCCGAAGCAGAACCCGACCGCCCGCGCGGTGGCCTGCTGCGACGTGGTGAACCGCGGCCTCGCCTACTGGCCCGGCAACGGCACGGTCGGCCCGCTGATCATCAAGACCCAGCTCGACGGCCACGTCGTCGCCCTCAACGCCAAGAGCGGCGAGGAATACTGGAAGCTTGAGAACTCCGACATCAAGGTCGGCTCGACGCTCACCATCGCTCCCTACGTGGTCAAGGACACGGTGCTGATCGGCTCCTCGGGTGCCGAGCTGGGCGTGCGCGGCTACGTCACCGCCTATGACATCTCCTCCGGCGAGCAGAAGTGGCGCGCCTATGCCACCGGCCCGGACGAGGAAGTGCGCCTCGCCGACGACTTCAACAGCGCCAACCCGCAATATGGCCAGAAGGGTCTCGGCAAGGCGACGTGGGAAGGCGAAGCCTGGAAGATCGGCGGCGGCACCAACTGGGGCTGGTACGCCTTCGACCCCGGCACCAACCTGTTCTACTACGGCTCGGGCAACCCGGCGCCGTGGAACGAGACGATGCGCCCGGGCGACAACAAGTGGACCATGACCATCTGGGGCCGCGACATCGACACGGGTAACGCCAAGTTCGGCTACCAGAAGACCCCGCATGACGAATGGGACTATGCCGGCGTCAACGTCATGATGCTCTCCGAGCAGCAGGACAAGGAAGGGAAGATGCGCAAGCTTCTGACCCATCCCGACCGTAACGGCATCGTCTACACGCTCGATCGCGAGAACGGCGACCTCGTCTCGGCCGACAAGATCGACGACACGGTCAACTGGGTGAAAAAGGTCGACCTGAAGTCCGGCCTGCCCCAGCGTGACCCGGAATACGGGACCCGCATGGACCATAAGGGCCGTGACATCTGCCCGTCGGCCATGGGCTACCACAACCAGGGCCACGACAGCTACGACCCGCAGCGCAAGTCCTTCTTCATGGGCATCAACCACATCTGCATGGACTGGGAGCCCTTCATGCTTCCCTACCGTGCCGGCCAGTTCTTCGTCGGCGCGACCCTGTGGATGTATCCGGGCCCGAAGGGCGACCGCCAGACCTATGAGGGTCTCGGTCAGGTGAAGGCCTATGACGCCATCAACAACAAGTTCAAGTGGCAGGTGATGGAGCGCTTCGCGGCCTGGGGCGGCACGCTCGCCACCGCCGGCGGCGTGATGTTCTACGGGACGCTGGACGGCTTCATCAAGGCGCGCGACAGCGACACCGGCGAGCTGCTGTGGAAGTTCAAGCTTCCCTCCGGCGTCATCGGCCACCCGATGACCTACACCCATAACGGCAAGCAGTACGTCGCCATCTATTACGGCGTCGGTGGCTGGCCGGGTGTCGGCCTGGTGTTCGATCTCAACGACCCGACCGCCGGCCTCGGCTCGGTGGGTGCCTTCAAGCAGCTCCAGCACTACACCCAGATGGGTGGCGGCGTGATGGTGTTCTCGCTCAATGGCGACGGCCCCTACAGCGACCCGAACGTTGGCGAGTACTCGACCAACGTGATCCAGGGCGGCGGCTGACCACCGCCCGGCTGACAGCCGCCCGCCGCGCCCCTCCTGACGCGGCGGGCGGTCCCGTCACCGAAATCGACGACGACGGCGCCGCGGCGCCGCCGCTTCCCCGACCTCATCTCCCGCCCGGCCCCACGCGGTCCGGTGTCTTCCGGTCCAGGAGGATCCCATGTCGAACGTCCAGTCGCCGAACGTCCAGTCGCCGAACGTCCAGTCGCCGAAGGCGCATTACACGAGCCGGTCCGCGGCACGCCGCTCCGGCCTTTTCGCCGGCCTCGCGCTGTCCGCGCTCGTGCTCGGCCTCGGCTCCCTCGCCCATGCCGCGACGGTCGAGGCCGACAAGGCCGGTGGTCGCAACCCGAACGCGCTGCGCATCTGCGCTTCCAATGTCGAGGCGCCTTTCTCGGCCGCCGATTCCACCGGCTTCGAGGACCGCATCGCCACGGTGCTGGCGCAGGCCATGGGCCGCAAGCCGGTCTTCGTGCGTACCGACCAGCCGGGTATCTATCTGGTGCGCGACCAGCTCGACAAGAACAACTGCGACGTCGTGATGGGCGTGGATGTCGGCGACGACCGCCTGCTCACCTCCAAGCCCTATTACCGCACGGGCTACGTGCTGGTGACCAAGGCCGACCGCAACATCACCACCGGCGACTGGGAGGACCAGTCGGTCAAGGACCAGACCCGCTTCGCGGTGCGCTTCTACTCGCCGGCCGAGACCATGCTCAAGCGCATCGGCCGCTTCGAGGACAATGCCGCCTACATGTACTCTCTGGTCAATTTCAAGTCGCGCCGCAACCAGTGGGTGCAGGTGCCCGGCGACCGTATCGTCACCGAGGTGGCGAATGGCGAGGCCGATGTCGGCATCGCCTTCGCGCCCGAAGTCGCGCGCTACGTGAAGTCCTCCTCGACGCCGCTGCGCATGACGGTGATCAGCAAGGACATCGACCGGCCGAACGACCAGCCGATCCCCATGCACTACGACCAAGCCGTCGGCGTACGCAAGAACGACCCGGCGCTGCGCGACGAGATCAACGCCGCGCTCGACAAGGCGAAGGTGCAGATCGAGCAGATCCTGACGCAGGAAGGCATTCCGCTGCTCGACCCCAACACATGAGCCGGCTGCCGATCCCCGACGCGGACCGCCGGCGCGCCCCTGCCGCCGGCACCGCTCCCGACCTCGCGATGTGAACAGGGTTCGATGACGAAGACGATTCTCACCAGGAAAGCCGCCGCCCTGCTGCTGGCCGGCGTCCTCGGGGCCGGCGCTGCAGGGCTCGGTGCCCGTGCGGCCATCATGCTGACCAACACCGTCACCGGCCAGCCGCTCGACCTCGCGGAAGCGCCGGAGGAAGGGCGCGACACCAAGGCGGTGAAGACGTTCCTCGAGACCGGCCGGAACATCTACAACGAAGATCCGGTCTGCCTGCCCAAGGCGCACGAGCTGTTCCTTTCGATGTGCTCGGGCTGCCACGGGCACTACGCCGAGGGGAAGATCGGCCCGGGCCTCAACGATTCCTACTGGACCTATCCGAAGAACGAGACCGACCAGGGCCTGTTCGAGACCATCTTCGGCGGTGCCAACGGCCAGATGGGTCCGATGTACGGCGCACTCAACATGAACGAGATGCTGCTCGTCATGTCCTGGGTCCGCCATCTCTACAAGGACGATCCGAAGGGAGCGGTGTGGCTGAACGACAGCCAGCGCGCCGCCTTCACGCCCTTCGATGCGAACGCCAAGCACATCGAGCCAGCCGAAGAGCTGCCCGAGGCTTGCGGCGGGCCGGCGGGCTGAACCGCACCGGCCGAAGACGGGTGGAAACGACGAGGAGACGCAAGATGAGCATGATCGACCGCAGCCTGAAGACCGCTCTCGCTCTCGCCGGCGCGGGGGCTCTCGGCCTCGCCATGATCGGTGGCGCCAGCGCCTATGACGGCACCAACTGCAAGGCCCCCGGCAATTGCTGGGAGCCCAAGCCCGGCTATCCCGACAAGGTCGCCGGCTCCAAATACGACCCCAAGCACGACCCCAAGGAGATCAACAAGCAGTCGGAGTCGATCAAGGCCATGGAGGCGCGCAACGCCCAGCGCGTCGCCAACTTCAAGAAGACCGGCACGTTCGTCTACGACGTGAGCAAGATCCCCGCCGCCAACTGACGGTTCCGCCGGCCCCCGCGCGCGGCCCCCTGCGGGCGGGCGCGGGGAAGGCCGGGCATCCGGAACCCACCCCTTTCACGAACCCACTTGCGGGCGGACGACATTCTCCTGTCCGCCCCGCGATCCTCCGGGCTAGCCGTCCGGTTTGTGGGCAACTGGCGCGGCCGGCGCCCCGGAGGTGCTCCCTCCGGGCGCGGGCCGCGCCCTTTCCGGGCATCGGCCGCAACGGCCGCCCGGCTAAGCGCACATCAGGCAAGGGACACCGCATGCATCTCGCGCGCGACACCGATCTCGCCCTCTCCGACTGGCGAGCCCAGGCCCTGCGCTTCGAGCGCGAGATCGGCAAGGTGGTACTGGGGCAGGAGCGCGTCATCCGGCTGCTGACCATCGCCACCTTCGCGCGCGGCCATGTGCTGCTGGAAGGCGATGTGGGCGTCGGCAAGACGACGCTGCTGCGGGCCATGGCCCGCGCCATCGGTGGCGCCTTCGAGCGCATCGAGGGCACCATCGACCTGATGCCGGCCGATCTGATCTATCACGCGCATCTGGGCGAGGACGGGCGCCCGCGCATCGACCCCGGCCCGCTGCTGCGGCAGGGCGAGGAACTCGCCATCTTCTTCTTCAACGAGATCAACCGCGCCCGCCCGCAGGTGCACTCGCTGCTGCTGCGCCTGATGGCGGAGCGCTCGGTCTCCGCCTTCAACCGCGAGTACCATTTCCCCCATGTGCAGGTCTTCGCCGACCGCAACCGGGTCGAGCGCGAGGAGACCTTCGAGCTGCCTGCCGCCGCGCGCGACCGCTTCCTCATGGAGGTGCAGGTCGCCATGCCGGCGGAAAGTGAGGCGCGCCGCGCGCTTGTCTTCGATCCGCGCTTCCACGACGTCGACGCGCTGCTGATGGAGGTCGAGCCCGGCGTGCTCGATCCGCAGGCGCTCGGCATGGTGGCGCGGGCGATCCAGATCGGCGTGCGCACCAGCCCGGCGCTTGAGGACTATACGCTCGCGCTGTGGGCGGGCCTGCGCGCGCCCGCCTCGCTCGGCATCGACATAGAGGGCGTCGACACCGGCCGGCTGGTGCAGGGCGGTGCCAGCCCGCGCGGTGTCAGCTATCTCGTTCGCGCCGCCCGCGTGCGCGCCTTCCTCGAAGGGCGCGACATGGTGGTGCCGGAGGATCTGCGCGCCGTGTTTCCCGAGGTGATGGCGCACCGCATCTTCATCGACCCGGTCTACGAGTTGCGCCGCGAGCGCATCGTCGGCGCCCTCATGGCCGGCGTGTTCGAAAAGGTGCCGGCGCCATGACGGAGCCCGCCGGTCCCCCGCCTCCGGACCGTCAGCCGATCCCCTACCGGCTGCGCTGGCGGCCGGAGGGCATCGTTCCCGGCGCGCATCCCGGCCATGGCGAGGGGGCGGAAGGCCAGTTCCGCCGTCATGTGCCGCTGCTGCGCCAACCGGACCCCCGCCGGATCGATCTGCGTATCTCGCTGCGCGATCCCTTCGGCGAGCTCCATGTGCGCCAGTTCGCGCCACGCCGGACGGTGCCGGTGGCGGTTCTGGTCGACCTGTCTGGCTCCATGCGCTTCGGCGGCGCCGTGGCGGGGCGGGTGGCGGATCTGTGCGCGCTGCTGGCGCTGTCGGCGGTGCGGGCGGGCGACAGCTTCGCCCTGTACGGCGCCGACGCGCGGCTACGCGAGGAGGTGACGCTCCCCCTCGCCCGCCGGCGCGGGCTGGAGGAGGAAGTGCGCGAGCGCCTGCTGGCCGCCCGCCCCGGCGGCACGGGTGCCGATGGCCTGATGGAGGCCGCCGCGCGCCTGCCGGGACGCCGTTCGCTCGTTTTCCTCGTCTCCGATTTCCTGATGCCGCTTGAGACGACCGAGCGCCTGCTCGACGCGCTGTGGCGGCACGACGTGGTGCCGGTCGTGCTCAGCGACGGCGCGGTGGAAGAGCGTCTGCCGCGCTGGGGGCTGATCGAGCTTGGCGACCTCGAAACCGGCCGCGCCCGCCTCGTCTTCCTGCGGCCCGGTTTCCGCGCCCGCTGGATTGCCGCCGCCCGCGCCCGGCGCGCGGCGCTCGCCGACCTCTTCGCGCGGCGCGGGCTGCGCCCGGTTCCGCTCGCCGACGCGCTCGATACCGACGCGCTGACCGAACGGCTGATGGAGGGGTGAATGAGTCTCCGGGCGTTCGCCGGCCTTCTCGCCGTTGCGCTCCTGCTGGTGCCTCTTCCGGCCGGCGCCCAGGTACGGAGCGTCGAGCTCTACGCGCCGCGCGCCTTCGGCTACGTCATCGGCGACACGCTGTCGCTCAGCGCCGACATTGTTCTGGACGCTCCATTCACGCTGGATGCCGCCACGCTGCCGACGCCGCGCGCGCTCGACTACTGGCTCGACCTGCGCGACGTTCGGCTGGTCGACAGGGGTGAGCGTGAGGGTGTCCGCCATTACACGCTCGATCTCGTCTACCAGACCTTCTACGCGCCGCTAGAGCCGCGCCGGATGGCGCTGCCGGGCCTGTCGCTGTCGGCGGTGGCGGACGGGCGGCGGGTGGCGGTGGAGGTGCCCGGCTGGTCGTTCCTGATGTCGCCGCTGCGCGAGATCGTCGCCACCGGACCCGGCCCGGCCATGGCGCTGAGGCCGGACATCCCGCCCATGCCGATCCCGACAGGAGAGACCTTTCGCCGGCTCATCGCCGCACTCGGCCTCGCGCTCGCCGCTCTGCTTGCCCTCGCCTGGCAGATGGGCTGGGGGCCCTTCGGCCGGCGCGCCGGCCGTCCCTTCGCGCGGGCGGCGCGGGCCATGCCGCCGGGGCTGGAGGGGTCGCCGGCGGCCTATGGCGGCGCGCTGCGCGTCCTGCACCGGGCCTTCGATGCCACCGCCGGCAAAGGCGTGTTCGCCGAGGACCTGCCCGATTTCTTCACCGCGCATCCCGCCTTCCGCGCCGTGGAGGCGGAGGTGGCCCGGCTGTTCGAGGCGTCGCGTCGCGCCTTCTTCGGCGACGATTTCGATGGCGCCCGCCGCGAATTGCCGCCGGCCGAACTCGTCGCCCTGTCGCGGCGCCTGCGGGCGGTGGAGCGGGGGAGCGCATGAACGGGCCCGGCCTGCTCGACGCGCTGACGCACGACTGGGGCGTCGACCACCCGGCCGTGCTCGCGCTCGCCGCCCTCGCTCTGCTGCCGCTCGTGGCGGGCATCTTCCGCCGTCGCGGCCTGCCGGCGCTGGAACTGGTGCCGGCCGATCCGCTCTCGCGCGGTCTCGCGGCAGCGCTGCGCGTGACGGGAGCCATCGCGGTGCTGGCCTTGGTGCTGGGCCTTGCCGGTCTTCACCGGCGCGAACAGGGCATCGAGCGCGAGGGCACCGGCGCGCATCTGGTGCTGCTGCTGGACCGCTCGTCGAGCATGGACAACAGCTTCGCCGACCGCGCCCCGACCGGCGACCAGGAATCGAAATCCGCCGCCGCCCGCCGTCTGCTGACGGAATTCGTCGGCCGCCGGCCGCATGACCGCATCGCGGTGGCCGCCTTCTCGACCTCGCCCATGCCGGTGCTGCCGCTGACCGACCATCACGCGGTGGTAGAGGCGGCGATCCGCGCCATCGACCGGCCGGGCCTCGCCTTCACCGATGTCGGGCGCGGGCTTGCGCTGGCCTTCTCCTATTTCGCGGGCGACATCGACGAAACCTCCCGCGCTGTGCTGCTGGTCTCGGACGGGGCGGCACTGGTCGACCGGCGGGTGCAGGACGCGCTTCGCGACGCGGCCGCCCGCACGCCGGTGCATCTCTACTGGCTGTTCCTGCGCTCGCGCGGCGCCAAGGGAATCTTCGAGGTGCCGCCACCCGGGGAGGATACGCCGCAGGCCAACCCTGAGCGGCATCTGCACCTGTTCCTGCAGACGCTCGGCGTGCCCTACCGCGCCTTCGAGGCGACCAGCCCGCAGGCGGTTGCGGACGCCATCGCCGAGATCGACCGGCAGGAGACGCGGCCGATCCGCTATGTCGAGCGCATCCCGCGCCGCGATTTCGCGCGGCCGGCATTCGCCGTGGCGGGCGGTGCGCTGGCGCTGCTGATGGCGGCCAAGCTCGTCGAGCGCCGGCTCGCGCCGGCGGGGAGCACCGCTGGAATGGCAGCATCGGCACGCGCGGTTCGTGACGACGCGCCGCGCAGGAGGGTGGCATGAGGACAGAGCGTCTTGTCATTCTCGCCGCCGCAGCGATCCTCGCGGCAAGCCTTGTCGTAGCCGGCTGGTTCGGAACGCGCCTCCTCGTCGCGCGCCACGACAACGCGCTGATCGCCTCGCTGGCCGCTGGCCACGACCTCGCGACCGGTGCCGATGACCCGCCTGCCCTCACCTTTGCACGGTTGCATTTCCTGTCGACGCGCGACCGGCTCGACGAGGCGCAGCCGCTCGCCAACCGCCTCGCCGCCGGGCCCGATCGGCGCATCGCCGTCGCCGCGCTCTACGACATGGCGAATGCCCGGCTGCGTCTCGCCCTCGACCATCTCGGCTCGAACCGGATCGACCCGGCGGTGCCGCTCGTCCGGCTCGCCAAGGAAGGCTATCGCCGCGCGTTGGTGCTCGACCCCGGTTTCTGGGACGCGAAGTACAATCTCGACATCGCCATGCGGCTGGTGCGCGATTTCCCCCAGCTCGACATCGAGGGCGAGGAGATGCCGCCCGAGGCGGCGAAGAAGCTCTGGACCGATCTGCCTGGCATTCCGCAGGGACTGCCATGAGGCGGGCGGCGGTGCAGGCGATTGCCGAGGATGCCGGCGGGCCGCTGATCCCCGCCCGCGACTGGCGCTTCTGGCTGCTCACCACGGCAATGCTCGCGGTGCTGGCGGCGCTCGTCGCCCCGCGTGTCGCTGTCACCCGCCCGGCGCGCGACATCCTGCTCGTGGTGGACGTCACCGGCAGCATGAATGTGCGCGACGCGCCCGTCGAGGGCCACCCGGCGACGCGGCTTGCCGCCGCCCGGCAAGGCGCGCGCGACCTGCTCGCCGCCCTGCCCTGCGGCTCCCGGGTCGGGCTCGGCATCTTCACCGAGCGGCGCAGCTTCCTGCTCTTCGAGCCGGCGGAGCTGTGCGAGAACTTCGCTGCCATGGACGGCGCCGTCGCCGCGCTCGACTGGCGCATGGCGTGGGAGGGCGACAGCTATGTCGCGCGCGGCGTGCATTCGGCGCTCGCTCTCGCGGCCGACCTCGGCGCCGATCTGATCTTCATGACCGACGGCCATGAGGCGCCCCCGCTTGCCGGCGGTGCCCTGCCCGCCTTCGAGGGCGAGTCCGGCAAGGTGGCGGGCCTCCTCGTCGGCGTGGGCGGTCTCGATCCCGCGCCGATCCCGAAATTCGACGCCGACGGGCGCGAGACCGGCTTCTACGACGAAACGGACGTGCCGCAGGAGAACCGCCTCGGGCCGCCGCCGGAGGACGCGCCCTCGCGGGCCGGCTGGAACCCGCGCAATGCCCCGTGGGGCGGCGAGCCGGCGAGCGGCACCGAGCATCTCAGCGCCATGCGCGAGGGGCATCTGCGCGCGCTCGCCGCGCAGGTCGGGCTCGGCTTCGCGCCGCTCACCCCGGCCTCCGGCTTTCTCGCCGCCGTGGAGGCCGACACCCGCGTGCGCCCGGTCGAGACCCGCGTCGACACCTCCGCCGTGCCGGCGGCCCTCGCTCTCGTCTGCCTCTCCCTGCTGTTCGGCATCGGCGCCTTCTCAGGCCGCCGGCCCGAGCGGCTTCCTGCCCGATAAGGAAACCGAGACCATGCTTCGACGCCTGCTGATCGCTTCCGGCCTGCTGCTCGCGAGCCTCCTCTCCTGCCTGCTCCCCGCCGCCGCGCACGGCCCCACGCCGCAGCGGGCGGATGAGACGATCGTCATCGAGGCGCCGGCCGATCAGGTGTGGAAGCTGGTGTCCGCTTTCGGCTCCATCGGCGACTGGCACCCGCTGGTGAAGAAGGTCGCGGTGACCGGTGGCGATGCCGCCGGTGGCGAGCGCACCCTGACCCTCGCCAAAGGTGACGTCACCGAAGGGCTGGATGAGGTGGACCCCGGCGCGCGCCGCATCTCCTACCGCCTGCTGAAGGAGAATGTGGAGGCGATCCCAGTCAGCTTCTACACCGCCACCATCGAGGTGAAGCCGACGGGCGCCGGCAGCGAGGTGACCTGGAGCGCGCGCTTCTACCGCGCCGACACCACCAACGAGCCGCCAGAGGAACTGAACGACGCCGCCGCCATCGCCGCGATGACCGACTTCATCAAGCAGGGCCTCGCAGGGCTGAAGGCGAAGGCGGCCGGCAAATGAGCGTGGCGCTCCGTCAGCGGCTGGCGCGGCGTGCCGTTCTGCTCGCGGGTGTTCTGCTCTGCGGCGGTTTTGCGCCCGGCTGGGCATATGAGACGGATGTTGTCGCCGTCGTCTCGCAGCAGGCCGGCGTCGTCACGCTCGTGGATGCCGTCGCGGCCAGCGTGCTCGCGGCCATCAACGTTCCGCGTGTGCCCGCCGCCATCGCCGCCGACCCCGCCGGGCGCCGTCTCTACGTGACGCATCCCGACCTCGGCCTCGTCAGCCGCATCGACGTCGCCGGGCGCCGCGTGGAAGCGAGCTTTTCCGTGGGCAAGGAACCCTTCGGCATTACCGTGATCGAAGGCGGACGAACCCTTCTCGTCAGCGACTGGAGCGACGATGCGCTGATCCGGGTCAATGCCGCCACCGGCCGCGAGACCGGGCGGGTCGCCGTCGGCAAGTCGCCGGCTGGGCTCGTGGTCGACGAAAGCGCGGGCCGCGCCTATGTCGCAGACCGCGAGAGCGATCAGGTCAGCGTGGTCGATATCGCGACCCTGCGGCGCGTGGCGACCGTCGCCACCGGCCGCGCCCCCTTCGCCCTCGCGCTGTCGCCGGACGGGCGCGAGCTCTATGTCGCCAATGTGCAGAGCAACGAGCTGTCGATCATCGACACGGCGACGGACCGGGAAGCCGCGCGTATCCGCATCGGCCTGATGCCCTACGGCGTGGCGGTGACGGGTGACGGCGCGCGGGTGGCGGTCACCAGCCAGCAGAGCGGCAAGGTCGCTGTGCTCGACCGTGCGTCGCGGCAGGTCGTCGCCGGCATGAAGGTGGGCGAATATCCCGAAGGCGCCCTCATCACCGCCTCGGGCCGCCTCGTCGTCGCCAGCTGGGCCGATGACAGCCTGTGCATCGCGGAGCTGCGGGCCTCTCCGCCGGCGTGCGACGCGCAGGTGATGGTGCCGGCCGGGCCCCGGATGATGGCGCCGCTCGCCCCCTGATCGGCCCGCCGCACCTCATCGCGACAGGGCGAAGCGCTCCAGCTTGCCCAGCGTCTGCTGGCCCAGTTCGACAGCGCCGAACCCCTTGGCGTTCTGAAACTCGGCCTCGGTGCTGAACACCATGCCGAGCGTCACCTTCGTCGCCTCGCCCTCGTCCTCGAACGAGGCCCAGGCATCCGCGTGCTTCGGTCCGTTCTCCCCCCACAGCAGCGCGTAGCCGATCCTCTCACCGGACCGGACCTCAGTGTAGCGATGATGGTTCGGAAACACCGTGCCATCGGGGCCGATCATGTCGAAAACCCACTCGCCGCCGCTGCGCAGGTCGATCCTTGTCGTTCGGCAGCTATAGCCCTCCGGTCCCCACCATTGCGGCAGCGTCTGCGGGTTCATCCATGTGTCCCACACGAGGGCGCGGGGCGCGCGTATCACCCGTTGCAGCACCATGGTCCGCCGCGCGGCGCCGGCGAGATTGTCCAGACCCGCGCCGAAGCCCTCGCGATAGCCATCCGCCATATCCTCGCCCAGCGAAGAGATCTGTACCGTCACCACCAGACGGCTCCGCTCATCCGTGCCGGAGAGATCGGCTGTCACCAGCGCCGCCGACCGGGTGACGCTCGCTGATGAGACAACCTCGTAGTTCACGCTGCGCTCCTCCGGCACGAGGTCGAGCCAGCCGCACTCGCAGCGCATGTCGGGCGCGCCGGCGACCTTGCAGAGCGAGACCTCGCGCCCACCCACCCGTGTGTCGGCCTCCAGAAACTCGACCGTGACCGAAGGGCTGGGCGCCGACCACACCGCCCGCGCGGCGGGAGCGGTCCAGACCTGCCACAGCACGGACAGTGGCACGGCCACTTCCTTCTCGAAGGTCAGCGTCGCGAAGCGGCTCTGCACGGCCTCGCCCGCCGTCGCCGGGTTGGTGTTCGATGTCATCGGTCGCGCTCCTTCATCGCTTTCATCGCCATGGCTTCCAGTCGGCCGAGCCGGGCCTCCCAGAGGGAGCGCTGCTCGTCGAGCCAGGTCCGCGCCGGCGCCAGAGCCTCGGGCACGATGGCACAGGTGCGCACCCGGCCATCCTTCGCGGTGGCGATCAGCCCGACCTCCTCCAGCACCGACAGATGCCGCATGACCGTCGGCAGGCGCAGGCCCGTGGGTTCCGACAGTTCCGTCACCCGCGCGGGGCCTTCCGCCAGCCGCGTCAGGATCGCACGGCGCGTCGGGTCGGACAGGGCGTGGAAGAGCTGCGAGAGCGCGGGATCATGCTTAGCCATGTCGCTAACTAATATCCGGCGCGCTGGCGAGACAAGCGAAAACTTCGCTGATGTGCTAAGTTTTCCTGCGCTTGGCCGCACGACGGTGGAAGGCGTCCGCTGCGGGGCGCTTGCCAGCCGCGCCGGGCACGGGGTATTTCAGCACTCGGGGACGCTGGGCGGGTGGCTGACGGATCGCAATCTGGTCGGAGAGCAAGGCGTGGAAAATCATGATCGTGGACCGCGGTAATGCTGAAGCCGGCCCGTTGGACGGGCGCGCCGCGTCCGGGCGGCAGGCGGGACTCCTCGACCGCCGATCGTTTCTGGTCGGCTCGGCCCTCGGGCTCGGCACGCTGGGGCTCGCGGGCTGCGCGACGCCGGACGGCATGAGTCTGACCGAGGCCCAGAAAGTCTATGGGCCCCTCCCCGACGAGAAGTTCCCGATCCCGGCGGTGGACGTGACCAAGGTGGACCGGAAATATTACCGCCGGACGGTGCGCTACGAGACGGACGAAGCGCCCGGCACGATCATTGTCGATCCCGCCAACTACTATGTCTACCGGATCGAGGGCGACGGAAACGCCACGCGCTATGGCGCGAATGTCGGGCGCGACGGGTTCCGGTGGAGCGGCGACGCCTATGTCGGGCGCAAGAGCGAATGGGCAACGTGGACGCCGCCCAAGGAGATGATCAAGCGCCAGCCCGAGGCGGCGAAATATGCGCGCGGCATGCCCGGCGGCCTCGACAATCCGCTCGGCGCGCGCACGCTGCATCTCTACCAGAACGGCGTCTACACGCTCTACACCATCTATGCGACCAGCGACCCGTCGACCATCGGTTCGGGCATCACCAGCGGCTGCGTCGGCTTGCTGAGCCAGGACATGATCGACCTCTACGACCGCACGCCGGTGAAGACCAAGGTCGTCGTCCTCCCGGCATAGCTGCGGCCTGCTGGCCCTCCATCGGGCACGAGCGCGGAGTGGCGTGAAGACATGGCCGCGCGCCTTACCCTCGTGGATCGCAGCCTGCACCAGCAGGAGATCCGGAAGAGCCGCTTCCGTGCGGCCGCTGGTCCCGTCGCGGACGAGGCAGCAGCGAAGGCGTTCATCGCCGCGCAGTCCGACCCGGCCGCCAATCATAATTGCTGGGCGTGGCGCGTGGGCCAGAGCTACCGCTTCAACGATGACGGGGAGCCCGGCGGAACCGCCGGCACGCCGATCCTCGCCGCCATCGACGGACAGGGCCTCGATGGCGTCGCCGTGGTCGTGACGCGCTGGTTCGGCGGCATCCTTCTGGGGAGCGGCGGCCTGATCCGCGCCTATGGCGGCACGGCGGCGCTCTGCCTGCGCGAGGCGGAGAAGGTGGCGCTCGTCGAGACCGTCTCCGGCACGGTCGCATGCGACTTCGGCGATCTGACGCTGGTGCAGGCCCGGCTCGGCGCGCTGGCCGGCGTGAAGGTGGAGGTCGACGTCTTCACGGACAGCGGCGCGGTTCTGTCGATCGCCGTGCCGAAATCCGACGCGGGCGCCGTGGAGCGGCTGCTGGCGGACCTCACCAGCGGACGTTCGCTCTGCCGGTGGAACAAATAGGGAATAGTTTCGTTCGGTCGAAATTCGTGTTGGACATCAAAAGGATATCGAAGCAATTCTGGCGGAAGGGGTGGGATTCGAACCCACGGTGGGCTTGCACCCACGGCGGTTTTCAAGACCGCTGCCTTAAACCACTCGGCCACCCTTCCGGCTGGTGCCCTTGTTTCGAAACTCGGCGGGTTTGGCAAGCGGGTTTGGTGAGCGGGGGTGAGGGCGGCGTTCGCCGCGCGGCCGCTCCAGCGACCGGCCGCGTCACGGTAGCGGAGCGGCGCGCTCGGCGGCAGGGCGGCGCTCGTACCAGTCCTTCGAGCGGTTCACGATCCACACCACGGTCAGCATGACGGGCACCTCGATCAGCACGCCGACCACGGTGGCGAGTGCCGCGCCCGATTGCAGGCCGAACAGGCTGATCGCCGCCGCCACCGCCAGCTCGAAGAAATTGGACGCGCCGATCAGCGCCGAGGGGCCGGCGACGCAGTGCTGCTCGCCGCTGAGGCGGTTGAGGAGATAGGCGAGCCCCGCGTTGAAATAGACCTGTATGAGGATCGGCACCGCCAGCAGGGCGATCACCAGCGGCTGCGCCAGGATCTGGCCGCCCTGGAAGCCGAACAGCAGCACCAGCGTCGCCAGCAGCGCGGCCAGCGAAAGCGGCTGGAGCCGGGCGAGCAGGCTCGCCAGCGCCGCCTCCCCGCCGCGCGCCAGAAGGCGATGGCGCAAAGCCTGCGCGAGGATCACCGGCACGAGGATGTAGAGCACGACCGAGAGCAGCAGCGTGTCCCACGGCACGGTGATGGCGGAGAGGCCGAGCAGCAGGCCGACCAACGGCGCGAAGGCGAACACCATGATGGCGTCGTTCAGCGCCACCTGCGAGAGCGTGAAATGCGGCTCGCCCCGCGTCAGGTTCGACCAGACGAACACCATCGCGGTGCAGGGCGCGGCGGCGAGGATGATGAGGCCGGCAATGTAGCTGTCGATCTGGTCGGCCGGCAGATAGGGCCGGAACAGCCAGCCGATGAAAAGCCACCCCAGCGCCGCCATGGAGAACGGCTTCACCGCCCAGTTGACGAACAGCGTCACGCCGATGCCGCGCCAGTGTTGGGCGACCTGCCCGAGCGCCGAGAAGTCGATGCGCAGCAGCATGGGCACGATCATCAGCCAGATGAGGGCCGCCACCGGCAGGTTGACGCGGGCGACCTCCGCCGCCCCCACCGCTGCGAACACATGCGGAAACAGGTGGCCCAGACCTATGCCGGCGACGATGCAGAGCGCAACCCAGACGGTGAGATAGCGTTCGAATGTCGTCATGAGGACCTTCAGAGCGCGATGCGACGGGTAAACAGCGACGCGGAAGCGGGACAGAGTGCGAGCGCCTGCGCCGAATTCGCTATGGCGGGCGGGGCGGACTCGCGGTGGGTCGGGGTGAAGCCGAGCCGCTCGAAGAATGCCGTCGCCGAGGTCGTGAACAGCCAGGCCCGCCGGCCGCCGGCATCGAAGGCGCGACTCATCAGCAGCAAAGCGAGGTTGCGCCCCGCGCCCCTGCCCCGCAGGCCCTCCTTTACGAGGATGGAGCGCAGCAGCACCTCCTCGCCGTCAAGCTCGAAGCCGCCATAGCCGACCAGCGTGCCGCCGAGCGTGCGGTAGCTGAAGAACCGGCCGCTGGAGCCGCGCAGGTCCTGCGTCGGCAGGCCGGCTTCCCGCAGCGCCCGCGCGAGGCGCGGATCGCCCGCCGCCACCTGTTCGTCCCGCAGGAAGGGGCTGCCATCGTCGCGGTCGAGATCGGCGCTCGGGATGATGGGCAGAAGGTCCAGCATGGTCTCGGCCGGGCGGCACAGCTTCACGCCGAGCGGCGTTACGACGATGGGCCGGTTGAGCAGGATGGGGTGCGCCGCGATGGCGGCGAGGCGCGCCGCGTCGTCCACCCCTGCCCCGCCAAGCCCGAGTTCAGCAAAGGGCGTGCCGCGTTCGCGCAGCAGGTCGCGCAGCGGCCAGCCCATGCGCTGCGCAAGTTGAAGCAGCAGCGCCGGCGCCGGCGGGGATTTCAGGTACTCGACCACATGCGGCTCGATGCCGGCGTGGCGCAGCAGCGCCAGCGTGTTGCGCGAGGTGCCGCAATCGGGGTTGTGATAGACGACGACATCCATGGCGCTCACGCGACGTCCGGGCGGCGCAGGCTGGCGCCGTCGAGTTGGCCGATCGCCCGCAGCTTCGTGCTGAGCGCCACGCCGTCGAGGCTGCGCAGCGGCAGAGCGGTGAAGACGGCGATCCGGTTCTTCAGATAATGGAACGCGTCGGCGAAGGCGGCTTCTTTCTGGATGTCCATGCCGGCCACCGCCGCTGGATCCTCTATGCCCCAATGGGCGGTCATCGGCTGGCCCGGCCAGATCGGGCAAGTCTCGCCGGCGGCGGCGTCGCAGACGGTGAACACGAAATCCATCACCGGCGCGTCCGGCGTGGCGAACTCGCTCCAGGATTTGGAGCGGAAACCTTCCGAGGGATAGCCGAGGCTCGCCAGCGTCTTGAGGGCGAGCGGATGCACCTCGCCCCTCGGCTGGCTACCGGCCGAGAAGGCGCGGAACCGGCCCGTGCCAAGCCTCGTCAGAATGCTCTCGGCGAGGATCGAACGGGCTGAGTTACCGGTGCAGAGGAACAGCACGTTGTAGACGCGGCCGGAGCCGATCGTGTCAATCATGGACAGGCTCGCACGACGTTGCTGGAGGGCAGCAGGGCGACAGTTCGGCGATCAGAGGCGCGCAGACCTCGGGCCGGCCGCCGCAGCAGTTCTGCAGGAGAAAACGCGCCAGTTCGCCCACCTCCGGCAGGTTCGCGCGATAGATGATGGCGCGGCTCTGCCGTTCCGATGCAATGAGGCCGGTGCGCGCGAGCACTGCCAGATGCGTCGACATGGTGTTGTGCGGCACCGCCAGCCGGCGCGCGACCTCGCCGGCCGGCAGGCCGTGCGGCTCCTGCTCGACCAGCAGACGGAACACGTCGAGGCGCGTCGACTGGGCGAGCGCGGCGAAGGCGAGGATGGCCTGTTCTGAGTCCATATGTCGACGATAGCCGACGAATGGACGCGTGGCAAGTTCCCTATTCCCGCCGTCCGGTGCTAGCCGCGCAGCCGGTAGAGGCCGACGTCGATGGCGCCGGCGCGGAAGCCGCCCTCGCAATAGGCGAGGTAATAGTTCCACAGCCGGTGGAAGTCGGCCCCGAAACCGAGCGGCTCGATCCGTGCGCGCGCGGCATTATAGCGCCGGCGCCATTCCGCAAGCGTCTGCGCGTAGCCGGCGCCGAAATGCGCGGCGTCGGCCAGCTCCAGCCCGGCGGCCCTCGCCTGTTCGGCGATATGGGTGCGGGTGGGCAGCATGCCGCCGGGAAAGATGTGGCGCTGGATGAAGTCGGTGTTGCGCCGGTAGCCCTCGAAGCGGTCCTCGGCGATGGTGATCACCTGCAGCAGCGCGACGCCGCCGGGCGCGAGGCATTCGCGCAGTTTGGCGAAATAGACCGGCCAATAAGCCTCGCCCACCGCCTCCAGCATCTCGATGGAGACGATGCGCTCATACTGCCCGTCGACGTCGCGATAGTCCTGCAGGCGCAGGTCGACGCGCGCCGCCAGCGCCGGGTCCGCCGCGAGGCTCGCCTGCGCGTAGGCGAGTTGCTCGCGCGACAGGGTGAGGCCCGTCACCTGCGCGCCGCGCCGCGCCATCGCCCCGGCCAGCGCGCCCCAGCCGCAGCCGATCTCCAGCACCCGGTCGCCGTGCACGAGGTCCAGCCGGTCGAGGATGTGTTCCATGCGCTCGGCCTGCGCGTTCTCGAGGCTCTGGCCGGGCGCGATGGCGATGGCGGAGGAGTAGCTCATCGTCTCATCCAGCCAGTGCCGGTAGAACTCGTTGCCAAGATCGTAGTGGAACGAGATGTTGCGCCGGCTGCCTGTGCGCGAATTGCGCCGCAGCGCGTGGCGCAGCCGGTTCCAGGCGCGCACCGGCGGCAGGGCGGCGAAGCGGGCAGAGAGCTGCGGCAGGTTGTGCGCGGCGAGCTCAATGAGCGCCGGCAGGTCCGGGCTCGACCAGTCGCCGTCGATGAAGGCCTCTGAGAAAGCGAGGTCGCCGCCGACGATGAGCCGGCGCAGGGCGCGCCAGCGATGCAGCACAAGCGTCGCCTCCGGTCCCGCCGCGGTGCCGCGCGCCGACACGCGGCGGCCTTCCGGCGTCACGACGGTCAGCCGGCCCATGGAGAGCTGGCCGAGCAGCCGCGCCAGCGTCGCCTCCCGCAGGCTCCGACGGGGAGCATCGGCGGCGTCGATGTCGCGGGGAAGCTCGGTGAGACGATCGGCGTCGATAGGCATCGGAATCTGTCCTCAGGAACGATGCGGGGGCAAGACGGAGACCGGGCTTTCCGGTGCCGGCGGGCGTGGGCGCAGGCCGATGCCCTTCGCCCAGATCCAGAGCGCCTCCCAGTGAATGCCGGCGATGACCTTCAGCGTCAGCATCGGGTGGGTGACGAGCACGCGGGCGATGCCGCCATCGGTCAGCGGCCGGCGCCGCGCGGACTGCACGGCGCTGAGCACGGGCCCGTCACCGTCGCGGGCGAGGATGGCGATGCGCAGCCCCTCCCCCGGCGGGTCCACCCGGAACGAATAGACGAGGTCCATGTCCATGAAGGGCGAGACATAGAAGCGCTTGTTCGCCGTCTGGCGGTAGGGCGCGCTCTGGCCGGACTCGACCGGTATCAGGTAGGAATGGCGTTGCCCGAAGGTGTTGTTCACCTCGTAGAGAATTGCCAGCAGCGAACCGTCGCGCCGGTGGCAGAAATAGACGCTGAGCGGGTTGAAGGCGTAGCCGAGAACGCGCGGCATGGTGAGCAGCCGCACCGCCCCGCCATCGGGCGCGAGGCCGGCGGCGGCGAGCTGGCGCTCGACATAGGCCTTCAGCGGGCCCGGCTCACCCGCGCCATGGTCGCGCTCGTGCAGGCTCAGGACGTTGAAGCGGTTGAGCGAGAACAGCCGCAGCCGGCGGTCGAGCGCGCCGAGCTCGTCGAGATCGACCAGCAGCGAGAACAGCCGGTAGGACAGCCGCCGCCGGTGCGGCTTCAGCCGCACATGGATCACCGAGCCGACATAGAGCGCCGACGAGCCGCACGTCATCGCACGCGCTCGGTCTGGCGCGGGACGGTGCCGGCGGTCGAAAGCGCGATGCGGCCGGATTCGTCGGCCACCCGCCAGGGGCGGCGCACCCCGCCGAGTTCTTCCGCCACGGCCAACCCCGCCTGCAGCCCGTCCTCATGGAAACCGGCGCCGAAATAGGCGCCGCAATACCAGACGCCGCCCTGCCCCTGCAGCGACCACAGCCGCTTCTGTGCCGCCATGGCGCGGCCGTCGAAGGTCGGGTGCTCGTAGGTGGCGCGATAATGAACGCTTTCGGCCGCCGGCGGCACGACCGGATTGAGGGTGACGAAAAGCGGTCTGTCTTCGGGCAGGTGCTGCAGCCGGTTCATCCAGTAGGTGACGCACAGGCGAGGCTCGTCGCGCCGGTCCGCGAGGTAGTTCCAGGCCGACCACGCGGCGCGCCGGCGCGGCATCAGGCGGTCATCGCTATGCAGCACCGCTTCGTTTCGGCTGTAGAGGAAGGCACCGAGCAGCTCGCGCTCGGCCGCTGTCGGCTGTTCCAGCAGCGCCAGCGCCTGATCGGCATGGGTGGCGACGACCACCTCGTCGAACAGATGCTCCACGCCATCGCTCGCCACCACCGTGACGCCGCCGTCAAACCGTCGGACGGCGCGCACGCGGCAGCCGGAAACGATCCGGCCATGAAAACGCCGGCGCAGCGCCTCGACATAGCGCCGGCTGCCGCCGGTCACCGTCCGCCACGCCGGGCGGTCGGAGATCTGCAGCAGGCCGTGATTCTCGCAGAAGCGCACGAAGGCGGCGGCCGGGTAGCGCCCGACATCCGTCGCCGGCGTCGACCAGATCGCCGCTGCCATCGGATAGAGATGATCCTGCCGGAAGGGCTCGCCATAGCTTTCGGCGTCGAGATAGCTGTCGAGGCTGTCGAGGCCGAGCCTTGCGAGGTCGCGCGGCGCGTTGCGGTAGAAGCGCAGAAGGTCCTTCAGCATAGAGGCGAAGCGCGGCGAAACGAGGTTGCGCGGCTGCGCGAACAGGCCGCGCAGGTCCGAGCCTGAATATTCGAGCCGCCCGCCGTCGAGCGACACACCGAACGACATGTCCGTCTCGCGCGTCGCGACGCCGAGATGGTCGAACAGCGCGGTGAGGTTGGGATAGGTCTTCTCGTTGTAGACGATGAAGCCGGTATCCACCGCGAGGCCGGCCGCATCCACCGTGTTGGAGTGACCGCCCAGCCGGTCATCCGCCTCGAACAGCGACACCAGATGGCGCTGCGAGAGCAGCCAGGCGGCCGATAGGCCCGAGATGCCCGCTCCGATGACGGCGATACGTCGTGTTGCGCCCGGCTTGAAGCTCTGCATAACGGACATGATGTGAGGCTTCCTCTGCGGTGGAGCGAAGACGCCACCTTGGCTAGTCTCTACGCAGCGTCTTCGGTGCCGGATCACCCGAACGGGATATGATCCGGTTCCCGCAGGCGTTCGTACAAGGGCTCATGAATGCGCTGCTCGACACTCCCCGCACGGGCTCGTCCCGTGGCTCCGCATCGGCACGTCGAGGCTCGTCGGTGACGCGCCTGATGCACGACGACGCGGTGCCGGACGGCGATACGCTCGCCCGCCTGATCCGGCAGGTCGCGACCGAGCGCGACCGGCAAGCCTATGCGCGCCTCTACAGCTTCTTCGCGCCACGCGTGAACGCCTTCCTGCGCAGGTCCGGCCTGCCGCCCGGCGCAGCCGAGGAGGTCGCGCAGGAGACGATGCTCAGCGTGTGGCGCAAGGCGTCCTATTTCGATCCCGCGCGCGCCGGCGCCTCGACATGGATCTTCACCATCGCCCGCAACCAGCGCATCGACCACCTGCGCCGGATGAGGACGGCGAACGTTGCGGAAAGCGCGGTTCCCGTCGAGGACGAGCTGGAGCCGTCCGGCGAGGCGCTGATGCTGTGCGCCGAGCGCGAATCGAGCGTGCGCGCCGCGCTGAAGGCGCTTTCGGAGGAGCAGGCGACGGTGGTTCGCCTCTCCTTCTTCAGCGACAAACCCCATTCGGAAATCGCACGTGAGCTCGGCCTGCCGCTGGGCACCGTCAAATCGCGCGTGCGCCTCGCCCTCGGGCGGCTGCGCGCGCTGCTGGAAGCTTCGTCATGACCATCCATCATCATGCAACGGACGAGACGCTGATGCGCGTCGCCGCCGGGCGGCTGCCGGCGGGGCCGGCGCGCGTGGTCGGCGTCCACCTCGCCGGTTGCCCCGCCTGCCGCGAACGTCTCTGCACCTTCGAGGCTGTCGGCGGAACGCTACTTGAGACGATCGAGCCGGTGCCGATGGCGGCCGGCGCTTTCGCCGCCGCGCTCGCGGCCCTCGATGCCGAAGCCGCCCCTACGGTGGTGAGCGGGCGTGCCGCCCTCCCCGTCCCGGCGATGATGCTGCCGGGCATCCCGCTGCCCGAAACGCTGCGCGATTGCGAGATGAGCCCATGGCGCTGGATCGGCGTCGGTGTGCGCGCCAGCGCTCTCCGGCTGCCGGAAGATCCCTCGGCGCGGCTTACCCTGCTGCGCGTCGGTCCGGGCCGCAAGCTGCCCGAGCACGGCCATGTCGGCACCGAGTTCACGCAGGTGCTGGCCGGCTCCTTCTCCGACGGCTATGGCCGGTATGGGCCCGGCGACCTCAGCGAGATGGGTCACGAGATCGAGCATCAGCCGATCGTCGACCCCGACGGAGAGTGCATCTGCCTCGCCGCCCTGGAAGGCGGCATGCGGCTCACGGGCATGCTCGGGCGGCTGATCCAGCCCTTCGTCCGGCTCTGAGGCCGATATGGGCGTCGTCGTCGCCGCGGCGCTTCTGGCGCTCGGGCTCGCCCTCGCCATGGCGGCGGCCTGGGTGGCGGCGGAGCGCAGCGGCAACCATGGCTGGATCGACACGATCTGGTCCTTCGCGACCGGCCTTGCCGGCGTCGCCGGGGCTCTGGCGCCGCTCGGGGAAAGCTGGGCCGCGCGCCAGACGCTGGTCGCGGGGCTCGCCGCCCTGTGGTCGCTGCGCCTCGGCACGCACATCCTCCGGCGCACGCTCAAGGGCGGGGACGATCCGCGCTACGCCGCGCTGCACCGGGAGTGGGGCGCGAACGCCTCGCGGCGCCTGTTCCTGTTCCTCCAGATTCAGGCGCTCGCCGGCCTCGTCCTCGCCCTCGCGGTAATGGCGGCGGCGCACATGCCCGGGCCGTTCTGGCGCTGGAGCGACGGTCTGGGCGTGCTGCTCGCGCTGGTCGCCGTGGCGGGCGAAGGCGTCGCTGACCGGCAGCTCGCGCGCTTCCGCGCCGATCCGGCCAACAGGGGCTGCATCTGTGATGCCGGACTGTGGGGGCTTTCGCGCCATCCCAATTATTTCTTCGAATGGCTGGGGTGGCTGGCCTATCCCGCCATCGGCATCGATCTCTCCGGGGCTTACCCTTGGGGCGCCGTCTCCCTGCTCGCCCCGCTGCTCATCTATGTGCTGCTCGTCCACGCCTCCGGCATCCCGCCCACCGAGGCCCACATGCTGCGCACGCGCGGCGACGCGTTCCGCGCGTATCAGCGGCGGGTGAACGCCTTCTGGCCGGGTCCCTCGCGCGGGCGGCGCGGAGATTGAGCCGTCAGCCCGCGCTGCCGACGAAATACCGGGTGATCAGCATGCCGGCAGTCGCCGCCACGCCGGTCAGCAGCGTGCCCCAGGCCAGATCGATGACGGTGATCAGCGCCGGCCAGTCGCGCAGCGTGGCCTGGTTGGTGAGATCGTAGGTGCCGTAGGCGACGAGCCCGAGGAACGCGCCGAGCATGAGTGCGCTAGTCCAGCGTCCCGTGTCGAGCGCCGGCTGCACGGCGAACACCACGATGCCGGCGACATAGAGGAGGTAGAAGAGCACGGCGGCCGGCATGTTCGGCTGCTCGGCCATCAACCCGCCGATCATCGGGCGATAGAGCCGGCTCGTCATCGTGCCGAGCCAGAGGGCGTCGAGGACGAGCATGACCAGAGCGGTCGAGACATAGCTGACGACGAAGGACATGGAGGGGCCGCCTCTGCTGGTGATGCAGAGGTTACGCTCCGCCGGACGGCCTGGATCAGATCGCCGGCATATCGGGGCGTCACGTCCTCGGCAACCGCGACAGAATCGAGATGAGCGCGACCATCGCGCTGATGAGAACGGCAATCAGCAGCCAAAGCTGGGCGCGCCTCGATCGCTCCAGCGCGGGCCGCAGCAGCAGGGCGGGTTTCTCGATGAGGTGCAGCGAGGCGATGGCGAGCGCGTAGGAACCGGCGAAATACACCGCGCCCGGCACGATCCAGCCCGTGCCGACGCGGGTGAGTGTCAGCCAGGAGATGAAGAAATGGATGAGATAGAGCCCGTAGCAGAGCCGGCCGGTGAAGGCGAGGAATGACGAGCGCAGCAGCGGGCGCCAATGGACGGTGAGGTACACCGCCGCGAAAAGCGCGAAGGTGACGCCCCACCAGATAGAGCGGAACTCGGCGAGGGCGTGTGCGCCGGTCTTCAACGCAAACAGGCCGACGAAGGCAGCGATGGCGGCGAGCGCCGCGTAGAGCCCTTGCCGGCCGAGCGCCACCGCCGCGCCGAGGGTGATGTACTGCATGCAGCCATAGGTCGTCCGTGAGAGCGGCATCGGCCACGGCGTCGTCAGCAGGCCGGCGTCGAAGCAGAAGCCGGCGAGGATGATCCCGAACAGCGCCAGCGGCAGGAAGCGCAGGCCGAGGGCGAGCAGCACCAGCGGCCAGAGCAGGTAGAACTGTTCCTCGATGGCCAGCGACCACATCACGTCGGTGCGGAACACCGGCTCGATGCCGAGACCCAGCGCGTAATTGTTGACCAGAAGGAGGTTGAAGGCGACCGAATGGGCGAATTGCGGCATCGCCACCGCGCCGACGGCCAGCACGACGAGCATCAGCGGCCAGATGCGCAGCGTCCGCCGGACGAAGAAATGCGCCAGCGGCTCGCCGGACCGGATCTGTCCGATCAGGATGCGGGTGATCAGGTAGCCGCTCACCATGAAGAACAGCACGACGCCGTGCATGCCCCAGCCCATGATGGCGAGGGGCAGCCAGTCGAACAGCACGCCGCCATGGCACAGCATGACCCATAGCGTCGCCAGCCCGCGCAGTTCGTCGAGCCCGCCGATGCGGGCCTTGAGCGAGGTGGAGTCGATGCGTGTGCGGTCGAGGAAGCCCACCATCGCGCCACGCCATCCGCCAGGCGATGGTGGAGGCGGTGGCGCGGCGCCCTCTCCATCGACGCGGCGTTCGCCGGCCGGACGGTCCAGCGCCTCCTCGTCACATTCCACCGCCACGATGCGGGCCGAGAGGCGCTCCGACGGGTCGGGCTCCTCCATTGCGGGGCGCGGCGGCGCGGCCTTCGCCTCGGCATCGGTGACGCCGGCGGCGTGGGCGAGGAACAGGCGCATGACGTGCGTCACGCTCTCCTCGCTCACGCTGCGCAGGTCCGCCCCGAAGGCGCGGCCGCGATTATGCGCGCCGGTGACGATCTCGTAGGAGGGGAAGTAATGGACATGGCGGTAGCGCCGCCGCACTGTCTCCGCCGCGACCCTCAGCACCGCCTTCGCATGGGTGGTGGCGGCCAGCACGTGGCTGTCGGGCTCCGCCGTCGCCACCAGCGGCACGGGTGAGACGGTCAGCACGATCTGCGCGGCCGGGTTGACCGCCTTGAGCCGCTCGACGAAAGCGGTCAGGTCGGCTTCCACCTCGGCGGCGGTCTGGTTGTGGAAGGCATGGCGTACCGGGTCGAACCCGCCGCCCTCGACGCCGGGACAGACGGGGAATACCGCGCCATCGGCGCGCGACAGCCAGCATTCGGTTAGGCCGAGCGTGAAGACGAAGACGTCACAGCTCTCGAACAGGCGCCGCACGCTCGCCAGATGCTGCGCCCGGTCCCTTTCCATTTCGGCGATCGAGACGAAACCGCCGGGCTGCACGGTCGGGCGGAACGGGTCGAGTACCCGTCCGTCCGGCTCGATCCAGGCCCTTTCCTCCGGCGTGAACTCGCCATAGGCGCGCTGCATCAGCTGCATGAGCTGGCGGGCGGTGTAGATGTTGCCGTAACGGGCGGAATAGAGCCCGTAACCCTGCGCCTGCCGCACCGCCTGCGTCAGCACCGGGTGCCCGTCTTCGACGATGTAGTGGCAGAAGCCCGCCTGCTGGAGATGGCGGGCGATGTGCTGCGCGAAGCAGCTGCCGGCTGTCGCCACGCGGCTCTCCCGCGTGATCGTCAGCCCGAAGCCGACCACGGGGTCGACATCGCCGGGCGGCGGGGCGGCGACCGCGCGCCGCCAATAGGCGGTATCGGGAAGTTCCTTGTAGGGATGGCTCGGCACGCCTCAGCCCCTCCCCGCTTCGGCGGGCGCCGTCCGTCGACGGCGCGCCTCGATCTGGCCGAGCACCTCTCGCCCATAGGCGGCGTTGGCATGCGTCGCGTCGGCGGCATAGAAATCCGGCGCGAGGAAACCGTTCGGCGTCAGGGCGGCAAGCGGGTTGGGAACCAGCTCGACGCCGATCTCGCCGCAAAGTTCGCCGGTGACGAGAAGCTGGAGCCGCCACAGCCTGAGGCGCAGGCCCGCCTCGCTCAGCCCCGTCTCGTCAAATCCCATATCGCGGAACACCGTGTCGATATGGCGCCGGACGAAGTCCTCGTCGGCCTTGGGCGGGGGCGGCGCGAGCTGTACCACTTCGCCCGGCGCGGTCTCGCGGATCGCCCGGAGTTTTGCGAAGTCTCCGCCGCGCAGACCGCGCTCGAACAGCGCGCGCATCGCCTGGAACGGCACGATCTCCGCGCTGTCGTCGTCGGGAAGGCTTTCGCCCGGCAGCGCGAAATCGAAGCGCCGCCTGTGCTGGACGAGGCCGATGGACTGGTGCTGGTTGCCCCCGATGGCGCAGACCACCAGCGCATCCCTGGGCAGCGTGCGGATGCGCCGGAGCGCGTCATCGAACGGAAGTTCGCCGAAGGGCTTGCCGTTCTTCATCTTGGCAAGCCGAAAAGCCTCGATGCCCGCAGGCGCGCCGTTTGCCGCGAGAGCCGATTTGATGGCGTCGACATGGCTGTCTCCGACGATGAGAACCGGGCGTGTCATGCCGTCCCTTCCCGCTCGCCGGCCGCCGTCGCCGCCCGTTCGAATACATCCAGTACCTGGCGCCGCAGCGCCTCGGGCGAATACTCTGCCGTCAATCGCTGCTGCGCGCGCCGGACCTGTGCGACGCGCTCTTCCGGATGGTCCAGCAGGTACTCCAGCGCCGCCAGCCACTCCTCCGGCGTGCCGGCGAGCCGGCCGCATCCATCGTCGCAGCATTCGTCGTAAAGCGTGCCCCGGCTGGCGATCACGGCGATGCCGGCTGCGGTGTAGTCCACCCATTTCAGGTTGGTCTTGCCGCGGTTGAACGGAATGTCGAGAAGCGGTGCGATGCCGATGCCCCAGCGGAGCGCCGCGAAGGCCTCCGCGAAGCCGGAAAGATCTTCCAGCGGCGGCGTCACCACGATCCGCGTACCGAACTCCTCCCATGCCGGCGGCTTCGGCGTGCTGCCGAAGAGGTGGAACTCGATCCCGGGCCGGCGGCGGAGCAGCTCGGCGATGACCGGCACCAGCGGTTCGAGATCGTGGGCGTGCGACATGCCCATATAGCCGATGCGCGTGCAGGGGCCCTCGTCCGGCGGCCGGGACACCATACCGGCCCCGGCGATGCGCCCGACATGGGTCGGGCGGCCCCCGCGCAGCGGTTCGAGCCGCTCGCGCAGTTCGGGATTGACGCAGTAGAGCAGGTCGGCATTCGCCACGAGGTGGCGGATCGCCTGCGTGCGGCGCGGTTCGCTGTGGTGCCAGAACTTCCCCTCCCCCAGTTCCGGCGGCACCGCGAGAAGATCGTCGTCGATATGGAAGACGCTGGGCACGCGTTGTTCGCGCGCCCATTGCAGGAGCGGCTCGGCATGCGGTCCGCTGTACCGGCAGAACACGACGAGGTCGGGCGCGGCGTCGTCCAGCCGCGCCATCAACCAGTCGCGCGCTTCGGCCGCGTGTGAGTCGGCGCCGAAGCGTCGATTCAGCTCGTCCTCGGTCAGCAGGTCCATGTCGATGGACCCTGTGGCGAGGTCATGCGCAAGCGGGCCGCGAAAGCAGATTTCCAGCGTCGGAACATTTCCGTTGGCGACGAACATGATCTTCCGGCCACTTGGTTTTCCGCTGCGTACGGAGATGGCGGGCGTGAAGCGCGCCGCACCCGTCATGAGCCCGGCGAAAGCACGATAGGCCGCAACCGGATCGCACTGGAGAGCCTGCGCCGCCAGGAAGGCTTTCTGACGTTCGCGGAACGGCGCGGGGTCGGCGGTGGCGGCGCGCGCGAAGGCCAGCCATTCCTCGTGCGTACCGACGCGTGTCAGCCCGGCATAGTTATCCGCGTCCATGCCGCCGTCCTGATCGCTCCACACGGCGGTGGGGATACCGGCGAGAATCATGTCCACAAGGATCGAGGACGGCGCGGAGATGCCATAGGCGTATTTCGACAGGTCGACCTTGTAGATCGGATTGTTGTTGAGCACGACGTTCGGCGGCAGCGGGACGTTCTGGCGCAGCACATATTGCCCGCCCGGATGCGGGCGAAGCACGACCGAAGCCTTCTCGTCCGCCAGTGCTGCGCAGAACGCGCCGAACACCGATACGAAATCGTCGCGCACATGCGCGGCGGCCGAGAAACGCACCGAATGCAGGTTCTCGCAGACGATGCCGCGCCCGCTCGCGGCTCCTCTCGGAGGCTGCTGGAGCAGCGCGCTTGGCCCCGTCACGAGCAGCTTGCCGCGCTGCGAGGGGGCGAGCGCGGTCAGGCGCTCCGGCGCGGACCAGCCGCACACCACGTCCGCCGCGAAGGTCACCTCGCTGCCGTGCACCCGCGTGTGCTCGCGCGACTGGAGGAAGCCGACGCATTCGAAACCGTGCTGCAGCGTCGCCGTGACATAGGACCGTGGCGCGATGCGCATCACCTCATGGGTGTTGGCGTGGGCGGCGAGGTTGGATTCGCTCCCGGCAAACAGGATGCCCCGGCCGCGCAGCGCTTCATACGCCGCCGCCGGGTCGCGGAACGGATGCAGCCGCGCACCGCTGGCGCGGATGATTTCGTCGATCTCGGCCTGCCACGTCCCGCCCTGATCGCGCGACAGGAGGTCGTCCGACATCAGAAGGCGCGGCGTCAGCCCGAGGCGACGCGCCAGGAAGACCAGTGGCCGCAATATGTTCACGTCCTGCAGCAGGTTCAGCAGGAAGACCGCCTCCGGCTTCTCCATCAGGCCGCGCTCGTGAATGACGTGAGGGCCGACATGGCCGGCGCCGGGCCCGCGTCAGTGACGATGAGCGCGACGCCCGGCAGCAACCGGTCGAGTTCCGCGACGATGTAGGACAGCAGCAGCCGATGGGCGCTGGCCTGCGCCGACGGCAGCGGCAGGCGGGCGAGCGCGATTCCCGGCGTGGTGGCGGTGTCATCGCGCTCCTCGCGCAGATAGCCGCGCCGGCCCGCGCGCACCAGCCGGCCGGCGGCGGGTGCGACCAGCCTCGCCACCCGCCGGTGGACGAGAAGGTCGAGGCCGTTGCCGGCGGCGTTGATCTGGAACGTGAGGTCGTAGTCACCTGCGGGCGCAAATGGTGTTCCCACCGACAGGACGCCGTAGCGGCGGGCCAGATCGTGGCTGAGTTCGCTCGTGTGGAGACCGTGGACAAGCGCGGCGCAGGGCGGTTCCCCGCTGGTCCGGCTGTCGGGTGCCTTGCCCGCGCCCGGCGACAGGGAGCCGATCAACCCGACCAGTCCCTGTGCTTCACGTTCGGGATTGGCGATCTCGTCAAGCCGGACGGCGAGGTCTGCGAGGCTCGCGTCGCGCAGCCGCGCGGTGCCTGCGCGTGCGTCGTCCACCAGTTCACCCGCCTCGCGGTACACGAACGGCGCCAGCGGCTCATAGAGAGGGTATCCGGCGGAGAGCGCCTGCGCGCCGGCGCATAGCGCGGTGACGGCCCGGTTGAGCGATTTCGCGACGCTGAACGGCTGTGCGTTGACCGGCAGGAAGGCGGCGTAGCTCTCGTCCAGCAGCGCGCGTTCCTCGCCCTCGCCCCATTCGTGCAGCGTGTAGGGGACCGGCAGGTGCCGCAGCCCGGCCAGCACGTCCACCGTCGCCGCGCTGCGGTTGGTGAGGACGCGCAGATGGACGTCCAGCCCACGCCCCTGCAGGTCCGCCAGCCTGTCGCCGAACGCCGCGAGGTCGCGCAGGCCCACCGGGAAATGCGGATTGTCGCCGATGCCGAACCAGGCGATCTGGAGCCGGCCGGAGGAGCGCAACCGCGCGCTCTTGGCAGCAAGACGCGCTTCCAGCCCGGCTGCGTCGAAACGGTCGAACGGGTCGTTCAGCACGTGCACGGGCAGGTGCGGAGCGTAGAGGCGAGCGATCTCGCACATGGCCGGGGTTGAGCAGAGGACGAAATCGGCAAGGCGCGTCGCCGCCGCCAGCCAGGCCCGCAGATGGGCGAAGCGGGGATCGTTCATCTGGCTGAAATAATCGTCGAACAGGTCGATGCCCACCCGCCGCCCACGCATGCGGGCCGCCTGCGCGAGCACCAGGGCGGCCGGGTCGTGGCATTTGCTCAGCAGGTAGACGTCGGCGTCCAGCCTGTCCGCATCAGCGAACCCCGCCACCGGCTGCAGCGCCAGTTCGACACCGAGGCGCTGCAACGGCTCCCGCAGCCGACCATAGCGGATGCGCGCGCCGGCGCGGCGCTCATACTCGGCATGCGGCGTGACGACGAGGATCTTCACGCGGCGATCCTGCGCACGGTCATCGCCACCTGCGGAGCCGCTGACTGGAACGTAGGCGCCGGCAGCCGGCCGGCGGGGTCGGCAATCGTTGCCGTCAGTGCGGTCGTCGCCAGATGAAGGCGTCCGGCCGCAGCCGTCGCTTCCCAGAAGCGGGTCGCAAGAGCGCCGCCCTCGTCGCCGGGCTCGAAACCGCCATACGCCGCCCAGTCGCACCGTCGGGCCAGGAACATCGCCGTGGTGTTGGCCGGCACCGGCCAGGCCGTCGGCGGCAGCCCCGCCAGACTCTCCTGCAGATAGCGGTGCGATGAGTTCGTCCGCAGCACAGCTTCCTGCGAGGTGTAACAGCCCGTGCCGAACAGGTGCATCGCCTCGCCGCCTGGCCCCGGAGCGGGCGCTATCAACGTGCATGCGGCCGAGGCAATCTGCGTTGGCACAAGCATGCCGGCCAGACTGGCCAGCGTGCGGTGATCGTGCAGCAGGACCGGACTGCCAAGTACGAGCAGCAACTCGCCCTCCGCTTGTGCGGCGGCCCTGTCGAGGCACGCTTCCAGCGATTCCCCGGCCCCGTACGCCGCCACGCGGCCGACTCCGGGGAAAGCGTTCCGCACCTGCGGACCGACCGCAACGGCGACGGCCGCCTCGGCGACCACGTTGATGTCGGACCAGGTCACGTCAGCCTGGTTCGCCAGTGCCTCCAGCAGCCCTGCCGCGAGCGCGGGATCGTCCGGCATGCGCAGCAACGCCGACAGGCGCGGGGGCGCCTCTCTCCGGAGCAGGCCGATCGGCCGGGACAGCGCGACCGGAGCGATGAGGGTTTTCGGATCGCGAGGCCGCGACCCGGCGAGGCGCAACGCCGCCGGTGCCGAGCCTTCCGGCGCGCTGGCACCCGGCCCGGCGAAACGCGGAAAAGGCTGGTGGCGTCCCGGATAACGGGCTTCTCTCGGCAGGTCCGTGCCGGGCGGCGCAATCAGCCAGGCGGGCGTCGCGTCGGGACCGTGGCACAGCACGAAGGGCGCGGGACCCGTGCCGCATTCCCGCGCGCCGAACACAGCGTGAAGCGTCGGCACCGAATCGGCGGCAAGGTGCAGCACGCGCGGCGTGCCGTTCTTGCGTTCGGCGTCAAGAAAAAGGGCGTCGCCCAACCAGGCCGCGCCGCTGCCCGCATGGCCGGCGCCGTCCCTCCCGGCCTCCTCACGGTCCTCGTCCGCCTCGACCGCGCGCGGGCGGATGCCGACGCCCGCCACGTCGGCGAGCCATGCGCGCAGGTCCCGCGAGAACAGCCGCTCCGCGCCGGTGGCGCCGGTGAGATCGACGTCGATCCAGTCGATCCGCGGGTGCAGCCCATCCGGGCCAAGGCCCGCCAGCAGCGAGGCGCCGGCGTGCCGGACGGCATCGAGCCCGGCGCGACCGTCCCCGACAGCAAGGGCCTCGCCGTCATGCAGGCCGCCACGGCAGAGCGAGGGAAAGGGCAGCAGCGTGGATGCCCGTATCCGGCCCGACGGCGTCGTCAGCACGAGCAGGAGCGGCAGCAGGGGATTGGCCAGCCGTATGTCGAGGAAATCCGCGCCCGCGCCGGCAAGGAGGGTCGCGGATCGCTCGTGCCGGCCATCCGGCGCCCACTGCAGGGCGGTGACGGTGCCCTGCTCTCGGGGCATCTCGCCGGCGTCGAGCCGCAGTCGCAGCACGCGCGCACCGGCAAACCAGGCGTCAGCGATCCGGGGCGCGCCGGGCGAGGCAAAAGCCAGCGTCGCAGCCTCGTTCGGTTGCGGAGATCTGAAGGGCGTGTCTTCAGAAGGCCCGCACCAGTCGAACCGTGCGGCCTCGTCGTCGATCCGGTGGCACAGAGCGCCGGTGGGTTGTCCGCTCAGTTCCAGCAAAAGGTCGATCTGGCGGCGCAGCTCCCTGACCGCCGGGTCATCCGGTCTCCCGCGCCCGAGATTTGCCGTACCGAGGACGAAATGGCTCATTCCGTCGTCGGCGGCATCAGCTCCGCCAGTACCCACGACGTGCGGCCCGCTGGCGTCGAGGGCGATCTCCAGCAGCGCGGCGACATCGGCCGGCTCGCGCGGCAGCTTCCGTTCGGTTCCGATACCGCCCGGCTCGCCCCGCAGGATATGGTCGAGCAGCGGGTTCACGCCCGCGAGGCCGGCATGGAGCGCCAGATACTTCTTGCTGCTGAACCTCGGACCCGGATTGCGTCCCTCGCGCCAGCCATGAAGCAGGTAGTGCCGGGCCGGGTCCAGTGAGGCGGCCGCGACATCCGGGTATTTTGCGAGATACCAGTCGCCGTCGAACAGATCGCTCGCCCGAATCAGCGCGATGGCCCGCTCCTGTTCGCGACGCCTGGTCCTTTCGGACGAGCGCCCGCCCAGGCGCTGTGCGAGGAGCGAGAGAAACCGCGCCAAGGACTCCATGTGCTTCGATCGCGTCATCCTTGACCCACCGCACCGCCCCTTTTGCGACCTGCGCGCGAGTCTAGTCGGCCCCTGTCCCGCCGACCTGTTTCGGGCAGGCATCATCCCTTGATCGGGAGCGGGTATCGTTTAGCAATGTCTATACTCAGCGTATTATCTATTGTAAATACCGATCATTCGACCGAACGCCCGCAAAATCCAAATGATCGTTACCACAGGCGCGGATTGCGAAGTGATATGACTGATAAGTTGAAGGTATATATCGGGTATGACAGCCGAGAGGATGTTGCGTGGCAAGTCGCTCGCCATTCTCTTCTGCGGCACTCCGGCAACGATCTGGATGTGTTTCCAATCAAACAATCGACGTTACGAGAGATCGGGTTGTACAGCCGGGTGATCGATGCGGCGGCCGCAACGGAATTCTCGCTCACACGATTCCTCACGCCATACCTTGCCAGCCACGACGGATGGTCGCTGTTCTGCGATTGCGATTTCCTGTTCACGGACGACATCCGCACCGTGCTCGACGGACTCGACCGGACGAAGGCCGTGCATGTCGTGCAGCATGACTATGTTCCCTCGCAGTCCGTAAAGATGGATGGCAAGGCGCAGGCCATCTATCCCCGGAAGAACTGGTCGTCTTTCATTCTGTTCAATGGCGCCCATCCGGCCGTCAGGGCGCTCACGCCGCAGGTCGTGAACACGCAGACCCCCGCCTTCCTGCATCGCCTGCAGTGGGTCGAGGATACGGATATCGGGGCCCTGCCGCTCACCTGGAACTTCCTCGAAGGCGAATACCCCAGGCCCGCGCAGACGCCGAAGGTCATCCACTACACCAATGGCGGACCCTGGTTCGAGAATTGGCAGCATGTCGACTATGCCGATCTCTGGCTGGCCGAACGGGCTCTCTACGAGGCCTCGCTCACGCGGGCGGCGGCTGGCTAGGCCCCTTCCGGTCGAGGGCGTCCCGTGAACCTGTTCGACATGATCCGGCGGAAAGACGCCAATCTGGTCGTCACTTCCGGCGTCGAGATGGCCAAGGGGCGGGTGGCAGGAGAACTCTGGCGCGGCGTGCATCTTGCCTCGGGCAACGGCGTGCGCGTCGCCGGAGCCCGACGCTTCCATTCGCTGCGTGGCCAGCCTGACCATTGCGGCTGGCGCGTCTCGGTGCCGGAGGACCTGCAGTTCGAGATCGGCTTGCGGAGCCGACGACCGGGGCGCTGCTGTCGAATTGGCGGCAGGGGCCGACACTGGGACCGGAACCGGTGCGCCTGCCCTGGCCGAGGCACGCCGCGCAAGCCTGCGACCTCATCATCACGGTGACAGGCGAAGGAACCGGCAAGGTCTTTCTCGCGGTTCATCGCGCGCTGTCGCGCGACGGGCTATACGCCGAGGGTAACGGCGGGTGCGCCGGGCACTGGCCGAGCGCTTCTCGATCCACGCGCATTTCTCACCAACACCAATTCTCAGGAATTGCTGGCCTTCGCGTGCGATCGGCTCGGCTACGCCTCCTTCGACGTTGAATGGACGGCGAACAGCAAGGTTTTTCACTTCATCCTACGGGCCTGACCATCCTCCCGGGCAAGGCGATATCGGCGATGATCGGCAGGTGGTCCGAGGCGTGGCGGGCTTCGCGGTCCGTGAAGGTGTCGAGCAGCATGCCGGGCGCGCTGCAATAGATGCGGTCGAGCCGCAGGGTCGGCCGGCAGGCGGGAAAGCTCTTCAGGCTTGAGCGCTCCGGCAGCACGCGCGCCAGCGTTCGCCGCACCAGCCCGAAGGAGAACCAGTCGTTGAAGTCTCCCATCATTACGGTCGGCCCGCCGGCGCAGGCGCGCGCAAGGCCCGCGAGGGTGATCGCCTGCCGCCGCCGCTCCAGCGGCTCCAGCCCGAGATGGGCGGCAACGAGGTGCAATTCGCCGGCCGGCGTAGCGATACGGGTCTCGATCGCCATGCGCGGCTCGCGCCTGCGCACGGAGAGGTCGTGCAGCACGACGTCGCGGATCGGCCAGCGCGAGAACAGCACGTGGCCGTAATGGCCGTCCGGCACGGCGATAGTGCGCGCCTCGGCGAGATGGCCGATGCCCAGCCCCTCCAGCGGCGCGAGGCAGCCTACCCCGCGCCCGCGTGTGTCGATTTCCTGAAGCGCCAGAATGTCGGGCCGATGGCGCACGATGAGGGCGGCGATGCGCCCGAGGTCGAACGCCCCGTCCGGCCCGACCCCGCCATGGATGTTCCACGTCATCAGCCGCAGCCGCGCGGGCGGCGCGGCCTCGCTCATGCCGGCCTCCGCAGGCGGGTGACGAGAAGCTGCAACCCTATCGAGCAGCCGATCCACAGCAGTACGAAGCCGATCAGCAGCGAGATGCGCAGCAGCGAGGGCTCGGCGACCAGCTCCATGATCTGGTGGCCCAGCGCGCTCAGCACGATCAGCCCCGGCAGCAGTCCGAGCGCCGTGCCGAGCACGAAGTCGAGAAGGCCGAGCCCGGCCGCCCCGGCGACGAGGTTGATGAAGGTGTAGGGCGCTGCCGGCACCATGCGCATGGTCGCCACCGTCAGCACGCCGCGCTCGGCCAGCCCGCGCCGGATGCGGTTGATGCGCGGTCCGATGAAGCGGCGGATCACCCCCGCGCCGAGTTGTCGGCCGATGAAGAAGGTGACGATGGCGCTTGCGAGGGCGCCGATGCCGGCGAGAAGCGCGCCGGTCCAGCCGCCATAGACCGCGACCGTGGCGACGATCAGCACGGAGACGGGAAAGACCACCAGCCCGCTCAGCACATAGATCGCCACCACCACGGCGGCGCCCCACGGGCGATCCGCCATGCCGTCGAGCGCGCTAACGATGCGCTCGGGATCGGCGAAGGGCGAGTTGGCCCAGGCGATCACCAGCGCCGCCAGTACGCCGACGCCGATCAATATGGCGCTGATACGCCAGTTGCGGCCGGATTTCGCCGGTGAGCGGTCGTCATAGATCGGCTCCAGCGGATCGGCGAGCGCGTTGATCTGCGGCAGCGCCAGTTCGGCGGGCGGTACCGGCGGCAGGTCGGCAAGCTGCCGCCCCTCCTCGCCGGCTCTTGAAGCGGCGATCAGCCCGTCGCGCGCAACGATCTCCGCCACCGCCTCCGGAGCGAGGCCGACATGCTCGCCGACCAGCCTGTCGCGAATGGCGGCGATGGTTGAGTGCTCGCTGTCGTCGCGCGCCTCGATCACGAGGTCGCATTCGCTGTCGAAACCCATTGAACGGTTGCATATATTGGCCGAGCCGACGCGCAGCAGCCGGTCGTCGACGATCAGCATCTTGGAATGGACGAACACCGAGGCCGGCTCTCCCGCCGCGTCCTCGCCCTCAACCGCCGGAAAGACGAGGCGGGCACGTTCCGACAGGCCTTCCTCGGCGAGACGGCTGCGCAGCCGGTCGCGCGGTACGCCCATCACCTGATATTCGATCCAGGAGCGGTAGGTCCTCGGCGTGACGATGAGCGCCTCAAGCTCCGGGCGCGCCTTCATCCGCTCGATGAGGCGCTCCGTGAAGCGCTCGCAGGTCACGAACTGGTTCTCGACATAGATGGTGCGCTCGGCAGCGTCGATCATGTCGAACAGCAGCGTCTCGACCTCGCGGGCGCTGCGCTCGCCGCCATAGTCGGGCAGCGTGCGGGCGATGCCGATATCGACATTGCGGAAATCGGGTTCCAGTTCCTTCGGCCAGCGGGTGCGGGCGCGCCGGGTCGGCGCCAGCCGCTCGGAGGCGGCGCGCTTCCAGCGCTCGCGGAACAATGCGCCGAGGGCGGAGGCCGCCTCGCCGTCGACCGCCATCTGTACGTCGTGGAATGGCTCGTAGGCGCCGCCCTGCGGGTCGATGCGCAGTGGATCGTCGGGCCGGTGCGCCGGCGTGTCCCAGCGCCGGCCGGTCAGGTCCAGCCCGCCGGAGAAAGCGAGCGAGTCGTCCATCACCACGATCTTCTGATGGTGCGAGGCGCCGAGCGGCAGGGCGTCGTCGAGGCAGAGCTCGATCTGCTTCGGGGTCGCCCAGAGGAAGGAGTAGATCGGCGCCAGCTCGCGCTCCAGCGCGAACATCACCGAATAGTCCCACAGCAGCAGACGGATACGCAGGCGAGGGTTGCGCTCGACAAGGGCGGAGAGGAAGGCCGCCAGCGTCTCCGGCAGCCCGTCATCGGCGGTGCCGCTCTCGCCCACCAGCTTCATGCGGCTGTCGAGGTCCCAGCCGGCGATATGGATGGTCTCGCGCGCCTGCAGCATCGCGGCGCGCAGGGCGCCGAAATACGCAGCACCGTCCACCAGCACCCGCGCATGCTCAGCATTGGCGACGCGCCAGACATTGCGGCCCTGCTTCAGCACGGCACCTTCGCCGCGCTGGGGAGGCGGAGCCAAAGGCTCCGGGGCGGGCTGGACGGCGATCGCGCTTTCGAGAAGGTCGTGGTTCCGGGACATCTATGGCGCTTCTCGTCTGGATTGGGTTGGTCTTGCTTGGTCTGTATTCGCGTTCGTCACGGCGCTAACCCTTGGCCCGTGGCGCCGGTTCCCCGGTGCCGGGTCAGCTCAGAAAGGCGGCGGCGAGCGCACCTGCGCCGATGATGCCCACCAGCAGCCCGACGATGGCGGTCATGAATGAGACGCCCGGCAAGCTCGTGCCGCGGTCGTCATAGGGCCGGCCCCGCTCGTCCGTTCCGCTTCCGGTGGTGCCCGGCTCCGCATCAGCGGCCCTTGGCGCCACGCCGGCAGGACGGGCACCGGCCGCCTCGTCATCCGTGCCGAGGGGCGCGGCGGCGGGGTCGGAAAATGGAACCTTGTCGCGGGTCTTGCCTGCGTCGATCTGCGCACGCAGGCGCTCGGCATCCGACATGGGTCTCTCCTTGGGTATCGCCTCGGGCTGTCGGGAACCAACGCGGCGGAATGCCGGCGGTTCAACCGTCCGGTAAAACGGGAACCGGGTGCCGCTCCGCCGGATTAAGGATGCAAACCACCGTCGAGGGGAACGAGCCGTGGCGCCGCGCGGATTCTGGAAAGGCTATCTCAAGCTGTCGCTGGTCACGTGTCCGGTGGCGATGCTGCCGGCGATCAGCGGCGCCGAGAAGATCCGCTTCCACACGCTCAACCGGGCGACCGGCAACCGTGTCGAGGGGATTTACGTCGACACTGAGACCGACAAGACAGTCGAGAGCGAGGATCAGGCGCGCGGCTATGAGCGCGAGCCCGGCAGCTATGTCGTTCTCGACGACGACGAGCTGCAGGCGGTGGCACTGGAGAGCAACCGCACCATCGACATCGACACCTTCGTCCCGGCCGACAGCGTCGGATGGATCTGGTACGACACGCCCCATTTCCTCCTGCCGGACGACCCGGTCGGCGAAGAAGCCTTCGCCGTCATCCGCGAGGCGATGGCGGCCACCGGTACGGTCGGCCTGTCGCGCGTCGTGCTGCACCGGCGCGAGCGCCCGGTGATGCTGGAGCCGCGCGGGCGCGGCATCGTTCTCTGGACGCTGCACTATTCGGACGAGCTGCGCCGGCCCGAGGGCTATTTCGACGACATCGATGCCAAGGCCGATGCGGACCTCGTGACGCTGGTGGGCCGCCTGATCGACCGGCGCACCCGCGACTGGGACACAGCCCTCGTGCACGATCCGCTGCAGGAAAACTTGAAGAAGCTCATCGCGTCGAAGAAGAAGCGCGGGCGCCCGAAGCGCAGCGCCTCCCGCGAGCCGGCCGCCGAGGCGCCGACCAACGTCGTCAACATCATGGACGCGCTGAAGAAGAGCCTCGCTGCCGAGACCAAGCGCGGCGGCCGCGCGAAATAGCCCCGCGCCTCAGCGGGGCGGCTCCTCGTCGGCATTGTCGGAAAGCGGCGCCGAGCGGCGCTCGGGCGGCGGCGCGACCCGTTCCAGCACCCGCTCAAGCGGCAGCATCAGTGCCAGCAGCACGAAGGTGGTCGCCAGCGCGAGGAAGACGAGGTGCCAGGAGGCGATGGCGCAGGCGACGCCGAGCGCCGCCGTCACCCACACCGTCGCGGCGGTCGTCAGGCCATGCACTTCGAGCTTGTGGCGGTCGCGCAGCACCACGCCGGCGCCGAGGAAGCCGATGCCGGTCATCACGCCCTGCACGATGCCCTGCACGACGCGGCTTGTGGCGTCGGGATGGCCGTTGATGCCTTCGACCCGCATCGCGGAGAGCGAGACGAGCGCCGCGCCCAGCCCGACCAGCCCGAGCGTGCGCATGCCGGTCGGCTTGCCGCGCAGGTCGCGGTTGATGCCGATGATCATGCCGCATCCGGCCGCCGCCAGCAGGCGCAGCAGTGCCTCGATCTCGTCGGGGGTGAGCCACCAGTCCTGCGGGAGATTCTCCATGGCAGGTCAGCCTTTCCGACGCGCGGTTCGCCGGCGGCCGGCCGGCGCTTCCGGCAACGGCACGGCGGCAGCGCGGAAGTCCGCCCAGGGATCGGCGGCGAGGTTGGCGAGGCGTGCGGGCGCGTCGGCGAGGGTGAACTGCGCCGCGCCGGCGATCTCATCCAGCTCCTCCCACGCGATGGGCATGGAGATGCCCGCTCCGGCGCGGGCACGCGGGCAATAGGTGGCGACGGCGGTGGCGCCTCGCCCGTTGCGCAGATAGTCGATGAAGATGCGCCCGGTGCGTCGCGCCTTGGTGGCGACCGCGATGTAGCGGTCGGGCTCGTCGGCGGCCATGTCCTCGGCGAGGCCCTTGGCGAAGGCCTTGGCCGCGTCCCAGCGCGCGGCGGGTTTCAACGGGACGACGACATGCAGTCCCTTGCCGCCCGAGGTCTTGAGGAAGGCCGGCAGGCCCTGCGCCTCCAGCCGCTCCCGCACGGCGCGGGCACCCGCCACCACCGCCGGCCAGCCGACGCCCTCGGCGGGATCGAGGTCGAAGATCAGCGTGTCGGGCCGCTCGATATCGGCCAGCGTCGCGCCCCAGGGGTGGATTTCGAGCGCCCCGGACTGCACCAGCGCGATCAGCCCGTCGAGGTCGTCGATGTGGAGGAGTTCCTCACCGTCCGTGTCGTTCGAGACCTTGATGGCCTTGTTCATCCCGCGCCACGAATGCTTCTGGAAGAAGCAGGCCTCCACGATGCCGTCCGGGCAGCGCAGCAGGGCGAGCGGCCGGGCGACGACGAAGGGCGCGATGAAGCGCCAGACCTCGGCGTAATAGTCGGCCAGCCCCTGCTTGGTGATGCCGTCCTCGGGCCAGTAGATGCGGTCGGGGTGCGTCAGCTTCACCCGCGAGCGCGGCGCGGTCGCCATGTCACTGCCCTCCGGCCCGTTTTCGTCCCGTGTGACCTCGCGGACGATCTCGCGCGCCGGCTTGTCCTCGCGCAACCCGCGAAAGGCAGCGTGGCGCAGGTGCTGGTCGCCCGTCCAGCCGCGAAATTCGACCTCGGCGACGAGTTCGGGCGCCACGAAGACGGCGCCGCGCCGCTCCTCCGCGCTCAACGTGCCGGCGAAAGGGCTGCGTTCGCGCCGCAGCGCATCGAGCCGCTCATACAGCTCCCTGGCGACACGCTGCGAGAAGCCGGTGCCGACCCGGCCGACATGGCGCAGCCGGCGCTCCTCGTAAACGCCGAGCAGGAGCGAGCCGACGGCGCTGCGGTTGGCCGTCGAGGGCACATAGCCGCCGATGACGAATTCCTGTCGGAAGGCGCATTTCGACTTCACCCAGTCCCGCCCGCGCCCGGCGTGGTAGGGCGCGCCGGCACGCTTCGACACCAGCCCTTCGAGGCTGAGCCGGCAGGCATGGCGCAGCATGGTGGCGCCGTCGACGGTGAAATGCTCGCTGTAGCGCACGATTCCGGCGGCGTCCTTCAGCCGCGCTTCCAGAAGCTCCTTGCGTGCCAGCAACTTTTCGCCGGTGAGGTCGCGCCCGTCGAGATGGAGCAGATCGAAGGCATAGTAGGTGAAGCGGTCGGCGCGGTCCTCGGCGAGATCCTGCTGGAGCAGGCTGAAGTTGGAGATGCCGGCGCCGCTCTCCACCACCAGTTCGCCGTCGATGAGCGCGTTCTCGAACGGCAGCGCCTCCAGCGCGCGCGCCAGATCGGTGCCGAAGCGCCCGGTCCAGTCGAGGCCGGAGCGCGTCAGAAGGCGCACGCGCCGCTTGCCCGTGGCGGCCTTGTCGATGCGGGCCTGCAGCCTGTAGCCGTCGAACTTGATCTCGTGAATCCAGTCTTTGCCGGCCGGCGCCTTCGCGACGAGGGTGGCGAGTTCCGGCTGGACGAAATCCGGCAGCGGCGCGCCGACGCCGATGACCGCCTTTCGCGAGGCCGCCTTGTGCGAGGCCCCTTTGGCGGACGACGGCTTGGCGGATGGATTGGCGGATGGTGCGGATGCGCGCCTCGCCGCCTTCTTCGGCGGGTCGGCGGCGGCCGCATGGGCCGGGGCGCCCTGCGTGATCTCGTCCAGCGTGCGCCCGGTCTTCACCGAATCCGGCGCGGCTTCCAGAATGTCGGGCGCGTCGTCGGGACGGGCCGCCTCGTCCTCGCCCTTGATCAGCAGCCAGTTGTCGGCCTTCTCGCCCTTGCGCGGCGCCATCCTCACCAGATGCCAGCGCCCGCTGAGCTTCGTTCCGTGCAGCTCGAAGTCCAGATGGCCCTTGCGATAGCCCTTCGCCGCGTCGCCGATGGGCGCCCAGCTTCCGGTGTCCCACAGCATGACGGTGCCGCCGCCATACTGACCCTTCGGAATGGTCCCCTCGAAGCTGCCATAGTCGAGCGGATGGTCCTCGACATGCACGGCGAGGCGCTTCTCGCCGGGCACCAGGCTGGGACCGCGCGTCACCGCCCAGCTCTTGAGCACGCCATCCATCTCCAGCCGCAGGTCGTAATGCAGGCGCCGGGCGGCGTGCTTCTGGATGAGGTAGGCGTGGCCGGCCTGCGCCGTCTCACTGCCGGCGGGCTCGGCCGTCTTGGTGAAGTCGCGCTTGCGGCGATAGAGGTCGAGCGCCATCGCTCAGCCCGCCTTGCGCGTCGGCGTGCGACCGGCGGCGGCCGTCGCCGACGCCTTGCGGGCCGGGGACTTCCCGGAAGCGGCTTTCGTGGTCGGGGCTTTCTTCGCCGGGGCCTTCTTCGCGTCGGCCTTGCCAACCTTCCCGCCTATGCCGGCGCTTTCGCGGAGCGCGTCCATGAGGCTGACGACCTTGGCGGCCGGCTTCTTCGGCGCGCGGATCTTGCGGCCTTCCAGCTTGGCGCGCACCAGCTCGGCCAGCGCGTCGTCGTAGCGGTCCTCGAAGGCTTCGGGCCGGAAGTCGCCGGTCTTGGTCTTGATGATGTGCCGGGCGAGATCGAGCATCTCGCGCTCGATCTTCACCTCGCCAATCTCCTCGAAGGCCTCCGCCGCCGAACGCACCTCGTAGTCGTAATGCAGCGTGGTGGCGACGAGGCCTTCGTCATAGGCGCGGATCAGCAACGTGCGCGGCCGGCGGAACAGCACCGCTGTCGCGATAGCGACGACCTTTTTCGCGCGCAGGCCCTCGCGGATGACCGCGAAACTCGCCTGCGAGGCGTCGGCGGCGGGATGCAGATAATAGGGCCGCTCGAAATAGAGGTCGTCGACCTTCCCGCAGGGCACGAAGTTCTCGATGCTCAGCGTGCGGTCGCCCTGCGGCGTCACGGCGGCGACTTCTTCCGGCTCCAGCACGATGTATTCGTCGCTGGCGACCTCGTAGCCCTTCACCTGTTCGTCGCGCGGCACCTCGTCGCCGGTCTGCGGGTCGATGAAGCGGCGCGACAGCCGGTTGCCGGTGCGGCGGTTCACCATGTGCAGCGCCACGCGCTCCGAGGCACTGACGCCGGTGTAGAGCGCCACGGCGCTGACCAGTTCACCGAGCTTGAGATAGCCCTTCCACGTCGCCCGCGCGACCATCCCCCACCTCCGCTGCCGGTATGCCGGCGCCATCGGTCTAACGCGCGTTGCCGCCCGGCGTTCCAGCACCGGCATCGCCGACGACCGGCGGGCACGCTGGCGCCCGCCGGTCGCGTGCTTTCAGGTCGCTGGCCCTCAGGCGACCTTGCGCCGCTCGTGCCGCCCTTCGCCGATCTCCTCGACGATCTTGCCGACGAAGGCCTTCAGGTCGGCCGGCGAGCGCGAGGTGATGATGCCCTGATCGGCGGCGACATCGCGGTCGACCCATTTGCCGCCGGCATTGATCACATCGGTGCGGATCGAGGCGTAGGAGGTCACGGTGCGCCCGCGCACCGCGTCTGCCTCCACCAGCAGCCACGGGCCGTGGCAGATGGCGGCGACGACCTTGCCGCCGTCGAGGAAAGCCCGGACGATCGCCATCGCGTCCTTGTCCGCGCGCAGCACGTCCGGGTTCATCTGCCCGCCGGGGATGACGAGCGCGTCGTAGTTCTCCGGGCGCACGGAGGCCAGGGCGGCGTCGGCCTCAAGCGTCTCGCCCCAGTTCTTGTCCTTCCAGCCGCGGATCGCCTTGCCGTCCGGGCTGGCCACCTCGACGCGGGCGCCGGCGGCACGCAGCTCCTTGAGCGGCACCATGAGTTCGGACTGCTCGAAGCCGTCGGCGGCGATGATGAGGACGCGAGCGTCAGTGATGGTCGGCATGGGATTCTCCGTCTGTACGTGCCCCCCGGAGCCGGCCGAGACTGAAGCCTCGCCCGCGCCCTGCCCCAGGAACGAACGCGCCGTTCCGGCCGATGTTCCCGCTGCGCCCGACCGACGCTCCCTCCTCGCACGCGTGTGCGGCGGGCGCCGGGACGCGCCGCTCGGCCAATACTTCCGATCCGCACGCATGCGCGGCCGTTCGACGCCGAAAGACCTCAGGACGAGGCGTGCCCTAGAGTTAAGCCACGGTCGCCGATGCACTCGGCGAGGTCTTTTACCGGCGGACGGACGGCTTGGTGGCCGACTTCCACGGCGTCTTCACCGTCATCAACGACAACCGACTTCCAAGAGGTGCTGCCATGACTGCCCATCGTCTGCGCGCTGCGGCGCTGCTCGCCTGCCTGTCCGCTTTCGCCATGCCGGCGCACGCCGCCGACGCCGCGCCGGTCAAGAACATCGTGCTGGTGCACGGTGCCTGGGTCGACGCCTCCGGCTGGAAGCCGGTCTACGACATCCTGATCCGCGACGGCTTCAACGTCTCGATGGTGCAGGAGCCCGAAACCTCCTTCGCGGACGACGTGACCGCCGCCAAGCGTGTCATCGACATGCAGGATGGTCCGACCCTGCTGGTCGGCCATTCCTATGGTGGCTCGATCATCACGCAGGCCGGCGTCGACCCGAAGGTCGCGGGCCTCGTCTATGTTGCCGCCCATGCGCCGGATGTCGGCGAGGACGAGGGCGAACTCGGCCGGAAGATGCCGAGCGTGCTGGCGAAGACCCCGGGAGCCGTCGAGGTGACGGCGGACGGCTTCACCTATCTCAAGCCGGAGCTGTTCCCCAAGCTGTTCGCGCCGGACATGCCGTCGGCACAGGCCACCTTCGAGGCGCGCTCGCAGGTGCTGGCCGCCAAGGGCGTGTTCGGCACCCCCCTGACGGCGGCGGCATGGAAGACCAAGCCAAGCTGGGGCATCGTCGCCGGCGACGACCAGATCATCAATCCGGACCTCGAACGCTTCTATTACGAGCGCGCCAAGGCGCCCTTCATCGTGGTGCCCGGCGCCAGCCACTCAGTTTACGAGACGCACCCCGAACAGGTCGCCGCCGTCATCGAGAGCGCCGCGCGCAGTCTCGGCTCCGCGTCCGAGTGACGTTCCGTCCAAACGACTGATGCCGCCCGGCATAGGGCGGCGTCAGCGCGCCCGCAGGCTTGCCAGCAGGCCGGCGAAGTCCGGTTCGCCGCGCGCCACCACCCGCTCAAGACGGCCGTCGCGCAGCACCGCGAGACGGTCGACGCCGGCGGCCTCGCGCTCCAGATGGGTGGCGAGGATCACCGTTCGCCCGGCCGCCCGCGCCCACAGGCGGCCCATCACCTCGTCCGCCGTCACCGCGTCGAGGCCCTCGGTCGGTTCGTCGAGCAGCCAGAGCGGCGCGTCGCTCAGCAGCAGACGCGCGAGGGCAAGGCGCCGGGCCTGCCCGCCCGACAGGCCGAGGCCGCCCTCGCCGAGCCTCGTCGCCAGACCCTCCGGCAGCCGCGCTAAGAATTCGCCGAGCCCTGCGGCGGCGAGCGCGGCAAGCAGCTGGGCGTCATCGGCGTGCGGCGCGGCGATCCGCAGATTGTCGGCAAGGCTGTCCTGGAACAGCTCGGTGCGCTGGGTGAGCTGCGCCGCTGGCAGCGCCTCCAGCGCTCCCCCCGTGGCGGCGACCTCCCCCGCCAGCGCGGCGATAAGCGTCGACTTGCCCGCCCCGCTGGCGCCGACCAGCCCGATACGCTCGCCGGCCGCTACCGTCAGATCGAGGCCGCTCAGGGCCGGCCGCGCCGCGCCTTCCGGGCGCACCTCCGCCCCTTCGAGCCGCACCGCGAGGCCGGCCGGCGGCGGGTTCACCGCGATTCCCGGAACGGCCTCCGCAAGGCGCGGGGCGAGGCGGCGCGCGGCGATAAGCGCCCGCTCCAGCTCCACCGCTCCCCGCCGGAGCAGGCCGAACGGATCGAGCGCAGTCAGCACCACCAGCAGCACGAGGGCGGCGATGGCGGGTTCAACCGATCCCGCCTCGCTCAAGGCGGCAACCGCGAGGACGCCGAGCGCCAGCACCAGCCAGCCGAGGATCGCGAGGGCGGCGCCGGCGCGCGTCTCGATTCGGTTGAGCGCGTCATCGGCCTGCGCCAGCCGGGCCTCCGCCTGCATCAGCCGTTCACGCTGGGTGCCGAGCCGGCCAGCCATCAGCAGTTCGGTTTGCCCGGCGACGAGATCGACCGCCCGGCTGCGCAGCACCTCCAGCGCATGCGCCCGTCTCCGGGCGAGGCGTCGTGCCGCCCGCGCGGTCCAGAGCGGGATGGCAAAGCCGCCGGTGAGGACGAGGAGCGCGAAGCCGAGGCCGAGCCGGATATCGACCAGAGCCAGCACGAAGGCGGCGCCCAGCGTCACGATCAGCGCCGCGCCGGCCGGCACGATGACGCGCAGATAGAGCGAGTCCAGCGCGTCGATGTCGAGGGTCAGCCGGAACAGCAGCGCCGTCGGCCGGCTGGCGAGCCGTCCGGCGGCCCCCGCCGCCGCCCAGCCGCGAAACAGCCGCTCGCGCAGCGCCGCCAGCACGGCGAGCGTGGCGTCGTGCGTCACCACCCGCTCGGCATAGCGGGTCGCCGTGCGCGACAGGGCGAAGAAGCGGATGCCCGCCGAGGGTGCGAACAGGTCGAAGGCGAGCGCGCTGGCGGCGCTCGCGCCGGCAATGGCGGTCGCGGTGATGAACCAGCCGGCGAGGCCGAGCAGCGCGATGCCGGAGGCGAAGGCGAGCGCCGCCAGCACGATGCCGGACAGCAGCGCCCGCCGGCGGCCGGCGAAGAACAGGCGCATTATGGCGCGCAGCGCCGCAAGATCGCTCACGCTGCGCCCTCCCCGTCCAGCCGCACGATTCGGTCCATCCGCGCCGCCAGCGCCGGATCGTGGGTGGCGACGATGAGCGTGCGACCGCGCGCCAGCGACATCAGCGCGTCGCTCACTTCGTGCGCGGTCAGTGCGTCGAGATGGGCGGTCGGCTCGTCGGCCAGCAGCAGATCGGCGCCCTCCGCGAGCGCGAGGCGGGCGAGCGCGAGGCGCAGCGCCTCGCCGCCGGACATGCCGCGCCCCGCCTCGCCGACCGGTGCGGGCCCGCGCACCATGGCCACATGTTCCAGCCTGGCCGTGGCGAAAGCGCCTGCGAGCGCGGCGCCCCCGATTCCCGGCCGGCCAAGGCTGGCATTGCCCTTCAGCGTGCCGGCGAAGATGTGCGGCGACTGGCCGACATGGGCCATCCGCGCACGCAGCCGGCCGGCGCTGGCGGCGTCGAGCGCCTCGCCGCCGATCCGCACCGTGCCGGCGTCGGGAGCGGCGAGGCCGGCGATGAGCGCCAGCAGCGTCGACTTGCCCGCCCCGCTCGGCGCGAAGAGCGCGACATGCTCGCCCGGCGCCACATCGAGGCTGAAATCCTCGAACAAGGCCGCCGGCGCACCGGGATGGCGGAAGGCGACGCCCTCGAAAGCGATGGCCGGGGGACCCAGGCGCCGGATATCCGCCTCCGCCGGCGGGGTGTCGCCGCCGACGAGGGTCGCCCCGTCGCGCGCCAGCGCCCGCAGCGCCTCCAGACCCGCGCGTCCGGCAGCGCGGTCGTGCCAGATGGCGGCGAGTTCGCGCAGCGGCTCGTAGAAGGCCGGCGCCAGTAGCAGGACGAACAGACCGTGCTCCAGCCCGAGCGGCACGCCCCAGCTTCCGAACGTCAGCGCGCCGAGAAGGTGCAGGCCGACATAGGCGGCGACCATGGCGACGCCGGCGGCGGCGAACAGTTCCAGCACGGCCGAGGACAGGAAGGCGATGCGCAGCACCTTCATGGTGCGGCGGCGCAGGTTCTCGGCATCCGTGCGCAGCCGCCGCGCCGTGTCGTCCACCGCCTTGTGCGCGCGGAGGGTGGCGAGGCCGCGCAGCCGGTCGAGCAGGAAGGCGTTCATGCCGCCGAGGGCGACGAGCTGTTCCTCGCTCGCCGCCTGCGCCCGCAGGCCGATCAGCGCCATGAAGAAAGGGATGAAAGGGGCGGTCAGCGCGAGTACCAGCGCGGCTGCCCAGGAGAACCACAGCACGACGGCAAACAGCACCAGCGGCACCAGCGCGGCGCGTAGCCGCGCCGGGCCGAAGCGGGCGAGATAGGGCAGCACCGCCTCGGCCTGTTCCGCCAGCGTGCTGGCGGCACGGCCGGAGGGCGCGCGCGCGATATCGAGCGGCGAACCGTGCGCCAGCGTCCGGGCGGCCTCGTAGCGCAGGCGCGAGAGTTCCGATCGCGCGGCGCGAAAGGCAAGCCGGCCGGCACATGCCTCAAGCAGTGTCCGTCCGATGCCGAGCGCCGCGATGGCGAGGGCCGGCAGCAGCGCGGTGCTCGCGCTGCCGGAACCGGCGGCGATGTCGTCGGCGACGACACGGCTCAGAAGGGCCGCCTGCCCGATCCACAGCAGTGGCGCGACGGCATGGACCAGCCCGGCGCGGCGAAGGGTCCGCGCCGATGCGTCGGCCGCGTCGGCGGCGAAGTCGGTGCTCGCGGTCATATCGGCCGGCATGTGCTGCGCCCTGTCCGGTTGCGGCCGGAACGTCAGGCCGGCGGAAGCGCAAGCTACGTCGCCGGACGAGGCTTCGAAACAGGACATGGCGTCCCGGTGCGTGCCGCCCGTTCAGCCGCCGCGGCCGGTCACGCCCGGCACGGTCCAGCCGGGAACCTGCCAGTTGGGCACGCTCCAGCCGGGAAGGCTCCAGCTCTGCGAAGGCGCGGGCGCCGGTGCGGATGCGGCAGGGGCCTGAGCCGTCGATGGTGGCGCGGGCTTCTTGCCCGGCTTGCCGGCCGCCGCGTTCGCCGCGACGAGCGCGGCACGGCGGGAGGCCATCCACGCGCCGGTCTCCTTCAGGATGAGCTGGCGCACGGCCGGGTGGGTCGGTAGCTGGGCGTGGCTGGTGAAGCGCGCGCCGGAGGCCCAGGCGCTGATATTGGTGGCCCCGCGCACCTGCGCGAATCCGGGGCCGGCGATGTTGATGCAGCGCGGCACGGCGCAGGCGGGAGGTGCCGGCGCGGCGTCCACGGTGATGACGAGCGGGGCGGGGTACCCGGCCCGCGCGAGGCTGCGGGAATAGCGCAGCGCGGTCTCGCCGCCCATGGAATGGCCGATGATGATGTCCGGCACCAGCCCTTGCGTCTTGGTCATCAGGTGCGAATCGGTTCGCGTGCGGAAGCCCTGCTCCTGCAGCGGGCGGGCGAGCGCGGACACGCCGATATAGTCATTCTCGATATAGACGCCGAGCCCGTCGAGCAGCAGCACCAGCGGCGGCTCGGGCGCCGGGGCCGGCTCTTCGGCGGTGGCGGAGTTCGGCGTGCCCGAGGGCGCCTGCGCCACCGCGGGTGCCATCCCCGCCAGCAGCAGGGCGATGGCGATCAGTTTGGTCTTCAAGGCGATAGCTCGTCCGGCAGAAGGTCGTCCCCTGCACAGGTCTATCGCAAGGCCCGGCGGGCCGCCAACCACATTTCCGGCGGGGAGAGCGGTATCCCCCTCCCCGCGTGCCGGCCGTTCAGGCGGCGTGGCTCCAGTGGCGCTCGTCGTTGCGGAGCTGGCAGGCGTCGGCCCAGGTCTCGAAGGCGACCCACGCCTTCTCGCGCTGTTCCGGCAGGCGTGCTGATTCCATCTGGGCGAGAAGCATCTCGGCGAAATGGCCGAGACGGTCGTGGCGGAGCGATCGGATGAGGTCGATGGCGCCGTCGAGCGAGGCGATCTCGATGTCCTCCTGTCCGATGCGGACGTGGATCGGCTGGCGCCGAAGCTCCCTGCTGCCGGTGGTGTTCATCATCTCGTATCTCCCTGTGCTCGGCTCTTGTGTCGTGCCGCCGGGGGCGAGACCGTTCCCTCGTCGGTCGTGTCGTCTTGTTGCATGGCAATTTGGCGCAGCAATGACGCGGTCAAGGACGGACTACCGTAAAAGCCGCAAAGAGCCGCTTTTCATGGACACGTTCCGGTGATGCTGAAGTCTTTCATGAAGAATATGGCGCATCGTACATGGAATGTGGCATGCCACCGTCCGTTCAATGTTTAGTCGAGCAAATAAACAAACCGGAAATGCTTAAGGGTGCACCGGTCGGGCGCTCAGACCCTGTGTCGCATCGAGCGACACTGTTCCGCAGCGGCTTTGGCGCCGTCACGTCGAATACTTACCTGAAATCGCTTTCGTGCGCCCGACTTAAGCAATGTGAATACTAAAAACCTCACAAATATTTCGCGTTGGCGAGATGAATGCATTATTTTTGCTGCTGCGCAGCGTCGAATAGCTCTTGCGAGGTCGACGTTACACCATGCTAGGGTGGCAGCGGACGGCATAAAGACCGTCCGTGAGGAGGAAACACAAATGAACATCCGCCACAGGTTCAGCATGCTCGCCGCGGCCGCGAGCATCCTCGTCGCCGCTCCCGCCTTCGCGCAGGAAGAGGCCCCGCATGTGAAGCCGGCGACGGCCTATGTGCAGAAGAACATCCAGCCCTGGCTGAGCGACCCGCTGGTCATCGCCGCCATCATCGAGTCCAACAAGGCCCACAAACGCCTGATGCAGGAAGACATCGCCGCGCTCGACAAGGCGTGGGTGGCGAAGGATCCGGCAGTTGTCGATCCGGTCCGCAAGAACAAGCTGTCCGAATTCCTCATCGTGAAGCGGGACGCGTCTGGCGGCGTGATCACGGAAGCCTTCGTGATGGACAATCGCGGCCTCAATGTCGGCCAGACCGACGGCACGTCGGACCTGTGGCAGGCTGACGAGGCCAAGTGGCAGAAGACCTACGGTGTGGGTCCGGGCACGATCTTCGTCGACAAGGTCGAGGAAGAGGACGGCAAGAAGATCGCTCAGGTGAGCGTGACCATCTCCGACAAGGATGTCGCCATCGGCGCCGTCACCTTCGGCATCGACGTCGACAAGCTGAAGTAGACCCGAGACCGGATGTCTCTCCCGGATATCGGCGGGCGGCGAAAGCCGCCCTTCTTTTTTGCCGCCGTCCGGCCTGCCGCGCTCCCGGAATCGACCCCGGCGCCGCGTTGGGTTAAGTCTCCTGCGCCGGTGGAGATAAGGAGAGTGCCATGTTCCTCGCCATGAACCGCTTCAAGGTCAGGCTCGGCTCGGAGGCGGATTTCGAGGCCGTCTGGCGCCAGCGCGACAGCTATCTCGCCCGCGTGCCCGGCTTCGTCTCGTTCGATCTGCTGCGGGGCGCCACGAAGGACGACCACACGCTCTACGCCTCGCATTCGGTCTGGAGCTCGCGCGCCGACTTCGAGGCCTGGACGCGCTCGGAGGAGTTCCGCAACGCCCATCGCAGCGCCGGCGCCAACAAGCCCCTCTATCTCGGCCATCCCGAACTGGAGCTGTTCGACAGCGTTCTCGCCCAGCAGGCGGGCGGCAAGGCGGCCTGACAGGGCTCACATGACGGCGAGGCGCGGCTGGCGCGCGCCGGACGCGGTTGACGGATCGGGGCGCGTGGCTTAACCGCTCGCGATCCAGAAAATCCGGGTGCCGCACCGATCATGGCCGCTATCGCGTCGACCGACGCCTCTCCTTCCGCGCGCGGTGACGCGCCCCGCATCTCCTTCGTCTCGCTCGGCTGCCCGAAGGCGCTGGTCGACAGCGAGCGCATCATCACCAGCCTGCGCTCGGAAGGCTACGAGCTGTCGCGCCACCACGAGGGCGCCGACCTCGTCATCGTCAACACCTGCGGCTTCCTCGACAGCGCCAAGGCCGAAAGCCTCGCCGCCATCGGCGACGCGCTGAAGGAGAACGGCAAGGTCATCGTCACCGGCTGCATGGGCGCCGAGCCCGAGCAGATCCGCGACGTGCATCCCGGCGTGCTCGCCGTCACCGGCCCGCAGCAATATGAGAGCGTGCTGGCGGCGGTGCATCAGGCGGTGCCACCGACGCACGATCCCTTCGTCGATCTGGTGCCGCCGCAGGGCATCAAGCTCACCCCGCGCCACTACGCGTATCTCAAGATTTCAGAGGGTTGCAACAATCGCTGCACCTTCTGCATCATCCCCAAGCTGCGCGGCGATCTGGTCAGTCGTCCCGCCGCCGACGTGCTGCGTGAGGCCGAGCGTCTGGTCGGCGCCGGGGTGAAGGAACTGCTCGTCATCTCGCAGGACACCTCGGCCTACGGGGTCGACGTGAAGTACGCGACGAGCCAGTGGAAAGACCGGGAGGTGCGCGCGCGCTTCCTCGACCTGGCGCGTGAGCTCGGTTCGCTCGGCGCTTGGGTGCGCATGCACTATGTCTACCCCTACCCTCACGTCGACGAGGTGATCGGGCTGATGTCGGATGGGGTGATCCTTCCCTATCTCGACATTCCCTTCCAGCATGCCTCGCCCAGCGTGCTCAAGCGCATGAAGCGGCCGGCGGCTCAGGAGAAGACCCTCGCCCGCATCCAGGCCTGGCGCGCCGCCTGCCCCGACCTCACCTTGCGCTCGACCTTCATCGTCGGCTTCCCCGGCGAGACGGAAGCCGAGTTCGAGGAACTCATCGACTTCCTCGACGAGGCCGAGCTCGACCGCGTGGGCTGTTTCAAATACGAGCCCGTCGCCGGTGCCCCGGCCAATGATCTCGGCGCGGCGATCCCCGAGGAGGTGAAGGAAGCCCGCTGGAAGCGCTTCATGGAGGTGCAGCAGCGCGTCTCCGCCCGACGCCTCAGGCGCAAGGTCGGCACCCGCCAGCAGGTCATCATCGATTCCGTGGGCCCGACCGTCGCTATCGGCCGTTCCAAGGCGGATGCGCCGGAAATCGACGGCCACGTCCACGTCGCCGCGCGGCGCCCGCTGCGCGTCGGCGAGATCGTCACGGTGAAGATCGAGCGCGCCGACGCCTACGACCTGCACGGCACGGCTGTCGGGTTCTGAGCGCCTTCCTTCGTCCGAGTAACGATCCCGGAACGGCCGACAGGCCGTATCCCGGCTCTTCGCCCTGCGGGCTGCGGCCGGGATGAAGGGCTGGAATAGAGCATCGTCATAGCCTGGCCTGACCCGGCCATCCACGTCTTCACTCGCGACCGAAAGTCGTGGATCCCCGGGTCAAGCCCGGGGATGACGGGCGAAATGCGGATACCGATGATGCCGCAATGCGCCCTACACCTTCAGCAGATCGCGCAGCGAGGCTTCGATTACCTGCGTCGCCGCCTTCAGGTCGCTGACGCGCACATGCTCATCCGCTGCGTGGGCGTTGGCTTCGAGGATGGAGCGCGGCCCGGCGCCGTAGAGCACTGTCGGCACACCGGCCGCCGTGTAGTGGCGCGCGTCGGTGTAAAGCGGCACGGCGGTCGCCGGCGGCGTCTCGCCCAGCACCTCGGCCGCGTGCTTCTGGATCGTCTCGACCAGCTTCTCCGTGCCCGGCAGGGTGCGCAGCGGCTCGGCGAGGATGATGCGGCGGCACTCGATCTCGATGCCCGGCCGGCCGGCGACGGCGGCCTCGACCAGCGCGTTCAGCTCCTTCTCGACGCTCGCTCCGTCCTCCTCCGGCGTCAGCCGGCGGTCGACGCGCAGCGTGATGCGGTCGGGCACCACATTGGTGTTGATGCCGCCCGAGATGAGGCCGACCGTGATCTTGGGCGAACCGATACCGGGCGTCGCGCTGGTGATGCCGTAGAGCCGCTGGCGCTCGGCATAGATGGCGGTGAGGATGACGGTCGCGGCCTCCAGCGCGTCGGCGCCGGTCTCCGGCAGCGCGGCATGCGCCTGCTTGCCCCGCACCACGATCTCAAGGTGCAGCGCGCCATTGTGTGAGACGACGATGGCATAGGAGAAGCCGGCCGAGACGGCGAGGTCGGGCTTGGAGATGCCGTGCTCCAGCAGCCATTTCGGGCCGACGAAGCCGCCGGCTTCCTCGTCATAGGTGAAATGCAGCTCGACCGTCCCATCGAGCCCTTCCGGCCGCTCCTTCAGCCCCAGCAGGGCGAAGGTGTAGGTGGCGAAGTCTGATTTCGAGACGGCGGCACCGCGCCCGTAGATCGCCCCGCTCTTCTCCTCTGCGCCATAGGGGTCGAAGGTCCAGCCTTCGCCCGGCGGCACCACGTCGCCATGGGCGTTGAGCGCGATCACCGGCCCCTTGCCGCTGCCGAAGCTCTCGCGCACCACGAGGTTGACCACCGACTTCATGCCGTTCGCCTTCACGAAGGGCTCGGGCACTACATGGCGCTCGACGGTGAAGCCGAGTTCCTCCAGCAGCCGGCCGGCCACTTCCGCGTGCGGCGCGCAGTCGCCGGGCGGGTTGTCGCTCGGCACGCGCACCAGCTCTTTCAGGAAATCGACCTCGCGGGCCAGCGCCTGCGTCTCGTCGGGGTTGCTCACGTCTGTGCTCCGTTTGGGCCGCCGTCGAGTTGCGGGAGCTGGAAGCGTTCGATGAAACGGATCAGGGCGGCGGCTGCCAGCCCCATATCCTCGGGCGAGGTGTATTCCGCCGGGTTATGGCTGATGCCGCCGCGGCAGCGTACGAACAGCATACCGACCGGGCACAGCTTCGACATCGCCTGCCCATCGTGCCCGGCACCGGAGGCGAGCGAGGGAGTGCGATGGCCGAGGTCGGCGGCGGCGTTGCGCAGGCGCAGCTGCAGGTCGCGATAGCACGGCACCGTCGCCACCTCGTGGAAGGCGGAAATGACGACGCCCAGCCCGCGCCGGTCGGCGATGCGGTGCGCCTCGCGCTCGAAGCGGGTCAGCGCCTCGCGCCGCGAATCATCGGAGCCGGACCGCAGGTCGACGGTGAAGACGACGCGCGAGGGGATGACGTTCACCGAGCCGGGCTCGACGTGCATGCGCCCGACGGTCGCCACCATGCCGTGGCGGTCGGCGCGCGCGATGCGCTCCACCTCCAGCGCCATCTCGGCGGCGCCGGGCAGCGCGTCGTGTCGCATGCGCATAGGCACGGTGCCGGCATGGCCCGCTTCGCCCGTCACGGTCACCGAGAGGCGGGAGGCGCCGGCAATGGCGGTGACGACGCCGAGCGGCTCGCCCTCGGCTTCCAGTACCGGCCCCTGCTCGATATGCGCCTCAACATAGGCGATGACCTTGGAGGGATCGTAGGCGGCGGAAGGAATGTCGTCGGGGTTCTTGCCATAGGCCAGGAGCGCCTCGCGCAGGCTCACCCCGTCGCCATCGACGCCGGCGAGGCTGGCCGGCGGAAAGATGCCGGCGGCGGCTGCAGACGAGGACAGCGTGGTCGGAAAGCGCGTGCCTTCCTCATCGCCGAAGGCCAGCACGTCGATGCCGTAGGAGGGGGCGAGCCCCGCGCGGGCGATCTCCGCGACCGCGAGAATGCCGAGGATGACGCCCATGGCGCCATCATACTTGCCGGCGTTGACCACCGTGTCGATATGCGAGCCGATCAGCAGGCGGGGAGCATCGGGTCCGGCCGGGTGCCAGCCGCCGCGCACCGTGCCGAGCGCGTCCTCATCAACGACGAGCCCGGCCTCGCTCATCCAGCGGGCGACGAGATCGGCGGCGCGCCGGTGCTCGGGCGTCAGGAAAAGGCGGGTGAGATTGTCCGGGCTGGCGGAGATCGCGCCGAGTTCTTCGATCATCGCGGCGGCGCGGCTGCCAAGCGCGGCGATGTCCACGGGTATTCTCATGTCGTCGACGCTGCGCCTCTCGCCCGGCGGCGGGCATCGTCGCTGCCGCCATCCGCCTGTGACGGCAATCGCATATGGCGGGGCCTTTGGCAACGAGGGCGGCGCGGCCGGAGCGGCGCCACCCTCCGATTCAGGGAACCGCCGGGCCTACTGGCCGGGCACCTTGTCGTCGATGCCCTTCACGTACCAGTTCATCGAAAGGATATCCTTGTCCGGCAGGGCCTCGCCTTCCTTCACCACCATCTCGCCCTTCTGGTTGTAGATCGGGCCCTTGAAGGGGTTGAGCGTGCCGGCGGTGATGGCGGCCTGCGTCTCCTCGGCCAGCTTCTTCACGTCGTCGGGCATGTTGGTGTAGGGCGCCATGACGACCTCGCCGTCCTTCATGCCGGCCCAGGTGTCGGTGGAGGTCCAGGTGCCGTCCAGCGCCTGCTTGACGCGCTTGATGTAGTACGGCGCCCAGTTGTCGACGATGGAGGTGAGCTGCGCCTTCGGGCCGAAGGAGATCATGTCGGAGGCCTGGCCGAAGGCCTTGGCGCCACCGGCCTCCGCGGCCTGCATGGCGGCGGGGCTGTCGGTGTGCTGGGAGATCACGTCGGCGCCCTGGTCGATCAGCGCCTTGGCGGCGTCGGCTTCCTTGGCCGGGTCGAACCACGAATTCACCCAGACGATCTTGATCTTCATGTCGGGGTTGATCGACTGCGCGCCGAGCATCAGCGAGTTGATGCCGGAGATGACTTCCGGGATCGGGAAGGAGGCGATGTAGCCGACCGTGCCGGTCTTCGACATCTTGGCGGCGATCTGGCCGAGGACGTAGCGGCCCTCATGGAACTTGGCGTTGTAGGTCGCCATGTTCTTGTCGCGCTTGTAGCCGGTGGCGTGCTCGAAGAACACCTTGGGGTGGCGCTTGGCCACCTTCAGCGTCGGCTCCATGTAGCCGAAGGACGTGGTGAAGATGATCTTGTTGCCGGCGCGGGCGAGCTGTTCGATCACGCGCTCGGCGTCCGGGCCCTCGGGCACGTTCTCGACATAGGTGGTCTCCACCTTGTCGCCAAGTTCCTTCTCCACCGCCTTGCGGCCCTGATCGTGCTGGTAGGTCCAGCCGAAATCCCCGACGGGGCCGATATAGACCCAGGCGGCCTTCAGCTTCTCCGCCGCCTTCGCCTCCGGCAGTCCGCCCATGAGGGCGAAGCCCGTGGCGGCGGCGACCGCCATGGAGAGAATCTTGCGCATGAACGTCTCCGCTCCAACAGACGCGGCCTCGATTGTCACCGGCGACGCGTGGCCGCATCGCACGCCGGGAGGCCGCCCGAGCGGCCGGTAGATCCGTCAGCGGTCGGGCACGAAGGGCACGCCCAGCGAGGCGGGCGCGCCCTGCCCGTGCTTCAGCGCCGAGATGACGACCAGTGCCCCGATCGTCGCGAGATAAGGCAGCGACGAGAGGAACTGCGAGGGTATGCCGAGGCCGAAGCCCTGAACGTGGAGCTGCAAGATCGATACCGCGCCGAACAGATAGGCGCCGGCCAGCAGCCAGAGCGGGCGCCAGGCGGAGAACACCACAAGGGCCAGCGCGATCCAGCCGCGCCCGGCGGTCATGTCGCTGGCCCAGAACGGGGTATAGGCGAGGGAGAGATGCGCGCCCGCCAGCCCTGCGCAGGCGCCGCCGAACATTATCGCCAGCGTGCGGATCTTCCGCACGGGATGGCCGAGCGCGTGGGCGGCGGCATGGTTCTCGCCGACCGCCCGCAGCACGAGGCCGACGCGGGTGCGCGCCAGCCCGTAGGTGACGGCGATCAGCAGCAGCACGGAGGCGTAGACGAAGGCGTCCTGCCCGAACACCGCCTCGCCGATGATCGGCAGGCCGGTGAGCACCGGCAGGTGCAGCGCGGGCGCGGCGTCGATGCGGGTGCCGACGAAGGAGGAGCCGATCAGCCCCGCGACGCCGAGGCCGAGAATCGTGGTGGCAAGACCCGAGGCGACCTGGTTGGCGGCGAGCCACACCGCCAGTCCGGCGAAGACGAGCGAGACAACGACGCCGGCCAGAACGGCGGCGAGCGTGCCGAGCAGCAGGCTGCCGGAGGAATAGGCCGTGGCATAGCCGACCGCCGCGCCGACGATCATCATGCCCTCGACGCCGAGATTGAGCGTGCCGGCGCGCTCGGCCACCAGTTCGCCGAGCGAGGCGAGCAGCAGCGTCGTCGCCGCCGCCACCACGCTGGCGAGCACCGCCCCGATGATCGCGGCATCAAGCATGGCTCGTTCCCTCCACCCGGCGGATGCGGTAGCGCACCAGCACGTCGGCCGCGAGAATGGCAATCAGCAGCGTGCCCTGGAACACGCGGGTGACGTCGAAGGGCATGCGCATGCTGATCTGCGCCGCCTCGCCGCCGATATAGGTCAGCGCCAGCACGAGACTTGCTACCAAGATGCCGACCGGGTGCAGACGGCCGAGCATCGCGGCGATGATGGCGGTGAAGCCGTAGCCCGGCGAGATGGTCGGCTGCATCTGACCGATGGGGCCGGCCACCTCGATGATGCCCGCGAGGCCGGCGAGCGCGCCGGAGACGGCGAACACGCCATAGGTCACGCGCCTCTCGTCGAAGCCGGCGAAGGCCGCCGCGCGCGGCGCCGAGCCGCCGATCTCGATGGAGAAGCCGACCAGCGTGCGCCCGAGCACGAAGGTCGCCGCGGCCGCGGCCACCAGCGCGACGATGATGCCGCCATGCAGCCGCCCTTCCTCGAACAGCAGCGGCATCAGCGCCACGTCGTCGAAGGTCACGCTCTGGGGAAAGTTGAAGCCGGCCGGGTCGCGCCAAGGCCCGCGCACGAGATAGTCGAGCCCGAGCTGGGCGACATAGACCAGCATCAGGCTGGTCAGGATTTCGCTGGAGCCGAAGCGCACGCGCAGGAAGGCGGGGATAAGCCCCCACAGCGCGCCGCCGACGGCGCCCAGCACCAGCATGGCGGGCATCACCCAGGGGCCGGCGTCGGTGCCGTGCGTTGCCAGCGCCAGCCAGGAGCCGAGCACGGCGCCGGCCACATACTGCCCCTCGGCGCCGATGTTCCAGCGGTTGGCGCGGTAGCAGAAGGCGAGGCCGATGCCGATCAGCAGCAGCGGGCAGGCCTTCACCACCAGCTCCTGCAGGGTCCAGGGATCGCCGAGCGGCTCGATGAAATAGATGGTGAAGGCGCGCACCGGGTCCTGACCCAGCGCGATGAACATGATGGCACCGACCACCAGCGTCACCAGCAGAGCGACGACGGGCGCTGCCGCGAGTCGCAGGGTGGAGACGTTCTCCTGCCGCTCCAGCTTAAGAGGCATCGGCGCCCTCCCCGGCAGGCGTCTGCGCCGCCCCGTCACGACCCACGTCATGCGCCCCGTGCGCGCCGCCCATGGCGAGGCCGATCGCCTCGCGCGAGGTCTCGGCCACCGGCACCGGCGCCGTCAGGTGCCCTTCGCTCATGACGGCGATGCGGTCGGCAAATTCCAGGAGTTCGTCGAGGTCCTGGCTGATCACCAGCACGGCGCAGCCTTCGGCCGCCTTCTCGCGCAGCGTGGTGCGGATGAAGGCTGCCGCAGCGGCGTCCACGCCCCAGGTCGGCTGGTCGACGACCAGCAGCACGGGCTTGCGCAGCACCTCGCGGCCGATGACGAATTTCTGCAGGTTGCCGCCCGAGAGGCGCCGCGCCTTCGGGTCGCGGCCGCCGAAGCGCACGTCGAAACCCTTAACGATGCGCTGGAAATAATCCTTCACCGCGCCGCGCCGGATCACGCCATAGCTGACGATGCCGGCATCGCCATGGGTGGTCAGCAGCACGTTGTCGGAAAGGGGCAGGTCGGGCGCGGCGGCGTGGCCGAGCCGCTCTTCCGGTACGAAGCCGGCACGCAGCGCGCGGCGCTCGGTCGGGCCGAGGGCGCCGGCCGGCACCTTGTCGATGACGATGCTTTCGGGGTCCTCGGCGAGCTTCTCGCCGGACAGCACCTCGAACAGTGTCGTCTGGCCGTTGCCGGCGACGCCCGCGATGCCGACGATCTCGCCGGCACGGATTTCGAGGTCGATCTCGTGCAGCGCCGAGCCCCGGCTGCCGTCGCCCGCCACGTCGAGCTTGCGCACCAGCAGGCGCGGCTCGCCGATCTCGTGGGTGACGAGGCGCGGCGTACGCGGCACGTCGGCGCCGACCATCAGCCGGGCGAGGCCGGCGGAGGATTCCTGCTTGGGGTCAACCTCGGCGATGAACTTGCCGCCGCGCAGCACGGTGGCGCGGTGGCAGAGCCGGCGCACCTCGTCGAGCTTGTGGCTGATGAACAGCACCGCCCGCCCCTCGCCGGTCAAAAGGTCGACGGTGCGGAACAGGTTCTCCGATTCGTCCGGCGTCAGGACGGAGGTCGGCTCGTCCAGGATCAGCACACGCGGATCGCCCAGCAGGCAGCGCACGATCTCGACGCGCTGGCGCTCGCCGACCGAGAGTTCGCCCACCCGCCGCCAGGGCTCGACCGCGAGACCGTAGCGGTGCACGCACTCCTCGATGCGTGCGGCGAGCGCCGGCAGCGGCTCGTGGCCGGGCAGGCCGAGCGCGACGTTCTCCACCACGGTCAGCGCGTCGAACAGGGCGAAATGCTGGAACACCACGCCGACGCCGCGGGCGCGCGAACTGGCCGGATCGGGGAAGAAGGCGGGTGCCCCGTCATAGAGCAGCTCGCCCGAATCGGGTTGAAGTAACCCGCACATCATCTTGACGAGGGTGGATTTTCCCGCACCGTTCTCGCCAAGCAGCGCGTGCGTTTCGCCGGCCCGGATGGCGAGGCTCACATGGTCGTTGGCGACCAGCGCGCCGAACCGCTTGGTGAGGCCGACGGCCTCGAGAATCGATGCCGGAAGGTCTGTCGCCGCGTCCACGCCCACCGTCATGAGCCTACCCGCGCGGGCGCCGAACAGCGTCGGCGCAGGCAAGTGGGTGACGCGTGTGGCAGGATCCAGGCGGCGTTTCGCGGGTCATTCACACTTCGAAAGCGACGGTGGGAATACCGTCAGCATGGCATGCCGGTTGAGTGGAGCAAGCCTAAAGTCTGGTCCGTCCGGTCCGGATTCTGACGCGAATTGCGCCAGAATCCGAAAGGTCCACCGTTCAGGGCAGCAGCACGGTGGAGCCGGTGGTGCGGCGCCCTTCGAGGTCGCGATGCGCCTCGGCGGCATCGGCCAGCCGGTAGCGCTGGTTGACCGGAATGCGCACGACGCCCGAACCCACCACGTCGAACAGGTCGGCGGCGTTTTCCATCAGGGCCTCGCGCGTTGCCACATGCGTGTAGAGCGTCGGGCGCGTGGCGTAGAGCGAGCCGCGCTGCGAGAGGGCCAGCAGGCTGAAGTTCTGGATCGCGCCGGAGGCGTTGCCGAAGCTCACGAACAGGCCGCGCGGCTTGATGGCGTCGAGCGAGGCGGGATAGGTCGCCTGCCCCACGCCGTCATAGACCACATCGCACAGAGCCCCGTCGGTGATGTCGCGCACACGCTCGACGAAATTCTCGTCATTGTAGTTGATGACGTAGGCGGCGCCGTTGGCGCGGGCGAGCTCGGTCTTCTCGGGCGAGCCGGCGGTGCCGATGACGGTGGCGCCCAGATGCGAGGCCCACTGGCACAGGATCAGCCCGACGCCGCCGGCGGCGGCATGCACGAGGATCGTGTCGCCAGCCTTCACCTTGTAGGTCTGGCGCAGCAGGTAGCGGGCCGTCATGCCCTTGAGCATCATCGCCGCGGCCGCCTCGTCGCGGATGCTGTCGGGCAGCTTCAGGAGCTGCCCCGCCGGAATCAGCCGCTCGGTGGCATAGGCGCCGAGCGAGGAGCCATAGGCCACGCGGTCGCCCGGCTTGAACTCGCTCACCCCTTCTCCGACCGCGACGACGACGCCCGCCGCCTCGTTGCCGGGAATCAGCGGCAGCCCCTGCGGCGCCGGGTAGAGGCCGGTGCGGAAATAGGTGTCGAGGAAGTTCAGGCCGATCGCCGTGTGGCGCAGCCGCACCTCGCCGGGGCCGGGCGCGCCTACCTCGATCTCCTCGTAGCGCAGAACTTCCGGACCGCCGATCTCGTGGATACGAATCGCCGAGGCCATGATGCAACTCTCCTGGCTGTTCTCAGTCCTGCGCGCCGCCGGCCCGCCGCGACGGGAAGAGGCCGAACACGCTGAAATAGGCCGCGCTCAAACACAGGCCGACCGTGACCCAGAGGTCCGGCTTCATGTCGTCCAGCACCGCCACGATCGCCAACACCGCCCACACCGCCAACAGCGCAATCGTGAGAAAACGCAGCCGAACCACCCGGAACGGGTGCACGAACTTGATCGGCAGGAAGGTGCCCACCGACAGCAGCACCACCACGGCGAAAATCACCCACGGATTGAGCGGCAGCAGGAAGAAGTAGAACACCACGATGTTCCACACCGCCGGAAAACCCTGGAAATACAGGTCCTCGGTCTTCATCGAGGTGTCGGCGAAATAGAGCGCGCTCGTCACAAGAATGGCGACACTGGCGGGCACGGCCATCCAGAACGGCATCATGCCGCTGGAGGCGACCGCGAAGGCGGGCACGAGGCAATAGGTGAGGTAGTCGACGACGAGATCGAGCTGCTCGCCCGACCAGCGCGGCAGCACCTCGCCCACCCGCGCGCGGCGCGCCATGCTGCCGTCGATGCCGTCGACGAACAGCGCGGCGCCAAGCCAGGCGAACATGATGGCCCAGTGGCCTTCGACCGCCGCCATCAGCGCCATCAGGCCGCAGACGGCACCGGACGCCGTGAATACGTGGACGGCGAAAGCGAGCGTGCGCCGGCTGGCCGGACGCTCGCTGAGCGACTTGGATGTGATCGCCACCGGGTCTCCTCCCCCGACTGCCGGACCGGGCCGGTCGCCGCCTGCTTCTTCTACGTTACGCATATAGCATTTGCCCGCATTGATCTGCATTGTCAGATCAGGCTGTCCTGCTTATCCCACACTCGCGGGCGGGCCGACAGTCCCGCCGATGCCGTATGGAGGCCCGGATGCCCTCGAACCTCCCCCCGCACCCCTCGCCCGAACGGGCCGCGTCCGGTGTCGCCGTCATCGGAGGCGGTGCCAGCGGCCTGTTCGCCGCGCTCGCCCTTGCCTCCGGCGGGCTCCCGGTCACGCTGATCGCCCCGCCGCGTGCGCCCGATCCCCGCACCACGGCGCTGATGGACGGGTCGGTGCGGGCGCTCGACGCGCTCGGCCTGTGGGAGCGGCTGCGCGCCCATGCCGCGCCGCTGCGGGTCATGCGACTGATCGACGACACCGGCAGGCTGCTGCGCGCGCCCGAGGTCGAGTTCCGCTCCGGCGAGTTGGGGCTGGAGGGCTTCGCGTGGAATCTGGAGAACGAGGTCCTGCTCGCCGCTCTGGACGACGCCATTGCCGAAGCGCCGGGAATCGAGCGCCGGAATGCAACCGTCCGGCAGGTCGTGGACGGACCTCAGGTGGCACGGATCGAGCTCGACCACGGCACCTCCCTGGAGACGTCGCTGGTCGCTGCCGCCGATGGGCGCAACTCGCCGAGCCGGCACGCGGCCGGCATCGGCATGCGCGTGCGCGAATACCCGCAGGTCGCCGTCACCGCGACGCTGGCGCACAGCCGGCCGCATGGCGATGTCTCGACCGAGTTCCACACCCGCACCGGCCCCTTCACGCTCGTGCCGCTGCCGGGCGATCGCTCCAGCGTCGTCTGCGTCGTCTCGCCTGCCGAGGCCGAGCAACTCGGTACGCTTGCCCCGGAAGCCTTCGCGCGCGCCATGGAGCGCAAGGCACATTCCATCCTCGGCCGCATGAGCCTCGTCTCGCCGCGCGGCAGCTTCCCGCTCAGCCAGCGCACCGCCGAGCATTTCGCGCGCGGACGCATCGCGCTCATCGGCGAGGCGGCGCACATCATCCCGCCGATCGGCGCGCAGGGGCTCAATCTCGGCATACGCGATGCGGCGACGCTGGCGGAGCTGGCGAGCGACGCCGCGCGGGCCGGCGCCGACATTGGCGGGGCGGGCGTGACCGACGCCTATGAGCGCCGCCGCCGCGCGGATGTGGCGAGCCGGGGCTTCGCAGTCGACCTGTTCAACCGCTCTCTGCTCTCCGACCTGCTGCCAGTGGCGGGCTTGCGCGGCTTCGGCATCTGGATGCTCGGCCAATTTCCCGGCCTGCGCCGTACCGTGATGCGAGAGGGTGTCGGCCCCACGCGCGACGTGCCGCGCCTGCTCGCCGGTACGCCACTGTAGCGGTCAGTGTAGCAGGCCGTGCGGCAGCATGTCGTGCTGCACGGCGTAGAGCATGGCGGTGACGGTGGCGACCGAGACCACCGTGCCGATCAGCACGCCTCCCGAGGCGCCGGCGACGTAGGTGTCGTACTGCTTGGCCATGATGAAGGCGTTCAGCGCCGGCGGCAGGCTCGCCATGAGCACGGCTGTGGCGATCCAGACGGGATCGAAGCCGCCGACCGTCGTCAGCACGAGCCAGACCAGCGCCGGGTGGATCACCAGCTTGATAAGCAGCAGCCACGGCACCTCGCCCTGCATGCGCCCCATCGGCCGCAGCGCCACCGAGACGCCGAGCGTGAAGAGGGCGCACGGCGCGGCGGCATTGCGCAGGAATTCCAGCGTCTTCTCGACCGCCACCGGTGGGTGGAACTCGAAATAGGCCGCCGCCACGCCGAGGAACGTGGCGACGTTGAACGGGTGCGTCATCACGCGGCGTACCACCAGCAGCAGCGTCTGGCTGAAGCGGTGGTTGTCGCGGCCGGACACCGCCATCAGGACGGGCACGATGGTGAAGAAGAACAGGCTGTCGAAGACGAAGATCAGCGCAGTCGGCACCGAGGCGCCCGCTCCCAGCGCACCGAGGGTGAGGCCGGGGCCCATATAGCCAACGTTCGAATAGGAGCCGACGATGGCGGCGATGGAGGCTTCAGGCAGGTTGCCCCGGCGCAGCCACAGCCCGACCAGCAGCGACAGCGTGAAGCACAGCGCGGTGGTCGCGGTCGTCGCGGCGATGAAGGTGCCGTTGGTCAGCTCGTGGAACGGGGTGCGCGCCACCAGCGAGAAGAACAGCGGCGGCAGCGCGACGTAGATGATGAAGAAGCTCAGCCAGGCGAGACCGCTTTCCGGGATGCGCGCGAGCCGGCCGCAGGCCAGCCCGAGGAAGATCACACCGAAGAAGGGGAGAGCGAGCGCGAGAACCTCGGACATATCAGCGAACTATCGGCTCGCCGCACGCCGGTCAATCGGGCTTTAAGGCGGTGCCTCGGGGCTTCCCGGCACGCGGGCCGAGGCACGTACATTGCATCGGAAAAGTTGAATCGGGCAAGTTGACACGGCGCGGCGCGGGCCGTTACGGGTCGCCCTTCAGGCAGGCGTGCGGATTCATGATGAAAGAGCGGAACGCGAAATATCGCATCGGGCAGATCGTCCGCCACCGCTATTACCCGTTCCGCGGCGTGGTCTTCGACGTCGATCCTGAGTTCTCCAACACGGACGAATGGTGGGAATCGATCCCGGAGAATATCCGGCCGACCAAGGACCAGCCCTTCTACCACCTGCTGGCCGAGAACGCGGAGACGGAATACGTCGCCTACGTCTCCGAGCAGAATCTCGAACCGGACAATTCGGGCGAGCCGGTACGCCATCCGCAGGTCGAGGAGATGCTCTCCGCCGACGGCGACGGCGGCTGGCGGGTGCGCAGCGAGCGGCTGCAATAATCCTGACGCCTTTCCCTCCGGTACAAACGAAAACGCCCGGCTCTCGCCGGGCGTTCGCGTATCGGGCTCAGGCCGCGCTCACTGGGCGGGCTGGGCGTTCTTCAGCTTCTCGGCGCCGAGCTTCTCCAGACCCGCCTTGGTCTGCTGCTCGCGCGCCGCCGCCTCGCTCTTGAGCTGCTCCTGGCGGGCCTTGACCTGGTCCTGGATCTTCTTGATCTGCTCGTCGAACACCTTGGGATCGGTCGGGGCGCCGTCATAGACCTTGGCGAAGTCGCCGAGGCCGATCGGGTAGCTGACGATGCGGCCGACCGCGTTGGCCACCTGCAGCGTGAGGCCGGGGGCCTTCTTCATCCGGTCGATGAAGGCCTGGTCGACCTGCAGGTCGCCGCGGCAGACGCGCTCGTCGCACATCACGAAGGTGCCGAGGATCGGCTGCTCGTTGGCGAGCGCGACGCGGAAGCCGTTGCGCAGCAGCAGGCCGGTCGGGAAGGCGACGGTGAAGGCCTTCTTGGGGTCGTCCTTCACCTCGAACACGCCGAAGCGCACGAGGAACTGCCCGGTATCGGTGATGATGGACTGCTCCATCTCACAGATTTCCTTGTTGATGGTCGGGTCCTGCCGGCACTGCTTCACCCACGGAATCGGGATCGCCGGAATCTGCTGGGACTGCTGCGCGCCGGCCGGAGCCTGCTGCGGCTGCTGCTGGGCATTGGCCGCAGGCTTGGCGGCCGGCTTGGCCGGCTGCGACTGCGCAAGCACGGCGCCGCCGGAAAGGGCGAGCGCGAGGGCCGCACCGGCGAGGCTGCGCGCGAGAGTGAAGCGTTTGGTCATATCGAGTTCCTGTCGTGCGAACCGCAACGTGAGCGAAGGCAGCAGACGCCTCGGCGCCATCGGAGATCGAGGGGCTGTCTCCCGTTCAAATGAGGCGAGACAGTGACCCCACGGAATTTCGGTGTCCTGTTCATGCTAGAACTCTGCCGCGAGTACCAGCCGAATCTTCGACGATGGGAGCCGAAAGCGTGACCGATATCACCCGGCGTGGCCTCGGGCGCAATGTCTTAATTGCTGCGGGCTCAATGGCAATCGGATACCTGCCGCTGCGTCCGGCCCGGGCTCAATCCGGTTCCGGCGGTGCGGAGCCCACCGCAGCGTCTCCGGGCGCCCCGGCGCACGGCATCGCCATGCATGGAGCGCCGCAGTATCCGGCCGGGTTCGCCCATTACCGCAGCGTGAATCCGGACGCGCCGAAGGGCGGAAGGCTGACGCAGGCGGCGGTCGGCGGCTTCGACAGCCTCAATCCCTTCATCGTGCGCGGCACAGCGCCGCCCTTCATCCGCTGGAACCTCGTCGAAAGCCTGATGGCGCGCAGTCCCGACGAGGCCTTCACCTGCTACGGCCTGCTGGCGCAGACGGTGGAAACCGACGATGCGCGCTCCTATGTCGCGTTCAATCTCGACCCCCGCGCCCGCTTCGCCGACGGCGTGCCGGTGACCGCCGAGGACGTGCTGTTCTCCTTCGAACTGCTGCGCAGCCGGGGCCGGCCGAACCACCGCTCCTATTACGGCAAGGTCGCCAAGGCGGAGGTCACAGGGCCGCTGTCGATCCGATTCACCTTCGGCGTGGTGGACCGTGAACTGCCGCTGATCCTCGCGCTCATGCCGGTTCTGGCGAAGCATGCGGTGAACCCGGAGACTTTCGAGCAGACCAGCTTCACCGCGCCGCTCGGCAGCGGACCCTATGCGGTCGCCGAGGTGAAGCCGGGCGAAAGCGTCATCCTGAACCGGCGCGCCGACTACTGGGGCGCGGCGCTGCCGGTCAATCGCGGCAACTACAATTTCGACAGCCTGCGCTACGACTTCTACCGCGACGTGAATTCGCAGTTCGAGGCGTTCAAGCGCGGGCTCTCGGACATACGCTTCGAGACCGATCCCGGCCGCTGGAAGACCGGCTACGACATCCCGGCCGTGCGCGACGGGCGCATCGTGACCGAACAGATCGCCACCGGCACGCCCAAGCCCTATTCGGCGCTGATCTTCAACATGCGCCGCCCGCTCTTCGCGGATGTGCGGGTGCGGCAGGCGATGGTCGAGTTGTTCGATTTCGAGTGGGCGAACGAGAATCTCTATTTCGGTCTCTACCGCCGCAATGGCAGCTTCTACGACGATTCCGAGCTCTCCAGCCTCGGCCGCCCGGCCGATGCACGCGAGCGCGCCCTGCTTTCCGGATTCCCCGACGCGGTGCTGCCGCAAGTGATGGACGGCACATGGCGTGTGCCCGTCGCGGACGGGTCGGGACGCGACCGCGAGCGGCTGCGCCGGGCGCTCGACCTGTTCGGCGAGGCCGGCTGGCAACTCAAGGGCGGCGCGCTCGTCTCAAAGGCGGGTGGCGAGCGTTTCGCGCCGGAACTGATCGTCGGCACCAAGGACCAGGAGCGCCTTGCCCTCGCCTACCAGAACATGCTGCGCCGCGCCGGTGTGACGCTGAACATCCGCCTCGTCGACAATGTGCAGTTCGAGGCGCGCAAGCAGACCTACGACTACGACATGGTGCCCTATATCTGGGACCAGTCGCTCTCGCCCGGCAACGAGCAGGCCTTCTATTTCGGTTCGGCCGCCGCCGACACGCCGGGCACCCGCAACTTCATGGGGCTGAAGAGCCCGGCGGCGGACGCGATGATCGAGGCGCTGCTGGCCGCCCGCGAGCGGGGAGATTTCGTCTCCGCCGTGCGCGCGCTCGACCGCGTGCTGATCTCGGCGCGCTTCTCGCTGCCGCTGTTCTACACGCCCGGCCAATGGGTGGCGCGCTGGCGGAAGGTGGAGCGGCCGCAGACGCTCGCGCTTCAGGGCACGCTCGCCGAAAGCTGGTGGCAGGGGCCGGGCTGAGGAGGCCGGCCAGGCCTTCTATGCGGCCGAATTCCGCGCCGCCATCCGCACGAAGCTCTGGACAGAACCGTCGGAAAACGGTCCTTAGAGGAGGACGCAGACCGGCTACAGCCGGTGGGCGTCGCAAGTGGATGTGCTGGAGCTGGACCATGCGTAACGTCGCCGTCGCCCTCGCCGCAATCCTGCTCGCGGGCGTGATCCCCGCCGCAGCGCAGCAGCCGATCACCGTCCGGCCCAGCCAGAAGATCAGCGGCGGCGGGCTGGAGATCAGCATCCCGCCGGTCAACAACCCGAACTATCTCGACTACGGCCCGCTGCCGGACAAGCCGGGCTCCGACCACAGCATGGACTATGTGAACCAGGCCGGCGGCAACTACATGGACTTCAGCGGTCCCGGCTCGGACGTCGACGCCGACGTCATGCCGGACAATGACGGCGCCTACGGCACCCCGCTGGAGTGAGAGAGCAGCCTTTTCTGCCGTCCCTCAGGCCGCCTTCGCGCCCTGCTCGGCGATCTTCGCCAGTTCCTTGAGGATGCCGGCGCTGCCCTTGAGCCGCGCCGTCGCGTCCGGCCAGTCTTCCGAGAACACCACCTTGCCGTCCGGACGCATCTTCGCCACCACATGCGGCTTGCCGACATAGGCGATGAAGCCGGCCGGGTTGGGGAAGCGTCCGTCGCGGAAGGTGAGCACCATGCCGCGCGGGCCGGCATCCACCTTCTCGACATTGGCCCGCCGGCACAGCGCCTTGATCGACACCAGACGGAGCAACTGCTCGACCTCCTCGGGCAGCGAACCGAAGCGGTCGACCAGCTCGGCGCCGATGGCCTCGATCTCCGCGTCGGTTTCGAGGTCCGCGAGGCGGCGGTAGAGGGTGAGCCGCACATGAAGGTCCGCCACATAGTCCTCGGGAATCAGCACCGGCGTGCCGATGGAGATCGTCGGCGACCATTTGTCCGCGACGGGCGCGGTGATGCCGGCCTTGAGGTTGGCGATCGCCTCCTCCAGCATCTCCTGGTAGAGCTCGTAGCCGACCTCCTTGATATGGCCGGACTGTTCGTCGCCGAGTAGGTTGCCGGCGCCGCGGATATCGAGGTCGTGGCTGGCGAGCTGGAAGCCGGCTCCCAGCGTGTCCAGCGACTGCAGCACCTTGAGGCGGCGCTCGGCCTGCGCTGTCACCGTCTTCTGCGCCGGCAGGGTGAAGATCGCGTAGGCACGGGTCTTCGAGCGGCCGACGCGCCCGCGCAGCTGGTAGAGCTGGGCGAGACCGAACATGTCGGCGCGGTGCACGATCAGCGTGTTGGCGGTGGGGATGTCGAGGCCGGATTCGACGATGGTGGTCGACAGCAGCACGTCGAACTGCCCGTCATAGAAGGCCGACATGATGTCTTCGAGCTGCGTCGCTGCCATCTGGCCGTGCGCCACCGCCACCTTCACCTCTGGCACGTTCTTGTCGAGGAAGTCCTTCACCTCGGCGAGATCCTCGATACGCGGCACCACATAGAAGCTCTGACCGCCGCGATAGCGCTCGCGCAGCAGCGCCTCGCGCACGATCAGCGGGTCGAAGGGCGTCACGAAGCTGCGCACGGCAAGGCGGTCGACGGGCGGCGAGGCGATGATGGAGAGCTCGCGCACCCCGGTCATGGCGAGCTGGAGCGTGCGCGGGATGGGCGTGGCGGTGAGCGTCAGCACATGCACCTCGGCGCGCAGCTGCTTCATGCGCTCCTTGTGGCCGACGCCGAAATGCTGCTCCTCGTCGATGATGACCAGGCCGAGATCCTTGAAGGAGATCGCCTTGCCGAGCAGCGCATGGGTGCCGACCACAATGTCGACCGTGCCATCTGCCAGGCCCTTCTTGGTCTCCGACAGCTCCTTGCCGGTAACGAGGCGCGAAGCCTGCCGCACCACGACGGGCAGTCCCTTGAAACGTTCGGTGAAGGTCTTGAAGTGCTGGCGCGCCAGCAGCGTGGTGGGGACTACGACGGCGACCTGCTTGCCGCTCAGGGCGACGGCGAAGGCGGCGCGCAGGGCCACCTCGGTCTTGCCGAAGCCGACATCGCCGCACACCAGCCGGTCCATCGGATGACCGGAGCCGAGATCGTCGAACACCGATTCGATGGCCGCTTCCTGATCCTCGGTCTCTTCATAGGGGAAACGCGCGCGGAACTCGTCATAGATGCCGGCCGCCGGGACGAGGCGCGGCGCCTCGTGGAGCTGGCGCTGCGCGGCGATCTTGATCAGTTCGGCCGCCATCTCACGGATGCGGCTCTTCATGCGCGCCTTGCGCGCCTGCCAGCCGCCGCCGCCCAGCCGGTCGAGCTGCGCCTCGGTGTCCTCCGAGCCGTAGCGCGACAGCAGTTCGAGGTTCTCCACCGGCAGGAACAGCTTGGAGCCTTCCGCATAGTGGATTTCGAGGCAGTCGTGCGGCGCGCCCATCGCCTCGATGGTCTTCAGCCCGATGAAGCGGCCGATGCCGTGGTCGACATGCACCACGAGATCGCCCGCGGTCAGCGAAGTCAGCTCGGCGATCACGTCCTGCGGACGGCGCGCCTTGCGCTTGGGCCGCACGAGGCGGTCGCCGAGAATGTCCTGCTCGCCGATGACGACGAGCGAATCCGTCTCGAAGCCGGTCTCGATGCCCAATACGGCAAGGGCGATGGTGCCCTTGGGCAGCGCTTCCGCCGCGTCGCGCGAGCCGACCGTCTGCGTGCCCTTGAGCCCGTGGTCGGCGAGCACCGTCGACAGGCGGTCGCGGGAACCGTCCGACCACGCTGCGAGTATGGTGCGCTTGGTTTTGGCGAGGTCGCGCAGATACTCCGCCGCCACGTCGAAAAGCGGCGCCTCCGGGTCCGCCCGCTCGGGCGCGAAGGAGCGCGCGGGGCGCCCGCCGAGATCGAGCACATCCTTCGATTCGGGTAGCGCGAAGCCGGTCACGGCGATGATGCGCGCGGCCTTTTCATTGGCTTCCCATTCGCCAGCGGTCAGATACAGCGCCTCGGGCGGCAGCGGCTTGTAGGGCGCGCCGCCGCCATGCTCCATGCCGTGCTTGCGGGCGTCGTAATAGTCGGCGATCTGGTCCAGTCGCGAGGTCGCCGCCTCGTTGCCCTGCGCCTCCATGACGATGGGCGCGTCGGGCGCGTAGTCGAACAGCGTGTCGAGCCCGTCATGGAACAGCGGCAGCCAGTGCTCCATGCCCGGATAGCGCCGCCCCTCGCTCACCGCCTCATAGAGCAGGTCGCCGCGCTGGGCGGCACCGAAGGCGGCGACATAGGCCATGCGGAAGCGGCGCATCGATTCCGTGGTGAGCTGTAATTCGCTCATCGGCACCAGATCGAGCGAGCGCATCTGCATGGCGGTGCGCTGTGTCTCGGGATCGAAGGCGCGGATCGATTCCAGCGTGTCGCCGAAGAAGTCGAGCCGCACCGGCGCCGGCAGCCCCGGCGGGTAAAGATCGACGATGCCGCCGCGCACCGCGTATTCGCCGGTGTCGCGCACCGTGGAGGTGCGCTGGAAGCCGTTGATCTCCGCCCAACCTACGACTTCGTCGAGCGAGAGCGCATTGCCGGGCGCGGCCGAGAAGGACTGCGAGGCGACGAGCCCGCGCTTCGCCACCCGCTGGAGCGCCGCATTCACCGTGGTGAGCACGATGGAGCCCGCCTCGCGTCCCTTCACGCGGGCGAGGCGGGCCAGCGTCGTCATGCGCCGCGCGATGATGGTGGCGTTCGGCGAGGCGCGGTCATAGGGCAGGCAGTCCCACGCCGGGAAGGGCAGCACCTCGACGCCGGGCGCGAAGAAGGCGAGCGCGCGCTCCAGCTCCGCCATGCGCTCGGTGTCGCGGCAGATCACGATCAGCGTGGGCCAGGGCGCGTCTTCCTGCGCAGCGAAGGCGCGGGCGAGGTCGGCGACCACGAGGCCCTCCATGCCGGAGGGCACGTTGGCGAGGGTGAGCGGACGGCCGGGCGCAAGTCGGGTGGTGAGGCTCGAAAATGCGGTCTTCATATCTCGGGCGATTTTCATATCTCGGGAACGCCCTCGCCCGACAGGTGGAACTGCCGGAAGCGGTGGAAGATGGGCGTGTCGAACGCCGGCGCCGGCGTGCCGGAATTGATCCAGCCGAACAGGTCGGGGTCCTCGACCTCGATCAGCAGCTCGAAATCGGCGACGTCCTCCTCGCTCAGATCGGCGATATGGGCATCGGCGAAACGGCCCATCAGCAGGTCCATTTCGCGGGTGCCGCGATGCCAGGCGCGGTAGAGGATGCGGCGGCGGCGGGCGTCGAGTCCGGCGCTCGAACGGGTGGTTCCGGTCATGTGGTTCCTGTGCCCCGGCGGCTTAAGGCCATGGAAGGCGGTGGCCATCGAAGGCGGTGTATCTAGCGCGCCCGGCGCCCGCTGTCAGGTAGGCATTGGGCGGGGACGTGGCGGGGAAACGTCTTTGCCGAGTAGATTACGCTGGGTCCTGGATCGGCGCTGCACTCTGTGCAGCTTGTCCGGGAAACAGAGGCGACGTGTCCCGGACAAGCGACGCCGGAGGCGGAGCGCCGATCCGGGACCCAGCAAAGACTTCCCGGCCGAATTCCCCCGTCCGATCGATGCCCGACCGGCTCCCTCCCCCGCTGCCGCCGCCCGCCGCATTGCGCCGCGCCGCGCCTTCGTCCACCTTCCGCCCATCATGCGGCCCGATATCCTCAATCCATACTTCGCGGCGATCACCGGCCTGTCGGGCATCGGCCCGAAGCTGGCAAAGCCGTTCGGACGGCTGCTCGGCCGCGAAGGCGAGCCCCGCCTGCTCGATCTGCTCATGCACCTGCCCGCCTCGACCATCGACCGGCGGGCGCGTCCCACCCTCGCGGAGGTCGTGCCCGACACGGTGGTGACGCTGGAGCTCGTCGTCGACCGCCACGTGCCGACCCCGCGCGGCTCGCGGGCACCTTACCGCGTCTACGCGCATGACGAGACCGGCGACATCGTGCTCGCCTTCTTCAAGGCGGACCGGAGCTGGATGGAACGCCTGCTCCCCGTCGGCGAGACGCGCTGGGTCTCCGGCACCGTCACGCTCTATGACGGCATGCATCAGATGACCCATCCCGACCGCGTGGTGGACGCGGCGGGACTCGCGAAGCTGCCGCCCATCGAGCCGGTCTATCCGCTGGTGGAAGGCCTCGGACAGGGCCATGTGCGCCGCGCCGTCGAGGCGGCGCTGAATGAGACGCCAGAACTGCCGGAATGGCAGGCCGCGCCGCCCGGCATCGGATTCCACGCCGCGCTGCGCCTTGTTCATCAGCCGCGCGAGACTCTGGACGCCAGCCCGCTCGGCCCGGCCTGGAAGCGCCTTGCCTATGACGAACTGCTCGCCGGTCAGCTCGCCCTCGCGCTGCTGCGGGCGCAGACGGTGAAGGAGGCGGGCCGGCCGAGCCTCGGCACCGGTGCCCTCTCGGAGCGCATCGTGCGCGCCCTGCCCTTTTCCCTCACTGGCTCGCAGACGCAGGCGCTGGAGGCGATCCGCGCCGATCTCGCCTCCAAGGACCGCATGTTGCGGCTGCTGCAGGGCGATGTCGGCTCCGGCAAGACAGTGGTGGCGCTGCTGGCGGCGGCGACCGTCGTCGAGGCCGGCCGGCAGGCCGCGCTGATGGCGCCGACCGAAATCCTCGCACGCCAGCATCTCAAGACCATCGAGCCGCTGGCGCAGGCGGCGGGGCTGCGCGTCGCGCTGCTCACCGGCCGCGAGAAGGGCCGCGCCCGTGCCGACATCCTCGCGGGCCTTGCCGCCGGCGTGGTGGATCTGGTCATCGGCACCCATGCGCTTTTCCAGGAGGGCGTCGTCTTTCACGATCTCGCCCTCGCCGTGGTCGACGAGCAGCACCGCTTCGGCGTGCACCAGCGCCTCGCGCTGGCCTCAAAGGGCGAGGCGGTCGATGTGCTGGTGATGACCGCGACGCCGATCCCGCGCACGCTCGTGCTGACCTATTTCGGCGATATGGAGTCGAGTGAGCTGCGCGAGAAGCCGGCCGGCCGCAAGCCGATCGACACGCGCGCCGTGCCCTCCGATCGTGTCGACGAGGTGGTCGCCAGCCTCGGCCGGGCGCTGGCGGAGGGGCGGCGCGCCTACTGGATCTGCCCGCTGGTCGAGGAATCGGAGAATTCCGACCTTCAGGCCGCACAGGCCCGCTTCGAGGACCTGCGCCACTGGTTCGGCGACAGGGTCGGCCTCGTGCACGGCAAGATGAAGGGCGCCGAGAAGGACGCCGCCATGGCCGCCTTCGCGGCGGGCGAGACGCAGCTCCTCGTCGCCACCACCGTGGTCGAGGTCGGCGTCGACGTGCCGGAAGCCAGCATCATCGTCATCGAGCATGCCGAGCGCTTCGGGCTGTCGCAGTTGCACCAGCTGCGCGGGCGCGTCGGGCGCGGCGATGCCGCCTCGACCTGCCTGCTGCTCTACCGCCGTCCGCTGGGCGAGATCGCCCGCCAGCGGATCGAGGCGTTGCGCGCCTCGGAGGACGGCTTCTTCCTCGCGGAGGAAGATCTGCGCCTGCGCGGCGAGGGCGACGTGCTCGGCACGCGGCAGAGCGGCTTCCCCGGCTTCAAGCTCGCGCGGCTCGACGTTCACGGCGATCTTCTCACCCGCGCACGCGCCGAGGCGACAGCAATAGTTAGGAACGATTCCGATCTTCTCGGCGCACATGGCGCGGCGCTGCGTCTGCTCCTACATATTTTCGAGCGCGACGTGGCGGTGAAGCTCCTCAAGGCGGGCTGAATACTGTCATGTTCCGCGTTGAAGAACTTGCACAGCTGACGATGGGAAGCCCGATGAACGAGCGGCGGCCGCGTCTATATTCCCTTACGGCACCCGGCCGGTGGGCGATGTTTGCGCTCGGCTGGGTCTGCGTCGTGCTCGGTATTATCGGCATCGTTACCCCGGTCATGCCCGGGACCGTGTTCCTCATTCTCGCCGCGTGGCTGTTCGCCCGCTCCTCTCCCCGTTTCGAGAACTGGCTGCTCACGCATCCGCGCCTCGGCCCCTCCGTTGTCGCCTGGAGGGCCAATGGCACGGTGCCACGCTGGGTGCCTTATGTGGCGTCCGGCAGCATGGGGGGCAGCTTCGTGCTGCTGGTCTTCGTCGGGCTGCCGGTGGCGGTGCTGGCGATCATCGGCGCGATCTTCGTGGCGGTCAGCGTCTATCTCTTCACGAGGCCGGTGACGTGATGGACGCGGCTGACAAGCCTGTCGGGCTTATCCTCGCCGGCGGCCTGTCGCGGCGCATGGGCGGAGGAGACAAGGCACTGCGCCCGCTGGCCGGCGAGAGCATCCTCGCCCGCGTCGTGCGCCGCCTGCGCCCACAGGTCAGGACGCTGCTTCTGAACGCCAACGGGCCGGCGGAACGCTTCGGCCTCAATCTACCCGTGGTGCCGGACGAGATGCCCGACACGCCCGGCCCGCTCGCCGGCATTCTCGCAGGGCTCGATCATGCGGCGCGGGAGATGCCGGGCGAGCCCTTCCTGCTCACCGTGCCAGCCGACTGCCCCTTCCTCCCCGCCGACCTTGCCGCCCGGCTGGCCGATGCCGCGACAGACGCAGGCGCGGCCTATGCGACGTCCGGCGCGCGCGCGCATCCCGTCGCCGGCATCTGGCGTGTCGCGGCACGCCACGATCTGCGGGCCCTGCTGGTCGACGAAGGCGAGCGCCGCGTCGGGCGCTGGCTGGCGCGCGCCGGCGCCGTGCCCGTCGAATGGCCGGCCGAGCCCTTCGATCCGTTCTTCAACGTCAACACGCCGGAAGACCTCGCAGCGGCCGAGCGGCTGGCGGCGGCCTATCCCGCGCTCTGACCGGCATCCGCCCGCCAGCCCATGCCGTCGACGGGCGCGGCGTGCTGGTCGACGAAATCGGCCACCGCCTCGATGTCGTCGAGATCGATCACCGGCAGCGGGCAGTCGTGCAGGCCGCCATCGCTGGCGACGCCGACGATATGGGGATCGTCGGGGTAGAGAAGCGGCTTGCCGACCTCGGCTCGGTGGATTTCGAGCTTGGGATGGTGGTCGCGCTTGTAGCCCTCGACCAGAACGAGATCGACCGGCGCCAGATGCGCCACCAGCTCCGGCAGATTCGGCTCCGGCGCGCCGCGCAATTCGTGCATCAGCGCCCAGCGATTGGCGGAGGCCACCAGCACCTCGCTGGCGCCGACCATGCGATGGGTGTGCGAATCCTTGCCCGGCTTGTCGACGTCGAATTCGTGATGGGCGTGCTTGATCGTCGAGACACGATGCCCACGGGCCACCAGCACCGGGATGAGCCGCGCCAGCAACGTGGTCTTGCCCGATCCGCTCCAGCCGGCAAAGCCGATCAGTCGCATAGGCGCGTCTCCCCGTTTCTTCGTTGCGCCAGAGTTCGGGCGTCCGCGCCGCTGCGTCAAGCGGGCCGCCGCCATGGGCCGATTGCGCTTTCCGCTTGCCGGCCATGCAGGCGCGGCCTACTCCGGCGCGGGAGTTTTGTGATGGATCAGGCGAACGGGCCGCTGCGGCTGGACCTCAAGGGGCTGAAATGTCCCCTGCCCGCGCTGCACACGCGCCGGGCGCTGGAGCGCGCCGCGCCGGGCACGGTGATCCTCGTCGAGTGCACCGACCCGATGGCGGTGATCGACATTCCCCATCTGGTCGGCCAGACGGGCAACGTCCTTGAGGAACAGACGTCGCAAGGCGGCGTGCTCGGCTTCCGCATCCGCCGGGCTTGAAGGTCAGGCATCTTGCCAGTCGAAGGCCAGCGGCGCTTCGCGAAAGGCGAAGCGGTCGAGATGGCGGGCCACTACGCCCTTCATCCGCTCCAGCGTCTCCGCGTCCCCGGCCTCTATGCGCACAATGAGCGCTTCCGCCTCTGCGTCCATGGTGGCCAGCGCGCCCTCGGGCAGCTTCACCTCGCCATGCGCGGGGTCGAAGCTCACGTCCAGCTTGTGCGCCCAATGCTTGCAGAGCTGCTGCAGATAGCGGCTGGCGTGTTGGGTGGGGACATGGGCCTGCGTGCTCGCCATGAGTCTTTCCTCTTTTCCGATGCCCCGACCGGGCGATGGACGAATCATGCGGCGCCCGGCCTTATGGAGTCGCGCCTCGATGGGAGACGCGTATCCCAATGGAGGAGCCCATGAGGCTGCCGCGCCTTCTGCTTGCCGCCCTGCTGGGCGCGTTGTGCCTCGCGGGCGCGGCGCAGGCGCAGACCTCGCCGCGTCCGCCATGGGCCGCCCCGCCAATCACGGCCAAGCCCGGCAAGCCGCTGCCCTCGCGCGCCGACACACATGTGTACCTGCTTCGCGGCCTGTTCGGGGTGTTCTCGCAGGGAATCGACGCGCTTGCCGCCGAGCTGGTGCAACTCGGCTACACCGCCGAGGTGCATGGCTGGGACGAGGCGCAAACGGTAATCGACCAGATCGTCCGGCGCTTCGCGGACGGGCATGACGGGCCGGTGGTGGTGATCGGCCATTCGCTGGGTGCCAATGCCACCATCGCGGTGGCGAGCGCCGTGGCGCCGCAGAACATCCCGGTCGACCTCGCCGTGACCTTCGACGCCACCGACCCCGGCCTCGTGCCGGAGAATGTCGCCATCCTGATCAACTTCTGGGCCAATGACGGCTTCGGCAAGCCGGTCTCGGCCGGGCCGGGCTATACGGGCCAGCTTGAGAATTTCGACCTCTCGGGCGAGCCGGGCATCGACCACACCAGCATCGATACGCGCGAGCGCTTCCACCAGTTCGTCATCACCACGCTGGAGGGCATGACCGGCCATTAACGCCGGCGGCCCGCCGCATCCCGACCCGGCAGCAGTGCCTTCAGTCGCCTCGTGAAGCCCGCATTCTCGATTCTGGCGAGCCGCGCGGTGGCGAAGGCGAGTTCCTGCCCGGTCGCCTCCAGCCGAGTCTCGGCGTCGGCCCGCGCGGCACGCACCGCCGCCAGTTCTTCCTCGGCACGGGCCAGCCGCGATTCCAGCTCGGCGGCGCGGCGGCCGTCCCAAGTGGCGCTCGAACGCGCTTCCAGCGCGTCCGGCGCCTCGATGTCATAGACGTTGAGCGCCGGCACGAGACGAGCCATCCGATCCTTCCGGCGCAGCGGCTCGGTGGAGGCCCGGCGGAACACCGCCACGAAGTCCGCCCACCCCGTCGGCCCCGGCTTACCGATGAAGCTCTCCACCACCTCGACGGAAATCCCGCTACGGCGGCTCCACAGGGCGAGCGCGTGGCCGGCATCGGGATAGAAGCGCCAGCAGTCCACGGGATAGCGATGGAAGTGATGGTTGCTTGGCGCGTTCACGTAGAGAAAGCCGCCGGGCTTCAGAATCCGCGCCAGCTCCACGAAGGTTTGCCAGAAGCAGGCATCGTGCTCGAAGGCGGAGCTTGTGACGATCACGTCGGCACTGGCATCGGCCAGCGGAAGCGGCCGGGCCGGATCGACGACGAGATCGACGCCCGCGCCCGGCGCCATGTCGAGGCCGAGATAATTCGCCCCCGGCGGGCAGTGGTCGCGCAGCGTGCCGTTGACGTTCTGGCTGCCGAGTTCGACGACCTGTCGGAACTCCGGCCGCCAATAGAGGTCAAAGAACAGCCGGCCGTGCTCATAGGCCGTGTCGTGCATGGGGAGCTCCGCTCTCGCTGCGAGGGTCGATGGATGGCCGGCGAACGAAGGATTAGCCGGTTTTCCGCCGTCACCGGAAGCATAAAACCCTTCCCGCTTCGCAGGCGGGAGGAGCCCTCCGGCGGCTTGCCATCGGCGCGCGAAACCCTTAAGCCCCGTCCCCGTGGGAGCCCGTAGCTCAGCCGGTAGAGCACGTGACTTTTAATCATGGGGTCTTGGGTTCGAATCCCAACGGGCTCACCACCTGTCCGATCCGTTTCCCCGACGCGGCGGTCACTTGTAGGAGGCGACCTCGATGAGGTTGCCGTCGGGGTCGCGCACGTAGACGGACAGTATGTCGCCCTGTGCACCCGGCTTGACCACCGGGCCGAGCTCGATCTCCAGCCCGCATTGGCGGAAATGGTCGGCGACCTCCTCTGGTCCGATATCGGTGAGGAAGCAGAGGTCGTCGCTGCCCGGCTGGGGGGACAAGCCGGTGAACCAGACGTCGGGCGACATGGAAATCGGCCGCAGATTGATCTTGTTGCGGCCGAACATCATGCTCGTGCGGATCGGGCCACCCTGCTTCTGCACGTTGTCCACGCGCGTCATGCCCAGCACGCGCGCGTACCATTCTGCCGCCACTTCGACATCGCGGACATTGAGGACGAGGTGATCGAACGCGTTGACTTTCAACATGGCGGGACTCTGTCTCTGGGCCTTTGCCTGTCCGGGGATCGTCCGGGCCGAACTGAGCGCCCGTCCCATGCATCCACAACGAAAGTCGTAACCCGTTTGGGTGCAGCCCGTCGATAGCCGCGATGCCATGATTGCAGCGCCAAAGGAATTCCAGCCTGAGGCGATCCTTCCTTAACCCCGGCGTCGGCTGCGAAGCGAATCGCGAATTGCCGGCGCCGGGGTCTTTTCGGTCGCTTCTTCCGCCGCCGCGCCTTAGCACTCTGGCGGCGAATTATTGCAAACCTGCAAGAACGCCCTGTCGATCATACCGCTTCCGATGCGTGGGAACGGCGACTAGCTTGCGTGCAACCCATCCGGCGGGCGGGCCCAGCGGACCTCGCGAAAACCTTGCCCCGCATATCTTGCAGGAGTTGCCCCCATGGCCAAAGTCCTCGTTCTCTACCATTCCGCCTACGGCCACATCGAAGCCCTCGCCAATGCCGTCGCAGAAGGTGCCCGCGAAGCCGGCGCGGCCGTCGACGTCAAGCGCGTTCCCGAGACGGTGCCGGAGGAGGTCGCCCGCGCCAATCACTTCAAGCTCGACCAGGCCGCTCCCGTCGCCACCGTCGACGATCTGAAAGACTATGACGCGATCATCTTCGGCGCCGGCACCCGCTTCGGCACGGTCGCCTCGCAGATGCGCAGCTTCATCGACCAGACCGGCGGCCTGTGGTTCACCGGCGCGCTCGTCGGCAAGGTCGGCTCGGTGTTCACCTCGTCGGCCACCCAGCACGGCGGGCAGGAATCGACCATTCTCGGCTTCATCCCCACCCTGCTGCATCACGGCATGGTCGTCGTCGGCCTGCCCTATGCCTTTCAGGGCCAGACGGGCGTCGACGAGATCAAGGGCGGCTCGCCCTACGGCGCCTCGACCATCACCGACGGCGACGGCTCGCGCCAGCCTTCCAAGGTCGAACTGGACGGCGCCCGTTTCCAAGGCAAGCACGTGGCGACCATCGCCGGCAAGCTCCACGGCTGACGGCCACCTTCTGACGCATCCCGGACGGGCTTCATCCGTCCGGGATGCGCTCTCTCACGACCGCGCCGAAATATCCCCGCGCGCCCAGCCTTCCTTCACCTGCGCCTTGTGGTCCTCGAAGCGCCCCTCCGCGATGGCGGCGCGGATGCCGGCGGTCAGGCTCTGGTAATAGGCGAGATTCACCCAGGTCAGCAGCATCGAGCCCAGCATCTCGTCGCAGCGCACGAGGTGGTGGAGGTAGGCGCGCGAATAGTCACGCGCGGCCGGGCAGTCGCTCTCCTCGTCCAGCGGGCGCGGGTCTTCGGCGTGGCGGGCGTTCTTCAGGTTGATCTTGCCGAAGCGGGTGAACGCCGTGGCGTGCCGACCCGCCCGCGTCGGCATCACGCAGTCGAACATGTCGACGCCACGTGCCACGCTTTCGATGATGTCGTCCGGCGTGCCGACGCCCATCAGGTAGCGCGGCTTGTCCTGAGGCAGGATCGGATTCACCGTCTCCAGCATCGACAGCATCACCGCCTGCGGCTCGCCGACCGCCAGCCCGCCGATGGAATAGCCGGGAAAGCCGATATCGACGAGGCCGCGTGCTGATTCCTCGCGAAGCTCCGGGTCGTCGCCGCCCTGAACGATGCCGAACAGCGCGCGGCCTTTCGGCTGGAGCTCGAACGCCTTCTTGGAACGCTCGGCCCAGCGCAGCGACAGGCGCAGGGCGCGGGCGATCTCCTCCTTTGAGGCGGGCAGGCGCACGCACTCGTCGAGCTGCATCTGGATGTCCGAGCCGAGCAGGCCCTGGATTTCCACCGAGCGCTCCGGGGTCAGCTCGTAATAGGACCCGTCGATGTGCGAGCGGAAGGTGACGCCCTTCTCGCTCATCTTGCGCAGCGCGGCCAGCGACATGACCTGAAAGCCACCGGAATCGGTGAGGATCGGGTGCGGCCAACGCGCGAATTCGTGCAACCCGCCGAGTTTGGCTACCCGCTCCGCGCCTGGGCGCAGCATCAGGTGATAGGTGTTGCCGAGAATGATGTCGGCGCCGAGCTCACGGACCTGGTCCGGATACATGCCCTTCACCGTGCCGGCGGTGCCGACCGGCATGAAGGCCGGTGTTCGGATGTTGCCGCGCGGCGTGACGACTTCGCCGAGGCGCGCAGCCCCGTCGGTGGCTTTCAGGCGGTAGCGGAATTCAGCGGTGTCGTTCATGCGGCGGCTTTTGGCAGCAAAAGGCAGGCGTCGCCATAGGAATAGAAGCGGTAGCCGTTCGCGATCGCGTGCGCATAGGCGCGCTTCTGCGGCTCGTGGCCGATGAAGGCCGCTACCAGCATCACCAGCGTCGAACGCGGCAGGTGGAAATTGGTGAGCATGCCGTCGATGAAGCGGAAGCGGGTGCCCGGCGTGATGAAGATGTCCGTGTCGCCGCGCCAGGCCTCCAGCCGTCCGTCCTCGCTCGCCGCGCTCTCGATCAGGCGCGTTGCCGTGGTGCCGATGGTGACGACCCGTCCGCCCCGCGCCCTCACCGCGCTCAGTGCAGCGGCGGTCTCGGCGGAGACCTCGCCCCATTCCGAATGCATGCGGTGATCGCGCGTATCGTCCGCTTTCACCGGCAGGAAAGTGCCCGCCCCGACATGCAGCGTGACGCGATGGGTCTCGATGCCGCGCGCGGCGAGGCGCGCGATGAGCGCCGGCGTGAAATGCAGCCCGGCGGTCGGCGCGGCGACCGAGCCCTCATGGGCGGCGAACATGGTCTGGTAGTCCGCGCGGTCCTGCGCATCCTCCGCCCGCTTGGCGGCGATGTAGGGCGGCAGCGGCACATGACCGATGGCAGCGATGGCGGCGTCGAGCCCGGCGCCCGAGGCGTCGAAGCGCAGCGTGACCTCGCCGCCCTCGCCCTTGCCCTCGACAGTGGCAGTAAGGTTGCCGGCCGCCGGGTCGGTACCGGCGAATTCCACCGTGTCGCCGAGCGCGAGGCGCTTGCCGGGACGGGCGAAGGCAAGCCACAGGTCGGGGCCGACGCGCTTGTGCAGCATCGCCTCCACCCGCACGCCCTCGCCCTGCGAGGTGGCGCGCCGGCGCATGCCGTCGAGCCGGGCGGGCACGACGCGGGTGTCGTTCACCACCAGGGCGTCGCCGGGCGCGAGAATATCCGGCAGGTTGCGCACATGGGCGTCGGTCAGCTCCTGCGCGGTGCCGGGGCGCACGACGAGCATGCGGGCGGCATCGCGCGGAGAAACCGGCCGAAGCGCGATGCGCTGGGGCGGCAGCTCGAAATCGAAAAGGTCAACACGCATGGAAACGCCGGCCCGGAAATAGCGATCCCGGATGCGCGATTGCACATCCGGGATGACGCGTCATCGACGGTAGGGTCGATCAGGCGGCGGAGACGCTCGCCTTGACGATCTTGTCGGGGTTCGACACCGGCTCGCCGCGCTTGATCTTGTCGACGTTCTCCATGCCTTCCACGACCTCGCCCCACACGGTGTACTGGCCGTCGAGGAAGGAGGCGTCGCCGAAGCAGATGAAGAACTGGCTGTCGCCCGAGTCCGGGTGCTGGGCGCGCGCCATGGAGGCGGTGCCGCGCACGTGCCGGCCCTTGTTGAACTCGGCCTTCAGCTTCTTGCCGGAGCCGCCGGTGCCGTTGCCGAACTGGCCATCGCCGGTCTGGGCCATGAAGCCCTCGATCACGCGGTGGAACGGTACGTTGTTGTAGAAGCCTTCCGTCGCCAGCTCGGCGATGCGGGCGACATGGTTCGGCGCCAGATCCGGGCGGAAGCGGATCTTGACCGGGCCCTGGGTCGTCTCGAGCAGCAGGAAGTTGACGGTGTCGGACATGGTGGTCTCCTTCAAAAACTCACAAATGGGCCTGGCGGATGCCGGTCACTTCGCGTCGGAAGCGACCTTCATCGAGATGATCTTGTCCGGGTTCTGCACCGGCTCGCCGCGCTTGATCTTGTCGACGTTCTCCATGCCGGAGACGACCTGACCGATGACCGTGTACTGGCCGTTCAGGAAGTCGGCATTGCCGAAGGTGATGAAGAACTGCGAATTGGCGCTGTTGGGCGCCGAGGCGCGGGCCATGCCGACCGTGCCGCGCTTGAACGGCACGTTGGAGAACTCGGCGGGAAGGTTCGGGTAGCGCGAGCCGCCGGTGCCGTTGCCGTACTGGCCGTCGCCGGTCTGCGCCATGAAGCCCTCGATGACGCGATGGAACGGCACGTTGTCGTAATAGCCCTCGCGCGCTAGCGTCTTGATGCGCTCGGCATGCTGCGGGGCGAGGTCGTTGCGCAGCACGAAGATCACCGGGCCCTTGGTGGTCTGCATGATGATGGTGTTCTGCGGATCGACATTCGGCGGCAGCTTGGGCGCGGTCTGCGCGGCGGCGGGCAGCACCAGCGCGCCAAGGACAGCGAAGGCGGCGATCAGGGATCGGATCATCGAATGGGACTCCGTTGAGCGATGGCGGGCCGCTGCCCGCTTCTAGCCGTTATGCCCGAACCGGCCGCGCAGGCGGGCCAGTACGGCGGGCGGGACGAAGGCGGACACGTCGCCACCCATGGCGGCGATCTGCCTGACCAGAGTGGCGGTGATGGGGCGGGCGATGGGCGAGGCCGGCAGGAAAACCGTCTGCACGCGGGGTTTCAGCACCGCGTTCATGCCAGCCATCTGCATCTCGTAGTCGAGATCCGTGCCGTCGCGCAGGCCGCGGATGAGAAGGCTCGCGCCCTGCGCTTCGGCGGCGTCGACTACGAGCGTGTCAAAGGTCACGCAGTCCAGCGCGGCGCCCTCCTCGCGGGCGATCGGCTCGAACACCTCGCGCAGCATCTCCAGCCGCTCGGCAGCCGGGAACAACGGCGTCTTTCCGGGATGGATGCCGACCCCGACCACGAGCCGATCAACCAGCCGCGCGGCGGCGCGCGCCACCTCGACATGACCGTTGGTCGGCGGATCGAACGAGCCGGGATAGAAGGCGGTGCGCGTGGCGCTCATGCAGTGCCTCTCGATGCGCCGCCAGCGTTAGCGGCCTCCCGCCGCCGACGCAAGCGGGACCGGCGCCCCGGTCCCTAGCGTTCCGCCCGGTCGATCCACTTCGTCACCTGCGGCGCACGGTAGTCGCGCAGCCGCGCGAGCAACGCTTCGGGCTCCTCACCCACCAGCAGCATGTCGCGATGCGCCTCGCGCATGAAACCTTCCTCGACCGCATGGTCGATGAAGCGCAGCAGCGGCCGGTAAAAGCCGGCGACGTCGAGCACGGCGCAAGGCTTCTCGTGGCTGCCGAGTTGCGCCCAGGTCCACACCTCGAACAGTTCCTCCAGCGTGCCGATGCCGCCGGGCAGCGCGACGAAGGCATCGGCGAGGCTCGCCATCAGCGCCTTGCGCTCATGCATGGAGCCGACCACGCGCAGGTCCGACAGGCCGAGATGGGCGACTTCCTTGTCGACGAGGCGCTGCGGGATGACGCCGATCACCTCGCCGCCCGCCGCCAGCGCGGCATCGGCCAACGCGCCCATCAGCCCGACGGAAGCCCCGCCATAAACGAGGCCGATGCCTTCGCGGGCCAGCAGCCGGCCGAAATCGAGCGCGGCCTGCCGGTATTCCGGCCGCCGGCCGGCATTCGAGCCAAGAAAGACGCAGATACGGCGCATGGTTCGCCTCTCGAAACGGGTGACATGAAAACGGCGCCGTCTCCGGCGCCGCTCATTCTTTCGGGCAAAAGGCGCGGTCGGCGGATCAGTCCGCCGCGTCCTCGCTGCCGGCATCCTCGCCTTCTTCCTCGGTGACGCGCTCGACCGAGACGACCTTCTCGTCCTCCGCCGTGTCGAACACGATCACGCCCTGGCTGCCGCGCCCGACGATGCGGATGCCGTTGACCGGGCAGCGGATGAGCTGGCCGCCATCGGTGACGAGCATGATCTGGTCCGCTTCCTCCACCGGGAAGGAGGCCACCAGCGGCCCGTTGCGCTCGTTCACCGCCATGGCGACGATGCCTTTGCCGCCGCGCCGCGTGGTCCGGTACTCGAAGGAAGAGGTGCGCTTGCCGTAGCCGTTCTCCGACAGGGTCAGGATGAACTGCTCGGCGGCGCCCATCGCGACATAGCGCGCCTGATCGAAGGTGGCGGCGGTGCCCGTGGTCTCGGCCTCCTCGGGTGCCTCCTCGGCCTCCAGCTCGACGATGTCCTCCGCTTCGGCCGTAGCCTCGCCACCCTGGGCCCGGCGCACGGCATTGGCGCGCTTGATGTACTCGGCGCGCTCCTCGGCGGTGACGTCGATATGGCCGATGATGGCCATGGAGATCAGCTTGTCGCCGCCCTCCAGCTGGATGCCGCGCACACCCATGGAATCGCGACCCTTGAAGACGCGCACCTCGGTGGCGGGGAAGCGGATGCACTGGCCGTTGGCGCTGGTCAGCAGCACGTCGTCAGCCTCGGTGCAGAGCTGGACGTCGGCGATGGATTCGCCCTCCTCCAGCTTCATGGCGATCTTGCCGTTCCGGTTCACATTGGTGAAGTCGGAAAGCTCGTTGCGCCGGACCGTGCCGCCCGTGGTGGCGAACATGATCTGTAGCCGGCTCCACGTCTCCTCGTCCGGCAGCGCCATGATCGAGGTGATGCGTTCGCCCTCGGTCAGCGGCAGGATGTTGACCAGCGCCTTGCCGCGCGATTGCGGGGCGGCGATGGGCAGGCGCCAGACCTTGAGCTTGTAGACCTGACCCTTGGAGGAGAAGAACAGCACCGGGGCATGCGTCGAGGCGACAAACAGGCGGGTGACGAAATCCTCGTCCTTCGTCTGCATGGCCGAGCGGCCCTTGCCGCCGCGCCGCTGCGCGCGATAGGTGGAAAGCGGCACGCGCTTCACATAGCCGGCATGGGACACAGTGACGACCATGTCCTCACGTGCGATCAGATCCTCATCCTCGAAGTCGCCCTCGGCCTCGGTGATCTCGGTGCGGCGCGGCGTGCCGAACTCGGCCTTCACCCCCAGAAGCTCGTCCTTGACGATGGCGCGGATGCGCTCGCGGCTGGCGAGAATGTCGAGATATTCGCGAATCTCGACGGCGATCTTGTCGAGCTCGTCCGCTACTTCGTCCCGACCGAGCGCGGTAAGGCGCTGCAGGCGCAGATCGAGGATGGCCCGGGCCTGCTCGAAGGAGAGGCGATAGGTGTTGTCCGGGCCCAGCCGGTGGCGCGGATCGTCGATCAACGCGATCAGCGGGGCGACGTCGAGCGCCGGCCAGTCGCGCGTCATCAGCGCCTCGCGCGCCGTCGCCGGGTCGGGCGAGGTGCGGATGGTGTGGATGATCTCGTCGATATTGGCGACGGCGATGGCGAGGCCGACCAGCACATGGGCGCGATCGCGCGCCTTGCGCAGCAGGAACTTCGTGCGCCGGCTAACAACCTCCTCGCGGAAGGCGACGAAAGCGGTCAGCAGGTCGTGCAGCGTCATCACCGCCGGCTTGCCGCCGTTGAGCGCCACCATGTTGGCGCCGAAGGAGGTCTGCAGCGCCGTCATGCGGTAGAGATTGTTCAGAACGACATCGGCCTGGGCGTCGCGCTTGATCTCGAACACCACGCGCAGACCCTCGCGCGAGGATTCGTCGCGGATTTCGGCGATGCCCTCCAGCCGCTTTTCGCGGACCAGCTCGGCGATGCGCTCGATCATCGTCGCCTTGTTCACCTGATAGGGGATCTCGGTGACGATGATGGCGTCGCGGTCCTTGCGGATCTCCTCGATGGTGGCGCGCGAGCGCATCACGATGGAGCCGCGCCCGGTGAGGTAGGCCTGCCGGATACCGCTGCGCCCGAGGATGAGCGCGCCGGTCGGGAAGTCGGGGCCGTGGATGTAGTCGAGCAGCCGCTCGACATCGAGCGCGGGGTCGTCGATCAGCGCCACGCAGGCATCCACCACCTCGCCAAGATTATGCGGCGGGATGTTGGTAGCCATGCCGACGGCAATGCCGCCGGCTCCGTTGACCAGCAGGTTCGGGAAGCGGGCGGGGAGCACGGTCGGCTCCTGCTCGCGCCCGTCGTAATTGTCCTGGAAGTCGACCGTGTCCTTGTCGAGGTCGTCGAGCAGCGTCATCGCCGGCTTGGCGAGGCGCACCTCGGTGTAGCGCTCGGCCGCCGGCGGGTCGCCGTCGATGGAGCCGAAATTGCCCTGCCCGTCGATCAGCGGCAGGCGCATGGAGAAGTCCTGCGCCAGACGCACCAGCGCGTCATAGATCGCCTGGTTGCCGTGCGGATGGTACTTGCCCATCGTGTCGCCGGTCACGCGGGCGGATTTGTTGTAGGGCCGGTCCGGCGTGTAGTTGTTCTCGCGCATCGAGAACAGGATGCGGCGATGCACCGGCTTGAGGCCGTCGCGCACGTCGGGCAGCGCGCGCGAGACGATCACGCTCATCGCGTAGTCGAGATAGCTGCGCGAGAGCTCTTCGGTGATCGAGACGGGCCGGATATCCGACGGGCCGCCGCCCTCCGGCTTGATCGTATCGGAATCGGACAAGGATTCGACTTTCCGTGGTTGCGGAACAGGTGTCACTGTGTAGCCGATTCCGGCTGAGGGCGCCAGTTTCGCGACGTTTTCGGTCGCGCAAAAAGCGTAGCAATACCAATATTTTACAGCCGAGTTTCCACAGGCGTCGCGGAACGTGGCGGAAGCATGGCGCCAAGGACGGCAAAGCCTGCCGGCGGATGCCCGAATCCTGGGCGCGGAGATGCCTGCCGAAGAGTTCCGCCGACCGCTTGGCAGGGCCGGCGCTGCGCGGTCTTATAGGACAGGCGGCCCCTTCGGCCGCAGCGGGACGCGCCCGACGCGCGACGGGGCTGGAACGTGCTGGACTATGTGTTTTCCGCCGTGGTGACGATGGCGGTCGTCATCGACCCGATCGGCCTCGCGCCGCTCTTTCTCGCCGTGACGACGGACCTTACCGGCCCGGAGCGCCGGCTGGTTGCCATCCGTTCGGCCTGCATCGCGCTCGCCATCCTGGTGGCGTTCGGCCTTGTCGGCGCGCCGCTGCTGGCCGCGCTGGGCATCACCCTGCCCGCCTTCCGCATCGCCGGCGGGCTGCTGCTGTTCACCATTTCCTTCGAGATGGTGTTCGGTCGCCGCACGGAGCGCAAGTTCGACGCCTCCGAGGTCGCCCAGCGCGAGAAGCTGCTGCGCACGCTCGCCGTGTTCCCGCTCGCCATCCCGCTGATGGCGGGGCCGGGCGCGATCACCGCCATGCTGCTGCTGGCCGGCGAGGCGCATGGCGATCCGGCGCGGCTGGCTCTGCTGTTCCTCATCACCGTGCTGGTGATCGCGAGCTGCCTCGCCGTCTTCCTGCTGGCCGAGCGCACCGACAAGCTGCTCGGCGTCACCGGCAACGTCATCCTCTCGCGCCTGCTAGGCATCGTGCTGGCCGCGCTGGCGGTGCAGTTCGTCATTGACGGGATCAGGGCCTCGTTTCTGGCGTGACGGACATCGCCGCGGCAGTCGCTTTCCCTTGATCCCCGCAATATCGACGGATTCTGCCGCCCTCGAATGCCGGCGAGGACCCGCCGGCCACGTTTCTGCCCTGTCCGCCTTTAGCCGCTCAGCCGCCGAACACGACCTGGTTCATGATCCGGCCGGGCCAGAGGGTGAACAGCCCGGCCAGTACCAAGCCGCCATAGAACAGGCCAGTCATGCCCTTGGCGTGCAGTGCCGCCTCGTGGCGATGGGCATGCCACAGCGCCATGGGCAGCGCCCAGAGCACGAAGAGCGAGAGCAAATGGATGGGGCCGAACGGACCGATCCATCGCATTTCGTGGATCCAGAACGAAGAGAGTGCGACGGTCAGCATCAGCGCTGCCCAGCTCCAGCCGACTGCGCGGTGCGGCAGCGTGCCCTTGGGTGCGGCGAGCTGGACCGCGCCGAGCGCGAGCGCGGCCAGCGCGCTGAAGGCATGGATGCGGATCGCCAGCGAAGCGTCGAGCAGGGGAGCGAGGCTCATGCGATTTCTCTCGCCTCCCGCCGGCCCATTCGGCCTGTCGCGCCCATGGTCATCTCTGGCAGGCCCGATGCCGGGCAAAATCCGGCCTCGGCGTCACTAGCTTGTCGACTGAGCGATAGGGGGTAAATCGCCCGCCCGCGAAGCATCCAGCCACAGGATGCCGGACGGCGGAAGCGCTCCGGAATGCCCCCGTTCCACCGCATGTCTGCCGACATGCTGCGCCGCTCGACGTGCCGCTCGCCTGCCAGCGCCTCAACCGTCGCTCCGCAGTCGAACGTATCTTGGCTCAGAAAACGTATCTTGGCTCAGAACGGGATTTCGTCGTCGAGATCGCCGCCACCGCCGAACTTGCCGCCGCCACTGCCGCCGCTGCCGCCCGCGCCGCTCACCGGGGCGGGCTTGCGCTCGCCGCCGAAGGAGCGGCCGCCGGACCCGCTACCACTGCCACCGCCGAAGCCCGAACCGCCCGAGCCAAAATCGCCGCCCGAGGCGTAGTCGTCACCGCCGCCGCCTTCGGAGCCGCCGCCGCGGCTGTCGAGAATGGTCAGCTCGCCACGGAACGGGCGCAGCACTACCTCGGTGAAATAGCGCTCACCGCCATTCTGGTCGGTCGCCTTGCGGGTCTCGAGCTGGCCTTCGATATAGACCTTGGTGCCCTTGCGCAGATACTGCTCGGCGACGCGCAGCAGGTTCTCGTTGAAGATCACCACGCTGTGCCACTCGGTGCGCTCCTTGCGCTCGCCGGAGGCCTTGTCGCGCCAGGTCTCGGAGGTGGCGATGCGCAGGTTGCACACGCGTCCGCCGTTCTGGAAGGTCCGCACCTCGGGGTCGCGGCCGAGATTGCCGATAATGATCACCTTGTTGACGCTGCCCGCCATATTGTCCTCCGTTAAGGGACGCCCGCGGCGGCGCGCGCGCGTCATTCAGGCCGCCATACTAGCTTACGCGTCCCCGCCATGCGCGCCCGCTCGCCCGCCTGTCCACATCTAGGCCGAAAACGGGGTGCCGCCATGTCAGATCGTTCTTGTTATGTTCCTAACATTGTGTCTAGTTTGATGCAAGACAATGAGTCCCTCGTTGCAGTGGCGGAGACCAGCACTATGTTAACGCTGTGAATGCCGCAGGGAGTGTTCCCGTCATGACCGATCCGCGTAACCGCCGGCGCGCCCGCGCCACTGCCATTGCCCTCAACGCCGAGGACGCGCGCCAGGCGATGATCCGCCGCGCGCTGCTCGCCGTAACCGGCGGGATGATCGCGGCGACCGCCGTCGCGGCGCTGGCGATGAAGGCCGCCGGCCTCTGAGTTTCGTCGGGACGGGCGGCCGCCCCCGCGATATGTTTCTGGCACAGCCCGTCAAGATGAGACCGGAATGAAGGACCGCGTGGATCCCCCGCGCCGCGACGCCCGTTCGATTACGATACGCGGCGCGCGCGAGCACAATCTCAAGAATGTCGATCTGGAAATCCCGCGCGACAGCCTTGTCGTGTTCACGGGACTTTCGGGCTCAGGCAAATCCTCGCTGGCCTTCGACACGATCTATGCCGAGGGCCAGCGCCGCTATGTCGAGAGCCTCTCGGCTTATGCACGCCAGTTCCTGGAGATGATGCAGAAGCCGGACGTCGACCAGATCGACGGCCTGTCGCCGGCCATCTCCATCGAGCAGAAGACCACCTCGAAGAACCCGCGCTCCACCGTCGGCACCGTCACCGAGATCTACGACTACATGCGCCTGCTCTGGGCGCGCGTCGGCATCCCCTATTCGCCCGCGACCGGCCTTCCCATCGAGAGCCAGACGGTCAGCCAGATGGTCGACCGCGTGCTGGCGCTGCCGGAGAAGTCGCGGCTCTTCCTGCTGGCTCCGGTTGTTCGCGGTCGCAAGGGCGAGTACCGCAAGGAACTCGCCGAGTTCCAGAAGAAGGGCTTCCAGCGCGTCAAGGTCGACGGCGAATTCCACGAGATCGCCGAGGCCCCCGCGCTCGACAAGAAGTTCAAGCACGACATCGACGTGGTGGTGGACCGCCTCGTGGTGCGCCCGGACATCGCCAGCCGTCTCGCGGATAGTTTCGAGACGGCGCTCGGCCTTGCCGACGGCATCGCGGTGATCGAGTTCGCCGACGAGAAGGACGAGGGCGGCGAGCCGCGCCGCATCGTCTTCTCGGAGAAGTTCGCCTGCCCGGTCTCCGGCTTCACCATTCCCGAGATCGAGCCGCGGCTGTTCTCCTTCAACAACCCGTTCGGCGCCTGCCCGACCTGCGACGGCCTCGGCCACGAGAGCAAGATCGACCCGGACCTCGTGGTGCCGGACAAGTCGCGCACCCTCAAACAGGGCGCCATCGCGCCGTGGGCGAAGTCCACCTCGCCCTATTACGGCCAGACGCTGGACGCCATCGCCCGCCATTACGGCGTCAAGCTCACCGTGCCCTGGTCGGGCCTGCCGGAGAAGGTGCAGGACGTCATCCTGCACGGCTCGAAGGCCGAGACCATCCGTTTCGTCTATGACGACGGCATGCGCGCCTATGAGACGGTGAAGACTTTCGAGGGCATCGTCACCAATCTGGAGCGCCGCTGGCGTGAGACGGAAAGTGACTGGGCGCGCGAGGAGATCGGCAAGTATTTCTCCGCCGTGCCCTGCGCGGCCTGCCACGGCTATCGGCTGAAGCCCGAAGCGCTGGCGGTGAAGATCGCCGGCAGCCATATCGGCCAGGCCGCGCAGCTTTCCGTGCGCGCCGCGCTGGACTGGTTCGGCGCCCTGCCCGGCCAGCTCAGCGACAAGCAGAACGAGATCGCGGTACGCATCCTCAAGGAAATCCGCGACCGCCTCGCCTTCCTGCTCGATGTCGGGCTCGACTATCTCACGCTGGCGCGCTCCTCCGGCACGCTGTCGGGCGGCGAGAGCCAGCGCATCCGCCTCGCCTCGCAGATCGGTTCCGGCCTGACCGGCGTCCTTTACGTGCTGGACGAGCCGTCCATCGGCCTGCACCAGCGTGACAATGAGCGCCTGCTCGGCACGCTGCGGCGCCTGCGTGACCTCGGCAACACGGTGATCGTGGTCGAGCACGACGAGGACGCCATCCTCGCCGCCGACTATGTCGTCGATGTCGGCCCCGGTGCGGGCGTGCATGGCGGGCGCATCGTCGCGCAGGGCACGCCACGCGAGATCCTTGCCAACCCGAACTCGCTTACCGGGAAGTACCTCACCGGCGAACTCACCGTGCCGGTGCCCAAGCGCCGCAAGCCGGACCGCAAGCGGCTGCTGCGGGTGGTCAATGCGCGGGCCAACAACCTCAAGAACGTCACGGCGGAGATCCCGCTCGGCCTGTTCACCGCCGTCACCGGCGTCTCGGGCGGCGGCAAGTCGACGCTTCTGGTCGACACGCTCTACCGCGCCGTGGCGCGCCGGCTCAATGGCGCTTCCGATCCCCCGCTGGCCCATGACGGGCTGGAGGGGCTGGAGCACCTCGACAAGGTGATCGACATCGACCAGTCGCCGATCGGGCGCACGCCGCGATCGAACCCCGCGACCTATACCGGCGCCTTCACGCCGATCCGCGAATGGTTCTCCGGCCTGCCGGAGGCCAAGGCGCGCGGCTACGGCCCGGGGCGCTTCTCGTTCAACGTGAAGGGTGGGCGCTGCGAGGCGTGCCAGGGCGACGGCGTCATCAAGATCGAGATGCACTTCCTCCCGGACGTCTACGTCACCTGCGACGTCTGCAAGGGCAAGCGCTACAACCGCGAGACGCTGGAAGTCACCTTCAAGGGCAAGTCCATCGCCGACGTGCTCGACATGACGGTCGAGGAAGGCGCCGAGTTCTTCAAGGCGGTGCCGGCGGTGCGCGAGAAGCTGGAGACGCTCTCGCGCGTCGGGCTCGACTACATCAAGGTCGGCCAGCAGGCCAACACGCTGTCGGGCGGCGAGGCGCAGCGCGTGAAGCTCTCCAAGGAGCTTTCCCGCCGCGCCACCGGGCGCACGCTGTACATTCTCGACGAGCCGACGACGGGGCTGCACTTCGCCGATGTCGCCAAGCTGCTCGAAGTGCTCCACGAACTGGTCGAGCAGGGCAACACGGTGGTGGTGATCGAGCACAATCTCGAGGTCATCAAGACCGCCGACTGGGTGATCGACCTCGGCCCCGAGGGCGGCGACGGCGGCGGCGAAATCGTCGCGGCCGGCCCGCCGGAAGTCATCGCAAAAGCCGCCCGCAGCCACACCGGCCGTTTCCTCGCCGAGGTGCTGGAGCGCCGCCCGCTCAAGCCGCGCAGCGCGGCGGAGTAGACGAGCGCCTCTCCGACCAACGCGTCATTCCGCACCAAACGCGTCATCCTGGACGGTCCGCAGGACCGATCCGGGATCGTCTGCCGGTGTTTCCGCCACGAGCCTCCGTCCGGCCGGACGGCCAGCCGCTGTCCTCGGCGCGTCACGCGTCCTGCCACAACCGGACCAGGTTCACCGTCACCGCGATCAGTACGATGGTGGCGCCGAACTGGTGCGCCAGCGCGATGTCGACCGGCACCTGATGGATCAGCGTCCACACGCCGAGAAAGGCCTGCGTCGCCACCAGGGCGAGGATGACGAAGGCGCGCCGGCGCACCGCCCCGCCGACCCGCCGCGCGCTCAGCCAATGCCCGATCGCCAGCGCCAGCAGCGCATAGGCGACGAGGCGATGGTTGAACTGGACGGTGAGAACATTCTCGAAGAAATTGCGCCAAGCGGGTTGCTGGATCAGCAGATTTTCCATCGGCGGCACGAGATGCCCGTCCATCAGCGGCCAGGTCGTGTAGCTCAACCCCGCGTCGAGGCCGGCGACCAGACCGCCGAGGAAGATCTGCAGGATGACGACGCCGAACAGGATGCGGGCATAGGAACGCAGCCAGTCCGGCGAGGCGCGCCGCTCCGCCGGCGGCTTCAGCGAGACCGCGACCGCCACCGTCGCCGCGAGGATGATGCAGGCGAGCGTGAGGTGGGTGGCGAGCCGGTACTGGCTCACATCGACGCGGTTCACCAGGCCCGAGGCGACCATCCACCAGCCGACGCCGCCCTGCAGTCCGCCGAGCACGAAGAGCCCCGACAGTTTCCAGCCGAGCGCCCGGTCGACCAGCCCCCGCCATAGGAAGAACAGGAAGGGGATGAGGAAGACGAATCCGATCAGCCGGCCGAGTAGCCGGTGCACCCATTCCCACCAGAAGATGTATTTGAACTCATCGAGGCTCATGCCCCGGTTGATCTGCTGGTACTGCGGGATCTGGCGGTACTTGTCGAACTCGGTCTGCCACGCGCTCTCGGAGAGCGGCGGCAGCATGCCCGTCACCGGCTTCCACTCGGTGATGGACAGGCCGGATTCGGTCAGCCGCGTCGCCCCGCCGACCACCACCATCAGCACGATCAGCGCGGCGACGGCATAGAGCCAGAGGCGCACCGGCCGCAGCCGGTCGGCGGCGGGCACGGCGAGATCGCCCTGCGTCGAAGGGGAAAGATCGAGGGCCATGCACGCGCTCCCTGCACCGGCGGCCACCCGCCCCCGCCGGCCGCCTTGCGCCGGGCGGCTTCCGCCCGGGCGTCGCGAGCGATATAGAGGCGCGCGCGGCCATGCAACGGGACTCTTTGTCCCGCGCGCCGTGCCGACCAGCCGGAGCGCCGACATGAACGACAACCGCCCCGCCCCTACCGGCCGCCTGCGCAAGTTCGCCGGTACTCTGGCGCTCGTCGTGCTGGTGGTGTTCTGGGCGCTGGCCGCGATGGCGCTGGCACAGGGCCGTGTCACCACCCTGCCAGCTTTCGGACAGTTCGTGGCCTATGTGATCCTCGGCAGCGGATGGATCGTGCCGGCCGCCTTCATCATCCGCTGGATGCTGAAATACGACCGGCGCCCGGAAAGCCTTTGAGGGCGCGCGTTCACGCTGCGCGGGAGAGTGCGCCGGCCGGTGTTTCCGGCGTGAACGTCACCATCGCGATATCGCCGAACCCCTGAGCGCCCAGGCCGTCGAAGGCCTGCACCGCATCGGTCGCCAGCGCGCCGGGACGCGTCACCAATATGGTGGTCGGCGCCAGCGCCGCGATGCGCGCGGCTCCCTCGGCGCCGCCGAGCGGCGGGGCGGCCACGATGACGTGATCATAGGTCTGGGTCAGCGCCGTGAGGATCAGCGGCAGACGGTCGGCCGCGATAAGCCCCGCCGCCTCGCGGGCGCCCCGGCCGGGCGGAATCACGTGGCAGCGCGAGCCGTTCTCGCGATGGATGGCGTCCGAGAAGCTCGCCACGCCGAACAGCAGGTCGGTGAGGCCGGGCGCACGCGGGTCGCCCGCGAGGGCATCGAGCGTCGGCGAGCTCATTTCGAGGCACACCAGGACAACCCGGCGGTCGGCAGTGGAGGACAGCGCGCGCCCGAGCGCGACGGCGCAGCGGGCTATGCCCTCGTCCGGGCTCGGGCCCGTGACGACGACCAGCCGCGCGGCGGCGCCGCGCACCTCCACGAGCCGCGAGAGATCGGCCAGCTCGCGCTCGCGGGCGGGAAGGCCGCGCGGCGGCAGGCGCTCCTCGTCCGGCTCGTCATTGGCGCCGCCGATCCACGGAAGATGCTGCATCGCGCGGGCCGGCACCTCCGGCATGGGCACGGCTCCGAATTCCTGCCCGGCGGCACGCGTGCGGCGGCGCGCCAGCGCCTGAAAGCCCATCACCAGTAGAAAAGTGCCGATGCCGGCGGTGAGGCTGGAAATCAGCGGCGTGGGCCAGCGCGGCGTCGCGGCGGGCGCGGCGGAGGCGAGGATGCGGGCCGGCATAGGCGCGGCGGCATTGGGGTCCATGCTGAACGGACCTCGGCTTTCGCGCAGTTCCAGATAATTGGTCGCAAAGGCGTTGGCGACATCCGCCGAGAGGCGAGGATCGGGCGAGGCGAAATCCACGGCGATCTGGCCGGAGCCGATATCGCGCACCGACAGCCCGCGCTCGACCGAACGCAGCGCCAGAGTCTGGCGGGACTCCTGGCCCGCCGACGGAACGGCGGAGAAGCCGGCGACGCGCAGGGCCGCGCCTGAAAGGGCCGCCGTCACTCCGCCCAGCGGGGCGGCGAGCCGCGCGGTGAGCCCGTTGCGCTCGATGACGTGGCGGGCGAAGTCGCGCGAGGAGAGAACCTTCAGGCTGTCGCGGCCGGCGGCGAAGCTGCGGCTGTCGGTCCACAGGCGTGCCTGCGACTGGTAGCGCGGCGTGCTGACCTGGCTGACGATTCCCCCGGCGAGCAGGCCAGCGAGAACAGGCGCGAGCAGAAGACGGCGAATCCGCTGGACGGTACGTTCCGGCGGAATCGCGGCGGGCGGCGGCGTCGCCTCATCGGGCAGCGGCGCGGCGCTCGGGCTGGCGATCTCACTCGGGTCCATCATGGTGCCCATTAGGCACCGTCATGGTTTCCACCGTGTTAAAGCCGCACACGCACCCACAGGCGACCGCGAGGGCCGCCGTTCGTTCCGGGAATGGGGATGGAGTGGAAATGGTCGGAGCGAGAGGATTTGAACCTCCGACCCCTAGTCCCCCAGACTAGTGCGCTAACCAGGCTGCGCTACGCTCCGACGCCGTGAGGCGTCGCCTGTCTAGCCATTTGCCGGCCGCGATGCAAGCCGCGCGGCGGGCTCGACAGGTCCCTCCCCACCTTCCTGCGCCTCGGGCTCGGGCCCCACTTCGCGCTCGGTTGACGCGCTCAGGCGCTGGAACACGCCGAGGGAGACCAGAGTGAGGCAGCCGGCGGCCAGCAGAAGCGCGGCATAGACCACATCCGCGACATCCTCACGCGCCGTCTCGAACACCAGCACCAGCGCCTCCAGGAAGATGGCGATGACGATGGTCGAGATGAATTTGGTGAGGCCGCGCCGCGCGTCGGCCGCCGTGCGTTTCTCCCGGCCGGCCGGCACCTCCTCCTCGAAAAAGTACTTGGCGACGTCGAACAGGGCGATGGCGACGATGAGATAGCCGACCACGGCGAGCAGCGAGCCGTGAATCGCCTGCCCTCCCGCGAGGCTGTCGCGTATCGCCATATAGGGGGCATAGACCAGCAGGATGGCCGCCACGGCCATGAGGGCGCAGGCGGCGACGGCGAAGACGATGCGGATGAAGAGGCTCATGCGGGTTCCCCTATCGGAATGCCGTCCCAGCTAGAGCGAGCCGCGCCGCCGGCAAGGGTTCTTGCGCTTCGGGGCTGCCGGATGTGCGGGAATGGGCCATATGTTGAAGCGCCGGGCCAGCCACGGAGCCATTGTCATGAATCATCACAGCCACGGCCATGTCCACGGCCACCCTGCTCCGGCCGTCGCCGAAGGCAGTGATGCGCCGCTCGACGCGCCGCCCGACATTCCGCCCCTGCCCGAGATGCTGGCGCGGCTGGAGACGCGGCGCTCGGCGCCGCTGCGCGGGCTGGTCGAACCGGGGCTGTCGCCGGATGAACTGGACCGGCTGCTGAGGCTCGCCGCGCGCGTTCCCGATCACGGTCGACTAGTGCCCTGGCGCTTCATCGTCGTGGCCGGTGCGGCGCGGCAGGCGCTCGGCGAACGGCTCGATGCGCTCTATGCCCGGCAGAACCCCGGCCTGCCGGTGGCAAAGGCCGACATGTGGACGCTCTACATGTCCCGCGCGCCGCTGACGGTGGTCCTTGTCAGCCGACCGGATACGAGCGCCAAGGTGCCGGAATGGAATCAGGTGCTGTCGGCCGGTGCCGCCGGCATGGCGCTGACGGTAGCCGCCAGCGCCATGGGATTCGCAACGCAATGGCTGCTGAAATGGCCCGGCCGTGACACCGAGGCGGCCGCCCTGCTCGGCGTGACAGCGCCAGAGCGGGTCGCCGGCTTCATCCATATCGGCAAGCCGGCGCAAGTCAGCGAGGACCGGCCGCGGCCGGCCCTCGACGAGGTGGTGAGCTACTGGGCGCCCGATCAGTCGATGTCGAACGACACGCCCTGAGCCAGCGGCAGGGAGCGCGAATAGTTGATGGTGTTGGTGGCGCGCCGCATATAGGCCTTCCACGCATCCGAGCCTGACTCGCGCCCGCCGCCGGTCTCCTTCTCGCCGCCGAACGCGCCGCCGATCTCGGCTCCGGATGGGCCGATATTCACATTCGCGATGCCGCAATCCGAGCCCTCGGCGGACAGGAAGGTCTCAGCCTCGCGCAGATCGTTGGTGAAGATCGACGAGGAGAGGCCCTGCGGCACGCCGTTGTGCAGGGCGATCGCCTCCTCAAGGCTCGACGTGCGCAGCACGTAGAGGATCGGCGCGAAGGTCTCGTGCTTCACGATCTCGATCTGCTCGCCGATCTCGACCAGCGCGGGGCGGACGTAATAGGCGTCCGGCCGTTCGTCCGCGCGCACGCGCTCGCCGCCATGGATGCGGGCGCCGGCGGCGCGGGCGGCGTCGAGCGCCTTCTGCATGCCCTCATAGGCGGCCTTGTCGATCAGCGGGCCGATCAGCGTGCCCGCCTCGCGCGGATCGCCGATGCCGACCGAGCTATAGGCCCTCACGAGGCGCGGGATCAGCGCGTCATAGACGGCTCCGTCGACGATTAGGCGGCGCAGCGTGGTGCAGCGCTGGCCGGCCGTGCCCATGGCGGCGAAGGCGATGCCGCGCAGGGAGAGGTCGAGATCGGCCGAGGGACGCACGATGGCGGCGTTGTTGCCGCCCAGTTCGAGGATCGAGCGGCCGAAGCGGCGGGCCACCCGCTCGCCGACGATGCGACCCATGCGGGTCGAGCCAGTGGCGGAGACGACCGGCACGCGCGTGTCGTCGGTCAGCACCGCGCCCACGTCGGCACCGCCGATGAGAAGCTGCGACAGGCCCTCCGGCGCCCCGCCGAAGGCGCTTGCCGCCCGCTCGAACAGTGCCTGCACGGCGAGCGCGGTGAGCGGGGTCTTCTCGGACGGCTTCCAGATCACGCTGTCGCCGGCGACCAGCGCCAGCGCCGCATTCCACGACCACACGGCGACCGGGAAGTTGAAGGCGGTGATGATGCCGACCGGCCCGACCGGGTGCCAGGTTTCCATCATGCGATGGCCGGGCCGCTCGGAGGCGATGGTGAGACCGTAGAGCTGGCGCGACAGGCCGACGGCAAAATCGCAGATGTCGATCATCTCCTGCACTTCGCCGAGGCCTTCCGAGACGATCTTGCCGGCCTCCAGCGTGACGAGCCGGCCGAGCTCGGCCTTGTGCGCCCGCAGTTCCTCGCCGAGCAGGCGGACCAGCTCGCCACGGCGCGGGGCCGGCACGGTGCGCCACGCCTCGAAGGCGGCGACGGAACGGGCGACCGCCTGCGCGGCGTCCTCAGGACTGGCCTCGGGCACCTCTCCGATGATTTCGCCGGTGATCGGCGAGCGCACCGTGCGGGTGCCGTTGCGCCAGCTCTTGTCCGGTACGCCGAGCGCCCGCAGGAGCTGCACCGTCTCCTCGGCCACCGGCCGCTGACCCTTGCCCGTCTCGCTGTTCGCCATGTCGCGCTCCTTGTCGCACCACCACCCGGCCGAACCGATCCCATAGCACCGGCAGCGGCGCCAAATCCATCGCGGCTTTCGACCGAAAGGGCCGGCGGCGCACCTTCCCCAATGCTGTCCACGCCTTATCCAGCGGTTCAGCTGCGGCCGCGAAATCAATGAGTTAGCCGCCTGGCTACAACATGACGCGCGCGATTGATTGTTCGCGGTCATCTTGGGGACAACGGCAAGTCTAGGCTGACTATTCGTCCGATATTTCTTATGCTGCATGTCACGACATCCATGTGCGTATCGCACTCTAGCCATAATGTCGTGATGCCCCGGCCACATTTCCTTTCCATGCACGACTCGTCTGCAACAGGAGAAGGACGAGGGTATTGACGGCTTGGGGAACAGGACGGGTCGCCGGCGCGGCGTTCGCGACGGGGATCATCTTTCTCACCGGCGGCAATGCTGCCCTTGCTAATCAGAAAAACCAGAACACGACGTCCGGAATGGCGTCGTACTACGGCTATGGCGGCCGCACCGCGAGCGGTGAACGGCACAGTGCCAACGCCATGACGGCGGCGCATCGCAGCCTGCCGTTCAACACGAAAGTGCGCGTCACGAACAAGGCCAATGGCCGTTCCGTCGTGGTGCGGATCAACGATCGCGGCCCGTTCGTGAGGGGCCGGATCATCGACGTCTCGACCGCCGTCGCCGACCAGCTCGGCTTCCGCAGCCGGGGCGTCGCGAAGGTCGATATCGCGGTCGTCGATTGAGACCCTGAAGGCGCCGGATCCGGAAGCGTTCAGCCTTCCCGGTCGCGTGCGGCGTCGAGTATGCGACGACAGTCCTGAAGCTCGTAGAGCGCGGCCTGCAGCCGCTGGATGTCGTCGCGGCCAAGCTTCGCCCGGGCGGGGATTTCGTTTTCCTGTACCCCGCCCGCGGCGCGCATCGGTACATGAAGCGGCGCGGAAGGCGTCGCCGCCGCCGCAGAGGGGAGCGGCTGGGCGATAGGCGGCTGGACATGCAGCGGCGCGACCGGCCTCGCGGCTGCGGGCCGCACGGACGGCTCCGGCGCCGGGCGATGGTGCTCCGGCACATAGTCCAGATCAGGCTCAGGTTCGGGCTCGTCGAAGGCCGTCTCGTCAAACACGGGCTCGGCGGCGATGGGACGGAAGGCGAAGGCCGGCCGGCTCTCGGACGGGCGCGCCTGGAAGTCCGCATTCTCGCGTCGCTCCGGCGCCGGTGCCGCCGGCGGCATGGCGCGGTGCCCCTCACCCTCCGGCGCGGCCGGCTCGTGCGGCAGCGCCCGCGAAGGTGCCTCGCCGCGCAGCGAGGGTTCGACGCGCGGCGGGCGCACCTGAGGCGCCAGGTCCGGCAGCAGCGGCAGCTCGAACATGTCGGGGTCGGCATCCGGTCGCCGCCTGGCGCGGCGCGCGGGCGCTTCCTCCGACGCTTCGCGCTGGCGCGTCGGCAGGAGGTTGAGGATGCCGCTGAGAGGGCCGGAGCGGGGCGGCTCCTCCTCGCGGGCGCGACCGGGATGGCCGGCATCGACGGAAGTGGCACTCCGCGCGGCGCGCTCCTCGCGCGCGTCCAGTTCGGCGATCTGCTCGGCTTCCGCTTCGGCGTCGCGCCAGATGGCCTGCACGTAGCGCGGGCCTTCGTCCTTGAGGATGCGCTGCACGCCGCGGATGGTGTAGCCCTCCCCGTAGAGGAGATGGCGGATGCCGCGCAGCAGCTCCACGTCGTCGGGACGGTAATAGCGCCGGCCGCCGCCACGCTTGAGCGGGCGGATCTGCGGGAAGCGCGTCTCCCAGAAGCGCAGCACGTGCTGCGGCAGGTCGAGATCCTCGGCGACCTCGCTGATCGTGCGGAAGGCGTCGGGCCCCTTCTCCACGCTCGGCTGCTCCTGTCGGACGCTCACGATTCGGGCGCGGAGTTGATCTGCTGCTTGAGGATGTTGGACGGCTTGAACACCATGACGCGGCGCGGCGCGATCGGCACTTCCTCGCCCGTCTTCGGGTTGCGCCCGACCCGCTCACCCTTCTGGCGCACGACGAAAGAGCCGAAGGACGACAACTTCACGGTCTCGCCGCGCGCCACGCAATCGGCGATCTCGGTCAGGACCGTCTCGACGAGCGCGGCCGATTCCGTGCGCGAAAGGCCGACCCGCTGATACACGGCCTCGCACAGATCGGCGCGCGTGATGGTACGACCGGCCATTGCTGTCTTCCCCGTTCCGTCGAACCTGTTATCGAATGCTGAAACTAGGCGCCGTCGCCGTTGCCGGTCAACGGTGCGTCGCGCGCAATGCGCCGATTACCAGCGAACCAGCGCCGAACCCCAGGTAAACCCGCCGCCCATGGCTTCCAGCAGCACCAGATCGCCGCGCTTGATGCGCCCGTCGGCATGCGCGGCCGCCAGCGCCAGCGGGATCGAGGCGGCCGAGGTGTTGCCGTGCCGGTCGACGGTGATCACCACTTTTTCCGGGGCGATGCCGAGCTTGACCGCGCTGGCGTCGATGATGCGCCGGTTGGCCTGGTGCGGCACGAACCAGTCGATCGTCTCGGCGTCCTCGCCGGTCGCCTCGAAGGCGTCGACGATGACGTCGGTGATCATGCCAACCGCGTGGCGGAACACCTCGCGGCCCTCCATGCGGAGATAGCCGACGCTGCGGGTGGAGGAGACGCCACCGTCCACGAACAGCTTGTTCTTGAAGCGGCCGTCCGAGCGCAGATGGGTGGTGAGCACGCCGCGCCCGTCCGCCTCATCGCGCACCGCCTCCAGCACCAGCGCGCCGGCACCGTCGCCGAACAGCACGCAGGTCGTGCGGTCGGACCAGTCGAGAATGCGCGAGAAGGTTTCCGCGCCGATGACGAGGCAGCGCCGGTACTGGCCGGATTTGAGGAAATTGTCGGCCGTCGCCAGCGCGTAGACGAAACCCGAGCACACCGCCTGCAGGTCGAAGGCCGCGCCATGGGTGATGCCGAGGCCGGCCTGCACGCTCACCGCCGTCGCCGGGAAGGTGTTGTCCGGCGTCGAGGTGGCCAGCACGATCAGGTCGATGTCGCCCGGCTCCAGCCCGGCATCGGCCAACGCCGCTTTCGCGGCAGCCAGCGCGAGATCGGACGTCACCTCGCCCTCGGCGGCGATGTGGCGTTCGCGGATGCCGGTGCGCTGGACGATCCAGTCATCCGACGTGTCGACCATCTGCGCGAGGTCGGCATTGGTCAGACAGCGGCCCGGCAGATAGGCGCCGAGCCCGCGCACAACGGAACGGATTGCACTCACGATGGAACCTGTAACTCGTCTGTAACGGTGGTCTCCGCGCCGGCGCGGGCACCGACCTGCGGGCGGTCATGCATGCCCGCCGCGATGCGGGAGAGAAGCTGGTAGCGCACCATGTCGTAGCCGATATCGACCGCCGAGGCGAAACCCTCCGCGTCGGTGCCGCCATGGCTCTTGATGACGACGCCGTTCAGCCCGAGGAAGACGCCGCCATTGGACTTGCGGGGATCGAGCTTCTCGCGAAGTGCGTTGAAGGCGCCGCGCGCCAACACATAGCCGATCTTGGCGAGGAAGCTGCGCTGGATGGCGCCGCGCAGGAATTCGGCCACCTGTTTGGCGGTACCCTCGGCGGTCTTGAGCGCGATGTTGCCGGAGAAGCCCTCGGTCACCACCACGTCGACCGTGCCGCGTCCGATGTCGTCGCCTTCGACGAACCCTTTATAGGCAAGGCCGGGATGGGTGGACTCGCGCAGCGCGACGCCCGCCTCCTTGACCTCCTCGACGCCCTTGATCTCCTCGACGCCGACATTCAGCAGCCCGACGGTCGGGCGCTCGATATCGAAGACGATACGCGCCATGGCCGCGCCCATCACCGCCATGTCGACGAGGTGCTGGGCGGAAGCGCCGATGGAGGCGCCAACGTCAAGCACGACGCTCTCCCCGCGCATGGTCGGCCATAGGCAGGCGATGGCGGGGCGGTCGATGCCGGCCATGGTCTTGAGGTTGACCTTGGCCATCGCCATCAGCGCGCCGGTGTTGCCGGCCGAGACGGCGCAGTCGGCCTCGCCGAGCCGCACCGCGTCGATGGCGCGCCACATGGACGAGACCCGGCGCCCGCGCCGCAGCGCCTGGCTCGGCTTGTCGTCCATCTGCACGACGACATCGGTATGGATCACCCGGCTGGCGGCGGCGAGGCGCGGCAGGCGGCCGAGGATCTCGTTGATGCGGGCGGAATCGCCGAACAGCAGGAAACTGATATCGGGATGACGCGTCAGCGCGATCTCAGCGCCGGGCAGCACCACGCCGGGCCCGTGATCGCCGCCCATGACGTCGAGCGCTATTCGGACGGTCGAGGACATCTAGCGGCGTGGTCTCGCTGGTCGTGGGGACGCCGGCAGCATGCCGGGGCGGCGCAGACGGCATGCCCCAGATGCGTGCCCGTGACAATAGCGCAGTGCGTATTTGACGTTCGGCGGCCCCTAATTGGTGCCATCGTCCTTGCGCAGCTTCGCCAGCGCGGCGAAGGGCGAGGTCTCTTCCGGGCCGGGCTCGGGCGCGTCGGCAAAGGCCGCGCCGGGCTTGCGCGGATAGGGATCGAGGCCCAGCGCCAGGAACTCGGCGACCACGGCGCCCACGTCGACGGTGCCGTCCACCAGCGGATCGGGCAGATCGAGTTCGGTCACGTCGACCTCCGAACCGGGCCGGATCGGGGGAATCTGGTCCTCGGGCGCGAAACGCATCTCGATATCCTCGGAGACCGGGGCGTCGAAAGCCTCCAGCGTGACGACGCAGGTCTGCGTCACCACCGCCTCGACATGGCCGGTGACGCGCACCGTGCCGGCGCGTTCGGGCTTCACCGTCACTACGGCGGTGAGCGCGGGAATGCCGGGAATGCCGAAATCCGCCGCCAGCGCCGCCCGCGTCGCCGCGTCGGGCGCGAGCTTCAGGGTGAGCCCGTCATCCGGCAGGCTGGCGACGAGCACGGGACGGGAAAGGGGCGATGCGTCCGTCATGACGGGGCTGTCTCCGTGAAGCTGATCCGCGCCGGCTCCGGCATCGGGAAGTCGCCGGCGGCGAAAGTGTCATAGCCGGTCGTCTTCAGCGCCTCGGCCGCCTTCACCATATAGGCGGCCAGCGCCGCCGCCTGAAGGGTGCGCTCGGTATCCGAACCGTAGACGTTGCGCAGCACCGCCTCGGCAAGCGCACCGGACTGGCCGGCGTCGACCGGAATCTCATAGGCGCTCACCCGGCCATAGAAGGACTGGGTGACGCGCTTCATCTTCTTCGGCACGGTGAGGTCGCCGACGCCCATCTCGCGCAGATTTGCATCCATGTCGACACAGAACGCGTCGAACACGCGCTGGCCGAGCTGGCGGCGCTCCTCGCTCTCCTCCTTCAGGCGGTGGAACAGCAGGAAGGCGTGGACGAGGATCATCTCGAAGCGGCCTTCGACGGTGTCGGGCACCTTGTAGTCGGTATAGAATACCGGATCGCGCGATCGTGCCACGATCGCGCCATAGAGCCGCTGAATGGTCTCGCCTCCGTCGTTCCGACGGAAGAAACGCAGAATCATGGACGGCTCCTGCCGCGTTCGACTGCCGGTCCGCCTGCGCGGAGTGCCGGTTTCGGCGGGGTAGCGCGGACGGCTGGCGCTGGCAACCCCGGCCGGCTCACACCCCCGCGACACGGCCCTCGGGTTGCTTCGGGCACCCGGCCTGTGCTTTCTGCCGTGTGGTGCCGTTCCGGGACCTGTCCCGCGGCAAGCTGGTGTGGAGACGAGTATATGGCATCGACGCGCGTGACGCAGGCGGGAAGCTCCCGCGCCCCGCTCGCCCGCCTTGCAACCGTGGCGGCCGTGGGTGTCGCGGCGCTCGGCCTGCCGGCGTGCTCGTCGGACAGTATGCCCATGGCGAACGCTACCATGGGACTGCCTCGCCAACCCACGACCTTCGTTTCCGAGCAGCAGCGCGGCTACGTGGTCGCCGACGGTGCGCTCGAACAAATCCCGGTCGGCTCCAGTCAGGAGCAGGTCCTGCTCGTGCTGGGAACGCCCTCGACGGTCGCCACGGTGGATGGCGAGGTGTTCTATTACATCTCGCAGAAGGCCAAGAAGGTCATGTTCCTTCGGCCGGAGATCACCGACCAGCGTGTCGTCGCGGTGTATTTCGACCCCAAGGACAAACGCGTCACGCGCGTCGCCGACTACCGGCTGAAGGACGGCAAGGTGTTCGACTTCGTCAGCCGCACGACGCCGACCGGCGGCCAGGAAATGTCGATCCTCGGCCAGATCTTCCAGTCGACCACCTTCACGCCCGGCGGGATCTGATCGGGCCGGCCTGACGTCGCTCAGAACCGCTCGGCCGAGAAGGGGCCAGGATCGGCGCAGGGCTCCTCCCCGGTCATCATCTCCGCCAGCAGCCGCCCCGTGATCGGGCCGAGCGTGAAGCCGAGATGCTGGTGGCCGATGGCGAGCCACATGCCCTTCTGGCCCGGCGCGCGCCCGATGACCGGCAGCATGTCCGGAAAAGCCGGGCGGCAGCCGAGCCACGGCTCGGCCTCGGCCCGCTCGCCGAGCGGGAACAGGCCGCGCGCCAGCGCTTCGGTCTTCTCCAGCTGAACCGGCGTCTTGGGCGCGTCGCGGCGGGCGAACTCGACACCCGTCGTCAGGCGAATGCCTCCGGTCATCGGCGTGATGACGTAGCCGCCTTCCTCGTCCAGCACCGGACGGGAGAGCCTCGCCTCCCCATCGGCGTGATAATGCATGTGATAGCCGCGCTTGACTGCCAGCGGCAGGCGCAGGCCAAAGGGGCGCAAGACGTCCATCGCCCAGGGCCCGAGCGCCACGACGATTTCGGGGGCCTCGACACTCCCCTCCTCCGTCGTCACCGCCCAGCCCGAGCCGAGCCGCGCAAGGGTCCGCGCGTCGCCCCGGCGCACATGGCCGCCGAGCGCGGCGAGATGGGCGGCATAGGCCTGCGTCACCCCACCCGGGCTCGACACCGAATGCGGATCGGACCAGATCACTGCGCCCCGGAACACCGGGCGCAGCGACGGCTCCATCGCGATCGCCTCGTCGACGGTGATTTCCCGCGCGGTGAGGCCATAGTCGCGCGCCAGCGGGAATTCGCGGCGCTCATTCTCCAGCCCCGCCTCGGTCCGGTAGAGCTTGAGCCAGCCGCCCTCGCGGAAGAAATGTTCGGCGCCGCTCACGCGGGCGAGGCTGTCGTGCTCGGCAATGCTGTGGGCGAGCAGCGTCTCGATGGTGCGGGCATAGGCGAGGATGCGATCCGGCGCCGACGCCCGCCAATAGGCGAACATCCAAGGCAGCAGGCGCGGAAGCGCGTTCCAGTGGTAGTTGGCCGCCGGATTGCGGCCGAGCGCGACATCGACGAGCGCGGAAAGCTGGCGCGGGAAGGCGACGGGATAGATGGAGGCGCGCTCGACCAGCCCGGCATTGCCGTAGGAGGTCTCCTCGCCCGGTCCCCGGCGGTCGACGAGCACGACGGAGCGGCCGCGCTGCGCGAGATGGAGAGCGACGCAGGTGCCGACGATGCCGGCCCCGAGCACGATCGTATCCGTCTTCATGGAGGTTATCCGGGAGTCCGTTCGGCGGGAGACGGCGGTGGAGCGCAGGCCCCGCCGCCGGATCGGGTCAGTTGATCGGGAACGGGAAGTACTTGGCGTTGATCTTGGCGTAGGTGCCGTCCGCCTGGATCTCCTTGATCGCCTTGTTCAGCGCCTCGCGCAGTTCGTTATCCTCCTTGCGGACCGCGATGCCGGTGCCGTCGGGGTTCACGTCGGCGAGGTCGGCGCCGATGAACTTGCAGCACTTGCCGTCCGCCGACTTCTCCAGCCACTCATAGAGCACGAACTTGTCGGCCAGCACCGCGTCGAGACGGCCGGCGGCTAGATCGGCATTGGCCTCGTCCTGCGTCGGATAGAGCTTGATGTCGGAGCCCTTGTACTTGTCTTCGAGATAGGTCGCGCCGGTGGTGGAGGACTGCGCGCCGATGGTCTTGCCCTTCAGCGCGTCGGGCGTGATGGCGGTGAGCTTGGTGTCCTTCGGGGCGATGAAGTTGCCCGGCGTCAGGTAATAGGGGATCGTGAAGGAGACCTTTTCCTTGCGCTCGTCGGTGATCGACATGGAGGCGAGGATGACGTCGTACTTCTTGGCCAGCAGGGCCGGGATGATGCCGTCCCAGTCCTGCGCGACGAAGGTGCATTCCGCCTTGAGCTTCGCGCACAGCGCCTCGCCGATCTCGATGTCGAAGCCGACGAGCTTGCCGCTCGAATCGACCGAGTTGAAGGGCGGATAGGCGCCTTCGGTGCCGATGCGGATCTTCTTGATCTCGGCCTGCGCGGCGCCGGCGCCCACGGCGAGCACGGCAGCGGCGGCCAGCAGAATCTTGGCGATTTTCATATGACTGTTCCCGATATCGGTCCGGGTGCTCCGGATCCTGCGCTGAGGCTAGGTCGGGCGGGGTGCGCAGGCAATCGGGGAAATCGACCAACCTTTGCGGGGCTTGTCAGAAATGGCTGAAGCTGCCTCGGGCGAGGGTGAGCTCCGCTCCGTCGCCGTCGCGCACGCTCAGCCCCTCACCCTCATGGGTATGGCCGATCACGCTCACCCCGATGCCGGCCGCGGTGGCGAAGGTGCTGAAGGCGCTCACTTCGTGGTCCGGCATCACGGCGAGGATCTCGTAATCGTCGCCGCCCGTCAGCGCCGTCTCCAGAAGCGCCGGCTCCGCCGCGATGGCCGCGCGGGCGGCGGCGCTGAACGGCACGCGCGACGCCTCGATCGTGCCGGCGACGCCGGAGGCCGACAGCAGCTTTCGCAGATCGCCGACGAGCCCGTCCGAGACGTCCATCGCCGCGCTGGCTCGACCGCGCAGCGGACGGGCGAGCGCCAGGCGCGGGCGCGGATGCAGGTAGCGGTCCCGCAGATGATCGAGGCTGGCCGAATCGAGCCCGGCGAAACCGGACCGCGCCGGATCGAGCCGCAGGGCGAGGCCCAGCGCGCTGTCGCCGATGGTGCCGCTCACCACGATCGCCTCGCCTGGCCGGGCAGTGGCGCGGCGCACCATCTGCCCCGTGGGCACGGCGCCGAGCGCGGTGATGGACACGGTGAAGGGGCCCGGAGTGCGCACCGTGTCGCCGCCGAGCAGCGGCGCCCCGTAGAGTGTGGCATCGGCGCCGATGCCACCCGCGAAGGCTTCCAGCGCGGCAGCGTCCATGTCAGGCGGTATGGCGAAAGCCAGCAGCACCCCGAGCGGGTCCGCCCCCTTGGCGGCGAGGTCGGACAGGTTCACCCGCATCGCCTTGCGGGCGATGGAGGCCGGCGGGTCGTCAGGGAAGAAATGCACGCCGGCGACCAGCGCGTCCTTGGTCAGCACCAGCTCGTGGCCGGGGGGCACTGCCAGCAGCGCGGCATCGTCCTTGAGGCCCAGGGCGCCGGGATGTGTCGCCACCGATCCGAACAACCGGGCGATCAGCTTGTCTTCGCCTGAATCGCCCGCCGCCATGTCCAGCTCCTAGCCGGTGAACTCGTCCGGCCGCCGTTCGCGGGCGATGCCGTCGAGCACGGCATTCACCATGCCGGTTTCTTCCCGGTCGAGGAAGGCGGCGGCGACGTTCACATATTCCGCCACCACGACGCGCGCCGGCACATCCGGACGCTCGGCAAGCTCATAGGTGCCGGCACGCAGCACGGCGCGCAGCACCGCCTCGATGCGCTTGAGCGGCCAGCCCTTGACCAGCGAGGCGTCGAGAACCGGGTCGATGGCGCGCTGTTCGCGTACCACACCGCCCACGATGTCGCGGAACAGGTTGATGTCGGCACCGGCGATCTCGTCGCCCTCGATCTCGTGGCCGATCCAGTGGCTCTCGAACTGGGCGAGAATCTCCGGCAGCGGCGTCGCCGCGAGGTCCATCTGGTAGAGCGCCTGCACGGCATTGAGCCGCGCCGCGCTCTTGCGCACCGGCTTGTGGTTCACGGGCTTGGCGGTCGTCATATGGCCTGCCCCGCCCGGCGCTTGAGGCGAAGGACGGCGAAGGCCGCCTCCACCGCGCCGCCGCCCTTGTTGCCCTCGGAGACGCGGGCGCGCACCCAGGCCTGCTCATCGTTCTCGACGGTGAGGATGCCGTTGCCGAGCGCCAGCTTACGAGCGACCGAGAGGTCCATCAGCGCGCGCGAGGATTCACCCGCGACGATCTCGAAATGATACGTCTCGCCGCGCACCACGCAGCCGAGCGCCACCACAGCGTCGTAAGGCGCACCGGCGGCTTCCGCGCCATCGAGCGCGATGGCGATGGCCGCCGGAATTTCCAGCGCTCCGGGCATCGTCACGATATCCGCCGTGGCACCGGCGGCCTCGACGGTCGCGAGAGCGCCGGCGAGCAACTCGTCGGCGATATCGTCATAGAAGCGCGCCTCCACGATGAGGACTCGAGCGCCGGTCAGCGGGATGGCAGCGGCGGCATCGGATGCACGCGGCGGGCGGGGGCTCGCCATGGATGAACCTCACGAAACTGGACGGGTCGACGACGTACAGGCGTCAACGGAACTCCGCAAGCCGCGCAGCATAGCGGGCCATCATGTCGACTTCGATATTGACAAGGGCGCCGGCCTGCACGTCTCCCCATGTCGTGTGGGTCAACGTGTGCGGGATCAGCAGGCAGGTGAAGCGCGGCCCGTCCACCGTGTTCACGGTCAGCGAGGTGCCGTCGAGCGTGATCGAGCCCTTGACCGCGATGAAGGGCGCGAGACTCTCCGGCGCCTCGAAGGTGAAGCGCGTGGTCTCGCCGAGATCGTCTCGCGCGATCACGCGGGCCATGCCGTCGGCGTGCCCCTGCACTATATGGCCGCCAAGTTCGTCGCCGATCTTCAGCGCACGTTCGAGATTGAGCCGCCGGCCTTCGGCCCAGCCGCTTGCTGTCGTCACCGCCAGCGTCTCCGGCGCCGCCTCGACCTCGAAGGCATCCGGCTGCGTCGCCACCACCGTCAGGCATACGCCCGCGCAGGCGATGGAGGCGCCCAACTCAATGCCCGCAGTGTCGTAGCGCGTGGCGATTGTCAGCCGCCGGACGTCGTTGCGGGGAGTGACGGCGCGGACGGTGCCGATGTCGGTGACGATGCCGGTGAACATTCTAGCGACGCCTCATGATGCGCAGGCGATCCGGCCCCTGCCGTTCGCTGCGCGCCTCGCTCAGATAGTCATCGAGCACCGAAAGCGGCAGCCCCTCCAGCGCGTCGAGCGCATCCATGCCCAACAGCGCCGGAGCGTGGAAGACATTCGCCTCGTCCACCAGCCGCTCCCGAACGAATGCCGCTGCGATGCGCGGCCCGGCCTCGACCATCAGCCGGGTGATGCCGCGCAAGCCCAGCAGCTTCACCGCCTCGTTGATATCGACCGCGCCATCGGATCGCCGGCGCACCCGCATCACCTCGACGCCCATGGCCGTGAGCATCGCTTCCGGTGCGTCGGGCGCGTCTTCGGCCGCGATCACCCAGAGCGGTGCGACGGCGAGGCTGCGGGCCAGCGCGCTGGTGGGCGGCAGGCGCAGCGAGGCATCAAGCACCACGCGCAGCGGCGAACGGTCCTGCATGCCGGGCAGCCGGCAGGTGAGCTGCGGGTCGTCGGCGATCACTGTCCCGATGCCGGTGAGCACGGCGTCGTGCGTCGCGCGCATCATGTGAACGCGCCCGCGCGCAATCTCGCCGGTGATGGCGGCGGGGCGCCGGCCCGCGAGGCCGACCTTGCCGTCCGCCGAGACGGCGAGCTTCAGCATGATGTGAGGGCGCCCCTCGGTGACGCGCCTTATATGCCCGGCATGAGCGATCCGGGCTTCCGCCGCACCGGCGCCGACGTCGACCCGGATGCCGGCCTCGCGCAGAATAGAGAAGCCCCGTCCCGCGACCCGGAAATCGGGATCCTCGATTGCGGCGACCACACGGCCGATGCCGGCGGCGCGCACCGCGTCGACGCAGGGCGGCGTTTGGCCGTGATGCGAGCAGGGCTCCAGCGTCACATAGAGCGTGGCGCCCTTCGCGGCTTCGCCGGCCTGCGCCAGCGCCTGCGGCTCGGCATGCGGGCGCCCGCCCCTGGCCGTCCAGCCGCGCCCCAGCACGAGGGGGCCGCGCGCCGTCTCGCGCACCACCAGCGCGCCGACGGCAGGATTGGGCCAGGTGTGGCCGAGTTCGCGGCGTCCGACGCTCAGCGCGGCCGCCATCAGGGATTCGTCGTCTCGGGTCAGCGTCATGAACGTCTCGGGTGCGGTCGCGAGGGCCGCCTCACTCATCGAGCCCGCCGGCACCGGCGGTCCGCAGGGCCTTGGGTTCGTCCTCGCTCCCGTCGGCCGGACGCGTCTCAAGTTCGCCGAGCACGGCCTCGAAATCCTTGGCCTCGCGGAAATTGCGATAGACCGAGGCGAAGCGGACATAGGCGATGTCGTCGAGCTGCTTGAGGCTCTCCATCACCCGCTCACCGATCATCTCGGAGGTGATCTCGCTCTCGCCCATGCTCTCGAGCCGGCGCACGAGGCCGGAAACGAGGCGCTCGACCCGCTCGGGGTCGACCGGGCGCTTCCTCAACGCCACCTCGATGGAGCGGGCGAGCTTGTCGCGGTCGAACGGCACGCGCCGGCCGGAACGCTTGAGCACGGTCAGCTCGCGGAGCTGCACGCGCTCGAAGGTGGTGAAGCGGCCGCCGCAATCGGGGCAGATGCGGCGGCGGCGTATGGCGGCGCTGTCCTCGGTGGGACGGGAATCCTTGACCTGCGTCTCGAGGCTTCCGCAATAGGGACAGCGCATCGTCTTCCTCAGCCGTAGATCGGGAACCGGGCCAGAAGCTCGGCAACCTTGCCGCGCACGGCCGCCTCGACGAGGCTATCCTCCTCCGTGCCCTTCTGCGAGAGCACGTCGAGAACTTCCGCGATCATGTCGCCGATCTGCTGGAATTCGGCGACACCGAAGCCGCGCGTCGTGCCGGCCGGCGTGCCCAGACGCACGCCCGAGGTCACGAAAGGCTTCTCGGGATCGAACGGAATGCCGTTCTTGTTGGTCGTGATGTGGGCGCGGCCCAGCGCGATCTCGGAGACCTTGCCGGTGAGCTTCTTCGGACGCAAATCGACCAGCATGAGGTGCGTATCGGTGCCGCCGGAGACGATCTCGAAGCCGTGGCCCTGGAGGTTTTCCGCAAGCGCCTTGGCGTTTTCCACCACGTTCTTCGCGTAGACCTTGAACGAGGGCTGCAGCGCCTCGCCGAAGGCAACGGCCTTGGCGGCGATGACATGCATCAGCGGCCCGCCCTGGATGCCGGGGAAGATCGCCGAGTTGATCTTCTTCGACAGCTCCTCGTCATTGGTGAGGATCAGGCCGCCGCGCGGGCCGCGCAGGGTCTTGTGCGTGGTCGAGGTCACGACATGGGCGTGCGGCACCGGATTGGGATGCACGCCGCCCGCCACGAGGCCCGCGAAATGCGCCATGTCGACCATCAGCTTCGCGCCGACCGAATCGGCGATGGCGCGGAACTTGGCGAAGTCGATGTGGCGCGGATAGGCCGAGCCGCCGGCCACGATGACCTTCGGCTTGTGCTCGTCGGCGAGGCGGGCGACCTCTTCATAGTCGATGCGCTGGTCGTCGCGGCGCACGCTGTAGGGTACCGGCTTGAACCACTTGCCGGACAGGCTCACCGGCGCGCCATGGGTCAGGTGACCGCCGGCAGCGAGGTTGAGCCCGAGGAACGTATCGCCCGGCTGCATCAGCGCGAAGAACACGGCGGTGTTCGCCTGCGCGCCCGAATGCGCCTGCACATTTGCGAAAGAGGCCCCGAAGAGCTGCTTGGCGCGGTCGATGGCGAGTTGCTCGGCGACGTCCACATACTGGCAACCGCCATAGTAGCGCCGGCCCGGATAGCCCTCGGCGTACTTGTTGGTGAGCACCGAACCCTGCGCCTCCAGAACGGCGCGCGAGACGATGTTCTCCGAGGCGATCAGCTCGATCTCGTCGCGCTGGCGGCCCAGCTCGGCGGTGATCGCACCGGCGAGCTCGGGATCGGTCTCGGCGAGCGTGGCGGAGAAGAAGCGATTGGTGGAAGAAGCGTGAGCTTCGGACGACATGAACCGGCCTCCCTGGGCGGTGGCGACGCCTCCGGGCCGACCTTGTGCCGGCCGCGAAATCGAGGCGGGTCGCTTAGCACAGCACCCGGGGCTTTCAAAGCACGCCGCCTGCGGGGCCGCCTTGCACCGAGGCGGCAGCTCGTCACGCCTCGCGCGACACCAAGGGCATGGCGCGGCGGATGACAGGGGCGCGGCCCCTCGCCTATCGTGGCGACCTCACCTATCCACGCCCCGGATTCCCCTCCATGAAGATCATCCACTCGCCGCGCCATCTCGGCCATTCCGGCCATGTCGAGCTCATGAACGGGCGGGTCGTGCCGGCCTTCGAGAAGCCCGAGCGGGTGGCGATGATCCTGAAGGCGATCGGCGAGCGAAATCTCGGGCCGCTCGTCGACCCGGCGGCGCATGGACTCGATCCGATCCTGAAGGTGCACGACGCCGACTATATCCACTTCCTTGCGCAGGCCTGGGAGCTGTGGACGCAGGACGGACGCGACTTCCCCGCCCTGCCGAGCTTCTGGCGGGCGCCGGGCATGCGCTATGTCGAGCCGGAGAACATCGACGGCAAGCTCGGACACTTCTCCTTCGACGCCGGCTGCTGCATCGTCGCGGGAACCTGGGACGCCGTGCAGGCCGGCGCCGATATCGCGCTGACCGGCGTCGACCTCGTCGCGGGCGGCGAGGCTTCCGCCTTCGCCCTGTGCCGTCCGCCCGGCCACCACGCCCATCAGGCGACGATGGGCGGCTACTGCTTTGTCAACAACGCGGCCGTGGCGGCCCAGGCCTTCCGGGACCGGGGCGCCGCGCGCGTGGCGGTCCTCGACGTCGACTATCACCACGGCAACGGCACGCAGGCGATCTTCTACGATCGGTCGGACGTGCTGGTGTGCACCATCCACGCGGACCCGCTGCAGGAATTCCCCTATTTCCTCGGCTTTGCCGACGAGACCGGCGCCGGCGAGGGCGAAGGCTTCAACGCCAATTACCCGCTGCGCTGGGGCACCGACTATTCGGGGTGGAGCGCCGCGCTCGACGATGCCTGCGCGCGCATCGAGGCCTGTGGTGCCGATGTCGTGATCGTCTCGCTCGGCGTCGACACCTACAAGGACGACCCGATATCCCAGTTCAGGCTCGACAGCCCCGATTATCTGAAGATCGGCCTGCGGATCGCCAAACTGGCGAAGCCGACGCTGTTCGTGATGGAAGGCGGCTACGCCGTCGAGGCCATCGGCATCAACGTCGCCAATGTGCTGGAAGGCTTCGAGCAGGGCTGAGACGTGCCCTCAGAGCCGGTAGAGTATCTGATCGGTCCAGAAGCGTTCCAGCCGGTTCAGCGCCTTGTTGAGCTGCTGGAACTCCTGCGGGCCGATGCCGCCGATCTGCTCGATGGTGGCGATGTGCTTGGCGTGCAGCGCCTCGACGACGTCGCGCACCGCCTCGCCCTTCTCGGTGAGGCGGATGCGCACCGAACGGCGGTCGATGCGCGAGCGCCGATGATCGAGATAGCCCATCTCGACCAGCTTCTTGAGATTGTAGGAAACGTTGGCGCCGAGATAGTAGCCGCGCGTGCGCAGCTCGGCCGCCGTCAGCTCGGAATCGCCGATATTGAACAGCAGCAGCGCCTGCACGGCGTTCACATCGTCGCGCCCGCGCCGGTCGAACTCGTCCTTCACCACGTCGAGCAGCCGCCGGTGCAGTCGCTCGACCAGCGTCACCGCTTCGCGATAGAGCGGCAGGAGCTCGCTGCGGGTCTCGTCCTGCGTCTCGGCAAATGCTTCGGCCCTGACGGCCTGACCTGCAAACATGAATCACCCCGGTCTCGATTTGGGGATTGCCTCCCTCTGATCGACCCGAGTGTGGAAGCGCGCCGCTAAGAACGGTTTAAGCGACAGGCTGAATCCTTCGTCACCGCAATGGCTTAACGAAAGATGAATCAGCCCTCGCTCTCGCGCGCCGCCTTGTAGGTGAGGAAGGCGTAGCCCGCCACGAGCACCGTCTCGATGGCCGCCACGATCATCAGCCGGCCGACGCCCTCGGGCGCGGAAGCGTTGATGAGGATCTGCACCATGGCGGTGACGAGCCACAGCACCACGCCCCAGGACGCCCCGAGCCAGAGGCCGACGGCGGCGACGGGATTCATGATCGCCGCCCAGATGACGGCGGCCTGCGCGGCGGTGGAGAGCATTTCGAAGCGGCTGGTGTCGCCGTCCCATACGCCGCAGATCAGCGTCCAGCTATAGACGGTCTTCACCATCAGGAAGCCGGCGAGGCAGCGCAGATAGAGCAGCACCCGCCCCTGCCAGAGCGGAAGCTGCGCGCCGGCCGGGCCGAGCGTGGCGTCGATGGGGTCGTAAGGCGAACTCATGCCGCTTCCATAGCGCAAATCGGGCTCAGGCGAGCAGCAATTCGTCGGCAAGCGGTTCGTCGAAGAGCGCGGCGATGACCACTGGATCGACCTCCTCCAGCCGCGCCGGCGTCCAGGCGGGCTTCTGGTCCTTGTCGACGAGGAGCGCGCGCACGCCCTCGTAGAAGTCGCTCTGGCCGAGCAGGCGGGTAACGAGCCGGAATTCGAGGTTGAGGCAACCGGCGAGATCGAGCCCGAGCCCGCGCTGCATCTGCTGGAAGGCGATGTGCACGCTGGTGGGCGAGGCGCGGCGGATGGTGTCGAGCTGGCCGCGGGCGAACTCGGCGGCCGGCCTGTCGCCCGCCCCGACCACTTCCAGCGCGGTGACGATGGCGTCCACCGATCCCCCGGCGAAGATGCGGTCGATATCAGGATAGAGCGCACCGAGTGCGGGCGCCGGCGGGCGCGCGGCCAGACGGGCCAGCGCGGCCTCGGCCTCCTCACCACCGGCCAATGCGTCGATCAGCGCGGGCCAGCGCGCCACCGGCACGTGATGGGTGTAGAGGCCAAGCGCCATGGCGTCAGGCATGCCGATGCGCGCGCCGGTCATGGCGAGCCAGGTGCCGCTCCAGCCCGGCAGGCGCGGCAGCACATAGGTGCCGCCGACATCGGGAAACAGGCCGATGGCAACCTCCGGCATGGCGAAGCCGAGCGTCTCGCCGGCGACGCGGTAGCGCGCATGGCCCGACAGCCCGAAGCCGCCGCCGAAGCACAGCCCGTCGACCAGCGCGATGAAGGGCTTGGGATAGCGCGAGATCAGCAGGTCGAGGGCGTATTCATCCCGCCAGTACTGGCGCGCCTCCTCCTTGCGGCCCGAACTGCCGAGAGTCGCCATAGCTCGCACGTCCCCGCCGACGCAGAAGGCCCGTTCATGCGCGGAGCGCAGCACGACCTGCGTGATGGACGGGTTGGCGATCCAGCCGTCGAGGGCGGCGCGCAGGGCCAGCACCATGGGGTGATCGAGCGCGTTCAGCGCGCGCGGCCGGTCCAGCGTCGCGATGCCGAGCGCGCCGCGTTCCTCGAAGCGGATGCCGATATCGCTCGTCACGCCCGTCTCCCCGATGAAGTCCCCGTACGCTTAAGGCGTTCGGGCGGAGGGGGAAAGGCGCAGCCTTGCAGACGAGGTGCGCGCCAGCGGGCGTCCGCGTCAACATGCCCCGCGACGCGTTGCCGGGCTTCTACGCAATCACACGGTTCCATGGGTCGCGCTCCCCGTCGTATGAAGCTATAAACATTCGAAAGTGCCGCATCAGAATCCTGCGTCTGAATCCCTCGTGGCCGTCCACGGCCCCTTGCGAGCGTGCCCATGACCATTCCCTTCGCCCGCCCCCGCCCCGTCCATCCCGAGCCGTCGGGCCGGCCGGATGTGTCGTCGAAGCTCGATCTGGTCCAGCGCCCCCGGCGCAACCGCAAGTCCGAGTGGGCGCGCCAGCTCATGCGCGAGAACACGCTCACCGTTGCGGACCTGATCTGGCCGATCTTCGTCATGGACGGCGAGGGCGAGCGCACCGCGGTCGGCTCGATGCCGGGCGTCGAGCGGCTGACGGTGGACGAGGCGGTGCGCGACGCCGAGCGTGCCGCGCGCCTCGGCATCCCGGCGCTGGCCCTGTTTCCCTATACCGATCCCACGCTTCGCACTGTCGACGGGCGCGAGGCGCTCAATTCGAACAACCTCGTCTGCCGCACGCTGCGGGCGATCAAGGACGCCGTTCCGCAGATCGGCCTCATCACCGACGTGGCGCTGGACCCCTATACGAGCCACGGCCATGACGGGCTGCTGGACACTGACGGGCGCATCCTCAACGACGAGACCGTCGCCGTGCTGGTCGAGCAGTCGCTGGTGCAGGCCGACGCCGGCGCCGACGTCATCGCCCCCTCCGACATGATGGACGGGCGCGTCGGCGCCATCCGTCGCGCGCTTGACGGCGAAGGTTATCACGACGCGCAGATCCTCGCCTACAGCGCCAAATACGCCTCGGCCTTCTACGGCCCGTTCCGTGACGCGGTGGGCTCCTCCGGCTGCCTCAAGGGCGACAAGCGCACCTACCAGATGGACCCCGCCAATGGCATGGAGGCGCTCCGCGAGGCGGCGCTCGACATCGAGGAGGGCGCGGACATGCTGATGGTGAAGCCCGGCCTGCCCTATCTCGACATCGTCTACCGGCTGAAGGAGACTTTCGGCCTGCCGACCTTCGCCTACCAGGTGTCCGGCGAATACGCGATGATCGAGGCCGCCGCCCGCAATGGCTGGCTCGATGGCGAGAAGGCGATGATGGAGAGCCTGATGGCGTTCAAGCGGGCCGGGGCCGACGGCGTGCTGACCTATTTCGCCCCGCGCGTCGCTGAAAAGCTCGCCCGGGAGGCGTGACGGGCCGACGGGCACGGCCATGCCCGCAAGGTCCTCATCTCCCCTCGCCCATCGCCCTTCCCTTTTCCGGGTTCTCGCCTTCATCGCCCTGCTGCTGCTTCCCGGCTGCGGATCGGTAATCGACGCGGATCAGGCGCGGCTGTGCCGGGCCGTCGCTCCGGCCCTGCACGACGAGGATACCGACATCGTCGAAATGGCGCTGCGGCCGGTACCGGGCGCCGGGGACACGCTGCGCTACGGCTACCGCACGCGCGGGCCGCTCGGCAGCGGCGCGCATTGGATTTCCTGCCGCTTCGCCGGCCATACCGGCGCCGCCCGCTTCGATCTCGCCGCTGTCGATACCGACCGGGGACCGCTGAGCGAGGTGAAGCTCTTCATCCTCAAGCGCTGGTGGCTGGCCGAGGCGAGCGAGGCGGCGCGTCCGCCCTTCTTCACGCTGGGCGCGCGCAGCGCCTACTGGCTGCAGCAGGCGCTCGGCGGGCTGGTGCTGGCCGGTGTGTACGGGCTCATCGCCACCGGCTTCGCGCTCGTTCACGGACTTTACGGGCGCGTGAACCTCGCCTTCGGCGAGATTGCCGTGACCGGCGGCGCCTTCATGCTGATCGCCGTGGGGTGGTTCAGTGTCGGGGGGCGCATCGGCCCGACCGCGCTGGGGCTCGCGCTGACCTTCGGCATCCTGGCGGCGGCGCTGCTGAGCTGGGTCGTCGGGCGGGCGGTGTTCGTGCCCATTGCCGAGCGCGCGCGCTCGCCGCAGCCCGTGCTCATCGGCACAATCGCCGTCTCCATCGTGCTCGCGGAGGTGCTGCGCCTCACCTCCTCCTACCGGGAGAACTGGCTTCCGGCCCTGCTCAACCGGCCGATCTACATCGCCGGGCAGGACGGTTTCGTCGCGACCGCGACGCCCGCGCAGTTCCTCGCCGCCGGCCTGACGCTGACGGGTCTGTCCGCGCTGCTCGGCGTGATCAGCCTCACCTCCTTCGGCCGTTCCTGGCGCGCCTATGCGGACGATCCGAAGATGGCGGCGCTGCTCGGTGTGCGCGTGCCGGTACTCGTGGGCGCGACATTCGCCATCGCGGGCGCCGCCGCCGGGCTCGCCGGAGCCAGCGTCGTCATCGCCTATGGTACGATATCGCCCGGCGATGGGCTGGCGATTACGCTCAAAGCCTTGATTTCGGCGATTATTGGCGGCATTGGCTCGGTGCCGGGCGCTTTTCTCGGCGCCGCCCTCGTCGCCGGCGTCGAAATCGTGTGGTCCTCGGCCTTCGATATCGCGTATCGCGACGTGGTGATCTATTCCCTGCTCGCCGCCTTCCTCGTATTGCGGCCGGGCGGGCTCCTCAATCGTGCGGCGCCGACGCCGCGAGAATTCTGAGTGGTTCGATGACCCTGCCCGTCTCCCCCGCCGATGTCGCCGCCGCACGCACGCTGCTGGATGGCGCGGTGCTGCGCACGCCTACGCTGCCGGCGCCGCGCCTCTCGGCGATTACGGGCGCGCACGTGTACGTGAAGTACGAGAACCTCCAGGTCACGGCGAGCTTCAAGGAGCGCGGCGCGCTGGTGAAGCTCTCCAGCCTGTCGCCGCAGGAGCGTGCCGCCGGCGTCGTCGCCATGTCGGCGGGCAATCACGCACAGGCGGTGGCCTATCACGCCGCCCGGCTCGGCATCCGCGCCACCATCGTCATGCCCAAGCACACGCCCATCGTGAAGGTGGCGGCGACCGAGGCGCATGGCGCCCGCGTCGTACTGCACGGGGAATCGGTGGGCGACGCCAGCGAGGAGGCGGACCGCATCGCCCAGCGGGAACATCTCGTCTGGGTGCACCCCTATGACGATGCCCATGTCATCGCCGGCCAGGGCTCCATCGCCGCCGAGATGCTGGAGGACGCGCCCGACCTCGACGCGCTGCTCGTGCCGGTCGGGGGTGGCGGGCTGATCTCCGGCATGGCGGTCGCCGCACGCGACCGGCGCCCGGACATCGAAATCGTCGGCGTCGAGACCCGGCTCTATCCCAGCATGTGGAACGCCCTGCACCAGCAGAGCCTGCCCTGCGAAGGCGCCACGCTAGCGGAAGGCATCGCGGTGAAGCAGGCCGGCGCGCTGACGCGCGAACTCGTCTCCGCCCTCGTCTCCGACGTGGTGCTGGTCGACGAGCCGACCATTGAGCGCGCCGTGAACCTGTTCCTCACCCAGCAGAAGACGCTGGCGGAAGGCGCGGGTGCCGCCGGCCTCGCCGCCCTGCTCGCCGACCCCGACCGCTATCGCGGGCGCAAGGTCGGTCTGGTGGTGTCCGGCGGCAATATCGACCCGCGCATCGTCGCCTCCATCATGATGCGCGAGCTGGAGCGCGAGGAGCGCATCGTCTCCTTCCGCTTCTCCATGCTCGACCGGCCGGGCGAGCTCGGCATCATCTCGACGCTGCTCGGCGATCTCGGCGCGAACATCCTCGAAGTGGAGCACAAGCGCCACTTCCTCGACGTGCACGCCAAGGGCGCCCGGCTCGACGTGACGGTCGAGACGCGCGACCGCGCCCATGCCGACGAGGTGCACCGGGCGCTGATCGAGAACGGCATGGACGTGACGCGCATCGACTGGCACGCAGGCAACTGAGCCCGCGCCATCGAGCGCCGTGGAGGGAAGGCATGAGCGACGCATACCGCGAGCCGGAACCCTATCTGTTCGATCCGGTACAGCACCCCGATTCGTTTCGCGGGGTGCTGTTCCGCCGCTTCATCGCCTTCCTGCTGGACACCGTGATCATTGCGGCGCCCGTCGCGGCGGCCGGGTTGCTCATCCTCGTCTTCGGCTTCCTCACCTTCGGCTTCGGCTGGGCGCTCTATGGGCTGATCGGTCCGGCCTCCATCCTGTGGGCACTCGCTTATGCCGGCCTCACGCTGGGCGGATCGCGCAGCGCCACGCTCGGCATGCGCGCCATGGGAATCGAGATGCGGCAGTTGGACGGAGCGCCGATGACGCCGGTGCTTGCGGTGATTTCAATCGTGCTGTTCTGGGTGGCGAACAGCCTGCTCACGCCCCTCGTCGCCATCGTCGGGCTGTTCAACAGCCGGCGCCGGCTGTTGCACGATCTCGTCATCGGCACCGTGGTGGTTAACAGCGACGAGCGGGTGAGCGAGTTGCGGCGCTATCGCTGACACGAAAGCGCGACGCACGAAATGGGGCTTTGACGTCGGGGCCGGCTCGCGCAATCCTTGCCCTACCTGCTGCGTGAACGAGCCGTGACCGAACACTCGCGCGACACACCGCAATTCTACCTGACCGCCCCCTCGCCCTGCCCCTATCTGGCGGGCCGCTCGGAGCGGAAGGTCTTCACGCACCTTGTGGGGGAGCGGGCGACCCAGCTCAACGACGTGCTCACCCATGGCGGCTTCCGGCGCAGCCAGTCCATCGCCTATCGCCCGGCCTGCGAACAATGCCGGGCCTGCGTCTCGGTGCGGGTCTGCGTGGACGATTTCCGCGAGACCCGCAGCTTCCGCCGCGTGCGCCAGGCCAACGCCGACCTGATCGGCGACATCCGCGCCGCCGTGCCGACCGCCGAGCAATATTCACTGTTCCGCTCCTATCTCGACAGCCGGCATTCCGACGGCGGCATGGCCGACATGACCGTGCTCGACTACGCGATGATGGTGGAGGACAGCCATGTCCGCACCCGCCTGATCGAGTACCGCCGGCGCGGGCCGGGCACTGCCGTGCACGGGCGCGGACAGGGCGCGCTGCACGGCGTCGCGCTGACGGACGTGCTCGCGGACGGCCTGTCCATGGTCTATTCGTTCTACGAGCCCGAGGCGCCCGGCCGCTCGCTCGGCACCTTCATGATCCTCGACCACATCAGCAAGGCGAAGGCGATGGGCCTTCCCTATGTCTATCTCGGCTACTGGGTCGAAGGCTCCGACAAGATGAATTACAAGCGCCGCTTCCTGCCGCAGGAACGCCTCGCGCCGGCGGGCTGGATTCGGCACGACGAATAGTCCTGCCGTTGGGGAACGGCTGGTGTCATTCCCCTGTGATTGGGGCGGGGTAGCAGATTGGAACGCCTCCAGACCGGAGCGGGTCAATCTTGCCGGAGCCCCCCATGACCGACGACACCCGTGACCACGACACTCAGGAGTCGCCCTTCCGCACCAGCCTGCTGGAAGAGGCCGAGGGCGAGGGCAGCAACCCGACCGTCAACCCGACGATGGGCGAGCTGATCTCCATCCGCTTCTCGCGCCGCGGCCTGCTCAAGGGTTCGCTGGCGGTTTCCGCCATCGCCTCCACCGTCGGCCCGCTGGCCCTGCTCTCCGCCGAGAAGGCCAATGCCGCCAGCACGACCACGGGCAACGGCTCGGCCTTCATCTTCGTCGAGGTCGAGGCGGGCGTCGACCAGACCCACCATGTCGCCGAAGGCTATGACGCCGAGGTGCTGCTGCGCTGGGGCGATCCGCTCTTTGCCGATTCGCCGGCCTTCGACCCCAAGAGCCAGAGCGCCGACGCCCAGCGCCGCCAGTTCGGCTACAACAATGACTATGTCGGCTTCATCCCGCTTGATGGCTCCGCCGAGCACGGGCTGCTGGTGGTAAACCACGAATACACCAACGAGCACCTGATGTTCCCCGGCATCGTCAGCGTCGCCGAGGGCAAGCTGAAGGTCGCCCCCGCCGACCAGAAGCGCGTCGACATCGAGATGGCCGCACATGGCGGTACGATCGTCGAGATCCGCAAGGTGGACGGCAAGTGGCAGGTGGTGCGCGAGGGCAAGCTGAACCGCCGCATCACCTCGACCACGCCGATGCAGCTCAGCGGCCCCGTCGCCGGCCATGACCGCCTGAAAACGAAGGACGACCCGACCGGCACGCAGGTGATCGGCACGCTGAACAACTGCGCCGGCGGCGTCACGCCCTGGGGCACCTATGTGATGGCCGAGGAGAACTTCCACGGCTATTTCCTCGGCAAGCTGCCGGAGGGCCACCGGGAGGCCGCCAACTACAAGCGCTACGGCGTGCCGGAAGCCACCTATGAGTGGGGCAATTTCTACGACCGCTTCGACCTCTCGAAGGAGCCGAACGAGCCGAACCGCTTCGGCTGGATCGTCGAGGTCGATGTGAACGACCCCAACGCGGCGCCGAAGAAGCGCACGGCGCTGGGCCGCTTCAAGCATGAGGGCGCCGAGTCGATCGTGGCGAAGGACGGCCGGGTGGTGTTCTACCTCGGTGACGACGAGCGCTTCGACTATGTCTACAAATTCGTCACCGCCGGCCGCTTCGACCCGAACAACCGCACCGCGAACCTCGACCTGCTCGATTCCGGCACGCTGTATGTCGCGAAGTTCGACGCCGACGGCGCGCTCAACTGGCTGCCGCTGACCTTCGGCGAGGGCCCGCTCACCGCCGCCAACGGCTTTGCCAGCCAGGCCGATGTGCTGATCGAGACCCGCCGCGCCGCCGATCTGCTCGGCGCCACCAAGATGGACCGTCCCGAGGACATCCAGCCGAACGGTGTCAACGGCAAGGTCTATGTCATGTTGACCAACAATACGCGCCGCAAGGACGACCAGGTCGACGCCGCCAATCCTCGCGCCAAGAACGCCTTCGGCCACATCATCGAGCTGACCGAGGCCGAGGGCGACTTTGCCGCCACCAAGGGCACGTGGGAAGTGCTGCTGAAGTGCGGCGACCCGTCCGTGGCGGCGGTCGGCGCCTCCTTCTCCACCGACACGACCCGCAATGGCTGGTTCGGCATGCCGGACAATTGCGCGGTCGATTCGGCTGGCCGCCTCTGGGTGGCGACCGACGGCAACAACCCGAAGGAGACCGGCCGCACGGACGGGCTCTGGGCGGTGGACGTCGAGGGCGGCGCCCGCGCCACCTCGAAGCTGTTCTTCCGCGTGCCGGTGGGCGCGGAGATGTGCGGCCCACTCTTCACCCCGGACGATCGCACCGCCTTCGTTGCCGTCCAGCATCCCGGCGACGGCGGCACCGACTGGGCGCCGTTCGGCCGCCCGTCCTATTACGAAGACCTCTCCACCCGCTGGCCGGACTTCAAGGACGACATGCCGGTGCGCCCGGCGGTCGTCGTGATCACCAAGAAGGACGGCGGCAAGATCGGCGCCTGACCGCGCTTCGACCCGGCCGGTCCCATGGGCCGGCCGGAATGGCCTTCCGCTTCGTGCCCCGCATGGACCAACGTCAAACTGGCCGCCGGCTCACGCCGGCGGTCTTTTTTGCGCGCGCGGAAGACGCGTCAGGCGAAGCGGTTGTTGCGCGGAAAACCCTTAGGCGGCAGGCGGCCGGCCCCGGCCCGCTCGCCGCGCCATTCGGTGAGGTCGGTCACGGTCCAGGTGCGGCCCGACGTGTCGGTCCAGGTCAGGCCGTCGGCGGCGGCGAAGACCTTCACGTCGCTCATGGCGCCGTCCTTGTAGCGCTGCAGCCGCACGCCGCGGCCACGGACCATTTCCGGGATCTGCGACAGCGGGAACACCAGCAGCTTGCGGTTCTCGCCGATCACCGCGACGCAATCGCCCGCCGCAAGGACCACCTTGGCGGCGTCCTGCCCGTCGACGCCGAGCACCTGCTTGCCCTTGCGCGTATTGGCGAGGCACTCATCCTCCGAGACGAGGAAGCCGCGCCCCTCCTTCGCCGCGACGAGCAGCTTGCGGCCGCCCTGATAGGGCAGCACGTCGACGATGTCGGCCTCCTGCTCCATGTCGATCGACAGGCGCAACGGCTCGCCATGACCACGACCGCCGGGCAGCTTCGACGCCTCCAGCGTGTAGAAGCGGCCATTGGTGGCGAAGACCAGCAGCTTCGACGTCGTCTCGGTGAAGAAGCTGATCTTCAGCTTGTCGTCGCCCTTGAAGGCAAGTGCCGATAGGTCCCCGACATGGCCCTTGAGCGCCCGTATCCAGCCTTTCTCCGACACGACGACGGTAATCGGCTCGCGCTCGACAAGCGCCTCGATCACCGCCCCGGCATCATGCGAGGCCGCCTCGCCGAAGGTGGTGCGGCGGCGCCCAAGCGGGGTCTCCGGCGCGAACATCTTGCGCGTCTCGCCGAGCTGCCAGGCGACCGTCTTCCACTGCTTCGCCTCGGAGGCGAGCAGTTTCTCGATGCCGTCCTTCTCCTTGCTCAGGGCGTCGTGCTCCTTGCGGATCTCGAATTCTTCGAGCTTGCGCAAGCTGCGCAGGCGCATGTTGAGAATCGCCTCGGCCTGCACGTCGGTCAGCTCGAAACGCTTCATCAACGCGGGCTTGGGCTCGTCCTCCTCGCGGATGATGGCGATCACCTCGTCGAGATTGAGATAGGCGATGAGGTAGCCGCCAAGCACTTCCAGCCGGTGCTCGATCTCGCCGAGCCGGTGACGGGAGCGGCGCAGCAGCACCTCGCGGCGATGGTCGATCCATTCGCGCAGCGCCTCGCCGAGGCTCACCACCTTCGGCACTTGCCCGCCGACCAGCACGTTCATGTTCAGCGGGAAGCGCGTCTCAAGCTCGGTGAGCCGGAACAGGCTCTCCATCAGCAGCTCGGCGTCGACATTCCGCGCGCGCGGTTCGAGCACGAGGCGCACGTCCTCGGCGCTTTCGTCGCGCACATCCGCCAGCAGCGGCAACTTCTTCTCATTGAGCAGGTCGGCGATCTTCTCGACGAGGCGCGACTTCGGCACGCCGTACGGGATCTCGGTGACGACGATCACATAGGTGCCGCGCCCGGTCTCCTCCTTCTCCCAGCGCGCCCGCAGCCGGAATCCGCCGCGCCCGGTGGCATAGGCGTCGGCGATGGAGGCGGGAGATTCGATGATGACGCCGCCGGTCGGGAAGTCCGGGCCCTTCACGAATTTCAGCAGGTCGTCCGTCGTCGCCTGCGGATTGTCGATCAGGTGCAGGCTGGCGTCGATCAGCTCGGCCGCGTTGTGCGGCGGGATCGAGGTCGCCATGCCGACCGCGATGCCGGTCGAGCCGTTGGCCAGCAGGTTCGGGAAGGCCCCCGGCATGACGACGGGCTCTTCCGTCGTGCCGTCGTAATTGGGGCGGAAGTCGACCGCGTCCTCGTCGATGCCGTCGAGGATCAGCCGCGCGACCTCGGTCAGGCGCGCCTCGGTGTAGCGTTCGGCCGCCGCGTTGTCGCCGTCGATATTGCCGAAGTTGCCCTGCCCGTCGACGAGGGGATAGCGCTGGGAAAAGTCCTGCGCCAGCCGCACCATGGCGTCGTAGATCGCCATATTGCCGTGCGGGTGGAACGACCCCATCACGTCGCCGACGATCTTGGCGCTCTTGCGGAAGCCGCCGCCGGGGTCGAGCCGCAGCAGCCGCATGCCGTACAGAATGCGCCGGTGCACCGGCTTCAGCCCGTCGCGGGCGTCCGGCAACGCCCGGTGCATGATGGTCGAGAGCGCATAGGCAAGGTAGCGCTCCTCGAGCGCCGCCTTGAGCCCGATCGGTTCGATCGTGCCGTCGTCGGTCGGAATCGGTGGCTCTCCCATGCCTTCTGCTAACCCGAACGTGGGACGGGAACAAGACGCGAACGCGCAACAGGCGCCCTTCGACGGGGCGCCGAGCCAGATCTATCCCCAACCTAATGAAGTCAAGGGCCGGCGCTGAATGGCCCGCGTTCGCGAGCGTGCCATTCATTACAAAATGCGCTTAAATTCGAAATAAACTCTATGCAAAAATTGCCGTATCGGGGTAGTCTTTAACCATCCTTGGAAGCGGGGGCTTCTTGGTATGAAGACACTCACAACGGCTCTTCTGGCCGCATCGTGCATTGCCGCCATCGTCACGCCGGCCTCGGCCGCCGGCCCGCCGACCTATGTCTATCTGGGTCTGCGCGAGCCGGTCTCGCCGCAGCCGAGCGGCACGACCGGCTGGGTGAATGTCTGCCGCGAGCGGATGGTGACGCGCCGTGATCCGCGCGGGCGCGTCGTTTATATGCGCGTGCCCATGTGCAACGTCGTCTGGGTCGGCCAGCGCTTCTTCTACAATGGCCGCTACTACGCCGATTCCAGCTTCACGACGCCGCTCAACTAGCGCGCCCGCAGCAGCGCCGCGCGCATGGCGGCGCGGGCATCGGGCAAGGTGAGGCCGCGCGGTTCGAATACGCGCCGCGCGAGGAAGAAGCCTGTAAGCTCGAAGGCGGCGTGCACGTCGTCACGCGAGGGCGGCTCGGCGACCTCGCCGACGAGGAAATAGGGCAGGTCCAGCAGCTGCGATCGCCACGGCTCGCCGGCATCGCGGCTGACCGCCCGGCCGGACTTGGGCGAAACATAGAGCAGGTCGTTGCGTCCGCCCGTCGCCGCGCAGCTTTCCAGATCGAGCCCGAAGCCGAGTTCGGAGAGCATCATCAGCTCCAGCCGCGCGATGAGCATGCCCGTCAGGCGTGCCTCGTCGAGATGCTCGACAACCGCTTCGAGCGCCCGGTGCAGCGCCGGGTGCGGGTCGCGCTCGGGCAGCAGCCGCAGCAGGCTCCCGACATGGCTGAGCGCGAAGGCGGAATGGGCGTGCTCCATCAGCCGCGCCGCCCTCGGCGCCGTCACCTCCAGCGCGAAGGCGCCGAGATGCTCGTCGAGCCGCGCCCGCCACACCACGCGCACGCCGTTGCCCGGCTGCAACCCCGCCGCCTGCCGGCGCGACGCGCCGCCGCGCACGAGGCCGAGATGGCGGCCATGTTCAGCCGTCATCAGTTCGACGATGGCATTGGCCTCGCCGTGGCGGCGAAGGCCGAGAATGATGCCTTCGTCGGACCACTCCATCGCGGCCGCCTCACTCCTGCGGGAAATCGAGCCCCATCTCGCGGTAGCGCTCGGGGTCGTCGGCCCAGTTCTCGCGCACCTTCACGAACAGGAACAGGTGCACCGGCGCCTCGACGATCTCGGTCAGCTCCTTGCGGGCAGACATGGAAATCGCCTTGATGGTGTCGCCGCCCTTGCCCAGCACGATCTTCCGCTGGCTTTCGCGCTCGACGAAGATCGTCTGCTCGATGCGGACCGATCCATCTTTGCGCTCCTGCCAGGAATCCGTCTCCACCGTCGAGCGGTAGGGCAGTTCTTCGTGCAGCCGATGGAACAGCTTCTCGCGGGTGATCTCAGCGGCCAGCATGCGCATTGGCGCGTCGGATATCTGGTCCTCGGGGTAGAGCCACGGGCCGGCCGGCAGCGTCTGCGCCAGCCAGTCGCGCAGCTCGACCAGCCCATCGCCCGACAGCGCGGAGACCATGAACAGCCGGTCGAACGAGATCATCTCGGCGACTTTGGCGGCGAGTTCCAGCAGGCTGTCGCGCTTCACCAGGTCGATCTTGTTGAGCAGGATCGCGCGCGGCCGCTTCACGTCGACCAGCCCGCGGAGGATCGCCTCGACATCCTCCGTGAGGCCGACGCGCGCGTCGATCAGCAGCACCACGGCGTCGGCGTCGCCCGCCCCGCTCCAGGCCGAGCGGACCATCGCCTTCTCCAGCCGGCGCTTGGGCGCGAAGATGCCGGGAGTGTCGACGAGGATGATCTGCGTCGTGCCGGCCAGCGCGATGCCGCGCACCAGCGAGCGCGTGGTCTGCACCTTGTGCGAGACGATCGACACCTTGGTGCCGACCAGCGCGTTGGTGAGCGTCGACTTTCCCGCGTTCGGCGCTCCGATGAGGGCAACGAAACCGCAGCGGGTGTCTTCGGTAGTCTCGTTCATTCGGCAACCTGTTCGAGAAACGCCGCCGCGGCGGATTTCTGCGCGTTCTGCTTGGAGGAGCCGGTTGCCTCGACGGGCGCGTGGCCGGGCACTTCGACGGCGATACGGAATTCGGGATTATGATCGGGACCAGAGCGTTCCACCAGCCGGTAATGCGGCGGGGGCAGCCCCCGCCCCTGCGCCCATTCCTGGAGCGCGGTCTTGGGGTCGCGGGCCGAGCTGCCGGGCGTGGCGAGGCGCGGCCGCCAGAAGCGCTCCACCGTCGCCTCGGCGGCGGGAAAGCCGGCGTCGAGATAGACCGCCGCCAGCACGGCTTCGGCGACGTCGGCGAGGATCGCCGGCCGCTCGCGCCCGCCGGTGCGGTCCTCCCCGGAGCCGAGGCGCAGATGCGGGCCGAGCCCCATGGCGCGGGCCACGTCGGCGCAGGCGTCCTCACAGACGAGATCGGCAAGACGGCGGGAAAGCTCGCCCTCCTCCGCCTGCGGATAGGCCCGGTAGAGCATGTCCGACACGACGAGGCCGAGCACGTGGTCGCCGAGGAATTCAAGCCGCTGATAGGAGCGCACGCGCGCCTTGCTGCCCTGAAGGCCTGTGATGGAGCTGATATGGGTTAGCGCGAGACGCAGATGCGCGCGGTCGGTGAATCGATGCCCGAGCGTCGCCTCCAGCGCGTCGAGCCCGGTCTCGTCGTCGCCGCGCGGGGAACCGCGCGTCATCGCACGAAGGAGAGGATGCGGTCCCAGCGGACCGTCCAGGGCCACTTCCAGAACTGCCAGGCGGCATCTCCTTCCTTCACCGAGAAGAAGATCATCTGGGCGCGCCCTATGAGGTTCTCGTAAGGAACATAGCCGACCTGGCTGAGCACGCGGCTGTCGGTTGAATTGTCGCGGTTGTCGCCCATCATGAAGTAGTGGTCGGGCGGCACCTTGTAGACCTGGGTGTTGTCGTAGAAGCCGTTGTCGACGAGATCGAGCGTGTAGTAGCTGACCCCGTTCGGCAGCGTCTCGGTCCAGCGCTTGACGCGTTCGACACGCCCGCCGCCCTCGTCGTCCATCCAGTAGCCGGCATCCTCGCGCTTCACCGGTACGCCGTTGATGTTCAGCACGCCGTTGATCATCTGGATCTCGTCGCCCGGCAGGCCGATGACGCGCTTGATGTAGTCGGTGCTCTCGTCGCGCGGCAGCTTGAAGACGACGACATCGCCGCGATTGGGCGTCGAGCCCAGCAGGCGCCCGTCGAACAGCGGCGGCGAGAAGGGCAGCGAGAAGCGGGAATAGCCGTAGCTGAACTTCGAGACGAACAGATAGTCGCCGACCAGCAGCGTCTCCTTCATCGACCCGGAAGGGATGTTGAAGGGCTGGAAGAGGAAGGTGCGGATCAGGATGGCAATGAGGAAGGCCTGAAGGATGACCTTGATGGTCTCGCCGAGGCCGCCTTCCTTCTTCTTCTGTTCGCTGGTCGCTGTCATGTCGCTTTCCGGTACGCCTGCGGCACGCGTGCGCCGCCCGTGGCGGCCATCGCGCTCCTATAGCCGCTCAGGGAGGTTGCGGCAACGCGCGCCGGTCACGTTCGCACGAGGTGACTTCACGTCAGCCGCCGCCCGTCTTCGCCACCGCGCTGATGATGACGAAGGCCTGCGCCAGCGGTCCGTCGTCGGTGATGGTGAGGTCGATCCGCGCCTCGCAGCCGGGCGGGGTGATGGCGTCGAGCCGCGCCCGGGCGCCGCCGGTCAGTTCCATGGTCGGCCGGCCGGAGGGCAGGTTGACGACGCCCATGTCGCGCCAGAAGACGCCTTGCGCCAGACCGGTGCCGAGCGCCTTGGCGCAGGCCTCCTTGGCGGCGAAGCGCTTGGCGTAGCTCTCCACGCGGCGGGCGCGGCGGTCGGACTTGGCGCGCTCGACGGGGGTGAACACCCGGTCGAGGAAGCGCTCGCCGTGGCGCTCAAGCACCTCGGCGACCCGCCTTGCGTCGGTGATGTCCGAGCCGATGCCGATGATCATGCCCGCCCTGCCCTCACGCCGCCCGTGACGCGCCGAGATGCGCGCGTCCGCGCGCCATCGCGATCCGCATCTGGCGAATGGCGGCCTCGAAGCCAACGAAGACCGCCTCGCCGACAAGGAAATGACCGATATTGAGTTCGCGGACCGGCTCCAGCGCCGCTATGGTCTCGGCGCTCGCATAGTCGAGCCCGTGGCCGGCGTGGATTTCGAGGCCGAGGCTGGCCCCCTGCCGGGCAGCGGCCTGAAGCCGGGCAAACTCGGCGGCCGCCTCCACGGCACGCCCTTCGGCGAGAAGCTCGCACCAGGCGCCGGTGTGCAACTCGATGACCGCCGCGCCGATATCGGCGGCACGGGCGATCTGGTCCTCGTCGGGCGCGACGAAGAGCGACACGCGGATGCCGGCATGGCCGAGCTTCTCGACCTTGCGGGCGAGGTCGATGCCGCCGCCGATCACGTCGAGCCCGCCCTCGGTGGTGCGCTCCTCGCGACGCTCCGGCACGAGGCAGGAAGCGTGCGGCTTCAGTTCGAGCGCCAGCGCGACCATTTCGTCGGTCGCCGCCATCTCGAAATTGAGCGGCACGGTCAGCACCTCGCGCAGGCGCCGCATGTCGGCGTCGCGGACGTGCCGGCGATCCTCGCGCAGATGGGCGGTGATGCCGTCGGCACCGGCCGCGCAGGCGAGCTGGGCGGCGCGCACGGGGTCGGGCAGCGCGCCGCCGCGTGCGTTGCGCAGGGTCGCCACGTGGTCGATGTTCACGCCGAGGCGGATCGGGGGGACGATGGTGGTCAAGGCCTTACCCCTTCGCGCCCTGAATCCCGCGCGAGCCCGGCTTGACCGGCGGCAGCGCGGCAAGCTCGGGCGGCAGCGCGTCGGCGGGATAGGCGGGAATGTCGAGCCTCGCCAGCGCCACCAGCGGCACGCCGAGATCGGCCTTGCCGTTCGAGCGGTCGATCAGGCAGGCGGCGCCGACGACGTTCGACGTATGCTCGGCGATGGAGGCGAGGCATTCGCGCGACGACAGGCCGGTGGTCACGATGTCCTCGACCATCAGCACCTTCGCCTCGGGCGGAATGGTGAAGCCGCGCCGGAGCTGGAAGCGCCCGTCCTCGCGTTCGACGAACACCGCCTTGGCGCCGAGCTGGCGGGCGGTCTCATAGCCGGGCACGATGCCGCCAACTGCGGGTGAGACGACGTAGTCGATCTTGCCGAAGGCGGCCTCGGCCTTCTCGGCCAGCGCCCGGCACAGCCGCTCTGTGCGCACCGGATCCTGGAAGATGAACATCTTCTGCAGGAAGACGGGGCTGCGCAGGCCCGACGACAGGATGAAATGGCCCTCAAGCAGCGCACCGGCCGAACGGAACTCGGCCATGACCTCGTCTTGCGTCATCTTCAATGCCCGAAAGAAGTTGCGAAACGGGTGCGGTGATAGCCTATCCGGCCTGTCGCGTCACCCGCCGCAACCCCCTCAGGCGCCGGCCGGGGGAATGTCGCGGTGCAGGACACGGCCCCGGGCCCGCGCGCAGGCCAGCGCGGCCTCGCCGGCAAGCTGTTCCACGCGGCCGCTCGCCGCCAGCATGCCGTCGCCGGCGAAGCGGCCCCAGAACTCCTTGGCGACGCCGGAGACAATGCGGAAATTGGCGTGGAGATGTTCGGTGGACATGGCGCGCGCTCCTCTTGTCGCCCGACGGGGCTGCCGAGGAAACGCGCGTCAGGGTTAACGGTTCCTTGTCAGCCGTTCACGCGCTCGACGGAGGAGACGACCGGCCGGGTGCGCAGGTCGGAGAGGATGCCGTTCAGGTGACGCAGGTCATAGACGCCGATGTCGATCACCATGCGGGTAAAATCGGCCGAGCGGGACGACATGCGCAGATTCTCGATATTGCCGTCGCGCTCGCCGATCACCTGGGCAACCTGGGCCAGCGAGCCGGGCTCGTTGGTGGCGACCACGACGATCTGCACGGGGAAGCGCTGCGGATCATCCTCCTCGACATCCCAGCGCACGTCGAGCCAGCGTTCGGGCTCCTCCTCGAACTCCTGCAGCGCGGGCGACTGGATCGGGTAGATGGTGATCCCCTCGCCCGGCGACAGGATGCCGACGATGCGGTCGCCCGGCACGGCCCCGCCGTTCGGCGCGAAGCGCACCGGCAATTCGCGGTTGATGCCGCGAATGGGGATCGCGGTCTTCGGGTCCGGGTCGCTCTCGATGCCGGGGATCTTGAACTTGAGGCTTTGGCCCTGCTCCAGCTCGAACCAGCCTTCGCCCTTCAGCGCGGCGCGCTCCTCCGCGCGCGGTCCGGTCCATTCGGGGTGGACCGCCTTCACCACATCGTCCGAACGCATCTCGCCGCGCCCGACGGCGGCATAGACGTCCTCCAGCGACTGCCGCGCGAGACGGCCGACCGAGGCGGCGAGCTTTTCCTCGGAGAACACCTTGCCGGCCCGCACCACGGCGCGTTCGACGATCTTCTTGCCGAGCCCGGCATATTGCGCGCGCACGGCGGCGCGGGTGGCGCGCCGGATGGCGGCGCGGGCCTTGCCGGTGACGACGATGGATTCCCACGCGGCGGGCGGCGTCTGGCCGGCGGCGGTGATGATCTCCACCTCGTCGCCATTCTGCAATTCGGAGACGAGGGGCGAAATCTTGCCGTTGATCTTGGCGCCCACGGCGCGGTCGCCGACACCCGTATGCACGGCATAAGCGAAGTCGATTGGCGTCGCCCGGCGCGGCAGGGTGATGAGACGGCCCTTCGGCGTGAAGCAGAAGACCTGGTCGTGGAACAGTTCGAGCTTGGTATGCTCGAGGAACTCCTCGGGGCTCGACCCTTCCGCCAGCAGCTCGATGGTGCGGCGCAGCCAGGCATAGGCGCCCGAGTCGCGCGTCAGCGGATCGGCACCGTTGCCGTTGCCGTTGCCGCCGTCCTTGTAGAGCGCGTGCGCCGCGATGCCGTATTCGGCAATCTCGTGCATCAGCCGGGTGCGGATCTGCAGCTCGACACGCTGGCGGCCGGGCCCGACCACGGTGGTGTGCAGCGAGCGGTAGTCGTTCTGCTTCGGCGTCGAGATGTAGTCCTTGAACCGACCGGGAACGAGCGGCCATTTCGTGTGCACCACGCCAAGCGCCGCGTAGCATTCCTCGGTCTGGTCGACGAGCACGCGGAAGCCGTAGATGTCGGAGAGCTGCTCGAAGGCGACCGACTTCTGCTCCATCTTGCGCCAGATCGAATAGGGCCGCTTCTCGCGCCCCTTCACGATGGCGGAGAGGCCCTTCTGGGCGATGGCGTCGGACAGCTCGCGCTCAATGGAGGCCACCAGCTCGCCATTGTTCTCCTTCAGCGCCTGAAGGCGGTTGAGGATGGAATCATAGGCCTCCGGCGAAAGCTGGCGGAAGGACAGATCCTCCAGCTCCTCGCGCATGTCGTGCATGCCCATGCGGCCGGCGAGCGGGGCGTAGATGTCGAGCGTCTCCTGCGCGACGCGGGAGCGCTTCTCCTCCGGCACCCATTTCAGCGTGCGCATGTTGTGCAGCCGGTCGGCCAGCTTCACCAGCAGCACACGCACATCATCGGCGATGGCGAGCAGCAGCTTGCGCAGGTTTTCGGCCTGCTTGGCCTGCTTGGACACAAGGTCCAGCTTCTTGATCTTGGTGAGCCCTTCGACCAGCGCGCCGATCTGCGGGCTGAACACCCGGTCGATCTCGTCGCGGGTGGCGTCGGTGTCCTCGATGGTGTCGTGCAGCAGCGCCGCGACGATGGTCGCGTCGTCGAGCTTCAGATCCGTCAGGATCGCGGCGACTTCGAGCGGGTGCGAGAAATAGGGATCGCCGGAAGCGCGTTTCTGCGTGCCGTGGGCACGCATCGCATAGACGTAAGCGCGATCGAGCAGCGCTTCGTCGGTATTTGCATTGTACCGGCGTACGCGCTCGACGAGCTCGTACTGCCGCATCATGACAGGGACTCGCGAGAATGGCCGGCCACGAGGGCCGATAGGCTAGATATCGTCCGCGCACTGCGGAGTCGCAAGCCGCTTGTGGCCCAATGGATGCCTAAAACGCCAACGGCCCGGCGCAGGGCCGGGCCGCCGTCGGAGATCGCAAGAAGCGATCAGCCTTCGTCGTCGTCGCTCGGCTCCGGCGGCACGAGGCCCTGGAGGCCGGCCAGCAGCTCTTCCTCGGTCATGCGGTCGAGCATGATGTCCGAATCATCCGAGCCGTCCGACCCGCCCGACGCGATCATCGGCACGGTTTCCGGCTCGGGTTCGTCCACCTCGGTGAACTTCTGGAGCGAATGGATCAGCTCTTCGCGCAGGTCGTCCGGCGAGATGGTCTCGTCGGCGATCTCGCGCAGGGCGACCACCGGGTTCTTGTCGTTGTCGCGGTCGACCGTGATCGGCGAACCCGACGCGATGACGCGCGCGCGGTGGCCGGCAAGAAGAACCAGCTCGAAGCGATTGTCGACCTTGTCGATGCAGTCCTCGACGGTGACGCGAGCCATGCCTCGGCACTCCTGACGGTGTAAGGGAAGCGGCCTCAATAAACCAATGAGCCGCGTGGAGCAAGCATCGCCCGCAACGAGGGGGCTCGGCGGCGCCAAGACTGCCCTTACGTCAGAGGAAATCTTCCACCGCAAAACAGCTGCAACGTCACGCCGCCGTCTCGCGCCCGCCACAAATGCGCTATGTCTATGCGGGGCAAGCGCTTCGCTGCGGGACGGCGACGCAACGGTTACATTGGCTCGGTTCCGGGTATTTTCGCGTATGGTTCAAGGTATGGAAAAGATCGCCCTTTTTATCGATGGCGCCAATCTCTACTCGGCCACCAAATCACTTGGTTTTGATATCGACTACAAGCGTTTGCTCAAGGAATTTCAGGGTCGTGGCTATGTGCTGCGGGCCTTCTATTACACCACGCTGGTGGAAGATACGGAGTACTCCTCCATCCGCCCGCTGCTCGACTGGCTCGACTACAACGGCTACTCGGTCGTCACCAAGCCGGCGCGCGAATTTACCGACAGCCAGGGCCGCCGGCGCGTGCGCGGCAACATGGATATCGAGCTCGCGGTCGCCGCGATGGAGCTCGCGCCGCATGTCGACCACATCGTCATCTTCTCCGGCGACGGCGATTTCCGCTCGCTGGTCGAGGCGATCCAGCGCAAGGGCGTGCGCGTCACCGTCGTCTCCAGCATCCACACCCAGCCGCCGATGATCGCCGACGAGCTGCGCCGGCAGGCCGACGTCTTCGTCGATCTCGTGGACCTTCAGGCGCGCATCGGCCGCGACCCGGCCGACCGCTCGGGCCGGATGCAGGAGACGCCGCGCTTCCTTGAGCGCCGCACGCCGCCGCCCCCGGCCGACGACAGCGACGACAGCTCGGATTCCTGAGGCGCGCATGGCTCCTCGCCTTGCCTCGGCTGCCGAGCCGCCGGTCCCGGCCGCGCCGGAGCCGGGGCGCGATTGCCCCTTGTGTCCGCGCCTCGTCGCCTTTCGCGAGCACTGGCGGGCCGAGGAGCCGAGCTGGCACAATGCGCCGGTGCCCTCCTTCGGTCCGGTGGACGGGCGGCTGCTGATCGTCGGGCTGGCGCCGGGCCTGCGCGGCGCCAATCGCACCGGGCGGCCCTTCACCGGCGATTATGCCGGCGAGCTGCTCTATTCGACGCTGATCCGGTTCGGCTTCGCCACGGGCGTGTTCGAGGCGCGGCCGGACGATTCGCTGCGCCTCGTCGATGCCCGCCTCACCAATGCCGTGCGCTGCGTCCCGCCGGAGAACAAGCCGACGACCGAGGAGATGCGCAATTGCCGGCCGTTCCTCGCCGCCACCATCGGCCTGCTTCCGGGGCTCAGCGCCATCGTCGCGCTGGGCAAGATCGCCCATGATCAGGTGCTCGCGGCGCATGGCGAGCGGCTGTCGCGGCACAAATTCGCCCATGGCGCGGTGCATCGCCTCGGCGATGTGGTGCTCTTCGACAGCTACCACTGCTCCCGCTACAACACGAATACCGGTGTGTTGACGACGGAGATGTTCCACGCCGTCTTCGCCAAGGTGCGCGCCCATATCGACGCGCTGGCCTGAGGCGGCCCACTAGGGGGCGACCGGCGCCCACAGCACGTCCTCGATCCGGCGCGCGCCGGCCGCCAGCATCACCAGCCGGTCGAAGCCGAGCGCGATGCCGGACGCTTCGGGCATCGTGGCGAGCGCGGCGAGGAAATCCTCGTCGATCGGGTAGCGTTCGCCGTAGAGACGTGCCTTCTCGTCCATCCACGTCACGAAACGCCGGCGCTGTTCGGTAGCGTCCGTCAGCTCGCCGAAGCCGTTGGCGAGCTCGACCGCGCAGACATAGAGCTCGAAGCGCTCGGCGACGCGGGGGTCCTCCGGCTTGGGGCGGGCAAGCGCCGCCTCGGAGATCGGGTATTCGCACAGGATCGTCGCCCGGCCAATGCCGAGCTTCGGCTCGATCTTTTCCACCATCACCCGGGTGAACACGTCCGCCCATGTATCGTCCAGCGCCACGCGGATGCCGGCGGCATGGGCGTCCTGCCAGAGCCGCTCGCGGTCGTTCTCCTCAACGCCCACGCTCGCCATCAGGTCGATGCCGGCATTGCGCAGGAACGCCTCGGCCACGGTGAGCCGCTCGGGCGTCACGCCGACATCGCAGACATGTCCGCCATACTGGAATTCGCGCGCGCCGACGGTCTCGGCCGTCACCGCCAGCAGCGCCGTACAGTCGCGCATCAGCGCTTCGTAGCCTTCGCCGGCGCGATACCATTCCAGCATGGTGAATTCGGGATGATGCAGCGCCGTGCGCTCGCCGTTGCGGAACACCCGCGCCAGCGTGAACAGCCGGGTCTCGCCAGCCGCCAGCAGCTTCTTGGCCGTGAATTCCGGCGAGGTGTGGAGATAGCGCGGCGTCCGCGTGCCGTCGGGCCGCTCCAATTCGGTTGCGAAGGCGCGCAGGTGCACCTCGTTGCCGGGCGAGACCTGCAGGATCGGCGTCTCCACCTCCATGAAGCCGCGCGCGCCGAAGAAGGCACGCAGCGCCGCCTGCACGCGCTGGCGCGCCAGCAGGAAGGGCCGCCTGTCGGCATGCATGGATGGCGACCACCACGGCGAGGCTTCAGCGGACATGAGGAGACTCCCGTGTGGTGGCGCCGCCGGGGTTGGCGGATAGCGGGCGCGCTTGTATAGGAGGCGCCCAATGGAATCCCAGCGGTGCCTCCGCGCGACGCGGCGCACCCAACAGCCAGAGGACCGCAATGGTCAAGGTCATCGCCAGCACCCTGCGCAAGGGCAACGTGGTCGACATCGACGGCAAGCTCTATGTCGTCCTGACCGCCGACAACATCCACCCCGGCAAGGGCACCCCGGTGACCCAGCTCGACATGCGCCGCATCTCCGATGGCGTGAAGATTTCCGAGCGCTACCGCACCACCGAGCAGGTCGAGCGCGCCCATGTCGAGGACCGGCCCTTCACCTTCCTGTATTCGGACGGCGAGGGCTATCACTTCATGAACCCCGAAAACTACGACCAGGTCGCGGTGCATCCGGACGTGATCGGCGACCAGGCCGCCTATCTCCAGGAGAGCATGCAGGTCATGCTCAAGATGCACGAGGGCAACGGCATCGCCATCGAACTGCCGCAGCGCGTCGTGCTGGAAGTCACCGACACCGAGCCGGTGACGAAGGGGCAGACCGCCTCCTCCTCCTACAAGCCCGCCATCCTGTCGAACGGCGTGCGCTCGGCGGTCCCCCCGCATATCGGCGTCGGCACCCGCATCGTGGTCATGACCGCCGACGGCTCCTATGTCGAGCGCGCCAAGGACTGAGCGTCGCTGACAGCCAGAATCAAAAAGCCCGGCCAAGTGCCGGGTTTTTCTTTTGTAATGTTCTTTACGTCGTCATCCCCGGGCTTGGCCCGGGGATCCACGATTTTCGCCCGCGTTGCTTGATCAGGACGTGGATGGCCGGGCCAAGCCCGGCCATGACGATCCGGATAAGCTGACGTTTCGCCAGTCAGCGGGACGCGCCACGGGTCAGCCCCGGTCGCGCATCAGACGCTGGCGGTCGCGGGCCCAGTCCTTCTCCTTCTGCGCTTCGCGCTTGTCATGCGCCTTGCGGCCGCGGGCGATGGCGATCTCGACCTTGGCGCGACCCTGCTCGTTGAAGAAGATGCGCAGCGGCACCACCGTCATGCCTTCGCGCTCCACCGCCTGCCAGATCTTGGCGATCTCGCGCTTGTGCAGCAGCAGTTTGCGCGGGCGGCGCGGCTCGTGATTGAAGCGGTTGGCCTGCAGATATTCCGGGATGAAGGTGTTGTAGATGATGGCCTCGCCCGTCTTGGCGGAGACATAGCTCTCCGCCACCGTGGCCTTGCCGCCGCGCAGGCTCTTCACCTCGGTGCCGGACAGGGCGATGCCGGCCTCGAACACCTCGCCGATGTCGTAGTCGAACCGCGCCCGGCGATTGTCGGCGACGACCTTGCGCGCCTGTGTCTTCTTCTCGGCCATCGTTCTCGCTCCGCAACGGAGCGTGCGCCCCGCGCCTTCTTCAGTTGATCAGCCCGGCGTGACGCATGGCGTCGCGGACGATCTCCTTCGTCTTTTCGCTCACCGGCACCATCGGCAGGCGCGCCTCGTCGGCGATCTTGCCGAGCAGGCTCAACGCATATTTGGTGGGGCTCGGGTTGGTTTCAACGAACAGCGCCTGGAACAGCGGGAACAGCCGGTCCTGCACCTCCAGCGCCTTGGCGTAGTCGCCGGCGATGCAGGCGTCGATGAGCTGCGCGCAGAGCTTGGGCGCCACGTTGGAGGCGACCGAGATGCAGCCGTCGCCGCCATGCGCCATGAAGGCGAGTGCGGTGGCGTCCTCGCCGGAGAGCTGGTTGAACTCCGGGCCGACGACCTGGCGCTGCTGGCTCACGCGCGCCAGATTGGCGGTCGCGTCCTTCACGCCGACGATGTTCGGCAGCTCGAACAGACGCGCCATGGTCTCCACCGACATGTCGATCACCGACCGGCCGGGGATGTTGTAGATGTAGATCGGGATGCCGACGGCGTCGTTGATGGCCTTGTAGTGCTGGTAGAGCCCTTCCTGGCCGGGCTTGTTGTAGTAGGGCGTCACCACCAGCACGGCGTCGGCGCCGGCGCTTTCCGCGTGGCGCGCGAGGTCGATCGCCTCGATGGTGTTGTTCGAGCCCGCCCCGGCAATCACCGGCACGCGGCCGCGTGCCTGCTGCACCGTCCATTCGACGACGGCCTTGTGCTCGTCATGCGAGACGGTCGGGCTCTCCCCCGTGGTGCCGACCGGAACGAGGCCGTGGATGCCTTCCTCGATCTGCCAGTCGACGAGATCGCGGAATGCTTTCTCGTCAAGCGCGCCGTCGCGGAACGGCGTCACGAGCGCCGTAAAGGATCCACGGAAGGGCAGCGAGTGAGGCATGGCGCGCTCCTGAGGTCTTTCTCGTCATCGTCGCGTCCCCGCCGGGGCAGGGTGCACGTGGCCTTATTGTCGGGGCGCATGAGATATCGCGTCGGGGCGGCCGAAGGAAGCGCATTGTTGGGCAGCGGCTTGGCAAAGCCCGGCCGGTGCGGCAAGGTGCGGCACCCTGCCCCGGTTTCGCCGGGTTGGTCGCCTATCTCCGGCGGGTGCGCCCGGCCCGGAGCCGCGATCGGGCTCCGCCAGCATGCCGGTGCGGGGGACGTGGTTAGCAATTCGTCAATAAGATCGAGAGACAACTGGCGGTGCGCGGCGTGTTCTGGCCGTGCCGGTAGCGTCCGTTGACGGGAGTGCGAAAGCCCATGAGCGAGTCGGTGAACGAGGGTCGGACCGGTCACGCCAGCCACGGCATCGCCCGGAACCGGAGCCGCCGCAGGCTGCTGCCGCTCGCCGCGCTGTTCCTCGGCTCGGCGGCGCTGCTGCCGAGCGGCGTCCACGCCACCACGCCCGCGCCCAAGCCGCCGCCGAAGCCCGCCTCCAAGTCGGCCGCCGCGCCGAAGCCGCCTGCCAAGCCGGCCAGCAAGAGCGCCGCGAAGGAAAAAGCCACCAAGCCTTCCGCGAGCGCTGCCGCCAAGCCCGCCGCAGCGGCCGCGGGTGCTGCCGTGGCCACCCTGCCCGCCCCGGTGCTTTCCGGCGCCATGGGCGATCTTCAGCAGGCGGTAAAGCTGGTCGAGACTGGCAACAGCGCGCAGGCGCTCGCCATGGCCGACACGATGCGCGATCCGGGCTCGCAGGCGCTGGTGCGCTGGCTTGCCCTGCGCGTCACCGCCCGCGACGTGGGCTACGACCGCGCCGTGGCGATCCTGCGCGCCCATCCCACCCTGCCGACCCCGACCGTGCTGCGCCGCCGCCTCGAATTCCTGCTCTATGCCGAGAACCGGGACGCGCGCACCATTCTCGATTTCTTCGCCGAGCAGGCCCCGCTGTCTGGCGAAGGCAAGATCGCCCTCGCCCGCGCCCTGTTCGCCGCCGGCGACCAGAAGGCCGGCGCGGCCTGGCTGCGCAATGCCTGGCAGGAAGACCCGCTCTCCTCCGAGGCGGAATCGACCGTCATGGTCGAGTTCGGCGGCCTGCTGACCCGCACCGACCACAAATACCGCGCCGACAAGCTGCTCTACGCCGAGGACGCCGAGCGCGGCCTCCGGGCGGCCCAGAGGGCGGGCGACGATGTGGCCGCCCTCGCCCGTGCCCGCATCGCCCTGTCGTCCGGCAAGGGCGATGTCGGCAAGCTGCTGGCGGCGGTCCCGATGTCGATGAAGTCGGACCCCGCCTATCTCTACACGCTGGCCAAGATGCAGCGCCGCAACGGCGATCACGCGGAGGCGGCCGCCACCCTCGCCCGCGCGCCCAGGGATGCCGGATTGCTGGTGGATGCGGACGAGTGGTGGGTGGAGCGCCGTCTGGTGGCGCGCGGCCTGCTCGACAAGGGCGACGCCCGCACCGCCTTCAAGGTTGCGAGCGCGGCGGCGACCCCGGACGACGAGCACATGCGTGCCGAGCAGCAGTTCACCTCCGGCTGGATTGCGCTGCGCTTTCTGAACGACCCGAAGACCGCGCTCGCCTATTTCCAGAAGATTCCGGACAACCAGACACATCCGGCAACGGTCTCGCGCGGCTATTACTGGCAGGGCCGCGCCTGGGAGGCGCTCGGTTCCACGGCCAATGCGCGCGGCCAGTACGAGGCCGCCTCCCGATACGGCACCGCCTATTACGGTCAGCTCGCCAGTGCCCGGCTCGGCAACGACCGGGTGAAGATCAAGCCGGCGCCGGCTGCCAATGCCAACCAGCGCGCCGCCTTCTCCCGTGACGAAGGGGTGATGATCTTCAAGCTGCTGGAGCGGCTGGACAAGTCGACGCTTTCCATCGCTCTGGCCTATGACCTCGCCGAGCGTCTGCCCGACACCGCCCAGCTCGGGCTGCTTGCCGAGCTCGCCAAGTCGCAGGGCGACGCCCGCGCCATGACCACCATCGGCAAGGTCGCGCTCAACCGGGGCCTGCCGCTGGAGGCCGAAGCCTACCCGACCATCGGCATCCCCAACTACCGCCCGATCACCGACGATGTGGACCGCGCCCTCGTCTACGCCATCGCCCGGCAGGAGAGCATGTTCAACCCCTCCGCCGTCTCGCGCGCCGGGGCCACGGGGCTGATGCAGGTGATGCCCGCCACCGGCCGCACCATCGCCAAGCGCACCGGCGTGACGCTCGATCCCAGGCGCCTGTCGGAGCCGGCGACCAATGTGCAGTATGGCGCCGCCGAGCTGCGCAGCCTGCTCGACAACTACCAGAACAACTACGTGCTGACCTTCGCCGGCTACAATGCCGGCCGGGGCAATGTCGCCAAGTGGATCGCGCAATATGGCGATCCGCGCGATCCCTCCGTCGATCCCATCGACTGGGTGGAGCGCATCCCCTTCTCCGAGACCCGTAACTATGTGCAACGGGTGATGGAGAATGCGCAGGTCTACAAGTCGCGCTTCGGCTCGCGCGACACGCTGCAGATCGAGGCGGATCTGCGCGGCGCCAGGCTCTGACGCGACGTCTCATCTGACGCGCCGTCGTCGTCAGGCACGGTCAGCCTCGGCCGTGCATCATGCGCCGCAGCCAGCAGCCGCCGATGCAGCCGGCGAGATAGGCGACGCTCAGCAATATGGCGACGTCGATGGCGAAGGGTGTCACGGGGCCGTCTCCTCCGCGCTTTGCACGACAGGCTTGCTCCGGCGCGGCGCGCAGCCGCTCAGCCAGCCGGTGAGGAGGCCGATGCCGAGAGCGGCGAGCAGATAGGGCCATAATTCAAGGGCCAGGAACCACATCGCCGTCACCTCACGATAATCTGGATGCCGGCGCCGCCCGTGCTGCCGTCGGCCGGGCCCTGCGCCGCGACGGCGGCAGGCGAGCCGGTGACGAGGCGGTCGGGTGCGATGCCGGCGGCGGCGAGATAGGCGACCAGCGCCTGCGCCCGCGCCACGGAAAGCGCATCGCCTTGAGGCTGGCCCACGCGGATCTGTATCGGCGCATCCGGGCAACTCGCGGCGATGGCCGCCACGTGGTCGAGCAGTCCGTAGCTCGCCGGATCGATGGCGGCGCCTTCCTCCGCGAAGATGACGCTGCCCTTGGCGAGGAGATCGTCGATGGCCTTCTGGCAGGTCGCGCGGTCGAGCGGGGGACGGGGGGCGGCGACATCGAGCTCGACATCGAGCGCGATGCCTTCCGGCAGCACGGAGCCGAGCGTGGTGCGGATCGAGCCGATGGCGGCGGGATAGAGCGCCGTGCCCGTCAGCTTCAGCTTACCGTCGTCGAAGCGCGCCTCGCCGGCATCGAGCCGGGAGAGCTGGCGCATCGCCGCCATCGCGGCTGCGGTGAAGCCTTGCGGCGCCCCCTGCGCGACAGCGGAGACATCGTTGACCGGCGCGCCGAGAAACTGTGCCTTCGCGGCGGCGATGAGGCGCTCATGCTCGGAGGGCGAGGGAAAGAAGCCTGAGATGGTCAGCCCGTCCACATCCTTGCGCAGGCTGAACACATAGGGCGAGACGATGGGGGGTCGGACATCCGCACGCAGGGTGAAACCCTTGGGCGGCGCCTTGTCGATGGCGGCCAGCACCGTCGTGAAGGCCGCCGAATCCTGCGCTTCGCCCGAGATCGACAGCGTGGTGCCGTTGCCGCGCACCGCGCCGGTCAGCAGGCGCGCAAGCTGCTCGACACCGAAATTCGTCGCCGTCACCCAGCCCTCCGCAGGCGGGCCGCCGGAGGCGATGCGCATCTCGTCGCTTGCCGGCACGCCCGGGAAACTGCCGCGCACGGCATCCACGATCAGGCGCTTGGCCTCCTCGGAGGGGGCGAAACCTGTGAGCCTCAGGCCGCCGGCGCTGCGCTGAACGGCCCAGACGAATGGACTGGCGACCGGCGGCTCGACCGCGAAGCGGGTGAGCGTGTAGCCCTCCGGCACGGTGCGCCGGGCACCGGCCAGCGAATCATAGGCGGCGAAATCCGGCGCCGCTCCCTCGATGGAAATGGTGGTCCCCGAAAGGGCGACCTTGCCGTTCGGCAGCCGGCCGAGCTGGTTCAGCGCGAAGGACACGGCCTTGAGCCAGCCATCGGTCGGCGGCGCCCCGTCGGCAAGCCGGAGGCGGTCGGAGATCGCCGCGCCCGGAACCGCCGAGCGCACCATGTCCAGCAGAGCCCGACGCGCATCGCCGAGCGGGATGTAGCCGGAGAGCGTCACGCCGTCCGGCTCGCGGGTCGCCGACCACACGAAGGGGGAAACCGCCGGCGGCAGAACGGCAAAGCGGGCGAGCTTGAAGTCGCCCGGCAGCTCGCTGCGTACCGTGACTTCCAGCGCGTCATAGGTCGCGAAGTCCGGCGCCCGCCCCTCGATGGAGAAGGAATCGTCGGAAATCGTGATGCGCCCGGCCGGCATCTTGGCGAGCTGCTGGATGCCGAAGGCGACGACGCCGATGAAATCGCCCGCCGGCACGCCGCGGGCCCGCACCAGCTCCTTCTCGCCCGTCACCACGACTCCGGGGGCCATCTCCTGCGCCGCATTGGCGATGCGCCTGCGGGCATAGGCGGAGGGAACATAGCCTTCCAGATGCAGCTTGCTGCCGTCGCGTATCGCCGAGAAGGTGAAGGGCCGGCGCTCGGGCAGCAGGGTGGTGCGGTCATCCACCAGATGGACGCCGAAGAGCTGGCCGAGCTCGCCGCGCACCTTGACGCGCGCGTCTTCGGACAGCGCCTCGCCTTCCAGCACGGCCGTGCGGCCCTCGAAGCGGGCATGCGCCCACGATTCGCCGATGTCCGACAGCAGCGTCTCGGCGCGCGTGCTCAGGTCCTGCTCCACCGGGCCGCGCGCGAACACCACAGCGAGGCCGACAAGCGCCGCAAGGGCCGGCAGGCCTTTCCACCAGGCGCGCCAACGACACATCAATCCCGTCTCCCGTCCGGAGGCCGGATTCGACCGGCCACGAGGCGGCGCGACTTCACCATAGATCGTCGGCATCAGGAAGCCGAACGTTCCTGCGCGGGGCCGATCAGGCCCATTCTCCCTTGCGCATGACCGGCTCGGCCTCGCCCGACTGCGTGATGCCGTCGACGTCGACCTCGCCTGAGCCGATCATCCAGTCGATGTGGATAAGGCTCGAATTGGCGCCGCGCGCCGCCAGTTCCTCTGGCGTCAGCGAGCCGCCATTGATGAAGCATTTGGAATAGGACTGGCCGAGCGCGATGTGGCTGGCGGCGTTCTCATCATAGAGCGTGTTGTAGAAGAGAAGCCCGCTCTTCGAGATCGGCGAGGAATGCGGCACCAGCGCCACTTCGCCGAGCCGGCGGGAACCCTCGTCGGTCTCAAGCACCTTGTTCAGCACGTCCGCGCCCGTGCGGGCGGTCGCCTCGACGATACGCCCGCCCTCGAAACGCACCGCGATGTCCTGGATCAGCGTGCCCTGGTAGGAGAGCGGCTTGGTGCTGGCGACATGGCCGTGCACGCGATCCTTGTGCGGCGTGGTAAACACCTCCTCGGTCGGGATGTTGGCGTTGCACAGAATGCCGTTCTTGGCGGTGGAAGCGCCGCCGGCCCATTCGTGCTCGTCCGCCAGCCCGACAGTGAGGTCGGTGCCCGGGCCCCGGAAGCGAAGCGCGGAATAGCGCTTGGCGTTGAGCCGGGCGGTGCGGGCGTGAAGCTCGTCATTATGGGCATTCCACGCGGCGACGGGGTCGGGCGTGTCGACCCGCGAGGCCGCGAAGATGGCGTGCCAGAGCTTGGCGACCGCGATGTCTTCCGGGTCGTCCGGGAACATCGCCCTCGCCCAGGCGGGCGAGGCATAGGACACGATGGTCCAGTTGATGTCAAAGCCGGCGATCAGCGACAGGGCAGGCATATAGGCCTTGGAGCGGGCACGGTTGGCGCGCGAGACCTTCTCCGGGTCCTCATTCGCCAGCAGCGAGGGGTTCTCCCCCGAAATGGCGAGCCGGGCGGCACCCGACTTGAAAGCGTTCGCCATGCCCTCGTAGAGCCAGCCGCTCGCCGCATCGAAGCTGTCGTCCGGCGCGTGGCGGAAGCGCGCCAGCGTCGCCTCCTCGTCACTGAACAGCGTGGTCACAAGGCTGGCACCGGCCCTGTAGGCGTGCTCGGTGATGCGGCGGACCAACGGCAGCGCGTCGATCGAGGCCGTCATCACCAGTTCCTGACCGGGCCGCAGGCCGAGCCCGACATGCACGGCGACCTGACCCAGCCGGTCCAGCCTTTCCTCGTGGGAGAGCGTGTCGCCGGGAATGCCGGTGTGCTTGGTCATGTCGGGTCTCCGTATGCGTGGGCTGTCCTGGCGGCGGCGGGGAAGGCTGGCGTCGCCGAAGCACCCCCATTCAAGAGACCCCCGGCCCCGCCCGTCAAGCGCACCCCCGGCTCGGCAGCACGTTGGCAAACGAAAAGGGCGGGCCCATGGCCCGCCCTTCAGGAAGTTTTGCTTCACACTCAACCAGCAACGCGTCAGCGGCTGCGCTGGTTGGCGCGCTCCTGATTGATGATCGCCTGATCGCCCGGCTGGTACCACGGGTCGGCATAGGTCGGCTGATAGCCATAGGACGGACCCATCGGGCGGACGGTGCGGACATAGCCGTTCGAATAGACCACCGGACCATCGGGCGCGACATAGACGTTGCGACCCTCATAGACGCTCGAGCCGTAGCCGGGACCGTAGTAAGCGCCACGATACTGCGGGTCGGCATGGGCCATGCCGCCGGCGGCGCCGAGAATACCAAGAGTGGCGGTGGCCAGGATGAGCTTGCGCATGTTGAAGTCTCCATCTCGCAGTCTGAAGAACAACCAGCGGAACGCGCCGGTTTGACTGCGGATAGAACGGTGCGGGGCTGCTTTTGTTCCGTTCACGCCCGCGTGTGCCTTGCGCCGGGCCGCTACCAGCCGACAATGCGGTTGACAATGGCGCCCGCCCCGAGCGCGGCGAGGAGGCTCAGCAGGAAGGCCAGCGTGACAAGGAAGCGCGTCAGGCGCTTGAGCTCGCGGTTACGGACCGGAAAGGCGAGCGCCTCGACCGCGCCGGCGATGGCTTCCTGCGGCGTCGAGCCGACGTCGCGCCCGTCCGGCACGATCATCAGGTTCTCCGGCTTGCCCCAGTCCTCGACCAGAAGCCCGTCGGCGTCCCTGCCCTCCGCCACCGGCGGCACCCGGGCTGCCAGCGGGCGGGTATCCTCGCTCCACAGGAACACCGGCTTGCCGCGCGCCTCGGCATAGCCGATCTCGAAGGCCGTGCCGGGGTCCATATGCGCGCCGCGGAACGGGGTGATGTTGGCGATCAGCGCATCGGCGGCGTCGATCATGTCGATGCAGGCCTGCCTTATGTCGACGCCCTCTACATGCAGCGGGAAAAGCCCCTCGACCCCGGCCTCCTCGCACAATGCACGCAGCCGCGCGCCCTCGGCGGCGGCGTCACGGCGAAACACTTCCGGTCCGGCGAGGTAAAGTCGAAGGCGTCGGGGCATGGTCGACTCAAAGGCCGCGGGGCTCGCCCCGAGCCTTAGAGCCTTTCCGCCGCGCTGTCCCCGCCCGGCCGCATCGTGCCGGGCGGGGACAGCGCCGCATGCCGGTAGAGCGCCTCCTTATGGCCTGCGGCGAGGCCCGCCCCGTGCGGGATAGTCGACCAGCGCATCGCGACGGAGAATGATGGGCGCACGGCGGTTGCATGCCGGCCCGCCGGAAGCTAGACGTCCAGCATGAAGAAGATCGACACTTTCCAGGACCGCCAGAAGACCGCCGCTGCCGCGAGGGAGCGCCTGGTCGCCAAGCTTGCCACCCGGCCCGCCGCCGACGACCCGGCCGTGATCGCCCGCGCCGCCGAGCGCAAGGCCATCGACGAAGCACGCACGGCCCGCCACGAGCAGCGCCGGCAAACCGCGATCGAGGAGGCCGCCGCACGAGAGGCCGCCGCCATCGAGCGGGCCGCCGCCGCCGAAGCCGACGCGAAGGCCAAGCGCGATGCGCGCTACGCGGCGCGCAAGGCGCGGACGGGCGAAAAGGGTTAGGGCATCGCCATGAGCCGTCCGCCGACCCGCCGGTTTTCCGGCTCGGCCCGCGACGCCGCCGAAGCGGCGTTCAAGAGCGCGACGACCAAGCCTGCGATCGCGGAGGCGCCGGCCAAGGCGCCCGCCCTCCCCAGCGCACGGGAAATGGTGAGCCTGCGCCTCGACCGCGACGTGCTCGATCATTTCCAGGAAGGCGGCCCCGGCTGGCAGGACCGCATCAACGCCGCTCTGCGCAAGGCGGCCGGGCTGTAGCCGCTGCGCGGCGGCGCGCCCTCAATAGAAGGGCGGGCCCCACGGGCCGAAATCGAACGAGGCCTGCTCGTTCATCATCGCCGTCATCTCCTGCTCCTTCACCAGCTTCTGCTGGTAGACCATCTGCTGGTAGGCGGAGAAGGCGTCCTGGTTGCCGACATAGAGGCACCCGCAGACGGCCGGATCGGCATAGATGAACACCGGTTGACCGTTCTGGTTCTTCACGGTGAATTCGTTCGCGGGCAGGCTCTTGAGCGAGGCGATGCGCTGGGGCGTGTCGGCCAGGCGCGTCTTGAAGCCGGCGGCGGAGAGCATGTTGCCCTTGTCCGGCGGCGGGTTGGACGTGGTGGCGCAGGCGGCGGCGGCGAGGCTGACAAAGGCCAGCGCGGCAAAGATCGACGGCTTCAATGCCGGTACTCCTAAAACACGGGCAAGGATCGGCCCGGACGGTAGCAGGCGGTCGCGCAGAGTCGAGTCCGTCCGCGTCGCCCGGGCGCGGAGCTTCCGCCGGGGACTTTGCGGCCGAGTTTCCGTTCCACTATTGCCCCTGCATGCCTTTCTATGCCATTGCTCGGCGCGCCGATGCAGCCTTGGCGATGCGGGGAATCGCGCATTATCAAGGCTTTCGGGGTGTCGGGGCATAGCGCAGCCCGGTAGCGCGGAAGTTTTGGGTACTTCAGGTCGCAGGTTCGAATCCTGCTGCCCCGACCAACCGGATGTGCGAGGCTGACCGGCGCGAGGGCCAGGGAGCGAAGAAATGGTGGCACGCATCTACAAGCCGACCCGCAACGCCATGCAGTCGGGCACGGGGAAGACCAAGCTCTGGGTGCTCGACTACGAGCCCGAGCAGCCGCGCCAGGTCGAGCCGCTGATGGGCTATACCAGCTCCGGCGACATGAACAGCCAGCTTCGCCTGCGCTTCGACAGCAAGGAAGAGGCGGTCGCCTATGCCGAGCGCCACGGCATCGCCTATCAGGTGCAGGAGCCCAAGGAGCCCGCGCGCCGCAAGATCGCCTATGCCGACAATTTCAGCTTCCGCCGTATCGGCCAGTGGACCCACTGAGTGGGCCCTGCCGGTGCCGGAGCTGCCGACCGACGGCCGCGTAGCTCAGCTGGATAGAGCAGCCGCCTTCTAAGCGGCAGGTCGCTGGTTCGAGCCCAGCCGCGGTCGCCAACTCGGCACTCCCGCCGGATTCTATGCCCTCTCGCGAGGGGGCACCTCAACCACCCTTGCCTAGCCGCCCTTGAACAGCCGGTGCTCGACGCGGTCGCCGACGGCGATGCCACGGGCCTTCACGGTGCCGGCCGGCAGTTCGAGCACCGCCTTGACCGGCACGCCGGACGAGATGGTCGCCGTCGACAGCGGCACGGTGTCCGTGGCGATGCTGGCCACGCGCCCGTCGGCGCGGATGAACAGCATGTCGAGCGGGATATAGGTGTTCTTCATCCACATGTAGACCGGCTGCTCGACGCCGAAGTCGAACAGCATGCCGGCGTCCGGCGCCAGTTCGGTGCGGTACATCAGCCCCTTGGAGCGTTCGGCCGGCGTCGCCGCCAGTTCGGCCTGCACCTCGACCGCGCCGGAGCGCGTGAAAATAGCGAGCTTCTCGAAAGTCGCGGCCCGGGCGGGCACGCCGGCGCCAATCAGCGCGAGGGCGAGAAGCCCGGCAATGGCGGCAAAAGCCCGCGCGCCCGGACGGATCGCATGGAAAAGGCTATTCATGCTGAACGGGCGCCCGCAGGCACCCTCCCTGGTGAGATGACGCGCTTCCCGGACGGTCCGGCCTAGTGCGAGGAGGGCGTTTCCGCACCGTCCGGCCGCACCTCGGCGGCCATAAGGCCCTTGGGCCCCGGCCCGAAGCGCACCAGCACCATCTGTCCGGGCCGCAATTCCGTCAAGCCGTGCCGGCGCAGCGTCTCCATGTGGACGAAGATGTCCTCGGTGCCCTCGCCCCGCGACAGGAAGCCGAAGCCGCGCAGGCGGTTGAACCATTTCACCCAGGCACGCTCGAAGCCGCCGACCGGCTGCACCGTCACATGGGTGCGGGCCTGCGGAAGCTGGGAGTGATGCAGCGCGGTCGAGGCATCCATGGAGATGACGCGCAGCGCCTGATAGCCGCGCTCTCGCGCCACGGCCTCGCACACCACGCGGGCGCCTTCCTGTGCGGTGCTGAAGCCGCCCCGGCGCAGACAGGTGACGTGCAGCAGCACGTCGCGTCCGCCATCGTCCGGCACGACGAAGCCGTAACCCTTGGAGACATCGAACCACTTGATGGTTCCGGCGATCTGGACGATGTCGCCGTCCGCGTCGGCGTCCCGGTCCAGCCCGTCGCGCGCGACCTGACCCGGCCGTGGCAGAGAACCGTCGGATACCATCGGCTGCCTACCTCCAGGAACACTGTGACCCATGTGGAAAGGCCGGGCCGGTTTGATTCTGATTTTGAAGCATAGCACTCGCGGGCGTCACGAAAACACCCAAATTGATTCGGTGCCGCGATCGGCCGTCTTCGCCCGGCGTCCGTCAGCCGCCCGTGGCCGCCTCCAGCACGTCGCCTATGTCGGCATGGATGACCAGTTCCGCGAGTTCGTCCAGTTCGGTCGGCTCGCGGTTGATGATGACCAGGCGCGCCCCGTTGCGGCGCGCCTGCACCGGAAAGCCGGCCGCCGGCCAGACCACGAGCGAGGAGCCGATGGCGAGAAAGACGTCGCAGGCGGCGGTGAGTTCCCCTGCCCGCGCCATCGGCGCCGCCGGCATGGGCTGGCCGAAGGAGATCGTCGCCGATTTCACCGGCCCGCCGCAGTCCCGGCAGTCGGGCGCCTCGCCACTCGCCTCGAAACGGGCGCGGACCCAGTCGAGCTCGTGGCGTTCGCCGCAGTCGAGGCAGGTCGCGTAAGTGGTGTTGCCATGCAGTTCGACGACATCGGCTGCCGCCACGCCGGACGCCTGGTGGAGGCCGTCTATGTTCTGCGTGACGATGCCGGCGAGCCGCCCCTCCCTCATCAGCCGGGCGAGCGCGCGATGGCCGCGCCCCGGCCGCGCGGCACCGAACGCCTCCTCCATAGCGAAGCGCCGCCGCCAGGCTTCCGCGCGCATGTCACGCCGTGCCAGAAAAGTCTGGAAGTCGATCGGCCGGTTGCGGGTCCACAGCCCGCCCGGCGAGCGGAAATCGGGAATGCCGCATTCGGTGGAAATGCCCGCGCCAGTGAAGGCCACGCCGCGCCGCATGCCCGCCAGAAGGGCGCGCAGCGCGTCGGTCGCCGCCTTGATGTCGTCGCCCATCGTCATATCTTGCGCGCACCCGCCCGCGGCCCCGCCGCCAAAGAGAGAACCCCGATGAAGTACCTTCACACCATGGTGCGCGTCACCGACATCGACGCCTCGCTCGACTTCTACTGCAACAAGCTGGGTCTGGTGGAGGTTCGCCGCAAGGACGTTCCTCAGGGCCGCTTCACGCTCATCTTCCTCGCCGCGCCGGGTCAGGAAGGGGTCGCCGAGGTTGAGCTGACCCACAACTGGGACCCGGAAGCCTATGGCGAAGGCCGCAATTTCGGCCACCTCGCCTATGAGGTCGACGATATCTATGAAGCCTGCCGCAAGCTGCAGGAAGGCGGCGTCACCATCAACCGCCCGCCGCGCGACGGGCGCATGGCCTTCGTCCGCTCGCCCGACAACATCTCCATCGAGCTGCTGCAGAAGGGCGAGGCCCTGCCGCCGCAGGAGCCATGGGCCTCGGCGCCGAACATCGGCAAGTGGTAAAAAAGACCCGAGGGTCTGCGCCTGCATGTAGCCGGCGCGGACCCTTGTGGACTGAGTGGCGCCGCCGAAGCGGATCATCCTCGCCCGCGCCGGGGCGCGGCGATCCCCTGTTCATCCCCAGGGCGAGCGAACACCTGTCGCCCTTGGCGATGGTGGCCGTAAGAGGCCGGCCGGCGAAATCGTCGCGCTGGTCTGAGCACGTACCCTGCCCCTTCATCGCGAGTGCGACGCCTGTGGACGACGTGTTCCCCACCGTCTTGTGCGCCGCCTCGCGCGCCCCTATAAGGGCCCCGCCTGCGCGCCCTTCGTCTATCGGTTAGGACGCCACCCTTTCACGGTGGAGAGAGGGGTTCGACTCCCCTAGGGCGCGCCACTTCCGTACAAAACCGCGAACACCCGGCTGGGTGGCTCGTTCGGCGAGTACGGCTCTCTCCAGTACCGTCCTTGATCCGTGGATGCGCACGACGTGCTGGTCGACCTCGACCGCGTCGATGAGCGACCGCAGATAGGCTTTTCGGAACGGCACCTCGCCTTCGGTGATGTTTGAGCGCATGAGCTGCCCGAAGCGGGCGAGCTTGTCCTGATCAAGCCGGCTTGCGGCAGCACCCTGATTCTCGATCCGCTCCAGCGCTGAATGCGCCCGATCCCGATCTGCCTTGAGCTTCGCAATCTGCTCCTTGAGCATGTCGTCCGGCTCCGTGATGCCGTCGGCGACAAGCAGGTACAGCCGCCGCAGCTTGTCTTCCGCCGTCGTTCTTTCGCGCGAGAGTTCATCGATCCGCGCCTGGACCTCGGCATCGGCCTTCACTCGCCGGTCAACGACGGACTGTAGCAGCGCCTCCAACCGCTCGGGCATCAGGACGCGTTCAGCGACATGGCGTGTTACCAGATGGTCGAGCTTCTCCATCGGCACCGTTCGCCCTTTGCAGGCGGACTTGCCGACCCGGCCGGAGGTCGAGCAGCTGTAATAGCGATAGACCCTGCCGCTCTTCGAAGTGCCGGTGCGCAGCGTCATGGCGCTGCCGCAACTGGCGCAGTAGGCAAGCCCGGTCAGAAGGATCGGACCTGAGATGACCCGTGGCGGGCTGTTGTGCGGGCTCTTCGCCCTGAGAGCCTTCTGCACTTTGTCGAAGGTGCGGCGCTCCAAGATGGCAGGCACAGAGATCGGGATGACTTCGTGCTGCGGCTTCACCTGCCCCGTCTTCGAGCTTCGCTTATTGAAGCTCCATTCCCCGACATAAACGGGATTGGTCAGGATGCCGTGGATGGTGCCGACGCCATAGCGGGCTCCAAGACGGGTGCGGTAGCCCTTCGCATTGAGGTGCTTGGTAATCTCCTTGATGCCCATGGGGCCCGATGTGCCGTCTCCCCGCAGGTAGAGATCGAACATCAGCCGCACCAGCTCGGC
>NZ_JALKCG010000004.1 GCF_023016525.1 Ancylobacter koreensis
AGGTGCGCGCTGAGCCGATGAAGCTCGCCCGCACCTTGGCGCCGATCTCCTCATCCTCCAGGCTGCGATGGCTGGGCTTCCGGCTGAGCCAGGCATGGAAGCCCGACCGCGACACATCCAGCGCTTCGCAAAGCCATGCCCAATCTTCAAACGAGGAGCCGCCAGATCCCCCGGTGCTTCGCAATGAACGCGAACCTCATGTCACGTCCTTCGCGAAGTAGGCTGCGGCCTTTTTTAGGATGTCACGCTCCGCCTTGAGTTTGGCGACCTCCCGCCGCAGCTTCTCGATCTCAAGCTGCTCCGGCTTCATCTGACCATGACCCGGAAAGGCCTGGCGGGGATCGAACGCCAGTTCTCGCACCCATCTGCGCAGCACGTTCTCGTGCACGTCGAGATCGCGCGCGGCCTGAGCCGCCGAGACGCCCCGCTCCTTGATCAGCCGAACCGCTTCAACCTTGAACTCCCGCGAAAACTTCCGTCGCTGCATCCGCCACCTCCGGCTTCATGAAACACCCAATCTCGGTGTCGACGAAACCGGCAGAAGGCCAGAAAGAGCGAAAGCGTAGGGGCCGAGAAAGCTCGGTTGCGAAACCAGCGGCATTGTCCATCCGCGACCCCTACCACCGGTGCTGCCCTGATCGGCGCACGTCGGCGTGATGGCGACGATATCCGCTATCAGGCCCCGGGCAGGTGACATTCTCGGCCCGGTCGGATGTCCAGGGACATTTGGGAACGGCGGTGCCTGAGACGAGCGGCAGCGCTAGCCGGCGAGCCGGTCCGTCGCGACGACCAGCCGGATGAAAAGACCCTCCGGCTTCCATTCGCGCTCAATCTCGCCACCTAGCTGGCCGCGCACGGTGGAGCGCGCGAGGAGGCTGCCGAAGCCGTCACCGTCGGGAGCGCGAGCGATCTGCGGGCCGCCACGCTCTCTCCAGGTCAGGACGAAGGTCGCTCCTTGATCCTCACAGCGGATGTCCATCCCTCCGCCCGGCACCGATAGAGCGCCATATTTGGCTGCATTCGTCGCGAATTCATGGAACAACAGGGCGAAACCGGTCACCGCGCCGCCAGCGACATCGATATCCGGCCCTTCGATTGTGACACGGGACCCAGGCTTCCCGTCGCATTCGTCATATGGCGACAGGATGGTGCGCATGAGCGTGTGCAGTGTCGTCCCTTGCTGCAATCGTGTGCTGGCCGTGGAGGTGTGCGGCACCGTCAGGGCATGTGCCTGCGACAGGGCGATCAGCCGCGACATGACAGCGGAGGCGAGATCGTCCACGCTCGTCGCCGACCTCCGGCTGAGGGAGACGATGCTGCTCGCCAGCGAGAACAGGTTCTTCACCCGGTGATCCATCTCCCGGATGAGAAGATGCTGCTGCTCCTCGGCGCGCCGCCGCTCGCTGATGTCCCGCGCGATCGTCGAGGCGCCCATGATCCGTCCGGAATGGTCCTGTATCGGCGAGACCGACAGCGAGATGTCGACCAGGCTGCCGTCCTTCCGGCGCCTCGTCGTCTCATAGTGCTCGATGCGCTCGCCGGCGCGGATGCGCGCCAGGATGTTCGGCTCTTCGTCGGGACGGTCGGCCAGCACGAGCATCGAAACCGATTTGCCGACGATCTCCTCGGCGGCATAGCCGAACAGCCGTTCGGCCCCGCCGTTCCAGCTGGTGATGATGCCATCGAGATCCTTGGTGAGGATCGCATCGGCCGATGTCTCGACGATAGCTGCCAGACGCTGGGCGGCTTCGTAGGCGACGGCGCGATCGGACATGTCCACCAGCAGGTTGACGATGCCCGTCAACGTCCCGCCGTCATCGAGCAGCCGCGTCGAGAACGCCAGGACGCTCATGCGCGATCCGTTCGGCACCTCGATGACGAGCTCATGTCCCCGGCCGGCCCGGCGCTCCGCGGGGGGCGCGGCCATCGGCGACTGTGCATAGGCCATAGGCCGACCATCCGGCCAGAAGAGCCTCCATGATCGCGCGAAGTCTCCCGTGCCCAGTTGCGGTTCCGTTGGCCAAAGATGCCGCGCCACCTCGTTGAAGAAGACGAGGCAGCCCGCCGCATCGGTCACATAGACGGCCTGGGGAAAAGCCTTCAGAAAGTCGTGTAGGCGCGTCTGCTCCCATCCGATCAAAACAGCGGACGGGTCGGCGGTCCCAGCGGGTGCCTCATATGCGCCATTGGCGCTTTCCGCCGAAGACCGAGACGACATAGCTGTCTCCCTGTTATTCGAGCCCGCCTCAGCTCAAAAGTGGCTTGCACGCGGAAATCGACAGGCGCCGTGCGGCCTTTGGCAGGTGATATGAACTCACCGCAGGCTGTCAACATATCGACCATGCCGGCTCAGCACCGTGTGATAGTGCTCACAACGGCCTGCCGCGCGACTAAAGGATCCAGCGGGGAAGAAGTTCGGGACCTTTCGCTGCGATGGCGCGTTCAGTCCAATTGCTCTTCCGCCTCCAACCGCACCGGTGCCGGGTCTCATGCGTACGCCAATCGCCGTGCTGGTCGTCGAGGACGAGGTGCTCGTGCGCATCGACATCGCCGATTATCTCTCCGGCCAGGGATTCGAGGTGCATGAGGCGGCCGGAGCCGATCAGGCTCTTGAGATCATGCAGGCCGTCCCGAACATCCGACTGCTCTTTACCGACATTGACATGCCGGGCAGCATGGATGGGCTGAAGCTCTCGGCGGCAGTGCGCGACCGCTGGCCTCCCGTACACATCATCGTCACGTCCGGACACAGATCCGTCGACGCCTCCGAGCTTCCTGCAGGGAGCGTTTTCTTCGCCAAGCCCTATCGGCAACGTGATGTCGCCAGGTCGATGCATGACTTGGTCGCTGGCGAATAGTTCCGAGGTGCCAACGTCTGGATCATGAAGATCGCCGCGCGCCGCTCGTCAGCGGCAAGGCGCTCCCATCGGAATTCCAAGCCTCTTGCCATTGTGCAATGCAGCACAATATTGCTGCATGTGCGTTGTTCCAATTCGTCGCCCGTCCGGGCGTCACAACAAAGGACGCCTCGCTTGCGAAACATCTCGGATGCGCTTGCCCGACTTGCAGTCCTGCGCGGGCAAAAGGGCACTTTCTCCGCCGATCCCGTCCATGCCGACCGGCTGTTGACGCTCACCACCTTCGGGACGAATCCTGGAGCGTTGAGGGCGCGCTTCTATCTGCCGCCCGGCATCCGTCCGGGTGCGCCGCTCGTCGTCGTGCTGCATGGCTGCACGCAGAATGCGGCGGGGTACGATCATCATTCCGGCTGGTCGGAGCTTGCCGATCGAGCCGGCTTCGCGTTGCTCTATCCGGAGCAGCGGCACGACAACAATCCGAACCTGTGTTTCAACTGGTTCCACCCGGAGGATACGCGGCGCAACCACGGTGAGGCTCTTTCGATCCGACAGATGATCGAGTCGATGATCCTTGCTCATGATCTCGACCGGAGCAGGGTCTTCGTCACCGGTCTATCGGCCGGCGGCGCCATGGCCAGCGTCATGCTTGCGACCTATCCGGAGGTGTTCGCGGCAGGTGGCATCATCGCCGGCCTCGCCTATGGCCGCGCCACGACGGTTCCCGAGGCGTTCAGCTGCATGCACGGCCATGGCCCTGCTTCCGACGCCGAGCTCTGGCGGTTGCTGCGCGAAGCGTCCGACCATTCCGGCCCGTGGCCGCGAATTACCATCTGGCAGGGTTCGGCCGATCACACGGTCGCTCCCTCCAACGCCGAGGACATCGCCGCGCAATGGCGCAGCGTGCACGGACTGGATGCGGCGGCGACGCGAACCGAAAGACAGGGCACGCGCTGGCGGCGGACCTGGTGCAACGGCGCGGGCGAGGCGGTGATCGAGCTCAACACGGTCGCTGCTATGGGCCACGGCACGCCGCTCGGCAACGAACTGGGCACGCCGGGGCCCTATATGCTGGACGTCGGCATCTCCTCGACCCGAGAGATTGCCGGGTTTTGGGGCCTCGTCGAGGCTGATGACGATCTATCGCCAGACGTCGGTCCAGATATGTCCGAAGCTTCTCGTGCCACTTTCCTTCCTCCAGAAACCCGCCTTTCAGGCATACGGGGTGCGGGAGCGAGTGGTCCTCAGGCACGTCCTGTCATCCATGGCTCGGCTCATGAGAGCTCCGTGCGGAAGATCATCGAAGATGCGCTGCGCAGTGCGGGTCTGATGCGCTGAGTCCGGGGGAACGGGCCTCCGCCGAACATGTGCACGCCGCCCAATGCAATCGGCAGTCGTTGCCGAAGACATCGCACGCAGCCCGGATGGCAGGGCCGCTCGCCCTCGAGACCGATCAGGTGGCGAGAGCCGTCGCGCAACCTTCGACGCCGCGGCGGTCAGGCGAAGTCTGGCCGGGCATGATCGCCCAGCCGCCTTCCTCGACGAACTGGCGCTTCTTGTAATTGTCGGGAAGCGCCTTGAACTCGGCGCGCTTCGCAGGCGCATCCGGCGCGGCGTTGAACCGCTCGGCGCAGATGGCAGATGCCAGCTCCCCGCGCGCGACATCGCCTGCGGTTGCGGCCTCCGCGCGTGAGGTGCCGCCGGTCACCCAGCCACCCCAGTTGAAGCCGATGATCATCGTGGCCGCCGCCGTGGCGACGCAGGCCCATACGAGGATCATCTTGGAGGGTCGATAGTCGTCAATGCGCTGGCTGAGTGATGTCTTGCGGCTGTCCTGCATGGCCATTGGAAGTCTCCTTGGCGAGTGATGGTGGATTCCGCTGTCCGACGCAGTTGGCCGGACGAGTCAGGCACTGCGTCAGGAGCCCATGCCGCCATTGCCGGCCGGCGAGGCGGTCTCCTTGACGGGAATGTCGGCGATCATCGCTTCGGCGGTGATCAGCAGCGCCGCGATCGAGCCGGCGTCCTGCAGGGCGGTGCGCACCACCTTGGCGGGGTCGACGATGCCGGCCTTGATCATGTCGACATAGGTCTCGGTCTGCGCGTCGAAGCCCTGGTTGTGATCCTTGCCGTCGGTGAGCTTGCCCACCACGATCGAACCTTCCACGCCGGCATTCTCGGCGATCTGGCGGATCGGCGCCTCGAGCGCCCTGAGCACGATCAGGATGCCGGCCGTCACGTCGGCATTGCCGCCCACCAGAGCGCGCAGGGTGGATCTGGCGCGCAGCAGCGCGACGCCGCCGCCAGGGACGATGCCTTCCTCGACCGCGGCACGGGTCGCGTTTAGCGCATCGTCGATGCGGTCCTTCTTTTCCTTGACCTCGGTCTCGGTGGCGCCGCCGACGCGGATCACCGCGACGCCGCCGGCGAGCTTGGCGAGGCGCTCCTGCAGCTTCTCGCGGTCGTAGTCCGAGGTGGTCTCCTCGATCTGCGCCTTGATCTGGGCGATGCGCGCCTCGATGGTCTTCTTCTTGCCGGCGCCGTCGATGATCGTCGTGGTTTCCTTCTCGATCAGCACGCGCTTGGCCCGACCGAGCATCTCGATGGTGACGTTCTCCAGCTTGATGCCGAGATCGTCGGAGATCATCTGGCCCGCCGTGAGGACCGCGATGTCTTCCAGCATGGCCTTGCGGCGGTCGCCGAAGCCGGGCGCCTTGACCGCCGCGACCTTGAGACCGCCGCGCAGCTTGTTGACGACGAGGGTGGCGAGCGCCTCGCCCTCGACGTCCTCGGAGATTATCAGCAGCGGTCGGCCGGTCTGCACCACCGCTTCGAGGATCGGCAGCAGCCCCTGCAGATTGCCGAGCTTCTTCTCGTGGATGAGGACATAGGGGTCCTCCAGCTCCGCGCGCATCTTCTCGGTGTTGGTGATGAAATAGGGCGAGAGGTAGCCGCGGTCGAACTGCATGCCCTCGACCACGTCGAGCTCGGTCTCGGCCGTGCGAGCCTCCTCGACGGTGATGACGCCCTCGTTGCCGACCTTGTCCATTGCCCTCGCGATCATCTCGCCGATATCGGCGTCGCCATTGGCGGCAATCGTGCCGACCTGCGCGATTTCGGCCGAGGACTCGACCTTCCGGGCGCGGGCCTGGATTTCCTTGACCACCGCGGCCACGCCGAGATCGATGCCGCGCTTGAGGTCCATCGGGTTCATCCCGGCGGCGACCAGCTTGGCGCCCTCGCGCAGGATGGAGGCGGCGAGCACGGTGGCGGTGGTGGTGCCGTCGCCAGCGAGGTCGTTGGTCTTCGAGGCCACTTCGCGCACCATCTGGGCGCCCATATTCTCGAACTTGTTCTCGAGCTCGATCTCCTTGGCGACAGTGACGCCGTCCTTGGTGATGCGCGGGGCGCCGTAGGCCTTCTCGATGATGACGTTGCGGCCCTTCGGACCGAGCGTCACCTTGACGGCATTGTTGAGCAGCTCGACGCCGCGCAGCATGCGGTCGCGGGCGTCGGTGGCAAAGCGGATTTCCTTGGCGGACATAGGGTTAGGTCCAGTTCGGTCTTGGGAGGCGGGAATCGGAGATCGGCCGTCAGGCGGCTTGCTGGCCCGTCGCTGCGGTCCTCTCGACGACGCCCAGGAGGTCGGCCTCCTTCATGATCAGGAGGTCTTCGCCGTCGATCTTCACCTCGGTGCCGGACCATTTGCCGAACAGGACGAGGTCGCCGGTCTGCACATCGAGCGGAACCAGCTTCCCGCTTAAGTCGCGCTGGCCGGGGCCGTGGGCGACGACTTCGCCTTGCTGCGGCTTTTCCTTCGCGGTGTCGGGAATAATGATCCCGCCCTTGGATACGAGACCGCCTTCCGAACGTCGGATGACGACGCGGTCGTGGAGTGGCCGGAATTTCATGGGGTTCTTTCTGCGGCCGGCGTAAAGGGGGGGCCGCAACGGCAATATAGCGCCTTTGGCACTCAGGCGATAGAACTGCCAGAATTGTAATTTCGTTGATGCGGTTCATTGAACCAGCCGGCCAACATTTCTATCGAGGAACAGGCGGATCCCAACAGAAAAACTGATGTGTTTGTCTGAATTTTTATTTTTCAGAATCAGCAGATGGGCGGCAGATATATTTCTGTTTGAGCGATTCTGCCTTGCTTGGAACGCAAAGAGGATGTATTTGTAAATTCTCTCGGGTGAGCTCTTCGCGGCGTCACCGACATTGACCGCGATCACCGTCAAGCTCTCAACAACCGATGCGTGGCGCCGAGCCGGCGCGCATATCGCGCTGTTCGGATCCTGAACGCTCCTGCGGACCGCGGATGTGGTGCCAGCATGGTCGTCCCGGTTCGAACAGGAGCGGCTTTCCATATCGGCTTGCGGCGCGCGTTCGCCATCGCCGGATTGGCCGCCGACCGCCACTGGCATTCGACATGGCAGGTCGCCGCTTGGTGCGGCTGGCCGCCATATCTCAAAGGACCTAAGCTATCATGACTGCTACAAGCACCCCGCAACGCAGTGCTCGCCCGATCCAAAGCGACGCCGCGATTCATCTCTTCACGATTGGCCAGACCGTCAGGCTCCGGGGCGGATACGGCGTCTTCACCTCCCGGTTTGGCGACATCTACCGCATCACCCGCATGCTGCCGCCGAGTGGGACTTCGCTGCAGTATCGCATCCGCAACGACAGCGAACTGCACGAGCGGGTTGCAACGGAGGACAGCCTGGAAATGGTTCGCCATGAAAAGGCGGACGAGGAATCCTCTCTGGCCGCAAGGACGTTCCGTGGCTGACCGCCTCTATCCCTGCTGCTGGAGAATGTGATGAAGATCGTGATCGAATTCTATCGCATCCGGAAGCAGGACGACGCGCATGCGGTGGTCGGTCGCGAAGCTATGGACGTGGCCGACCTCGACGCTGCCATCGAGATGGCACGGTCGCTGGCTCAGTCGCTCGACATGCCGCAGCGGCCCGATGCTCTGGTTATCTTCGACGAGAGCGGCCGCACACTTCATTCCTGCGCCTTCGACGCCGCTCTGGAGCAAAAGGAGAGGCCATCGCCGTGAACCGATCTGGTCTCATGCTCGCCCGGAGCGACACATCTGGAATCATGGCAGGGTCGTCATGACACTGGCGTTCCCCAATCCGAGCCGCAGCCTCGACACGGCGCGGAACGCCGTTCGGTTTACCGGCTATGATGGCATGTTCGAGGTTGCGTTCCTTGTCGACATCGGCGCGCTGGTGAATTCGGCCCCTGAGTTGTTCATGTCGGAGCCGTCGGAAACGGCATGCCTTTCCGCTTTCGACGCCCGGCGAACCTCCATCTATGCCGCCGCCGCCAAGGCCTATTCGAATGGCCGCCGCGCCCCATACATCCTCACCGCCGCCGACATCCGCTAGACGGATCGATGCTTCCAGGAATCCTTCATGCTAATCCGCTACGGCTATGAGATAACGCTGACCTGCCAGCAGCCGACCGCGCTTGTCTGCCTGCTGTCCGTCCATGAGGATCGCGCCGCCGATATCCGGGCGGATGAGACATTCTTCACCACGCCCGATGTCCCGACATCGACCTATCGCGATCTCTTCGGTAATCGATGCCGGCGGCTTGTCGCGCCCGCGGGCGACCTGACAATCTGGGGCGACGCCACGATCGAGGATGATGGCAGGCCGGATCCGATGCTACCGGCCGCTCGGGAAATGGCCGTCCCCGAACTGCCGGACGAATGCCTCGTCTATCTAATGGGTAGCCGCTACTGCGAAACCGACCGTCTCAGCCAGACGGCGTGGGACCTGTTCGGCACACTCGCGCCTGGCTGGGGCCGCGTGCAGGCGATCTGCGACTTCGTTCACAACCACATCCGCTTTGACTACATGCAGGCCCGCTCCACGCGAACGGCATTCGAGACGTTTCAGGAGCGCGTCGGCGTCTGCCGCGACTTCGCCCATCTCGCCGTCGCCTTCTGCCGCTGCCTCAACATTCCGGCCCGCTATGTGAACGGGCATCTCGGCGACATCGGCGTGCCGGTCGTCGATCCGATGGATTTCAGCGCCTGGATCGAGGTCTTTCTCGACGGCGCATGGCACACCTTCGATCCCCGCAACAACGTGCCGCGGGTCGGTCGGATCGTCGTCGCCCGCGGGCGCGACGCCGCCGACATACCGCTGATCAATTCCTTCGGGCCTCATGTTCTGAAGTCCTTTCGGGTGTGGACCTACGAGGTCCAGGGACTGTCATAGGCGCAGGGACCTCCGCTGGCGGCGATGGGAGCCCGGAGCAGGCTTGCCGAATGAACGAGAGCCTCGCGCGGCTTCCCAGAGAACCGGCTGACCGGTTCACCCGGCCTTTCATGCGCTTCCTGCGCATCGAGGCTATGACGGGCGTGATCCTGCTGCTGAGCACGCTCCTCGCACTGCTGCTCGCCAACACAGCATGGTCGGCCTCATTCCTCGCCGTATGGGATATGCCGGCGGGGATTCGGCTCGGCGAGATCGAGGTCTCGCGTTCGCTCAAGCACTGGATCAACGACGGGCTGATGACGCTCTTTTTCTTTGTCATCGCGCTTGAGCTGAAACGCGAACTGGTGCTTGGGGAACTGTGCATCCCGCGCGTCGCCGCCCTGCCTTTGGCGGCTGCCTTCGGCGGGATGCTGGTGCCAGCCGGGATGTTTCTGCTTGTTGTTGGCAGTGGGCCGGGCGCAAGCGGCTGGGGCACAGTCATGTCCACTGACACCGCCTTCGTCATTGGATGTCTGGCGATGCTCGGCTCGCGCATTCCGGAGAGCTTGCGGCTGTTCCTCCTTTCGCTGGCGATTTTCGACGACGTGGGTGCCATCCTCGTGGTGGCGATTGGCTATGGCGACACCTTGAACTGGGCCGCTCTTGGCGCTGCCGGGATCGGACTTGCCGTGGTTGCCGGAATCTCGCGTTTGGGGGTCCGCAACATTCCCGTCTATTTCGCGATAGGGAGCGGCATCTGGCTGGCGTTCGATGCCTCGGGCATCCACGCGACATTGACCGGGGTAATCCTCGGACTGATGACGCCGGCGCGGAGCTGGGTGAGTGACACACGTTTGCATGCGATCCTCGATCGCGTGGTCGCCTATCCCCCCGGCGACCACTGGAGCGGAGATGCCGCAGCACGCGGCGACCTCCATCGAGCGGGTGTCGCCACGCGCGAGGCGCTGTCGCCGATCGAGCGTCTGGAGATCGCTCTTCATCCCTGGGTGGCTTTCGCCGTCATGCCGCTCTTTGCCCTTGCCAATGCCGGCGTGCCGATGGCGGCGACAAGATTTGATGCCACTCTCACCAGTGCGATTGTCGCGGCCTTCGTGGTGGGCAAGCCCATCGGGGTGGTGCTCTTCAGCGTCGTTGCCGTGAAGCTGCGCTTGGGGATCCGTCCGCGCGAGCTGTCGTGGAGCCTGCTGGTGGCAGGAAGCCTGCTGACCGGGATCGGGTTCACCATGGCGCTTTTCATTGCCGAACTTGCCTTCGAGGCCACGCTTCTGGACTCGGTCAAGCACGGCATTCTCGGCGCCTCCATCATCTCGGCAGCAACCGGCTTCCTGGCGTTGAACTGGCTGACGTCTCGCAGAACGCCATAGCGCCATACGCGCGGCGGCTGACCGAAGGGTCGTGCTCCATTGCCTTTACGCCCAGACGGAAACCTCGACCGACATCGTTTCGAACGCATCGTTCATCCCGAAGAATTCCCCGATCACCGGCATCACATGCCGAATATCGCGGCCGACGGCGACCGGGATGAGGTTGACGCCGCCGACGTTGCGATTCGTTGGATCGAAAGTGATCCAGCCCGCTCCGGGTACATAGACCTCCGCCCAGGCATGGGTTGATCCCGAGCCCGTCATTCCCGCAAGCTCCTGGGAGGGATTGTACAGATAGCCCGAGACGATCCGCGCGCCGAAGCCCAGGGTCCGCACGGCCTCGACGAAGAGAACGGCCATGTCGCGGCACGATCCCCAGCCGCGTTCCAGCGTGTGGACCGGTGACTGCGTGCCCTCGTCGTCGCGGCTCTGATAGGAGATCCATGCCGCCACGCCGGCATTGATGTCCTTCAGCAGCGCAAGCGTGTCTGTAGGCACGCTCCGGACGAAAGTCCGGCTCCATGTTCGCAGCCGTTCTGTGAGATCGGAATATTGAGGCGTTGTCAGGGCACCAAGGTCCGTCCATTCGTCCGCGCTGTACTGGAAGGGATAGAAGATCGCCGATGCGGCGACATCGAATACCGGCCATGCGACCGCATCGAGCTCGATCTCGGCCCTGCTTTCGATGACGAGTTTGTCTGTCATCTCGTGGAAGGTCGCCGTTGCCACGATATTGCCGGCGACGTCATGGGCCCACGTCACGACCGCACCGGGGGTGATCGTCAGGTCGATCGAACGCAGACGAAGCTCCCGGCTCTCGCGGGGACGCAGCATCATCTGATGCGGCCGCAAGCTCACGGGCCTGTTGTAGCGATAGGTCGTGCTGTGATGAATCTTCAGGACGCTCACTGCATCTCCATTCAGTCAGCGGGACCTCTGCAGAACCGCTTGATGGCACGCGCCGAGGCCGCTTCCCAGCCTCGGATGGAGGGAAGATCGGGCCGGTATCCACCGCATGTGGCGCCCTGACGCTCGATTGCCAGAGATGGCCATAACGAGCGGGGCGAATAATGCGTCTAGTGGCAAATTACCGAATTCATCACAGGCAGGCAGCTGGTCTGTCGCCGAATAATTCCACAAAGAGAATATCAGCTGCTTAATTCGAACAATTTTTAATGTCATAACTATATTCAGCTTACCGTTGGCGGCGCCTAAACCTCGAAAACATCAATGATCCACGCCGAGATACGCGCTTGACGCGCGTGGATCTGGAGACACGATGCCTACGGCTGTCCAATGCGGCGCAGCGCAATCTGATGCAAAGAGCTGGATGGCCCGGCTGAACGGCTATCGGCAATCCGATCCGCGACGGAGCGTCTGGGAGCTGCTCATCACGGCCATTCCCTTCGCGCTCGCCTGGAGCGCCATGCTGACGGCGCTGAAGCTGGAGCAGTTCTGGCTCTACGCGCTCCTCATCATGCCAGCGGCCGGATTCCTGGTCCGCCTGTTCATGATCCAGCACGATTGTGGCCATGGCTCTTTCTTCGGCAATAGAAGCGGCAACGACTGGACCGGGCGGGCGATCGGCGTGCTGACGCTGACGCCCTATGATCACTGGAAGCGCAGCCATGCGATTCACCACGCCAGTTCAGGGAATCTCGACCGGCGCGGCATAGGCGACGTCGACACCCTGACCGTTCGCGAGTATCTGGCGCGCTCCCGCTGGGGGCGGATCCAGTACCGCCTGTACAGGCATCCCCTGGTGATGTTCGGCATCGGCCCGATCTATGTCTTCCTCCTGCAAAGCCGCCTGCCGCTCGGCTTTGTTCGCAAGGGCTGGGCGCCATGGGTCAGCACGATGACCACGAACCTCGCCGTCGCCCTCACGGCGGGCCTGCTCATATGGTCGGTAGGGATCGGGCCATTCCTGCTGGTCCATCTGCCTATCGTTTGCCTCGCGGCTGCAGCCGGTGTCTGGCTGTTCTACGTGCAGCACCAGTTCGAAGGCACACACTGGTCCGGGAATGAGGGCTGGGAATTCCACGAGGCCGCTCTGCACGGCAGCTCGCATTACGACCTGCCGGGCGTGCTGCGCTGGTTCACCGCCAACATCGGTATGCACCACGTGCACCATCTGTGCAGCCGCATTCCCTATTACCGCCTGCCGGAGGTGCTGCGCGACCACCCCGACCTGCGCGACATCGGCCGCCTGACGCTGTGGGAGAGCTTCGGCTGCGTGCGGCTGACGCTATGGGATGACCGGCAGCGGCGGCTGATCTCCTTCCGGGAAATGGGGCAGCTCTACGGATAGGCGGCCGGATTTGCGGACGTCACCAACGCGAATGAGACTTTAACCCCAGTGCACGCCGCATTGGGGCCTGGATCGGCGTCGACGCGTTCGCCGTGACACGGCTCGCCCTATTAATTTCCGTTCACTCGTAAACACGCCGTTTTTCCGGAGCGGGAATTGCTGATTCTGGAATTTGCGATTTAAAAATCCGATAGCCTTGTAATATTTTCGACTGATGCCATATTAAATCCGTCGATACACGGCAAGATGAACGTTCATCGCACGGAATATGTTTTCGTGCCGTTACGTCTCTTTTTCCTGAAAATGCGATTTCGACGGCCCACATTCGAGTGGGCAAGCTAGAATACAATCACGAAAGGTTTCCCATGACCACGGAAACCGTAAAATGGTTCAGTGCCCAGAGGGGCTTTGGATTCATTGCGCCAGATGACGGCGGGCGCGACGCGTTCGTTCACATCAGTGCATTGGAACGTGCCGGTCTGAGCGATTTGCGCGAGGGTCAGAAGGTGGGCTTCGAGCTCGTCGCTGACCAGCGGAGCGGCAAGACGAGCGCCGACAAGCTCCAGTCGCTGAGCTGATCGCAACGACGGAACCGGGTTCCCGAGTCGTCCATGTTCGATCGTCCTTGCCAAGTCGACCACGGATGTACTGGCGGCCTGAGCGAACGATATAGATGCGATCGGAAGGCGCCCGGCGCCTGTCAGCCCCGCGCCTCCACGAGGACGCGGGGCTTTTATTTCACCGGCGACGCCGCCGACGCAAAGATAAGGATCGAACCATGGCCAAGGGTCAGTTACGCGGCAATCGCGAAGCCAAGAAGCCGAAGAAGATCAAGGAGCCTGTGGCGGCACCTACCCTCGTCAAGGGGACGCCGGTGTCCATTGGATCACCTAAGAAGAAGGGTTGAGCCATGGGCATGCGTACTCGGGAAACGACGGTCACGTTCAGGCATCCGTTCAAGCTGAGCACGATCGACCGTTCGCAGCCTGCCGGGACCTATCGGGTGGTGATCGATGAGGAAGATATCCCCGACATCACCTTTCTGGCCTATCGGCGTTCCGCGACGATGCTGCACACACCCGCGATCGCCGCCGCCGGCTCCATCCAGGTTTTTACGGTCAATCCCGACGAACTGGCGAAGGCGCTGGACGCCGACCTGAGAACGGGATCTTGCGTCTAACCCAGGGACACATCGGGCATGGACTATCTCGGCGGACTTCGTGGCACCGGCCGTCTCGTGTACGGGAACGCGGCGGTCGCACGGACGCAGTATGATTTCGACGGGTATCTCTCAAATGGCGGCCAGGTGACGAGTTGCGGCGAAATCCGCCTGCCGGCTTCCGTGCTCAGGGAATTATTCGGCCGCGCGGACCTTAAGCTGCAGACCGCCGACGGCCGGTGGCTGCGGCTTCGTTTTTCCGAGAAGCGCTTGCCATCGAGCTGTAACGGCGCCGCGCACGTCGATGTAGCGGGCGATCTGCCGGCAGCCGCCGAATGGCGTCGCCGGTCGGCATGGAACGCACCCCAGCCCACAGGGCCGGACCGGCCCTCGATCCCCCCGCTCCATGCCAGGGGCGCGCGCGGTTAGGCACGCCGGAGAAACGGCATCTGGCTTGGAACGCCGTTCACATGCCTCTCGCCCCACCCCGGTCCGGAAGGCATCCATGAATCCGATCACTGATCTTCGTCGCTACGGATCGCAGCTTTCACTAACGCGGGGCCGCGCTTGGCAGGGCTCGGTGTGGAATGATACCTCCCCCATCCGCGAGGAACTCTTTGGCGCCGAGCGACTGGAGCAGCATGCCCGAAGCCTGGCCGCGGCTCAAACGGTTACCGCGCGCCCGCCATCCGTCCCCTCTCTCCATGCCCGCCTGAAAAACAACGCCGGCGTGCTGCTCGCGGCCTATCGGGCGACGGCCGTTGATGCGGAAGCTGGACGCGCCGTGGTGCCGGCCGCCGAATGGCTGCTCGACAATTATCACCTTATCGAGGAACAGATTCGCGAGATCCGCGACGACCTGCCGCCCGGCTATTACCGGCAATTGCCGAAGCTCGCCAGCGGACCGTTCGCCGGCTATCCTAGGGTTCTAGGCCTCGCCTGGGCTTATATCGCCCACACCGATAGCCATTTCGATCCCGAGATGTTGCGCCGCTTCATCGCGGCCTATCAGCAGGTCGAGCCGCTGACCATCGGCGAGCTGTGGGCGGTGGCGATCACGCTGCGCATCGTACTCATCGAGAACCTGCGCCGGCTGGCCGACCAGATCACCGCCGGACGTCAGTGGCGTCGGGAAGCTGATCTGCTGGCCGACCGGCTTCTCGCCTCGGATGAGGCGCGTGCCGCGCTCGACGCGGACATCCTGCTCCGCTCGCCCGAGCCGCTGGACGAGGTTTTCGCCGCACAACTGGCCAAGCGGCTCCGGGATCAGGACCCCCGGATAATGCCGGCGCTCGGATGGCTGGAAACACGGCTGCGAGCCCAAGGCGCTTCCGCCGAGAGCGTGGTCCAGCACGCCCAACAACGACTCGGCGCTTCCAACGTCAGTGTGCGAAACGTCATCACCAGCATGCGGCTGATCTCCGACATCGACTGGGCCGATCTCTTTGAGAACGTCAGCCTGATTGATGATCGACTGCGGGCGGGCAGTGCCTTCGCCACGATGGATTTCGCCACACGCAACCTCTACCGCAGCGCCATCGAGCAACTTGCCCGCGGCTCCCCGGCGTCCGAGCTCGACATCGCAGGGGCAGCGCTGCAGGCGGCGGCGTCCGCGGCTTCCCAGGCGGCCGAGCCGGCGGGCGATCCCGGCTATTATCTCATCGGCACTGGGCGGAGCGTGTTCGAGCGCACGATCCAGTTCCGTCCGCCGGTCCGACTCCACCTCAGCCGACTCAGCATACGCCTCGGCATCGGCGGTTATATCGGTACTATCCTCGTCGTAACCTTCGGCCTTGTCGCGCTGGCGTCCTGGGCGCTCTGCGCGGCCGGCCTCTCAAGCGGTTGGCTCACGCTGTTCGCTCTCGCCGGCTTTATCCCGGCGAGTGAGGTGGCGAGCGCCCTGGTGAACCGAGGCGTGGCATGGATGTTCGGCGCCACCATCCTGCCCGGCCTCGAACTCGCGGGCGGCGTCCCGAGCTCCCTGCGTACCCTTGTCGCCGTGCCGACGCTACTCACCAGCGGGGCCGATCTTCAGGAACAGGTCGAAAGGCTCGAGGTCCATTTCCTCTCCGGCGCCGGCGGCGATCTCACCTTCGCCCTGCTGTCGGACGGCATCGACGCCGATTGCGAGACCCTGCCGGGCGACGCGCCGCTGTTGGAGCTCGCCGCGCAGGGGATCGAGCAACTGAACCTGCGCTATGGCCCCGGCCCGGCCGGCGACCGCTTCCTCCTGCTGCACCGCCATCGCCGGTTCAATCCGGGCGAAGGCAAATGGATGGGGTGGGAGCGCAAGCGCGGCAAGCTGCATGAGCTCAACCGCCTGCTGCGCGGAGCGGACGACACCTCCTTCATGGCCGTTGGCGGGCGCCCCCCGCAGGTCCCGGCGGATGTGCGCTACGTCATCACGCTCGATGCCGACACGCGCCTGCCGCGCGATGCCGCGCTGCGGTTGGTCGGCAAGATGGCGCATCCGCTCAACCGGCCGAAATTCAGCGCCGCCGAGCAACGAGTGGTTGGCGGCTACGGCATCCTCCAGCCGCGGGTCACGCCTTCGCTGCCGATTGGCCGCGAGGGTTCGTTCTACCAGCGAGTGATTTCCGGCGGCGGCGGCATGGACCCTTACGCAGCGGCAGTTTCCGATGTCTATCAGGACCTGTTCGGCGAGGGTTCCTACACCGGCAAGGGCATTTATGACATCGATGCCTTCGAGGCCGCTATGGCTGGGCGTATCCCGGAAAATGCGCTGCTCAGCCACGATCTGTTCGAGGGTGTGTTCGCCCGCGCCGGGCTCGCCTCGGATGTCGAGGTGGTCGAGGAATTCCCCGCGCGCTACGACGTCGTCGCCAAGCGCCAGCACCGGTGGATGCGCGGCGACTGGCAGTTGCTTCCGTGGATTGTCAGTAAGGGGTCGGCGCGGCGTGGGCTTACACCGGTTGGCCGCGGGAAGATGCTCGACAATCTGCGACGCTCCGCGCTGGGCCCGAGCACCTTGCTCGCGCTGGGCGCGTGCTGGCTGTTCACCATGCCGGCGGCACTGATCGGCACGCTTCTGGTCATTTCCACCCTCGCAGTTCACGCCTTCCTGCCGGTCCTGTTCGCCTTGCTTCCGCGCCACCCCGACATACGCATACGCAGCCACCTCGTGCAGTTGCTGGCCGATGTGCGGCTCGCCGCTTCCCAGACATTGCTGTCACTCACCTTTCTCGCCGATCAGGCATGGCGGGCGGGCGATGCCGCGATCCGCACATTGCTGCGGCTGTTCGTGACGCGCCGGCATCTCCTGGAATGGACGACAGCCGCCAAGTCCTCGGCTGGCCCGCGACTGGATGTCCTCGGCTTCTATCGGCAGATGGCCGGTGGCATCGTGCTCGCCCTCGTTCTCGCGGTGGGTGCCCTCGCTTTGGCGCCGTCCTCGTGGCCGCTCGTCCTTCCCCTTGCCTTACTCTGGCTTGGTGCGCCCCTCATCGCGCTAGGCGCGAGCCGCTCGCCAACCATGCCATTGCGTCTGGCGATTGGGGATACCGAAGCTCGCGACCTGCGCCTGATCGCCCGGCGCACCTGGCGCTTCTTCGAGACCTTCGTCACCCCGGCCGACAACATGCTGCCGCCGGACAATTTCCAGGAAGTCCCCAAGCCGGTCGTCGCGCGCCGGACCTCGCCGACCAATATCGGGCTTTACCTACTGTCGGCCGTCGCCGCCCGCGACTTCGGCTGGACCGGCACGATCGAGACCATCGAGCGGCTGGAAGCGACGTTCGCCACCTTGAAAAGGCTGCCCCGCTACCGTGGGCACTTCTTCAATTGGTACGGGACAGAGAACCTCGCATCATTGCCGCCCGACTATGTCTCGTCGGTCGACAGCGGCAATCTCGCCGGCCATCTCATTGCGCTGGCCAATGCCTGCGAGGAGTGGACGGATGCCCCCGTCGGCGTGAGCGCGCGCGCGGGCATTCAGGACGCTCTCGCCCTGGCGCGCGAGGCGATGACGGCCCTGCCCAGCGCAAGCAGCCCGCAGGGACTGGCGCTGGCGGCGGCCCTGGACGAGATCGAAGCTCAGCTGAACGGCGTGCAGGCATTGGAAGCGACGGCCCCGGCGCTCAAGCGGCTCGCCGACAAGGCCGCGAGGATCGCGAAGGAAATCAATCCCGCGACGGGCGACGAGGGTTCCACCGACATCGCCTATTGGGTCGAGGTGCTTGGCAGGGCGGTGAGCGAACATGAGCGCGACCGCCTCCAGCTTCTGGCCGCGCCGGTCGCCACGCGGGACCGCCTGACCGCGCTGGCCGACACGGCGCGGACCATGGCGATGGAGATGGACTTCGCCTTCCTGCTCGATCCCGAGCGGAAGCTGCTTTCCATCGGCTATTCGCTCACCGAGAACGGCCTCGACCCGAGCTGCTACGACCTTCTGGCGTCCGAAGCGCGGCTCGCCAGCCTGTTCGCCATCGCCAAGGGCGATGCGCCGACCCGCCACTGGTTCCGGCTCGGCCGGCTTGCGACGCCGCTCGGCAATGGCTCGGCGCTGATCTCGTGGTCGGGATCGATGTTCGAGTACCTCATGCCGTCGCTGGTGATGCGGGCGCCGGCCGGCAGCGTGCTCGAACAGACCAACCGCCTCGTGGTCGAGCGCCAGCAATCCTATGCGCGGTCCCTGGGCGTGCCGTGGGGCATGTCCGAGTCCGCCTACAATGCGCGCGACATCGAGTTCACCTACCAATATGCCAATTTCGGCGTGCCCGGCCTCGGCCTCAAGCGCGGCCTCTCTGAGAGCGTCGTCGTGGCGCCCTATGCCACCGGCCTCGCCAGCATGGTGAATCCCGAGCGCGCACGGCAGAACTATGCCCGTCTCGCCGAACTGGGCGCGCAGGGCCGCTACGGCTTCTACGAAGCGCTCGACTTCACCCGTTCGCGGCTTCCGGAAGACGAGGACGTCGCCATCGTCCGCAGCTTCATGGCCCATCACCAGGGCATGACCATCGTCGCCATCGCCAACACGCTGCTGGGCGGCGAGATGCGTGCCCGCTTCCATCGCGAGCCGATGATCCGGGCGAGCGAACTGCTGCTTCAGGAACGCTCGCCGCGCGACGTGGTCGTGGCCCGTCCCCGCGCCGAGGAGGTTCGGGCCGCGGCCGTCGAGGCCCGCAGCGAGGGGGCGATGGTGCGCCGCCTGACCGCGCCCGCTCCCGGGGCGCCGATTACGCATCTGCTCTCCAATGGTAGCTACGCCGTCATGATGACCGCGGCCGGCAGCGGCTACAGCCGCTGGGGCGACATCGCGGTCACGCGCTGGCGCGAGGACGCCACGCGCGACGACTGGGGCTCCTTCATCTTCCTGCGCGATATGAGGGGCGGCAGAGTCTGGTCCGTCACTACGCAGCCGATGGCTGACGCTGCAGGTGAAAGCGACGTGGTGTTCGGCGAGGACCATGCCGAGTTCATCCGTCACGATGTCGGCCTGACCACGGCGATGGATGTCATCGTCTCCGGTGAGCACAATGGCGAGGTTCGGCGCGTCTCGCTGACAAATAGCGGCCGGCGGACCCGCGAGATCGAGCTGACCTCCTATGCCGAGCTTGTCCTGACCACGCCGGCCGCCGACAATGCCCACCCGACCTTCGCCAAGATGTTCGTCGAGACCGAGCATCTGCCCGAGTTCGGTGCCCTTGTTGCCACGCGGCGGATTCGGGCGCCGGGCGAGCCGCAGATATGGGCGGCGCATTTCGCGGTGGTGGAAGGCGAGGTCGCCGCCAATCCGCAATACGAGACCGACCGCGCCCGCTTCATCGGCCGCGGGCGCAGCGTCGGCAGGGCCCAGGCCACGGCGGGCGGCCGGCCGCTCTCGAACACCGTGGGCACGGTGCTGGACCCGGTCTTCTCGCTGCGCCAGAGCGTGCGCATCGCGCCGGGCAAGGTCGCGCGTGTCGCCTTCTGGACCGTCGTCGCGTCCTCGCGGGCGGAGCTGCTCGATCTGATCGATACCCATCACGACCGCAACGCGTTCGACCGGGCCAAGACCCTGGCGTGGACACAGGCACAGGTCCAGCTTCGACACCTCGCCGTGGATGTGGAGGAAGCCGCCGACTTCCAGCGGCTCGCCGCGCCGCTGCTCTATGCCGACCGGCGCTTCAGGTCGCCCTCCGAGGCGATCATGCGCGGTGCCGGCCCGCAGTCCGGCCTCTGGCAGCATTCCATCTCCGGCGACCTGCCGATCGTGCTGCTGCGGATCGACGATGTAGAGGATATGGCGCAGGTGCGCCAATTGCTGCGCGCGCATGAATATTGGCGCATGAAGCGTCTCGCGGTTGATCTGGTCATCGTCAACGAGCGCGCCTCCTCCTATGTGCAGGACCTGCAGATCGCCATCGAGGCGGCGGTTCGGATCAACGCGTCGCGTCCGCTGCTCGACAAGGAACCGGCGCAGGGTTCCGTCTATGTGCTGCGTGCTGATCTCATGAGTGTGGAGTCGCGTGCGCTTCTGCGCTCGGTCGCCCGCATCGTCCTTTCGGCGCGGCGCGGCACCATCGCTGCCCATCTCGCCCGCCTGGGCCAGCCGTCGAATTCCCCGCGCGCCCGGCGTCGGGCGCGCGCCTTGACCTCGATGCACGGTCCCGTGCCGCGGCACGAGCCACCTGCGCTCGAATTCTTCAATGGTCTGGGCGGCTTCGACAACGATGGGCGGGAATATGTGACCATCCTAGGGCCGGACCAGGTTACGCCCGCGCCTTGGATCAATGTCGTGGCCAATGCCGGCTTCGGCTTCCAGATATCCGCGGAGGGCAGCGGTTACAGCTGGGCGGAGAACAGCCGCGAGAACCAGCTCACGCAATGGACCAACGACGCCGTCGTCGACCCCGTGGGCGAGGCGATCTATATCAGCGACGAGGTGAGCGGCGATCTGTGGAGCCCGACCGCGCAGCCGATCCGCGACGAGGGCATCTATGTCGCGCGGCACGGCTTCGGCTACAGCCGCTTCGAGCATGAGGCGAACGGCATCGCGCTCGACCTGCTGCACTTCGTGCCGCTCGGCGATCCGATCAAGATTTCCCGATTGAAGCTCACCAACCTGTCGGGCCGGCCGCGCAAGCTCTCCGTTACCGCCTATACGGAATGGGTGCTCGGCACCTCGCGCGGAGCCTCCGCTCCCTTCATCACCACGGAGATCGATGAGAGGAACGGCGCGATGCTGGCGCGCAATCGCTGGAGCGCCACGTTCGGCTCCCGCGTCGCCTTCGCCGATCTTGCCGGGCGGCAGACAGCGTGGACCGCGGACCGCACCGAATTCTTCAGCCGCGATGGCGGACCTGCATCACCTCTCGGCCTTGCGGGCAATGCGCCGTTGTCCGGGGTGACCGGCGCGGGCCTCGATCCGTGCGCCGCCTTGCAGACGGTGGTCGAGCTCGGCATCGGCGAGACAATCGAGGTCGTCTCGTTCATCGGCCAGTGCGGGTCGGTGGAGGAGGTGCGGGCGCTGATCGCCCGCTATCGTCAGGCCGACCTCGATGCCGTCCTTGCCGCCGTGACGGCCCATTGGAACGCGGTGCTCGGCACCGTCCAGGTGAAGACGCCGGACCGGGCGATGGACATCATGCTGAATGGCTGGCTGCTCTACCAGACGCTCGCCTGCCGCATCACCGCACGCTCGGCTTTCTATCAGGCGAGCGGCGCCTATGGTTTCCGCGACCAGTTGCAGGACGGCATGGCGCTGACGCTGGCGCTGCCGGCGGAGACGCGCGGCCATATAGTGCGCGCCGCAGGGCGACAATTCGTCGAGGGCGACGTCCAGCACTGGTGGCTGCCGCAATCGGGCCAGGGCGTGCGCACCCGTATCTCGGACGATCATGTATGGCTCGCCTTCGCCACTGCCACCTATATCGACAGCTCGGGCGACGCCACGATCCTCGACGAGCCCGTGCCCTATCTCGACGGACCGCAACTGCTACCGGAGGAGCACGAGCATTTCTTCCAGCCGATGCCGGCGGACGAGACCGCCTCGCTATTCGAGCACTGCGCCCGCGGTCTCGACCATGCGCTTTCCCTCACCGGCGAGCTTGGCCTGCCGCTGATGGGCACCGGCGACTGGAACGACGGCATGAACCGCGTCGGCGAGGGCGGCAAGGGCGAGAGCGTCTGGCTCGGCTGGCTTCTGATCCGCACCATCGAGTTGTTCGCACCGCTGGCGGAAGCGCGCGATCCCGGGTGCGCCCGGCGCTGGCGCGCGCATGCGGCGTCGGTGCGGCGGGCGCTGGAGCGCTCGGCCTGGGACGGGGAATGGTATCGGCGCGCGACCTTCGACGACGGCACCTGGCTCGGTTCGAAGGATAGCGGCGAGTGCCGCATCGATTCCATCGCGCAATCCTGGGCGGTGCTGTCGGGCGCCGCCGATCCACTGCGTGCTGCCACCGCGATGGCCTCGCTAGAGCGCCATCTGATCCGCACCGAGGAGCAACTCGCCCTGCTGTTCACCCCGCCCTTCGACCGGACGCCGCTCGAGCCCGGCTACATCAAGGGCTACCCGCCGGGCCTGCGCGAGAATGGCGGGCAATACAGCCATGCTGCCATGTGGGCGGTTCTCGCCTTCGCCAAGCTGGGTGCGGGAGACAAGGCGCATCATCTCTTCGCCCTGCTCAATCCGATCAACCATGCGCGCACGCCCGACGAGGCCGAGCGCTACAAGGTCGAGCCCTACGTGGTCGCCGCCGATATCTACTCCGTCGCCCCCCATGTCGGGCGCGGCGGCTGGACCTGGTACACCGGCTCCGCTGGCTGGATGCATCGGGCCGGCATCGAGGGCATTCTCGGCATCCGGCGGAAGGGTGATTTCCTTGTCGTCGCTCCCTGCATCCCAGCGGCGTGGCCGGGATTCAAAGCGACGGTGAGGCTGGGCGAAGGGGTATACCAGATCGAGGTTCGTGCTATTGCCGAAGATGAGGACCCATATTCGTTACTCGACGGCGTTCGCATCCCGGCACCGGATAGATCGGCTCGTATTCCCCTCAACGGCGCGAGTCACGACCTCCTGATGTACATCTGACGAGACAAGTACCTGAAAAACTGTCCCGTCGATCCCGATGACCATCGTGTCGGCCGACGATTTCGAAAATTTCGTCATCTTCATTCTGAGGAACAGGCCGGCCACAATCCGACCGCCGCATCATTCGAATATGAATGTCAGAGCATCCACCCCACGCCGTTGAACTCATTCGTTAACCGGAGGCATTTGCGCCTACTACATTCACCACTGTCAGGTAGCTTTCGGCCGCTACAAGAAGTTCGCCTGATAGCTGGCCGCCATCAGCAACACATGCGCTTCAAGCGGCGGCAGAGGCTCGGTAGTCTTTGAGCGTGAAATTTTTACATGAGAAATTTCAGCTCGTTACCTACATTGCGAACAATCGAGTGGAAGATTGAGACTCCTCCGAACGCCGCCAAATCCGTGCTGGGCTCGGTCTTCACGTAAATCGTGTCGTTTCGCGCCGGAGGCTCGCGCCCGTTCCCGGTCGGACGAGCGGTGCATCAACTTCCAGGTGATGTCGGCGAGAGGGAGACCGTACAGGCGGCCTCACTCTGTGCGCCGCCCCTTCGCAAGGTCCCCTGGCAATTCTGTGAGCCTCCGCGCCGCTTCGTCGCTCCGCGTATCTCATTTAACTTAAAACTGTTGTGTAATACGTATTTCCGACAACCGTTGCGTGAAAGGCACGGTTTTTGTGGCGTGACGTGACGAGTCATTACAACTCGTAACATATGCCTCCTTGTCATGTTCCCGCATAGCGCGCCATTTTTCAGTGTTGGTGCGCAACCCGCGATGGCTGAGCGAGATGCCTCACGGTCGATGCCGACGGCCGGTGGGGAGAGGGCATGACGGTTTACGCGCAGCAATGCACCTTCGGGGGCACCGCGCCGCCGATGAACGCGATCGGCACGTGGGACATCGCCTATCTCGTCAAATATGCGTCGCTGAACGTGGACCTCGCAGCACGGCAGCCTTGGGCCAAAGGAGCCGGCGGTGGCAACGTCAGCGTCTCCATTCCGGGGAGCAACTCCAGCATCAGGGTAGCGCTCAGCGGAAAGATCGGCGCGATCCGTATCGTCCCCGGTGCGGCGAAGAAGTCGCTGGACTTCGAGGTGACCATCACCGCCGCCAAGGTTTCCGGTTCCGGCCTCTCCACGCTGCAGGGTTTGACCATTACGGTCAGGATCACGGCGGCGCTCTTCCTGTCTTCCGCGACTGGATTGCAGCATCTCGCGGTTGAGGCGCAATCGGTCGTGGTCGCCAGCGACCCGGCCGTAAAAGCTGCAGACGGCACCGATCCATATTCCGGATCCACCCTCGCCATTTCGCGCGTTCGCGAAGCTCTGGCCGAGATTTTTGAAGGCGATATGGAAGCCGCCGGTCTGACGGACTGGATAACGGGCATTTACGCGAAGGACTACAGGGAGGAAGTGAACCTTCCCTGGCTGACGCCGAAGGCGGTGGCTTTCACGACGGTCAATCTTGAAGGTAATCCGCCGACAGATGGCTTTCTGGCGGTATTGGGCCGCGTCGACGGTCTCACGGCAGGCTTGACCGAAGACGTCGACATACGCGCGATGCCCCTGGATGCGGACGTCAACGCCGCCGTCATCATCAACCCCAGGGTGCTTGCAAGCGATACCTACTACAAGGTGCTGAACGACAGCCTGAGCGATACGGGTTTCGCCGATTTCGCCTATGACCGCATGTCGGGCAGCATCTCGAACGGGAAGAAGGTCGAGGCTTTCTACCGGATCAACGCGGAAACGGGCCTTGCGGAGTTCGTGACGAGGGAAGGCCTGGCGAATTCGCAGGGAAGAACCTTTCCGCTCACCATTCCCAAGCAGAGCCTGCGCTTTTCCTTCGGGGACGATTCCATCGTCGTCGAATTGCTCGACGCCCGGGTGGACATCGGGCACGGCAACGAACTCGTCCTGCGGATGCGCCACGAACTGGGGCTCGTCGCGCTGGAGGACGGCTCGATTGACCTCGCCCCGATCGGTGCGCCGGAGGAAGATACCATCCTCACCGCCGCGCCCAGCGATACGGAAGGCTCCGGAGCCGCGATGATCGGCGCGCAGGTGGTGCTGAGTATCGCGCTTGAGGTGCTCGCCTTCGTCTTCGAGCGTTCCTACGCTCACGTGACCTCCATCCCGGAAAAGAAGATCGACGCCTATGCCATGGATTGCGCGGCGGCGATCTATCAGGCCGAACGCGAGAACAGGGCCGTCGCGGTGAATATCGGCGGGGGACGGCGGATCGTCGTTTCCCCGCGGATCGCGCGCGAAGGCGGCGAGCCCATAGCGTTCGATTCCGCCTATCGCGGGGTGTTCGAGCTGAAGCCTGAGCTCGATAGCGCAGTGACCGCCCATCCGAAGATGAAGTCCTCCGACTTGAGGGAGGAAATGCAAAATGTCTCCGAACATCAGAGCCAGGAGAATTTGATCGTCAATCCAAGTGAGGAGAACGTCGCTCTTACATCGAGGGACAACCCGATCGAAAGCGTCAACGAGCAGCTCAGCGAGGCGTCGCCGCTCGATGCCCCAAGAAATTACGGAAATACCAAGAAGATAGCGATCAAAGTCGCCAGGGAAATGCTTCCGTCGGATCGCCCGATCGAGGGCGGGGAAGCCGACGCTGATCTGAACAACCTCGCAACGTTCATATACTACGCCACCCGTGCCTATGGCGGCAATTTCAAGAAGTTCCGGGACGTCGTCGGTCCGCTGGTTCGTGAGAAGGCCGCGGGCACAGACGGTGCCGGAGCCCCAGAGCTCCTGCAAAACTGGCTGAACAATGTGAAATTGAATGAGGCCGTTCGCGATCCGCTGGCTGAAGTGCAGGATATAGAGAGTCTGGCATCGCTCATTAAGCATGGAAATACTGAAAAAAATCTCATAGACAATGCCAATATCAAATTGGTGTATCGGGACCTTATATTATTCATAAATAACGCCCGAAAGAACGGACTTATAGGCGATGGCGACTATATAAGGCTGGTCGAAAGCTCGCCGGCCTTCGTGAATTATACGTTCGAGCAAAGCGGGCGGTCCGAGGCTGGGTCGGGCCTGCTTTCGAATTCCCCGTGGGTGCGCAGTTCTGTGCGCCTGCAAACCCAGGGGCGTGAACTTCTGCCCTGGAGGATCGTCGACAGCGTCCCGATCAAGGAGGGCCTGCTTCGTGATTTCGGCGAGGCGGTCGGCCGGGAGCCCGGTGGCACGCTTTCCGCCCTCAAGCTGATCATCACGCGGCAGCCGGTGCCCAAATGGGTGCTGGGCGGAGCTGTGGGTGTCTATCTGATCGGACTTGCGGTCGGTCTTGCGGTTCCCAACTTCGTCCTGCGCTCCAAGTCGGCCGCCGACAAGGCGCGCTCGGGCAAGCAGGATTTCCTCGGGGACGATCCCGGACAAAGCGAGGAAAGAGTGGCCGGGCAAAGCGCTGCCCGCCTGTTCGGCGCCCTGCATTTTCCGTTCATGACGCAGTTCGACAGCGAGGCCTCGCGTCCCTCCGTCGTGCTCAAGCGCGCAGGCATAAACGGCGGGCTGATACTTGGCGTCTCAGTGTCATTCAAAGATCACGTGGGGTAGGAAATGAGTGCGGACAATTTCACCACCTGCCTTTATCCCGATAACTCAGGTTTTGCCGATACCCATGGCTGGGACACCGTCTATGCCGTGCGTTTTCCTATTATAAATGAAGCTTTGAAGAAGCATTTCGATCCGAAGGGTGACCTTGCCGACGCGCTGATCATCGAACATGACGACCGCTATGTCTCCATCAAGGGCAAATTCGGCGCATGGCGGCTGACGACGGGAGGCTCCGGCAACCGCATCTTCCTCGAGATGCCGTTCACTGAGGGCGAGGTGACGTTCAAACTGTTCGGCGTCACCGTAAAACTCGCCGACCTCGTCGCAAAGGTCGAGGTCCTGCTCGGCTTCCACACGGCGCCTGACGACCCCGGCAAGGGGCTGCTGGCCGATCTCAAGATCGTCGTCGGCGGACCGGCGGTGACGAGCGCCTCGCAGGACACGCTCGGCAAGAACGCCTCCGCCAGCGGCAAGGCGTCAGATTTCGACGTCGGCGTTTCCGTGCGCGACATTCGCGGCCTCGAAGCGACCGGGCTCGCCAAGGAGGATGCCGCCTTCGCCTCCATGTTCCTTGGGAGCGCTCTCAAGACGTGGCTGGAGAAGAATCCGGAAATATTCGATTTCGTGTTTCTTTCCGTCGATATCGCCGAACAGGAGGATGTCGGCGACTTCAAGTGGATCAAGCCGACGCGCGTGGGATACGCGGTGGCCGACATACTCGATGCCGACCAGAAGACCTCGGCGAAGGACAGCATCTTCGCGGTGCTGGCGATGACGGAGGGAAGAAACCCGGCCGGCGCGACGGCCGCGGTCTCGGTGGACTCGATCCCGAGCAATGCCGGGGTGAATTCGGCCTTCCTGATCTCGCCCCGGCTCTTCGTCGAGAAATTCATCATGCCCTACATCGCCGGTATGTTTACCGGCGATCTCAAGAGCACGGATTTCGGGCTTAACCGCGAAGGGACGAAGATTACCAACCTCGTCGACCTGCATATCCCGCTTGAACTCGAACAGCATTACTACGACCAGCTCCGATCGGTCGAGATCGGCACCATCAAGGCCGGCAATTTCTCGATCGAGGTCGACAAGCATATGCTCAAGACCAGCTTCGAGAGCCTGACCTTCCCGTTTGGCCGCGACGACGTCCTGTCGGTCGAACTGGTGATGCGCCACGCCAACATTCTCGGCGTGGACGACGCGAAGAAGTTCGCTCTCAAGACCTCGGGCGAGATCATCCGCCATCTCAACGTCGTTCCGGACCCGAAGAAGGTGACGGGCGAGGGCTGGAAGAGCTTCGCCATCAATATGGGCGTGACCCTGGCGATCGCCGTCATTCCCTGGGGCCGTGTCGTCGGCAAGGTGGCGGGCGGGGCCAAAAGCCTGTTCCGCGGTGCCACCGTGATTGAGGGCGAAGGCGCGCAGGTGCTCGCGAAGGAAGCGACCACCGTGACGGAGAGGGAACTCGTCCAGGTCGCCGAGAGCGGCATGGGGCGTGCCCTTCAGTCCGGCGAGGCGGCGGCACTGCGCGGCGAGTTCCAGGCGACGGGCAAGGTTCTCACGGCCGGCGAACTCAGCGCGGAGACGGGGCTGAAGGGCGAGGTTGCGGCGGGGCAGGGGGCTGCCAAGGGCGTGCCTGTCGGCGAGGTGCCGAGCCGGTTCGACCGCACGTTCCTCGCCTTCATGGGCGGACAGCTCATCGGCGGCCTTTACGGCCAGGGCACGAACCTCGCCTCGCTGGGCGCCTATCAGCAGGACGGCGCGAAGATCCCCTCGCTGGTGAACTTCGGCAGCAACTGCATCCGGCATACGACCTGGCCGGGGGCGTCGGAATCGAAACTGGTCTGCGCCGGGCTCAACGGCGCCTTCGTGCTCGGCCTTGAGGCGCGGAGCGCGGGAAGCGACACATGACGGCTTCGACCTATGGATGGGACGTCGTCTACGCCGTCCGGCTGCCCGAGATAAACGCCCAGATCCGTGCGCTTGCGCCCGAGCAGATGACCATGGTCATGAAGGGGATGGACGTCTCCGCCACGCTCGCGGGCTGGAGCATCGTTCCCGGAGGATCGGGCAGTCTGCTCAATGCGGAACTGCGGCTGGAGAACGGCGTCGTCCGGCAGGGGGCCGACATTCGGCCGTTTTCCGGCATTGCCCGCCTGACGGTGCGGCTTTCCACGCTCAATTACTCGAATGTCTTCGGGCCTATTGCGTCTCATCTGGAGCTGCGCGTCACCGAGGCCGAGAAAATCGCCTTCATCGATTCGCTGCGCCTCGGCGAGAAGGAAGGCGATCTCGCCAATATCGTGCTGGTCGCCCTGCGCCTGTGGCTGGACGCTCATCCCGAAGCGCTCGCCCATGTGTTCGCGCGGGTCGACGTCGTGGATGCCGGCTACGCCGCGTCCGATTCCTGGCTGAAGCCGACGGCGGTCAGTTTCGCCTATCACGACGCGCCGGAAATCGAGGACTGCCTCGTGGCGATCCTGTCCATGGTAGACGGACGCGACCCCGGACATCTGGATCACAATGTGGCTCCCGACGCCGTCCCGGCCAATGCGACCTCGGCGATCCTGATCTCCAGGCAGATTTTTCTCGACGCCATCATCCGGCCTTCGCTGCCGCGCGCCTTCCCCGGCGCCAGGATCGGCGATTTCTTCGTCTCCGAGGATCACTCGGAAATCCGGCTGAAGGAGCCGCGTGCGCTCGATACGCGCGTCACCGTCGGGGGCTCGCAATTCCAGCCTCTGTTGACTTTGATGGAGGTGGGCCTGCGGGGTGACGTCCTGTCCTGCCGGACGCATTGCCAGATCGGCCGGGAAGGTGAGTTCACCGCCTATGCCGAATATTCCTGCACCTACAGGCTCTGCATCGAGAAGGAGCCGAATGGCGACGGCTACATCTCCTTCGGCAACAAGCAGGAAGTGCTGGTGCGGAACTGGATGGAGGTGGCGCCCGAGTACAGGGAGAAGGGCAAGATCGCCAGCTATGTCGCCGTCGGCGTCGGCACGTTGTTCGGTATATTGACCGGCGGTGTCGGCGGGATCGTCATATTCGTCGCTTCGGAAATGATCGGCCAGATGATGGAGCACGCCGGGGATATCGTCGAATATTACAACGGCATCCCCGCTCCCTCGCTCGACCTGTTCGCCCTCCATGTTGCGATACCGTACACATGGACGGATCGGCGTATCTTCGATGCCGACACGCTCGACATCGACAAAAGCGTCCGCTTCGCGGGCGTCCTGCGGAGCAGTGTGGACCTGCCGCCGGCTCTGCCGGGCATGGGGGCATTCGCTGCGGGATGGCAGCGGTGAGGGCCGTTGTTCTCAATCTGTGGCGCGCCACCCTTTTCGTCGCGGCCTTCATGCTCGGCAACGTCGCAACCACGGAACGCGCCCAGGCGCAGGCGCTGTCATCGGCCTGCAGCGCGGTGAACACCGCATGGAGTGCCGGGAGGACCTTCGGGACGGATGATCAGATCTATAATTATGGCCCCTTCAATGACGGTGAAAAAGTAACCTATACGACATCGTCGACGGGAACCGGTGGCTCGACAAACTTCGCGGCTGTTGTCGTCAACCTGCGGGAATATAATAATCTGACGGCAAACTTTAACGTGACGGAGAGCATAACCTTCTCGCCGCCCTCGATCACCGGCCTGGAGATTGTCGTACTGGTCAAGAACAGCGGGGGGAGCAACAACACCGCTTCGCTGCAAATGACCTGCGAGGGGCCGGCGGCCGACATATCGCTCGCGCCCGCTTCCGGATCGACTTTCAACGGCACGCGGGGCGTGGCCTACTCGCAGACATTCACCGCGTCCGGTGGGCAGGCGCCTTATGGCTATGCGTTGACCGGCACCTTGCCGACGGGACTGTCCTTCGACGAGGACGACGGCGAGCTGTCGGGGACGCCGACCCAGTCGGGCGAATTCGACTTCACCATCACGGCCACCGACGACGACGGGGCTGCCGGGGAGGCGGATTACACTCTGGTCGTGGCTGCGCCCGCCCCGACGATCAGCGCGATTACGCCCTCCGCAGGTCCGACGACGGGCGGCACCTCGGTCACGATCACCGGCGCGGGACTCTCCGGCGCGACCGCCGTCACCTTCGGTGGCGCGGCGGGTACGGACCTCGTGGTGTCGAGCGACGCCTCGCTCACCGTGAAAACACCGGCGCGCGTGGCCGGTGCAGTGGATGTCGCGGTGACAGCACCGGGGGGAAGCGCTACCGAGGAGGACGGCTTCACCTATCAGGCGGTGACGCTGACCTTGCAGCCGGCGGCCGGGGCGGTCGCGGGCGGCGTCGTCGGCACGTCCTATACGGGCGTCACCTTCACGGCCTCGGGCGGGCAGGCGCCCTATTCCTATAGCGTCCCGCCGGGCGACCTCCCTGCGGGGCTGAGCCTCGCTTCGGGCACCGGGGTGCTGTCGGGCACGCCGACCAGCGTGGAGACGGCGACCTTCACCGTGACCGCCACGGACAACCTGGGAAATAGCGGCTCGGCCGATTACAGCATTGCCGTCGCCCCGGCGGCGCCGACGATCGGCACGCTTACCCCGTCGACGGGGCCGTCGACGGGCGGCACCTCGGTGACGATCACCGGCGGCGGCCTTGCCGGCGCGACCTCGGTCACCTTCGGTGGTGTGGAAGGCACGGATCTGTCGGTGGCGAGCGATGCCTCGCTCACCGTTAAAAGCCCGCCGCACGTGGCCGGCGCGGTCGATGTGGTGGTGACGGCGCCGGGGGGAAGCGCTACCGAGATGGGCGGCTTCACCTATCAGGCGGTGACGCTGACCCTGCAGCCGGCGGCCGGTGCGCTCGCGGGCGGCATCGTCGGCACGTCCTATGCGGGCGCCACCTTCATCGCCGGCGACGGGAGAACGCCTTACACCTACGACGTCACGTCGGGGGCCCTGCCGGCTGGACTGAACCTCGATTCCGGCAGCGGGGTGCTGTCGGGCACGCCGACCAGCGTGGAGACAGCGAGCTTCACCGTGACCGCCACGGACAGCCTGGGCAATGCGGTGGCACAGAACTATTCCATCGCCGTGATAGCTCCCGCGCCGACGGTCGGTCCGGTCTCCACCGATGTCGATGCCGGCTCGGCGGACAACGAAATCACCCTTGCCATCACCGGCGAGGCAACCAGTGTGGCGGTGGCGTCCACACCGGCGCACGGCACCGCGGCGGTCAGCGGATTGACAATCCTCTACACGCCGGCGACCGGCTATGCCGGACCCGACAGCTTCACCTATACCGCGACCAATCCCGGCGGCACTTCGTCTCCGGCGACGGTGAGCGTCACGGTCGTCGCGCCTGATATTTCGGTCACGCCGAGTTCGCTTCCCCTCTCGACGGGCGGAGAGAGCTATGGCCCGGTGCCCTTCAGTGCCACCGGCGGCAAGGCGCCCTATGGCTTCGCGCTCACCAGCGGCAGCCTGCCCGCCGGGGTGGTGCTGAGCCCGGAAGGTGTCCTGTCCGGAACGCCGTCCGCGTCGGGAGGGTTCACCTTCACGGTGACGGCCACCGATTCCAGCGGCTTCACGGGCGAGGTTCAGCTGACGCTGACCGTCACCGCCCCTGTGCCGACGGCGCCGAACCGCGAAATGCAGTTGCTCGCCGGCACCAGCGCGAGGGTTGCGCTGACCGAGGGAGCGACCGGCGGACCGTTCACCGGCGCCGCCATCGCCACGCCCCCGCCGGCGGAGTTCGGCACGGCGTCCATCGTTTCCCAGAACGGGAATTACACCCTCGTCTTCACCGCCGCGGCGAATGCCGCCGGCGCGGCCGTCGTCACCTACACGCTGTCCAACTCATGGGGCGTCTCGGCGCCCGCGAGCATCAGCGTCGTCGTGAAGGCGCGCCCCGATCCGTCGCGCGATCCCGAGGTGATCGGCCTGCTGAACGCGCAGGCGCAGGGCGCCCAGCAGATGGCGACCGCGCAAATCCGCAATTTCGGCGACCGGCTGGAGCGCCTGCATTCGGCGGCGAGCCGGCGGGGCTCCGCGATGAATGTGCGCCTCGGCATGTCTTCGTCGTCGGCGACGGATGTCGAGGAAGAGAGCATCCGCAGTTATTTCGCCGGCGACCGCCCGCCCGCCGGCCGTTCGGCGACGGATCCCTTCGATGCGCTCGCTTATGCCGGGGAGACAGCGCCTTCTGCCGGCAGCGGCGGCCTCTCCTTGCAGAACCGTGTCGAGCCCGCCGACGAGGACGAGGGCGCGCCCGCCTTCTGGCTGGGAGGCTTCGTGAACTTCGGCACGAACGACAAGAACGAGCTCGATATCTCCCAGACCCTGATCGGCCTGAGCGCGGGCGTCGATGTCCAGGTCCAGCCGGGACTGATCGCGGGCATCGGCTTCGGCTTCGGCCGCTACGCCGCCGAGATCGGCGCCAACGGGACGGAGACGGAGGGCATGGCCTTCAGCTCGGCGCTCTATGCCAGCTATAACCCCGTCGGCAACATCTTCATCGACGGCCTGCTGGGCTACGCCTATCTCGACTTCGACAGCGACCGCTATGTGACCGACACCGGCGACATGGCGGCGGGTTCGCGGAACGGCAACCAGCTGTTCGGCTCGATCACGGCTGCCTATGAGCTGCGCCACGAGACGTTGCTCGTCTCGCCTTATGGCCGGGTCGAGATGACCTGGTCGAAGCTCGAAGGGTTCACCGAGACAGATGCCGGGGTCTACAACCTCGTCTATGGCGAGCAGACCTTCTCGACCCTCGCCGGCGTCCTCGGCCTGCGCGCCGAATACGCCATGCCGACGCAATGGGGGCTGCTGACCGCGCGTGGCCGGGTCGAATATGCGCACAATTTTACGCAGAGCGATGCGGCGGAGCTGGGCTATGCCGACCTCGCCAACGGACTTCCCTATGCGGTGGTCATCGATCCGCTCGCCAGCGATTACCTCACCCTCGGCCTCGGGCTGGATTTGCGGGCGGCGGACGGTACGCAGTTCGGTCTCGCCTATCAGGGCATGTCGGGTCTCGGCGGCGACCAGCAGAGCCAATCCTTCTCGATCCGCGTCGGCAAGGCGTTCTGAGTTCCGCCGGAAGATGGGCACTTGCCGCTCGCTCGGGGGCGGCGGCCCGCCTGGCTCGTCGCCTACCCCTTCAACAGGGCCGAAGCGCTTCCCGCGCCCCGACCCTGTCGCGCCACCCTGCCATCAGCCCTTCGCCGCAGGCTTCAGCAGGTCGGAAAGACCGACGCGGTGCAGCATCTCGGCGCGGAGGCGATCGAGCACGGCGAAGCCGACATCGGCGCCGTCCTGCGTCGGGTCGTAGTGCACCCGGAACGGCCGACGCCCGAACGGAGCATCGACCACGTCGACGATCTTTTCGGCGACGGGTTCGGGATCGGCATCGTCGGGCACGATTTCGGCAAAAGCCTTCTGCACCTGATCGCCGAACCCGGCATAGGGTCCGGCCTCGTATGCGGCGAGGCGCGCCTTGTCGGCGGGCCGGCCCGAATGGGCGAAGTGGTTGGTGCCGCGCGTGAACGCACCCGGCACGATGATCGAGGTCTCGATGCCCCAGCGCGCCAGTTCGCGGGAATACTGCACGGCAAGCGAATCCATCGCCGCCTTGGCCGCGAAATAGGGCGAGAGATAGGGCGGCGTTCCGCCCGCCGAGCTGGAGCTCGATATCCAGACCAGCAGCCCCTCGCGGCGCGCGCGCATGTGAGGCAGCGCCGCGCGGTTGACGCGCTGCGTGCCGAGCACGTTGACGTCGTATTGCTGGGCGAACTGCTCCGGCGTGAAGGCTTCGGCGGGGCCGAACATCATGTGCCCGGCATTGTGGACGAGGACGTCGATGCGGCCGCTCTCGGCGATGATCTTCTCGACAGCGGCATTGGCCGAGGACTCCGACTGGACGTCGAGCTCGACGGGGCGGATGTCGCTGCCGGCGATAGCCGACAATTCGGCGGCGTTCGCGGCGTTGCGCCCCGCGACGTCACGCATGGAGGCGTAGACGGTGTGTCCGGCGCGGCCCAGCGCCTCCGTGGTCATCCGGCCGAAACCGCTGGAGGAGCCCGTGACGAGGATGATCTTCCCGCTCATGACAAGGTCCTTTCTGTGGGGGGTGATCAGACGATCCCGCCATTGGCGCGGAGTATCTGTCCGTTGATCCAGCCGCCGTCTGGCCCCGCGAGGAAGGCGACCGCGTTGGCGATGTCTTCGGGCTGTCCGAGGCGCTCCAGCGGGGCGAGCTTGGTCAGGGTGTCGATCACGCTCTGCGGCTTGCCGTCGAGGAACAGCGCGGTGGCGGTCGGTCCCGGCGCGATGGCGTTGACCGTGATGTTGCGGCCGCGCAGTTCCTTCGCCAGCACGTGGGTCATGGCTTCGACGCCGGCCTTGGTGGCGGCGTAGACGCCATAGGTCGGCTGGTAGAGGCCGACGACGCTGGACGACAGGTTGACGATGCGTCCGCCCTCGCGCAGCCGGGTTGCCGCCAGCTTCATCGTGTTGCGCGGACCCTTGAGGTTGATGGCGATCTGGCTGTCGAACAGCGCGTCGTCGCCCTCGGCGAGGGTGGCCAGCTTCATGATGCCGGCATTGTTCACCAGCACGTCGATGCCGCCGAAGGCCGCTTCGGCCGCATCCCACATCCGGGCGATGGCGGCGGCGTCCGACACGTCCGCTTGCGCGGTCAGCGCATGGCCTCCGGCCTTCTCGATCTCTCCGGCCAGCTTTTCGGCCTCGGCGGCGTTGCCGGCATAGTTGATGACGACGGTGAAGCCGTCCTTGGCGAGGCGCGTGGCGATGGCGGCGCCGATGCCGCGCGAGGCGCCCGTCACGAGCGCGACCCTGGTGTGTGTCTCAGCAGGCATTTTCGTATCTCCGTCTCTGCCGTGAACGCTATGAGAGGGATATGCGCTCTGGTCGGATGAAGATAATCGCGTTAGATTCGGCATTTCTATTCAATAGACACGAACGATGAGGCGAGATGGATCGGCTGGATGCGATGCGCCTGTTCATCCGGGTAGTGGAGCGGCGCAGCTTCACCGAGGCCGCCCATGACCTCGGCATTCCCCGCTCGACGGCGACGACCGTGATCAAGGCGATGGAGGATCGGCTGGGCGTGCGGCTTCTCCAGCGCACCACCCGGACCGTGCGGCCCACGCTTGACGGCGAAGCCTGGTATCGCCGGTGCGTGGCGATCCTTGAGGATATCGAGGACGCCGAAGGCGCGTTCGCCGGCGCGGAGCCCAAGGGCATGCTCCGCGTCGAGGTGCAGGGCACGCTGGCGCGTCATTTCCTGATGCCGGGCCTGCCGGATTTCTTCGCCCGCTTTCCCGGCATCGAGCTGTCCATGAGCGAGAGCGACCATTGGGTCGATCTGGTGCAGGAAGGGGTCGATTGCGCGTTGCGTTATGGCACGCTGCCCGACAGCGATCTGGCCGTGCGGCAGGTGGCGTTGCTGGAGCGCGTGACCTGCGCGAGCCCGGCCTATCTCGAACGCTTCGGCGTGCCCGAGACGCTGGAGGAGCTGAGCCGCCACCGTCTTGTCGGCATTCGCCGCCTGAGCACGGGGGCGCTGACGCCGGTCGTCTTCCAGACGCAGGATGGCCCGCGGGCGATCGAGATGGCGGCGCCCTTCTCGGTGACAGGCCCGGAGAGCTATCTCCTCGGGGTTCAGCTCGGGCTGGGTCTGGCCCAGTTGCCCCGTTTCCACGTCGAGCGCGACCTCGCGGGCGGCAGGCTGGTGGAATTGCTGAGGCAGACGCCGCCGCTGCCGGGGCCGGTGTCGCTGCTCTATCCCCGCAGCCGGCTGCTGTCGCCGCGTGTGCGCGTCTTCATCGACTGGGCCGCGCGCCGGTTCAGCGAGCGGGAAGGACCCGCTCCGGCGCAATCGGCGTCCTAGAGGCTTCGGGCGATCTCTTCGCAATAGTCGATGAAAGCATGGACCTTTGCCGGCGGGTGCTGCCGCGAGGGATGGTAGGCGTAGAGCGGAAAGCGCTCGCCGTGCCAGTCGGGAAAAAGATCGATCAGCTCCCCGGCGGCCAGCTGCGCGCCGACGCCCCAGCCGATCACCTGGGCGATGCCGGTGCCGCCCAGGCACTCCTCCAGCAGCGCCTTGGGGTCGGTGAAGGTCAGCGGCCCCGTGGTCGCCACCTCCATCGTCTCCGAGCCTCGTACGAACTCCCACTCGAAGGGGCGCCCGGTGGCCGGGTCGAGGAACTGCAGGCAGCGGTGGCGGGTCAGCTCCGAGGGATGCGCGGGCCGGCCGTGGCGGTCGAGATAGGCGGGTGACGCCACGGTGAGGATCGGCGCCTCGATCAGCTTGCGCGAGATGAGCGAGGCGCCGCGCGGCCGGCCGAAACGGATGGCGAGGTCGATACCGTCGGCGACGAGATCGCCGAGCTGCGCGCGGGTCACGAACTCCACCGTCAGATCGGGGTGGCGCTCGCAGAAGGCGCCGAGCCGCCCGGCGAGCACCAGCGGCAGGAAGAAGGGGTCGATGTCGACCCGCAGGCGCCCCCGCACGGCCGAGGCGGCACCCGAGGCGGCCAGCGCCGCGTTCTCGATGGCATCGAGATGGGGCTTGGCCTCATCGTAGAAGCGGCGGCCCTCGTCGGTCAGCTTGACCGAACGCGTCGTGCGGTCGAGCAGGCGCACGCCGACGCGCGCCTCCAGCCGGCCGATGGCCCGGCTGACACCGGAATCGGTGAGGCCGATGAGCTCGGCCGCTTTCACGAAGCTGCCGCCTTCCACCACGGCCGCCAGCACGCTGACGCCGGACAGGATTCTGCCGTCGAATGCCATACCCATCGATGCCCGATGCATACCTGTATCTGATTTTTGCTCAGGAATGATCTGACACAATCGCATTTAATTCAAGAACGGCGGTGCGCGATACCGAGGGCGAGGCATCAGAGCCCCGGACGAAAGGATTGGATCATGAGCACGCAAGGTACATCCCGCACGCTCTTCAAGGGCGGCACGCTCGTCACGATGGACAGGGTCACCGCCGCGCCTCCCGTCGGCGACCTGCTGGTGGAGAACGGGAAGATCGCCGCAATCGGCGCCGACCTGGCGGCGGACGGCGCCGAGGTCATCGACGCATCCGGCAGCATCGTCATGCCGGGCCTTGTCGACGCCCATCATCACATGTGGCTGGGCGTGATGCGCCGCCTGATACCGGACGTCGACGACCTCTTTGCCTATATCGACGTCGTGGCCGAGAAGCTGGGCTCGCATTATCGCCCGCTCGACATGTATCTCAGCACGAAGCTGACGGCGCTCGCCTGCCTCGATGCCGGCATCACCACCGTCATCGACGCCTGCCACTCCTCGCGCAGCCCCGAGCACACCGATGCGGCGCTCGATGCGCTCGACGGCAGCGGTATCCGCGCCCTGCACATGGTTGGCGCCGCGATGGACAAGAAGGCGTCGTCCGCCCACATCCCGGGTGATCTCAAGCGCCTTGCGGACAACTGGAACCGGGGCGACGGTCTGGTGCGGGTCGGGTCGTTCGGCCAGTTCAATCTCGACTGGTGGCGCGCCGCGCGTGCGCTCGACATGCGCATCCTTACCGAGTTCATCGGCGATCTCGCGGCGCTCGGCTCGGAATTCGACGAGCCGGGCCTGCTCGGGCCGCACAACATTTTCAACCACTGCACGCGCCTGCCGGAGGAGACCTGGCAGCGGCTCGCCGCCGCCGGGGTGAACGTCACGGTCAATCCCCGCTCCGACGCCCTGTTCGGCTTCGACGACGAGAGCTTCGCCTATCAGCAGGCCATCGGCCACGGCCTGACGCCGGCGCTCGGCATCGACCTCGACACCGCCTTCGGCAGCGACCTGTTCGGCGAGATGCACGCGCTGTTCGGCCAGCAGCGCTCGGCGATGCGCTATCGCCGCTTCCGCAAGGAGCGAGATGTGCCGGCCCCGATCTCGGTCGCGGCCGTGCTGGAGGCCGCCACCGTCAACGGCGCCCGCGCCGCCGGCCTGCAGGACCGCATCGGCACGCTCGCGGTCGGTCGCGAGGCGGATATCATCATGGTGCGCACCGACGACGTGGCCGTCTTCCCGGTCAACGATGCGATCGGAACCATCGTGCAGGCGGTGGAACGCGCCAATGTGGACACGGTGATGGTCGCGGGCGCGTTCCGCAAGCGCGGCGGCAAGCTGGTCGGCGTCGACCTGCCGAAATTGCAGGCCGAGGTGAACGGCTCGCTCGGCCATCTGCTCGACGCCAGCGGCTACCGGCCGGCAGGTTCCGGGGTGCACGCGGACACGGCCGCCTGAAAAATCACAGCGGCCTCCTTCGCGGGCGGCGCTTCCATTTCCACGTTCATCTCAGGAGGCCTTCATGTCGGCACTCGCCGTCAAGGGTGCGGGCCGGCCCGATGCCGCGCCGCAAATCCTTTCCCGTCCGGCACCGGGCATCATCGCGGCGCTGTTCTGCGGCTATCTCGCGGTCGGTCTGCCACTGCCGGTGGTCCCGCTCTTCGTGCACGAGAAGCTCGGCTTCTCCACCTTCGTCGTCGGTCTGGTGATCGGCATCCAGTTCCTCGCAACGGTGCTGACACGCGGCTATGCCGGCCGCCTGACCGATCATCACGGCGGCAGGTGCGCCGCGCTGCAGGGCGCGGTGGTGAGCGCGCTCGCCGGCCTACTCTACCTCGTCGCGGCGCTGCCCGGTCTTCCGCCTTCCGTCAGCCTGGCGATCATCGTGGTGGGCCGGCTCGCGGCCGGTCTCGGCGAAAGCCAGTTCGTCACGGGCTGCGTGTCATGGTCCATCGCCTCGGTCGGGCCCCAGCGCGCCGGCATGTCGATGTCGTGGACCGGCATCGCCATGTTCGCCGCTCTCGCCATCGGCGCGCCCATCGGCATGCTGCTCTACCAGACCTCCGGCCTTGAGGCGGCGATGATCGCCTGCATCGTCGCGCCGCTCGCCGCCGCCGGCCTCGCAGTTCGCGAGACCTCCTATGTGACGCCCGCCGGCCCGCGGCTGCCTTTCTACAAGGTCGTCGGCCAGATCTGGCGCGAGGGCCTCGGCCTCATGCTGCAAGGGGTCGGCCTGTCCGGGCTGACCGCCTTCGCCTCGCTCTATTTCGCGGCGCGCCACTGGGACAATGCCGGCCTCGTCATGACCGCCTTCGGCGCCGGCTTCATCTTCGTGCGGGTGGTGCTCGGCAAGCTGCCCGACCGCATGAGCGGCTACCGTGTCGCGCTGTGGTCGCTGGCGATCGAGGCACTCGGTCAGGCGACGATATGGCTGGCGCCCAACGAGGTCGTGGCGCTCGCCGGCGCGCTGGTCACGGGCCTCGGCTGCGCGCTTGTTTTCCCGGCGCTCGGCGTCGAGGCGCTCAAGCGGGTGCCGCCGGCCAATCGCGGCAGCGCCATGGGCGCCTTCGTCGCGTTCCTCGACATCGCCTACGGCATTTCGGGGCCCGCCGCCGGCGTGATCGCCGGGCATTTCGGCTACGCCACCGTCTACCTCTTCGGCGCGGGCTCTGCCCTGGCCGGTGCGGCCCTGGTCGCCACCGCCCGGACCGTCCGTTCCTGAACCGTCATCATCGCGACAAGGAGAATACCCATGTCCCGCATCTTCATTTCCGGCTCGTCGACGGGCCTCGGGCTGATGGCCGCTGAATGGCTCGCCCGGCGGGGGCACCGCGTCGTGCTGCACGCGCGCAATGCCGTGCGCGCAAACGATGCCCGCGCGGCCCTGCCGCAGGCCGAAGCGGTCTTGACGGGCGACGTCTCAACCATCGCCGGTACGCGGGAGGTCGCCACGCAGGTCAATGCGCTGGGCACGTTCGACGCCGTGATCCACAACGCCGCCGTCGGCTATCGCGAGGCCCACAGGTTGACCGCCGACGGACTGCCGCACGTCTTCGCGATCAACACGCTGTCCGCCTATATGCTGACGGCGCTGATCGAGCGTCCGAAGCGTCTGGTCTATCTCTCGTCGGGCATGCATCACCACGCCGGCGCCCATCTCGACGACATTCTGTGGCAGAAGCGGCGCTGGAACGGCTCGGAAGCCTATGCCGAGAGCAAGCTGCACGACGCCATGCTCGCCTTCGCCATCGCGCGCCGCTGGCCGGACGTCTTCGCCAATGCGCTGGAGCCCGGCTGGGTACCGACCCGGATGGGCGGCCCCGGCGCGCCCGACGACATGGATCAGGCCCATCTCACCCAGGCCTGGCTCGCGGCCGGTGACGATCCCCAAGCGGATGTGACGGGCCGGTATTTCTATCACATGAAGCGCATGGAGCCGAACCCGCAGGCGCTCGATACCGGCCTGCAGGATCGGCTGATCGCGATCTGCGGGGAGATTTCGGGTGTTGCGTTGCCCCGGATTTCGCCGCCGGTCGCGCCGGCGTGACCTCGGGCGTGGTCAAGGGGCGTCAGGCCGGCGCGGTAGCCGCGGCGTGACGGGCTGCCTTCCAGGCCTTCACGTAATCGACGAAGGCCCGGAACGCCGCCGAGGGATGGCGCTGGCGGGGATAGTAAAGCGCCTCGCCGTCGAAAGGCGGCGTCCAGTCCGCGAGCACCTGGACGAGCCGGCCGTCGGCGAGGAACGCCTCGGCCTCGCGGCGCTCGACATAGGCGAGGCCCAGCCCGGCGGCCGCAGCCTTGGCCGCGAGAACCGTTGTCCCGAGGATCAGGCGTCCGGTGACGTCTACCTCCGGGCCCTCGCCATCCTTGCCGAGATGCCAGGCCATGACCGCGCCGCTCGGCAGCCGGGCGCGGAGGCATTGGTGGGCGAGAAGGTCGCCCGGCGTCTGCGGAACGCCGGCGAAGTCGAGATAGGCCGGGGCGCCGACGATCACCAGCGCCTCCTCGATGCCGAGAGGCAGCGCCACCATGTCCTGCGGCACGACGGAGGAAAGGCGCAGTCCTGCGTCGAAACCTTCCGCGATGATGTCGACCAGTCGTCCATTGGTCACAAGGTCGATGCGGACGTCGGGATAGTCGGCCATGAAGCCGGCGATGATCGGCAGCAGCCGGTCCGCGCCCCATGTGGACGCATTGAGGCGGATGAGCCCGGCGGGCCGGTCGCGCAGCTCGTGCACGCCTTCGATGGCCTCGGTGATTTCGGCAAGTGCCGGCCGCACGGGCGGTGCTTCCGCATCTGCGCGCCAATCGCGCCGGCACCATCGTCAATGTCAGCTCGGGCGCGGGAGCCATCGGCTTTCCGATGGCATCTATCTACAGCGCCTCGAAATTCGCGCTGGAAGGTTGGTCGGAGGGGCTCTCCTATGAACTGGGCTCCCTCGGCATCAGGGTGAAGCTCGTCGAGCCCGGCGCCGCGCCGCAGACGAAGTTCATCGCGCGAATGAGCGGCGAGGGCGCCACCCTCCAGCCTGTCGCAGACTATGTGCCGTTCCTTGAGCACATCGGCCGGGTCTATGGCGGCATGGCCGAGGCACCCGATGCCGACGCGGTGCAAAAGGTGGTCGCGGCGATCTTCGAGGCCGCCACTGACGGCACCGACCGGCTGCGCTATGCGCCAACGAACGACATAGCCCCGCTGCTGGCGGCTCGGCGGGGGGCTTCGGAGGAGGCGTATCGCGCGTTGACGCGCCGCCTGTTCGTCTCCGGCGAGGCTTAGAGGCCATGGGTGCCGGCACGCCGTCCTCGCGCGAGGGCGGGCGTGCCGGCGCACCCTCAGCTTCTGATCCGCCGCCCGGCATTGCCGCTCATGGCGCCCTCGGGGTCGCCGGCCGGGGAGGTCTTGCGGCGCCGCTTCGCCGGTACCTCCAGCGTGCGGTGGATGGTCTCGATTTCGCTGACGGGCTCGTTGTCGCCGCCGGTATCGGACTCGGGACTGGCGCGGTGCGGGATCTGCATCTCACCCTGATCGGTCAAGGTCGGGAACTCGCCGGCATTGGTCAGCGCCTCGATGGGCTCGGGCGGCGCCTCGGCGGCGTCCACGGGTCGGAACGCCTCCGGGCGCCCCTCCTCGATTGCGACGATCTCCTTGGCCTGAAACCAGTGGCTGTCGGCGCGCCCGTCCGGGCGGCCTTCCTCTTCCCACAGGCGGTGTGCCCGTTCACGGATGCGGTGTTCTCGCTCGTCCATCGTGATCTCCCGATTCCTGCGGCATGAACGTCCGGAGGAAGGGCGGCGTTCCGGCCGTCCGCCTCCATTGCGCGCTTTCGTGTTCCGAGCCCGAAGCTGTTCTATCATTGCGCTCGGCGTACCGGAACTTTTCACGGATTCGGGCGTTTGAGCGGGTCGGGTATAGTGACGGCGTTCCAGTGCGCGCGTGTCCGGTGCCCCGGGGGGAGTGAATGGGGCCTGAACGCCGTGAGATCGACGGGCCTGCCGCGCATCCTTTTCTTGCCGGAGGCGGCGAGATGGCGCGGCGGATCGCCTTGTATCCCTGGGACGCAACGCCGATAGGGCCGCTTACTAGCTGGCCGCCCAGCCTGCGCAACACCGTGAACCTGATGCTCCCCAGCCCGGTGCCGCTCGTGCTGCTGTGGGGCGAGCAGGGCGTGATGATCTACAACGACGCCTATTCGGTGTTCGCCGGGGGGCGCGACAGCCGCCTGCTGGGCTCCAATGTGCGCGAGGGTTGGCCCGAGGTCGCCGACTTCAACGACAATGTCATGCGCGTGGGGCTCGCGGGCGGTACGCTGAGCTACCGCGACTTTCCCCTGACCCTGCACCGCGCTGGCGAGCCCGAGCAGGTCTGGCTCAATCTCGACTATTCGCCGGTGGCCGACGATACCGGCCAGCCGGCGGGCGTCATCGCCGTCGTCGTCGAGGTCACGGAGGCTCACCGCACCCGCGTGGCGCTGGAGGCGAGCGAGGCGCGGCTGCGCTTTCTCGACGGTCTCGGCCGGGCGGTGGCCGGCAGCCTCGACGCCGACGAGATACTGGCGATCACCACCCGGCTCACGGCCAAGGAACTCGGCCTGTCGAGCTGCGCCTATGCCGACATGGATGAGGACGAGGACGGCTTCACCATTCGCGGCAACTGGCACGCGGAAGGATCGCCCTCCCTGCTCGGCCATTACAGCCTCGCCGATTTCGGCGCCCGCGCAGTGGAAGAGCTGCGTGCCGGGCGACCTCTGGTCATCGCCGACAATGCGGTGGAATTGCCGGAGGCGGCAGCGCGGGCCTTCCAGTCCATCGGCATCGCCGCCACCGTGTGCATGCCCCTCGTCAAGGAAGGACGGCTCACCGCGCTGATGGCGGTGCACGACAAGGCGCCCCACCGCTGGACGGCAGAGGAGGTGGCGCTCATCCGCGAGGTCACGGAGCGTTCGTGGGCACATATCCAGCGCGCCGGCGCCGAAGGGCTGATGCGGGCGCGCGAGGCCCATCACCGTCAGATCCTCGACAGCACGGTGGATTACGGCATCGTCGCCACCGATCTTGACGGGTGCATCACGCTGTGGAACCGGGGTGCGGCCGGCATGCTCGGCTGGAGCGAGGCCGAGATGCTCGGCCGCCCGATGGCGGATTTCTTCACCCCCGAGGACCGCGAACTCGGCCGGCCGGAGGCCAAGCGCGCCGAGGCGCTGGAGACTGGCCGCGCCCATGATGCGCGCTGGCACCTGCTCAAGTCGGGCGACCGCTTCTGGGGGCTCAGCGAAATGGCGCCGCTGCGCGACGACCGCGGCACGCCGATCGGCTTCGTCAAGCTCATCCGCGACCGCACCGAGGAATACCGGGCGCAGATGGCGCTGCAGCGGAGCGAGGAACATCTGCGCCGCGCTCAGGCGGCGGGGGGTGTCGGGCTGTTCTCGGTCGACATCGCGGCCAATCTCATCAGCGCGACGCCGGAGTTCTGCCGCATCTTCGGTTTCCCTCCGGCGGACGAGATTCCGACCTCGGCCGTCGAGGAGCTGGTTCTGCCGGAGGATGCCGGCATCATTTCCAGCCCGGCGAAGCGGCGGGCTGGCGAAGCCCCGCTCGACGTCGAATACCGCATCCGCCGGAGGGACGACGGCGAGCTGCGCATCATCGCCCGCAAGGCCGAGTATGAGCGCGACGAGGACGGCCGGCCCGTGCGCATGGTGGGCGCGGTGCAGGACGTCACCGAGCGCCGGCGCATCCAGTCGGCGCTGGAGAAGAGCGAGGCGCAGTTCAGCGCGTTGGCGCAGAACATGCCCAACCAGGTGTGGACCGCCCGCGCCGACGGCCGGCTCGACTGGTTCAACGATCAGGTCTACGCCTTCAGCGGCGCGGCGCGCGGCTCGCTCGAAGGGGAGGGCTGGACCCGGCTCGTGCACCCCGACGACGTGCCGGCGACGCTCCAGCGCTGGGTTGCGGCGCTCGCCTCGGGCGAGACCTACGAGACCCAGTTCCGCCTGCGCGACGCCGCCGGTGTCTATCGCTGGCATCTGGCGCGCGCCGTGCCGCTGTTCGACGCGCGCGGTGTCATCACAGCGTGGATCGGCACCAATACCGAGATCGACGCGCAGAAGCGCACCGAGGAGGCCTATGCGCAGGATCGCGACCGGCTCTGGACGATCAGCCAGGACCTGATGCTGGTCTGCGATTTCGAGGGCGTGATCACGGCGGTCAATCCCTCCGCCCAGCGCCTGCTCGGCTGGGACGAGGCGGAGATGGTGGGCCGCAGCGTCGTCGACTTCCTGCATCCCGACGATGTCGAGGCGAGCATGCGCGAGCTGTCCCGCTCGACCGCCGGCGTCACCACCTATGCCTTCGAGAACCGCTACCGCACCAAGCCCGGCGAGTTCCGGCTGCTGGCGTGGAGCGCGGTGCCCCATGACGGGCGCGTCCATGCCGTCGGCCGCGACATCACCGACCAGCGCGCGGTGGAGGATGCGCTGCGCCAGAGCCAGAAGATGGAGGCGGTCGGCCAGCTCACCGGCGGCATCGCGCACGACTTCAACAATCTGCTTCAGGGCATATCCGGCAGCCTCGATATTCTGGGCAACCGCATTGCGCAGGGCCGGCTCGACGACCTCAGCCGCTGGCTGGCGGGGGCGCGCATGTCGGCGGAGCGGGCGGCGGCCCTCACCCATCGCCTGCTCGCCTTCTCGCGCCGGCAACCGCTGGACCCGCGCCCGGTGCGGGCCAACCCGCTGGTCTCCTCGCTGGAGGACATGCTCCGGCGCACGCTCGGCGAGCGCATCGAGCTGGAACTGGTGCTGGCGGCCGGTCTGTGGCTGACGCGCTGCGACCCGAACCAGCTCGAAAGCGCGATCCTCAACCTTGCCATCAACGCACGCGACGCCATGCCGGGAGGCGGCAAGCTCACCATCGAGACCTGCAACGCTCATCTCGACAGCCATTACGCGGCGCGCCAGCGCGATGTGAAGCCCGGCCAGTATGTGTGCATCTGCGTGACCGATACGGGCGCGGGCATGAGCCGGGAGGTGATGGCGCGGGCCTTCGAGCCCTTCTTCACCACCAAGCCGATCGGGCAGGGCACGGGGCTCGGCCTGTCGATGATCTACGGCTTCACCCGCCAGTCCGAAGGCTATGCCCGCATCTATTCGGAACTCGGGCAGGGCACCACGGTGAAGCTCTACCTGCCGCGCTACCGCGGCCCCGACGAGGCGGAGGAGGACGCCGACCGGCCGCAGGACGTGCCCGGCTCGGATGCCGGCGAGGTCGTCCTCGTGGTAGAGGACGAGCCGGTCGTACGCGGCCTGATCGTCGAGGTGCTGAGCGAGTTCGGCTACCGGGCCATCGAGGCGGCGGACGGGCCGACGGGGCTCGCCATCCTGCAGTCCGACCGGCGCATCGACCTGCTGATCACCGACATCGGCTTGCCCGGCCTCAACGGACGGCAGGTTGCCGATGGCGGGCGGCTGGCGCGGCCGAAGCTGAAGGTGCTGTTCATGACCGGCTATGCCGAGAATGCGGCGCTGGCCTCCGGCTTCCTCGAACCGGGCATGGCGATGATCACCAAGCCCTTCGCCATGGACGTCCTGGCCAAGCGCATCCGCGAGATCATCGAGGGATAGGCAGCGCGTTCATCGAGGGAAGACCTGCCCCGCCATGCGCCGGGGCAGGCCGGTCGCCCGCCCGTCAGGGCTGGGTGACGACGAGGTAAAGCCCGCCGGGCTTTTCGTTCGGGCCGGAGATCGCCGGCACCTTGTTCGAGATCGGCTTGAGCGACTTGAGGTAGCTCGCCAGCGCGTCGGCGTCCTTCGCCGTCAGCTGGCTGTAGGAGTGCCATGGCATGGCGGGCGCCAGCATGCGCCCGTCCGGCCGCTCGCCCTTGGTCACGGCCTTGACGATATCGGCCTTGCTCCACTTGCCCAGCCCTGTCTCGTCGTCGGGAGTGAGGTTGGGCGGGAAGAACACCCCGAGGCCGGGGATCTGGAAGCCGACATTGCCACCGCTCAGCGCGCGCTCGAAATCCGGCTTGCCGAGCATGATGCCCGGCGTATGGCAGCCGCCGCAGTCCATGATGGCGGCGAGATACGCGCCGCGCTTGGCATCCGCATGGCCGGCGGCGGGAAGCCCCGCAACACCGGCCGCGAAGGCAATCATCGTTGCAAGCACGTTCCTTTTCATCTGTGGTCGCTCCCCATTTTTGAAGGTCGTCAGGCCGCCGGGCTCGCCGGCGGCGCAGGGCTTTTCGGCACGTTTCCCGGCACGTCACCGTCGAGCGCTGCCCGGACGAGCGCTCGCACGGCCCATTCTTTCACATCCCGTGCCGTGACTTCGTCAACCCGCAGCACGTCCCGGAAGACAATCATGGCTTCGGGGCCCAGGAGAAGCGCCAGGGCTCCGCACAGGTGCCGGTAATCGTCGTCGGTCATCTCATCGCGCGCCGGCGCCAACGCCGCCTCGATGAGCGGCAGACGCCGGTTCTGCCGCACCGGCACGGCCTTGTTTTCCACCAGCAGCGAGGAGGCGAGCATCACCCGCAGCGCCGGCTCGTTGTCGTAGACGATGCGGTGCAGCGCCCGCTCGGCCTTCAGCGCGCGCGCCGTCGGGTCGGTGGTGTCGTCGCCGTCGAACAGGCCGGACACCTCCGGCATGGCGATGTGCACCGAAGCCTCCGCCAGCATCACCTCAAGGTTCGGGAAATAGCGGTACGCGGTCGCGCGCGAGACGCGGGCGTTCTCCGCCACCTCTTCGAGCGAGGGCTTGCGCCCTTCCTTCATCAGCCGCGCGGCGGCGGCGAGAAGGTCCTTGCGGGTGCGGTAATGCTGGTTCGACCGCTCGCGCGGCTTAGCCTCGGCCATCGTCCGGCTCACGACAGCTGGCGCAGGATGGCGGCAACGTCGAGCCACACCTGCTCGCGGCTGATATTGCCGGAAGACGCGAACTCGATCACGTGCAGCATGCGGAATTCGAGCGGGCGTCCGCCGCCCTCTATGCCGAAGGGGCGGCCGACCGCGCGCCCGCTCCACAGCGTCTCGTCGACGAGGAAGTTTTCTCCATACATCCGGCGGATCGGCGTGGCGCTGCCGTCGGCGAGGTCGGCGAACAGCGTCTCGTAGAAGCCGCGCGTCGGCTCGTGGCCGAAGGACGGGCCGGCCGGCCAGCCGACGACATCGTGCTCGCAGTCGGGCGTCAGCGTCGAGAGGACGCCTTCTACGTCGTCATTCGCCTCGAAGGCGAAATGCTCGTTGATCTTGGCGTCCATAAGGGCAGGAGTAAGGGGCATGGCAGGGTCTCGTGATGACACGGTTGGATCAAAGTGAGACGTATTTCTCATTTAGCGACGTCTGTGTCAATGGGGTGCGTGCCGGAGGTTGGCGCCCGCGCCGCCGGCCGTGCTAGGGCAGGGAGACCAACGTGCAGGGAGTGCGCCGATGACCGCCAATGACTGGAGCGCCGCGCAGTATCTGAAGTTCGAGGCGGAGCGCACGCGCCCTTCCGCCGACCTCCTGGCGCGGGTGCCGCTCGTCGCGCCGCGCACGGCGATCGACATCGGCTGCGGGCCGGGCAACAGCACGGAACTTGTCGCGGCGCGCTATCCCGGCACGGCGGTGGAAGGGCTCGATTCCTCGCCGGACATGCTGGAGAAAGCCCGCAAACGCCTGCCGGGCCTCACCTTCCATCTCGGCGATATCGCGACGTGGCAGCCCGCGCGGGCCTATGATCTCGTCTTCGCCAATGCGGTGCTGCAATGGCTCGGCGACCATGAACGGCTTCTGCCGCATCTGACGGAGGCGCTGGCGCCGGGCGGCTGCCTCGCGGTGCAGATGCCGGACAATCACCATGAGCCCTCGCACGTCGCCATGCGCGAGATCGCCGATGCGGGACCGTGGGCGGAAAAACTGCGCGGCGCCAAGGATTCGAAGGCCGATCTCGGTTCCTTCGACGACTATTACCGCTGGCTGCGCGCCGCCGGCTGCACGGTGGACATCTGGCGCACCACCTATGTGCACCCGATGGAAGGGGCGTCCGCCATCGCCGAATGGTTCAAGAGCACGGGGCTGAAGCCCTATCTCGACCGCCTCGACGACGGCGAGCGCAAGGCCTTCGTGGATAGCTATATCGAGCGCATCGACGCGAGCTACGAGCACCATGAGGGCGGGACGCTGCTGCTGCGCTTCCCGCGCCTGTTCATCGTGGCGCGCCGCCCCGGCTGAGGCGGCGCGCGCCGGCCGCTCAGAGCGCGCCGGACTTGATGTAGTCGACCATCTGGGTGGCGACCGTGCCCCAGCCGTCGTGGAAGCCCATCTTCTCGTGCGAATCGCGTGTTTCCGCGTCGCCATGGATGGCGAACGCCGTGTAGCGCGTTCCGCTCCCAAGGGGCGCCAGCAGCAGCGCGCCGGTGAAGAAGGGCTTGGCCGACGGCCGGAAGCCGGGCAGCAGCGTGTCGGTGAACACCAGCCGCTCGTGATGCACGACGTCGAGGAAACAGCCGGAATTGTCGTGTTCCTCGCCCTCCGGCGAGCGCATCACGGTGCGGAAGATGCCGCCGGGCCGCAGGTCGATCTCGCAGTCGGCGATGGTCCAGGGCTTGGGCACGAACCACTGGCGCAGATGCGCGGGCGTGGTCCAGGCCCTCCAGACGAGGTCGACAGGCACGTCGATCTCGCGTTCCAGCTTGAGGTCATAGCGGGGGTCGAAGGTCGCGAGCAGGGCGGTCATTCGGGCGTCTCCTCCTTCATGGAAAGCAGATAGCTGTCGAGCCGGTCGAGCCGCTGCTCCCACAGCGTGCGCTGGCGGCCGAGCCAGTCCTCGGCGACCTTGAGCTGGGCCGTTTCGAGCTGGTAGGTACGCACCCGCCCGACCTTGCGCGAGCGCACCAACCCGCAGCCTTCCAGCACCTTCATGTGCTCAAGGAAGGAGGGCAGCGCCATACGGTAGGGCGCGGCAAGCTCGCTCATCGAGGCCTGCCGGGCGGTCAGCCGCTGCACCACGTCGCGGCGCGTGGGATCGGCGAGGGCGCGGAAGATTCCATCGATGACGGCGGCGGGCGGAGCGGAGGTTTGAGGCTGCATGGAAGGCCGTGTGTGCCGATGTTGTCGGCCACTTACCTACCGGCAGATAATACTTAGGTCAATACCTAAGTTATGCGGTGCGCGACCAGTGCCGCCGGGAAGCGGCGTTTCCTCGAACCGGAAGGAAGGTGGTGAAGAGGGCGGCGGCCCGGCCGGATGACGGGCCGCCGGGTCGCTCAGATGAGGCTGACCTTGCCGCTCGCGAGGTCGTAGAGGCCGCCGACGACCTTGATCTTCCCGCTTTCGACGAACTCGGAGATGATCGGCGTCGCCTTCTTCAGCTCCGCCACATTGTAGCGGACGTTCTCGGCAATGGCCGCGTCGAGCGGGTTGTCGGGGTTCTGCTTCAGCGCGATCTCGACGGCCGGCTTGATGTGGCCGACGAGGTCGTCGAGGTGGCCGGGCAGGCTGATATTGTTCTTCACCACCTTGATGGTGGCGTCGACCGCGCCGCAGCTCGTGTGGCCGAGCACCATGATCAGCGGCACGCCGAGGAACTTGACGCCGTATTCGAGGCTGGCCAGCCCGTCATCGTTCACGAAATTGCCGGCGACCCGGACCACGAAGAGTTCGCCCGGCCCCTGATCGAAGGCGAGTTCCGGTGCGACGCGCGAGTCGGCGCAGCTCACCAGCCCGGCGAACGGATACTGCGCCTTGGCGCGGGCGGCGCGGCCGGCGGTGAAATCCTTCTGCTCCGGCGTGTTCGCGACATAGCGCGCATTGCCGTCGAGCAGGCGCTTGAGCGCCTCGTCGGGGCTGATGGCGTTGGGCGGCGTGGCGATGTCGGTCTGTGCGAAGGCGGGCAGGGCGAGCCCGCCGAGGAAGGCGGTGGAGGCAAGGCCGAGACCCATGCCGAGGGTCCGGCGGCGGGACAGGCTGAGACGATGGTCGGTGCACATGCGGGTTTCCTCTCGGGTCGACGGATCTGGACGGCGAGACGGCACGCGGGCGCGGTGGCACGCCACCGGCGCGCCGGCGAGCGTACCCCGCATGGATACCTCCGTTTTTCGTCCGTTGCCCAGTATTTCTACGGATGAAGGGCCGGCCAGCCCAAACTTTGCAGCTATTGCGGGGGGTGAAGACTTGCCGAGGCGGGATGCCAGTGCGGCGGCGGGCGAACAGGCGGCCGCGCCGACCCGCCGGCCGGCGGCCGAACTCCCCCCGGGCTTTGATGAGGAGGCGACGCGCCTGCTCGCCCACCCGCGCCTGCGGCTGGCGCTGGCGCATTATTGCCACGGTATGGCGACCGGCGCGGCACTCGACTGGCCCTACTACAAGCTGTTCGACCAGCTCGGGCGCTATCTCGTCTGCTTCATGCTGATCCACAATTACTACGCCTGGCGCGAGCGTGGCGGACCCGCCCCGACGCTCGCGGCGCTCCAGCGGGCGGCGGGCGGCAGCCCGCGCCACACCGCCGGCTTCGTCGCCGCGCTGAGGGCGGGACGGCTCGTCGAGGTGGAACCGGACCCCGACGACCGGCGCGCCACGCTGCTGCGCCCGACCGAGCGGGTGATCGCGGAGATCGGACGCTCGCAGCGGCTCTTCGTGGAAGCCACCGACATCGTGGAGGCGCGCTCTCCGGGGCGTGGCGCCGCGCTTGCCGATCCCGACCGGCTCGGCAGCCTCATCAGCCGCTCGGCCGCCTATGTGCTGGAGAACGGCACTCTCCTGCACGCCTTTCCCGCCGTGCTGCATTTCACCCTGCGCGACTGCGGCTATCCCATGCTGGCGGCGGTGATCGGGCGCCACTACGCCGCGACGGTGGCCGGGGCGCCGGAGGGAGTGCCGCTCGGTCGGCGGGCGCTGGCCGAACGGTTCCGCGTCTCTCCCGCCCATGTCGGCAGCCTGTTCGCGCAGGCCGAGGAGCGCGGCTGGTTCGCCCTCGGCGCGGCCGGCGAGATCGCTTCCATGGACGAGGATTTCCTCGCCCAGTTCGAGCGCTGGTCGGCCTGGCAGATGGTGCATTTCGAGCGGATGTGGGAACTGGTGCCGCGCGGTTGAAGCGCCGCGACCGCCGGCAGGGGTTTCCGCCGTCGGGGCGCGAGGGCGCCCCCGCGACGAAATGCACCGTGCGGGCTGGACCTTTGGCCGTCTAGGATCATTCTAACGGGGCGCTACACTATGCGCCGCGCGAAAGGTGCCGCGCTTGACGGTGCCGGAAAAACCTCTGCCTCGGAAGGACGCCATGAACCGCTTCGTCATCACTGCCGCCCTGCTCGCGCTGGGCTCCACCGCCGCGCTGGCCCAGAGCCCCACCGGCGATCCCGCCAAGGGCGCCAACGTCTTCAAGAAGTGCATGGCCTGCCATGCGGTCGGCGAGGGCGCCAAGAACAAGGTCGGCCCCGAGCTGAACGGCATTGTCGGCCGCAAGATGGGCTCGGTCGAAGGCTTCAACTATTCCGACACGCTCAAGGAGCACAACGCCAAGGGCGACGTGTGGACCGCCGAGATCCTCTCCAAGTATCTGGAGAATCCGAAGGCCTACATGCCGGGCGTGAAGATGGTGTTCGCCGGTCTGCCGAAGGAGACCGACCGCGCCGATCTCGAAGCCTATCTCGACCAGTTCAACGCCGACGGTACCAAGAAGTAGCGTCCCGCTGCGGCGGCCTGCCGGCTCCGGCGGGCCTGCCGGCCGGAACCGCCTGTTGGCCGCCGCGCCGGACGCCCTGGTGCCATGCCGGTGTTTCCCCGACTGGATCGCCGCCATTTCCTCGCGCTCGGCGCCGCCGTCGCGGGAAGCGTGGCGAGCCGTGCCTTCGCCGCACCTCCCGCCGGGCCGCTGCCTTTCGAGACGGTGGCGCCCGGTATCCACGTCTACCGCGCACCCTATGCGCTGGCCGCGCCCGACAATGACGGCGCCATCGCCAATGCGACGCTCATCGTCGGCGACGAGGCGGCGGCGGTGGTCGACACCGGCAACAGCCGGCTGGCCGGTGCGCGGCTGAAGGAGGCCGTGCGCGGCGTCACCGACCGCCCGCTGCGCTACGTCATTAACACGCACATGCATCCCGACCACACGCTGGGCAACGCCGCCTTCGTGGGGGAGGGGACGCGTTTCGTCGGCCATCACAAGCTTCCCCGCGCCCTCTCCCAACGCGCCGAGACCTATCTGGCGCAGGCGCGGCGCCTTCTGGGCGAGGAGGCGCAGGGCACCGAGATCGTGCTGCCCGATCTTCTCGTCGAGAACCGGATAACGCTCGACCTCGGTGGCCGCCCGCTGGAACTGGTGGCCCATCCGACGGCGCACACCGACAACGATCTCACCGTGTTCGACCCGGCGACCGGCACGCGGGTGATGGGCGACCTGCTCTTCGTCGGCCATATACCGACGCTCGACGGCAGTCTCATGGGGTGGCTGAAGCTGCTTGATTCGCTCGCGGCCGAGCCGACGGCGCGGGCGGTACCCGGCCACGGGCCGGCGGCGGTGCCCTGGCCGCAGGCGAGCGAGGCCGAGCGGCGCTATCTTACCGTGCTGCGGGACGATGTGCGCCGCATCCTGGCCGAAGGGCGGCCGATGGGCGAGGCGCCGGCGCTGGCGGCGGAGTCGGAACGCAACGAATGGGCGCTGTTCGACGAGTTCAACCCGCGCAACGCGATCGCCGCCTACCACGAGCTGGAGTGGGAATGAGCGTGCTGCGATGCAGCATCGTATGGGTCGCCCGGTAAGGTGAAATCAAGTATTTGAATCTGGTATATTGTATTTTGTTTCGCTGTCGCAGCAAAATTATAATAGGTTCGTGTTCTCTAAGAGTTCTTATTGCGAACCCCTGCAATTCGGACTAGCCTCGTTTTCGTCTTCGGCTTCAACGGCTATCGGGGCTCGCCCCGACCCGGTTCGTAGGCCAGCTTGGGGCGAGGCGCCCCCGTGAGATCCGGCTGTTTCTCCCCCAGCCGGTCGTGACACGCTGCCGAGGACAAAAAGGTCAGAACGGCAAACAAGCCGCGACGGGTCGATCGGCATGATCGGTCCCGGAGGATCGTTCAGGAGGAGAATAGGCATGCGCAAGATAATTGCGGCGGCAGCGCTGGCTGCTGTGGCGGCCTACGCTTGGCCCGCTTCGGCCAATGATGGGCTGACGAACATCATCAAAGACCCCAAGCAGTGGGGCATCCAGACCGGCGATTACGCCAACACCCGTTATTCCAAGCTCGACCAGATCAACGCCGGCAACGTCGGCAAGCTTCAGGTAGCCTGGAGCTTCTCGACCGGCGTGCTGCGTGGCCATGAGGGCGGTCCGCTCATCATCGGCGACGTGATGTATGTGCACACGCCCTTCCCGAACATCGTCTATGCCCTCGATCTCAACAACGACGGCAGGATCATCTGGAAGTACGAGCCCAAGCAGGATCCGAACGTCATCCCGGTGATGTGCTGCGACACGGTCAATCGCGGTCTCGCCTATGCCGACGGCACGATCTTCCTGCACCAGGCCGACACCACCCTTGTCGCGCTCGACGCCAAGACCGGCGCCAAAAAATGGTCGGTGGTCAACGGCGACCCGAAGAAGGGCGAGACCAACACCGCCACCGTTCTGCCGGTGAAGGACAAGGTCATCGTCGGCATCTCGGGCGGCGAGTTCGGCGTGCGCTGCCACGTCACCGCCTACGACACCAAGACCGGCAAGCAGGTCTGGCGCGGCTATTCGATGGGCCCCGACGACGAGATGCTCGTCGACCCGGAGAAGACCACGGCGCTCGGCAAGCCGATCGGCAAGGATTCCTCGCTGAAGAGCTGGGAAGGCGACCAGTGGAAGATCGGCGGCGGCTGCACCTGGGGCTGGTACTCCTACGATCCCGCGACCAACCTCGTCTATTACGGCTCGGGCAACCCCTCGACCTGGAACCCGGCCCAGCGTCCCGGCGACAACAAGTGGTCGATGACCATCTGGGCGCGTGACGCCGACACCGGCGTCGCCAAGTGGGTCTACCAGATGACCCCCCATGACGAGTGGGACTTCGACGGCGTGAACGAGATGATCCTCACGGATCAGCAGTTCAACGGCCAGCCGCGCAAGCTGCTCACCCATTTCGACCGTAACGGCTTCGGCTACACCCTCGATCGCGTCTCCGGCGAACTGCTCGTCGCCGAGAAGTTCGATCCGGCGGTGAACTGGGCCACCAAGGTCGACATGGACAAGAACAGCCCGACCTTCGGCCGGCCGCAGGTCGTGGCGAAGTACTCGACGGCTCAGCAGGGTGAAGACGTCAACACCAAGGGCATCTGCCCGGCGGCGCTCGGCACCAAGGACCAGCAGCCGGCGGCCTTCTCGCCGAAGACCAACCTGTTCTACGTCCCCACCAACCACGTCTGCATGGACTACGAGCCGTTCCGCGTCAGCTACACTGCGGGCCAGCCCTATGTCGGTGCGACCCTCTCGATGTTCCCGGCGCCGAACAGCCATGGCGGCATGGGCAACTTCATCGCGTGGGACAACACCAAGGGCAAGATCGTCTGGTCGCTCCCCGAGCCCTTCTCGGTGTGGTCGGGCGCTCTGGCCACTGCCGGCGACGTGGTGTTCTACGGCACGCTCGAAGGCTACCTGAAGGCGGTCGACGCCAAGACGGGCAAGGAACTCTACAAGTTCAAGACCCCGTCGGGCATCATCGGCAACGTCACCACCTACGAGCACAAGGGCAAGCAATACATCGCCATCCTGTCGGGTGTCGGTGGCTGGGCGGGCATCGGCCTGGCGGCCGGCCTGACCGACCCGAACGCCGGTTTGGGGGCGGTGGGCGGCTATGCGGCCCTGTCGAACTACACCAACCTCGGTGGTCAGCTCACGGTGTTCGCGATCCCGAACTGAGCATGGTTGGCGGGCTTCCCAAGGGAGCCCGCCCTTCCCGAGACGCTGCGGGGGGCCTGGCCGCCGGGGAAACCGGTGCGCCAGGCCCCACCGTCTCCGGCCTTCGCGCCTTATGAGACTCTTAGAACAATTCCGATCCGGGCATGCGGGCCGAGCGCCCGTCCCCAGCGGCGGACAAGGCCCCCTCGTGGCCCCTGAGGAGACTGCTTCATGATGAATTCCGTTCGCGGATGGCTTGTTTCCGGCATCCTGCCGGCGTCCGCCGGCATGTCGGCTGTCGTCCTGGCGGCGACGCTCGTCCTGCCTGTCCCGGCAGTGGCACAGGATGCGGCCGCCCCGGCCGCGACCGCGCAGCCGGTCGCCAAGGAGAAGGACGAACTCGGCAAGTACACGCTGCCGGATGGCGATCCGACCTACAATATCGGCGCCGACGGCACGCTCGACTGGTACACCTATTCCGGCTACCGCCGTTATCACGCCGAATGCCACGTCTGCCACGGCCCGGACGGCATGGGATCCTCCTATGCGCCGGCGCTCGCCAATTCGCTGAAGACCATGACCTATCCCGAGTTCATGGAGATTGTCGTCAACGGCAAGCGGAACGTCGGCGTCGGCACGGCCGACCAGGTGATGCCCGCCTTCGGCGAGAACAAGAACGTCATGTGCTACCTCGACGACATCTATGTCTACCTCAAGGCCCGCGCCGACGGCGCTCTGGGCCGCGAGCGGCCGAGCAAGCGCGAGGACAAGACGAAGGCGTACACCTCCAATGAAAACCAGTGTTTCGGACGGCCGGGCTGATCCGGTATCGGGCGTGACGGCGCCGCCTTCCGGTTTTGTCCGGGCGGCGGCGTCGCGCCCGGGCGCGCGGGGCGCCGTGCTTCTCGCCCTGCTTCTCGCCGCCTTCGCCCCGGTGGCCACGCCCGCCTCGGCGCAGGTGGCCGATCTCGTCGACCGCTCGACGCTGCGCGTCTGCGCCGACCCGGCGAACCTGCCCTTCACCAATGAGGCGGGCGAGGGCTTCGAGAACAAGATTGCCGAGCTGATGGCCGAGAAGATGGGCCTGCCGCTCGACTACACCTGGTTCCCGCAGGCCACCGGCTTTTACCGCATGACTCTCGCCGCCAAGCGCTGCGACGTCGTGATGGGCTATGTCGCCGGCGGCGATCCGGTGCTCAACACCAATGCCTATTACCGCTCGGCCTGGGTGCTGCTGACCAAGAAGGGCAGCGATCTCGCCGATGTGGACACGCTGTCCGACCCGCGCCTCAAAGGCCGGCGCATCGGCGTGGTGGCGGGCTCGCCGCCCGGCGACCTGCTCACCCGCAACGGGCTGATGGCCATGGCCAAGCCCTATGCGCTGATGGTGGACCGCCGGTACGACAACCCCGCGCAGGCGATGATCGACGACCTCGATTCCGGCGATATCGACGCCGGAATCCTGTGGGGGCCGATCGGTGGCTACTACGCCAAGAAGTCGCCGGTGGAGCTCGTCGTGACGCCGCTGGTGAAGGAGAAGGGCGACCCCTCGCTGGTCTACCGCATCACCTTCGGCATCCGGCCGGGCGAACTGAACTGGAAGCACCAGCTCAACGCCTTCATCAAGGACGAGCAGGGCGCGATCAACCGCATCCTGCTGGACTATGGCGTGCCGCTGCTCGACGGCCAGGACCGGCCGGTCGAACTGGCGCCGTGAGCGTGGGGGAGGCGGCGATGAGCAAACGGCCCGAACCGTCGCTCTCCCGCCTCGCCTGGCTTGGAATGGCGGGGCTGGCGGTAGCGCTTTACGCGCTGTCGCCGACCGCCGGCCGGGGCGAGTCCGTCCCGGCGGCCTCTGCCGCACCCGGCGCTTCCACGGGGGCTGCTCCGTCCTCGGCCGTGCCGGAGCCGGGCGGCTACCGCATGGAGGCGTACCGTGCGCCCACGCCCGCCACGCTGAAGGGCGCGCGCGTCATCGACACGGCCGAGGCCGAGCGGTTGTGGCGCGGCAATGCGGCGCTCTTCCTTGACGTGATGCCGCGCGACGTGAAGCCGGCGAACCTTCCCCCCGGCACGATCTGGCGCGACAAGCGGCGCGACCATCTTCCGGGCAGCGTGTGGCTGGCGAATGTCGGTTACGGCGCGCTCAGCCCGCAGATGGATGCCTATTTCCGCGACCGGCTCGGCGCCCTCACCGAGGGTCGTCGCGACGCCGCTCTGGTCTTCTATTGCCTCACCGATTGCTGGATGAGTTGGAACGCCGCCCGCCGCGCCATGGGCGAATATGGCTACACCAACGTGATCTGGTATCCCGCCGGCAGCGACGGCTGGGCGAAGGCCGGCCTGCCGCTTGAGCAAGCCAAGCCGCTCGACTAGGCGCCCTCGCGTGGAGAGGCCCGGCGTGCTCGTCGCCGCCTCGCGCCGGCGGAAATCATGTAATCTGCATCCATGAGAGCGCGCTTCGGGCGGATGGAAAGCTGGCTGGCCGACCGCTGGGTGGCGGGCGCCGGCTTCATGGCCGCCGCGCTCCTCGCCAGCACGCCGCTGCTGGCAATGGTGGCGCCTCTGGCCCTCGTGCTCATCTTCCTGCACAGCCCCGGTTACATGATGCATCAGGTCGAGGAGCACGCGGGAGACCGGTTCCGCCGCTTCGCCAATGACCGGGTGTTCGGCGGGCGCGAGGCGCTCACCACGCCGGCCGTGCTGGTCATCAATGTCGGCGTCGTGTGGCTGCTGAATCTCGGCGCGCTCTATGCCGCGCTCGCCTGGGGCGCCGGCTACGGGCTCGTCGCGCCCTATGCCATGCTGGTCAACGCGCTCACCCATATCGGCGCCCGCCTGCGGCTCGGCGCCTATAATCCCGGCCTGATGACGGCGGTTGTCCTCTTCCTGCCGCTGAGCGTGACGACCATTGCCGTCATCGGCATGGAGCCGGAGGTCGGCTGGCGCCTGCACGCGGCCGGGCTGGCGGGTGCGCTCCTCCTGCACCTCGCCATCGTCGCCCATGTCGCGCTGCGGCTGCGCCGCCTTCCGGGATAGGCCGCCGGCGTCACTCCATCACGTTCTGGATCGCGCGGGCGAGCGAGAAGGCGCGCTGCTCCAGAAGCACGGGGCTCTCGCACACCGCCGTCACCGCCTGGTTGCGGGCGTCGTAGATGCGGGTGTCCCACAGCAGGCGCTGTTCGAGCTCGGCGGCCTTGGCCTTGTCCTCGTCGCTCTGCGCCGCCTTCTTGGCCTTGGCGAGTTCGAGGCTCTCGGACTTGATGCGCTGGGACAGCTCGATCTGGTGCTGCGAATAGCGCTCGATGCCGTTCATGATGCGGCTGCGGCGGGCGTTGATCTGGTCGAACACGCCGGCGAACAGCAGGGTCAGCCGGTCCTTGCGCTCGGCTCCCGCCTTCTGCGCGAAGCTCTCCACCTGCTCGGTCGCATCGTCGATGGGCGTGCGCTGGGCGACGAGCACCGGCACGAGGGCGGCGACGTCGCTGTCCTGCTGCCAGTTCACGTTCTCGATGGAGGGGCCGGACCACATCTGCCCGGCTGCCAGCACCGGCACCTTGCGCTGGACGCAGGGCCACAGCCCGCCCGTCGGCGCGGCGGCAAGACCGGGCGCGCAGGAGAGCAGCAGCAACGGGACGGCAAGGCGCAGCGGGCGGAACGGCGTCGAATTCCTGGTCGCGGGCATGGGCTTTTCCTCGGGTCGTTCGGGCGCTCTGCGGCGCCCTGGATGTCGGCCGGCGTCTATTTGGCGTTGTCCGGCCCGCCGCGGCGAGCCATCACCCCGGCGGAAGGATCATACGCCAGGATGGAGGCGGCGAGGAACACCAGCGCGCAGCCGGCGACCACGAGCGCCGCGAACGGCTCGAACTGGCCGTAGAGCGCGAAGCGGATCACCTCGACCGCATAGGTGAAGGGGTTCAACGTGCAGATCCACCACAGCACGAGGCTGCTCTCCTGCACCCGCCAGAGCGGGTAGAGCGCGGAGGAGGCGAAGAACATGGGGAAGATGACGAAGTTCATAACGCTGGCGAAGTTCTCCATCTGCCGGAACAGCGAGGACATCAGAAGGCCCATGGAGCCCAGCATCAGCCCGGTGAGGAGAAGCGCCGGCAGCACCGCGAAATAGCCCACGGGCGGCAGCTCGACTTCCCAGAACCAGGCGACGGCGAGAAAGGCATAGACCTGCAGCAGCGAGACGCAGATGCCCGCCGTGAGCTTCGAGACCAGCAGGAACCAGCGCGGATAGGGGCTGACCAGCAGGATGCGCATCGCGCCGACTTCGCGGTCGTAGACCATGGAGAGCGAGGATTGCAGGCCGTTGAAGAGCTGGATCATCGCCACCAGCCCCGGCGTTACATAGACCTCGTAGAGCACATAGGTCTCGTAGGGCGGGATGATCGAGACGCCGAGCACGGAGCGGAAGCCGGCGGCGAAGATGAACAGCCACACCAGCGGACGCACCAGCGCCGAGAGGAAGCGGCCGCGCTGGTTGAGGAAGCGAAGCCCCTCGCGCCAGCAGATGCCGGCGAGCACGATGAGATAGCCGGCCAGCGGCAGGCGGAAGCGGCCGGGCGTGCTCATGCCGCCACCTCCGAATCCTCGCCGACCAGGCTCAGGAAGGCGGCGCCCAGCCCGTCGCTGCCGGTGCGGGCAAGGATCTCGCCATAGGTGCCATCGGCCCGCACGCGGCCGCGATGCAGCACCACGATGCGGTCGCCGGGCACGATTTCCTCGATGATGTGGGTGGCCCACAGCACGCCGAGGGCCTCCTGCGCAACCAGCTTGCGCACCTGCGCCACCAGCGCCGCGCGGGAGGCGATGTCGAGCCCGACGGTCGGCTCGTCGAGCAGCAGCAGGCGCGGGCGGTGGATCAGCGCGCGGACGATCTCGACGCGCCGCATCTGGCCGCCGGAGAGGTTGCGCACCTTGTCCTTCGCGCGGTCGGCCAGCCCGTCCTGCTCCAGCAGTTCCAGCGCCCGCCGCCGGCCGGCGCGAAAGCCGATGCCGTGCAGCGTCGCGTGGTAGAGCAGGTTCTCCAGCACGGTGAGTTCGAGGTCGAGCGTGCGCGCCTGAAAGACCACGCCGAGCGCGCTGAGCGCGGCGGCGGGTTCGCGGCGCACATCGTGGCCGAGCACGTCGATGGAACCGCTGCGGTTGTCGTAGAGCCGGGTGACGAGGGAGAACAGTGTGGTCTTGCCGGCGCCGTTGGGGCCGAGCAGTGCGGTGAAGCTGCCGGCAGGAACCGTGAGGCTCACATCGTCCAGCGCCTTGCGCGCTCCGAATTCGTGGGTGACGTGGCGTATCGCCAGCGCCGGCGGCGCGGGGGAAAGGCCGGGGGAGGGGGCGCCTGCCGGGTGGTTCGCCGAGGTCTCGGTTGCCGGGGTCTCGTCCGCCGTCATCTCGTCTTCCGTCACCGTGCCGCCCGGGGCGGCGTCTCCCCAAGCGGGAGAGAAGAAAAGTCCCCGGCGGGAAGCCGGGGACAGTGTTCACGAGGAGAGTAGGTCGTTCAATGGCCGGCGTCCGTCACTTCACGATGAATTCGCCCTTCATGCCGCGCTCTTCCATGCCCTTGCAGAACCAGGGATAGGTGCCCGGCTTGATCGGCACGAAGAACAGCTCGGCCTCGCCGTCCTGCTCGAACTCGATCTCGGTGAGGCCGATCGCCTTCACCTCGACTTCCTCCACCTCGACCTTGCGTAGGAAGATGCTCTGGAAGAAACCGGGCGCCTGCCAGGCGCATTCCTTCTTGCCGGTCGAGGAGAGCTCCAGCGAATAGGCCTTGCCGGTCTCCAGCTCGTAGCTCTTCTGCGAGACGCCGTAGCCGGCATCGCCGAGGCCGAGCTTCAGCTCCGGCAGTTCGGTGGGTTTCAGCGTCAGATCGCCCTTGGCGAAGGCGGCGCCCGAGAGCGCGAGCGTTGCGGCGGCGGCGAGAATGATGTGCGTCTTCATGGCGTTCCTCCGAATTGGCTGACTGGTTGATCTTTTTCAGGTCACGGCACCACGACCACGCCCCAGGGAAGGCGGCCGACGGTGACGGACTTGGTGACCTTCTCGTTGGCCACGTCGATGACCGAGATGTCGTTCGAATTGCCGTTGGTCGAGAGCAGGAACTTCTCGTCCGGCGTGAAGCCGAGCTGCCAGACGCGCTGGCCGACCAGCAGGTACTTCTCGACTTCCAGCGTCTTGGCGTTCACCACCGCCACGCGGTTGGCCGGGCCGAGGGCGATGAAGGCCTTGGAGCCGTCCTTGGTGACGCGCACGCCCACGGGCTGGATCGCGTCGTCGGTCACGCCGGGGATCTTGAAGGAGATCTTCTTGATGATCTTCCACGTCGCCGGGTCGATCACCGCGACCGTGCCGCCGACTTCCGACGAGACCCAGAGCTGCTTGCCGTCCTCGGTGAACTGGGCGATGCGCGGGCGGGAATCGACGAGGATGTTCTCGATGATCTCGTTGTTCGAGGTGTCGACCACATGCGCCATGTTGGTCGTCTCGGACGTGTTGACCATGTATTTGCCGTCGGGGCTGATGCCCATGCCCTCGGGCTCGACGCCGACCGGGATCTCGGCAACGAGATCGTTGTTCTCGACATTCACCACCGTGACCATGTTGTCGTCTTCGTTGGCGATGTAGAGCGGGTTGCCGGAGGGGTGCAGCACGAACAGCTCCGGGTCGGGCCCCGAGCGCAGCGTCTTCACCAGCTTGAGCGTGGCGGCGTCGTACACCTCGACGCGGTTGTCGTCGGAGGCGCAGACATAGATCAGCTTGCCGTCCGGGCTGGCGATGATGCCGCGCGGGCGCCGGCCGGTCTTGATGGTGTCGATGACCTTCAGCGTGTTCATGTCGACCACGCTCATCGTGTGGTCGCGCTCATTGGTGACGAAGGCGCGCGGGCTGGCCTGCGCCGGAAGCGCGTCGACCATCAGCAGCCCCGCGAGGGCGGCGATGCCGGTCGACAGCATGATCGGACGTTTCATCGTTTCCTCCTGGCAATTCTTTGATTTTATTGAACGTCTTACTGGAGCTTGCAGGCCGATTCCGGCCGGTCGAAGCCCAGCGTGTCGAGCGGCGACGTCTGGTGCAGGAAGCCGGCCTGCGGCGAGAGCGTCACCGTGTTGGTGGCGTGGGTGAGCAGGATCGGCTGGCGCAGCTGGTGGTCCCAGTCGCGGAACGAGGCGGCGACGCCCTTGAACACCGGCAGGTCGTAGTCGGGCGACAGCAGCTGCGCCTTCACCTTGGCGGGGGCACTGTCGCGCGTCTTCAGGCTGGCGGAGCCCACCGCGAACACGCCCTGCCACATCTGGAAGTCCAGCGGCAGCATCAGGCGCTTGGACTGCTTGAAGAAGCGGCTCTGGAGCTGTGAGGCGCCCCAGTTCTCCATCGTCGGGTGCCATGAGAGCGGCATGAGGCCCTGCGTGCCGGCGATGGGACGCGACAGCCAGGTGTTGTAGGGCAGGATGTCGCCGAATTCGCCGAGCTCATCGGCGACGATCAGAAGATCGTATTCGCCGACCTGCGTGCCGCGCGGCACCTCGGACTGCGCGGTGGCGCGCGCGTCCGGGCCATAGTCCCATTCCTTTTCGGCGACGATCTTGGCGCCGAACTTCTTCGCCGAGCGGCGCACCGCCTCGGCATAGAGCTTGTCGCCGTCGGTGCGCCCGACCATCAGGAACCAGTTGCGCCAGCGCTTGGTGACGAGGAACTGCGCCAGCGCGTCGGTCAGCATGGCCCGGCTCGGGGCGATGTGGAACACGTTGGCGCGGCAGTCCTGCTGGCGCAGCCGGTCGTCGGTGGCGCCGACATTGATGAAGACGACGTCCTGCCCCTTATAGGCGTCGGCAATCTTCAGCAGCTGGTCGGCCGGCACGTCGAGCAGGATGAAGCCGTTGCCCGCCTCGACCAGCTTCTGCACCACGGGCAGAGGGTCGCCATCGGTCGGCACGATCTCGGTGGAGAGCTTGTAGTCGAGCTTGAGGAAGCGGCCGCTGGTGAGGTTGTCGCGGATGCCGAGCTCGGCGCCGGCGATGCCAAGATCGTCCGGCGGCATCTGCAGCGGGGCGATCCATGGCGGCGGCTCGGGAAGCTGGCGCACGACGCCGATGTGGAAGGTCTGCGCCGGCGCAATGGCGGCCGCCGGCTTGGCCGTCAGCGGCGGTGACGCAACGGAAGGTGTGGCCGGGCCCGTCTCCTGCGCGCGGGCGGGCAGGGGAGCCAGCATTGCAATGCCCGCCGCGATCAGCGCCGCTACTGCGGCGCTCGCCATCCATCTCATCGGCCTTCCATCCCACGGCTGGTGTTGTTGTCCGCGACAGTGTCTTCGGAACTTTTCTCAGATGCCGTGGGAAAACTCTACGCAATCGAAATCCAGCATTCAATAAAATTGCGAGCATAAGAAACTAATAAGAAAATGTAACGCCCTCGTCATTGCAAGCATAGCGCATGTATTGCAACCGGGAACTTTTTCCCGGTCTCTTGCGGGAGATCATTCCGTCGATATGATTGGGCCGGACGAGAACAATGCCCGGCACGGGAGGCGGAGAATGGGAAAAACCTCAAGGACCATCGGCCCGGTGCTCGCAGCCGCGCTGGGACTTCTGTCGCTGGCCGGACAGGCACACGCGGCCACCCGGGTCGCCGTGTTCGATTTCGAGTTGTTCGACACCAGCGGCGAGGCGGACCCTCGGGGCCCGCATCCGGAGGAAAAACACCGCCTCGCGCTGATCACGCAGGAGATGCGCAGCAAGCTCGCTGCCGCCGGTTACGACGTGGTCGACCTCAAGCCGGAGGAAGCGCGCATCGAGGAGAATACCCCGTTCCGCAATTGCAACAGCTGCGAATTGCCGATTGCCCGCGCGCTCGGCGCCGACATAGAGGTGATCGGCCTCGTGCAGAAAGTCTCCAACCTCATCCTCAATATCAACTTCCAGATCCGCGACGTCGAGACCGGGCAGGTGCTGCGCGCCGGCAGCGCCGACATCCGCAACAACACCGATGAATCCTGGATGCGCGGCGTGTCCTATCTGGTGCGCAACCGCCTGTTCGATCCGCCGCTGACCGGGAAGGCCGCACCGTGAGAAACGCCTGATGACCCCTTTCCGCTCCCTCGCTCCCCTCTCGCGCCGCGCGCTGCTGGCGGGCGCCGCCGGCTTTGCCGGCTTGTCCCTCGTACCGGCGCGGGCGCAGGAGGGCGCGGGCGCGCCCGTCGATCCCGAGCGACAGCTGCGCGTCGGCACGCTGAAATTCGGCACGCTCAACTGGCTGCTGGAGACCATTCGTGCCGAGGGGTTCGACCGTCGCGAGGGGCTGACGCTGGAGAGCGTCGACTTCGCCGGCGGGCAGGCCACGACCGTCGCGCTGCAGGCCGGCGACATCGACCTCATCGTCAGCGACTGGCTGTGGGCGCTGCGCCGTACGCAGGATGGCGAGCGCATGCGCTTCGCCCCCTTCTCCAACGCGCTCGGCGCCCTGATGGTCGCCGCCGACGGGCAGGTGAAGACGCCGGCCGACCTCAAGGGCCGCAAGATCGGCGTCGCCGGCGGCGCGCTCGACAAGAGCTGGCTGCTGCTGCGCGCCTATTACAAGGCGCAGACCGGCACCGACCTCGCCGACGATGCCGAGCCGGTGTTCGGCGCCGCGCCGCTGGTGAGCGAACAGCTCGCGCTCGGGCGCGTCGATGCGGTGCTGACCTTCTGGCCCTACGCGGCGCGGCTCGACGCGCGCGGCTTCCGCCGGCTGCTCGACGTGAAGGAGATCGTGCGCGGCCTCGGCATCGACCCCACCCCGCCGCTGGTCGGCTTCGTCTGGCGCAACGCCGTCATGACCGAGCGGGGCGCGGCCATCTCCGCCTTCCTGCGCGCCGCCGCTTCGGCCAACCGTGTGCTGGCGAGCGACAACGCCGCCTGGGACCGCATCCGCCCGCTGATGCAGGCCAATGACGACGCCGAATTCGCCCGGCTGCGCGACTATTACCGTGCCGGCATTCCCGGTGCCTTCGGCGAGGCCGAGCGCGCGTCCTGCGCGAAGCTCTACGAGGTGCTGGCGCAGATCGGCGGGCCCGAGCTGGTCGGGCCCAATCCCGGCTTCGAGCGCTCGCTGTTCGGCCCCGTGGGCGAGTGAGGCCGTCGTGTCCGCCGCCGCGCGTCTGGGGCTGACCGCGACCTCCCTGCTGGCGCTGCTGCTGCTCTGGCAGCTCGCCGCCTGGTGGATCGCCTCGCCGCTGCTGCCCGATCCGGCCGCCGTGGTCGAGGCGGGCATGCGCGCCACGCGAACCGGCGTGCTGCCGTCGAGCATCGCCATCACCCTCGGCCGGGTCGCCGCCAGCTTTCTCATCGCCATGGTGGTCGGCTCGGCCATCGGCATTCTGCTCGGCCGCTCGCCGGCGCTGAACGAGCTGTTCGGCCCGTGGGTGATCGTGCTTCTGAACCTGCCGGCGCTGGTGGTCATCATCCTGTGCTACGTCTGGTTCGGCCTCACCGAGGCGGCGGCGATCACGGCGGTGTCGATCAACAAGATCCCCAATGTCGCCGTCACCCTGCGCGAGGGCGCCGCCGCCCTGTCGCGCGATCTCGACGAGATGGCGCGGGTCTATCGCCTCGGCCCGCTCGCCACGCTGCGCCATGTGGTGCTGCCGCAGCTCGTGCCCTTCTTCGCCGCCAGCGCCCGCTCCGGCCTCGCGCTGACCTGGAAGATCGTGCTGGTGGTGGAACTGCTCGGCCGCTCCAACGGCGTCGGCTTCGAATTGCAGACGGCGTTCCAGCTTTTCGACGTCGCCACCATCCTCGCCTATGCACTCGCCTTCACGGCGGTTGTGCAATTCATCGAGGTCGGGCTGATGCAGCCATGGGAACGCCATGCCGGGCGGTGGCGGCGATGAGCGCGCTGCGTCTCGACATCGCCGAGAAGCGCTACCCCGCGCAGGCCGGGGCGCCAGCGCGCGAGATATTTCACGAGTTCCGCCTCGACGTCGACGACGGTGCCTTCGTCGTGTTGCTCGGCGCCTCGGGCCTCGGCAAGACGACGCTGCTCAACATCGTTGCCGGCCTCGACCGCGATTTTCGCGGCGCGGTGCGCTTCGATGAGGACGGGAAGGCGCCGCGCATCGCCTACGCCTTCCAGAACCCGCGCCTGCTACCCTGGCGTACCGTGCTGGAGAATGTCGCGCTGGTGCTGCCGGCCGGCGAGGAGGGTCGCCGGCGGGCGCTCGACATGCTCGGCGAGGTGGGGCTGGCGGAGCTCGCCGACGCCTATCCCGAGCGGCTGTCGCTTGGCCAGCAGCGCCGCGTCGCGCTGGCCCGCGCCTTCATCATCGAGCCCGACCTGCTGTTGATGGATGAGCCCTTCGTCTCGCTGGACGAGGCGGGCGCCGCGCGTCTGCGCGCACTGCTGCGCCGCCTGCTGGAACGCTGCCCCGCCACCGTGCTGTTCGTCACCCATGACAGCGCCGAGGCGGTGGAGCTGGCCAGCCGCATCGTCGTGCTGGAGGGGGCTCCCGCGCGCCTCGCGCGCGACCTGCCGGTCGCCCTGACCGCCGAGGAGCGCGAGGGCGAGGCCGGGCACGAACTCCGCCGCGCCCTGGGCGGAAAGTAAGCAGGCCAGACGTCCACAGGATTGCTGGCCAACATTTCCTGCGCGTGGCCTGCAAGCTCCGGTGAGCCTCATCCAAATAAAAAGGCCCGGAGCCAGAGGCTCCGGCAATTCTTCTTCCCGAAATAAAAAGGCCCGGAGCCAGAGGCTCCGGCGATCCCCGATCAAATAAAAAGGCCCGGAGCCAGAGGCTCCGGGCCGGGGGTCGCGTTGGGCACGAGAAGGCGGTTTGCCGCCCCCTGCTTGGCGCAAGTGACGGTGCGGGCACCGTCACTTGTTGAGGAATATCGCCGCCAACCGCTGGAGCAGGCCCTTCGGATACTGGGCCGCGGGCGGTGGTTTTGTCTGCCCAGGGTTGCTTCCGATCTAGGCGGCGAAGGGGTGCTTGGCCGAGGCGGCCTGAGCAAGGACTTCCTTGATCGACGGCGAGCCGTCGACGGCGCGCTTCAGCGCTTCCTTGGTCGCCTGGTAGTTGAACTGCTGGATCTTGGCGTCGTCCGCCGCTTCCCAGTGGATGAACACGCCGACCGAGATGAACAGGTCGTCGGCTTCTTCCTCGGGGATCACGCCCTCGGCCACGCTGTCCACGACAGCCTTGGCGACGGCATACTGGGCGGGGCCGAACATCTGGACGGCCTGACGGGCGTCCTTGATCGTCACCTTGTTGAACAGGATGGTGTTCGGCTTGGCGAGCAGGTTCGGGGTCACGACCGCGAGCAGCGAGGTGAAGCCGTCCTTGTTGTTCGTCAGCGCGTTTACGAAGGCGCTTTCCGCCGCCGAACCGCGCGGCCCGATGATCAGGTCGATATGCGCCACTTCGTTGCCATCGCCCACCAGCGACTCGCCGATGAGTACCTTATTGATCTTGGCCATCTATTCCTCCCAGAACGGGGTTGCATGACGAAGGGTCGGGTCTACCCTTCAGAGATGTCCCGGCTATCTTTGTTGCAGCGTTTGGAACACCAAACCGGTTGGCCCGATAGCGCGACCAGACACGTTACGGATGTGAGACTAGGCCCGCTTCCCCTTTATCCGCAAGGGATTCTTCATCCGTGTGACGCCGCGGCGCGGGCTTGCCCCATGTTTCTTGCTCGCATCGTGAATGGCGCCTGCCGTTGCGAAGCCAGGCGGCATGGTGAAAACTTCGGCAGTCGAGGCGTTCGTCCGTGCGTGCGGCGACGCCGGCCCCTCGCGCGGGCGTCATGCCTGCCGTCGGCGGTATCCTGTTGCGGGTTGGGCGAGGCGGCGGTTCTTGCTAAAATTCGTAGCGAAAATGGCAACTGCCGCGGGCGGCGAAAGCCATCGTCCTTGGCCTGACGGGGGAAATGCTCGGGCGCCTTTGTCTCTCCGCCTCGAGGATTTTTCATGGAGCTCATACTCTCGGTCTGCCTCATCGCCAGCCCCGGCACCTGCCGCGAGGAGCCGGTTCCGGTCGGGCTCGAAAGCCGGCCGGCCAGCTTCCAGTGCATGATTGACGCGCCGGTCGTGATCGCCGAATGGAGCGAGACCCACCCGAAATGGCGGGTCACCAAATGGCGGTGCGCGCCCCATGGCGCCGGTGGTCGCGACATCTGACGCGGACGGCCTGCCGCGCTCGCGCGTGACGACGATGCTGCGTGGCAAACGCGTCCGCAGGCTCGTGCTGCGCCGCAGCGTGCGCGTCGCGTCCGTCCGTGGAATCATCGCCCGCCATCTCCGTTCGGGTGGCGCAGGTCGGTGAGGCGCCATGGGGCGTGGCTGGTTTTCGTCGCTCAGGGCGCGCATGGCGTTGCTGATGTCCGTCGCGGTGCTCGTGACGGCAGCGTCGACGGTTGCGCTCGTCATGGCGCTGGGGGCGGTAAACGCGCAGCTCGACCGGCTCGTCTCGGCGCAGACACGGCTGGAACTGCTTTCCACCATCTCCGGCCGCATCGGCGACTATGCGCTGATGGCGCTGCAGGCCGGGCACGAGCAGCCCGGTGCCGAGCGCACGCCGCTGCGCAGCGGCCGGGTTCTCGCCGCCGAGCGTGCGCGCGAATCCTTCGTGCGCCTTGAGACGGCGCTTGCCGATTATGTCGGCCGCCTCGTGGGGGAGGAGCAGCGCACCCTCATGGCGGCGCGCAGCCGCACCATCGCCCGGCTGCGCGCGCAGTTCGAAATACTCGACCGGCAGATCGACCGGGCGCTGGCCTCCGAGGAGCCCGCGACGGCGGCGCGGGTGGCGCTGGACGTGTTCGCCGCCGGCTTCGGCGGCCCGCTCAGCCAGGCCATGGAAGAGGAGCGCACGACCGCGCTCGATGCCTACACGCAGGTTCGCGAGCTGCGCGAGCGCACCATCCGCTGGGGGCTGATCGGCGTCGCGCTCGCCTGCCTGCTGGCGGTGACGCTCTATCATCTGCTCGGGCGCTCGCTGGTGAAGCGCGTCGCCGACGTCGCCGCCGCCGCCGCCGCCATCGCGCGCGGGAGGACCGACACCCGCGTCACCGTGACTGGCCACGACGAACTGAGCCTCGCCATGGCGCGCTTCAACCGCATGGCCTCCCATCTGGCGCGCCGCGAGCAGCGGCTGGTGGCGGCGCAGCGCCATCTGCAGGAGACGGTCGACGCCCGCACCGCCGAGTTGCGCGCCGCCAACCGCCGGCTGGAGGATGTCGACCTCGCCCGCCGCCGCTTCTTCACCGATGTGAGCCATGAACTGCGCACGCCGCTCACCGTCATTCTCGGCGAGGTGGAAATCACGCTGCGCCCCGCCCGGCCGCGCGAAGAGGACCTGCGTGCTGCGCTGCTGGTCATCCAGTCGCGGGCGCGGCGCCTGCACAGGCGCGTCGAGGACCTGCTGCGCATCGCCCGCTCGGAGAGCGGCCAGATCGAGCTCGACCGCTCGCTGTTCCCCGTCTCCGACCTGCTCGCCGATGTGCGCGAGAGCATGATGCCCGTGGCGCGCGCCGCCGGCCTCACGCTGGAGACGAGCTGCGCGCCGGACGACCTCGCCATCGACGCCGACCGCGACTGGCTGCGCCAGACTTTCGACGGTCTCGTCGCCAATGCGGTGCGCCACTCGCCCTATGGCGAGACCGTGCGTCTGGAAGCCCAGCGCGACGGCGATGAAGTACTGATCCGCTTGCGCGACCGCGGCACCGGCATCGCCCCGGAGGAACTGCCGCACGTTTTCGAGCGGTTCTGGCGCGGCACCTCCGGCACGCGCGAGGGCACCGGCTTCGGCATCGGCCTCGCGCTGGCGAAGTGGATCGTCGACCGCCATGGCGGGCGCATCGAGATTGAAAGCGGTATGGAAGGCGGCACGGAGATCGGCGCGGAGGGCGCTTCCGGCAGGATGAGGGGCACCTGCGTGAGCGTGCGCCTTCCGGTGCCCGTGCCCGACATGAATCTGGAGGCGGCCCAATGAACATACTGATCGTCGAGGACGATCCCGACATCGGCTCGCTGCTGCGGCGTGGCTTCTCCTCTGAGTCCTACCAGGTCGAGCTGGTGGGGGACGGCGAGCAGGCGCTGCGTGCCGCCGGCGGCAAGGCGTGGGAGGCGATCATCCTCGACGTCATGCTGCCCGGCCGCTCGGGCATCGAGGTGTGCAAGGCGATGCGGGCCGGCGGGCAGACCGCGCCCATCATCATGCTGTCCGCCCGCTCCAGCGTGAACGAACGCACCGAGGGGCTTATGGCGGGCGCCGACGACTACATCGTCAAGCCCTTCGCCTTCGAGGAACTGCTGGCGCGGGTGAAGGTGCAGGCGCTGCGCCGCAACGGCGAGAGCGAGCCGCGCACGCTGGAGGTCGGCGCGTTGAGCCTCGATCTCGACACGCGGCAGGCGCAGCTCGGCGGCACCCGGGTGCGGCTCACCGAGCGCGAGGTGGAACTCCTCGCGCTTCTCATGCGTAACACCGGAGAGCCGCTGTCGCGCGCCGACATCTTCGCGGCGCTGTGGGCCGGCCATGGCGGCGCCTCGCTCAACGTGGTGGACGTCTACGTGGGCTATCTCCGCCACAAGCTGGCGGAGGCGCTTCCCGATGGCGGTCAACTGATCGTGACGGTGCGCGGACGCGGCTTCATGATCGACGTGCGGGCGGCATGATCCTATCGTGCCGTCCGTCCGCTTCCTTCGAAGGGAAGGCTTGGCGCAGCCTTGGGTGGTATTATGTGTGCCCGCCCGAATATGCGCCACGTCTTCTTGACGAATGAGGAAATGATCATCACATTGCTTGTGCGGTTCTAGTCACCGCAAATCAACGCAGCCTCTTATGATCTTCTTATGAAGTAAAAGTGGCTGGTATATCGAGGAGGAAGAAATGGCCTGGACCACTCCGCGTATCGTCGAAGTCTGCGTCGGCATGGAAGTCAACGCCTACTATCCGGCGGACTTCTGAGTCTTAAGGGGCGGGTAGGCGCGATCTCGGTTTGCCGATGCTCACGTCCCCGTCCCGCTTAAGACTCGTCGTCCTCGGATCGGCCGCAGGCGGCGGTTTCCCGCAATGGAACTGCCGCTGCGCGGTCTGTTCGCTTGCCTGGGCCGGCGACCCACGGGTGCGCCGGCGCACGCAGGCCTCCATCGCCGTAAGCGCCGACGGCATCCATTGGGCGCTGGTGAATTGCGCGCCGGAAGTTCTTGCCCAGATACAGGGCGTGCCCGCGCTGCACCCGCAGGCGGGGCTCCGGCACTCGCCGATCTCCTCCGTGCTCCTGACGAATGCCGATATCGACCACGTCGCCGGGCTGCTCAGCCTGCGCGAGGCGCAGCCTTTCACCCTGCTGGCGACGCCGGCGGTGCATGGCGTGCTCAGGGCCAGCAGCGCATTCGACGTGCTGGCCGACGATGTGGTGGCGCGGCGGCCGGTCGGGCTCGGCTCGTCGTTCGATCTGGTCGAGGGCGTCAGCGCGACCATCTTCCCTGTGCCCGGCAAGATCGCGCTCTATCTCGAAGCGCGCGAGCAGGCCGAGAAGGGGCGGCTCTCCACCGATGTGGAGGGCGAGCAGACCATCGGCGTCGAATTGTCGGCCGGCGGGCGGCGTGTTCTTTACATTCCTGGCTGCGCGGCGATGACCGATGCGCTGCGCGCGCGTCTGGAGGGGGCCGACGCGGTGCTGTTCGACGGCACGCTCTGGCGCGACGACGAGATGATCCGCGCCGGCGTCGGCACCAAGACCGGCGCCCGCATGGGTCATATGTCGATGTCGGGCGAGGGCGGCTCCATCGAGGCTTTGCGGCAGGTCAAGGCGGGCCGAAAAATCTATGTCCACATCAACAACACCAATCCGGTGCTTGTCGATGGCTCCGAAGAGCGGATAACGGCAAATAAAGCCGGATGGGAAATCGCTCAAGACGGGATGGAGATTGCCTTATGACGACGCTTCTTTCGCCGGAAGAACTGGAAGCGCGCCTGCGTGACGTGGGCGCGAGGCGCTATCACAGCCTGCACCCCTTCCATAAACTCTTGCACCATGGCGAACTGAGCTTCGGCCAGGTGCAGGCCTGGGCGCTCAATCGCTATTATTACCAGGCGATGATCCCGGTGAAGGATTCCGCCATCCTCGCCCGCATGGAGGAACCGGAGCTGCGCCGCGTCTGGCGCCAGCGCATCGTCGACCATGATGGCAACCATGAAGGAGAGGGCGGCATCGCCCGCTGGCTGAAGCTCACCGACGGGCTCGGCCTCGACCGCCACTACGTCACCTCGCTGGAGGGCCTGCTGCCGGCGACCCGCTTCGCGGTCGACGCCTATGTTCATTTCGTCCGCGAGAAGAGCCTCTTGGAGGCGATCGCCTCCTCGCTCACCGAGATGTTCTCGCCAGGCATCATCGGCGAGCGTGTCGCCGGCATGCTGAAGAACTATGAATTCGTCTCGAAAGAGACGCTCGCCTATTTCGACAAGCGCCTCACGGAAGCGCCGCGCGACGCCGATTTCGCGCTCGCCTATGTGAAGCAGCACGCGCGCACTCCGGAACAGCAGGAGGCCGCGATCCGCGCCCTGGAGTTCAAGTGCGACGTGCTGTGGGTGCAGCTCGACGCGCTGTATTTCGCCTATGTCGACCCCAAGCAGGCCTATCCCGGCAAGTTCGTGCCGAAGGATTGAGTTGTCCGGCGCCCCGGACGGCCGCACGGTGGTTCGGGGGCGCCGGCGGAACCGGACGGAGCCGGAGGAAAGGGAGAAGTGATGACCGCGATCCTCGCCGCCACCGGCATCCCCCGGCTCGCCCGGGGCGTGCGCCTGCGCCATGACGAGGCGCGTGGCCAGTGGGTGCTGCTGGCCCCCGAGCGCGTGCTCAATCCCGATCCCGTCGCCGTCGAGATCCTGAGGAAGGTCGACGGCGCGCGCTCCATCGACCTCATCGTCGACGAACTGGCCAGCACCTTCTCCGTCGAGCGCGAGCGGGTGGCGGGCGATGTCGATGCCTTCATCGCCGGTCTGGTGGAGAAGGGCATGATCGAGGTGGCGGTGCCCACGATTGGAGACGCGGCGTCATGAATGTCATCGCTCCTGCCGCGCGCCCCGACGCGACGGTCCGCCCCGCCCCGCCCGCGCCCTATGGCATGCTTGCGGAGCTGACCCATCGCTGCCCGCTGCAATGCCCCTATTGCTCGAACCCGGTCGAGCTGGACCGGCGCAATGTCGAGCTCGACACCGAGACGTGGCTGCGCGTCTTCTCGGAAGCCGCCAAGCTCGGCGTTCTGCAGGTGCACCTGTCGGGCGGCGAGCCGACCGCGCGGCGTGATCTCGAACAGATGATCCGCCACTGCGTCGAGGTCGGGCTCTACACCAACCTGATCACCGCCGGCGTCGGCGTCACCCCGGAGCGCCTGCAATCCATCTCGGATGCCGGCATCGATCATGTGCAGCTCTCTTTCCAGGGCGCCACGCCCGAGATCACCGACAAGGTGTCGAACTATCGCGGCGCCCATGAGCGCAAGCTCGCCGTGGCGCGCGAGGTGCGCCGGCTCGGCCTGCCGCTGACCGTCAATTCGGTGGTGCATCGCGCCAACATCCACCAGATCCCTGACTTCATCGAGCTGGCGCTCCAGCTCGATGCCAAGCGCATCGAGATTGCCCACTCGCAATATTACGGCTGGGCGCTGCGCAACCGCGGCGCGCTGATGCCGACGCGGGACCAGGTGTTCTGGGCGCTCGACGTGGTGGAGGAGGCGCGTGTGCGCCTCAAGGGACGGCTCACCATCGACGCGGTGGTGCCGGACTATTACGCGAAATACCCCAAGCCCTGCATGAATGGCTGGGGCCGCCAGTCGCTCAACGTCACGCCGTCCGGCAAGGTGCTGCCCTGCCATGCCGCCGAGACCATCCCCAGCCTCGATTTCTGGAACGTGCGCGAGCATTCGCTCAGCGACGTGTGGCTGAACTCGCCGGCCTTCAACGCTTTCCGAGGCACCGACTGGATGCCCGATCTGTGCCGGAGCTGCGAGCGCAAGGAGCTCGACTGGGGCGGCTGCCGCTGCCAGGCGATGGCCATCGCCGGGGACGCCGCCGCCACCGATCCCGCCTGCCACAAGTCGCCGCTGCACGCCCATCTGCTGGCGCTGGCCGAGGCCGACGCGACGGGCGGCGAGGACTATGATTACCGGCGCTACACGACGCCGGACCGAACGACCTGACCCCTGGGAGTGCCGTCCATGCCGCCTGTGCCGAAGCGTTCGCCCGGTTCCTTCCTCGCCGCCTGCCTGCTGGGGGCTGGCCTGTTCGGCTTACCTGCGGCGTCGGCGGCCGAGCCGACGGCGTCGGCGGTGTTCTTCGAGGCGCCTTACCTGACCAAGGTCGCGCCCGGCACCACGCTGAACTACGCCTACAAGCACGTCACCAGCGAGGCCAAGCTCGGCGAGAGCTTCGACGAGACGCTGGAAATGTCGGTGACGGCGCCGCCGGACGATGCCTCCAAGCGCGTCGCCGACGTGCTGATCCATCGCGGCGACAGGGAAGGCGAGGCGGGGCCGTTCCCCACCATGAACGGCAACCCCATCGCGCTGGTGCTGCTGGAGCGCGATGTGAAGGAGATGGCGCAGCTCTCCAAGGGCAGCCCCTTCTATCTGCGCAACCGCGTGCGCGAGCATCTCGGCACCGGCAAGGTAGAGCCGGCGCGCTTCTCCTATGACGGCCGCGAGGTGGAGGGCTGGAAGCTGAGCTTCGCGCCCTTCGCCGAGGACCCGAACAAGGACAAGCTTCAGGAACTGGCCGGGCGCCGCTACGAGATGCTGTTCTCCGACGCCGTGCCGGGCGGCCTCTATTCCGTCGACGTGGTGACGCCGAAGGCGGACGGCGCGTCCAACATCATCGAGACCAGCCTCACCTTCACCGGCGCGACCCCGCCGGCGGCGAAATAGGCGGCCGAACGGGAGAAACGCCATGTCGAGCTTCATCTGGAACGTCCGCCGGCCGGCCCGCCTTGCGGCGGCAACGCTGGTCGCGCTGGCGCTGGCCGGCGGCGCCGCTGCCGCGCAGGAGGGCGCCGTTTCCGGGACCGTTACGGCCGATCCCGGTCTCGCCATCGGGCTTGCACCGGGCGTCACGCCGGGCGTCACCAAGCCGGCGCCCTCGGCCCCGACCTCCGGCCTTATCAACGACTATCCGACGGTGGCGCGCGCCGATTACATCTTTGGCTGCATGGCGGCCAACGGGCAGAGCCGGCCGGCGCTGGAGAAGTGCTCCTGCTCCATCGACACCATCGCGACCATCCTGCCCTATGAGCGCTATGTCGAGGCGGAGACGATCCTCAGCGTCGGGCAGGTGGCGGGCCAGCAGGCAGAGGTTTTCCGCTCGACCGGCATGTTCCGCGACATCGTGGCGGACCTGCGTCGCGCGCAGGCCGAAGCGGAAGTCACCTGCTTCTACTGAGCGCCCGCGCTCGTAACCGTCATCCCGGAACGGCCGCAGGCCGTATCCGGGATCGCATGCCGGCTGCGCTCGGCGTTCGTCACCCGATCCCGGCGCGCGCCCGCAGGGGCGTCCGGGATGACGAGGCGGCCTCCCGAGGGCTTCAGCCCGCCGGCTTGAGCGCGCCCTCGAACTTGCGCCCGTCCGTGTCGCCGGCGTCGACATGGACCTCCTTGCCGGTCGGCTCGTAGGAGAACTGGATCGCCGGGTCCTCGCTCAGCGAGATGCCGCCCTCCATCGCGAACACCAGTTCGTCGCCCTGCTTCACCTCGATGGAATCGACGAATTTGGCCGGGATATAGAGCCGGGTGACCTGGTCCATCTGCAGGCCGGAATAGTTCGGATGCCGGATCATCAGCTGGAGCTGCGAGACACGGCTCGCCTGCGTGGCGTCGCCGCTCTTGGCCGGCCCGTCCGCCTTGCCGGGCGTCACCAGCCTCAGCTTCATCTGGCCGATATTCTTCAGCGCGGCCTCTTCATCCTTCAGAGCCGGCGCCGAGCAGCCGCCGGACGCCTTCACATAGCGCGCCGCCATGTGAAGCTCGCCGTCGCTGGTTTCGGCGATGGCGCGCACATAGGAATAGCTGTTCACTCGGAGCCGGGTGCCCAGCGTCACGTCGTGCCGCTCGCCGCCGAAGCGGAAGGTGGCGGCGACGGGGGCGGGGTTCTCGTCGACGATGAGGGTGAGCTTCTTCACCGTGCGCGGGTCGCCGGCCGGCATCATCACCTCGACCTCGATGGGCACCATGGCGGCGTCCTCCGCGCGGATGGGGGCGGTGAGCCGCACCAGCGGGCTGGCCTCCTTGATGGCCCGCTCCCCGAATACGTCCGGCTTCAGCGAATTCCAGGTGGCGTCGGCGCCGGGCTCCTGTGCCGCCGCCGCGCTGGCGGCGAGGGCGGAGAACAGGGCGACGGCGAGGATCAGGCGGATTCGGCGATGCATGGCAACCTCCCGGGGCCCGTCGGATCGTTCGACGTCCGGCGGTTCTCTCCATCATACGCCTTTGCGGCGTGAAATTGCAGGCACGAAGACGCGAGGTATCGATCGGCCGGCGTCGCCTTGCGGCGGTCATATTGCGGTGGCCTGTCGCTTCCCTGCCGGCGCCGGCGGTGCCAATGTCGACCGCCGTGCCTGCGCTTCAGGATCCGCAATCAGGACGCCTCCATGCACTCCAGCCGCTTTTCCCGCCGCTCGCTCCTCAAGGCCCTTGCCGCCACGCTGATCGCCGCCCCGCTGGGCATGGCGGCGGTGACGGACGCCGAGGCGCAGGCCGTGCCCACCAGCCGCCCGCCGGCGCCGCGCCGCGAGCCGCGCCCCGCTCCGCGCCGGGGTTACACCTGGGTGCCCGGCCACTGGGCGTGGCTGCCGCGTCGCGGCTGGGTGTGGACGCCCGGCCACTGGGAGGAGAACCGTCGCGGCTTCGAATATGTCGGCCCGCGCTGGGTGTTTCGCCGTGGCCAGTGGGTCTACGAGCCCGGCCGCTGGGTCCGCAGCTGGCGCTGATTTCCCGCTGTGGCGGCCGTCCCGCTGATTCTTCTCAAGGCGGCCGTCACGGTGCGATTGTACGCTCGGGTCCTCGGAGCTAATCTGACTGCGAATCCACGCGAGGGGGCCCACCCATGACCAAGTCTGTCGCCATCAAGCTTTCCGCCGTCGCCATCGTCGCCCTGGTGGCGGCGGGCTGCACCACCACCGAGCGCCGCGCCGGCACGGGCGCGCTGATCGGCGCCGGCACCGGCGCGGTCATCGGCGGCATCGCCGGCGGCGGCACGGGCGCGGCCTGGGGCGCCGGCATCGGCGCGGTGGCCGGCGGCGCCATCGGTGCCGCGACCGCCAAGTGAACTCTACCGACGCTTTGCGTTGAGATCGACGAGGGCCGCGCTCCGGCAACGGGCGCGGCCTTTCGCTGTCCGCCGGGCGCGGCGGTCATTGCAGGGCAGGGGGCGAAGGTGAGCGTCACCATCTACGGCATCAAGAACTGCGACACGATGAAGAAGGCCCGCGCCTGGCTGGACGGGCACGGCGTCGCCTATGCCTTTCATGACTACAAGTCATCCGGCATCGACGCCGGGCACCTGAAGGAATGGGCCGGCAAGGTCGGCTGGGAAGTGCTGCTCAACCGCGCTGGCACGACCTTCCGCAAGCTCGACGAGGCGGATCGCACCGATATCGACGAGGCCAAGGCTCTGGCGCTGATGCAGGCGCATCCTTCGCTCATCAAGCGCCCGGTGCTCGACATCGACGGCGCGCTGCTGGTCGGCTTCAAGCCGGAAGCCTATGAGAAGCAGTTCGGCTGAACGTTTACCGTCGTCCCGGAATTGCCGCAGGCAATATCCGGGATCGCGTCCCGCCTTCTTCTGCACGCGATCCCCGCTCTTCGCTGTGCTTCGGCCGGGATGACGGCAAAGGGACGGAAATCCCGCCACCCCTTGATCCGGCGCGCCATCCCTGCCATTTCCGCCCCATGAACGCGCTCTCCAATTCCGCCGCCTCGCCCATCGCGCTCGAAGTGTCGCGTCGGCGCACCTTCGCGATCATCTCGCACCCGGACGCCGGCAAGACCACGCTGACCGAAAAGCTGCTGCTGTTCGGCGGCGCGATCCAGCTCGCCGGTCAGGTGCGGGCCAAGAAGGACCGGCGCTCGACCCGCTCGGACTGGATGGCCATCGAGCGCGAGCGCGGCATTTCGGTCGCCACCTCGGTGATGACCTTCGAGTTCGACGGCCACGTGTTCAACCTGCTCGACACGCCGGGCCACGAGGACTTCTCGGAGGACACCTACCGCACGCTGACGGCGGTGGACGCGGCGGTGATGGTGATCGACGCCGCCAAGGGCATCGAGGCGCGCACCCGCAAGCTGCTGGAAGTGTGCCGGCTGCGCGACATCCCGATCATTACCTTCATCAACAAGATGGACCGCGAGAGCCGCGACCCCTTCGAGATTCTCGACGAGATCGAGAAGACGCTGGCGCTCGACACCACGCCGATGACCTGGCCGGTCGGGCGCGGGCGCGATTTCGTCGGCACCATGGACATCGCCACCGGCGGCATGCGCCTGCTCGACGGCGACGAGGGCAAGACCGGCGCGCTGCGCCAGATGAGCATGGGCGAGATCGCCGCGCTCAACGTCACGCTGGACGAGGCGGCGCTCGCCGAGGAACTCGGCCTCGTGCGTGAAGGCTGCAACCCGTTCGAACTTTCCGCCTTTCTCGAAGGCCATCTGACGCCGGTCTATTTCGGCTCGGCGCTGCGCAATTTCGGCGTCGGCGACCTGCTGGAAGGGCTCGGCAAGTTCGCCCCGCCGCCGCGCGCCCAGCAGGCGGACACGCGCCGGGTGGAGGCGGAAGAGCCGCGCATGACGGCCTTCGTCTTCAAGATCCAGGCGAACATGGACCCGAACCACCGCGACCGCATCGCCTTCGCGCGCCTTTGCTCGGGCAAGCTGCAGCGCGGCATGAAGGCCAAGCTCGTGCGCACCGGCAAGCCGATGAGCCTCGCCACGCCGCAGTTCTTCTTCGCGCAGGACCGCCAGCTCGCCGAGGAAGCCTATGCCGGCGACGTGGTCGGCATCCCCAACCACGGCAATCTGCGCATCGGCGACACGCTGACCGAGGGCGAGGAAATCAACTTCGTCGGCGTGCCGAGCTTCGCGCCGGAAATCCTGCGCCGGGTGAAGCTGCCCGACGCGATGAAGGCCAAGAAGCTCAAACAGGCGCTGCAGGAGATGGCCGAAGAGGGCGTGGTGCAGGTGTTCCGTCCGACCGACGGTTCGCCCGCGCTTGTCGGCGTGGTCGGGCCGCTTCAGCTCGACGTGCTGAAGAACCGGCTGGAGGCCGAATACGGGCTGGAGGTCGGCTTCGACATGTCGGAATTCCAGCTCGCCCGCTGGGTCTCGGCCGAGGATCCCAAGCGGGTTGACGAGTTCGCCGCCGGCAACCGGCTTTCCACCGCCGAGGACCTCGACGGCGACCTCGTCTTCCTCAGCCCGTCCGCCTTCATGATCGGCTATACCGGCGACCGCTGGCCCGGCATCGTCTTCACCGATGTGAAGGACGTGAAGAAGGCGGCCTGAGCGGAGGGCGGGCTAGAAGGCCCGCCGGCTGCCACGGTCGGAGGCGAGGCGGGGGTCGGCCATGATCACCCGGTTGCGGCCGGCATTCTTGGCGGCGTAGAGCGCCGCATCGGCCTCGTTCAGCGCCTGTTCGAAGCTCAAGGCCTTGATGCGCGCGGCGCGCACGAAGGCGATGCCCGCGCTGACCGAGCCTTCCATCCCCTCGATGGCGAAATCCCGGATGGATTCCCGGAAGCGGTGGCGGATCGTATCCGCGATGCGCAAGGCGCTGTCGGCGGTCGCCACCGGGAGCACGATGGCGAACTCCTCGCCGCCGAGCCGCGCGGCGATGGCCGGCGGTGGCGCATGACGCGTCATTGCCCGCGCGAAGGCGATGATCGCCCGGTCGCCGGCGGCGTGGCCGTGCCGGTCGTTGATGGCCTTGAAGCGGTCGATGTCGAAGACGATCACGGCCGTTCCGCCCGACGTGGAGAGGCCGTCGGCAGCGTCGAACAGCGCCCGGCGGTTGAGCAGGCCGGTCAGCGAATCGGTCATCGCCTCCAGCTGGTGCCGGCGGGCGATGCGCGCCTGGTTCAGAGCCAGCGTCACGGCGCCGATGCCGGGAATGCAGGCGATCATCACCAGCAGCGACAGGTCCTCGGCCCATCCCTGCGGCGCGCCGTCCAGCACGGCACGGCCATCCCTGAGCAGGTCGGCCGCGCAGACAAAGAAGGAGAGACCCGTGAGCGTGTAGAGGCCGCAAAGGGTCGCGATGGCATAGGGAGCCTGTTTCCGCGCCGCCCAGTACTGCGCGGCAGTGAGCAGCAGCAGGCCGCCGACCACCAGATTGATCGGCACGAAGCCAAGGCCGGTATAGCCCATGGCCAGCCCCGGCAGTGCGAGCGCCCAGCCGCCGAGCGTCAGCCCGATCACCAGCGGCCGCGCCGGCCGGTCCGTGCGGAAGCAGTGCCCCGCGCCGACCAGTAGTGCCAGACCGGCGATGATGACGGCGAAGGCCGCGATCCCGAAGACGGGAAGCGGGTTGGCGACGTAGAAGCCGTAGACAAGAAGACCGAGCCCGGCGACCGCGCCACCCGCCGAGCAGGCGAGCAGATAGCTGTCCCTGGGCGCCATCAGCCAGCCCATGAAGATCGTGATCGACAGGCAGGCTGCCGATATTCCGACCGCCGTCAGCAGGGTGACGTAATCAAGCAGCATCAGGGCGCGCCGAACTCAAGCCGCGCGCATGCTGCCATAGTTGCGGCGCCAAGCAACTCATCGTTTCGAATTTGGTTCAAAAGACGCGGGCACGCCTGCCCTGACGTCAACGCGTTACCACGATCCGCGTATTGTCGCGCCCGTAATCCTTCACCAGCGCGAACAGCGCCGCCGCATTGTTCGGGTGCAGGCGCACGCAGCCATGCGAGGCGGGGCGGCCGAGCCGGCGCAGGTCCCCCGTGCCGTGGATCGCCCAGCCGCGATGGAAGAAGATCGCGTAGGGCATCGGCGCGTTGTCGTATTTACGCGAGAAATAGCGCCGGTGCATGCGCTCGACGCCATAGCTTCCGGTCGGGGTGCGGTAGCCCTTGCGGGCGGTCGAGACCGGCCAGGAATAGCGCGTCTGGCCGTCGACGATGACTTCCATGCGCTGCTTCGACAGGCTGATCTGCGCCACCACGTTGCGCGGCGGCGGCTCCGGTGCCAGGGCGGCCGGCGTGATCGCCGCCACCGGGGTGCTTGCGGCCGCCGGCGCTGCGGGCGCAGCGGCGGAACTGGTGGCCGGAACAGCCGGAGGCGCGGCGGGCGCCGACGACGCCGAGGGTACGCCGGCATCTGTCATCGGCGGGGAGGGGACGTCGACGGCGGCCGAGGGACCGGGCACGCCGTGCGCGGCGCCGCCGGGAGGAGCGGCGGGGGCGGCCGGCAGCGTTGTCGCCTGCCCGGCATCCTGCGGGATGGTGACGCCGGTCGCGGTGGCGGGCGAGGTGCCGGCGCCTTCCGGCTGCGCAAGGCTCCCGGCCATGGCCGGCGACATGGCAAGCAGCGATACGGCCACGGCGAGCGTGCAGAACAGCGGCTTCATGGCAGCCCTCCCCGAATTGCGGCAGCATTCTGGCACGACGGTGCCGGACGGGGGAGCGCCGATGCCGGCTATGGTTTACACAACCGTATGATCTTGCCGCAGGCCGGGCCGTGCGCCTCTTTGCCGGCAAGCGACGAAAGGCGCGGGGGCGGGCCATGGCGCTCGGATTGGAAACGCTCTAGCGTCGCGCCGGAATTCATGTCCGGGAGCGCTTCCATGATCCTGATGCTGGTGGGCCTCGCCCTCTTCGTCGCCATCCACATCGTCGCGGCGCGCCGCAAGGCCGGCGCCTTCGCGGGCCTCGACCCGACGCTCTACCGTATCGTCCACGCCGTGCTCGCCATCGCCGGCGTGCTGATGATCGCCTATGGCTTCGGCCAGTGGCGGGCGGCGGGGCCGGCGCAGCTCTACGATCCGCCGGTGGGCCTGCGCCATCTGGCGCTGCTGCTCATGCTCATCGCCTGCATCGCCGCCGTCGCCGCGCTGGTGCCGAGCCACATCAAGGCGTGGCTGAAGTTTCCCTTCCTCGTTGCCATCAAGACCTGGGCGCTGGCGCATCTGCTGGCCAATGGCGATGCCGCCACGGTGACGCTGGCGGTGGTCATCCTCGGCTGGGCGGTGGTGCTGCGCATCCTCGCCAAGCGTCGGGGCGCGCCGCTGCCGGTGGCGCCGTCGGGCTGGTGGGGCGATCTCGTTGCGGTCGCCGGGGGTGTCGTGCTTTATGCGCTCCTCGCCTTCTGGTTCCACCCCCACATCGTCGGGGTGCCCGTGATGGGCTGACAAGGCCGCCCCAAGGCTGGCCGGCAAAAAGAGGATCGCGCCCGCCATGTCCGTCCAGTCCGCCGCGCGCCGTCTCACCGCCCCGGATATCCGCGCGAAGAAGGGCGGCGAACCCATTGTCTCGCTGACCGCCTACCACGCCCACACCGCGCGCCTCGTCGACCCGCATGTCGACTTCATGCTGGTGGGCGATTCGCTCGGCATGGTGATGCACGGCATGGAAACGACGGTGCCGGTGACGGTCGACATGATGATCCTGCAGGGGCAGGCCGTCATGCGCGGCTCCTCGCGGGCGCTGGTGGTGGTGGACCTGCCGTTCGGCTCCTATGAAGGGTCGCCGCAGCAGGCCTTCGCCACCGCGACGCGGGTGCTGAAGGAGACCGGCGCCGGCGCGATCAAGCTGGAGGGCGGCCGCCGCATGGCCGAGACCGTGCGCTTCCTCGCCGACCGGGGCGTGCCGGTCATGGGCCATGTCGGGCTGACGCCGCAGGCGATCAACACGCTGGGCTCTTTCCGCGCGCTCGGCCGCGACGAGGCGAGCGCCGCGCTGATCCGCGACGATGCCCGCTCCATCGCCGATGCCGGCGCCTTCTCCATCGTCATCGAGGCGGTGGCCGAGCCGCTTGCCCGCCAGATCACCGCCGAGGTGGCCCCGCCGACCATCGGCATCGGCGGCTCGGCCGCCTGCGACGGGCAGATACTCGTGCTGGAAGACATGCTCGGCCTCTCCGACCGCGTGCCGAAATTCGTGAAGAAGTTCGCTGATATCGGCCCGTCCATCGGCGCCGCCGTAGAGGCCTATGCGAGCGAGGTGCGCGCGCGCAGCTTCCCCGGGCCCGAGCATGTCTACGCGCCGAAGAAGTCTTGACGGGCAACGCTGGCGGCAAGGCCGCGCCGGGCGCCGCAGGGGCCCGTTGCGATTTGCCTTGTTGAAGCCGCATCGCTAGTTTACCCGGCCTTTCCAGCACGGCCCGCCGCGAGGCGGGCCTTTTCGACGAGCTTGCGACGGACGCGACATGGCTGACATCTTCAACGAGATCGACGAGGATCTGCGCCGCGAGCGGTTCAACCGCCTGTGGACGCGCTACGGCGCCCACGTCATCGCGCTCGCCGTGCTGATCGTCGTCGCCGTGGCCGGCTGGCGCGGCTATGAATGGTGGAAGCAGCAGCAGGACCAGGCCGCCGGCGCGCGCTTCGAGGAAGCGCTCCAGCTCGCCGCCGCCGGCAAGCCCGCCGAGGCGGAAGCCGCCTTCCAGGCGATCGAGAAGGACGGCACGTCGGGCTACCGCGTCCTCGCCCGTTTCCGCGCCGCGACCGAGCTCGCCAAGACCGATAAGGCGGCCGCTGTCTCCGATTACGACGCCATCGCCAAGGACCCCGCGATCAGCCCGCTGATGCAGAACGTGGCGCAGGTGCGCGCGGCGCTGCTGCTGGTGGACACCGCCCCGCTTTCGGATATCGAGAGCCGCCTCAAGCCCCTCGACACGCCGGCCGGCGCCTTCCGCCACTCCGCGCGCGAGATCGTCGGCCTCGCCCAGTACAAGGCGGGCGACTACAAGGCGGCGACCGACAGCTTCACCGCGATCCTGAACGACGGCGAGACGCCGCCCGGCCTGCGCCGTCGCGCGGAGCTGCTGCGCACGCTGGCGGCCTCTTCGCTCCCCGTCCCGGCGCCGGCGCCCGCTGCCGCCCCGGAAGCCGTGCCCGCTCCGGAAGCCGCGCCTGCCGCGGCTCCCGCGGTGCAGTGAGGAGCCGCCCATGCGCCGCGACACCGTCCCCCGCCTCCTTCTCCTCGTTCCCCTGCTCGGCCTGACGCTGGCCATGGCCGGCTGCGAGACGCTGGACGCGCTGAACCCGTTTGCCGAGCGCGAGAAGCCCTTGCCGGGCGCGCGCACTCCCGTCTTTCCGGAAGGCGTGCCGGGCGTCGACTACAATCAGGCGCCGCCCCAGCCCGCCAATTCCACCTACGGCATGGCTCCCGCCGAGCCGGCCCCGGCGCCGGCGGGCAGCCCGTCGGGCGCCGCCGCGCCTTCCGGCCAGTGACGCCACCGGCGCGGAGGCGCCTTTCCCAATGACGATGACCGTCGCCATTGTCGGCCGGCCGAATGTCGGCAAGTCGACCCTGTTCAACCGTCTTGTGGGCAAGCGCCTCGCGCTGGTCGACGACCGCCCCGGCGTGACCCGCGACCGCCGCGAGGGCGATGCGCGCCTCGGCCATCTGTCCTTCCGCGTCATCGACACGGCAGGCCTCGAAGAGGCGAAGGCGGAATCGCTCGAAGGGCGCATGCGCGCGCAGACCGAGGCGGCCATCGACGACGCCGACGTGCTGCTGTTCCTGATCGACGCCAAGGCCGGCGTCACGCCGAGCGACCGCTCCTTCGCCGAACTCGCCCGCCGCTCCGGCAAGCACACCATCCTGGTCGCCAACAAGGCCGAGGCGCGCGGCTCGGAGGGCGGCACGCTCGATTCCTACGCGCTCGGCCTCGGCGAGCCGGTGGAGCTTTCCGCCGAGCACGGCGACGGCATGGCGGACCTTGTGCGTGCCCTTGCGCAGGTCGTGCCCGATGAGGAAGACGAGGACGAGGAGGACGGCCCCGGTGGCCGGCGCATCCGCGTCGCCGTGCTGGGCCGCCCGAATGCCGGCAAGTCGACCCTCATCAACGCCCTGCTCGGCGAGGACCGGCTGCTGACCGGCCCGGAGGCCGGCATCACCCGCGATTCCATCGCCGTCGACATCGAGCGCCACGGCGTCGAGCTTCGCGTGTTCGACACGGCCGGCATGCGCAAGCGCGCCCGCATCGACGACAAGCTGGAGAAGCTTTCCGTCGCCGACGGCCTGCGCGCCGCCCGCTTCGCGGAGGTTGTGGTCGTGCTGATGGACGCGACGCACCCCTTCGAGGAGCAGGACCTGCGCATCGCCGACCTCGCCGAGCGCGAGGGCCGGGCGGTGGTGCTGGCGCTTTCCAAGTCCGATCTGGTCAAGGACCAGCCGGGCATGGTCAGCCGCATGCGCGGCGAGGCCGACCATTGGCTGCCCCAGCTCAAGGGCGCGCCGGTGGTGCTGCTGTCGGGACTGACGGGCGAGGGGCTCGACCGTCTCGTGCGGGCGATCCAGCAGGCGCACGAGGTGTGGAACCGCCGCGTCTCGACCAACCCGCTCAATCGCTGGCTGATCGATACGACGGGCAACCATCCCCCGCCGGCCGTCTCGGGGCGCCGCATCAAGCTGCGCTACATTACCCAGCCCAAGGCCCGCCCGCCGAGCTTCGTTCTGTTCTGCTCGCGCGCCGACGCGCTGCCCGAGAGCTATGTGCGCTATCTCGTGAACAGCCTGCGCATCACTTTCGATCTGCCCGGCGTTCCGATCCGCCTCACGCTGCGCGAGAAGGACAATCCCTACGCGGAGAAGGACTGATCAGTCCCCGCGCAGGCGGCCGATGAGGCCTCCCGCCGTGCGCCGCCCCCGCCGTGCGGCGAGGGCTGCTTCCGCCACCAGCCGGCGTCTCAGCACCCTCAAAGGGCGGCGGAGCAGGAATTGCGCATCGCGGCTCTGCTCGCGCACATAGGTCGCCATCAGCCTCTCGGCCTGCAGGTCCGGCCCGCTGGCGGCCATCCGCGCCGCCCGCGCCGCATTGTCGGAAGCCTCCGTCGCCAGCAGCGCATCGAGATGCGGTTCCAGCCGGTAGCGCTCCAGCTCGGCTGGCCCACTCCCCGCCGCGAAAGCAAGGCCCGCAGCGTATTGCCCGACGATCTCGCGGGCCAGCGCCTGCGCGTCCAGCAGTCTTTCGCAGCAGCGTCCGGTGAAATTGAAGCGCGCGGCACGGGCGAAATTGGCCGGTGTCAGATAGCCGGGGCCGCCGAAATGGTCGTAGACATAAACGGGCACGCGCGCAGCCAAGGCGTAGGGCACCGTCTTGCCGATCGAGATGACGAGATCGCTGGCGCGGATCATGTCCGGCGTGACACGCTGGTGCGCTCCGCCGCTGGCCCCGATATGGCGGACACGATGGGTCGCGGACAGGCGATCTATGGCGCCCATCAGCGCCGGATCGTCGTGGTTGGTGACGACGAGGATCGTCCTTAGCCGTGTGGCGGTGACCGCCGGACGGAAGAAGGCGGCGGGCGCGGCGTTGTGGAAGACGTGGACCGGCGCGCCGAGGTCGAGGGCGGCGAGCGCCTCGCCGGTCAGTTCGGAATTGGCGAAATAGCCGTCGGCCAGCACGCGCTCATGACGCCAGCCGCCGCTCTGCATGAAGCTCCGCCGGCCCAGCTTGCCGAAGACGAACGCCGTCCGCGCGCGGGTATCGGGCCCTGTCGCATAATCGAACAGGCCCGCGACATGATGCTGGAGGTAGACGAGATCGAAGGCGGGGGGCCGGACGCGCGCGGGATCGGTGACGATCTCGATCCGCAGCTCATGTCGGAAGGCACGCGCGACGGGATCGCCGGCGACATTCGCGAACACCGTGACGCGATGGCCCTGCGCGCGAAAATACGCTGCCATCTCCAGGCAGACCATCTCCGAACCGCTGAAGTTCGCGAGGTGATTGGTCCCGATCAGGATGTCCATCGCCGCCCGGCACCCGTGCCGGCTTCAGTCCGGCATCCGGAAATCCACCAGCCGGCGGGTGGGGAAGTCGTAGAGCCGCCCGGTCTCACCGAACGACGGCAGGCACAGTGACAGGATCGCCTGCGCCAGTTCCTCGGGAGCCGGCAGCGTCTCCGGGTCCTCGCTGGGGAAGGCCTTGGCGCGCATGCGGGTGCGGATCGGGCCCGGATTGATCAGGTTCACCTTCAGCGCCGAGATGTTGGCCACTTCGTTGGCCCAGGTGCGCGCCAGCGCCTCCACCGCCGCCTTGGTGACGGCATAGGGGCCCCAGAAGGCGCGCGCCTTGTGCGCGGCGCCGGAGGACACCAGCACGGCGCGGCCGGCGGTGGAAAGCCGCAGCAGCGGATCGAGCGAGCGGATGAAGCGCCAGTTGGCGGTGAGATTGACCGCCACCGTGTCGTCCCACTCCTTCGGTTCGACCTGCGCCAGCGGCGTCATCGGGCCGAGCACGCCGGCATTGCCGACGAAGATGTCGAGCCGGCCGAAGCGCTCGAACAGCGCGCCGCCCAGCCGGTCGATGCCGGCGCCGTCCTTGACGTCGAGCGGCACCAGCGTGGCGGTGGAGCCTGCCTTGGTGATGGCGTCGTCGAGTTCCTCCAGCGCGCCGCTGGTGCGCCCGACGGCGATGACATGCGCGCCGGCTTCCGCGAGCGCGAGGGCGGTCGCCTGGCCGATGCCGCGGGTGGCGCCGGAGACGAGGGCGTAGCGGCCCGCGAGCGGGCGCGCGGCAACGTCTGCCGCGGGGAGGTCCGACATGGCGTTTCCTTGGGGTTTCCTCGAACGATCAGCCTTCATCCGTCATCACCACCGACGGCGCCGAGCGCCGGGCGGGGCCATGAGTGACGGCTTCGATATTGTTGCCTTCGGGGTCGAGCACGAAGGCCGCGTAATAGCCGGGGTGATAGTCGCGCAGCCCCGGCCCGCCATTGTCGCGCCCTCCCGCAGCCAGCGCGGCGGCGTGGAAGCGGCGCACCGTCTCCTCGTCGCCGGCCTGGAAGGCGAGATGCGCCCGCCCGGTGGTCGGCTCGCCGGGCGAGACGAACAGCTCGTCGGCGAAGAAATAGCCGTCACCTTCGACCAGCGGCACGCCGAGCACGTCCAGCACCGCCGCATAGAAGCGGCGGCAGGCCTCGAAATCGGCGACGACCAGCGAGACGTGATCGATCAGCCGGCCGCGATGCCACTGCTGCAGTTCGACCATGCCGGCTCAGCTCGCCTCGGCCAGCAGCGAGAGCTGGCGCGGGGAAACCTCGCCGTCGCGGTCGGTCAGCGGGGTGGGATACTCGCCGGTGAAGCAGTGGTCGGTGAACTGCGGGCGGGCGGGATCGCGCCCCTCATAGCCCATCGCCTTGTAGATGCCGTCGATGGAGAGGAAGGCGAGGCTATCGGCGCCGATATAGCGGCGCATGCCTTCGAGGTCGTGCGTCGCGGCCAGCAGCTTGTCGCGGTCCGGCGTGTCGATGCCGTAATAGTCCGGGTGGGTGATCGGCGGCGAGGAGATGCGGAAATGCACCTCGCGGGCGCCGGCCTCGCGCATCATGCGCACGATTTTGACCGACGTCGTTCCACGAACCAGACTGTCGTCGATCAGCACGATGCGCTTGCCCTCGACCACCGCGCGGTTGGCGGAGTGCTTCATGCGCACGCCCTGATCGCGCACCGACTGGGTCGGCTGGATGAAGGTGCGGCCGACATAGTGGTTGCGGATGATGCCGAGCTCATAGGGCAGGCCGGAGGCCTGCGAGAAGCCGATGGCGGCCGGCACGCCGGAATCGGGCACCGGCACCACGAGGTCGGCATCGGCTGGCGCCTCGGCGGCGAGCTGCATGCCCATGGTCTTGCGCACCTGGTAGACCGAGCGCCCGCCCACGACCGAATCCGGCCGGGCGAAATAGATGTACTCGAAGATGCAGGGACGCGGCGGCACGCTGCCGAAGGGACGCAGCGTCTCGACCTTGTCGGAGGAGAAGACGATGACCTCGCCCGGCTCGATGTCGCGCACGTGGCGCGCACCAATTATGTCGAGAGCGCAGGTCTCCGAGGTCAGGATGGGGTGGCCGTCGAGTTCGCCGAGCACCAGCGGGCGGATGCCGAGCGGGTCGCGCGCGCCCACCAGCTTCTTGTTGGTGAGGCCGACGAAGGCATAGGCGCCTTCCAGCGTGCGCAGCGCGTCGATGAAGCGGTCGGTGAAGCGGGCGCGTTTGGAGCGGGCGACGAGGTGAAGCATCACCTCGGTGTCGGAGGTCGACTGGCAGATGGCACCGTCGCGGATGAGCTGGCGGCGCAGCGTCAGGCCGTTGGTGAGGTTGCCGTTATGGGCAATGGCGAAGCCGCCGCCGTCGAGCTCGGCGAAAAGCGGCTGCACGTTGCGCAGGATGGTCTCGCCGGTCGTGGAATAGCGGACATGGCCGACCGCGATATGGCCCGGCAGGCGCTTGATCGCCTCGCCGTCGGAGAATGCGTCCGAGACCAGGCCGAGGCGCCGCTCGGAGTGGAAACGCCTGCCGTCGTAAGTGGTTATGCCGGCTGCTTCCTGCCCGCGATGCTGCAGGGCATGCAGGCCCAGCGCGGTGATCGCCGCCGCATCCGGGTGCCCGTAAATGCCGAACACGCCGCACTCCTCGCGCAGCGTGTCCCCGTAATCGTCGTAGAACTCGTCGGCCTGCGCGGGTTTCGACGCCACGTGATCAGCAGTCAGATTGGCCATTGGACCATCGCTCCTCAGCGCAGTTCAAGGCTGCGCCCGCTCCATGCTCGAATACAACCGAGCCCCGGGACGCCTTTGTCCCACGGGCACGGTCGAATTAAGGCGCCGACGGCTTCGCCTGGCCGGGAGCGGCCGGAGCCGGGTTGAAGGGCTCGGGCGGCGGCTCGGTCGGTTCGGCTTCCTTCGAGCTGCGAATGTCGCGAATGAGGCTCTCGGGGTCTTCCGGCAATACGGAGATGAGCCAGTCACCCGCACTTTGCAAGACCAGCTTGGAGCGGGCGTCGCGAATCCATTCCGGCTGGCCCTGCTCGTTCTGGACCAGCCAGTTGAAGAACAGATAGGCCACAACCATGATCAGGAAGCCGCGGGCGAGGCCGAACAGGAAGCCCAGCGTGCGGTCGAGCGCGCCGATGCGGCTGTCGAGCACGAGGTCGGAGATGCGCACGGTGATGATCGAGACGATCAGCAGCGTGACGACGAACACCGAGCCCACGGTCGCCGCCATCGCGAAGGTGTCGTTGGCGATGTACTGCTTCGCGAGCGGCAGGGCGTGGGGATAGGCATAGAGCGTCACCAGCGCGGCGGCGACCCAGGAGGCGATGGCGAAGACCTCGCGCACGAAACCGCGCACCATGGCCAGCAGGCCGGAGACCACCATCACGGCGACGAGGATGATGTCGAGCAGGGTCAAGACTATCGCACCGTGGTCGAGGCGGCTTCCGGCGGGAGCGCGCAGCGAATCTGCGCCGTCCCGGCCCTCAGCAGGATCGGGCGACGTATAGCGTGCGCGAGCGCCCCCGTCATCCCTCTTGCCGCTCGCGCGGGGCGCGGCGCGGGGCGCGGGAGGCGATGGCGGCCACGATATCCCCAAGAGAGGTGACAGTCTCGGTGGCGAGGGGCGATTCCAGCGGCTCTTTCGCTGCCCCGTTGCCGCTCCCGCCAGAACTCCCGCCGGAACTCCCCTTGGCCTCCGGCGCGACGGCGCGGGTGAAGCCGAGCTTGGCAGCTTCCTTCAGCCGCGCCATGGCATGCGGCACGGCGCGTACCGCGCCGGTGAGGCTGACCTCACCGAAATAGACGCTGTCATGCGGCAGCACGGCGCCCGAGAGCGAGGAGATGAGCGCGGCGGCAACCGCAAGGTCGGCGGCCGGCTCGCTGATGCGGAAGCCGCCGGCGACGTTGAGATGCACGTCATGCGCGCCGAGCTTGATGCCGCAGCGCGCCTCCAGCACCGCCAGCACCATGGAGAGCCGGCTCGGGTCCCAGCCGACGGCGGCGCGGCGCGGCGTGCCGAGATTTGTCGGCACCACCAGCGCCTGAATCTCCACCAGAACGGGCCGCGTGCCCTCCATGCCGGCATAGACGGCGGTGCCGGGCGCGCCGCTGTCGCGGTTCGACAGGAACAGCTCGGAGGGGTTGGCGACTTCCGAGAGGCCGAGGCCGGTCATCTCGAACACGCCGATCTCGTCGGTCGGCCCGAAGCGGTTCTTCTGCGCCCGCAGGATACGGAAATGATGCGCGCCGTCGCCCTCGAAGGAGAGCACCGCGTCGACCATGTGCTCCACCACGCGCGGGCCGGCGATCTGGCCGTCCTTGGTGACATGGCCGACGAGGATGACGGCGGCGCCCGCGCGCTTGGCATAGCGGATGAGGATCTGCGCGGAGGAGCGCACCTGCGTCACCGTGCCGGGCGCGGATTCCACCGTGTCCGTCCACATGGTCTGGATCGAATCGATCACCACCAGCGCCGGCTTGCGGCCCTCCGACAGCGTGGCGACGATATCTTCGACATTGGTCTCGGCGGCCAGCTCGACCGCCGCGCCGGCAAGGCCGAGCCGCTCGGCGCGCAGGCGTACCTGCGCTACTGCCTCTTCGCCCGACACATAGATGACGCGATGCTCGGCGCCCGCCAGCGCGGCGGAGGCCTGGATCAGCAGGGTCGACTTGCCGATGCCGGGGTCGCCGCCGATCAGCAGCACCGAGCCCGGCACCAACCCGCCGCCGGCCACCCGGTCGAGCTCGGAAATGCCGACGCGGACGCGCGGCGCGTCCTCGGAGGTGCCGGAAAGGCTTTCCAGTGCGATCAGCCGGCCCTTGCGCCCGCCGCGCAAGTTCGCCGGCAGCGTATCGGCGGCGGTCGTCTCCTCGGCGATGGAGTTCCACGCCCCGCAGGATTCGCAGCGGCCCTGCCAGCGCGTATGCGCGGCGCCGCAGACCTGGCAGATGAAGGAGGCGGGGCGCTTGGCCATGGCGCGTTCGTCCGGCTGTTGATCGTTCCCCCGCTTCTAGCGTCATTTCGCCAAAGAACAAACAGGGATCAAATCCTGCGGCTAGACCCAGCGGCGGTGATAGCGTCGGCCGAGCGAGGTGAGGATCTCGTAGTCGATGGTGTGGGAATGGCGGGCGAGCCCGTCGAGGCCGAGCCCGTCACCGAGCAGCGTCGCGAAATCGCCGATGGCGACGCGCTCTTGCGCCACCTCGGTGACATCGACCGCCAGCAGGTCCATCGAGATGCGTCCGATCAGCGGACAGCGATGGCCGGCGACGATGGCCTCGGCGCCGGGGCGCAGGTCCGAGGCGCCGGCTAGGCGGGGTATGCCGTCGGCATAGCCGGCCGAGAGGATGGCGACGCGGCTCGGGCGCAGCGCGGTGTGGGCGCCGCCATAACCCACCGTTTCGCCCTCATGGACATGGCGCAACTGCACGACGCGCAGGTCGAGCCGCACCACCGGGCGCAGCGGCGCCACGTCCCGGCGCGGGCGCCCGCCATAGACGGCGATGCCCGGCCGCACGAGATCGAAGTGCAGCGCCGGGTCGCCCAGCGCGCCGGCGGAATTGGCGAGCGAGGCGCGCACGTCCGGGAACAGCGCGGCGATGGCGCGGAAATCCTCAAGCTGGCGCGCGGTGAGCGGATGCTCCGGCTCGTCGGCGCAGGCCAGGTGGCTCATCAGCAGCACGAGCGGGAAGCCGAGCTCCTCGCGCCCCTCGGCGATGTTCACCGCCTCCGCCGGTGTCAGGCCGAGCCGGTTCATGCCGGTGTCGACATGAAGCGCGGCCGGCAGCGCCGTGCCGGTGCGGGCGCAGAAGGCGCTCCAGCTTGCCACCTGCTCCGGGCTGCCGAGCACCGGGCGCAGCGCCTTTGCGGCATAGGCCGCCTCGGTGCCGGGAAACAGCCCGTTGAGCACGAAGATCTCGGCCTCGGGCAGCAGGTCGCGCACCTCGCGCGCTTCGGCCAGCAGGGCGACGAAGAAGCTGCGCGCGCCGGCCTGCCAGAGCGCCTGCGCGGCCGGCTCCAGCCCGATGCCGTAGGCGTCGCCCTTCACCACGGCGGCGCAGGCGGCCGGCGCCACGCGCCGCGCGAGTTCCCCGTAATTGGCCGCCAGCGCGGAGAGGTCGACGGTGAGGATGCCGCCGGCCTCGGAAAGCGGAATGTCGCGCGCGCTCACGGCTGGATGCTCAATGTTCGGGAAGGCGGTCGCCCTGCGCCAGCGTGGAGAAGCGGGTGTACTGCGCCTCGAAGGCGACCTTCACCGTGCCGGTGGGGCCGTGGCGCTGCTTGCCGATGATCACCTCGGCGATGCCCATGGCGGCCTTCATGTCCTGGTCCCACTTGAACCATTCCTCGGTGCCTTCCTTCGGCTCGCGGCTCTTGAGGTAGTATTCTTCGCGGAACACGAACATCACCACGTCGGCGTCCTGCTCGATGGAGCCGGATTCGCGCAGGTCCGAGAGCTGCGGGCGCTTGTCGTCGCGCGATTCGACCTGACGCGAGAGCTGCGACAGCGCCATGATCGGCACGCTGAGTTCCTTGGCCAGCGCCTTGAGGCCGGTGGTGATCTCGGTGATCTCTTGCACGCGGCCCTGCGACGAGCTTTTCGACGAACCGGTGAGAAGCTGGAGATAGTCCACCACCATGAAGTCCAGCCCGCGCTGGCGCTTGAGCCGGCGGGCACGCGCGCGAAGCTGGGCGATGGAGATGCCGCCGGTGTCGTCGATGTAGAGCGGGATCGTCTGCATCATCTGGGCGCAGCTCGCCAGCTTGTCGAACTCGTGCTCGGAGATGTCGCCGCGGCGGATCTTGTAGGAGGCGATTTCGGCCTGTTCGGCGAGAATACGGGTGGCGAGCTGCTCGGCCGACATTTCCAGCGAGAAGAAGCCGACCACGCCGCCGTCGAGCGCGCGGATCGAGCCGTCCGGCAACGTTTCCGAGCGATAGGCGGCCGCGACGTTGAAGGCGATGTTGGTGGCGAGCGAAGTCTTTCCCATCGCCGGGCGGCCGGCAAGGATGATGAGGTCGGAAGGCTGCAGGCCGCCCATCATCTGGTCGAGGTCTTCGAGGCCGGAGGCGGTGCCGGAGAGGTGGCCGTCGCGCTGGAAGGCGCGGCTGGCCATGTCGACCGCGTCCTTCAGCGCGTCGTTGAAGCGCATGAAGCCGCCATCGTAGCGCCCGGTCTCGGCGAGCTCGTAGAGGCGCTTCTCGGCGTCCTCGATCTGCTCCTGCGGCGTGGTGTCGATCGCGGCCTCATAGGCCTCGTTGACGATCTCCTCGCCGATGGCGATCAGGTCGCGCCGCACCGAGAGGTCGTAGATGGTGCGCCCGTAATCCTCGGCGTTGATGATGGTCGTCGCCTCGGCGGCGAGGCGGGCGAGATATTGCGGCACGGTCAGCCCGGCGACGTCGAGCTCGGCCGGCAGGAAGGTCTTCAGCGTCACCGGCGTCGCCACCTTGCCGGCGCGGATCAGCGCGCTCGCGGTCTCGTAGATGGCGGTGTGGACAGGCTCGAAGAAATGGCGCGGCTCGAGGAAGTCCGAGACCCGGTAGAACGCCTCGTTATTGACGAGGATCGCGCCCAGCAGCGCCTGCTCCGCCTCGATGTTGTGCGGGGCCGTGCGATAGGTCGTCTCGGGCACCGCCGGGGGGCGGCTGGGGGAATCGAGCATGGCGTTTCCGGGTGCGGACAGGGCGCCACAAGAGCTACCGTCACCCCGGTGGCGAGTCCGGGGCGAATCGCGCACGCCCTATTTTGTCCTGTGGAGTGCCTGTGGAAAGCCGAATCTCGCTTGACGCGATTCGGCCCCGGCGACCGCTCGCGCGGGGCGTGCAGGCGTGCGCTACTCGCCCGCCAGCCGCAGGCCGGGCCGGTTCTGCCGCTCCATCTCCTTCAGCGCCTTCTCGGCTTCCGCGATATAGCTGCGCGTCAGCGGCACGATCCCCTCGCGCTTGGCGAGCTGGATCTGGAAGACCATCATTCCCTGATGGCGGAAGGCCATCTCGGAGGAGGCGAGGTAGAACTCGAACATCCGCACGAAGCGCGCATCGTAGAGCCGTTCGACCTCCTCGCGATGGGCGAGGAAGCGCTCGCGCCACGCCTTCAGCGTCTCGGCGTAGTGCAGGCGCAGCATCTCGATGTCGGTCACCAGCAGGCCCGCCCGCTCGATGGCCGGCAGCACTTCCGACAGCGCCGGGATATAGCCGCCGGGGAAGATGTATTTGGCGATCCACGGATTGGTGATGCCCGGCCCCTCGGAGCGGCCGATGGAGTGGATCAGCGCCACGCCATCGTCCTTCAGGAGCTGCGCGACCTTGCCGAAATACTCGTCGAAATGGCTCACCCCGACATGCTCGAACATGCCGACCGAGACGATGCGGTCGAACGGGCCGGGCACGTCGCGGTAATCCTGCAGGCGAAACTCGGCCCGCCCGGCGAGGCCGCGTTCCTCGGCGCGGCAGCGCGCGACGCCGAGCTGCTCCTGCGAGAGCGTGACGCCCGTCACCTGCGCGCCAGCATTGCCGGCGAGATAGAGCCCCATGCCGCCCCAGCCGCAGCCGATGTCGAGCGCGGAGAGGCCGGGCCGGTCGAACAGCAGCTTGGCGGCGATGTGGCGCTTCTTGGCGAGCTGGGCGTCGTCCAGCGACTGGCCCGGATGCTCGAAATAGGCGCAGGAATATTGCCGGTCGGCGTCAAGGAACAGCGAGTAGAGCCGGCCGTCGAGATCGTAGTGATGGGCGACGTTCTTCTGCGAGCGGTCGCGCGGGTTGAACTGCGCCAGCCGGCGGAACAGGAAGCGCAGCTTCATGAGCGACTTGGCGCTGGCGCTCGGCACCGCGAGGCCGACCTGCGCCATCAGCAGCGCGAGGACGTCGGCGAGGTCGCCTTCCTCGATCACGGCGCCGCCATCCATATAGGCTTCGCCGAATTTCAGCTCGGGGTCGAAGAAGATCCGTCGCTGCCACGCCTCGGAGGTGAAGCGAACGGTGAGCGGTTCACCCGTTCCGTCGCCGAAGGTGGCGCGCATGCCGGAAGCAAAGATGACAGTAAGGGAGCCGCGACGCACGATGCGCGCGAGGACCTGCGAGAGCAACCGTTCCATCGGCCAACTCCAACGGTACCGGCAGCCTTGGCGACCAGCCGCAAGGGCTCTTCACCATGCGTTGCTGCCTGCCCATGCTCTGGGCATGTCTAAGGTATGCCAATCATTGCATCACATGATTTTCTTCCTCGCAACATTCCCGTTGTTGTAGCGCATGCAAAAAAGCCCGGCCGTGACCGGCCGGGCTACGCCTTTTGACGTATTACGTTGGGTAAATGCTTCAGGCCTGCTCGGCCTCGGCGTCCACCTCGGTCTCCTCGGTGGTCTCGTCCAAGTATTCGGCCTCGTCCTCGTCCTCGTCGTCACGAACCACCGAGAGGTCTTCGCCGCGCGACTGGCGGGCGGCTTCCTCGGCGCTGCGGGCGACGTTGGCGCGCACGGTCACCTCGACCTCGGGGTGCAGGCTCACCGGAACCTCATGCACGCCGATGGTCTTGATCGGCTGGTTGAGCACGATCTGCTGGCGGGAAACGCTGAAGCCGGCGGCGGTCAGGCCCTCGGCGATGTCGCGGGTGGACACCGAGCCGTAGAGCTGGCCGGTCTCGCCGGCCTGGCGCACCAGCACCACCTCGGTGCCGGCCAGCTTCTCGCCGACCTTGGTGGCCTCGGACTTCAGTTCGAGGTTGCGGGCCTCGAGCTGGGCCTTCATCGATTCGAAGCGGCCCTTATTGTCCTTGGTGGCGCGCAGCGCCTTGCCCGACGGCAGGAGGAAATTGCGGGCGAAACCGTCCTTGACGCGCACGATGTCGCCGATCTGGCCGAGCTTGGCGACGCGTTCCAGCAGAATGACTTCCATTTCAGTTCTCCATTCGATCTTTTGTCTGATGTTCGATTGAGGCGGGTTCAGCCGTCATTCGCCGCCGGCGGGCCGCCCGCGGGGCCTCCCCGCCGGAAGCGGCCGCGCAGGCCGAAAAGGGTTTCCACAAGGCCGAGAAGGGCGAGGACCGCGAAGGGCCAGCCCAGCGCCAGTGCCGCGATCCACACGGTCGCGATCACCAGCGAGCGGCCGGCGGCGCCGCGCGTGATCCAGTGGATGGTGGCGAGGCCGATGAAGCCGAAGGCCATGACGAGCGTGGCGCTGAGCAGTTCGGCCAGCAGCCCGACGAAGCCGCCAGCAAGGCTCGCGGCGATCAGCGCACCGGCCAGCAGTGCCGTGCTGGCGCGTGGCAGGGAGATGGCGGCGAGGTCCGGCCAGGGGCGCATCAGGCGGCCCGACATGCGCGCGACGTGCGCGCCGAGCCAGAGATTGCCGATCTGCGTCACCATGGTGACAAGGGCCGCGGCGGGCGGCATCACCACGACCAGAAGGTCGATCAGCCGCTCGGTGTCGGCGGCGCCCGCGCCGGGGTTCTCCTCCAGCATCGCCTGGAACAGCGTGCGCAGCGCGGCCTGGTAGTCCTCGACCGAGCCGGCGACGAGCGGGATCAGCGCCGCCACGGCGAGGCAGCCGAGGATGGCGGCGGCCAGCACGATGCGGCCGACCGGGAACCACTCATATGGGCCGTCCGGCTGCGCCTGCCGCGCCATCAGCGCGAGATAGGAGAGCACATAGGCCGGCAGGCCGACGCCGGCGACATAGGCGAGCAGAAGTTCGAGGCCGAAAAACACGCCGATGGCGACCGAGGCGGCGGAGGCCGCCACCAGCGCGGCGACATGCGTCCAGCCGAGGCCGACGATGAGGATGGGCAGCGGGGCGAGGTAGAACAGGGGCAGGGCGATGGCGTTGCCGGTCGCAACCGTGGCGACCAGGAGGGCGGACGCCGCACCGGCGCCGAACGCTATGAGCCAGTTCTGAACCATCGACGAGCTGTCCCGCTTCGGGCGGTTAGGAGCGGATCATCGTCCGCCCCAGCCAGGGATCACGGGACCATCCCCGCGAGCCTGTCGGAAATCTTTCGGGTGGAACGCCCCCGGCCGTGGCCGGGGGCGGATAGCCTTGCCAGGCTTCCCCCGGCTAGAGCCGGGGAAGCAGGCGTCATGCGATCAGCGGATCACGAAGGGCAGCAGGCCGAGGAAGCGCGCGCGCTTGATGGCCTGGGCCAGTTCGCGCTGCTTCTTGGCCGAGACGGCCGTGATGCGCGAGGGGACGATCTTGCCGCGCTCGGAGATGTAGCGCTGCAGCAGACGCACGTCCTTGTAGTCGATCTTCGGCGCGTTGGCGCCGGAGAACGGGCAGGTCTTGCGACGGCGGAAGAAGGGGCGACGCGCGCCCGAGGAGTTCGCGGACGGACCGCCAGTGCCACCGAAAGCCATCACTCGTTCTCCTGGTTGGCCGGAGCCTCATCACGGTCGCGGCGCGGGCCACGATCGCCACGGTCGCCGCCGAAGCCGCGACCACCACCACCACCGAAGCCGCGGTCGCCGCCGAAGCCGCGATCACCGAAGCCACGCTCGCCGCGGTCGTCGCGGTCACGCTTCTGCAGCATGACGGACTGACCTTCCTCGAGCTCCTCGACGCGGATCGTCAGGACGCGAAGCACGTCCTCGTCGATGCGCTGCTGGCGCTCCAGCTCGGCCACCGCCGCCGCCGGGGCGTCGATGTTGAGCAGCGAGAAATGCGCCTTGCGGTTCTTGCGGATGCGGTAGGTGAGCGTCTTCACGCCCCAGTATTCGGTCTTGGTGATCGAGCCGCCATTCGCCTCGATCACACCCTTGAAGCGGGCGGTGAGTTCCTCGACCTGCTGCGCCGTGACGTCCTGGCGCGCGAGGAACACGTGCTCGTAGAGAGCCATGTTTCGTGCCTTTCCAATAGGATACCGCACCATTGCGGCCCATCATCCCGGCGCCGAGCCCTTCGAGCCCCGGAAAGGCTCGAACAATCTCGAAGGCGGGGACACGGGACGACGCAGACCCTCGGGCCTGCTGCCGGCGTGGAAAAGTCCATGCGCGACCGTCCGTTCAGCCCCCGGCCGGGACTGACAGTGCGCGGGCTTATACGTGAAAAGCGGCGGAAATCAAGGTGCGCGCCCATCCGTGCCGGACCGTATGCCTCCGCACGCCCTCGCCGTCTTGCCGGAGCGCGGCCGGACCCGCGCCGTGCGCTCAGCATATAAGAGAGTGCCGGCCGACCCGAATTCGCGGTTGAGAAGCCCCGCCGGCGGTTGCCGCGAGGCCGCTTGCGCTTGACATGGGGCGTCGCTCGGTGTTCCTGCGCCCGCCAATTCTTAGCGGACGGAATTCCTTAACGTCATGAGCAGCGCCTTCGTATTTCCCGGCCAGGGCAGCCAGGTGGTCGGCATGGGCAAATCCCTCGCCGACAGCTTCGCCGTCGCGCGCGCCGTGTTCGAGGAAGTCGACGCGGCGCTCGGCGAGAAGCTGTCCTCCATCATGTGGGACGGCCCGATCGAGACGCTGACGCTGACCGCCAACACGCAGCCCGCGCTGATGGCCGCCTCGGTCGCCGCGCTGCGCGTGCTGGAGAGCGAGGCCGGGCTCGATCTCGCCCGCGACGCCGCCTTCGTCGCCGGCCATTCGCTCGGCGAATATTCCGCGCTCGCCGCCGCCGGCTCGATCTCGCTCGCCGACACCGCTCGGCTGCTGCGCCTGCGTGGCACCGCGATGCAGGCGGCGACGCCGGTCGGCACGGGGGCCATGGCGGCGATCCTCGGCCTCGACTACGAGCAGGTCGTCGCGGTGGCCGCCGAGGCCGCCCAGGGAGAAGTCTGCGACATCGCCAATGACAACGCACCCGGCCAGGTCGTGGTCTCCGGCAACGCCGCCGCCGTCGAGCGCGCCTGCGAGATCGCCAAGCGCGAGGGCGCGGCCCGGGCCATCCTGCTCACTGTTTCCGCGCCCTTCCATTGCAGCCTCATCGCCTCGGCCGCCGACGCCATGCGCGAAGCGCTGGCCGGCGTCGAGGTGCGCGCGCCGAAGGTCCCGCTGGTCGCCAACGTCACCGCCGCCCCCGTCACCGATCCCGACGAGATCCGCGCTTTGCTGGTGAAGCAGGTGACGAGCACGGTGCGCTGGCGCGAATCCGTCGCCTTCATGGCCGGCCAGGGCGTGACCCGCCTTGTCGAGGTCGGCACCGGCAAGGTGCTTTCCGGCCTCACCAAGCGCATCGCCCGGCAAGTGGCCTCCGCCAATGTCGGCACGCCCGAGGATGTCGCCGCCTTCGCCGCCCCGGCGCAGGCCTGACGGCAGAGATTTCAGGAGATTCCCGTGTTCGATCTGACAGGCAAGACGGCCCTCGTCACTGGCGCGACGGGTGGCATTGGCGGGGCGATCGCCCGCTCCCTCCACGCGCAGGGCGCCACCGTCGCGCTCTCGGGCACCCGCCGCGAGGTGCTTGAAGCCCTTGCCGCCGAGCTTGGCGAGCGCACCCATGTCCTGCCCGCCGACCTGTCGAACACCGAGCAGGTCGAGGCCCTGGTGCCGCAGGCGGAGGAGGCGATGGGCAACATCGACATCCTCGTCAACAATGCCGGCATCACCCGCGACGGCCTGTTCGTGCGCCTCTCCGACGAGGCGTGGGACACGGTGATCGCGGTGAACCTCACCGCCGGTTTCCGCCTGACCCGCGCCGCGGCGCGTTCCATGATGCGCCGCCGCACCGGCCGCATCATCGGCATCACCTCGGTGGTCGGCGTCACCGGCAATGCCGGGCAGGGCAACTATGCCGCCGCCAAGGCGGGCCTCATCGGCATGTCGAAGGCGCTCGCCAAGGAAGTGGCGGCGCGCGGCGTGACGGTGAACTGCATCGCGCCGGGCTTCATCGCCACGCCGATGACGCATGTGCTGAACGACAAGCAGAAGGACGCGATTCTCTCCGCCGTTCCGGCCGCCCGGCTCGGCACGCCGGAGGACATCGCCGCCTGCGCCGTCTACCTTGCCTCGGACGAGGCCGCTTATGTCACGGGCCAGACGCTGCACGTGAATGGCGGGATGGCGATGATCTGAGCAAAGCCGCTCCGACCGTCGTTAACCGGCTCTTTACGGTGCTGGTTTTGACGGTTGAAGTATGCTAACGACCGCCTCGGCTCACAGGGGTGGACACCGCAAGAGAGTTGCGGATTCGTCCGGACACCTCCTGTAATCGGGGCATAAAACCGGCCGCCAACACCGCGTTCGCGCGGGGGCCATATGGAACAACGTAGCAACCTCCGGATACGGACGAGGGTGGACCGATGAGCGATATTGCCGAGCGCGTGAAGAAGATCGTAGCCGAGCACCTGGGTGTGGAGCCCGAGAAGGTTACGGATAATGCCAGCTTCATCGACGACCTCGGCGCCGACAGCCTCGACACCGTCGAGCTTGTCATGGCCTTCGAAGAGGCCTTCAACGTCGAGATTCCGGACGATGCCGCCGAGACCATCCTGACGGTCGGCGACGCGATCAAGTTCCTGGAAAAGAACGCGGCCTGAGGGCTGCTCGCATGCGCTGCGGCGGGCCTCCCGTCGCGGCGCCCACAGGTCTGAAGTTCCCCGGAGACATCGGATGAGGCGTGTCGTCGTTACCGGCCTCGGCATGGTGACGCCGCTCGGTTGCGGCGTCGACGTTACCTGGAAGCGTCTTCTCGACGGTCAGAGCGGCGCCCGCCGCGTCGAGACGTTCGACGTCTCGGACCTGCCCGCCAAGATCGCCTGCCAGATTCCGCGCGGCGACGGCTCCGAAGGCACCTACAATCCCGACCAGTGGATGGAGCCCAAGGAGCAGCGCAAGGTCGACGAGTTCATCGTCTATGCGATGGCCGCCGCCCGCCAGGCGCTCGACGATGCCGACTGGCATCCGACCTCCTATGAGGACCAGTGCGCCAGCGGCGTGCTGATCGGCTCCGGCATCGGCGGCCTCAACGGCATCGCCGAGACCAGCCTGCTGCTGCAGGAGCGCGGCCCGCGCCGCGTCTCGCCCTTCTTCATTCCCGGTCGGCTGATCAACCTCGCCGGCGGCTATGTCTCGATCGAGCACGGGCTCAAGGGCCCGAATCATGCCGTCGTGACGGCCTGCTCGACCGGCGCGCACGCCATTGGCGACGCCGCGCGTCTCGTCGCCTTCGGCGATGCCGACGTGATGGTGGCCGGCGGCACCGAATCGCCGATCAACCGCCTCGCGCTTGCCGGCTTCGCCGCCTGCCGCGCGCTTTCGACGGGCTATAACGACACCCCCGAGAGGGCCTCGCGTCCCTATGACAAGGACCGCGACGGCTTCGTCATGGGCGAGGGCGCCGGCGTGGTGGTGGTCGAGGCGCTGGAGCACGCGCTGGCGCGCGGCGCCAAGATTTATGGCGAGATCGTCGGCTACGGCCTGACGGGCGACGCCTATCACATCACCGCCCCCTCCGAGGATGGCGACGGCGCCTTCCGCTGCATGACCGCCGCGCTCAAGCGCGCCGGCATCACGGCGGCGGAGGTCGACTACATCAACGCCCACGGCACCTCGACCATGGCGGACGAGATCGAGCTCGGCGCGGTGCAGCGCCTGCTCGGCAACAACGCCGCCCGCGCCTCGATGTCGTCCACCAAGTCGGCCATCGGCCATCTTCTCGGCGCCGCCGGCGCGGTGGAGGCGATCTTCTCGCTGCTGGCGATCCGCGACCAGATCGCTCCGCCGACGATCAATCTCGACAATCCCTCCGTCGAGACGCCGATCGACCTGGTGCCGCACGCGCCGCGCAAGCGCGAGATCGAATATGCGCTGTCGAATTCCTTCGGCTTCGGCGGCACCAACGCGTCGCTGGTCTTCAAGCGCTACGCGAACTGACCGCAACGTGATGACGGCGCAGGGGAAAGCGCGGCCCGGCCGGGCCGCCGGTTTCCCGCTTTCGCCATTATTTCGGGTAGTCTGCCAGTGCGTTGCGCTGCCCGCGAGCGCCAGGCGAGGCACCCGATGACCGACGAGACTCCCACGACGCCGACCGGCGCCGATCCCGCCGCTTCCGCGCCGCCGGCCGCCGCACCGCCGGCTGCCGCGCCCGCCAAGCCGGAGAAGGTGCGCCGGCCCTCGCGCTGGGCGCGCCATCCTCTCGTCGCCGCCGGCAGTGCCTTCTTCACCCTGCTCCTCGTCGCCATCGTGCTCGGCGGCGGCGCCTTGTGGGTCGGCAAGTCGCGCTATCAGGCCGTCGGCCCGCTCGCCGAGGACAAGGCGGTCATCGTGCCGAACGAGTACGGCGTGATGGACATTGCCGACCTCCTGGTGCGGCAGGGCGTCATCGAGGACAAATGGGTCTTCGTCGGCGCGGCCATGGGCACCCGCGCCTCCAGCAAGCTCAAGGCCGGCGAATATGAGTTCGCGCAGGGCGCTTCGATCCAGCAGGTGCTGGACACGCTCGTCTCCGGCAAGGTGATCGAATACACCGTCACCATTCCCGAGGGGCTGACCAGCGACCAGATCGTCGAGCGGCTGGCGGAGATCGCCGAGCTGGCCGGCTCCGTGCGGCAGGTGCCGCGCGAGGGCAGCCTGATGCCGGACACCTACAAGATCACCCGCGGCACCTCGCGCGAGGACCTGCTGCGCCGCATGACCCGCACGCAGGACGCCGCGCTGAAGGAGATCTGGGCGAAGCGCGATCCCGAGCTGCCGCTGAAGTCGCCGGACGAACTCGTCATCCTCGCCTCCATCGTGGAGAAGGAGACCGGCGTGCCGGAGGAGCGCGCGCAGGTCGCGGCGGTCTTCGTCAACCGGCTCAACAAGAAGATGCGGCTGCAGTCCGACCCGACGATCATTTACGGGCTGGTGCGCGGCAAGGGCCGGCTGGAGCGCCCGCTGACGCGCACGGACATCTCGACGCCGACGCCCTTCAACACCTACACCATCCCCGCTTTGCCGCCGGGGCCGATCGGCAATCCCGGCCGCGCCTCGCTGGAGGCGACCGCCAATCCGGCCAAGAGCAAGGCGCTCTACTTCGTCGCCGACGGCTCGGGCGGCCACGCCTTCGCGGAGTCTCTCGACCAGCACAACAAGAACGTCACGCGCTGGCGCCAGATCGAGAAGGATCGCAAGATCGACCCCGCGAGCCAGCCGGCCGGCACCTCGGGCACCACCGGCGCGACGGCGGTGGACTGAGGGCCCTTCACCGGCTTGAGGCCGGCGGCGGCGGCGATTATGGTCCGCCCGCCGCGAGGGCGCGGCCGGGGGATGGTATGGCGCTCGCCAGCATGACGGGTTTTGCACGCACGCAGGGCACCAGCGGCGCGTGGAGCTGGGCCTGGGAACTGAAATCGGTCAACGGCAAGGGGCTCGACGTCCGCCTGCGACTGCCCGCCGGGTGGGAAGGGCTGGAGCCCGGCCTCAAGCAGGCAGCCTCGCGCGTGCTCTCGCGCGGCAACGTCAACGCGAACCTGTCGCTCACCCGCACCGACCCCGGGGTCAGCGTACGCATCAACGAGGATGTGCTGCGCGCGGTCATGTCCTCGGTGCGCCGGGTCGCCACCGATCTCGACGCCCCACCGGTGCGGCTGGAAAGCCTGCTCGGCATCAAGGGCGTGATGGAAGTCTCCGAGGCCGAGGAGAGCGAGGCCGCGCGCCGCGCCGCCGAGCAGTCGGTGATCGCCGGCTTTGAGGCTGCGCTGGCGTCGCTCGCCGCCATGCGCGCGCAAGAGGGAACTGCCCTCGCGGTCGTGCTGGGCGAGCGTCTGGACGGCATCGCGCGGCTCACCGCGGCGGCCGAGGCCAATCCGGCGCGCCGCCCGGAGGCGATCCGCGCCAAGCTCGCCGAGCAGATCCGCACGCTGATGGACACCGGCGCGAATTTCGATCCCGACCGGCTGCATCAGGAGGCACTGATGCTCGCCTCCAAGGTCGACGTGCGCGAGGAACTCGACCGGCTGGTCGCCCATGTCGCGGCCGCCCGCGCCATGCTGGCCGAGGGCGGGGCGGTAGGGCGCAAGCTCGACTTCCTCGCGCAGGAATTCAACCGCGAGACCAACACGCTGTGCTCCAAGGCCAACGACGTGTCGCTGACCGCCATCGGGCTGGAGCTGAAGGGCGTCGTCGAGCAGTTCCGCGAGCAGGTCCAGAACATTGAGTGAGAGCATGACCAGCCCTTCCCAGATTTCCGTTCTCCGTCGCGGGGTGATGCTCGTGCTGTCCTCCCCTTCCGGGGCGGGCAAATCCACCCTCGCGCGCCTGCTTCTGGAGAAGCACCCGGAGATCCATCTTTCGGTCTCGGTGACGACGCGCGACAAGCGTCCCAGTGAGGTGGAAGGCATCCACTACCACTTCATCAAGCGCGAGCGCTTTGAGAAGCTACGTGACGCTGGCGACCTTCTGGAGTCGGCGGAGGTGCATGGCAACTTCTACGGCACGCCGCGCGAAGCGGTGGAGAGCGCGCTCATTGCCGGCAAGGACGTGCTGTTCGATATCGACTACCAGGGTACGCTGCAGCTCTACGACAAGATGCGCAGCGACATTGTGGGCGTGTTCATTCTGCCGCCTTCCGCCACTGAGCTGAAAACGCGGCTGGAGCGCCGGGCAGAGGACGCCTCGGGCGTGATTGAGAAGCGGCTGAAGAACGCGCGCACCGAGATCGCGCACTGGGAACACTACGACTACGTGCTGGTCAACGAGGACCTCGGCGAGACTTTCCGGAGCCTTGAAGCCATCCTCGCAGCCGAGCGCCTGCGCCGCGAGCGCCAGCTCGGCCTGCCGCCGATTGTCGAGCGGCTCGATCAGGAGCTGGCGGCGCTGACGGACTGAGCGCCGCGCAGCGCCAGCCACGCATTGGCGAGCGCGACGAAGCCCTCCACCGGTACGCGCTCGGCCCGCTCGGTCGGCTCGATGCCGGCGGCCGCCAGCAATTCGCCGACGTCCACGCCGAGGCTCTTGAGGCTCTGGCGCAGCATCTTGCGGCGCTGGCCGAAGGCCGCTTCCGTCACCCGCTCCAGCGCCTTCAGCGGGCAGGGCAGGGGTGCCGGGCGCGGCACGATGTGGACGACGGAGGACGTCACCTTCGGCGGTGGCACGAAGGCGGAAGGCGGCACGTCGAAGGCGATGCGCGCCTGCGCCCGCCAGCCGGTGAGGATGGCCAGCCGGCCGTAATGGTCCTCGCCCGGCGCGGCGACGATGCGCTCGGCCACCTCGCGCTGGAACATCAGCGTCAGGCTCTCGAACCAGGGCGGCCACGGATCGGTCGAAAGCCAGCCGATGAGCAGGGGCGTCGCGATATTGTAGGGCAGGTTGGCGATGACGGCGGCGCGCCCGCCCTCCGGCACCAGCGCGCGGTAATCAGCCGCCAGCGCGTCGCCCTCGATGATGTCGAGCCGGTCCGGGTAATGGGCGGCGACCTGCGCCAGTGCCGCGATGCAGCGCGCGTCGCGCTCGATGGCGATCACCTTGCGCGGCCCCAGCGCGAGGATGGCGCGGGTGAGCCCGCCGGGTCCGGGGCCGACCTCGATCACCGTCACCTCGTCGAGCCTCCCGGCGGTGCGGGCGATCTTGGAGGTGAGATTGAGGTCGAGCAGGAAGTTCTGGCCGAGCGACTTGAGCGCGGACAGCCCGTGCTCGCGGATGACCTCGCGAAGGGGAGGCAGGTCGTCGATGCTCATGCCGCGTCCCTCCGGTCAGGCGGGGGGAGCGTCGAGCGCCAGCGCTTCGACCGGCGGGCGCGCGGCGGCGTCGCGGTCGGCGAGGCGCCGGGCGAGGCGCAGCGCCTCGATCAGGCTCGACGGATCGGCCCGGCCGGTGCCGGCGATGTCAAAAGCGGTGCCGTGGTCGGGCGAAGTGCGCACGAAGGGTAGGCCCAGCGTGACATTGACCGCGCGGTCGAAGGCCAGCGCCTTCACCGGCGCCAGCACCTGGTCGTGATAGGCGCCGATGGCGGCATCGTAGGTGGCCCGGGCGGCGGGGTGGAACAGCGTGTCCGCCGGCAGCGGGCCGCGCGCGTCGATGCCGGCACGCCGCAGCGTCTCGACCGCCGGGCGGGTGACGATCTCGTCCTCCTCGCCCAGCGTGCCTTCCTCGCCCGCATGCGGGTTCAGCCCGCAAATGGCAAGGCGCGGCGCGGCGAGCCCGAAGCGGAGCCGGAGATCGCGGTCGACGATGCGGGCGGTCTCGACCAGCAGCGCCTGCGTGAACAGGCGCGGCACATCGGCGAGCGGCACATGGATCGTCGCCGGCACCACCGCCAGCTCCGGCGACCAGATCATCATCACGGGACGAGGCGCCGGCTCGCCGCAGAGATAGGCGAGATACTCGGTGTGGCCGGGAAAAGTGAAGCCGGCGGCGTAGAGCACGGCCTTCGAGATCGGGTTGGTGACGACGGCGGCGGCACGGCCCGCCTGCACCAGCGCGACAGCGGCATCGATCGCGGCACGCGCGGCCGGCGCGCTGCTGGCGTCCGGGCGGCGGGGAGCGGCGGTGACGCGGGGGCCGGCGGCGACCACGGGCAGCGCCTGCGCGAAGAGGCGCTCCGCATCTTCCGGCGCGCATTCGACGACGGGCACGTCAAGTTTCAGCTCCGCCGCCCGCACGCGCAGGAGTTCGGCGTCGCCGGAGACGAAGAAGGCCGGCAGCTCGCGGGCAAGGCGCGCTCGCCACGCCGCCAGGGTGATGTCGGGGCCGATGCCGGCCGGCTCGCCCATCGTCAGGGCGAGGGGCGCGGACGCGGCGGAGGAAGCGACGGGAGGCATGTCAGCGGTACTGGATCATCACGGATTTGCGGGCATCGTCCAGCAGGCGCTTGGAAACCGAGTCGAACTGCTTGTTCTCCAGCTCGGCGCGAATCTCGCGCTTCTGGCTGCTCTCGCCGACGACTTCCCGGCGCGCGCAGACGGCCACCATCTCGACGCCGACGCGGGTGACTTCGGGGGCGGTGAGCTGGCCGATCGGCGTCTCGTCCATCACCTTGCGCACTGGCGCGCTCATATCGGCCGAGGTGCGGATGACGGGATCGCGCACCACCGTCTCGCGCACGCCGCGCGCCGTGGCGACGCCGCTCTCGCAGTCGGTGAAGGCCTTGCGCAGGCTGTTCGCCTCGGCGATGCGCTGCGAGCGCTCGCCGGGGCTGGCCGTGCGGGAGACCACCAGCACGATCTGACGGACGGTGTATTCCGTGGTGCGCTGGGCGCGGGTGAGGTCCTCGCCCTTGCTTTCCAGCGCGGCGAACACGTCGGAATCGCGCACCGTGGCGGCGGAGGAATAGCGGCCGCGCACATAGTTGTTCCACACATAGTCGGCGCGCATCTTTTCCTTGAGCATGCGCGCGTCGAGGCCGGCCTGCGCCAGCGCGGCGGTGAGCTGCTCGGGCGTGCGGCCGGTGCGGGTGCCCATGCGGGCGAACATCTTGTCGATCTCGTCCTTGTCGGCGGTGATGCCGAACCGCTCGGCGGTGACGATCTTGAGGCGCTCGTCGATCAGCTCGTCCAGCGCCTGCTTCTGGGTCGGCGAGCGGCGCTCGGTAAGCTGGGCGAGCTTGATGCGCTGGGCGACGTCGAAGCTGGTGATCGGCTGGCCCTGCACCATGACGAGAATCTGCTGGGCCGCGGCGGGAGCGGGCACCGCGCAAACGGCGCCGAGGAGGGCGAATGCGGAGAGCGCGACGGCGACGGCCCGCGTGGCGACCAGATGACGGCAGATGCGCCAGCCATCCTGAAACCGAGCCCCTGCGAGCATGTCCGTCCCCATCTCCTCAGGCCCGTTGCGCGCGGGCACCGTTTCTTCCCATGGATCGCGCTCTTCTGAGCGGGCGATGTGGCGTCAATGCGACGCCGGCCGTCAGTCGTTGCTCGAACCGGAGCTCGTGCCGAGCTGCGACGAGAAGCCCGCCTCGCCGAGCGTCTTCAGCGAGATCGTCACCAGAAGGGTGTCGACGCGCTCGCGATTGCCGCTCTCGGTGTAGTCCGAGCGGTAGTTGAGCGCGATGCCGAAGCACTCGTCGGCATAGGCGATACCGAGCAGCGTGTAGTCGACCTCGTCGAGGTTCAGATTGTAGCGGGCTCCCGCGCGCACGCTCCAGTTCTCGTTCAGCTTGAGCGTGCCGAGGCCGAGGATGCCCTCGCGCTCGTCGTAATAGCCGAGCTCGGGCTGGGCGGCGTAGAGGCCGTAGAGCGCGGTGACGGTGAGCTTCTCGTTCAGCGTCGCGCGGCCCTCGATCTCGTAGCGCTCGACCGACCAGTCGGCCTCGTCGAAGCGGAAGCGATTGATGACCGAGAAATCCTTGGTCGGCTGGTAGTAGAGGCGCGCGACATAGTCGGACGCATCGGTCTCGAGGCCCGATTCGGCGCCCGTATTGGCCATGTCCTCATAGGCGTAGGAGTTCTGGCCGAAGAGCTTGTAGGACTGGCCGAACAGGGCGTTGATCTGGCCGCCATTGTTGAAGTTGGCGGTGTACTGGATGCCCACATTGGCGCGCCCGCCGCCTTCCACGCGGTCGTAGCCGGAGTATTTGCTGACCTCGAACAGGTTGGTGTCGTCGAAGATCAGGCTCTGTGCGTCTTCGTTCGGGAACCTGCCGATGTCGGTCTCGTCCGGGCGGATGATGACCTGCGCGATCGGCTCGATGGTCTGCGTGCCCCAGCTCTGCGCGGAGATGAAGGGGTAGCGGTATTCGAGGCCGACGGCCGGCATGGCGCGGAAGAGCTGATAGTCGTCGCCGTCGAGCCACGGCGTGTCCTCGGGCTGCCCCTGCACCGAAGCGACGTCGAGCTGCATGTTGAAGAACGGTGTCCACATCTGGCCGGCGTTGTCGATGAAGGTCCGGCGCCAGTCGACGACGCCCGACAGGCGGCTGTAGCTGCCGACCATGCCCCGCATCAGGCAGGCGTCGCGCAGCGTGGCGCCCACCGCCGCGACCCGGGCAGGGTCACACTGGTTGGTCGGGCCGTCATACAGCGTCGGGAAGAGCGGGGCATAGGCGGCCGACGTGGCGCGCAGGTCGATCTCGTCGCGCGTCAGGCTGGTGAAGTTGACGTCGTAGCTGAGCTGGCCGCCGAACACCGTCTCGCCCAGCGTCTTGCTGTAGTCGAGCACGGGATGGATGACCGGCTGCTGCGCCTCGACGTCGTAGGAGGTGAGGCCGGTGAAGTACATGGCCCGCAGGTCGAAATAGCTGCGGTCGCCCTGGCCCACCAGGTAAACCTGCGACGTGACCTCGCGCTTGGTGGCGCTGATCAGGTTGTAATCCTGAAGGAAGGTCTCGTCCGACATCAGCCAGCCGTCCCAACCCCAGTACCAGTTCTGGTTGATGTTGAAACGGCCGTGGGTCTCGACCATGCCGCGCTGGTCGCGATAGCCGGGCAGGGGATCCGGCTGGCCGAAGACGTCCGTTCCCATGAACGCGTCCTTGTCCTGCTGGATGATGCCGGCGGCCCGGATCGAGTAGGTGCCGGTCTCCAGCCGGTGGCGGAACTCGGCGTCGAGCAGCACGCCCTGCTTGGAGACGATCATCGGCGAGAACGTCACGTCCATGTTGGGCGCGATGTTCCAGAAATACGGAATGGTGGCGCCGAAGCCGATCTCGGACGTGTTGACGAACTGCGGAATGAGGAAGCCGGACTTGCGCTTCACGGTCGGGTCCGGCGCTTCCATATAGGGGGCCCAGGCGATCGGGATGCCGAGGAACTCAAGGCGAGCGTCCTCGAAATAGATCGTCTGTTCCTTCTCCTTATGGATGATCTTGGCGGCGCGGATCTGCCACAGCGGCGGCTTCTCCGGCTTTTCCTTACAGGGTTCGCAAGGCGTGTAGGCGCCGCTGGTCAGAACCGTCGTGTCGCCGCCGGAGCGGTCCGCGCGCGCGGCGACGAAATGCATGTCGTCGGCGGTGTCGATGCGCAGCGAATTCACGAAGCCGTCGGCGAAGTCCTGCGACAGGTCGAGATTGTCGGCGGCGATGACGGTGCCGTCCTTGTCCTTGAGGCGCACGCCGCCCTCGGCGCGCAGACGGCTGCCCTTCTGGTCGTAGACCACGCGCTTCGCCTGAAGCACGGCGCCGTCGTAATAGATCTGGACGTTGCCTTCGGCGATGACCTCGTTGCGCGTGTAGTCGTAGACCAGCTCATCGGCGGTCACGAGCATCTTGGCGTTCGGGTCGCTCTGCCGCTTCTCCAGCATGCCGGCGGCCATGGCGGAGGCACCGCCCGGCTGCGTCTGGGCATGCGCACCCGTCGCCAGAGCGAACGCAACCAGCGTGGCGGCTGTCGCCGCGAAGAGCTTCCGACAGGCGGAAGTGTGCAGCCAGCGCGAACGCCGGGAGCCCACCGAATCCGCCTGGCCGGCGATCACGCTGCCGACCTTCATCCGTCCTCCCGGTGAAGCAGGATGAGAACTCCCATCAGTGCTCCAACGACCGCTGGAAACCACGCTGCGATAATGGGATGCACGATCCCGGCCTCGCCAAGGTCTTCGGCGAGCTTGGTAGACACATAAAGCAGAAAGCCGGCTGCGACGCCACCGAGAATCGTCTGGCCGATGCCGCCGAAGCGGAAGACGCGCAGGCTGACGGAGGCCGCGATGAGCACCATCGCCAGCAGCAGCATGGGCCGGGCGAGCAGGCTCTGATACTGCAGCCGATAGCGCTCGACGCCGAAGCCGAGGCGCTTGGCGGCCTCGATGGCGGCCGGCAGATGCCAGAACGGAACGGTATCGCTTTGCAGCGTGTCCTGAACCTGATTCGGCGTGAGATTCGTCGCGAGCATGTACGTATCGTACTCCTGCAACCCTATTGCAGGAGTTAAGACCCGTGCGTTTTCCAGCCGCCACGCGCCGGCATCGAGCACGGCCCGGCGCGCCTCTATGCGCTCCAGCAGCTTGTCGTCCTCGCCGAACAGAAACACGTTGACGCCGGTCAGCACGCGGCCGCCCTCGCTGGTCGCCGCGGCCTGGATGATCGCCTGTCCGTCGATGCTCTGCTGGCGCATCCAGAAGCCGCCGGTGGTCGAGGCGAACAGGCCCGTCTGCCGGTTGAAGATCTCCGCCTCCAGCCGGCTGGCGCGATCCTTGAAGTCGGCCGAGACCGGATTGTAGACGGTTGTGGAAAACACCCCGAGCAGCACCGCGAGCAGGCAGGCGGGCGCGATGAACTGCCAGGCGGAGATGCCCGAGGCGCGGGCCACCACCAGCTCCAGCCGGCGCGACAGGGTGAGGAAGGTGCCGATGGCGCCGAACAGCACCGCGAAGGGCAGGAGCTGCTCGGTGAAATAGGGCACGCGGTAGAACACCAGCAGGATCAGCGTGCCGAAATCGACGTCGCGCTCGCCCACGCGGCGCGACAGCTCCAGCAGGTCGATCAGCATGATCAGGCCCGAGCAGCCCAGGAAGATGCCGAGCACCGAGCTGAGGAAGCGCCGTCCGAAATAGATGCCGAGCGTATGGCCGATCACGTGGCGGCTCCGCTGGCGGGAAAGGATACGCGCGTACTCGTGCTCATGGACGGCCTACTGGACAGTGGCGCGCACGACGCGCTGGGCGAGCTGGTCGAGCCGGCGACGGATCGCCTCCGGCATGCGCGGCTTGAACCGGCCGCTCAGCGAGAGCAGCGAGCCGATGATGAAGAGGATGGGCACGAGATAGACCAGCGGCGCCACTTCGGGCGAGGTGCGCACCTGATTGACCAGGCCGAAGCTCACCACCTGAAGGAAGATGATGAAAGGGGCGGTCGCGGCCAGCGCCAGCCCGCGCCCCTCGCGCGTCGTGCGCGGTTCGGCCAGCGCCGCGCAGGCGATGCTGCAGAAGGCCAGCACATAGAGCGGCAGCGACAGCCGCCGGTGCAGTTCCTCCCGGAAGCGGCCCGCCTCCAGCATGTAGATGAGGTCCTTGGGGTCCGGGTTCAGCAATTCGCGGAAGGAGCGCTCGGGCGCCCGGTAGAGCGTGTTCTCGCCATTCGAGGTAAAGGGCGAGAGGTCGAAGGCGTAGCGCTGGAATTCGACGACGTTGCTGTCGGCCTTGCCGGGCGTGCGCCTGTGGATGGCGCCTTCCTCCAGCACGAGGAAGGTGCCCTCGGGCGAATCGATCACCTGCCCGCGCTCGGCGAGATAGGTGTTGATCTGGTTCGGGTCGCGCGCGTCGTTGATGAAGATGCCGCCCAGCACGCCGTTGGCGTTGCGCTCGCGCACATTGAACACCATGCCCTGTGCGAGCGGGGTGAAGCGGCCGGGTTGGGCGATGAAGGCGACGACGTCCGCCCGCACGCGCGAGATCTCGAAGCGAAACTGGCGCAGCGCTGCCGGCACGAGTTCGAGCGAGAGCGCCGCGCAGCATGCGGCGACGATCAGCGCCAGAATCACCAGCGGCCGCAGGAAGCGCCAGGTCGAGATGCCGGCCGAACTGGCGACCACGATCTCCGAATCGCTGTTCATGCGGAAGAGCGTGTGGGCGACCGCCATGAACAGCGCCGCCGGCGCGAGCCCGAGGATCAGCGCGGGGAGGGCGAGGCTGGTGATGAAGATGAAGGCCAGGATGGTCTGGCCCTGCGAGGTCATGATGTCGAGCTCGCGCAGCGCCTGCGTGACCCAGATCATGGCCGTCAGCACGAGCAGCGTGCCCAGGAACGCAGTCACGGCCGAGCGGAACACGTAGCGGTCCAGGCGGTTCATCGAGCGGCGTTCCCTGCATTCCCTGACGAACGTCCGCCGCCCCGGCGCGACCGTCCTGCGCACGATGAATAATTGGCCGCGCCGCCGGGCGCAAATCGGGCGGAGCGGCGTCCGCCGCAAGGCCGTTTGAGTCTCGTCGCCCGGCCTTCCTTCGGCTAAAGAGAAAGGGAACTCCGCCGAGCCCCAATCAAGGTGCGAAAATGCCCGATAGCGTGAAGATCAGTTTCGCCAAGCTCCCGACCTCCCTGGAAGGGATCGTCGTGCTCCTCGCCACCGAGCCGGTCGAGGGCGACGAGCCGGCCTTCGCTCCCGCCGTCGAGGCGCTGCTCGCCCCGGCGGGCGACCTCGTGCGCCGCGCCGCGCAGGCGGACCGCTTCACCGGCAAGTCGGGCAAGGCGCTGGAGATCGTCGCGCCGGCCGGGCTCGATGCCGCCCGTCTCATCGTCGTGGGCGTGGGCAGGCCCTCGGAGCTGAAGACATTCGACTGGCTCAAGCTCGGCGGCTCCATCTTCGGGCGCCTGCCGGCCTCGGCCAAGGAGGTTGGTCTCGTGCTGGCGCTGCCGGGCGGCGAGGTTCCCGCCGAGGCGGCGGCTGAACTCGCGCTCGGCCTGCGCCTGCGCGCCTATTCCTTCGACCGCTACAAGACGAAGAAGAAGCCCGACGAGGCGACGCCGAAGCCGAAGGCGACTCTCTATATAGAGGACGACGCGGCGGCCAAGCGCGCCTGGAAGAAGCGCGAGGGCATCGGCGAGGGCGTAGTGATCGCCCGCGACCTGGTGAACGAGCCGGCCAACGTGCTCACCCCCACCGAGTTCGCCAAGCGCGCCGGCGACCTCGCCAAGGTCGGCGTCGATGTCGAGGTTCTCGGTGAGAAGGAGCTGAAGAAGCTCGGCATGGGTGCGCTGCTCGGCGTCGGGCAGGGCTCCGAGCAGCAGAGCTACGTCGTGGTGATGCGCTGGAACGGCGGCAAGGCGGGCGAAGCGCCGGTCGCCTTCGTCGGCAAGGGCGTCGTGTTCGACACCGGCGGCATCTCGATCAAGCAGGCCGCCGGCATGGAGGACATGAAGGGTGACATGGCGGGCGCCGCCTGCGTGGTCGGCCTCATGCATGCCCTCGCCAGCCGCAAGGCGAAGGTCAACGCCGTGGGCCTGATCGGTCTCGTCGAGAACATGCCGGACGGCAACGCCCAGCGCCCCGGCGACATCGTCACCTCCATGTCCGGCCAGACCATCGAGATCATCAACACCGACGCCGAGGGCCGCCTCGTACTCGGCGACGTGCTCTGGTACGCCAAGGAGCGCTTCAAGCCGCAGTTCATGGTCGACCTCGCCACGCTGACCGGCGCCATCATCGTGGCGCTGGGCACCGAGCATGCCGGCCTGTTCTCCAACAGCGACTCGCTGGCCGAGCGGCTGACCGAATCGGGCCTCGCCACCGGCGAGAAGGTGTGGCGCCTGCCGCTCTCGGCCGAATACGACAAGCTGATCGATTCGAAATTCGCCGACATGAAGAACACCGGCGGCCGGTTCGGCGGCTCGATCACCGCCGCGCAGTTCATCCAGCGATTCGTCGGCGACGTGCCGTGGGCGCATCTCGACATCGCCGGCACCGGCATGTCCTCGCCCGCCAGCGAGTTCAACCGGAGCTGGGGCTCGGGCTGGGGCGTGCGCCTGCTCGATAACCTGGTCGCCCGCCACTACGAATCCTGACGGCGGTCCGCATCCCGGAGGGTCGTCATCCCGGCCTGAGGCGACGCCGCAGGGCCGGGATCGTTCCCCGAATCGTCACGCGATCCCGGCTCGGCCTGCGGCCGTCCGGGATGACGGCAGGAAGAACCGATGACGGACGTGTTCTTCTATCATCTGCAGAGCCGGCCGCTCGAAGCGGCACTGCCGCAGCTTCTGGAGAAGTGCCTGGAGCGCGGCTGGCGCTGCGCCGTCCAGTCGGGGGCGCCCGAGCGCATCGAGGCGCTCGACCAGCTCCTGTGGACCTACGACGAGGCCGCCTTCCTGCCGCATGGCACGGATCGCCAGCCCGATCCGGCCCGCCAGCCGATTCTGCTCACCACCGCCGAATCGAATCAGAATGGCGCGGCGGTGCGATTCCTGATCGACGGCGCCGCGATTCCCGACCCTTCCGCCTATACGCGCGTGATTCACCTCTTCGACGGCAACGATTCCGAAGCGCTTGAGCGCGCGCGCGAAGCATGGCGCGCGGCGCGCGCCGGCGGGCACGAGGTGGCCTACTGGCAGCAGGGGGCGGACGGGCGCTGGGTGCGGCGGTGATCGGGCGGGACGCGGGCAGCCACGGTCACATTTCAGGCCGCGCAGGCTCGAACGTGATCGGGCGCGTGTTCCGTTAAGGCTTGATTTACCAAGGTTTTCACTGGGGCCTTCGCCAGCCGCGCCGCTAACCGGCTACCTCGTGAAAATTGTGTCTCGATGGCAACACATCGTTGCGGAATAGCCCTCAGGGGCACTTTGCGGCCACTTTCGCTTTGCACCGCAGGATCGTTTCGAACAGTATCGCTGTGGATGCCGCGCCCTGCGGCGGGTCCTGACAATCGAAAACCCAACATTGGTCCAATTTGGGGGAGAATGAAGTGAAGACGGTCATCAAGAATGTGCTGCTCGGCTCGGTTGCCGGGCTTGCCATGGTCGGGACTGCTGCGGCGGCCGATCTGCCTGTGAAGGCGAAGGCTGCGGAATACGTGAAGGTCTGCTCCGCTTACGGCGCTGGCTTCTACTACATTCCGGGCACCGATACCTGCCTGAAGGTCGGCGGCTACGTGACCGCTGACGTCTACTACACCGACGTCAAGTTCACCGAGCGCCTCAACGGCTTCGACACCGGCGCCGTTGATCCGGACGGGGAAAGCTACTTCCAGACCCGCGCCGCGATCCAGCTCGACGCCCGCACTCAGACCGAGTACGGCACGCTGCGTTCGTACATCGAAGCCCGCTTCGAGTACGGCGAGTCCTACGGCTTCGGCCAGAACGCCAACACCGGCGACGCCGGGCTGGTGTTCTCGGACAACAGCATCAACGACGCCTACCTGAAGTTCGGCTACATCCAGTTCGCCGGCTTCACCTTCGGTAAGGCCACTTCGGCGTTCGACTTCTGGGCGGGCGACGGCTGGCTCGGCATCGAGCCGGGTAACTACTACTCGGACGTGACCCCGAACCTGGTGTCGTACACTGCTGACTTCGGCAACGGCTTCTCGGCGACCATCTCGCTCGAAGACGCCTATGCCCGTGAGAGCAACATCGACAACTACATCATTCTCGATGGCCAGCAGGTTCCGGACATCGTCGCCAACATTGCCTACGAAGGCAGCTGGGGCGCGTTCAAGGTGTCGGGCGCCTATCACAACAACGGCGATTACGGCATCCTCCCGTATGGCGGTGATGCTGAGCTCGATCCGTGGTACGTGACCGGCAGCGACGACGGCTGGGCGGTTCTCGCCGGTGTCCGCTTCGACATCGCTGAGACCACCACCCTGTACGTTGAAGGCACCTACGCCAAGGGCGCTTCGGGCTATCTCGGCCTCGCCAGCACCCTGCCGAACGTCGACTTCTACGGCGATGCCGTCGGCGGCTGGTACATCGGTGGCGCCCTCATCCACTACTGGACCCCCACCGTCTTCACCGGCGTGGTCGGCAGCTACACCGAGAGCGACAGCTTCTCGACCGGCTTCTTCGACAGCGCTTCGTTCAGCGGCTACAACGTCGGCGTCAACATCGGCTGGCAGCCGGTCAAGGGCCTGACCCTTGCCCTGCAGTACGACTACCTGAACGCCGATTGGGACTACGCTGGCGGCACCACCTTCGAGGACTTCTACACCGCCTCGACGACTGCCGATCAGAACCGCATCATGTTCTCGGCGAAGCGCAGCTTCTGATCTCTGCCGAGATCCTTCTACGGAAAGCCCCGGCCTTGTGCCGGGGCTTTTTGCATTTGGGGCCGGCCTTATGGCGGCCTGTCCTGAAGGCGACAGGGTGGCGATGCCGGCAGATTAACGACGCTCGCGGAATGTGCAGGGGCGTCCACGGGCCCTGCGGCCCTCGTGGCTCCGCGGCTGTGCCGTCCGCGCGAAGTCCATACCTCGACGCGCCTACGCTCTCGCGAAATCCTGAATCGAGCGTTCGCCTTGGGCCGGAAGCGCCCGGCAGCCGCAATCAGGCCGGTTGTCACGGCCAGCTTGGGCTCGCTCAGGCCATGGCGGCGTCGAGCGCGGCGGAATGCTCCAGCCATTCCTCTTCCACGCGCGCCAGGGCGCTCGCGGCCTCCGCGCGTTCGCGGGCGAGGCGCTGAGCCTCGGCCGGCTGCTTCACATAGAGGCTCTCGTCGGCGAGCTTCGCGTCGAAGGCGGCGATGCGGCCCTCCAGCTTCGCCATCGCGGCTTCCGCATCCTTGATCTTGCGGCGCAGCGGCGCGGTCTCGGCGCGCCGGTCGGCCGCCTGCCGGCGCTCGTCCGCGCGCGTGCCGCCGGCCTCCTTGCGCTGCGCCGAGGCGGTGCGGCCGACGACCAGCTTCTGGTATTCGTCGAGATCTCCCTCATAGGGGCGCACCGTTCCCTCGGCGACCAACCAGAGCCGCTCGGCGCTGGCGTCGAGCAGCGAGCGGTCGTGGCTGATCAGGATCACCGCACCGGGAAAGTCGTTGATCGCTTCGGTCAGCGCCTGCCGCGCGGCGATGTCGAGATGGTTGGTCGGCTCGTCGAGGATGAGCAGATGCGGCCCGTGAAAGGCGGCGAGGCCGAGCAGCAGCCGCGCCTTCTCGCCGCCCGAGAGTGCGGAGATCGTCGTGTTGGCCGCCGGCCCGGAAAAGCCCATTTCGGCGGCGCGCGAGCGCACCTTCGCTTCGGGCGCGTCGGGCATCAGCCGGCGCACATGGTCGTACACCGTCTCGGCGGCCACGAGTTCGTCGAGCTGGTGCTGCGCGAGATAGGCAATCTCAAGCCCCGCCGCGCGCACCATGCTGCCGGAAAGCGGCGCCAGCCGCCCTGAGATCAGCTTGGCGAAGGTCGACTTGCCGTTGCCGTTCGGGCCGAGCAGGGCGATGCGGTCGTCATGGTCGATGCGCAGCGTCAGCCCCTTCAGCACCGCACGCCCGTCATAGCCGGCGGACACCCCGTCCAGCGTCAGGATCGGCGGGGAGGGGATGCGTTCGGGATGGCGGATCGAGATCGCCGCCGCCGCCTCGCCCACCATCTCGGCGATCGGCGCCATGCGCGCCAGCGCCTTGAGGCGGGACTGCGCCTGCCGCGCCTTGGTCGCCTTGGCGCGGAAGCGCTCGACGAAGGCCTCCATATGCTTGCGTTTGGCTTCCTGTTTCGCCCGCGCCTTCTGGTCGACCGCCTGCTTGTCCGCCCGCTGCCGCTCGAAGGAATCGTAGCCGCCGCGCCAGAGAGTGAGCTTGCCCTGGTCGAGATGCAGGATGAAGGAGACGGATTCGTTCAGCAGTTCGCGGTCGTGGCTGACGATCAGCACGGTGCGGGGATAGCGCGCGAGATAGTCCTGTAGCCAGAGCGTGCCTTCGAGGTCGAGATAGTTGGTCGGCTCGTCCAGCAGCAGCAGGTCCGGCTCGGCGAACAGGATGGCGGCAAGCGCCACCCGCATGCGCCATCCGCCGGAGAATTCCGAACAGGGCCGCTGCTGCGCCGCCTCGTCGAAGCCGAGGCCGGAGAGGATGCGGGCGGCCCGCGCCGGCGCGGCATGGGCGTCGATGTCGACGAGGCGCAGTTCGATCTCGGCAATGCGCCCGGCGTCGGTGGCGCTCTCGCGCTCCTTCAGCAGGCTCGCGCGCTCGGTGTCGGCGGCGAGCACCACATCGATCAGCCGCTCCGGCCCGGCCGGGGCCTCCTGCGCGACCTGCCCGATGCGCGCGCCGTTGGGAATGCGGATGTCGCCGCTCTCCAGCGCCGTGTCGCCGGTGATGGCGCGGAACAGCGTGGTCTTGCCGGCGCCGTTGCGCCCGACCATGCCGACACGCGCACCGTCCGGAATGGCGGCGGTGGCATGGTCGATCAGCAGCCGTCCGGCGATGCGCAGGCTTATGTCATTGAACAGGATCATGCGCGTCTTGTGCCGCGCGGACGTGCCGCGGGCAAGGGGGACATGGGGGCGGGGCGGCGCCGAAGGGCAGCGGTGCGCCGCATGCGCCTTGCGCAACGGAATGTCTCTTTACACCCGTCCATAAATATCCACTATATCAATAGACTAATCGATTGCCGTAGGAAATGGGGAGGCTCCGCATGTGCGTTCCGGGATGTCAGGAAGTGGTGACGCAGCGGCTTTCGCGCCGCAATCTGTTCAGGGGCGCGGCGGGCATGGCGGCGGTCGCCGCCTTCTCCTCGACGCCGGTGGCCGGCGCCTTCGCCGCGCCGGTCAGCTTCACCCGGGTGGTGGACCTCACCCATGTGCTCGATCCCGCCTTCCCAACCTTCTTCGGCAAGCCGCAGCTTGAGGTCCGCAAGCTCTTCACCTTCGACAAGGACGGCTTCAATCTCAACGAATGGGTGGTGAACGAGCACACCGGCACCCATCTCGACACGCCCTTCCACTTCTCGAAGGATGGCCTGAGCGCGGATGCGCTGGCGATCGAGACGCTGGTCGTGCCGCTGGCGGTGGTGGACGTCTCCGCGAAAGCCGCCGCGAACCCGGACTACCAACTCGTCGCCGCGGATCTTGACGCCTGGGAGGCGGCGAACGGCCCGCTTCCGGCCGGCGTCGCGCTGGCGCTCTACTCGGGCTGGGAGAAGAAACTCGGCACGGACGGGTTCCGCAACGCGGACGCGGCGGGCGTCCTGCATTTCCCCGGCTTCCATCCCGATCTCGCCGCCGTACTGGCGCGGAAGGGCGCCTCGGGCGTCGTGGTCGACACGCTCTCGCTGGACCACGGGGCGTCGAAGGACTTCGCCTTCCATTACAAATGGCTGGGTTCGGGCCGCTGGGGCGTCGAGGCGGCGGCCAATCTCGGCGCGCTGCCGCCGAAGGGGGCGACGCTGGTCGTCGGCGGGCCGAAGATCAAGGGCGCGAGCGGCGGGCCGAGCCGGGTGCTGGCGCTGGTGTGAGGCGACGCAGGCCTTCGTCCGCCGGCTTAGTCCGGCCGGGCGAGGCCGGTTTCGCGGTGGAACATCAAAAGGTCCAGCGAGGGCGTGGCGTCATTGCCGAGGAAACCGCTGATCAGCGCGTGCGCCTGCCCGCGATGATGGGTCTGGTGGTTGAACAGATGGTCGAGCACCGTCGACAGAGGCTGCACGAAGGGATCGCCGCGCGAGTTGCGGTAGTGCAGTTCGCCCGCCAGCTCGGCCTCGCCGAGACCGCCGACCACCTCCGCGATGCGGCGGTCCTCCTCCCGGCGCGCCTGCGCGAGCGCGGGACAGTCCTCGAACAATATGGTGTCGAGCGCCGTCGGCGCCTCGCCGGTGCCGGTGATGCGGCGCATCCAGATGCGGTCGGTGGTCAGAAGGTGGTTGAGCGTCCCGTGCACCGAGCCGAAGAACGCGCCCCGCTCGGCCCGGTAGGCTGCATCGTCGAGCCGCGCCGCCGCGTCATGGAGGCGGCGATTGGCCCAGCTATTATAGGCGGCGAAGTCGCGGTAGCGACGCAGAAACAGTTCGGCGGGGGTCATCGGCAGCCTCGGCGCGTGGCGCGCGGACGGTCCCGTTCGCGCCGGGCGATCCTGCGACAGCCGAGCGGCGACTTCAAATTCACAGTCGTGATGGTGCCGATCAGTGCCGGCCCACCAATGAAAAGGCCCCGACCCTGCACGCAGGACCGGGGCCGCATCGTGTGGCGCCTGCCGGGTCGGCGGGAACGGCCGGCGCCGCGCGTTTCCGTTTCCGGAATGCGCCTATCCTGCACGGGCCGGCCCAACAGCGACTGAACGTGCCGTTGGCCAATATTCATCAAGCAGAGTTGAAAAAGGAAGCCCCGGCTCCCTGGGGGAGGAGCCGGGGCAATTTGGGCTCGCGTTGGGGCTTGGGGGAGTGGGGATGCCGCGAGCCCGAAACCTTGAAACTCAGTAGCAGACCGCGCGCTCGACCTGGACCATGCGGCCCGCGTCGCTCATCCAGCGGCTCTGCATCACGCAATCACCGGCGACCGGCTCGGCGGGAATTTCCACCGTGGCGACCGGCGTCGCTCGCGTGAAGTAACCCGTGGCGGAAGCCGCGCCGACGAACAGGGCGGTGAAGCCCATGGCTGCGGCAACGGCGCTTATGACAATCGTCTTGAACATGTCAGCACCCCATCCACCTCCCGGCGGACGGACCACCGGAGTTCTCAACCCGTCATTACGTTGCTCTCGACTTCGGATCGGTACGCGCAGGCAATAAACACGACGCCTGCGTCACGAGCGTTTCCGCCGTGTCGCGGGGAACGAAACACTACGCGTTCGTTCATACGTGTCCGCCTCGACCCAATCCGTTAATGTTGCTTTAACGTGCGCATCAAAGGAAAAGTTCCAAGAGCCGTTCATGAATTCGTGATCGATTCACTTCGCGATGACGCAACGGCGCTCGCGCACCATACGTGGCGCATCCCCGGTGAAGTCGGCCCGGCTCTGCATGAAACAGCTTCGGTAACCCGCCGCCTGCGCGCCGGCCTGCGCCGGTTCGGTCGTGGCGTCGGCCACCGAGAACAGCAGCAGCGCGCCCACCCCGGCGAGGGTGGCGATGAGCGTGAGCGGCGCGACCAGTCTCTGCTTCAGGCCATGTGTCGGGCGTTTCTTCATCGCGGGGTCCACGTTGCATCCGTATGCGCTGCGTCTGGTATTCCACGTAGCAACACATGAGAGCGCCGGCGGTTGCGCGCAACGGGCGGATTTCCGCATCGCACGCCGGCCCGGTCCGCGCCGCACGGAGATGTCGAACGCGCCTGTCGCATACGCCGCGCGCAGCTCATCTTGTCGGGATGGGGAGGCGCCGCTATAAGCCGTGCGAACCCAACGCCCCCACCGTTCAGGAAGCGAAACCATGGCGCTCGAGCGCACCTTTTCGATCATCAAGCCCGACGCCACCCGGCGTAACCTCACGGGCGCCATCAACGCCACCATCGAGAAGGCGGGCCTGCGCATCGTGGCGCAGAAGCGCATTCTGCTCACCCGCGCCCAGGCCGAGACCTTCTATGCCGTCCACAGCGAGCGCCCCTTCTTCGGGGAGCTGGTGGACTTCATGATCTCCGAGCCGATCGTCGTGCAGGTGCTGGAGGGCGAGAACGCCGTTGCCAAGTATCGCGAAGTGATGGGCGCGACCAACCCGGCCAACGCTGCCGAAGGCACCATCCGCAAGGAATTCGCGCTTTCGGTCGGCGAGAATTCGGCGCACGGCTCCGACAGCCTCGACAACGCCAAGATCGAGATCGCCCAGTTCTTCGCGGGCAACGAGATCGTCGGCTGATCGCCACAGTCTCCAGCGCGCTTTCCGCTGAGTTCACGCCCCGTCTGGTATGCCAGGCGGGGCGTTGTCTTTTGTGCGACTGCACGGCGCTGTGCAGACGCAGCACAATTCAGTCATGAAAATGCAGTCATGGGGTTGGCCACCTCATGAATTATTATGTATGTTGCTGTCATGGGCGCTGCGGGGGTCCGGCCACGGAGAAGTGGCCCGCAGCGGGGATGCCGTTATGGCGCGCCAAGAGCGCCCGGGAGTGGGCCCGCCGGAGCCACCTCCTCTTGCCTCACCTTAGCATGGCGCGCCAACGCCAAAAAAACCTATGCAAACTCCGTCCCCCATACGGACGGCAGGTGAGGGAATAAGACAATGGATTTCTTTGAGCCGCTCTTCTGGCTGGCACTTCTCAAGATCATCTGGATCAACGTCCTGCTCTCCGGCGACAACGCCGTCGTCATCGCCATGGCGTGCCGGTCGCTGCCGGACCGTATGCGCCGCACGGGCATGATCCTGGGCGCGGGCGTCGCGGTCGGCATGCGTATCGTGTTCACCGCCATCATCGCCGTGCTGCTCGGCCTGCCGTGGCTGCGCATCGTCGGCTCGCTGGCGCTGATGTACATTGCCGTGGATCTGGTCCTGCCGGACGAGGGCGAGGAAGGCGGCGTCGCCGCGCATGACAATCTGTGGCGCGCGGTCGGCACCATCGCCGTGGCCGACCTCGTCATGAGCCTCGACAACGTGGTCGCCATCGCCGCCGTTGCCGATGGCAACTGGACCCTCATCATCATCGGCCTGGTCATTTCTATCCCCATGATCATTGCCGGCGCGGCGCTGATCATGGGCCTGCTGGCGCGCTTCCCCTTCCTGGTCTGGGCCGGCGCGGCTCTGCTCGGCTGGGTGGCCGGCGAGATGTTCGTGTCCGACGTGAAGGTGCTGGAGTATTTCGGCGAGGCCGTCGTGCATCACTACGAGTATGTGGCGGCCGCGGCCGGCGCGGCTCTGGTGCTGGCGATTGGCTGGGTGCTGGCGCGCCGGCGCACCGCGCACTCCGCCCACGGCTGACGGACAGACCGGGTTCCCTCCCTGCCGGCGCCCGCGACCTCATCCGTCGCGGGCGCTGTCGGTTCCAGCGGGGCGTTCTGGTCTAATTAATAACGTATGCCAGTGACGGCCGGGCGGGGCGGGTTCTCCGACTCAACGACATATCGACGATCAGAGAGGATACGATGGACTTTTCGAGCCCTGTCTTCTGGGTGGCGTTGCTCCAGATCATCTGGATCGACCTGCTGCTCTCCGGTGACAACGCGGTGGTCATTGCGCTGGCGTGCCGTTCGCTGCCGGAGAAGCAGCGCAAATGGGGCATCCTGCTCGGCGCCGGCGCGGCCGTCGGCCTGCGCATCCTGTTCGCCCTCGCGGTGTCTTACCTGCTCGGCGTCCCGCTGCTGAAGGTGGTTGGCGCGCTGCTGCTGTTCTGGATCGCCATCAAGCTGGTTCTGGACGAGGGCGGCGAGGCCCATCACGTCGAGGGCGCGGACAGCCTGTGGAAGGCCGTGCGCACCATCGCCATCGCCGACGCGGTGATGAGCCTCGACAACGTGGTCGCCATCGCGGCGGCGGCGCGCGGCCATGCCGAGCTGTTCATCTTCGGCCTGCTGCTCACCATCCCGCTGATCATCTTCGGCTCGCAGCTCATCCTGAAGCTGATCTCGCGCTTCCCGATCCTCATCTGGTTCGGCGCGGCGCTGCTCGGCTGGATCGCCGGCGAGATGCTGGTCGGCGACAAGATCGTGCTGGAGACCATGCAGGGCATGGCGCCGGAGCTGGTCGAGAAGATCGAGGATCCCGAGGATCCGGTCGGCCTGAAGCCGGCGGCGCTGCCCCACTACCTCGCGGCGGCGGTCGGGGCCGCCTTCGTGGTGGCTTTCGGCTGGATCGCCAAGAGCCGCCGCGCGGAGGCCGCCGCGCACTGAGCGCGACGACCTCAGCCTGAGGTGTGAAAAGACGAGGCGCTCCGCTACCATGGTGGCGGAGCGCCTTTGTCATGAATCAGCACATTCCCGATCCCCGCGCCGCCGATCCCCGCGCCGCCGATCCCCGCGCCGCCGATCCCCGCGTCGCCGATCCCCGCGTCGCCGATCCCCGCGCGGCCACCCGCACCGGCTATTCCGCCTGCCCGCACGACTGCCCCTCCACTTGCGCGCTGGAGATCGAGGTGGCCGACGGGCGCATCGGCCGCGTGCGCGGATCGCGCGCCAACAGTTTCACCGCCGGCGTCATCTGCGCCAAGGTGGCGCGCTATGCCGAGCGGGCCAACCATCCCGACCGGTTGACCCGGCCGCTGAGGCGCGTCGGCCCGAAGGGGGAGGGCGCCTTCGCGCCGATCTCCTGGGACGAGGCGCTGGACGAGATCGCCCACCGCTTCCGCGAGGCCGAGCGTGCGCATGGGCCGGAGACGGTCTGGCCGTATTACTACGCCGGCACCATGGGGCTGGTGATGCGCGACGGCATCAACCGGCTGACCCACGCCAAGGGCTATTCGCGCTTCTTTTCCTCGATCTGCGTGAACCCGGCCTGGAGCGGCTTCCTCGCCGGCACGGGCCGCCTCGCCGGGCCGGACCCGCGCGAGATGGCGAAGTCCGACTTCGTGGTCATCTGGGGCACCAACCCGGTGTCGACGCAGATCAACGTGATGACGCACGCCATCCGCGCCCGCAAGGAGCGGGGTGCGAAGATCGCGGTGGTCGACGTCTACCGCTCGCCCACCATGGAGCAGGCGGACATCCCGGTGCTGATCCGTCCGGGTACGGATGGCGCTCTGGCCTGCGCCATCATGCATGTCCTGTTCAGGGACGGTCTCGCCGACCGGTCCTATCTCGCTGAATTCGCTGACGATCCGGCCGGTCTTGAATCACATCTTCAGGACCGCACGCCCGGCTGGGCCGCCGCCATCACCGGGCTGCCGGAGCCGGAGATCGAGGCTTTCGCGCAGTTGATCGGCCGCACGCCACGCACCTTCATCCGCGCCGGCTACGGCTTCACCCGCTCGCGCAACGGTGCGGTGGCGATGCACGCGGTGAGCTGCATCCCGACCGTCACCGGCGCGTGGAAGCACGAGGGCGGCGGCGTGTTCCATTCGAACTCGGCGATCTACCGCTGGAACAAGCGCATGGTGGAGGGTCGCGACATCAAGGTCACCTCGCGCGAGCTCGATCAGTCGCGCATCGGCGACATCCTGACCGGCGATCCCGAGGCCCTGCTCGGCGGCCCGCCCGTGACCGCCATGCTGATCCAGAACACCAACCCCGTCACCATCGCCCCCGACCAGTCGAAGGTGATGGCCGGCTTCGCGCGCGAGGACCTGTTCGTCGCCGTGCATGAGCAGTTCATGACCGAGACGGCCCGCATGGCGGACATCGTGCTGCCGGCGACCATGTTCACCGAGCATGACGACCTCTATCAGGGCGGCGGCAACCAGTATGTCATCCTCGGCCCCAAGCTGGTCGAGCCGCCGGGCGAGTGCCGCAGCAATCACGAGGTGATCGGCGCGCTGGCGCAGCGTCTCGGCGCCGCGCATGAGGGCTTCGACATGAGCCCGCGCGAGCATATCGACTGGATGCTGCAGGCGACCGGGCGCGGCACGGTGGACGAGCTGGAGGAGAAGCGCTTCCTCGACGTGCAGCCGGATTTCGAGACCTCGCACTATCTCAAGGGCTTCGCCTGGCCGGACGGTCGCTTCCGTCTCAAGCCGGACTGGGCGAAGGTGCCGTTTGCCGCGCCGGGCCGCTTCGGCCCGCATGAGCAGATGCCGGAATGGCCGGACCATTGGGCGGTGATCGAGGAACCGACGGCGGACTATCCGTTCCGCCTCGTCACCTCGCCGGCGCGCTCCTTCCTCAATTCAAGCTTCACGGAGACGCCGGGCTCGGTGGCGCGCGAGAGGCGCCCCGAGCTGCTGATCCACCCCGCCGACGCCGCCGAACTCGGCATTGCAGATGGCGACCTTCTTCGCGTCACCAGCCCGCGTGGCGAGGTGCGCCTGCATGCGCGCCTGTTCGACGGGCTGCGGCGCGGCGTGGTGGTGGCGGAATCGATCTGGCCGAACCGTTCCCATAAGGGCGGGCGCGGCATAAACAGCCTGACCGGCGCCGACCCCGTCGCCCCGGTCGGCGGCGCGGCGCTGCACGACAACCATGTGAGCATCGCGCGGGTGGCGGAGCCGGCGGAGTGATCGGTTAATCCGGGAAGCGCTCGACATGGGTCTCGCCCGTGCGTCCGACATAGAGGGCGCGGCGGCCGGGGAAGGAGACGATGTAGAAGGCGCAGCCGGCCGCCGCTGCCTTGGCGCAGAAGCCCCTGTAGGTGTATCCCGGCACCTGTTGCTGCGCCTCGCGGATCGCCGCCTGAAGCGCTCCGGCGTGGAAGGCGGGGGCGATCGGCCCTTCGACTTGATGCGTGGCAAGTTCGAAGCTCTCGCCGTCCGGGAGATAATAGCTCGCCCGCGCCCGGCGGAAATCGACGAGGTAGCTCTCGAAGCCCTCGGCCATCAGCGTGCCGACGATTTCAGGGAAGCTGAGCGTGTTCTCTTCGGCGCCTTTCAGGCATGCGGCGGCGACGGCCTGCTTGCGCGGGTCCATGGGCAGTCTCCTTCGGTTGAGGCTAGTCGACGGGCAGGGCGGCGAGGCCGTGCGCGTCGACGAGGCGGCGTAACAGCTTCTCCATCGTCGCGCGCTCGCGGGCGTCGAGCGGCGCGAAGAAGGCAGTGTCGTTGGCATCGGCCAGCGCGGCGAGGGCGGGCACCAGCGCCGCCCCGGCCGGGGTGAGGGCGAGCGTCTGGGCGCGCCCGTCCTCGGGATCGGCCTCCCGCCGCACCAGTCCCTTGGCGATCAGCCGGTCGGCCAGTTTGGTGATGGCGCCGCGCGTCATGCTGATCTCCGCGGCGAGCCGGCTCGGGGAGAGCGGCGGGCGGGCATGCAGGGTGCGCAGCGTTACCCATTCGGCGACCGTCACCTCGCGCTCGGCCAGCCGGGCGGCGAAGGCGTGCGAGACATGGTTCGACACGAGCCGCAGCCAGAAGCCGAGATGGTCCTGAAGCGCCGGGACGGGGGGAGGACGGGTCATGGAACGGCGAACCGCTGAAAGGGAGAAAGATGATTGACTAGGAAACTACATCTGTATGATTTCCTAGTCAATCATCAAGCGATCTTCGTGTGGCGCAAGCTGCGGTATCGGAGGGAACCGAACCTCGCGGCGCGCGTCATAGGGGCAACGTCTCCCCATCGGAACCCGCACCCATGAAATTCACCGTTGCCTCCCGGCTCGCCTATGAGGTGCGCGAAACCACCGTCTTCATCCTCAACATCGAGGCGGCGGCGCTGCGCAACCAGAAGATCCTTGCCGAGCGGCTCGACCTCACGCCCGCCGTGGCGCTGGACCGCCACGAGCTCGACGGCGGCACGCGGCTGGTCCGGGTTGTCGTCGAGCCCGGCACTTTCGAGGTGGACTACGAGGCCACCGTCGAACTTTCCATGTATGACGCCGACCCCGCCACCTTGCGCGAAACGCCGGTGGCGGAACTGCCGCTGGAGGCCATTCCCTTCCTCAACCCCAGCCGTTACTGCGAGTCCGACGGGCTGGCGCGCTTCGCCCATCGCGAATTCGGCGCCCTGCCGCCGGGCCACCAGCGTGTGACGGCGATCTGCAACTGGATCTACGAGAATGTCGACTATCTGAGCGGCAGCTCCGATTCACAGACCTCGGCCTATGACACGATGGTGCAGCGCGCCGGCGTGTGCCGCGACTTCGCCCATCTCGGCATCGCCTTCTGCCGCGCGCTGGCGATTCCCGCCCGCTTTGCCAGTTCCTATGCCTGGCAGCTCGACCCGCCGGACTTCCACGCGGTGTTCGAATGCTATCTGGATGGAGCCTGGTATCTCTTCGACCCGACCCGCAAGGCGGCGCTGCAGGGGCTGGTGCGCATCGGCGTGGGGCGCGACGCGGCGGATGCCGCCTTCGCGACCATCTACGGCGATGCTGTCATGACCGGCATGGAAGTTTCCATCGCTCCGCTGGAGGAGGTGGAGGACGAGGAGCCGACCGTCCGGGCGGTCGGCATCGCCTGAACTCAGGGCGCCGGCGGTACCACCAGCGCGGGCGGGGTGATCTCGAATTCGTCGATGGCGACCCGGGCGCCGTCGAGGCGGGCACGGCCCTCGGCGACGAGGCGCAGCGCCGCCGGATAGATCACGTGCTCCTGCGCCAGAACGCGCGCGGCCAGCGTGTCCGGCGTGTCGGCTTCCAGCACCGGCACGGCGGCCTGCATGATGATGGGGCCGACATCCATCTCGGCGGTGACGAAATGCACCGTGGCGCCATGGATCTTCACGCCCTCGGCCAGCGCGCGCTCATGGGTGTGCAGGCCCTTGAAGCTCGGCAGCAGGGCGGGGTGGATGTTGATCATCCGCCCGGCCCATTTCTGCGTGAAGCCGGATGTGAGCAGGCGCATGAAGCCGGCGAGGCAGACCAGCGTCACCTGCTCCTCCTCCAGCACCGCGTCGAGCGCGGCATCGAAGGCGGCGCGGTCGGGGAACGCCTTGTGGTCGAGGCTGCGGGTGGGGATGTTGCAGGCCTGCGCGCGGGCGAGGCCGTGCGCGTCCGGCCGGTTCGAGATCACCACGGCGATCTCGACGGGAAAGCCGGGGGCGGCGGCCGCCTCGATCAGCGACATCATGTTGGAGCCGCGCCCGGAGATCAGCACGGCGACGCGGGGCTTGGTCATGGCGCCCTCAGAGCGGCTCGCCCAGCGCAAGCGCGCCGTCATAGACGACATGGGCCGCGCCCTCGCCGGGCTCGATGGCGCCGAGATGCACGACCTCCTCGCCGGCATCGGCGAAGGCGTCGGCCACCGTCTCGGCATCTTCCGGCGCGCAGACCACCACCATGCCGATGCCGCAGTTGAAGGCGCGCAGCATCTCCTCCGGCGCCACCTTGCCGATTTGCGCCAGCCAGCGGAACACCGGCGGCACGGCAAGGCCGGCGAGGTCGATGCGCCCGACCGTGTGCTTGGGCAGCACGCGCGGCAGGTTCTCGGTCAGCCCGCCGCCGGTGATGTGGGCGAGCGCCTTGACCTTGCCGGTCGAGCGGATCGCCGCCAGCGCGGATTTCACATAGAGCCGGGTCGGGGTGAGCAGCGCCTCGCCGAGCGCCTTGCCGGGCGCGAAGGGGGCGGGCGCGTCCCAGCCGAGGCCCGAGACCTCGACGATGCGGCGCACCAGCGAATAGCCGTTGGAATGCACGCCGGAGGAGGCGAGGCCCAGCAGCACGTCGCCGGGGCGGACATTGGGGGAGGGCAGAAGCTCGCCGCGTTCCACCGCGCCGACCGAGAAGCCGGCGAGGTCATAGTCGCCTTCCGCATACATGCCGGGCATCTCGGCGGTCTCGCCGCCGATCAGCGCGCAGCCGGATTCCTTGCAGCCCTGCGCGATGCCGGCAACGATCTTGGCGCCGACTTCCGGGGCCAGCTTGCCGGTGGCGAAATAGTCGAGGAAGAACAGCGGTTCGGCGCCCTGCACCACCAGATCGTTGACGCACATGGCGACGAGGTCGATGCCGATGGTCTCGTGCCGGCCGGTCTCGATGGCGATCTTCAGCTTGGTGCCGACGCCGTCCGTGGTGGCGACGATGAGCGGGTCCTTGAAGCCGGCGGCCTTGGGGTCGAACACGCCGCCGAAGCCGCCGATATCGGCATCGGCGCCGGGCCGGCGGGTCGCCTTGACGAGCGGCTTGATGAGATCGACCAGCCGGTTGCCGGCGTCGATGTCGACGCCCGCGTCGCGATAGCTGAGGCCCTTGTCGTTGCTCGTCATCATGCGTCCCCGAGGAATGCTCGCGGATTAACGGCTAATCGGTCCGCAGGCAAGGCGGGGCGGCTTTCCGCGCCTGGCGGGCAAGGTTCGCAGGCCTGCACGGGTGAGGCGGCGATTCTCCGCAGACCGTGATTTGCAGGGCGATCCGGGCGTTGTATACAGTAACGAGATACAACTCGGCCCTACATCATGACGTCATTGAACGTGGCTGTGTCGGCACTCGATCAGGGCGACGACACGCGCGACGGCGCCGATCTACGGCGCTTCGCCCAAAGAGCCGATCTTCTGGTAGCCGCCGTGCAGGAATTGTCGCTGGCCCGCGACCTCGCGGAGATCCAGCGCATCGTGCGCACCACCGCGCGGGCGCTGACCGGCAGCGACGGCACGACCTTCGTGCTGAACGATGGCGGCCTCTATTGCTATTACGCCGACGAGGATGCCATCGCGCCGCTGTGGAAAGGGCTGAAATTTCCGCAGGAGACCTGCATCAGCGGCTGGGTGATGCGCAACCGGCAGGCGGTCATCGTGCCGGATATCTACGCAGATCCGCGCATTCCGCACGACGCCTATCGCCCTACCTTCGTGAAGAGCCTCACCATGGTGCCGATCCGCACCCTCGATCCGATCGGCGCCATCGGCGCCTATTGGGCGGACACACATGTGCCGACGTCGGCCGACCTCCAGCTTCTGCAGGCGCTGGCCGATTCGACTTCGGTCGCGATGGAGAATCTGCGCGTCCAGGGCGAGCTGGAGCGCCGCGTCATCGAGCGCACCGAGGAGCTCACCCGCGCCAACAGTGCCATCCGCGCATTGTCGGTGACGGACGAGCTGACCGGCCTCACCAACCGCCGGGGTTTCTACACCGTCTGCGAGCGGGCGATGGCACATATCCGGCGCGTCATGCTGGTCTATCTCGACGTGGACGGTCTGAAGCGGGTCAACGACCTGCACGGGCATGCCGCCGGCGACGACATGCTGACCGGCTTCGCCGCCGTGCTGCGCGTCGCGCTCCCCGAGGCGAACGTCCTCGCCCGGCTCGGCGGCGACGAATTCTGCGCCGCCCTGTTCGATCCCGTCGCGTCGGCGGAAGACATGCGGCGCAGGCTGGCGGCGGCGCTCGATGTCTTCAATGCCGCCGCCACGCGTCCCTACCGGCTGTCGTTCAGCCTCGGCATCGTGGAGGCCGAGGGCGGCGACGCCGGGATGCTCGACAGCCTGCTCCAGCAGGCCGACGAGCTTATGTATCGCGAGAAGAACGCGCGGCGCGTGGCGAACTGAAGATCAGCGCCGGGCACCCGCGCGTTCGATTCCGAGCGCGATCAGCCCCGCCGTCAGCCCCCAGAAGGCCGAACCGATATCGAGAAGGCTGACGCCCGAGGCGGTGACGGCCAGCGTCAGCACGGCAGGGAAGCGCTTGGCAGTGTCGCCCATGGCGGTGCTGAGCGCATTGACCAGCGGCGCCAGCAGGGCAAGCCCGGCGAAGGTGGCGACAAGTCCCGGCGGCAGCGCGGCGATGAGCGCCACTACAAATGCTCCCCCGGCCGCCAGCACCAGATAGCTCGCTGCATAGAAGGGCGTCGCCAGCCAGCGCTTGGCCGGATCGGGATGGGTGTCCGGCCCGGTGCAGATCGAGGCGGTGATCGCCGCGAGATTGCTGGTGAGCGAGCCGAGCGGGGCGGTGATCAGCGAGGCCACGGCGGTGGCGGCGAGGATCGACTGGGCCGGCGGCTTGTACCCGGCCGCCTGCAGCACGGCGAGGCCGGGCAGGTTCTGCGAGGCCATGGTGACGACATAGAGCGGCAGGCCGATGCCGATCAGCGCGTGCAGGTCGAAGCGCGGGGCGATCAGCTCCAGCGTCGGCCATGTGCCGGCCGGCAGCGGCCCGACCCGCCCGAGGAAGAAGGCGAGCGCGATGCCGATGACCAGCACCGCCAGAACCGAGCCGAACGGGCTGATGCGCCGCGCCACCAGGAAGATCAGCACCAGCGGCAGCACCAGCAGCGGGTCGGCCTGGCCGGCGGTGAACACGGCGGTGCAGAAGCGGAACAGCACGCCCGCCAGCATGGCGGCGGCGATCGAGACCGGCAGGCGCTGCACCAGCGCGCCGAGCGGCTTCACCGCTGCGGTCACGAGGATCAGCACGCCCGCCAGCAGGAAGGCGCCGACGGTGGTCTCCGCCGTGAGCCCGTGCGCGCCGGCGATCAGCGCGGCGCCCGGCGTTGTCCACGCGGTGATGATCGGCATGCGGTGGCGCCAGCCCAAATAGGCCGAGGTCAGCGCCATGGACAGGCACAGCCCGATGACGCCGGAGACGGTCTGCCCCGGCGTGGCGCCCACCGCCTGCGAGGCGGCGACGATCAGGGGGAGCGTGCCGCCGAAACCGACGAGGGAGGCGACGACGGCGGAGGTGACGAGGGAGGAACGCATCGGGCGCTTCACGCGGGCGGTTCGAAGCGTTTTGCGCGAAGCAAGTCTTCGAAGCAGGTGACGGTCGGGTCGCAGGCAGAGAGCGCCTTTTGCCACGGCGCGGGCCAAATCGCCATCGCTGCCTTCGGCCGACGCCTCTGTGAATGGCGGGGGCAGGACGCCGCCTGCCGCGTCTTGTGCATCGCACCGCCGCGTTTTCCTGTATCTATGGCTGGACGGCGGCATGCCGGACGGAAGAGGGTGTGCAGCGGATGGCCTGGCACAAGCAGGTGACGTTCTGGGTGTCGGTGCTGGCGGCCTTCGTGCTGATGGCCTGGCTCCTGTCGAGCGTGCTGCTGCCCTTCGTCGCCGGCCTTGCGCTCGCCTATTTCCTCAACCCGGTGACGACCCGGCTGGAGGGCTGGGGCGTCAACCGGCTGCTCGCCTCGCTCGTCACCATCGCACTGACGCTGCTGGTGGGCATCATGCTGCTGCTGCTGGTGCTGCCGATCTTCGGCGCTCAGCTCGCCGCCTTCGTGCAGCGCCTGCCGGAATACATCGTCAAGCTGCAGAACATGCTGGCCAGCGAGGGCTCGCGCGCCTCCTGGCTGCGCGACTTCATCGGCGACCGCATGCCGAACATCCAGCAGGGGCTCAACGATCTCGTCTCGCAGGGCGCCTCCTACATCCTCACCCTGCTGCAGGGCCTGTGGACCGGCGGCCAGGCGCTGATCTCGCTGTTCTCGCTGCTGGTCATCACCCCGGTGGTGGCGTTCTACATCCTCAACGACTGGAACCACATGGTGGTGAAGGTCGACGGCTGGCTGCCGGTGAAGCATCGCGGCGTGGTGCGCGGCCTTGCCGAGCAGATGGACCGCGCCATTGCCGGCTTCGTGCGCGGGCAGTCGCTGGTGTGCCTCATCCTCGGCAGCTTCTACGCCATCAGCCTCACCATGGCGGGGCTGAATTTCGGCTTCGTCATCGGCTTCGTGTCAGGGATCATCACCTTCATCCCCTATGTCGGCTCGCTGACCGGGCTGGTGCTGGCGGCGGGCGTCGCCATCGTGCAGTTCTTCCCGGACTATTCGATGATCGCGATCATCATCGGCATCTTCGTGTTCGGTCAGTTCATCGAGGGCTACATCCTCTCGCCCAAGCTGGTGGGCGACAGCGTGGGGCTGCACCCGGTGTGGCTGATGTTCGCCCTGCTGGCCTTCGGCTATCTGCTCGGCTTCCTCGGCCTGCTGCTGGCGGTGCCGCTGGCGGCGGCGGTGGGCGTGCTCGTGCGCTTCGCCATCACCCGCTATCTGGAGAGCCCGCTCTATACCGGTGAGGAGGAGCCCAGCGCGCTACCTCCACCGCCCATCGCCGCGATCCCGGATTCGCGGAACCGCTGAGGACGGCCTGAGCCATGGCCGCGCGCCAGCTTCCCCTCGACCTGCCGCATGCGGACAGCCGCACGCGCGACGATTTCCTGCCCGGCCCGGCCAACGAGGCGGCGCTGGCGCTCATCGAGGCGTGGCCGGACTGGCCGGCGCGCGCGCTGGCGCTGGTGGGACCGGAGGGCGCGGGCAAGTCGCATCTGGCCGCCATCTTCGCGCAGGCGAGCGGCGCCCCGATCGTGGCGGCCGCCGAACTGGACGCCGATGCATTGCCCGGCCTGCTGGCCGGCAGGGCGCTGGTGGTCGAAGATCTCGGCGAGGGAGAGGTGCCGGAGGCGGCGCTGTTCCACCTGCTGAACCTCGTCGGCGAGCAGGGCGCGCATCTTCTCCTCACCACCCGGCGCCCGCCCGCCGCGCTCGCCGCCACGCTCGCCACCGCCGATCTTGCCTCGCGGCTGCGTGCCCTGCCGACGGTGACGCTCGGCCCGCCGGACGGCGAATTGCTGGCGGCGGTGGCGGTCAAGCTGTTCGCCGACCGGCAGATCACGCCCGATCAGGCATTGCTGAGCTATATGCTCCCGCGTGTGGAGCGCTCCATCGCGGCGCTCCGCGACATTGTGGGCGAACTCGACCGCGAGGCGCTGGCGCGCAAGAAGCCCTTGACCCGGGCTCTCGCTTCGGAGCTTCTGCGCGCCCGCGCCGCCGATGCGCCGGAGGCAGGGCTCGCCCCACCGTCGCTCGCTCCACCGTCAATTGTCTAACCATCAGGTTGCGTGCACCATGTCATCCAGTCGTAACGCTGCGCGGCGACCTTCGCGCCGGTCGAAAAGGATCGTTGCCAAGCCGGGCGTCCCGCCCGAGGCGGTGGCAGAAGGGGTGGCAGGGTTGAACGAGAGCGAGACCGGGGTCGCGATGACCTCCGAGCTGGGCGAACTGCCCGTGCATGCGCCGGTGGTGACCGCCTCGCTGGAGGCGGATATCGCCACCTCGCCGGCCCGCTTCATCAATCGCGAGCTGTCCTGGCTGGAGTTCAACCGCCGCGTGCTGGAGGAAGCCTCCAACCGCGAGCACCCGCTGCTGGAGCAGCTCCGCTTCCTCTCCATCTCCGCCAACAATCTCGACGAGTTTTTCATGGTCCGCGTGGCGGGCCTCAAGGAGCAGCTGCGCGAGGGCTATGGCGGGCGCAGCCCCGACGGGCTGACCCCGGCCGAGCAGCTTCCGCTCATCGCGGCCGCCTCGGCGGCGCTGGCGGAGGACCAGCAGGCGCGCTGGCGCGAACTGCGCCACGAGCTGGTCGCCGGCAATGTCGTGCTGGTGGACGGCGCCGATGTCGACAAGGCCGACCGCGCGCTGCTGGACGACTTCTTCCTCATCCACGTCTTCCCGGTGCTCACCCCGCTCGCCATCGACCCGGCGCACCCCTTCCCCTTCATCCCGAATCTCGGCTTCTCGCTGGCCCTCCAGCTCGCCCGCATCCATGACGGGCGGCCGATGAACGCGCTCATCCGCGTGCCGGCCAAGATCGACCGCTTCATCCGCCTGCCGGACGGCGAGGGCGGGGTGCAGCGCTTCATCACGCTGGAACAGATGATCGGCTTGTTCATCGGCCGCCTGTTCCCCGGCTACCGCGTGCGCGGGCAGGGCGGCTTCCGCGTCATCCGCGACAGCGACCTCGAAGTGGAGGAAGAGGCCGAGGACCTGATGCGCCAGTTCGAGACCGCGCTGAAGCGCCGGCGTCTCGGGCAGGTGATCCGCCTGGAAATCGACGCCTCCATGCCGGAGGAACTGCGCAGCTTCGTTGCCCGCGAGCTGGCGGTGGCCGGGGACGAGGTGTTCCTCGTCGACGGCGTGCTGGCGCTCAACGAGTTCAGCCAACTCGTCGGCATCGACCGGCCGGACCTCAAGTTCAAGCCCTATAATGCGCGCTTCCCCGAGCGCATCCGCGACCATGCCGGCGATTGTTTCGCGGCGATCCGCGAGAAGGACCTTGTGGTCCACCACCCCTACGAATCCTTCGACGTGGTGGTGCAGTTCCTCAAGCAGGCCGCGCGCGACCCGAACGTCGTCGCCATCAAGCAGACGCTCTACCGCACCTCCTCCGACAGCCCGATCATCAAGGCGCTGGCGGAGGCCGCCGAGGCCGGCAAGTCGGTCACCGCGCTGGTCGAGCTGAAGGCGCGCTTCGACGAGGAAGCCAACATCCGCTGGGCGCGCGACCTGGAACGCGCCGGCGTGCAGGTGGTGTTCGGCTTCCTGGAGCTGAAGACGCACGCCAAGCTGTCGCTGGTGGTGCGCCGCGAGGGCGGTTCGCTGGCCAGCTACTGCCATGTCGGCACCGGCAACTACCACCCGATCACCGCGCGCATCTACACCGACCTGTCCTATTTCACGGCGGACCCGGTGATCGCCCGCGACGTGGCGCGCATCTTCAACTTCATCACCGGCTATGCCGAGCCGGCGGAGCTGGAGGCGATGGCCGTCTCGCCGCTGACGCTGAAGGCGCGCATCCTCGACCATATCGACGCCGAGATCGGCTTCGCCAAGGCGGGCAAGCCGGCGGCGATCTGGCTCAAGATGAATTCGCTGGTCGACCCGACCATCATCGACGCGCTCTACCGCGCCAGCCAGAGCGGCGTGCCGGTGGATGTCGTGGTGCGCGGCATATGCTGCCTGCGGCCGGGCGTACCGGGCCTGTCGGAGAACATCCGCGTCAAGTCCATCGTCGGCCGCTTCCTCGAACACGGGCGCATCTACGCCTTCGGCAACGGCCACGGCCTGCCGCATCAGGAGGCGGCGCTCTACATCTCCTCCGCCGACCTGATGCCGCGCAATCTCGACCGCCGTGTCGAGGCGCTGTGCCCGATCGTGAACCCGACCGTGCACATGCAGATCCTCGACCAGATCATGGTCGCCAACCTGCAGGACAACCAGCAGAGCTGGCGCGTGCTGGAGGATGGCTCCTCGGAGCGCATCGTGGTCGGGGAGGGCGAGGAGAAGTTCAACGCCCAGCAGTATTTCATGACCAATCCGAGCCTGTCGGGACGCGGCAAGTCACTGAAGGACTCCTCGCCGCGCAGCCTCATCCGCCGCCGCGACCGCGTGACGCCATGAAGTCCGACAGCCGGAAATCCGACGCCTTGACGACAGACGCCTTCCACAGCACCTCGCGCGAGGCCGGCCACGGCCTCGTCGCGCCCATCGCCGTCATCGACATCGGCTCGAACTCGGTCCGCCTCGTCGTCTACGAGCAGCTCTCCCGCAGCCCGACGCCGATCTTCAACGAGAAGGCCTCCTGCGGCCTCGGCCGCGAGGTGCTGACCACCGGCAAGCTCAACCCCGACGCGGTGGCGAAGGCGTTGCTCACGCTCCGGCGCTTCCGCGTGCTGTGCGACCGCATGGGCGTCGGCCGGCTTTATGTGCTGGCCACCGCCGCCGCGCGCGACGCTTCCAACGGGCCAGAATTCGTCGCCGCCTGCACCGAGATCTGCCGCACCGAGGTCGAGGTGCTCTCCGGCAAGCGCGAGGCGCAGCTCTCCGCCCTCGGCATCCTCTCGGGCGTGCATCACGCCAATGGCGTGGTCGGCGATCTCGGCGGCGGCTCGCTGGAGCTGGCGGACCTGCATGGCCAGCGCATCGGCTCCGGCGTCACCTTCCCGCTCGGCGGCCTCGCGCTGCAGGATACCTCCGGCCGTTCGCTCAAGAAGGCCGACAAGATCGCCAAGGACCTTCTGACCAAGGAGCCGCATCTCGAACATCTGAAGGGCCGCACCTTCTACGCGGTGGGCGGCACCTGGCGCGCGCTGGCGCGGCTGCACATGTTCCAGCGCGGCTATCCCCTGCATGTGATGCACGGCTATGTCATCCCCGGTCGCGAGGCGCTGGAATTCTGCCGTCTCGTGCGCCGCGTGCCGGTCGATACGCTCTCGCGCATCGATACCGTTTCCGACGTGCGCCGCCCGCTGCTCGCCTATGGCGCGCTGGTGCTGGAGCACATCATCCGCATCGGCAAGCCGGCCAGCGTCTTCCTCTCCGCGCAGGGCGTGCGCGAGGGCCGGCTCTACGAACTCCTCTCCGACGAGGAGCGCCGGGCCGATCCGCTGATCAGCGCCGCCGCCGAGCTCAACGAGGTGCGCTCGCGCTCGCCCGAGCACGGGCTGGAACTGATCGCCTGGACCGACCGCTTCATGGCGTCGAGCGGCATCGACGAAAGCGCCGAGGAGAAGCGCCTGCGCCACGCCGCCTGCCTGCTGTCGGACATAAGCTGGCGCGCGCATCCCGACTATCGCGGCGAGCAGAGCCTCAACCTCATCGCCCACGCCGCCTTCATCGGCGTCGACCATCCCGGCCGCGCCTTCCTGGCACTGGCGATCTATTACCGCCATGTCGGGCTGATCGACGAGGACCTGTCCCCGCGCATCCGCGAGCTGGTGTCGGCCCGGCTGCTGGATCGCGCGCGCATTCTCGGCGCGGCGATGCGGGTAGGATATATCCTCTCGGCCGCCATGCCCGGCACGCTACCGCTGACCCCGCTCACCGTCGAGCGCGGCAAGCTGGCGCTGATGCTGATGGGCGAACTGGCGCCGCTCGGCGGCGAGCGCGTCGTCAACCGCCTGCGCACGCTGGCGCGGCTGATCGGCCGGGAGCCGATGGTGGTGACGAGCGCCTGACGCTCCTCACCGGCCGCCGGTCCGCCCGAGGTGCTTTCTGCGGTTCAGGCGTCGGTTGCCGGAGCGGCGATGCGCTCCACCGCGATGACCCGGCCGCGCTGCATGGCGAGCGCGAGCCGGCCGCCCTTCAGCGCCAGCGCCCGCTCGCCGAACAGCTCGCGCCGCCAGCCATGCATGGCCGGCACGTCCGGCTCCTCCTCCGAGGCGATCTGTTCGAGGTCGTCCACCGTGGCGATCACCTTGGCGGCGACGCCGTGCTGTTCGCTGGTCATGCGCAGCAGCACCTTCAGCAACTCGACCGTTGCCGAGGCGCCGTTGGAGAGCGGCTTGTCGCGCTCGATGCGCGGCAGCGTCTTGGGGTCGCGCGCCAGCCCGGCCTTCACCGCCTCGACGATGGCCTCGCCGGAACGGGAGCGCTCGAAGCCCTTGGGGATCGAGCGCAACTGGCCGAGCTTCTCGACGGAGGAGGGATGCTGGGAGGCGATCTCGCCGATCACGTCGTCCTTCAGGATGCGCGAGCGCGGCATGTCGCGCGCCTGCGCCTCGCGCTCGCGCCAGGCGGTGACTTCCATCAGCACGGCGAGGTCTCTGGGCTTGCGAGCGCGCGAGCGCAGCCGTTCCCAGGCCCGCTCGGGCTCCTGCCGGTAGGTCTCCGGCGAGGTCAGAACCGCCATCTCCTCGCCCACCCAGTCGGCGCGGCCACGCTTCTTGAGGTCGGCGTCGAGCCTGAGGAACACGTCGCGCAGATGCGTCACGTCCGCCTCGGCATAGGCGACCTGCGCGGGCGTCAGCGGGCGGCGCGACCAGTCGGTGAAGCGCAGCGATTTGTCGAGCACATGGCCGGTGAGGCGCTGCACGAGCTGGTCGTAGGAGATGGAATCGCCGTGGCCGAGCACCATGGCGGCCACCTGCGTGTCGAACACCGGATGCGGGATGATGCCGGCGAGGTGCCAGACGATCTCGATATCCTGCCGGCCGGCGTGGAAGACCTTCAGCACCTTCTCGTCCGACATCAGGTCGAAGAAGGGCGCAAGGTCGATCCCCTCCGCCAGCGCGTCGATGACGACCGCCTCGTCCGTGCTCGCGAGCTGCACGACGCACAGCTTCGGCCAGAAGGTGGTCTCGCGCAGGAACTCGGTGTCGATGGTGATGAAGGGGTGCCGCGACAGTCGTCCGCAGGCGTCCTTCAGCTCTTCGGTTGTCGTGATCATGTTCATGTCGAACATGTTCATATCGGAGTCGTGCCGCGGTTACACCCCGAAATAGCGCCGCAATTGTCGAGAAGCCTTAACCATTCGCCTTTACGAATCGTACGCGAATTCAACCGCCGGCGCGGGCCGGCTGCTCCCGGGGAACCCCATGAAGAACGTCGCCTTCGCCCTTGCCGCCGCCGTGCTGGCCGGCTCCTTCGTTCCCGCTGCCGCCGCCGAGCGCGTCGATGCCGGCGTGCTGGTGTGCAATGCCGGCGCCAGCATCGGCATGCTGGTCGAATCCAAGCAGGAGCTGACCTGCACCTTCACCCCCGCCGACAACAGCCCGGTGCAGAAATATGCCGGCACCATCAAGAACATCGGCCTTGAGCTCGGCGTGACCGGCGGCGGCGTGATGACCTGGGGCGTGCTGGCGCTCACCAAGTCGGTGGCGCCCGGCGCGCTGGCCGGCCCCTATGGCGGCGTGACCGGCGACGTGGCGCTCGGCGTCGGCGTCGGCGCCAACGTGCTGGTCGGCTCGGACCAGTCCATCGCGCTCAACCCGATCTCGGTCGAGGGCAATGTCGGCGCCTCGCTGGCGCTCGGCGTCGGCGGCCTGCACCTGCGCTACGTGCAGTGAGCCTGCCGCCGGGCGGGCGATGCCCCGCCCGGCCCGCTCCTTGACAAAGCCCGGCCCTGCATGCACCCCTCCGCGCGCCCCGCGAGAGGGGTGTAGTTCTTTGACGGCCCGTGACGGCCGCACGCAGCCTCGGGAAGACGCCATGCACCGCTATCGCACGCACACCTGCGGAGCCCTTCGCGCGAGCGACGTGGGCGACACCGCCCGCATCTCGGGCTGGTGCCACCGCATCCGCGACCATGGCGGCGTGCTGTTCGTCGATCTGCGCGACCATTACGGGCTGACGCAGGTCGTGGTCGATCCCGACAGCCCGGCCTTCAAGCTGGCCGAGACGGTGCGCGCCGAATGGGTGATCCGCATCGACGGGCGCGTGCGCCTGCGCCCCGCCGGCACCGAAAATCCCGAGCTGCCGACCGGCCAGGTCGAGGTCTACGCCACCGAGATCGAGGTGCTGGGCGCCTCCGCCGAGCTGCCGCTCCCGGTCTTCGGCGACGTCGAGTATCCGGAAGAGACGCGCCTGCGCTACCGCTTCCTCGACCTGCGCCGCGAGAAGCTGCACAGGAACATCATGACGCGCGGCGCCATCGTCGACGCCATGCGCGCGAAGATGAAGGCGCAGGGCTTCTTCGAGTTCCAGACGCCGATCCTCACCGCCTCCTCGCCGGAAGGCGCGCGCGACTTCCTCGTGCCGAGTCGCCTGCACCCCGGCAAGTTCTACGCACTGCCGCAGGCGCCGCAGCAGTACAAGCAGCTCATCATGATGAGCGGCTTCGACCGCTACTTCCAGATCGCTCCCTGCTTCCGCGACGAGGACCCGCGCGCCGATCGCCTGCCGGGCGAGTTCTACCAGCTCGATCTGGAGATGAGCTTCGTCGAGCAGGAAGACGTGTTCGCCGCCGTCGAGCCTGTCATCACCGGCGTGTTCGAGGCTTTCGCCGACGGCAAGCCGGTGACGAAGAACTGGCCGCGCATTCCCTATGCGGTGTCGATGGAGAAATACGGCACCGACAAGCCGGACCTTCGCAACCCCATCGAGATGCAGGACGTCTCCGAGCATTTTCGCGGGAGCGGCTTCAAGGTGTTCGCGCGGCTGCTGGAAGCCGAGCAGAACCGCGTCTGGGCGATTCCCGGCAAGGGCGGCGGCAGCAGGGCCTTCTGCGACCGTATGAACTCGTGGGCGCAGGGCGAGGGCCAGCCGGGCCTCGGCTACATCATGTGGCGCGAAGGTAGTGAGGGCGCCGGCCCGCTCGCCAACAACATCGGTCCCGAGCGCACCGAGGCCATTCGCCAGCAGCTCGGCCTCGGCGCCGGCGATGCCGCCTTCTTCGTCGCGGGCGACCCCGCGAAGTTCGTGAAGTTCGCCGGCCTTGCCCGCACCCGCGTCGGCGAGGAGCTGAAGCTCATCGACCATGACCGCTTCGAGCTGGCCTGGATCGTCGACTTCCCCTTCTACGAGTGGAGCGAGGACGAGAAGAAGGTCGACTTCTCGCACAACCCCTTCTCCATGCCGCAGGGCGGGCTGGAGGCGCTGAAGACGCAGGACCCGCTGACGATCAAGGCGTTCCAGTACGATATCGCCTGCAACGGCTACGAGATCGCCTCCGGCGGCATTCGCAACCACCGCCCCGAGGCGATGGTGAAGGCGTTCGAGATCGCCGGCTATGATGAGGCGACGGTGCAGGAGCGCTTCGGCGGCCTCTACCGCGCCTTCCAGTACGGCGCGCCCCCGCATGGCGGCATGGCGGCGGGCGTCGACCGCATCGTGATGCTGCTCTGCGGCACCACGAACCTGCGCGAAATCTCCATCTTCCCGATGAACCAGCAGGCGCAGGACATCCTCATGGGCGCGCCGAACGAGGCGAGCCCGAAGCAGCTTCGCGAGTTGCACATCCGCACCAACGTGCAGGACAAGTGAGGCCGGAGAAGTGAGGACGCGACCCCGGTAAGCGTCATCCCGGACGGCCGCAAGGCCGATCCGGGATCGGGTGCCGGATGGAGAGCGACCCCCTCAGTTCTTCCCGATCACCTCGACATTGAGCTCATCGACGATGCCGAGCGCGTCCGCGCCGGTCAGCGCCTCCACGATGGCGAGCATCGGCAGCGGGCCGGCGCGCGGGGTGATGCGCAGCGCCAGCGTGCTGCCGGGGTGCTGCACGAAGTCCACGAAGGCCTGCACCGCCGGGCCGAGCTCCGGCCGGTCGGTCACGGCCTGCGCCAGCAGCAGGTCGGCGAAGCCGGCGATGAGCTGGCGGATGTCGTCGGCGGACATGCCCTGCTCCTTCGCCGCATCGTCCAGCTTCTCCTGATAGAGCCCGGAATCGGTGACGGTGATGTCGAGTCCGGCGAGGTTGACGTGCCCGATGCCGGCCATCGCCTCGTCCGGCTCGGTCGAGAACACGGAATCGTCCACCTCGCTCAGCGACAGCTTCGCCGTCACCGAGAAGGCGTCGGAGACCTCGACATAGAAGGGGTCGAGCGTCGCCGTGCCGGCCGCCTCGTTCCACGCCGCGCCGATATCGGCGGCGATGCTGGCGCGCCCGACCTGCCCGGGCACCAGCGCGAAGGCGCTCTGGTTCGGATCGACCGCGCCGGTCGGGCCGGTCATGCGCAGGCTGGCGGAGAGGCGGGTGGGCAGGGCGTCCGGCTCGCCGGTCCAGGAGAGTGCCAGCCGGTCGATGCTCACCGGCTCGCCCGACCCGGTCGGCCCCTCGGCGCCGTCGAGCTCGATCGTGCCGACGAGGCCGAACAGCGACGCCGGCCATTCCAGCAATGCGTCCGGCTCATGGGTGATCTGCGCGGCAAGCGTCAGTGCCGCGCCGGGGCGCAGCCCGCCGACCGCAAGCCGGTCGAGGCGGAAGGGGGCGCCGCCGGGCTCGGTGCCCTTCAGCTTCTCCAGGGTGAGCGTGTCGAGCCGGCCCTCGTCGAAGGGGCCCGCCTTGAGCGTCGCCAGCGTCGCGGTGCCGCCGTCCGGCATCGCCCCGCGCAGCCCTTCGAAGGTTGCGGAGCCGACGCGCAGCCCGCCGTCATAGATACTCGCCAGCGCTTCCATCAGCCGGGCCGCGTCGGCGGGCGGCAGCTTCTCGCCGCGCGCCGCCAGCGCCTGCATCTGCCGGCCGAGGGCGAAGAGTTCCTCGGCGGGAATGGCCGAGGGGCGGATGGCGACGTCGCGCAGCTCCAGCCTCTCCCAGCTCTGCTTCAGCCCGTCGCCGGCGGCGATGTCGTAGCCCGCCACGGTGACGGCGCCATAGAGGGTGCGGAACTGCGTCGCCGCTTCGCGGCGCTCGGGATCGAGCAGGATCAAGAGGGCGGAGAGGTCGACCTCTTCGGCCAGAATATCGCCCACGGAGCCGCTGCCGGCATAGCGCGGCGCGCCGCCCACGGTGAAGCGCGAGGGCGCGACGGAGGCCCGCGCGAAGCGGCCATCCTTCAGCATTTCGAAGGTCGCGGCGCCGTGCATCACCTCGGTTTCGATACGCTGGTCGCCCGTGCCGCTGGTGGTCCTCACCGTCGAGCCGGGGATGGATACGCGGTCGGTCGTGACCTTCTCGAAGACGTCCATCGCCACCTGCCACGGCGTGCCCGGCGCGGGCTCGGTGGCGGGAATCTCGACGGCCGCAAGCTCGATGCGCGGGGCGCGGTAGCTCGCCTCGACCGCCGGGGCGAGCGGCAGCGGCCCATCGAAGGCGATGCCCTCGATGGCCACGTCATGGGCGAAGATGCGGGTAGGGGAGGGACGCTCGACCCCGTCGGCCACGAAGGAGGCGATCTTCAGGGTGCCCTGGCCGGGCGCGGAGAGCGAGAGATCGTGCAGCTCGAAGCGGCCGGCGATCACGTCATAGGAGACGGTGCCCGCCTGTGCATCGACGCCGCCTGCCTTGAGATTGGCCAAAACGGCGTCGACATGGCTTCGGGCGAGGTGGGCGACGAAGGCGGTGAACCCGAGATAACCGCCCACGCCGGCGACGAGGAGGGCGACGAAAGCGACAACGAATGTCTTGCGCATGCGGCAGGAACCTGAGAGGGACGCGCGGGGCGCGCTCGCGGCCGCCGCAACTTGCCGCGCACGATAAACCAACCGTCGAAAGGCGGGCATTACATTTTGGGAGAGACGTTGTACGGCGCGGCAGAATCCCTATGCTCCGCCGCCACGTCCGGGGGAAGGAAACGTCATGGCCTCATATATCTCCGATGATCTGCGCTCGGGTGCGATGATCTACCACCGGCTTCCGCGGCCGGGTAAGCTCGAAATCCAGCCCACCAAGCCGCTCGCCAACCAGCGCGACCTTGCCCTTGCCTACACCCCCGGCGTCGCCGCCGTCTGCGAGGCCATCGCCGCCGACACCTCGCTCGCCGCCGAGCTGACCGCCAAGCAGAACCTCGTCGCCGTCGTCTCCAACGGCACCGCCGTGCTGGGCCTGGGCAATATCGGCCCGGAAGCCTCCAAGCCGGTGATGGAAGGCAAGGCCGTCCTCTTCAAGAAATTCGCCGGCATCGACGTCTTCGACATCGAGATCAACGCGCTCGAACCCGACCATGTGGTGAGCGTCGTCGCCGCGCTGGAGCCGACCTTCGGCGGCATCAACCTTGAGGACATCAAGGCGCCCGAGTGTTTCGAGATCGAGACCCGGCTGCGCGAGAAGATGAACATCCCGGTGTTCCACGACGACCAGCACGGCACGGCGATCATCGTCGTGGCGGCCATCGTCAACGCGCTGCACATCGGCGGCAAGAAGCTGGAGGATGTGAAGATCGTCACCTCCGGCGCTGGTGCCGCCGCCATCGCGACGCTGAACCTGCTGCTCTCCATGGGCGCGCGGCGCGAGAACATCTGGGTCACGGACATCGAGGGCGTGGTCTACGCCGACCGCAACGTGCTGATGGACCCCTACAAGGCCGCCTTCGCGCAGAAGACCGACAAACGCACGCTGGCCGAGGTGATCGAGGGCGCCGACATCTTCATCGGCCTGTCCGCCGGCGGCGTGCTCAAGCCCGAGATGCTGAAGACCATGGGCGAGCGCCCGCTCATCATGGCGCTGGCCAACCCGACCCCCGAGATCATGCCCGACCTCGCCCGCGACGCGCGGCCCGACGCCATGATCTGCACCGGCCGCTCGGACTTCCCCAACCAGGTCAACAACGTCCTGTGCTTCCCCTTCATCTTTCGCGGCGCGCTCGATGCCGGCGCCACCACGATCAACGAGGAGATGAAGGTCGCCGCCGTCAACGCCATCGCCGAGCTGGCGCGCGAGACGCCGTCCGACGTGGTGGCCCGCGCCTATGGCGGCGAGACGCCGGTCTTCGGCCCCACCTCGCTCATTCCCTCGCCCTTCGACCCGCGCCTGATCCTGCGCATCGCCCCGGCGGTCGCGCGGGCGGCGATGGAGTCGGGCGTCGCCAAGCGGCCGATCGCCGATTTCGAGGGCTACCTCGAAGGGCTGGACCGCTTCGTCTTCCGCTCCGGCCTGGTGATGAAGCCGATCTTCGCCACCGCCAAGCAGGCGCCCAAGCGCGTGATCTACGCCGAGGGCGAGGATGAGCGCATCCTGCGCGCGGCGCAGGTGGTGGTGGAGGAGGGCATCGCCCGCCCGATCCTCATCGGCCGCCCCTCGGTGATCGAGACCCGCCTGCAGCGCTTCGGCCTGTCGATCCGGCCCGGCCGCGAGTTCGACCTCGTGAACCCCGAGGACGATCCGCGCTACCGCGACTATGTGCAGACCTATGTGGAGCGCGCCGGCCGGCGCGGCGTCACCCCCGAGCTCGCCCGCACGCTGGTGCGCACGACGCCGACCGTGATCGCGGCGCTGGCGGTGGTGCGCGGCGACGCCGACACCATGCTGTGCGGCGTCGAGGGGCGCTTCATCCGCCACCTGCGCCACATCCGCACCATCATCGGCCTCGCGCCGGGCGTGCGGGACGTCGCGGCACTCTCCATGCTGCTGACCCAGAAGGGCGCCTTCTTCCTCTGCGACACGCAGGTGCAGCTCGACCCTTCGGCCGACGACCTCGCCGAGATGGCCCAGCTCGCGAGCGCGCATGTGAAGCGCTTCGGCATCGAGCCGAAGGTGGCACTGCTCTCGCACTCCGATTTCGGCAGCCGCGACGACGGCAGCGCCATCAAGATGCGCCACACGCTGGACCTCATCCAGCAGCGCGCCCCGGAGCTGATGGTCGACGGCGAGATGGAAGGCGACAGCGCGCTGGTGCCGGAGATGCGCGAGCGTGTGATGCCGGGCGGCCGGCTCAACGGCGTCGCCAACATCCTCGTCATGCCCAATCTCGACGCCGCCAATATCGCCTACCAGATGGTGAAGGTGTTCGGCGACGCGCTCCCCGTCGGGCCGATCCTGCTCGGCCCGGCGCATCCCGCCCACGTGCTCACCCCCTCGGTGACGGCGCGCGGCGTGGTGAACATGACCGCCATCGCGGTGGTCGAGGCGCAGGGGGCCTGAGTCTCCCGCCGCAGGGCAGGTGCGCGCTGACGGCGCGCGCTTGACGTGGGAAGGCGCGCGCTGACGGGCGCGCGCTTCCGGTCTATGATGGTCCTCATGTACCGGCAGGCGCAGCGGCGAAACGCTCGCGCCGCCGGTACGGTTCGCCACAGGAGCCCTCCATGCTTGCCCGCCTTTCCCTCGCGGTGCTGATCGCGGCCGGTGCCGCTCTCGGCACGCCGGTTGCCCCCGCGCGGGCCAACGATACGGCCGCCGGCGCCCTGATCGGCGGGGCGACCGGCGCGCTCATCGGCGGCGCGGTTTCGGGCACGGCCGGCGGCGCGGTGGCCGGCGCCGTGGTCGGCGGCACCGCCGGAGCGATCATCGGCAACCAGAGCGATAAGAAAAAGAAGAAGGGCTCGTACTATTTCTGGTCCGGCGGCAAATGCTTCTACCGCTACCCCAACGGGCAGGTGGTGAAGGTCAGCAAGAGCTATTGCTGACGAAGAGCAACTGAACGAAGAGCGCCGACGGGCGCTGCTGGCCCGGCGGGCGTCCGGCGGGCCTTGGCGGGGCGGGTTGTCCCCATAGCGGCGGCCGTGCGGGCCGCTCGCATGTCCCGCGCCCCTCAATCGCTGCCATTCACATCCACCGGCCTCGCGCGACGCGGCCGGGCGCCATTCCGATCCCGGAGAACCGATCCATGAAGACCCGCCTGACCCTCGCGGCCGCCCTGCTCGCCACGCTCCTGCTGTGGCCCACCCCGCCGGCCGGGGCGCAGAGCAGCGCGGCGCGCGGCGCCGTCATCGGCGGTGTGGCGGGCGCGGCGGTGGGCGGCGCGGTGACGGGCACCGGGCGCGGCGCGGCGGTGGGAGCGGCGGTCGGCGCCGGCACCGGCGCGGCCATCGGCGCCAACCGCAGTCGGGCCCGCGCCTATTACTTCCGGCGCGGCAACCGCTGCTATCTGCGCCAGCGCAACGGTCGCGTGGTACGGGTCGACCGCCGCCATTGCTGGCGCTGAACCCGGCATTTCGGTCACCTGCATATGACCTAGGGTAAGTTTTCGCCGGATTGTCGCTTTACGCCGGAATTGTGGCCGAATTTGCCGTGGAATTGACACATTCCTGACCAAGCTGTGGGCAGCACGCGTTTGCCGGATGACGGGGCTGCTTTTTCGCGTAGCAGCCTTTATTCCCAGAACTCGGCTGCAAATCGGCGGGTCCGCAGCGGCGCGCTGGCTGTCACACAGGTCTCGAAGGTTCTTTCTAATGGCAGATACCGGCACGGTTAAGTGGTTCAACGAGCAGAAGGGCTACGGCTTCATCCAGCCCGACAATGGCGGCAAGGACGTCTTCGTCCACATCAGCGCGGTCCAGCGTTCCGGTCTCCAGGGCCTGCGCGACGGTGACAAGGTTTCCTTCGAACTCCAGACCGATCAGCGGTCCGGCAAGACCTCGGCAGTCGATCTGCGTCCTCTCTGACGCCAACGGAGACTGCATTTGCGGACTGTTCTGTCCGTTTAGATTGAATACAATGTCGTCGTTCCTTGACGGAACGGCGACATTTCTGCTGGGCGCGCCTCACATATGGCTGCGCCGCCCCTTGCAAAGACGGCCATTCGCGCTAGTCTCGCGCGCAGACTTTGGCTGGACTCTGGGCCGTTTCACCTTGCCACGCGGGGTGCACGTTCAGCACTTCTTCCAAATTCGACCCAGCGGCAGGGGCCTGGCTCCAGCTGACATTCGCAACCTCGATACGTGAGACTACCCTTATGTCTACCCAGACCGGCACCGTGAAGTGGTTCAACGATCAGAAGGGCTACGGCTTCATTCAGCCTGATGGCGCGGGCAAGGACGTGTTCGTCCATATCAGCGCGGTTCAGCGTTCGGGCCTTCAGGGCCTGCGCGACGGCGAGAAGGTGTCCTTCGAGCTGCAGACCGATCAGCGCTCGGGCAAGACCTCCGCGGTCAACCTGCGCGTCGGCTGAGGCCGACAGACGGGACGCCGCCGGCCCGCAGCCGCCGGCGTTTCGCCACAAATGAGGAAAGCCGCTGGTCCCGCCGGGCCGGCGGCTTTTTCATGTGTGCTCACGGGCGCCTCGGGGTGCCATGCCGGGCGGGACTGGTATGAGGCGCGTGCCTCAGCCGGCCTGTACGGCGGGCCCGCGCGGGCGCTCCAGCAGCACCACCGGCCGGCCGCCATAGAGCCCTTCGGTGAGCCGGACGAAGCCCAGCTTGCCGGCGACGTGCAGCGAGGCGGCATGGTCCGGCTCGATCATGCAGGTGAAGCTCGTGCCGCGCCCGTGCGCGTCGCCCCAGCCGAGCGCGGCCCGCATCGCCTCTTCGGCCAGCCCCTTGCCCTGCGCGGCGGCCACCAGCGCCCAGCCGGCTTCCATCGTGCCCTCGATGGAGGGAATGAGCGTGCGCTTCATGTCGTGGAAGCCGGCCTCGCCGATGAGATGCCCGCTCTCGCGTTCCTCGATGACGAAGAAGCCGAAGCCGAGATGGTGCCAGAGGCCGATCTGCCGCAGGAAGCGCACCCATGCCGCCTCGCGCGACAGCGGCTGCCCGCCGATGAAGCGCGTCACCTCAGGCTCCGCCCACATCCGCGCATAGGCGTCGAAATCCTCCAGCCGGTAGGGGCGCAGGAGGAGGCGAGGGGTCTCAAGGGTGGGGATGAGCGCGGCGGGATCGAGGGGGGCGGGATCGAGGGGGGCGTTCATGGGAAGGACGCGACGTTCGAGGGCGGGCTCGGCTACCTTCTCGATATCGCGCCCAGGGCCTCGTGCGCAACGTACCGTTGCGGCAGGTTGCCCCGCCGGGGGGAAGCGCGGAGGCACAGGGATGGCCGACCTGCGGCCGGCCCGGCGTCGCGCCTCAGGCGGCGCGACCGTCATAGGCGACAGGGGAAAGCGTGGCCGGGTCGATGCCCGACAGCGTGCGCACATTGATCGCGACGGTCGGCGTGCCGTCCGGGGCCGGTGCCCGGGCGAAGCTCTCCACGCCGCAATCGGCGCAGAACATGTGGCTGATGACGTGACGGTTGAAGCGGTATTCGCGCAGTTTCGCCTCGCCCGCTTCCAGTTCGAAGGCGCTTTCCGGCGCGAAGGCGAGGATCAGCCCCTTGCTGGCGCAGAGCGAGCAGTTGCAGGCGATGGTATGCGACAGGTCGAGGCTGACCGTGTAGCGCACGGCGCCGCAATGGCAGCCGCCGGAAAGCCGGCGGGCGGCGCCGCCGGAAATGTCGTCCGCATGGCTGTCGCCCGTGTGGGTGTCGGACATGGTTCCCTCCCGTTTCTGATTGCCCGAGCGTCATGTCGCGCGCCCGAAATGAAAACGGCCGGGCAAGCCCGGCCGTTCTGCTGTTCTATCCTATCAGGCGCTCACGAGCACCCCGTCGTCGATCCGCAGGTCTCGCACTTCAGGCAGGTGCCGTTGCGCACCATGGTGAAGTTCTGGCACTCGGGGCAGGCCTCGCCTTCATAGCCCTTGGGGCAGTGCTCTCAGGCCACCTCAGGGAACTCTTGAAGAGTAACTCGATCCTCTCGCGCTATAGCTCCAGCTTGTTCATATGCGCGACCGCGCTCATTGTTCTTAAATAAATCGTCACCTAATTCACGTGCAGCCTTTTGAATTACGTTCATCAACGAAAGAAATTCTTTGGAATTATTGTGGTTGATCGAGCGGTGCCGAATATAGAAATTTCGGAAGCCCTTTATCTTGAAGCCGATTAGCTGGCGATCATCCATGTCGAGGATGAGTGTGAGTAGATCGTCGACACGCCTGTATACGCATGGAACGTCCTTCCGGACGTACTCCACGCTATCTGCTTCTTCGAAATAGATTGCGGTAGGCACGTACGCGTTCATTTGCCAATGATCACCCAATTTGTCGTATACCATGGCAAACCTCACCAGAGGCGTTTGCGATATCGGTCTCTATGTTGAACCGGCAGATGAGGGTCTGTCGGATCCGCCTCCACAACTTCCCAGTGTGTCACCACACCTTTCGTTGCGCCTTCTCCGAACCCACATAGGCCGATATCGGATTTTACCGGATGATCAAGGCGGACATAAGTTACGAAAACTAGATCAGCGGGAAACGGCTGAGGCTTTGCGACGCACACCATATCGTGTGTCGCCCGAAAATAAAGCGCAGGTTTGGAAACATACGCCACGACGTTGAAGCCGGTGTCATCGTCCGCCATCGGACGCTTTAGACCCCGGAAGCAAGCCGTGGCATCACGAAGCGTAACCAACCTTTTCCCGCTGAATTCCCCCGTCCATCGGGAGATATTGGGAACTGGCGGTGTTTCGCCAAAAATCATGCTCCACGCGTCAAGAATTGGCTGACGACGCCGCGCCGCGAGCGATTTCTCGATGTCCCGCTTGGAAAAGCGATAGAAAACCGATTGATCGGGGGCTAAGGCCCATCTCGCGAGAACGAGCGACCGGAAATCAAGCCACTCCGACGGCGGACTGGCTCCGCCGTCGATGACTGAGAAGCGCTTCGTTGGCATGGATTCCATCGGGCGCTCTACCATTATTCCCCACTATCCTCAGCTGCACCCCGTTGTCGATCCGCAGGTCTCGCACTTCAGGCAGGTGCCATTGCGCACCATGGTGAAGTTCTGGCACTCGGGGCAGGCCTCGCCTTCATAGCCCTTGGCGCGAGCGATGGCGCGGGCTTCGGCCTTGCTCGGGCCGGCCGCCGCCGCCACGGGGGTTGGGGCGGCCCAGGGCAGGGCATCCGTGGAGCCGAGCGTCTCCTCGTCCTCTTCCGCCTCCGGATCGGCCTTCAGGGCGGTGGCGCCCTGTATGCCGCCGCGCAGCGCGGTGACGTTGGAGGCGGCGGTCGTCACCGTCGCGCCGGCCGGCACCACCATCAGCCCGACCGAACGGCCGCGCGTCAGGCCCTTGGAGACCATGCGCGAGGCCGGGGTGGCGGGCGACGCCTTGCCCTCGTCGACGCCCTTGCCGAGCGCGTCGAAATTCGATTCCGACAGGTCGACATGGCCGAGGTCGTTGCGGCCGAGATAGGAGACGGCGAGCTCGCGGAAGATGTAGTCGAGGATCGACGTCGCGTATTTGATGGTGTCGTTGCCCTGCACCGGGCCGGCCGGCTCGAAGCGGGTGAAGGTGAAGGCGTCGACATACTCCTCCAGCGGCACGCCGTACTGCAGGCCGAGCGACACCGAGATGGCGAAGTTGTTGATGAAGGAGCGCAGCGCCGCGCCTTCCTTGTGCATGTCGATGAAGATCTCGCCGAGGCGGCCGTCATCGTATTCGCCGGTGCGCAGATACACCTTGTGGCCGCCGACCACCGCCTTCTGGGTATAGCCCTTGCGGCGGTCCGGCATCTTCTCGCGGCTGTGCACCTCGACGACGCGCTCGATGATCTTCTCGACCACCTTCTCCACCACATGGGCGGTGCGGGCGGCGGCGGGCTTCTCCAGCAGCGCCTCGACGCCGTCCTCCTCGTCCTCCTCGTCGGAGACGAGCTGCGAGTTCAGCGGCTGCGAGAGCTTGGAGCCGTCGCGATAGAGCGCGTTGGCCTTGAGCGCGAGGCGCCAGGAGAGCAGGTAGGCCTCCTTGCAGTCCTCGACCGTCGCCTCGTTCGGCATGTTGATGGTCTTGGAGATCGCGCCCGAGAGGAAGGGCTGCGCCGCCGCCATCATCAATATGTGGCTGGTGACCGACAGGAACCGCTTGCCGATGCGCCCGCAGGGATTGGCGCAGTCGAAGACGGGATAGTGCTCGGTCTTCAGGAAGGGCGCGCCCTCCAGCGTCATCGCACCGCAGACATGGATGTTCGCGGCCTCGACGTCCTTGCGGGAGAAGCCGAGGAAGGCGAGCAGGTCGAAGGCGGGGTCGGCCAGCTTGTCGGCGGGCACGCCGAGCTTGGCCAGCGCCTCGTCGCCGAGCGTCCAGCGGTTGAACACGAACTTGACGTCGAAGGCCGCCTTCACGCTGGCGTCGATCTTCGCCAGCATGGCGTCGTCGAAGCCCTTGGTGCGCAGCGTCGAATGGTTGATCGCCGGCGCCTGGGTGATCGAGCCGTGGCCGACCGCATAGGCCTCGATCTCGGCGATCTGGCTCTCGGAATAGCCGAGTGTGCGCAGCGCCTCCGGCACGGCGCGGTTGATGATCTTGAAATAGCCGCCGCCGGCCAGCTTCTTGAACTTCACCAGCGCGAAGTCGGGCTCGATGCCGGTCGTGTCGCAGTCCATGACGAGGCCGATCGTGCCGGTGGGCGCGAGCAGCGTGGTCTGGGCGTTGCGGTAGCCGTGCGCCTCGCCGAGCGCGAGCGCCTGGTCCCAGGTCGCCTTGGCGCGCTCGACGAGGATCGGGTGGGGCACCTTGGCGTGGTCGAGCGGCACCGGGTTGGTGTTCAGCCCCTCATAGCCGCCCTTCTCGCCATAGGCGGCGCGGCGGTGGTTGCGCATCACGCGCAGCATGTGGGTCGCGTTCGGCTTGTATTCGGGGAAGGGGCCGAGCTCCTTGGCCATCTCGGCCGAGGTGGCGTAGGCGACGCCGGTCATGATGGCGGTGAGCGCGCCGCAATAGGCGCGGCCCGCGTCGGAGTCGTAGGGGATGCCCGAGGTCATCAGCAGGCCGCCGATATTGGCGTAGCCGAGGCCAAGCGTGCGGTACTCGTAGGAGAGCTTGGCGATTTCCTTGGAGGGGAACTGCGCCATCAGGATCGAGATTTCGAGCACCACGGTCCACAGGCGGCAGGCATGCTCGTAGCTCTCGACGTCGAACGAGCCGTCGGCGTTGCGGAACTGCAGCAGGTTCAGCGAGGCGAGATTGCACGCCGTGTCGTCGAGGAACATGTATTCCGAGCACGGGTTGGAGGCGCGGATCGGGCCGCCCGCCGGGCTCGTGTGCCAGTCGTTGATGGTGGTGTGGAACTGGATGCCGGGATCGGCGCAGGCCCAGGCGGCGTGGCCGATCTTCTCCCAAAGCTCGGCGGCCTTGAGGGTCTTGGTCACCTTGCCGGTGGTGCGCGAGGTCAGGTTCCAGTCAGCGTCGGCCTGCACCGCGTTGAGGAAGGCGTCGTCGACGCGCACCGAATTGTTCGAGTTCTGGCCGGAGACGGTCAGATACGCCTCCGAATCCCAGTCGGTATCGTAGATCGGGAATTCGATGTCGGTGTAGCCCTGCTTGGCGAACTGCACGACGCGGCGGATGTAGTTCTCCGGCACCTGCGCCTTCTTGGCGGCGCGGATCTCGCGCTTCAGGGCGGGGTTCTTTTCCGGGTCGTAGCAGTCGTCGCCTTCGCCCTCGCAGTTCACGCAGGCCTTCATCACGGCCTTCATGTGCTTGGCGACGGTCTTGGAGCCGGTGACGAGCGCGGCGACCTTCTGCTCTTCCTTCACCTTCCAGTCGACATAGGTCTCGATGTCGGGATGGTCGACGTCGACCACCACCATCTTGGCGGCGCGGCGGGTGGTGCCGCCCGACTTGATGGCGCCGGCGGCGCGGTCGCCGATCTTGAGGAAGGACATGAGGCCGGAGGAGCGCCCGCCGCCGGAGAGCTTCTCGCCCTCGCCGCGCAGGGCGGAGAAGTTGGAGCCGGTGCCCGAGCCATACTTGAACAGGCGCGCCTCGCGCACCCACAGGTCCATGATGCCGCCCTCGTTCACCAGATCGTCGGAGACCGACTGGATGAAGCAGGCATGCGGCTGGGGATGCTCATAGGAGGTCTTGGAGCGCGTCAGCTTGCCGGTCGCGTAGTCGACATAGAAATGGCCCTGGCTCGGGCCGTCGATGCCATAGGCCCAGTGCAGGCCGGTGTTGAACCACTGCGGCGAGTTGGGCGCGGCCATCTGCATGGCCAGCATGTAGCGGTGCTCGTCGAAGAAGGCCTGCGCGTCCTCCTCCGAATCGAAATAGCCGCCCTTCCAGCCCCAATAGGTCCAGGTGCCGGCGAGGCGGTCGAAGACCTGGCGGGAATCGGTCTCGCCGACGATCCGCTCCTTCTCGGGGAGGGCGGCGAGCGCCTTCTCGTCGGCGGCGCCGCGCCACAGGAAGGAGGGGACGGTCTCTTCCTCGACCTTCTTCAGACGGGCGGGGACGCCGGCCTTGCGGAAATATTTCTGCGCGATGATGTCGGTCGCGACCTGGGAGAAGTGCTCCGGCACGTCGATGCCTTCCGCGCGGAACACGATGGATCCGTCGGGATTGCGAATCTCGCTCGTCGCCTTGCGGAACGCGATGTCCGCATAGGGAGAACGGCCGGCCTTCGTGTAACGGCGCTCGATGCGCATTTTCGTCGTCCCCGGTTCGTGGTGGACCTGTCCCCAGTCCACTCAGCGACATTCAAAGCTCCGGACCCTGCGTCCGCATACCTGTCGGTCCCGGTTGGCGAACGGCTTCACAGCCTGCCCGCTCCGGTGTGTTTTTGGCACGCACAAACGCTTCGCCGGAACCAATCTCCGGCGAGGGAGCCCGCTTCAATCTGGATGAGTCGGCCGCAAAACCTACGCTGCCGCCGACGGGGCCAAACTGGCCGACTCCCTTATTCGCGTCAACCTTCCGTCACAAACTCTAGTGTGGAGGAGGTGAAAAATATCTAAATGTAGATGGTGTCGGGATCGCGCTCTTTCCAGAGCCGAAGCCCGAATTCCGCGGGGATTCGCGTCCCGAGTCCAGCCCGAATAAATGGCGGGGCAGAAGGCGGAGAAAAGCGGGGATTGTTGAGGTCCCGCAATTTCGGTTTGCACATGTGGGTCGAGCAACTTCCCCGGAGTGCAGGGCGCCCGCTCCGAACCTGCCCCATCGGCATCGTCCGGCCGGCAATCCCATCCTTGCGCAAAGGCACGCGAAAGGCCGGGCGGCGGCCTTGGCGGGCGGGCGCGCGGGCGTATATCTGGCGCAACGCACCCCTTCGCATGCAAGGCAGTCCCATGAGCCGCTCCCAATCCGACGCCTCCACCGGGGGCGGCGCGGCGCTCGCCCCGCCGTCGCATTCGCCCGTCACCTTCTTCCTGCTGGCGCTCGCCGCCGGGCTCGGCGCGGCGAATCTCTATTACGCCCAGCCCCTCGTCGCGCTGATCGCCGACGACATCGGCCTCGACGAGACGATGGCCAGCCTCGTGGTGACGATCGGGCAGGTCGGCTACATATTGGGCCTGCTGCTGCTCGTGCCGCTCGGCGACATCGTCGAGAACCGGCGGCTGATCGGCGCGATCATCCTGTGCGCGGCGGCGGGGCTGGGCCTCGCCTTCGCCTCCGGCACGCCGGCGCTGTTCCTGCTGGCGGCGCTCATCTTCGGCGTCGGCTCGGTGGTGGCGCAGGTCGCGGTTCCCTTCGCCGCCCATCTCGCCAGCCCCGAGGAGCGTGGCCGCAAGGTCGGCAGCGTGGTCAGCGGGCTGATGACCGGCATTCTGCTGGCGCGGCCGGTCTCGTCCATGGTGGCGCACTGGCTCGGCTGGCGCGCCGTGTTCCTCATCGCGGCGCTCGCCATGCTGGCGCTCGCGGCTGGCCTTCGCCTGGCGCTGCCGCAGCGCCATCCCGGCGGACGGGCGACCTACCGCCAGCTCGTCGGCTCGCTGTGGCCGCTGATGCGCTCGCAGCCGGTGCTGCGCCGGCGCGCGGCCTATCAGGCGGCGATGTTCGGCGCCTTCACCCTGTTCTGGACCGCCGTGCCGCTGCTGCTCGCCGCCCCGCAATTCGGCCTCGGCCAGCAGGGCATCGCCATCTTCGCACTGGCGGGCGCGGCGAGCGTGGTCGTCTCCCCCTTCGCCGGCTGGCTGGCCGACCGTGGTTTTTCCCGCGTCGCGACCGGCGCGGCGCTGGTGCTGGCGATTCTCGGCTTCCTGATCACCGAGGCCGGGGTGGGACTCTCCTCCGTTGTGGTGCTCGCCATCGGCGCCATCGTGCTCGACTGCGCGGCGACGGCGAATCTGGTGTTCGGCCAGCGCGCCATCTTCATGCTGGCGCCCGAAGTGCGCTCGCGGCTTAACGCGCTCTACATCGCCACCTTCTTCTTCGGCGGCGCGCTCGGCTCGGCGCTGGCGAGCCCGCTCTACGAGCTGGCCGGCTGGGGCGCCGTCACGGTGGCCGGCATCGGCATCGTGGTGCTGGCTCTCGCCTATTTCGCCACCGAGTTCCGTCGTGCGTAAGCGCCGCAGGGGCGTTCGCGCGGCTGGACACCGGCGGGCTCGGGTGGCATGTTCCGCCCGAGCTCCAAGCCGGCGCAGGGACCAATTCCGTGAAGCTTTCCGACGTCCTCATCGAGACCTTCACCTGGTGGAATGGCCAGACCATGGGCACCCGCTTCCACACCTGGCGGTACGGTGAACTGGTCGGCACGGACGAGGCCGGCAACCGCTATTACCGCACCAAGGGCGGCAAGATCGACCCGGCGCTCGGCTTCGAGCGTCGCTGGGTGATCTATAATGGCTACGCCGAGGCGACCGCCATTCCGCCGGGCTGGCACGCCTGGATGCACCAGCGCTCCGACGTGCCGCCCTCGCAGGAAGATTACGTTCCGCGCGAGTGGCAGAAGCCGCACCGGCCGAACCCCACCGGCACCGCCAACGCCTACCGCCCGCCCGGCTCGACGCTGGGCGCCGGCCACCGTCCGGCGGTGACGGGCGACTACAAGGCCTGGACGCCCGAGTGACCCTTCCGCCTCCGGCCGGCGGCGCGGATCGCCGCGCCGTGCCGCGCCCGCCCCGACATCGCCGCATTGCCCGTCATCTTGGCCTCACGCGCGCGCCGACGGGGATGCGTGCCAGCCGAGGCCGTTCCATGCTCGCCGCTTCCTTCCGATCCGCGCTTCTCGCCGCCGTGGCGCTCGCTGCGCTCGGCGCGCCGCTGGCCGCCCAGCAGGGCTGGCAGGGCGGTGTGGATGCGCAGCCGCTGGCCCCGCCGCCCGGCGGTCCGGTCGACAACCCCGATTCGCCGCCCGGCGGCCCCGGCGTTCCCTCCATCATGGACGATCCCGACGCCGGCGCCCCGCGCGCGCCCGCGCCGGAGCAGCCCGAAGTGCCCGGCCAGGCCAGCGTCGGACCGAGCGGCGACATCGAGGTGGTGCAGCCGCCCGAGCAGAAGATCGAGAACAAGACCGCCGTCTTCTCCGGCCTCGACAAGATCACCGGCCGCATCATCAGCTTCGACGTCGCGATCAACGAGACGGTGCAGTTCGGTGCGCTGCGCATCACCCCGCGCGCCTGCTACACGCGGCCGGAGACCGAGCAGCAGAACACCACGGGCTTCGTCGAGGTTCAGGAGATCGCTCTGGACGGCAAGGTGCAGCCGCTGTTCGGCGGCTGGATGTTCGCCTCCAGCCCCGGCCTGCACGGCGTCGAGCACCCGATCTATGACGTGTGGCTCAGCGACTGCAAGCAGAGCGACCCGGTGATCGCCTCGCCCGGCGGCCAGCAGTAGAAATCCGCCTCGCCATCCGCCAGCGAGTCGGCGAGCAGGCGGTGATACTGCCGGCGCGGCACCTCGATGGCGCCGAAGCTCCTCAGGTGATCGGTGACGAACTGGGTGTCGAGCAGGCGGAAGCCGCCGTGCTTCAGACGCGCCACCAGATGCACCAGCGCCACCTTCGAGGCATCGCGGGCCGTGTGGAACATGCTTTCGCCGAAGAAGGCGCGCCCCAGCCGCACGCCATAGAGCCCGCCGACCAACTCGCCCTCCTGCCACGCCTCGACCGAATGGCAGTAGCCGCGCGCATGCAGGTCGCAATAGAGCTTGCGGATGCGCCGGTTGATCCAGGTCGAGCCGCGCCCGTCGGCCGGCGCCGCGCAGCCGTCGATCACCGCCTCGAAATCATGGTCGACGCGCACCTCGAAGCGGTCCGAGCGCACGGTGCGGGCGAGGCGGCCGGTGATGGCGAAGCTGTCGAGCGGGATGACGCCGCGCCGCTCCGGCTCGATCCAGTAGAGGCCGGGATCGTCCGCGCTCTCGGCCATCGGGAAGATGCCGCAGGCATAGGCCTTCAGCAGCACTTCGGGCGTGATCTCGACCTGATGTTCGCGCGGGTGTGACATGACGCCAGAATGACGGAGATGGGGCGGGCGGAAAAGAGCCTGCGGGACGTTCCCTCATTTCCCGTTGTCGGTGGGCGCGCTCGGCCTATATGGTAGACAGAAGACGCGCTGGGGTAGACGATGGGCCTCAACATCAAGAACGAAGCCACCCATGCGATGATCCGCGAACTCGCGGCGCGCACCGGCGAGAGCCAGACGGCTGCCGTAACCGAGGCGGTGAAGGAGAAGCTGGAGCGGCTGAAGGCCAATCCGCGCGCGGGACTGGCCAAGCGTCTCATGGCGATCGTCGATGACACCGCGCCGCGCTTCCGCGCGCCATGGGACACCATGGACCACGCCGACCTTCTCTATGACGAAGACGGTCTGCCGAAATGATCGTCGATACCTCGGCCCTCGTCGCGATCCTGCGTGGCGAACCGGAGGCCGTTCGGTTTCTCGAAGCGATCGAGAACGAACCGACAGGGCGCATGTCGGCGGCAAGCTTCTTCGAGACCGCCATCGTCGTCGATGGATCGCGCGATCCGGTTCTCAGCCGTCGCCTGGATGAGTTCATCGAGGCCGCCGGCTTCGTCATCGAGCCGGTGACCGCGCGGCAGGCGCAGATCGCCCGTGCCGCCTATCGCGATTTCGGCAAGGGCGGCGGCCATCCGGCCGGGCTCAATTTCGGCGACTGCTTCGCCTACGCGCTGGCGAAGGAAAAAAGCGAAGCGCTTTTGTTCAAGGGAGACGACTTCACGCATACGGACGTGGAGCCCGCACTGAAGTGAGGAGGCGGGCCCGAAGGCCCGCCGCACCTAGGCTCAGGCGCCCGGCTCGCCCTCGGCCAGGAAGTGTTCCAGCCAGTGGATGTCGTAGGCGCCGCGCTTGATGTCGTCATTGTCGACCAGCTCGCGGAACAGCGGCAGCGTCGTCTCGATGCCTTCCACCACGAACTCGTCCAGCGCGCGCTTGAGGCGGGCGAGGCATTCCTCACGGGTGGCCGCGTGAACGATGAGCTTGCCGGCGAGGCTGTCGTAATAGGGCGGGATCGAATAGCCCTGATAGACGGCTGAATCGATGCGCACGCCCGGCCCGCCCGGCACGTGCCAGTTGTCGATCCGGCCCGGCGAGGGGCGGAAGGTGCGCGGGTGCTCGGCGTTCACGCGGCACTCGATGGCGTGGCCGTTCAGCTTGATGTCGTCCTGCGTCACGCTCATCGGCAGGCCGGCGGCGACGCGGATCTGCTCGTTGATGAGGTCGACGCCGGTGATCGCTTCGGTCACCGGATGCTCCACCTGGATGCGGGTGTTCATCTCGATGAAGTAGAACTCGCCGTTCTCGTACAGGAACTCGATGGTACCGGCGCCGAGATATTTCAGGTCGCGCATGGCCTGCGCCACCGTCCCGCCGATGCGCGCGCGCTGCTCGGGCGTGATGATGGGCGAGGGGGCCTCTTCCAGCACCTTCTGGTGCCGGCGCTGCAGCGAGCAGTCACGCTCGCCGAGGTGAATGGCGTTGCCCTTGCCGTCGCCCAGCACCTGGATCTCGATGTGGCGCGGCGTGCCGAGATATTTCTCGATATAGACGGCATCGTCGCCGAAGGCCGCGCGGGCCTCCGAGCGGGCGGTGGAGAGGGCGGAGGACAGTTCCTGCTCGGAGCGCGCCACCTTCATGCCGCGCCCACCGCCGCCGGCGGCGGCCTTGATGAGCACGGGGAAGCCGATCTCGGCGGCGACCTTGGCGGCCTCCTCGTCGGAGGAGATGCCGCCGTCCGAGCCGGGCACGCAGGGGATGCCGAGCTTCTTGGCGGTCTTCTTCGCCTCGATCTTGTCGCCCATGATGCGGATATGCTCGGGCTTGGGCCCGATGAACTGCACACCGTGGTCGATCAGGATTTCCGCGAAGCGGGCATTCTCGGCGAGGAAGCCGTAGCCCGGATGCACCGCCTCGGCGCCGGTGATCTCGCAGGCGGCGAGCAGGGCGGGGATGTTGAGGTAGCTGTCCTTGGCCTGCGGCGGGCCGATGCACACGCTCTCGTCGGCGAGCTTCACATGCATCGCATTGGCGTCGGCGGTGGAATGCACCGCGACGGTGGCGATGCCCATTTCCTTGCAGGCGCGCAGCACCCGCAGGGCGATCTCGCCGCGATTGGCGATCAGGATCTTGCCGAACATCAGGCGCGCCTCACTCGATGATCAGGAGCGGCTCGCCATACTCGACCGGCTGCGCGTTCTCGACGAGGATGCGGGTGACGGTGCCCGCGCGCGGCGCGGGGATCGCGTTCATGGTCTTCATCGCCTCGACGATGAGCAGGGTCTGGCCCTCCTTCACCACGGTGCCGACTTCCACGAAATTCTTCGCGCCGGGCTCCGGGCCGAGATAGGCGGTGCCGACCATGGGCGAAGTGACGAGGCCGGGATGCTTCGACACGTCCTCGCCGCCGGAAGCCGGGGCGGCCGCTGCAGCGGCCGGGGCCGGGGCGTGGGCGACCGCAGCCGGGGCGACGGCCACCGGGGCGGCGGCATAGACGGTCGGCGCGGCGCGCACGACGCGGATGCGCAGATCCTCGTGCTGCACCTCGATCTCGGTGAGGTCGCTCTCGGAGAGCAGGTTAGCGATCTCGCGCACCAGCGCAGGGTCGATGTTCGGCTTGTTGGTTTTCATCATGATCCCGTGACGGAGGCTACCCGTCTCCCTTCAGCTGGCGCGGCCGCCGGCGGCGCCGGCAAGCGCGTCGATCGCGAGGCGGTAGCCGTCGATCCCGAGCCCGCAGATCACCCCGCGGGCGACGGGCGAAATGTAGGAGTGATGGCGGAAGGCTTCGCGCGCGAAGACGTTGGACAGGTGGACTTCGACGACATTGAGGCCGACCGCCTTTATGGCGTCGGCAACGGCGACCGAGGTGTGCGTGTAGGCGGCCGCGTTCAGCACGACGCCCACCGAGCCGCGCGCCTCCTGCAGGAAGGTGACGAGCTCGCCCTCATGGTTGGTCTGGCGGAACACGAGGTCGACGCCGTGGCGCGCGCAGGCCGCCCGGCAGGCGGCCTCGACGTCGGCCAGCGTGGCGCGTCCGTACACCTCCGGCTCGCGCGTGCCGAGCAGGTTGAGGTTCGGACCGTTGAGAACATGCACCGTGTCGGGCATCGCGCCTCAGGAAGCCAGCCGCGCCCGGCCTGTGCCGGGGCGGCTGGGGTTTATAGGCAATGCCTCGCCCCGCGCCAAGCCCTGCCGCGCCGGGCGCGGCAGTAACCCCCAGCAGGTTGCGGGCGTGCGGGCGGCAGGCGGAGCCGGCTCAGCGGCTCAGCACTGCACCTTGCCGCATTTGCGCACCGAGGCGATGGCGTCGCGCAGCTGGTCGTGGCCGACCGCGCCGACCACCACCTCGTCGCCGAGCACGTAGCTCGGCGTGCCGTCGATGCCGAGCGCGTCGGCGATCTGCAGGCTCTCCTGCAGCGTGGCGGCGACCTCGGGGTTGGTCAGCGCCTTCTCCAGCGCCGCCGTGTCGATGCCGACCGCCGCCGCCGCTTCCAGCGCCTTGGCCTTGTTGGCCTGGCCGCGCTCGCCCAGCAGCTTCTGGTGGAAGGCGAAATACTTGTCCGGGGCGGTCAGGCGCACGGCCACCGCGACCTGCGCGGCTTCCACCGAGCCCGGTCCGAGCACCGGGAATTCCTTCAGCACGACCTTGAGCTTCTTGTCGCTGCCGACGAGCTCGACGAGGTCGCCCAGCGCGCGCTTGCAGTAGCCGCAATTGTAATCGAAGAACTCGACCAGCGTGACGTCGCCCTTCGGGTTGCCGACCACCGTGCCGCGCGGCGAATCGAAAACCAGCGGCTTCATCTCGGCGAGCGCCTTCTGGCGCTGCCCGGCCTCGGCGGCCTGCTGGCGCTTCTGCAGCTCCATGATGGCTTCCTGGATGACTTCCGGGTTCTTCAGCAGATACTCGCGGATGACGCCCTCGAACTCCTTACGCTGCGCGTCGTCGAGCGCCGACGCCGGCGCGACCGCCGCAGCGAGGAGGAAGCCGGCGGCGAGGCCCGCGGCAAGGGCGCCGCGGCCGGCACGGCGGAGGAAGGTGAGCGGCGGCATAGGATTCTCCAGCGAATGGGGGACGAAGCGCGGCCTCACGGGCCGGCCTTCTTCTTGGTGCGGGGATCGACGGGCGGCTTGAAGTTGATGATGTCGTCGGCCTTCAGCCAGCCGGGGGAACCGAGGGGAAAGGCGTTCTTGGCCCGCGTCGCCAGCTCGCGCGCCGAGCGGAACTCGCCGCTCATGAAGGCGGCCTGCGCGGAAGCGAGGTCGGCGTTCGGTATGTCGCCCTTGCGGCCATAGGCCATGGCGAGGTAGCGCCAGCCGGCGGGCGAGGAGGGCTCGCGCTGGAGGCTGAAGGTCAATTCGCGCACCGCCTCCTCGCTGGTCGCCTTGTCCTCGGTGGCCACCAGCGCCTGGCCCAGCAGCATGCGGATCAGCGGGTGGCCCTCGGAGAGCTGCACGGCCCGGCGCAGCGGCGGGATCGCCTCGCGGGCGCGGCCCGCCTCCAGCAGCGCCTGCCCCTTCAGCTCGTAGAAATAGGGGTTGCCCGGCTGCTCGGCGATCAGCGCGTCGATCTGGCGGATCGCGTCCGGGATGCTGCCGTAGCGATAGGCGGAGATGGCGCGGGCGTAGCGGGCGGGCAGCGAGGTGTTGGACGGGGGATAGAGGCGGATCATCGAATCCGGCGTCTGGGTGAAGCCGACCAGCTTGGCGCGCATCATGTCGTGCCGGGCCTGCAGCGCCGGCGGGTCCAGCGCGTCGTAATAGGGGCTCTTCTTCGCCATCTCCGACAGCAGCGCGATGCGCTCGGTCGCCATCGGGTGGCTCAGCACATAGGGGTCGACCCGCTGGCTCAGGAAGATCTGGTCGTTCTGGAAGCGCTCGAAGGTCGTCAGCATGCCCTTGGCGGACTGCTTGGTGGCGGTGAGATAACGCACCGCCGCCTGGTCGGCCGAGGCCTCCTGCCCGCGCTGGTACGACAGCAGCGAGCGGCGGGCGATCTCCTGCGGCGCCACCAGTGCGCCGGCCGCGCCGCCCATATTGGCGCCTCCGGCCGCGCCCACCGCGATGCCGCCGGCGGCCAGCAGCATGCCGACGATGGCGGCGGTCTGCACCGATTCGAGCTGCTGGCGCATGTTCGACAGGTGGCCGCCGGCGATGTGCCCGGTCTCGTGCGCCAGCACGCCGATGATCTCGTTCGGCGTCTTCGACTGCTTCAGCGCGCCGGTGTTGATGAAGATGCGCCGCCCGTCCGCCACGAAGGCGTTGAAGCTGTCGCTGCCGACGAGCACGATCTGGATATTCTGCTGCGTCAGGCCGGCGACCTTGAAGATGGGCCGCGTGTAATCGCGCAGCAGCTGCTCGATCTCGGCGTCGCGGATGATGTTGGGCTGGCGGCTCTGCGCCAGGGCGGGCTGGGCCGCCGGCAGACCGGCGAGCGTCGCCGCCGCCAGCAGGCCGAGCCCGTGCGCCGCGCGCGCGGCAATGCGACCCAGGCGCGAGGGCAGGGCGGGCCGGCTCCGCCGAAGCGGGGGGTTGTCAACGCGCTTTCGAAGCATCATCCATCGACACGAAATTGTGCGGGCGACCTGACGCTGCCGCGACGGCAGGGTCAAGTCTCGCCTTCATCATCTTCTATTGAACGGCGGCCGAGACGAGCCCGAGAATGCGGCGCGGATGCGGCGGCGGGCAAGGTTGGGTCACATGAGTTCATCTTCGGCAATCGGCCGCCCGGATGGCGCCGCGCTCCTCGCTGGCGCCTCGCGCCGCAGCGAGATCGCCCCCTTCATCGTCATGGACGTGATGGAGCGCGCCGCGCGCATCGAGGCCGCCGGCGGCCATGTCATCCACATGGAGGTCGGCCAGCCCGCCGCGCCCGCGCCCTCCACCGCCCGCGAAGCGGCGCGCCGGGCGCTGGAGCACGGGCGCATCGGCTACACCACGGCGCTCGGCATCCCCTCGCTGCGCGCCCGCATCGCCCGCCACTATGGCGAGACCTACGGGCTCGACCTCGACCCCGGCCGCGTCGTCGTCACCACCGGCTCGTCCTCCGGCTTCCTGCTCGCCTTCCTCTCCATGTTCGAGGCGGGCGACCGGGTGGCGATCGCCAATCCCGGCTATCCGCCCTACCGCCACATCCTCACCGCGCTCGGCTGCGAGCCGGTGCTGATCGAGACCGACGCCGCCTCGCGCTGGGTGATCACGCCGGAAGCGCTCATCGAGGCGCACCGGCGCACGCCGCTCAAGGGCATTCTCGTTGCCAGCCCCGCCAACCCGACCGGCACGATGATGCGCCCGGAGGCGCTGGCCGAGCTGGTCCGCACCGCCGAGGGGCTCGGCATCCGCTTCATCTCCGACGAGATCTATCACGGGCTCGACTACGCCTTCCCCGCCTCGACGGCGGCGGCGGTGAGCGACGATGCGACGATCATCCATTCCTTCTCGAAATATTTCTGCATGACCGGCTGGCGCGTCGGCTGGATGGTGATGCCGGCCTCATTGGTGCGCGCGGTCGAGCGGCTGCAGCAGAACCTGATGATCTCGGTGCCGACGCTCTCGCAGATCGCCGCCGAGGCCGCCTTCGACGGCGCGGCGGAGATGGAGGCGGTCAAGCACGGCTATGAGGAAAACCGGCTGATCCTCACGCAGGGGCTGCCGGCGGCGGGGCTTCCGGAATTCCTGCCCGTCGACGGGGCCTTCTATCTCTATGCCGACGTCTCGCGCTTCACCGAGGATTCCGCCGGCTTCGCGCGGCGCCTGCTCGACGAGGCGCTGGTGGCGGCGACGCCGGGCGTCGATTTCGATCCCCATCGCGGCCACCATTATCTGCGCCTCTCCTATGCCGGCTCGGCCGACGAGATGCGGCAGGCAGTGCACCGCATCGGCGATTTCCTGCGCAAGGGGTGAGGGGGAGTCCCCTGCCGTCATCCCCGGGCTCGACCCGGGGATCCACATCTTCCGGGTGGGTTGCCGAGGCGTGGATGGCCGGGTCAAGCCCGGCCATGACGGCGTGAGCGGGACGGCGCCGCCCCCGATGTTCGCCCTCACCTCTCCGCACCGGCGGCGTCATAGGCGGCCTGCGCGGCGAGGATGGCGTCCATGTTGCTCTCGGCCCAGTGGGTCAGCGCCGCCGCCGTCTGCGCCAGCGTGCGGCCGAGCGGGGTGAGCGCGTATTCCACCGTCACCGGCACGGTAGGATAGACCGTGCGGGTGATCAGCCCGTCGCGCTCCAGCCTCTTGAGCGTCTGCGACAGCACCTTCTGCGAGATGCCCTTGATGTCGCGGCGCAGATGGTTGAACCGCATCGTGCCCTCGGCGAGATGGTCGAGGATCAGCAGCGCCCATTTATCGGCCAGCCGGTCCAGCACGAGCCGGGTGGGGCAGCGGTCCTCATAGACGTCATAGGCCGGGCACATCTTTTCGTCCTCGTTCTGGCAGGCCGGTTTCCCGCACGCCACCATGTGAGCCGGAGGTGCTCTCTTTCGCACTTTTCCGACAGCGCGTATGTAGTCATTCGAAACATGGTTTCCGTTAGATACTAAGGAGAATGATGATGTCGGACAAGAATCCCACCGGAAAGATTCTCGTGCTCGGCGCCAGCGGCCATGTCGGCCGCCCGCTGGTGAAGGCACTGCGGACGAAGGGCGAGGCGGTGAAGGCGGCCTCACGCGGCGGCCAGCCCATCGAGGGCGCGGAGGGCGTCGCCTTCGAATTCGGCAGGCCGGAGACCTTCGCGGCGGCGTTCGAGGGCGTCGACCGCGCCTATGTGATGCTGCCGGGCGGCTATGTGAATTCGCGGGAATTGCTCACCCCGGTCATCGAAGCCGCCGCCGCCCGCAAGGTGAAGGTGGTGCTGCAAACCGCCATCGGCGTCGATGCGGATGATTCCATTCCCTATCGCCAGGTCGAACTGGCGCTGATCGGCGCGGGCGTGCCCTATGTGATCCTGCGGCCGAACTGGTTCACCGACAATTTCCTGAACTTCTGGAAGCCCGGCATCGACCATGCCGGCGCCCTCGCCGTCCCGGCGGGCGAGGGCAAGTCGAGCTTCGTCGACGCCCGCGACATTGCCGCCAGCGCGGCGGCGGCGCTCACCAGCGACCGCTTCGACGGCCGGGCCTTCAACCTCACCGGCCCGCAGGCGCTGGGCTATGGCGAGGCGGCGGAAATCCTGTCCGGCATCATCGGCCGCAAGGTCGGCTACACCCCGATCGACGACGAGACCTTTGTCGGCATCCTCACCGGCGCGGGCGTCAGCGAGGACTATGCGCGCTTCCTCGCCATGATCTTCCATCCCGTGCGCGAGGGGTGGACGGCCGGCGTCACCGACGCCGTCGAGACGCTGACCGGCCATGCGCCGATCTCGGTAGCGCAGTGGGCGCAGGACAATGCGGCGGCGCTGCGGGCGTGAGGGCGTGCGCCCCTGTCTCTCGGAGCTTTCCGGGGACGGGGCGCCGCTTAGGCCGCCACCTGCTCGGTGATGACCTCGAAGCGCTGCAGCACATGCGGGCCAAACGTGTGGATCATCGGGATGTCGGCGGCATCGCGCCCCCGCGCCACCAGAACCCGGCCGATGCGCGGCACGTTGTGGCGTGCATCGAAGGTGTGCCAGTGCCCGCCAATATAGGCTTCGAACCAGGCATTGTAGTCCATCGGCGCCGGGTCCGGTGGCACGCCGACATCGCCGAGAAAGCCGTTGCAGTAGCGCGCCGGGATGTTCATGGCGCGGGTGAGCGCCACCGCGAGATGCGTGAAGTCGCGGCAGACGCCGACCCTCTCGTTGAACGCCTGCGCGGCCGTACGGGTGCTGCGCGCGCACTGATAGTCGAAGCGGATCTGCGCGTGGACGAAATTGCAGATCTGTTGCACCCGGTTCCAGCCGGGGGCGTAGCTGCCGAACAGGCCCCACGCCGTATTGGACAGTTCGTCCACCTCGCAATAGCGGCTCGGCAGCAGGAATTGCAGCACTTCGGGCGGCAGATCGATCGGCGCGTGCTCAATGGCGTTGAGATCGAACACATCAAGCGTGCCGGGATCGGCGACGTTGATGCGGCTTTCGAAGCGCGCGCCGCCGGGCGGGATGACCAGTCGCCGGCAGATATTGCCGAAGCCATCCTCATAGGTGTCGCAGGGTACCGGGTTGCCATCAGCGAGCGCCGAGACGCTTGTGGTGACGACATCAAGGATGTCGACCTGCCGCTCAGGATGCGGGTCGAGCAGGGTGATGGCGGTGATCGGGCGGTCGCACACGACCTCGATCCGGTAGCCGCACTGGAGGGTAATCATTCAAGGCCCCGCATCGCTGTGATCCCAGAGCAGAACACGGCCCAAGGAGGGAGGTTCCGGCCGGCACGCGTACAGACGGATAGGAAATAAAAAACGGCGCCGCGAGGCGCCGTTTTCCGTTTCAGATGAGAGAAGACCTCACTCGCCGAAGATCTTGCGCTGCCACCAGCCGGTGCGGCGCGGGCGGTTCGGATCGTCATTGGCGGGCTCGGGCGCCGGGGCCGCCTCAGGCGCCGCGTCGGCGGCAGCCTCGGTAGCGGGGGCTTCGTCGGCTGGCGCGGCTTCGACCGGCTCGCTGGCCTCGACCGACACAGCCTCGGCCGCCACTGTCTCGACAGGTGCCGCCTCTACAGGCGCGGCCTCGACCTGTACCGCCTCGGCCTCCGGCGCGCTGACCGGCGCGGCCTCGCGCACGGTGGAGCGGCGGCGGCGCGGCTTGGGAGCCGGAGCCTCGGCCGGAACCTCCGCCACAGTCTGGGCAGCAGCCGCCTCGGCCGAAGCCTCGACAGCGACCGCCTCGACAGCGACGGCCTCGGCAGCAGCCTCGGTCGTCTCGGAGGTCGCTTCCTCGCTCGCGGCTTCCTCGCCCGCCTTGGCGCCGCGCGTGCGGCGTCCGCCGCGACGGCCGCGACGCGGACGCGCCTCCTCGGCGGCTTCCTCGGTAGCGGCTTCGGCAGCAGGCGCTTCCGCAGCCGTCTCACCGGCCGTCTCGACGGCAGCCTCCGGCGCGGGGGCGTCAGCGGCCGCCTCGTTGGAGACGTCCGCCGTTGCGGTCTCGCTCACCTCGGCCGTCACGGTCTCGCTGGCGTCGCTCTCATTGGCGTCGCCCTCGGTGCCGTCCGCCTCGTCCTCGCCGTCATCCTCGAACTCGATGCCGGAGGTCTCCGAGCCGGCCTCGCCGCCGGGACGCTGGCCGTTCTCGCCGCCACCGCCACGCCGGCGCCGACGCCGCCGACGGCGACGGCGGTTGCCGCCATCTCCTTCGCCTTCGCCCGTGCTCTCGGGGCTCTCGCTCCGGCTCTCGCGCGGGGGCAGGGCGCGGCTCGGGGCCGGCGCCTCTTCCTCCTCGATCTCCTCCGCCTCGTCGGCGACGACGATGTCGTCCTCGGGCTCGATCACCAGCTCCGGCGCGCGCGGCAGCGGGATCGGGTTCAGCACCGCCTCGCCCTTGTCGATGGCGAAGGGGGTTAGCCCGGTCAGCGTCGCGTCGGCGGCGATGGTGATCTGCACGCCGAAGCGCTCTTCCAGCTCGTGCAGATGCGCGCGCTTGTGGTTGAGCACGTAGAGCGCGTTCTCCGCGCGGGTGCGGATGACGAGGTTATGCGTGTTGGAGCGCTGGAGCATGTCCTCGGCGGCGCGCAGGAGCTGGAGCGCGACGGAGGGCGAGGAGCGCACATGGCCGGTGCCGCCGCAATGCGGGCAGACCTCGGTGGAGCTTTCCAGCACGCCGGTGCGGATGCGCTGGCGGCTCATCTCCATCAGGCCGAAATGCGAGATGCGGCCGAGCTGGATGCGCGCGCGGTCGTTCTTCAGGCAGTCCTTGAGCTTGCGCTCCACCGCCCGGTTGTTGCGCTTCTCGTCCATGTCGATGAAGTCGATCACGACAAGGCCGGCAAGGTCGCGCAGGCGCAGCTGGCGGGCGACTTCCTCCGCCGCTTCGAGGTTCGTCTTGAGGGCGGTGTCCTCGATATTGTGCTCGCGGGTCGAGCGCCCGGAGTTCACGTCGATGGAGACCAGCGCCTCGGTCGGGTTGATGACGAGATAGCCGCCCGAGCGCAACTGCACCTGCGGCAGGAACATCGCGTCGAGCTGGCTCTCCACCCCGAAGCGGGTGAACACCGGCTGCAGGTCCTTGTAGGGCTTCACGTTCTTCGCATGGCTCGGCATGAGCATGCGCATGAAGTCCTTGGCCTCGCGATAGCCCTCGTCGCCGGCGACCAGAACCTCGTCGATGTCCTTGTTGTAGAGGTCGCGGATCGAGCGCTTGATCAGCGAGCCTTCCTCATAGACCAGCGAGGGCGCGGTGGAGCCGAGGGTGAGCTCGCGCACATTCTCCCACAGGCGCAGAAGGTACTCGAAGTCGCGCTTGATCTCGGCCTTGGTGCGGTTGGCGCCGGCGGTGCGCAGGATAACGCCCATGCCCTCCGGCACTTCGAGGTCGGAGGCGACCTCCTTCAGCCGGCGGCGGTCTTCGGCCGAGGTGATCTTGCGGGAGATGCCGCCGCCGCGCGCGGTGTTGGGCATCAGCACCGAATAGCGGCCGGCGAGCGACAGATAGGTGGTGAGCGCCGCCCCCTTGTTGCCGCGCTCCTCCTTCACGACCTGCACCAGCATCACCTGCCGGCGCTTGATCACTTCCTGGATCTTGTAGGTGCGGGCGCGGCCGCGCGGGGCGGCGCGCTCGGGCACTTCCTCCAGCGCGTCGTCGGAGCCGACCTCGTCGACCACCTCTTCCTCGCCGGCGATCTCCTCGACCTCGCCGCCGCCGCCCTCGTCATCGGAGGAGGACGGGCGACGGCGCGAGCGGCGCGCGGGCGCGGCCTCGCTCTCGCCGTCCTCGGTCGCGGCTTCGGAGACGGTCTCCTCGGTGTCGGCGCTCTTGGCGGCGCCGCGCGGGCGGCGCGAGCGGCCCTTCGGCTTGTCCTCGTCCTCTGCCTCGGCGTCGCGGCGCTGCTGGCGCTCTTCCTCGGCGAGCAGGGCCTGACGGTCGGCGACCGGGATCTGGTAATAGTCGGGATGGATCTCGCTGAAGGCGAGGAAGCCATGCCGGTTGCCGCCATATTCGATGAAGGCGGCCTGCAGGGAAGGCTCTACCCGCGTGACCTTGGCGAGGTAGATGTTGCCGCGCAGCGGCTTGCGGTTGGCAGCCTCGAAGTCGAATTCCTCGACTCGGCTGCCGCGCACCACCACGACCCGGGTCTCCTCGGGATGGGTGGCGTCGATGAGCATCTTGTTGGCCATAGAACTCTCATGTGCGGCGACGGCCGCGTCGGCGTCGCAGCGGACGTCCGACGGCAGGGGCCGTGCCAGTAAGCGGTGATCGGATGCGGGCAGGGGATGCGGCGAGTGGGACGGTGGCTCTCGCAAGAGGAGCGCCGACGCGGTGCACAGGCCACGGGCCGGAGGGCGCGCACGCGGCGGGAATACCCTCCACGTACCTGACCCCCACTTGCCGGCTGACGCATCATCGTAGGCTGCCGTCCATCCTCGACCGAACAGGACAAGCCGCGACCGCGCGCGATCCGGCTCAAGGCATATGGTGGCAGGACCCCATGGGCGCGACGTCACGAAGAGCCGCGCATGCAAGCGGTGTCGGGTGGCCCGGAAATGACGGCGCGGACCGCGACCCTCCGGCGCGCGGTCCTTGTCGACCGCGTGCGGCACCACAACGCGCCCCGGTGGGAGCTTCATCGTCGCCGGTGCCGGGCACGCCCGTCTCGGCCGCGCCTTCGCCTGAAAACCGCAAAGCCGTACGTCGTCGAGCGACCCGGAATGCGAACCATATACGTGCCCTTAATAGCGGCATGCGTGCCGATTTGGCAAGGATCGCGTCCGACATGACGGAGCGGGCCCGTTGCGCGCGGGCAACGCCGGGCGGCAACCGCGAATCGCGGTGAAGGCGGCGGTTAACGCTTCATTGGTATTTGGCTAGAAAGGTCATGCGGCCGGCCCCTGCGGGCGCGGCGCGACGAGACGCGGGAGAGAGCGGGCGGAGATGGCGAGGCGAGGCGGCATGATCGGGCTCTGGCTGGCGGCGGCTCTTTGGCTGCCGGGCGGCCTGTCCGTCGTCGCGCCGGCGCGGGCTGCCGATCCCGTCGTGGCGAGCGATGCGCGCCTCGCCGGCGACGGCGAGCGCACCCGGCTGGTGATCGACCTGTCGCGCTCCGTGCCGCTCGGCGCGTTCATCCTGGCCGATCCCTACCGGGTCGTGGTCGACATTCCCGACGTCGTGTTCGCCCTGCCGCCGACGGCGGGCGAGGAGGGGCGCGGCCTCGTCTCGGCCTATCGCTTCGGCCTGTTCGCCCCCGGCAAGGCGCGCATCGTCATGGACGTCAACGCGCCGGTGAAGATCGACAAGGCCTTCGTGCTGGACCCGATGGACGACCAGCCGGCGCGCCTCGTGGTCGACCTCGTGAAGACCGACCGCGCCACCTTCCTCGCGGCGCTCGCCTCGGGCCCGGCGCAGCCCCACCGCGCCGAGCAGCCGGAGATGCCGAAGGCCGAGGTGGCGCAGGCCGGCGATCTGCGCCCGGTCATCGTCCTCGATCCCGGCCATGGCGGCGTCGATTCGGGCGCGGTGAACTCCTCCTTCGGCGTCACCGAGAAGCAACTCGTGCTCAACATCGCCCGCCAGCTCCAGAAGCGGCTCGATGCCACCGGCCGCTATCGCGTGCTGCTGACCCGCAGCAAGGACACCTATGTCTCGCTCGGCCAGCGCGTGCGCTTCGCGCGGGACAACAATGCGCGCCTGTTCATCTCGCTGCACGCCGATTCGCTCGGCTCGCGCGACGGCGACGTGCGCGGCGCCACCATCTACACGCTGTCCGACCGCGCCTCGGACGTCGAGGCGCAGCGTCTCGCCGATTCGGAGAACAAGGCCGACATGATCGCCGGCCTCGACCTCTCCGAGGAGCCGGCAGACGTGGCGGGCATCCTTTTCGACCTCGCCCAGCGCGAGACGCGCAATTTCTCCGCCCATTTCGCCCGCACCCTGGCGGGCGAGGTGCAGGGCGCGGCGCGGCTGCACAAATCCCCGCTGAAATCGGCGGGTTTCAAGGTGCTGAAGGCGCCGGACGTGCCCTCCGTGCTGTTCGAGCTGGGCTATCTTTCCAGCTCCCGCGATCTCGAACTCATGACATCGGCCGACTGGCAGGCTAATGTCACCGAGGCTATGACGGCGGCGGTCGACGCGTATTTCGCGGCGCAGAAGCCTCTCGACGGCACTCCGCTCGCGCTGCCGGCCAGCGTGGACGGCACCAGCGCCCGGCCCGTGGCCGCCACGCAGCCTTGACCGGTCGCGATTAGGCCATAGTTGCCGCGCACACGCTGCCCTAAGGGCGACGACGGACATCGGACCCGCACCGCGTTTGCGCGCGGTGGGGTCCTTAGCATACGGGGACGAGGCCGCATGCGGCTGCTTCTGCGGTTTCTGGGCTTCCTGTTCGCCCTTGGCACGATCGTGTTCATCGTCGGCGGGGCGGCGGCGGGCTATTTCGTCTGGAAGTTCTCCCAGGACCTGCCGGACTACTCGCAGCTCCAGAATTACGAGCCGCCGGTGATGACGCGCATCCACGCGGCCGACGGCTCGCTGCTGGCCGAGTACGCCAAGGAGCGCCGGCTCTATCTGCCGATCCAGAACATTCCCGATCTCGTGAAGGAAGCCTTCCTGTCCGCCGAGGACAAGAACTTCTATTCGCATGGCGGCATCGACCTGACCGGCATCGGCCGCGCCGGCTACGCCTTCCTGCAGAATTACGGCTCGGGCCGACGTCCGCAGGGCGCCTCGACCATCACCCAGCAGGTGGCGAAGAACTTCCTGCTGACCAACGAGGTTTCCTTCGACCGCAAGATCAAGGAGGCGCTGCTCGCCCTGCGCATGGAGCGCGCCTATTCCAAGGACAAGATCCTCGAGCTCTACCTCAACGAGATCTATCTCGGCATCGGTTCCTACGGCGTCGCCGCCGCCTCGCTGCTCTATTTCGACAAGTCGGTGTCGGAGCTGACCATCGCCGAGGCCGCCTATCTCGCCGCCCTGCCCAAGGGGCCGAACAACTACCACCCGTTCCGCCGCCACGACGCCGCCGTCGACCGCCGCAACTGGGTGATCGATCGCATGGCCGAGAACGGCTACATCACCGAGGCGCAGGCCGAGGAAGCCAAGAAGACCGACCTTGCCGTCACCGTGCGTCCGACCGGCGCGCATATCTTCGCGGCCGAATATTTCGCCGAGGAAGTGCGCCGCGAGATCTTCGAGCGCTATGGCGAGGACAAGCTCTATGGCGGCGGCCTGTCGGTGCGCACCACGCTGAACCCCAAGCTCCAGGCCTATGCCAAGCAGGCGCTGCTCGACGGGCTGACCCGCTATGACGAACAGCGCGGGTTCCGCGGGCCGGTGACGCGCATCGAGACCTCCGGCGACTGGGGCGCGCGGCTCGCCGATGTTCGCACCTTCACCGACATTCCCTGGCGTCTGGCCGTGGTGCTCGATTCCGACGCCAAGGGCGCGCGCATCGGCCTCCAGCCGCAGCGCGACCGCTCCGGCGTGATGTCGAACCAGCGCGATGTCGGCATGATCACCGCCGACGGCGCCAAATGGGCGCTGCGCAATTCCAAGAACGGCGTGGCCGGCGTGCTCAAGACCGGCGACGTCGTCTATGTCGAGCCTGTGGAAGGCAAGCCCGACCAGTGGCGCCTGCGCCAGCAGCCCAATATCGAAGGCGCGCTGGTGGCGATGGACCCCTCCACCGGGCGCGTGCTGGCCATGGCCGGCGGGTTCTCCTTCGACGAGAGCCAGTTCAACCGCGCCACCCAGGCGCAGCGCCAGCCGGGCTCGTCCTTCAAGCCCTATGTCTACGCGGCGGCCATCGACAACGGATACACCCCGTCCAGCGTCGTGCTGGATGCGCCCTTCGAACTGACTCAGCAGGGGCAGGCGACGTGGCGACCGGAGAACTATTCCGGCAAGTTTTACGGCCCGCAGACCCTGCGCTTCGGCATCGAGCAGTCGCGCAACGTCATGACGGTGCGCCTTGCCAACGACCTCGGCATGCCGCTGGTCGCCGAATATGCCAAGCGCTTCGGCATTTCGGATAACTTGCTGCCGGTGCTGTCGATGGCCCTGGGAGCGGGCGAGACCACCGTGCTGCGGCAGGCCGGGGGCTACTCCATGTTCGCCAATGGCGGCAAGCGCATCAAGCCGACGCTGATCGATCGTGTGCAGGATCGCTACGGCAAGACCATCTACCGGCACGACGAGCGCGAGTGCCGGGGCTGCGACGCCGCCCGCTGGGCCGACCAGCCGGAGCCCACGCTTATCGACCGCCGCGAACAGGTCATCGATCCGATGACCGCCTACCAGATCACCTCGATGCTGGAGGGAGTGGTCCAGCGCGGCACCGGCACGGCGCTGAAGGTGCTGGGCAAGCCGATCGCCGGCAAGACCGGCACGACCAACGAGGAAAAAGACGCCTGGTTCGTAGGCTACACCCCGGACATGGTGGTCGCCGTCTATCTCGGCTTCGATACGCCCAAGCCGATGGGCAAGGGATCGACCGGCGGCCTGCTCGCCGCCCCCGTGGTGCGCGACTTCATGAAGGTGGCGCTGGCCGACCGGCCGGCGGTGCCGTTCCGCGTGCCGCCCGGCATCAAGCTGATCCGCATCAACCCGAAGACCGGCCTGCGTGCCGGGCCGGGCGAGCCCTCGATCCTCGAGGCGTTCAAGCCGGGCACCTCGCCGCCGGACAGCTACTCGATCATCGGCTCCACCGACGCCTCGGGCAATCCGGTCGGCATCAATCCCGAGGCCGACCGCGCGGTCGGCTCGACGGGCACCGGCGGCCTGTACTGAGCCGCCGGCCGGCCGCGCACATCAGGCATGCGGCCAGGCGAGGAATTCGGGCAGCGCCTCGGCCCGCGCAGCATGGCCCGCCGCCGCCGGAAAGGCGTTGGCGGCCACGACGTCGGGGATGAGGTCGCGGGTGAAGGTCCAGGCGATGGCGGCGGTGATGTCCGCCTGCATCGGCCGCGGGCCGGCGAGCCAGCCCTCGTTCCAGCCGATCTCCTCCTCCAGCAGCCCATAGGCGGCCATGAGCTGGCCGCTCACGCGGTCGATCCACGGCTGGTGCTGCTTCTCCTGCGGGCGCAGCTCGCGCTCATAGACGATCTGCACGCTCTTCTCGCAGGCGGCGAGCGCCAGCCCGACGATGCGCTGCGCGCGGGCATGCGCGCCGATATCGGCCGGCACCAGCGAGCGGGCGGGATCGGCGAGGCGCTCGGTATGTTCGAGGATGAGCGTCGATTCCATCAGCACCACGCCGTCGTCCGTCACCAGCGTCGGCGCCTTCACCACCGGATTGACGGCGGCGAAGCGGTCGTAATGACGGAACACCGAGACGCCCTCATGGACGAAGGGAAGGTCGAGGAAGGCCAGCGAGACCGCCACGCGGCGGACATAGGGCGAATCCAGCATGCCGATGAGGCGCATGGGGGCTCCGTGGAGGTGGCGTCGGTCGGGACGACAGCTTATTGCCGGAGCGCGCTGCCGCAATGGGGCATGCCCTGCGAAGGGCGTTTTCCGCCGCGCGCAGGGCAGGGCGTTTACAGCCCTGCCCAAGCTCTCTATTTTCCGCCGCCTTCCGCCTCCTTCTGAGAGTGACCGATCATGCGCGCCGAGCTCGCCGCGAGCGTCGACGAAATCCGCGAAGCCGCCGGACTGCTGCGGCAGCACATCGATTTCGACCGTTCCAAGGCCCGCCTTGCCGAGCTGAACGCGCTCGCCGAGGACCCGAATCTGTGGAACGACCCCGAGCGCGCGCAGAAGCTGATGCAGGAGCGCGGCACGCTGGAGGACGGGCTTGGCGCGCTGGAGCGCATCGAGCGCGAGCTCGCCGACAATGTCGAGCTGATCGAGCTCGGCGAGGCGGAGGGCGACGATTCCATCGTCAAGGAGGCCGAGGCCTCGCTCGGCAAGCTCAAGGCCGAGGTTGCCCGCCGCCAGCTCGAAGCCCTGCTCTCGGGCGAGGCGGATGCCAATGACAGCTATCTGGAAGTCCATGCCGGCGCCGGCGGCACTGACAGCCAGGACTGGGCTTTGATGCTGCTGCGCATGTACACGCGCTGGGCCGAGCGGCGTGGCTTCAAGGTCGAGCTGATCGAGGAATCGGCGGGCGAGACCGCAGGCCTCAAATCGGCGACGATTCTCGTGAAGGGCCACAATGCCTATGGCTGGCTGAAGACCGAGGGCGGCGTGCACCGCCTCGTGCGCATCTCGCCCTTCGATTCGAACGCCCGCCGCCAGACCTCCTTCGCCTCCATCGACGTCTATCCCGTGATCGACGACCGCATCGTCGTCGACATCAAGGAAGCGGATGTGCGCGTCGATACGATGCGCTCGGGCGGCGCCGGCGGCCAGCACGTCAACAAGACCGAATCGGCGGTGCGCCTCACCCACATCCCGACCGGCATCGCCGTGGTGAGCCAGGGCGACCGCTCGCAGCACAAGAACCGCGCCACCGCGTGGGACATGCTGCGCGCCAAGCTCTATGAGATGGAGCTGAAGAAGCGCGAGGCGCAGGCCGCCGCCGATCAGGCCGCCAAGACCGATATCGGCTGGGGCCACCAGATCCGCTCCTATGTGCTCCAGCCCTATCAGCTCGTGAAGGACCTGCGCACCGGAGTCACCTCCGGCACGCCGCAGGAAGTGCTGGACGGCGACCTCGACCCCTTCATGGAAGCCGCGCTCGCCCAGCGCGCCTATGGCGGCGGCCCGGCCAACATCGACGACGTGGACTGAGGCGGGGCAACAAAGCGCACCCCGCCTTCTCCGTCATCCCGGAGGGCCCGCAGGGCCGATCCGGGATCGCGCGCCGACATTGCAGAGCGATCCCGGCTCTCGCTCCGCTCGGCCGGGATGACGTCCTTAAGCGGCCTCACAGCGCCCTGGCGGCTTCCAGCACTTCCTCGGCGTGGCCGGCGACCTTCACCTTCGGCCACACACGCGCGATCCGCCCCTCGCGGTCGATCAGCACGGTGGTGCGCTCGACACCCATATATTTGCGCCCGTACATCGATTTCTCGCCCCAGACGCCATAGGCCTCCAGCACCGCATGGGTCTCGTCGCCGGCGAGATCGAAGGTGAGTCCCTCCTTGGAGCGGAACTTCGCCAGCGCCTTGTCCGGGTCGGGCGAGACACCGAGGACGCGGGTATCGGCGGCTTCGAAATCGGGTTTCAGCCGGTTGAAGTCGTGCGCCTCCAGCGTGCAGCCCTGCGTGCCGGCCTTCGGGTAGAAGTAGAGCACAAGCTTGCGGCCACGGCAGGCGGCGAGCGTCACGCTCTCGCCGGTATCTGTCGCAAGAGTGAAGTCGGGGGCGGGCTGCCCGGAAGCTATCTCGGCCATTTGCCTTCCTTTCGGCGTGATTATGGGTTGTTCGGCTGCCGGGACGCGCCGGATCACCTTTCGTGTGACCGTATCTCGGTTGGGGCGTGCGGAAAGCTGTCGCTCCCCGTCGATGGCAGGGGCATTATGCCCAAGCTTGCGAGGATTCGTGCCCTAGATGAAAGAGCCGGTGACGCACAGGCCGGATTCCGGCGGAAAGCGCCATGTCAGGAAGCTGCGCGTGCGCCGCGCGGCGAAGGCATGCGCGGAGCCCGTCGGCCGCTGGCGCTGGTTTCGCATCTGCTGCTGGTCGGGCGGGTCGCTCCTCGGCGCGGGCGCGGCGCTGGTGGCGCTCGGCTACCTGCTCGTCGCCACCGGCATCGTCACCGTCGACATGGCCCGACCCTATGTGGAGCGCACTCTCGAATCGCGGCTCGGCGGGGGCCGCACGGTGCAGATCGCCGGCATACTTGCCGACCGCGCGCCGGAAGGCGGCATCGTGCTGCACGCCACCGACATCGTGGTGCGCGATTCCAGCGGCGACGTCATCGCGGTGGCGCCGCAGGCCGAGGTGGCGTTGCAGGACAGCTGGCTGCCCTGGCTGATGCAGCCCCAGCGGGTCGATCTCGTCGGCGTGCGGCTGAACGTCTTCATCGACGCGCGCGGCCAGCTCTCGGTATCCACCGACGGCAGCGCCGCCGTCGCGTCGCCCAACCATCCAATCGCCACCGTGCCGCCGCCCTCGGTGCCGGCCGAGGGGGTCGATCCCGCCTCCGCCGCGCATGAGGCGGCGTCCGCTCCGGCCGTCTCGACTCCCGTGGGCCCGGCGGCGGCCGGTGGCGCCGCGACGGCCCCCGTGACGCCCTTCGGCCCGCTGCGGCTGCGCGCGCTGGCGGTGCTGGCCCAGCAGATCGACCGTGGCGGCCTCGACGGCGGCGCGCTCAGCTCCATCGGCCTCAAGGACGGCGTGGTGGTCATCCGCAGCGAGGCGAGCGGCCGGAGCTGGACCTTCGACGACATCGATCTCTCGCTCTCCCGCCCGACGGAAGGTGGCGTCGCCTTCGACCTCAGGGCCGGCGGCACGGATGGGCCCTGGTCGGCGCGCGCCACCATCGGCGCGCTGGCCGAAGGGCGCCGCGCCCTGGCGCTGGAAATCCGCGATCTAGCCCCGCGCGACCTGCTGCTCGCCGCCGGCAAGGCGGATGGCGATATCCTTGCTACCTCGCCGCTCTCGGTCGACCTCAAGGCCGCCATCGACGGCTCGGGCCTGCTGCTGTCCGCCGAGGGGCGGCTCGGGGCCGGCGCCGGTGAGTTCCAGCTCGGCCCCGACGTGGCGGGCCGCATGCTGATCGACGAGGCCTCCCTCGCCTTCACGCTCGATCCCGCCCGCCGCCTCATTGACCTCTCCTCGCTGGCGGTACAGGCCGGCCCCTTCGGCATGGACGTGGCGGCCACCGTGAGCATGCCGGCGGACACGGCCGGCAAATGGGTGCTGACCACCCGTACCGCCCGGGCCAGCTTCGCCGGCGGCGGGCCCTTCGCCGAGAAAGTGCCGCCCTTCATCCTCGACGACAACGCCATCGCGCTGTCCTTCGACCCTGTAGCCCAGCGCTTCGCCATCGACCGCGGCGAACTGAAGGGACCGCAGGGCGGCATCACCATCGGCGGCGCGCTCGATCTCGGGGCGGCCGAGCCCTCGCTCTCGATGACGGTCACGGCGACGCCGATGACGGCCACCTCGCTGATCCGGCTGTGGCCGGTGCTGGCGGCGCCCGAGCCGCGCGGCTGGGTGTATGACAACCTGATCTCCGGCGACGTCACCCATGCCGAGATCGCCTTCAACGCGCCGCTCGGCTCCATCGGCCGCAAGGACCGGCCGCTGGCCGACGAGGCGCTGAAGATCGACATCGCGGGCACCAATGGCCGCTTCCACCCGGTGAGGGGCCTGCCGGCGATCGGCGGCGCGAATGTCGCGGTGCACGTGACCGGCCGCACCGCGAACGTCTCGGTCTCTGGCGGCGTGATGGAGACGCCCGAGCGGCGCCAGCTCAACATCAGCGAGGCGGTGTTCGACGTTCCGGATACCGCGCCGGCCAAGCCCGACGCCAAGGTGCGCGTTGCGGTCAACGGCCCGGCCGCCGCCGCCATCGAGCTCGCCGCCATGCCGGCCCTGCGCACGCCGGGCCTCATTCCCGTCGACGTGCAGACGGTGAACGGCACCATACTGGGCACCGCGCAGATCAATATCCGCCTGTCCGACAACATCCTGCCCTCCGACGTCGACTTCGCCTTCGACGCCGGCCTGTCCAATTTCGACGCCGGAAAGGTGGCGTTCGGGCAGAATCTCGACGATGCCAAGGTGCGCGTCTTCGTCACCCCCGCCGCCACCGTGCTGCGCGGCGAGGGCAAGGTAGGCGGCGCGCCGGCGAGCTTCGAATACAGCCGCCCCGCGAATGGTGACATCACCTTCGTGATGGCGGCGACCATCGACGACGCGGCGCGCCAGAAGCTCGGCCTCGATCTCGGCGGCATGTCGGGCTCGGTCGGCGTGAAGGTCTCCGGCGTCATCGGCCCGAAATCCAAGACCGCCGACGTCGATGTGGACCTCACGAATGCCCGGCTCGCCGAGCTGGTGCCCGGCTGGTCGAAGCCGGCCGGCAAGCCGGCGCGGCTGACCGCCAAGGCCACGCTGACCGCCGCCGGCACGCGGCTGGACGACCTCGTGGTGACGGGGCAGGGCGTGAACATACGCGGCAGCGTCGAACTCGACTCGAAGTCCGCCCTCGTCAGCGCCAACCTGCCGACCTTCCAGCTCTCCGACGGCGACAAGGCCAGCGTGAAGGTGGAGAACGCAGACGGCGCGCTGAAGATCACGGTGCGCGGCGAGGTGATCGAGGCGCGCGCCTTCCTCAAGAACCTGATGGAAGCGCCCATCGCCGGCCAGCAGAACGCAAGGCCCGCCGATATCGACCTCGACGTGAAGCTCGGCGTGGTGGTCGGCAACAATGGCGAGACCATGCGGCAGGCCGCGCTCACCATGTCGCGGCGCAATGGCGACCTGCGCGCCTTCTCGCTCGGCGCGCTGGTCGGGCGCGACGGCGGGGTGAACGGCGATCTCGCGACGCAGGGCAATGGCCGCCCGCGCCTGCGCGTCGCCACCACCGACGCCGGGGCGCTGCTGCGCTTCATCAACCTCTATGCCCGCATCTATGGCGGCGACATGTGGGTGGACATCGACGCGCCGCGCGGCGACGGCAAGGTTCAGCTCGGCACGGTGAACATGCGCGACTTCGTGATCCGCGGCGAGCCGGGGCTCGACCGGCTGATCGCCGCCGCGCCGAAGACCACCACTCCCGGTCGGCCGCAGCCGGGCTCGGCCATCGTGTTCCAGAAGCTCCAGGTCGACTTCCAGCGCTCCGCCGAGCAACTGACCATCCGCGAGGGCGCAATCTGGGGGCCGACCATCGGCTCGACCTTCGACGGCACGCTGGACTTCGCCAACGATCGTATCGCCGTGCGCGGCACCTATGTGCCGGCCTATGGGCTCAACAATCTGTTCAGCCGGCTCCCGGTGGTCGGCTTCTTCCTCGGCGGCGGCCAGAACGAGGGTCTGGTGGGCGTCACCTACGAGATCGTCGGTCCGCTCTCGGGTCCGACGCTGCGGGTGAACCCGATCTCCGCCATCGCGCCGGGCTTCCTGCGCAAGATATTCGAGTTCCGCCAGGCGCCCGATCCGACGCCGCCGGCGGTGGTGCCGACGCGGTAGGCGTGATGTTGGCCTGCGGCTCGCCACGGCGCGGCTCTTAAGGGCGCTGTCGACCCTTACACCGTCATCCCCGGGCTTGACCCGGGGATCCATGACTTCGATAGGCGGGACCGAAGACGTGGACGGCCGGATCAAGCCCGGCCATGACGTGGTTCAGTTGGTAGCCGCGCCGCAGCGGCACTCACACCGGCTTCAGCAGCACGTGCTTCTTCTTGCCGAGCGAGAGCTTGATGACGCCCTCGGGCGTCAGGTCGCGGGCGGTGAGCACGGCCTTCTCGTCGGTGACGGCGACGTCGTTGACCCTGAGTCCGCCGCCCTTGACCTGCCGGCGCGCCTCGCCGTTGGAGGCGACGAGCCCCGCCTTCTCGGCGAAGGCGGCAAGCACGCCGATGCCGGCCTCCAGCTCGCCCGCCGGCACCTCGACGGTGGGCAGGTCGCCGGAGATCGCGCCTTCCTCGAAGGTCTTGCGCGCCGTCTCCGCCGCGCCCTCCGCCGCCGCGCGGCCGTGCAGCAGCGCGGTGATCTCGGTGGCGAGGATCTTCTTCACCTCGTTGATCTCGGCGCCGCCGAGCTGCGAGAGGCGGGTGATCTCGTCCATCGGCAGCGTGGTGTAGAGCTTGAGGAAGCGGGTGACGTCGGCGTCCTCGGTGTTGCGCCAGTACTGCCAGAATTCGTAGGGGCCGAGCATGTCGGCGTTCAGCCACACCGCGCCGTTGACCGACTTGCCCATCTTGGCGCCGGAGGCGGTGGTGAGCAGCGGAGAGGTCAGGGCGTAGAGCTGCGGCGTGCCCATGCGGTGGCCGAGGTCGATGCCGTTGACGATGTTGCCCCACTGGTCCGAGCCGCCCATCTGCAGGCGCACGCCGTAGCGCTTGTTCAGCTCCACGAAGTCGTAGGCCTGCAGGATCATGTAGTTGAATTCGAGGAAGGACAGCGACTGCTCGCGTTCCAGCCGCGTCTTCACGCTGTCGAAGGACAGCATGCGGTTGACCGAGAAGTGCCGGCCGACATCGCGCAGGAACTCGAGATAGTTCAGCCCGCGCAGCCATTCGGCGTTGTTGATCATCAGCGCGTCGGCCGGGCCCTCGCCATAGGTGAGGTAGTTCGAGAAGACACGCTTGATCGAGGCGATGTTGGCCTCGATCGTGTCGACGGTCATGAGCTGGCGGGCGTCGTCCTTGAAGGAGGGATCGCCCACCATGCCGGTGCCGCCGCCCATCAGCGAGACGGCGCGGTGGCCGGTCTTCTGCAGCCAGTGCAGCATCATGATCTGGATCAGGCCGCCGGCGTGCAGGCTCGGCGCCGTCGGGTCGAAGCCGATATAGGCGGTGACGGTTTCCTTCGCGAACAGGTCGTCGAGGCCGGCTTCATCGGAGATCTGGTGGATGAAGCCGCGCTCCTGGAGGGTGCGGAGGAAATCGGACTTGAACGTGCTCATATCGGGCCTGCGGGCATCAACGCCATATTAGGAACGGCGCGGTTAGGAACGGCGCGTCATGTACCAGTTTCGCGCGGCGAAAGCACCCCGAGCCGGCGCAGGCGAGGAATGAGATGCAAGGTCCCGTGAAGGCGATCGGCCTGATGAGCGGCACCTCGCTCGACGGCGTCGACGTGGCGCTGATCGAGACGGACGGCGAGAGCGTCGCCGCCTTCGGCCCGGACATGACGCTGGCCTATGACGCCGCCGACCGTGCTCTCCTCATTCAGGCGCTGGAGGAAGCGCGCGGGCTCACCGATCGTGACGCCCGGCCGGGTATTCTCGCCGAGGCCGAGCGTCGGCTGACCGAGCGCCATGCGCAGGCGCTGGCCGCGTATTTCGAGGCTTACCCCGAACATCGCGACGTCGCCGCCATCGGCTTCCATGGCCAGACCGTGCTGCACCGGCCGGACATCCGCCTGACGGTCCAGATCGGCGATGGTCCCGCGCTCGCGCGGGCGGCGCACGCGCTGACGGACGCTCCCGGGCCGGCGCTGGTCTACGATCTGCGCGCGGCCGATGTGGCGGCGGGCGGGCAGGGGGCGCCGCTGGTGCCGGCCTATCACCGGGCGCTCGCGAGGGGCCTCGACCTGCCGGGGCCGCTGCTGGTGCTCAATCTCGGCGGCGTCGCCAACATCACCTATCTCGACGGCGAGGCTGAGCCGGTCGCCTGCGACACCGGCCCCGCCAATGCGCTGATCGACGATTTCATGAAGGCGCGCACCGGCATGCCGCTCGATCGCGACGGGACGGCGGCAGCGGCGGGACGCGTCGACGAGGGCGCGCTGGCACGTCTTCTCGACCATCCCTTCTTCGCGCGGCGCCCGCCCAAGTCGCTCGACCGCAATGATTTTCGCGAATGGGTGGCTGCTCATGGCGAGCTGGACGCGATGAGCGTGGAGGACGGCGCGGCGATCCTCACCGCGCTCACCGCCGCCTGCGTCGGGGCGGTTCTCGCTCATCTCCCGCGCCGCCCGGCCACGCTGATCGCCGCCGGCGGGGGCGCGCGCAATCCGACGCTGCTGCGCTTCCTGCGCGCGCGGCTCGGCATCGCGGTGCTCACGGCGGACGAGGTCGGCTGGTCGGGCGACGCGCTGGAAGCGCAGGCTTTCGCCTTCCTCGCGGTGCGCGCGCTCAAGGGACTGCCGCTGAGCTTCCCGACGACGACCGGAGTGCCGCTCCCGATGCCGGGCGGGGTCGTCCTGCCACCACATCCGGCGGCCTGAGTCGCTGCAGCCGGCAGGACCGCCGATGCGGCCATGCAGCAAAGTTGAATGTTAATTTCAGAAAATCTGAATACCTTGAAGGAATGTCGCAGTATTCCTGAAACGCATTAGTGCGATGCAAAATCTGATGATGCGGTGCACAATATCCCAGCTAGATTAGGGGCTCCCGGAAGTCCGGCTCGCCAGGCAGGCAGCTTCCCCATCAACACGCCTGGACAGAACTTGGAGCCCCCTAGATGCGCAGCTTCACCCGCGATCTTCTCCCGCTCGCCGTCGCCGGCGGCCTCATTGCCGTCGCCATCGTCGCCCCCGTCCGCGCCGCCGACAAGCAGGCGGGCCTGCGTCCCGCCACCGCCGAGAAGATCCAGCTCGGCTATGTCAGCGGCGTCGCCTATTACACCGCCGAGAGCGACGGCTATCACGTCGTCGCCACGCTGAGCGTCGCCGACGGCGCGCCGGTCCGCGTCGCCGCCACGCTGCAGCCCGAGCAGGCCGTCAGCTTCTCCGTGCCGGGCGCCGCCGATGGCGCCACCCGCACCGTCGAGATCGCCCGCCGCGGCGATTTCGTGACGGTGACCAACCCGGCCCGTCTCGTGCTCAACTGAGCCCCGCTTCCCCCCGAATGCAGAAAGCCCGGCACGAAGCCGGGCTTTTTTGTGTGTCGGGGACATCAGGACTGCGCAGATTTACGCCGCGCTGGTCTTCTTGGCGGTCTCGGGCAGGCGCTTGTCGAGATAGGCGCCGACGACTTCCATCAGTTCCTCGGTCTTGCCGTCGAAGAAGTGGTTGGCGCCCGGCACGGTCTGCTGGTCGATGACGATGCCCTTCTGCGTCTTCAGCTTCTCGACGAGGCTGGTGACGGAGGAGAACGGCGCCACCGCGTCCTTGTCGCCATGCACGAACAGGCCGGAGGACGGGCAGGGGGCGAGGAAGGAGAAGTCGTAGAGATTGGCCGGCGCGGCGATGGAGATGAAGCCCTCCACCTCCGGGCGGCGCATCAGCAGCTGCATGCCGATCCAGGCGCCGAAAGAGAAGCCGGCGATCCAGCAGGCGCGCGCGTCCGGGTTTATCGACTGCGCCCAGTCGAGCGCTGCGGCGGCGTCCGCCAGCTCGCCCTGGCCGTGGTCGAACGTACCCTGGCTGCGGCCGACGCCCCGGAAGTTGAAGCGCAGCGTGGAGAAGCCGCGATTCACGAACTGGTAATAGAGGTTGTAGACCACCGGGTTGTTCATCGTGCCGCCGAACTGCGGGTGCGGGTGCAGGATGATGGCGATGGGCGCGTGGCGCTGCTTGGCCGGCTGGTAGCGGCCTTCGAGCCGCCCCTTCTCGCCGGTGAAGATGACCTCAGGCATGAAGCTCGTGACCTTGAATGCGGCGGGGCAGGGATCGTCCGTCGGGCAGTGCCGGATCAAGCGCGACCGGCGCGTGTCCCAAGGGACGGCCATGCCGCAGACGCCTTGACGACATAGGGTCGGAACCCTAACTTATTAGAATAATTCTAATATCCAACGTCGGGTTGCATCGGCGTCGCACTCAACCTGCCCGCCAGCTCGCCCCTTCGAAGGCAATGGACGCCAAGCTATGAAGGACACCGCCTGATTTTGCAAGCATATAGCGGAAAGGACGGGCAGACGGCGCGACGGCTTCCTATATAGGGAAGGCTTCCGCGAATTCGAGCCCCCGAGACGATGAACGAACGCACCTATCTCGACCATAACGCGACCTCGCCCATCCGCCCGGAAGCCCGGGCGGCGCTGCTGGCGGCGCTCGACGCCACCGGCAACGGCTCGTCCGTGCATGGCGAGGGGCGGGCCTCGCGGGCGACGATGGAGGCCGCGCGTGCCCGCGTGGCGGCGCTGGTCGGGGCGGATCCGCGCGGCGTCATCTTTACCTCCTGCGGCACCGAGGCCGACACGCTCGCCCTGACGCCGCACTACAGGCGCGGCGAGGAGGCGCTGTCCCTCGACGTGCTGCTGGTGAGCGCCGTCGAGCATTCGGCTGTTCTGCGCGGCCATCGCTTTGCCGCCGAGCAGGTCGAGGTGCTGCCGGTCGATGCGCGCGGGCGCGTGCGCCTTGATGCGCTCGATGCCGCGCTGGCGCGCCATGCCGCCGCCGGCCGTCGCATGCTGATCTCGGTGATGGTGGCGAACAACGAGACCGGCGTGATCCAGCCGGTCGCCGAGGTGGCGCGCCGGGCCCATGCCCATGGCGCGCTGGTGCACAGCGATGCGGTGCAGGCGACCGGGCGCATCCCGGTGTCGCTGGCAGCGCTCGGCGCCGACCTGATTTCGCTCTCCGCGCACAAGCTGGGCGGGGCGCCCGGTGCGGGCGCGCTGGTGCTCGCTGACCCCGATCTGCGTCCTGCTGCGGTGTTCGCCGGCGGCGGGCAGGAGCGGGGCCTGCGCGCCGGCAGTCAGAACGTGCCCGCCATCGCCGCCTTCGGGGCGGCGGCCGAGCGCGCGGGCGCCCTTGTGGACGCCGAGCGCGGGCGCATTCAAGCCTTGCGCGAAAGGCTTGAAGACGCTCTAAGGTGCGAGTTCCCTGAGCTCGTGCTGCTCGTCGGCGATGTCGATCGCCTGCCGAACACCTCGTGCATTGCCCTGCCGGGCGTTCCGGCGGAGACCTTCGTGATCGCCCTCGATCTGGCGGGCGTAGCGGCGAGCGCGGGCGCGGCCTGCTCGTCGGGCAAGGTCGCGGCCTCGCATGTGCTGTCGGCGATGGGCGTTTCCGAGCGCATCGCGCGTTCGGCGATCCGGCTGTCGCTGGGCTGGTCGAGCGGCGAAGAGGATGTCGACCGGGCACTCGGCGTTTTCCGCCGCGTGCTGCCGGGGCTTTTGCGCCGCCGCGCGGCGGCGTGAGACGTGAGTGAGCCGCGCCTGCGCGGCGCGTGAAGAAGCCGGGCGGCCGTTGCCTTGATGGCCGCCGGCAAATGTTGACCTGACCCGCGGGCCTTGACCCCGCGTGGGAGAGGAGATGAGACGATGCCGGCCGTACAGGAGACAGTGGACCAGGTCCGCTCCTTAGATGTCGATCAGTACAAGTACGGGTTCTTCACGGATATCGAGTCCGAGAAGGCCCCCAAGGGCCTGAACGAGGACACGGTTCGCTTCATTTCGGCCAAGAAGGACGAGCCGGAATGGATGCTGGAATGGCGGCTGGAGGCGTTTCGCCGCTGGCAGACCATGCAGGAGCCGGAATGGGCGCGGGTGAGCTATCCCCGCATCGACTATCAGGACCTGTATTACTATTCGGCGCCCAAGCGGCCGACGCAGCTCTCCATCGACGATATCGATCCTGAAATCCTCAAGACCTACGAGAAGCTCGGCATCCCGCTGCGCGAGCGTGACGCGCTGCTCGGCATCGAGAGCACCGGCGGCTCGAAGGTGGCGGTCGACGCGGTGTTCGACAGCGTCTCCGTGGCGACCACCTTCAAGGAAGAGCTCGCCAAGGCCGGCGTCATCTTCATGCCGATCTCCGAGGCCATCCGCGAATATCCCGAGCTGGTGCGCAAGTATCTGGGCTCGGTGGTGCCGGTGACGGACAACTACTTCGCCACGCTGAACTCGGCGGTGTTCTCCGACGGCTCCTTCGTGTACGTGCCCAAGGGCGTGCGCTGCCCGATGGAGCTGTCGACCTATTTCCGCATCAACGAGCGCAACACTGGCCAGTTCGAGCGCACGCTCATCATCGCCGACGAGGGCGCCTATGTGAGCTATCTCGAAGGCTGCACCGCCCCGCAGCGCGACGAGAACCAGCTCCACGCCGCCGTGGTCGAGCTGGTCGCGCTGGCCGACGCCGAGATCAAGTACTCCACCGTCCAGAACTGGTACCCCGGCGACAAGGACGGCAAGGGCGGCATCTACAACTTCGTCACCAAGCGCGGCGACTGCCGGGGCGACCGCTCGAAGATCTCGTGGACGCAGGTCGAGACCGGCTCGGCGATCACCTGGAAGTACCCGAGCTGCATCCTGCGCGGCGACAATTCGCAGGGCGAGTTCTATTCCATCGCCATCTCGAACGGCTACCAGCAGGTCGACAGTGGCACCAAGATGATCCATCTCGGCAAGAACACGTCGAGCCGCATCATCTCCAAGGGCATCGCTGCCGGGCACTCCGACAACACCTATCGCGGCCTCGTCTCGGCGCATCGCAAGGCGACCGGCGCGCGCAACTTCACCAATTGCGACAGCCTGCTCATCGGCGACAAGTGCGGCGCACATACCGTGCCCTACATCGAGAGCAAGAACTCCTCCGCGCAGTTCGAGCACGAGGCGACCACCTCGAAGATCTCCGACGACCAGCTCTTCTACTGCCGCCAGCGCGGCCTCGATCCCGAGGAGGCGACGGCGCTGATCGTCAACGGCTTCGTCAAGGACGTGCTCCAGCAGCTTCCCATGGAATTCGCGGTGGAAGCGCAGAAGCTGATCGCGGTGAGCCTCGAAGGCTCGGTGGGCTGACGCGTTCAAGTCGTGGATGCCCGGGTCGAGCCCGGGCATGACGTCGGATCATTCAGAACCCTCGCATTCGTCATGGCCGGACTTGATCCGGCCATCCACGGATCGGGTTCAAGACAACGGAACAAATGACATGGCCCTGCTCGAAATCGATAACCTGCACGCCAAGATCGACGGTGAACACGGCAAGGAGATCCTCAAGGGTCTCTCGCTGAAGGTGAACCCCGGCGAGGTGCACGCCATCATGGGGCCGAACGGCTCCGGCAAGTCGACGCTCTCCTACATCCTCGCCGGCAAGGACGACTACGAAGTCACAGACGGCTCGGTGAGCCTCGACGGCGAGGACCTCCTGGAGATGGAAATCGACGAGCGCGCCGCCAAGGGCGTGTTCCTCGCCTTCCAGTACCCGGTCGAGGTGCCCGGCGTCGCCACCATGACCTTCCTGCGCTCGGCGCTGAACGCCCAGCGCAAGAAGCGCGGCGAGGAGGAAATCTCCACGCCCGACTTCCTGCGCCTTGTGAAGGACAAGGCGGCCGGCCTCGGCATCAGCCAGGACATGCTGCGGCGCGGCGTCAATGTCGGCTTCTCCGGCGGCGAGAAGAAGCGCGCCGAGATCCTGCAGATGGCCGTTCTGGAGCCGAAGGTGGCGATCCTTGACGAGACCGATTCCGGCCTCGACATCGACGCGCTGAAGGTCGTCTCGGAGGGCGTCAACGCCCTGCGCTCGCCCGACCGCGCAATGATCGTCATCACCCATTATCAGCGCCTGCTGAACCACATCGTGCCGGACTTCGTGCATGTCATGCACAAGGGCCGCATCGTGCGCTCGGGCGGCAAGGAACTGGCGCTGGAGCTGGAAGCCAACGGCTATGCCGAGTACCAGCAGGACGCGGCGTGAGGACCGGGCGATGAACGCTGACATCCGTCCGATACGGACCCCGGCCGAGCAGGCGATCCTCGCCTCCCTCGGCGGACTGCCCGCTGGCGGCGACCGGCTCGCCGACCTGCGCCGTGCCGCCGCCCGATCCTTCGAGGAGCACGGCCTGCCGCACCGGCGCGTCGAGGAGTGGAAATACACCGACCTGCGCACGCTGATGCGCGAGGCGGTGCCGCTCGCCGGCCCCGCCGCGGTGGCGCAGGCCGATGCCGCCGCGAGGCTTCTGCGCGGAGTCGAGGCCCGCCGCATCGTCGTCGCCAACGGCGCCGTCGTGCCCGAGCTCTCCGACCTCGCCGGTCTGGAAGAGGGGCTGCGCCTCACCACGCTTTCCGCCGCACTCGCCTCCGGCGACGAGGTGCTGAGCCGGCTCGGCGGCATCCTGCCCGGCCGCTACGACGCCTCGCTGGCGCTGAACACCGCGCTGGCCAAGGACGGCGTGGTCATCGTCGTGGCGCCCGGCGCGAAGATCGAGCGCCCGGTGCATGTGGCGCATGTCTTCGCCGGGGAGAGTGCGGCGGCGAGCTATGCCCGCTCGCTGGTCGTGGTCGGCGCGGGCGCGTCCTTCACCTATGCCGAGAGCTTCGAGGGGCCGCAGGGCCTCGCCTACCAGGCCAACGCCGCCACCGAGTTCGTGGTCGGCGACGAGGCGCATCTCGACGTGGTGCGGCTGCAGGAGGACGGCGCGGGTGCCTTCCACCTCGCCACCCTGCTGTTCGACGTTGGCCGGCAGGCGCAGGTTCACGCCTTCACCCTCGCCAGCGGCGCGGCGGTGGCGCGCACCTCGCTCTACGCCACGCTGTCGGGCGAGGGTAGCGCGGTGGGCTTCAACGGCGCGAGCCTGCTGAAGGACCGCCAGCACAACGACGCGACGCTGTTCGTCGACCACCAGGCGCCGGGCTGCGAGAGCCGCGAGCTGTTCAAGACGGTACTCGACGACACGTCGCGCGGCGTCTTCCAGGGCAAGATCGTGGTCCGCCAGGCGGCACAGAAGACCGACGGGCGGATGATGAGCCGCGCCTTGCTGCTCGGCGACGACGCCGAGATGGACAACAAGCCGGAGCTGGAGATCTTCGCCGACGACGTGCAGTGCGGCCATGGCGCGACCTGCGGCGCCATCGACGACGAACTGCTGTTCTACCTGCGCGCGCGCGGCATTCCGCTCACCGAGGCACAGAGCCTTCTCGTGCAGGCCTTTGTCGGCGAGGCGGTGGAGACCGTCGAGCATGACGGGCTGCGCGAGGCGCTGCTGGAGCGTGCCGAAGGCTGGCTGAAGGCGCGCGGCTGAGGTCGTTGCGCAACCGCATCAGGATCGTCATGGCCGGGCTTGACCCGGCCATCCACGTCTTTCTTCCACGCGTAAGGCGTGGATGCCCGGGGCAAGCCCGGGCATGACGGCATACTGAGAATGTCGTCCATGACGGGTGAAGCCATGACCACCATCCACCCCGCCGTCGCCGACGGCAGCTACGACGTCGAGCGCGTGCGACAGGATTTCCCGATCCTGCACAAGCCGGTCTACGGCAAGAAGCTGGTCTATCTCGACAATGCCGCCTCGGCGCAGAAGCCGGTGCAGGTGCTGGACCGCATGCGCTTCGCCTATGAGAACGAATATTCCAACGTCCATCGCGGGCTGCACTACCTCGCCAACGCGATGACCGAAGCCTATGAGCAGGCGCGCGAGCGCTGCCGCGCCTTCCTCAACGCGCCTTCGCTCGACGAGGTGATCTTCACCCGCTCGGTGACCGGCGCCATCAATCTGGTCGCTTCCTCGCTCGGCCAGTCGATCAAGGAGGGCGACGAGATCGTGCTCTCCATCATGGAGCACCACTCCAACATCGTGCCGTGGAACTATCTGCGCGAACGCAAGGGCGCGGTGATCCGCTGGGTGCCGGTGACGCAGGACGGCTCGTTCGACATGGAGGCCTACAAGGGCCTGCTCAACGAGCGCACCAAGATCGTCGCCGTCACCCACATGTCGAACGTGCTCGGCACGGTGACGCCGATCAGGGAGATCGCCCGGCTCGCCCACAACGTGGGTGCGCTGGTGGTGGTCGACGGCGCGCAGGCCGCCGTGCACATGCCGGTCGACGTGCAGGAGCTCGGCGTCGACTTCTACGGCATCACCGGCCACAAGCTCTACGGGCCGACCGGCATCGGCGTGCTCTTCGGCCGTCGCGCGCTGCTGGAGAAGATGCCCCCCTATGAGGGCGGCGGCGAGATGATCCGCACCGTCACCGAGGACGGTGTGACCTATGGCGAGCCGCCGCACCGCTTCGAGGCCGGCACGCCGCCCATCGTGCAGGCGATCGGCCTCGGCGAGGCGCTGGCCTATATGGAAAGCCTCGGGCGCGAACGCATCGCCGCGCACGAGGCCTCGCTCGGCACCTATGCCCGCGAGCGCCTGTCGCGGATCAATTCCGTGCAGATCTACGGTGACGCGCCGGGCAAGGGTGCCATCTTCGCCTTCGACGTGAAGGGCGCGCATCCGCACGACATCGCCACCGTCATCGACCGCGCCGGCATCGCCGTGCGCGCCGGCACCCATTGCGCGATGCCGCTTCTGGGGCGATATGGTGTCACGGCGACGTGCCGGGCGTCGTTCGCGCTCTATAACACCCATGAGGAAGTCGACGCGCTTGCCGACGCCCTCATCAAGGCTCAGGATCTTTTCGCATGAGCGAAACCCAGACGTCTGAAGGCCCGAATGTGCCGGCGGTCGAATCCGGCATCCCGGAGGCGGAGCTGGAGCGGCTGACCGACGAGATCGTCACCGCGCTCAAGACCGTCTACGACCCGGAAATCCCGGTCGACATCTATGAGCTCGGCCTGATCTACAAGGTCGATATCGCCGACGACCGGCAGGTGGCCGTCGAGATGACGCTGACGACGCCCAACTGCCCGTCCGCCGCCGAACTGCCCGGCATGGTGGAAGGTGCGGTGGCGAGCGTCGGCGGCGTGTCCGGCGTCACCGTCAACCTCACCTTCGACCCGCCCTGGGACCAGGGGCGGATGTCCGAGGAAGCGCGGCTGGCGCTGAACCTCTGGTGAGCGAGGTGCCCGCCTTCCCGCCGCTGTCCGGCGTCCTGGAGACGGGCCTCTATGTCGACGACCTCGACCGGGCGCGCGCCTTCTACGAGCGCGTGCTCGGCCTTAAGCCGATGATCGCCGATGCGCGCTTCTGCGCCTATGACGCCGGTCCGGGCAGCGTGCTGCTGCTGTTCCTGCGCGGGGCGACGCGCGAGCCCGTGGCGATGGAAGGCGGCACCATTCCACCGCATGACGGCCACGGTCCGCTGCACTACGCGCTGGCGATCCCGGCGGGGTCGCTCGCGCATTGGGAGCAGCACCTCGCGGTGCAGGGCGTCGCTATCGAGAGCCGCGTCGACTGGCAGGGCGGCGGCGTGAGCCTGTATTTCCGCGATCCCGACGGCCACCTCGTCGAGCTGGCGACGCCGGGCCTGTGGCCGAATTATTGAGGCGGTGGGCGGCAGGAGGGTTTGCCGAAGGGTTTTCGCTGGGTCCCGGATCGGCGCCGCGCTGTGCGCAGCTTGTCCGGGAAACGGTAGGATCCTGTGTCCCAGACCAGCGGCGCCGCAGGCGAAGCGCCGATCCGGGACCCAGCGCCAGACTCTTTCGGCTGAAGACGCTTCAGCCGCCTGCCTGCTGCGCGCAGGGCGATCTTGTGTCGGGCGGTCGACTGCCCCATCTTAGACGGTACCGATCCGCCGGCCTTGAACCGGCGTCGATTAGGAGACGAGATCATGAGCCAGCCCCGCCCCCGTCCCGCTGTGATGACGCTGACCGAGGCCGCCGCCGAGCGCGTGCGGCAGGTCATCGCCCGGTCCGACAAGCCCGTGCTGGGCCTGCGCGTCGGCGTGAAGAACGGCGGCTGCGCCGGCATGGAATACACGATGGAATTCGCCGAGGCGGCGGGCCGCTTCGACGAGGTGATCGAGGACAAGGGCGTCAAGGTGCTGATCGACCCCAAGGCGATCCTGTACCTGCTCGGCACCGAGATGGACTTCAAGGCCGACAAGCTCTCCGCCCAGTTTGTGTTCAACAATCCGAACCAGACCTCGGCCTGCGGCTGCGGCGAATCGGTCGCCATCACGCCGGTGCAGCCTGAGCCGGCCGGCGCCGGCGCCTGATCGCGACGAGGCGGGCAAGGGATGGACGAGGCGGCGGTCGCCGACATCTTCGCCGCCTTCGGCCCGGTGCGCTGCCGACGCATGTTCGGCGGGCTCGGCCTCTATGCCGACGGGCTGATGTTCGCCATCGCGGTGGACGAGACGATCTATCTCAAGACCGATGCCGGCCTCGCCGCGCAGCTCGAAGCCGGGGGCGCGCGCATCTTCGCCTATGAGCGGCAGGGCCGCACCGTCACGCTCGGCTTCTGGTCGCTGCCCGAGGCGGCGCTCGACGACACGGACGCCGCCGCCGAGTTGGCCCGCCGGGCGCTGAATGTCGCCCGCGCGGCCGCCGCCGTGGCGCCGCCGCGCCGCACGCCGGCACGAAGCCGCGCCCGCCGCTGAACCTCGCGGCGCCTGAGCCGTTGCCCCTGAGGGACATCCTTCAGGGAGCACGCGGCATGAATCTGGAAGAGCTCGGCAATCTCTTCGTCCTCTACGGGCTGAACATCCTCTACGCGCTCGGGCTGATACTCCTCGGCTGGTGGGCGGCCGGCCTCGTCGAGCGGCTGGTGACGCGCGGGCTGGAGAGCACGCACCGGGTCGACGCCACGGTGGTCGGCTTCCTCGCCAGCATCGCGCGCTACGCCATACTGGTCTTCGTCGGCGTCGCCGTGCTGCAGCGCTTCGGTATCCAGACCACCAGCCTCATCGCCGTGCTGGGCGCCACCTCGCTCGCCATCGGCCTCGCCTTGCAGGGCACGCTCAGCAATGTCGCGGCGGGGGTCATGCTGCTGCTGTTCCGCCCCTTCCGCATCGGCGATGCGGTGGAGGTCGGCGGGCAGGCCGGCACGGTAAAGGGCCTGTCGCTGTTCACCACCGAACTCGCCACCGGCGACAATATCCAGGTGCTGATGCCGAACGGGCGCGTCTGGGGTTCGCCCATCGTCAACAAGTCGGTCTATGGCGAGCGCAGCTTTGCCTTCGCGCTGGAGCTGAAGCCCGACGCCGATATCGAGCGGGTGCTGGCGGAAGGGCTCGCCTTCCTGCGCTCCGATCCACGCGTGCGCAAGGAGCCCGGCCCGTCGGCCAGCATCGTGAAGATGGCGCTGGATCGGGTGGAGGTGAATTTCTCGGGATGGGCGTCGAGCGGGGATGCCGGCGGCGTACGCGCCGACCTGATCGCGCGGCTGCGCGAGATCACCCGTATGCGGGATATCCCGCGCGACGTCGCGCCGGTGGCCAATGGCCATGATGGGAACAGGGAGGCGCCGGCAGCGCGTGCCGGCGCGCCGCTCAGCCCGCCTTGATCTTTACCGGGCGCAGCAGGAAGGCCGGCAGGTGCGAGGTGTCCGCCGGCTCGTCCGCCGGGTTTCGCTCGCTGCGGCGGTGGGTCAGCGGCGTCACCGGCGCGCGGGCCGGGGCGGCGGCGGGGGCGGGCGCCTTGTCGCGGCCGCGCTCGCGCGGCGGACGCTGTTCACGCGGCTCGAGAGCCTCGCGCGGTTCCCGCGTCGCGGGCGCTGCGGAGGCCGCCGTCTCGCCATCCTTGCCGCGACGGCGGGAGCGCACGGGGCGCTCGCTCGCGGTCTCGACAGGCGCGGCGGCGATCTCCTCGGCCGCTTCCGGCGTCGGCTCGGTGTCGCGGCGGCGGGCCGGGCGGGCGCCACGGCGCTCGCCGCGTTCCTCGCGTCCGGAATCCCGGCCGGTCTCGCGTCCGCGCCCGCCACGCTCGCCGCGTTCGGAACGTTCGCCACGCTCGCGTCCGCCACGGGCGCGCGGCTCGGCAGGGGGAAGGGCGTCGAGTGAGGAGCCTTCCATCCACTCGATCGGCTTGCCGATCAGCTTTTCGATGGCGGCGAGCGATTTGGTCTCGGCCGGCGTCACGATGGTGAAGGCGGCCCCGGCGCGCCCGGCGCGGCCGGTGCGGCCGATGCGGTGCACATAGTCCTCGGCGTGGTGCGGCGTGTCGTAGTTGAACACGTGGCTCACGGCGGGAATGTCGAGCCCGCGCGCCGCGACGTCGGACGCCACCAGCAGCGTCGCCTCGCCGGTGCGGAACTGGTCGAGTGCCTGCATGCGCGAGCGCTGGTCCATGTCGCCGTGCAGGCAGACGGCCTTGAAGCCGTGCCGCAGCAGCGACTTGTGCACCACCGCCACCTCGCTCTTGCGATTGCAGAAGATGATGCCGTTCTGGAGGCTCTCGGCCTCGTTGATCAGCCGGCGAAGCGTGTCGCGCTTGGCATAGTCCTCCTTGGCGGAGGCGACCAGCAGCTGCGTGATGGTCGAGGCGGTGGAGGAGGGGCGCGAGGCCTCGATCTGCACCGGGTTCGACAGGAACTGCGCGACGAGGCGCTGGATTTCCGGCGGCATGGTGGCCGAGAAGAACAGCGTCTGGCGGGTGAACGGCACCAGCTTGCAGACGCGCTCGATGTCGGGGATGAAGCCCATGTCGAGCATGCGGTCGGCTTCGTCGATGACGAGGATCTCGATGCCCGACAGCAGCAGGCGCCCGCGCTCGACATGATCGAGCAGGCGGCCCGGCGTGGCGATCAGCACGTCGACGCCGCGCAGCAGCTTGGCGTCCTGGTCGCCGAACGAGACGCCGCCGATCAGCAGGGCCACGTTCAGCTTGTGGTTCTTGCCGTATTTGACGAAATTCTCTTCCACCTGGGCGGCAAGCTCGCGCGTCGGCTCAAGGATGAGCGTGCGCGGCATGCGGGCCCGGGCGCGGCCCTGCTCCAGCAGGGTCAGCATGGGCAGGGTAAAGGCCGCGGTCTTGCCGGTGCCGGTCTGCGCCAGACCCAGCACGTCCCGCCGGGCGAGCACGTGGGGAATGGCCTGCGCCTGGATAGGCGTCGGCTCGGTATAACCTGCATCCGCGACGGCCGAGAGCACCTTGTCGCTCAGGCCCAGTTCATTAAAAAGCATCTGGGATCAATTCTACGGCCGCGCACCGCTTGCCGTTTCCTCGGGCCGTAACCGTGGGAAGGCTGCTTCGTCGTCGCGCGGAGCGCATCAGTCGGATAGGATCGGACGACGCGTTGCACCATAGGCGCAACGCCCGAGAAGTCAACGTGTTTTGCCGCTGTCAAGAGCCTTCCGGTGCGTTTGCGGCCCGGCGCGGGCGGCGGGGGAAGGCAGGTAGCGCGATGAGCCGCGCATTCGTGAAGGAAGACAGCGGCGCCGATTCGCTTCCCGAACGTCCGGTGAGCACCAATCGCAACCTCGTCACGCGGCGCGGTCTCGCTCTGATCGACGCCGAAGTGGCGCGCCATCGCGAGGCGCTGGCCGCCGCCGGCGCGCGCGGGGAGCGCGATGCCGTCTCGGCCGCCTCGCGCGAACTGCGCTACTGGAGCGCGCGCCGCGCCAATGCCGAGCCGGTCGACCCGCCGCAGGAGGGCGAAGCCATCACCTTCGGCATGCGGGTGACGCTGGAGGATGCGAAGGGCGGCCAGCGGGCCTTCCGCGTCGTCGGCGAGGACGAGGCCGATCCGCGCGAGGGCCGCATCGCCTGGGTCTCGCCGGTGGCGCGCGCGCTTACCGGCAAATGGATCGGCGACGAGGTGAGCCTGCCGGGCGGCACGATGGAGATCGTCGCCGTCGATCCCCGGCCGGAGGCGGAGTGAAGCCATGCTCGTACCCGCCGAGACCCTGCTCGTCTTCGTGCCCGCCGCCCTCGCGCTGAACCTGACGCCGGGCAACGACATGTTGTTCTGCCTCGGGCAGGGCATGCGCGCGGGGCCGCGCGCCGGCATCGCGGCGAGCCTCGGCATCGCCGTGGGCGGCTTCATCCATGTCTTCGCCGCCGCGCTCGGGCTGGCGGCGCTGCTCGCCGCCCATCCCGGCGCCTTCGAGGCCATACGCTGGGCAGGCGTCGCCTATCTCGTCTGGCTCGCCGTGCAGGCGCTGCGCGCGCCCGGGCTGGCGCTGGCGCCGGCCGGCGGACGTGGCCACACGCCGCTGCGCGCCTTCCGCGAGGCGGTGCTGGTGAACGTGCTGAACCCCAAGGTGGCGGTCTTCATCCTCGCCTTCCTGCCGCAATTCGTCGATCCCGCGCGCGGCTCCGGCTTCCTGCAGTTCCTGCTGCTCGGTACGGTATTCAACGTCGGCGGCACGCTGGTGAACGCGGCAGTCGGCGGCTTCGCCGGGCGCATCGGCGGCTGGCTGACGGGCCGCGCGCATCTTGCCCGCGCCTTCCAGCGCCTCACCGGGGTGATCTTCCTCGGCCTCGCCGCCCGCCTCGCCTTTGAGCGGCGGTAGCTGCGCAGGGGCGTTGCCGCTACGATAGCGGCATGGGGTAAAGCGCAGCGGGGGCGCGCGGGCGGGTGAACAGGGACGAGGTGGCGCGCATCGAGGCCTCGGGCCTGTTCGACCCGCTCTGGTATGTCGGCCAGCGCGACGGTCTCGCCCGCGAGGCCGGCCGCCGCCCGCTCAAGCACTATCTGCGCACGGGCTGGCGCGAGGGGCTGAGCCCGTCGCCCTTTTTCGATGGCGTGCATTATCTCGCCGCCCATCCCGATGTCGCCGCTTCCAGTCTCAACCCGCTGCGCCACTACATCCACTGGGGGCGCGACGAGCGGCGCAGCATCCGCCCGCCGGGCGAGGGCGAGGGCACCGGCGCCATCGCCTTCTCGGTGATCATGCCGACCTATAACCGGCGTGCGGTGATCGACGAGAGCATACGCTCCGTGCTGGTGCAGACGCATCGCGCCTTCGAGCTGATCGTCGTTGACGACGGCTCAACCGACGGCACCGGCGACTGGCTGCGCGCGGCCTACGCGCCGGAGCTTGCGAGCGGGCGTATCGTCTATCTGCCGCTGCCGGCCAATGGCGGCGTGGCAGTGGCCCGCAACGCGGCGCTGGCGGCGGCGCGCCATCCATGGATCGCCTATGCCGATTCCGACAACATCCTGGCGCCGGGCCTGCTCGACGCCTTCGCCCGCCGCATCACTTTCTATCCGCATGCGCGAGCGGTCTATGGCTGCTTCGCCCGCGAGAGCTGGCCCGACGTGGTGGGCCGGCCCTTCGACCTCGCCGAGCTGGCGCGCGCCAATTTCATCGACCTTGGCGTCTACGCCCATCACATCGATCTCTTCCATGAACTGGGCGGCTTCGACGTCACGCTGCGCCGGCTGAGCGACTGGGACCTCATCCTCAAATTCGCCCACCGCTTTCCTCCGGTCTTCGTCGACGAGGTGCTGCTGACCTATCGCGACGATCCGCCGGGCGGTCATGTTCGCATCACCGCCTCGGAGCCGCTGCCCCCGCCGCTGACGCGCATCCTGCGCCGCTATGGCGGGCGCCGGACCATCACCAGTGTGATCGTCTGCTACAACCAGGCCGGCTTCATCACCGGCGCGCTCGACAGCGTGCTGGCCCAGCAGGGCGACTTCCACCACGAGGTGATCGTCGCCGACGACGGCTCGACCGACGGCACCGCCGAGATCGCCCGCGCCTATGCCGCGAAATACCCCTGGCTGGTGCACATGATCGGCGACGGCACCAATCGCGGCATCGCGGAGAATTACCGGCGCGCCTTCGCCGCCGCCGACGGCACCTATTGTGCGGTGCTGGAGGGCGACGATTTCTGGCACGACCGTGAGAAGCTGGCGCGGCAATCGGCCTTTCTCGACGCCAACCCGGACTGCTCCATGGTGTTCTCGCGCATCGAGGTCGAGGCGGCCGGGCAGGGCGGGCGCCACACGCTGGAGCGGCAGGACAGGCTGCGCCGCGAGCGGCTGACCGGCGCCGATTTCCTCGCCGAGCCGACGCTCAACCTGATCGCCAATTTTTCGTGCTGCATGTTCCGCACCGACCTCGTGCAGGCGCTGCCGCCGGTGCTGTACGACCACCGGCTGAGCGAGTTCGGCCTCGCCTTCCATCTCGAACGCATCGGCCCGCTCGGCTACATGCGCCGGCCGATGAGCGTCTACCGTCAGCATGCCGACGGCGTGTGGAGCGGGGCAAGCGCCGAGGCGCGGCGCGCCAGCGGGCGCCGGGTGCGCGAGGCGGCATGGGAGGTGGCGGACGAGCGCTACCGCCCGGCGCTGAGGGCGATCATCGACCGCGACTTCGCCCCGCCGCCCCCCGGCTGACGACCCGCCCGCCGGGCGTCAAATATCCAGCAGTTCCTCGCTGGCGAAGGCACGGGGCTTGCCTGCGCCGCGGGAGTGGACAGTCTTCAGGAGACCGCATTATTTGGCGGCTTCTGGTCCGGACGCAGCGGATTACCGGGCGCTCCGCTATTTAAGCCTCGGCTCGATCCTCAAAAGGCACATTGCATGGCAGATTGGCGTGTTTTTCAGCCGTTCAGGCTGCCTCGTTTTTGGCTTTCGGGCCTGCAGCTAGACGCGCTGCCGCTTGGCTATATTCCGGCGATCGACGGGCTACGCGCCGTCGCGGTTCTCTCCGTCATTATCTTTCATCTCGGTGTAGGATGGCTTCCCGGCGGCTTCGTTGGTGTCGATGTCTTTTTCATCATTTCTGGATTTGTCGTTGCCGCCTCCGTCAAGGCAGTGCGGTTCGATGGCATTGGCCAGTTCTTCTCTTTTTTCTACGCCCGACGGATCCGGAGGATCGTGCCGGCGCTCGTCTGTTGTGTGCTTGTAACCGCTTTATTTTCAGCGTTATTGATTCCTGTTGTTTTTCTTAGTCAGACTAACGAGAGGACGGGTATTGCGGCGCTCGTCGGTTTAAGTAATTTATATCTTATATTCATAGGTAATGATTATTTTTCCCCATCTGTCGAATTGAATCCGTTCACTCACACGTGGTCTCTCGCTGTAGAAGAGCAATTTTATATTTTATTTCCATTGTTATGGTTTGCGTGTGTGTCCCGAAAAAATACTGATGGGAGAGGGCGCGTTTTTTCATACTTTTGTGTATTATCATTATTATCTATAATTTTATGTATAATTCTAACGTATTGGTACAGAGTCGCTGCATTCTATTTAATATTCTCGCGATTTTGGGAGCTGGGCGCGGGGGTTCTCCTCGCCGTCACCGTTGTGGCCTGGTCAGGCGTGATTCGCCGACTGCCGACATGGGGCTCAGATGCGGGGGCCATGGTGGCATTCCTGGCTCTCGCTGCGGCTTTCCTGTTCGCCGACGAGGCCCGTTTTCCGTTTCCCTGGGCGTTGCTGCCGGTGACCGCGACTGCGGCACTCATCTGCTTTGTCACCGCGCGGCCCGACTGTGGCGTGGCGCGTGCCCTCTCGTGGCGGCCCGTCGTGTATGTCGGGCGGACGTCTTACTCACTCTACCTCTGGCATTGGCCGGTATTTGTGCTTCTGAAATGGACCGTCGGATTGGACACCGCCGCCTCACAGCTGTCCGGCCTCGCCATGACCGTTCTTTTCGCGCTTACGACCTATCATCTTGTGGAGCAGCCGTTCCGACGGTCGGTCCGGCTATCGGGCCGGAGCGGCATGGTCGTGGCTGGCGGCGCGCTTGGTCTGATCGCGGCCATCGCTGTGACGTTCGGCATCAACCAGTCAAAGTCCTGGCTGTCTCTTAGCGAAACGCGACGTGCGGATATCTGGCTCCCGATCAAGGCGCTCGATACGGCGAACGGATGTGGCGTGCAGTCCGAGCAGGAGGCATTTGCCCGCGGCGAACGGCTGCTAATGACAGCGGATTGTGCGAAAGGCGTCTCTCGCCGGGTCATTTACGTATTGGGTGACTCCCACGCCATCGCGTATCGGCCGCTCCTTGCCGCTGTCGTCGCGAATTCCGGCGACGAAGTCGCCATCTACAGAAAGTCCGGGTGTCCGTTCTTCCGGATGACCATTGCGAACGCGGATGCCTCGGTCGCGTGCGCGCGCTTCGCGGCTGCCGCGGTCGAAGATGTGACGAGCCGGGCGAAATCCGGAGATGTCGTCTTCCTGCCTTCGTTACGTGTCCCACGGTTTGCCGAGGAATGGCGAGGATCTGCAAATGCCTCGTCGAAAAGCGAACCACGTGAGCCATTGAGCTCGCGAGCGGTTGCCGAGGCCGAAAAGACTTTCGCACCGCTCGTCGCCCGGGGCGTGAGGATCGTCGTCGAGGCGCCGAAGCCGCTTTTCAAGGCGGCCCCGTTCCGTTGCTCCGACTGGTTCAACGCATCGAATCCGGCCTGCCGGCCCGGCTTCGATCTGGGCCGCGCCGAGTTCGAGCAGCGGGCGTTGCCCGCGCGCGAGGCAATCGACAAACTCGTCGAAGCGGTTCCAGCCATCGTCGTGTGGAATCCGTCTGCCGTTCTATGTCCGCGGGACGTGTGCAGTGCCTTCTCCGATGGCAGGCCACTCTTCTTCGACGGCGATCATCTGAGCCGCTATGGGAACGCCGTGCTGCTGCCGAGCTTCGAAGCGATGCTGGCGACACTGTGAAGCCGCCGGCCAAACCCCGCCCGCCGGGCGTCAGATGTCCAGCAACTGCTCGCTGGCGAAGGCGGCGCGTTCGGAGATGAAGGCGAAGCGGCTTTCCGGCTTGTTGCCCATCAGCCGCTCCACGATGTCGGCGGTGGTGGCGCGCTCGGCTTCCGCCACGGTGACGCGCAGCAGGGTGCGCGTCTTCCGGCTCATCGTGGTTTCCTTCAGCTGCGCGGGCATCATCTCGCCGAGGCCCTTGAATCGGCCGATCTCCACCTTGCCGCGGCCGGAAAACTCCTTCTTGAGAAGCTCGTCGCGATGCGCCTCGTCGCGCGCATAGAGCGTCTTGGCGCCCTGGCTGATGCGATAGAGCGGCGGCACGGCGAGGAAGAGATGGCCGTTCTCGATCAGCTTCGGCATCTGCCGGTAGAAGAAGGTGACGAGCAGCGAGGCGATGTGCGCGCCGTCGACATCGGCGTCGGTCATGATGATCACGCGCTCGTAGCGCAGGTCTTCCTCGCGGTACTGAGCGCCGGTGCCGGCGCCGAGCGCCTGCACGAGATCGCCGAGCTGCTGGTTCTGCGCGAGCTTGTCGCGTCCGGCGCTGGCGACGTTGAGGATTTTCCCGCGCAGGGGGAGAACCGCCTGGCTCTGGCGTTCGCGTGCCTGCTTGGCCGAGCCGCCGGCCGAATCGCCCTCGACGATGAAGAGTTCGGACCCCGCCGCCGAATTGTTCGAGCAGTCCGCCAGCTTGCCGGGCAGGCGCAGCTTGCGCACGGCGGTCTTGCGGGAGATTTCCTTCTCCTGCCGGCGGCGCAGCCTCTCCTCGGCGCGCTCCACCACCCAGTCAAGCAGGCGGCTGGCCTGCGCCGGGTTGCCGGCGAGCCAATGGTCGAACGGGTCGCGCAGCGCGCCCTCCACGATGCGCGCAGCCTCCACCGTCGCCAGCTTCTCCTTGGTCTGGCCCTGGAATTCCGGCTCGCGCACGAAGACCGAGAGCATGGCCGCGCAGCCGGCCATCACGTCGTCCGCCGTGACGATGGCGGCGCGCTTGGCGCCGCCGGTGCGCTCGGCATGGTCGCGCAGACCCTTGAGCAGAACGGCGCGCAGGCCGTTCTCATGGGTGCCGCCCTCCGCGGTCGGAATGGTGTTGCAGTAGGAGGAGACCGAGCCGTCGGCATCGCCCAGCCAAGCCACCGCCCATTCCGCCGAGCCGTGCCCGCCGGGGCGCTGGGTCTTGCCGGAGAAGATGTCGGGATGGACCAGCGTGTGGCCTTCCAGGTCGGCGGCCAGATAGTCCTTCAGGCCGCCGGGGAAGCGGAACACCGCCTTGGGCGGCACGTCGCTGCCCTCGACCAGCGCCGGGTCGCAACTCCAGCGTATCTCGACGCCGCCGAACAGATAGGCCTTGGAGCGGGCCATCTTGAAGATCCGCGCCGGCTTGAACCGGGCGCCCTCGCCGAAGATCTGCGCGTCGGGATGGAAGCGCACCCGAGTGCCCCGCCGGTTCAGCACCCGGCCGACCTCCTGGATCGGCCCTTGCGGCGCTCCGCGCGAATAGGTCTGGCGGTACAGCATCTGCCCGCGCGCCACCTCGACCTCCAGCACGTCGGAGAGCGCGTTGACGACCGAAACGCCGACGCCGTGCAGGCCGCCCGAAGTCTCGTAGACCTTGCTGTCGAACTTGCCGCCGGCGTGCAGCGTGGTGAGGATGACCTCCAGCGCCGACTTGCCGGGATATTTCGGGTGCTGCTCGATGGGGATGCCGCGCCCGTTGTCGGTCACGGTGAGGAAGCCGTCGGCCGTCAGCTCCACCTCGATGAAGCTGGCATGGCCGGCCACCGCCTCGTCCATGCAGTTGTCGATCACCTCGGCGAAGAGATGGTGCAGCGCCTTCTCGTCGGTGCCGCCAATATACATGCCCGGCCGCCGGCGCACCGGCTCCAGTCCTTCCAGCACCTCGATGTCGGCGGCGGTGTAGCCGGCCTCGCCGGGCGTGCCTTCGCCGGGGATGCTGCCGCGCGAGGCAGGCGACCGCGCCGGTGTGCGGATCGGGCGGGGCGAAGTGGGGGCGGCGAAAAGGTCGTCGGAATTCGACATGAGCGCGGGCGGTCTCGTCTCGTTCGGAAGGGGCGATTCGGCGTTCCATAGCACTATGGCAGGCATGGCGCGAAACCGGAACGCTCCGTGAACATGGAGGCCCGCAGCGAGGCGATGTCAAGCGCCACGCTAGCGCTGCAGGCGCCGCCGGTTCGCCCGCACCTTGCGCCCGTAGAGCCCGACGATTTCGGGGCCGACCTTCTCCAGCCGCCCCGAAGCGGCGGCAGCCATGAGGCGGGCATTGACCTCGCCGAGCGCCAGCGCCTTCTCGCTCACCATGCGCATCGCCTCCATGCCGGCGGCGGTGTCGCCGCGCGCCATGCGGCTCATGCGCTCGGCCATCACCACCTGCATGTCGGCGCCGAGCCGCGCCATCTGCATGCCCATCGAGAACCATGTCAGCGGATGCATCATTTCTCGCTCCTGTCTTCCCCTCTGCCGGGGAACCGGACGGGAAGCTTTGGAAGCGGCCGGCGGTTCCCTCGCGCGGGGCGGGGCGGCCATGCGTGCGGGGAAGCCCTGCCGTCTTCCACCGGACATGTGGAAGGTGTAATGCCGCACGTCCACGCGCGCGGACCCCATCCGGGCCGCCGGCGCGTCAGCAGGAAGGGTCGCCACCATGACGGACAGCAATGCGCGGATCGCGATACTCGGGGCCTCGGGCTATACGGGCTCGGAACTCGTGCGCCTGCTGCTGCGCCATCCGCGCGTGGAGATCGTCGCGCTGACCGCCGACCGCAAGGCCGGCCAGTCCATGGCCGAGGTGTTCCCGCAATTCGCGCCCTTCGCGCTGCCGCGGCTCACCACCATCGACGAGGTGCAGTGGAACGGGGTCGACCTCGTCTTCTGCGCGCTGCCGCACGGCACCACGCAGCTCGTGATCAAGAAGGTGTTCGAGACGGCGCCGCATGTGAAGGTGGTCGATCTCTCCGCCGACTTCCGGTTGCGCGACGCCGGCGCCTATGAGAGCTGGTACGGCCACCCGCACCAGGCTCTGGAACTGCAGCAGGAGGCCGTCTACGGCCTCGTCGAACTGTACCGGGACGACATCCGCAAGGCGCGGCTCGTCGCCAATCCCGGCTGCTACACCACCACCGCCATCCTGCCCGTGGTGCCGCTGATCGAGGCCGGCGCCATCGAGCCGGACAGCATCGTGGTCGACGCCAAGAGCGGCGTCACCGGCGCCGGCCGAGCGGCCAAGGAGAACCTGCTCTACACCGAGGTGACGGACGGCATGCACGCCTATGGCGTCGGCAGCCACCGGCACATGGCCGAGCTCGACCAGGAATTCTCCAAGGCGGCCGGGCGCAGCCTCACACCGAGCTTCACGCCGCATCTGGTGCCGATGAGCCGGGGCATCTACGCCACCATCTACCTGAAGACCGGCGCCGGCGTCGGCGCCGAGGGGGTGCACCGCGTGCTGGCCGATTTCTATCGTGGCGAGGCCTTCGTGCATGTGCTGCCGCTCGGCCAGGTGCCGCAGTCGCGCTTCGTGAAGGGCTCCAACATGACCTTCATCGGTGTGGTGCAGGACCGCGCGCCCGACCGGGTGATCGTCGTCTCGACGACCGACAACCTCGTCAAGGGTGCCTCCGGCCAGGCGGTGCAGAACATGAACCTCGTGCTCGGCTATCCCGAGACGACGGGGCTGGAGCAGATCGCGCTGTTCCCGTGAGACAGAAGCGCTAAAGCGGCGGCAGCGCGGCGATGGCGGCCGTGATCTGCTGCTTCAGCGCGGCGATGCGGGCGCGATAGAGCGCCCCGAGGCACGCCTTGTCCGCGCCGCAGGCCGTCCGCGCGGCGAGGAAGTCCTGCGCCTCGTCATGGCGCACGCCATTCGCGCCCATCAGCATCGGCAGGCGGGAATAGGCGAACCACAGCCCGCCCATCTCGCTGTCGAGCGCCGAGAGCGCGGGATCGGCGCAAACGGCGCGCTCGTCCGGCGTGCCGGCCTTGCCGCAGTCAAAGCTCGCGGCATGGGCCGGGGCTGCGGCCAGCGCCAGGCCGAGCGCGGCGGCGGCGAGCGCACGGGCGACGCGGCGGCTCATGCCTTCACCTTCACATAGCTGCCGGGCGCGTCCTCGATGACGGGGTAGGGACCCTCGCCGGGGATGCGCGCGGGCACGCGGCGCCCGTCCTGCTGCTCGATCCAGTCGAGCCAGTCCGGCCACCACGAGCCCGGATGCATCTGCGCCCCGGCGATCCAGTCCTCCAGCTTCCCCTCCGCCGGGCCGCCGGTCCAGTACTGGTACTTGCCGCGCGCCGGCGGGTTGATGACGCCGGCGATATGGCCCGAGCCGGCCAGCACGAAGCGGCCGGGATTGCCGAGAAGCTGCACGCCGAGGAACACCGAGGCCGCCGGCGCGATATGGTCCTCGCGCGTCGCCACGGAGTAGATCGGCATGTCGATCCGCTTGAGGTCCAGCAGCTTGCCGGCGAGCATCAGGCTGCCCTGTGCCAGCCGGTTATCGAGGTAGCAGTTGCGCAGATAGAAGGAATGGTTGGCCGCCGGCAGCCGGGTCGAATCCGCGTTCCAGTAGAGGATGTCGAACGGAAACGGCGCCTGCCCCTTGAGATAGTTGTTCACCACATAGGGCCAGATCAGGTCGTTGGCGCGCAGCATGTTGAAGGCGTTCGCCATCTGGCGGCCTTCCATGACGCCCGATTCCAGCATCTTGCGTTCGAGATGGGCGACCTGTTCCTCATCGATGAACACCTTCAGGTCGCCGGCATATGTGAAGTCGACCTGCGTGGTGAGGAAGGTGGTGCTGGCCACCCCGGCATCCTTGCCCGCCGCCGCCAGCCAGGCCAGCGTCATCGCCAGCATGGTACCGCCGACGCAATAGCCGACCGCGTGCAGATGCCGGGTGCCGGCCGCCTTGCGGGCGACGTCGAAGGCGGTCAGCACGCCGTCCTTCATGTAGTCCTCGAAGCCCTTGCGGGCGAGCTCGGGTCCCGGATTGACCCAGGACACCACGAACACCGTCAGCCCGTTCGCCACCGCCCAGCGGATGAAGGACTTCTCGGCGGTGAGGTCGAGCACATAGAACTTGTTGATCCAGGGTGGGATGATCACCACAGGAGTCGCCAGCACGCTCTCGGTCTGCGGCGCGTACTGGATGAGCTGCATCAGCTCGTTCTGGAAGATCACCTTGCCCGGCGTGACCGCGAGGTTCTCGCCGACGCGGAACTTCGAGCTGTCGGTCTGGCGGATCTTCAGGTCGCCGCCGCCGGCCTCGATGTCCTCGGCCAGCATCTTCATGCCGCGCACGAGATTGTCGCCATTGGTGGCGAGCGTGGTGCGCAGCAGCTCGGGATTGGTCAGCACGAAGTTGGAGGGCGAGACCGCGCCGGCGATCTGGCGCACATAGAACTCCGCCTTGTGCTTGGTGTGCGGCTCTATCTCGGCCTTCTCCACCATTTCCTCCGCCCAGTTGGCGGTGAGCAGATAGGCCTGCTTGATGGCGTCGAAGAACGGGTTGCTGCTCCATTCCGGATCGGCGAAGCGGCTGTCGCGGGTGGCCGGCTCGACCACCGGGCGGGTCTTCTTGCCGCTCGCCTTCTTGAGCGCAGAGGACCACAGTTCGAGATAGCCGCCGATGAGGCGCGACTGCGCCTCCAGCGTGCGCTGGGGGTCGGCGAGCCAGTATTCGGCGACGCTGCCGACGGTCTTGGCGACGTCGGCGAGGTCTTCCGCCACGTCGTCCTTGATGCGGCCGTCCTCGCGCGGGCGCAGATAGGCGGCCATGGCGCGGCCGCCTTCCTCCATCATCCGCGCCAGATTGGCGGCGAAGGCCTCCAGGTCGATGGGCGAGGGGCGGGGCGCAGCGGCGTCGGCCGTCGGAGCCGCCGCCTTGGCAGGCTGCGGGGCCGGAGCGGGGGCAGGCTCCGCGCGTTCGGGCCGGGCGATCTCGGGCTGTGCGATCTCGGGCTGTGCGATCTCTGGGCGTGCGATCTCGGGCCGTGAAGGCGCCGGCTCGGCGATGGCGGCGGCTTTGGCGGCGGACGCGGGGGCCGGCTTTGCGGCTTTGGCGACCGGTTCGGCGGCACGCGCCGGAGCCACGGCAGCCGGGGCGGGTGCCGGCGTGGCGACGCCGAGGCGGGCGCGGATGGCGGCCCGCCGGGCGCTGGAAATGCCGGGCTTGCCGCTGCGGGTCTTCGTCGCGGCAGGTAGCGCGGCAGGCGGCGCGGCCGTCGTCGGCGGCGAATCGGCGGTAGCCGCTTTCTTTGCGGCGGATTTCACCGGGGCCGGCTTCACAGGGGGCGGCTTCACGGGTGCCGATTCCATGGGTGCCGATGTCACGGGTGCTTTGCCGCTCCGCTTGGCGTCCGCGCGGGAGAGGGGGGCGGGCTTGGCCGTCAATGGCATCTTGGCAGCCGGCTTTGCCGCTGCGGGCTTGGCCGCTGCGGATTTGGTTGCGGCGGGCTTTGCCGCCACGGGCTTCGGTGCTGCGGGTTTGCCCGTGTCCGTTTTCGCCGGGGAAGCGTTCCTGCGCGTGCTTTTTGACGCGGCCTTCGGTGCAGGTGGCGTCTCTTGTGCGGTGGGCGCGACGGAAGCCTTGGCGCGATGGGCGGGCGCGGCCTTTCCAGCGGCACGCTTGGGCGCGGCGGGCGCAGGCGTGGTGGCCTGCGCGACGGGCTCCGGCGTCGCGGGCGTGGTCGTCTTCCGGCTGATCCGTCGATTGCTCAACGCTTGTCCCCGCGGGTAGGTACGTTCATAGGTGGCCATAATAGACGCGCCATCCGGTGCTAGCGAGTGCGTAACAGGCCGGAGGGAGTGCGTTGCCGGGAGGTCGGGTGAAAGCAGGGTCGCGGACGAAGAACGGCAGCGTGGGAGCCGGGGTCGGAGTGCTGATGCTGGCGCTTCTGCTGGCCGGCTGCGCGGCGTCCGGCGGCCCCTCGGGCATCGTGACCGGCGAGGCGCTCGACGCCGCCGTCGCGGAGGGCGAGAGCCCGGCCGCGCCCGCCACTTCCTCCGTGGAGACCGCGCCGCTCGCGTCGCAGCCCGTGTCTCACACGGCGCAGACCGCCAACGTGGCGAGTCCCACACCGCCCACCGATTCCGCTCCGGCGACGGCCTCCTCTACCGGCCGGCGCAGCGACGCGACGTCGCGTGCGGCACCCGCGCCCAAGGGCCGCCAGAAGGAGGCGGAAAAGACCTATCCGTCCTTCGGCGCGCCCGCCACGGTCGGCGACCGTCCGACACTGACCACCGACGAAGCGGCCAAGCTGCAGCAGAATCTGGAGACGCTCGCCCGCGAGCGCGAGGCGAAGACGGTCCGCGAACTGGAGCAGGACCAGTAGCCTTCGTCGCGCCCGCGCAGGCACCATTCTTCTGCCCCTTTAGGCTGACATCGGTCGATGTGCGGGCGCTCGAACGGTGATATGAAGCGCCCATGATGCCGGCCCCGGGAGAAAAGGGGCGGCCTGGAGCTTGAGACCCATGACCGATTTCCATCGAATCCGCCGGCTGCCCCCCTATGTTTTCGAGCAGGTGAACCGCGTGAAGGCTACCGCCCGCAACGGCGGCGCCGACATCGTGGACCTCGGCATGGGCAACCCGGATCTCGATGCCCCCGCTCATGTGGTCGACAAGCTGAAGGACACTATCGGCCGGCCGCGCACCGACCGTTACTCGGCTTCCAAGGGCATTCCGGGTCTGCGCCGCGCGCAGGCGGCCTATTATGAACGCCGCTTCGGCGTGAAGCTGAACCCCGACACGCAGGTGGTCGCGACGCTGGGCTCGAAGGAAGGCTTCGCCAATATGGCGCAGGCGATCACCGCCCCCGGCGACGTGATCCTGGTGCCGAACCCGAGCTATCCCATCCACGCCTTCGGCTTCCTCATGGCCGGCGCGGCGATCCGCTCGGTGCCCTGCGAGCCGGGGCCGGAATTCTTCCACGCGCTGGAGCGCGCGGTGGCGCATTCGATTCCCTCGCCGCTGGCGCTCGTGCTCTGCTACCCGTCCAACCCGACCGCGCAGGTCGCCGATCTCGATTTCTACCGCGACGTGGTCGCCTTCGCGAAGAAGCACGACCTGATCGTGCTGTCCGATCTCGCCTATTCCGAGGTCTATTTCGACGACAACCCGCCGCCCTCGGTGCTGCAGGTGCCGGGCGCCATGGATGTGACGGTGGAGTTCACCTCCATGTCCAAGACCTTCTCCATGGCCGGCTGGCGCATGGGCTTCGCGGTCGGCAACGAGCGGCTCATCGCGGCGCTGGCGCGGGTGAAGTCCTATCTCGATTATGGCGCCTACACCCCGATCCAGGTGGCGGCCACCGCCGCGCTGAACGGCCCGCAGGACTGCATCGCCGACATGCGCGCGGTCTACAAGAAGCGCCGCGACGCGCTGGTCGACAGCTTCGGCAAGGCCGGCTGGGAGATCCCCGTGCCGACGGCCTCGATGTTCGCCTGGGCGCCGATCCCCGAGAAGTTCCGCAATCTCGGCAGCCTCGAATTCTCCAAGCTGCTGATCGAGAAGGCGGATGTCGCGGTGGCGCCGGGCGTGGGCTTCGGCGAGCACGGCGACGACTATGTGCGCATCGCGCTTGTGGAGAATGAGCAGCGCATCCGCCAGGCCGCGCGCAATGTCCGCCGCTTCCTTGAAACGGGCGCCGAAACATTGCACAACGTCGTCCCTCTCGCTGCGGCGCGCTGACCGCTTTCCCGGGCGGCGCCGCTTCCTGGCTTTCTGTTGAGTTCGGACACATTGATGGCGCCGCCTCTGAAAATTGGCATCGCCGGCCTCGGTACGGTCGGCGCGGGCGTGGTGCGCATGATCGCCCGCCGCAAGGATGAGATCGCGGCGCGGATCGGCCGTCCGGTCGAGGTGGTGGCGGTGAGCGCCCGCGACCGCAATCGCAACCGCGACTGCGACCTCTCCGGCGTGCGCTGGTTCACCGACGCGGTGGAGCTGGCGCGCGATCCCGATATCGACGTCTTCGTCGAGCTGATCGGCGGACCGGAGGGCGTCGCCAAGGCGGCCGTCGAGGCCGCCATTACGGCCGGGCACGATGTCGTCACCGCCAACAAGGCCCTGCTCGCCCATCACGGCGTCGACCTCGCCCGCGCCGCCGAGGCCGCGGGTGTCGGCATCCATTTCGAGGCGGCGGTCGCCGGCGGCATCCCGGTCATCAAGACGCTGCGCGAGGCGCTGCTCGGCAACGAGCTCAACCGCGTCTCCGGCATCCTCAACGGGACCTGCAACTACATCCTGACGCGGATGCAGGAGGAGGGGCTTTCTTTCGACACCTGTCTCGATCAGGCCCAGCAGCTCGGCTACGCCGAGGCCGACCCGACCTTCGACGTCGACGGCTTCGACACCGCGCACAAGCTGGCGCTGCTTGCCTCGCTCGCCTTCGGCGTGCAGCCGGACCCGGACGCTATCCACATCGAGGGTATCCGCTCGATCACGCTCGCCGACATCGAGGCGGCGGACGAGCTCGGCTACCGCATCAAGCTGCTCGGCGTCGCCGCCCGCACCGGCGGGGCGGTGGAACTGCGCGTGCACCCGACCATGGTGCCTAAACATTGGCCAATCGCGCAGGTCTCCGGCGTGACCAATGCGGTGGCGATCGACGGCGACGCGGTGGCGCTGACCCTCGTCGGGCCGGGTGCCGGCGGCGATGCGACCGCCTCGGCGGTCGTCGCGGACCTCTGCGATATAGCGGCCGGGCGAGGCGGCGCACCTTTCGGCCGGCGCGCGGAAACCCTGCGCGCGGCGGAGAAGGCCGCAATCCAGCGTCATGAAGGTGGGTATTATATCCGCCTTGCGGCTGTTGACCGGCCCGGAACGGCGGCAGCCATTGCCCGCCATATGGCCGAGCAGAACATTTCGCTCGAGTCCATAATGCAGCACCGGCGCGGTCGGCCCCATGGCGGGGAGCGCGCGGAGAGCGCGGAGGATCCGGCACCCGTGGTGCTGATCACCTACGCCACCAACGAGGACGCGGTACGCCGCGCGATCGCGGCCATCGACCTCGATGGCGTGATCGCGTCGCCCCCGCAGGTGATACGGATCGAGAAGGACTGAGGGCTGGGACGATGGCGGAAATCACGGTCAAGGCGGGCCAGGCGCTCGAACGCATCCTGACGCTGGAGCTGGTGCGTGTCACCGAGCGCGCGGCGGTTGCGTCGGCGAGCCTGCGCGGGCGCGGCGACGAGAAGGCGGCGGACAAGGCGGCGGTCGACGCCATGCGCCGCGAGCTGAACCGCCTGCCCATCGCCGGCCGCATCGTCATCGGCGAGGGCGAGCGCGACGAAGCGCCGATGCTGTTCATCGGCGAGGAGGTCGGCACCGGCAAGGGCCCGGCCGTCGACATCGCCGTCGACCCGCTGGAAGGCACCACGCTCTGCGCCAAGAACATGCCCGGCTCCATTGCCGTTATGGCGATGGCCGAGGGCGGCACGCTGCTTTACGCGCCCGACGTCTACATGGAGAAGATCGCCATCGGGCCGGGCTATTCCAAGGGCACCATCGACATAGACGCCAGCCCTGAGGAAAACATCCACTCGCTGGCCAAGGCCAAGGGCGTGAAGCCGGCCGAGATCACCGCGCTGATCCTCGACCGGCCGCGTCACGCCGCCATCATCGAGGCGGTGCGCAAGACCGGCGCGGCGGTGCAGCTGATCACCGACGGCGACGTCGCCGGCGTGATCCACACCACCAACCCGGAAGAGACCGGCGTCGATATCTATCTCGGCACCGGCGGTGCGCCCGAGGGCGTGCTGGCAGCGGCGGCGCTGCGCTGCATCGGCGGCGAGATGTACACCCGCCTGATCCTCGACAGCGAGGCCAAGCGCGAGCGCGCCAAGAAGATGGGCGTCTCCGATCCGAAGAAGATCTACACCATCACCGACATGGTGCGCGGCGACTGCCTGATCGCGGCGACCGGCGTGACCACGGGCAATTTGCTGAAGGGCGTGAAGTACGACAAGGGCGTGGTGAAGACCCACACCGTCGTCATGCGCTCGGCCACCGGCACGGTGCGCTGGATCGAGGCCGAGCACCGCGATCTCTCCAAGTTCCATCTCGGCTGAGACGCGGACGGCAGAGGCTCATACGTCATCCCGGACGGCCGCAGGCCGATCCGGGATCGCGCGGAGATTATCCCGCAGGCGATTCCGGCTCTCCGCTTCGCTTCGGCCGGGATGACGGCGTTGTTCACGGGGCGCTTCGCGCCCCGTTTTCATTTCGCCGGCTAACAGCTGCGGCGACGAGCCTTCTCCGCACGCCGGGCTTTGGCAGGCGACCGGTGTGCTGTATACCAGAGCGGCGACGGGATTGCGGGCCGTCCGGCTCGCCTCGCGCCAGAACGCCAAACCGATTGCCAAGGGAACGACCCATGCCCGCTCCTCATTCGCTGCTTCCTCCCCTGCTGGAGAAGATCGACGCGCTCATCGCGGCCGAAGACTACAAGGCCGTCGCCGAGACCTACACGGCCTTCGTGAAGGAGCACCCGACCACCAGCTATCTCGCCTCCGAGCCGATCCCGTTCAAGTTGAGCGTGGCCTTTTCGAAGAAGTTCGGCTCCTCGGCGACCACCACTTTCACGCTGCGCAACACCACCTGGTCGTCCGACACCAAGGGCGCGCTGCGCGCATCGCCGGCCGAGTTCGCCGCCCTCGTCGCCAAGTACGAAGCGGAAGTCGCCGAGATCGCCAAGTCGGTGAAGAAGGTTGCCTGAGGCGCCGTTGCACGGACGCGATCACGGAAAGGCCGGCTTCGCGCCGGCCTTTTTCATTGCGGCGGCGAGGAACCGTGTCCCGGCCCAGCGAAGGCACAGCCGGAGCGCCGTGCCGGGATCCAGCGCCCGACTCTTCGGCTAAACCTCGGTGGGGCTGTCTGCTCAGACGAGGCAGTTCAGTCGCTGCGCGCTGTTTTCTCCCGGGTCCCGGATCGCCGCCGCGCGGCGCGCGGCTTATCCGGGACACGGTTCCACTACCCCGCCTTCGCAAGGTCCCTCAGGAAATAGTCCACCCCGAGCTTCATCATGTCGGGTTGAGAAGCGTGCGGGCCGGGGTGCTCGACATAGGTCAGCTCGTAGCCGGCCGGGCGCAGCTTGGCGGCGTGCGAGCGGCCGGCGGTGGCGATCGGGGTCTGTGTGTCGTTCTGGCCGTGGGCGATGAACACCTTGGGCGAGCCCTCCTGCGCCAGCACCGTCATGAAGCCGGCGGAGAAGGCGAGGATGTGGGTGACGATGTGCCCATTGCTGAGCCCGGTGGAGAGCGAGTAGCTGCCGCCGTCCGAATGGCCGGCGAAGGCGAGATGGCCGGGGTCGAGCGTGAAGCGCGCGGCCACCTCGGCGAGCCCCGCGTCGAGCCGTTCGAGGTCCGGCCCGTTGCCGGCGATCACGATGTCCCAGGTCGGGAACAGCGACTGCGGAACCAGCAGCAGGAAGCCGCGCGCCTCGGCATGGGGGCGCAGGATCGGCATGATCTTCTCAGCCGAGCCGCCGCCGCCGTGAAACAGCACCGCCAGCGGCGTCGGGCGCGCGGGATCGATGCCTTCCGGCACGATCAGCACATAGTCGCGCGTGTCGAACAGGCCGAGATCGTGCCGGCCGGGCGGCAGAGCGGGCTTGGTGGGGGCGGCGTGCTGGAAGGCGAGCCGGCCGAGCAGGGACAGGTTCAGCATGGGCGCGCACCATAAAGGGCGGACGCGGGCGCGCAAGGGCGCTGGAAGCCGATGCGCGAACGGGCGAACCCGTACGCCTGCGTCATGTTCGACCCGCAGGGCTGGCCGGCGTCCGACCCCCTAGGCAGCTACGCCGGGCGAGGCTATCAGCGCCGGGCCGATGCGCGCCCGCCTCGCGCCGCCCTCGTGTGCCCCTACCCATTCCTGGTTCTCCATGCCGTTCAGGGACAAGCTGCTCGTCCTCACCGTGATCTGCGTGTGGGCGCTCAACATGATCGTGGTGAAGCTCGGTATTGCTGAGATTCCGCCGCTCTTCATGAGCGCGCTGCGCTTCGTGCTGGTGGCCGCGATCATCGTGCCGTTCACGCGCGTGCCCGTCCGGCTGCTGCCCTGCGTGCTGCTGGTGTCCTTCACCTTCGGCGCGCTGCATTTCGGCCTGCTCTTCGCGGCGCTGCCGCACGCCGAGGCCGGGACCAGCGCGGTCATCATCCAGCTCGGCGCGCCCATCGCGACGCTGCTCGCCTGCCTGTTGTTGCGCGAGCCGCTCGGCCTCGTGCGCTTGGCCGGCCTTGTCGTCTCTGTGGCGGGCATCGCCATCCTGGCCATCGGGCCGACCATGCCCGCCCCGCTGCCGCTGGCATTGCTCTTGATGAGCGCCACCGGCTGGGCGGTGACGAACCTGATCGTGAAGGGCGTCACCGAGGTCAAGCCGATGACGATGATGGGCTGGTCGTCGCTTTTCGCTGTGCCCCAGCTTCTCGCCGCGTCATGGCTGTTCGAGAGGGGCCAGTGGGCCTCGCTCGGCTCGGCTGGGTGGCACGGCTGGTTCTGCGTCGCCTACAGCGCCATAGGTTCGTCGATCATCGGCTATGGCATCTGGTACTGGCTGCTGCAGCGCCATCCGATCAGCGTGGTGGTGCCCTATTCGATGCTGAACCCGCTGCTGACCGTGCTGTTCGGCATCGTGCTGATCGGCGATGATCCCTCGCCGGTGAAGATCATCGGCGCGCTGGTGATGGTGGCGGGCGTCGCGCTGATCCTGCGCAAGCCGGCGCGCGACCTGTCGAACCCGACGCTGCCCGACACGGCGTGAGCGGGTGGCGTGAGCGGGCAGGGCGTTTGCCCCGCCCGCCCGGCCATGCGACTCACTTCGCCTTCAGGAACTCGCCGACTTCCAGCAGGATCAGCTCGTTGTCGTCGGCCTTCGTCGGGTCGCGGCTGGACGAGAAGGGCAGATTGTTGTCGTTGCCGACGACGATGTGCGTCGCATCCACCACGTCGACATTCTCGATGGTGAAGAAGGGGAAGGTCAGCACGCCGTCATTGAGCGGCTTGCGCGCCTTCTTGTCCGGGTCGGCGATCTTCATCAGGTCGATATGGCCGATCTTGCGCACCGGCTGGCCGACATTGGCGTCGGTCATCTCGATCTTGGTGATGCGCTTGAACTTGGCAAGGTCGTGGAAGCAGTCGGGACGCTTCTCGCCCTGCGGACAGGCCTTGTCAGGCGTGCCTTCGCCATTGTCGCGCTCGATGATCAGGCCGGTGGTGGCGTCGATCATGTTGAAGTCACCGATGGCGTTGCCGTTCTGCTCAAGCACGTACTGCCAGGAGCGGCCGGTCCACTTCTCGTTCGCGACGTCGAATTCGAGGATCTGGAGATATTCCTTGCCTTCGGCGGTCTTCTGCCAGTCCTTCTTGGCTGTGTCCCAGAGCGGACCTTCGAGCAGCGGATAGAGGAACTTGCCGTCCTTCGAGCCGGCCATGCCCTCGAAGCCCTTGGAGCGGCGGGCATTGAAAGCCGCCGGCGCGTCCGGGGTCGCAGCGGAGGCAACGGAAGGGCTGTCGGGCGAGCGCACCGGCGTTTCGCCGGCCACGGTCTCGAACACGCCAAGAACCTTGCCGCTCTTGTCGGCCTTGATCAGGAACGGACCGAACTCCTCGCCGATCCAGATCGAGTCGCCGATCATCTGGAAGCTCTCAAGGTCGAAGTCGGCGCCGGTCAGGTAGCGCCGGGCGGTGCCTTCGTGAACGATGCGGAACGGCACCTTCTTGTCGGGGTCGGTCAGGAACACGGTTTCCACCGGTTCGAACGTGCCGGTCGCCCAGTCGACCTTGTAGTGACGCAGGAACAGCGCCGCGTCCGGGCTGTTGGCCTTGGAGCCGAAGCCGTTGTCGGTGAGGATCCAGAAGCTGCCGTCCGGCATGACCTTGATGCCGGAATGCCCCTGGACCGGTTGGCCCTTGAACGGCAGGAACACGCCGGTCGGGCGCCCGCCCGACCTGCCCTCGACGGTGCCGAGGGCATCGACGCGCTTGCCGGTGGTGAACTTGCCGGAGGTCTTGAGGTCTTCGGGCGCATCGGCCGGCATCTCGATGAAGCTCTCGGCCGGCAGTACGGCGTGGCCGACGAGCGTGGCGGGATAGGCGTCCTGCGCGCGGGCGGCGGTGCCGGCCAGCGCACTGAGCGCGAGCGCGGCGCTCGCCAGCAGACAATGGCGGAGGGAGGGACGGGCCATGGCGGTTCTCCGTTCGGGGGAAGTCGGTTGAGCCGAGCCGCCTTCCTGACCCTCCGGCATGTCGGCCGCGCTACGGAGCGATGACGGAGCGATGACCATGCCGGCGCCGTCCTTCGCGCCTGACGACTCGACGCGGGGGCGCGCTTGGGGCTTATCCTGCGGGACATGAGTCTCGTCCTTCCCACTGCCGCCCCGCCGCCGCGCCCCTTTCTCGGCGTCGCCCGCTCGGCCACCGGCCGCTTCTGGCGCGAGCGCCTCGACGTGCGCGGTGCGCAGGCGACGCTCGCCATGGCGCAGCGCTTCGGCGTGCCGGAAATCCTCGCCCGCGTGCTGGCCGGGCGGGGCGTCGCGCTCGACGAGGTGGAGGCGTGGCTCGACCCGACGGTGAAGCGCCTGCTGCCGGACCCCGACACGCTGACCGACATGGGGCCGCTGGTCGCCCGCCTCGCCGACGCGGTGACCGGCGGCGAGCAGGTGGCGGTGTTCGGCGACTACGACGTCGACGGGGCGACCTCGACGGCGCTGCTGGTCGAGGTGCTGCGCGCCGGCGGGCTGGACCCGGCTTTCTACATCCCCGACCGCATCTTCGAGGGCTATGGCCCGAACATTCCCGCCATAGAGGGGCTGGCGGCGCAGGGCGCGCGGCTGCTGGTGACGGTCGACTGTGGCACGATGAGCTTCGAGCCTTTCGCGCGGGCGCGCGAACTCGGCATGGACGTGGTGGTCATCGACCATCATCAGGCCGGCGAGGCGCTGCCGGAAGTGGCGGCGCTGGTGAACCCGAACCGCGTGGACGACCTTTCCGGCCTCGGCCATCTGTGCGCCGCCGGCCTCGTCTTCGTGGTGGCGGTCGGCCTGTCGCGCGAGCTGCGCCGGCGCGGCTGGTGGAGCGACGCGCGGCCCGAACCGGACCTGCTCGCCGCCCTCGACCTGGTGGCGCTCGGCACGGTGGCGGATGTGGTGCCGCTGCTGGGGCTCAACCGCGCCTATGTCACCAAGGGGCTGATCCAGCTCCGAAAGCGCCAGCGGCCGGGGCTGACGGCGCTGATGGACGCCGCGCGGCTCTCCGGCCCGCCCAAGGCGTGGCATCTCGGCTTCCTGCTCGGTCCACGCATCAATGCCGGCGGACGCATCGGCGACGCGGCACTCGGCACAAGGCTGCTGCTCACCCGCGATCCCATCGAGGCACATGCCATCGCCGCCGAGCTCGACCGGCTCAACAGCGAGCGCCAGCAGGTGGAGCGCGCCATCGTCGCGCAGGCGGAAGCCGAAGCCGAGGCCGCGCTGGGCCATGCCGGGGAGGGCGCGGTGATCCTCTCCAGCGGGCAGGGCTGGCACCCCGGCGTCGTCGGCCTTGTCGCCGCGCGGCTGAAGGAGAAGTTCGGCCGGCCCGCCTTCGCCATCGCCTTCACCGGCGAGACCGGCTCGGGCTCGGCGCGCTCCATCCCCGGCGTCGATGTCGGGCGCGCGGTGCGCGGGGCCGTGGAGCGCGGCCTGCTCGTGAAGGGCGGCGGCCATGCCATGGCAGCGGGGCTTACCATCGCACGCGAGCGGCTCGGCGAGCTGCGTGCCTATCTCGAGGAGGCGCTCACCAGCGCGGTCGAGGACGCGCGGGCGGTGGACGAGACGGTGATCGACGGCGCGCTTTCCGCCGCCGGTGCGACGCCCGATCTGGTCGAGCTGATCGAGCGGGCGGGCCCGTTCGGCGCCGGCAACCCGCAGCCCATCTTCGCCTTCCCGGCGCATCGCGTGGTCTATGCGGAGGCCGGCAGCGCCGATCAGGTGCGGGTGCGGCTGCGCGGTTCGGACGGGGCGGTGATCTCGGCCGTCGCCTTCCGGGCGGCGAACGCGCCGCTCGGGCAGGCGCTGATGGCGGCGCGCGGACAGCAGGTGCACGTCGCCGGCACGCTCGATCTCGACTCCTGGCAGGGCCGCACCCAGACCAGCCTGCGCATCTGCGATGTCGCGTCGCCGGAAATCGGTTGAGGATCAGGCGGTTGAACGCTGTTTCGGAATCAGGTCGCGAAAGCACTGAGGCGTCCGGCAAGACGGTACGGCGCGTCGTGCCGCCGCCGGAATCAGGATCGTGCCTTTCGCGGCTAAAGCCTTGTCGGCGCGCCGCCTTTTCCCCGACGGGCGTGCGGAATCGGATTGTCAGCCGGTGAGTGCAAACCCCGGCAGCGACTCGCGAAATCCCCGTATCGCCATCATCGGCGCCGGGCCGGCGGGGCTGGTCGCCGCTGAAGTGCTGGCGCGCGCCGGCTGCCGGGTCACAATCTACGAGCGGATGGCGTCGCCGGCGCGCAAGCTGCTGATCGCCGGCCGCGGCGGGCTTAACCTCACCCATTCCGAGCCGCGCCCGTCCTTCCTCGCCCGCTACGGAGCGGCGGCGGACTGGCTGGCGCCCTTCCTCGACGCCTTTCCGCCGGCTCGGCTGCGCGCCTTCGCGGAAGGGCTCGGCGAGCCGACCTTTGTCGGCTCCTCCGGCCGCGTCTTCCCCCGGAGCTTCAAGGCCTCGCCGCTGCTGCGCGCGTGGCTGGCCCGGCTCGACGCGCTCGGCGTCACGCTGACGAGCCGCCATCGCTGGCTAGGCTGGACCGACGCCGGCGCGCTGCGCTTCGAGACGCCGGAGGGCGAGCGGCAGGTGACAGCCGACGCCGTGCTTATGGCGCTGGGCGGGGCGAGCTGGCCACGCCTCGGCAGCGACGGCGGCTGGGTGGAACTGCTGCGCGCGCAGGGCGTCGAGGTGGCGCCGCTGCGCCCGGCCAATAGCGGGGTGCGTATCGCGTGGACGGAGTCGTTCCGCACGCGCTTCAAGGGACAGCAGCTCAAGCGCATCGCGCTTGCCGTCGACGGCGTCACCGTGCGCGGCGAGGCGATGATCGACGGCGAGGGGCTGGAGGGCGGTGCGGTCTATGCGCTCTCCGCCCGGCTGCGCGAGGCCATCGCGCGAGAGGGGCGGACGACGCTGACCGTCGACCTGCGTCCCGACATGAGCGGCGAGGCGCTGGCCGAACGCCTCGCGAGCACCCGCAAGGGCGAGTCGACCGCCAACCGGCTGCGCAAGGCCGGGCTCTCGCCCGTCGCCGCCGGCCTGCTGCGCGAGGCCGGGCCGCTGCCCGGTACGCCGGGGGAACTCGCGCGGCGCATCAAGGCGGTGGCGCTGACGGCGACCGGCATGGCGCCGCTGGAGCGCGCCATCTCCTCCGCCGGCGGCGTGACGCGCGCGAACATCGACGCCGGGCTGATGCTGAAGGTGCGGCCGAGCGTCTTCGTCGCCGGCGAGATGGTGGATTGGGAGGCACCGACCGGCGGCTATCTGCTGCAGGCCTGCTTCGCCACCGGCTTCGCCGCCGCCTGCGGCATGCTGGAACACCTCGGCCTGCCCGCGCCGGAGCGCTGGGAGGGGCCGTGGTCGGCGGCGGATACCGTGTCGGATGGGGAAGGGATGGCGCGGGACGACGGCTGAGGGAGCGCGTGCCGTCGTCCCGCGCGGTTCACGAGACCTGCCGGGAAAACGGCCTCGCGAACGGTTTGCCGAGGAGTGGCGCGGCCATGAGATGGTATTCGTGGCTCGCCATCGGCGTTGGCGAGATGAATACGCGCAGTTCAGGCGGTCGACAACGATTATCTTCCGATATTATTACAGTTCTAAACTAAATGCGTCAGTTTTTACTTGAGCGTGTCGGCGCGCCGTTGCGGCGTCTTGCACGCCGGGGGCGCCGGGCTTACCTCCTTGTGGGCGGGGCACGCGGCGCGATGCGCGAGGAGAGCCATGGCACGTCTGTTCTTTCGCCGGGGAGCGGCCGCCGAGGCGGCGCCGGACGCTGCCCGTGAGCTGGCGGCGCGGGCGCGCGCCCTGCTCGGCGTCGGCGAGGAAACCACCATTTCCATCAGCGAGATCGCCTGTGGCGACCCGGCCTGCGGCGGCGCCGAGACGGTGGTGCTGGTGATGCGGCCGGGCCGGCGCACCGAGGCGGCCAAGCTCATGAAGCCGCTGGCGACCGTCAGCGAGGCGGAGCTCGCCGAGGCGCTGCAACCGTTGCTTGACGCAACGTCATGACCGGGGCCGGTGCTGCCAGTATTGATGCGGATTTACATGAATGCATCTTGGCGAATGAATGATTGCGCAATGTAAAATCATTCTAAAGTAATGATGAAGACTTGCGACGTCTTATACCACTGGCGTAGGAGTCTCCCGCTATGAGCCGCTCGGGCGGTGGGAGGAGACAATCCATGCGAGCCAGATCACTGTTCGCCGGGCCGTTGGCCGCGGCTCTCGTGCTGGGGGCGGGCTTCGCCGCCGCGCCGGCCTTCGCGGAAAGCGCGGCGCCGAAGGTCCGCGACATCGCCGTGACGTACGCGAACATCGCAGAGGCGATGTATGGCGACAGCCTGTCGACCGCCAAGGCGCTGCAGGCCGCCGTCGACGCGCTGATCGCCGAGCCGACCGATGCCAATCTCGACAAGGCCAAGGCCGCCTGGAAGGCGGCCCGCGTGCCCTACCAGCAGACCGAAGGCTTCCGCTTCGGCAACGCCATCGTTGACGAGTGGGAGGGCCGCGTGAACGCCTGGCCGCTCGACGAGGGGCTGATCGACTACGTGGACAAGAGCTATGGCGATAGCTCGGACGAGAACCCGCTCTACACCGCCAACGTGATCGCCAACACCAAGATCCGCGTCGGCAAGAAGACCATCGACGCCACCAAGATCACCCCGAAGCTGCTCGACAGCCTCCAGGAGGCCGGCGGCGTCGAGTCGAACGTGGCCATCGGCTACCACGCGATCGAATTTTTGCTGTGGGGCCAGGACCTCAACGGCACGGGGCCGGGCGCCGGCAAGCGCCCCGTCACCGACTACTCGACCTCGAACTGCACCGGCGGCAATTGCGAGCGCCGCGCCGCCTATCTCAAGGCCGCGACCGACCTTCTGGTCGCCGACCTTGAAGACATGGCCAAGTGGTGGGGGCCGAAGGGCAAGGCGCGCGCGAACGTGCTGAAGCAGAAGGAGAAGGCCGCGCTCGGCACCATTCTCACCGGCCTCGGCTCGCTCTCCTATGGCGAGCTGGCGGGCGAGCGCATGAAGCTCGGCCTCATCCTGCACGACCCCGAGGAGGAGCATGACTGCTTCTCCGACAACACCTTCAACTCGCATTATTACGACGAGCTGGGCATCGCCTCGATCTACCGCGGCAAGTATGCCCGCGTGGACGGCTCGGTGGTCGAGGGCGCGTCGGTCGCCGCCTATGCCGCCGCGAAGGCGCCCAAGGCCGCCGAGGAGGCCGAGGCCAAGATCGACGCCGCGCTCGCCGCGCTGAAGGCGATCAAGGACGAGGGCGACAGCGGCAAGCAGGCCTACGACCAGATGATCGGCGAGGGCAATGCCGAGGGCAACGCGCTGGTGCAGAAGGGCGTCGATTCGCTCGTCGCCCAGACCCGCGCCATCGAAGGCGTGGTCGCCGCGCTCAAGCTGAAGATCAAGGTCGAGGGCTCGGACAGCCTCGACGATCCCTCCAAGGTCGGCGAGTGAGACCGAGATGACGAACAGCGGCGCGGGACTCTCGCGCCGCGCCTTCCTCGGCGCGGGCGCGGCGCTCGGCGGGCTGGTCCTGCTGGGGCCGACCCGTACCGGGCAGGCCCGTGCGGCCGCGCCCTTCGAGCCGACGCGCACGGTGACGCTGGGCGCCGGCGAGACCGAGCTGAAGCTGCTCGGTCCAGACGGCCCGGCGACCCGCATCCTCGCCTATGACGGGGTGCCTTTCCAGACGTTGCGCGTGCCGCGCGGCACGCGGCTGAAGGCCGAGTTCGTCAACGGCCTCGACGAGGGCTCGACGCTGCATTTCCACGGCATCCGCATGCCGAACGAGTTCGATGGCGTGCCCACGCTGACGCAACCTCTCGTGCAGCCGGGCGGGCGCTTCACCTATCTGCTGCCGCTCGACGACCCCGGCACCTTCTTCTTCCATCCCCATTGCGACGAGACCGGGCAGGCGGGCAAGGGTCTCGCCGGCGTGCTGGTCGTGGAGGACCCGCGCGATCCCGCTTTCGACGCCGAGCACGTGCTCTGCCTCAAGGACTGGCGGCTGGCGGAGGATGGCTCCTTCCTGCCGCTCACCGAGCCTGACGGCGCCTCCAAGGCCGGCACTTTCGGCGCCACCCGCACGGTGAACGGCGCCGCCTCGGTGGAGCTGACGGCTCCGGCCGGCGGGCATGCGCGCCTGCGCATCCTCAATCTCGATTCGACCCGCATCATGGATATCGGCGTCGAAGGGGGTGAGGCGGAGGGCTTCGAAGCCTGGCTCATCGCCGTCGACGGCCACGCGCTGAAGCCCGTGCGGCTCGACGACCTGCCGGACGGCATCTGGCGCATGGGCCCGGCCCAGCGCATCGACCTCGACGTGCGCATGCCGGCGGACGGCGGGACGGTGACGGTGGGCGATTATCGCGCCTCCGACATCTATCATTTCGCCGCCATCCGCACCGAGGGGCAGGCGGCAAAACCCCGCAAGGGGCCGCTGGCGCTGCCGAAACCCGAGCTGCCGCGCCCGGACATGAAGAAGGCGGCGCGCTTCTCCTTCACGCTCCAGCAGGCGACCGACGCGGCGGTGAAGAACCTCGCACTGCCGGCCGACGACCCGCTGGCCAAGGCGCTGATCGACAGCCTGTGCGTCGGCTCGACGACCTATTGGGGGATCGACGCCGAATCCTGGCCGGCGGGCAACCGGCGGAACCTTCCCCCGCCGCTGGCCCGCATGACGACCGGCCGCTCCTGTCGCGTCGAGATCAGGAACGAGACGCGCTTTCCCCATCCCGTGCACCTGCACGGCCACGCCTTCGAGGTGGTGAGTTCGAGCCTCGACCGCCTGCCGCGCCATTTCGCCGACACGGTGCTGGTCCAGCCGGGCGAGGCGGTCGAGATCGCCTTCGTCGCGGCGCCCGGCGACTGGGCGTTCCACTGCCACATCCTGGAGCATATGGAGACCGGGATGATGGGCTGGTTCCGGATCGTGTGATGGAACAGGGCTCCGCTTCCGCTCGCCGCCCGCGCGCCGCGCAGAAAGCGGGATCCGGCCGAAGGGTTTCTCCTGGGTCCCGGATCGGCGCTGCGCTGCGCGCGGCTTGTCCGGGAAACAGCCGCCCGGGGCGGATCGGCGTCACGCCGCGTGACGATCAGCCGGGTAACTCACTCGTGTCCCGGACAAGCGGAGGCGAAGCCGGAGCGCCGATCCGGGACCCAGCGAAAACGCCGCGCAGCGGAATCGTCTCCTCCCTGACGAAGGTCGTGGCGCTGTGCGTTCTGCTCGCGCCTGTCCCGGCGCTCGCCGAGGATGCGCGTCTCGACGCCGCCATCGGCAAGGCGCTGTTCGAGCGGCCCTGGGTGCCGGCGCCGAGTTCGACCCGTGCCAATGACGGGTTGGGGCCGCTGTTCGACGCCCGCTCCTGCTCGGCTTGCCATCCCGGCGGGGCCGGGCGCGGCGCGACCGCGCTCGATGGCGCAGGCCGGCCGGACGGGCTCGGCCTGGTGCTCTCGCTGTTCCGCGCGGACGGCACGGGCGATCCGGTTTATGGCCAGCGGCTGGAGACGATGACGCTGCCCGGCGTGCCGGCGGAAGGCACCTTCGCGGTCGGTATCGAAAAGGGACGGCGCTTTCCCCGCATTGAGGCGCCGGGCTATGGCCCGCTCGACCCCGCCACCCGCGTCTCGCTGCGCGCGGCGCCCGATTTGCGCGGGCGCGGCAAGCTGGAACTGGTGGACGACGCGGCGATCCTCGCGCTCGAAGACCCCGACGACCGCGACAATGACGGCGTGCGCGGCCGGGCCCGCCGCTTCGCCACGCCCGAGGGCGGGTCGCGCGTCGGGCGCTTCGGCTGGAAGGCGAGCCATCCCACTTTGGCCGGGCAGGCTTCCGAGGCCTTCGCGCTCGACCTCGGCCTGTCGACGCTGTTGCGCATGGAGCCGTGGGGCGATTGTACGCAGGCGCAGACCGCCTGCCGCAACGCCCCGCACGGGCGCGATGCCGAAGGCGAGCCGGAGATCGGCGACGCCATCGTCTCGCGTATCGTCGCTTATCTCAGTGGTCTTAAGGTGCCGGCGGGCGTCGACGATGCGGCCGGCGCGCGGCTTTTCGCCTCGACCGGCTGCGCCGCCTGCCACCGTCCCTTCCTGCCGACGCGCGGGGGCGGGAAGGTCGCGCTCTATACCGACGTGCTGCTGCACGAGATGGGCGAAGGCCTCGCCGATCCCGCCGGCGTGCCCGGTGCCGCGGCCGGGGAATGGCGCACGGCGCCGTTGGCCGGCGTCTCCGCCGCGCTGGCGCATGGCGCCGGGCTGCTGCACGATGGCCGCGCCGCCGATGTCGCCGAGGCCGTGCGATGGCACGGCGGCGAGGCGGCGGGCGCCCGCGCGCGCTTCGAGGCGCTGGATGTGCGCCAGCGCCGGGCGCTGATCGACTATGTGTCTTCCCTTTAGAGCGAGAGCCAAGATGAACCGATCCCCCTTCGCGCTGGCGCTGGCGCTGGCGAGCCAGATCGGGCAGGCGGCCCAGGGCGTGCCGGCGATCGCCGCCGCCACCGCCCTCGTCTCCGGCCTGCTCGTCTCGCGCGCCGACGCGGCGGCGCTCTCCGCTCCGCAGGTGGTGGAGGACTGGCTGCTGCCGCGCTACGACACGCTGCTGGCGAGCGCGAAGGCACAGCAGGCGGCGTGGGAAGCCTTCGACAAGGCGCCTTCCGCCGAAGGCGTGAAGGAGCTGAAGGCACGCTTCGCCGCCGTTTCCGACGCCTGGGCCTCGGTCGAGTTCATCACCTTCGGCCCGGTCATGCTGTCGCTGCGGCCCGACCGCTTCAACCTGTTCCCGGAGCGGCGCAACGCGGTGGGTCGCTCCGTCACCGAGATCATCGGCGATGCCACGGATGAGCGGCTCAAGCCGGAGCGCTTCTTCCGCCTGAGCGCCGCCGTGCAGGGCCTGCCGGCCATGGAACGCCTGCTCTTTGACGAGGGTGCCGATGCCGCGCTGCTGTCAGGGCCGGAAGCTGCCCGCCGGCAGGCGCTCGGCCTCGCCGTCGCCGCCAACCTCGCCAACATCGCAGGGGAAATACGCGAGGGCTGGGGCGACCGCACGCAGGGCCTGCTGGCGCAGCTCCTCGCCGGCAAGTCCGATCCCGTCTTCTTCCCCGAGCCGAACGCGCTGCTGAGCCAGATCGTCACCGACCTTGCCGGCGCCTATCAGCGCGTCGTCGATCAGCGCCTGCTCGTCGTGCTCGGCAAGAGTGCCGACGAGGCCAAGCCCCTGCTTTCCGACCGCCGGCGCAGCGGCCTCGCCAAGGAGGCCATCGTCGCCATCATCACCAGCGCCGGCTCGCTGGCCGATACGCTGGCGCAGGGGCTTCCCGCCGCCGACCGGGCGGGCCTGACGACGACGCTCCAGGGCGCCGCCAAGGCGGCTGCCGGGCTGCCGGAGGATATCGGGCAGGCGGCGACCACCGCGCAGGGCCGCAAGACGCTGGAGGCTGCCATGGCGGCGTTCAAGGCGGCGCAGGCGGGGATTGCCAAGCCGCTTGCTTCCGGCCTCGGCGTGGCGCTCGGCTTCAACGCGCTGGACGGCGACTGAGGGAGGCCGCGATGGGCATTCTCGATCTCACGCGGCGCTCGCTGGCCGGCACCTTGGGCGCGCTGGTCGCGGCTCCGCGCGTCTTCTTCGCCAGCGGCGCGGCCCATGCGCGCGACCATCTGCTCGACGCCGAATGGCTGGCGACGGCCGGGGTCGGCGAGGGCTTCGCGCCTGTGGTGCTGTCGCCCGACTTCGCCGCGACGCCGGTGGGCGCCGGCACGCAGCGGCTGCACTGGGTGGAGCCGAGCCCCGACGGGCGCACCGCCGTCGCCGTGGCGCGCCGGCCCGGCACCACCGCCGTGCTGTTCGACCGCCGCGCCGGCTCCGTGCTCGCCAGCTTCGAGCCGGGCGAGGGGCGGGTGTTCTCCGGCCATGGCCGCTTCATCGAGGGCGGGCGCCGTTTCCTCGCCGTCGAGATCGACCGAGACACCGGCGCCGGCATGGTGACGCGGCGGGTGGTGGAGGCAGGTTTCGCCATCGAGGCGGAATGGGCCTCGTCGGGCATCGGCCCGCACGACATGCTTCCGGCAGGCGGCACGCTGGTCGTCGCCAATGGCGGCGTCGAGCCGCACACGCCCGAGGCGGTGGGCGCGGAGATCGCCGGCGCCAGCGTCGCCCGGCTCGATCCGGTGAGCGGCGCGGTGCGTTCGGTGGCAGAACTCAGCGAGGACCTGTCCTCGCTCTCGCTGCGCCATCTCACCTCGGGCGCCGACGGCTTCACCGTGGTGGCGGCGCAGGACCTGCTGGCCGACGGCATCGCCCGGCCGCTGCTCTATGCGGTGGACGGCGAGGGGCTGCGCGCCTTCGACGCGCCGGACGAGGAATGGCGCGGCCTGCGCACCTATGTCGGCTCGGTCTGCCTCGATGCCTCCGGCGCCTATGTGGCGGCGGCCTCGCCGCGCGGCAACCGGGTGGCGCTGTGGCGGCGCGACGGGCGATTCCTTGGCTCGCTGACGCTGGTCGACGGCTGCGGCCTCGCCCCGACCCGCGAGGCGGGGCAGTTCCTCGCCACCAGCGGGCTCGGCGAGACGGTGCTGATCGCCACCGACGGGGAGGGCGTCGGCGTCGTCGCCCGCCGTTCCGGCGGGCCGCGCTTCGACAATCACGCGGTGCTAGTGGCCTGAGCGGCGACGCCCTTTCCTTTTTCGCGGCGGGACGGATAGAACAGGGCGTCGGCGTTCCATCGCCCTGTCATCCGCCTCCGGCCTGTGAAATGAACTCGATCTTCGCCGACCTGCCCACCACCGTCTTCGAGACCATGTCGCGGCTCGCGCGCGAGCATCAGGCGGTCAATCTCGGTCAGGGTTTCCCGGACGATCCCGGCCCGCTCGACGTGCGCCGCAAGGCGGCCGAGGCGGTGGTCGACGGCTGGAACCAGTACCCGCCGATGATGGGCACGCCGGAACTGCGCCGTGCCGTCGCCGACCATTACCGCGACTGGCAGGGGCTCGACCTCGACCCGGACGCCGAGGTGATGATCACCTCCGGCGCCACTGAGGCGATTGCCGGCGCGCTGCTGGCGCTGATCGAGCCCGGCGACGAGGTGGTGCTGTTCCAGCCGCTCTACGATGCCTATCTGCCGCTGGTGAAGCGGGCGGGCGGCGTGCCGCGCCTCGTGCGTCTCGTGCCGCCGGCGTGGCGGCTGACGGAGGAGGCGCTGGCCGGCACCTTCAGCCCACGCACCCGCCTCGTGCTGTTCAACAACCCGCACAACCCGACCGGCCGGGTTTTCGATGCCGGCGAGCTGGAGCTTCTGGCGCGCTTCTGCGAGCGGTCCGGCGCCGTGCTGGTGAGCGACGAGGTGTGGGAGCACGTGATCTTCGATGGCGCGGAGCATCGCTCCGTGCTCGCTTTGCCGGGAATGCGCGAGCGGGCGGTGAAGATCGGCTCGGCCGGCAAGATCTTCGGCATGACCGGCTGGAAGGTCGGCTTCGTTTGCGCCGCGCCGGGGCTGATGAAGGCGCTCTCCAAGGTGCACCAGTTTCTCACCTTCACCACGCCGCCGGCCTTGCAGCAGGCGGTGGCGTACGGGCTGGGCAAGGAGCGCGACTGGTTCCTCTCGACCCGCGCCAATCTCCAGCGCTCGCGCGACCGGCTGGCGGCCGGCCTGACGGGATTGGGTCTTCCCGTGCTCCCCTCGGCGGGCACCTATTTCCTCAATGTCGACCTCGCCCCGCTCGACCCGGCGCTGCGCGACGAGGCGTTCTGCCTGAGCCTTGTGGCGCGCGAGGGCGTGGCGGCCATTCCGGTCTCGGCCTTTTATGCCGAGGCGCCGGTGCAAAGCGTGGTGCGCTTCTGCTTCGCCAAGACCGACGCCACGCTCGACCGGGCGCTGGAGCGGCTGTCGGGTGTGGCGTCTGCGGGCCGCTCAATGCTCTCGCATGTGCACAAATGATGTCCTCTGCACGGGACCGAACAATGTCCTGTGCAATTTCGAAGTTTCTTGCCTACGAAATGGGCATCGCATCTGCCCATCGCTGAGGCGGCGGCGGGACCGGCCTGCCCCCGTGCGGCGCGCGGTGTTGGCACGGCCATTGCACTCCTTCCCTTCGGCGCGCGGACGGGGGTCCTGCGCGCGAACTCCAGAAGGGAAAGAATATGCTCAACCTGTTCAGTCAGGCGCGGCACGCGGCTCGTCGCGTCGCCGTCGGCGCCGCCGCGCTCGCGCTTGCCGGCACCGCCATCCCCGCTTCCGCGCAGGAAACGATCAAGGTCGGCGTGCTCCACTCGCTGTCGGGCACCATGGCCATCAGCGAGACCACGCTGAAGGACACCGTCCTGTTCATGGTGCAGGAACAGAACGCCGCCGGTGGCGTGCTGGGCAAGAAGCTCGAAGCCGTGGTGGTCGATCCGGCCTCCAACTGGCCGCTCTTCGCCGAAAAGGCGCGCGAGCTGATCGCCAAGGAGAAGGTCGCGGTCGTGTTCGGCTGCTGGACCTCGGTGTCGCGCAAGTCCGTGCTGCCGGTCTTCAAGGAGCTGAACTCGATCCTCTTCTACCCCGTCCAGTACGAGGGCGAGGAGAGCGAGCGCAACGTGTTCTACACCGGCGCCGCCCCGAACCAGCAGGCCATCCCGGCTGTCGACTACCTGATGGCCAATGAAGGCGTGAAGCGCTGGGTGCTCGCGGGCACCGACTACGTTTACCCGCGCACCACCAACAAGATCCTCGAAGCCTATCTGAAGTCCAAGGGCGTCCCCGCCGAGGACATCATGATCAACTACACGCCGTTCGGTCATTCCGACTGGCAGACCATCGTCGCCGACATCAAGAAGTTCGGCTCGGCCGGCAAGAAGACCGCCGTCGTCTCGACCATCAACGGCGATGCCAATGTTCCCTTCTACAAGGAGCTCGGCAACCAGGGCATCAAGGCGACCGACATCCCGGTCGTGGCCTTCTCGGTCGGCGAGGAAGAACTCGCGGGCATCGACACCAAGCCGCTGGTCGGCCATCTCGCCGCGTGGAACTACTTCCAGTCGGTCGACACCCCCGAGAACAAGGACTTCATCGCCAAGTGGCGCGCGTACACCAAGAACGACAAGCGCGTGACCAACGACCCGATGGAGGCCACCGTCATCGGCTTTAACATGTGGGTCAAGGCGGTCGAGAAGGCCGGCACCACCGATCCGGACGCGGTCATCCCGGCGCTGATCGGCGTCGCGGTTCCGAACCTGTCGGGCGGCTTCTCGGCGATGATGCCGAACCACCACATCACCAAGCCGGTGCTGATCGGCGAGATCAAGGACGACGGCCAGTTCGACATCGTCGAGCAGACCCCGGGCCTGATCGTCGCGGAAGAGTGGTCGCCCTACCTCGAAGGTTCGAAGGACCTGATCGCCGATTGGCGCTCGCCGATGAACTGCGGCAACTTCAACGTCAAGACCGGCAAGTGCGGCGGCGCGGGCAAGTGAGCCCCACGAACCCCTTGCCCGGACGCGCTCGCCGCGTCTGAGCCGACGACATCCGGCCGCCCACGGGCGGCCGGACCCGGCACCGGACGCCGGACGCGTCCGGCCTTCCGACATCGGACTGCGATCTCCGATCCCTCCGTCGCCGGGGAGCCCTCCGGCCATCCGCAGCGCGACATCGACGGAAGATGATGACATTCAGCGCCCGACTTCGCCGCCTCGCCGGCGGCCTTCTCCTCACCCTGTTCGCCTTCTGCGCCGGACCCGGCACGGAGCAGGCCATGGCCCAGGGTTCCAGCGCGCCAGACATCAGCGCGCCGCTCGCCCAGCTCGCCAATGACAATTACGGCGACACCGAAGCCGCTCTCGGCGCGCTCGCCCTGAGCGGCAGCCCGGCGGCCGCCGGCGTCGTCGCGGCGCTCGCGGACGGCAAGCTCGTCTTCAGCACCTCGCCGCGCCAGGTCTATATCCGTGGCGACGCCGGTCTCATCGACCCGTTGACCATGCAGCCGGTGGCCGATGCCCCGGCGGTGAAGCCGGTGCGCGTCAACAACCGCATCCGCCGCGCCATCGACGCAGCCAACGGCGCGCTATCGCTGGTCAGCCCCGACCCCGCCAAGCGGATGGAGGCGGCGAACGCCGTCGGCCGCTCGCGGGACGAGGCGGCGTTGCCGGCGCTTGATGTCGCCCTCGCTAAGGAGGCCGACCCGAAGGTCAAGTCGGCGATGACGCTGGCGCGCGCCTCGATCGTTATCGGCAAGGAGGGCATCAGCCCCGCCGAACGCATCGCGGCCGTCGATCTCGTCGCCGCCGAAGGAAATCAGGAAGCGCTTGCGATCCTGCGCAGCGTGCCGGCCAGCGCGGCGCCGGAGGTGAAGCAGGCAGCGGCGGCGGCCATCGACGCCATCGAGCGCAACCTCGCCATGTGGAGCATGGCGCAGAATGTCTGGTACGGCCTCTCGCTCGGCTCGGTGCTGCTGCTCGCCGCCATCGGCCTCGCCATCACCTTCGGCGTGATGGGCGTGATCAACATGGCGCATGGCGAGATGGTGATGCTCGGCGCCTATACGACCTTCGTCGTGCAGGAACTGATCCGCACCTACAATCCCGCCCTGTTCGACCTCTCGCTGATCATCGCCATCCCGCTCGCCTTCGTCTTCACAGGCCTCATCGGCATCATCATCGAGCGCACCGTGATCCGGTTCCTCTACGGCCGGGCGCTGGAAACGCTGCTCGCCACCTGGGGCATCTCGCTGATCCTGCAGCAGGCGATCCGAACCCTGTTCGGCCCGACCAACCGCGAGGTGGGCGCGCCGAGCTGGATGTCGGGCTCCTTCGAGATCGGGCAGCTCTCCATCACCTATGGCCGGCTCTGGATCATCGTCTTCGCCATCCTCGTCTTCGTCGCGCTGCTGGCCACGCTGCGGCTGACCCGCATCGGCCTCGAAATGCGCGCCGTGACGCAGAACCGGCGCATGGCCGCCTCCATGGGCATCCGCACCAACTGGGTCGACGCGGCGACCTTCGGCCTCGGCTCGGGCATCGCCGGCATGGCGGGCGTCGCGCTCAGCCAGATCGACAACGTCTCGCCCAATCTCGGCCAGAGCTACATCATCGACAGCTTCCTCGTCGTGGTGTTCGGCGGCGTCGGCAATCTGTGGGGCACGCTGGTGGGCGCCATGTCGCTCGGCGTCGCCAACAAGCTGCTGGAACCCTATGCGGGCGCCGTGCTCGGCAAGATCGCCCTGCTCGTCATCGTCATCCTGTTCATCCAGAAGCGCCCGCGCGGCCTCTTCGCCCTCAAGGGGAGGTCGATCGAAGCATGAGCACGACCCAGACCCGTCAGCCCGCCCTGCTCGGTACCAGCGGCCTCGTCTTCCTCGGCGTGCTGGTTGCCGCCGCCGTGCTGGTGCCGATCCTCAACCTCGCCATCTCGCCGGATTCGGCGGTGCACGTGCCGACCTATGTCGTCTCGCTGCTCGGGAAGTACCTGACCTATGCGCTGCTCGCGCTGTCGGTCGACCTCATCTGGGGGTATGTCGGCATCCTCTCGCTCGGCCAGGGCGCCTTCTTCGCGCTCGGCGGCTACGCGATGGGCATGTATCTGATGCGCCAGATCGGCACGCGCGGCGTCTATGGCGACCCTGTGCTGCCGGACTTCATGGTGTTCCTGAACTGGAAGGAACTGCCCTGGTTCTGGTACGGCTTCGACTGGTTCCCCTTCGCCGCGCTGATGGTGCTGCTGGCGCCGGGCATCCTCGCTTTGGTGTTCGGCTGGTTCGCCTTCCGCTCGCGCGTCACCGGCGTCTACCTGTCGATCATCACTCAGGCGATGACCTTCGCGCTGCTGCTGGCCTTCTTCCGCAACGACATGGGCTTCGGCGGCAATAACGGCTTGACCGACTTCAAGGATATTCTCGGCTTCAACATCCAGTCGGACGGCACGCGCATCGTGCTGTTCGTGCTCTCGGCGCTGGCGCTGGGGCTCGGCTACCTGCTGTGCCGCTTCCTCGTGCGCTCGCATTTCGGCAAGGTGCTGGTGGCGATCCGCGACGCGGAAACGCGGGTGCGCTTCACCGGCTACAGGGCGGAGAACTACAAGCTGGTCGCCTTCGTGGCCTCGGCCATGCTGGCCGGCATCGCCGGCGCGCTCTACGTGCCGCAGGTCGGCATCATCAACCCGTCCGAGTTCTCGCCGGCCAATTCCATCGAGATCATCGTCTGGGTGGCAGTGGGCGGGCGCGGCACGCTGGTCGGCGCGGCGCTCGGCGCGGTGCTGGTGAACTACGCCAAGACCTACTTCACCTCAGGCATGCTCGCTCCCTACTGGCTGTTCATGCTCGGCGGCCTGTTCGTGGCAGTGACGCTGTTCCTGCCCAAGGGCATCGTCGGGACCTTCTACGAGTGGCGCGCGCGCCGCCGCGAGCGCGACGACATTCCCGGAGAATCGCCCGGTGAGCTGCCCGGCGAGCCGCCGCTCGCCGAACCCAAGCCGGCCGCGTAGGGAGGCGAACATGAGCGACATCGACACGCTGGAGCCCCGCACCGCCGAGCCGGCGCCCGCCGCCCGCAAGGAGCTGACCGAGGCGCTGCTCTATCTCGACGCGGTCACGGTCACCTTCGACGGCTTCCGGGCGCTGAACGCGCTTTCCTTCACCGTCGACCCCGGCGAGATGCGGGCCATCATCGGCCCGAACGGCGCGGGAAAGACGACGATGATGGACGTCATCACCGGCAAGACCCGGCCCGACCGCGGCGACGTCTTCTTCAACGGCGGCACGACCGACCTCACCAAGCTCGACGAGACGCAGATCGCCACCCTCGGCATCGGCCGCAAGTTCCAGAAGCCGACGGTGTTCGAGAACCATACGGTGATCGACAATCTGCGCCTCGCGCTGAAGGGCCAGCGCCGCGCGCTGCCCAACATTTTCCGTCGCGAGAGTGCGGCCGAGCGCGAGCGCATCGACGAGATCTTCGAGACCATCAGGCTGACCGAGCACAAGGACCGCCTCGGTGGCGCGCTCTCGCACGGCCAGAAGCAGTGGCTGGAGATCGGCATGCTGCTGGCGCAGGACCCCAAGCTGCTGCTGGTGGACGAGCCGGTCGCCGGAATGACGGACGCCGAGACCGCGCAGACCGCCGAGCTGCTGCGCGAGATCAACGCCAACGGCCATTCCGTCGTCGTGGTCGAGCACGACATGACCTTCGTGCGCGACCTCGGCGTGCGCGTCATGTGCCTGCACGAAGGATCGGTGCTGGCGGAAGGCACGCTCGATCAGGTGAGCGCCAATGAGCGCGTCATCGAAGTCTATCTGGGACGCTAGGCGCATGCTGGAAGTTCAGGACGTCAACCTCTTCTACGGCGCCGCGCAGGCGCTGCGCGGGGTCTCGCTGAAGGCCGAGCCGGGGAAAGTGACCTGCGTGCTCGGCCGCAACGGCGTCGGCAAGACCAGCCTGATGCGCGCCATTGTCGGGCAGGCGCCGGTCGCCAAGGGTAGCATCCGTTTCGGGGGCGAGGACATCACCGCGATGGCGCCGTCCGAGCGGGCGCGGCGCGGCATCGCCTTCGTGCCTCAGGGCCGCGAGATATTCCCGCTGCTCACCGTCGCGGAGAATCTGGAGACTGGCTTCGCCCCGCTCAAGCGGGCCGACCGCAACATCCCCGACGACGTTTTCTCGCTGTTCCCGGTGCTCGATTCGATGCTGCGCCGGCGCGGCGGCGACCTCTCGGGCGGCCAGCAGCAGCAGCTCGCCATCGGCCGCGCGCTGGTGATGCGGCCGAAGGTGCTGGTGCTGGACGAGCCGACCGAGGGCATCCAGCCCTCCATCATCAAGGATATCGGCAACGCCATCCGCTACTTGCGCTCCAAGGGCGACATCGCCATCGTGCTGGTCGAGCAGTATTTCGACTTCGCCAAGGAACTGGCGGACCATTTCATCGTGATGGAGCGCGGCGCGGTCGTCATGTCGGGCGATGGCAAGGCCCTCGAGGACCCGGATGTACGCAACCGAATTGCCGTCTGAGGCCGCCGCCGCCTCGATCCCGGTCGAGCGGCGCGGGCAGGGGCGGGTTTCGGTCGAGGCGCTGGGGCTGGACGGGCGCACCGTGCGCGGGCGCATCGCCGAATCCGGCTTCGCCCGCGTGCGTTTCCCGCTGTCGGGTCGGCGCGGCCGCTCGCTGGAAGCCGTGATGATCAACACCGGCGGCGGGCTCGCCGGCGGCGATGTCGCGCAGACCTGCCTGCATGCCGGGCGCGGTGCCCAACTTGTGGTCACGACGCAGGCGGCCGAGAAGGTCTATCGCTCGGACGGGGCGACCTCGCGGGTCGATGTCGAGCTGACCGTGGAGGCCGGCGGCTCCATCGACTGGATGCCGCAGGCGACCATCGTCTTCGACGGCGCCCGGCTCGAACGCTCCATTGCCGCCGATGTCGCGCCGGAAGCGCGACTGCTGCTGGTCGAACCGGTGATCCTCGGCCGTACCGCGCATGGCGAGCGCCTCTCGCACGGCCTGCTGGCCGACCGCTGGCGCATCCGGCGCGGCGGGCGGCTGGTCTACGCGGACGGCCTCCATCTCGACGGCGACATCGCGCGCACGCTGGACCGCCGCGCCACCGCCGGCGGCTGGGCCGCCTTCGCCACGCTGCTGCTGCTGGCGCCCGACGCGGAGGCGCGGCTCGACGCTGTGCGTGCCTCGCTCGGTCTGTCGGAAGAGGGCGAGGGACTGCCCGACGGGCTCGACGCCGGCGCCAGCGCGTGGGACGGCATGCTCTCGGTACGCCTGCTCGCGCGCGACGGGGCGCCGCTGGAGCGCGCCATCGCCCGCACCCTCGGCACGCTCGGCGTCGCCGAGCTTCCCCGCATCTGGCACTCCTGATGCAGGTGCGCTTCGCCTTTCACACGCCCGCCGCCTTTGCTGAGCCGGAGATGCATTCATGAATCTGAGCCCGCGCGAGAAGGACAAGCTCCTCGTCGCCATGGCGGCCGTGGTGGCCCGCCGCCGTCTGGAGCGAGGCGTGAAGCTCAACTATCCCGAGGCGGTGGCGCTGATCACCGACGTGGTGGTGGAGGGTGCGCGCGACGGTAAGACGGTGGCGGAGCTGATGACGCTCGGCACCACGGTGCTGACGGCCGAGCAGGTGCTGCCCGGCGTGCCGGAGATGATCCTGGAAATCCAGGTCGAGGCGACCTTCCCGGACGGCACCAAGCTCGTCACCGTGCACGAGCCGATAGGCGGCGGGCACCATGCCGGCGCGCCGGGCGAGATCCTTTTCGAGGAAGGCGAGATCGAGCTGCTGGCGGGCCGCGAGTTCGTCTCTCTCACGGTCGCCAATACCGGCGACCGGCCGATCCAGGTTGGCAGCCACTACCATTTCTTCGAGACCAACCCGGCGCTTGCCTTCGAGCGGGACAAGGCGCGGGGCATGCGCCTCGCCATTCCCTCCGGCACGGCGGTGCGTTTCGAGCCCGGCCAGAGCCGCGAGGTCAAGCTCGTCGCGCTCGCCGGCAAGCGGGAGGTCTACGGCTTCCGCCAGGACGTGATGGGCAAGCTCTAGCCCGCCGACCCTATCGCCTTCCCGCCTGACCGATTGCCCGGAACGGATTGCCCCATGTCGATCAAGATTTCCCGCGCCATGTATGCCGAGATGTTCGGCCCCACCACTGGCGACCGCGTGCGCCTCGCCGACACGGCGCTCGTCATCGAGGTGGAGAAGGACCTCACCGTCTATGGCGAGGAGGTGAAGTTCGGCGGCGGCAAGACCATCCGCGACGGCATGGGCCAGTCGCAGATCATGCGCGCGGAAGGGGCGGTCGACACCGTCATCACCAACGCACTGATCCTCGACCACTGGGGCATCGTGAAGGCCGATATCGGCATCCGCGACGGGCGCATCCACGGCATCGGCAAGGCCGGCAACCCGGACATCCAGCCGGGCGTCGACATCGTCATCGGTGCGTCCACCGAGGTGATCGCCGGCGAGGGCAAGATCATCACGGCGGGCGGCTTCGACAGCCATATCCATTTCATCTGCCCGCAGCAGATCGAGCACGCGCTGATGAGCGGCGTCACCACCATGCTGGGCGGCGGCACCGGTCCGGCGGCGGGCACCAACGCCACCACCTGCACACCCGGCCCGTGGCACATCGAAATGATGCTGCGCGCCTTTGACAGCTTCCCGGTCAATCTCGCGCTGTCCGGCAAGGGCAACGCCTCGCTGCCCGGTCCGCTGGTCGAGCAGATCGAGGCCGGCGCCTGTTCGCTCAAGCTGCACGAGGACTGGGGCACCACGCCGGCGGCGATCGACAACTGCCTGTCGGTGGCCGACGAGTACGACATCCAGGTGATGATCCACACCGACACGCTCAACGAGAGCGGCTTCGTCGAGGATACGGTCGGCGCCTTCAAGGGCCGCACCATCCATGCCTTCCACACCGAGGGCGCGGGCGGTGGCCACGCGCCGGACATCATGAAGGTGGTGGGCCTGCCCAACGTGCTGCCATCGTCGACCAACCCGACGCGGCCCTTCACCATCAACACGCTCGACGAGCATCTCGACATGCTCATGGTGTGTCACCATCTCGACCCGCTGATCGCCGAGGACCTCGCCTTCGCCGAGAGCCGCATCCGAAAGGAGACCATCGCGGCCGAGGATATCCTGCACGACCTCGGCGCCATCTCGATGATGAGCTCGGACAGCCAGGCGATGGGCCGGCTCGGCGAGGTGATCACCCGCACCTGGCAGACCGCGCACAAGATGAAGCTTCAGCGCGGCCTGCTGCCGGGTGACAGCGAGCGCAACGACAACGCGCGCGCCAAGCGCTACATCGCCAAATACACGATCAACCCCGCCATCGCGCACGGCATCTCGCGCCATATCGGCTCGGTGGAGAACGGCAAGCTCGCCGACCTCGTCGTCTGGTCGCCGGCCTTCTTCGGCACCAAGCCGGACATGGTGATCAAGGGCGGCACCATCGTCGCTGCGGTCATGGGCGATCCCAACGCCTCGATCCCGACCCCGCAGCCGGTGCATTACCGGCCGATGTGGGGCGCCTATGGCAAGGCGCGCACGGCGACCTCGCTCACTTTCGTCTCGCAGGCGGCGATGGACCTCAACGTCGCGCACAAGCTCGGGCTGGAGAAGCGCGCGGTGGCGGTGGAGAACGTGCGCGGGGGCATCGGCAAGGCGTCGATGATTCACAACAGCGCGACCCCGCAGCTTGAGATCGACCCGGAAACCTATGAGGTACGGGCGGATGGCGAGCTCCTGACCTGCGCGCCTGCCACCGAGCTGCCCATGGCGCAGCGCTACTTCCTGTTCTAAGTGTGGGAGCGACCGCTCGGGGCCGGCCTCGAAGGAGGCCACGTCCGGGCCTTGCCGCAACCGGAGTTCCCGCATGATCCGCGCCCGCACCGTTCTTCCCGCCGGCAGCTGGGATGTCGCCGTCGCCGCCGACCGCGTCGTGCTGCCCCATGACGGCCGCTACCGCCGCCGCATCGCCATGCGCGGCGAGGGCGACGTGGCCTTCCTGCTCGATCTCGACGAGGCGACCCGTCTGAAGGACGGCGACGGTCTCGCGCTCGACGACGGGCGCACTGTCGCTGTCATCGCCGCCGAGGAGCCGGTCGCCGAGATCGTCGCGCGCGACCCGCATCATCTCGCCCGCCTCGCCTGGCATCTGGGCAACCGCCACGTGCCGGCCGAGCTGCTGGCCGACCGCATCCGCATCGCCCGCGACAGCGTGCTGGAGGAGATGGCGCGCGGTCTCGGCGCTGACGTCTCCATCGTCGAGGCCGCCTTCGAGCCGGAAGGCGGTGCCTATGAGGCCGCCGAGGCGCATGGTCATCACGATCACGGCCATCACGATCACGGCCATCACGATCACGGCCATCACGATCACGGCCATCACGCTCATGCGCATGGCGAGGCCTGCGGCTGCGGCCATGACCATGGTCACGATCATCACGCCCACGAGCATCACGCCCACGGACATAACGAGCACGCCCATGCGCCCGAGCGCGCCCGGGACGTGATGCATGTCCATGAGCACGACCACGCTCAGGAGCACAAACACGGTGCGGACTGCGGTTGCGGTCACGACCATAGCCACGATCACCACGACCACGGGCACCATGCCCACGGCCATCGGCATGGCCGCTAGGCTAGGATCATGAGCGAGGCGGCCGCCGAACCGGGGAACGCTGCGCCCGACCTGCTGCCGCTCTTCGTCTGGCTCTCGCCGGCCTTTCCCGTCGGCGCCTTTGCCTATTCGCACGGCCTCGAATGGGCGGTGGAGACGCAGGACATTTCCGACCTCGCCTCGCTGGACCGCTGGGTCGACGACCTGCTGCGCCATGGCGGGCCCTTCGCCGATGCGGTGCTGCTCGCCCATGCCTGGCGCGCCGCGCGGGCCGGCGACGAAGCGGCGCTGGTCGAGGTGCTGGAACTGGCGAGCGCCTTCGCCCCCTCGCGCGAGCGGCAGATGGAGACGCTGAACCAGGGCGACGCCTTCCTCGCCGCCACCCGGGTCTCCTGGCCGGCGCCGCTGCTGGAGCGGGTTCCCGCGCTCTGGGACGGCCGCGTCGCCTATCCTGTCGCGGTCGGCATCGCGGCGGCGGCGCACGGCCTACCGCTGGCGCCGACGCTGGCGGCCTTCCTCAACGCGGTGGCGGCGAACCTCATCTCGGCCGCCGTGCGCCTCGTGCCGCTCGGCCAGACCGACGGGAACCGCGCCCTGGCGGCGGCGACGATCACCGTTCGCGAGGTCGCCCCGCGTGCCGCCGGCGTGCCGCTCGACGCCATCGGCGGAGCGGCGCTTAAATCCGACATCGCGTCGATGCGCCACGAGACGCAGTACACGCGGCTATTCCGAAGCTGAAGGCGAGGGGAGTTCGATGGCAAGCGACAGCAGCGGCCCGCTGAGGGTCGGCATCGGGGGGCCGGTCGGCTCCGGCAAGACGGCGCTGATGGAGGCGCTGTGCCGCACCTTCCGCGAGCGCTACGACCTCGCCGCCATCACCAACGACATCTACACCAAGGAGGACGCCGAGATACTCACCCGCGCCGGCGCGCTGCCGGCCGAGCGCATCATGGGCGTGGAGACCGGCGGCTGCCCGCACACCGCGATCCGCGAGGACGCGTCGGCCAACCTCGCCGCCATCGCCGAGATGCGCGGGCGCTTCCCCGCCCTCGACCTGATCCTGATCGAATCGGGCGGCGACAACCTCGCCGCTACCTTCTCCCCCGAGCTGGCCGACATCACCATCTACGTCATCGACGTGTCGGCCGGCGAGAAGATCCCCCGCAAGGGCGGGCCGGGCATCACGCGCTCGGACCTGCTGGTGATCAACAAGGTCGATCTCGCCCCGCTGGTCGGCGCCTCGCTGGACGTGATGGACCGCGATTCCCGCCGCATGCGCGGGCGCCGGCCCTTCGTTTTCGCCAATGTGCGGGCCGGCGTCGGTGTCGCCGAAGTGGCCCGCTTCATCGAGGAGGCCGGCGGCCTCGCGGGCACCCCGGCCGAAACTCTGGCGCGGGAAGACGTGACGTAACGGAGTGCCTCCTAGACACCGAGTTGTGGATAGGCTCGTATATTGCTTGTCCCGTTCGGGGCCGGCGTCGGCAGCGCCGTCCGAGACACGGCGACGGCGTGGCTGATGCGCGTTCCCGTCCGACTGCCGACCGACCAGGTGTCCGATGGACTATCCGCTACCGGAGAATGAGGCCGAGCGGCTCGCCGAGCTTCACGCGCTGGAAATTCTCGGCACGGCGCCGTCGCCCGAACTCGACGGCGTATGCGCCCTCGCGCGGGATATGCTGGACGTTCCCTGCGCCGCGATCGGGCTGGTGGACCGCGAGAGCCAGTGGTTCAAGGCGACCTCCGGGGTCGACTGGGAAGGCACCTCGCGGACACACTCCTTCAGCACCTGGACGATCCTGTCGTCTGACATTTTGGTGGTGCCGGACGCTTCCCGGGATCCCCGCTTCACCAACAACATCTATGTGACCGGCGCGCCGAATATCCGCTTCTACATCGGCGCGCCGCTGGCGCTGCGACCGGGCCTCAATATCGGTACTCTCTGCCTGTGGTCGCCGGAGCCGCGCACGCCGAGCCTGGCCGAGATCGAGCGCGTCGGCCATCTCGCGCGCATCATCGTCGACCAGTTCCGCCTTCACGAAGCGACGCGGCGCACCAAGCGCGATCTCGATCACCGGCGCGTCAGCCAGAGCCTGCTGGAGATGCAGAGCCGCGAGCTGTGGCGGCGCCAGAGCCTGCTGGCGCAGACCGAGCGCCTCGCCAGGGTCGGCGGCTGGGAGTTCGACGTCGCCACCGAGCGACTGAACTGGTCGGACGGCGTCTACCGCATCTACGGGCTTACGCCGGGCTTCGCGCCGGACCAGGAGCGCGCGCTGTCGCATTTCCCCCCGGAGGCGCGCCAGCAGTTCGTGAAGAAATTCAATACCGCCCTGCGCCACCGCGAGGCGTTCGAGATCGAACTGCCCTTCGTCGACGCGCAGGGCAATCACCGCCTCGTGCGCAAGACATGCCAGGTGGAGACCGACGGCGACACCGTAGTGCGCGCCTTCGGCATATTGCAGGACATCACCGAGCAGAAGGAAGCCGAGCAGCGCATGTGGCACATGGCCAATCATGACGCGCTGACCGGCCTTCCCAATCGCGGGCTGATGCGCGAGCGGCTGGAGGTGGCGTTGCGCCGCTCGCGCCGGTCGCAGCGTTATGTCGGGGTGCTGCTGGTCGATCTCGACCAGTTCAAGGACGTGAACGATTCTCTCGGCCACGATGCCGGCGACGCGCTGCTGGTTGAGGCGGCGCAACGCCTTTCCGGCTGCATCGGCGATGCCGACATGGTGGCGCGCCTCGGCGGTGACGAGTTCATCGTGCTGCTCACCCGCATGGACAGCCCGACCGACGCGGCGGTGGCCGCCCAGCACATTCTCTCGGCACTGAGCCTGCCGTTCAACTACAAGCGCACGGCTCTGTCCTGCCGCGGCAGCATCGGCATCGCCGTCGCGCCCGAGCACGGCACCGATGCCACGACCCTGCTGAAGAATGCCGACATCGCGCTCTACCGCGCCAAGGGCGGCGGGCGCGGCATCGCGGTCGAGTACGACACGCGCATGCAGCAGGCGACCGAGAAGCGCATCCAGCTTTACGCGCGCGTGCGCCTCGCCCTGCGCAATGGCGAGTTCCAGCCCTATTACCAGCCGAAGGTTTCGCTGCGCACCGGCACCATCGTCGGCTACGAGGCGCTGCTGCGCTGGCGCCACCCGCGCCGGGGGCTGCTCGGGCCGCAGGAGTTCGGCCAGATCTTCGACGATGCGGACCTCGCCACCATCATCGGCGAACGCCTGCTGGAGGCGACGACGCGCGACATGGCGAACTGGATCGCGCAGGGATGCGATTTCGGCCATGTCGCCATCAACGTCACCTCCTCGGAATTCGCGCGCGGCGAACTTCCCGAGCGCGTGCTGGCGGCCCTCGACCGGGCGCGGCTGGCGCGCGAGCGGCTGACCATCGAGGTGACGGAGACCGTGTTCCTCGGGCGCGGCACCGACGTGGTGCGCAACAGCCTTCAGGCGCTCAACAGCGCCGGCGTGCGCATCGCACTCGACGATTTCGGCACGGGCTACGCATCGCTGTCGCACCTCAAGCAGTTTCCTGTGGATCGCATAAAGATCGACCGCTCCTTCGTGCACGACATCGAGCACGACGTCGACGACGCCGCGATCGTGCGCGCGGTCATCCATCTCGGCCAGAGCCTCGGCATCGAGACGGTGGCGGAAGGCGTCGAGACGCCGGCGCAGGCCGCCTATTTGCGCGCCAATGGCTGCGATTATGCGCAGGGTTTCCTCTATTCCAAGGCTTTGCCGGCCTCGCGCATTCCCGCCCTGATGCGCGGCTGGGACCCGGCGGAGGTGATCGGCGACGGGCTGGCCATCGGCGTCGCGAACTGACCCTCGCGCGGGCCGGGCCTGCAAACCGGACGGATGCACCCGGACGGCGTTCCTCTGATATGGTGGAGCGACGTGGAGGGATTCCGCCAGATGACGTCATTGAGTGCGGGCCGGAGCGCGCGCCGCGCGCCGCTCTATTCGAAAGGCGGCCCGCGGATTCCCGCCCGAATCGTCGAACTGTTCGACGCCTGCAGCCGGTCTGACCGGCGCGCCAGCCTGTTTCTCGTCGGGCTGTGCCTGCTGGCACTGCTGCCCGGTTTCTTCAGCATCCCGCCGGTCGACCGCAACGAATCCCGTTTCGCCGAGATTTCCCGCCAGATGGCCGAGACCGGCCAGCTCGGCGAGACGCGGCTCGGCTGGGAGGTGAAGCGCACCCGGCCGGTCGGCCAGCACTGGATGCAGGCGGCGGTGGTCGCGGTCGCCGATGCGGTGGGCGTGCCCTCGGCCGAACGGCGCATCTGGCTCTACCGCCTGCCGACTTTGGCATGCGCCATCGCTGCGGTGCTGTTGACCTTCTGGGCGGCGCTTGCCTTCACCCACCGGCGTGCGGCGCTGCTGGCGGCGAGCCTGCTGGCCGGCAGCGTGGCGTTCAGCGTCGGCGGACGGCTCGCTTTGCCCGAGATTTCGCTGCTGGCGGCGGTCGCCGCGATGATGGGCGCTCTGGGGCGGCTCTATCTCGCCGAGCGCCACGGCGACGCGCTGGGCCCGCCGCAGCGCTCCGCCGGCGAGGCACGGCTGGCGCTTATCTTCTGGGCGGGGCTCGCCTTCGGCCTGTTCACCAAGGGACTGATCGTCCCGATCTACGTGATCCTGCCGCTCGTCGCCATCGCCGCGGTGGACCGTTCGGCCGCATTCCTGCGCCGTGCCCGTTCCTATGCCGGGCTGGCGATCATCCTGACGGTCGCCGTCGGCTGGTTCCTGCTGCGCCGCTACGGCGCGGTGGACACGCAGGAGGCCGCCATCGCCCGCACGCTGATCGGCCGCGTGCCGCCGGATTATCCCGGCTTCACCGGCCCGCCGGGCTCCTATTTCCTGCTGTTCTGGGCGATGTTCTGGCCCGGCGCGCCGCTCGCCGCTCTGGCGGTGCCGATCATCTGGAAGGCGCGGCGCATCGGCGCAGTGCGCTTCCTTCTGGCCTGGGTACTGCCGGCCTGGCTGGTCTTCGAGCTCTGGCCGGTCAAGCTGCCGGCCTATGTCGGCCCGACGCTGCCGGCCATCGCCGTATTGATCGCCATCGCCGTCGAGCGCGGCGCCATGGCGCTGGGCAATACGCGCCTCGCCCGGCTGCTCTGGCTGTGGCCGGTCATCGGCGCGGTCATCGCGGTGGCCGCGCTGCTGGGGCTCGCGGTGTTCGATGGCACGACCAGCCTGCTCGCCTGGCCCTTCCTGCTGCTCGGCTTCTTCGCGCTGGTGACGGCGGCGGGGTCGGTGCGCGACTACGGGACGGAGAAGTCCGCGCTTCTGGCCATCGCCGGCATGCTGGTCTCGGGCTTCGGGGTGATGCAGCTCGTGCTGCCCGCCATGGACAGCTTCTGGCTCGCGCCGCGTATGGCCGCACTGGCGGCGCAGGAGCGCTGCGTCGCGGCGGGCGGGGGCATACAGGTCGCTTCGGCGGGCTACAGCGAGCCGAGCCTGGTCTTCTTGCTGCCGCAGCCTCCACGCCTGCTGGATGGTGCCGCCGCCGCCGATTTCCTGAAGGAAGGCGGCTGCCGCGTCGCCTTCGTCACCCGTTCCCACGAAGCCCGCTTCGCCCGCCGGGCGGAGGCGCTCGGCCTGCACATCCAGCGCGGCATCGAGCTGCACGGCTTCGACTATAACGGGCTGCGCGAGCTTCGCATCAGCGCCTATCGCCTTGGCTCGTGAGCCGGCTCAGGCTTCGCTCGTCTCCGCCAGGACCGCGAGGCCACGTTCCAGATCGGCGATGAGGTCGGCCGGGTCCTCCAGCCCGATATGCAGGCGCACGGCCGGCCCGCCCGGTTCCCAGCGCGTGGCGCTGCGGTAATCGCTGCAGTCGAACGGAATGGCGAGGCTCTCGAAGCCGCCCCAGCTGTAGCCGAGGCCGAACAGGTCGAGGCTGTCGAGGAAGGCGTCCACCGCCGCCTTCGGGGCCGGCTTCAGGATGATGCTGAACAGGCCCGAGGCGCCGGCGAAGTCGCGCTGCCAGAGGGCGTGGCCGGGATGCTCGGGCAGGGCCGGATGCAGCACGTGCAGCACTTCCGGGCGCTGCGCGAGCCAGCGCGCGACCGTGAGCCCAGACTCTTGGTGACGGGCGAGGCGCACCGCCATGGTGCGAAGCCCGCGCGCGCCGAGGAACGCATCCTCCGGCGCCACCGTGATGCCGAGATCGCCATGGGTGAGCCGGAGCTGCCGTAAGCAGCGCGCATTGGCCGAGACGGTGCCGAGATTGAGGTCCGAATGACCGCTGATGTATTTGGTGCCGGCCTGGATCGAGATGTCGACGCCGAAGGCATGCGGGCGGAAGAACAGCGGCGTCGCCCAGGTGTTGTCGATCAGCGTGACGATGCCGCGCGCGCTCGCGACCGCCACGATGGCCGGCACGTCCTGCATCTCGAAGGATTGCGAGCCGGGCGTCTCCATGTAGATCGCGCGCGTAGTCGGCCGGATCAGTTCCTCGATGCCGGCGCCGATCAGCGGATCGTAGTAGGTGGTCTCGACGCCGGCACGCTTCAGCACCGCGTCGCAGACGCGCCGGGTCGGCTGGTAGGCGCTGTCGACCATCAAAAGATGGTCGCCCGCCTCCAGCACCGAAAGCAGCGCCACGCTAACCGCCGACAGGCCCGAGGGCGTCAACACCACGCCCGCGCCACCCTCGATACGGGTCATGGCCTCTTCCAGCCCCTCCACCGTCGGATTGCCCCGGCGGCCGTAGGAATAGCGGCCGGTATGGCCTTCGAGATCGGCGACGGTGGGGGACAGCACGGTCGATCCGCGCACGATCGGCACGTTCACGAAACCGTCGAAACGCTCGGGATCGCGGCCGGCGTGAACCAGTTCCGTTTCAACCGAGAGGTGGCGTTGGGTTTCGTCTTGCCGTTGGTCTGCCATTCCTGCGCCTGCTCGCCGGGTTCGAAGGGGGGCCATTGGGAAAGCAGTGCCCGCCCGGCGTCAAGCGCTTGACCGGATCGGATTACGGCGTTCTGATGACCTTGCGTCTGTCGTTTCGGTTGTGCCCGGCGGTCGCTCGCTGGGCCGCGTCAGACGAAGGAAGTAGGAATGATCCGCTCCCTTCCGCGCCTTACGGCATGCGAATTGCTTTTCACATCGCCCGTGCCGACCGCAGGCCTCGCGGCGGACACGCCAGCTCAAAACCGAATGAAGAAGGCAGCCAACATGAAACGCCTCCTCTCCACGTTCGCCCTCGCGGGGGCCTTCGGGCTGTGCGCCTTTGGCGCGCAGGCCGCGACCAAGCTCGAGCAGGTGAAGGCCAAGGGCTTCGTCCAGTGCGGCGTCAGCCAGGGTCTCCCGGGCTTCTCCAACCCGGACGACAAGGGAAGCTGGACCGGCCTTGACGTGGACTTCTGCCGCGCCGTCGCTGCCGCGGTGTTCGGCGATGCCACGAAGGTGAAGTTCACGCCCCTCTCCGCCAAGGACCGCTTCACCGCGCTGCAGTCCGGCGACATCGACGTCCTGTCGCGCAACACCACCTGGACGATTACCCGCGACACCTCGCTGGGCCTGAACTTCACCGGCGTGACCTACTATGACGGCCAGGGCTTCCTGATCCGCAAGGACAAGAAGGTGAACTCGGCCCTCGAACTCTCCGGCGCCTCGGTCTGCACCCAGACCGGCACCACCACCGAACAGAACCTCGCCGACTATTTCCGCGCCAACAACATGACCTACGAGGTCATCGCCTTCGCCACCAACGACGAAGTGGTCAAGGCCTATGACGCGGGCCGCTGCGACGTGCTCACGACCGACCGCTCGGGCCTTGCCGGCGAGCGTCTCAAGCTGACCAACCCGGATGACCACGTCGTACTGCCGGAGATCATCTCCAAGGAGCCGCTCGGCCCGGTGGTCGCCCATGGCGACGATCAGTGGTTCGACATCGTGAAGTGGGTGCTGTTCGCCCAGCTCAACGCCGAGGAACTCGGCCTCACCTCGAAGAACGTCGAGGAGCAGGTCAAGTCCGCCACCAACCCCGAGATCAAGCGTCTCGTCGGCACCGAGGGCAAGTTCGGCGAGGGCATGGGCATCGGCAACGACTGGGTCGTGGCCATCGTCAAGCAGGTCGGCAATTACGGCGAGATGTACGACCGCAATGTCGGCCCCGACACCCCGCTGAAGCTCGCCCGCGGCGTCAACGCGCTGTGGAACAAGGGCGGCCTGCAATACGCTCCGCCGATCCGCTGATCCGTGCATGAGGCTCCCGGCACGCGCCGGGAGCCTTTTCTTTCCGGCCAAGCCGACGGCACGTTCGGCACCCGGCACGAGAATGGGCCTCGGAAAGAGGCGAGGGGGACTATGTCGGACCTGGCTCACCACGCGCCGGCGCGTGAGAAGACGTCATTCATCAACGACCCCAGAGTGCGCAGCATCGGGCTGCAGATCATCGCGCTGATCGTGGTCGTCGTGCTCGGCTGGATGTTCGCGCAGAATGCCCGCGAGAACCTCGCGGCGCAGAAGATCGCCACCGGCTTCGGCTTTCTCGACAACACCGCCGGCTTCGGCATCAACCAGACGCTGATCCCCTACAGCGAAACCTCGACCTATGGCCGCGCCTTCCTGGTCGGCCTGCTCAACACCATTCTGGTCGCCGTGGTGGGCATCATACTCGCCACCATCATCGGCTTTCTCGTCGGCATCGGCCGGCTGTCGAAGAACTTCGTCGTGCGGCTCATCTCGACCGTCTATGTCGAGGTGCTGCGCAACCTGCCGCCGCTGTTCCAGATCCTGTTCTGGTATCTCGCCGTGCTGAGCGCGATGCCGAACCCGCGCCAGAGCATCAACATCCTCGACGAGGTGTTCATCTCCAACCGCGGCATCATCGTGCCGCGCCCGCTGTTCGGCGAGGGCACCGGCCTCGTGCTGTGGGCCCTCGGCCTCGCCTTTGTCGCCGCCGTGCTGTTCGGCCACTGGGCGGCCGGGCGGCAGGAGGAGACCGGCCGCCGCCTGCCGGTGCTGTGGGTCAATCTGGCGCTGCTGATCGGCATCCCTCTCGTGGCGATGATCGTCACCGGCTTCCCGATCAGCTTCGAGCGGCCGGAACTGAAGGGCTTCAACTTCGTCGGCGGCGTGCGGGTCATCCCGGAATTCGTCGCGCTGACCATCGCGCTCGCCACCTACACCGCCGCCTTCATCGCCGAGAACGTGCGCTCCGGCATCCAGGCGGTGAGCCATGGGCAGACCGAAGCGGCGCATTCGCTAGGCCTGCGCAACGGCCAGACGCTGCGCCTCGTCATCATCCCGCAGGCGATGCGGGTGATCATTCCCCCGCTCACCAGCCAGTATCTGAACCTCACGAAGAACTCTTCGCTCGCGGTCGGCATCGGCTATCCCGACCTGGTGGCGGTGTTCGCGGGGACGACGCTGAACCAGACCGGGCAGGCGATCGAGATCATCGCCATCACCATGGGCGTCTACCTGGTGCTGTCGATCATCACTTCGTTGATCATGAACACCTACAACAAGCGCGTCGCGCTCGTGGAACGGTGAGGGCGCGGCCATGAGTTTGACCTTCGACGACGGCACCTTCATCCGCAACGAGATGGTGCAGCCGCTGCCGCCGCCACGCCGCCAGGTCGGCGCCCTCGGCTGGGTGCGCGAGAACCTGTTCTCCAGCGTGCTCAACACGGTGCTGACCCTTGCCGGCATCGCGCTGGTGGCGCTCATCCTGCCGCCGCTGGTGCGCTTCATGATCCTCGACGCGGTGTGGACCGGTGAGAACCGCGAGGCCTGCCTGGGGCCTGAGGTCGGCGCCTGCTGGCCCTTCATCAAGGCGAAGTTCGGCCAGCTCATCTATGGCTTCTACCCCATCGACCAACGCTGGCGGCCCAATATCGTGTTCGCCGCCGGCATCCTGCTCATGGTGCCGCTGCTGGTGCCGAGCTGGCCGCTGAAGCGGCTGAACTCCTTCCTGTTCTTCGTGATCTATCCGGTCGTCTCCTTCGTGCTGCTGACCGGCGGCAATATCGACGCCTCGGCCTTTCTGTTCGAGCATTTCGGGCTCATCCATTCCTTCGTCGGCGACGTGACGATGGCAGGCGTCAACGCGACCTTCTGGGTCGACTACGTGCTGACCGCCATCGCGGCGGCGGCCTTCGTCGGCGGCCTGCTGGCGCTGCTCGGGGGCAGCGGCACGGGCGCGGCGCGCACCACTCTGTGGGTCTTCCTCGCCTTCGGCGCGCTCGTGCTCGCCTGGGACATCGACTTCGGCCTGCCCTATGTCGAGACCCGGCAATGGGGCGGCCTGCTGGTGACGCTGGTGATCGCGGTGACGGGCATCGTCGCCTCGCTGCCGCTCGGCATCCTGCTGGCGCTCGGCAGGCGTTCGCAAATGCCCATCGTGCGGCTGCTCTGCGTCGTCTTCATCGAGTTCTGGCGCGGCGTGCCGCTGATCACCGTGCTGTTCTTCGCCACCTACATGCTGCCGCTCTTCCTGCCCTCCGGCACCAATCCGGACGCGCTGCTGCGCGCGCTGGTGGGCGTGGCGCTGTTCTCGGCGGCCTATATGGCCGAGGTGGTGCGCGGCGGCCTGCAGGCGATCTCCAAGGGCCAGTACGAGGGCGCCATGGCGATGGGGCTGACCTGGAGCCAGATGATGCGGCTCATCATCCTGCCGCAGGCGCTCACCCTCGTCATTCCCGGCATCGTGAACAGCTTCATCAGCCTGTTCAAGGACACGACGCTGGTGCTGATCGTGTCGATCTTCGACTTCCTCGGCCAGTTGCGTGCCTCCTTCACCGATCCCAACTGGGCGACGCCGGTGACGCTCTACACGGGCTTCGCCTTCGCGGGCGTCGTCTACTTCCTCTTCTGCTTCGGCATGTCACGCTACTCCCTGTTCGTGGAGCGGCGCCTCAACACATCTCACCGGCGGTGACGGAGACCCTGCCCATGTCCGATACACATTCGATCGTTCCCAGCGACGAGCTCCCCGCCGTGCACACCGCCCCGAGCCGGGAGGTCGCCGTCGAGCTGGTCGGCGTGCACAAATGGTACGGCGAGTTCCACGTGCTCAAGGACATCAACCTGCGTGTCCAGCGCGGCGAGCGCATCGTCATCTGCGGGCCCTCGGGCTCGGGAAAGTCGACCATGATCCGCTGCATCAACCGGCTGGAGGAGCACCAGCAGGGCACCATCGTCGTCGACGGCATCGAGCTGACCAACGACCTCAAGCGGATCGACGAGATCCGCCGCGAGGTCGGCATGTGCTTCCAGCACTTCAACCTGTTTCCGCACCTCACCATCCTCGAGAACTGCACGCTGGCGCCGATCTGGGTGCGCAAGATGCCCAAGCGCGAGGCCGAGGAACTGGCGATGCACTTCCTCCGGAAGGTGAAGATCCCGGAGCAGGCCAACAAATATCCCGGCCAGCTCTCCGGCGGCCAGCAGCAGCGCGTCGCCATCGCCCGCGCCCTGTGCATGAAGCCGAAGATCATGCTGTTCGACGAGCCGACCTCCGCCCTCGACCCGGAAATGGTCAAGGAGGTTCTGGAGACCATGGTGAGCCTCGCGGAGGAGGGCATGACCATGCTGTGCGTGACCCACGAGATGGGCTTCGCGCGGCAGGTGGCGAACCGGGTCATCTTCATGGATGCCGGCCAGATCATTGAGGCGAACGAGCCCAACGCGTTCTTCTCGAACCCGCAGCACGAGCGCACCAAGCTGTTCCTGAGCCAGATCCTGCACTGAGCGGTCCACGGGCGGTCGACCGACACCGCGAAAGACGACGGCCGGAGCGGGCGTCCGCTCCGGCCGTTCTCATTTCAGCGCAATGGCCTCCCGGAGCCCGCAGATCGCCTCAGGCGGGCCCGGTCGCGACCGGCTTGTTCGAGGCGCCCCATTCCGACCAGGAGCCGTCATAGAGCGCCTTGGGCGGCGCGCCGATGGTGTCGAGGGCCAGCCAGAGCACAGCGGCCGTCACGCCCGAGCCGCAGCTCGTGACGACGGGCTTGGAGACGTCGATGCCGGCGGCTTCCACCGCGGCGCGGATCGTCGCGGGGTCGGCGAGCCGCCCGTCCTTCACCACCGCGTTGAAGGGCAGATTGCGGGCGCCCGGCATGTGTCCGGCCCGCACACCGGCCCGTGGGTCCGGCGCCTCGCCACGGAAGCGTTCGGCCGAGCGGGCGTCGAGCACCTGCGCGCTGCCGCTGGCGAGATGGGCGGCGACGTCCTCGATGGAAGCGACAAGCGCGGAATCGAGCGCGGCGTCGAAATGGGCGGGCAGATAGGGCACCTCGCCCGATTCCGTCGGCCGCCCCTCGGCCAGCCATTTCGGAAAGCCGCCGTCGAGGATCGCCACATCCACCGCGCCGAAGGCCCGCAGCGTCCACCAGACGCGCGGCGCCGAGAACAGGCCGTGCGTGTCGTAGACGACGATCTTCATCTGCCGCCCGATGCCGAGCGATTCCATCGCCGCCCGGAACAGCGTCGGCGAGGGGAGCATGTGCGGCAGCGGGCTCGACGCGTCCGATATGGCGTCCACGTCGAAGAACACGGCGCCGGGAATATGCGCCTTGAGGTATTCCTCGCGCCCCTTGCGCCCGCTCGTCGGCATGTGCCACGAGCCGTCGACGATCACGAGGTTCGGCGCGCCGAGATGCGCAGCGAGCCATTCGGTCGAGACGAGGCGGTTATTCTCGGTCATGGGGCACTCTCCGGAGCCGCGCGCTGGGCGTCAGGCCCAGGCCAGCCGCACGCGGCGGTTCTGCTGGCCCTTCTTCTCGATCTTCGTCACCTGAACCGCGCCGATCTCGTCGAGCGAGCGCACATGGGTGCCCCCGCAGGGCTGCAGGTCGAGGCCGGCGATCTCGACGAGGCGGATGCGCCCGCTGCCGCGCGGCGGCTGCACCGACAGCGTCTTCACGAGGCCCGGATTGGCGTCCAGCTCCTCCTCGGTGATCCAGCGCTCCGACACCTTTGCGCCGGTGGCGATCATCTCGACGAGCTGTGCGGTGATGGCGTCCTTGTTGAGCCCGGCATCGGGAATGTCGAAGTCGAGCCGGCTTTCCTCCTCGCCGATGGAGCCGCCCGTGACGGGAAAGGGCAGGGCAACGGAGAGGAGATGTAGCGCCGTGTGCATACGCATGCGCTTGTGGCGGGTCGGCCAGTCGAGGCGCAATGTCACCACCTCGCCCTGTTCGGGCAGCTCGGCGCCGGCCGCCGGCATGTGCAGGACATCGACCTTGGACGGGCCGTAGATGGCGGTCTCGATGGCGATCTCGCACCCGTCGGCGCGCACCAGCGTTCCCCGATCGCCCGGCTGGCCGCCGGCGGTCGCGTAGAACACCGTGCGGTCGACCGCGATGCCGCCCTCCGGCGACAGCCCGGTGACGACGGCGGTCGTCTCCTTCTGGTAGGCGTCGTCGCGAAAGAGCAGGATTGTTGCCATCAGATCAGCACGCTGGGAATGTCCACGCTGCGCTCCAGCCAGCCCGGCACGGGCAGGCCCTTTTCGCGCAGAAAGGCGGGGTTGAAGAGCTTCGACTGGTAGCGCGTGCCGAAATCGCAGAGCACGGTGACGATGGTGTGGCCCGGGCCCAGCTCCTTCGCCAGCCGGATGGCGCCGGCGACATTGATGCCGGAGGAGCCGCCGAGGCACAGGCCCTCATGTTCGAGCAGGTCGAACACGATCTGCACCGCTTCCGCATCGGGGATCTGGTACGCGGTGTCGATCGGCGCGCCCTCCAGATTGGCGGTGATGCGGCCCTGGCCGATGCCCTCGGTGATGGAGGAGCCTTCCGACTTCAGTTCGCCGGTCGTGTAGTAGCTGTAGAGCGCGGCGCCGAAGGGGTCGGCCAATGCGATGCGGATCGCCGGGTTCCGCGCCTTGAGCGCGATGGCGGTGCCCGCCAGCGTGCCGCCCGTGCCGACGGCGGAGACGAAGCCGTCCACCCTGCCGCCGGTCTGCGCCCAGATCTCCGGGCCCGTGGTTTCGATATGAGCCTGCCGGTTGGCCACGTTGTCGAACTGGTTGGCCCACACCGCCCCGTTCGGCTCGCTCGCCGCCAGCGCCTCGGCCAGCCGGCCGGAGACCTTCACATAGTTGTTCGGGTTGGCATAGCCGACCGCCGGGACTTCCACCAGCGTGGCGCCGGCGAGCCGCAGCATGTCCTTCTTTTCCTGGCTCTGAGTGTCGGGGATGACGATCACCGAGCGGAAGCCCAGCGCGTTGCCTACCAGAGCGAGGCCGATGCCCGTATTGCCGGCCGTGCCCTCGACGATGACGCCGCCGGGGCGCAGTTCGCCGCGCGCCACCGCGTCCTGAATGATGAACAGCGCGGCGCGGTCCTTCACCGACTGGCCGGGATTGAGGAACTCGGCCTTGCCGAGGATCGTGCAGCCGGTGGCCTGCGAGGCATGCTGGAGCTTGATGAGCGGCGTGTTGCCGATCGCCTCGACGAGACCGTTGCGGATGTCCATGGTGCTTCTGCTGCTCTGCCCGAAAGGCCCACGAAGTTAGTGGGCCCTTACCGGCTCGGCAACCGGCTTGCGTGTAATTCCCCGCGAATGCGCGCAAATCGCGCCAGCGCCCGCTCGCGCGCCGCCGCGTGATCGACGACGGGGCGCGGGTAGGTCTCGCCCAGCACCACGCCGGCCCGCCTGAGTACGTCCGCCGGGGCCTGCCACGGCTTGTGGATGAAGGCGTCGGGCAGGCCGGCGAGTTCGGGCACGAAGCGGCGGACATAGGCGCCGTTGGGGTCGAATTTCTCGCCCTGGCTCACGGGATTGAAGATGCGGAAATAGGGCGCGGCGTCGGCGCCCGATCCAGCGACCCATTGCCAGCTTGCCGGATTGTTCGCGGGGTCGGCGTCGACCAGCGTGTCCCAGAACCACTCCTCGCCCTGCCGCCAGTCAGTGAGGCCGTGCTTGATGAGGAGGGAGGCGGCGACCATGCGCACCCGGTTATGCATCCAGCCCGTCTGCCAGAGCTGGCGCATGCCGGCGTCGACGAGCGGGTAGCCTGTCATCCCTTTGCGCCATGCCCGTTCCAGCGTGGCGTCGGGCTGCCATTCGAAGGCATCGAAGCGGGCATTGAAATTCTGCCGGCCGATGTCGGGGAAGTGGAACAGCAGGTGGTAGCTGAACTCCCGCCAATAGAGCTCGCTGACGAATTTCTCCGCGTCGCGGCCGGGCACAGTGCCGGCGTCCGCCGCGTGGCGGACGGCGGCGAGAACCTGCCGGGGCGAGACCTCGCCGAAACGCAGATGCGGGGACAGGCGCGAGACATGGGGCAGGTCCGGCCGGTCGCGGCCTTGCGTATAGCCGGCAAGCTCCTCGTCGACGAACGTCGCCAACCGCGCCGCCGCCCCTCGCTCTCCGGGCGTCCAATTCTCGCGCAATCCGCCCGCCCAGTCGGGTCGGGTCGGCTCCAGAGCCCAATCGTCGAGCCTGTCGCCGGGTGGAGCTTCGGCAAAGCTCCACGTGCCGGCGGCCCGCTGCGGCGGGCTCACCTCCTGCTGGCGGGCGCTGCGGTAAAAGGGCGTGAACACGCGGAAGGGGCCGCCGGCCTGCGTCTTCACCGTCCACGGCTCGTGCAGCAGCGCGGCGTTGAAGCTGCCCACCAGCAGCCCGCTCCCGACGAGGGCGGCTTTCAGCGCGCCGTCCACGGCGATTTCGGGCGCGCCGTAGCGGCGGTTCCAGAACACTGCGGCCGCATGGCTGGCCTCGACGAGCGCGGGGATAACCTCGGCCGCTGCGCCCCGCCGCAGCACCAGCGTGCCGCCCAGAGCGCGAATCTCCGCCCCAAGTGCTGCCAGAGAGCGGCCGAGCCACCAGCGCGCCGCGCCGCCGAGCGGGCGAATATTGGGGCTTTCCTCGTCCAGCACATAGGCGAGGATAAGCGGCCGGCCGCTGGCGCGCGCCGCCTCGACGGCCGGATTGTCGGCGAGCCGCAGGTCGTCGCGCAGCCAGACGAGGGCAGGGCGCTGGGAGGGCGTGGGCATGGTCGGTTCACCGTGGCGTTGCGCGGCTTTTTACGCAATCGCCGCCCGATGGGTTCAACGGCGCTGGCCAAATCCACCGATACTTAATAATGATAACTATCATCAATAGTGCCGGTTGGCCGGCGCACAGGGAGTTTCCATCATGAATGCAGTTCCCTCCCAGGGCACCGCCCTCGTCACCGGCGCCTCCAGCGGCATCGGCAAGGTCTATGCGCAGCGTCTCGCCCGGCGCGGCTACGACCTCATCCTCGTCGCCCGCAACCGCGCGCGCCTGGAAGCGCTCGCCGCCGAGCTTTCCGCCGCCACCGGCCGCAAGGTGGACGTGCTGGCCGCCGATCTCGGCGCGCCGCAGGATGTCGCGGCCGTCGCCGCGCGCATCGCCGAAGATCCGGCCGTGACGCTGCTGGTCAACAATGCCGGTTCCGGGACGGAGGGGCCGGTGATCGGTGCCGACGCCGGCAAGATCGACGCCATGGTGCAGCTCAACGTCGTCGCGCTGACGCAGCTCGCCGTCGCGGCGGTCAACGCCTTCACCCGGCGCGGGCAGGGCACGCTGGTGAACATCGCCTCGGTGGTGGCCCTGATGCCGGAGAACTTCCTCGGCGCCTATGCCGCCACCAAGGCCTATGTGCTGGCCTTCACCCAGTCGCTCAGCACCGAGCTGAAGGACGGGCCGGTGCGGCTGCAGGCGGTGCTGCCGGGCCTCACGCGCACCGAATTCTTCGACCGAGCTGGGCTCGATGCCAATGCGCTGCCGGCGCATATGGTGATGTCGGCGGAGGATCTGGTGGATGCCGCGCTGGCCGGGCTGGACCTGGGCGAGCTGATCACCATTCCCTCGCTGCCGGAAGCGGCTGACTGGACGGCTGCCGAGGCGGCGGTGCGCCAGCTCGGGCCGAACCTGTCGCTCAGCCGGCCGGCGGCGCGCTACGGCGTCCACGAGGCATCCTGAGCCTCAGTAGTCCCACTGGGCGCCGATGCCGACCTCGGCCGAGCCGTCGGCGCCCGTGGCCCCCTGCAGGCGGATGTTCTTCGTCACGTCGACATCGACCGTCACGCGGCTGGAGCCGCCCGTCGTGCCCTGTCGAACGCCGAGATAGATATTGTCGTTGAGCCGCCGGCCGACGCCGATCTGGCCGCCGGTGCCCTCGGAATTGGCGCCGATGTCGAGGCTGTCGACGCCCAGCGAGCGGCGCAGATTCTCCAGCACGCCCGCGCCGCCGGAGAACTGAGCGGCGATCTGCGCGAGCTGCACCGCCTGTCCGGCGTTCAGCGTGCCGGCCGAGCGGCCGAACAGCAGGCGGGCGATCACCTCGTCCTGCGGCAGGGTGGGCGTGGAGGAGAAGCTCACCCGCGGACGCGAGGCCGGTCCCGAGACGAGGAGCTGGGCAGTGATGTCGGCGCTCGTCGTCTCGGCCAGGAAGTCCAGCTCGGGATCGGTGGTGCCGGTGAAGGTGACGCGCCCGCGCGAGAAGGTGAGGCGGCGTCCGCCGAAATCGAATGTGCCGCGCCGCAGATCGAAGCCGCCCAGCGCCATCGGCGCGCGCGTGGTGCCGCTGAGCTTCACTTCGCCGCCGAGCTGCGCCTCCATGCCGAGGCCGCGCACGAAGACGTTGTTGCTCGGCGCGGAAAGCACGAGATCGAGCGCGATGCCGCTGCGGCTGGCCGTCGCCGGCCGGTTCACCGAGGGGCTGAGTTTGTTGAACTTCCCGCTGGCATTGACGTGGCGGACATTGAGGTTCTGCACCCCGCCGGGAAAGCGGTCCGGCACGTTGATGTCGAGCGCGCGCAGCACGAGCCGCCCGGTGAGGCGCGGGCCGTTGAGGAAGGCGCCCTCGATGCCGATGCGTCCCTCGGCGACGAGGCGCATGAGGTCGCTGTTCACCATGGCGGCGTTGGACAGATCGAGGTCGATCCGGCCGGGATAGGCGGCGGCGGGGTCGAGCGTGATGCTCCCGCGCCCCGTCACCGTGCCGCCATTTGTCGTGCGGGCCGAGACGCTGGTAATCGTGACGGTGCGGTCCGTGCCGGTCAGCACCGCCTCGATGCGATCGAGCGCCACGCCGTTCACCGCGTCGTCGAAGCGCCCGCCGGTGACGCGCACCGTGCCGCCGGCGCGCGGGGCGGCGGGCGTGCCGCGCAGGGTCGCGTCGACATTGGCGGTGCCGGTGAGCCGGGCGCCGGTGGTGGCGAGCAGCGGGTTGACGATGGCGAGGTTGATTGCCCCGCGCAGTGCGAGGTCGAGCTCGCCCGGGCCCACCGGCACGGAGCCGTTGACCGTGAAGCCCTGGAGATTCGGGCCGGTGATGCCGGCGCGCAGCGAGGCGCGCCCGCCCTCCAGCGCACCGGTTGCCGTGATGTCGAACGGCCCGGCGCCCGAGGCGGCGAGGTCCGGGCTGCTGAGGCGGGCGATGCGCAGGTCATAGGTGCCGGTCGGTGCCTGCGGCGTGCCGCGAATGCGCGTGGTGCCGGCCAACGTCCCGGAAAGGCCGGGATCGCTGCCCGCCAGCCCCGCCAGCGCCAGAGGCAGCGCGCGCAGATCGGCGGAGAGATCGAGCGTCGCGCCGGCCGAGCCGGAAAGGGTGGCGCTGCCACCGCCGGCCGAAAGCACCAGGCGGTCGACGCTCACCGTGCCCGAGGCGAGGGTGAAGGTGGCCGGCGCGCTGGTCGCCACGCTGAGGTTGCCCCGCGTCGCGGTGAGCCGGTCGAGCCGCAGGCGAGCGCCGTCCGGTCGCGGCTCCAGTCGCCCGCCGCCGCGCAGCGTGGTGCCCTGCGCCACGGCGTCCAGCGTCAGGTCCGTGCCGGTGGCACTGCCATTGGCGCGCAGCGAGGCGGTCTCCACCGTGAGGCCGGAAAGGTCGAGCGCGCGCAGGTCCGCCGTGCCGTCGAGCAGCGGAACGCCCAGCGCGTCACGCACCGTGCCGTCGATGGTGGCGGCGCCCAGCCGGCGGCCGAAGGCGTCGAGATTGGCCGCCGTGGCGCGGATGGCGGCGTCCTGCCGGCCACTGGCGGCGGTGAGCGTCACATCCGCCTCGAGTCGGCCCGACATTTCGGTGAGCAGCAGGGCGGCCACGTCGGCGAGGTCGCCGGCGGCGATGCTTAGCCGGCCATTCGCCAGGCCGTCGGCCGCGAGCGCCACGTCGCCGCGCGCCGTTACGGAGCCGATCGCGATGTCGAGGCCGCTCAGCGCACGGGTGCCGTCCGCCTGCGTCGCCAAAGCGCCTGTGCCGCGCGCGGGCTTGCCGGCCAGTTCCCCGGCGAGGGTGAAACGGCCCGCCGGGGAGCCGGTAATGTCGCTCGCGGTGACGTCGAGAGCGAGATCGCGCAGCGGGCGGCCCTCCGCGACGCCCTGCGGTACACGCAGGCGGGCGGTAACGCCGAGATCGTCGACCGTGCCGGAGAAGGTGGCGTCGGCCTCCAGCGCGCCGCCAAGACGCGGATCGAGGCGAGCGAGGTCGTCCAGCGTCGCCTTGGCAGCAAGGTCGGCGACATCCGAGGCGATGCGCCCGTTCACCGTCGCCGCGAGGCCCTGGGTGTCGATCTGCAGGTCACGCACCGAGACGGCGTTGGTGCCGTCGCGGGCCAGCGCGCCCTCGATACGCAGCGACGGGCCGAGAAGCGCGTCGAGCCGGGCGATGCCGGTCGTCAGCCCCTGCGCGCTGCCCTGCACGCTCGCGCTGGCGCGGGAGAGGTCGGCGGCGGCGGAGAGCCGCGCCTCCAGCGTCGCGGTGCCGGCGAGAGGCTGGCCGGCGAGGGGAGCGAAGGCGGCCAGATCCAGCCGGCGCACCGAGAGGTCGCCGTCGATGGCGGCGATATCCGCCTGACCCGTAAAGCGCGCCTCCAGCGCCGCCAGTTCGACCGTGACGGACTGCACGGTGACGGCCTGCGGGGCGGGCAATGCCTGCGGATCGGCCGTGCCGCTCAGGGCGAAGCGGCCGGAACCGCCGAGCGCGCTTGCGACCTGGGGATCCTGCGCGGTCAGTCCGCTCGCGGCACCGTCCACCTTCAGATTGAGGTAGCCGGACGAATCAGGCATCGTTCGGAGCGTTGCATTCAGCGTATCTGCGCCATAGCCCGCCCCGGTGACGCCGGAGGCGGATATTTGCGTATCGATAGCCGGCTGATTGATCGTGCCGCCGGCCGTTCCCGAGACGCGAAGTCCTTGCCACGCAACACCTTGCGAGACGGCGGCATAGCGCCCAGCATCGTTCGCGGTGACGTCGAAGGTGAGGTTTAGTTTGCCGGCTGATTCAATCGTGCCGCTGGCTTCGGCCTGAAAACCGGCGGCATGGGCGGTCAGCTTCTCGATCGCGACGTTGCGCGCGTTGTCGATGGCGGCGCTGCCGGAGAATTCCGCCCTCCCCGCGAAGATCGGTGCGATATCGGCCGGCAACACGCGCGACATGTCGGCATCGAGCGCGAAGGTGACGCGGCGTCCGTCCGCCAGAGCACGGATTCCGGCCGCGCCGCTCGCCTCGGCGAGCGTTCCGACCGAAAGCCGCAACTGCCCGTCCCAGGCGTCGAGCGGGCCGCCACCCTTCAGGGTCGCGGCGATCTCCGGCAGACCGTCGAAGCCGGCGGCACGCGCGATCAGCCCGCCGGCGGGTTCTTCGCCGGCGATGTCGAGGTCGAGTCTGCCGCTCTCCGGCGCATAGATGGCTGAACCCGCGAGCCGGCCCGGTGCGTCGAGCCGGGCGAGGGCGAACTGCGCCGAGATGCCCTGCGCCAGCGATGCAAGGTCCGCCGAGCCGGTGAGCGAGAGCCGTGCCGCATGACCCAGCACGGGCTCATCGAGAACGATTTCGGGAATCTCCAGCGCGCTCACGCGCACCGGAAGCGCGAAGGACGTGCCCCCGTCCGTCGCAGCGGGCGCCGGCGGCAGTTCGGGGCGGCGGTGGAGCGCGACGCGGGCGGCGGACAGGCGCGTCACGTCCAGCCGGCCCACGAGCAGCGCGGTCGGCCGCCAGTCGAGGGCGGCATTCTCGACGCCGGCGAAGCGTCCTTTCGCGTCGGCCAGCTCGATGCGCTCGGCTCGGATCTCGAACGGAATGAGCCCGCCGAGACCGCTCACGCTCACCGTCAGGTCCGGCGTCGAGGCGGCGGAGGAGACGAGACGCGCCAGCATTGCGCGGCCGGGCGGCGTTTGCACGACGCCGAAGGCCAGCACCGGCAGCAGAGCCAGCACGATCAGCAGGAAGGCGAGGGTGCGGAGCGCGCGTTTCATCAGAAGGCCTGCCCCAAGCTGACATAGACGCCGAAACTGCCGTCCTCCGGCCCCGGATTGAGCGGGAAGGCGAGGTCGAGGCGCAGCGGACCGATGGCCGTATAGTAGCGCAGGCCGATGCCCGCCGCATATTTCATGCCGTCGAAGTCCGGCCATTCGGAGGCGAAGGCCGAACCCATGTCGAAGAAGGGCACGATGCCGATCGTGTCGGTCACGCGCAGCCGGGCCTCCAGCGAGGCCTCGAAGAAGCTGCGCCCGCCGATGATGATGCCCTCCTCGTTTCGCGGGCTGGCCGACTGGTAGTCGTAGCCGCGCAGCGAACCGCCGCCGCCGACATAGAAGCGCCGCTGCGGCGGCACGTCGTAGAGCCCCGCGCCGATGATGCTGCCGGCGGACAGGCGCCCGGCGAAGATGAGTTTTTTCTCCTCGTCAAAGGCGTGATACGTCGAGACGGTGCCCTTGAACATTGTCGGCCCGGCGCCGGCGTCGCCGAGATAGGCGAAGGGTTCCACGGTGGCGAGCGCCCGCCAGCCGCGCGAGGGATCGAGCTTGCTGTCCGTACTGTCATAGGTCAGCTCGAACGGCACGCCGATGATGCCGTAATCGCCCGTGCCGGTGCTGTCTTCCACCTGCGACTGTTCGAGGTCGAGGCTCACCTGCAGGCTCAGTTTGTCGCTATAGCGATGGCGCACGCCGATCAGCAGCGTGGCGGCCTCGCGCACATAGGCGTTCGTCACCTCGCGCAGCACGGCCGCCTGGGCGACGAGATCGTCCTGCGCGGTGTAGATGCCCGGCTTGGTGAAGGAGGCGGCAATGCGGTAGCCGAACGGGTCGGCGTTCGGCACCGCCTCCGAGCGCTCGCCGAACCAGGAGACCTGCGCGTCCAGCCGCAGCGTCTCGCCGCCGCCGAACAGGTTTCGATGGCCCCAATAGGCATTGATCGCCGAGCCCTCCGTCGAGGAATAGCTGGCGCCGAAGCCGACATAGCGCGGCTTGCGCGGCGAAACCTCGATGCGGATCGGCAGGCTGCCGTCGGCATCGAGCCGCTCCGCCTCGTGGATGCGCACGCTGGCGATGGCCTCATATTCCAGCAGGCGCCGGCGCAGCCGGTCGAGCGTCTCCGGCGAATAGGGCGTGCCGGGCGGGATCTCGATGCGCTCCTCGATGAATCCCGGCGTGAGGAAATCCGCCCCCGACACGGTGAAGCGCCCGAAGGTGGCGAAAGGCCCCGGCGCGACCAGGAAGGTCACGTCCAGCGTGCGGCTGGCATGGTCGGCGGTCACGTTCTTGGCGGCGATGCGGGCGAAGGGGTGGCCGAGGCCGCGCCAGTGATCGACGAGGGCGCCCTCGGCCCGCACCACGGCGGTCGCCAGCGCCGGCTCGCCCGGCACCAGGCGCAGCCGCGCGAGGCTCGGTGCGTCCGCCAGCGGGCGGCGCGTCGGCGCGTCCAGCACCGCCACGCGGCCGAAATGGAACAGCGGCCCGGCGGTGATATCGATGCGCACCGGCACGGGCCCCTGCGCGCGGGCGGCTTCCACCCGCTCGAAGATATCGGGCGCGTCGGGCGCCGCGCCGGCGAGCGTGATGCGGATGATGCCGCCATAATAGCCGGCGGAATAGAGCGCGGCATTGATGTCGCGCCGGTCGGCCAGCGCCCGGCGCACGAGCCCGGCGGCGCCGGCAGGCGCGCGCGCCTGCAGCCGCTGGAGATTGGAGGCTGCCTCCACGCTGTCGCGCAGTGCGCTGTCGCCGCCGGCTATGTCGATCGTCACCGTGTAAGGCGTTGCGTCCGGCGCCGGTGGGCCGGCCTCGGCGGCGCGCTGGGGATTGAACAGGTTGAGCAGGGGATCGAAGAAGCCGCTGCTCTTGCTATCCTCCGCGCCAGCGTTCTCCGTGCCGCCGAAGAGCTGGGCGGAAGCCGGCTGGGGGGCCGCGAACAGGAACAGGGCGGCCAGCAGCAGCGCGGCCAGCAGTGAGGCGGGCAGGCGCACAGCCGGCAGAAGCCAGGCATGCAGACGCGAGGCGCGCCGCCGGAAGGCAGCCGCCCAAGAGGCCCCCGGCCTCGCAACACGCAGCACGCGCCGGCTATCCGTCTCCCGTACGCCCGCCAAAAGCCCTCCCCGTCTGCTCGTCCCGCATCGGGCCGGAGCATCTTATGCCCGCCCCGTCGACGGCCCCGCGCCAGCCGCATTCCGACCGATTATGCAGGCACGCCAATAGGAAAGCACCCTTTGATTGCCGCGTGCGGCCGTCAGCGTCAACCTTGGCCCGGGATACATGCAGTCTTTCGCCGCCGCAGGGTTACCAGGGCGGTAACGGATGGACGAATCGGCGGCATCGGGGTGCCGCGATGCCGTCGCGCAGTCGGGACGGGTGTGCCGCGGGTCCCTCGTTCGTGGCGGGGTGGGCTACCCCTGCGGGCTCACGGCGGCGCGTACCGGTGAGCAGGCAGAACCGCCGCCGGCGGGTGTGGCTGGCGCGCAGGCGTTCGATCTCAGGGCCAAGATCGTCGCCTCATGAGCGCCGATCCACAAGCGGGTGGATGCGAGCGGGACCGCGCAGACGACCTTGCGGCCTTTCTCGCGCATTTTTCGGAATGGACGGCGATCCGTCCGAGGTGCTGGAGCCCTCGGACGAAGCCGCTCGATCTGGTTGCGGCGACGATGGGTGATTGGATCGATGCTAGGCAGGGCGTTGCGCGCAACTGTGCACGGCTCCCTTCCGGAAGATCGCATCGGCACCGCCAGTCGCTCGCAGCCCCTCTGATTTCAGCGCCTGCTGCAATTCGCGCGAACGGAGCGTCCCGGCGGCGGCAACGCGTTCGATCTTTCCGGGCGGCCCTTCGGGAGACGCGGGCGGCGGAGGAGGATGTGCGGGAGGCGCGCACGCGCCGGTTCGCCGGTGAGCGCGGAAAAACGGCCGCGAGCCAGGCGTTTGGCCGCCCGCGGCGCTCTCAGCGCCGTTTGGCGGGGATGCAGCCTGCGGCGGCCGCGCGGCCAGCAAAAGGGCGGCCGTCAACAGGCTCTGCCCGGAAGGGCAGGGTTGCCGTGCGTCCGTGCCACGCGCCGCTATATGCGGCCGGGACAGGGCAGGAGTGGCGTGGGCGCGCCTTTGCAGCTTCGGGCGACCGACACAGGAGTCTGACGCATACGTCGATGCGCGCGTGGTATCCGGTGGCGAACAGCTTCGGGCCATTTCGCACGGCCGAGCACGCCTCAATACGCCGGTAGCGACGGGCAGAACGGGTCCGGTACGCCGTCCGAAATCCCTCGGACCAGCATCGAGATTCAGCCGATGCGCGATCAGAAATTCACATAACGCCGGATTTCAACAGCGAGGGCCTCGATTTCTGCGGCGCCTTTCGAGCCGGGAGCCGTTTCCTGTGCCGTGAGCCCCTCACCCATACTCGCGGCGAAAGCGACGCGATTGCCGAGGCGCGTGTCGGCGGCCGGGTGGCCCAGCGCGAGGATCGCCTCGGCGATCTCCTGTGTCAGCACCGAGCGCGACTGCGCGCGATTGATGACGAGCAGCGAGCGCGCGCCCTCCTTGGCGATCATTTCCAGCGTCGGCTGCGTCGCCCAAAGATCGATCGGCGTGGGCTGAACGGGGACGGCGACAAGGCTGGCGACTTCGATCGCCGGCCGGGATTCGACGTCGGATTTCGGCGGGGTGTCGATGACCACGACGCCGAAATCCCGCGCCAGGCTTCGGGCCTCCCGTCGCGCGCCCCAGCCAGAGGCGGTCCGGAAAGCCAATCCGGTGGCGTCTTCGCCCAGCGTGCGCTCGCGCGCCTCGAACCACTCGCCGAGGCTGCCCTGTGGATCGCAATCGAGAAGGGCGACTCGGCCGGACCCGCGAATCGCGGCAAGTTGCGCGAAGGCCACGGCGAGATGCGCGGCGAGGGTTGTCTTGCCCGATCCACCCTTCTGCTGCGCGACTGTGATAATAATGCCACTCATCGCCAAGGCCTCTCCAAAGTTAAGAAAACGAACCGTTGCGAATATGGCACGATCGGCCGACTTGGCCTGTTGCCGAACTGCGACACAACCATAGAGTGGTGCCGACGGACGTCAGGCGCCGGTCGCTCCACCCAGCACCACGACCTTCGTTCCGACCGGAATGCGGTTGTAGAGGTCGATCGCGTCCTGATTGATCATCCGGATGCACCCCGAGGAGACGTTGGTGCCGATCGTCTCGGGTTCGAGCGTTCCATGGATCCGGTACAGCGTGTCCTTGCCGTTCTGCCAGAGGTACATCGCCCTGGCTCCGAGCGGATTCTGCAGTCCGCCGGCCACGCCCTGGCCGCTGCGGAGCTGGGTGAGCTGGGGTTTGATGTCCGGCCGGCGCTCGATCATCTCCTTCGGCGGATACCAGTCCGGCCACTCCTGCTTCGAATTGATGGTCGCCGTGCCCGACCAGCCGAAACCCTCCTTGCCGACCCCGACCCCGTAGCGGATCGCCGTGCCGCCGGGCTGCACCAGATAGAGAAAGTGCTCCCGCGGATCGATGACAACCGTGCCTGGCGGCTGGGTGGTCGCGTAGGCGACCTCCCGCCGGAGATAGGCAGGGTCGATCTGTGAGGTGTCGACCTCAGCGACGGGGAACTTGTCCGCGACCGGACCATAGGCGCCGGCGGCCGCATATCCGCTCACCGGGGTGATTGGCGTCAGCGGGGCGCTGGCCGTCGTGGTCCTTTTGCATCCCGCGAGAGCAAGAGCGAGGCCGCCCAGAGACAGGGCGAGCATGGTGCGGCGATCAAGTTTCGGCATAAGGCAACCCCTTGGCAGCTTCACGGCCTGATATTAGTGCGGATATGGTAAACAACCTGTTGTCGAAGGCGTGAATAATGAGTCGTGAAGGGGTCCGGGGAGGGGCGGCGCCCGTCGCCCATCCGTTATCCCGTCGCGGCGTTAACTTTATGCGTTCGGCGCAGTTAGTGCTGACAGACCGGCCGGTACTACCGGTGAAACTATGGCCGTGTGAATGGACAATTTCCTCGTCGGAATTGGCGATGGCAAAGGTCTTCGAGATAACAAAAACGTAATTTAGATCAGCATTTTGTCTAGTGCATTTCATGTAAGCGATGGCCGCTAAGTCGGCATAGCTCAGAGCGATACAAAAGTTAGACAGTTCCGCACTGACATACAGCGGCGTTTCTGTATGTCTCTCGCGGTGAGAGGTATTTTGATCGGGGTCGTGCGCCCCGGCTTTGCCAGGCTTCGCGCTGCTTCCGGGCAGCGTCGACGTGACGTGGGTCATGTATAGAATCGGTATTTAGCTACCGGTATCGGGTGCTGAATTGTTTGGCTGGAGTCGCATATACACATAACACAAACAGTGTTAGAAGTCCCACCGTTAGTGCATGACGCATCGGGGGGTGTACTTATGTCGAAATACAGCGTCCTGACAACGTTTCTGGCCAGCCGTACGCAGCCACGAATTTCCATGTCGTTCGAGGACATAGAGCGGATTGTTGGCGCGCGACTTCCGCAGTCGGCGTTCAATCACCGGGCGTGGTGGAGCAACAATCCAACAAACAGTGTCATGACCAAGGCTTGGCTCGCTGCGGGCTTCCGAAGCGAGGAAGTCGATATGATCGGTCGAAAACTGGTGTTTGCCCGGCATCTGCCGAATCCGGTATCGGACCCCGCTATGGCGCGACCGGCGGCGGCATCGACGACGTCGCCTTTGGCTGGCCTGTTCGGGGGGCTGCGGGGCACCATCCACGTGGAGCCGAACACCGACCTCACCCAGCCGGTGAGCATCGACTGGACGGTGGAGGGGTGACATGGCGCTGCCGCTCTTGCTCGACACCTGCGCAGCCGTGTGGATCGCTCAGGGCGCCCCGATCGGCGACGAGGCCCGGGGCACCCTGATCGAGGCAAGACTGCGCGGGGCGCCCATCGCGGTGTCGCCGGTGACGGCCTGGGAGGTGGGGGTGCTCGTCCATCAGGGACGTATTCGCCTGGCGATGGATCCGGCGAAGTGGTTCTCGGCCCTCAGCACGCTGCCGGGGATCAGTGTCGCGGCTCTGACCGCCGACACGTTGATCGCGTCGTCCTTCCTGCCGGGCATGCCGCCCAGCGATCCGATCGACCGTATCTTAATTGCAACAGCCCGCGATCAGGGCTACCGCCTCATGACTCGCGACCGTGTCCTTCTGGACTATGCGGACTCGGGAAACCTGCAGGCGGTGGCCTGCTGAGGCGGGCTCGGGCTCGCTTAGCGGGGGCGGGGCACGGAGCGCACAGCGTCGACCCAGCTATAGTCGAAATAGCCGTCGCGTCCGAGGGAGTGCAACTTTTCCGTGCGAAGGAGGCCATCCTCGATGAAGGCCTCGTCGATGTGCACGCCCAGGACCTCGCCTAGCGTAAGGTGCGTGCCGGTGGCATCGCCGTGCTGGTCCTTCAGTTCGAGTGTGTCTATCCAGACACATTCGAGCGCGCAGGGCGACGCCGCGACACGCGGCGGTGCGATGAGGCGCGAGGGTGCCGGCATCAGGCCGGCGAGGTCGAATTCGCTCTCATCCGGCTTCACCGGCTTGGACGTGAGATTGACCGCCTCGATGAGTTCGAGCGTGGCGAGATTGCAGACGAATTCGCGCGTCGCGAGGATATTGCGCACCGTGTGCTTCAGGCCGTCGCTCGAAAAGGCCACGATGTCCGGCCGCGTGCTGACCAGATTGAAGAAGGAATAGGGGGCGAGATTGGCGACCCCATCCTCGGAAAGCGTCGAGATCCAGCCGATCGGGCGCGGCGCCACGATGGCCTTTATGGGATCGTGCGGCAGGCCGTGGTCGCGTCGGGCCGTCTCGTAGAACATTTCAGTATCTCGTCACGATATCGTTCAGCGCCGGGCGCGGGCGGTCTTCCTGCGGCCGTGCCAGCGTGCCGATATGGATGAAGCCGATGAAACGCTCGTTCGCGGCGAGGCCGAGAGCCGCGCGGGCGTCCGCATCATAGGCGTACCATTCGGTCAGCCAGGTGGCGGCATAACCGTGGGCGTGGGCGGAGACCACGAGAAGCGTCGCGGCGGCGGCAGCCGAAAGGGTCTGCTCCCACTCTGGAATCTTCGCATGGGGGCCGGCCGTGGAAACGACGGCGATCACCAGAGGCGCGCGGGTGAGGCGGCCGCGCTCCAGAGCGAGGCGGTCGGTATCCGCGTCCGGGTTCTGCGCGGCGAACACGCCGGCGATGACCTCACCCGCCTGCTCGCGTGCCGCGCCCTCGAAAACGATGAAGCGCCAGGGCGTCAGCTTGCCGTGATCGGGCACGCGCGAGGCGATGGCGAGCATCTCGTCGATTTCCGCCGGGCTGGGGCCCGGGTCGGTAAGATCGAACACTTTCGGGCTTTTGCGGGTCTTCAGAAGCGTCAGCGTGGCGGTCATGGGCTCCTCCCACCTTATATATAGGCGCCTAGCATGCGTCGGGCGGGCGACCAAGGCGCGTGGCGGAAGGGAGGGAGGCGGACCGGCGCGAACTCCCGCGCCGCCGCGCGCGGGCCCTTGCGCCGCCTCAATCGGGAACGGCTCGATCCAAGCGCGCCCGACTTGAATTTGCCGCCGTTTGGGGGCACGAACGGTCGTCATGTCCGTCGCACGCTTGTTCCCGATGAACCCGATTCGCATCCGCCGCGCCTTCGCAGGGGTCGCTCAGGGGGCGTTTCTCGGCGCGGTGAGGGACATGTCGCCGTGTCTCACACGCGCTTTTTCCGGTATCCGAATGCCTGAATGGGCGCGTGTGGCGAGTCTCAGCCTCGGCATTGCGTGGGCATTGCTCGCGATGGGCGTGGCGGCGCAGGCCCAGTCTGGCTTCATGGCCGATCCGTCCGGCGCACTGTCCTTCAGCCCCTCGCAATTCTCGCAGGTGCTGCCGGGCCAGAACCCCGCCGGCGCACCGACGGCGCGTCCGGCGCCGGACGGCAAGGGGCAGCTTCCCCGGGTGCCTTCGCAGACGCTGCCTTTGCAGGCGCTGCCCTTCGTTGGCACCCCGCCGGCTGGCGGAACGGCGTCCGGCGCGCGGGCCGTGGCGGGGCAGGGCGCGACAGCCGGCCCGGCGGGCGACCCGCACAGCATCCTGCCGCAGCCGCCGGCGGGCAAGGTCGCCATCGGCATGAGCGCGCGCTTCGGCGAGAACGAGCCGGTCATCCCGCGCGGGCTGGTCTGGCGTGTCTTCGCCGACCGGCCGGAGGCGTCGGGCGCCTATCCCCTGGTGGCGGAGGCGGCCGATCCCGCGCCGGTGTTCTTCCTGTCGCCGGGCGGCTATGTCGTGCATGTCGCCTATGGCCTTGCCAGCGTGGCGCGCCGCATCGTGGTGGGCGACGAATCCCGCCGCGAGCAGCTCGTCGTGCCGGCCGGCGGGGTGACGCTGCGGGCCGACGTGGCCGACCGGCCGATCCCCGCGCAGAAGGTCACCTACGATATCTTCGAGGGCAGCTTCCTGCAGGGGCGCGCCTCCAGCCGCCCCTATTTCCGCGGCGCGAATTCCGGCGACCTGATTATTTTGCCGGCTGGCGATTATTATGTCGTGTCTACCTATGGCGAGGGCAACGCCGTCATTCAGGCCGACGTGGCGGTCGCGCCGGGCAAGGTGACGGACGCCACGCTGCATCACCGGGCCGGCGAAGTGGCGCTGCGGCTGGTGCGCGTCGCGGGTGGCGAGCCGCTTCCCGACACGCAATGGTCGATCCTCACGCCGGGCGGCGACAGCATCAAGGAATCGATCAACGCCCTGCCGGTCTTCGCGCTGGCGGAAGGCGAATACACGGCGGTCGCCCGCTTCGAGGGCAAGACCTACACGAAGGAATTCGCCGTCGAGGCGGGCAAGGATGGCCCCATCGAGGTGATGGTGGGCGATCAGGTCGCCCCGCAGGGCATCGACACGCAGGAGGGCAGCGGCGACTGACGCCGTTTCCCGTCGTCACTCCGAGCGCCTGTCATCGCCCCGTTTATGGTCAACGGTTTCTTAAGTGCCGGCCGGCATCATCGAACCTCGATGGATGCAGCCGGAGGTCGGCCATGATCGTGCGTCAGTTTCTCGAATGGGCCCGTACGGCGCCCGATGGCGCGCGCGCCAAGGCCGTGGCGGCGCTCGGCCGGGCCTATGTGCTGCCCGATCTTGGCGCGCCGGACCGCGCGGACATGGATGCCGCCTTCCCCACCATCGCCGATGACCCGTCGCCGCTTGTGCAGTTCGAGCTCGCTTCCGCGCTGTGCCGGCATCCGCTGGTCCCGGCCGATCTGGTGATGCGGCTGGCCGCGCTGCCGGGAGAGGCGGGCGAGATCGTGCTGGAGCAGTCGCCCGTGCTCAACACGCGCGAACTGATCGGCTTCTGCGCCGCCGGCACGCCCGAGCGGCAGGCCGCCATCGCGCGGCGCGAGGAGCTGCCGGCGCCGGTTTCGGCGGTGCTTGCTGAATCCGGCGATATCGGCGCCTGCCTCGCGCTGGTGCGCAATCCGACGGCGGACGTGCCGGGCTTCGCGCTCGGCCATATCGTGGCGCGCTTCGGCGCCGTGCCAGAGCTGCGCGAGGCGCTGCTGATCCGTCCCGACCTGCCCGCCGATGCCCATCACGCGCTGATCCGCGTCGTTGCCGGCGCGCTCGGCTCCTTCGTGGCGGAGCGCCGCTGGCTCTCTCCGGCCGAGGCGGCGCGCGTCGCCCGCGAGGCCAGCGACAGCGCGACGGTGGCGCAAGCCGGCCGCCGGCATTTCACCGAGGTGCGGGCGCTCGCCGAGGCGCTGCAGGCGCGTGGCGAGCTGACGCCCGCCCTGGTGCTGCGCTCGCTGCTGTCCGGCCAGATGCGGCTGTTCCTCGAGGCCATGTCGCTCAGTTCCGGCATTCCCGTCGAGCATGTGGCGGCGCTTGCGGCGGACCGCTCGGGCGACGCCTTCCGCCTGCTCTATGACCGGCTCACTTTGCCGGCAGGGGCGTTCGTCGCCTTCCGCACGGCGCTGGAGGTCGTCCAGTCCGAGGCTTATCTCGACGAATCCGAAGAGGTGCCGGGTCTCAAGCAGCGCATCGTCGAGCGGGTGATCGGCGCCTACGAGGCGATTCCGGGCGAGGCGGAGAACAGCGTTCTGGCGCTGCTGCGCCGCTGGCAGGCCGAGGCGCGCGAGCGCCGGACGGCGGCGTCGCTCGCCGCCTGAGGCTCAGCCGAACTGCTCGGCGAGGATGCGTTCCTCGATGGAGTGGTCGCGGTCGACCAGCATCGTCATCGAGGAGGACGGGTCTAGGCGCGCGCGCACGGCCACCACGTTCAGCACCTGAAAATGATCGGCGGTCGCGTTCACCGGCCGCTTCTCGAATTCCAGCACGGCGATGTCGACCCGCGCGCGGTCCGGCACCAGCGCCCCGCGCCAGCGGCGGGGGCGGAAGGCGGAGATCGGCGTGACCGCGAGCAAGGGCGTGCCGATGGGCAGGATCGGCCCCTGCGCGGAAAGGTTATAGGCTGTCGAGCCCGCCGGGGTCGCCACCAGCACGCCGTCGCAGATGAGCTCCTCCATGCGCATCTTGCCGTCGATGGCGATGCGCAGCTTGGCCGCCTGATAGGACTGGCGGATCAGCGAAACCTCGTTGAACGCCCAGGCGCGGTGCTGGCGCCCGTTGACGTCCGTCGCCTCCATCATGAGCGGATGGACCACGACACGCTGGGCCGCCGCCAGCCGGGCGGGCAGGTCTTCCTCCCGGAAACTGTTCATCAGGAAGCCGATGGAGCCGCGATTCATGCCGTAGATCGGCATGCCGCTGTCGCGGAAGCGGTGCAGCGTCTGCAGCATGAAGCCGTCGCCGCCGAGGGCCACCACGACATCCGCCTCCTCGGCCGGAATGTTGCCGTAGCGGCCGACGAGGTGCGCCTGCGCCAGCAGGGCGTCCGGCGCCTCGCTCGCGACGAAGGCGATTCGGCCATATGCTTGCGGGGCGTCGGCTTCCACGCTGCTCTGACCGGCGGGGCGGGCGACTTCGTTCATGCTGGACGGCCCGATGGTGGTGGAGGGGGACGATGCCCGAGGGCGGCTATAGCACAGTCCTGATCTATACGACGTGGCCGGAAGCCGTCGAGGCGGAAGCGGCCGGCCGGGCCATCGTCGCCGACGGGCTGGCCGCCTGCATCAATATAGTGCCCGGCATGGTCTCGATCTATCGCTGGCAGGGCGAGATCGAGCGCGCGCAGGAGGTCGTCGTGATCTTCAAAACCCGCGCCGAGCTCGCCGAGGCGGTGGCGCAGGCGGTGCGCGCCCGCCATCCCCATGAGACGCCGGCCGTGCTGTTCCTGCCGGTCGACGGCGGCGATGCCGATTACCTCGACTGGATCGCCGCTGAGACGGGCGGTTGAGCGCCGGTCCGGCCTCCGGCCGTCGCTTCAGCCCTCGGCCTCGCGCAGATAGGGCTCTACCGGGCCGACCAGCTTCACCGTCATCGGGTTGCCGGCGCGGTCCTTCGCCTTGCCGACGGAGACGCGGATCCAGCCCTCGGAGACGCAATATTCCTCGACATTGGTCTTCTCGGCGCCCTTGAAGCGGATGCCGACGCCGCGCTCCAGCAGCTCGGCATCGTAATAGGGGCTGTTCGGGTCGCTCGACAGGCGGTCGGGAAGGGTGTCGGCCATGTTGTCCTCGGCTCGGGTTGACGGTCGGGGGCGAGACATAGCCTCGCTCGCGCCCGCTTGCCAGCCCGGCGCGAGGCGCCGTGCCTTCAGAGCACCGGGTTCCAGATCGCCGGCACCACCTCGTAGCCCTCGCCCGACTTGCGGATGAAGCCGGTGGCGGGGAAGGGGTAGTGGTAGCCGGTGAGCTGGAGCCTGTCGGCGGCCACCATGTCGTAGATGCGCCGGCGGGTCTGCGTGGCCTTCTCGCCGTCCATGTCGTACTGCACCTGCCATTGCGGGTTCGGAGCGAACAGGATCGGCGTGTTGGTGACGTCCGACTGGATGAACAGCTTGCCCTCGCCCGAAGCGAGCACGAAGGCGGTGTGGCCCGGCGTGTGGCCGGCGGCCTCGACCGAGGTCAGGCCGGGCACGATCTCCTTGTCCCAGGCGTAGCGCGTCACCTTGCTGTCGATGTCCTTGAACACCCGCTTCACGTTCTGGAAATTGGCCTTCAGCCCCTCCGACGCACGGCTCTCCTCGCCCTCGTCGGTCCAGAACGTCCATTCGACTTCCGGCACCAGAATTTCGGCATTGGGGAAGGCGAGGCCGCCATCCTCGGCGCGCAGGCCGTTGATGTGGTCGCCGTGGAAATGCGAGATCACCACGGTCTGGATGTCGGCCGGCTTCACGCCGGCCCAGGCGAGGTTGGCGCGCAGCTTGCCGACGCTCGAATTGCCCGGCTGCGGGCCGTTGCCGGTGTCGATCAGGGTCAGCTTGCCGCCATTGTTGATGAGCAGCGGGTTGAACTGGACGCTCATCACGTCCTTCGGCTGGAAGGCCGCCTCCAGCGCCGCATTGACCTGCTCGCGGCTGGCGTTGCGCACGAAGCCGTCCGCCAGCGGGAAGGTCCGCGCGCCGTCATTGACCGCCGTCACCTCGATAGTGCCAACCTTGTAGCGATAGAGGCCGGGCACCTGCTGGCCCGAGCCGGTCTGCGCGGCGGCGGGGGAGGCGGCAGACAGGGCGGCGACGCCCGCGAGCGGGGCGGCAAGGGGCGCGGCGGCGGCGCCGATCATCAGATGGCGGCGGGAGAGGTGGGGCGTGGGAAACGGGCTCGTGGGAAACGGGCTCATGGGCGGCTCTCCATAGGTGAAAGGGCGTCGCGGGCCGGCCGCAGGCTAGGGGCGCGCCGGCGCGGGGTCACGCCGGGGAAGGGTCACGTTGGCGTGAGGCCGGGCGTGAGCCGGTTTCAGAAGCTGTAGCGGTAGCCGATCTCGATGCCGTCATAGGCCGGCTGGCCGTTCGTCCAGTCGCGTTCGATATAGAGCGAGACGCTGTTATGGGCATCGACGCGGTAGGTCACGCCCATCGCCGCCTCCGGCGTGTTGTAGCCGTTCGAATTGTCGAAGGCGTTGCGGTAGCGCAGCCGGAAGACGTTCCACGTCCACTTCTCGCCGAGCGGCAGGGCGCCGGCGAGGGTGAAATAGTAGTAGGGGAAGCTCCAGGGGTCGTCGTCCTGGACGAAATGCTGGCCGACGCCGGCCCCGGCCGTCAGCGCGAAGGTGCCGAGCTCCCACGTGTAGCCGCCGCCGAACTGGGCGTTGACCTTGTAGTCCGAGGTGCCGGCAGTGTCGTAATACTTCACCGAGCCGGCGAGGCTGAATTTGTTGTCGAAGCTGTGCGCGACGTCGATCTGCCAGTCGGACGAGGTGGTGTCGGCGAAGGCGTCCACGGCGCGCTCGGTGGTGAAGGCGCCGCCGATGCTGGTACTGCCGGCGAGCGCTGCGGCGGGCGCGAGGGTCGGGGCGGCGAGGATCGCGACGAGCGCGAGGAGGCGACGGGGAGCGGGCATGCGTTCATCCGGGTTTCCCCGGCATCATTCCGGGCCGCCATGCAGCCTGGATGACAGAACGCTGTCGGCTTTTCCCTTTCGCCCGGTTCAGCGGCGCGGCTTGCCTTTCAGCACCACATAGGCGACCGCCGCCACGAGGGTGAGCACGACGAAGATCACGCCGACCACGTTGATCACCGGCGACAGGCCGAAGCGCAGCCGCGAGGCGATCTCCGTCACCAGCGTCCACTCGCCGCCGATGGCGAAGACCGTGGTGTTGTAGTTCTCGAAGGACTGCAGGAAGGCGACGACGGCGGCCGTGAAGCAGGTCGGCGCCAGGAAGGGCAGGGTGATGCGGCGGAACACCAGCGTGTGGCTGGCACCGAGGTCGAGCGCGGCTTCCTCCAGCGTGCGGTCCTGCCGCTGGAGGCGGGCGAGGAACAGCAGCATGGCGTAGGAGGCGATGAAGCTCGACTGCGCCATGACGGCGACGAACAGCCCGCCCGGCACGCCGAATTCGCGCCAGAAGATGAGGCTGGAAATGCCGAGGATGATGCCCGGCGTCAGCACCGGCGACACCAGCACCGAATAGAGCACCGTCCCCGAGCGCTGGCCGAGCCGGGTGAGGATGAGCGCGCCCGACAGGCCGGCCGGGATCGACACGGCGATGACGCCGAGCGCGACCAGCACCGAATTCACCAGCCCCTGCAGCAGGCGCTGGTCATGGGCGAGCGCCACGAACCATTGCAGCGTGAAGCCGCGCCATTGTGTCACCGAGGGGTAGTCGAAGGAATTGAATGCCGCCGCCGACATGACCGCCAGCGGCAGGAAGAGATAGAGCACGAAGAGGCCGATATAGATGTTCAGCACCAGCCGGGCGCCGGGGCTCTCGATGGCGGTGCTCATTTGGCGATGTCCCTCAGCCCGACGCCGAACAGGCGCATCATGATGAGGATGAAGGTGGTGCAGACGACGAGCAGCGACACCGCATAGGCCGAGCCCATGTTCCAGTTGTTGCTCTCATAGAACTGCCGGTAGACGAGCTGGCTGAACCAGTCGCCGCCCTGGCCGCGCGTCATGATCGCCGGCACCGAATAGGAGCCGGCCGACAGCATGAAGGTCATGATGCAGCCGACCGCGATGCCCGGCTTGGCGTGCGGGATGATCACCCGGCGATGGATGCGCAGCGTCGAGGCACCGAGGTCGCGCGCGGCCTCGATCTGGTTGCGGTCCAGCGTCTCCAGCGTGTTCACCATCGGGAACACCATGAAGAGCACATAGGTGTAGATCATCGCCAGGAAGACGGCGGAGGGATTTTCCAGGAAGGGAATCCAGCCGCGATTGTCGAGGTCGACGACGCCGAACCAGCTCAGCAGCCCGTTTATGACGCCGCGATAGTCGAGGATCATCAGCCAGGCATAGACCCGCAGCAATTCGTTGATCGCATAGGGCACGATCAGCGCCACCATCAGGATCACCGCCTTGCGCGGCCCGCTGGCGAGCGCCACCACATAGGCGACCGGGTAGCACACGACGAAGGCGAGGCCCGTCACCATCAGCGCGTAGAGGATGGTGCGCACGAAGATATAGAGGTGCAGGCCGCTCATGCGGGTGAAGTTGGCGAGCCCATAGGTCTTGGGCGGGTCCTTCTCCTGCGCCTCCAGCGCGGTGGCCTCGGCCTGCCGCTGCTCCAGCGTGGCGTCGAGCGCGGCCTGCTTGGCCGGGTCCGTCTCGCTGGCGCGGTCAAGCTGGATCGTGGCGATGTCGTTGTAGATGCGGTCGATCTGCAGCGAGATGTCGCCCTTGGATTCCCGCCACCACAGCGACTGCTCGACCATGGCGCCGAGCGGCACCAGGATCAGCGCGAGGATCCATAGTGCCGCGATGGCGAGGATGGCAGCGGCCAGCGGCCGCCCATAGGCGCGCGCGAGGCTACCCATGGGCCAGCGCTCCGACCGGATAGACCAGCGCGTCGTCGACGCCGAAGGAGAGGGTGAGTTCTTCCGGCAGATCGCGCACGGCGGGGCCGTTCGGCACGGTGACGGTCAGGCTCTGGCCGGCGGCGGCACAGAGCAGGTTGACCGAGGGGCCTTCGAGGTTGCGCGAGGCGAGCCGGGCCGAAAGCGCGTTGATGCCCGCGCCGCCCAGCGACACGCGCTCGGGCCGCACCATCACCAGCGCCTCCTCGCCGAGCCGCAGCGCGCCCTTGGCACGCCCTTCCAGGCGGCCGACCGGGGTGTCGACGCCGGCGAGATCGCCGGTGAGGCTGGCGACGCTGCCGCGCAGCACATTCTGCTCGCCGACGAAGGTGGCGACGAAAGGTGTCGCCGGCTCGGCATAGAGCGCGTCGGCATCCGCCACCTGTTCCAGCCGGCCCCGGCTCATCACCGCCACGCGGTCGGACATGGCGAGCGCCTCGCCCTGGTCGTGGGTGATGTAGATGAAGGTGATGCCGACCCGCTTCTGGATCGCGCGCAGCTCGGTGCGCATGTGCTGGCGTAGCTTGAGGTCGAGCGCCGAGAGCGGCTCGTCGAGCAGAAGAACGGCGGGTTCCACCGCGAGCGCGCGAGCGATGGCGACGCGCTGGCGCTGGCCGCCGGAAAGGTCGGCCGGCTTCTTGTCGCCATAGCCGCCGAGCGCCACCAGCTCCAGCAGTTCTTGCGCCCGGCGCAGGCGCTCGGCCCTGGCGACGCCGCGCGCCTCCAGCCCGAAGGCGACGTTCTCGGCGACGCTCATCAGCGGGAACAGGGCGAGGTTCTGGAAGATGAGGGCGGTGGGCCGCTCGTTCGGCCCCTTGCCGGCCATGTCCTCGCCACCGATCAGCACCCGGCCTTCGGTCGGTTCGATGAAGCCGGAGATGGTGCGCAGCAACGTGGTCTTGCCGCAGCCCGAGGGGCCGAGAATGGAGAAGAACTCGCCGGCATGGATGGCGAGGTCGGTCGGCTGGACGGCGGTGGAATCGCCAAAACGGATGGAAACTTGGTCGAGACGGACGTCCTTGCCGCGCATGGGCAGACCTCTGCGTGAAAGAGAGCCGGAGGCCGGTGGCGGGGACGGCGCGTCGCCTTCCCCGGTCAACGTGTCTTGAAGTGCGTGGCGGCCGGCCGGGCCTCGAAGGAAGTCGGCCGCGCGGACCGGCTCCGGCATCCCCGAGGCGCGTGGGCGCTTTCGGGGAGGACGGGTGCACGCGCGGCCGGAACCTGAGAAAGGCGGCAGGCCGACCCGATCAGCTGTTGGTCAGCTTCTCGACGTACTCGCCGCGCAGCTTGGCGTAGAAGTCGGTCTGCATCGGCCACCAGAACAGGTTGTCGATGGTGCCGGCGGGATAGGCCGCCTCGAAGGCCGAGCGGGCCTCGTCGGAGAGGAACTGGCCCGCGCCGTCCGCCGCGCTGTTGTAGCCGGTGGTGTTGGCGAAGCGGGCGCCGACTTCCGGCTGGTAGATGAAGTTGGCGAAGGCATAGGCCTGCTCGACATTCTCGGCGCCGGAGGGGATGCCGAGCGTGTCGGTCCAGGCGAGGCCGCCTTCCTTGGGCATGCCGTAGGACCACTTCTTGTCCGTGTTCCGGTGCAGCAGGATGCCGGTGGTGTCCCAGGTCTGGCCGATGGTGCAGCCCGCGTCCGTGAAGGCGGCGGTCGCCTCGGTGGCGTTGTTCCAGTAGGCGCCGATATTGCCCTTGTGGGCGAGGATGTACTTCAGCACGCCCTCGAACACGCGGCGGGAATCGGCTTCCGACTTGTAGAGGTCGAGGCCGCGGTCGGAGGGAAGCTCGCCGGTGGCGTCGAGATAGAGCGCCACGCCGTTGAACACCGACTTCTGGCGGATGGCGGTCTGCTTGGGATTGCCGGCGAGCCACATGTCGCCATAGGAAATCTCGCCGGACTTCTTGCCGGCCAACTTGGTCGAATCCCAGGTGATGCCCTCGGTGCCCCAGTCGAACGGCACGAGATAGCGCTTGCCGCGATAGGCCGCGCCGAGCTTGAGCGAGTTGCGGTACAGCGAAGGAATGATCAGCGCCGACTTGAACTTGGCCTCGTCGATCGGCTGCAGCAGCCCGTCCTTGTAGTAGTTCGGGCCGGTGTCGACCGACGGGAAGATGATGTCGAAGCCCTTGCCGCCGGCGGCGCGCAGCTTGTTCTCGCACTCCTCGTTGGAGCCGTAGGTCGACAGGTTCACCTTCACGCCCGTGGCGTTGGTGAAGTCCGCGAGAAGCGTGTTCTTGTCGAAATAGTCGCCCCAGGCATAGACGTTCAGCGAGCCGGAGGTGGCAAGCGCGTCATGGGCGCGCAGCACGGCCGGCGCGGCGAGCGCGAAGGCGCCGGCTTTCATCAGGTCGCGACGCGAAAAGCGGGTCATCTGTACCTCCCTTGGCCCCGGTGGGCGAAACGGCGTCCGCTCTAGTTACCGGGCATGAACGGACGATGACACGGGCCCGCCGGCAGCGGAAGCCGGTGTCGCGTGCAGACAATGTTTCTGTCGCATTTCGACAAGGATGACGGAGCGGCAGAAGGGGCGCGCGCACTGGCGCCAGTGGCGCAAGGGTGCGACAATCTGTCAGGTCGATTGCTCTGGCAATGGTTCGTGGCTGCCTTAAGTTCGGCGCACCCGTTGATCCGGGCCCCTCTGACGCGAACCGAACCGGCGTTCGCGTGATGTCGGATCGCTTTCCGACGTCACGCCGGTGGAACCGTGTCGAAATGAGGCTGCTACCCTTTCCGATATCCTTGCCGACTGCCTTTCTGTCCCGCCGCAGCGCATGCCCGCGCGGCGCGCGGCTTGTCGTGACCATTTCGGGGGAGTGATCCGGTGGACTATTTGATGGAACTTGCCGCCAGCCCGGCGGCGTGGGCGGCGCTCGTCACGCTGGTCGCGATGGAAGTCGTGCTCGGCATCGACAACCTGCTCTTCATCTCGATCCTCACCAACAAGCTGCCGGAGGACATCCGGCCCCGCGCGCGCAAGATCGGCATCGGTCTGGCGCTCATCATGCGCCTCGGCCTGCTCAGCACCATCGCGATCATCGTGACGCTGGTGGAGCCGGTGTTCAGCGTGTTCGGCAAGGCCTTCTCGTGGCGCGACATGATCCTGATCGCCGGTGGCCTTTTCCTGGTGTGGAAGGCCACCAAGGAAATCCATCACAGCATGGCGCCGCATGAGGAGCAGGAGGCCTCGCTCGGCGGCTCGCTGCAGATGAGCTTCAGCGCCGCCATCGTGCAGATCCTGATCCTCGACCTCGTCTTCTCGGTCGACAGCATCATCACCGCGGTGGGCATGACCGAGCACATCCCGATCATGGTGATCGCGGTGGTGTTCGCGGTGCTGACCATGCTGTTCGCGGCGGGGCCGCTGGCGAACTTCATCAACCGCAACCCGTCCATCGTGATGCTGGCGCTCGGCTTCCTGCTGCTGATCGGCACCACGCTGATCGCAGAAGGCTTCGGCGCGCATGTCTCGAAGGGCTACATCTACACCGCCATGGCCTTCTCGGCCGGCGTGGAGGGCCTGAACATGCTCCAGCGCAGGCGTCGCCCCGCCTCGCACTGACGCCTGCGGACAAGGACCGCTCCGGCGGCGTGGGAAGTGAAATCCCGCGCCGCCGGACAATGCTATGATCGCGCTCCCACCCGCTCAGGAGCCCGGTCATGAGTGACGACGCCGACCCGCCTTCCTCGCCTGACGCGGCCTCGCCGCCCGCCGACACGAAACTCACCGTCACCAAGCGGAGCTGGGCCCGCCAGGGCAAGTTCCTCACCGGGCGTGTGACGCGGCCGGAGGAGGACCGGCTGCCGCCCGGCCAGCATCTGGTGCGCGACTGGCCGGTGCTCGATCTCGGCCAGCAGCCGCGCATTCCGCTCGACCGCTGGCGGCTGGACGTCGACGGTCTCGTCGAGGCGCCGGTGTCGTGGGACTGGGCGGCGTTCCAGTCGCAGAAGCAGACGCGCGAGACCACCGACATCCACTGCGTCACCACCTGGTCGCGCTACGACAACCATTGGGAAGGCGTGGCGACGCGCGACCTGCTGGACGTGGTGATGCCGCGCGCCGACGCGCATTTCGTCATGCTGCATTCCTATGACGGCTACACCACCAATATATCGCTGGAAGATTTCGCGGCCGAGGACGCGCTGATCGTCCATAGCTGGGAAGGCCAGCCGCTCACCCGCGAGCATGGCGGGCCGGTGCGGCTGGTGGTGCCGCATCTCTATTTCTGGAAAAGCGCGAAATGGCTGAAGCGGATCGAGTTCCGCAGCTTCGACAAGCGCGGCTTCTGGGAGGAGAACGGCTATCACAACCACGCCGACCCGTGGAAGGAAGAGCGCTATTCCGCCGACGAGTGAGGGGACGGTCAGAATGACGGTGTCGGCAAGACGCCGAGGCGCCCGAAACGAAAAAAAGCCCGGACGGCATCCCGTCCGGGCTTTTCTTATGGGATGGAGCCGTCTTAGCGCGGGCGGAAGGCGCCCGCCCGCAGGAAGGAACCGATCTGCCGCGCCGGCTCGGCCGGCTTGTCGGAAGGCCGGGCCGCCTTCGTGCCGCCGGACGCAAGGCTGGCGAGGACGGGCGAGCCGCCGTTCTGGCCGAGGCTGCCGAGCGTGTAGCCGGCCGGTGTCGCGGTGGCGGGCTTGGCCGCAACAGGCTGCGGCTTGGCGGGCGCCGCGCCGGCATAGGGCTTGGCGGCGGGCTGGCGGCCGGGGATCGACACATTGGTCGTCTTGGCCGGTGCGCCCTTGGCGGCCGGGAACTTGACGGCGGCCGGCGAAGCGGCGGCGGGACGACCGTAGCCGCCCGAGGAGGGCAGGGCCTGCGGGCGCGAACCCTTGCCATCGGCATTGCGGGCATACTGGCTCCCGCGCGGCAGATCGGGCGAAACGGCCGGGGTCTGCCGGTTGCCGGGGCGGTTGATCGAGAGTTCTGCGCGCAGCTTGGCCCAGGTCTCGGCGAGCGCCGTGGCATCCCAGCTCGGCTCCTTCTCGTCGATTTCCCACTTCTCCATCTTCTCCGGCGTCGGCGCGCCGGAATCGACCCGGTGACGGGGCGTGGGCTCGGGAAGCTCCTGCTGCATTTCCACGTGCACAGCCGCCGGCGTGGCGCCCGCAGCGGGCTGGATGGCGGCCGCTTCGGGCAAGGGGGCAGCCATCAGGCCGGCGGGCATCGCACTCACCTGCGCCGCAGCCTGGGCTGCCTGCAAGGCGAGGGCCTGCATCTGCCCGGCATCACCCGCAACCGCGAGGGCGGCCGGCTGCGGCAGGATCGCGGCCAGTGCCGGCTGCACCGGCAGCGACACGTTCCACTTGCCGGTTTCCCACTCGTTGATCGCCCACATCACCGCCGCGCCGAGACCGGCGCCGGCGCAGACGTCGGTGAAGCTCACGCCGGGCACGATGGACAGATACAAGGCGCAGAGAATGCCGACGCCGACATAGCAAGCGGGTGCACGCCATTTCGACTGCATGACCAAATCCCCCAGGAATTTGAATCAACATAGCTGATTCGAGGGAATCTCAGAGGCTTAGCTAAAAGAAATAATCTCGAAACAACGACTTCCGCGTTAACCATTCGGTAACTCTTGGCCGATTACTCGCGGCGTCGAATCGCGTAGCATCCAATTCCTTCGCGCGGCCGAGAGCGACCCACGAATTCCGGATCCTGTCGCGAACGGGAGAGGATTGGTGCCGGGTGAGGGGATCGAACCCCCGACCTTCGGTTTACAAAACCGCTGCACTACCGCTGTGCTAACCCGGCACATCTTGCCAGCCGCGCCGTTCTGCACCTCAGGTCTTGGAAGGACCCGGCTTTACGCGGTTGGCGGGCGATTCTGCGCGGCTTCTCGAAGCATCGTCGCAGTCTTCGCTTCGCGCTTCATCGCCCAAGCGCGGGCGGGCGTCAACGCCCGATGTCCCGCGCCGTGGTCCGGGCGCGTGCGCGCGCGTGCGGGCACAAGCGCGACGCGGCCCTGCCGCGCCTGCGGTCGCCCGTCCCAGGCGCGAGCACTTTTCAGCCGAAAAACGCCATTGCGTCACGCTCCGGCATCTGCGAGACGAGTCGCGGGGGGAGGTGTTCTGCGGTGACAATCCGACTCCCCTTCGCCGCCGGCGCCGTCGGCGGCTTACCCAGAACGGGAGGCGATTATGTTCCGATTTGCATTCGGGTTGGCGGCGCTGCTGCTGGCCTTCACGGCCGGCGGCGCGTCGGCCCAGACCATGAGCTATGCCGAGGCCGGCGCGCTGATCGCCAAGAGCTGCGGCCCGTCCATCGAGCGCTTCTGCGCCAAGGACAATCTCGGCACCGGCGAGGTCCGCAACTGCCTGATGTCGCATCAGGATCAGGTGCCCCAGCAGTGCTTCGACGATTACGCCGCCGCGCGCGCCTCGATCGCCAAGCGCATCGCCGCGCAGTCCGACGCCTACAGCGTCTGCAGTGCGAGCGCCCGCGAGTTCTGCGCCGGCATCCAGCCGGGCGACGCCAATCTGCTCACCTGCCTCCAGACCGCCAGCAAGGTGGTCCGCCCTGCCTGCAAGCAGACGCTGACCGATGCCGGCTGGTGGAACTGACGGACCGGGACCAGGCAAGGGAAAGAGACAGATCATGACCCGCATCACCCGCCTCGTCGGGGGCATCGCCCTCGCAGCCGTCCTCGCCGCGCCTCTGGCCGCCCAGGCCCAGACCAGCGATTCCGACTCGCAGATCATGCAGGGCCTCTCGCAGGCCACCATGTTCGACCCCTCGCTCACCGCCCAGGTCCTGCGCCAGATGGCCCAGGACGCGGTGGCGAAGAACCTGCCCCTGACGCTCGACAAGTCGGAGATCGCCAAGCGGCTCGACAAGCTCGCGCAGATCACCGTGCAGATCCAGTTCGCGCTCGGCTCGGACATCATCCGCCCCGAATCCTACCGGACGCTCGGCTCGATCGCCGACGCGATGCATCACCCGATCCTGATGAACTACAAGTTCATCGTGGTCGGCAACACCGACACGACCGGCACCCGCGCCTTCAACCTGAAGCTCAGCCAGCAGCGCGCCGAAGCCATCGTGCAGGCCCTCGTCACGGTATTCGGCGTCTCGCCGGACCGTCTGGAGGCCGTCGGCCTCGGCCAGGAGGCGCTGCAGGTGCCCTCGAAGCCGGAAGACCCGATCAATCGCCGCGTGCAGATCTTCACCATCGGCACGGTCGGCCCCATGCCGAAGCCGATGCCGACCAACGCGCCCTGATCGCGACAGGCGCGCGTCCCGCGTGCTAGCAAGGCCGGCCGGTGCCCGGGAGGGTGCCGGCCGGCCTTTTCTTTTGGCCGTTCCCCCACCGAGGAATCCAGAGTTCGGCAGATGAGCATCAACAGAATTGAAGTCGGTCCGCGCATGAGCGAGGCGGTCATCAACGGGTCGGTCGTCTATCTCGCGGGCCAGGTCGCCAAGGGCGGCACGGTCACGGCGCAGACCGAGGCGGTGCTCGCCTCCATCGACGAGCTGCTGGCCAAGGCCGGCACCGACAAGACCCGACTGCTGACGGCGACCATCTACCTCGCCGACATCTCGACCTTCGCGGAGATGAACGCGGTGTGGGACAAGTGGGTCTCGCCCGGCAACACGCCCGCCCGCGCCACCGTTCAGGCGCTGCTGGCGACGCCGGACTACAAGGTCGAGATCGTCGTCTCGGCGGCGATCTGAGCCGCGCCGCGCGGCGCCGTCGACCGGGGCCGGTGCAATAAAAGCGGGCGCAAGAAAAAAGGCCCCGTCTCGCGACGGGGCCTTCGTTTTTGCAACTCTGCCCGCGAGGGGCGAGAACCGGCTCAGTGCCAGTTTTCGAGATCGCGGTCCTTGGTTTCCGGCAGGAAGATCAGGCCGATGATCGCCGTCATGACGGCGATGATGATCGGATACCAGAGGCCGGAGAAGATGTTGCCGGTCGCGGCCACGATGGCGAAGGCGGTGGGCGGCAGGAAGCCGCCGAACCAGCCATTGCCGATGTGGTAGGGCAGCGACATGCCGGTGTAGCGGATGCGGGTCGGGAACAGTTCGACCAGCAGGGCCGCGATCGGGCCGTACACCATCGTCACGTAGAGGACGAGGACGAACAGCAGGCCGATCAGGGTCAGCGTGCGGCTGTCGCTGAGCACGCCGCCGACGGTCGGCTGCTTCACGATGGACGCGTCGCCCACCTTGGGATAGCCGGCCGCCTGGGCTGCGGCGACGATGGACGCCCCGGTCTTGTCGGTGTCGGCGATCGTGACCGGCGTCCCGTTGACCGAGACCGCGACGGGCGAGCCCGCCGGGCCCGGCAGCAGCGCGTAGTGCATCGAGTTGGTCGCCAGCGTGCGGCGGTAGACGTCGCACGGCCGGGTGAAGACGCGCACGCCGACCGGGTCGAACAGGGTTCCGCAGCTCGCCGGATCGGCGGTGATGTCGATCTTCACCGTATCGGTGGCTTCGATCAGCTTCGGATTGGCGACGCGGGCGATGTTCTCAAAGAGCGGGAAGTAGGTCGCCGCAGCGATGAGGCAGCCCGCGATGAGGATCGGCTTGCGGCCGATCTTGTCCGAGAACCAGCCGAAGAAGATGAAGAACGGCGTGCCGATCAGCAGGCTGAAGGCGATCAGGAGGTTCGCCGTCGTTCCGTCCACCTTCAATGTCTGTGTCAGGAAGAACAGCGCGTAGAATTGACCGCAGTACCACACCACGGCCTGGCCGGCGGTGCCGCCGAACAGGGCGATGAGCGCGATCTTCGCGTTCGGCCAGCGGCCGAAGGCTTCGGTGAGCGGCGCCTTCGAGCGCGAGCCTTCCGCCTTCATCTTCTGGAAGGCCGGCGACTCGTTGAGCGAGAGGCGGATCCAGATCGAGAAGCCGAGCAGGATGATCGACAGCAGGAAGGGAATGCGCCAGCCCCAGGCGGCGAAGTCTTCCGGCGACATGGACAGGCGCAGGGTCAGGATGACCAGCAGCGACAGGAACAGGCCGACCGTCGCGGTGGTCTGGATCCACGAGGTGTAGAAGCCGCGGCGTCCGTTCGGCGCGTGCTCGGCGACATAGGTCGCGGCGCCGCCATACTCGCCGCCGAGCGCCAGGCCCTGCAGCAGGCGGCAGACGATGAAGATGACCGGTGCGGCATAGCCGATCGAGTCATAGCTGGGCAGCAGGCCGACCAGGAAGGTGGCGATGCCCATCAGCGTCATGGTGACGAGGAAGGTGTACTTGCGGCCGATGAGGTCGCCGAGGCGGCCGAAGACGAGGGCGCCGAAGGGGCGCACCGCGAAGCCGGCGGCGAAGCCGAACAGCACGAAGATGAACTTCGCGGTGTCGTTGGTGCCGGGCACGAAGGTCGCGGCGATGTTCGCGGCGAGCGAGCCGGCGAGATAGAAGTCGTACCATTCGAAGACGGTGCCGGCGGAGGAGGCGATGATCACCTTCCTCTCTTCCCGGGTCATCGGGGCCGCCTTGGCGGGCCCTGCCGTTGAGACGCTCATTATCGTTCCTTCCCCAAAGTAAGTCGCGCCAATATCCAGACGTGCGAAGCCATGCGCACGCGCGATAGGATGACGGGCCCGCCGGGAGCCGCGTCCGATGCCGTGAACGAGTTTGGGAGTTCCGCCGGAACGCCTTCCACTCGGGCTTTTTCCTCCCGGATGGCGGCCCGCGCGTATGTCGGCAGAGCCATTCCCCGGATTCGTGGCGCGCGGAATTCTCCGATTCCTTGCGCACCTCGGTGTAAAGCTTGGCGAAAACCGGCGGTTTTGACGATTGGCAATTGGTCGTAACCCCGTATTGCGCTGCAATGCGGGATGAAACGGCGTGGCGGCGAAGTATAGTCGGCCCGCTCGTCTCGCCGACGGACTAGTCGCGCCGGCCGACCGCCCGGCGCGCGATGTAGAGCGACAGTACCGCGGCGTTCGACACGTTGAGGCTCACGATGGCGCCCGGCAGGTCGATGCGCGCGAGCGTGTCGCAGGTCTGCCGCGTGAGCTGGCGCAGGCCTTTTCCCTCGGCGCCGAGAACGAGCGCCGTGGGGGCGGTGAGGGGCGTGTCCATGAGGTCCGCCGGCCCCTCGCTGTCGAGCCCGACGACGAGCACGCCGCGTTCCTTCAGCTCGTCCAGCGCGCGGGCGAGGTTGCCGACGAAGCAGAACGGCACATGCTCCAGTCCGCCGCTGGCGCTCTTGGCGAGCACGCCGGTCGCCGCCGGGCTGTGGCGGGCGGTGGTGACGATGGCACCGACCTTCAGCGCCGCCGCCGAGCGCACGATGGCGCCGACATTGTGCGGGTCGGTGATCTGGTCGAGCACAAGCAGCAGGTCGCTCTCCGCCGCCTTGGCGAGGCTGAGCGTCGGCAGCGGATCGCATTCGGCGAGCATGCCCTGATGCACCGCGTCGGGGTCGAGCAGCCGGTCGATCTCGCCGGGGCGCACGATCTCCGGCTGGATCTTCAGCGGCACCGCCTCTTCCTCAAGCCGGCGGGACGCGTTCTCCGTGACCATCAGCCGGCGGAACTTGCGGCGGGGATTGCGCAGTGCCTCGACCACGCTGTGCCAGCCATAGAGAATCGCCACGTCGTCCGGCCACGCGCCGAAGGGGCGCCCGGCGGGGCGCGGGCGCGGCGTGCGGTTGCGATCGGCAGGGCGCATCGGCCGGCCGGGCGGACGGTTGGGGTGATCGTTCATGCCGCGCGTTCTGTCACGCCGCGCGCGCATTGGCAATTTGGCCGCGCCGTCCACAGCGAAGGGGACGGCGCGGCAGGCGGGGTTGACAGGGCAGGGGCACGTCACCATAAAGCCGGCCGCACGGGGAGCCGCGCTTTACGCCGGATGCTCCCGTGGGGTCTAAGGCCGGGCGGGCTCGCTTCGGTCCTGACCGGAAGACGTGCCTTGGGGGAGTGTCCCGAGCGGCAAAGGGGGCGGACTGTAAATCCGCTGGCTATGCCTTCGTAGGTTCGAGTCCTACCTCCCCCACCACCTTTCCTCTCGCTATATTGCCTCTACCTCTGCGGGTGTAGCTCAATGGTAGAGCAACAGCCTTCCAAGCTGATGACGAGGGTTCGATTCCCTTCACCCGCTCCAATTCCGCCAAGACTTCCTATATGAGGCATGCGTCGGGGATGCGCGCGGGCCGGCCATACGGGCCGGGACCGCTCACGCCCGCCCCATGGTGCGCCGTCCGGCCGCGCAACGCGGCACTTGCGGAAAGAGCCGAAACCGCCTATCCCACGCCCCGATTTTCGCGACCTCGGGACTGTCGCTGAAGGAAAAAGCTATGGCCAAAGAGAAGTTCAACCGTTCGAAGCCTCACTGCAACATTGGGACGATTGGCCATGTTGACCATGGCAAGACGTCCCTGACGGCGGCGATCACGAAGGTTCTTGCGGAGACGGGCGGCGCGACGTTCACGGCGTACGACCAGATCGACAAGGCGCCGGAAGAGAAGGCGCGCGGCATCACGATTTCGACGGCGCATGTCGAGTACGAGACGCAGAACCGCCACTACGCGCACGTGGACTGCCCCGGCCACGCCGACTATGTGAAGAACATGATCACCGGCGCGGCGCAGATGGACGGCGCGATCCTGGTGGTGTCGGCGGCGGACGGCCCGATGCCGCAGACCCGCGAGCACAT
>NZ_JALKCG010000005.1 GCF_023016525.1 Ancylobacter koreensis
CCGCCGAGACGCCCCGCTCCTTGATCAGCCGAACCGCTTCAACCTTGAACTCCCGCGAAAACTTCCGTCGCTGCATCTGCCACCTCCGGCTTCATGAAACACCCAATCTCGGTGTCCACGAAACCGGCAGAAGGCCTCATCTTCTATCCCAGTCCCTCGAGAGCACCGGCATCGGGCTGGCCGTTCTGAGTGATCCGGACTCGATCGCGTATTACGGGGGCTACTGGAACTATCTCGGCATGGAGTTCGGGCGGCCGACGCTGATGATTGTAAGGCCGTTTCCCCCGAACGGCTCCACGGGGGACCGGCCGGCGGGCCGACCCGGCTGCGGCTTCCGCTCCCGCCCGTCCCCTGTGGCGACGGTAGCCCCCATTTTCAGCGTCCATGCCCGATACCTCTCGTTGCTCCGGCCCTGAGAGACGCGTCGCTAGAGGGATGGGTTAGGATCGAGGCCCACCCCCTGGACGATCGCCTTCATGCGGGCGATGCCGCCGTCGAAGCTGTGGTGCTCACGCATGCGCTGCAGCCCGCCAAGGGAAAGCTGTTGCCAAAGCTCCTCGTCCCGGTAGGCCCGAACCACGAGCTTGGCGAATTCGCCGGGATCATCGGCGACAAGAATGCCGCCCTCCTCGTCGAGCTTCATCCCCTCGGCTGCCGCTGACGTGCAGATACAGGGAACGCCGTGGCATAAACTTGAGATAACCTTGCCTTTCGAGCCGGCACCATACCGCAATGGCGCGACGGTCAGTCGAAGACCTTCGAACGCCTCCTGAAGATCCGCGACATGACCCACGGGAACAAGTCCCGGATCGCTCCGTCGCCGCAGTTCGTCGGGCATGTCCGCGCCCATCAGATGGAATTGCACATCCGGCAGTTCGCGCCGAACGAGGGGCCATACTGAATCCAGAAAATACCCGACAGCGTCGAGATTGGGCAGATGCCTGTAGCCGCCGATGAAACCAATATGGCGTCGCGCCGCGAAATCCCGCCGCCGGCCGGGAATGTCCCGGACAAGCCGAACCTCGTGGACGGTTGCGCCGGGCACTTCGTCTTCGAGGAGCTTCAACTCCTCATTCGAGACAACGATAGCCGCATCGGCAAGCCGGATCAGGTCCAGCTCCCTTTCGCGCGTGCGAAGGGCTGCGTCGATCTTGACGCGATTGCCTTCGAGATGACCCTCCCGTTGCTCCCTGAGAAAATGAAGGTCCACCGTGTTGAATATAATCTTGGAGTTGCGACTGCGCGCGCGGATGACTTCAAGAAACTGTCCACCATGATACACTCGCGACAGAAAAGCGAGTTCGAACTGACTTATATTTGATCGTATGAACTCATATATACTTGGCGCCAAGGTATCATCTACGACAGTGACGCCCGTGTTCTCAAACTGCTCCTTGGCCGCCCGCGCCATCTCATCGAGCGCGGTGGATTGAAAATGGGTCGTTGCCGCAAAGTAGACATGGTATCCCATCCGCTGGAAGATGCGGACGAAATTGATCGCGTCGAGCGATCCGGAATCGCGGTCCGGCGTCGGGTAGGCGCTGTCGATGACAAGAACGCACCGGCTGCCCTCGGGCACCAGCTTCCCCGTGCGGGGACGATCGGACGGATCGGCGGAGGTCTCCGATGAACCGCCAGCGCTGGAAAAGGTTGGGAAGGGCGGATGCTCGGGAGGCTGACGATAGGCCTTCGGCAGCGCCAAATAGGCGTCGCCTTCCATCCATTGCCGGAACGGCGATCTGGGGACGCCCTTGCTGATGACCCAGGACCGGAAGATGCCGCGCGGCTTGCCGTCGGCGTGGAACAGCAGACGGCGCAAACCGCCGGTCGGCTTGCCGTTGCGCCGAAAAAACAACCGTCCGAGAACCGAGCGCCGGTCAACGGCCGCCGGGCCGGGTGAGTGCTCCAACACCCTCAGGCGCTGTTGAGTGGTGCGCAACTCCTCCAGAATGCCGTCGAATATGAACTGCTGCTGCGCCGCGAAGTTGGCCAGAAGCTGGGCGTCATCGAGAGGAGGCGGTTGCGTGCCCGCACCCGCCTCCTCCTCGCGATACCACCGCAGAACCTCGATCAGCCCGGATGCGCGCACGAGCAAGGGGGCGTGCAGCAGGCTCGGCAGCAGGTTTGGCAGCTTGATCGACGGCGCAATGACCTCGTCGTAATGGCGCCGGGCGTCGTCGATATGGGCGACGAACTCGCAGGGAATGTTGAGCGATTCCGAGATGTCGCGCCACTTGAAGGGCAGGTCGATCGTGTCGGCGCGCCAATAGGCGAACGGCCTGCGATAGGCCGCCGCGACCAGGCAGGCGTGCATGGCCGAGCCCAATACAAAATCGGCCGAGAAAATGGCGTCGATGACATCGGTCAGCGCCTTCTCGTTGTTCTCGACATTTGGCCGCACAACAAGGTCGCAGCCAGAAGCGGCAAGAAGAGCCTGATCGTCTCGCTTGTCGTGGAAATGGGGCACACAGATGGACTTGCCCGCCAGCCAGTCCAGCTTCCGCGGGCGGTAGAGCGCCGGCATAAGAAAGGCCGGATCCCCCTGCGGCACGAAGGCGCCAAGTGCCAGTTCGGCAGCGCTGAGCGGCCCTCGCACCGCTTGAACCTCGACGGCAGGCCAGTTCTCGCGCGAAAGCCCTCCAGCTTCGCGGACGCCGCATCCCCAGAAAACCACGGGATGATCGGACTGCGCCCGCAGCGGGACGAACATGTCGTCCATCACGCTGCCTACAATGTGGACGCCTGAAACACCGGCGCGATAGCCGAAGAAGAGACGCGATACGAGATATTCCGACAGGAAGTCACCGAAATTCTGCGTATCTTCGCCCTTCAGCCAATAAAGAACGTTGGATCTATTCGAGAATTTCATATCGGCGCAGCCACGGGGTTTGCAAACGCACAGCCAACCGCAGCGTTCTTAGCCTAGAAATTGTATGTCGATAAGTTCTATTGGCTCATCTTCCGACGCCCTCAGGGAGCTCGCATCCCTTCGCGCGATTGGCCCCGCGGGTGCCCCGCCGCCCGGGTCGGCGGAAGCGCGCGGCTTCAATCCGTCCCGGGAGCAAGGCATTGGCGCGGATGCCCTGCCCGGATCATCGTCCCTCTACCGCCTACTGGAACTTGGCGCGTAGCCGGTCGGTCAGCAGCTCCATCACCAGCACGATGGCGAAGATGGCGAGGATGATGGCGGAGGCGTTGCGGTACTGAAACAGGTCGAAGGCGACCTTCAGCTCCTGCCCGATGCCGCCCGCGCCGACGAGGCCGAGCACCACGGAGGAGCGCACCGCCTTCTCCAGCGCAAAGAGCGAGGAGTTGATCAGCGTCGGCATCACGTCCGGCAGGATCGCCCCGCACAGCACCGTCACGCGGTTGGCGCCGATGGCGTGCAGTGCCTCCTGCGGCTTCATGTCGGCCTCCTCCATCGCCTCGGCGAAGAAGCGCCCGCAGAAGCCGATCGTGTCGACCACGATGGTCATGGTGCCCGCCACCGCCCCCAGCCCTAGCGTGGAGACGAAGAGCAGCGCCCAGACGAGATCGGGCACGGTGCGGAACAGCGAGACCAGCGCGCGCGGAAGCTGGCGGAACACGCCGAGCGGGGAGATGCCGCGCGCCGCCAGCCAGCCCACCGGCAGGCTGAGGATCACGCCGAACACCGTGCCGACCAGCGCGATCTGCAGCGTCTCGACGATGCGCCAGCCCATGCGCTGAAGAAAGCCCGGATCGGTGTTGGGCGGCAGCATGCGCCCGACCAGCTCGGCCATGCGCGGCGCGCCGGCGGCGAGCTTCTCGGGCGCCGGCGCCACCTGCCCGACCGAGGCGAGGAACACCGCGCCGAACACCACCAGCAGCGTGAAGGACACCGGCGAGATCGACGGCAGGCGCGGCGGAAGCCCGGCGCTACGCATCGAAGCGCTGTGCACGGAAGCGCTACGCATGGAGCAGCCCTCCCGCGTTCGCGCCCTGCGCCGCCGGAATGTCCGGGGCGCCCTCATCGGCAAAGGCGCCGTGGGTGAACACCTCGTCCATGTCGCGCGCCCTCACCTGCGCCGTCGGCAGGTCGAAATGCACCTGGCCCGCCCGGAGCGCGATCACCCGGTCGGAATAGTCGAGCGCGTGCTTCATGTCGTGCGTGGTGTAGACCAGCGTGATGCCGTGCTCGCGCGCGAGATCGGAGAAGATGGTCATGATCTCGCGGCCCACGGCGGGATCGAGGCTGGCGGCCGGCTCGTCGGCGATCATCAGCTTGGGCCGGCGGATCAGCGCGCGGGCGATGGCGACGCGCTGTGCCTGCCCGCCGGAAAGCTGGTCGGCACGGGCACCGGCGCGCTCGGCAAGGCGCACCTCGGCCAGCGCCTGCATCGCCTCCTCGCGCCATTCGCGGCGGGCGATGGCGTGGTGGAAGGCGCGCCAGCTTCCCGGCAGGCCGAGCTTGCCCTGCACCACATTGGTGAGCACCGACTGGCGCCCGACGAGGCCGTGGTTCTGGAACACGAAGCCGATCTGCCGGCGCAGCCGCCGGAGCTGGGCCGGGCTCGGCGCGGTGGAGAAGCTCTCGCCCAGCGTCATGATCTCGCCGCCGGTCGAGGGCAGCAGGCCGATCAGGCATTTCAGCAGGGTCGACTTGCCCGCCCCGTTGGAGCCGATGAGCGCCACGCGCTGGTCGGCGCTTATGTCGAGATGGACCCCGGCGAACACCGCCTGCCCGTTGGGATAGGTCTTGGAGAGCCCGCGCGTGCGGATCACCTGGGCGGGGATCACCTGGGCAGGGATCGGCTGCACCATGCCGGCCGGCTGCATGTCGGTCTCCGGGAAAGGGATGAGAGGGAGCCGCTGAAAGAACGATGCCGCGCCGGACGGGGCGGACCCGTCCGGCGCGGCAGTGCCGGGATCACTCGACGAAGCTGGTGAAGCTCTCGATGCCGATGGTGCGGTACATCGAGCGGACATAGTCGTAGTCGCTGTCCTTGATGTCGGTGATGAAGATGCCGCCCTTGAACTTCTGGTTGTCCTCGCCCTTGAGCACGGCGCTCATCAGCTCGTTGCCATGCTTGAGGAAGGCGTCACGCACCTTCACGAACACGTCCTCGGGGATGTCCTTGCGGGCGACGAGGATGTCGTTCGGCAGGTCGCGGCCGCGCGCCACCACCGCGAAGGCAGCGTTGGGGAACGCCTTGCGGATGGAGTTGAGGTGGCCGTAGTTCAGGCCGATGGCGGCGATGTCGCCGCGGATCAGGGCTTCCGCCGCGACGTTGCGGGAGATGATCACGCCCTCATAGTCCTTGCCGTACAGGATGCCGAAATCGGTGAGCACCTGCGCGGGCCCGAGATGCTGCGAGGTCGAGCCGACCGAGCCGAAGGCGACCTTCTTGCCCTTGAGGTCCTCGACCGTGCGGATCGGGCCGTTGGCGAGCACGGCGATCTGCGCGAAATAGTCCGGGCGCTGCCAGGCCACGACGATGCGCGGATTGCTCAGCTCCTTCATGACGACATATTCCGCCGGGCCGGTGAGCACCAGCTCGACATGGCCGGAATTCATCGCCTCGACGGCGGCGGTGCGCGAGCTCACCGGGATCAGCTCGATGTCGAGCCCGGTGAGCTTCTCCAGTTCCTTCTGGAAGCCGCCGAACTCCTGCTGGAGCGCTTCCAGCCCCTCAATGTCCGTCACCGCGAAGCGGACAGGCTCGGCCACCGCGGTGAAAGCCGTCGCCAGCGTGATGGCGAGGGCGGAAACAAGCGTGCGAAACATTTTCTGTCCTTTGCTGTATAGACAGGAACTTCGATGCCTGATTATCTGTATAGACAGCAGATGACGGGTTCGTGACACTGTGACGGCAGGGCAGCGGGTGAAGGCGATGGGTTCGGTAATGAACGGCTGGCGGATCGAGAACGGGCGGACGCTTACGGAGCGCGGCTGGAGCGAGGCGTCGCTGCATGTCGCCGGCGAAGCGCTGGCCGAGGACGACGCAGGCGCGCCGCGCCGCATCGACGCCTCCGGCCTGCTCGTCCTGCCCGGCATGGTCGACGTGCATGGCGACGCCTTCGAACGCCATCTCATGCCTCGCCCCGGCGTGCGCTTCGACACCACGCTGGCGCTGCGCGACACCGACCGGCAGCTCGTCGCCAACGGCATCACCACCGCCTTCCACGGCGTCACCGTCTCCTGGGAGCCGGGTCTGCGCTCGGTGGAGGCGGCGCGCGCCTTCGTCGCCGCGCTGATGGCGCGGCGCGGTTCGCTGAGCTGCGACACCCGCCTGCACCTGCGCTGGGAGACCTTCGCGCTCGACGCCGCCGCCGAGGTGGCGGAATGGCTGAAGCTCTCCCCCGCGCCCATCCTCGCGCTCAACGACCACACCACCGGCTCGGTGCTGAAGGGCACCATTGCCCGCAAAATCGGCCAGATGGCCGAGCGCGCCGGCATCGGCCGCGAGGACTACATGGCGCTGCTCGACCGCGTGTGGGGCCGGCGGGACGACGTGCCGGCCGCCATCGCCGCGCTGGCGCGGGCCGCGCGCGACAACGGCAACGTGCTGCTCGCCCATGACGAAAGCTCCCCGCAGGAGCGGGAGCATTTCCGCGCGCTCGGCGCCGTCGCCTCGGAATTCCCGATGACGCAGGAAACCGCTGAGGCCGCCCGCCTCGCCGGCGAGGACATCATCCTAGGCGCCCCCAATGTGGTGCGCGGCGGCAGCCATAACGGCGCGCTCGACGCCGCGCAGGCGATCCGCGAGGGCCGCTGCACCGTGCTGACCAGCGATTACCACTACCCCTCGCCGCTCTACGCCGCCTTCAAGCTGGCGGCGGGCGACATGGAGGCGCTCGCCACCTATTGGCCGCTGGTCTCGCGCAACCCGGCCCGCGTCGCCCGCCTCTCCGATCGCGGCACGCTCGCCCCCGGCCGGCGCGCCGACCTCCTCCTCGTCGACGCCTCGGACATGGCGCATCCGGAAGTGGTGGCGACCATGGTGGCGGGCCGAATCGTCTATGCTCGGCGCGCGCTCGACCATCGGGCGACGTCGGTAAATCCGGCGCTCGCGAGCGCGGCGGAGTGAGGGCGTGAACAGGAGCGTGCGGTCCCAGCCCGCCCGGCAGGGCGACGTCAGCGGCTTCGACGGGCTGGTGTTCCGCCCGCGCAGCGACACGCCGATCTGGCAGCAGATCTACGACTACATATTGTCGCTGATCGACAGCGGCTGGCTGCAGCCCGGCAGCCAGCTTCCCGGCGAGGTGCATCTCGCCGAAAAGCTCGGTGTCACCCGCATCACGCTGCGCCGCGCGCTCCAGCAGCTCCAGCAGGAGGGGCATCTCACCTCGCGCAAGGGCGTCGGCGTCTTCGTGCGCGCCCTGCCCTCGGCGCTGGTGGTGCGCGACGGCAGCCGCTTCGCCGAGAGCCTGCGCGCCGACGGCAAGAGCGTCACCACCCGCACGACGTTTCTTGAGGCCGAATTCGCCGACGCGGCGGCGGCCGAGCACCTGCGCCTGCCGCCCGGCGCGCCGGTGATCCGCCTGCGCCGCGTGCGCGCCGCCGACGGCCAGCCGATCCACATTTCCACCAAGGTCTTCCCCGCCGCTCTGCTGCCGGACTTCGAGACCGTCTATTCCCGCCGCCAGTCGGTGACGGACGTGTTCATCGCGCACGGAATCCAGAAATACCGGCGGCTGGAGACCCGCATCAGCGGCGGCTTCGCCACTCCCGACGAGGCCAGCCTGCTGGCGCTCACACCCGGCACGCCGGTGTTCCGCACCAGCTCGATCAACACCGATGCGAACGGCAACCGCCTCGAATGGGGCCTCGGTTGCTGGCTGCTGACCTCGGTCGACTTCGTGTTCTGACGAGCGGGGACGCTTAGCCCACAGGCGGCGCCACCACCAGCTCGATGCCCGCCCCGGTGATCCACTGGCGGTCGCCCGGCTCCGGCTCGCGGTCGGTCACCAGCACGTCGATGGCCCCCGGCGCGCAGATGCCGACGGCGGCGCGGCGGCCGAACTTGGAATGGTCGGCCACCACCAGCGACTGGCTCGCCGCCTCGATCATGGCGCGGGCGATGCGCGCCTCGTCGAGGTCGAAATCCATGAAGGCGCCCTCCTCGTCCATTCCGGCGACGGAGAGGATGGCGAGGTCGGCGCGGAACTGGCGGATGAAGGCCAGCGCTTCCGGCCCCACCGCCGCCGCGAGGTCGGCGCGCAACTCGCCCCCCGCCATGTAGACGCGGTTGCCCTCGCGCCCGACGAGGTGGCGGGCGATCTCCAGCGAATTGGTGACGACGGTCAGGTCGCGCCGCTGAGTCAGCGCCTCGGCCACATAGGCGGTGGTCGAGCCGGTATCGATGAGCAGCACCTGCCCGTCACGCACCCGCGCCGCCACCGCCGCGCCGAGCGCCCGCTTGGCGGCGGCGTTCACCCGCATGCGGCGGTCGAACGGCGCCTCGCTCCCCGGCCCGGCCCAGGCGACGCCGCCATGGGCGCGGGTCAGCACCCCGCCGTCGACAAGGGCGCGCACGTGGCGGCGCACCGTCTCGTCGGAGACGCCCAGCTTCTCGGCGAGCACGCTGATGCGGCTGAACCCGTCCTCGCGCACCGCCTCGATGATCGCCGCCTGCCAGCGCGTTGGGTGCGGAACGTTCATTCACATGCCTCCGATGTGGGCATGTTGTGGGGGTGGCGCGATGAAATCAACAAATTTGAGGTTCTGATGTTGATTTTCGTTGGAATGGCATTGATCCTGCAGCGTGACGGCCGTCGCAGAAACAGGCGTCAGGAAACCGGCGCCCAACAGGCCGCACCTTCCAGCTCGGGAGTTCCCTCATGGTTTCTCTGTTCCGACGCCGATCCGTTTCACGCCTCGCTGCCGCGAGCCTCGTCGCCCTCGGCCTCGCCGCCGGCACCGCGCAGGCCAAGGTGGAATCCAACGACCCGATCAAGATCACACTGCACGACTGGACGGGCGAGCTTATCAGCGCCCGCATCATCGGCGAGGTGCTCAAGAAGGCGGGCTACAATGTCGATTACGTGCAGGCCGACTATCTCGCCCAGTTCGCCGGGCTGAAGACCGGCGACCTGCATCTCGCCCCGGAGATCTGGGCCACCACCGGGCAGGAGGCGCTCGACGAGGGCGTGAAGTCCGGCAAGGTCGAGAATCTCGGCGAGACCGGCATGATGGCGATCGAGGAATGGTGGTTCCCCGATTACATGAAGGAAAAGTGCCCCGGCCTGCCGGACTGGCAGGCGCTCAAGAAGTGCGCCGCCGAATTCTCCGCCCCCGAGACCGCGCCGAAGGGCCGCTATCTCGGCGGCCCCGTCACCTGGGGCGGCTTCGACGAGGAGCGGGTGAAGGCGCTCGACCTCGATTTCGAGGTGGTGCACGCGGGCACCGACGCGGCGCTGTTCGCCGAACTGCAGAGCGCCTATGACCGCAAGGCGCCCATCGTGCTGTGGATCTACGCGCCGCACTGGGCGCCGATCAAGTACAAGGGCGAGTTCGTCAATTTCCCGCGCTACGAGCCGGCCTGCTACACCGATCCCGCCTGGGGCTCCAACAAGGAGGCCACCCATGATTGCGGCAAGCCGCGCGGCCCGATCTGGAAGGCCGCCTGGGCGGGGCTGAAGGACAAGTGGCCGGGCGCCTATTCGACCATCAAGGACGTCAAGATCGACAATAACGAGATGGGCGCCCTCGTCGCCCGCGTCGATCTCGACGGCGAGAAGGTCGAGGCGGTGGTCGACGACTGGATCGCCAAGAACGAGGCGCGCTGGAAGGGCTGGCTGCCGAAGTAGCCCGGCCGGACTGACCGCTCTCCCGCTTCGACGGCCGGCGCCCCGGTGCCGGCCGTCCTCTCCCGCCTCACTCACGGAGCATGCCCGTGCCGTCGTCCGCGGACGCCCCCGTCCTCGCCTGCCGTCACGTCTCGAAGCTGTACGGCCACGGCGCCGCGCGCTTCCTCGACGGGCGCGCCGCCCCGGAGGAAATGGCCGCTGCCGGCGTCATCCCCGCCGTCATCGACGTCAATCTCGCCATCGGCCGGGGCGAGACCTTCGTCATCATGGGCCTGTCCGGCTCGGGCAAGTCGACGCTGGTGCGCTGCCTCGCCGGGCTGATCGAGCCGACCGGCGGCGAGGTGCTGTTCGAGGGCCGCGACCTGTTCGCCCTGCCCGAGCGCGAGCTGATCCAGCTGCGCCGCCACAGGATGGGCATGGTGTTCCAGCATTTCGCGCTGCTGCCCCACCTCACCGTGCTCGGCAACGTCGCCTTTCCGCTCGACGTGCAGGGCATGCCGAAGGCGCAGCGCGAGGCGCGCGCCCGCGAGATGATCGAGCTGGTCGGCCTCAAGGGCCGCGAGGCCTATTTCCCGCGCGAATTGTCCGGCGGCCAGCAGCAGCGCGTCGGCATCGCCCGCTCGCTCGCCGCCGACCCGGAGCTGTGGTTCCTCGACGAGCCGTTCTCGGCGCTCGATCCGCTGATCCGCCGCGAGATGCAGGACGAGCTGAAGCGCCTGCAAGCCATCCTCAACAAGACCATCGTCTTCATCACCCATGATTTCGACGAGGCGGTGCGCCTCGCTGACCGCATCGCCATCATGAAGGACGGACGGCTGGTGCAGGTGGGCACCGCCGAGGAGCTGATCCTCCATCCCGCCAGCGACTATGTGCGCGCCTTCACCCGCGACGCGCCGCGCGCCAAGATCCTCACCGCCCGCGCCATATTGCGCACGCCCGGCCCGGACGAGGCCGGCATCGCCGGCATGGTGCCCGCCTCGACGCCCATCGCCGGCTTCGCCCAGCAGGTGGAGGCCACCGACAAGCCCTTCGCCGTGGTGGAGGACGGGCGCATCCTCGGCGTCATCGACCGCCGCGCCATGATGGACGTGCTGGTGGGGCGCGACCTTGCCGGTCCGGCGGAGCCCGGCCCATGAGCGCCCCGGCGCTGGAGGCGGCCCCGCCGCTGGCGCGCCCGCGCGCCGCCGCGCTGCTGTGGCCGGTGGTCGGGGCGATCACGGCGCTCCTCGTCCTGCTCCCCACCTCCGCCCTGCCGGGCTGGATGTGGAAGCTGCCCCCCTCGTGGAAGCTGCCGCTGGCGGGAGAGGTTTCGGCCTTCGTGAAGTGGCTGGTGGACAGTGCGGCCCTCGGCCCGCTCGCCTTCATCGACCTCACCCGCGCCATCGCCTGGGTGCTGGACTGGCCGCTGGCGCTCGCCCGCGCGCTGCTGGTCGCCGGCTTCACCACCGGGCAGGGCTCGCAGGCGGTGCAGTGGTTCCCGCCGCTGCCCTGGTTCGCCGTGGTCTTCCTCGCCGTGGCGCTCGCCGCGCGGGTGGGCGGGTGGCGGCTCGCCCTGCTGATGGGCGCGGGGCTCGGCTACCTCCTCGTCTTCGGCCAATGGGCGAGCGCCATGGTCACGCTCGCCTCCGTCCTCGTCGCGGCACCGCTGGCAGTGGCGGGCGGGCTGATGGTGGGCATCGCCTGCCACCGCTCGCCGCGCGCGGAGAAGGCGATCACCCCGCTGCTCGACCTCGCCCAGACCGTGCCGGTCTTTGCCTATCTGGTGCCGATCCTCGTGCTGTTCGGCTTCGGACCGGTGTCGGCGATGATCGCCACTATCCTCTACGCGCTGCCGCCCATGGTGCGCATCGCCGCCGCCGCCTTCCGCGCCGTGCCGGAGGAGGTGGTGGCGCTCGCCCGCATGAGCGGCTGCACGCGCCGGCAGTTCACCTGGAAAGTGCTGGTGCCCACCGCCAGGCCCGCTTTGATGCTCGGCGTCAATCAGGTGATCCTGCTCACCCTCAACATGGTCATCATCGCCTCGATGATCGGCGCCGGCGGGCTGGGGTACGACGTGCTCACCGCGCTGCGCCGGCTCGCCATCGGCGCGGGTATCGAGGCGGGGCTCGCCATCACCGTGCTCGCCATACTGCTCGACCGGCTGGCGCAGGCGATGGCGCGCGCCAGCGAGCGCGGCCGCCACCACGGCGCGCGCGCGCCCCGCCGCTATTGGCTCCCCGTGCTCGCCGTCAGTGCCGCGTTGTGGCTCGCCGCTTTCCTCGCCCCGCCGCTGGCGACTTTCCCGGACAGCCTCCAGCTCTCCACCGCCGCGTGGTGGGACGAGTGGGTGCGCTGGATCAACATCACCTTCTTCGACACGCTCGACGCCTTCAAGAACGCGGTGCTGCTGAACCTGCTGGTGCCGGTGAAGCGCTTCATGCTGGCGCTGCCCTGGCCGTGGGTCGCCCTCGTCGCAGCATTCGCCGGCTGGCGCGCGGGCGGGGCGGGGCTGGCGCTCGGCGCGCTGGCGGGAGTGCTGTTCATCGTCTTCGTCGGGCTGTGGGAATATGCGGCGCTGACGCTCTATCTGTGCGGCGTCTCGGTGCTGGTGGCGGTGACGCTCGGCGTGCCCATCGGCATCTTTGCTTCCGGCCGCGAGCGCCTGTGGCGGGCGGTGGAGGTGGCCATCGACACCCTCCAGACCCTGCCCTCCTTCGTCTACCTCATCCCCATCGTCATGCTGTTCCGCGTGGGCGACTTCACCGCGATGATCGCCATCGTGCTCTACGCCATCGCCCCGGCGATCCGCTACACCGCGCACGGGCTGCGCGGCGTGCCGGCGCCTCTGGTGGAAGCGGGCATCGCCAATGGCTGCACGCGCACGCAGCTCCTCACCCGCATCAAGCTGCCGCTCGCCCTGCCGGACATGCTGCTCGGCGTGAACCAGACCATCATGCTGGCGCTCTCCATGCTCGTCATCACCGCGCTGGTCGGCACGCGCGACCTCGGCCAGGAGGTCTATTCGGCGCTCGCCAAGGCCGATGTCGGGCGCGGCGTGGTGGCCGGCCTCTGCGTCGCCATCATCGCCATGGTCGCCGACCGGCTGATCTCGGCCGCCGCGCTGCGCCTCAAGCGGAGGCTCGGCCTGTCATGAGCGATGCGTCGACGCTCGACAAGGTGCGCGGCCTCGCCTTCTGGCAGGGCAAGGTCGATCCCGTGCCGCTGACCGGGGGCATCACCAACACCAACTTCCTCGTGGAGGACGCCGGCAGGCGCTATGTCGTGCGCGTCGGCGAAGATATCCCCGAGCACGGCATCTCCCGCGCCGCCGAGCTGGCGGCCAGCCGCGCCGCCCATGCCGCCGGGGTGTCGCCCGCCGTGCTTCACGCCGAGCCGGGCATCCTCGTGCTCGACCATATCGACGGCCGCACCTTCGCGGCGGCGGACGTGCGCGCCGATCTCGACCGCGCGGTGGCGCTGGTGAAGCGGGCGCATGAGGGCGTGCAGCTTCATCTGCGCGGCGGGGCGCCGGCCTTCTGGGTGTTCCATGTGGTGCGCGACTATGCGCACCGGCTCGACGCCGCCGGCTTCCGCCTCAAGGCCGAGCTGCCGCGCCTCTTGGCGATCTCCGAAAAGCTGCGCCGCGCCGTCGGGCCGGTCGATCTCGTCTTCGGCCATAACGACCTGCTGCCGGGCAATTTCCTCGACGACGGCAAGAGGCTCTGGCTGATCGACTGGGACTATTGCGGCTTCAACTCGCCGCTGTTCGACCTCGGCGGCCTCGCCTCCAACAACGGCTTCAGCGAGGCGCAGACCGAGCGGGCGCTGACGCTCTATTTCGGCGCCCCGCCGGACGCCGCGCTCACCCGTTCCTTCCGCGCCATGCTCGCCGCCTCGCTGCTGCGCGAGGCGATGTGGAGCATGGTCTCGGAACTCCATTCGAGCATCGACTTCGACTACCGCGCCTACACCGAGGACAACCTCGCCCGCTTCGAGGCCGCGCTCGCGGCCCTCGACGGGCCATGAGCCCCGTTCTGAACCCGCTTGCCCGCGTGCAACGAAATGGACCGCCGATGAGTGCCCCAGACCTTCCCTCCTCCGCCCGCGTCGTCGTCATCGGCGGCGGCATCGTCGGCTGTTCCACCGCCTATCACCTCGGCAAGATGGGCTGGACCGACGTCATCCTGCTGGAGCGCAACAAGCTCACCTCCGGGTCGACCTGGCACGCCGCCGGCCTCGTCGGGCAGCTCCGCACCAGCGCCAACATCACCCAGTTGCTGGGCGAATCCGTCGCGCTCTACAAGCGGCTGGAAGCCGAGACGGGCCTCGCCACCGGCTGGAAGATGAATGGCGGCCTGCGCCTCGCCTGCAACGCCGACCGCTGGACCGAGGTGAAGCGGCAGGCCACCACCGCCAAGAGCTTCGGCCTCGACATGCAGCTCCTCACCCCGAAGGAGGCGCAGGAGCTCTGGCCGCTGATGACGGTGGACGACGTGGTGGGCGCCGCCTTCCTGCCGACCGACGGTCAGGCCAACCCCTCCGACATCACGCAGGCGCTCGCCAAGGGCGCGCGCATGGCCGGCGTCACCCTGATGGAGGAGATCGGCGTCGAGGCCATCGAGGTCGAGCTCGGCAAGGTGAAGGCGGTCGTCACCACGCAGGGGCGCATCGCCTGCGAGAAGGTCGTGATCTGCGCCGGCATGTGGTCGCGGGCGCTCGGCAAGCTGGCCGGCGTCAACATCCCGCTCGTCGCCGTGCAGCACCAGTACATGGTGACCGAGCCCATCGAGGGCGTGCCGCGCAACCTGCCGACCCTGCGCGACCCCGACCGCCTGACCTACTACAAGGAGGAGGTCGGCGGGTTGGTGGCCGGCGGCTATGAGCCCAACCCCATCCCCTGGGCGCAGAAGGGCATTCCCGACGGCTTCCACTTCTCGCTGCTGCAGGAGAACTGGGAGCACTTCGAACCGCTGATGAACCTCATGCTCGGCCGCGTGCCGGCGCTGGAGACGGCGGGCGTGCGCCAGCTCATCAACGGGCCGGAGAGCTTCACGCCGGACGGCAACTTCATCCTCGGCGAGGCGCCGGAGGTGAAGGGCGTCTTCGTCGGCGCCGGCTTCAACGCCTTCGGCATCGCCTCGGGCGGCGGCGCCGGCATGGCGCTCGCCGAATGGGTGGCGCGGGGCGAACCGCCCTACGATCTCTGGCCGGTCGACATACGCCGCTTCGGCGCCAATCACCGCGACGAGGGCTGGGTGCGCACGCGCACGCTGGAAGCCTATGCCAAGCACTACACCATGGCCTGGCCCGCCGAGGAGCATGCGAGCGGACGCCCCCTGCGCCGCTCGCCGCTCTACGACCGGCTGAAGGCGGAGGGCGCGGTGTTCGGCGAGAAGCTCGGCTGGGAGCGCGCCAACTGGTTCGCCGGCGAGGGTGACGAGCCGCGCGACCTTTATTCCTTCGAGCGGCCGAACTGGTTCACGGCGGTGGGGCGCGAGCACGCGGCCTGCCGCGAGCGGGCGGTGCTGTTCGACCAGACCTCCTTCGCCAAGTTCGAGATGGTCGGCCCGGATGCGGAGGCCGCGCTGTCGTGGATCTGCGCCAACGACGTCGACAAGCCGCCGGGAACGCTGATCTACACCCAGCTGCTCAACGCCAAGGGCGGCATCGAGTGCGACCTCACCGTCGCGCGGCTGGCGGCCGACCGCTACTACATCGTCACCGGCACGGGCTTCGCCACGCACGACTTCGACTGGATCGCCCGCAACATCCCCGAAGGGCTCGACGCGAAGCTGATCGACGTCACCTCGGCCGGCGCCACGCTCTCGCTGTTCGGGCCGAAGGCGCGCGACATCCTCGCCGCGCTGACGGACGACGACATCTCCAACGAGGGCTTCCCCTTCGGCCGGGTGAAGCGCATCGGCGTCGCCGGAGCGCCGGTGACGGCGCTGCGCGTCACCTATGTCGGCGAACTCGGCTGGGAGCTGCACCTGCCGGTCGAATTCGCCGCCACGGTGTTCGACGCGCTCGTCGAGGCCGGCCGGCCGCATGGCCTCGCGCTGGCCGGCTACCGCGCCATCGAGACGCTGCGGCTGGAGAAGGGCTACCGCGCCTGGGGCGCCGAGATCGGGCCGGACCATTCCCCGCTCGTCGCCGGCCTCGGCTGGGCGGTGAAGCTGAAGTCCAACCGCAACTTCCTCGGCCGCGAGGCGCTGGAGGCGCAGCGCGCCAGGCCGCTGCCGCGCCTGCTCGCCGGCTTCACGGTGGACGATCCGGGCATCGTGCTGCTCGGCCGCGAAACCATCTACCGCAACGGGCGGCGCGCCGGCTGGCTGTCCTCCGGCGGCTTCGGCTACACGCTCGGCAAGCCGGTCGGCTACGGCTATGTCCGCGACCCCGACGGCGTGAACGCCGACTACGTGCTCTCCGGCAGCTACGAGCTGGAGGTGGCGGGCGTGCGCGTGCCGGCCAGCGTCTCCCTCGCCCCCTTCTACGATCCCAAGATGACCAAGGTGAAAGCGTGAGCACGTCGGCGCAAATCGTCATCATCGGCGGCGGGGCAGTCGGCACCGGCGTCGCCCTCCAGCTCGCGGAAGCGGGCTTCAAGGACATTCTGCTGCTGGAGCGGGAATCCTCGCTCTGCGCCGTCACCAGCCCGCAGGCCGCCGGCCTCGTCGGTCAGGTGCGCTCCTCGCTGGAGCGCACCAAGCTCGCCATGTGGTCGGTCGCCACCTTCGCCCGGCTGGAGCGCGAATCCGAGATGAAGCCGAGCTGGCGGCAGACCGGCAGCCTGCGCCTCGCCCAGACCGAGGCGCGCGTCGCCGAGTTCCGCCACATGATGGCGGTGGCGAAGGAGGCGGGGCTGGAGGTGGAGCTGCTCGACGCCCCCGCCGCGGCGAAGCTCTGGCCACATCTCGACTTCGCGGCGGCCAAGGCCATCCTGTTCTGCCCCACCGACGGCTATCTCCAGCCCGCCGATCTCGTCGCCTCCTATCAGCACGAGGCGCGCAAGCTCGGCGTGCGCTTCAAGACCAGCGCCGGCGTTTCCGGCATCCGGCTGGAGAACGGCCGCGTTGCCGGGGTCGTCACGCAGGAGGGCGAGGAGATCGCCTGCGCGATGGCGATCAACGCCGCCGGCGCGCATGGCTACCATGTCGGGCGCCTCGTCGGGCTGGATCTGCCGGTCATCCCGGTGCGCCACCACTACATGATCACCACCTCCACCGACTGGATCCGCCCGGACATGCCGGTGCTGCGCATGCCGGACGGCACGCTCTACGCACGCGCCGACGTCAATGCGCTGCTGATCGGCGGCTGGGAGCCGGAGGCGATGTCGCTCGACCCGCGCAGCTACGGGCTCGGCGACCGGCTGCCCGCCATCGCCGAGGACTGGCCGGTGCTGGCCAATTTCATGGAGGAGTTCCGCCCCTTCGGCGGGCCGCTGTGCGACCAGCCGATCCGTCACGTCTTCACCGGCTGGCCGACCTTCACGCCGGACGGGCGCTTCATCATCGGCGAGAGCAAGCAGGTGCCCGGCTTCGTCTGCGCCGCCGGCTGCAACGCCCATGGCGTCTCGGGATCTGCCGGCATCGGTCGCCACGTGGTCGAGGCGCTGACGGAGAAGGACCCCTCGCCCTATGTGAAAAGCCTGTCGCCGGAACGCTTTGCCGGCGGCTTCGACTGGGACGAGGCGCGGCGCAGGGCGCAGCATATCCTCGAAACCTATTACCATATCGGCCATTGAGGGAGGTGGGGGTGAGCGAGCAAAAGGCCCGGGAGGCGCTCGCCGCCCTCCCCTTCTTCGCCGGGCGCGACGTGTCCGGCGCCACGCTGACCCGCCTCGGCGGGCTCACCAACCTCGTCTACCGGGTCGGGCTCGGGGACGAGGTGTACTGCCTGCGCCTGCCCGGCGCGGGGACCGAGGCCTATATCGACCGCAAGGTGGAGGCGATCAACGCCCGCGCCGCCGCCGCCGCCGGCGTCTCGCCCCCGGTGCTGGCGACCGACGAAGGCGGGTTGATGCTTTCCGCCTTCATCGAGGGCGCCACCACGCTGAGCCCGGAAGGCTTCCGGTCCATCCCCGGTGCGGTCGCGCGGGCGGGCGCGACGCTGCGGCGCCTGCACGACAGCGGCGAGAGCTTCGCCTTCCGCTTCGAGCTGTTCGCCATGATCGACGAGTATCTCGCCGTGCTGGCGAAGCTCGGCGCGCAGCTTCCCGAGGGCTATCACGACGTGGTGGCCGAGGCCGGCGCGGTGCGCGAGGCGCTCGCCGCCCATCCGCTCCCCTTAGCTCCCTGCCATTGCGACCCGCTGTGCGAGAACTTCATCGACACCGGCGCGCGCATGTGGATCGTCGACTGGGAATATTCGGGGATGAACGACCCGATGTGGGACCTCGGCGACGTCTCGGTCGAGGGCGGCTTCGACGCCGCGCAGGACGAGGAACTGCTCGCCGCCTATTTCGGCGGGCCGGCCGGCGCGGCGGATCGTGGACGCATGGTGCTCTACAAGGCGATGTGCGACCTGCTGTGGACGCTGTGGGGCCTGATCCAGCATGCCAACGGCAACCCGGTCGACGATTTCTGGGCCTATGCGGTCAACCGCTTCGAGCGCTGCAAGCGGCTGATGGCCGAACCCGACTTCGCCCGCCATCTCGACGCCGTGCGCCGGGGCTGAGACGCGCCCCGCCATCCGGGACGGCGGCCATCGTCGCCAGAAAGCCGGCAATGTCGGGCGGTTCACGGCGGCTTGCGTCTTTTTACATGACTGCACGGCCAAATTGTTGACAGTTGGCACAAATCGGAGGAAACATCCGGCATCAGAAGAGGAGGCGCCCATGGCCGTCGTAGAAGCCGTTCCCGAGCTCGTTTCGTCCACCCGGCTGATGGAGGGCTTCACCTTCCAGCGCATCGAGACGCGCGGCGCCGAGATCAATGTCGCCACCGCCGGCGAAGGCCCGCCGCTGCTCCTCATCCACGGCAACCCGCTCACGCTGGTGAGCTGGCACAAGGTCGCCCCCTCGCTGGCGCGCGACTTCTCCGTGGTCGCCATCGACATGCGCGGCTATGGCGACAGCTCCAAGCCCTATGGCGGCGAGGACCATTCGGGCTACTCGTTCCGCTCCATCGGCGAGGACGCCTTCGACGTGATGGACGCGCTCGGCCACAAGACTTTCGCGGTCGCCGGCCATGACCGCGGCGCCCGCGTCGGCTTCCGCATGGCGCTGGACCAGCCCGAGCGCGTCACCCGCTACGCCGCGCTCGACATCGTGCCGACCCACCATGTGCTCAACAACATCACGCTGGGCTGGGCGCGCGAGAGCTACCACTGGTTCTTCATGGCCCAGAAGGCGCCCTTCCCCGAGAAGCTGCTCTGCGCCGATCTCGACTATTACATGCGCTACAAGCTCAACAAGAAGGGCGTCGGCCTCGAAATCTTCACCCCCGAGGCGATCGAGGAATATATCCGCTGCGCCACGCCCGAGCAGATCCACGCCGTCTGCGAGGATTACCGTGCGACCATCACCGTCGATCTCGACATGGACACGGCGGAATACGGCAAGCGCAAGATCACCTGCCCGACGATGGTCATCTGGGGCACCAACAGCCATTGCGGCCGCCACTTCAAGCCGGTCGAGGCGTGGTCGGAATGGGCGGACGACCTCGTCGGCCTGCCGGTGCCGACCGGCCATTACCCGGCCGAGCACCGCCCGGACCTCGTCTATGCGGCCTTCTATCGCTTCTTCCGCGGTGAGCCCGTGACATGACCATTGCCCGCGTGACGGCGGAGGCGGCCCGGCGCCGCCTCTTTGCCGGCGGCGAAATCGCGTTCCTGGATGTGCGGGAGGCCGCCGCCTTTGGCGACGGCCATCCGCTTTTTGCGATTCCGTGCGCCTATGGCCGGCTCGAACTGTCGGCAGTTGCCCTCGTCCCGCGCCGCGATTGCCCGCTCCTGCTGGTCGACGACGATGACGGCCTGTCCGAGCGCGCGGCCGAGCGCCTCGCCGCCTGCGGCTACACCGACATCACGGTGGTGATCGGCGGCGTGCCGGCCTGGAAGGCGACCGGCTACGGCATCTTCGCCGGCGTCAACGTGCCGAGCAAGACACTGGGCGAGTTGCTCGAACACGCGCACCATCCCGGCACCATCGACGCCCCGACCTTCGACCAGTGGCGGCGCGAGGGGCGCGAGCACCTGTTCTTCGACGCCCGCCCGCCGGGCGAATACGCCAAGATGCGTATCGAAGGCGCGCGCTGCGTGCCCAATGGCGAGCTGGCCCATCGCCTCGCCGCCGTCGCGCCGGACGAAACGACGCCCATCGTCATCACCTGCGCCGGCCGCACGCGCGGCATTGTCGGCGCGCTGGGGCTGCGGGCGCTGGGCGTGCGCAACCCGGTCTATGCGCTGGAGAACGGCACGCAGGGCTGGGCGCTGGCCGGCTTGCCCCTTGATCGCGGGGCCAAGCCCGATCCGTTCCCCGAGCTCGACGCGGCGGCGAAGGCCGCCAGCCGGGATCGCGCCGAGCGCCTCATCGCCCGTACCGGCCTCGCCCGCACCGACATTGCCGGCGCCGGCGCCCTGCTGGCGCAGGCGGAGCGCACGCCGTTCCTGTTCGACCTGCGCAGCGCACCCGAGCGCGCGGCGCGGCCGGCACCGGGCGCGGTTCCCGCGCTGGCCGGCCAGCTCATCCAGGCCACCGACCAGTATGTCGGCGTGCGCCATGCCCGGCTCGTGCTGATGGACGATACCGGCCTGCGCGCGGCGCTCGCCGGCCTGTTCCTGCGCGCGCTGGGCTTCGAGGTGCATGTGCTGGCGCTCGACGAGGAGCCCGACGTGGCGCCCCCGGCCCCGCCCGCCACCGGGCTGAAGCTGCCGGCTGCGCCGCCGTCGGTCGATCCGCGCGCCGGCTGGGCCCGCGCCTGCCACGGCCTGCCGCTGTTCGACCTGCGCTCCTCCACCGAATGGGAGGTGCGCCGGCTCGCCGGTGCGCGCTGGATGCTGCGCGTCGACCTGCCCGGCCCGCTGCCGGCCGGCACCAAGCGCGTGCTGCTGCAGGGCGAGGAGGGCGTCGTCGCCGGTGCCGCCGCCGATCTCGCCACGCGCGGCATCGCCGCCGAATGGCTGACGCCGGATCTTGAGGCCTGCGCGGCGGCGGGCTGGCCGGTGGAGACCACGCGCCGGCCGCTCAGCCGCGACCGCGCGCTCGACCGGGTGTGGTTCGTCCACGATCGGCACGACGGCAATGCCGAAGCCTCGCGCCGCTATCTCGCCTGGGAGACCGGGCTGATCGCCCAGCTCGACGCCGAGGAGCGCGCCACCTTCGGCACGGTACCCATCGACGCCCTCGCCTGACGGCCGATCCGGACCTCTCGACGCCCCTTCCGCCACCGGCGGGAGGGGCTTTTTTGTGCCTGGTGCCGGCCGGCGAGCCGCGCGCGCCGACCGGATACCGGGTGGGCTCGACCATCCCCGCAAAGAAAAAAGGGGCGGGTGTGAACCCGCCCCCCGTTGGGGAGTGATCGTCGGCGGCAGGCGCCGCCGGGGCGCCTCAGCCCTTGCTGGGCGTGGTGTGGGCGGCATTGGCGGCCGCCTCGTCGCGCAGGCGCTCCATCGCCAGCGCCTCGGCCGCCTCGGCCCGGTTCTGCTTGCGCTTGCCCCAGGCGGTCATCGCCAGCGAGGCGAACATCACCGCGAAGATGGCCATCGCCGCCGGCCGCTCCAGTATGTACATCGGGTTGCCGCCGGAGAGCTGGTAGGAGCGCAGGAACTCCGTCTCCAGCATGCGCCCGAGCAGGATGCCGACCACCACCGCCGAGACCGGATATTCGTAGCGGTTCAGCGCGTAGCCGAGCAGCGCGAAGACGAACAGCGTGATCGGGCCGGCCGCCTCGCCCGTCACCGCATAGGTGCCGAGCGTGGCGATGACGAGGATCGCCGGCAGCACGTAGCGTGTACGCACCTTCATGATGTTGGAGGCGACGTAGATGAAGCCGATGCCCACCGCCAGCAGCACGATGGCCTGGACGATGTTGTTGAGGATGATGGCGTACACCATCGGCTTCTGCGTCTCGATGAAGCTCGGGCCCGGCACGATGTTGTGCATCATGAAGGCGGCGATCAGGATCGCCGTCGCGCCGCCGCCGGGGATGCCGAGCGCCAGCATGGTGGCCATGGAGCCGCCCTCGCCGCTCGCCACCGCCGATTCGGCGGCGATGACGCCCTTGGGGTTGCCCTTGCCGAAGGTCGCGCTGTCCTTGGCGGTGCGCTTGGTCTCGGCATAGGCGATCAGGTTGCCGATGGACGAGCCGACGCCCGGCACGGCACCGATGATGATGCCGATAATCGAGCCGCGCAGCAGCACGCCGGGATACTTCATCGTGCCCCAGCAACCCTTGAGGATCTTGCGCAGGCTGACCTCGCGCGAGCCCTCGGCCTCGATGATGTAGTCACGGGTGGCGAGGCTGAGCAACTGGCTCGCCGCCAGCAGGCCGATCATGGCGGGGATCGGCGCGATGCCGTCGAGCAGCACCGGCAGGCCCAGCGTGCCGCGGGTGAAGCCGGCGGTGTTCATGCCGACCGTGCCGAGCAGGATGCCGAAGGCCGCCGCGAGCAGTCCACGGCTGATGTAGGTGGAGCCGAGCGAGCCCAGCAGCATCATGCCCCAGATCGCCACCGCGAACATTTCCACTGGACCGATGCGAAGCACGATGTCGGCCAGCGGCTCGATGACGAGCAGCAGCAGCAGATAGCCGGCAATGCCGCACAGGGTGGAGGCGAACAGCGCGTAGCCCAGCGCCTCGTTATGCTCGCCCTTCTGCGACATGGCGTAGCCGTCGAAGGTCGTCGCGAAGGAGGATGGCGATCCCGGTATGTTCATCAGGATCGCCGGCACCGACCCGCCGAACCCCGCACCGGTATAGACCGAGGTGAGGAAGACGATGGCCGAGAAGAAATCCATGTAGAGCGACATCGGCAGCACGATGGCCATGGCCATGGTGATGGAGATGCCGGGAATGGCGCTGAAGACGAGGCCGACGATCAGGCCGGGGACGATCCATCCCCAGGACCCGACCGAGGTGAACATGATGCCCAGCGCATCGTTGAAGGCGGTAATGTCGATCATCGGGCGCGCCTCACAGCAGGGTGGTGGGCATGGGATAGGAGATCAGGGCGCGGAACCCGTAGATCGTGACCAGGGTGACGGCGAGCGAGAACACCAGCAGATGCACCGGCCGCCGCTCGCCGCAGATGGCCATCGCCGCCGCCGCAAACAGGAAAATAGCGATATCGAAGCCGATGACGTCGAGCAGGAAGACCATCAGGCCAAGCGACACGCCCAGCGCCACCATGCGGATGATGTCCGAGTGCCCCGTGGAGACCTCGATGGCGAAGGGGTCCTTCTCGCCGCCCGCCCTGGGCGCCGCGACGGCGTCGACCTTGCGGAAGCACTGGGGAAGGATGAACAGGTACATGGCCAGCGCGAAGATCGCCACCGGCTGCACCAGCAGCAGATTGTTCACGCTGAGCGACACGCTCCGCGCGTCAAAGAGGTACCAGAAGACCGCGCCGGCGATCAGCGTGATGAGTGCCAGATGGCCGTAGTCGATGACGTAGGTTTGCCGACCGATACGCATCATCAGCTCCATGAGACGGGGGAGTGAGAATGAAGGCGGGCCGGCGACACGCGCGGCCCGCCCCCGTCGGTGCGGCCTACTTCAGCAGGTCGACGTACTTGGCCATCTTGGCGGCGTTGTCGAGATACGCCTTGTCGGACGCCTCAGGGCCGTACCAGGTGGTCGCGAGCTCCTGGAGCTTAAGGGCCTCGATGGCCGCCGGGTTCTTGCTCGCGCGCTCGATGGCGCCGACGAGGAACTTGTAGATTTCCGGCTGCTCGTTCTTGAGCTTGGTGGTCACGGCCCAGCCGCGCTGCGAGCCTTCCACGAAGTCCGGCTTCAGGCCGCTCGCGCCGATCAGGGGCGCGTCGGGATACCATTCCACCTTCTCGGCCGCGAACATGGCGAGCGGGCGGATCTTGGTCTTCAGCGGCAGGAAGCCCTCGCCGCCGACGAAGCCGACATCGACCTGGGCGCCGGCGGTCGCGTTGCGGGCCGGACCGCCGCCGTCATAGGTCACGATGCGCAGCTTGGTGGGATCGATATCGGCCGCCTGGAAGGCCAGCACCATGTTGGCGTAGTCGGCCGAGGCCGGCTGCACGCCGATGCTGAGGCTGGACGGGTCCTTCTTCAGCTTCTCGATCACTTCGGCGAAGGTCTTGACCGGGCCGTTGGAGGAGGTCGCCGCCAGCGTGTAGTCACGCGACGGCAGGTTGATCATCGAGAAGTCCTCGACCTTGTACGGCGCGTTCTGCAGCAGCACGGTCAGCGGGATATAGGGCGCTGCCGAGGTGCACAGGATGGAATAGCCGTCGGCCGGCTGGTTCAGCGCGTAGGAATTGCCGAGCTGCGTGCCCGCGCCGGGCTTGTTCACGATCACCAGCGGCTGCCCCACCTCCTTTTCGAGGAAGGTCAAGAAGGCGCGCGACAGGCGGTCATTGTAGCCGCCGGTGGCGAACGGCACGATGACGTTGATCGGGCGCGTCGGATAGTTCGCGGCGCGCAGGATCGACGGCATCGCGACAAGCCCGCTGGCCGCCGCGAGGCCGCCCGCGGTGATTTTGAAGGCGTCTCTGCGTGTGAAATCTGTCATGTTTTCCTCCCGCCGTTCCATCTCGATCGGTCGGCCGGACGCATTGCGTTCTCGGCCACGTGGACTAGGCAGGACGAGACTGTATCCCCGCCCGTCAACTGTCAACACATTTGCTGAGAGCCGGAAGCGAATTCCCCGGCCGTACCGGGTCAAGCCGGCGGGATCATTGCCTTTTCCGCCAATATTTTCCCCGCTCCCAAGGCCGCCGCAGGGGTCGCGAAAGCCGTCCGCATCGCGCACGATCTGTTGACAGTTGTCATTGATGCTGTCTCAATCCGGCCGGGTTCCGCCGGCGGTGCGCCGCTGTGAGACGGGCCGTCGGGAGGTTGTCATGTTCGTCCACCGCGTCGCCAGCCGGGCCCTGCCCGCCTCATCTCCAGCACGCGCGCGGGTCCGCGCGGGCGCAGGGATAGGGCGCGCGCCCGCGGAGGCGGCGGCGGTCTGATGGCGGAGATTCCGAAGGATTCCGGCGAATCGAGCCTGCTCGCCTCGCCCCGACTGCGCTGGTGGCTGCGCTTCCTCGTCACCTACGCCATCGGCGCGGCCGCCGGCTACGCCGCCTCGCTCGCGCATATCCCCCTGCCCTGGATGCTGGGGCCGCTCTTCGTCTGCGGCCTGCTCAACGTGTCCGGCGTGCCGCTGCAGGCCGGCCCACATCTGCGCGAGATCGGGCAGGTGGTGGTCGGCCTCGCCATCGGCATGCGCTTCACGCCGCATCTGCTGCTCGTCTCGCTCGAACTGCTGCCGGCCATGCTGGTGGCGACGCTCTACATCATCCTCGCCACCTTCATCGGCGCGCTCATCATGCGCCCGCTGGCCCGCATCGACCCGACCACCGCCTTCTTCGCCACAGCCGCCGGCGGCATGGCCGACATGGCGGTGGTGGCGGCGGCGCGCGGGGGCGACACCAACGCGGTCTCCATCGTCCACGCCCTGCGCGTGACGACGGTGGTGTCCATCGTGCCCTTCATGGTGTTCGCCTTCGGCGAGCCGGGCAATGTGAACACGGCCGACCCCGCGACCTCGCACGATCTTCTGCTGCTCGCGCTCGGGCTGGTCGTCGCCTATCTCGGGGCGCAGGCGCTGCGCCCGACCGTCATCCCCAATCCCTGGCTGCTCGGCTCGCTGCTGCCGAGCGCGGCGCTCGGCGCCTCGGGCCTGCTCAACGTCGCGGTGCCCGGCATCCTCATCGTCGCCGCGCAGATCATGATCGGCGTCTGGCTGAGCATGCGGTTCCGGCGCGAGCTGTTCGTGCGCCTGCCGCGTGTCGCCGCCTCGGGCCTGCTGGTGGGCGTGCTGCTCATCTTCGCCGCGCTCGCCGGGGCCGAGGTGCTGGCGCTGGCCACCGGCCTGCCGCTGACCACGAGCTTCCTCGCCCTCGCGCCGGCCGCCATCACCGAGATGGTGCTGACCGCCAAGGCCATGCATGCCGACGCCGAGCTGGTGACGGCCTTCCACATCGTCCGCATCGCGGTGATCTCGTCGACCATCCTCATCGTCTTCCGGGTCTACCGCTTCGTCTTGAGGAGTCATTATGGATCTGGGGTTTGACGGTCGCCGGGCCGTCATCGTCGGCGGCAGCTACGGCATCGGCGAGGCGACGGCGGAGATCCTGCTGCGCGAGGGCGCGCAGGTGATCATCGCCTCGCGCAGCCGCGACAATCTGGAGGCCGCTGCCCGGCGTCTGGAAGCCGCGACCGGCCGCGCGCCGGACATCTTCGTAGCCGATGTGGTGGACGACCCCAACGCCGCCGAGGCGCTGGCGGCACAGGCCGCGACCCGCTGGGGCGCGCTCGACGTGCTGGTCAGCGCGGTGGGCGGCAGCGTGCGCGCCGACTTCGCCACGCTCGCGGACGAGGACTGGCTCGCCAGCTACCGCTTCAACGTGCTCTCGACCGTGCGCACCGTGCGCGCGGGCACCGCGCTCCTGGCGAAGGGCGAAGCGCCTGCCGTCGTCACGCTGGGCGCCGCCGCCGCCAAGATGCCCTATGCGCATCAGGTCATGACCAATGTCCACAAGGCCGGCCTGCTCGGCCTCGTGAAGACGCTGGCGCTGGAACTCGGCGAGCTCGGCATTCGCATCAACAGTGTCGGCCCCGGCCGCACCAAGACCGCGCTCTGGACCAACCGCGCCACCCGCATGGCGGCGGAGCGCGGCGTACCGGTGGAGGAGATCTACGCGGAATTCTCGCACGAGATTCCACTCAAGCGTTTCGCCGAGCCGCAGGAGATCGCCGTCATGGTCGCCTGGCTCGCCAGCCCCCTCGCCAGCTACATCACCGGCCAGGCCATCAATGTCGACGGCGGCATCGCGCGCGGCCTCGTTTAAAGGAGAACAGAATGTCCCAAAAAGACGTCACCAAGCAGCTCGCCGCCTGGATCGTGAAGACCGGGCTCGACGACATCCCCGCTTCCGTCCGCGACGAGGGCGTGCGCACCTTCTTCAACTGGCTGGGCTGCGCCGTCGGCGGCGCGCGCCATGAGACGGTGGATTGCGCGCTGGCCGGCATCTCGCCCTTCGCCGGCAGGCCGCAGGCCACCGTGATCGGGCGCGGCGAGCGCCTCGACGTGCCGAACGCGGCGCTGATCAACGGCATCTCCTCGCATGTGCTCGACTATGACGACACGCATCTGAAGACCATCATCCACCCCGCCGGCCCGGTCGCCTCGGCGCTGCTGGCGACGGCGGAATACATGCCGGTCTCCGGCGCCGACTTCCTCAACGCGCTGATCGTCGGCGTCGAGGTCGAATGCCGTATCGGCAACAGCGTCTATCCCGAGCATTACGACCGCGGCTGGCACATCACCGGCACGACCGGCGTGTTCGGCGCCGCCGCCGCCGTCGGCCGCCTGCTCAAGCTCGACGAGACGCAGATGACCTGGGCGCTCGGCATCGCCGCGACGCAGGCCTCGGGCCTGCGCGAGATGTTCGGCACCATGTGCAAGAGCCTGCATCCCGGCGCCGCCGCCCGCAACGGCGCGCTCGCCGCCTTCCTCGCCAAGGCCGGCTTCGACAGCTCGCTGCAGGCCATCGAGGCGCCGCGCGGCTTCGCCAACGTGCTCTCCACCAAGCAGGACTACAACGAGATCCTTGGCGGTCTGGGCGAGACCTGGGAAGCCGGGCTCAATTCCTACAAGCCCTTCGCTTGCGGCATCGTCATCCACCCCACCATCGACGGCTGCCAGCAGCTTCGCGAGGAGCTGGGCGCCGAGGTCGGGAAGATCGCCGCCGTGCGCCTGCGCACCCACCCCCTCGTGCTGGAGCTGACCGGCAAACGCACGCCGAAGACCGGGCTGGAGACCAAGTTCAGCGTCTTCCACGCCGCCGCCTGCGCCCTGCTGCGCGGCGACGGTTCGCCCACCGCCTTCACCGACGAGGCCGCCAACGCGCCCGAGATCATCGCCCTGCGCGACAAGGTGGATGCGACCTCGGACACCTCGATCCACGAGGCCTCCGTGGTGATCGAGGTCGAATTCGAGGACGGCCGCACGATCGAGAAGACCATCGAGCGCGCCATCGGCAGCCACGACAAGCCGCTGAGCAACGCGCATCTGGAGCGCAAGTTCGCCCACCAGTCCGGCCTCGTGGTCGGCGACGAGGTGACGAAGCAGTTGATGGCGCTGGCCTGGCGCCTGCCGGAGCTGGCGGACGCCGGCGAGGTCGCCCGCGCCTCGGTGCCGGCGAACCTGCGCAACGCGGCGGAGTGAGGGGAGCACCATGACCCACGCCCCCCTGCGCATCGGCGTCCTCAACGGCGACGATATCGGCCACGAGATCGTGCCCGCCTCCCACGCCATCGCCGATGCGGCGGCGCGGGCGAGCGGCCTCGCCATCGACTGGCGGCCCATGCCGCTCGGCCGCAAGGCGCTGGACGAGCTCGGCCACACCATGCCGCCCGGCACGCTGGAGACGCTCGGCACGCTCGACGGCTTCATCCTCGGGCCGATCGGCCACATGGCCTATCCCAAGGTGCCGGAGGCGATCAATCCGCACCCGATCCTGCGCAAGAGCTTCGACCTGTTCGCCAATGTGCGTCCCACCCGCTCCTATCCAGGGCTGGGCTGCCTCTATGACGACATCGACCTTGTCATCGTGCGCGAGAACAATGAGGGCTTCCAGCCGGACCGCAACGTGGTTGCCGGCTCGGGCGAGTTCCGCCCGACGCACGACACCACCATCTCGGTGCGCGTCATCACCCGCGAGGGCAGCCGCAAGGTCGCCCGCGCGGCGCTGGAGATCGCCCGCGCGCGCAAGAAGCGGCTGACCGTCGTGCACAAGAACACGGTGTTCAAGCTCGGCTGCGGCATGTTCGTGGAGGAGTGCTACGAGGCGGGGAAGGAATTCCCCGACGTCGCCATCGAGGAGGTGATCGTCGACACCTTCGCGATGAAGCTGGTGCGCGAGCCCCAGCGCTTCGACGTCGTCGTCACCACCAACATGTTCGGCGACATTCTCACCGACGAGGCGGCGGGTCTGGTCGGCGGGCTCGGCATGGCGCCGGGCCTGTGCATCGGACGCGGCGAGATCGCCATGGCGCAGGCGACGCACGGCTCGGCGCCCGACATCGCCGGCAAGGGCATCGCCAATCCCTATGCGATGATCGAATCCACCCGCATGCTCATCGAGTGGCTCGGCCGCCGCCGGAGCATCCCCGCCGCCGCGCGCGCCTCGGAACTGATGAAGGCCGGCATCGAGGCGGCGCTGGCCGATCCGGCCACCCGCACGCCGGACATTCTCGGCACCGGCACGCAGGGCGACATGGTGGAAGGCATTCTGGCGGCGATGCGCGAGCGCGCGCCGGTGGCGGCCTGAACGCCCGCGAGGGCGGAACTGCGAGGGGCGGCGGGCCTGGCGCCGGCGCCCCTCTGGTATTTCGAAGACAAAATGCCGCATCCATCCTTCTACCGGGCGCGACGCGCAGAAATTAAGAGCCTTTCGATTCCTGATTGTCTACAATCGACGGATGAGCATGGGCAGCGATTCAAACCATTTGGCCGACCTCTCCGTGGTGAAGAGCGTCTCGCTCACCAGCGCGCTCGAAAAGGAGCTGGAGCGGCTCATCCTCACGGGCGAGCTTGAGCCGGGCGAGCGGATCAACGAAATTCACCTCTCGAACCGCTTCGGCACCAGTCGCGGCCCGATCCGCGAGGCGACGCGCAGCCTGGAGGCCAAGGGCCTCGTCGAGGTGGTGCGCAATCGCGGCGTCTTCGTGCGCCGCCTGTCGGTGGAAGATGCCGTCGAAATCTACGACGTGCGCGCCGCGCTGTTCGGCCAGGCCGGGCGCCTGCTGGCCGAGCGAATGACCGACGGGTTGCTCGGACAGCTCACCCGCATGGTCGACGAGATGGACGCCGTTGCCGAGCGCGGCAGCTTCGACGACTACTACCCGCTCAATCTCAGCTTCCACAATCTCATTGTCGGCTCGTGTGGCAACCGCACGTTGCAGGCGGAATATCACCGCTTCGTCAACAAGCTTCACCTGTTCCGCGCCCGCGCGCTGGTGCAGGGCGGCGGGCTCGCCGTGTCGAACCGCGAGCATCGCGCCATGCTGGAGGCGCTGGCCTCCGGCGACGGCGACCGGGCGCAGATGACGCATTGGCGCCACGTCGCCCTCGCCAAGCGCCGCCTCATCGCCGCCGTCGACGGCGCGGCGTCCCGTATCGACTGACTTTTCGTCACCGGCTGGAGCCGAGGCGAAGACGTGGATCCCCGGGTCAAGCCCGGGGATGACGTCGTTTCGTGGGTCAGCTTGAGCCCGAGCCAGACGGGTTGCCCCTCACGCCGCCGCGCGCGCCTCGTTCTTGCGCGAGGCCACCCGCGCGGCGAGGCGCACGGCGGACTGGAAGGCGCCGATATCGGCGATGCCCTTGCCCACGATGTCGAATGCGGTGCCGTGCGCGGGGGTCGTGAACACGATCTCCAGCCCCGCGGTGATGGTCACGCCCTTGTTGAAGCCCTTTAGCTTCGTCGCGATCTGCCCCTGGTCGTGATACATGGCCAGCACGCTGTCGAAGGCGCCGCTGAAGGCCTTGATATAGACCGTGTCCGAGGGGAACGGGCCGGTGCAGTCGATGCCTTCCTTCGCCATCGCCTCGACGGCCGGGCGGATGAAGTCGATCTCTTCCGTGCCGAACATCCCGCCCTCGCCGGCATGCGGGTTGAGCGCGGCAACCGCGATACGCGGCTTGTCGATGCCGGCCTTGCGCATGGTGTCGTCGGCGAGGCGCAGCGCCCGGCAGATGGAATCGAAGGTGACCTGATCGAGCGCGGTGCGCAGCGAGACATGCGAGGTCACGCGCGTCATCCACTGACCTTCCAGCACGTTCATCTCGCTGAACGGGCCCTTGTGGTCGAGCAGATGGGCGAACATCTTGTGCTCGTCCGGGAAGCGCCAGCCGCCGTTGAACATGGCCTGCTTGTTGAGCGGGGCAAAGCACACGCCCTCGACCTCGCCGGCCTTGGCGAAGTCGATGGCGCGGGCCAGCGTGTCGCCGGTCAGCCGGCCGGAATCAGGGTTGGCGACGCCGAGCTCGAAGGCGGCCGGGTCGATATTGCCGAGGTCGACCACCGGGATTTCCGGCGCGCTCCAGTCCACCGCCTTGGGCGAGGGATAAAGCTTGGTGTTCAGCGTCACGCCGGCATGGCGCGCGCCCATCTCCAGCACGCGGATATCGCCCACCACCACGAGGCGCGCCACGTCACGCAGGCTGCCTTCGGCCAGCAGGCGGGCGGTCTGCTCGGGGCCGATGCCGGTGCAGTCGCCGGGCACCAGGGCGAGGACCGGGAGGGAGGAGGAAGTGCGCGTCATGGAATCACCTGTCTGACTATCTGTCGTTGGATGGCCGGTCTTTCGACCGGGTGTTGCGCGGATCGAGCGGACCGGGCCGCCCCTCCGTCGCGCTGTCGTCTTCGAGCGTGCGCAGGAAGCGCGCCTTGCCGGCGAGGATGTGCCGCTCCAGCAGCCGCGCCGCGCCGGTGCCGTCGCTCTGCCGCAGGGCGTCGAGAATGGCCTTGTGTTCGTCGTTCGAGGTGCGCATCGAGCCCGGCAGCACGAGGCCGCGCCGGCGGAAAAGGTGCAGCTCCGCCTCCAGCAGCGGGTAGAGCTCGATCAGCTTGGCGTTGTCGGAGGCGACCACCACGTGCCGATGGAACTCGTTGTTGAGCTGGTAGAAGGTGGCGATGTCCGGCGCCTCGATGGCCGCGTCCATGCGGGCGATCAGCTCTTCGAGGTCGCGCAGCTGCACCGTGGTGACGATGGCGGCGGCCAACCGCCCGGCGGTGCCGAACAGGCCGGCGCGGATGTCGTAGAGGTCGAGCGCCTCCTTGGTGCTGACCTCGCGCACGAAGAAGCCGCGGTTGAGCTCGCTGCGCAGCAGGCCGATCTGTTCGAGCGCCCGGCAGGCCTCGCGCACCGGGCCCCGGCTGATGCCGAGCCGCAGCGCCAGCGTGCTCTCATTGATGCGGGTGCCGCTGGTGAGTTCGCCCGTGCCGATCATGCGCTCGATCTCGCGCTGGATCACCGGCACGAAGGATGCGGTGCGCGGGGTGCGGACGGAATTGGCTGGCGAGCGGCGGAGCATGCGGCAATCTGGCCCGTTGAATCGAAAATTGTCAACACTGATGACGATTATGACGACAACGATGCCCTATTTGCCACGCGACATTCATTCCGTTGGGGCAACGCGTCTGCTGCGTTGCAACGAGATAAAATCCTCACAAATTCAGTAGGCATAACGACAGGGTGAGACTAAGTCGGAGCCGCCCGGGGAGGTTTTCAAAGCGCTGTTTTTCTGAAAAGTGTTGACAGTTGTCGGTTCGTTGAACACTGTCCTCCCCGGCTTAATGTGCCGGTGCCGGCTGCCAGCGATATTCAGGAGTTCCCATGACGACTTATTCCATTGCGGTCATTCCCGGAGACGGGATCGGCAACGAGGTGGTGCCGGAGGCGCAGCGCGTTCTGGAGGCGGCCAGCCGCATTGGCGGCTTCTCCTTCGACTGGACCCATTACGACTGGAGCTGCGAGCGCTTCGCCAAGACCGGCGCCATGATGCCGGCCGACGGCCTTGCCCAGATCCGCGACAAGGACGCCATCTTCCTCGGCGCCGTCGGCTTTCCCGGCGTGCCGGACCACGTGTCGCTCTGGGGCCTGCTGATCCCGATCCGTCGCGGCTTCCACCAGTATGTGAACCTGCGCCCGGTGAAGCTGCTCGCCGGCGTCGAGAGCCCGCTCAAGGGCCGCGAGCCCGGCTCCATCGACTTCTATGTCGTGCGCGAGAACAACGAGGGCGAATATTCCTCCATCGGCGGCCGGCTCTATGACGGGCTCGACGACGAGCTGGTAATGCAGCAGTCGATCTTCACCCGCCGCGGCTGCGACCGGGTGATGCGCTACGCCTTCGAGCTGGCCAAGGGCCGCAAGCAGCACGTCACCTCCGCCACCAAGTCGAACGGCATCAGCCACACCATGCCGTACTGGGACGAGCGCTTCGCGGCGATCTCCAAGGAGTATCCCGGCTTCACCACCGACCAGTACCATATCGACATCCTGACCGCGCATTTCGTGCGCAACCCGGACTGGTTCGACGTCATCGTCGCCTCCAACCTGTTCGGCGACATCCTCTCCGATCTCGGCCCGGCAGTGGTCGGCTCCATCGGCATCGCGCCCGGCGGCAACATCAACCCGGAGAAGGACTATCCCTCCATGTTCGAGCCGGTGCACGGCTCGGCGCCGGACATCGCCGGCAAGGGCGTGGCCAATCCCATCGGCCAGATCTGGTCGGGCGCGATGATGCTGCGCCATCTGGGCGAAGAAGCCGCCGCCGGCGCCATCGAGAAGGCCATCGAGGACGTGCTCGCCCGCCGCGACAGCCTCACCCGCGACCTCGGCGGCACCGCCGGCACCCGCGAACTCACCGATGCCATCATCGGCGCCCTGCCCTCCTCCGCCGCGAACGCCGCCTGAGCGCGTCGAACGACAGAACAGGAAACGCACCATGACGCTGCACCAGACCAATCCCGCCCAGGCCCAGCCGATCGTCGAAGGCCTGACCCAGGACGTCGCCGAGTTCGTGGTCGGCACCACCTATGCCGACCTGCCGGCGGACGTAATCGAACTCGGCAAGAAGTCGATCCTCGACGGCATCGGCCTCGCCCTCTCCGGCTCGGTCGCCAAGAGCGGCGAGTACATCCAGGCCTATCTCGACGGGCTCGGCATCAAGGAAGGCCCGGCGACCGTCATCGGCACCTCGCTGAAGGTGCCGCCCCGCTTCGCCGCCTTCGCCAACGGCGTCGGCATCCATGCGGACGACTATGACGACACCCAGCTCGCCGTCGCCAAGGACCGCGTCTACGGCCTGCTGACCCATCCCACCGCCCCGGCGCTGCCGGCGGCGCTGGCGGTCGCCGAGGCCGGCGGGCGCTCGGGCCAGGACATGATGCTGGCCTATCATCTCGGCGTCGAGGTGGAGTGCAAGATCGCCGAGGCGATCAACCCGCGCCACTACCAGCACGGCTTCCATGCCACCGCGACCTGCGGCACCTACGCTGCTGCCGCCGCCGCCGGCAAGATCAAGGGGCTGAGCGTCGAGCAGATGGTGCGCGCCTTCGGCTGCGCGGGCAGCCAGTCGGCCGGCCTGCGCGAGAACTTCGGCACCATGATGAAGCCGTTCCACGCCGGCCGCTCCTCGGAGAGCGGCGTGGTGGCGGCCGACTTCGCGGAACTCGGCTGGACCACCACCGACAAGATCCTGGAAGCTCCGCGCGGCTTCTTCCAGGCGGCGGGCGGCGGCTTCGACGCCGACGCCATCGTCGGCAAGCTGGGCGCGCCTTGGACCTTCGCCTCCCCCGGCGTCTCCATCAAGCCGCATCCGTCGGGCTCGCTCACCCATCCCGGCATGACGAAGATGCTGGAGCTGATCCGCACCCACGGCATCAAGGCCGAGGATGTGGAGCGCGTCGATGTCGGCACCAACCAGAACATGCCGAACGCGCTGATCCACCACCGCCCGAAGAACGAGCTCCAGGCCAAGTTCTCCATGGAGTTCTGCATGGCGATCCTGCTGCTCGACGGGCGCGGCAGCCTGCCGGAATTCACCGACGAGACGGTGGAGCGCGAGGACGTCAAGGCGATGATCGAGCGGGTGAACTTCCACGTCCACCCGGAGGCCGAGGCCGCCGGCTACGACAAGATGACCACCATCATCGACATCCACATGAAGGACGGGCGCACCATTTCCGGCCGCTCGGACTTCGGCAAGGGCAGCCCGGCCAACCCGATGACCTATGACGAGGCGGCCGACAAGTTCCGCGGCTGCGCCGAGTTCGCCAAGTGGGACAAGGCCAAGACGGAGGCGATCATCGAGACCGTCCGCCGTCTGGAAGCCGTCCGGGACATCCGCGAGCTCACCGCGCTCTGCGCCTGACGGCAGCCGGTCCGATGAGGGGGCGTCCCGCGCGAGCGGGGCGCCCTTTTTCGTTGCCTTCAGCCGGCCGCTTCCAGCTTATCCTGCGTCTTCGTGTCGAAATCGCTCGCGTCGTGGCGTTCGCGCAGCTGCTCGGCGAGCGGGCCGTTCATGCGGTTGACGCTGCGCCCGCGCCTGACCGCCGGGCGTTCGAGGATGGCGTCGGCCCAGCGCAGCACATGGGTGTATTCGTGGGTCGAGAGGAACTCGGCGGATGCGCCGTAGTGCCAGCCCTTGGCGAGCCCGCCATACCAGGGAAACACCGCCATGTCGGCGATGGTGTAATCCTCGCCGGCGAGATACGCGCTCTCGGCAAGGCGTCGGTCGAGCACGTCGAGCTGGCGCTTGGTCTCCATCGCGAAGCGGTCGATGGCGTATTCGATCTTGGTCGGCGCATAGGCGAAGAAATGGCCGAAGCCGCCGCCGAGATAAGGCGCGCTGCCCATTTGCCAGAACAGCCAGGACAGGCACTCGGCCCGCCCGGCCGGATCGGTCGGCAGGAAGGCGCCGAACTTCTCCGCGAGATAGAGCAGGATGGCGCCGGATTCGAACACGCGGATCGGCGTCGAACCGGAGCGGTCGAGCAGGGCCGGAATCTTCGAGTTGGGGTTGATCCCGACGAAGCCGGAGCCGAACTGGTCGCCCTCGCCGATCCTGATCAGCCAGGCGTCGTACTCTGCGCCCGCATGGCCGAGCGCCAGCAGTTCCTCCAGCAGGATCGTCACCTTCTGGCCGTTCGGCGTGCCGAGCGAATAGAGCTGGAGCGGGTGCTTGCCGACCGGCAGCTCCTTCTCATGGGTCGCGCCGGCAATGGGCCGGTTGATGTTGGCGAAGGTGCCGCCATTCGCCTTGTTCCAGGTCCACACCTTGGGCGGCGTGTAGTCGGACGTCTCGGACATCGGGGAAAACTCCACATGCTGGGCGGCGCGCGCCAAGGGCGCACCGCGAATCCTGTCAGTTCAGGAGCGACTTTACGCGGCTCGCGGCGGCGGTCGACCGCCGCGCCATCACTTACCGGCGACGTGACCCAGGGTGAGCGCGCCGCAGCCGGTTGCGCGCGGCACCGGCTTTGCCTAGAGCCCTTTCCGTTCGGATGGAACCATCCGAACGACAAGAAAGTGCTCTAGATTCAATAAACTGGAGCATTTCCTCTTCGATCAGATGATTCCATCTGATCGGGAAATGCTCTAGTCAGGTCTCGATGAGGCGCGAGACGGGCGGCACATGACAGGCGATACCGGCCCCGATTCCGTCCCGCAGGGCCTGCGCCAGCTCGTGCGCGCGAGCGAGCTCGGCATCGTCGCGTTGGCGGGCATCGTCGGCGTGCTGGCGGGGCTCGTCGTCATCGCGATGAACGCGGCGCTGCAGGCGCTGCACGTCCTGGTCTTCCGCATTCCCGACGCCGCGCATCTCTCCATCACCCACGGTATCGCCCCCGTGCTGCTGCTGGCGGGGCCGGTGCTGGGCGGGCTCGCCTTCGGCCTTTGCGCGCGCTCCTTCCTGCGCACCGCCGCCAGCCCGCCCGTAGACCCGATCGAGGCCAATGCGCTGCATGGCGGGCGCATGTCGCTGCGCGACAGCCTCATCGTGGCGGCGCAGACGCTGTTCTCCAGCGGCGTCGGCGCCTCGGTGGGGCTGGAAGCCGGCTACACCCAGGCCTCCGCCGGCCTCGCCTCGTGGATCGGCCGGCGTTTCCGCGTGCGGCGGGCGGACCTGCGCCTGCTGGTCGGCTGCGGGGCGGGAGCCGCCATCGGTACCGCCTTCGACGCGCCGCTGATGGGCGCCTTCTACGGCTTCGAGCTGGTGCTCGGCACCTATGCCATCCCCGCCTTCGTGCCGATGATGACGGCGACCTTCACCGCCGCCCTCACCCGCGAGCTTTTGGTGCCGCAGACGCACCCGCCGCTGCCCGCCTTCGCCACGCCCGGGCTTGTCGACCTGCCGGCGGTGCTGCTGCTGGGCTTCCTGTGCGCGCTGGTCGGCATCGCGGTGATGCGCGGGGCGACGCTGGTGGAGGCGGGCTTCCGCCGCTCCGCGCTGCCGGCCTATCTGCGCCCCGCCATCGGCGGCCTCATCGTCGGCGCCATGGCGCTGTGGAACCCGGCCGTGCTCTCGGCCGGGCACGGGGCGGTCTATCACTATCTCGCCGCCGACGGCACGCTGGCACTGGCGGCGCTGCTGCTGGTGGCGAAGGTCACGGCCTCCTCTGTTTCCATCGGCTCGGGCTTTCGCGGCGGCCTGTTCTTCGCCTCGCTGCTGATGGGCGTGATGGCCGGGCGGGTCTACGCCGCCGGGCTGGAACTCGTGCTGCCCGGCCTCGTGCCCGCGCACGCCGCCTATGCGCTGATCGGCATGAGCGCGCTGGCGGTCGCCGTGGTCGGCGGGCCGATGACGATGACGCTGCTGGCGCTGGAGATGACCGGCGACCTCGCGCTGACGCTGGCGGTGCTGGCGGCGGCGGGCACCGCCTCGCTGGCGACGCGCCGGCTGTTCGGCTTCTCCTTCGCCACCTGGCGCTTCCACCTGCGCGGCGAGAACATACGCGGCGCCCACGATATCGGCTGGCTGCGCGAGATCACCGTCGGGACGCTGATGCGCCACGAGGTGCCGTTGCTCGACGTCGACACGCCGATCAACGAGGCCCGCCGGCGCTACCCGCCGGGCGCCGCGCCCTATCTCGTCGCCACCGAGGCCGGGCGCTATGCCGGCATGGTGGCGCCGGCCACGCTCTATGAGAGCGGCGACACGCCGGACGCCGCGCCGGCGACGCTGCGCCCGCTGCTGCGCTTCGCCCGCACCAGCCTCGCCCCGACCGCGACGATCCGCGAGGCGCTGGATCTGTTCGAACAGGCGGAGGCCGATGCGCTGGCGGTGACCGCGCCGGACGGGCGGGTGATCGGCCTCCTGAGCGAGGCGCATGCCGTGCGCCGCTACAGCGACGAGATGGGCCGGCGGCTGAGCGAACTGACCGGGGAGCGGCTGGACTGAGGTTCGCCCGCCGCGTCACACTCCACGCCGCGCCTGTGCGTAAAAACTCTCGGCCATTTCGGTGTCGTTCAGCGTGAAGCGATGGTCGCTCGCCGGCTGGGCGCGCTGCTCGCAGTCGAGCCGCGGGCAGATGCGGCAGCCGACGCCGATCGGCACGGTCTGCGAGGGATCGGACAGGTCCATGCCGTCGGAATAGACCATCTGCGGGGCGTGCGAGATGTGGCAGCCCAGCCCGATGGAGAGGTGCCGGCGCGGCGCGTTGTGCCGGTGCCCGCCCTTGGTGATCGACTTGGCGATGCAGAAATAGCGCTGGCCCTCCGGCATCTGGCTGAGCTGCACGTTGATGCGCTCGGGATGGAAGAAGGCGGCGTAGACGTTCCAGCGCGGGCAGGCGCCGGAATGGCGGGAGATGTGGATGCCCGACAGCGAGAAGCGCTTGGAGATGTTACCGGCGATGTCGGTGCGCACGAGATGCAGCGGGATGCCGGAGCGGCCGGGCCGCTGCAGCGTGGTCATGCGGTGGCAGACCTGCTCGAAGCTGGTGCGGAAGCGGCGCTGGATGCGCTCGATGTCGTAGCGCGTCTCCTGGCAGGCGGCGAGGAAGGGCTCGTAGGGCATGATGAGCGCCGCCGCGAAATAGCTCGCCAGCGCGTTGCGCGTGACCACCGGCGCGTCGGCCGCGAGGTTGCCGGCCTCGATCAGTTCGTCGATCTGGCGCGAGGCCGCGAGCAGGCCGAGCTGGTGCGCGACCACGAACAGCGCCGATTCCGGCGGCAGCACCTCGGCGGTGATCAGCTCATGCGCGCCCGCATCGTAGCGCCGGGCGATGCCGGCCGGCAGCGAGGCGGAGCGCCAGTTCAGCCCGAACACGTTGGCGAGATAGGTCTTGAGCCCGTATTCGAAGGAATCCGAGGCGAAATCGATGTCGCGGCGGATGCGCTCGGCCGCCGCCTCCAGCGTCGCGAAATAATTCGCGTTCTCCTGGATGAAGTCGGACACCGCGTCGGTGGCGGGGTGGGCGGCGCCCTCCTCGTCGAGCGGGCCGGGCGTGCCGGTGCGGTGCGCGTCGCGCAGCGAGCGGAACTGGTCGAACAGCCGCACCACCGCGCGCCCGACCGCCGGGTTCGAGGTGGCGAGGTCGCGAATGTCCTGATTGGTCAGCGCGTTCTCGGCGAACAGGTCGTCGCTGAACAGCTCCATCAGGTCGCCGACGAGGCGGGATTCGTCGTTCTCCACCAGCTCGCCCGGTTCGATGCCGAAATAGCCGGCCAGCTTCATCAGCAGCGGCACGGTGATGCGCCGGCGATTGTGCTCGATGAGGTTGAGATAGCTCGCGGAAATGCCGAGCGCGGTGGCGAGGTCCGCCTGCGAGACGCGCTTCGCCCGGCGCAGCCGCTGCACCCGGTTTCCGATCCGCGGCTCGGTGGTGGCGAGCATCGCCCGCTCCTTTGCTCGGTTTACAAAAACTGCCGGTAAAATTTACAAGCCTTATCAGCTTAACACACTCAAATCATTATATTTATTGCCTTTCCGTGTCGAGTGTTAAATCTTTACATCACACCCAACGGGAGGAATTGACATGAACCGCATCCCGCAGGACGGCCAGCCCCAGGGCGCCGAGGAATTCGTCACCATCGTCGGCGGCGACGCCGAGGAGATCGGCCGGGCGTTCCGCTCGCAGGGCCTCGCCGAGCAGGACTTCACCATCGTCCACCGCATCGGCCGCCACCGCTTCGCGCTGGCGCCGGGGCAGGACCCGGGCGCGCTGTTCGACGGGCGCGAACTGGTGGCCGCCACCTACACCCGCCGGGCCCGCTGACCATGGCCGCCCGGCCGCGCTTCCGACCGATCCGCCGCGAGGACGCGCGCGGCGGGTCGGCTGGCGCGGGCGCCGAAACCTCCACGGCACCCGCGCCCTTCTCCACCCCTTCCGACACCGCAGGAAAAAGCCATGCTCGACCAGCGCCGCACCACCGCCCCCGACAGCTTCCCCGTCCCCAACTGGGCGCCGGAACGCTGGCAGGGCATCCGCCGCACCTACACGCCCGCTGACGTCGCGCGCCTCTCCGGCTCGCTGCGCGTCGAGCACACGCTGGCGCAGAACGGCGCCCGCCGCCTGTGGGAGCTCCTGCAGTCGCAGGACTACGTTCCCACCATGGGCACCTACACCGGCATCCAGGCGGTGCAGCAGGTGAAGGCGGGACTGGAGGCGATCTACCTCTCCGGCTGGCAGGTCGCCGCCGACGGCAATTCGTCGGGCGACATGTACCCCGACCAGAGCCTCTACCCGGTCGACAGCGTCCCCGCCGTGGTCCGCCGCATCAACAAGGCGCTCACCCGCGCCGACCAGATCCAGACCATGGAGCGCGCCGACGGCGTGAGCGCGCCGCAGCTCGACTATTTCGTGCCGATCATCGCCGACGCCGAGGCCGGCTTCGGCGGCCAGCTCAACGCCTATGAGCTCACGAAGGCGCTCATCGAGGCCGGCGCAGCGGCGGTGCATTTCGAGGACCAGCTGGCGTCGGAGAAGAAGTGCGGGCATCTCGGCGGCAAGGTGCTCGTCCCCACCCGCCAGTTCATCCGCACCCTGAACGCGGCCCGCCTCGCCGCCGACGTCGCCGGCGTGCCGACCGTGCTGATGGCGCGCACCGACGCGGAATCGGCGCGGCTGATCACCTCGGACATCGACGAGATCGACCGGCCCTTCATCACCGGCGACCGCACGGAGGAAGGCTTCTACCGCTACAACGGCGGCTTCGAAGCCGGCATTGCCCGCGCCATCGCCTACGCCCCCTATGCCGACCTCCTGTGGTGCGAGACCTCGACGCCGAGCCTCGACGACGCCCGCCGCTTCGCCGAGGGCGTGCACCGCGCCCATCCCGGCAAGATGCTGGCCTACAACTGCTCGCCCTCGTTCAACTGGGCCAAGCACATGGACAAGGCGCAGATGAAGCACTTCCAGCGCGAGCTGGGCGCCATGGGCTACCGCTACCAGTTCATCACGCTGGCGGGCTTCCACAACCAGTGCTTCACCACCTTCGAACTGGCGCGCCGCTACCGCGAGGACGGCATGGCCGCCTATTCGGAGCTGCAGCAGGCCGAGTTCGCGGCGGAGAGCCGGGGCTTCACCGCCACGCGCCACCAGCGAGAGGTGGGCACGTCCTACTTCGACGCCATCGCCACCGTGCTCAGCGAGGGCGCCAGCGCCACCACGGCGATGAAGGACTCCACCGAGACGGCCCAGTTCTGAGGACGCTCAGGGACGAGATTTCCAGCCTCGTCATCCCGGGGCGGCGCACGGCGCGCCCGCGCAGCGGTCTGGGGAGGCCCTGCGCGGGTCCGGCGAAGGCCGGGCGCTCCGGGATGGCCCTCTTTTTCTGCCGACCAGCCATGTCGCAACGCAAACGCTGGGTAAGGCGTTGAAAGCGCATAGGCGCCCCTTGCCTGCCGCATAACTCCGACTATGTGCGATGTTGCGCCGCACCCGCACTTTTGTTTATTGCAAAGCACAGCTGTGCCGGTCGCGCGCCGGCCTTCCGCTCGCTCGAAGGGACCCGTCATGAACTACACCGACGTCGCCGGCCTGAAGGTGGACACCGCGCTTGTCGACTTCATCGACAATGAAGCCATCCCCGGCACCGGGGTGGATGCCGCGGCCTTCTGGAGCAGCTTCGCGGGCATCGTGCGGGAATTCGCCCCGCGCAACGCCGAGCTGCTGAAGCGCCGCGACGAGTTGCAGGCGCAGATCGACGCCTGGCACCGCGCCCACCGCAACAAGCCGGTCGATCCCGCCGCCTACGAGGTGTTCCTCGCCGAGATCGGCTACCTGCTGCCCGAGCCCGAGCCCTTCGAAGTCGTCACCGAGAAGGTGGACGAGGAGCTCGCTGCCATTCCCGGCCCGCAACTCGTGGTGCCGGTCACCAATGCCCGCTACGCCCTGAACGCCGCCAATGCCCGCTGGGGCAGCCTCTACGACGCGCTCTACGGCACCGACGCGCTGCCCGAGGACAACGGCGCCTCGCGTTCCAACGGCTTCAACGCGGTGCGCGCCCAGCGCGTGATCGAGCGCGCCCGCGCCTTCCTCGACGAGAGCGTGCCGCTCGCCGCCGGCAGCCATGCCGAGGCCGTCGCCTACCGCGTGGCGGAGGGCAAGCTGGCGGTCGAACTCGCCTCCGGCACCGTGAGCGGCCTGAAGGACCCAGCGCAGTTCGCCGGTTTCGACGGCGAGGCGAAGGCGCCCGCCTCCGTCCTGCTGGTCAATCACGGCCTGCACATCGACATTGTGATCGACCGCGCCCACCGCATCGGCAAGACCGACCTGGCCGGCGTCGCCGACATCGTGATCGAGGCGGCGGTGACCACCATCGTCGATTGCGAGGACAGCGTCGCGGCAGTCGATGCCGAGGACAAGGTTCTCGTCTACCGCAACTGGCTCGGCCTGATGAAGGGGACGCTCAGCGCCAGCTTCGCCAAGGGCCGCGAGACGGTCGAGCGCAGCCTCGCCGCCGACCGCCACTACACCGCCGCCGACGGCAGCGACCTGACCCTGCACGGGCGCAGCCTGATGCTGGTGCGCAATGTCGGCCAGCACATGCTGACCGACGCGGTGCTCGACGCCAGCGGCAACGAGATTCCCGAAAGCGTGCTCGACGCCGCCGTGACCACGCTGATCGCCCTGCACGACCTCAAGGGCACCGGCCGCCTGCGCAACAGCCGCGCCGGCTCGGTCTACATCGTGAAGCCGAAGATGCACGGGCCGGAGGAGGTCGCCTTCGCGGTCGACCTGTTCGCCCGCGTCGAGAAACTCCTCGGCCTCGACCACAACACGCTGAAGATCGGCATCATGGATGAGGAGCGCCGCACCAGCGCCAACCTCGCCGCTTCGATCCGCGCCGCCCGCGAGCGCGTCGTGTTCATCAACACCGGCTTCCTCGACCGCACCGGCGACGAGATCCACACCTCGATGGAGGCGGGCCCGATGGTGCGCAAGGCCGAGATGCGCGCGCAGCCCTGGATCAAGGCCTACGAGGACCGCAACGTCGACGCCGGCCTTGCCGCCCATCTCGATGGTCACGGCCAGATCGGCAAGGGCATGTGGGCGATGCCCGACCGCATGGCCGACATGCTGGAGCAGAAGGTTGCCCATCCGCTGGCCGGCGCCAACACCGCCTGGGTGCCCTCGCCGACCGCCGCGACGCTGCACGCGCTGCACTACCACAAGGTCGACGTGTTCAAGCGCCAGGCCGAGCTGCGCGCGCGCACGCCCGCCTCGAAGCGCGACCTGCTGACCATTCCGGTGGTCGACCGCGGCAACTGGGAGCCGGCGGCGGTGCAGGAGGAACTGGACAACAACATCCAGGGCATCCTCGGCTATGTCGTGCGCTGGGTCGACCAGGGGGTCGGCTGCTCCAAGGTGCCGGACATCCACAATGTCGGACTGATGGAAGACCGCGCCACGCTGCGCATCTCCTCGCAGCACGTCGCCAACTGGCTGCTGCACGGCGTCGTGACGCCCGCGCAGGTCGAGGAGACGCTGCGCCGCATGGCGAAGGTCGTCGACGGGCAGAATGCCGGCGATCCCGACTACGTGCCGATGGCGCCGGCCTATGACGGCTTCGCCTTCCGCGCCGCCCGCGACCTCATCTTCGAGGGCCGCGCGCAGGCCAATGGCTACACCGAGTTTGTGCTCACCCGCCGCCGCCGCGAGGCCAAGCAGGCGCAGGCCGCCGCCGCCTGATCCACCGTTCGAGGAAGCGCCAGAAAGGCGAAACGCCAACGAGCAAGGCCGTTCCGGTTCCGCCGGGGCGGCCTTTCCGTTTCCGGGGCGGCGCGTTCAACCCGGCGGCGCCCAGCGCGTGGTCAGCGCGGCGAGGTCCGGGCGCGGGCGCTCGCCCGGCTCCTCGGCGGCCGTACCCACATGGACGATGCCGGCCACCCGCTCGCCCTCGCCAAGACCGAGGATGCGGCGCGCCTCCCCATGCGTCGCCGCCCAGCCGGTCACCCAGATCGCGTGGAAGCCCATCGCCTTCGCACCCGTGAGCAGGTTCATGCACACCGCGCCGGCGGAAAGCTCCTGCTCGAAATCGGGGATCATCGTGCCCGGCGCCGGCCGGCTGACCACCACCACCGCCAGCGGCGCGGGGAACAGGCGCGACATGATGCCGGCGAACTTCTCACGCTTGTCCGGTGCCATCTGCGGGTTGCCGGCGCGGTAGGCGTCGGCCAGCAGTGCGCCCACCCGCCCCCGCGCCTCGCCCTCGATGAGGATGAAGCGCCACGGCACCAGCATCGCATGGTCCGGCACGCGGGCGGCGATGGCGAGCAGGCGCGCGGTCTCGTCCGCGTCCGGTCCCGGCGCGCCGAGCGCCGCCGCCGACACCGAACGGCGGCTCTCCAGCGCGGCGAGCATGTCGGGCGAGGCGGGACGTCGGACGTGGTTCATGGGGGCGAAGCCTTTCTGTTTCGCCCCGCTATCCCATATCGGTCGGAAGCGCGCGACCGAAACCTGTCCGCGCGATGTCGCTCGTGTCCCTCATGGCGCACACGGCGCACATTAATGTCCCTGACCGCCCAGCGGCAGGGGGCGACTCCCGGCCTGTTTTGGTCGACAATATCCCATCGGCCGGCGACGCGGCCGAGCCATAACCGGCGCCGGCCAGCGGCGCCCCCAAGGAGCACAGAATGAGCATCAACGGCGAAATCCCGGTGCGCGACAACCGCGCCGCCGACCGTTTCGAGATCGAGAAGGACGGGCAGATCGCCTTCGCGCAGTACGTGCTGGCGCCCGATCACATCATCTTCACCCACACCGAGGTGCCGGCCGAGCTCGGCGGGCGCGGCCTTGCGACGCGGCTCGTGGAAGCGGGCCTTGCCAGCGCGCGCAAGAACGGGCTGTCCGTCATCCCGCGCTGCTCGGTGTTCGGCCGCTATGTGATGAAGCACCCCGAGACCCACGACCTGCTGGCGCCGGAAATCCGCGCCACCCTCGGCCTGCCGGCCTGACCGGTCGTGGGGGCGGGGCGCGGCTGCGTCCCGCCATCCACAGGAGGGGGAATTCCCGCCGCTCCATACCGTTCGTTAACGCTGTGCTCCTAACCATGGAGCATGGCCGAGACGGCGCGTGGCGCGCCCTCGGCGCGAGACCAAGCGGCAAAGGTTCTGGCGTCCATGCGTAACCCGGCGCGTCCCTCCGATTCCAACGCGGACAAGGCATCCGAGACGACGGACGGCGCCCCGCGCCGCATCTTCTCGCGCGCCAACCCGCAGACCACCTACGCCCCGCCCGCGCCGAAGAAGCCCGCGCCCGCCACGCCGGCGGCGAGGAGCTCGGTACCGAAGGTGGCGCGGCCCGCGAGCGCGCCGGCCGCGCCGGGCCCGCAGGACGTGATCCCGAGCTGGCTGCAGCCCTTCAGCATGCCGCCCAACACCCGCTTCACCCGTACGCCGGACTACCTGCTGCGCCAGCCGCCCGCCGCCGTGCCGGCCGAGCCGGAAGCACCGGCGGCCACCGCCGCCATCGAGGCGGCATTCGCCCCGCCGCGCCCCTCGCAGACGCCCGTGCTGCGCGTGCCCCCGCGCAAGCCCCCGCTCGGCGCGGTGCCGAAGGCGCTGATCGCCGCCCATGCCCGCCGCGCGCTCACCGCCCAGCCGACGCCGGCCGATCTCCCCGTCGAGACGACCGAAGCGCCGCCGGAGCCCGAATTCACGCCGGAGCCGGCACCGGCTCCTGTCGAGGCCCACGTACCCGAGCCGGCGCCCGAGCCGGCCTCCGCACCCGCGCGCGGGTTCCCCACCGTCGCCGGCTGGTCGCTCGACGACAGGCTTGTCGCGGCCAACGACGCCGCACGGCCCGAAGGCTTCCTCGCCTCCGAGGAGGAAGATTACCGTGCCGCCGGCTATGTCTTCGACGAGGAAGCCGACGACAGCGAGGAAGACGCCTTCGAGGAGGATTTCGAGGCCTATGGAGAGGAGGACGGCGCGCCGGCCTTCGACGAGGCGTTCGAAGCCGAAGACGAGGAGGACGACGAGGATTTCGCCTTCGCCGCACCGCAGGAAGAGACCTTCGCATCCGAAGCCGCGGCTTTCCCGGCGCCCGCCCCGGCCGCGCCCGTCGTCACCCTGAGCGGCTTCGACAGCTACAGCGCGACGCCACTCGACGTCTCCTTCTCCTGGCCGAGCTTCGGCATGGTGCCGGTCTCCGTCGAGCCCGCCCGCGCCCCCGCGCCGGTGATCGCGGCTCCCGCCCCGGCCCCCGTGGCTGCCGCGCCGGCTCCGCGCCCGGCACCTGTTGCCGTCCCGCCGGCCGCCCCGGTGGCCGCCCGTCCGGCCCCCGCTCCCGCACCGCGCCCGGTGCGCGAGGAGGCGGCCGAATATGAGCTGCCGCCGCTCGAACTGCTGACCGAACCGCCGCAGAACGAGCCGGATTACGAGCTCTCCGAGGAATTCCTCGACCGCAACTCGGTGAAGCTGCAGCAGGTGCTGCACGACTTCGGTGTGCGCGGCGAGATCATCGACGCCAACCCCGGCCCCGTCGTGACGCTGTACGAGCTGGAGCCGGCGCCCGGCATCAAGTCGAGCCGCGTCATCGGCCTTTCCGCCGACATCGCCCGCTCGATGAGCGCGATCTCCGCCCGCGTCGCGGTGGTGGAAGGGCGCAACGTCATCGGCATCGAACTGCCCAACCAGCGCCGCGAGACGGTGTGGCTGCGCGAAATGCTGGCGAGCCACGAGTTCGAGGCTGCCAAGGCCAAGCTAGGCATCGGGCTCGGCAAGACCATCGGTGGCGAGCCGGTCATCGTCGATCTTGCCCGCATGCCGCATCTGCTGGTCGCCGGCACCACCGGCTCGGGCAAGTCGGTCGCCATCAACACGATGATCCTGAGCCTGCTCTACCGGCACCGGCCGGACCAGTGCCGGCTCATCATGATCGACCCGAAGATGCTGGAGCTTTCGGTCTATGAGGGCATCCCGCACCTGCTGACACCGGTCGTCACCGACCCGAAGAAGGCCATCGTCGCCCTGAAATGGGCGGTGCGGGAGATGGAAGACCGCTACCGCAAGATGAGCCGCCTCGGTGTGCGCAACATCGACGGCTTCAACGCCCGCATGGCGGAAGCCGCCGCCAAGGGCGAGATCATCACCCGCACGGTGCAGAAGGGCTTCGACAAGGAGACCGGCGAGATGCTGGAGGAGGAGGAGATCATGGATCTCGCTCCCCTGCCCTACATCGTCATCGTGGTCGACGAGATGGCCGACCTGATGATGGTCGCCGGCAAGGACATCGAAGGCGCCATCCAGCGACTCGCCCAGATGGCGCGCGCCGCCGGCATCCACCTCATCATGGCGACGCAGCGCCCGAGCGTCGACGTCATCACCGGCACCATCAAGGCCAACTTCCCGACCCGCATCTCCTTCCAGGTGACGAGCAAGATCGATTCGCGGACCATCCTCGGAGAGATGGGCGCCGAGCAGCTCCTCGGGCAGGGCGACATGCTCTACATGGCGGGCGGCGGGCGCATCTCGCGCGTGCACGGCCCCTTCGTCTCCGATCAGGAGGTCGAGCGCGTCGTGGAGCATCTCAAATGCCAGGCGCGGCCGGAGTATCTCGACGAGGTGACGGCCGAGGACGAGGAGGAGCCGGCCGCCGAGGACGGCGCGGTGTTCGACAAGTCCGCCATGGGCTCCGAGGACGCCGGCGATCTCTACGATCAGGCGGTGGCGGTGGTGATGCGCGACAAGAAGGCGTCCACCTCCTACATCCAGCGCCGGCTGCAGATCGGCTACAACCGCGCCGCCTCCATCATGGAGCGTATGGAGAACGAGGGCATCGTCGGCCCGGCCAACCATGCCGGCAAGCGCGAGATACTCTCCAGCCGGTAGGCCGCGCATGCGCGCCGCCGGGCGGTCTCCCGCCCGGCATCACGGGCCGATCACCGACCAGAGCGACAGCCCCGCCGCCATCAGGAGCGCGGCGCCGGCGAGCATCAGCGCCGCACGCCAGTTGCGCCGGCGCCCGCCCGGCCAGGGCGTGCGCGACGAGCCCGTATGGGTGGCGTCGGCGCGCGCACCGCCGGTCTCAGCGTTCCGGAAGCGGCCCGGCACCCGCTCCGCGCTTTCCTCATGCGAACGATCCGCGGTCGGCATCGGCTCTCCTCGTCCGTTGACGGCTCCGGCAGGCAAAGATGCACCGCGCCCTCGTCCGGCCCGGCGACATCGGCTCTCTCAGGTATGACAATCCGCAGGCGATCAGGTTCCCGGCGAAGTGGAAGACTCCGACGCCGACGCGTCCGGCATCGTACGAATTCCAGGAAAGTTGGATCCAATCCGCTGCGGCAGGTCCGGTTTACCCCTTTCCGTCCGACGGCACGGTGATTAGGTATGCGCCAACTCCCAGCCCCGAAAGGTTCGGCCATGCAGCATTCCGTGTCCTATCCCGACGTCCTGCTCCTCATCGACGGTCAGTGGCGCGGGGGCACCGGCCAGGACGGCGCGCCGGCCAGCCAGCCCGTGATCAACCCGGCGACCGAGGAGGTTCTCGGCACGGTGGCCCACGCCAGCCGGGGCGATCTCGACGCGGCGCTGGCCGCCGCCGAGAAGGGCTTCGCCGTGTGGCGCCACACCGCCGCCCACGAGCGCTACAAGATCATGCGCAAGGCGGCCGAGATTCTGCGCGAGCGCCACGAGGCGATCTCGACGATCATGACCCTGGAGCAGGGCAAGCCGCTGCCGGAAGCCCGTATGGAGACGCTCGCCTCCGCCGACATCATCGACTGGTTCGCCGAGGAAGGCCGCCGGCAATATGGCCGGCTGATCCCCGCACGCGCCGCCGGCGTGCAGCAGATCGTCCATCGCGAGCCGGTCGGCGTCGTTGCCGCCTTCACCCCGTGGAACTTCCCGATCAATCAGGCGGTGCGCAAGGTTTCCGCCGCCCTCGCCGCCGGCTGCGCGGTGATCCTCAAGGGGCCGGAGGAGACGCCGGCGAGCTGCGCCGAGCTGGTGCGTGCCTATGTCGACGCGGGTGTGCCGGCGGGCGTGGTGAACCTCGTCTTCGGCGTGCCATCCGAGATTTCGCAGTACCTGATCCCGCACCCGACCGTGAAGAAGATCTCCTTCACCGGCTCGACGGTGGTCGGCAAGCAGCTCGCCGCACTGGCCGGCGCGCATATGAAGCGCGTCACCATGGAGCTCGGCGGCCATGCCCCGGCGGTGGTGTTCGAGGACGCCGACGTCGAGGTGGCGGTGAAGCTGCTCTCCGGCGCCAAGTTCCGCAATGCCGGGCAGGTCTGCGTCTCGCCGACCCGCTTCCTCGTGCATGAGGACATCTATTCCCGCTTCGTCGACGGCTTCGTCGAGGCCGTGCAGCACGTGAAGGTCGGCAACGGTCTGGAAGACGGCGTGCGGATGGGCCCGCTGGCCAATCCGCGCCGCGTCGAGGCGATGGAGGCGCTGACCGCCGACGCGGTGTCGAAGGGCGCGACGCTTCGCACCGGCGGCTCGCGCATCGGCAACAAGGGCTATTTCTTCCAGCCGACCGTGCTGACCGACCTGCCGGCCGACGCCCGCATCCTCAATGAGGAACCCTTCGGCCCTATCGTGCCGATCATGCCGTTCTCCTCGACGGAGGCGGTGATCGCGGAGGCGAACCGCCTGCCCTACGGCCTCGCCGCCTATGCCTACACCACCTCTTCCGCCCGTGCCGACGAGTTCGCCCGCCGGGTGGAGAGCGGCATGGTGTCGATCAACCATCACGGCCTCGCTTTGCCCGAAGTGCCGTTCGGCGGCATCAAGGATTCCGGCTATGGCTCGGAGGGCGGCACCGAGGCGATGGAAGCCTATGTGAACACCAAGTTCGTGACCCAGCTCGGCGTCTGAGCGGGGACCGCACAACCTTTCGAGGGTCGCGCCCCGGCGCGATCCTCCCTCCGGCCCGGCGCCTCCGGGCAGCCCGGACAACGGCACGCCGGTTCCGAGGCCATAGGCAGCGCACGGCTCGGCTTCGCCAGCGGAATCGGCTAAAGCCTGCCGCTCCCGCTTCTCCTGCCCGGCCGTTCCATGGAACCCAGCGTCTTCCTCGCCGTCATCGCCGCCGCTGCGATGCATGCCGGCTGGAACGCGGTACTGAAGATCCGGCTCGACCCGTTCCTCGCCGTAGTGCTGGTCAATGCCGCCTGCGGCGTCATCGCGCTGCCGGCCGCGCTCTATTTCGGCCTGCCCGAGCCCCATGTCTGGCCGTGGATCCTCGCCTCGATCCTCATCCACCTTGTCTATTACCTGACCCTCAGCGGCGCCTACCGGCGCGCCGACATGGGGCTTGTCTACCCGCTGGCGCGCGGCAGTGCGCCCCTGCTCACCACCATATTGTCGGTGACGCTGGTCGGCGAAAGCGTCGACCTGCAGGGCTTCCTCGGCGTGGCGCTGCTGGCCTTCGGCATCCTTACCATCGCGTGGCGGCGCGCCGGCCTCGCCGCCATCGACCGCACGGCGCTACGCCTCGCGCTGATGTGCGGCCTCTCCATCACCGCCTACACGCTGGTGGACGGCCTCGGCGCGCGTGCCGCCAGCAGCCCGCACCTCTATTCCGCCTGGCTGTTTGTGATGGACAGCGTGCTCATCACCGCCGTCGGCCTCGCCTGGAAGGGGCCGCGTGCGCTGGCGCCGACGCTCTCCTTCATCGGGCCGGGCCTTGCCGGCGGGGCGATGTCGCTCGCCGCCTATTCGATCTCGATCTGGGCGATGACCAAGGCGCCCATCGGCCTCGTGGCGGCGGTGCGCGAATCCAGCGTGCTGTTCGGGGCGGTGATCGCCGTCGTGGTGCTGCACGAGCCGCTGCGCCGCGAGCGCATCCTCGCCGCCGGCCTGATCGTCGCCGGACTGGCGCTGATCAAGCTGCATTGAGGGCGCATGTCGCCCTCCCCGCCCTCCTGTGCTCCATTGCGCCGATGAACGAGACACCTGCCCTGCCGATTCGCCCCTCCGTACCGGTGGAGGCCTTCGCCGGCCCGCTCACCGTGGTGGGAAAAGGCGCGCCCGTGGTGATGGTGCTGGGCGGCGCGGGCACCGGCAAGACGACCTTCCTGCACACGCTGCGCAAGCATGGCGGCAGCCGGCAGGCTTTCCTCGCCCCGACCGGCGTCGCCGCGCTGCAGCTCGGCGGGCAGACCATCCATTCCTTCTTCGGCCTGCCGCCGCGCCTCGTCGATCCCGATCAGGTCAAGCCGCGCTCGCCGAAGCGCACGCTGATGAAGAAGCTGGAGCGCCTCGTCATCGACGAGATTTCCATGGTGCGGGCGGATGTGCTCGACGCGGTGGACCGCTCGCTGCGGATCGCGCGCGGCACTCCCGAGCCGTTCGGCGGTGTGCAGGTGGTGCTGGTTGGCGATTTTCTCCAGCTCCCCCCGGTGGTGCCGAGCGCCGAGCGCGAGATCCTCGGCCATCTCGGCTATGAGGGCCCCTTCGCCTTCGACGCCCGCGTGCTGCGCGAGGTGGAGCCGGCGCGGCTGCCCTTCCTGCAGGTGCACCGGCAGACCGACACCTATTTCGTCGAGCAGCTCGCCGAACTGCGCATGGGCCGCTACGTCCACGAGGCGGTCGCCGCCATCAACGAGGCCTCGTTCCGCGAGCACCGGCCCGGCCGCACGCCGGTGGTGCTGGCGCCCACCAATATGCGCGTCGACGCCTATAACCGGCGCGGCATGGACCTGCTCCACGACGAGGGCCGGCTCTACGAAGGCAAGAGCGAGGGCGAGTTCGACCTCGCCAACGACCGGCTTCCGGTGCCGGAGACGCTGGCGCTGAAGGTCGGCGCGCGGGTGATGACGGTTCGTAATGACCCCGAGAAGCAATGGGTCAACGGCTCGGTCGGCACCGTCACCGGCCTCGCGCCGGACCGCGCCTATGTGCGGCTGGACGGCGCCGGCATCGTCGAGATCGAGCGCACGAGCTGGGAGCGCATCCGCTACGACTGGGACGAGGCGACCGGCAAGGTGGAGGCCAAGGTGGTCGGCACCTACAGCCAGCTTCCCCTCGTGCCCGCCTGGGCAGTGACGGTGCACAAGGCGCAGGGCCTGACGCTGGAGGATGTGCGCATCGACTTCGACAGCGGCGCCTTCGCCGCCGGCCAGGCCTATGTCGCGCTCTCGCGCGCCCGCTCGCTGGAGGGGCTGTCGCTGGCCCGCCCGCTGCGCACCTCCGACATCCGCATCGACCGGCGCGTCGCCGCCTTCACCGCCGCCTTCGAGGCCGCAGCGGCACTCCCCGCGTGAGTCCCTTCAGGCGAAGGCTTTACAAATTCCATATTGTCGATAGATTACCCTCTCATGAGAGAGGCACCCATGGCTCAGGCTGGCATTCGCCGTTACCGCGACAAGCTGCTGTTCGCCCTGGCCTATGGCGCGGTGATCGGCGCGATCCTGTTCGCACATCCGTTCGGCTGAACCGCGAGCACGGCGCTGTCAGTGGCGCCCAGCCGGCGCGCCGAATTTCGGCTTCTGGCAGAAGTCCGACTGTTCTACCATCTATGTGGTGTGCTGCGAGCGGGGGATTCGCTCCTGCCGCGCGGCTGGAAGATATGCGGACATGCTGACCAACAAGGGCAAGTACGGCCTCAAGGCGATGGTTTTTCTCGCCAGGCTTGATCCCGGATCGAGCGCGATGGGCCAGGAGATCGCCACGGCCAACAACATCCCGAAGAAGTTCCTCGACGCGATCCTGCTCGAACTGCGCAATGCCGGGATGCTTCGCTCGAAGAAGGGGCCGGGCGGGGGTTACGCGCTGGCGCGCGCCCCGCGCGATATCCGTATCGGCCACATCATCCGCACGCTCGACGGACCGCTGGCGCCGATCAACTGCGCCAGCAAGAGTGCCTACGTGCCGTGCCAGGACTGCGAAGACCTCGCGACATGCTCGGTGCGCATCACCATGAGCAAGGTGCGCGACGCCATGTCGGACATCCTCGACCGCATGTCGCTGCAGGACATGATCCTGTTCGCCGAAACCCCCGACGCCGACCTCATGTACAACATATGAGCATCGGCGCGTCCCGCCCTGGTCTGCTCGGCCTCGTCGCCCATGACAGCAAGAAGGACGAGATGGTCGCCTGGGCCTTGGCCCATCGCGACGTACTCTCCCGCTTCGCCATCGTCGCCACCGGCACGACCGGCGGGCGCATTCTCGACGCCTGCCCGGAACTGCGTCTGACCCGGCTGAAGAGCGGGCCGCTCGGCGGCGACCAGCAGATCGGCGCGCTGATCGCCGAGGGGCAGGTGCGTGCGCTGGTGTTCTTCGTCGACCCGCTCACCGCCCAGCCGCACGATGTCGATGTGAAGGCGCTGATGCGCGTCGCGCTGGTCTACGACATCCCGCTGGCGCTGAACCCCGCCTCCGCCGAGATGGTGATCGCCGCGCTGGCGGTGGAGGGCTAGCGCCTTTCGCACCCACACCGTCATGGCCGGGCTTGACCCGGCCATCCACGCCTTGTGCGCTGAAAAGTCGTGGATCCCCGGGTCAAGCCCGGGGATGACGGCAGTAAGTCCTCAGAAGAACGCCTGGTGCCCCGTGATGGCGCGACCGAGGATCAGCGCGTGAATGTCGTGCGTGCCCTCATAGGTGTTCACCGTCTCAAGGTTCACCATGTGGCGCATGACGGGGAACTCGGCGGAGATGCCGTTGCCGCCGTGCATGTCGCGGGCCTGCCGGGCGATGTCGAGGGCCTTGCCGCAATTGTTGCGCTTGAGCAGCGAGATGGTCTCCACCGGCAGCGCGCCCTCGTCGAAGAGCCGGCCGGCGCGCAGCGCGATCTGCAGGCCGAGCGCGATCTCGGTCGCCATGTCGGCGAGCTTCTTCTGGATGAGCTGGGTCGCCGCCAGCGGGCGGCCGAACTGCTTGCGGTCGAGCGTGTACTGGCGGGCGCTGGCATAGCAGGCCTCCGCCGCGCCGATCACGCCCCAGCCGATGCCGAAGCGGGCGCGGTTGAGGCAGCCGAACGGACCCTTGAGACCTGAAACGCCGGGCAGCAGGCTCTCTTCCGGCACCTCGACGCCATCGAGCACGATCTCGCCGGTGATCGAGGCGCGCAGCGACAGCTTGTGGCCGATCTTCGGCGTCGAGAAGCCCTTGGCGCCGCGTTCCACGAGGAAGCCGCGAATCTCATCGTCATGCGCGGCGGACTTCGCCCACACCACCGCCACGTCCGCGATGGGCGAGTTGGTGATCCACATCTTGGCGCCGGTCAGGCGGTAGCCGCCGTCGATCTTCTCGGCGCGCGTGCGCATGCCGGCGGGGTCGGAGCCGGCGTCCGGCTCCGTGAGGCCGAAGCAGCCGATGAGTTCGCCCGTCGCCAGCTTCGGCAGGAATTTGCGCTTCTGCGCCTCGCTGCCATAGGCATTGATGGGGTGCATGACGAGCGAGGACTGCACGCTCATCGCCGAGCGATAGCCCGAATCCACCCGCTCCACCTCGCGGGCGACGAGGCCGTAGCAGACATAGCCGAGCCCTGCCCCGCCATATTCCTCGGGAATGGTGGGGCCGAGCAGGCCGAGTTCGCCCATCTCGGTCATGATCTCGCGGTCGAACCGCTCCTCCATGAAGGCGGAGGTGACGCGCGGCAGCAGCTTTTCCTGTGCATAGTCGCGCGCGGTGTCGCGCACCAGCCGTTCCTCCTCCGAGAGCTGCCCGTCGAAGTCGAACGGATCGGCCCAGTCGAAGGCCGCGCGGCGGCCGGACGAAGCGGGGGAAGCGGAAGCGGCGGCAGGGGCGGAGGACGGCGCGGCACTCATGGAACGACTCTCCCGAAGGGTCCGGCGGCAGAGGAGCGGAGTGGAACGCCGGCTCCCTGCTCTTACAACTTCGCACGGCGGCTTGCACCTCGCCGACGGTTCCCCGCCACCGTCGCCACGAGGTATCCCTTAGGTCATGCGACTTTCGTCGGGGCCGGGGGTGTGATTGCGCAACGTGGAGACACGTGTTTGAGTTGCCGCATTGGGCGGCGGTGATGAAGAACAGGGCATCCGGGAACAACGGATCGCGAACCATGCCGACCTTCATGAGGGGAACTACAATGCCGGTCATCTCTACCAAAGCGGCCATCGCGGCCGCCCTGCTCACGGCGTTCGCGGCGGCTCCCGCCTATGCCGCGAAGACGCTGGTCTACTGCTCGGAGGGCAGCCCCGAGAACTTCACGCCGGCGCTGAATACCACGGGCACCAGCTTCGACGCCGCCCGCCCGGTCTACAACCAGCTCGTCGAGTTCGAGCGCGGCACCACCAAGGTGGTGCCCGGCCTCGCCGAGAGCTGGACGGTGAGCGACGACGGCAAGGAGCTGACCTTCAAGCTGCGCAAGGGCGTCAAGTTTCATTCGGGCGTCAACGGCTTCACGCCCAGCCGCGACTTCAACGCCGACGACGTGATCTTCACCTTCGACCGCATGTGGAAGCCGGAGAACCCGTACCACAAGGTCACCGGCGGCGCGTATGACTACTTCAACGACATGGGCATGCCCGACCTGCTCGCCTCCATCGACAAGGTCGACGACTACACGGTGAAGTTCGTGCTGAAGGAGCCGAACGCGCCGATGCTCGCCAACCTCGCGATGGATTTCGCCACCATCCACTCGAAGGAATATGCCGACTTCCTGCTGAAGAAGGGCACGCCCGAGCAGTTCGACCAGATCCCGGTCGGCACCGGCCCGTTCTCGTTTGTGAACTACCAGAAGGACGCGGTGATCCGCTACAAGGCCTTCCCGGCCTATTTCGAGGGCCCGGCCAAGATCGACAACCTCGTCTACGCCATCACGCCCGACCCGACCGCGCGCTACGCCAAGCTGAAGAAGGGCGAATGCCATGTGATGATCGCGCCGAACCCGGCCGACATCGCCGGCATGAAGACCGACCCCGCCGTCAACCTGCTCTCGCAGCCCGGTCTGAACATCGCCTACTGGGCGTTCAACGTCGAGAAGCCGCCCTTCGACAAGAAGGAGGTCCGCCAGGCCTTCAACATGGCGATCGACAAGGCCGCGATCATCAAGGACGTCTATCAGGGCGCCGGTCAGGGGGCGATCAACCCGATCCCGCCGACCATCTGGTCCTACAACAAGGACGTGAAGGACTACGCCTACGACCCGGAGAAGGCCAAGAAGATGCTGGCCGACGCGGGCGTGAAGACGCCGCTCGACATCGACCTGTGGTGGATGCCGGTGCAGCGCCCCTACAACCCGAACGCCAAGCGCATCGCCGAGATGATGCAGGCCGACCTCGCCAAGATTGGCGTCAACGCCAAGCTGGTGTCCTATGAGTGGGGCGAGTACCGCAAGCGGATGCAGGAAGGCGAACACACCACCGGCCAGCTCGGCTGGACCGGCGACAATGGCGATCCCGACAACTTCTTCTTCCTGCTCGGCTGCCCGGCCGCCCGCAAGGGCGGGCAGAACCTCGCCAAGTGGTGCAACAAGGAGTTCGACGACCTGATCACCAAGGCGCGCACGATCTCCGACCTCTCCGAGCGCACCAAGCTCTACGAGCAGGCGCAGGTCATCTTCAAGGAAGAGGCGCCCTGGTTCACCATCGCGCACTCGGTCGTCTATGAGCCGACCCGCAAGGAAGTGGTCGACTACAAGGTCAGCCCGTTCGGCCGCCACGAGTTCTACGGCGTCGAACTGAAGTGATCGGCCACGGCCGGGGTCCCGTATCCCGGCTCGATCGTCGTCCCGGACGCGGCTTGCCGCGCTCCGGGACCGCCACCCGCTAAGCCGCATCGCCGTCCCGCGATCCCGGACCAACGCCCTGCGGTGTCCGGGATGACGGCTGCTTTGCAGGGGTAAGGCACGGCCCATGGGTACGCCCTACACATGCTGAAACTGATTTTCCGCCGCGTCGCGCTCACGCTGCCCACCTTCGTGGCGCTGATGTTCGTCACCTTCGTCGCCGTGCGCATGGTGCCGGGCGACCCCATCGAGGCGCGCACCGGCGAGCGCGGCATCGCCCCCGAGCGCCTTGCGGCGCTGCGCCACGATCTCGGCCTCGACCAGCCGGTGTGGAAGCAGTTCCTCGACTACGCCTATGGCCTGCTGCACGGCGATTTCGGCGTCTCCATCGTCACCAAGACGCCGGTGCTGCACGAATTCCTCATCCTGTTCCCGGCGACGCTGGAGCTCGCCCTCTGCGCGCTCGTCTTCGCTATCGTGCTCGGCATTCCCGCCGGCGTGCTGGCGGCGGTGAAGCGCGGCTCCGTGCTCGACCATTCGGTGATGACGGTGGCCCTCGCCGGCTATTCCATGCCGATCTTCTGGTGGGGCCTGCTGCTCATCATGTTCGTGTCGGAGTATCTCGGCCTCACGCCGGTCTCCGGCCGCATGGATCTGATCAACTACTATTTCGAGCCGGTGACCGGCTTCATGCTGATCGACAGCCTGCTGTCCGGCCAGGAAGGCGCCTTCGGGGCGGCGGTCGCCCATCTCATCCTGCCCTCCATCGTGCTCGGCACCATCCCGCTCGCGGTGATCGCGCGCATGACGCGCTCCTCCATGCTGGAGGTGCTGGGCGAGGACTATGTGCGCACCGCCCGCGCCAAGGGCCTGTCGCCGCTGCGCGTGGTCGGCCTGCACGCGCTGCGCAATGCGCTGATCCCCGTCGTCACCGTGGTCGGGCTGCAGACCGGCACGCTGCTCGCCGGCGCGGTGCTGACCGAGACCATCTTCGCCTGGCCGGGGGTGGGAAAATGGCTGATCGAATCCATTTCCCGCCGCGACTATCCCGCGCTGCAGGGCGGCATCATGCTGATCTCGGCCATCGTCATCCTCGTCAATCTCATCGTCGATATGCTCTATGTCGCGATCAATCCGAGGATCCGGCATGGCTGAGGAGAACGCCATCGACGATCCCATCCCGGCCGGCCCGGAGCGCCTGGTGCTGAGCGATTCCGGCCTCAGCCTGAGCGCCGTCACCGTGGCACAGGCCGAGCCGGTGGGCGAGGAACCCTCCCCGCTGCGCGCCTTCTGGTCCGCCTTCAGCGAGAACCGCGGCGCCGTGCTCGGCCTCGCGATCGTCGTCTTCATCGCGCTGCTGGCGGTCTTCGCGCCGTGGGTCGCGCCGCATTCGCCGACCGAGCAGTTCCGCCAGAGCGTGCTGCTGCCGCCGGTCTGGGCGGGCGGCAACTGGAGCTTTCCGTTCGGCACCGACGCAGTGGGCCGCGACGTGCTTTCCCGCCTGATCTACGGCGCGCGCATCTCGCTCGGCATCGGCCTCTCAGTGATGGTGGTCTCGGTGGCGGTCGGCATCGTGCTCGGCCTCGCGGCGGCCTTCCTGCGCGGTGCGGTCGAAGTGGTGGTGATGCGCATCATGGACGTGGTGGTGGCGATCCCGAGCCTCGTGCTCGCCATCCTCGTCGTGGCGGTGCTCGGCCCCAGCCTCGTCAACACCATCGTCGCGGTGACGGTGGTCTACCTGCCGCGCTATGTGCGCCTCGTGCGTGCCGCCGCCATCGCGGAGCTGTCGAAGGAATATGTCGTCGCCGCGCAGGTGGCCGGCGTCGGCAAGCTGCGGCTGATGTTCGTCACCGTGTTGCCGAACTGCCTCGCCCCGCTCATCGTGCAGGCGGCGCTCGGCATCTCCGACGCCATACTGGAGGCGGCGGCGCTGGGCTTCCTCGGCCTCGGCGCGCAGCCGCCCACGCCCGAATGGGGCGCCATGCTGGCCGATGCCCGCGAATTCATTCGCTCGGCGCCGTGGATCGTCACCCTGCCGGGCCTCGCCATCCTCGTCACCGTGGTCGCGATCAACCTCATGGGCGACGGCCTGCGCGACGCCCTCGACCCGAAGCTGAGGAGGAGCTGATGCCCCTGCTCTCCATCCGCAACCTGTCCGTCACCTTCTCCACCGCGCGCGGGCCGTTCCGCGCGGTGGACGGGGTGGACCTCGACGTCGAGGCGGGGGAACTCGTCGCCATCGTAGGAGAATCCGGCTCGGGCAAGTCAGTCGCCATGCTCGCGGTGATGGGCCTGCTGCCGTGGACAGCCAAGGTCTCGGCCGACCGGCTGGAATTTGACGGGCGCGACCTGCTGACGCTGTCGCCGCGCGAACGGCGCCGCATCGTCGGGCGCGACCTCGCCATGATCTTCCAGGAGCCGATGTCGAGCCTCAACCCGTGCTTCACGGTCGGCTTCCAGATCCGCGAGGCGATGGCCGCCCATCTCGACCTCTCGCGCGCCCAGCGGCAAGCCCGCGCGGTGGAACTGCTGGAACTCGTCGGCATCCCCGAGCCGGAGCGGCGGCTCAAGGCCTTCCCGCACCAGCTTTCCGGCGGCATGAGCCAGCGCGTCATGATCGCCATGGCGCTCGCGTGCAAGCCGAAGCTCATCATCGCCGACGAGCCCACAACCGCGCTCGACGTGACCATCCAGGCGCAGATCCTCGACCTGCTGCTGCGGCTGCAACGGGAGAGCGGCGTCGGCCTCGTGCTGATCACCCACGACATGGGCGTGGTGGCGGAAACCTCGCAGCGCGTCTGCGTGCAGTATGCTGGCCAGCAGATCGAGATGCAGCCGACGCGCGGCCTGTTCCGCGACCCGCACCATCCCTATACGGCGGCGCTGCTGGCGGCCCTGCCCGAACGGGCGAGCGGGCGCCTCCTGCCCTCCATTCCGGGCGTGGTGCCGGGCCTCGCCGACCGGCCGCGCGGCTGCCTGTTCTCGCCGCGTTGCCGTTTCGCGACGGATACCTGCCGCAACGTGCCTCCGCCGCGCGCGGGCGCCGAGCTCGGCTTCGCGCTCTGCCACACGCCGCTCGTCGACGGCGTGCCGCAGCGCCGGGAGATGGCGGCATGAACACGCCCGTCCCGCACGATCACGCCAACCATCCCGACCTGCCGCATGTCGCGCCCGCCGGCGCGGCGGTGATGGAGGCGGTCGACCTCGCGCAGAGCTACGAGGTTTCGCGCGGCCTGTTCGCGCCCTCCGCCACGGTGAAGGCGGTCGCCGGCATCAGCTTCCGCCTCGCGCCGCGCTCGACGCTCGCCATCGTCGGCGAATCCGGCTCCGGCAAGTCGACGCTGGCGCGCATGCTCACCATGATCGAGCGGCCGGGCGCCGGCTCGCTGCGGCTCGACGAGGTGGATGTCGCGGAGGCGGATGCGCGCACGCTGCGCCGCTATCGCGGCGAGGTGCAGATGGTGTTCCAGAACCCCTATGGCTCGCTCAATCCGCGCCAGACGGTGGGCAGCGCCATCGAGGAGCCGCTGCTGGTCAACACGACGCTCTCCGCCGCCGAACGGCGTGCCCGCGCGCTCGATATGATGGCGCGTGTCGGGCTGCGGCCGGAACATCACGGGCGCTACCCCCATATGTTCTCCGGCGGCCAGCGACAGCGCATCGCCATTGCCCGCGCGCTGGTGCTGCGGCCGAAGATCCTCGTGCTGGACGAGCCGGTCTCGGCGCTCGACGTGTCCGTGCGCGCGCAGGTGCTGAACCTGCTGGTCGAGCTTCAGGAACAGCTCGGCGTCGCCTATGTGTTCGTCAGCCACGATCTCGGCGTGGTGCGGCACATGGCCGATGAGGTGCTGGTGATGTATCTCGGCCGCGCCGTCGAGCACGGCCCGCGCGACGCGGTGTTCGACGCCCCGCGCCACCCCTATACGCGCGCGCTGCTCTCGGCGACGCCGGTCGCCGACCCCGAGGCGAAGAAGGAGCGCATCGTGCTGGAGGGCGAGCTGCCCTCGCCCTTCAACCCGCCCAAGGGCTGCCCCTTCAACCCGCGCTGCCCGCTGGTTCAGGAACGCTGCCGGGTCGAGATGCCCCCGCTGGAGAAGAAGGGCGGCCAGCTCGTCGCCTGCTGGGTGGCGGAAGGCTGACCGCGTCCGCCGCCGCCGCGGAACCGCTCACCTCTGGCTGAACAGGACCGGGACGGTGAAGGCGATGGTCCCTCCTGCCACTTCGGGCGGCGGAGGCGGGACCGGGGAGGCGCGGCGCACCATGGCGACGGCCTCCTCGTCGAAGCTCGCATTGCCGGAGGAGCCCGCCAGCCGCGCCGAGAGCACCTGCCCGGAGCGGTTGATGGTGAAGGCGACGCGTGCCTTGCCCTGCCCGCTCTCGCCGCCGGGATAGCGCTTGTGGCGGTTGAGATGCGCCATCAGCCGCGAGCGCCAATTGGCCGGTGCCCGGCTGCTGGAGGTCGCCGCCCCCGCGCTCGGCGCGGCGATGCGGTCCGAGCGCGCGGCGTTGAGCGAGGGCGCGGCGGTGGTCTGCGGCGCCGGCGGCTTGTCGCTCTTCTCGCGCTCCTTCGGCTTGGGCTTCGGCTTCGGGCGCTCCTTGGGCGGATCGGGCTTCTTCTCCGGCGGAGTCAGTTCGGAGGCGAGTGGCGGCGGCGGCGGCAGCGGCACCTCGATGTCCGGCGCGGGAGATTCGGCGACCTCGGGGATCGGCTCCTGCTCGGGCAGCGGCTCCGGCGGCGGGGCGTCCTCGTCCTTGGCCAGCGGATCGGGCGGCACCTCCTCCTCGATCTTTTCCGGCGCCTCGACCATCTCCGGGCCCGGAGGCAGCTCCACCGGCTCGGCTTCAGGGGCGACCGGCATCTCGGCCAGCTCGATCATGATCGCCGCCGGCTCCTCCGCCGCCACGATGGGCGGCTCGGTGAGCATGTAGGCGAGCGCGCCGCCATGCACGGCGAGCACGAGGCCGCCGCACAGCACCCAGCCCGCGCCTTCGCGCAGCCTTTGCCCCCGGCCGGGCCTGAGCAGCAGGAGGCTCATGGGGCCGACGTTCCCGGAGCGGGTGCCGCGGGACCGGGGACGGCGGCCGGAGCCGCTGCGGGGGCCGCAGCAGCGCCGGGGACGGCGGCGCCGGGAGCGGCAGTGCCCGGAACCGCGCCGGGCGCAGCGGCCGGCTGGCCGGCCATCTCCAGCCCGACCAGCGCGATCTTGAGATAGCCGGCGGCGCGCAAGAGGTTCATCACCTCCATCAGCGCGCCATAGTCGACGCTCTTGTCGGCGCGCAAGAAAATGCGGGTGTCGCGCTTGGTCTCGGTCTGGCGGTCGAGCGTGAGGCCCAGCGCCTCGCGCGCGACGTCCTCATTGCCGAGCGCGAGGCCAAGATCACTCTTCACGGTGAGATAGACCGGCTTGTCGGGGCGCGGCTGCACGGCAGCGTTGGAGGCCGGCAGGTCCACCGCCACGTCCACCGTCGAAAGCGGCGCCGCGACCATGAAGATGATGAGCAGCACGAGGATCACGTCGATGAACGGCGTGACGTTGATCTCGTGGTTCTCGACGAGATCGTCGCTGTCGGAGCTCTGGAGCTTGGCAGCCATGGGCGCTCACTCCGCCGCCGCGCGCAGCCGCTGGGCCTCGGGCCGGCCGCGCCGGGCGTCGCGCCGGTCGAGGTCGCGCGAGAGCAGCCGCAGCACCTCCGCCGAGGCGTCGCCCATCAGCACGCGATAGCCCGACACCTGCCGCGAGAAGTGGTTGTAGATCACCACCGCCGGAATCGCCGCGACGAGGCCGATGGCCGTGGCGAGCAACGCCTCGGCGATGCCCGGCGCCACCACGGCGAGATTGGTGGTCTGGGCCTTCGAGATACCGATGAACGAGTTCATGATGCCCCAGACCGTGCCGAACAGGCCGACGAAGGGTGCGGTGGCGCCGATGGTGGCGAGAAGGCCGGTGCCGCGCGTGATCGCTCGGCCCGCCGCCACCTCGATGCGGCCGAGCGAGATCGACACGCGCTCCTTGATGCCCTCGGCCGGCAGGTCGCCGGAACGCTGCAATTCGAGATCGGTGGCGCGCAGCATGGCGCCGGCCGGCCCGCGCGGCTCGACCCGGCGCGCCTCGTCCAGCGTGGCGCTGGAGAGATAGCCGCGCAGCGCACGGCGCAGCCGGCCTCTGGCGAACATGAGTTCCAGCGTCTTGGCCAGCCACACCGTCCACGTCACCACCGAGGCGAAGGCGAGGCCGATCATCACCGCCTTCACCACCCAGTCCGCCGCCATGAACATGCCCCACGGGGACAGGTCGTGCGGAAGCTGCGCGGCAACGGAGGGATCCTCGCCCTCATGATGCGGATCGGCGGCAGTCACGCCGTCCGCCGGAAGGACGCCCTGCTCGCCGACGACGGGGGCGGCGGCGGGCGCCGTGCCGGAGAGCACGGGCGCGACGGCGGGCGGGACGAGATCGTCATTCGCCGCCGGGGCGGTGGTGCCCGGCACGGCGGAAGGCTGGGCAAGGGGAGGCTGAACGACCGGCGCCGGCGCCGCCGAAGGCGCGGCGGGGGCAATCGCGGGCGCTGCGGCGGGCGCTGCCGCTGACGGAGCCGCCACGCCGGCGGGTACCGCCTGCTGCGCCAGCACCGGTTTGCCCGCCACCATGCCGAGCAGCGTGGCGAGCACCATCAGGGCGCCCAGGCGCCGGCGGTACGGCGAAGTCGTGCGGGATGTCAGCATGGCGGCTTTCCGAGTTTCGGTCGGCCACGCCCGTGCCACTCACGCGTGAGTGGACGCAATCGTCGGCCGCCCCGTCAGTCACCGGCTTCCATAAACCCTGCGATACGCGCTCGACAATACGAAAAAGCCTGAATTCGCAAATGTAGAACGCTTCAAAACAACGAATACGTTCGCGAAGTCTAGTTTATCATCGTTCCAGACAGGTAACTATTGTGGACTAAGCGCCGATCACCTTGCCCGGGTTGAGCGTGCCGGCGGGATCAAGTGCCTGCTTGAGCCGGTGCATCAGGTCCAGAGCGACGGGATCTGCGTAATGCGCCAGCTCCTCGCGCTTGAGGATGCCAATGCCGTGCTCGGCCGCGATGGAGCCATCCATGTCGGTCACGATGTCGTGCACGATCCGGTTGAAGGTCTCCCACATGGCGATGAAGGCGGCCTTCTCCATGCCGACCGGCTGGCTCAGGTTGAAATGGATGTTGCCGTCGCCGACATGACCGAAGGGGCATGGCCGCAGCCCCGGCAGCGCCGCCGTCACCGCCCCCAGCGCCCGCTCCAGGAATTCCGGCACGCGCGAGACCGGCACCGAGACGTCGTGCTTGATCGAGCCGCCCTCGTGCTTCTGCGCCTCCGACATGTCCTCGCGCAGCCGCCACATATTGGCGGCCTGCGCCTCGGAGGTCGCAATCGCCGCGTCCAGCACCTCGCCGGCCTCCATAGCGGCGGCGAGCGTCTCCTCCATCAGCGCGCCGAGATCGAAGGCGCGCGTGGGCGCGCTGAGTTCGGCCAGCACGTACCAGTCGTGGCTCTCCTGCAGCGGACGCACGGTGCCGGGCATATGCGCCAGCACGGTCTCGACGCCGAAGGCCGCCATCAGCTCGAAGGTGGTGAGCGCATCGCCCGCCTCGCCGCGGAGCCGCGCCAGCAGGGCGAGCGCGGCGGCCGGGTCCGGCACGGCGAGGAAGGCCGTAGTGCGCTGCGCCGGCAGCGGGAACAGCTTGAGCACGGCGGCGGTGATGAGGCCGAGCGTGCCCTCCGTGCCGAGGAAGAGTTGCTTGAGGTCGTAGCCCGCATTGTTCTTGCGCAGCCGCTTGAGGCCGTTCCACACCCGACCGTCAGCGAGCACGACTTCGAGGCCGAGCACGAGGTCGCGCGCATTGCCGTAGCGCAGCACGGCGGTGCCGCCGGCATTGGTGGAGAGGTTGCCGCCGATGCGGCAGGAACCCTGCGAGGCGATGTGCAGCGGGAACAGGCAGCCGGCCGCCACCGCCGCCTCATGCGCCTTGTCGAGGATGCAGCCGGCTTCCACCGTCATCGTCATGTCGACCGGGTCGACGTTGCGCACCCGGTCGAGCCGGGCGAGCGAGACCAGCATCTGCCCGAACGGCATCTGCCCGCCGACGAGCCCGGTATTGCCGCCCTGCGGCACCAGCGCGACGCCCGCCCGCGCGCAGGCCTCGACGATGAACGCCACCTCCTGCGTCGTGCCCGGCCGCAGCACGGCGGGGGTGACGCCCTGATAGAGCCCGCGCTCCTCGCGCAGATAAGGCGCCATGTCGGCGGCATCGGTCAGCACATGGGCCGGGCCAATGCGCTGGGCGATGGCGGCGAGAAGGGGAGAGAGGGGGGACGAGGCTGCGAGCGTCATTGAACTCCCAGGGGCAAGCGGTATGATGAATTCATACTATGGAGGGAAGGCCCGATGGCGAATGCCGAGAAGCGCACCTTCAGTCTGCCACGCGAGCAGGCGGAATTCATAGACCGGCTGGTGGATTCGGGCACGTATGGCAGCGCCAGCGAGGTCGTCCGCGCCGGGCTGCGCGCGCTGCAGGAACGCGACGCGGCGGTGGAGCGCTGGCTGCGCGAGGAAGTAGCGCCGGTGATGCGGGCGGCCCAAGCCGACCCTTCGTCGCTCCTCACCGAAGACCAGGTCTTCGGCGAAATCCGGCGGCGGCACGATGACCGGATGAAGAACCGACGTGCGGTATGAGGTTAGATTCACTGCAGCGGCCTTGGACGATCTCGCGGGGATCTATGATTTCATCGCCGCGCGCTCCGGACCGCTCACCGCCTTAGCCTATGTCGAGCGTGTCAGGGCTTATTGCCGTTCCTTCTCCGATTTCCCCGCGCGGCACCCTCCGTGACGATGTCGCTCCCGGCCTGCGCATTGTCGGCTTCGAGCGGGGGTGACAATAGCGTTCCATATCGAGAGCGACCGCGTGGTGTTCAACCGCATCCTGTATGGAGGGCGCTCGCTCGAAGGGCTCGGCGACGACTGACCGCTCCCGCCCCTTGCCCCGGCGCTTCTTTCCCCCTATCCCCGCGCTATGGCGCCTCCTCTCCTTCTGCTTCAGGATACCAAGCTCACCTTCGGCGGCACGCCGCTGCTGGAGGGGGCGGAGCTTTCCGTTTCCGCCGGCGAACGCGTCGGCCTCGTCGGCCGCAACGGCTCGGGCAAATCCACCCTGCTGAAGATCGCCGCCGGCCTCGTCGTGGCCGACAGCGGCGCGCGCTTCGTGCAGCCCGGCGCGACGGTGCGCTATCTCCCGCAGGAGCCGGACCTCTCCGGCTTCGAGACCACGCTCGCCTATGTCGAGGCCGGAATGGGGCCGGGCGATGCGGAATACCGCGCGCAATATCTGCTCAGCGAGCTGGGTCTCACCGGGACCGAACATCCGGCGAACCTCTCCGGCGGCGAGGCCCGCCGTGCTGCGCTGGCCCGCGTGCTAGCGCCCGAGCCCGATATCCTGCTGCTCGACGAGCCGACCAACCATCTCGATCTGCCGGCCATCGAATGGCTGGAGGCGGAAATCGCCTCGCTGCGCTCCGCCCTCGTGCTGATCAGCCATGACCGGCGCTTCCTGCAGGACCTCACCCGCGCCACCGTCTGGCTCGACCGGGGCCGCACGCGGCGCATGGAGCGCGGCTTCGCGTTCTTCGAAGAATGGCGCGACCAGGTGCTGGAAGAGGAAGAGCGCGACCAGCAAAAGCTCGCCCGCAAGATCGTCGCGGAAGAGCACTGGATGCGCTACGGCGTCACCGCGCGCCGCAAGCGGAACGTCCGCCGCGTCGGCGAGCTCGCGGCCCTGCGCACCCAGTATCGCGAGCATCGCGGCGCGGTCGGCACCATTTCCGTCACCGCCACCGAGGCGGACGTCTCCGGCAAGCTGGTGATGGAGGCCGAGCACATCTCCAAGGCCTATGGGGACCGCGTCATCGTGCGCGATCTCTCCATCCGCATCCAGCGCGGCGACCGCATCGGCATCGTCGGGCCCAATGGCGCGGGCAAGACCACGCTGCTGAAGATGCTGACCGGGGAACTCGCACCGGACAGCGGCAAGGCCAAGATGGGCACCAATATCGAGATGGCGACGCTGGACCAGCGCCGCGCCGCCCTCGACCCCAACCGTTCGGTACGTGAAACGCTGACCGACGGGCGCGGCGACCAGGTGTTCGTCGGCGGCAATCCGCGCCATGTCATCGGCTACATGAAGGACTTCCTGTTCACGCCGGAACAGGCCGGCACCGCCGTCTCGCGCCTGTCCGGCGGCGAGCGCGGGCGGCTGCTGCTGGCGTGTGCGCTGGCGCAGGCGTCCAACCTCATGGTGCTGGACGAGCCGACCAACGACCTCGATCTCGAAACACTCGACCTCCTGGAAGAGATGATCGACGACTATGCCGGCACGGTGCTGCTGGTGAGCCATGACCGCGACTTCCTCGACCGCACCGTCACCGCCACCATCGCCTATGAAGGCGACGGCAACTGGGCGGTCTATGCGGGCGGCTATTCCGACATGGTGGCCCAGCGCGGCCATGGCGTGAAGGCGCGGGCCGCTGCCGCCGCCGCTTCGCCCCCGAAGGCCGCCCCAGCCGGCGCAACGCAGGCCGTGCCCCCTGCCGCGAGCTCGCCGGCCTCCCGACGCAAGCTCTCCTTCAAGGAGAAGCACGCGCTGGAACAACTGCCCAAGAAGGTCGCCCAGCTCGAATCCGACGTGAAGCGCCTCAACAACACCCTGCACACGCCGAATTTCTACACGCGCGATCCCGCCGGATTCCAGAAGGCGACCGCCGAACTGACCCGCGTGCAGGCCGAACTTGCCGCCGCCGAGGAACAGTGGCTGGAGCTGGAGATGCTGCGCGAGGAAATCGGGGGGTGAGCGGGCATATCCCTTCAGTCCGGCCGTCATCCCGGCCGCAGCGAAGCGGAGCGCCGGGATCGTTCTCCATTGCTCTCGCGATCCCGGATCGGTCCTGCGGACCGTTCGGGACGACGCCCCACGCAACCTTCTAGCCATGCCCCGCCTCATCCCCCTCACCTCCCCCGACGACCCGCGCATCGACGCCTATCGCGTCATCAAGGAGCGCGATCTGGTCGGGCGCGGCGGGCGGTTCATCGTCGAGGGGCGCACGGTGCTGGACGTCGCGCTCTCGAAGCGCAACCGCTTCGCGCTGGAATCGCTACTGCTGGCGGAAAGCCGGGTGGAGGCGCTGGCCGGGCTGATCGCGCAGGCACCGGACGACCTGCCGGTCTACACCGCCAGCCAGGCGATCCTCGACGGCATCACCGGCTTCCACATCCATCGCGGCCTGCTCGGCATCGGGCTGCGGGGAGCGGAGCCGGGCATCGAGGACGTGCTCGCCCGCCTGCCGGAGGAGGCGCTGGTGGTGGTGCCGCTCGGCATCACCAACCATGACAATGTCGGCGGCATCATGCGCAACGCCGCCGCCTTCGGCGCCGATGCCGCGCTGTTCGACTTTGCTTCCTGCGACCCGCTCTACCGCAAGGCGATCCGCGTCTCGGTCGGCGGCAGCCTCGTCGTGCCCTTCGCCCGCGAGGGCAGCGCCGGCGCGCTGTGCGACCGGCTGATCGCCCATGGCTTCGAGCTGCTGGCGCTGAGCCCCGCTGGTGCGGTGACGCTCGCCGAGGTGCACCGGCCGAAGCGCGCGGCCCTGTTGCTCGGCGCGGAAGGGCCCGGCCTGCCGGACGAGATCCTTGCCCGCGCCACCACGGTGCGCATCCCGATGAAGGCCGGCTTCGACTCGCTCAACGTGGCGACCACCAGCGGTATCGCGCTACACGCCCTCGCCGCCTGACCGGCGCACATGGCTGGGCTGCGTCAAGCGCGCGTGATCGGGCCGAATCAGGCTCGACAACCGGCAGGGCGAGGCGCATCCTCGTTTCACTTCTACAGGCGGGCAGCCGTCTGACTGATCGTCACCTTATCAAGGCCCGAGGCATTGCCACGGGCCTTTTTCTTTGTGCCGCCTCCTCCCGGCAGGGGGCGCGACAGCGGTGCCGGTTTGCGCCGACGGGCGTTTGGCGTAGCTTCGCCCCGAACGGAAACCGAGCCATGCCCGACCTTTACCCCACGCCTCGCGCCGCGTTTCGCCGCCCCGAGATCGTCAAGCTCGGCGGCAGCCTTGTCAGCCATCCGCGCCTGACGGCGGTGCTGGAGGCGCTGGCCGAGCGCGGCGCGCCGCTGGTGCTGGTCGCCGGCGGCGGCCCGCTGGCCGATGGCGTGCGGGCGCTGCAGCCGCGCCTGTCGCTCTCCGATGCCGCCTGCCACCGCATGGCGATCCTCGCCATGGAGCAGACGGCGCACGCCTTCGCCGATCTCATGCCCAGCCTCGTTCTCGCCGACAATCCGGACGCCATCGCGCAGGCGCACGGGGAAGGCCGCGCCGCGCTGTGGCTGCCCGCCCGCATGGCGCTCGCCGCGCGCGATCTGCCCGAGAGCTGGGAGCTGACTTCCGACAGCCTCGCCGCCTGGCTCGCGGTCGAGATCCACGCCGCCCGGCTCACTCTCGTGAAATCCCTGCCCACCGGCGGGGCGACACCGGACGAGTGGGCGCGCGCGGGGCTCACCGACCCGCTGTTCCCCGCCTTCGCCGCGCGGTTCGCCGGGCCGGTCGAGGTGACGACGCCGGAGGCGCTGCTGGCCGGCACGAAAGGGAGCCTTGCCGCATGAGCGCGAACAAGGGGCTTTATCCGCGCTGGGCTTGGGCGCTGACCGGCTCGGGGCACTTCTTCACCGAGTCCATCGCGCTGATAAAGTCGCTGGACGCGGTGGACCTGTTCGTCTCCAAAGCCGCCGACGAGGTGCTGCGCATGTACAAGCAGGACCTGCCGGAAGGCACGCGCATCTTCAAGGAGACGACGGCGAGCTCGGCGCCGGTCGGGCGGTTCTACGAGGGGCTCTACCACACGCTGGTGGTGTCTCCCGCCTCCTCCAACACGGTCGCCAAGGCGGTGTTCGGCATCTCCGACACGCTGGTGACGAACTGCTTCGCGCAGGCCGGCAAGTGCCGGGTGCACGCCATCGTCTTCGCCTGCGACACCGCGCCTGAAATGATCACCATGGCGCCCAAAGGGCCGGTGCCGGTCTATCCGCGCCGCATCGACCTTGAGAACACGGCGAAGCTCAAGGAATTCGACGACACCACTGTGGTCGAATCCATCGAGGATCTGGAGGCCGCCATCGCCGCCCGCCAGCGGCACCTCGCGGAGAAGGCCGCCCCGCTCGATGGCTGACGAGCCCGCCGACGGCGCTGGCCGGCCGGAAAGGATAGCGCTCGTCACCGGCTCACTGGCCGAGCCGCGCCTCAGCAAGATCGCCGGCGAGATCGCCGACGCGGCGCTCGACCCCGTGGTGGTGAATGTCGGGGTCAAGGTCGCCGCGCTGATGACGGCGGAGATCGTCGAGCGCCGGCTTAAACTGCCCGAAGGCACCGACCGCGTGCTGATGCCCGGCCGCTTTCGTGGCGACCTCGACCGGCTGGAGCGCTTCTTCGGCGTGCCCTTCGCGCGCGGGCCGGACGAGATCGCCGACATCCCCGACTATTTCGGTCAGCAGCGCCGGGCGGCGGACCTCTCGAAGCACGACGTCGCCATCTTCGCCGAGATCGTCGACGCCACGACGCTCAGCGTCGAGGCCATCGTGGCGCGTGCGCTGTTCCTCAGGGGCGAGGGCGCCGACGTCATCGACCTCGGCTGCCTGCCCGATACCGAATTCCCGCATCTTGAAGAAGCCATCGCCGCCCTGCACGGCGAGGGGCTGAAGGTCAGCGTCGACAGCTTCGACCTCGACGAGTTGCGGCGCGCCACGCGGGCGGGCGCTGACTACCTTCTCAGCCTCAATGAGAACAACCTGCACATCGCCGGGGAAGGATCGGCCGTGCCGGTGCTGGTGCCGTCGACGCAGGGCGACCTCGAATCGCTGTCACGGGCGGTGGAGGCGTGCCTCGCGAGCGGGCAGCCCTTCTACGCCGACCCGATCCTCGACCCGATCCATTACGGCTTCACAGCTTCGGTGGTGCGCTACAGCGAGTTGCGCCGGCGCTATCCCGGCATCCCGATCCTGATGGGCATCGGCAACGTCACCGAGCTTACCGACGCCGATACCACCGGCATCAACGCCATCCTCATGGGGCTGATCTCGGAACTGCACCTTCAGGCGGTACTGGCGGTGCAGGTGAGCCCGCATTGCCGGACGGCGGTGCGCGAATTCGACCGGGCGCGGCGCGAATTCTACGCCGCCCGGCAGGCGGGGGCGCTGCCGCAGGGCTTCGGCGGCGGGCTGATGGCGCTGCGCGACCGCAAGCCCTTTGCGGCCTCTCCCGAGGACATCGACCGGCTGGCCGGCGAGGTCCGCGACCGCAACTTCCGCATCGACGTCGCGCAGGACGGCATCCACATCTACAACCGCGACGGCCATCACGTGGCCAGCGAGCCCTTCGCCCTGTTTCCGCAGCTCGGGGTGGAAGCCGACGGCGCCCATGCTTTCTATCTCGGCGTCGAGACGGCGCGGGCGGAAATCGCCTACAAGCTCGGCAAGCGCTACGCGCAGGACGAGGGGCTGAAATGGGGCGTGGCCGGCGAGATCGCCGGCAGCCCCGAGGCGGCCCACCGTTTGACTTTCAAGGAGGCCGGCACGACCTTGCAAGCCAAAGTCGCTGCCAAAACAGACGCCAAGGCGAAAGCCGGAGAGACCCCGTGATCCGTGAAGCCATCGTCACCACCCGCTCGCTCGACGGCGAGCCGCATATCGCCCCCATGGGCGCCACGGTGATCGAGGGCGGCTACCTGCTTCAGCCCTTCCGCCCCTCGCGCACGCTCGACAACCTCGCCAGCACCCGCATCGCGGTAGTGAACTTCACCGACGATGTGCGCATCTTCGCGAGCTGCGTCGTCGGACGCCGGCTGAACGTCGACGTGAAGAAGGCGACCTATATCGACTGCCCGCGCCTCGCCGACGCGCTCTCCCATGACGAGATCACGGTGGAGCGCGCCGAGGACGACCCGCAGCGGCCGAAATTCTTCTGCAAGACCTATCATTCCGAGGGCCATACCCGCTTCGAGGGCATGAACCGCGCCAAGGCCGCCGTGCTGGAGGCTGCCGTGCTGGTGAGCCGGCTCAACTTGCTGCCCGACGACAAGGTGGACCAGGAAATGGCCTATCTCGCCATCGCGGTGGAAAAGACCGCCGGGCCGGACGAGCTTGAGGCATGGGGCTGGATGCTGGAGGCCGTCGCCGAGCACCGCCGCCGGCGCGCCTCCTGAGCCGGCGCTCATGAGTCAGCTGCGCGACACCGCCTCGTCGCTTCCGCCGGGCCTTCTCGCCAGCGTCGCGGATCTGCGCGAGATGGAGCTGGCGCGCGCCGGCGGGGCGGACATCATCGATCTGAAGCAGCCGGCCTTCGGCGCGCTCGGCGCCTGGAGCCCGGAGGCGCTGACCGCCGCCGTCATGCTGTGGAACGCCTGGGGCGAGCAGCTGGGCGAGGCCGCCCGCCCGGCGCTGAGCGCCACCGCCGGCGACCAGCCCATGGTCCCGGCGCTCATCCGTGCCGCCGCGGAGCGCGTGGCCGAGACCGGGGTGCCCATCGTCAAGGTCGGGCTGTTCCACTCCAAACACACCAACGAGTGCATCGAGGCGCTGGCCCCGCTCGCCAGCCGCGCGCGACTCATCGGCGTGCTGTTCGCCGATCAGGAGCCGGACTTCGCCGTGGTCGGCGCGCTCGGCCGCGCGGGCTTCGCCGGGGTGATGATCGACACCGCCGACAAACGGGCCGGCTCCCTGACCGAGCATCTCGACCCGCTCACCCTCGGCCAGTTCGTCGCCGAGGCCCGCCGGCACGGGCTGATCACCGGGCTCGCCGGCTCGCTCAGGCTCGGCGACATCCCCTCCCTCACAGGCGTCGGCGCGGACTATCTCGGCTTCCGCGGCGCGCTGTGCGAGGGCGGGCGCACGGGCGCGCTCGACCCGATGCGGCTCGGGCAGGTTTACGCCCGGCTGCGCGAGCCGACGGACCATTCGCGACCCTGATCGCGCCGCTTGACTCCGCCTCCCCGGAGGTTCATTCCCCGCCTGCTGCGTGTCACCGCGGCGCAACCGGAATCCCCTAACCATGCCCAGCGACAGTTACAGTCGATTGTCCGGCCGGCGACGGCCGGCGCCGTGAGCCGACCGCAGAACTGATCTGGGTTTCGGCTCCCTGCGCCCGCCTTCGAAGGCCGGACAGCGGAAAGAGAGCCGAAATGGAAGAACGGACGGAAGACCGCCGCGACGACGAGGTCGTGGACGCCGCTGCCCTCGCGGCCGAGCTCGCCGAAGAACACCCCGCCGACATTGCCGAAGCCCTCGACGACGAGGACCCCGAGGTCGCCTCCGCCGTCCTCGCCAGCCTGCCGCGCGAACGGCAGGTCGAGGTGCTGGACCTGCCCGATGTCGACCTCTCCATTGACCTCATCGAGGCGCTGCCGGTCGAGGAGGCGGTGCGCCTGCTCTCGGACATGTCGGCCGACCGCGTCGCCGACCTGTTCCGCTGGATGGAGGAGCCCGGCCGCTCGCATCTGTTCGCCCGCCTGCCGCCGGACACGCAGGCCGAGCTGAACCGGCTGCTGTCCTGGCCAGAGCACACCGCCGGCAGCCTGATGACCACGGAATTCGTCACCGTGCCCTCCACCTGGACGGTGGGCGAGACGCTGCGCCACATCCGCGAGATCGAGCGCACGCGCGAGACGATCTATGCCATTTACGTGCTCGATCCCATCGATCACCGGCTGCTCAAGGCGGTGACGCTGCGCCGGCTCATCATCGGCGAGCCGGGCCAGCCGATCCTCTCCATCGCGCCGACGCACGACCCGATCACCGCCGACCCCATGATGGACCGCGAGGACGTCGCCCGCCTCATCTCGAAATACGACCTGCTGGCCGTGCCCGTGGTCGACGAGAAGGAGCACGTGCTCGGCATCGTCACCGTGGACGACATGATCGACGCCATCATCGAGGAGGGCACCGAGGACGCGCAGAAGTTCGGCGGCATGGAAGCGCTCGACGAGCCCTATATGGAGATCGGCTTCTTCGACATGCTGAAGAAGCGTGCCGGCTGGCTCTGCGTGCTGTTCCTCGGCGAGATGGCGACCGCAAGCGCCATGCAGCATTTCGAAGACGAGCTGGAACGCGCCATCGTGCTGACCCTGTTCATCCCGCTCATCATGAGCTCGGGCGGCAATTCCGGCTCGCAGGCGACCTCGCTCATCATCCGCGCGCTGGCGCTGCACGAAATCAAGCTGGGCGACTGGTGGCGCGTGGCGCTGCGCGAGCTGCCCTCCGGCCTCGTGCTGGGCGCCATACTCGGCACGCTGGGCGTCACCCGCATCACCGTCTGGCAGCTCGCCGGCTTCCACGATTACGGCGAGCACTGGATGCTGGTCGCGGCTACCGTGGGCGCGGCGCTGATCGCCATCGTCACCTTCGGCTCGATGATCGGCTCGATGCTGCCCTTCGTGCTGCGCCGGCTCGGCTTCGACCCCGCCAGCGCCTCGGCGCCCTTCGTCGCCACCTTCGTCGACGTGACGGGCCTCGTGATCTACTTCTCGGTCGCGCTGATGATACTGCACGGCACGCTGCTGTAGGCCCCGGGCCGTCCTCCCGACCGGCCGCGCGGCCGGCCGGGAGGACTGATCGCGGTTAGCCCGGCACCAGCACCTCGCCCTGCCCGCCCATCAGCGTGTCGCCGACGAGGCGGCGGGCCGAGGTCCAGCCATTGAGCGGGCCGGCGAGTTCGGCAACGCGGCGGGCCATGAGGCGCAGTGCGACCAGTTCATGCACGCCGGTATCGACGAAGCCGGCAGGCAGTTCGGGGCGTGCCTGCGCGATGATCGTGCCGCGCTTCATCCCGCGCCCGGCAAGCGGGCCGATGGCACCGGCGACGCTCACCGTGCCGGCGATCATGTCGGTCGCCAGCCCCTCGCCGGCATCGCCCGCGATGACGATGAGGCCGCCGCGCTGGCGCTCGGCCGCGCGCGGACCGGCGTTGCCACCGATCTTCAGCACGCCGCCCGACAGGCCGCGCCGCGAGCCCGAGCCCGCCGCCCCGGCACGCGCACCCGCCGTACCGGCGAGTTCGATGCGCCCGCCGGACATTTCCGCGCCGAGGAAGTCGCCGGCATCGCCCGCGATGCGCAGCACGCCCCCGCTCAGCCCACGTCCTGCCCAGGCGCCGACGCGCCCGTCGACGATCAGCTCGCCCTCGGTCATGCCGGCGCCCACGCCGTCGAGGCGCTCGTCGCCGATCTCGATCAGCAGCACGCCGTCCGGCGCGCCCTCGATGAAGAACAGCTCGGCCAGCTTCACGCTGCGCCCGCCATGCGGCACCGGCAGGTGCTCCAGCTCGCGCAGGGTCAGCGGGCAGGTGACGGCCGGCGTGATCCCGGACAGGTCCACCCGCGCGGCGAATGGCGCACGCGGCTTGAGAGAAACCCCGCTCATGCCGTGCCTCCCGCGCTGTCTTTCATGATCTCGCGCAGCTTGAAGTGGAACGGGCCGAGATTGCCGCCGTAATTGCCGGCATCCACCGCCACCACGCCGCCCTCGGCACCCACCGCGCAGACCGCCGCGACGCCGACCTTTGTGGCCTCCGACACCGCCTCGAAGCTGAAGCCGTCGATGACGATCTCCAGCACCGAGCCGACCTCGGGCGGGAGGGCGCTCGGCCGGGTGCCGCGCAGGGTCGGGCAATAGGCGTCGTTGGTGGAGGCGAACAGGCCCTTATACTTCGAGCCGACCTTGGAGCCCGAGCGCACCACCCCGCCGGGGAACGGCAGGATGACGCCCTCGACCTTGCCCATCGCCGCCACCGCCTGCTCGGAGGCATGCAGCGCGGCGGCGCGCGAGCGGGCGAGGATGAGGAAATTGCCGCCGCCGACGCCTTCCACCGAGCCGGTATCCTCGTCGCAGACGAACTCGCCCTCCATGACCGGCAGGCGCCAGAAGCGCTTCTCGCCGATCTTCTTGGAAATCTGGTGCCCGTCGGCGAAGTAGCGGATCGTCTTGGCCAGCGGCACGCGCTTGCCGCCTTCCACGCCGGCATAGCAGGCCGTGGTCGGGCAGGTCAGCACGCATTGGCCGAGGCGCAGCGGCACCACTTTCTTCAGCGAGCCGAAATCCATCGCGAAGATCAGCAGCGACACGCCGGGCCGGCCGTCCGGCGTCTCCTCTGGGCTGAGCGTGCGCTCGATGCCCGCCTCGCAGCCGCAGCCGATGACGGAGGTGGCAAAACCCGTGGTGGTACGCCCGGCCGTCAGCGCCCATTCCGGCGTGTCGGCGGTGACGATGAGGCGGGTGCCGACCATCGGGAAGGCTTCCGCGAAATTGTCGCGTATCTCGACGCCATTGAGGATCATCGGGCGCCCTCCTGCAATGTCGACCGACGCCTGCGGCGATCTTTCGGCCCTGCTCCCTCTCCCCGACGGGGAGAGGGTTGGGGTGAGGGGCCCGGACGCCCGGAAGTGCGGAGCGCGTGCCCCCTCACCCGGCGCTGCGCGCTGACCTCTCCCCCACGGGGAGAGGTGAGAAGTCCGTCGATCGGTCTCACGACGCACCTCCCTCGCATTTGAGGATGGTCGGGCCGGCACCGTTCCGCAATTCGCCGTCGGCGACACGGAAATGCTTTGCCTTAAGCCCCACCGCCTCGTCGAACCAGCGGTCGATGTCCTTCTCGACCGCGCGGTCGAAATCGGGCCGCGCGACATGGGTGGTGCCCTGCGCCAGCTCGACCACGACGCCGTCCTTCACGATCAGCCGGCCGTTCTTGAACACCATGCGGGTGGTCGAGAACATCGCCTCGCGGTCGGCGTCCTCGGTGTGCACGGCGATGTCGGCCACCGCGCCGGGGCCGAGGTGGCCCTTGTCGGTGAGCCCGAGGATGCGGGCCGGCGCGGCGCGGGTGAGGATGGCGACTTCCTCCAGCGAATATTCGCGGGTGATCTCGCTGAGCACCGTGTGCTTCTGCGCCGCCTTGTTCAGCGTGGAGAGCTGAGCGTTGCGGAAATCGCGGTCCATCAATAGGCGGATGAGGTGGGGATAGGTGGTGAACGGCCCGCCATTGGGATGGTCCGTGGTGAGGAAGATCCGCCAGGGGTCCTCCACCAGCAGGAACAGCTCCAGCCCGATCGCCCATTGCAGCGCGTTGACGAAGGACTTGTCCTTGTACTCGAACGGCACCACGCCGCAGGCGGCGTCCAGCTCGATGTCCATGCCGATGGATTTCTTCGGCGAGGCGAGGCCGCGGTTTCGGTATTGCGACATGTAGTCGGCCGAGGCGGTAACGGTCTGGCCGAACATCACCTGCCCGACATCGACCGAGATGTTCGGGTTGGCGTTGACCATCTCGGCGATGCGCGCCGCCGAGGAGGAGAAGCGCCGGTCGCCCTCGGTACCGTAGGAATGGAACTGCAGATGGGTGAGGTGCAGCCGCCGGCCCTCGGTGGCGGCGATGGTGGCGAGCGTCGTCTCGTCATTGCCCGGCACACCGAGATTGCAGCCGTGCAGATGGATCGGGTGCGGGATGCCGAGCTCGGTGACGGCGCGGATCAGCGTGGTGAGCACCTTGCGCGGCGATACCCCGTAATGCGGGTTCGCCTCGTCCAGCTCCATCTTGCGGGCGTTGAACTTGAAGGCGTTGATGCCGCCGGGATTGACGATCTTGATGGCGAAGGCCTGCGTCGCCTCCAGCATCCAGCCGACATAGGCGTTCACCTGCTCCTGCCCGGCGCCGGCCGCCAGCAGGCGCAGGAAATAGTCGTCATTGCCCAGCACCAGATAGGCGCCGGTGTCGAGATTGGGAATGTCGGCCATTTCCAGATGCGCGCCACGCGCATTGGCGCCGACCATGGCCGGCTCGAACACCGTGGTGTAGCCGAGTTCCGCATAGCGGCAGCCGGTGGCGTGCGCCGTCGGCACCGCCCGCCCGCCGCCGCAGCCGCAGAAATTGCCGGGCATTTCCGGGTAGGCCCGCCGGTCCTCCTGCATCAGCAGGCGGGCCAGGTTCATCTTGCCGCCGGCGATGTGGCTGTGCAGGTCGATGCCGCCCGCCATCACCACGTCGCCGCCGAGGTCGTATTCCGCGTCGGCCCTGAGGTCGGTGGGCGCGACGATGCGCCCGTCCTCGATCTCGATGTCGCGCACGGCGCCGCTGGCGACACCGTTCTCGCCATTGGCCGGGTCGAGCACACGCCCGCCCTTCAGCCGCAGTCTCATTTACCCCTCCGCTATGCGACGCACAGCCTCGGCGACGCTGGGGAGCGTCGCGACGCGCAAGGCGCCGAGCGGCAGGCTCACGATGGAATCCATTCGGAACACCGTGCCGGCGTGGTCCACGCCGGGGGTGCCCACAGGAATCAGAACATCCGGTTCCTTGTCGAACACCGTATCGGGATGGGCAAGGGCGATGACCCTGCCCGCAAAGGCCGGCGGCGGCTCGGGCCGGAAGGCCGAGACCCACACCAGCAGGTCGGCGTCGGCGAGCGCTGAAGCCGTCGAATAGAGCGCGCCGTCATGCGCGCTCGCCTGTCCGCGCACCGCCGTTCGCAGCGGATAGCCGAGGCGCCACAGCATAAGCTGGTTGACGCCGATGATGTTGTCGCGCCCGCCCAGCGGGAACACGCCCGCCCGCGTGGTGACGTTGAGCGCATCTACGAGGCCCGTCGCACGTTCGGCGACGAGATCGCCGTCATCGAGCGTGCCGGCGTTCCACGTCACCACCGCATAGGCGCTCGCGCGCAACTCGCCGGCGAGCGAGGCCAGCGTCTCGCAGTCAATGCCGCCGAAGCTCCCGCCCGGCGGGGTGCGACCGGCAACGAGGCTGGAGAGCGCCTCCAGCGCGGCGACCGCATCATCGGTTGCGAGATGGACGACATCTACGCCGGAGAGCTGCGCCTTCGCCTTCTCGCCCGGCGCGCCGCCGAGGAAGATGACCTTGCGGCCGGCCGTCGCGAACAGCGGCGCTTCGGGGTAGAGACGCTCGAACAGCCGTCCCCAGGTCGCGGCAGGATCGTCGCCGACGACGAGCAGCAGGTCGCAATGGTTGCGCGCCTCGGCGAGCGTCGTCGACAGCCAGCCGGTGCGCTGGGCGGCGGCGTAATTGCGGAACAGGCCCTCGGACGCATAGTGGTCGAGCACCCCGCCGAAACGGACGGCGAGGTCGACCAGCGCGCCAGCCCCGGCCATGTCGGTGCCGAGCCCGCCGATCAGCGGCGAACGGGCTTCCGCCAGCAGGTGGCGGGCGACGGCGGCCGCCTCCTCGAAGCTGGCGGGGGCGCCGGCGATGCTGGCCGGGCGGTCGGCGACGTCGAGCCGGCGAAGCAGCCGGGCGGCTTCCGGGCAGATGCTGCCGGTGGGGCGGATGGCGCGACCCTCGACCTCGACGCTCAGATCGTCGCAGCCGAGCCCGCAGAACCCGCAGACCACATCGTGGATCGTCTCGCTCGCAGCACCGGCCATGGCTCAATCGCAACCGTTCAATCGTATTTGATGTAGGAGAAGCGCAGATCGCCGCGCGGCGTGCCTTCCAGCGCGCCGCCCGCCTCGGTGCCCGGCTGCCAGCCGACCACCTCTTCGATCTTCTTCGCCAGCTGAAAGTCCCGCTCGGTAATGCCTTTGGCGTCGTGCGACATGAGCCGCACCTCCACCCAGGCATAGGAAGCGGTGATATCAGGATGGTGCCAGGCGGCCTCGGCCAGATGGCCGACGGCGTTGATCACCATCAGCGTGCCCTTCCAGCTCGACGTGCGGAAGGTGCGCCGAATCCAGCCGTCCTGCAGCTTCCAATGCGGCAGGTCGGCAGCGAGCCGTTCCTCCACCTCGTTGTCGGTGAAGGTTTTTTTCGGATCCAGCGCCATGCTCTGGCGTCCTCCTGGCGGCGTCCGCCCGTTCTGTCGCGGGCAGGTTTTAACGATTCGGTAGCACGCACCCGGCGGTTCCCGCAAACGCGGAAATCGACAGGGCGGCTTGTCCGCTGCGCCATCCGCGCCTTACCATGCCCGCGAGGAAACGCCGGTGAACACGACAACACGAGATTTCGGCACCGCGAAGGACGGGCAGGACAGGGCGGTGGTGCGCATCACCGCGCCGGGCCGGCTGCATCTTGGATTCCTCGATCTTTCCGGCACTCTGGGGCGGCGCTTCGGCAGCCTCGGCATCGCGCTTGACCGGCCCTCCACCGTGGTGCGCCTGCGCCGCGCCGAGAAGCTGACGGCGAGCGGGCCAGATGCCGGCCGCGCGGTGGCGGCGGTGGAGAAGGCGGCCGCCCGCTTCGGCCTCGACAAGGCGGTCGAGGTGACGGTGGAGACCGCGCTGCCGCCCCATTCCGGCCTCGGCTCCGGCACCCAGCTCGGCCTCGCGGTCGCGACCGGCCTCTGCCTCGTCAACGGGCTGGACCTCAGCCCGCGCGAGATCGGCGCGGCCTTGGGTCGCGGGGCGCGCTCGGCGATCGGCATCGGCGCCTTCACCGAGGGCGGCGTGATCCTCGACGGCGGCAAGAAGCGGGGCTCGGACGCCCCTCCTCCCATCCTCTCGCGGCTGCCCTTCCCCGAGAACTGGCGCATCCTGCTGGTATATGACCACGCGCATCAGGGACTTAGCGGCACAGAGGAAGTCAGCGCGATGGAGGGCCTGCCGCCCTTCGCCGACACGCTCGCCGGCCACATGGCGCGGCTTGCGGTGATGGTGGCGCTGCCGGCGCTGGCGGAAGCGGATGTGGATTATTTCGCCGCGGCGGTCGGCGAAATGCAGCGGCTGCTCGGAGAGCACTATGCGGGCGCCCAAGGTGGCCGCTATACAAGCTCATCCGTCGCCGAAGTGATGGATTGGCTCGAGACGCGCGGCCTGCGCGGTCTGGGGCAGAGTTCCTGGGGGCCCACGGGTTTCGCCATTATCGGCAGCCCCGAGGAGGCCGAACAGGTGATTTGCGAGGCCCGCGCCCGTTTCGGCGACCGGCCCGCTTTGGCTTTCGACTGCGCGCGCGGCAGCAATGCCGGCGCACGGATCGAGTGGCTTGCCTGCCTGGAGCAGTGCTAGCGGCGGTTTTGGCGTTCAGCCCGCGTCGCTCCCTATCCTTCCCACGAGAGGCCGCAAGGCCCGATTCTGACCTAGGGACCGAACGCAATGGCGGATATCGCCCCCATTCTTCATATCGTTTCACCGCTTCGCCACGTCAGCCCGTTCGACGTGAACATGGCTGTCGACGCCGGCTACGCGACCATCCTGCCCTATTCCGGCGTGACGCTGGACGAGATCGCCGACCTGACGCAGGACATGATGTTCTCGCGCCACCCCGATGCCGCGCCGCGCACCGGCCTGTTCATCGGCGGCAAGGATGCCGGCCTCGCGCTCGACATGGCGAGCCGGGCGAAGAGCGTGCTGTTTCCTCCCTTCGAGATTTCCGTCTTCGTCGATCCGGCCGGCTCCTTCACCACGGCGGCGGCGATGATCGCCGAGGTCGAGAAGAAGCTGCGCCCCTCCCGCCCCGAGGGGCTCAAGGGCGCCAAGGTGCAGGTCTATGGCGCGACCGGCGTGGTCGGCGGCATTGCCGGCGTGATCGCCGCGCAGGCGGGGGCGCAGGTGACGCTGGTCAGCCACCGCGAGATCGAGGCGGTCGAGGCGAAGGCGCGCGACTTCAAGCAGCGCTTCGGCGTCGAGCTTGCGGGCGCGGCGGCCAAGGGAGAGGACGACAAGCGCGCCCTGCTGGCCGACGCCGAGGTGGTTCTCGCCTGCGGGCGTGCCGGTGTCGAGATCCTCTCGGCCGACGCGCTGGCCGGCGCGAAGCACCTCAAGGTCGCCGCCGACGTCAATGCCGTGCCGCCCTCGGGCATCGCCGGCATCGACGCGCACGCCGACGGAAAGACTCTTGTGAATGGCGCGCTCGGTATCGGCGCACTCACCATTGGCCATCTGAAGTACAGCGTGCAACATGAGCTGCTGAAGCGCATGCGCGTTGCTCATGCCGCGCTGACCATCGGGTTCGAGGATGCCTTCCTCCTGGCGCGATCACTCTCGGTCTAGGGACGAAGCCGATGTCGTCATCGTCGGCATCGCGGCCCGTGCATTGGCCGCCGCCGCCCGCCGCGCCGGGCACCGCGCCATCGTCCTCGACTTGTTCGGCGACGACGACACGCGCGAACTCGCCGTCGAGGCGATCCCGCTACGCCGCCTCGGCGGCTTCGCCATCGACCCGGACGACCTGTTCGAGCAGCTCGCCATCCACGCCGGGACAGACCTGCCGGTCGTGCTCGGCACCGGCTTCGAGCATGCGCCCGAGATCGTCGAGGCGCTCGCCGCGCGGTTCCGGCTGGTCGGCAACGGCCCTGCCACGCTGGCCGCGCTCAAGGAGCCGCGGGCTTTCAGTGCCCTGCTCGGCGCCCTCGGCATCCCCCATCCCCGTGTCTTCGCCGAGCGCGCGCCCGCCGGCGTTGCGACGCTGGAGAAGCGCATCGGCGGCTCCGGCGGCTGGCATGTGCGCGAGGCGGACGAGACACGCGGCACCGGCTGGTATCTGCAGGAGCGCGTCGAGGGCCGCACCGTCTCGGCGCTGTTCCTCGGCGACGGGCGCGCCGCGCGCCTCCTTGCCTTCTCCGAGCAATGGTGCGAGCCCGGCGAGGACGCGCCGTTCCGCTATGGCGGGGCGGCCGGTCCCATCCGGCTCGATCCCGCCGTCGAGGGCGAGGTGGAGCGGGCGCTGGAGCGCATCGTCGGCGCGACGGGCCTCGTCGGCCTTGCCAGCGCGGACCTCGTGCTCGGCACCCGGGACGGGGAATGGAGCCTCATCGAGGTCAATCCACGCCCCGGCGCCACGCTTGACGTGTTCGACCATGCACCGCTGCCGCCTCTGTTCGGCCTGCATCTCGACGCCTGCGCGGGCACGCTGCCGGAGCTGGCGCTTCTCGCTCCCGGTCCGGGCGTGGCGGCGCGCGCCGCGGGAGTCCTCTATGCGCCCGCCGCCTTCGAACGGCGGCTCGATGCCTTACCCGACTGGGTGGCCGATCGGCCCCCGCCGGGCACGCGCATCGAGGCCGGCGAGCCCGTCTGCACGGTGCTTGCCGACGGACAGGACGCTCATCAGGCCCGCGAGAACCTTTCGCTGCGCCTCGATCACCTTTGGCGTGAGCTGAACAGAGCCGGCCGCAAGGCGGCGGAGTAAACCCCATGCTCGACACTCCCACGGACAGGCGCCCGAGCGTTTCCGCTCTCACCGGACCGCTTGTCGACGACCTCGTGAACAAGGCCGACATCCTGCGCCTCGACATCAGCCGCAGTGCGTGCGGCGCCCGCATCGTCGATGCCGGCATCGCCGCGCGCGGCGGCATCGAAGCGGGCCGGCGCATCGCCGAAATCTGCCTCGGCGGTCTCGGCGCGGTCTCGATCGACGCCAGCGCCCGCTTCCAGCGCTGGAACACCATGGTCACGGTGACGACCGCCGATCCGGTCGTGGCCTGCCTCGGCAGCCAGTATGCCGGCTGGAGCCTGGCGGAAGGCGACTTCTTCGCCCTCGGCTCCGGGCCCGCCCGCGCGCTGTGGGGCAAGGAGGCGCTGTTCGGCGAGCTCGGCTATCGCGACCGCGCCGACCAGGCGACGCTGGTGCTGGAGGTGGACCGCACGCCGCCCGACAGCCTCGTCGCCCATGTCGCCGCCGAATGCGGCGTGGCGCCGGAAAACCTGACCATGGTCCTCACCCCGACATCGAGCCTTGCCGGCACCGTGCAGATCGTCGCGCGGGTGCTGGAGGTCGCGCTGCACAAGACGCACGCGCTGCACTTCCCGCTGGAACGCGTGGTGGACGGCATCGGCTCCTCGCCGCTGCCCCCGCCGGCGCCGGACTTCGTGGCCGCGATGGGCCGCACCAACGACGCCACGCTCTATGGCGGCGACGTGCAGCTCTTCGTCACCGGCCCCGAAAGCGAGGCGCGCGAGCTGGCCAAGGGCCTGCCCAGCTCCTCCTCGCGCGACCACGGGCGCACCTTCGCGGAGATATTCACCGCCTATAATGGCGACTTCTACGCGATGGACCCGATGCTGTTCAGCCCCGCCCGCGTCACCGTGACGGCGCTGGAGACCGGCCGCAGCTTTACCTTCGGCGCGTTCCACGACGACATATTGGAGCGCTCCTTCGCATGAAGACGGATCGCGCATGAAGACGGCTCGCGCATGAAGACGGCTCGCGCATGAAGACGGCTCGCGCATGAGGGCCGGGCACGCATGACGGCCGCACGGTCCCGCACGGTCGTCATCTTCACCGAGGACGCCGACTGGCACACCCGCCGGCTCAAGGCAGCGGTGGAGCGCGAGGGATTCGACGTGCTCGTGCTCTCGCTCAACGAGTGCGGCTTCGCCATCGGCGAGACCGCGCACGGCCTCGTTTTGCCGGGGCTGGGCGACCTTTTGCCGGCCGCCGCCTTCGTGCGCCTCATCGCCAAGGGCTCGACCGAGCAGATCACCGCCCGGCTCGGCCTGCTGCACGCGCTGCGCGAGCTCGGCGTGAAGGTGATGAACGATGCCCGCGCGGTGGAGCGCTGCGTCGACAAGTCGACCACCAGCTTCCTGATCGCGCAGGCCGGGCTGCCGACCCCGCGCAGCTTCGTCGGCGAGGATCGCGCACAGATGCAGGCGCTGGTCGATTCCGCGCCGGGCGACATGGTGCTGAAACCCCTGTTCGGCGCGCAGGGACGCGGGATACGCCGCATCCCGGCCCGCTCGCAGCTCCCCGAGCCGGACAAGGTCGGCGGCATCTACTACCTCCAGGACTTCATCCCCCCGAAGGTCGCCGGCGAACATCAGGACTGGCGCGTCTTCGTGATCGGCGGCGCGGTGGCGGGCGCCATGCTGCGCCGCTCGCCGGGCTGGATCACCAACATCCATCAGGGCGCGGTCGGCGTGCCCGCGCCTTTCGACGCGCGCGCCCATGACTATGCCATCCGCGCCACCGCCGCGGTGGGGGCCGACTATGCCGGCGTCGATCTGATCGAGGACGCGGCAGGGCAGTTGCACGTGCTGGAGGTCAACTCCATGCCGGCGTGGAAGGGCCTCCAGCGCACCACCGAAACCGACATCGCCGGCGCGCTGGCGCGCCATCTCGCCGCCGCGCTCGCCCCCGTGCCCGTGCCATGAGCGCCAGCGCGATCGAGGCCGCCTTTCTTTCCGCCTGCCGGGCCGAGCTCGATGCGCTCAAGCCCGGCAACGTCCACCGCTTCGGCGCCGGCCACGGCATGGACGTGTCCCATTTCGAGCGCGCCGCCGAGGCCGCGGCTCCCTTCGTCGCCGCTCCCGGCATGCGGGTCGGCGCGCGCATCGAGGGCGCCGTCGGGGCCTCGCTGAAGGCGACCGGGCTCAACGCCAATCTCGGCATCGTGCTGCTGTGCGCCCCGCTGGCGGCGGCGGCCGAGCGGCAGGGTCCGCTGCGTGCCAATCTTCGCCGTGTGCTCGACGGGCTCGACATGGCGGATGCGCAGGCGACTTTCCGCGCCATCGCCGCCGCCAGCCCCGGCGGCCTCGGCCAGCACCCGGAACACGACGTCTCCACTCCCGCCCGCATCGGCCTCGTGGAGGCCATGGCGCTGGCGGCCGGCGGCGACCGTATCGCCGTGCAGTATGTCTCGGGCTTCGTCGACCTGTTCGACACCGGCCTCGCCCGCTACGGCGACCTCGCCGGCGCGGCGCCGGAGGCGCGCACGGAAGCCGTGCACCTCGCCTTCCTCGGCGCCTTTCCCGACAGCCATATCGCCCGCAAGTTCGGCATCGAGATTGCCGATGCAGTGCGGGCGGAAGCCGCCGCCCTTCTGGCGAATGTCGATTTCCGTGCCCCGGCGGCGGAACGCCATGCGACGCTCGGCCCCTTCGACGCATCGCTGAAGGCGCGCGGCCTCAACCCCGGCACCAGCGCCGACCTCACCGTGGCGACGCTGTTCGCGGCCGGCCTCTGCGCGTCGAGCTTCAGCCTGTGAAGGCGGCGATGTCCGCGCGCGACAGCCGCCCGTCATGCAGCGCGCTCGCCAGCAGCACGCCGGCGACGCCGAGAGCGGCCAGCGCATGAAGATCGCCTGCGTCGCGCACCCCGCCGGCGGCGTAGACGCGCCGCCCGCCGGCCCGCGCCAGCACCGCGCGCAGCGTTTCGAGGTCCGGCCCCTGCCCGGCGCCGACGCGCGAGAGAGTCATCACGATCACCGCCCCGGGCCAGAGATCGGCGTCCGCGTGCAGCTCGCGCGGGCCGCGCGGGCCTTCGGGGCCGTAGTCGAGGGAGAGGATACCGCCCTCTCCGACCGCTCCCAGCGCCGCCTTCGCCTGGTCGAGCGCGGGAAGGCTCTCGCTGCCGATCACAGGCCGGCCGGGTCCGCTCGATGCCCGGCGGGCAAGCGCGGCGGGATCGGCCTCGCCAGCGTCGACCCAGAGAGCGAGGCCGGGATGGCGCGCCTCCAGCGCTGCCAGCGCTGCATCATGGCCGGGCCGGCCGGCGATGGCGTCGAGATCGGCGACATAGAGCGTGCGGAAGGCGCCGAGCGCCAGCAGTCCGTCCGCCACGTCGAGCGGTTCGGCGCCGGCGCTGAGCGGCGTCTCGATGGGGCGGTAGGCCTCGCGCGCGCCGCGCCGGGCATGCACGACGGCACCTCCCATCAGGTCGATGACCGGTATAAGTTCCACCGCGTGCCTACCTCTGCGACGTGTCGATAATGCTTGTCTTCGTCTGCGAAACCGTCACCGGCGGCGATCATCTCGGCAGCGAGCTTCCCGCCTCGCTGATAGCCGAAGGAATGCTGATGCGCGACACGCTCATCGGCGATCTGGAGGATCTTCCCGGCGTGCGCGTCGTCACGACGCACGATGCGCGCCTGCCCGCCCCCGCGCGCGGCACCAGCACGGCGCTGCGTCTCGGCGACGATGCCCCATCGGTATGGAACCTGATGGCCGAACAGGCCGATGTGGTCTGGCCGATCGCACCGGAGACCGATGGAAGGCTGGAACTGCTGGCCGAGGCCTTCCGCGCCCGCGCCCGCCGCGTGCTGCTGCCCGATCAGCCCACCCTCGCCCTGTGCGCCAGCAAATGGCGCACCGCCGCCGCGCTGTCGGCGGCCGGCGTGCCGGCGATCCCGACCTGGTGGCCGGATGCGATTCCCGAATCGGCCGCCGGCCCCTTCGTGGTGAAACCGGACGATGGCGCCGGCGCCTCGGGGGTGCGTATCCTCGACGGACGGCCGACGCCACCCTTCCCGCCAGGCCTCGTCGCGCAGCCGCTCGTCGAGGGCACGCCGGCGAGCCTCACTCTCCTTTGCCAGAGCGGGCGCACCTATGTGCTCGCCGCCAACCGCCAGCACGTGGAACCGCGCGACGGCGCCTTCCATTTCAGCGGCGTCACGGTCGGCGCCTTTCCGGTCGATGCGATGCTCGCCGATCTCGGTGCCCGCATCGGCGCGGCGCTGCCGGGCCTGCACGGCATCGTAGGCGCCGACTACATCGCCACCCCGGCCGGCCCGGTCGTGGTTGAGGTCAATCCGCGCCTCACCACCGCCTATGCCGGGCTGCGGCGCGCGCTCGGCGTTAATCCGCTCGCCTTCGTGGCCGAGCTCATCCGCGACGGCGAGGTGCCGGAGATTCCGCGCCTGCCGCCCGCCATTCCCGTCGAGGTCCTTCTGTAATGAACATCGCCCGCCTGGGTTGGGACGTCGGTGGCGCCCATGTGAAGCTCGCCGCCTTCGGCCGCGACGGCCGTCTCAAGGCGGTGCGCATCGCCCCCTGCCCGGTATGGAAGGGCGAGGACCAGCTCGCCGAAGCGGTGCGCGGGCTGCGCGCCGAGTTCGCGCCGGAGGTGGCCTCCGCCGTTACCATGACCGCCGAAGTCGCCGATCTGTGGCCGGACCGGCGCGCCGGCGTGGTCGGCACCGCCGCCGTGCTGATGCGCGAACTCGGCGGCGCGCCGCTCGCACTTTTCGCGGGCCCGGAAGGCTTCGTGCCGGCCGAGCGCGCAGCCGAGCATGCCGATGCCATCGGCTCAGCCAACTGGTACGCCACCGCTGCCGTGCTGGCTCATCTGCTGCCGGGCGGCGTGCTGGTGGATATCGGCTCGACCACGGCCGACCTCATTCCCTTCGGCTCCGGCCGGGTGGCGGCGCGCGGCTTCACCGATGCCGAGCGGCTGGCGAACAACGAACTCATCTACACCGGCGTCGCCCGCACCCCCGTCATGGCGCTCGCCGCCGAGGCGCCGTTCGGCGGGCGCTGGCTGCCGCTGATGGCCGAGCACTACGCCACCACGGCGGATGTCCACCGCCTCACCGGCGATCTTCCCGAAGGGGCCGACCTGCACCCGAGCGCCGATGGCGGGCCCAAGACAGAGGAAGCGAGCGCGCGCCGCCTGCTGCGCATGGTGGGGCAGGACCTCACCCCCGTCACGCTGCCGCAGGCGAAGGCGCTGGCACGGCATCTGGCGGAAGCGCAGACCCATCGGCTCGGCCGCGCGCTCGATTGCGTGGCGTCCGGCATGGAAGCGGCGCCGGAACTCATCGTCGGCGCCGGGGTGGGCCGCTTCCTCACCGCCCGCCTCGCCGAGCGCCGGACCACCGCCTATCTCGACCTTGCCGACGTGCTGACCGACGATCCCGCCCTCGCCCGCCCGGCGGCGGACTGCGCGCCGGCGGTGGCGGTCGGCCTGCTCGCCGCCGCCCTCGCCTGATCCTTCACGGAACCCGGAATCCCGCCATGTCCGACCGCATCTTCCTCCGAGGCGTCGAGTTGCACGCCCATCACGGCCTGCACCCCGAGGAGGCGCGGCTCGGCCAGCGTTTCATCGTGGATGTCGACTGGTGGCTCGACACCGGCGCGGCCGCCGCGCACGACAATTATGGCGAGACGGTCGGCTACGAGAAGGTGTTCGAGGTGGTCCACGAGGTGTCCTCCGGCCACCGCTTCCATATTCTGGAAGCCTTCGCACATGCCATCGCCGATGCCGTGCTCACGCGTTACCCCCGCGTCGAGAAGGTGCGGGTGGAGCTCCACAAGCCCGCCGCCCCCATTGCCGGCATCTTCCGCGACGCCGGCGTCGAGATCGTGCGTTCGCGCTGATCTTCGACCCCGCGCGGGACCGGCGGCCCTTCCGGTCGGCGGCCCGAGCCCTTACCTCTTGGTGACTGCCTCTTGGCGACGCCCGCCCCTTTCCCTCCGGGAGCCTTCCATGCCGCGCGATGCCGTGCCCCAGCCCGTCCGCCTCAGCGATTACCGTCCGCCGGACTGGCTCGTCGACACCGTGCATCTCGACGTGCGGCTGCACCCCACCGCGACGCGCATCCTCGCCCGGCTCGCTCTACGGCCGAACCCAGAGGGGCGCGAGGGCTCGCCCATCGTGCTCGACGGCGACGAGCTGTCGCTGAAGTCGCTCACGCTCGACGGCACCCCGCTCGCCGGCAATGCCTATGTCGCGACGGCCTCGGCGCTCACCGTGCTGGCACCGCCGCAGCGGGCCCTGACGCTGGAGATCGAGACCGTCGTCGACCCCTCGGCCAACACCAAGCTGATGGGCCTCTACCGCTCCTCGGGCGCCTATTGCACCCAGTGCGAGGCCGAGGGCTTCCGCCGCATCACCTATTTCCCCGACCGGCCGGACGTGCTCGCCGTCTACACCGTGCGGATCGAGGCCGAGCGCGAGGAGGCCCCCGTCCTGCTCGCCAACGGCAACCCGGTCGAGAGCGGCCCGGTCGAGGGCACGAGCCGCCATTATGCGGTCTGGCACGACCCGTGGCCCAAGCCGAGCTACCTGTTCGCCCTCGTCGGCGGGCGGCTGGAGCGCATCGTCGAGGAGTTCGTGACCGCGAGCGGGCGCAAGGTCGAGCTCGGCATCTATGTCGAGCCGGGCAAGGCGGGCCGCGCCGGCTACGCCATGGACGCGCTGCGCCGTTCGCTGCGCTGGGACGAGGAGGCGTTCGGCCGCGAATACGACCTCGACGTGTTCAACATCGTGGCGGTGGCCGATTTCAACATGGGCGCGATGGAGAACAAGGGGCTCAACGTCTTCAACGACAAATACGTGCTCGCCAGCCCCGAGACGGCGACCGATGCCGACTACGCGAACATCGAGGCGATCATCGCCCACGAGTATTTCCACAACTGGACCGGCAACCGCATCACCTGCCGTGACTGGTTCCAGCTCTGCCTCAAGGAAGGGCTCACCGTCTTCCGCGACCAGGAGTTCTCCTCCGACCAGCGTTCGCGCGCGGTCAAGCGCATCGCCGACGTGCGCCTGCTGAAAAGCCACCAGTTCCCCGAGGATGCCGGCCCGCTGGCCCATCCCGTGCGCCCGGACACCTATCGCGAGATCAACAATTTCTACACGGCGACCGTCTACGAGAAGGGCGCCGAGGTCGTGCGCATGCTGAAAACCCTGCTCGGCGAGGATGGCTTCCGCTCCGGCATGGACCTCTATTTCGAGCGCCATGACGGCGACGCGGCGACGGTGGAGGACTTCCTCGCCTGCTTCGCCGCCGCCGCCGGGACTGACCTGAGCCAGTTCGCGCTGTGGTACGCGCAGTCGGGCACGCCGCAGCTCACCGTCTCCGGCCATTGGGACGCCAGCGCGCGCAGCTTCCGGCTCGACGTCGAGCAGACGCTCGCCCCGACGCCGGGGCAGGACGAGAAGCGCCCGATGGTGATCCCGCTGGCGCTCGGCCTCGTCGGGCCGGACGGGCGCGACATGCCGCTCCTCCTCGACGACGGCACCAATGCCGGGCGCGGCGTGCTCACCATTACCCAGCCGCGCCAGAGCTTCGTCTTCCGCGACGTCGAGCACCGCCCGGTGCCCTCGCTCAATCGCGGCTTCTCCGCTCCGGTGAAGCTCGTCAGCGGCCTGACGACGGAGGATCTGGTCTTCCTCGCCCGCCACGATGCCGATCCGTTCAACCGCTTCGACGCCGGCCAGTCCATCGCCCTCGCCCATCTGGTGGAGGCGACGGCGGCCCATCGCGCCGGCCACCCGCTGCCGGCGCCGGACGCGCTGGTCGCCGCGCTCGGCGCGACGCTGGGCGATGCCTCGCTGGACCCCGCCTTCGTCGCGCAGGCGCTCTCCCTCCCTTCCGAGAGCGACGTGGCGCGCGAGATCGGCGGCGATGTCGATCCGGACGCCATCCATGCCGCCCGCCTTGCGCTGCGTCGCGCGCTTGGCGAGGCACTCGCTCCGGCGCTGGAGGAGGCCTATGCCCGCCACGCCCTCGCCGGTCCCTATTCGCCCGATGCCGCCTCCGCAGGCCGCCGCGCTCTGCGCAATGCCGGCCTCGACCTTCTGGCCGCCACCGGCTCGGCGGAAGGCGTCGCGCGGGCGCTCGCCCATTTCGAGCGCGCCGACAACATGACGGACCGCTTCCATGCGCTCTCCGTGCTCGCCCACAACGCCCCGCTGGCACGGGAGGCGGCGCTGTCGGCCTTCTACGAGCGGTTCCGCGACGACCCGCTGGTCGTCGACAAATGGCTCGCCCTGCAGGCACAGATCGCCGAGCCCGGCACGCTGGAGCGCGTGCGCGCGCTCGCCGCGCATCCCACCTTCTCCTGGGGCAACCCGAACCGGGTGCGCTCGCTGATCGGCTCCTTCGCCAGCATCAACCAGACGCAGTTCCACCGGGCCGACGGCGCCGGCCACGACTTCGTGGCGGAGGCGGTGCTGGAGCTCGACGGCCGCAACCCGCAGGTGGCGGCGCGGCTGCTCGCCGCCTTCAAGAGCTGGCGCGCGCTGGAGCCGGTGCGGCGGTCCTCCGCCGAGCGGGCGCTGCGCCGGGTCGCCGCCCGCGAGGGGTTGTCGCCGGACGTGGCCGACATCGTCTCGCGCTCGCTCGATTGAGCGTTGCAACGGCGCGCGACACGCCTTTCGCGGGCCTGCGCCCATTGGACGCGCGTATAATTAGGGGCCTCCGGGATTACCGGTGCGGTGCGAAGATGCTTATTGTGCATTGCATCGGAGGATTCTGGTTCGATGGACCGCGACGCCGCCCCGATATCCGACGCGGAGCCGCCCCTGCGGGAGGTCGCCTTCGCGCGCGCCCCCGTCGCCCTGTGCGTGGTCGATCGCGAATTGCGGCTCACCGCTGCCAATGAGCGGATGGCGGTGCTCGCCGGCCGGCCCGCCCCGGACCTCGCCGGATGCGCCGCCGACGAGCTGCTGCCCGGTGCCGGCGCCGTGCTGCGTCACTGGTTCGCACGCCTCCTCGCCGGCCGCACGGTGTCCGAGCGCGAAATCGTCGACCCCATTGGCAAGCGCACCTTTATCGTTGCCGCCACGCCCGTGTTCGACGCGGCCGGCGTGCTCGTGGCGCTCACGGTCTCGCTGACCGACATCACCCGCCGACGCGAGCTGCGCACGGCCCTTGCCCGCCGCGAGCGCGAGATCGGCGCGGCGCTGGAAAGCGCCGGCCAATGGATCTGGGAACTCGACATCCCCAGCGGGCGCGTCGAGCGCTCGCGCCACTGGCATGCGGCCCTCGGCTTCGAGGGCGGCGAGGGGCCGAAGGAAGAACGGCAGCTCGCCTGGGGCATCGTCCACCCTGAGGACCGGCCGGGCGTGCTGCGGCATTACGAACAGGTGCTCTCCGGCGCGAGCCCGGTGTTCGAGGCGGTCTACCGCATCGCCGACGCCGCCGGCCGCTGGCGCTGGATCCTCGGGCGAGGCCGCATCGTGGCGCGCGATGCCGATGGGAAGCCGCTGCGCCTGCTCGCCACCAGCGTCGACATCACCCGCCAGAAGCGGATCGAGGAGGAGCTGGAGGCGACGGTGCGCCAGCGCGCCCGGCTGGAGCGCGAGCTGGTGGAGGCCAACCGGCGCCTCACCGAATTGTCCGAGATGGACGCGCTGACCGAGCTGCCGAACCGGCGCAAATTCGACAAGGCGCTGACCCGCGAGCTCGGCCGCGCCGGCCGCAACGAGCCCTCTCTGGCGCTGGTGATGATCGATGTGGACGACTTCAAGTCCTACAACGACCTCTACGGCCATCCGGAGGGCGACGAGTGCCTGCGGCGCATCGCCGGCGCGTTGCGCGGCTGCGCCATCCGCCCGGCCGATCTCGTGACGCGCTATGGCGGGGAGGAATTCGCAGCCGTGCTGCCGGACTCGACCGAGGCGGACGGCGTAGCGGTCGCGACCGCCATGCTGGCGGCGGTGCGGGCGCTGCGCATTCCCCACGCCGGCAGCCCGCACGGCATCGTCACCGTGAGCATCGGCATCACGGTCCGCCATGCCGAGCGCAACACCAAGGCGCCGGCGACCGATCTCGTGGCCGGCGCCGACCGGGCGCTCTACGCCGCCAAGCACGCCGGCCGCAACCGCATCCTCATCGCCGGGCCGGACGGCTTCATGCGTCCCGTCCCGGTGCCCGAGCCCTCGCCCGAGACACCGCAGGCCGCGCCGCCGCGAGCCATGGCACGGCGCGCGGCGGCGCGGCGCTGACGCCTCAGTACTCGACCACGCCGTCCAGCGCGTAGTGCTTCACGCTCTTGCGGTTGGCGATCAGCTCGTCGACGGTCGGGCGGCCGGTCATGGCGCGCTCCAGCGCGATCTTCATCGCCTCGTAATTGGTGCGGTAGAGGTCCGCCTTGTCGAGATTCTCGTCCTCGGCGCAGCGCGGGTCGAGCCACACCATCACGATCATGCACAGCTCGTCGGCCTGGTCCCTGGGCAGGATGCCCTCGGCGAGCGCATCGACGATGGCGTCACCGATGGCGCCCTGCACCACGCCGCCGAGCAGGTCGACATATTCCAGCGTGTGGATGGTAGCCTTGGTGGTCATCATGGTGGCGGGGCGCACCTGCTGGTTCAGGTCGCGCACCACGAACATGCGGGTGTGGCCCTGCACCTGACCCATCATGGAGGCGAAGGCGTGCCCGGCCGGGCCGCGCACGGAGCCGATCAGCACCTCGGGCATCGCGTCGGTATACTGCCCGTCGGCCGCGAGCACGGTGGCCTCGCCGGTGCGGAACCAGATGTCGCTCATGTGGTCGTCTCTCCCTGCTGGCGCCCGGAACGGGCCGCCTGCGCATAGCATCGGCCGCCTTGGCCCGTCCATGCGGCGCGGTTGACCGCATGCGCCGTGTGCGCTGTCGCCGGCCGTCACCGGCAAACCCGCGCCGGCCACACCCGAGTGTGGCAGCCACAACCGGAAGGTTGCCGAATCCTTAACTTGACTCCCAGGGACTCTGGACGCGGCGGGACGATTCGATTCAAATCGCGGTGATTCGGAGAGATGCGGCACATCGCTCCTGTCGTTTGGGATCGGGGTTGGGACTTCGGGGGAGGCCGGCGGATGGCTCGCGCCAACGCTGCAGGCGCGTCCGTGCGCGTACAAGCCATGCGAGGGCTTGCACGCTCAGTGGCGCGGCCGGCATATCAACGGTTGGTCGACGCCGAACCCTTCATGCGCAAGGCGGTGCCGGCGCTTATCATTGCCTTCATCGCCTCCGTCGCCATCGCTGCCGTGGTGCAGATCCGCGCCTATCGCGCCGATGCCATCGCCAACGCCAAGGACGAGCTGGCTCTTTTCGCCGCCGCCATCGCGAGCGAAACCGGCCGCCACGCGCCCGGCACCACCGCTCCCGATGCGCTGCTGCGCGACAGCCTGCCGCCACGCGCTGCCGAGGCCGGCCGGCGCTACGGGCTGATCGATGCGGGCGGGCGCGTGCTCGCCACCCATGACGGCGCCGCCGATGGCGCGCCGGCGGCCGGTGAGCAGATCGCCCAGCTTCTCGCCAACACCCAGGCACTCGCCATCTTCGCCGAAAATGCCGGCGTGCTCGACGTGGTGATGCCCGACGGTTCGCCCGCGCTCGCTACGGTGCGCAACCTCTCCAGCGCCCCGATGCAGCTCGTCGTGGTGCAGCCGCTCTCCGGCGCGCTCGCGACCTGGCAGTCCGACACCATCCTCACCGTCACCCTGCTCTCGACGACCGGGGCGGTGCTGCTCATCCTCGGCTTCGCCTTCCACTGGCAGGCGACCCGCGCCCGCGAGGCGGACGGCATCTACGAGACAGTGCGTGCGCGCATCGACACCGCGCTTTCGCGCGGGCGCTGCGGCCTGTGGGACTGGGACATGGGGCGCGGGCGCATGTTCTGGTCCGAATCCATGTTCGAGATGCTCGGCCACGAGCCGCGCGACGAGCTGATTTCCTTCGGCGAGGTCGCCGGCCTCGTCCATCCCGACGACACCAATCTCTACGACATCGCCCGCGAGATCGCCGACAAGCCCGGCCGCACCATCGACCGGGTGTTCCGCATGAAGCACGCGGACGGCCACTGGGTCTGGCTGCGCGCCCGTGCCGAGGTGGTGCCGCAGGAGAATGGCGAGCCCCCGCACCTCGTCGGCATCGCGGTCGACGTCACCGAGGAGCGCCGGCTCGCCGAGCGCACCGCCACCGCCGACATGCGCCTGCGCGACGCCATCGAGAGCATCTCCGAATCCTTCGTGCTGTGGGACAGCACGAACCGGCTGGTGATGTGCAATTCCAAGTTCCAGTCGCTGCACGGCATCGGCGACGCCACGGTGGCGCCGGGCACAGAGTTCGAGGCCATCGCCTCGCTCGCCCGCCAGCCGGTGGTGCGCATCCCGCTGCGCCCCGAGGACCGGCCGGAAGAAGGCGCCCGTGCCTTCGAGGTGCAGCTGGAAGGCGGGCGCTGGCTCAAGGTCGCCGAGCGCCGCACCAAGGATGGCGGCTACGTCTCGGTCGGCACCGACATCACCGCGCTCAAGCGCCACGAAGAGCGGCTGATGGAGAGCGAGAAACGGCTGATGGCGTTGGTCGCGGACCTGCGCAAGTCGCAGCAGACGCTGGAGCTGCAGGCGCTCCAGCTCGCCGAGCTGGCGCAGAACTACGCCGACGAGAAGACCAAGGCCGAGGACGCCAACCGCGCCAAGTCCGAATTCCTCGCCAATATGAGCCACGAGCTGCGCACGCCGCTCAACGCCATCATCGGCTTCTCCGAGCTGATGGAAAGCGGGCTGTTCGGCCCGCTCGGCAGCGACAAGTACAACGAGTACTGCCGCGATATCCGCGATTCCGGCCGCTACCTGCTCGACGTCATCAACGACATTCTCGACATGTCGCGCATCGAGGCCGGCCGCGTGCAGCTCAGCCTCCAGCCGGTGCGGCTCGACGAGGTGGTGGAGGACGCCATCCGCGTCATGTCGGTGCGCGCCGACGAGAAACACCTCGCCGTCACCGCCGAGACCGGCGAGCCGGTCTCCATCGAGGCCGACCGGCGCGCGCTCAAGCAGATCGCGCTCAACCTGCTGTCCAACGCCATCAAGTTCACCCCGGAGCACGGCCGCGTCACCCTGCGCACCCGGCGCTCGTCGCATGCCGCGCTGCTGGTGATCGAAGATACCGGAATCGGCATCCCCAAGAGCGCGCTGGCGAAGATCGGCCGGCCCTTCGAGCAGGTGGAAAGCCAGTTCACCAAGACCCACAAGGGCTCGGGCCTCGGCCTCGCCATCGCCAAGTCGCTGGTCGAGCTGCATGGCGGCTCGATGCGCATCAGCTCCTCGGAAGGCATCGGCACCACGGTGATCGTCCGCCTGCCGCTGGGCGGGCGCCCGGCTCTGCAATATCGCTCTGGCCGCGCGCTGCCGGCCGAATAAGATCGCCGGCATGAGCGAGGAATACGCCGTCGACTGCGTGGTCGCCGGGGCTGGCGTGGTTGGCCTCGCCATCGCCCGCGCGCTGGCGCTGAGCGGCCGCGAGGTGCTGGTGCTGGAGGCGACCGGCCTCGTCGGCTCGGAAACCTCCGCCCGCAACAGCGAGGTCATCCACGCCGGCATCTATTATGCCCCCGACACGCTGAAGGCCCGGCTCTGCGTCGAGGGGAAGCGCGCGCTCTATGCCTATTGCGCCGCGCGCGGCGTGCCGCACCGCAACTGCGGCAAGCTGATCGTCGCCACCAGCCCCGCCGAGACGGAGAAGCTCGCCGCCATCGACGCCCACGCCCGCGCTTGCGGGGTCGACGATCTCGAACCGCTGTCGGGCGCGCAGGCGCGCGCGCTGGAGCCGGCGCTCAATGCCGAGGCGGCGCTGCTCTCGCCCTCCACCGGCATTATCGACAGCCACGCGCTGATGCTGGCCTATCGCGGCGATCTGGAGGATGCCGGCGGCATGATCGCCTTCAACGCCCCGATCCTCGCCGGCCAAGTGGCAGCAGATGGCTTCGCACTCGACATCGGCGGCGCCGAGCCGATGCGGCTGACCTGCACGAGCTTCGTCAACGCCGCCGGCCATGGCGCCGTGCCGCTCGCCCGCGCCATCGCCGGCATCCCGGCGGGGGCGATCCCGCAGGCGTGGTTCTGCAAGGGTTCCTATTTCACGCTCTCCGGCCGCGCGCCGTTCTCGCGGCTGGTCTATCCCGTGCCGGAGCAGGCCGGGCTCGGCGTGCATCTGACCCTCGACCTCGGCGGGCAGGCCCGTTTCGGGCCGGACACGCAATGGGTGGGCGGGCTCAACTACGACGTCGACCCGGCGCGCGGCGAGAAATTCTACGCCGCGATCCGCCGCTACTGGCCGGCGCTGCCGGACAGCGCGCTGAACCCGGCCTATGCCGGCGTCCGCCCGAAGATCGTGCCCCCCGGCGCCCCGGCGGCGGATTTCCGCATCGACGGGCCGGAGGAGCACGGCGTGCCGGGGCTGGTGCAGCTCTTCGGCATCGAATCCCCCGGCCTCACCGCCAGCCTCGCCATCGCCGACCGCGTGGTGGAGAAACTCCTCTAGGCTCGCCGGCGCGCCGGCTCGTCGTTCAGCAGCCGCTCGAAGGTGGCGCGCACCTGGCTCTGCGTCTCGAACAGATGCGCCTCCAGCGTCGAGAAGTCCGGCATGGCGCCCGCCCGCGCCAGCAGCCGGCGCAGCGCCGGGCTCGCCTCGGCCGGCTTGAACGGGCCGGAGAGCGCGAGGCGCAGCACCTGCGTGAGATCGTGCATCAGCCGGCAGGCATCGCCGAGGAGATGCCCGTCGAGCACGTCGATCAGCCCGGCCTGCGCGGCGTGGCCGATCACCCTGAGCGTCGACGTATCGACGATGCGCGGTTCGCGGCGCGCATGGGCGAGCACAAGGTACTGGGCGATGAACTCGATATCGACCAGCCCGCCGCGCGCATATTTCAGGTCCCACGGGTCGTCGTCGCCCTTCTCGTCGGCGATGGCGCCGCGCATGTCGAGAATGTCGGCGGCGAGCCGCGAGGCGACGCGCGGCCGGCGCAGCACCTCGGCGATAGCCTCCTCCACGCGCGTGCGGAAGGCGGGCGAGGCCGAGACGACGCGCGCCCGCGTCAGCGCCATGTGCTCCCAGGTCCACGCTTCCTCGGCCTGATAGGCCTCGAAGCGCGGCAGGCTCGTCGCCACCGGGCCGGCCCGGCCGGAGGGGCGCAGGCGCAGATCCACCTCGTAGAGCTGGCCGGCATTCGTCGGCGTGGTGAGTGCGCTGACGAGGCGCTGGGTAAGGCGGGCGAAATACTGCGCGCCATAGAGCGGACGTGGGCCGTCGCTCTCGGGATGCTCCCCGTCGAAATCATAGAGCACGATGAGGTCGAGGTCGGAGCCGGCGGTCATCTCGCGCCCGCCGAGCTTGCCCATGGCAAGCACCGCCACCTCGGCGCCGGCAATCGTGCCGTGCGCCTCGCGGAACCGCGCCGTCACCGCCTCGCCGAGCGCGCGGATGATGATGTCGGCCAGCCGCGCGAAGGCCTCCCCGGCGCGCGCCGCCGGCAGGGTGCCGGAGAGGATGCGCACGCCGATCAGCACATGGTGCTCCTGCCGGAAGCGGCGGGCGCGATCGAGCAGGTCCTCCTGGTCCTCCGCCTGCGCGAGATCAGCCTTGAGGCGCGCGGCAAGCTCGGGCTCGTCGGGCAGGGAGCCGAAGAAGGCGGGATCGAGCAGCGCGTCGATCAGCGAGGGGCGGTGCGCCAGCATCTCGCCGAGCCGCGGCGCGGTGCCGAGGATGGTCGCCATCAGCCGCACGAGATCAGGATTATGCCGCAGCGCCGGCAGCAGGCGGTGCGCGGTCGGCAGCTCGCGGAAGAAACGGTCGGCGGCGTTCAGCCCGGCATCGGGCGCCCCGCCGCGCGCCAGCGCGTCGACGAGCAGCGGCACGACGGCCTCCAGCTCCTCGCGCATGCCCTCGGGCCGCAGGGCGCGGGGTTCGCCGGCCAGCCAGCCGCGCACCGTCGCGCTCGCCGCCCCCGGGTCGGCATAGCCGAGGCCCTTCAGCGTCGCCAGCGTCTCGCGGTCGTCCTTGCCGGGGGGGAAGTCGAGGCGCCCCTCCACCGCCGCGCGCGGCCGGGCCTCCTCGAACAGCCGGGAATAATGATCCTGCACGCGGGCGAGGCGCTCGGTCAGCGCGTCGGCGAAGTTCGCGCGGTCCTCATAGCCCATGAAGCGCGCGAAGCCCGCCAGCGCCTCCTCGCTCTCGGGCAGGGAATGGGTCTGCGCGTCCGCCGCCATCTGCAGCCGGTGCTCGACACGGCGCAGATAATGGTAGGCCTCGTCCAGCTCCTCGCGCGCGGCCTCGCCGATCCAGCGGGCCTCTGCCAACGTGGCCAGCGCTTCCAGCGTGCGCGGGGTGCGCAGGCGCGGGTCGCGCCCGCCGGCGATGAGCTGCTGAGTCTGCACGAAGAACTCGATCTCGCGTATGCCGCCGCGCCCGAGCTTGACGTTGTGACCTTCCACCGCGATGGCGCCGTGGCCGCGAAAGGCGTGGATGTCCTGCTTCATCGCATGGACCTCGGCCACCGCCGCATAGTCGAGCGCGCGGCGCCAGACGAAGGGTGCCATCTGCCTGAGAAAGGCGTTGCCCAGCTCGATGTCGCCGGCGATGGGGCGCGCCTTGATATAGGCGGCACGCTCCCAGGTGGCGCCCTCGCGCTCGTAATAGTTCAGCGCCGCGTCGACCGAGAGCGCGACCGGTGTCGAGGCCGGATCGGGGCGCAGGCGCAGGTCGACGCGGGCGACATAGCCCTCGCCCGTGCGCTCCTGAATGAGCTTCACGAGCCGCTGGGTCAGCCGCACGAAGAAGGGCGCCACCTCCACATCCTTCGCCAGCGGCGCGATGTCCGGGTCGTAGAGCACGATCAGGTCGACATCGCTGGAATAGTTCAGCTCGCGCGCGCCGTGCTTGCCCATGGCAAGCACGGTGTAGCCGAGGCGCGTGGCGGCGGCCCTCTTCAGCTTGCGGCCGGCGATAGCCTCGCGCACGAGGAATTCCACCGTCTGCGCGATGCAGGCATCGGCCGTGGCGGTCAGCTCGGCGGTGACGGCCGCAAGGTCGAACACGCCGCCGATATCGGCCAGCGCGACCGTCAGCGCGGTCTGCGCGCGCAGGCGCCGCAGCGCGGCCATGACGTCCGCCTCGTCGTCGGTGGCGCCGACCGCCGCTGCCATGGCGACGCGGGCGGCTGCCAGCGCCTCGGCGGGATCGCTGTCGAGGATATCGGCCAGCCGGGCGGGATCGACGCGGATCAGCTCGGTGAGGAAGGGCGAATGCGCGACGACGCCGGCCAGCACGGCGCGCGCCTGCGGATGGGCGGCCAGCAAGGCGTCGAGCCGCGCGCGTGTCTGCGGCGAGGCGTCGGCAAGCGCGCCCTTCAGCGCGGCAGGCAGGCGCGCGGACACGGCAAAGCCCGGCTCCCGGCGCAGCCGCGCCGCAAGGCCGTTCCCCTGCTCCTCCGTCGCCTTCACGCTGCGCCGTGACGCCATCGCTGCGCCGCCTCCCCCGCTGCGCCTAACCTAACGCCATCCGGTTGTCGAATGCTGAGCGCCCTTTCAGGCGGCCCGCTCGGGTTCGGCGAGATCGAGCGGCAGGTCGACAACGATCCGCAGCCCGGGATCGTTGCCTTCCAGCGACAGCGTGCCGCCGTGCAGGCGCACCACCGCCGCCACCAGCGAGAGCCCGAGCCCGAAGCCCGGCTGCGTGCGGCTCGCCTCCAGCCGCACGAAACGCTCCAGCACGCGCGGCCGGTCCGCCTCGGGAATGCCGGGGCCGCGGTCGGCCACGGCCAGCCGGGCGCGCTCGCCCTCGCGCGTGACGGTGAGCGTCAATTCGCGGCGCTCGCCGGGCGTGTCCGGGGCGCTGTATTTGATGGCGTTGTCGATCATGTTGGAGAGCGCCTGCGCGAACAGTTCGCGCACGCCATGCACCGGCAGCGGGCCGGAGGCGTCGACCACGAGGTCGAGCCCGGCCTCGTCGGCCAGCGGCTCGTAGAGCTCGGCGACGCTGGCCGCCGTCTCCGCGAGGTCGAAGCGCACCATGGCGGCGCGCGCCTGCCCGGCCTCGGCGCGGGCGATCATCAGCAGCGCGTCGAAGGTGCGGATCAGCCCGTCGGATTCTTCGATGGTCTGCTCGGTGGCGGCGCGCCAGTCCGCCTCGGCCCCGGCGGTGCGCAGCGCGTCCTCGGCGCGGTTGCGCAGGCGCGTCAGCGGGGTCTTGAGGTCGTGGGCGATGTTGTCGGAGACCTCCTTCAGCCCCGCCATCAGCGCCTCGATGCGCTCCAGCATGGCGTTGAGGCTCAGCGCGAGGCGGTCGAACTCGTCGCCGGTATCCGCCACCGAGAGCCGGCCGGAGAGGTCGCCGGCCATGATGCCGTCGGAAATCGCCGTCATCTGGTCGATCCGCTTGAGCACGCGGCGGGTGACGAACAGTCCGCCGGCGACGCCCAGCACCACCAGCAGCACCAGACCCCAGACGGCGGGCCCGATAATGATCTGGCGCAGCTCCTCGCGCTCCACGATGTCGCGCCCGACCAGCAGGCGGAACTCGCCGGGCAGGAAGGTGACGTAGACCAGCGCCCGGCTCGGCGCGGCGGAGGCTTCCTCCGAGCGCAGATAGTCGATCTCGCGCCAGCCGGGCTTGTCGAGGAAGTTCAGCGGCAGGTTCAGCACGTTGCCGGCCAGCGGGTCGCCGCTGAAGCTGGTGACGAGCAGCAGGCCGGCATCGGGCGCGCGGGCGCGGCGGTTGACCACCTGCACGGCGCGCGAGATGCCGCCGCGCTCGAACTGCGCCTCGATGAAGCGGGTGTCGGCCTCGATCGATTCCGTCGCCTGCCGCGTCACCAGCCGCTGCGTGTGCCAGCCGAGATAGGCGATGACCGAGCCGGCGAAGACCGCGAAGACGAACAGATAGGCGGCGATCAGCTTGAACGCCGTGGTGCGGATGAGCTTACCGAGCGCCGTCACGGATGATGTATCCCGCGCCGCGCACCGTGTGGAGCAGCGGCGGATCGAAGCCCTTGTCGATCTTGGAGCGCAGCCGCGAGACATGCACGTCGATGACGTTGGTCTGCGGGTCGAAATGGTAGTCCCACACATTCTCCAGCAACATGGTGCGCGTCACCACCTGCCCCGCATGGCGCATGAGATATTCGAGCAGGCGGAACTCGCGCGGCTGCAGCACGATCTCCTGACCGGCGCGGGTGCAGCGATGCGCCAGCCGGTCGAGTTCGAGATCGGCGACGCGGTACATGGTGTCGGTCGCCTGCGGCGCGCCGCGCCGGGCCAGCGCCTCGACGCGGGCCAGCAGCTCGGAGAAGGCGTAGGGCTTGGGCAGGTAGTCGTCGCCGCCGGCGCGCAGCCCGGTCACGCGGTCATCGACCTGGCCGAGGGCGGAGAGGATGAGCGAGGGCGTCTTGTCGCCGCGCCCGCGCAGCTCGGCGATCAGCGAGAGACCGTCGCGGCGCGGCAGCATGCGGTCGACGACCAGCACGTCGTAGCCGCCGTCGAGCGCGTGGGCGAGGCCGTCCTCGCCGTCGGACGCGACGTCGACGACATGGCCCGCCTCGCGAAACGCCTTGCGCAGATAGTCGGCGGCATCACGGTCGTCCTCGACGATCAGCAGGCGCATGGCGGGCTCTTGGTCGTGCAGGCGGCGATCCCGCCGGACATCCGCGAGGTCGATGACGGGCCCATCGCAGGCCCGGCCATCGCGACGCGGCGTGGAATCGGCGGCGGCGAGAGGATTCGAACTCGTCCCCATGTACGTCATTTCGCGCCTCCCGCCTATCTGGTGCCTTGGCGGACATGCCGTCCGCCGGCGCCCCAAAAAGATGACGCGGAAAGCCCTTTCGGACCTCCCGCGCCACCGAACCGGCCGCAGCCCAAGGGGCGACGGAACGAGCCGCAACCGGAACTCCCAGAGTGCGATCCGATCGGACCGATCGGCACATCGCCCTCTGATCGACTGGAGGACGCGCGGTCCGATCCGCCCGCAGTACAGGCGGATCGGCACGCATCTATTGTCAGCCGCGCTGTTCGCCGAGCGAGATGGCGACGAAGCGGGTGCCCTGCTCGGACTTGACGCGCATCAGGACGGCCTTGCGGTTGTCCTTCTTGGCGGTGGCAAGGCCGTCGCGCACGTCGGCCGGGGTCATGACCGGCTTGCCGGCCACGTCGAGGATGACGTCACCCGCCTTCAGGCCGCGCTCGGCGCCGGGGCCGTTCGGGTCGACCTCGGTGATGACCACGCCCTGGTCGCCGGCGCCGGCGACACCCTTGGCGGGGGCCAGCGACAGGCCGAGGCGCGGCACGCCGTGGTTGCCCTGCTCGGCATCGCCGCCCTTCTTGTCGAGGGAGGCGACGTCGGTCGGCAACTGCTCCAGCGTCACCGGCACGGTGATCGACTTGCCGTCGCGCAGCACGCTCAGCTTCACCGTCACGCCCGGCTTCTTGCGGGCGATCTCGCGCGACATCTCGCGGGAGTCCTTGATGGTCTCGCCGTCGATCGCTGTCACGATGTCGCCCGCCTTGAGGCCGGCCTTGTCGCCGGGCGTGCCGGGCTGCACCTGGGCGATCAGCGCGCCGTCGGTCTCCTTCAGGTCCATCGCCTCGGCAACTTCGTCGCTGACCGGCTGGATCTGCACGCCGACATAGCCACGCGCCACCTGACCGCCGGACTTCAGCGCCTCGACCACCTCGGAGACGGTCTCGGAGGGAATGGCGAAGGCGATGCCGACATTGCCGCCCGAGGGGGAGACGATGGCGGTGTTCATGCCGATCACGTCGCCGTCGAGGCCGAAGGTCGGGCCGCCGGAATTGCCGCGGTTGATCGGCGCGTCGATCTGGATGAAGTCGTCATACGGGCCCGAGCCGATGTCGCGGCCACGCGCCGAGACGATGCCCGCCGTGACGGTGCCGCCGAGGCCGAAGGGGTTGCCGACCGCGACCACCCAGTCGCCGACGCGCGGCGCCTTCTCGGCCAGCTTCACCCACGGGAAGTTGCCCTTGCCCTCGACCTTCAGCAGCGCCACGTCGGTGCGCGGGTCGGTGCCGATCACCTTGGCGGTGTAGCTCTTGCCGTCCGTGGTGGTCACATCGACTTCCGAGGCGCCGTCGACCACGTGGTTGTTGGTGACGACATAGCCGTCATTGGAGATGAAGAAGCCGGAACCCTGGCCGACGACGGCGCGATGGCCGGGGCCGCGACGCGGGCCCATGTCGGGGCCACCCTGGCCCGGGCCGCCGGGGCCGAAGCCGAAGCGGCGCATGAAGCGCTCGATCTGCGGGGGAACGTTCTGGCCGCCCATGCCCTCGTCGTCATTGGCGGCGACCTCGTCCTCGTCCTTCTTCACCTTCACGCTGACGACGGCGGGCGAGACCTTCTCGACGATGTCGGCGAAGGAGAAGGTGCCGGCCGGCTGGTTGGTCGTCAGCTGGGCGGCGGCGGGAGTAATGGTCTCGGGGAGCACCAGGGCGCCGAAGGCGCCGCCGGCGAGCGCCAGCGTAAAGACGCCGGCGAGCAGCCGGGAACGGCTGTGGCGCAGCGTGGACGAAGAAGGCGTGGTCTGGTTGAGCGCGTTGCGCGACATGTGTCGTTCCTCGTTCGACAAATCACTCTCCCCTCGGGGAGCGTTGACGAGGAAGCTAGAGAGCGCCGCCTTAACGCAGGCTGGCGGCGGCGTTAAAGTTTCGTAACGTCCGCCGCGCCCTCGCCGAGCGCCCGGCGCAGCTTTTCCTCCTCCTCCGGCGAGAGGGGAGCCGTAGCGCCGGCCAGAACCGTCCGGCGGCGATAGGCAATGACAAGACCGGCGCCGCCCACCAGCAGCACCGCGAAAGGCGCGAGCCACAGAATGGCGTTGGCGCCGTGCCAGCTCGGGCGCAGCAGCACGAATTCGCCGTAGCGCGAGACCAGATAGTCCATCACCTGCCGGTCGCTGTCGCCGGCGGCGATGCGCTCGCGCACGAGCAGGCGCAGGTCGCGCGCCAGCGGGGCGTTGGAATCGTCGATGGACTGGTTCTGGCAGACCATGCAGCGCAGCTCCTTGGAGAGCTCGCGCGCCCGCGCCTCCTGTGCGGCGTCGGGCAGGACCTCGTCGGGCTGTACGGCATGGGCCGGCGCGGCCAGCGCCGCCAGCAGCAGGGCGGCTCCCGCGAGGCGGCACAATCGGGTCATTCGGCGGCTTCCGTCAGTACTTCCGGCGCCAGCTTCTCGCGCGCCTGCAGGAGTTCGAGCGCGAGAATGTGGCCCTGCTCGTCATAGTCGAGCACGACGCCGGGCGACACTTCCGCGCTTTCGACGACGGCGCCCGCGCTGAAGCGGACATAAAGCGCATTCGCCTCGGGATCATATTTGAGTTTCATCGCCGCGCTCCGCGATCGAAGAAGGTCGTGACGACGAAGACCGCATCGCCATCCGGCCGGTAGACTACACGCAAAACCCGGCCGTCGCGCTCAGCTATCGCCGCGAAGGCCCGTTCGAGCGCCGGATCGTTGGGATCGACATCCACCCGATCCGGCGCCTCCAGCGTCCGTGCGACCCAAGCTGCCTCGATGCCGCGTTCGGCCATCACGACCCTGACATGCGCGCTGAGCCGAATATCCCTCACGCCTCACTCCGCCGGCACCGGGGCGGCCGGGTCGGCATCCGGGCCCGGCCTGGCCTTCGGCTTCTTCGCCGGCTTGGGTGCGCCGACGCGCAGGCGGCGGTCGCTCAGCGACAGCACGCCGCCCAGTGCCATGATGAGCGCGCCGATCCAGATCAGCGTGACGAAGGGCTTCCAGTAGGCGCGCACGCCGACGGCCCCGCCCGGCAGCTCGTCGCCGACGCTCACATAGAGCTGGCTGAAGCCGATGGTGCGGATGCCGGCCTCGGTGGTCGGCATGTTGCGGGCGGTGAACAGGCGCTTGGCCGATTCGATGGTGCCGGCGTCGACGCCGCCCTTGCGCACCGAGAACACGCCGACGAGATCGCGGTAGTTCGGCCCGTTGCGCGGCTCCAGCCGGTCGAGGGTCAGCTCGTAGCCGCCGACCTCGAAGCTCCCGCCGACCTTCACGCCGGTGATGCGTTCGGCGTTCCAGCTCGTCTCGGCGATGATGCCGAACAGGCAGACGCCGATGCCGGCATGGGCCAGCGCCCCGCCGAAGGCCGAGCGCGGCAGGCCGCGCAGCCGTGCGAAGGCGGTCGCCGCCGGCAGGCGTCCGAAGCCCGCGCGCTCGACGATCTCCACCGCCGCGCCGATGACGACGAACACCGCCAACCCCATGCCGAAGGGCGCCAGCAGCGGCCCGCCGCCCTGCGCCCACAGGGCGAGGGCGCCGGCGACGATAGCGAGGCCGAAAGCGGCCATCATGCGCTGCGCCGCGCCGGCAAGGTCGCCGCGCTTCCAGGCCAGCAGCGGCCCGAAGGGCATGGCGAAGACCACGGGGAGCATCAGCGCGCCGACCGTCAGGTTGAAATAGGGCGGGCCGACGGTGATCTTCTCGCCGTTGAAGGCTTCCAGCGCCAGCGGGTAGAGCGTGCCGACCAGCACGGCGGCCGCGGCGGCGGTCAGCAGCAGGTTGTTCAGCACAAGCGCCCCCTCGCGGGACACGGGGGCGAAGATGCCGCCCTGCCGGAGCGTGGGCGCGCGCAGCGCATAGAGCGCCAGCGAGCCGCCGATGAAGAAGATCAGGATGCCGAGGATGAACACGCCGCGCGAGGGATCGGTGGCGAAGGCGTGCACGGAGGTCAGCACGCCCGAGCGCACGAGGAAGGTGCCGAGCAACGACAGCGAGAAGGCGAGGATGGCGAGGAGCACCGTCCATACCTTCAGCGCGTCGCGCTTTTCCATCACGACGGCGGAATGGATCAGCGCCGTGCCGGCGAACCACGGCATCAGCGAGGCGTTCTCCACCGGGTCCCAGAACCACCAGCCGCCCCAGCCGAGCTCGTAATAGGCCCAGTAGGAACCCATGGCGATGCCGAGCGTCAGGAAGCCCCAGGCGGCCAGCGCCCACGGGCGCACCCATCGCGCCCAGGCGGCGTCGATGCGCCCCTCGATCAGCGCGGCGACGGCGAAGGCGAAGGTGATGGAGAAGCCGACATAGCCGAGATAGAGCAGCGGCGGATGGATGGCGAGGCCGATATCCTGCAGGATCGGGTTGAGGTCGTTGCCCTCCGCCGGCGGGGGCACCACGCGGGTGAACGGGTTCGACGTGAGCAGGATGAACAGCAGGAAGGCGACCGCGATCGAGCCCTGCACGCCCAGCACATTCGCCTTCAGCCGCGCCGGCAGGTTCGTGCCGAACAACGCCACCAGCGCGCCGAACACCGCCAGCACCAGCACCCAGAGCAGCATCGAGCCCTCATGGTTCCCCCATGTGCCGGTGATGCGGTAGAGCAGCGGCTTGGCGGAATGCGAGTTCTCGACGACGTTCAGCACCGAGAAGTCGGACTGCACATAGGCGCTCACCAGCGCCGCGAAGGCGAGGCTCACGAAACCGGCCAGCACCAGCGCCAGCGTCGAGCCCACCCGCATCAGAGCTTCATCCCCGGAGCGCGCGCCCCAGATCGGGATCACCGTCATCAATATGGCGACGGCGAGAGAGAGGACGAGGGCGTAATGGCCGATCTCGGGATTCATGGGCGCGTGCTCCTCGCCATGGGCACATCAGCGACCCGACCCAATGCAACGTCATCCCCGGGCCTGACCCGGGGATCCACGTCTTCGAGACGGGCGGAACGGAGGAAGACGTGGATGGCCGGGTCAAGCCCGGCCATGACGGGGCAGAAGGTGGTGCGCACCCTCACGGCTTGCCCTCCCCTTCCTTCCACACGCCCTGCTTCTTCAGCGCGTCGGCGACTTCCTTGGGCATGTAGTTCTCGTCGTGCTTGGCGAGCACGCTGTCGGCGGTGAAGGTGCCGTCGGGCGCCATCGTGCCCTCGGCGATCACGCCCTGCCCCTCGCGGAACAGGTCCGGCAGCAGGCCGACATAGTTCACCGCGAGGTCTCCCCCGCCATCGGTGACGACGAAGCGCACATGGGTGTTGTCGGACTTCACGACGCTGCCGTCCTTCACCAGCCCGCCGAGGCGCAGGCGCGTGCCCGGGGCGGTGCGCTCGGCGGCGATCTCGCTCGGCGAGCGGAAGAACACGATGGTGTCGCTCAGCGCGAACAGCACGAGGCCGGCAGCGACCGCGAGCACGCCGAGCGCGCCGGAGATGAGCAGAAGGCGGCGTCCCTTGCGGGTCATGGCGTCAGCTCCCGAGGCCGAGTTCGCGGGCCAGCGTGTCGATGCGCCCGAGCGCCCCGTCGTCCTTGGCGAAATGGGTGCGCGCATCGGCGGCGGCGGCCTTCGCCTTGTCCGCCTCGCCCAGCACGTTCCAGGCCCGCATCAGCCGCAGCCAGCCGTCGAGATCGTCGCCGTCCTGCGCCAGCCGGTCGGACAGGCGCTGCACCATGCCACGCACCATCTGCTGGCGCTCCTCCGGGGAGAGGCTGCCGGCGGCAGCGACATCGGCGGCGCCGGGTCCCGCCCCTTGCCCCGACCCTTGCCCCGGTGCAACTGCCGGCGCCGGGGCGCCGACCCGTGCGAGGGACTCGCGCAGCAGTCCCTGCCACGGCGCGTCGGGCGGGGAGGCGGCAGCCAGCGCGCTCCACAGGCGGGCCGCCTCGGCGGGCTGGCCGTCCTGCTCGGCGGCGAGGCCGAGGAAATAGCGCGCCTTGGGATCGTCCGGCGCCTGCGCCAGCGCGGCCTGGAAGGCGGCCTTGGCTTCCGCCGTGACGACGCCGCCGGACTGCGCGACCAGCGCCTCGCCGAGCCCGGTCTGGCGCTGGGCGTTCGAGCCGAGCAGGCGGATGGCGTTGCTCCACGCCCGCACCGCGTCGTCGAGCCGCCCGATCCGGGCATAGATCGGCGCCACCACCTCATAGCCGCGCCCGTCATCGGGATTGGCTTCGAGATGGCCCTCGACCTTGCGGATGAGAATGGCGATGTCGGACTGGTCGGGCCGCGCCTCCAGCCGCTGCGCCAGCGGCTGCGGGGGGTAGAGCGGCGAGCCGAGGGTGAAATAGAGCCCGCTCGCCAGCAGCGGCACGCCGAGGAGCGCGATCACCGCCACGGCGCGGCGGCGCAGATCGGCCCCGCAGGCGGTGACGCGTCCGGCCTCGGCCTCGGCGGTGGCGCGCAGGATGCGGCGGGCGACCTCGGCCCGCGCCGCCTCGCCTTCGGCCGGGCCGATGAGCCCGCTCTCACGGTCACGCTCGATCTCGGCGAGCTGGTCGCGATAGACGGCAAGGTCCGCCTGCGCGGCGCTGGCGGCGGGGGCGGACGCCCCGGCGCGCAATGGCCAGAGCACCGCCAGAATGGCGGCGGCGGTCATCAGCGAGAAGGCGATCCACAGCAACATTAGTCTTCCTCTAATGCGCTGAGGTAGCCGACCGAAGGGCCGCCGCCAATCCGTAAGAGCCTCAGTCGGATCGCCGCAGGCTCACAGTCGCGCGAGACGGCACGCCTTCCATGCCACCCCTGCGTCAGCCCGCCACGGGCGCGTAGACCGCGCGCCGTCAGCCGGCGACCGGCGACCAGGTGCCGTCCGGGTTGCGGCAGGCGGTGCCGCGCGCCGTCTGCGGCTGGCCGTTGATGTAGATGGTGTGGGTGAATTCGCGGCACTTGGGCGAGCCGCCGCGCGCATAGGTCGGGCCCGGCACGATGGTGCCGTAGGCGCCGCTCTCGCCGCGCCAGCTCACCGGCGCGCCCGGCGTGCCGTTCTCCAGCGCCTGCATCTCGGCGTCGCGCGCACGGGCCCGGTCCGCCTGGTCCAGCGCGTTGCCGATGGAGCCGCCGATCAAGCCACCCACCGCCGCGCCGAGGACGGTGGCGGCGGTATTGTGGCCGACGACCTGGCCGATCACGCCGCCCGCCACCGCGCCGATGGCCGCCCCGCCCACGGTGTTCGGATTCTCCTGGGCGGTTGAGCAGCCCGCGACGATGCCGCCGATCAGGCCAATGGCCACAAGGTGGTGTGCGCGCATGAAAAGATTCCCTCCGGCTCGATCCCGTAACGAATGGCACGAAGCGAGAGGAATAGGGCGAAAGCGCGGCCCCGTCACCTGTAGCGTGGCACCTCAGGCTGCGGGAAGCCGCACGACGCAGCGCAGGCCGCCGAAGGGCGAGCGGCCCAGCGACAGCCGCCCGCCATAGAGCGCGGTCAGTTCCGAGACGATGGAGAGCCCCAGCCCCGAGCCCGGCACGGTCTCGTCGAGCCGCTTGCCGCGCTTGAGCGCCTCGGCCTGTTCCGCCGGCGTCAGGCCCGGCCCGTCATCGTCGATGACGATCTCGAAATAGTCCCTCTCGCCGAGGACCGCCGGCGCCGGGGCGACCGTGATCTCGACCAGCGTGCGCGCCCATTTGCAGCCATTGTCGACGAGGTTGCCGACGATCTCCTCCAGATCCTGCCGCTCGCCACGGAAGCGCACGCCCTCCGTGACCTCCGCTTCCACCGCGACGCCCTTGCCGCGATAGACCTTGCCGAGCGTGCCCGCCAGCCGCTCGACGATGGGGCCGACCTCCTCCACCGTGGTGACGACGGTGGCGCGCGCCGCCATGCGGGCGCGCTCCAGATGATGGGCCACCTGCCCTTTCATGATTTCGGCCTGCTCGCCCACCTTGGCGGCGAGCGCGTCGTCGGGCGCCAGCGCGCCGGCGCGCGCGGCCTCGTTCTGCAGCACGGAAATCGGGGTCTTCAGCGCATGAGCGAGGTTGCCGACATGGGTGCGGGCGCGCTCGACGATCTCGCGATTGGTCTCGATCAGCGCGTTCACCTCGGCGGCGAGCGGGGCGATCTCGACGGGATAATCGCCCTCGATGCGGTCGGCGCGTCCGGTGCGCACGGCGTGCAGGGCGGCCAGCATGCGCTTGAGCGGGCGCAGGCCGAACAGCACCTGGAAGACGAGGGTGAGCAGGAAGGCGCCGCCCAGAATCGCCAGCGTCACCTGCAGCGCGCGGTCGAAGGCGGCGACCTCCTCTTCGATCTCGCCGGCATCGGCCGCCACCGACACGGCGTAGCGTCCGTCCTCGCCGAGATCGACCACCCGCTCGACGATGCGCAGGTTCTGGTCCGAAGGCCCCTTGCCATAGCCCTCGCGCAGGCCCGACAGGTCGGGCTGGCCATCGCGCTCGAACAGCAGCGGCAGCGTGCCCTCGGGCAGCGAGCGCGAGGTCTTCACCTGCCGCGCCGGCCCGTCGGTGCGGGTGATCTGCCAGTACCAGCCGGAAATGGGGAAGTTGAACAGCGGATCGCCGAGCGTGGTCGGCTCCGGCATGGTGCCGGAGGCCGAATTGGCGACATCCGCCACGATGGTCTTGAGATAGACGTCGAGCCGCTGGTCGAAGGCGCGCTCCACCGCGTCGCGATAGACCGAATGCAGCGCGAAGCCGGTGATCAGCAGCACGCAGACGCTGACCACCGTGGCCGAGGCGAAGAGGCGGAGCGCCAGCGAGCCGGCGCGCATCAGCGCGGGCTTTCCTGACGCGGATTTTCCGGCGGCACCAGCAGATAGCCGAGCCCGCGCACGGTCTGGATCACGTCGACATCGAGCTTTTTGCGCAGCCGGCCGACAAAGACCTCGATGGTGTTGGAATCGCGGTCGAAATCCTGATCGTAGAGATGCTCCACCAGCTCGGTGCGCGAGACCACCCGCCCGGTGTGGTGCATGAGATAGGCGAGCAGCCGGTGCTCATGCGAGGTCAGCTTCACCTGCTTGCCGTTCACCGTCACGCGGCCCGAGCGCGTGTCGAGCATGACAGGCCCGCAGGTAAGTTCGCTCGCCGCATGCCCGGCCGAGCGCCGCAGCAGCGCGCGCAGGCGCGCCAGCACCTCCTCCATGTGGAAGGGCTTGGCCACATAATCGTCGGCGCCGGCATCGAAGCCCTGCACCTTGTCGCTCCAGCGGTCGCGCGCGGTGAGAATCAGCACGGGCATCTTGCGCCCGTCGCGCCGCCAGGCCTCCAGCACCGAGAGCCCGTCCATCTTGGGCAGGCCGATGTCAAGCACCACCGCGTCATAGGGCTCGGTGTCGCCGAGGAAATGGCCTTCCTCACCGTCATAGGCACGGTCGACGGCATAGCCGGCATCGACCAGCGCCTCGTGGAGCTGCCGGTTGAGATCAGGATCGTCCTCGACGACAAGCAGGCGCACGTTCTCTCCCCAGGCTTGCCCGCGCGACGCAGCGCGGCGCGGGGAGAATGCCATTGCGGGGCGAGGATGTCAGGAGGAAGGCGCCGGCCGGCCTTCGCGCCAGGCGAGCCATGTCACCGTGACGAAGGCGCCGAACCACGAGCCGCAGGCGGCGAACAGCACATAGACCCATTCCTGGGTGTAGCTGATGACCGCGAAGGCGGAGAGCAGATACCAGCCGGCGCTCCAGTTCGCCGCCGCGACGCGCCGGCGGGCGACGATGGCGGCGTTGAACAGCACGTAGACCGTGTCGGTGGCGGCGGTGAACACGAACACCGCCGCCGCCACCAGCGGGTCGATGGAGGACAGCGAGGCGGTCAGGTCGAGCGCATGGGACGTCATGGAACAGGCTCCGCGGGACGGACCCGGCCGCCGGGATCGGGCGGCACGCACCATCCTACCGCGTCCCGCGCCACCCGCAGAGCGCCTTTCCCACCGCATTATGCGCCTTCACCTGCCGGATGGTCGGGTCGGTGTCGGCCATCGCCCAGGAGATCGGGCGAAAGGCGCCGCACGCGCCTCTAGTCGCGGCGGAAGGCGTCGTCGTCGCGCAGCCGGCGATCGTCGCCATTGCGCCGGTCAGCGTCAGCACGCGCGCGATCCGCGCGCTCGATCGTCTCCACCACATCGCGTTCCCCTTCCAGCCGGCAGGCCTCGCGGCCCTCGCTGCGTCCCTTCAAATAGATCCAGCCCGCCGCCGCCAGCAGGGCGAGGGCGAGCGCGCCGGTCCGCCCGAGCGGGCTCACCAGCAGGCCGAGCAGCGCCGTCATCGCGCGCCCTCCCCGGCGAGGCGCCGCAGCGCGCCGTGCAGCGTCAGCCCGACGCCGGCCAGCACCAGCGCGGCGAACAGCCATCTCAGCGGGCCGGCATAGGCGGCGAGCGGGGCCAGCCGGTCGGCCTGCTCGGCCACCATGGCGCCCAGCGTGCCGGTGCCAGCGACGAGCCCGCCCGCCCCTTCCGGCGTACGCGAAAGGCGGGTATCGGCGGGGCGCGCCCTGCCGCCGGAAGCCTGCCGGGCCAGCGGCGCGGAAGCGGCCCCACGCGCCATCGCCGTGGCGGCGGCCCGCACCTCGCCGACGCGCCGCATCCAGCCAGCGCCGAAGGTCGGGTAGGTCTTCAGGCCCCGCAGCATGGCGAGCCGGCGCGCGCAGACCGCCTCGACCAGCGCCGGGGGGTCGGCGTCCGCCAGCGCGGCGAGCGTCACCTCGCCGATCTCGCCGTCGGCGAAGACGCCCAGCGCGCGCTGGAGCCATTTCGCCGCCTGCGCCGGGCCGGAGTTCACCGCCGCGTCGAACACGCAATAGTCGATGCCGGCCGGCAGTTCGTCGGCGCGCACCGCCTCCCAGTACTGCCGGCGGTAGATCGCCTCGATCTCCCCGGGCTCGATCAGGCGGACGGGCCGCGCGGGCGCGCCGCGCCGGCGGCGCCAGCCGTCATAGACGCGCTGGGTCACACCCTTCATGGTCGCCCCGCCAGGGTCGGCGGGATGGTCGGCATAGCCGCCCTCATGCGCGAGGACGCGGCTGAGCGCCTCGTCGAAGCTCGACGCGGTCATAATGGCCTCGCAAAAAGCAGGAAAATTGTGAATTAACGATTCATTAACTACGCCACTACCGGGACACGGTTGCGCTGCGGCAAGGTTTGCCGGACGATTTCCCCTCGAAGTCAGTGGGTTCCGCCACAAGGGAGTTCCGCCGGCATGCCCAGGGAAGACAATCTCGTCGACGACCTGAGGAATATTTTTGATGATGCACGCCGCAGCTCCGGACAGGTGCAGGCGGAAGCGCTTCTCGCCGCCGCGCCGATCACGCTGCGCGGCGAGGATCGCGTGCTCGGCTACATGCGCGACCGGCTCAGCCAGGACAGCTATCGCGCCATCTGCCGTGCCATCGGCGAGGAGCTCGACCGGCTCAATGGCGAGATCACCCGCCTGCGCCGCTTCGAGCGGATGTCGGCCGTGGTCGAGGAGGCGCGCAGCCGCATCGCCGCCGGCCCGGTGCTGACGCCGCGCGCGCCCTCGCCGACGGTATCCCGGCCCTCCGGCTTCATCGGCCCCCGTCTTCCCTCGGCCAGCCGTGCGGCGGCGGGCACGCCGTCCGGCGCCGCCTCCGGCACGACGACGACCGCCGCGACGGCAGCGCGCATCGCCCGGCCGTCGGCGCCTCCCGCGCGCCCGGCCGCGACCGAGGTCCCCGGCCCCGCCGAGTAAATCGCCGCCGACAAGTCCGGGCGCGGGCCGCCATGGGCCTCAGGCGTCGCCGCCCTCCCACTCCGCCGCCGGCAGTTCGTCGAGCAGCGCCTCGCGTTCCCCGGAGGTCAGCAGCCCGTCATAGGCTGCCTGGCTGAGGCTGAGCCCGGCCTCGCCGGGCGTTGCGGGGATGCACAGCGCCGCACGCCCGTCGGGATGGTTGACCAGCGGCCAGAGCGCCTCGGTGAGCGGCCCGTCCGGCTCGCCCGACTGGCGCAGCGGCGCAAAGGCGGCGCGCGAGCGTGCCCGCGCTTCCTCCGTCGTCGGCAGGATCAGATAGCGGCTCATGCGGCGATCCTCGCAAGGGCGCCGTCGAGCGCGGCGATGTCGAGCGGCTGGCGGGACAGGACGAGCGCCTGCAGGCTTCCCTGAAAGCGGTTGCTGCCGCCCGAGGTCGGCGCCCCGATCCGCGCCAGCGACCCCCCGTCCGCATCGGCGGTCGGCAGCGCGGCGTTGAGCGGCCCGGTGGTGATCGCGCCGTCGGTCGCCACGTCGATCTGCCCGGCGGAGAGCCGGGCGCGGCCGATCAGCCGCCGCGCGGTGCCGCGCGAGCGCGAGATGGAGATGGGCGAAGCGCCGGAATCGGCCGGGCGGGCGTAGTAATAGGTGCCGCCGGGCGGCACGAGCTGGAGAGCGATACGCGCCACCGAAACGCTCGTCGTCGGCGCGTAAAACAGTTGCTGGATGCTGCCGGGCCCGATGGTCGCGACGCCCAGCACGGCGGCGGCGGTAAAGGCGCCGGCATTGCGCGCCAGCCCCGTGCTGCCTCCGATCTCCAGATAGTCGTCTCCGCCGTCGAAGGCGAGCGCCGCGCCGCCATTCGCGCCGAGCTCGGGCACGCCGGCCTCGACGAGGCGCGGCTGCGCGGCGGCGCTGGTCTGCACCGCGTGCCGCCCGTTTCCGGTCTGGTCGTACCAGGCGACGACATAGGCCGAGGCGCCGCCGACGAAGGCGAGCAGCGCGGCGGCGTCGAGGCTTTCGCCGGCGAAGCCGATGTCGAGCTGCCCGTTGTCGGAGGCGCGGCGCACCCGCAGGCACGGCCCGGCATAGGTAGAGGCGAGGCGCTTCACGCCGAACGCGGCCTCGATCCGCCCGGCGAAGGCGTCGAGCGGGGCGGGCGGCGCCGCCAGATGCCGGCCGGCAAGGTCCAGCCGTAATGCGAAGGACGCCGCCATCTCAGTCGATCCGGTGGATGACGAGGCCGGCCGTGGTGCCGGTTGCCAGCACCCGCCGCACCAGGAATTCGAGCACGCTCGCCTGGCCGGGCGGCACCGGCAGGGTCAGCGGCGCGTCATCCGCCGCGTCGACGGGCAGGATGCGCACCTCGGCGCTGGCCAGCGTCGCCGGGGCGAAGACCCGCAGGCGCGCGTAGCGCGGCAGGTCGGCGGCATCGTCCGGCACCACCGGCGCGCCCGCGCGGCCGAGCGCGGCGGGCGAGAGGGCGCGGCCGCGCCAGGGGTCCTTGGCGGGATCGTAGGGCATCGTGTGTCTCCGGGGTTGGGATCAGATGTCGAAGGCGAGGTAGGAGAGGACGAGGCGCACGCGTCCGCCGGTGAAGGCGCCGCCCAGCGCGGTAACGCGCAGCGGCGTGTCGGCATAGAAGGCCTGCGGGCCGATGACGCCGATATTGGTGGCGCCCGGCACGACGCTCAGCAGCCCGCCGAATTTCGAGGTCTCGCCGGCGATGCCGACCTCATAGGCGGTGGCGCCCGTCACTGCCGCCAGCGTCCGGCTCGCCACGGCGAGGCCGATGGCGCGGTTCGGGATGACGAGCTCCGTCTCGACGAAGGCGCCGGCGAGGTCGAGTTCCTCCTCCTCGGCAGCCAGCCGCACGCCGCCGCCCGGCGTCGCCGCCAGCAGGTCGCGCCAGTTCGTGCCGTCATGGATCAGCGTGCGCCCCTCGGCCGCGACATGGGCGCGCCAGCCGGCGCCGGGCGCGAGGAAACGCCAGCCGGCGTCGAACAGCGCCACCTCGCCCGCGTGTCCGGCCCAGTCGCCGGTCGCGCCCGCCGCCACGATGTGCCGGTCGCCCGGCACGGGATCGGCCGGCGGCGCCGTGCGGGTGCGGTCATGGACGCCAAGCTGCGCCAGCGCGTCGAGCCGCAGCAGCGCCTCGTTATGGGTCACGTGCTTCTGCGCCTGCGCCGCCGCGATCAGCGGCAGCGCCAGCAGGGGGGTCGTCTCGCTCATGGCATTTCCTGTCTGTGGACGGGGGTCAGACCGCCAGCCGGGTCTCCAGCGCCGCCCCGGCGCCGACCTCGGCCGAGAGCTGGACGACGCGGATATCGAGGAAGGACTGCGGGGCGCCGAAATCGGCGATCTCGTCGGTCGCCGCATAGAGGACGGAGGGGGCGGACGTCGCGAGGCGGCGCACCACCGCCTCCCCGTCGAGGATGGCGACCTCGTAGGCCTCGACGGTCTCGCCGAGCGGCACCTCGAAAAGGTCCCAGGAATCCCCGCCCCCGCGTGTGCGCCGTGTCCAGCCCAGCACTACCCCTTCCGGCGTGCGGCGGGCGCGGGCATGGACGGGGGCGAGCGGGCGCAGCGCCTGCGGGCCGGCCATGGCGGCGATCTCGGTGACGGCGGGGTCGCCATGGTCGCGATCCGCCCGGCCGACGCGCAGCAGCAGCGCGCGGCCGAGCATGTCGAGCCCGCCCGCGACCGGGAGGAGATTGGCGTCGAGACGGATCAGCCGCGTGCCGGCAGGCCAGGGCGCGGCGGCGCGCGCCTCGGTGCCGAGCTGGCCGCGCAGCAGGCCGGAAAGCCGCCAGCGCCGTTCGCCGATCAGCTCGGCCTCGGCGAACTGGATCGCCTCCACCTCGCCGGAAGGCGCGACCAGCGCGAGCGCATTGGCCCCGCCCAGCACCGCCTCCTCGCTGGCGGCGGCGATCAGCCCGCCATCGAGCTCGATCTCGAGCCTCGTCCGGCTCCAGCGCCAGCACGGGCCGGGCGGCAGATCGGCGAGCGTCGCGCCCGTCACCGCCGGAGCGGGGATGGTCGCGACGCGCTCGAAGCTCGCCCCGTCCACCGCCCGCCACACGGCCAGGCTCCCCGGCCACGGCGCGAGGAACGCACCGAGCCAGGCCAGCACCGGCCCCGCCTCCCCGCCCGGCAGCGGCAAGGCGACAAGCTGCACCTGCGGCGGCCCGTCTCCGGCCGGCATGTCGAGCGTGACCGGCCGGGCCGCCTGCACGGCGAGGTCGAACACGGCGGGGTCGATGCTGCGCGCGCTGACGAGCCGCGCCTCGCGGTCCTCGATCGCGGTGATCTCCATGAGCCGCGCGCGTCCGTCGCGCTCGATGCGCAGCAGGTCGCCCGGCTCCAGCGCCAGATGCGAGGGCGGCAGCGTCAGGCTCAGCGTGTCGCGCCCGGCCCAGATGTCCTGTAGGAAGCGGTCGGCAAGTCCCGCCGCAAATCCGGGATCCGTCACCATGGCGACGTCGAGCCCGGTGGCCGCCCGTGCCGCGCCGGCAAGCCGGCGGGAGGAGGCGGTCGCGCGCCGGTAGTCGCCATTGCCGTCGATGAAGCCGAGCGTCGCGCTCGCCGGCAACTCGCCCTCGGCGGCGCGCACGAAGCGCGGCGGCGCGATGTCCTCGCCGGCGGCGATGTCCTCGTCGGTGATGAGTGCGCGCACCCGCCCGCCGCGCCGGCGCAGCGCCAGCCCCTCGCCGCGCTCGACGAGATCGAAGGCGAAGGCCCGCGCCAGAGGTTCCAGCGCCGCCCGCGCCGTCATCGGCCGGTCCACGACATAGCCGTCGACGACGCCGGAAAGCGCCGCCGCGTCGATAGCCTCCACGCCGAAATCGGCGGCCAGCGCGGCCGCCAGCTCCGCGAGCGGAGCGGCGCCGAGCCGGCCGCTCAGCCAGTGGCCGGTCTCCCAGTTCGCCCCGTCCGCCCACACGTCGCGGGCGAGCGGGAACACCGGGAAGGGCCGCGCGTCCCAGCTCCAGGCGAAGATGCCCGCCGGCTCGATCATCCGCCCGCCGGGCAGCGCGGGCGCCGCCGGGTTGAGCGCGGCCGAGGTCGCAAAGCCCGTCAGCGTCGCCTCGATCAGCCGGCGCTGCATCAGGTCGTCGCGCCGTCCGCTGGAGAAGGGCGGCAGGCCGCCATCGGCCGATTTGGCGTCGGGGAAGACGCTTGGCCGGTTGGCTCCCTTGTCGACCGCCGGGCAGCCGATCTCGGTGAGGCGCACCGGCTTGGAACCCGGCAGCCAGGCGGTCGGCGCCGCCTGCCGCACGCCGCCGACGCGCTCGTGATGGGCCTGGCTCCACCAGCCGGCAATGTCCTTCTGGCGGAACACCCAGGGCTCGCCATAGGCGCCGTCAGTGATGGGAAACCGCGCCTGCGCGGCGCGGGCGGCCTCGTCGGCGTAGTACCAGTCGAAGGCCTCGCCCGCGTTGAGGTTGCCCGCGAGATAGGCCGGATCGTGCAGGCTCTCATGGTCCTGCGCGTCGAGATGGGCGTCGCCGTCGCGCCAGTCCGCGAGCGGGGGATACCAGTCGATGCCGACGAAATCGAGCGCGGGCGCGGCCCAGAGCGGGTCGAGCGGGAAGCGCACCTCCGCCCCGCCGTCACGCACATCGGCGCCGTATTCGGCCCAGTCGGCGGCGTAGCCGACCTTGGTTCCCGCCCCGACGATGGTCTTCACCTCGCCCGCCAGCGCGGCGAAGGCGGCGGCGGCGGGATAGGTTCCCGGCGCCGAGCGCACGCGGGTCAGCGCCGTCATTTCGGAGCCGACGAGGATCGCCTCCACCCCGCCGGCCAGCACGGAAAGCCGGGCATAGTGCAGCGCCATGCGGCGCAGGGACCATTCCTCCGGCCCGGAATAGACGACGCGTCCGCCGAGAACGCTGAAATGCGCCGCGCTCGCCGTGCCGAACAACGCCGCGACCTGCGTGCCCGCCGCCGCCGTGCCGTCCGGCGAGCCGGGCCGGCCGGGCGCGGGGTGGCAGGTGATGCGCCCGCGCCAGGGATAGGCCGGCTGGCTCGCCTCCCCGCTCCACGGGTCGGGGCGCGCATTGCCGGCGGGAATGTCCATCATCACGAAGGGATAGAGCGTCACCGCCAGCCCGCGCGCCTTCAGCGCCCGGATCGCCTCGACCACGCTGTCGTCGGAGGGCGTGCCGCCATAGGCCGGGCGTCCCTCATGCTGGCTGACGAGGGTGGCAGTCTCGCGCAGCTGCCCCGCCACCCGCCAGGCGACGTTGAACGGAAAGATCTGCGTCGGCTTCACGCGTCGCTCGACGCCGGGGCGCACCCGGCAGGTGCCGGCCCGCAGGTCGTCGCCGAACCAGCTCACCACCAGCGCCACCCGCTCCAGATTGGGACAAGTCGCGAGAAGCTGGTCGAGCGCGGCGGAAAAGTCGCTGGCATGGGTGGCGACGTGCCGGTTCTCCGGCTGGTAGACGCCGGGCCGGTCGACCCGGACCACCTCGCGCGGATCGTAGCCGAATTCGGTGGCGCCGGGGATCAGCGTCACCGCGCGCAGGTCGCGCTCCAGCGTGCCGACCGCCCGCTCCACCTCGACCGATATCTGCGGCAGCCGGTTGCCGAAGGAGGCGAGCGCCAACCGCTCGAAAACGAGATAGGCGAGGCCGCGATAGGCCGGCGCGCCCGGCACGCGCGCCTCGATCAGCGGGTCGGGAAGCTGGTCCTCGCCGCCCAGATGCCGACGCACCACACGCCAGCGCGTATCGAGCAGCCGCCCGTCGGCCCAGATGCGGCCGATCCGCGTCACCGGCCCCTCGCACAGGCCGACGGCGAAGCTGCCGAAATAGCTGTAGCTGGTGGTGGAGACGCCGCCCGCCCCCGCGCCGATGCTGCCGCCCTTGCCGCCGCCCGATTGCGTCTGGGTGGAGACCACCTCCTCCACCGGCGCCGCCCAGATCACCTGGCCGGAGAGCCGGGCGCGGCCGTAGAGGCGCGGCATCGCCGCCCCTTCGGTGGACGTCATGGTGCCGAATTCGGCGAGGCGCGGCCCCTCGACCCGGCGGCCGGGGTTCAGCACCAGGCTGTCGACCGCCGAACCGCCGAGCGCGCCGAGCGCCCGCCCGGCCAGCGCACCGACCGGCCCGAACAGCGCCCCGCCGACCGCCCCGCCAAGGGCGCCGAGAATGAGTGTGGCCATGAGGGCTCCGATTCAGGGAAGGGTCGTCGTCCGGGATCGCGGCATCGACAAAGAAGCTCGTCATGGCCGGGCTTGACCCGGCCATCCACGTCTTTGGCGCAAAGGAGCCGTGGATCCCCCGTCAAGCCCGGGGGTGACGGTGTGCGGGAGGATACCGGGCAGGAATAACAATAGCCGGGGGCCCCACTGAACGCCTCACGTCCCCGGAAAGGCGAAGGCGAAGGCCAGCCGCCGGCGCCACCAGGGGGCGAGGCACACCTCGGCCGCCGCCGCCCCGTCATGGGCGTGCACCATGCGGTCCGGCGCGACGAGGATGGCCGCATGCTTGGCCGGGAAGCCCGCGCGCCAGCGGAACAGCAGCACGTCGCCCGGCACGATGGCCTCCGGCGCCACCGCGCGCATGTGGCGGCCGGCGGCCTCCGCCATCTGCTCGGCCTTCGTCGCCTCCGCCCAGTCGGGCGCGTAGGGCGGCAGGTCCTGCGGCTCGGCGCCGATCACCGCCCGCCACACGCCGCGTACCAGCCCGAGGCAGTCCGCCCCCTGTCCCTTGCAGGACGCGCGGTGCAGATAGGGCGTGCCGATCCAGCCGCGTGCCTCGGCGACGATCGCCGCGCGCGCCTTGTCCGCGTCCATCACTGGCCCCCCGGCATGGCGACGCGCAGCACCGCGTCATTGCCCGGCATGTCGGGAAAGCCGCGAAAGTTCGACGTGTTGGCGAAGCGGTCGCGGCAGGTCTCGAAGCGCCGGTCGCAGCCGGCGGTCACGGTGAAAGCGTCGCCGGACGCGAGCGGCTCGGGCGGACGCTGCCACAGCTCCAGCCGCGTGCCGGCGTCGCGCCCATGCGCCTTCACCTCGGTGGCGAAGCCAGCACTTGCGCCCCCGGTGAAGACGAGCCGCCCTTGCGCGAACCAGCCCGCCACATAGGCGTCCAGCCCCTCCGCGGCGAACAGGCCGGGCCCGAGCACCGACGCCACCGTGCCCTCAGCGCGATAGGCGGGATCGTCCAGCGCCACCTTGCAGCGCGCGTCACCGAGGTCCGCGTCGCAGCCGGCAGTGAACAGCCGGCCGCGCACCACGTTGAGCGCCGCCGAGAGGCCGCGTAGCTCGGCATGGAAGCTGCCGCCCTCGCGCCGCACCTCGCCGAGATGCGCCCGGCGCAGCACGAGGAAATTCTCCGGCGCCGACCAGTCCACGAGGATCAGCTCGATCGCCGCTCCGTCGTAGCGGCCGGCGTCGAGATCGGCCTCGTCGATCAGTTCGGAGGTCAGCGCCGCCGACATCTCCCCGCCGCCGACGGCGAAGCCCAGCGCGTTCGCGTCCTCGCTGCCGGCCACGCCCGAGGCGGCGCGAAAGAGCGTGCCGTCGACGAACAGCTCCGCGTCATGCTCGGTGAGGCCGATCACCGCGCCGTCGCGTCGGGTCAGCCGCCAGCAGCGCGCCAGCGTCGTCGCTCCTCCCGCCAGTGCGGCGGCGAGCCCGTCCGGAATGTCTCTCACGGCCGTATCTCCAGGATCGGGATGCGCGGGATCGCCCCCGCCTCGAAGGCGGTGAGGTTCACCTCCAGAAAATCGGTGTCGAAGCGCGCCGGCACGTCGAACAGGAAGCCCGCCGTCACGTCCGCGCCCTCGGCGGGCACATGGCCGGCGAGAAAGGTGAGCGCGCCGGTGGTCACGTCGAGCGCGAAATGCACGCCCTCGGTGCGCTCGGCCCCGCCCACCGCCACCCGCACCGAGCCGGCCACCGGCTTGGCGATGGGCCGCGTATAGGGCGCGTGGTCACCGCCATAGGTCTTGGCGAGGGTGAAGACCGCACGCACGCCGTCGCCGGTGCCGAGCGGCTGGTCGAACGGGGTCACCGCTTGGCCCGGCGCGGCGGAGGAATGGTCCAGCCGGTCGCGCCAGCGGAAGCCGTAGAGCCGCCCGCGCCGCTCCTCGAAGAAGGCGACGACGGCCGAGAGCTGGGGGAGCGAGGTCACGCCATAGCCGGCATCCCAGCGCCGGCGCGAATGGGCGAGCCGCGTGTTGCGCTCCTCGCGGCCGGTCAGCGTGGTGACGATCTCGGTCGCCCGCTCCGGCCCGCCCGCCGCGCCGAGCGCGATGTCGAGCGGGAACAGCGTCTCGTGGAAGGCGGGCATCTAGAGGCTCCTTTCCCCGCGCGCCACGGCGCGGGCGACGAGGCCGGCGAGATAAGCGTCGGAGCGGCGGAACGAGGAGGCGTCGGGCGTGGCGACATTCACCGTCACGTTCATCGAACGGCCGCCCGCTCCGCTCCCGGCGGCGACGCCGAGCCGTCCGTCCGGCCCGCGCCGCAGCGGCAGGATCGCCTCGGCGCCGGCCTCGCCCATCAGGCCGAGGGCGCCGCCCGCCATCGGGAAATAGGTCGGCGCGGCCACCACCCCGCCCTGCGCGAAGGGCACGACGCGGCCATGGGCGAGCGCAGCGCCCTTCGCGAAGCCGAACGCGCTCCCGAGCCCGCCCAGCGCGCCCTGCAGCAGCCCGGCGACGCCCTGTTCCAGCGGCCGGAAGGCGACGTCGAGCGCCAGCGAGGAGAGCCGGCCCGCCAGCGCGCGCAGCACGTCGTCGGCCTCGCGGCCCTTCAGCGCCGCCCCGGTCAGCGCGTCGCCGACCACCCGCCCGAAGCCGCGCGCCAGCCGCTCGGCCTCGGCGATCTCGCGGCGGAAGGCGCCGGTGTCGGCGGCGATCTCGACGGTGAGCCCGTCCTCCATCTCGTCGGCCATCTTCTCCTCCCTCGCTCGCATGCCCGTTTCAGATATCGCCCGCCGTGGCGGCGGTTTTCCCCCCGGGTCCCGGATCAACGTTCCGCCTGCGGCGTCACTGGTCCGGGACACGAGGGAACACGTTTCCCGGACAAGGTGCGCCTCGCGCACCGCCGATCCGGGACCCGGCGAAGATTCTTCGGCCACCCGCTCAATCCGGGAACCGCGCCATCAGCGCATCGAGCGCGGCGCGGCCGAGCGGCACGCGGACCGGCCCGGTAGGGCCGAGCGCGGCGGCGAGCTCGCGCGGCGTCATGCGCCAGAAATCGCGCGGGGAAAGCTGCAGCCGCCCGAGGCCGAAGGCCATCGCCTCCGCCCAGGGGAAGGCCCGGGGAAGGGCGGCGCCGCCGGTCACGTCGCCGGCGGCGGTTGGGGCAAAGGGGCGCGGGCGGCCTCCCCGCCCATGCCCGCGTCGGACCCCGCATCGGCAGCCCCGAAGGTGGCGGCGATCAGCTCGCCGACGAGGCGCGCAAAACCCGCCGCCCCGCCGGGCGTGGTCATGCGCGCCACTTCCTCCTCGGCGACGCTCTCCCCCGCCCCGCGCAGCCCCGCCGCCACGATGCGGATGGCGTCACGGGCGGACAGGCGCCCGCCGGCGAAGCGGCCGGTGAGCGCGACGAGATCCTCGGCGCCGAAGGCGTCCTCAAGCTCCGCCAGCGCGCCGAGCGTCAGCACCAGCGTGCGACGCCGCCCGTCGAGCTCGGCGGAGATTTCCCCGCGATGCCGGTTCGTCATGGTCGCTCCCTTTGAAGGATCGGAGGGAAGCCGTGTGCAGCGGTGCTCAAGAAAGCACCGTCATGGCCGGGCTTGATCCGGCCATCCACGTCTTCCCAGTGCGCAAAAAGTCATGGATCCTCGGGTCATGCCCGGGGATGACGGCGCTCGGGGCGGGACCGCCTCACAGCGCCGCGAAGGTGATCTCGCCGGCGCTCTCCAGCGCGATGTCGAACGTCACCTCGCGGTCGTGCTCGGCGGCGATCTCCAGCGCCGTGATCTGGAACGGGCCGGTCAGCGTGCCGAAATCGGGCACCACGATCTGCGTGTTGCGGATCGTCCCGTCGAAGAAGCTCTGGCGGATCAGCGCGTCGGAGGCGGCGTCCTTGAACACGCCCGAGCCCGCCACCGAGGCGCGCTTCACTCCCGCGCCGGCGAGCAGCTCGCGCCAGCGCCCGGCGCTCTCGGCATGGGTCACGTCCACCGGCTCGGTGTTGAACGCGATCTGCCGCGAGCGCAGCCCCGCCACCGTGGCGTAGGCTGCCCCGTCATGGATCTTCAGCAAGAGGTCCTTGCCCTTCTGTGCCGCCATCGGCCGATCCTTTCCTTGCGCTCGCCCGCAACGGGCGGTATTCAGAGATGGTTAACCCTGTCGGTGTAGATTTGGCGAGGAAGGCCGGCAGACGAGGCGTCGAAAACATCCTCCAGGCTTCGCGGATCGATTCCGCAAACCCCGCCAAGTGACTTCATCTTCGGATTCAACTTCACGCGGATTCGCGAGTCGTCGGAATCGCTTGCGCGCGAAAGCTCGCGCGGGCGGAAAATCTCAATCGGTTTCCGTCACCGCCCGGAAACGCATCAGCGCGCGATAGGTCCGCCCGCCGGGTTCACGCCGAATCTCGGCGCCTGTGATGCGCAGATTGACCAGCCGGTGCCCCTCCAGCGCCAGCGGCGCGTCGTGCAGCACCTGCTGCACCAGATGGGCGATCGCATGCGCCTCGCCATGCCCGCCCTGCCGCGACCAGGCGGCGAGCGTGATGCGATGTTCCAGCCCGCTCTCGGTGGCGGTCGACCAGTCGCTCACCTGCGCCTCGCCGAGCGTGACATAGGGAAATTCCGGCGCCGCCGGCGGCACGTCATGCACCCGCGCGCCGCCCAGCGCGGCGAGCAGCGGCCCGTCCGCGAGCAGCGCCGCGTGGATCGCCCGGCGCAGTTCCACCGCCGCGCCCGTCAACGTGACCATCGCCGCCTCCCCGTCACCCGCTCGCCCATCGCGGCGAGGCGCCGCCTAAGCGCCTCCAGCCCCCTCACCCGCACCTCGAACCTCACGGCGTTTCCTCCCGGCAGTCGCAGACGAGGAAGCGCCCGCGATTGTCGGGATCGCGCACCGCCTCGACGAGGAGGCGCCGCGCCCCCGACCTCAGCCGGTCGCCCGGCTGAAGCGTCGCCGGCGCGCGCACCGTCACCGCATGGGTGAGCACGGCGCCGGGCCGGTCGGCGATCTCACCGGGCACGGCGCGCGTCTCGATAGCGGCCCACAATGCGTCGACCGCGATGAAGGCGATGGTCGTCCCGCCCAGCCCGTCCGGCGTCTCCACCGGCGTCTCGTGCACCAGCCGGTGCCGCAGCGAACCGAGCGCGCTCACAGCCGCGTCACCCGGTAGGGCACGACCAGCGCGTCGAGCCGGGCGGGAAAGGCCGCACCCGGGCCCGGCACATCGCGGTGCTCGTAGAAATGCGCCAGCACCACCCGCACCGCCTCGACGAGCGGCGACGGCACGTGGTCGGCGGTGGGACCGTGGCCGGCGATCACATCGAGCGCAATGCCGGCAATGGGCCGGCCGGGCGCCGGCACCGCGCCGCGCTCCACCCGGACCACGCCGGGAAGGCGTGACGTGTCGGCCGTGAAGGCGCCGAGCGGCACCTCGGCCTCGCGGCCGGCCGCGTCGATCACACGGGCGGCGATCACCTCGCGCAGCGGGTTCACCGGCACCGCGATCAGCCCGGAAGCCGGCCAGGCGTCGCGCACGAGGCGCCAGCTCTGGTCGATCAGCACCCGGCGGGTCAGCGCCTCCACGGTCGCCCGCGCGGCGGTGATCAGCGAGGCGATCAGCGCGTCCTCGGCCTCGTGGCCGACGCGCAGATAGGTCTTGGCCTCGGCGAGCGTCAGCGGCTCGGCCGTCGGCCCGGCGAGAAGGATCGCGGGCATGGTGCCTCTCTGTTGAATATGTGCGATGCGCGAGACGCTCCGCGTCCCGGCCACGTAGCGGCAGGCCGCCGGCGCCCGCGTGTCCCGGCCCAGTGACGCCGAAAGGCGGAACGCCGCGCCGGGACCCAGCACAACACCCTTCGGCATTACCGCCTCCGGAGCGCCACCCCTCCGCCCCCTGGGTCCCGGATCGGCGCGACGCTGCGCGCCGCTTGTCCGGGAAACGAAGGGTCTTGCCGGCGCGCGATTGACGTTGCGGGCAGGCGCGGCCACAACGGCGCGCCCTTGTCTGGAACGAGCCGATGCGCCTCCTCATCTCCCCCACCTGCCTCGCCGTCGCCCTCGCCTTGGCCCTCGCCACCCCCGCCCGCGCCATCGTCGGCGGGCAGCCGGCGGATCCGGCGCTGAAGGCGGAGACGGCGATGATCGTCTCGACGCGCGGGGCCTCCTGCACCGGCGTGGTGCTGGCGCCGAACCTCCTGCTCACCGCCGCTCATTGCGTGCAGCCGGCGGCCGATTACGCGGTGGTGGTGTTCGCGCCGGAGGGGCCGCGCCTCATCCCGGTCAGCCGCATCGCGCTGCACCCGGCCTATGATCCCAATTCCTTCGAGAGCCGCCGCCCGACCCCCGATCTCGCGGTGGTGCGCGCCAGCGAGAACCTGCCCGAGGGCTTCCGTCCCGCGCGGCTTTCCGCGCAGGTCGCCCTGCCGGCGAAGCGCACCGCCTTCACCATCGCCGGCTACGGCGTGACCAAGGACGGCGACGGCAAGTCGGCGGGCACGCTGCGCAGCGCCGAGTTGCCGAGCATCGGCACGACGGGCGGCATCATGGTGCGCCTGTCGGACGGGCCGGCGCGTGGCGGCTGCACCGGCGACAGCGGCGGTCCCGTGCTGCTCGACGGCGAGGTCGCGGGAATCATCGGCTGGTCGACGGCGGCGGGCGGCGCGCGCGGCTGCGGCGGCGTCACCGGCGCCACGCTGGTCGGCCCGCAACGCGCCTGGATCGACGCCACGGTGCGGGGAATCGCGCGCTGACGAGGCGCCGCAGGCGCCCGAAAGCGTCGCTATCTTAAGAAAGATGGCAGGCCGGCACCTTTTTACAGGGCCCTGACGGGGGGCGGCCGCAGGCGCGCCCGGCCCAGCGGGACGCTACGTTTCCAGCGCATACGATCTTATCGGAAAGGGTCGTTGGTAGGCACTCAATCTGGCTTTCGCCAGAGTCGAACACGCAGAGTTGTTTGCATTAATGCAAACTTATGTGCGCCGCAACACAATTGGCGCTGCGCCGATGCCGGGATTAGCTTCTCCTCATGAAAACGGCGCGGCCGAAACGGGCCGCCCACCCACCATCAGGAGTGCTTACCATGAACAAGATCATCCTCGCCGCCGTGGCTCTGGCCACCTTCGGTTCGGTCGCCGCGCAGGCTGCCGGCCGCGATGCCACCCTCTATACCCGCATCAGCCCGCCGGCCCAGACGCAGGCGCAGGTCGTCGAGGGCCGCAATGCGGCCGTGTCCGCCCCGGCCGGCTCGGACGCCTACATCGCCCAGAGCGTCGAGGCGAACGCCCGCTCGACCAAGTGAACGGCTCGGCCGGCCCGGGTCTGACCCGGACCGGCCGCCCCGACCTTCCCTCCACGGGCATTCGCCCGATCCCGGCGCCCCGTTCGAGCGCGCGCCGGCCTAAACTCCAGGAGTGCTTACCATGAACAAGATCGTTCTCGCCGCCGTGGCCTTCGCCACGCTCGGTTCCGTCGCCGCGCAGGCCGCCGGCCGCGATGCCACCCTCTATACCCGCATCAGCCCGCCGGCTCAGGCGCAGGTCGTCGAAGGCCGCAACGCGACCGTCAACACCCCCACCGTGTCGGACGCCTACATCAACCAGACCGTCGAGCAGAACGCCCGCTCGACCAAGTGAGCGGACGCCTGACGGACTGAACCGACTGACTGACCGTCGTCGAAAAAGGGGGCGCTCCCGCGAGGGAGCGCCCTTTCTTTCTGTTCAGGCCGCGAACTTCAGCAGCTTGATGGCGTCGAAATCCTGCACGCCGCCGCCCACCCGCTTGGTGGTGTAGAACAGCACATAAGGCTTGGCGGAATAGGGATCGCGCAGCACCCGCACCCCGGCCCTGTCGACCACGAGATAACCGCGGCGGAAGTCGCCGAAGGCGATGGAGAGGCTGCCGGCCTCGATGTCCGGCACGTCCTCCGCCTCGTGCACGGGGAAGCCGAGCAGACTCGGCTGCGCCCCCGGCGCGGTGGGCGGCGCCCACAGATACTGGCCGTTCTCGTCCTTCAGCTTGCGCACCGCGCCCTGCGTGCGCCGGCTCATCACGAAGCTGCCGTTCTGCCGGTAGCCGGCCTTCAGCGCATAGACGAGATCGACCAGCGGGTCGGAGGGGCTGGCGGCGGGAAAGTCGCCGGCCGCGCCGGTGGCGACGAAGCCGAGCTTGCCCCACGTCCAGGCGTTCTCCGCCACGCTGTCATAGGCGAGAAACCCCTTCGGCTTGCCCACCCCGTCGCCGGCGATGAAGGCGGAGCCCTCCTGGCTCGCAAAGGCGGCCTCCACCTCGATGGCCAGCCACTCGTCGATATTGACCGCCGTATCGTCCAGCAGCGTCTGCGTCGCCGCCGGCATGGCGTAGAGCTCCATCGCCGGGAAGGCGAGTTCGTCCAGCACCGGGCTGGCGGTCTGCGCGCGGGCGCCGGTCTCGGCGACCCAGCCGACCGCCGGGCCGGAGGTCATGAACGGCTTCTTGTAGGTGCCCTGCGAAATGGTGCGCACATCGGCGATGGCGCGGATCGGCGACAGCGCGGTGAGCCGGCGGCCGATCTCGCGCTCGGTCTCGTGCGGCACGGTGTAGCCGCCGTCCGCGCCGACCCCGGCGGAAAGCGCCTTGGCCTCCAGCCGCTTCAGCCCGGCCGCCTCGCCGGTACGCACATAGGATTCGAAGGCGTTCTTGTGCTCGCGCGCCGCCAGATCGTTCGCGAGGTCGCCGCCCCCGCCCAGCGCCGGGCGGCGGGCCTTGAGCACCAGCTCGTCGATCAGCGCCTTCTGCGTGTCGAGCGCGGCGCCGATGCGCTCCACCTTGTCGGCGGTCACGGCGTCGCCGCCGCGCCGCTCCAGCTCGCCAAGCCGCTGGTCGTTGGCGTCCTTGAACGCCTCGAAGGCGCCCATGAACTCCTCGAAGGCCGCCGAGACCTCGGGGCCGACGGACTTCATCTCGGGTGAGGGATTGCTCGGCTGCATGTGGTTCATGTCCTGTTTGGGAAAAACGAACGAAAGCGCCCCCGTTCCCCGGACAAGCCACGCGTCGCGTGGCGCCGATCCGGGAGTCCAGGGGAAATCTTCGGCCGAACCCTTTCGCTGGGTCCCGGCGCGGCGCTCCGCCTCGGCGTCGCTGGGCCGGGACACGGGCGCTACGCGCCGATCCCGCAGCCCGTACCCCTCACGCCATCGCCGGCCGCGACCCCGGCAGGGCCCGCAGGCGGCGGGCGCCGCGGCGTATGGTCGAGGCGAGCGTGCCGTCGCCGCGCTTCACCGAGGCGACCCGCGCGTCCGGCTGCATGGGAAAGGTCACGATCGACACTTCCCACAGGTCGATATGCGAGAGGCGGCGCACCCGGGTGCGCGGATCGGTGCGCCCCTCCACCGTGCGGAAGCCGATGGACAGCCCGTCGAGCGCCCCGGCGCGCATCAGCGCCAGCACCTCGCGGGCGCGGGCGACATCGAGCGCCAGCCGGCCCCGCACGCGCAGCCCGACCGCATCCTCGGCAAGTTCCAGCCAGGTGCCGATCGGCTCGGCCGGGTCGTGCTGGAACAGCATGCGCACCCCGCCGGCCCCGCGTTCGGCGAGCGAGCGGGCGAAGGCGCCGGGCAGGATCAGGTCGCGGCCGAGATCGACGCGGCCGAACAGCGCCGCATAGCCCTCGAAGCTGCCGTCCGGAGCGACACTGGCGAGCGCGCCGGCCTGCGCCTTGGTCTGCAGCGGCGGCGCGCCGTGGCAGGCGAGCATCTCCACCCGCCCGCTCATGCGCCGTCTCCCCCGCTCCCGGCGCGGCGGGTGGCGGCGGTGCGCTCCAGCCGGCCGAAGGTCCGGTCGAGCGTGCGGCCGAACTGGCGGAACACCTGCGGTGCCTCGCCGGCGCGGTGCGGTGCCGGCAGCCGGGGCGCGAGCCCGTAGAAGCCGCCGGGCAGGAAGGCCCGGATGCGGGGTTTCGACGTCATTTCTCGTCTCCGAACAGGGCGTTGAAGCGCGCGATCTCGCGCACGAATTCGTCGAAGCGGCGCGCGGCGGCGGAGAGCTCGCGCATCGCCGCCGCCGCCAGCGCCGACGCGCCGAGCGCCCACAGCAGCAAAGCGAGATGGGCGATGTCGGCCTTCTGCGAGAAGGCGGTGAAGAGCGTCTGCATGGTTTGCCTCCCTGCGCGGGCGCCTTCCGACGCGTCTGGTCGTCATCCCGGCCGAAGCGAAGAGCCGGGATCGCGTGCCGAGGCAAGTGCGCCGTTCCCCGGACAAGCCACGCGCTGCGTGGCGCCGATCCGGGGTCCAGCAGAGACTCTTCGGCCGAAACCTTTTCGCTGGCCCCCGGATCGGCGTTCCGCCTCCGGCATCACTTGTCCGGGACACGGGTGAAGGTAAATCGCGCTACCCGCCCGCCCCGTAACCCACCGCCTGGCGCTTTTCGTCGTCGGTGAGGAAACTGGCCTCGCTTACCCGGCGCCACAGCGCCTCGCGCTCGCCGTGCAGCGCCTCCACCGCGTCGAGATCGGGCTCCAGCGACAGCCGCGCGGTGCCGAAGGCGGGCGCCAGCCACTGGCACAGCTCGCCGGCCAGCCGGCGCGCCAGCGGCAGCACGCTCTGGCGCCAGAGCACCCGGCTCGCCTCGGCGTAATTGGCGTAGGTCGCGTCACCGGGAATGCCGAGCAGCATGGGCGGCACGCCGAAGGCGAGCGCGATCTCGCGCGCCGCCGCGTTGCGCGCCTCAAGAAAATCCATCTCCTTCGGCGTCAGCGAGAGCGGGCGCCAGTCGAGCCCGCCTTCCAGCAGCAGCGGCCGGCCGGCATTGGCGGCACCGGCGAAATTCGCCTCCAGCTCCTCTTTCAGCCGGTCGAACTGCTCGTCGGAGAGGTTGCCCGCCCCGCCATAGACCAGCGCGCCGGAGGGGCGCGCGGCATTGTCGAGCAGCGCCTTGTTCCAGGCGCCGGCGGCGTTGTGCAGGTCGAGCGCCACCTGCGCCGCCTCCAGCGGCGGGGCGCCGTAATGGTCGTCGAGCGGGTTGAACAGCGCGACATGCAGGATGGGTGCGACAAGCTGCCCGGCCCCCTCCTGCGCGAAGCGCACGGTGCGCCCGCCGGCCGTGTAGTCATAGGCCTGCGGCCAGCCATCGGTGCCCGGCACCACCCGCATGCGGTCGGGGCGCAGCACATGCAGCTCGCGCGGCGCGCCGCCCAGCGCCACCGCCTCCACATAGGCGTTGCCGGCGATCATCAGATGGCTCGCCAGCGCCTCCATGAAGCCCGACCCGGACAACCGCGCATTGGGCCGCGCCATCAGGTCGAGAAGGGGATGGGCGAGGATCTCGCGCCCCTCCTCCATCAGCACGAGGCGCACCTCGCCGACGCTCTGGGCGATCAGCCGCACGCAGCGATGGGCGATGGCATTGCGCTGGTAGCCCTCGCGGGCCAGCGCGCCATAGTCGCGCGGCGTCCATTGCGGCCGCTGGCCGGAGAGCAGCGCCACCAGCGCCTGCGCCCGCGACGCCTTGGTGTCCGGCGCGGCACGGCGGAAGGAGAAGAGCTTCATCGAAGGGCTCCGGTTTGAAACAAGGCCGTCCGGGATGACGGCAATGACATGCCGACATGGGCATCGAGGCGCCCGAGTCCCTCACACCCGCCGCACGCGCGGCGCGGCGTCCTTGCCGGCGAGCGCCAGCGCGGTGACGGCCCAGACCAGCGCGTCCAGCCGGTCGGGCGAGCGGCCGCTCGACAGGCCGCCGGGGCCGAAATCGCAGAGTTCGTCCTCCAGTTCGGCAAACGCGCCGGCATGGCGCACGCGGCCCTGCTCGTAGAGCGCGGCGACCGGCTCGGCACGCAGCCACTTTCCGCGCGTGGCACGCACTTCCGTCACCGGCACGGCCGGGTCGAGGCCGGCGAGGATGGTGCGCACCATCTCCCCGCCCTGGTTGACCTCCACCACCACGCGGTCGGCCTCCAGCTCGTGGAACAGGGCGAGCGCCCGCGCGCCCCAGGCGTTCGGCGTCAGCCCCTGCGCGCTGGCATCGGCCAGCACATGCACGAGGCCCTCCGCGTCGATGCCCGCCGCGACCAGCCCGCAGGCATCGGCCCGCTTGCTTGAGGAGGCCGGCGGGTCGACCGCCACCACGATGCGTTCCATGCGGCGCATCAGTTCGGGCGTCGCCCTCACCCGTCCCGCCTCCAGCGCGGCGCGGTTCCACAGCGCGTCGGGGCGGTCCTCGATCAGTTCGCCGTCGAGCTCCTGCCGGCCGAGCCGGGTGCCGGCATAGCGGCCGGCCACGGTCTGCAGAAAGCCGGGCGCCAGATGCGCGGCGTTCTCCGCCGTACCCATGCGCGTGACGGCCGTGCGCGGGTCGGCGAGCAGCGCACGCACCAGCGCGGTCGGGCGCGGCGTCGTCGTCGCCATCTGGCGCGGCCGGGGGCCGAGCCGAAGGCCGAACTGCAGCATGTCGAAGGCGGCCTGCGCGTAGCGCCACTTGGCGATCTCGTCGCACCAGGCGGCGTCGAATTGCGGCCCGCGCAGGCTTTCCGGGTCGTCGGCGGAAAAGCCCTGCGCGATGGCGCCGTTCGGCCATTCGAGGCGCCGGCGCGTCGGCTCCCAGCTCGGGCGCTCGGCGCGCGGATGCACGGCGAGGAGGCCCGAGACGCCCTCCACCATCACCTCGCGCAGGTCGGCAAGGCTTTCCGCCACCAGCGCGATGCGCCGGGCCGGCGGGCCGAACAGCGCGGGCTCACGGCCGAGCGCCAGCGCGCGCACCCATTCGGCGCCCGCCCGCGTCTTGCCGGCGCCGCGCCCGCCCAGCACCAGCCAGGTCAGCCAGTCCCCGCCGCCCTGCGCCGCGCGCGGCGGAAGCTGCGCCGGCCGGCCGAGCAGCGGCCAGTGATGCAGCAGCCATTGCGTGGTGTCCGGCGGCAGCGCGGCGACGAGATCAGGAAGCTTCCCGGCCCGCCAGCACGCGCTCAAGCGTGTCGCCAAGCTCGCGTCGGAAGGCGTCGGCATCGCGGCTGGCGTCATCCTCGTCCCCGTCCGGCCCGGCCTTGTCCAACGCCGCCAGCTCGCGCAGCGTGCGCACCAGCACGGCGAGCGTTCGCGCCGCGCGCTCGGCATCGGCCGGGCTCGCCTCCGGCGTCACGGCCGCGCCGCCGCCGAGCCCGATCAACCGCTCGATGGCGGCGATCTCGGCCTCGATGCGGTGGATCAGCCGCCCGATCAGCGCGCGGCGCGGGGCGGTCTCCCCGCCCGCTTCGGCCGCCGTCGGATAGTGGACGGCGGCCGAAGCGGGCGGCGGCGCCGGCCTGCCGGCCAGGGCGAGCGGCCGCGACGGCGAGTCGAGCCGGCGCGAGCGCCATCCCTCGCGGCGGGCATGGCGGAAAATGGTGGTCTTGTGGACACCGAGGAGCACCGCGATGCTCTCCACCGGAACGGCCGTTTCCTCATAGAGCCGCCGCGCCTCGACGAGGGCGGCCGGCGAGATGTTCCGCCCGCTCGGGGCGCTGCGCCCTGCCGACATGCCACCTCCGCCGATGAGCCCGGATAGGAAAGCCGGCCCGAAGGCCGGAGGCGCGCCGTGCGGCAGCGCCGGAAATCCCTGTCGCCCCGGCACCGAAGGCCCGCCCTCGACACAACTGTGGAGCATGAAGGAAAGCTACCCCGCCAGCGTCGCGCTGTCAAGGACTATTTTCCTACAATCTTCGATGTGCGCCGTGCGCTAGCGCGAAATACCGCTCGGCCGATAGTCGCGGCCGCGAGGGGTTGGCGGCGGCGGCGAGTAGCCCCCTCCACCGCCGCCGCCTCCCCCGCCCCCGTTCAGCGTATTGAAGATGTCGATGCCGAGCCCCACCCCGGTGATGATGTTGCCGAGGTCGTTGACGACGGAGCCGCCACCACCGCCTCCGCTGGTCTGGGGATAGGCGTCCTCCCCGGCGTCGTTCAGCCGCGTCTCCAGCGTGTTGCCGCAGGTGGTGCAGCAGTTCTCGCAGCCCGACCTGCCGTCGCGCCCCACGCCCCATTGCCGGGTCTGGCCGTCGCGCCAGGCGCCGAGGCAGATCTTCTCGCCGGGCTGGCAGGAAAGGCGGTACGTCTCCTCGACGGCGAGCCTGTATTGCCGGTCCGCCGCCGGCCAGAAGTGCCGGCGGCTCTTTGAGAAGAATTGCAGCCCGACCGTGTAGCGGTCGTCATTGTGGAGAATGAAGGTCGCGGTGCGGGCACGTTCGGCGGCGCGGCGGCTCTCCTCACGCTCGCGTTCCTCCTGCGCCATCACCTCGGCGAAGCCGCCGAGATGCTCCTCGCTCATTTCGAACGGATCGCGCGGCGCCTGCGCCTCCCGGGTATTCGGTGTGTCGACGCAATGCCAGCCGCCATCCACCTCGCGATAGGAGGCGTGCTTGCGCATCTCCTCGGTCAGCTTGTCCTGCTCGAAGGCTTCGATCAGCGCCTTGACCAGTTCCTTGCCGCGCCCCATCGCCACGTCGCGCGCGCCCTGCGAAGTGTCGCCGCGCGCGCAGGCGGTTCCCGCGAATTTCAGATAGGTGCCGGCGTTGTTCCAGTATTTGTCGAGCCCCACCAGCTTGAGTTCGTCCTCCTGTTGCGAGGTCAGCCAGCCGTCGATAGAGCCGACCTCGATATATTTGCAGGAGGCCTGCACGGCGCCGGCGTCCTCATAGGTGCATTCGCGCACGTCCAGGCGGGTCGTCGGCACATGCTTGTAGAGGCTCATGTCGCCCGCGACGGCGGCGCCCGCGCCAAGGAAGAGCACGGCCGGCGCCAGAGCTCTGGCCGTGACCCGAAGCGACCCCCACCTCATCATCCGCCCCCGCTTTTCGCTCGCATCCCCGGCGGCGCCGCTTCGACCGGCAACCGGCCAGCGTAGCAATGGTGGATCAGTTTCCTTTGCCCACAACCCACATCTGTGGGGCGCCAGGCGGATTCCCGGCAGCCTCGATCGGTATCGGATATTATTCCTATATGGTGGCGGAATAGCTGCGACTTGGCCCTGGAGCCGTCATCTCCGGCTTGAGCCGGGACTCCACGACTTCGGTCGAGCGCCCGGCGGCAAGACGTGGATGGCCGGGTCAAGCCCGGCCATGACGGCGCAAGGAGGGATGAGACAGCGCGACGAGGCTCCGCCCGGCCCCCTTCACTCCCGCGCCAGCACTCCCAGCCCGAAGCCGTCGAAATCCTCCAGCGTCAGCGAAGCCGCCCGGCCATCGGCGCCCAGCGTGAAGGTGACTGCGGAGGGCATCTCCGGCAGTTCGGGCGTGGGGTAGTAGAGGAACACGTCCCGGCTGAAATGGGTGAGCGGGAAGCGCGCCTGCCCGTCCGGGCCGAGCCGCAGTTCCAGCCCGCCGCCCGCAGCAAGCACCTGCGCGCCGCCGACATAGGCATTGGCGTAGCGCCCCTCATAGGCGGCGGAGGGCGCGCCCGGCAGCGCCTGCGCGGGCGGAGCGAAGCGCGCCCTGGCGGCGGCGAGCGCGGGCGCGAACATCCCCTCATAGGCGGCGTTCCACGGGCCCATCCAGTCCCTGCCCGGCGTGCCGAACACGCGGTCGAAGAAATCGTCCGCCAGCCCCTCGGGCACGCCGGTGGGGAAGGCATTGGCCAGCACCACGATGCCGATATCGGCATCCGGGTAGATCGTCACCAGCGTACGCGCCCCGACGCTGAAGGCCCCGGCATGGCCCCAGCTCACCCCGTGCCGGCCATATTCGACGACCCAGCCGAGCCCGTAGAAGGAGGCCGCGCCCGTCACCGGATTGTTGCCGCGCGTCATCAGCGGCTGGTGCGTCGCCGCCAGCGCGGCTTGCGGGATCAGCCGCCGGCCCTCGAACAGGCCGCCGGCCAGTTCCAGCCGCAGCCATTGCGCGAGATCGCGCGCAGTGGAGGAGACGCCGCCCGCCGGCGCCTGCGCGTCCGGCTGGCGCGTCACCTTCGCCGCCCAGCGGCCGGCGCCGCCGATGTGCAGCTCGGCGCGGTTCTCATAGGCGATGAAATCGGCATGCCGCGCCGATGTGGAGGCCATGCCGAGCGGGGCGAACAGCTTCTCGCGCGCCACCTCCTCCCACGGTTTGCCGGTCGGCGCGGCGGCGGCCACCGCCCCCGCGGTGAAGCCGAAATTCGAATAGGAATAGCCCGCCCGGAAACTCGACGAAGGCGGAACGAAGCGCAGCCGATGGAGAATGGTGGCGCGGTCGAAGCCGAGCGCCTCCAGCTCGTTGCCGGCATCGCCCGGCAGGCCGGAGCGGTGAGAAAGCAGGTCGCGCACGCTCACCTGCTGGGTCGGGTAGGCGTCCTTGAGCTGGAAGGTCGGGTCGAGCGCCGCCACCGGCGTGTCCCAGTCCAGCACCTTGTCGCCGACCAGCGCGGCCACCACCGTCGCGGTGATCGGCTTGGAGAAGGAGGCGAGCTGGAACACCGTGTCGGCGTCGACCGCGCCGGGCTTGCCGGCCTCGCGCAGGCCATAGCCCTTGGCGAACAGCAGCGCGTCGCCCTGCACGACGGCGATGGCGAGCCCCGGCACGAGGCCGTCCGCCACCGCCTTGGCCGCCTGCGCGTCGAGCGCGGGCAGCGCGGCCTCCACCTTGGCGCGGGCCACCGGCTCGGCAGCGGCGGCACCGGCGGCGAGCAGCGCCCCCGCCAGCAGCGGCACAAGGCAGCGAAGGCGGCGGGAAAGCGGGAGAGTGGACATCATGGCGCGCTCCGGGTGCGGGGCGCCCATAGTGACCGGGCGGGCGGCAGGCTCAAGCCCCCACCCGCCGGTCTCTCACTCGGCGGCGAGCTTGAGGAGGCGGATCTCGCGCAGCAGCGCGTCGACGCCGCCGAGCACGAAGCCCTTGGTCTTCTCGTCGGTGAAGGCGCCGTCCTTCACCTTGTCGCCGACATTGGGAATGGCGAGGTGAGGATAGGTGACGACGCGCGCGCCCGCCGCCGACAGCGATTCACGCACCTGCGCCTGCGCGCGGATGCCGCCGGTGGAGCCGGGCGAGGAGGTGACGACCAGCGCCGCCTTGCCGAGCAGCGCGCCCTTGGCATAGGGGCGCGAGCCCCAGTCGATGGCGTTCTTCAGCGCGCCCGAGGTGCCGTAATTATATTCCGGCGAGATGAAGATCACGCCGTCCGCCGCCGCCATCGCCGCGCGCAGCGCCGCCGCGGCCGCCGGCTGCGTCTCGCCGTCCTCGTCCTGATTGTAGAAGGGCACGTCGTTGAGGAGGTGCACGGTGACGTCGGCCTTGGGCGCGGCGGCGTCCTTCAGGGCGTGCGCCACCGCGGTGGAGAAGGCGGCGGCGCGCAGGCTGCCGGAGATGGCGAGAAGCTTGGGACGGTCGGTCATGTCGGGGCAACTCCACTTGCGGCGCCGGCGGGCGGGCGCCATGTCGGCGCCTAAACTCGTGCGGCAGCGCAAAATGCTCAAGCCCAAATGATTGCAGGATTGCACAGATTTTGTTGCACCCCCCTCCGTGAAGTTGCGCGCGAAAGCCGTTCAACCGGCCCTGCGACACCCGCGCGCCGTTCCCCCTGCCGGGGAACCATGTTACCGATCCGGGGGTTGTGCCGATCCTGCGAGAGAGCTTGCCTTGATCCTGACCGACCGCGACATTCTCGACGCCATGGCCGAGGGCTCCGTCGCCATCGAGCCGCCGCCGCCGGCCGAGTTCTATGCGCCCAACGGCGTCGACCTGCGCCTCGATTCCCGCCTCACCCTCTACCGCGACCCCGCCGAGGGCGAAGACCCGGTGATCGACCCGGCCGGGCCGGGCTATTCCTTCAAGGAAGCCATCGCCCGCATGGCCGACGATATCGAGATCGGCGAGGCCGGCTTCGTGCTCGATCCCGGCCGTCTGGTGCTCGGCTGGACGCTGGAGCGGGTGGACCTGCGGGCCGGGGCGCGGCTCGCCGCCCGCGTCGAGGGCAAGAGTTCGCTCGCCCGCATCGGCCTCATCGTCCACCTCACCGCGCCGACCATCCATGCCGGCTCGACCGGGCGCATCCAGCTCGAAATCATCAATCTCGGCCCCCGCCCGATCCGCCTGCGCGCCGGCATGAAGGTGTGCCAGCTCATACTGGAGCAGACGCTCGGCGTGCCCCAGCGCGGCTATGGCGGCCAGTTCGCCGGCCAGCGCGCGGCGGGCTGAGCCGCTTCCCGAAATTCGGCAGGCTTCACCGCGCCAGCCGCGACAGCAGCGCCACCAGCTCGCCCTGCCGGTGGGTGCCGGTCTTCTGGAAGATCACGCGCAGGCGCACCCGTGCGGTCTCGTAGCTGACGGCGAGTTCGTCGGCCGCCGCGCGCAGCTCGGTGCCGGCGACGAGGCGCACCGCCAGCCGGGCCTCGGCGAGCGTCAGCCCGAAGGCGACGCGCAGCCGCTCCTCGCGCGGCACGGGAAGCCGGGCGAGGTCGGTCAGCAGCAGCAGGATCTGCGCATGGTTGAACAGGTCGCAGAAAATACCGGACAGCGGCAGCACCTCGGCGAGGATCGGCCGTCCGCCGCGCCGGGCGATCAGCGAGGAGGGCTGCATGCTGGCGACCGCCGTGCGGTCGACCCGCAACGCGTTGCGGATCATCGCCTGCAGGGCGGCATTGCTTCTGCGGTCGGCCGGCGCCAACACGCCGCGCACCAGGTGCAGGTCCGGCCCCAGCAGCGCCTCGGCGCCGGCGTTCAGCGAATGCACTTGGCCGCGCCAGTCGATCAGCGCGGCCGGCGCGTTCACCGCGTCGAGCCCGGTGGTGGCGGCGCGTGCCTTCTCCAACTCCAGCTTGTCGGAAAGGCTGATCAGGCGGCGGAACTGCGGCACGAAGCGGCTGATATAGGCCGCCTCCTCCGGGTTGAAGTGCTCCTGCCGGTTCGCGCGCAGCATGGGGATGCACCAGCTCTGGTCGACCATCGGCACGTTGATCATCGCATAGCCGGGAAAGCCGAAGCGCAGATACAGGTCGTTATAGTGCCGCGAGCGCCGGCGTTCCTCGTCGGTGGCAAGTTGGTGCTCGATCACGACGGAGCGTCCCGCCACCATCAGCGGCAGCCCCCGCTCGGCGCGGTAGTGGTTGAGATACCAGCGGCTGCGCTCGTATTCCTCCACCACCTCCATATATTCGTGCGAGATCGGCACCTTGGAGAGGCTGCGCCGCGGGTCGCGCGGGTCGGAGGCGGAGAGGTCCCGCTCATAGGGATAGAACATCATCGCCGCGCCGCCGAAGGCCTGCGCCAGCTCGTGCAGCGCGTCCGCCCACAGGCCGGGCGCGAGGACGGCCTCGTAGCAGCGGTCCAGCGCCTGCCTTATGCGATCCTCGCGCATCCCGCCCATCCCCGGCGCAACGGGCGATTGTAGGCACGGATGCGTGACGTTTTCACGCGAAATACCTCCACGAAGGCTGCCAGTTCCTCGCTTTCGGACGAATTACGACCCGCATCTGCGAGCCGGGCGCGCCGGCGCGATGCGAAAGCGATCGGCGCGGCCCGCCGACGCCCGGTCGAAGCCGCCCCGGCACGGGATCGCGCGGGCGCCCGCGCCCTCTCCCACGGAACGCATTGACACCGGCGCGCGGCGATCTACGGTCCGCGCGCGATCCGGCCGCGTGAGCCGCCTCGCTCCACGGTGCCCGCGCATGACCCCCAGAGACATTGCCTCCTACGTCTTCCTGGCGGTGACATGGGGTGCCTCCTTCGTGGTGATGACCCACATCATCCATGCCTTCGGCTGGGCCGGCTCGGTGGCACTGCGTTCGTTCCTGGCGGCCGGCACGCTGTTCCTCGCCGCCCGGCTCGTCGGCCGGAAGCTCGATTTCAGCTTCGGCATCCGGCCGCTGCTGGTGGTGGGCGCCTTCACCGTGGCGGCGCAGCTCACGCTGATCTCCTACGGCCTGCCGCGCATCGGCACCGCCATGTCGGCGATCCTCGTCGCCACCATCCCGCTTTTCTCGATGCTGATCGCCCGGCTCTGGCGGGTCGAGCCGATCCGGCCGGGCGGGGTCGTCGGCATCGCGCTCGGCATCATCGGCGTGGTGCTGCTGGTCGGCTTTCCCGCGCGGCCGGTGACGCCGGATTTCCTCGTCGGCTGCGCGGCGACCATCGCCTCCACCCTGTCGGCGGCGTTCGGCAGCGTCTATGCCGGGCGGCGCCTGTCCAGCGCCGGCTCGTGGGAGGTCACGATCGGCGCCTTCCTCGTCGGCGGGCTGCTCACCCTGCCCCTTCTTGCCGTGGTGCCGATCCCCACCGTGCCGGTGGCGCACGACTATCTGATGCTGCTCATCGCCGGCACGCTGATGAGCGCGATGACCTATGTCGCCTATTTCGGCCTCATCGCCTCCATCGGCCCGACGCGCGCCATCAGCGTCGAGTTCGCGGTGACGGCGGTCGCCGTGACCATCGGCACGCTGCTGCTCGACGAGCCGCTGTCGCTGCCGCAAATGGCCGGCGCGGCGGTCATCGGCATCGGCTGCGCGCTGGTGCTCGGCGTCATCCGGCTCGGCCGGGCCGACGCCGTGGCCGAGCATCCCGGCGCCTGAGGGCGCGGATCAGCTCCCCAGCAGCGTCGAGCGGGTGAGCCGGCGCACGGCGAGATCGGCCCGCGCCGCGTCCTGCCGGGTGCGCTCCACCGTGTCGTTCACGAAGGTCAGGTGGTCGTGCGTCGCCTTCTCGGCCCGCGCCGCGTCGCCCGCCACCACCGCCTCGCCGATGGCCCGGTGCTGCTCCAGCAGCGCGTTACGGAAGGCGGCGACCTCGAACAGGCTGGTGCGGTTGAAGAAGATGTCCCGCCGCAGCATCTCCGAGAAGGCCCGCATCACATGCAGGATGACGAGGTTGTGCGAGGCGCCGTAGACCAGCCGGTGCAGCTCGATGTCGGCCTCCGCCTCACGGTCGGCGTTCTGCGCCTGATGCGCCGCCTCCATCTCGGCGAGGCACTCGCGGATCGCCTCGCGCTCCGGCGTGGTGGCACGCACCGCCGCCAGCCCGGCCGCCGTGCGCTCCACCGCCGCGCGGTACTCGAAATAATCCGCCGTCACCCGCTCGTTGGACTGCAGCAATCCCGCCAGCGGCTCGGTCAGGCCGGACAGGAACTGGGTGACGCGGGTGCCCTCGCGGCTGGTGGCCAGCAGGCCGCGCTGCTCCAGCATCTCCAGCGCGTCGCGCAGCGACGGGCGGGAAACCTCCAGCCGCTCGGCGAGGTCGCGCTCGCTGGCGAGCTTCTCGCCCGGCCGCAGCACGCCTTCGAGGATCAGCCGCTCAATATGCTCGGCGATGGATTCCGCCAGCTTCGGTGTACGCAATCGTTCCAAGGAACGAACCTCCCCTTTGTTTTTACTACGGAATTTTATGAGTTTCCGTTAGGTCATTAAAACCAAAGTTGCATCGGCGGACCAATTGACTTGAATGGTAAGACAAACTTACCAAGCGGCACTCCATTGTAACCTCCTTACCAGAAGGAGGGCTGGCACGGCAGAGCCCGGGCCCAATCCGGCACAAGCTGGGAACAACCCTGCACCGAATTCCTCCCCGGAGAAACGCCCGTGACCTGGAACCAAGTATACGATCCGTTCGGCAGCATGGCGCTGTCGACGCTGCTGGCGGCCGTGCCGATCGTCGTCATGCTCGTCGGCCTCGGCTTCCTGCACATGAAGGCGCATGTCGCGGCCTTCGCTGGCCTCGTCGCCGCCTTCGTCATCGCCGTGTTCATCTTCGGCATGCCGGCCGACAAGGCGGGCCTCGCCGCCGGCTACGGCGCGGCCTACGGCCTGATGCCGATCGGCTGGATCGTCCTCAACATCATCTTCCTGCATCAGCTCACGGAAACCAACGGCTCGTTCACGACGCTGCAGCACTCCATCGCCGGCATCACCGGCGACCGCCGCCTGCAGCTCCTGCTGATCGCCTTCTCCTTCGGCGCGTTCTTCGAAGGCGCGGCCGGCTTCGGCACGCCCGTCGCCGTGACGGCCGCGCTGCTGATCGGGCTGGGCTTCTCGCCGCTCGCCGCCTCGGGCCTGTCGCTGATCGCCAACACCGCCCCGGTCGCGTATGGCGCTCTAGGTACTCCGGTAGTGGCGCTCGCCGCCGTCACCGGGCTCGACCTGCTCGACCTCTCGGCGATGATCGGCCGCCAGCTTCCCTTCTTCTCGCTGATCGTGCCGTTCTGGCTGATCTGGGCCTTTGCGGGCTGGCGCGGCATGCTGGAGATATGGCCGGCGATCCTCGTCTGCGGCGTCTCCTTCGCCATTCCCCAGTTCCTGGTCTCCAACTTCCACGGCCCGTGGCTGGTCGACGTGGTCGCGGCCATCGTGTCGATGGTCTGCCTCGTGCTCTTCCTGCGCGTGTGGAAGCCGAAGAAGGAATGGACCTCGACGGCGCTGCGCAACTACAAGGGCGACGACGGCTCCGCCGACGTGGCGGCCAAGCCCGTCGACCTCGCGCTGCGCCCCTCGACCGGCGATCTCGTCAAGGCGTGGCTGCCCTGGGGCATCCTGACCGTCTTCGTCTTCGCCTGGGGCATCCCGCAGGTGAAAACCGCGCTCGACGCGCTGTTCATCCAGAAGATCCCCTTCGAGGGCCTGCACAACCTCGTCTTCAAGGTGCCGCCGGTCGTCGCCCAGCCGCATGCGGAAGCGGCGGTGTTCAACTTCAACATCCTGTCGATGACCGGCTCGGGCATCTTCGCCTCCGCCGTCCTCGCGGGCCTGCTGATGGGCTACTCGCCGGTCGCGCTGGTGAAGATCTACGTCAAGACGATCTGGAAGGTGCGCTTCTCGCTCGCCACCATCGCCATCATGCTGGCGCTGGGCTTCCTCACCCGCTACTCCGGCCTCGACGCCACGCTCGGCCTCGCCTTCGCGATGTCCGGCCCGTTCTACCCGCTGTTCGGCACGCTGCTGGGCTGGCTCGGCGTCGCGCTCACCGGCTCGGACACGGCCTCGAACGTGCTGTTCGGCGGTCTCCAGCGCATCACTTCCGAGCAGCTCGGCCTCTCGCCCATCCTCATGGGAGCGGCCAACTCCTCGGGCGGCGTGATGGGCAAGATGATCGACGCGCAGTCCATCGTCGTCGCCTCCACCGCCACCGGCTGGCTGAACAAGGAAGGCGTGATCCTGCGCTACGTGTTCTTCCACTCGCTGGCGCTGGCGGTGCTGGTCGGCCTGCTGGTGACGATGCAGGCCTATGTCTGGCCGTTCACGGCCCTTGTCATTCATCATTGACCTGTGCCGGGGGAGGCGTATCAGCCTCCCCCGCATTCCTTTTCGGGCTTGGAGACCGCCAATGGCTCCCGTGACCAGCATCCAGGACCTGCGCGCCATCGCGAAGCGCAAGGTGCCGCGCGCCATCTTCCACTATGCCGACCGCGGCTCCTATGACGAGGCGACGCTGCGCGCCAACAAGGCGGACCTCGCCGCCATCGGCCTGCGCCAGCGCGTGATGATCGACGTCTCCGAGCGCTCCACCGCCACCACCCTGATCGGCGAGAAGGTCGCCCTCCCCCTCGCCATCGCGCCGACCGGCCTCACCGGCCTGTTCCACGGCGACGGCGAGATCCATGGCTGCCGCGCCGCGCAGGCCGCCGGCATTCCCTTCACCCTCTCGACCATGTCGATCTGCTCGATCGAGGACGTGGCGGGCGCGGTGGACAAGCCCTTCTGGTTCCAGCTCTACGTGATGCGCGACCGCAAATTCTCGGAATCGCTGATCGAGCGCGCCAAGGCCGCCAAATGCTCGGCCCTCGTGCTGACGCTCGACCTGCAGATCCAGGGCCAGCGCCACATGGACATCAAGAACGGCCTCTCCGTTCCCCCCAGGCTCACCCTCGCCAACGCGCTCGACATCGCCACCAAACCGCACTGGATCGCCAGCGTGCTGATGGGCAAGCGCCATTCCTTCGGCAACCTCGCCGTGCGCAAGGAAAGCGACAGCCTCTCAACCCTATCGCAGTGGATCGCCGGCCAGTTCGACCCCTCCCTGTCGTGGAAGGACGTGGAATGGGTGCGCTCGCTCTGGCCGGGCAAGCTCATCCTCAAGGGCGTGCTCGACGTCGAGGACGCGAAGATCGCCGCCGCCACCGGCGTGGACGCCATCGTGGTGTCCAACCATGGCGGGCGCCAGCTCGACGGTGCCATCTCCTCGATCAAGGCGCTGCCGCGCATCGTCGACGCCATCGGCGGCGGCACGAGCGAGGTCTGGTTCGACGGCGGCGTGCAGTCGGGTCAGGATATCCTCAAGGCGCGGGCGCTCGGCGCGCGGGGCTGCATGATGGGCAAGGCCTTCCTGTGGTCGCTGGCCGCCGGCGGTCAGGCGGGCGTCGCCAAGGCCATCGAGATCATGCGCCGCGAGCTCGACGTCTCCATGGCGCTGACCGGCACCAAGGACATCGAGCAGGTCGACAGGAGCGTGCTGGAGCTCTGAGCCCGTCGACGGTATCGCGGGCGGCATTGTCGCGGAACGGCGACGGCGCCATGCTCGGGATGCCGGGATGTACGGGAGCCTCACATGACCGACGAAACGATGACCCGCCGCGACCTTGCCACGCTGGCGGCGGGCGGTGCCCTCGCCGTGGCCTTCGCCACCCTGCCGGCGCTGCCGGCCTCCGCCTATCAGGGCAATATGGAGCGGGCGGTGTCCGACCTCTACGCCGCGCTCGCCTCGCTGCGGGAATCGACGCCCAACAAGGGCGGCCACCGCGAACGGGCCATCGAGCTGGTGCGTCAGGCCATCGCCGAGACGCAGGCCGGCATCGACTTTGCCGACGAGCATGGCGGCGCCGGCCCCGGCGGCCCGCCCTGAGCACGGCGGCGGCCTAATCCTCGGAGCGCCGGCTCTCGTCGTCGCGGTCGCGCGCGTAGCGGTGCGCCAGCGGAAAGGCCGGGAGCCAGCTCTCCCGGCGCACCGTCCACAGCTCATAGGTCGGCACGAACCCATCGGGTGCATCGAGCGCGCCGAGGTTGACCTCGATCTCGTCCCCGGAGCGGCCGAACACCGAGGAGCCGCAGCGCGGGCAGAAGTGACGGCCCTCATAGTCGCGCGTGGCGCCCTCGATGCTTACCGCCTCCTGCGGGAAGATTGCCGAGGCGTGAAACAGCGCCCCGTGATGCTTGCGGCAGTCAAGGCAATGGCAGAGCCCGACGCGATACGGGCGCCCCTTCGCAACGAGCCTCATATCGCCGCACAGGCAGCCGCCGGTCACGCTCTCCATGAAAATTTCTCCCCGAGGCTCCTCTCCGAGAACCTTCTCCGAGACCCTTCTCCCCCCGGCGACGGCCCGGCCGCTCTAGCGTCGCGTCCCCTTGCTGGCCACCGCCCCGGAGCCGACGGCGGCGGATTTGCGCAGCGCGCCGCGCGGCAGGCGCAGCGGCCAGCGCACCATGTGGTCGAGATAATCCTCCAGCGGCACCTCATCCTCCAGTGCGCCGACGCGCCCGCGCACCGAAACACCGGCGGCGTGCACGCTGTCGGGATCGCCGGAGACCAGCGGATGCCACCAGTAGAGGTCGCGCCCCTCGGCGACGAGCCGGTAGCCGCAGGACGGCGGCAGCCAGCCGAGCGAGCGCACCGCCTCCGGCGTCAGGCGCACGCAGTCCGGCACCTGCGCCTGCCGGTTGGGATAGTCGCGGCAGCGGCAGCCGAATTCGTCGAGAAGCTGGCAGCCTATGTCGGTATAGGCGATGGCGTCGCTGTCCTCGTCCTGCAGCTTGACGAGGCAGCAGCGCCCGCAGCCGTCGCACAGGCTTTCCCACTCGGCGGGGTTCATCTCCTCCAGAGACTTGGCGCGCCAGAACGGCGTCTCGCCGCCCGCGCCGGTTTCGTCGGCCATCGCGATGGGTTTCCATGAAGATCAGCGCCGGTCCGCGCTTCACGAACCGGCAATCAAACCTTAGATAGCCTCGCATCTTCGCTCTGGCGAGCCTTCTTCCCGCCCTCGTGCGCGGGCATGGGCTCGGCTATAAGGGCGAAGCGCCGCTGGAGCACGTGCTTGACCGACACGCCGAACGATAAGCCGGAAGACGCGCCGCAGGACGACGCGCCCCCGCAGAACGTGCCGCAGGCCGCCCCCGAGGGTGGGCCCGCGCCGTCGCGATTCCGCCGGCGCCTGCGCAATGTGCTGCTCGCCGTCGATTCCTGGATCGACAGTTCGATCTACAATGGCGGCGTCGGCCTGCGCTCGGGCTGGGACAGCTTCGTCGCCTTCACCGAGCGCTTCAACGTGCAGGGCCCCGGCCGCTGGGCGATCTCGCTCGCTTCCGAGGGCATGACCTGGGGCGCGGTTGGCGCGGTTCTGATGCTGGCGCTCGCCGTGCCCGCCTTCCGCGAGACCTCCGACGACTGGCTCAAGCGCGCCGAACTGTCCGTCACCTTCCTCGACCGCTATGGCAACACCATCGGCGAGCGCGGCATCCGCCACAACGACACGGTGCCGCTGGAGGAATTCCCCGACCATCTCATAAAGGCGGTGCTCGCCACCGAGGACCGGCGCTTCTACGAGCATTTCGGCATCGACATTCCCGGCACCTTCCGCGCCGTGCTGTCGAACGCGCGGGCGGGCGGCGTGGTGCAGGGCGGCTCCTCGCTCACCCAGCAGCTTGCCAAGAACCTGTTCCTGTCGAACGAGCGCACGCTCGAGCGCAAGATCAAGGAAGCGTTCCTGGCACTGTGGCTGGAGTTCCACCTCACCAAGAACCAGATACTCAAGCTCTATCTCGACCGCGCCTATATGGGCGGCGGCGCCTTCGGCGTGGACGCGGCCTCGCAGTATTATTTCGGCAAGTCCGCGCGCGACGTGAACCTCGCCGAGGCGGCCATGCTGGCCGGCCTGTTCAAGGCGCCCTCGCGCTTCGCCCCGCATGTGAACCTGCCGGCCGCGCGCGGGCGCGCCTCCGTCGTGCTCGACAACCTCGTCGACGCCGGCTTCATGACCGAGGGCCAGGTGTTCGGCGCCCGCCGCAACCCGGCGACGCCCGTCGACCGCAAGCAGGACGACCTGCCCGAATATTATCTCGACTTCGCCTTCGACCAGGTGAAGCGCATCGTCGACAAGCTGCCCAAGGATTTCGCCGAGCGCTCCTTCATCGTGCGCACCGCGCTCGACCCCAATATCCAGAAGGCCGCCGACACCGCCATACGCGACAGCCTGAAGCAGTTCGGCAAGGATTACGGCGCCAGCCAGTCCGCCATGGTGGTGATGGAGCCGAACGGCGCCGTGCGCGCCATGGTCGGCGGGCGCGACTATGGCGAGAGCCAGTTCAACCGCGCCACCGACGCGCTGCGCCAGCCCGGCTCGTCCTTCAAGCCCTATGTCTACACGGCGGCGCTGATGACGGGGAAGTTCAAGCCGCAGACCATCGTGGTGGACGGGCCGATCTGCATCGGCAACTGGTGCCCGCAGAATTACGGCCGCTCCTATGCCGGCTCGATCACGCTGATCAACGCGCTCACCCGCTCGCTCAACACGGTGGCGGTGAAGCTCGCCGAGGCCATCGGGCGCGGGCGCATCGTCGACCTCGCCCACGCCATGGGGGTGAAGAGCGAGCTCAAGATCACCCGTGCGCTGCCGCTCGGCGCGGCTGAGGTCACCGTGCTCGATCAGGCGACCGGCTACGCCGTCTTCGCCTCCGGCGGCCTGTCGGTCGATCCCCATGCGGTGGTGGAGATGCGCACCCCCGCCGGCGAGCCGGTGTGGAGCTTCGCGCAGAACGGGCCGAAGCCCCATCAGGTGATCCCGCCGGAGATCATCGCCATGATCAACCCGATGCTGAACAGCGTGGTGGAGAACGGCACCGGCCGCCGCGCCATGATCCCTGGCACCAAGGTCTCCGGCAAGACCGGGACCACCAACGCCTACCGCGACGCCTGGTTTGTTGGATTTACTGGTAATTACGTAGGGGCGATCTGGTTCGGCAATGACGACTACGCCTCCACCCGCAAGATGACCGGCGGCTCGCTGCCGGCGATGACGTGGCAGAAGGTGATGGCCTTCGCCCACCAGGGCATCGAGATCAAGCCGACGCCGGGGCTGGGCAACCAGCCAGCCCCCGTGCTCGACGGCGCGGTGGCGCAGGCCTCGCCCCTGCAGATCGACGGCGTGCAGCGCCCGGTGACGCTGAGCCCGGCCGCCGCCGAGCGGCTGATGGCGCTCTCCGCCCGCCTGCGCGAGGCGGCCGCCCAGCCCGTGCGCCGTCCCACCGCCGCCGCCGATCCGTCACCTGTCACCGGCGTCGCCCTCACCGGAGCCAACTGACCCCGCCGCGATCGACCTCGCCCAATTGACCTCGCCCAATTGACCTCGCCTCCGCTTGCGCCCATCCATGTGGCGCCCATTCCCATGGCGCCCGGCGGGCGCCGTTCCACCGGATAGCTGCCGCCCGTGCGTTCCCTGCTGTTCATCCTGACCCTCGCCATCGGCACCGCCGTCGGGCTCGGCCTCACCTGGATCACCACGGTGGACGGCTACGGGCCCGGCCTCGTGCGCTCGGGGCCATGGGCGGCCTGGCCGAAGGCGGGCACGGAGACCGCCGACCCCTATGCCCGCGCCGCCCTCGCCCGCGCCGGCGAACTGCCGCTGGAGCTGGCGGACGGCATCGCCTTCGTCGCCTCCACCGATTCGGCAGGGCGGGCGCTCGACGGGCGCTGCGACATCCGCCTGACCGGCGAACTGCCGCAGGCCCGCTTCTGGACGCTGACCGTCACCGATGGACAGGGCCGGCTGATCGAGAACGCCGCCGACCGCACCGATTTCACCAGCGCCGAAGTCGTGTGGAACCGCGACGGCACGCTCGACGTCGCGCTCGGCCCGCGCGCCCGGCCGGGCAACTGGCTGCCGACCGGCGCGCGCGACCGCATCGTGCTCACCGTCCGGCTCTACGACACCTCGGTGGGCCTGGCGAGCCGCACCAGCGACGCCCCCGTCATGCCCGCGCTGGTGACGGAGAGCTGCCCATGAAGCGGCTGATCCTGCCTATTCTCGCCGGCCTCGTGCTGGGCGGCATCGTGCATCTGGTGGCGGTGCTGATCCTGCCCTACCTCTCCGAGCAGGACGCCTATGCGCGCCTCTCGGCGGTGGGAGAGCCCAACCGCGTCGCGGCAATCGACGACCCTTCCGCACTCGGCGCGGTGCTGCCGGCGACCGACCCCGCCTTCGTCTCGGCGGTGTGCCTCTATGATCTCAGCGACGGGCCGCTGAAGGTGCGGGTGCCGACCACCGAGGACTACACCTCAGTCTCGTTCTACACGCGCTACGGGCTGCCCTTCTACGCGATCAACGACCGCTCGGCCGGGCGCAGCATCATCGAGCTCGACCTGATGAACGGCAAGCAGCGCGCCGCGCTGCCGGAGGATGAAGAAGTCACCGCCGCCGACCGGCTGATCGTCGAATCGCCGAGCAATGAGGGCATCGTGCTCATCCGCGCCATGGTGCGCGAGCGCGGCGCCCGCGACGAGGTGCGCGCGCGCATGGAACTGGCCAGTTGCGGGCCCGCCTCATAGCGGCTCTCGGCGCTCTCCTGCGGCAAGCGCCGCCGGCGCATCGGGATGGCGGATGAGCTGGACCACCGGCAGGATGACGACCTGCGCTGGCCCGCGCACCGGCTCGGCACTCGCATCGACGCCGCGCGGCTTCGCGGGCATTCGGCACATCGGAAACGGCACCACCGCGCCCATCGCGCCCTCCACCGTTCGACCTGATATCGGACAGTACGTGCGATTATGGTTAACGGCTTTCTAACGTTCGCCGCCTAGCTTGGTTCCGCGCCCCCGCTCGGGAGCGCGAGTGCCATATCGCGAGCAGCCCGCCGCCCATGACTTCCACGCCCGGCTCCGGCCCTTCCGATTCGACCGAGGCGACGCGCCGCCTGCCGCCGGACACGCGGCCGGAGATGCTGCGGCTGCTGGTGCATGAGTTCCTCAAGCATCCGGTCCGCAACGAGGCGGCGGAGGCGCGTTTCGTGACGCTGGCTACGCGCCTGATCGCGGCGGTGGACGTGCCGGTGGCCGCCAAACATGTGAGGGAGTTGGCCCCGCACCCCGCCGTGCCGCGCGCGCTGGCGCTCTACATGGCGACCGCCCCGCTTTCGCTGGCCGGCCCTTTCCTGCGCCTCTCGCCGGTGCTGGGCGAGGACGACCTCGCCATGCTCGCCGAGACCGCCGCGCCCTCGCATCTCGCCGCGATCGCGGCGCGGCGCGACGTCTCCCCTTCCCTCGCCAAGCGCCTCGCCGCGCTCGTCCATCGCCGCCGCGAGGCGGGCTGGGTCGAAGAGGCGCCGACCGTCGGGACGGAGGCAGAGAGGGTGACGGGCGAGCCGGAGGACGACGCCGGGGACGCACCGACCCTTGCCGGCTTTCCCGAGGCGCTCGAAAGCGCCCTCTCCCTGTCCATGGCCGAGCAAGACCGCGCCGGGCAGAACGTTTCCGAGAACGTCGAAGCTGACGACAACGATCTGCCCGCCATCGCCACCGAACGGGAAATGACCGCGCCGGCGAGCGAGCCCGAGCCCGAGCTTCTCGCCCCTGCTTCGGTGGAAGTTGCCCCGGCGCCGGTCGTCGCGGAGGTTGCCCTCCCCGAATCTGACCTCCCCGAATCGCCTCTCCCCGACGCCGCCGAGCCTGTCATGGCCGAACCCGCGCCGGAGGAAGCGCCGGCCGCGCCGGCCCTGGCCGCTTCCGCCGAATTCTTCGCGGCCGGTCCGGAGGAGCGCGCCGCGCTCATCGCCCGCCTCGTCACCCTGCCGCCACTGCCGCTGGCCGAGCGGCCGGCCGTCCCGCCGCCGGGCTTCATCGACGCGCTGCTCGACGCCGCCCGAAACACCGGCACCGGCGCCCTCGCCGCCCTGCTGGCGCGGGCGCTCGGCGTCAGCGAGGACAATGCCGGGCGCATCGTGGCGGACGAGACCGGCCAGTCCATGGCCGTCGCGGCGCGTGCGCTCGGCCTGTCCTTCGCCATCCTCTCGCGCGTGCTGTTCCGCCTCCACCCGGTCGCCGGGCGCTCGACCGAGGACATGGCGCGGCTGGCTGAGATGTTCGATTCGCTCCCGCTCGCCAGTGCACAGCATCTGGTCGCCGCGTGGCGGGGCATGCGTAAGGCCGCCCGCGAGCGCGCCGAGGAGGCACCCTCCATGCGCAGCTTCGCCCAGCCCCATGCCGTGCCGCAGGCGGGCGCGAAGGCCGGCGAAGCCTCGTCCCGTAAAAGCTAGTCGGCGGAAATTTCCAGGAAGCTGCGGCCAGCGCGGTCCTCGATCTCGACGAACCAGAGGTCGGGGTCGAAGCCGATCTCGCGCGCCATCCGTGCCTCGACATCGGCCTCCGCGCTGCCGGCGGGAAGGATCGGCGCGAAGAAGCGCACGCCGGGCGCCGGCTCGGCCTCTAGCGACGGCAGGGCCGCGCCGTACAGCGCCGCGCACCCGTCCAGCGTCGCCACCTTCACGAAGATCGCCCCCGCCTCCTCGGCGCCGCGCCGGCGCACGGCGGCGAAGGCGCCCGCCCCGTTGGCCCGGCGCAGCAGCGCCGAGACCCAGATCGCGCTCTTCAACCGCATGGGCGCCTACTGGATGGTAAGGCCGGCGACGGCGTTGATCTCGCGCACCACGCGGTCGGAGATCTGGCCCGTCACCGGCAGCCGGCGGTCGCTCTCGAACTTGCGCACCGCCTCTTCCGTCGCCGCACCGAGCTTGCCGTCGACCTTTACGGGGCCGTAGCCGAGCTGGGAGAGCGCCTTCTGCACGGCCATCACGCGCGGCGACACCGGCACCTCGCCGGGCGGCAGCAGCGCGGCGGGCGCATTGGTCAGCGGAACCGGTGCGGCAGCGACGGGGGCCGGGCTCGCCGCCGGTTTCGGCGGAGCGGCGGGGCGCGAGGGCGGCCGCGGCGTCGCGACAGGCGCGGCTGCGAGACCGGCGAGCGGATCGGCCGGCGCCGTCTGCATCGGCGCGGCGGGCGCGGCAGCGGCGGGCGCAGGCGCCGGGGCGGCGGCCTGCGGGGCGGGAATGGCGCGGATATCGGCGGGCGCGGCGGCGGGCGTCGTGCTTCGACTGCCCGGCCGCCCCTGCTGGAGCGCGAGGGCGTTGAACAGCACGGCGGCGCTGGCGGTCGCCGCGACGAAAACCATGAAAAGGTCGGAACGCCGCCGGCCGGAACGATAGGGACGCCCCGCGACGCGCTCGCCGTCGAGGTCGATATCGTCTACCAGCAGGTCGCTCGCGTAGGATCGAGGCATGGAGACCGTGAATTGGGACAGCCGGCGGTAAGGCAGGAAGGCGCGCGGCGCGCGACGACGCGGCCCGGCCTCACAGTGCCATGGAGGGGTTTAAGCGAACCCTAAAACGGCGACGTGCTTAACGCCCGCTTTCTCCAAAAGGCCGGTTTTGCGTGATTGCGACATCGGTTGGTCAACCCCTGCCCGCTACTATGGCAGGTGAAGAAATGTGGGGACGACCGCGAGAAGGATCATGTTCTTCCTGCTACGCATCGGTTTCTGGCTGACCCTCGTGTTCCTCCTGCTGCCGGCGGTGACGGGCGGGCCGTCGTCGCACGCGCCGCAGGGCGAACAGAAGGTCAGCGCGGTGGACGCGCTCTCGGCTGCCAGTTCCGCCGTGGCGGATGCCGGCGGCTTCTGCGCGCGCCAGCCGCAGGCCTGCGTGATCGGCGCCGGGCTGATCGAGCTGATCGGCGAGCGTGCCGAGGCCGGCGCGCGCTTCGCCCTCAGCTACATCTCCGAACAGATCGTCGAGGAAAAACGCAAGGCGGCGGCGCGCGCGGCCGGCGCCGCGCCGGGCGACACGCTCACCACCCACGACCTCAGCCCCGCCTGGAAGGGGCCGGGAGCGCCGGCCGCGGCGATTCCGGCGAACGCGTCGAACGAAGTCACCGGCTCGACCGGGCGCGCGCCGGCCAATGCACCCGCCGCCGCGCCCGTCCCGCCCGCCGGCATGGCCGTGCCGCTGCCGCCCAAGCGGCCGGCCTGAACGTGCTGCCTGAGCGAGCGCGCCATTGCGCTCGCCCTGCCCCCGCCCCTATATGCGGGCGCGAGAGGCGCCGATGACATCAAAGATCGACAGCATCATCGAGGATTTCGAACTCCTCGACGATTGGGACGACCGCTACCGCTATCTGATCGAGCTCGGCCGCGCGCTGCCGCCCTTTCCGGAGGCGGAACGCACCGACGCCACCAAGGTGCAGGGCTGCGCCAGCCAGGTCTGGCTGGTGAGCGAGACGGCGGCAGGGACGGACGGCCCGCGCCTGGGATTCCTCGGCGATTCCGACGCCCATATCGTGCGCGGCCTCATCGCCATCCTGCTGGCGCTCTATTCCGACCGGCCGGCGCGCGAGATCGTCGCCACCGATCCCGCCGCCGTGTTCGCCCGCATCGGCCTCAAGGACCATCTGAGCCCGCAGCGCTCCAACGGCCTGCGCTCCATGGTGGAGCGCATCCGCGCCGACGCGAGCCGCGCCCTCGCCAGCGCGGCATCATAGGACGTTTTCCCGCGCCCTGGCCGGCGCGGCTTCCTGAGTGCCCTTTGCCGCGCCCTCGCCGGCGCGGCATCATAGGACGTTTTTCTGCGCCCTCGCCCGCGCGGCTTCCTAGCCGCTCTCCCCCGCCTCGCCGGCCTTCCAGGCCCGCATGCGGGTCCGCTCCGGGCCGTGGGCGGCCTCGGCGAGGCCGTAATGGCGGGCCAGCCGGTCGAGCGCCAGCGCCAGCACCACCTTGGCGGTGCGCGCCGGCCAGCCGCGCTCGCGCTCGACCTGTTCGAGCCCCTTCAGGAAGCAGCACACATCCATCAGCAGGCCGGCGAATTCCGGCCCCGCCGCGTCGAGCGCGCGCGACAGGCGCTGGCGCGCCGCCAGCGCCGCCTCGGGAATGGAAAGGCCCGCCGCGTTGCGGTTGGCGCTGCGGGCGACCGCGCTCCAGTCGCTGGTGAGGCGCGGCGTCATCCCGGCGCGGGTGAAATCCGCCCGCAGCCGCTCGCCGGCCACGAGCTGCGCCCCGCTCACCAGCGCGGCGCCGTCCCGGCCCTTGCGGCGGGCGAGCCAGCCGAGCGGGCTCTCCTCCAGATCCACCGCGACGAGGCTGCGCACGCCCTCGATCTCGACCTCGACGCGCTCGGTCCGCCGCTCAGCCATGCGCGCCTCCCGTCGGCTCTCCGGTGGGAGCACCCGCCTGCACCCGCGCGCTCTCCTCCAGCGCAGCGACGCGCCGGTCCCAGCCGGCGACCTCGCGCCGCTCCTCGATCTGCCGGCAGGCATAGGCGACGGTCGAGCGGTGCCGGCCAAAGCCGCTGGCGACCTGCGTCATCGGCAGGCCGAGCCCGACATGGGCGAGATACATGGCGAGCGCCCGCGCCGAGGCGCAGCGGCGGTCGCGGCCCGGCGGATGCAGCAGGCTGTCCATCGGCAGGCCCGTCGCCTCGGCGGCGAGACGGGTGGCGACGAGGCAGGCGAGCGCGCCGGAGGGCGGCGCGGAGCGAGAGGCGGCAACGGGCATGGTGTGTCTCCGATAAGGAATTTAAGCCTATTTCGGAGTCAGCGTCGATTCAAGAACAAAAGATGAACATATGTCAACGTATCGCCTGACCTCGCCATCTTCCACCACACGGTGTCGGTCATTATAGGATTTTTATCCGCACCCATGCGCGCCGCCCGGATACTGGTCTCACCGACCACGGAGGCGCTGCCATGCGCGATCATCATCGAAACAGGCGTATCCGGGCGATGCGCAGCGAGGAACCCGCCGAGGCCATCGCCGCTCGCGCCGAAGCGCTGCGCCCGTTTCTCGGGCGGTCCGGCGAGGAACGGATGCGGGCGCTTCGCCGCCTGCTGCGCGCGGAGCGGCGGGCCGCCGGCACCGGCCTCGGCTACGACGCGATACGCCACGCGGCGCTGCGCCGCCTGCTCGCCGAGCCTGGCCAGCCGCCAGCCGTCTCCCCGACCGGCGACCCGAGCGCCAGTGCACGCGGCGCGGCGGGCGGGCGCGCATGAAAAAGGCCGCCACGGGATGTGGCGGCCTTTTCCGAAGTATCATCCCGCGAGTCCCGGCCCGCAAAGGCTGGGCCCGCAATGGCTGCGCCACCGTCAGGCGCGGGCGGTTCGCCGGCGCTGCTGGCCGAGGCCCATCTCCTTGGCGAGGTTGGAGCGCGCCGTCGCGTAATTGGGAGCGACCATGGGATAGTCGGCCGGCAAGCCCCACTTCTCCCGGTATTCCTCGGGGGTAAGGTTGTACTGTGTGCGCAGGTGCCGCTTCAGCGACTTGAACTTCTTGCCGTCTTCCAGGCAGATGATGAAATCGGGCGTCACCGACTTCTTCAGCGGCACTGCCGGCTTGAGCGGCTCGGCGGCCGGCTCGGTCTCGCCATTGCCCACCCGGTGCAGCGCACCGTGAACATCGGCGATCAGCGCGGTCAGATCATTCGCGGAGATCGCATTGTTGCTCACATAGGCGGAGACGATATCGGCGGCCAGTTCGATATAGATGTCGGCGTCCTTGGTGTCGCTCATGGCCCATTCTTCGAAATGTGTCGATAAACCCTGACGCCCCGCTACGGCGCCCGTTTGCATTCACCGATCTACGCGAAACTACGTCCCCACGACGTCTCGTCATTCCGCAACCGGGTACACTTCCGTAAATAAACTTCGAAATCGGGAATAACAAGGTTTTTCGAAGCGAAACCAACGCAAATCGCCGTGCAGTGTCGCAAGGGGGAGTGTGTCGAACCGTTTGCGTAAGCTCAAACGCCGGAAGTCGCTGTTCTTTTCGGCGCTGGCTGAGGGTGCCGCAGGAACCAAGACTTTGTGAACGGCATCAACACTTGCCGCCGCCGGGATAGGTGATTATCTCGGCAGAAAACCTCAAGGAATCCGATATGATCCAGACAACCCGCCGGCCCAAGGTCGTGAAGACGGATGCGGAGTGGCGCGCCCAGCTCACCCCCGAGCAGTACCATGTGACGCGCGGCCACGGCACCGAATGCGCCTTCAGCGGCCCGCATCTCGCGCAGAAGGAAGCGGGCGTCTACAGCTGCGTGTGCTGCGGCGAGCCGCTGTTCCGCTCCAACGCCAAGTTCGAATCCGGCACCGGCTGGCCGAGCTTCTTCCAGCCGGTCGATGCCGAGGCGGTGAGCGAGTATCACGACCATTCCTACGGCATGCACCGGGTGGAGGTGCGCTGCGCGAGCTGCGACGCCCATCTCGGCCACGTGTTCCCCGACGGTCCGCGCCCGACCGGGCTGCGCTTCTGCATCAATGGCGTCGCCATGACCTTCAAGGCGGATGCCGCCACGTGACCGACGCGCCCGCCGTGACGGCCCCCGCCCATCCGCCGCTGGTCCGCAGCTTCCACGGCCAGACGCTGGTCGATCCCCATGCCTGGCTTCGCGCCGACAACTGGCGCGAGGTCATGCGCGACCCGTCCGTGCTCGCGCCCGACATACGCGCCTTCCTGGAGGCGGAGAACGCAGCGGCCGAGGCGTGGTTCGCCCCGCAGGCAGAATTGCGCCGCACGCTGGTGAAGGAGATGCGCGGGCGCATCAAGGAGGACGATTCCTCCGTGCCCGCCACCGACGGCCCCTTCGCCTATTTCACCCGCTACCGCGACGGCGGCCAGCATCCGCTGATCTGCCGCCGTCCGGCGGGCGCCATCGCCGGCGAGACCGTGCTGCTGGACGGCGACGCGCTGGCGCAGGGCAAGGCCTATTTCCAGTTCGGCGACGCCCAGCAGTCGCCCGACCACCGGCTCTATGCCTGGACGGCGGACGAGGCGGGCTCGGAATATTACACGCTGCGCATCCGCGACATCGCCGCCGGCACCGACCTGCCCGACCTCGTGCACGAGACCACCGGCGATGTGCTGTGGAGCGCGGACGGCGCCCACCTCTTCTACATCCGCCGCGATGGCGAGCACCGGCCGAGCTTCGTCTACCGCCACGCACTCGGCACCGATCCGGCCGGGGACGTGCTGGTCTATGAGGAGCCGGACAAGGGCTTCTTCGTCTCGCTCGGACGCACCCAGTCCGGCCGCTTCGGCCTCATCTCCTGCGGCGACCACGACACAAGCGAGGTGTGGCTGCTGGACCTGCACGCCCCGCACACAGCGCCGGTGCGGGTCGAGCCGCGCGAGGCGGGCCTGCGCTACGGCGTCGAGCACCATCCCGCGCTCGACGGGGTGGAAAGCCTCGTCATCGAGACCAATGCGGACGGCGCGGAGGACTTCAAGATCGTCACCGCGCCGTTGGCGAGCCCCGGCCGCGCGCACTGGCGCGAAATGGTACCGCACAGGGCGGGCCGGCTGATCTTGTCGGTCAGCGTGCTGCGCGGCCATCTCATTCGGCTGGAGCGTGAGGACGGGCTGCCGCGCATCGTGGTGCGTACGCTCGCCGAGGGCGCCGAACACGCGATCGACTTTGCCGAGGAGGCCTATTCGCTCGGCTTCGACGCCGGCTACGGCTTCGACAAGACCGAGATCCGCTTCACCTATTCCTCGATGACCACTCCGTCGGAAGTGTGGGACTACGACGTCGCCAGCCGCGCCCGCGTGCTGCGCAAGCGCCAGGAAGTGCCCTCCGGCCACGATCCCAGGCGCTACGTCACCCGCCGCGTCCTGGCGCCGGCGCCCGATGGTGAGCTGATCCCGGTCTCGCTGCTCTTCGCGCGGGACACCCCGCTCGACGGCAGCGCGCCATGCCTGCTCTACGGCTACGGCGCCTATGGCATCTCGATCCCGGCGAGTTTCTCGACGTCGCGCCTGTCGCTGGTCGACCGCGGCTTCGTCTACGCCATTGCCCATATCCGCGGCGGCACCGAGAAGGGCTGGCGCTGGTACCGCGAGGGCAAGCTGGCGAAGAAGACCAACAGCTTCACCGACTTCGTCGCCGCCGGCGACTATCTCGTGGCGCAGAAGATCGTTGCGCCCGACCGCATCGTCGCCCATGGCGGCTCGGCCGGCGGCATGCTGATGGGGGCGGTCGCCAATCTGCGCCCCGAACTGTTCGCCGGCATCGTGGCGGAGGTGCCCTTCGTCGACGTGCTCAACACCATGCTCGACGACACGCTCCCCCTCACCCCGCCGGAATGGCCTGAATGGGGCAACCCCATCGCCGATCCCGAGGCCTTCGCGGGCATCAAGGCCTATTCACCCTACGACAATGTGGAAGCGAAGGACTATCCGGCCATCTTCGCCCTCGCCGGCCTCACCGATCCGCGCGTGACCTATTGGGAACCGGCGAAATGGGTGGCGAAGCTGCGCGAGACGAAGACGGACGGCCGCCCGCTTCTCCTGCGCACCAACATGGATGCCGGCCATGGCGGCGCCGCCGGACGCTTCGACCGGCTGGAGGAAACGGCGCTGGTCTATGCCTTCGCGCTCGCCGTCGCCGGTGGCTGACGGCGGGCGACACGCCGCGAAAACGAAGGGCGCCCACCGGGCGCCCTTTTTCATGTGAGGGAGACGAAAGGCTCAGCCGCGATTGCCGCCGCCCGACACGTGGTCGCGCAGGTCCTGCAGCGAGGCGAAGCGCAGCGTGCCGTCCGGTAGGTCGGCCTCGATCGAGCCGTCCGAATAGAGCTTGTAGGCCATGCCGCCGATGGTGCCCGACTTGAGCACCGTCACTTCCGGCTCGGGCGGGGGCGTCACGAGGACAGGCTCGGTCGCCGGCTCCGGCTCGTCGGCCAGCAGGTCGGTGTCCTGCAGGAAGGGCGGCGGGGCGACGGGCTGAGGCGGAAGGTCCTCGCGAGGCGTCTCCTGCCGTGGGAAGTCCTCGCGCGGGCGCGGCGCACGCGCGAGGACTTCCGCAGGCTGGCGCGGCTCGAAGGGCGGCTCGTCGTAGGCGTCCACCGGAGGCGGCGGCTCGCGGCGCGCCGGGGAGGTCGAGCGGAAGGGCGGCAGCGGCTCGTAATCGGCCGGCTCGGCCAGCGCGGGCTCGGGCTCGAAGCCGGGCTCCTCCGCCGGCGTATCGGGACGCTTGCGGCGGAACCACGAGGGCAGGCCACGGTCGCCGGCGGGCGCGGGCAGTTCGTCCGGCTCGGGGAAGGCCGGGGCGACGGAGGCTTCCTTGGCGGCGGTGTAATCAGGCTCGGGATAGCCGGGCGCGACGGTCGCGAAGCTCGCCGCCTCGACCGCGACAGCGGTGGCCGTCGCCCGCGCGGGAGCGGCTTCTTCCTCGTAGGGCTCGAAATGCACCGCGCCGTCGAGCTTCTCCGCGATGTCGCGCAAGACCCGCAGAATGAAGCCGAGGGCGAACATCAGAAGTCCGCCGACAAAAGCCGTGCTGCCCACCGTCATCAGGCCGGAGCCGGAAGTCGTCTCCGCCGAGCCGAAGCCAATAGCGCCGAGGACGACACCGAGCGCGGCGACCGCAACGCCGATTCCGATGACAATTGCACCCATCAAGAAACTCCATCGGACCGATTCGCTGCCGATCCTTACTTTTATGAGACCTTAGGTTTAGTACAACGTTAACGAAACTGATGCAGCGCAAATGCGGCGCGCATGAGAGTCGGCGCCGCGCCATGCGATCGGCGGGGAAGAATTCGGCCGCGCGCGATGCTTTTGGTTGTCCGCCGCCCCATACCGACCTATCTAATCAGCGCCGAGCTTGCGCGGGCTTCCCAGCACCGGCGGAGGCACCCGTGCCGGGGTTCGGCCGGATTTCATTTCGCGGAGACGCTCCATGTCCTTCTCGCTTCCCGAACTTCCCTATTCCTACGACGCCCTCGCCCCCTACATGTCGCGCGAGACGCTCGAATATCACCACGACAAGCACCACCTCGCCTATGTGAACAACGGCAACAACCTGCTGAAGGGCACCGAGTGGGAAGGCAAGTCGCTGGAAGAGATCGTGAAGGGCTCCTACGGCAAGAATGCCGGGCTCTTCAACAATGCCGGCCAGCACTACAACCACCTGCACTTCTGGAACTGGATGAAGCCGAATGGCGGCGGCGCCATTCCCGGCGAGCTTGAGAAGAAGATCGTCGAGGACCTCGGCTCCGTCGAGAAGTTCAAGGAAGACTTCATCCAGGCCGGCGTGACGCAGTTCGGTTCCGGCTGGGCCTGGCTGGCGGTCAAGGACGGCAAGCTCGTCATCGCCAAGACCCCGAACGGCGAGAGCCCGCTGGTCTCCGGCGCCACCCCGATCCTCGGCGTCGACGTGTGGGAGCACTCCTACTACATCGACTACCGCAACCGTCGCCCGGACTATCTCAAGGCGTTCGTCGAGAACCTGGTGAACTGGGACTACGTCGCCGAGCTCTATTCCAAGGCCTGATCGCGCGCCGCGCGCCACAGGACGATACGAGACGGCCGGGGGCGCACCCCGGCCGTTTTGCTTTCGGGAGCGGCAGGGAGCGTACGCTCAGCCACGCGGGCGCCAGCCGCGCGCCGGCGGCGGATAACCCTTCACGCAGTAGTCATTCCAGAAATCGAGCTGCCAGGCCGAGCGCCACTGGTAGAGCCAGTTCTCGCACGCGTCCTTGGAGCGGAAGCAGCCCTCCACCGTCCGCCCCTCGATGAAGTTGAGGTTCCACGGAGCCTCGCGCCGCCCGGTGAAATGGCCGTACCAGAGCTGGGCCGGGTTGCCGGATGCCGCCATGGCGCGGCAGTCGCCGCCGGGAAAGGTGCCGGTGAACTGATAGGCCCCCGCCGGCGTGGCGGCGAGAGCGAGGAAGCCGCCGAGCGCCAGGGCGGAGCCGGCCAGAACAGCGCGTTTCATGACGCATCACCTCCGGCGGACGGGCGACCGCCGCCGGCCCGCTCATAGCCTGATGTAGTCCGGCGTTTCGCGGGTAAAAGGGGGCCGCGCACGGAAGTCGGCCGGGAGCTTACAACCAGCGTATCTTGCGCAGCAGCGCCACCAGCCCGACGCCAAGCAGCGCCGCGACGATGGTCACTGCCCAGAAGCCGTTGGGGTCCTGCGCGCCGGGAATGCCCTCGACATTCATGCCCATCAGGCCGGTGATCAGCGTCAGCGGCGCGAAGATGACAGTGACGGCGGCGAGGATGAGCATGGAGCGGTTCATCTGCTCGGCGCGCCGCTCCACCATCTGGTCGTAGATCACCGCGGCGCGGTCGCGCACAGAATCGAGTTCCTCGGCGAAGCGCGTCACCCGGTCGGCGGCCTCTCGCAGCCGGTTGCGGTCGCGCGGGGAGAGCCATTCGGCGTCCTCCAGCGAGAAATGGTTCAGCGCCTCCCGCTGGGGGGCGATGTAGCGGCGCAGGATGATGGCGACGCGCCGCACCTCGGAGACCTTCGGGCTGAGATTGGAGAGCGTGGCACTCAGCACCATCTCCTCCAGCTCGTCCGCCTGCTCGGCCAGCGCGGTGATCACCGTGTCCATGCGGTCGACGAGGCGCATGGAGAGATCGGCGACGAACTCGCCCGGCGTGCGCGGGGCGCGCCCGCGCTGGATGGCGTCCTCGAAATCGCCGACCGCCGACAGGGCGCGCTTGCGCACCGAGACGATGCGGTGCGGCTCCACCCAGAAGCGCACCGAATGCATCTCGTCCGGCAGCGAATAGGGCATCAGGTTGATGCCGCGCAGGTTCAGGAAGGCGCCGTTGTCGAACAGAGCGCAGCGCGGCCGGGTCTCGGCGGCGGTGAGCGACTCGACGATGGATGGGTCGATCCGGCTGTCGTCGGTCAGCCAGGTACGCCCGTGCCGGTGGTCCATCTGCTGCAGGTTGATCCAGTCGAAGCCGCCGGACTGCGGGGACCCGCGCAGGATTTCTTCCCAGCCGATGCGCCGCGCGCCGCCGGCCCCGTCAAAGGACCAGGCGGATACCAGACCTTCCCTATCGTAATCCGGCAAGACGGCGCTCCCTCATTTCCGCAATGAACGCTGGATGAACGGAAGAACTGGAATGCGTTCAGTTTGATGAACCTTTTGCAACAGCCGGTTCAGTTTGGGCTCAGCCGGCCGGGACTAGGGTGATCTCCATCAACGGCCAATCCCGGCCGCGAGCGACTAGCAGAGTTTATCGAGGTCGTCATGATCCGCTTCCCGAAGTCTACCAAGCTCGCCGCGCTCGCCATTGCGGGCGTCACCGTCCTCGCTTCCGCCATTCCCGCCGACGCCGGCTGGCGCGGCCGTGGCGGTCCGGGCTGGGGCGGACCCGGCTGGGGTGGTCCGGGCTATTATTATGGCCCGCGCCGCAACAATAACGGCGCCGCCGTCGCCGCCGGCATCATCGGCGGCCTCGCCGTCGGCGCGCTGGCCGCTTCCGCCGCCAACAATTACTACGGCCCGCGCTGCTGGACCGAGACGCGCACCCTCTACAACAGCTGGGGCCAGCCCTATTACCGCGACGTCGAGGTCTGCCGCTGACGGCATTCCCTCTCATCCCGGGCGACGGGACGAGCACGGCGCAAGGGGGTGGCGGAGCGATCCGCCGCCCCTTTGCGTGTCAGCGACCCTTCGCGTGTCAGTAAGTCAGCGGCTGCGGGTCGACCTTGACGATGCCGCTGCGGTCCAACCCCTCCAGCGCCGCGCGGACCGGCACCCCGCCGACCGCGAGGTCGGGCGCCAGCTCGGCGAGCGGGATCAGCGCGAAGGCGCGCTCCATCATGCGCGGATGTGGGATTTCGAGGTCCGGCTCGGCGAGCACGTCGTCGCCGTAGAGCAGGATGTCGATGTCGATGGTGCGTGGCCCGAAGCGCACCTCGCGCGTGCGGTCGCGCCCGAAGGCGTGCTCGACGCCCAGCAGCATGTTGAGCAGTTCGCGGGCGGAAAGTTCGGTCTCCACCGCCACCACGATGTTCAGATACGGTCCCTGCGGCACCGGGCCCCAGGGCGGCGTCTCGTAGAGCGAAGAGCGGGCGACGATCTTCAGCCCCGTGCGCGCGATCAGCCCCACCGCCTTCGCCATGGTGCCGGCACGGTCGCCGAGATTCGAGCCGAGGCACAGATAGGCGATGCGCTTCTCGACCTTGCGCGGCCGGCGGATAAAGAATTCGGGCGCGGACTCAGACGGCATGGAGGATCGCCTCTGCCACCCGCGCCGCCTGCACATGGGCGGCGACGTCGTGCACGCGGATCATCGCGCAGCCCGCCATGATGCCGATCACGTTGGAGGCGATGGTACCCGGCAGGCGCTCGGCCGGCGTCGTCTCGATCACCTTGCCGATCAGCGATTTGCGCGAGGTGCCCAGCAGCACCGGGAAGCCGAGCGCCACCAGATCGGGCAGCGCCGCCAGCGCCTTCAGGTTCTGTTCGAAGGTCTTGCCGAAACCGATGCCGGGGTCGAGGCTGATGCGCTCGGGGCGGATGCCCGCGCGCGCTGCCCGCTCCAGCGACTGCTCGAAGAAGGCGGTGATGTCGGCCACGATGTCGACATTCGGGTCGACGCTGGCGCGGTTGTGCATCGCCACCACGCCGGCGTCGTAGGTCGCCGCCACGCGGGCCATCTCCGGATCGCCCATCAGGCCCCATATGTCGTTGACGATGGCCGCACCCTTGCGCAGCGCCGCCTCGGCGACGACCGCCTTCTGGGTGTCGACGGAGATCGGCACCGGCAGGTCGGCCAGCGCCTCCACCGCCGGCAGCACGCGGCGAAGCTCCTCCTCCGGTGCCACCGGGGTGTGGCCGGGGCGGGTCGATTCGCCGCCTATGTCGAGAATGTCGGCCCCTTCCGCCACCAGCCGGTGGGCGTTCGCCAGCGCGTCGTCGAGCGCGGCGCTGCGCCCGCCGTCGGAGAAGGAATCCGGCGTCACGTTGAGGATGCCCATCACCAGCGTGCGGCCCTCATAGGAGAGCCGGCGGCCGCGGGCGTCGAACCGGCGTTGGGTGGGGGGCGTCAACGAGGCCATGGCTTTTCCGGCGTTGGACATGCCGGCCTCCAATCGCGCGCCTGCGGGCGGATGGCAAGCGCCACGATGGTCGCCCGACCATTTGACGTTGCAGCACCGCTTGCCGAACCCGCCCCGCCTGCGCTCTAAAGGTGCCGGGGAGTTCGCCCGCCAAGTTCGCCCGCAGACTTCGCCCGCAGGAGACCACCATGTCCGGGGACATTGACGGCAAGATCTTCGTCGGCAAAAGCACCTCGCGCGACGCAGGCAAGCCCGAATACCTCACCCTCAAGCTCGCCAACCGGCACGGCCTCGCCACCGGCGCCACCGGCACCGGCAAGACGGTGACGCTGCAGACGCTGGCCGAAGGCTTCTCGCGCGCCGGCGTCCCGGTCTTCGCCGCCGACATCAAGGGCGACCTCTCCGGCATCGCCATGCCCGGCGAGGGGCAGGAATGGATCGTCAAGCGCTGCGAGGAGATCGGCATCGACTATGTGCCGGACGAGTTCCCGGTGATCTTCTGGGACCTGTTCGGCGAGCAGGGCCACCCCGTCCGCGCCACCGTCTCGGAGATGGGCCCGCTGCTGCTGGCGCGGCTCCTGAACCTCAACGACGTGCAGGAAGGCGTGCTCAACGTCGTCTTCCGCATCGCCGACGAGCAGGGCCTGCTGCTGCTGGACCTGAAGGACCTGCGCGCCCTCCTCGCCTTCGTGGCGGAGAACGCCTCCAAGCTCACCACCACCTATGGCAACGTGTCCCCCGCGACGGTGGGCGCCATACAGCGCTCGCTGCTGGTGCTGGAGAACCAGGGCGCCGACAAATTCTTCGGCGAGCCCGCGCTCAAGATCACCGACCTGATGCGTGTCGATCCGCGCTCGGGCTACGGCACCATCTCGCTGCTGGCCGCCGACAGGCTGATGGGCTCGCCCCAGCTCTACGCCTCCTTCCTGCTCTGGCTACTGTCCGAGCTGTTCGAGGAGCTGCCCGAGGTGGGCGATCCCGACAAGCCCAAGGTCGTGTTCTTCTTCGACGAGGCGCATCTGCTGTTCGACGAGGCGCCCAAGGCGCTGCTGCAGAAGGTCGAGCAGGTGGTGCGGCTCATCCGCTCCAAGGGGGTGGGCGTGTATTTCGTCACCCAGAACCCGCTCGACGTGCCCGAGAGCGTGCTGGCCCAGCTCGGCAACCGCGTGCAGCACGCGCTGCGCGCCTTCACCCCGCGCGACCAGAAGGCGGTGAAGGCGGCGGCCGACACCTTCCGCCCCAACCCGGCGCTGAACACCGCGCAGGTCATCACCGAGCTCGGCAAGGGCGAGGCGCTGGTCTCCATGCTGGAGGGCAACGGCACACCCTCAATGGTCGAGCGCACGCTCATCGCCCCGCCGGCCGGGCGCGTCGGCCCGATCACGCCGGAACTGCGCAAGGTCGCCATCGCCCAGAGCCCGGTGCGCAACGTCTACGACCAGACGCTGGACCGCGAGTCGGCCTATGAGATCCTGACCAAGCGCGCCGAGGAGGCTGCCCCGCCCGAGGCGCCGCCCACGCCGGCCAACACCCCGGCCCCGACGCAGGCCGGCGCGGCCTCCGGCGGCGGCTGGCTCGACGGCATCCTCGGCGGCATTCTCGGCACACCCTCGCGCGGCCGGATGAGCGTCGGCGAGCAGGTGACGCGGCAGGTGGCGCGCGAGGTGACCAATCAGATCACCAAGGCGATCCTGCGCAACGTGCTCGGCGGCGCCCGGCGGCGATAACCACGTCATCCCGGCCGGAGGCGCAGCCGCAGAGCCGGGATCGTTCTCCATCCTGCACCCGATCCCGGATCGGCCTCTGGCCGTCCGGGATGACGAACAAGAAACGGGACTAAACATCATGTCCGATCTCGACCGCGTTCTGGCTCAGGTGGATGCCGATCTCGACGCCAGCCTCGAACGCCTGTTCGCCTTCCTGCGCATCCCGTCCATCTCGACGGACCGCGCCTATGCGGACGAGTGCCGCCGCGCCGGCCAGTGGCTGGCGGACGACCTCGCCACGCTCGGCCTTGAGGCCAAGCTCAACGCGACGCCCGGCCACCCCATCGTCACCGGCACCTCGCATGCCGGCGCGGCGCGGCGGGTGCTGTTCTACGGCCATTACGACGTGCAGCCGGTCGACCCGCTGGAGCTCTGGGAGAACCCGCCTTTCGAGCCGCGCATCGTCGCGAACGCGGAGGGCGTGAAGCGGATCGTGGCGCGCGGTTCCTCCGACGACAAGGGTCAGGTGATGACCTTCGTCGAGGCGTGCCGCGCCTATCAGAAGGTGCTCGGCAGACTGCCCGTCGACGTCGCCATCGTCGTCGAGGGCGAGGAGGAGAGCGGCTCGGCCAATATCGTCCCCTTCCTCGCCGCGCATAAGGACGAGCTGAAGGCCGATGTCGCCCTCGTCTGCGACACCGGCATGTGGGACGCGCAGACCCCCGCCATCGTGCTGTCGCTGCGCGGGCTGATGCATGACGAGTTCGTCGTGCGCGCCGCCGACCGCGACCTGCATTCGGGCTATTACGGCGGCGCGGCGGCCAATCCGCTGCACGTCATCTCCAAGGTGATCGCAGCGGTGCACGATGCCGACGGGCGCGTCACCATTCCCGGCTTCTACGACGGCGTGCTGGAGCCGCCCGAGCATGTGAAAGCGGCGTGGGCGCAGCTCGACCTGACGCCGGAGAATTTCCTTGCCCCCATCGGCCTGTCGATCCCCTCGGGCGAGAAGGACCGGCTGCTGATCGAGCTGGTCTCCTCGCGCCCCACCTTCGAGGTCAACGGCCTGTGGGGCGGCTATACGGGCGAAGGCTCTAAGACCGTCATCCCCTCCATCGCCACTGCCAAGATTTCCTGCCGGCTCGTCGCCGACCAGGACCCGGCGCAGGTGCGCGACGCGGTGCGCGCCTTCATCCGCGCGAACATCCCGGCCGACTGCACCGTCGAGTTCCTCGGCGGCGAGGGCAGCCGCGCCGTCGCCGTGGCGCATGACAGCCCCGATCTCGCCAAGGCCGCCGAGGCGCTGGAGAAGGAATGGGGCAAGCCGCCCGTCACCGCCGGCGAGGGCGGCTCCATTCCCGTGGTCGGCCAGTTCAAGAAAGTGCTGGGGCAGGACACGCTGCTGATCGGTTTCGCGCTGGACGACGACCGCATCCATTCGCCGAACGAGAAATACGACCTGGCCTCGTTCCACAAGGGCATTCGCAGCTGGGTGCGCATCCTCGCGGCGCTGGCGGAGTAGTATCGATGTCGCACTGGAGCCGGACCTTCACCTTTCTCGACGGGCAATGGCACGAGGGCAACGTGCCGATCATGGGCGTGCGCACCCATGCCGCCTGGCTCGGCACCTCGGTGTTCGACGGCGCCCGCGCCTTCGAGGGCGTGACGCCGGACCTCGCGCAGCACTGCGCGCGGGTGAACCGCTCGGCGGTGGCGATGGGGCTGAAGCCGGTCGTTTCCGTGGAGCAATGGGTCGAGCTGACCCATGCCGGGCTGAAGCACTTCGCGCCCGACGCCGCGCTCTACATCCGGCCGATGTACTGGGCGGAATTTCCCGGCGCCCGCACGGTGGATGCCGATCCCGAATCGACCCGCTGGTGCCTCAGCCTTTACGAGGCCGGCATGCCCGACCCCGCGCGCGGCACCTCGATCACCCTGTCGCGTTTCCGCCGCCCCACCATCGAATGCGCCGTCACCGACGCCAAGGCGGGCTGCCTCTACCCCAACAATGCCCGTGCCCTCGCCGAGGCGCATGCGCGCGGCTTCGAGAATGCCGCGCTGTGCGACATGCTGGGCAACGTCGCGGAACTCGCCACCGCCAACGTGTTCATCGTCAAGAACGGGGTGGCGCTGACACCGGCGGCGAACGGCACCTTCCTCGCCGGCATCACCCGTACCCGGACCCTGGAGCTGCTGCGCGCCGGCGGCGTCGAGGTGGTGGAGACGGCGCTGACCTGGCGCGATTTCCTGGAGGCGGACGAGGCCTTCTCGACCGGCAACTACTCGAAGGTCTCGCCGATAACGCGCATCGAGGAGCGCGACCTGCAACCGGGGCCGGTCTATCGCCGGGCGCGCGAACTCTATTGGGATTTTGCCCATTCGTGACGCCAGAGTTCCTGAATCCCCGCCGTCAGGCCGCCACCGCGCAAGCAAAAGCCCCCGCCTTCAGGCGGGGGCCCGTACATGGCATCGCGACGTTCAGCGCGGTCCCGCTCACATCTTGAAGCGGCGGCTCCAGTCGTCGATCTGGCGGTTGGCCTCGTCCTTGGCGAGGCCGTAGCGCTCCTGAAGAACGCCTTCGAGCTCCTCGCGCTTGCCGTGCAGGCGGTCGATGTCGTCGTCGGTCAGCTTGCCCCACTGCTGGCGCACCTGACCCTTGAGCTGCTTCCAGTTGCCTTCGATACGATCCCAGTTCATTGGGGTCTCCCTTGGTCGAACGTAGCCGTGCCTCGTCAGGCGTCGGCCGGGCTGCTAGCATCGCCCCGTTAACGCGCAGGTCCCGGTTTTGATCCACGCCCGCCCGCTTCCCCCGCTCGACGATCTCGTGAACGGCGTGCGCGAAGGGCGGCGCGCCATGCTCGCGCGCGCCATCACGCTGGTGGAATCGCGCAAGGCCGAGCACCGGGCGCTGGCCGAGGAGCTGATGCAGGCGATCCTGCCCTTCACCGGCCAGGCGCTGCGGGTCGGCATCACCGGCGTGCCGGGCGTGGGCAAGTCCACCACCATCGACGCGCTCGGGGCCTGGCTGCTGGAACAGGGCCACCGCGTCGCCGTGCTGGCGGTCGACCCCTCCTCGACCCGCACCGGCGGCTCGATCCTCGGCGACAAGACCCGCATGGCCCGCCTCTCCATGGACGAGCGCGCCTTCGTGCGCCCCTCGCCCTCCGCCGGCACGCTGGGCGGGGTGGCGGCGCGCACGCGCGAGACCATGCTGCTGTGCGAGGCCTCCGGCTACGACGTGGTGCTGGTCGAGACGGTCGGTGTCGGCCAGTCCGAGACAGCCGTGGCGGACATGACCGACACCTTTCTGGTACTGATGCTGCCCGGCGCCGGCGACGAGCTTCAGGGCATCAAGAAGGGCATCGTCGAGCTTGCCGACATCGTGGCGGTGAACAAGGCGGAGGGCGCCAACGCGGCGCGTGCCAAGGCTGCCGCCGGCGAATACCGGGCGGCGCTTCACGTGCTGGGCGGCCGCGAGGCGCACTGGTCGACGCCGGTGCTCACCTATTCCGGCCTCACCGGCGAAGGCATCGCCGAATTGTGGACGCAGGTGCGGCTGCATCGCGCGCGCGCAGAGGCGGCGGGGGCCTTCGCGGACAAGCGCAGCGCCCAGCAGGTGCGCTGGATGTGGACCCTGTTCGACGACCGGCTGCGCGAGCGGCTGCGTTCGGACCCCGCGCTTCGCGCAGAACTGCCCGATATCGAGCGCGCCGTCGCCGGCGGCACGCTCGCGCCAACCCTTGCCGCAGCACGAATTGCGAGGCATTTTGGCTGGTGACTCGCAAAAAAGCCTGATTGATTGCATTAATAGATCTTAATGAGATCGGGGCCGCGGCGGTTTCGAAAAGCCGCGGCGGGCGAATGCTGGCCGCACCGGCATCGGGGGACGAAACACCATGGGCGAGGCGCACGAGCTGTCGGGCCGACGCGTCTTTGTTGTCGAGGACGAAACCCTCGTCGCCGCGATGATCGAGGCGATGGTGGAGGAACTCGGCGCCGTGGTGATCGGCAGCGAGACACGCATCGCCGACGCCCTCAGCTTCATCGACAGCCGCCATGGCGATATCGACATCGCTCTGCTCGACCTCAATCTGGGCGAGGGCCGCAGCTACGACATCGCCCAGGCAGTGTCCCGCCATGACATCCCGATCGTGTTTTCCACCGGCTATACCGACGGCGCCATCGACGAGCCCTGGCGCAACCGGCCGCTGCTGAGCAAGCCTTTCCGCCTTGCGGACCTTGAGGGCGCGTTGGCGCGCGCGCTCGCCGCGCGTGTGCTCTGAGGCGGCCCGGCCGGCACGCGGCGACAGACCGCGCATCCTCGTCACCGGCTTCGGCCGCTTTCCCGGCATGCCCTCCAACCCGTCGGCGAGCCTCGCCCGTGCGCTCGCGCGGGGCCGTTCCGGAGCCGGGCGCGTCGACGCCCGCATTGAGGCCCGCATCCTGCCGACGCTGTGGAGCGAGGCAACCGCCTTCCCCGCCCTGCTCGACGCCGCCGCACCCGATATCGTGCTGATGCTCGGCGTCGCCGGCCGGCGGCGGCAGGTCTGCATCGAGTGCGTGGCCCGCAATGCCACAGGCGTCTTCCCGGATACGGCCCGCCGCCGACCCGGCGGGCGGCGGCTGGAGATTGGCGCACCGGCCCAGCGCGCCCTCGCCGCCAGCCCGATGCCGCTGCTGCGGGCGCTGCGTCTGGCCGGCCTTCCCGCCCGCCTCTCGCGCGACGCGGGCGGCTATGTCTGCAACGCGCTGGCGTGGCGCGGATATGGCTGGGCGGCCGAGGGGCAAAGGCTGGCCGTCTTCATCCACATTCCGCTGCCGCGTCCGGGCGCCCTCTCGCGACAACGCCTCCAGCGCGGGCTGGAGGCGTTGCTGGTCGCGCTGGTGGCGCAATGGCGGCAGCACTCGCGCGCAGTTCGCACAGCGAAGACCTAGGGCGGCGTCTGCGCCGTTACCTGGATCGAGGCGTACCAGGCGGCGAGATTGGCGACGTCGGAATCGCTCAGCCCCTTGGCGATCACCGTCATCATCTCGTTCTCGCGCTTGCCGGAGCGGAAGTCCTCAAGCGCCTTGATCAGGTAGAGTTCCTGCTGCCCCGCGAGATTGGCCGCCGTCGGCATCTGCGCGATGCCGTTCGGGCCGTGGCAGACGGCGCATTGGGCGGACGCCTTGGCTCGGCCGGCCTTGGCGTCCTGCGCCATTGCCGGCGCGCACATCATTACCGATGCCGCCAGCAGCGGCACGCAGATCGTCCATTTCATCGACTGTTCCCGGCATGAAGAAAGGGTCCCCCGCGACGGTTGCCGCGGGGGACGGGAGGTCTCACTCGCCGTAGGAGATGCGGTAGATCGCACCCGAAGTGTCGTCCGACACCAGCAGCGAGCCGTCATTGAGCTGCGCGACCGAGGCCGGGCGGCCGAGATACTCGCCGTTCGGCGTCAGCCAGCCGGAGGCGAAGACTTCCGTCTTGGCCGCCGTGCCGTCGTCCTTCAACGAGGTGAACATCACCCGCGCGCCGACCGGGGTGGTGCGGTTCCACGAGCCGTGCTGCACCGAGAAGATGCCGCCGCGATACTTCGCCGGGAACTGCTGGCCGGTGTAGAAGGTCATGCCGAGATCGGCGGCATGGGCCTGCATCTCGACCTCGGGCTTGACCGCGTCGGCCGGCGGCGTCTGGTCCTTGTACTCGGCGGTGCGGACGGAACCGCCGCCGAAATAGGGGAAGCCGAAGTTCTGGCCGGCCTTGGTGGCGCGGTTCAGCTCGCCGGGCGGGATGTCGTCACCCATGCCGTCGACCTGGTTGTCGGTGAACCACAGGGTCTTGTCCTTCGGGTTGAAGTCCATGCCCACCGAGTTGCGGATGCCCCAGGCATAGACGTCGCGGTTCTTGCCGTCGCGGTCCATGCGCACGATGCCGCCGATGCCGTTCTTCTTGTAGAGGTCGAATTTCTCCGGCGCGAACACGTTGAAGGGCTGGCCGAGCGTGATGTAGAGCTTGTCGTCCGGCCCGATGCGGCAGACGCGCGCCGTGTGGTTATAAGATTCTTCCGAGGTCGGGATCAGGTCACCCTGCTTGACCACCTCGAAGGCGGCGACGTCCGGCCCCTCGTAGAAGAACTCGGCGGCCGGGAACAGCAGCACGCGGTTCTGCTCGGCGACGAACAGGAAGCCATCCTTCGAGAAGCAGACGCCGTTGGGCAGCTTGAAGTTGATCGACGGGGCGAACACCTTCACCTCGTCGGCCACGCGGTCCTTGTCGCGGTCCGTCACCGCCCACACCTTGGACTTGCGGGTGCCGACGAAGACCACGCCGGCGCTCGGGCCGACCGCCATCTCGCGGGCGTCCGGTACGATGGCGTAAAGCGAAATCTTGAAGCCGTCCGGCAACTTGATGCCCTGGAGCGTCTTGTTGAAGGCGGCGACGCGAGGACCCGTCTGCGGAACCGTCTCCATTTCCATGGAGGCGCCCGTCGACTGGAAATTGGAGAGCTTCTGCATGTTGTCGGTCGACTGGGCGTTCGCCGCCGCCGAGAACATCAGGGCACCGGCGAACATGGTCGACGCGAGCAGCGCGGCGGAGCGCCGGCTGCGCGAAACGATAGACATGGGTTTCCTCCTAGACATACCGGACCTCGTTCGGATCCGTTGACGGCGGCACGCTAGCACGCGCCCCGCGAAGGTTAAGTCAGCAAACCTGCCCCAATGGGCAAATTTCTAATATTACCTTCAGACCATGGTCTAAATTTATGACCATGTATTAGCCAGATACTACAACTCCGTTCGATCACTTCCAAACTACATTATGTGGGATAATGTATTAGCCAAATCCACGCCGAAACCGGGCGACGGCACCCGCCTGCCGCCCTTCCGCCTATCCGCCACAGCGCGGCGGCACGCGAATCCTGCTACTCCCTTCGACGTCCTCCCGCCCGCCGGACCGCCCGCCCCGTGACCATCTACCTGCCCATCGCGGAACTGCCGGTGAACATCTTCACCCTGCTCGCCCTCGGCGGCGCGGTGGGGTTCATCTCGGGCATGTTCGGCGTCGGCGGCGGCTTCCTGATGACGCCGCTGCTCATCTTCCTCGGCGTGCCCCCGGCAGTGGCCGTGGCGAGCGTCTCCACTCACATGGCCGCCTCGTCCTTCTCCGGCACGCTCAGCTACATGCGGCGCGGGCTCGTCGACGTGCCGCTCGCCCTCGTGCTGCTGGCGGGAGGCCTGACGGGGACGCTCTGCGGCGTGCTCACCTTCATGGTGCTGCGGCGCTTCGGGCAGCTCGATCTCGTCATCGCCATCACCTATATCGCGCTGCTCGGTACGGTCGGCACGCTGATGCTGGCGGAAAGCCTGCGCGCATTGCTGCGTGAATGGCGCGGCCAGAAGGCACAGGTGAAGCGGCCGGGCGCGCATCCCTGGTTCCTGCGCATGCCGTTCAAGATGCGCTTCCGCCAGTCGCGCATCTATGTCTCGGCGATCCCGGTGGTGACGATCGGCTTCTCCATCGGCTTCCTCGGTGCGCTGATGGGCATTGGCGGCGGCTTCCTGCTGGTGCCTGCGCTCATCTACCTGCTGCGCGTGCCGACCGTGACCTCCATCGCCACGGCGCTGATGCTCACGCTGGTGACGATGATCGCCGCCATCGTCATGCACGCCGTGCTCAACCAGACGGTGGATGCGGTGCTTGGCCTCGTGCTCATGGTGGGCGGCACCATCGGCACGCAGTTCGGCGCCCGGGCCGGCCAGACCATGAAGGCGGAGCGGCTGCGCCTGCTGCTCGGCCTGCTCGTGCTGGCGGTCGGCATCCGCGTCGCCGTTGACCAAATCGTGCGGCCGACCGATCTCTACACCGTCAAGATCGACGAGGCGGCCCGATGAGGCGGCTGGCGGCGCTGGTTCTCATTCTCCTCGCCCTGCCCGGCGCGGCCATGGCCGGCGACCTCGTGCTGTCGCTCTCCAAGTCGCGCATCACCATCACCTCCAGCTTCGCCGGCGAGAGCATCGTGCTGTTCGGCGTGATCGAGGCGGGCGACGCGGGAGACGACGGCCAGCCCTACGATGTCGTCGTCACCGTGCGCGGGCCGAATGAGAGCTTTGTCACCTGGCGCAAGGAGCGGCGGTTCGGCCTGTGGGTGAATGTCGACAGCCGCTCCTTCCTCGCCGCGCCGTCCTATCTCGCCGTGCTGAGCAACCGCGAGCCCTCGCTCATGGCGCCGGCCGACATTCTGCGGCAGGAGCAGGCCGGCTTCGTCAACAACCGCCTGCTGCAGCGGGTCGGCTCGGATTTCGCCGACGTGGTGCCGGAGGACCCGTTCCGGCAGGCATTTCTGCGGGTGAAGCAGGCGCAGGGCCTCTATATCGAGAACGCCGCCGGCGTCGAGTTCCTCGCCCCGCATGTCTTCCGCGCCGCCTTCCCGATCCCCGGCACGGCGCCCATCGGCACCTATGAGGTGGTGGTGAAGACCTTTGCCGGCGGCGCCCCTGTCAGCCGGGGCGCGGTGCGCCTCGACGTCGGCAAGGTCGATTTCGAGCAGGCGGTGGCGACGGCGGCGCAGGACCATCCCTGGTTCTACGGCCTCGTGACCGCCTTCGGCGCGCTGGCCGTCGGTTTCGTCGCCAACGTCGCCTTCCGCCGCGACTAGAGCGCCGGCTCGGGCGCGTAGGCGACGCCCGCCGCCTCCAGCACGCCGGCGGCGCGCAAGGCCACATCCTCCCGCCACGGCGCCGCGATGAGCTGCACGGCAATGGGCAGCTTCTCCTCCGTCGGCACCGGGGCCGCCGCCACCGGCAGGCCTATGAAGGAGATCGGCTGGGTGTAGATGCCGATATTAGGCCGCACCAGCATCTCGCGCCCGTCCAGCACGAAGGTCGCCTGTCCGCTGCGCGGGGCCGGCACCGGCGTCGCCGGGGCGATCAGCACATCCCAGTCGGCGAACAGCTCCAGCGCCCGCTCCCGGAACCAGCGCCGGAAGATCTGCGCCCGCACCACGGCGGCGGCCGGCAGCACGGCGCCGGCCAGCAGCCGCTCGCGCACCGCCGGGTCGAAATCGCCCGGCCGCGTGCGCAGGCGCTCAGTGTGCAGCGCGGCACCCTCCGACATGGAGATGATGAAGGCGGCCGCGCGCGCCCGCTCCACCTCCGGCAGTTCGACCGTCGCCGTGGCGCCGAGTGCCTTTGCCGCGCGCGCCACCACCTCATAGGCCTGCGCCGTGCCCTGCCGGGCGAACCAGCCGCCGAGCACCGCTACCCGCAGCCCGCCAGGCACGTCGAGCGTCGGTAGGGTCGGCGCGAACGGCATATTCGCCTGGCCAGGATCGTCCGGGTCGGGGCCGAGCAGCGCGTCATAGGTCGCGGCGAGGTCGCCGACATGGCGCGCGAACGGCCCCAGATGGTCGAGGCTTGCCACAAAGGGGAAGCTGCGCGCCCGCGACAGCCTTCCATAGGTCGGCTTCAACCCGAAGATGCCGCAGAAGGAGGACGGCACGCGGATCGAGCCATTGGTGTCCGAGCCGAGCGAGAGCGGCACCAGCTTGCCGCCCACCGCCGTGCCGGAACCGCCGGAAGAGCCGCCCGACATGTGGCCATGGTCGTGCGGGTTGCGCGAATTGCCGTCATGCAGGTTCTCGCCGGTGAAGTCATAGGCATATTCGCCCATGTTCAGCGAGCCGAGGCACACCGCGCCGCTCGCGCCCATCCGCTCCACCAGCGTGGCGTCGCGCGTTGCCGGGGGACGGTCGCGGTTGATCTTCGAGCCGGCCCGCGTCGGCAGACCCTTGAGATCGAACAAGTTCTTCACCGCATAGGGCACGCCGGCAAGGGCGCCGAGCGGCGCCCCCGCCGCCCGCGCGGCGTCAATGGCGTCGGCTTCCGCGCGGGCGCGCTCGGCGGTCACGTCGGTGAAGGCGTTCAGCACCGGATCGAGGGCGTGGATGCGGGCGAGCGCCGCCTCGGTCACGGCGCGCGCGCTCACCTGCCCCGCGCGGACGGCGGCGGCAAGGTCGAGCGCGGGGCCGGCGAGCAGGCACGCGGCGGCGTCGAGTTGGCTCGTGTCGTCGGGCATGGCGCTCACGGCACATAGACCGGAGCAGGCTCCGCCTCGTCGGGGAGCGGGAAATCCGTCACCAGCTTCGCCATGGCGAAGGCGGTGGCAAGGTGCATCAGGACGCGCGGGCGCAGCTCGCTCTCCAGCGGCAGGCCGGCGAGGCGCAGCCCCGAATCGAGAAAGGCGCCGAGATCATCCCCGGCATCGGCGGCGCTCGGCCCGCCCGTCTGGTCGCTCATACACTCCCCCGTCCTGTCGGCCGGCACGCCCGGCACAGGCCCGCAAGCATACAGAAACCGTGCCACGGGCGCGCGCGGTCGGGCCACCGGCGGCTTTTCCGCGCGGCACTGCAAAGGCTTGTGCAGGGTGCGGCCCGCCATTGCGCGGCGGTCTTGCAAAGCGCGGGCCGGGCAAGTAGGTTCCGCGCCGTTCTGGCACGCAGCTGTAGCTCAGTTGGTTAGAGCGCCGGTCTGTGGAACCGGAGGTCGGTGGTTCGAGCCCACCCAGCTGTACCAGAATCGCTTCCCTATCATTGTCGCTCCGCGTCTACGGGCACCGGCCGCGTCCGTTGACACGGTTCCTTCGCTGCGTGAGGCTTCGACATGCCCGGCTCGACGCGCCCCACCCTCTATCTCATCCTGCTCGGCATCGTCGCCGTGGTGGGCGGCGCGCTCCTTACCGGCAATGGCGAGATGCTGGCCGGGCTGCTGCCGTGGCGGAAATAGGCCGCTGGCGCGCCTGCGGGGCGGCGCTGCTGCTGGCGGCGGCGCTGTCCGGTCCACTCGCCATGGCGCAATCGGAACCGGCCGTCAGGGACGTTGTGGTGTGGGACGTTCCTGCCCTCGACCAACTTCCCGACGATGATTTCGGCCGGCTCGCCCGCTACGGCCGCTCGGTGGTCGAGGCGACCTATGCCCATATCGGCCCCGCCGTGACGGACGAGGCCGCCCGCTTCGCCGGCAACAACCTTGCCTGCGCGAGCTGCCATCTCGAAGCCGGGCTGAAGAAATTCGGCCTGCCGCTGGTCGCCGCCTCGGCCGACTACCCCGCCTACAGCACGCGCAGCGGAGAGGTCGCGTCGCTCTTCGACCGGGTGAACCAGTGCATGCGGCGCAGCCTCAACGGCCGGCCCATGCCGGAGGACTTCCGCCCCATGCGGGCGATCCTCGCCTACCTCGAAGTGCTCTCGACCAACGTTCCCCATGACGCCGCCATCGCCGGCGCGGCGGCCGGCCGGATGCCGGAGCTCGACCGCGCCGCCGATCGCGCGCGCGGGGCGCAGGTCTATGCACGCGAATGCGCCGACTGCCATCGCCGCGACGGGCTGGGCGTCCGGCGCAACGAAACCCTGCCGCAGATGGGCTATGCCGTTCCGCCTCTGTGGGGCGACGACAGTTTCAACGACGGCGCCGGCCTCGCCCGGCTGATCACGCTCGCCAATTTCGTGCATGACAACATGCCGAACGGCACCTCCTGGGTCGCCCCGACGCTTACGCCGCCGGACGCCTGGGACGTCGCGGCCTTTGTGGCCAGCCAGCCGCGCCCGCGTTTGGCTGGGCTGGAGCGCGACTTCCCGGACCTGCTGCTCAAGCCCGTCGACGCGCCCTACGGCCCCTTCGCGGACGGCTTTTCGCAGGAACAGCACCGCTTCGGCCCCTTCGCGCCGATCCGCGCCGAGATCGCCCGGCTGAAGGCCGAGCGCGGGGCGATCGACAACCCGAACGCGCGCTGAACGCGCGCGCATCCGGCGCGCAATCTTCCTCGTGACGGCGCTCCCTGCTAGCATCGGGGCAATCGGTACGCGCCGGCAGGTAGACAGGAGCCCCAAGATGAACCGGACCGCCTCCACCCGCCTTCTGGGCTCCCTCATGGTGATCGCGTGTCTCGGCGGCACGGCGCTGGCGCAGAACAACCCGCTGCCGCCCGCCGATTCGGGCAATCCCGGCAGCCCCGGCCCGTCCTCGCTCAATCAGGCCCCCGACATCAATCTCGGCCCCGACGCCCCTGCACCGCTGACCGGCGAGCTGGTGCCGCTGCCCGGCCCGCCGCCCGAAGGGCAGGCGGCGAAGATCAAGCTGCCGGACTGCGCGCCGCCCAATTGCGGGGTGCCCGAGATCATGGCCCCCTGAGCCTGTCCCTGCGCCCCGCCGGCGGCGCAGGCTGTCGTTCGGCCCCGGGCCTGCATTTTCCCGGTTGACCCGATCCCTGCGCTTTGGCCAGAGAGAGCGCCGAGGAGAAGCAGCATGGCGCGCAACCCGGTCTTCGTGTTCGGCTCGAACCTCGCCGGCATCCATGGCGGCGGCGCGGCGCGCTGGGCCTATGAGAATCGCGACGCCGAATGGGGCGTCGGCTTCGGGCTCACCGGCACCGCCTTCGCCATCCCGACCAAGGACTGGAACATCGAGACGCTGCCGCTCGGCGAGATCGAGAAATATGTGCGCCGCTTCCTTAAATTCGCGACGGCGCGGGCCGACCTGTCCTTCCAGCTCTCGCCCATCGGCTGCGGCCATGCCGGCTACAAGCCCGAGCAGATCGCGCCGATGTTCAAGGACGCGCCGGAAAACGTCCTGCTGCCCGACGAGTTCAAGGCCGTGCTCGGCCGCCACTAGGGCCCCGCGTCAGCGCGCGTCGCACATGTAGAGCGACATGTCGGCGCCCGCCGTGCTCAGCGCGCGCCAGACTTCCGGGCGCACCCGCAGGCGCGCCCCGCGCTTGCGCAGATAGGCCATCGCGAACGCATCCGTCGCGCGCACGCAGTCCTCCGACATGGCTTTCGAGCCTCCCCGTTGCGACCCGGTTTTCCATGCAAGCGGACGGCCAGCCGCAACGGAAGCGAAGGGTCAGGGCGCCAGCACCCCCGCCCCAACCGTCGCCTTTGGATAAGGCAAGTCGTTCACCAGCTTGCCCGCCGGCTTCTCCTGCGCGAACAGCGCGTCGAGCTCGATGGTGAGGAAGCTGGTGCGGTTGGCGTAGTCCGCGATGGTCAGGCGGTTGTTGGTCAGGTCCTTCAGCACGACCCACTGGGTGTAGTCCGAGCCGGTGCTGCCGTCGGCATTGCGGAAGGCGGCGACGCCGAGCGGGATATCGACATTGTTGAGAATATGGGCGACCGCCTGCGTCGCCTCGGTGATATCCTTGGGCGGCGTCACGTAATGGCGCAGGAAGGCCGCGCGCACGAAGCGCGAGGGCGGGGTGTAGTCGCCCGGCAGGCCGACGAGGCCACCGCCCTGGCCGATCTCCGTCACATTGGCCGAACCGACCTGCCGGCTCGACACGGCGAGGTTGGAGAGGCTGAGATAGTTGCGCAGATTGGTCAGATGCCAGTCATAGGTCGGCGCGTTGGTGAGCACATGGGCGGCGTTGTCGTGGATCTTCAGCGCGCCGCCGACATATTCCACCACCATGCCCGCTCCGCTGCGGTCGACGAAGACGAAATGCAGCGTCGCCGGCGTCGGCCCGGTCGGCAGCGAATCATCCGCCCACACCTTCATCGCCGGCAGCGCTGCGCGCAGTTCCGCGACGCTGGCGAAGCCGCCCAGCGCCCAGGAGCCGAAGGTGAGGATGGACTGGTACTGCTTATCCTCCTTCGTCACCGTCTGGTACTGCGTGAAGCCCGGCAGGAAATTGCCGCTCATCGAGAGCCCGGCCGAGTTCTGCCCGTCGAGCAGCGTCACGCCCGGGATGATGCCGGCGCTGACGCCGACCACCGCATATTTCGTGGTGAAGCTGTTGGCGGGAAGGCCGGTCTCCTTCGGCGCCGCGAGCTGGAGCTGCGTGCCCTTGGGCTGGTTCACCAGCATCCATTTCATGTCGAACGCCCATTCCATGGTGCGTCCGGCAAGCACACTGCCGTCGGAGGCGGCGATGTCGACCGCCGTGCAGCCGAGCGCGAGGTTGACGCTGGCCAGCAGCGCGACGGCGGTGGCGAGAGCGCGTTTCATGGTGGCTTCCTCCGGATGGCTTTTGTTAAAGCGCCGGTCGGCGGCCGCGCCGCTCCACCTGCGCCCCTCTATGAAAAAAGGCCCGGCGGGTGACGCCGGGCCTTGATCGTTTCCTCGCCGGCCGCGCCCTCAATGCGCGAGGAACAGCGGCACGGTCGTGCGGTCGAGAATGTCGCGCGTCACGCCGCCGAGCACGAATTCGCGCAGGCGCGAATGGCCGTAGCCGCCGAGCACGATGAGGTCGATGTCGCGCGCCTCGACCTCCTTGAGCAGCACGTCGACAATGCCCTCCCCGCTGGCCGGCACGAGGCGGCGCAGTTCCACCCTCTTGCCGTGGCGGGCGAGATGGCGGGCAAGGTCGGCGCCGGGCAGGTCGCCGTGCTTCTTCGACTTGCCGCTGTCGACCACCACCGCCTCGACGAGATCGGCATGGGCGAAGAGCGGGCGGGCCTCGGCGATGGCGCGGGCCGCCGCGCGGCCGCCGTCCCAGGCGACGAGGATGCGCTTGGCGGAGAACGGCTTCTGCTGCTTGCGCGGCACCACCAGAACCGGCCGGCCGGAATCGAACAGCACCGCCTCGGTGATGACTTCCTCGGCGCCCAGCTTGTCGGGGTCCGCCTGATTGACGATGGTCAGGTCGTAGAGGCGGGCGATGGTGCCGATCTGCTCGGCCGCGCCGCCCGGCGTGCCGTCGATCAGCCGCACCTCGGCGGTCAGCCCGAGCGAGCGGGACGCTTCGCCGAAATGATCGACCGAGAGCTGCGCCAGGCGCTGGCTTTCGGCGCGCTGGGCCTCGATGAAATCGGTCGAGAAGGCCTCGGTGTAGACCGGGGGAACGTCGATCTGGTAGCTCACCGCGATGCCGGTGAGATCGGCGCCGAGCGCCGCCGCAGCAGAAACCGCATAGTCGACGGCCGTGTCTTCGCCGCCTTCCCCTACGCGAAGGCTGACGAGAATATCCTTGATCATCTGGTTTCCTCCACTTCTGACGTTGGCAATCTTCTTACCAATAAAGTGTGGCCGCGTTGACGGGCGTCAAGTTGTGCCGACGCGCCGGAACCGGCGGCGCACCCCGACACTCGCGCAGTCGCCGCGCGGCGGCTATAAGTGCTGAAACCGATCCAGGAATTTTGATATGGCCGCCGTCGGGCGCACGCTCGCCGTCACGTTCGTGCTGCTCGCGCTGTGGGAAGCCGTGGTGCGGCTGTTCGCCCTGCCCGCCTATATCCTGCCCGGCCCGCTCCGCATCGGCGTGACGGCGTGGGACAATGCCGACATCCTCGCCCATAACGCTGCCATCACGCTGGGCGAGATGCTGCTCGGCCTCATCTGCGGCTCGCTGCTCGGCATATGCTGCGCGCTCGCCATGGCGTCCTCCCCGCTGATGCGGCGCGCCATGCGCCCGGTGCTGCTGGTCGCGCAGGCGCTGCCGGTCTTCGCCATCGCGCCGCTGCTGGTGATCTGGTTCGGCTTCGGCCTCGCCTCCAAGATCGTCATGGCGAGCCTCATCATCTTCTTTCCCGTCGCCTCCGCCTTCCATGACGGGCTGGCGCGCACCGAGCAGGGGCTCGTCGACCTCGCCCGGCTCGGCGGAGCGGGCACGGCGGCGACGCTGCGCTTCATCCGCATCCCGGCTGCGCTGCCCGCGCTCGCCTCGGGGCTGCGTGTCGCCACCGCCGTCGCGCCGATCGGCGCGGTGGTCGGCGAATGGGTCGGCGCCTCGGCGGGGCTCGGCTATCTGATGATCTATTCGAATGCGCGGATGCAGACCGACATGGTGTTCGCCGCGCTCGCCGTGCTGCTCGTCGTCGCGCTGGCGCTGTTCGCGCTGGTCGACCGGGCGCTCACCCGCCTCCTGCCCTGGGCGCCGGAGACGGTGCCGGGCTGAGCCGGCGGCGGCTCTGACATGCGCGACAGGGGGCTTGCTTCGCACAAGGCTTGCATGGACGATGAACCAGTTCCGGCCCTGTGGGGATCCATGATCTCGCGCCCCGTGATCTATCAAGCGCTCGCCGACGTGTTCGAGCTTTCGCCCGTGGCCATCTGCATTTCGACGGCCGAGCACGTCTCGCGCTACATCATGGCCAATCCCGCCTATCTCACCATGATCGGCCGGAGCTGGGAGGAGATCGACGGCAAGCCGATGTTTCTCGACACGGTGCGCCCGCTGGAGGACCCTCAGCGCCTGCGCCGCATAGAGGCACTGGACTCGGTCGGCCTGTTCGAGCTTGAGGAGGTCGATCTGCGCCATTCCTCCGGGCGCATCGTGCCGACGCTTATTTCCACCCAGCGCCGCACGATAGACGGGCAGAAATTCGACATCGAGATCATCATCGACAACACCGAGCGCAAGGCGTTCGAGCGCCGGCTGCTGGAAGCCGCCTTCACGGACGCCGTCACCGGCCTGCCCAACCGCGCGGCGTTCGACCACCGCCTGCGCGGCCTTCTGGAACAACGCGCCGAGGGCCATGGCATCGGCCTCGCCTATATCGACCTCAACGGCTTCAAGGCGATCAATGACCGCTTCGGCCACATGGTCGGCGACCGCGTGCTGCGCACATTCGCCGACCGGCTGCGCCACCAGTCCCGCCCCGAGGACTTCCTCGTGCGGATCGGCGGCGACGAGTTCGCCCGCATCAGCACCTTCGAGCCGCAGGACGCGCCGACCATGGCCGACATGCAGCTCTTCGCTGACACGCTGTGTGCGGTGATCGAGGACGACGGCAACAGGCTCACGGTCGGCGCGGCCATCGGTGTGGCGCTCACCCGCAAGCCGGTCGACGTCGATTCGCTGCTGCGCTGCGCCGACACGCTGATGTACGCCGCCAAGGCGACCGGCCGCGACATCGCGGTGAAGCTCGACTGGATCGGTGACGCGTGAGCCTGCGCCTGTCCAATGCCGATGCGCGGCGCATCTTCCTCGCGCGACAGCAGCTCAGCCGGCCGCGCGGTGCCGCCGGCAAGGCGGGACTGCTGGAGCTGATCCACGATCTCGGCTTCGTGCAGGTCGACAGCATCTCGACCGTCGAGCGGGCGCACCACCACATCCTGTTCTCCCGCAACCCTTCCTACAGGCGCGAGCACCTCGCTGCGCTGCTGGAGAAGGACGGCACGCTGTTCGAGCACTGGACTCACGACGCCGCCATCATCCCCTCCGCCTTCTTCCCCCACTGGAAGCACCGCTTCGCGCGGGCGCGGCAGACGCTGGCGGCGCGCTGGCGAAGCTGGCACGAGAACGGCTTCGAGACCTATGTCGACCATGTGCTGGAGCGGGTGCGCCGCGAGGGCCCGCTGATGGCGCGCGACTTCGAGCGGGAGGCGGGCACAGAGAAGCGTCAGCCCGGCTGGTGGAACTGGCACCCGGAGAAGACCGCGCTCGAATATCACTGGCGCACCGGGGCGCTCGCCATCGCCGGCCGCGAGGGTTTCCAGAAAGTCTACGACCTCACCGAGCGCGTCATCCCCGCCCCTCTCGCCGTCGGCGAGGTGTCGCCGGAGGCCTTCGTCGACTGGGCCTGCAGTTCGGCGCTGGAGCGGCTCGGCTTCGCCACCCATGGCGAGATCGCCGCCTTCTGGGACCTCGTCTCGCCCGAGGAGGCGCGGGGCTGGGTCGAGGCGAACCGGGCCCGGCTGGCCCCGGTGCTGATCGAGGGCGCCGAGGGCGGCAAGCCACGCGCCTCGCACGCCTTCGCCGACGCGATTCCCGGCTTCGATACCTTGCCCGCCCCGCCCTCGCGGCTGCGCGTGCTGAGCCCCTTCGACCCGCTGCTGCGCGACCGCACCCGCGCCGAGCGGCTGTTCGGCTTCAGCTACCGCATCGAGGTGTTCGTGCCGGCGCCGAAGCGGGTCTATGGCTACTACGTCTTCCCGCTGCTGGAGGGCGACCGCATGGTCGGGCGCATCGACATGAAGGCCGACCGCAAGGGCGGCACGCTCGACGTGCGCCGGCTCTGGCTGGAGCCCGGCGTGCGCGCCACCAAGGACCGGCTCGCTGCGCTCGACGCCGAGCTCACCCGCCTCGGCCGCTTCGCCGGGGTCGAGCGCACGGTCTATCTCGACGGCTGGCGCGGGGAATAGGGCGCGTTATCCCGCCCGCCCGATTTGCCGTGGCATGCCGGCGATGCTAGCGTGCGCCGCATCCGAGGGGTGTCCTGCGGCCGAAAGGCCAAGGGGCTGAGATGGCATCCGCCAGACCCTTTGAACCTGATCCGGGTCATGCCGGCGAAGGGACGGAACGACGGCAGGATGGCGCGTGGCGCGAACCTGCGCCGGATTCTCCCGTAAGCTCATGCGCCGGATCTCCACTGGGAGGAGATCCATGTTCAAGACCATCGCCGCGACGGCATTCGCCCTCGCGCTCGGCCTCGCCCAGGCGAGCGCGGCCGACAAGCTCACTGTGCTGCTCGACTGGTACGTCAACCCCGACCACGCCCCGCTGGTCGTGGCGCAGGAGAAGGGCTTCTTCAAAGCCCACGGGCTCGATGTCGAGCTGGTCGCCCCCGCCGACCCCTCCGCCCCGCCGCGCCTCGTCGCCGCCGGGCAGGCCGAGATCGCGGTGAGCTACCAGCCCAGCCTCTATCTCTCGGTCAAGGAAGGCCTGCCGCTGGTGCGCTTCGGCACGCTCATCTCCACCCCGCTCACCGCGCTGGTGGTGCTGAAGGACGGGCCGATCAAGTCGCTGGCCGACCTCAAGGGCAAGACGGTCGGCTATTCCGTGGCCGGGCTGGAGGATGCGCTGCTCGGCACCATGCTGGCGAGCGCCGGGCTGAAGCCCACCGACGTGACGATGATCAACGTCAATTTCGCGCTCTCCCCCGCCCTCGTCTCCGGCAAGGTCGACGCGGTGATCGGCGCCTATCGCAATTTCGAACTCACCCAGATCAAGCTGGAGGGCAAGGAAGGCGTCGCCTTCTTCCCCGAGGAGCACGGCGTGCCGGTGTTCGACGAACTGATCTACGTCGCCCATAAGGACAAGATCGGCGATCCCCGGCTCAAGGCCTTCCTCGCCGCCGTCGAGGACGCCACCATCTATGTGCTCAACCACCCGCAAGAGGCGTGGGAGCTCTTCGTGAAGGCGAATCCGAAGCTCGACGACGAGCTCAACCGCACCGCCTGGACCGACACGCTGCGCCGCTTCGCCCACGCCCCGGCGGCACTCGACGCCGGCCGCTATGAGCGCCTCGGCGCGTTCATGAAGAGCCACGGGCTGATCGACAAGGTGGAGCCGGTCTCGACCTACGCGCCCGCCCTCCCCTGATCCGCCCCGCCCTGATCCGCCGGCGGCGTGGCGACGGATCGCCGCGCCGCCGTAGCGTCAGCCGCGTCTACGTTCTTCCGATACCCGCCCGCCGATGCTACCGATGCCCTCAACTGATCGAAGCATGAGCGGAGGCATCGGCGCGGCATGGGCAATGCGGTCTATCACCTCGTCGCGATCGCGGTGGGCGCTGTCGTCGGCGTGCTCGGCGTCGCGCTTCATGTCGGCGTCGAGCGGTTCTCCGCCGCATGGCCGGCCTTCCTCGACACCACGCTCGGCCTCGACGGCCTGCCGCTCTACGCCGCCGCCGCGCTCGTCGCCGTTACCATGACCCTCGTCTCGCTCTGGCTGGTGCGCAACTTCGCGCCGGAGGCCAGCGGCTCGGGCGTGCCGGAGATCGAGGGCGCGATGGAAGGGCTGCGCCAGGTGCGCTGGCACCGCGTGCTGCCGGTCAAGTTCGTCGGCGGCTTCCTGTCCCTCTCCTCCGGCATGGTGCTCGGCCGCGAGGGACCGACCATCCATATCGGCGCGTCCGTGGCCAAGGCGGCGTCCGACCTGATGAAATGGCAGTCCGAGGACATGCGCGCCATGCTGGCGGCGGGCGGCGCGGCGGGGCTCGCGGCGGCGTTCAACGCACCGCTGGCGGCGGTGCTGTTCGTCATCGAGGAGACGCGGCGCCAGTTCCCCTATTCGGCGCGCAGCTACATCGCCGTGGTGCTGGCCTCCATCGCCAGCGCCATCGTCACCGAAACCCTCACCGGCAACCGGCCCTACATGCTGCTGGAGGCGAGCGCCATCCCCTATGGCTGGCTGCCCGCCTTTCTCGTGCTCGGCGTCATCCTCGGCGCGGTCGGCGTCGGCTTCAACCACACGCTGGTGTGGTCGCTCGACCATGTGCGCCGGCTCGGCGAGCGCCGCTCCTACTACATCTTTCCGACCGCCGTCGGCCTCGTCGTCGGCGTGCTGGTGTTCGTCCGGCCGGAGGCGACGCAGGGCGGCGAACTGCTTGCCGTGCAGCTCACCCGGGAGGGCCTGCCGCTCGCCATGCTGGCCTTCATCGTGCTGCTGCGCTTCGTCATGACCATGGCGAGCTATTCGACCGGCGTCGCCGGCGGCATCTTCGCGCCCATCCTCGCCCTCGCCACCACCATCGGCCTCTGCTATGGCACCGCCATCGAGAGCGTGACGGCGCTGCCGGAGCACGGCCACGCCGCCTTCGCCATCGCGGCGATGAGCGGGCTGTTCGCCTCCACCATCGGCGCGCCGATGGTGGGCATGGTGCTGGTGCTGGAGCTGACCGGCGCCTATTCCGTGCTGGTGCCGGTCATGATCACCGCCATCTTCTCCAACATGACCTCGCAGGCGCTGGGCGGCCGCCCGATCTACGAGATCCTGCTGGAGCGCACGCTGGCGATCGAGGCGGCGGCGCGCGCCGCCGCCGCGCCGCGCTGAGCCGCGTTCAGGCACCGGCCGGCAGCGCCTGCGCCAGCTCGAGCCGTGCCGGCCCGTCGCCGGCGCGGGTGAGCTCGATATGGCGCTCATGCATCGCGCGCAGCGTCGAACGGTGGCCGATGGAGAGCATCGCCGTCGCCGGCAGCCGCTCGCGCAGCAGCCGGTAGAGAGCCGCCTCGCCCGGCTCGTCCAGCGCCGAGGTCGCCTCGTCCAGCAGCAACACGTCCGGCTTCAGCAGCAGGGCGCGGGCGACCGCGAGGCGCTGCTGCTCGCCGCCCGACATCACCGCCGGCCACAGCGCGCGCTCGTCGAGCCAGCCGGCAAAGCCCGCGAGGCCGACCGCCTCCAGCGCGAGCCGCATCTCCTCGTCGGAATGGCGCTCCATCGGGTCGGGATAGGCGAGCGCCCCGCGCAGCGTGCCGATCGGCAGATAGGGGCGCTGCGGCAAAGTGAGCATGCGCGCGCCCGCCGCCAGCGCGATCTCGCCATGCCCATAGGGCCAGATTCCGGCGATGGCGCGCAGCAGCGTGCTCTTGCCGGCGCCCGAGGGGCCGGTGAGCAGCACGCGCTCGCCGCGCCGGATCGCGAGGTCGTCGACGGTGAGCAGCGCCCGCCCGTCCGGCAGGCGCACTTCCATCTGCGAGACGGCGAGCGGGGCGTCCCCGGCCGCCGCCGGCGCGGCGCGGAAGTCGCTCTGCAGCGCCTCGGCCTGCGTCGCCAGCACGGAGCGCTCGAAGCCGACCAGACGGTCGACGACGGACTTCCAGTCGGCGAGCTGGGCATAGGCGCCGATGAAGAAGGAGAAGGAGCCCTGCACCTGTCCGAAGGCCGAGCCCGTCTGCATGAGCTGGCCGAGCTGGATGGTGCCGGCGAAATAGGCGGGCGAGACCACCACGAAGGGGAAGATCATCGAAAGCTGGCTGTAGCCGGCGGTGAACCAGGTCAGCCGTTTCTGCGCGATCATGATGCCCCAGTAATTGTGCACCACATGGGCGAAGCGCGAGAGCAGGCGCTCGCGCTCCACCGGTTCGCCGGCCATCAGCGCGATCTGTTCGCCATTCTCGCGCACGCGCACCAGCTCGACGCGGTAATCCGCCTCGAAGCGCTGCTGGTCGAAGTTCAGCTTCACAAGCACCCGGCCGATGAGGTGGGCGAGCGCCGTGCCCGCCGCCGCATAGGCGAAGGCAGCCCAGACGAGATAGCCGGGAATGTCCCAGCTCGCCCCGAACAGGTTGAAGGAGAAGTCGCCCGACAGCCCCCACAGGATGACGGCGAAGGAGCACAGCGTCATCACCGCGTTGAGCAGGCCGAGGAACAGGCTGATGGTCTGGGCGATGTAGCTGCGTATGTCCTCGGCAATACGCTGGTCGGGATTGTCCGCGAGGTCGCCCTTCAGGCGCATGCGGTAATGCGTCTGGTTGGCGAGCCAGGCGGTCAGGTACTTGTCGGTCATCCAGTTGCGCCAGCGTATCTCCAGCCACTGCCGCAGATAGACCTGGTAGACCGCCACCGTGATCGCCCCCGCCGCGATGAAGGCAAAGATCCAGAGCTGGCGGGTGAAGGCGGCGTAGTCCTTCTCCTGGATCGCGTCGTAGAAGACGGCGTTCCACTTGTTCACCATCACGGTGGCGAAGACCCAGGCCACCTCCATGGCGACCACCGCGCCGAGCAAAGCGAGGCCGCGCCAGCGGTCCTCGCCGCGGAAATAGGGAATGGACAGCCGCCAGACGTCGGCGAGAAGCGAGAGGATGGCACGCAAGGGAGCGACTCCGGTGACGCGGAACGGCCATATGAGCCGGCCGATGCTGGCAGCATGGTGTCCGCGACATTAATGTTTGGAGAGCTTTAGCGCCATTTGCCGCGCGCGCCCCGCGCGCCGCGCGACATGAAAAAGGCGCGGAACGGGCGTCCGCGCCTTTTCTGCCGGAATAGGGAGGACGGGCCGGACCCGCCGACCCTCAGATGAAGCGCGTTTCAGATGAAGCGCTTGCGGATGCGCTGGCTGATCATGTCGAGCATGGTCACGGTCAGGATCACGATGATCAGGATCGCCGCCGCCTGCGAGTAAAGGAAGCCGCGCATGGTCTCGTTGAAGGTCATGCCGATGCCGCCGCCGCCGACGATGCCGAGCACGGTGGCCGAGCGGACATTCGATTCGAAGCGGTACAGCGCGTAGGAGATCCACAGCGGCAGCACCTGCGGCAGCACGCCGTAGATGATCTCCTGCAGCCAGGTGCCGCCCGTGCCGCGAATGCCCTCGACGGGCGCCGGGTCGATGGCCTCCACCGCCTCGGAGAACAGCTTGGCGATCACGCCCGTGGTGTGGATCCACAGCGCCAGCACGCCGGCGAAGGGACCGAGGCCCACGGCGGCGATGAAGATCAGCGCGAAGACCAGCTCGTTGATGGCGCGGCAGGCGTCCATCACCCGGCGGATGGGGAAGGCCACCCAGTGCGGCACCACATTGTCGGCGGAGAGGATGCCGAAGGGGATGCCGACGATCACTGCCAGCAGCGTGCCCCAGATCGCGATCGCCAGCGTCTCCAGCATGGCGTTGAAGTAGACGTCCCAGTCGGTGAAGTCGGGGCGCAGGAAGTCGGCGCCGAGCGTTGCCATGTTGCCGGCGTCGCGCACGAGCTGCGCCGGGTTCATCTCCGCCTCGTGCCAGGCGAACACCAGAACCACCGCCACCAGCGCCGCGCCGGCGAGCCGCGTCAGGCGGGTCAGGAACGGCGTCACCGGCGGAGCCGGCAGGGTGCGCTCGGCGGCGCGGTGAGCGGTACGCTCGGCTTCGGTGGCGAACATGGCGGGTTCCCTGTCGTCGGCACGGCCGCGGCGTCGCGGCGGCAAGGCGGGCGTCTTCGAAGGAGAGCGTTCGTCGCGGGCGGGGCTGTGCCGGCCGCCTCTCGCGGCGATCCCGGAGACGGCTCGGCGCCGCTCCGGGATCGGTCGGAATCCGAGGAGGGCTGCGGGCGGCGCGGCGGCCGCCCGCTGGGGCTCACATGCTCGGCAGCTTCTTGGACTGCTCTTCGAGAGCGGCGAGCTTGTCGTCGATCTCCTTGACCTTCTTGGCCTTCTCGTCAGCCGACAGCTTGTCGTCGTTCTGGATCTTGACCTTGGACTTGAACAGCTCGAGCTGACGGATCGGGATCAGCTGGGCGTCGGAGGAGGCGAGGAAGGGGCCCCAGCCGTCCGAGGTCTTGGCCAGCACGGCGCGGGCGTGCTCGATCTCTTCCGGGGTGCCGTTGCGGCCATAGGTCATGAAGAAGGTGTAGATCTTGGCCTTGAGGTCGGCCGGCAGGTCCTTGCGCCACACGATCGGGTCGCCGGCGATCAGCGGGGAGCGCCACACTTCCTTGATCTTCTTCGCCTCTTCAGGGCGGGTCATCTGCAGGCGGGTGACGTTTTCGGTGTTGTTGGTGGCAAAGTCGACCTGCTTGTTGGCGACCGCGAGCAGGTTGCTCTCATGGTTGCCGGTCACGACGCGCTTGTAGCACTTGACCGGATCGACATTGTTCATCGCGAACACGTAGTAGCCGGGGACCAGGAAGCCCGAGGTGGAGTTCGGGTCGCCATTGCCGAAGTTGAAGCCCTTCGAGCAGTCCAGCACGTCCTTGAGATCGTTGATGTCGCTGCGGTCGGCATTGGTGACGATCAGCGCATAATAGCCCGAGGAACCGTCCGGCTTGGCGGTCTTGACGAAGACTTCGCCGTTCGAGCGGTCCACCGCTTCCATGGCCGACTTGTTGCCGAACCACGCAACATCGACCTTCTTGAAGCGCATGCCCTCGATGACACCGGCATAGTCGCCGACGAAGAAGGGCTTCACCGGAATGCCGATGGCCTTCTCCATGTCCTTGAGCAGCGGCTCGAAGCTCTTGGCGAGGTTGGCCGAGGACTCGGTGGAGATGAAGCCGAAGTTCAGCTCCTTGATCTCGTCGGCGGCGCGCGCCGGAGCGCTCGCAAGGGCGGCCAGCGCGAGGCCGGCGGCAAGGATACGCTTCATGGTCGTGGCTCCTGTCAGGATAATGTGTGCGAAGGGGCGGCGTCGGCGGGGGCCGCCACCGCAAACTGGCTCGGCAGGATCAGCTCCTCGGCGCTGGCGCCGTAGAGCTCGGTCAGGAAGGCCGCGTTGATCTGCGAGGCCGGGCCGTCGAACACGACGCGCCCGGCATTCATCGCGATGACGCGGTCGAAATAGGCGGTGGCGTAGTCCACCTGATGCAGCGACACGACCAGCGCGATGCCGTGGTCGCGGCTCATCGTCACCAGCGTGTCCATCACGCGCTTGGCGCTCTTGGGATCGAGCGAGGCGATGGGCTCGTCGGCCAGCACCAGCTTGGCGCCCTGCACCAAGGCGCGGGCGATGGCGACGCGCTGCTGCTGGCCGCCGGAAAGCTCGCGCGCCCGCTTGGCGGCGTGCTGGGCGATGCCGACCTCGGCGAGCGCGGCATAGGCGGTGCGCTTCTCGTCGGCGTTGAACAGGCCGAGCGTGCCGCGCAGCGCGCCGATGCGCCCGAGCACGCCGACCAGCACATTGGTCATAACGCTCAGCCGCCCGGCGAGCGCGAACTGCTGGAAGACGAGGCCGATATTGCGGCGGGCGGCGCGCACCTCGGAGGCGAGCCGGCCGCTTTCCTGCACCTTGAGGCCGAAGGCGTGCACGGCGCCGGTGCCGCTGCCCTGCGCATCGGCGAGGATAAGCCCGGAGGCGAGGCGGATCAGCGTCGACTTGCCCGACCCCGAGGCGCCGATCAGCGCCACGCGCTCGCCTTCGCGAATGAGGATGGAAACATTGTCCACGGCGCGCATGGCGCCATAGGTCTTGCTCACCCGGTCGAGTTGCAGCGCTGCCGCCATCGGATCTCCCGCCGGCCTGTTGAAGACCGGCTTGGGGTAGTCCTCGTGCGTGACGGGTGGATGAAGCCCGGATTACAGTTCGATGACGGGGCGCGGGAGAACGCTTCGACCTTCGTTGACATTGCCCGCGCCGCCGCCACACTTCGCCCGGGGCCGATCGACGGGGGTGAGGATGTATTACGCGGTCATAGCGCTGACGATGGTGGTGGCGCCGCTCGTCAGCATCGCCATCGAGTTCGGCAGCATCACCAGCCTCGGCGGCTTTGTCCTCGCCGCCACCAAATGGTTCGCCTTCTGGGCGGTGGGCGTGCGGCTGCTGCTGGCGGGCGTCTCGCAGATCCTGCGGCCGGGCTACACGCTGAGCGGCATCCTCGGGGTGGAGGAGCCGCGCGCCCATGTCATCGTGCAGGAGCTCGGCTTCGCCAACGTCTCCATCGGCCTCGCCGGCCTGCTCTCCATCATCTTCTCGATCTGGGCGCTGCCAGTGGCCTTCATCGGCGGGCTGTTCCTCGCCCTCGCCGGCTTCAACCACATGAAGCGCCCGGAGCGCAGCCTGCGCGAGAACGTGGCGATGGTCTCCGACCTCTGGGCCGCCGCCATCCTGCTCGCGGTGTTCGTGTTCAGCCTGTTCTGAGCGCGAACTGCGCGCGCAGCCAGCCCGCCGCGCGCGCGAGCCCGGCACGCCCGTCGGCCAGCCGCGCGGCCCATACCATCCACGCATGGATCATCTGCGGCCACACCTCCAGCACCACCGGCACCTCGGCGGCACCGAGCGCGCGGGCAATGCCCACCGCGTCGTCCAGCAGCGCCTCGCTGGAGCCCACCTGGACCAGCGTCGGCGGCAGGCCGGCGAGGTCGGCGAAGAGCGGCGAGACGGCCGGATCGCGCGCGTCGCGACGCGCCAGAAAGGCGTGCGCCAGCCCGTCGAGATACTCCCGGCTGATCAGCGGGTCGACGGCGGCCTTGCTGTCGAGCGTGGCGCCGCCCATCGTCAGGTCGGTCCAGGGCGAGACCAGCCAGGCGGCGGCGGGCATCTCCTCGCCGGCCTCGCGCAGGGCGACCAGCGTGGCGAGCGTCAGATTGCCGCCGGCGCTGTCCCCGCGGATCGCGATGGACGGCGCCGCATAGCCCTGCGCCCGCAGGAAGCGCCAGGCGGTGAGAGCGTCTTCGAGCGCGGCGGGGTAAGGGTGCTCCGGCGCCAGCCGGTAGCCGATGGCGAGGGTGCGTATGCCCGCCTGTCGGCCGAGGGCGCCGACCATCGCCCGGTGGCTGCGGATCGAGCCCGAGCAATAGCCGCCGCCGTGGAAATACAGCAGGACACGTGCCGGGTCGCTCCCCGGCGCCAGCGACCATTCGGCCGGAAGTCCCTCAAGGTCGACGGGCGAGAACACGACGTCATCCGGGGGCGGGTCGAGGGCGCAGATCTCGTCCATCCGCTGCCGTCGCTCCGCCCAGCTTGCCGGGCGCGGCTGGCCGGCGAAGAGCTGCCTCAGTTCGTCGATCTCGCGAGCCATCGCTTCCCCCGTGGCGATGTCGGTCACCGGCCGCTCACCTCGGCCGGAAGCCGACATAGCCGCCTTCGCCGTCATAGAGCACGTCGAAGCCGTTCAGCAGGTGGTAGCTGGTGTTCACGAAAGCCGGCCGGTCCTGCGCCACCCGCAGATGCACCGCGCTCGGCGTGACGGGCGAGCCGTCGCCGACCGCGAAGCTGTAGAGCGGGAAGGCCGCCTCCCCCGCCCCGACGCTCACCGCCACCGGCGTGCCCGGCGGCAGCGTGCCCTGCGCGCCGGCCGCCTGCACGGGCGGGACGGTCATGTACATGACCGAGACGCCGGTATCGACCAGCACCGAGCCGCAGGCCGGCGGCGTCATGCCATTGAGCGCGATGCAGGCCGGCGTCGGCTTCCAGTCCGTGCCGTCCGCATTGCGCTCCAGCTTGAGATAGCGGAACGGGCCGCGCGTGTTGGCGGCGGTCAGCCCCACATGCACGCCCTCGCGGGTGAGGATGTAGCCCTGCCGGCGCGGGCCCTCGCCGCGCGCGACATGCAGCAGCGGGTTCTTGTCCGGCGTGCTCTGGCTCTGGCTGTCGCCCTCGCGCGCGAAGCCCACGCCCACCATGGCGATGTTGCGCGGGCTCGTCGTCGGTTCGCACATGCGCGCATAGTCGAGGCACTGCACCTCGGTGACGACCAGCACCGGCATCGGGTCGGTCGTCACGCTCGCCCCCTCGCGCCCGGTCAGCGTCACCGGCATCACCGTCCACTGGCCCACCATCACCCGGCCGGAGCTGGAATAGGTGAGCCTGGCCGGGCCCTGCGAGGGATACTGCTCGAAGCCGGGCACGAATTCGGCGGCGACGACGATGCCGGTGGAGCCGGAATCGATGACGGCGCGCAGCGGATGCCCGCCGAAGGAGAGGCCGATGCGCGGCACGGCGTCGATCTCCTCGGGCACCGCGCTGAGGTAGCGCAGGAAAAGCCCCTCGCGGAACGGGCCGTAGTCCGGCCCCTGCTGGGCCGAGGCGGGCCCGGCAACGAGGCCGGCCCCAAGCGCCATCGCCGGAAGGAGGGCGGGAAGCCGGGAGAGCCGAAGCCGGAAAGACATGCGCGCCTCACATGTTGGGGTAGTTCGGCCCGCCACCGCCCTCGGGCGCCACCCAGGTGATGTTCTGGTTCGGATCCTTGATATCGCAGGTCTTGCAGTGGACGCAGTTCTGCGCGTTGATCACGTAGCGCGCCTCGCCCGCCCGTCCATCCGCCTCCACCCACTCATAGACCCCGGCCGGGCAGTAGAGCGCGGAAGGCCCGCCATAGACATCGTGCTCGGAGGATTTCTGCAGCGCAAGGTCGGCGACCTTGAGGTGAACGGGCTGGTCCTCCTCGTGATTGGTGTTCGACAGGAACACCGAGGAGAGCCGGTCGAAGGAGACGACGCCGTCCGGCCGGGGATAGTCGATCCGCTTCGTCTGCGCCGCCGGCTTCAGCGTGGCGTGGTCGGGCTTGCCATGCTTCAGCGTGCCGAAGGGCGAGACGCCGAACAGCGTGTTCAGCCACATGTCGAGCCCGCCCAGTGCGATGCCGGCATAGGTGCCGAATGTCGACCAGAGCGGCTTGGCGTTGCGCACCTTCCACAGGTCGCGCCCGATGGCCGAGCCGCGCCAGCCGGCCTCGTAGCCTTCCAGCATGTCGTGCTGCCGGCCGGCGGCCAGCGCGGCGGCGATCTCCTCGGCGGCGAGCATGCCCGAGAGCACCGCGTTGTGGCTGCCCTTGATGCGCGGCACGTTGACGAAGCCGGCCGCGCAGCCGACCAGCGCGCCGCCCGGAAAGACCAGCTTCGGCACCGACTGGAAGCCGCCCTCGGTGATGGCGCGCGCGCCATAGGAGATGCGCGTGCCGCCCTCCAGCGTCGGGCGCACCAGCGGGTGTGTCTTGAAGCGCTGGAACTCCTCGAAGGGCGACAGATGCGGGTTGGCGTAGTTGAGGTGGACGACGAAGCCCACCATCACCTGCCGGTCCTCCATGTGGTAGAGGAAGGAGCCGCCGCCGGTGGCGGAATCCAGCGGCCAGCCGAAGGAATGCTGTACCAGCCCCGGCCGGTGCTGCGCGGCCGGCACGGTCCACAGCTCCTTGAGGCCGATGCCGTATTTCTGCGGCTCGCGTCCCTCGCCGAGCGCGTAGCGGGCGATGACTTGCTTGGAGAGCTGGCCGCGCGCGCCTTCCGCGAACAGCGTGTATTTCGCCCGCAGCTCCATGCCGCGCGTGTAGCGCTCGGTCATCTCGCCGTCGCGGCCGATGCCCATGTCGCCGGTGGCGATGCCGGCCACCGCGCCGTCCTCATACAGCACCTCGCTGGCGGCGAAGCCGGGATAGATCTCGACGCCGAGCGCCTCGGCCTTCGCGGCCAGCCAGCGGCAGACATTGCCGAGCGAGCCGATATAGGCGCCGTGATTGTTCATCAGCGGCGGCATCAGCGCATTCGGCAGCCGCAGCGCGCCGGCCGGGCCGAGGAAATAGAAGCGGTCGTCGGTGACGGGGGTCTTCAGCGGGGCGTCCGCCTCCTCCCGCCAGCCGGGGAACAGCCGGTCGAGCCCGATGGGGTCGATCACCGCGCCGGAGAGGATGTGCGCGCCGACCTCCGAGCCCTTCTCCACCACCACGACGGAGAGGTTCTCGTCGAGCTGCTTCAGCCGGATAGCCGCCGCCAGACCCGCCGGTCCGGCACCGACGACCACGACGTCGAACTCCATGGCCTCGCGTTCCGGCAGTTCCGCCGCGTCCATCACCCAAACCTCCGCCGCAACGTGCTGATTGGACTTCTTCCACGCTTGCCCCGACCTGACAACTGCGTCCGCGACGGATAGGATCAGACTTCCGCCGCGAAGAATGCGCCTGATGACCTCGACACTTAGCGACAGCGAATTCGGCGAGCGCGACGCTCTGGCCGACATTCTCGCCTTCCATCTGGAAGCGGGGGTCGACGTCGCGCTGGGCGAGGAACCGGTGGACCGCTTCACTGAGAGCGCCGCCGAGCGCGAGGCGGCCGCCGCCCGCGCCGGGCGCGCGCCCGAGCGCATGGCGGACAGAGCGGCGGCGCCCGCTCCTTCCACCGCCCCGGCGCCGGTGCGCCCGCCTCAGGCCCCCGCCGCCCCCCGCGCGCCTGCCGGCCCGGCCTTGCCCGCCGACGCCCCGCCCCCGCCGGACCTCGCCGCCGTGGAAGCGCGCGAGGCCGCCGCCTCGGCGCCCGATCTCGACACGCTGCGCGCCCTGCTGGAGCGCTTCGACGGCTGTCCGCTCAAGCACACGGCAACGCGCCTCGTCTTCGCCGACGGCAACCCGCAGGCACGGCTGATGCTGGTCGGCGAGGCGCCGGGACGCGACGAGGATATCGAGGGTAAGCCCTTCGTCGGGCGCTCGGGCAAGCTGCTCGACCGCATGCTGGCCGCCATCGGCATCGACCGCACCGGCGCCTACATCGCCAATGTGGTGCCGTGGCGCCCGCCGGGAAACCGCACGCCGACCCCGCAGGAAACCGCCATCTGCCTGCCCTTCATCCGCCGGCAGATCGAGCTCGCCAATCCGGAGGTGCTGGTGTGCCTCGGCGGCCCCTCGGCGCAGACGCTGCTGGGCATACGCGACGGCATCACCAAGGCACGCGGGCGCTGGGTGGAATACGACACCGGCACGCGGGTCATCCCCGCGCTCGCCACCTTCCATCCCGCCTATCTGCTGCGCACGCCGCTCGGCAAGCGCATGGCGTGGCGCGACATGCTCGCCATCGAGGCGAGGCTCGCCCGCCTGCCGCCGCGCGACTGAACAGGCGGGTCCGGCCACTATGTCACATAGGACGAATTGAACGGTTCCATACTGCCGCCGACAGGCTTAACCTGTCCCGTGTCACCCGAAGCGAGCGGTGACAGCAGAGGGGTGCGCGATGGAATTCGACCCTATTCTACTGGCGCGAATCCAGTTCGCCTTTACCGTTTCCTTCCACGTCATCTTTCCGAGCTTCACGATCGGCCTCGCGGCCTATATCGCGACGCTGGAGGTGCTGTGGATCGCCACCGGGCATGAGCGCTACCACCGCATCGCGCGCTTCTTCACCAAGATCTTCGCCGTCTCCTTCGCCATGGGCGTGGTGTCGGGCATCGTGCTGTCCTACCAGTTCGGCACCAACTGGAGCCGCTTCGCCCATGTCGGCGGCAACGTCATCGGCCCGCTGATCGGCTATGAGGTGCTCACCGCCTTCTTCCTGGAGGCGACCTTCCTCGGCATCATGCTGTTCGGCTGGAACCGGGTGCCGCGCGGGCTGCACGTCTTCGCCTGCGTCATGGTGGCGGCCGGCACCTCGCTCTCGGCCTTCTGGATCCTCGCCGCCAACAGCTGGATGCAGACGCCCGCCGGCTACGAGATGATCGACGGCATCGCCCATCCGGCCGACTGGCTCGCCGTCATCTTCAACCCGAGCTTCCCCTACCGCTTCGCCCACATGGTGACGGCCTGCTACCTCACCACCGCCTTCGTGGTGCTGGCGGTGGGCGCGCGCTACGTCTATGCCGGCCGCTTCCCCGAGGACGGGCGCACCATGATGCGCATGGCGATCGGGCTCATCGCCATCCTCGCGCCGCTGCAGGCCTTCATCGGCGATTCGCACGGTCTGAACACGCTGGAGCACCAGCCGGCCAAGATCGCCGCCATCGAGGCGCATTGGGGATCGAGCGACGATATCGGCGGCAGCGTGCCGCTCGTGCTGTTCGCCATCCCCAACGAGGAGACCGAGAGCAACGACTACCAGATCGAGATCCCCTATCTGGGCAGCCTCATCCTCACCCACAGCCTCGACGGCAAGATCAAGGGGCTGAAGGAGTTCGCCCGCGAGGACCGCCCGCCGGTCGCCATCCCCTTCTTCGCCTTCCGCGTCATGGTCGGCCTCGGCCTCCTGATGATCGCGGTCGGCTGGCTCGGCGCGTTCCTTTTGTGGCGGCGCCGGCTGTTCGAGACCGACTGGTATCTCGCCCCGCTCCAGCACATCTGGCCCATCGGCTTCGTCACCATACTGGCGGGCTGGTTCGTCACCGAGGTGGGCCGCCAGCCCTATGTGATCTACGGCATATTGCGCACCGAGGACGCCATCTCGCCGGTCGCCGGCTGGGCGCTCGCCACCTCGCTGGCGCTGTTCGTGCTGGTCTATTGCATCGTGTTCTCGGGCGGCATCTACTACATCAACCGCCTGATCGCGAAGGGGCCGGAGGGTGCCGCGCTGGAGCCGCCCGAGGGCGTGCCGAACCGTCCGCTCGCCTCCGCCCACGAGGCGACGCGCGCCGCCATCAACGCCCGGGAGGAATGAGCCATGGCCGTCACCGCCGGCATGGAATGGTATCTGCCCGTCATCTGGTCGCTGCTGCTCGCCGTCGCCATCGCCATGTATGTGGTGCTGGACGGCTTCGACCTCGGCATGGGCATCCTTTTTCCCTTCGCGGCGAACGACCGCGAGCGCGACCAGATGATGAACTCGGTGGCGCCCTTCTGGGACGGCAACGAGACCTGGCTGGTGCTGGGCGGCGGCGGGCTGCTGGTCGCCTTCCCCCTCGCCTACTCCATCGTGATGCCGGCGCTCTATCTGCCGGTCATCTTCATGCTGCTGGCGCTGGTGTTCCGCGGCGTCGCCTTCGAGTTCCGCCACGTCGCCGACACCAGCCGCTATCTCTGGAGCATCTCGTTCGCCGGCGGCTCGACGCTGGCGGCCTTCTTCCAGGGCGTGCTGCTCGGCGGCTTCGTGCAGGGCATCAAGGTGGAGAACAACGCCTTCGCCGGCGGCCCGCTCGACTGGGCGACGCCCTTCGCGCTGCTGTGCGGCCTCGGCGTCGTCGCCGGCTACGCTCTGATCGGCAGCGTCTGGCTGGTGATGAAGACCGAAGGCGCGGCGGCCGCCGCCGCCCGTGCCCGCGCCCGCGTGCTGCTGCCGGTGGTGCTGGTCTTCATGGCCATCGTCAGCCTGTGGACGCCGCTCGCCTTCCCGCGCATCGCCGAGCGCTGGTTCACCACGCCGAACCTGTTCTATCTGGCTCCGGTGCCGCTGGTGACGCTGGCGCTCGCCTATGGCGTGTGGCGCTGGCTGGAGAAGGGCTACGACAACCTGCCCTTCTTCGGCGTGATCGGCCTGTTCCTGCTCGGCTATGTCGGCATCGGGATATCGATCTTCCCTTACCTCATCCCGCCCTCGCTCACCGTCTGGGAGACGGCGGCGGCGCCGGCGAGCCAGATCTTCATGCTGATCGGCACGGTGTTCCTGCTGCCGGTGATCCTCGGCTACATCTGCTTCGTGTACTGGCTGTTCCGCGGCAAGGTCCGCGAGGGCGAGGGCTACCACTAGCCCCGCCGTCCAACGTTGCCGGCGGGCGCTATTCCGCCGCCGCCAGCCGGGCGCGGATGGGGGCGAAGGAAGTGCGGTGGTGGCGGCAGGTGCCGAGCTGGGCCAGCGCCTGCTGATGCTCGGGCGTTCCGTATCCCATGTGACGCTCGAAGCCGTAGCCGGGATGGGCGGCGCCGAGCGAGGCCATCAGCCGGTCGCGCGTCACCTTGGCGACGATGGAGGCGGCCGCGATCGAGGCGACGAGGCCGTCGCCGCCGATAACAGTGCGCGCCGTGCAGGCGACGGGCGGCGCGTCGTTGCCGTCCACCAGCACGAGGCGGGGCGCGCGCGGCAGCCCGGCCACGGCACGGGCGAGCGCCCAGAGCGTCGCCTGCCGGATGTTGTGGCCGTCGATGCGGGCCGGCGGGGCAAAGGCCAGCGACACCTCCGCCGTGGCGCAGATGATCTCGAACAGTTTCTCGCGCTGCGCCGCCGACAGGCGCTTGGAATCGTCGAGCCCTTCCGGCACCCGCGCCGGATCGAGCACCACGGCGCAGGCGACGACCGGGCCGGCCCACGGACCGCGCCCCACCTCGTCGGCGCCGGCGACGGGAACCTCGCCGGCCGCCCAGGCGGCACGCTCATGCGAAAAATCCGGCAGGCTGCGCGGGGCCGTGTTTCGCGTGCCGGAGTTTGGCGTAACAGCCATTCAAGCGGTTCCCGAGATGCGATTCGGCGCCTCGACCGGCACCGGCCGGCAAGATGCCGCCCCGCCCGGCCCGGCGCAACCGCCGCCGCGCGTCGCTGTGGACGGCGGCGGGGATACGTCCGCCGTCATGGCCGGGTTTGTCCCGGCCATCCACGCCTTCCCTGCGGCCGCCGAAAATCGTGGATCCCCGGGTCAAGCCCGGGTACGGCGGTTGGCAAGTTCAAAAGCAAAGGGCGCGGCTTTCGCCGCGCCCTTGCCTGTCTTCATCATCTCTGCCGGAAGCAGGAACGGATGGACTTCCTCAGAAGTCCATGCCGCCACCCGAAGCCGGGCCTGCCCGGCTTCGGCACTCAGCAACCGCAGGGGCGGATGGACTTCCTCAGAAGTCCATGCCGCCCATGCCGCCACCCGGCATGGCGGGGGCGGACGAGGCGGGCTTCGGCAGGTCGGCGATCATCGCTTCGGTAGTGATCAGCAGGCCGGCGATGGAGGCGGCATCCTGCAGGGCGGTGCGCACAACCTTGGCCGGGTCGACGATGCCGGTGGCGATCATGTCGACGAACTGCTCGGTCTGGGCGTTGAAGCCGAAGTTCTGGTCCTTCGACTCCAGCACCTTGCCGACCACGATCGAACCCTCGACGCCCGAGTTCTCGGAGATCTGGCGGATCGGGGCCTCAAGCGCGCGCAGCACGATCTTGATGCCGGCCTGGATGTCCGGGTTGTCGGAGGTGAGCTTCTCGACCGCCTTCTTGGCGCGCAGCAGGGCGATGCCGCCGCCGGGGACGATGCCTTCCTGCACGGCCGCGCGGGTGGCGTTGAGGGCGTCGTCGATGCGGTCCTTCTTCTCCTTGACCTCAACCTCGGTCGCGCCGCCGACGCGGATCACCGCGACGCCGCCGGCGAGCTTGGCCAGGCGCTCCTGCAGCTTCTCGCGGTCGTAGTCCGAGGTGGTCTCCTCGATCTGCGCCTTGATCTGCGCCACGCGGCCTTCGATGTCCTTCTTCTTGCCGACGCCGTCGACAATCGTGGTCTTTTCCTTCTCGATGATCACCTTCTTGGCGCGGCCGAGCATGGCGAGCGAGACGCTCTCCAGCTTGATGCCGAGCTCTTCGGAGATCACCTGGCCGCCGGTGAGGATGGCGATGTCTTCGAGCATCGCCTTGCGGCGGTCGCCGAAGCCGGGAGCCTTCACCGCCGCGACCTTCAGGCCGCCGCGCAGCTTGTTGACGACGAGCGTGGCCAGAGCCTCGCCCTCGACGTCCTCGGCGACGATCACCAGCGGCTTGCCGGACTGAACGACGGCTTCGAGGACCGGCAGGATCGCCTGCAGGCCGGAGAGCTTCTTGTCGAAGATGAGCAGGTAGGGATCTTCCAGATCCACCGTCATCTTCTCGGGGTTGGTGACGAAATAGGGGGAGAGGTAGCCACGGTCGAACTGCATGCCTTCGACCACGTCGAGCTCGGTCTCGGCGGTCTTGGCTTCCTCGACGGTGATTACGCCCTCATTGCCCACGCGCTGCATGGCGCCGGCGATCATCTCGCCGATGGACGCGTCGCCATTGGCGGAGATGGTGCCGACCTGCGCCACCTCGTCGGAGTTCTTCACCTTCTTGGCGCGCTTCTCGATGTCCTTGATCGCCTCGATCACGGCCAGGTCGACGCCGCGCTTGAGGTCCATCGGGTTCATGCCGGCGGCGACGAACTTGGCGCCTTCGCGGACGATCGCCTGGGCCAGCACGGTGGCGGTGGTGGTGCCGTCACCGGCGAGGTCGTTGGTCTTCGAGGCCACTTCGCGCACCATCTGGGCGCCCATGTTCTCGAACTTGTCCTCGAGCTCGATCTCCTTGGCGACGGTGACGCCGTCCTTGGTGATGCGCGGAGCGCCGAAGCTCTTGTCGATCACGACGTTGCGGCCCTTCGGGCCGAGCGTGACCTTCACCGCGTTGGCGAGGATGTCGACGCCGCGCAGCATCCGATCACGCGCGTCACCACCGAATTTTACGTCCTTGGCAGCCATCTGGCCTACTCCTGAATTCTGTTGCGTCCGGGTCGGTTCGGCCAGATCAGCCGACGATGCCGAGAACGTCGGATTCCTTCATGATCAGAACGTCCTGACCGTCGATCTTGACCTCGGTGCCCGACCACTTGCCGAACAGCACCTTGTCGCCGGCCTTCACGTCGAGCGGCACCAGCTTGCCGGCCTCGTCACGCGCGCCGGGGCCGACGGCCACGACTTCGCCCTGCGAGGGCTTTTCCTTGGCGCTGTCGGGGATGATGATGCCGCCCGCAGTCTTCTCCTCGGCATCGAGGCGCTTCACCACGATGCGGTCGTGCAGGGGGCGGAACTTCAGCTTGGCCATCGGTAGATCCTCGGTCTTCGTGTCGCGCGCCGCGTGGCGCTGGGAGAGCAGCGATTAGCTGGGCAGGTTATTAGCACTCTTCGAAAACGAGTGCCAATCGCGGCGGAGATAGGCAGGCGGCCGGAGGGTGTCAAGCGCCGGCGGGCGAACAAAAAGGCGGCGTGGCGCCGGGTCGCGGCGGCATCTGCCGGGCGCTCGCGAGAGGCTCACCGCACACGAAAAGACCCGGCCCGCGCAGGCGGACCGGGTCTCGGCATTACGATGGAAAGGCGCTCAGGAGGCCTTCTTGATGGACTTCTCGACCGAGGCCTTGATCGGCTCGGCGGTGTCGGTGGCAACCTTCTGGGCCAGCGTCGACAGTTCCTTGGCCTGGGCCGAGAGAACGTCGAACTGCTTGCGCAGGTGGCCGGTCGAGATCTCGACCGCTTCCGACACGCTCTTGGAACCCAGCAGCAGGCCCATATAGTCGAAGGCCGCGTTCACATTGGTGCGCAGCGACTCGAGCGCCACGGCGTTGTACTCGGCCACGCCCTTGGTGGCGGTGGAATAGGTGTCTTCGAGGAGGTCGGTGGTCTCCTCGGCGCTGGACTTCATCTTCTCATAGGCTTCGCGCGCGCTCTGCACGCTCTTCTCCGCCATCTCGCGCATGACGGCCGGCACTTCGAGATTGGCCGGAATGTCGAGCTTGGGCATCGCCGCCTCGAAAGCGGACGTCGCCGCCTTGGCGACCTTCTTGGTGGACGCAGTGACCGGGGTGGCCTCAACCATGGGTTTCTCCTCACGTTCGCGGCGACTACGGAAAGGCACCGACCGCTTCCGCGCGCGCGATCGTGCCCGACCGGCAGACCCGGCTCCGAACGAAGAGCCGCAGGCTGTCCTGATCTCGTCTGCCTTAATTGTGCATTGCAATATCATATTGCAATGCACAATCAACCCGTCTGCGGGATTTTTTCGCGCAAAGGACGCCAGAAACCGTCAGGTGGAGCTACTTGGCTTTGCCGAGCCCCGCCGCCGCCCCGGCATGCTCGCCCAGAACCTTGGTCTGCTCGGTGAGGCGGGCCGCCTGCTCCTGCACGTAGTCGGCATGGAGGCGCGCCCATTCGTCCACCGTCGTCGCCCTGGCGAGGCGGGAGGCGAAATCGAAGCCCGCAGCGATGTTGGCTTCGGCGAAGTCCAGCGTGGTGCGGCCCATGTCGCGCGCATTGTCATGCGCGGCGTCGAACTGCTTGCCCGCATCGTCGAGCGCCTTGTGCGCGGCGTCGATGAAGCCGTCTATGGCGGCGCGGGCCTGGTCGACCCCCTGTTCCGCGATGGTGCGCAGTTCCGGGGGAATGTCGAGCTTCGGATCATCGGCCATGTCGCAGACTCCGTCCCTTGGGTGAACGTCGATCCTAGCCACCGCCCGCGCGGGGAACATCGGGGCACATGCCTACAACCAAAGTAGTAGGTGCGGTGCAAAAGGCAACCGGAAAAGTGCGCATGCCCTCTCCCCTCGGTTGCAAGTGATTAACCGGGATCGGTGGCAACCGGTTAACCGGAAAACGTGAAGCTGCCACGACAGGGCCGGGTTCGCGTGGCACGCGGGGCCGGCCGGCACTATTGTTACGTTCCGGCGGCGGGCCTTCTCTGCCTGCCGCTCCGTCCGGCGAGGTGCCGGCGGCTTCACTTCTGGCGGGTCATGAACACTCCGACGGACGGTTTCGGCAACGCGGCGATCGACGCCCTACGTGCCCAGGCGGCCACCGCCCTGGCGGCAGCGCCGGCGGCCGTGCTCGTCCATGCCGACGGCACCGTCCTTGCCGCCAATGCGGGCGGCCGCGCCGCTCTCGACAACGCGCTCGCCGCCGCCCTCGCCGCCCGCCTCGCCCCCGGCCTGCGCCCGGACCGGCCGGCGCGGCTGGAGCGCGTGCGCCTGCCCGGCCGGCTGACGCCCGCCACCTTCGCCTGCTCGCTGCTCGCCTCCGGCCCCGCGCGCGCCGTCCTGCTGGTCGGCCTGGACCTCGCCCCGGCCACCGCCGTGGAACCGGCGCCGGCCGCGCCCGCCGCCCCGCGCGGAGAAACCCCGCCCGCGCCCGCCAATATCCGCTTCACCTGGCGCACCGGGCTCGACGCCCGGCTGTCCGCCATCGACCCGCGCCTTGCCGCCGCGCTCGGCCGCGCGCCCGAGGAGATCGCCGGCCTCGACTGGCGCACGCTCGGCGCGCATGGCGCCCACCGCGCCGTGCTCGAGGGGCTGAGCTTCAACCACCTGCCCGTGCTGCTCGCCACCGCGCAGGGCGACGCGCTCGACGTCGAGCTCGGCGGGGCGCCCATACGCGGCGAGGGCATGCGCGGCTTCGGCATCGTGAAGGGCCGGCGCGCCGCTGCCGCCGTTCCGCCGACCGAGCCCGCCGCGCCGCCCTCCTCTTCCTCCGCCCTGCCGCCCGCCGCCCCGCGCCCACCGCAGCCCGAATCCGCCCCTCCCGCCGCTAGCCCGGAGACGCCGCCGGTGCGGGTGACGCTCAGCATCGTGCCCTCGGCACCCAATGTGGTGCCGCTGCGCGGGCCCGCGAGCCCGACCAACGGCCATGGCGACGCCCGCGCCGATGGCGTGCGCGCCTCGTGGGAGGGCCTGTCGACTGGCGAGCGCAACGCCTTCCGCGAGATCGCCCGTGCCCTCGGCGCGCGTCTGGAGGGCGTCGACGACTTTTCCGAGCCGTCCACGCTGCCGTCCGCTCCCCCTTCCGCCGAGCCGCCCGCCGCCGCGCCGGAAATCCCTGCCGCGTCCGATCTGCCGCCGCCCCCGGCCCAGCTTGCGCCGCCGCCCGCGCCCCTCGCCGTCGAGCCTCCCGCCCTCCGCCCCTCCCCGGTCCCTGCCGGGCCGGACGGCTTCCAGCGCCTGCTGGCGGAAGGCGAGCGCCCGGTGCTCGACCGGCTGCCGCTCGGCCTTGTCGCCTTCCGTGGCGACCGCCTGCTCTACGCCAATCGCGCCCTGCTGGACTGGACCGGCTATCCCGACGTCGCCGTGATGGAGGATGCCGGCGGGCTCGCCGCCCTGTTCGGCGCCGGCGGCGCGGACGAGGCGGACGGCCGCGCGCTCACCATCTTCGACGCCGCCGGCGCGCCCATCGCCGTCGAGGCGCGGCTCATGTCGGCGCCGTGGGACGGCGGCACCGCCATGCTCTATGTGCTCCACCGCACCTCCGGCGGCGCCGACGAGCGGCTGCGCGAGAACCTGCGCACCGCCGAGCTGGCGTTGCGCGAGGCGGAGAGCTCCGGGCGCGAACTGCGCGCCATTCTCGACACGGCGACCGACGGCGTGGTGCTGCTCGACGCCGCCGGCGCCATCCTCAGCATGAACCATCCGGCCGAGGCGCTGTTCGGCTTCAATGCCGCCGACGTGCAGGGCGAGGCCTTCACCCTGCTGCTGGCGCCCGAGAGCCACCGCGCCGCCGTCGACTATCTCGACGGCCTCGCCTCCAACGGCGTGGCGAGCGTGCTCAATGACGGACGCGAGGTGATCGGCCGCGTGCGCGAGGGCGGGCTGATTCCGCTCTTCATGACCATGGGCCGCATCGGCGAGGACCCCAGCAAGTTCTGCGCCGTGCTGCGCGACATCACCCAATGGAAGCGCGCCGAGGAAGAGCTGACCGACGCCAAGCGCCTCGCCGAGCGCGCCAACCTCGCCAAGTCCGACTTCCTCGCCAAGATCAGCCACGAGATCCGCACCCCGCTCAACGCCATCATCGGCTTCTCCGAGGTGATGATGGAGGAGCGCTTCGGCGCCATCGAGAACCAGCGCTACCGCGACTATCTGCGCGACATCCACGCCTCGGGCGAACACCTCATCTCGCTGATCAACGATCTGCTGGACCTCTCCAAGATCGAGGCCGGCAAGCTCGACCTCGCCTTTACCAGCGTGCCGCTCAACGAGATCGTGCAGCAGTGCATGGGCATCATGCAGCCGCAGGCGAACCGCGAGCGCATCATCATCCGCTCCTCGCTCGCCACCGACCTGCCCCCCGTGGTGGCCGATGCGCGCTCGATCCGCCAGATCGTGCTGAACCTCGTCTCCAACTCGATCAAGTTCACCCATCCCGGCGGACAGGTCATCGTCTCGACCACACTGACCGAGGAGGGCGAGGTGGTGATGCGGGTGCGCGACACCGGGGTGGGCATGTCGGAATCCGACATCGCCATCGCCATGGAGCCGTTCCGCCAGATCGCCACCTCCGGCCGCGCCGGCTCGGGCGGCACGGGTCTTGGCCTGCCGCTGACCAAGGCGCTGGCGGAAGCCAACCGCGCCGCCTTCAACATCCGCAGCGCGGTGGATGTCGGCACCATCGTGGAGATCACCTTCCCCTCGACCCGCGTGCTGGCGGAGTGAGCGGGTCCTTGCTGGCGCCGGCGGGCGGCTAGAGGGCGGCCCCGCGCGATGATCGACGCCATCCTTGTGGACGCGGCCGCCTACGCCGGCCTGTTCGTCGCCGCGCTGGCAGCCGCCACCATCCTGCCCATGCAGTCGGAAGCCGCGCTGGTGGCGCTGGTGCTCGCCGGGGCGCAGCCGCCCTGGGCGCTGGTCATGGTGGCGAGCGTGGGCAACGTGCTGGGCTCGGTGATCAACTGGGCGCTCGGGCGCGGTATCGAGCGGCTGCGGCACCATCGCTGGTTTCCCGCCAGCGAGGCGGCGCTGGAGCGCGCGCAGGGCTGGTATCGCCGCTACGGAAAATGGTCGCTGCTGCTGAGCTGGATGCCGCTGATCGGCGACCCGCTCACCGTGGTCGCCGGCGTGCTGCGCGAGCCGCTCGGTGTGTTCCTGCTGCTGGTGACGGTGGCCAAGGTCGGGCGCTACCTCGTCCTCGCCTGGCTCACCCTCGCGCTGGCGTGAAGCGTCAGGGCAGCGGGTCGACGACGCCCATCGCCCCCGGCCCGCCGAAGAGCGGGCGGGCGGCGCCGGAGCGGCGGATCAGCGCCTGCGGGTCCGGCAGCACGATGGGCCGGTCCCAGTCGCCGCGCACGATGAAGGGAAGCTCGAAGGCGATGGGCACGACCGCCGCCTCGCCATTGCCCGCCGACGCGGCGGTGGCGGTAGGGGCCGCAGCCGCATTCGCGGGAGGCGACGCTGCCTTGCCGGAGGCCGTACCCGAGGCCGCGCCCGAGCCCGAGCTTGCCCGGCCGGCCTCGGCCGGGCCGCTGCCGACAAGCTGCGCGGTGCCGGCGAAGTCGAGGTCGCGCTGGGCGATGGAGCTCTCGCCGGCCAGCGCGATGCGCAGCTTGCTGCTTTGCAGGTCGATGCGGTCGAGCTTGGCGATGCCGCCGCTGATGCTGGCATCGACCACGATGCTGTCATAGGGCGTACGCCCGCCGCGCAGGTCGCCCCCGCCCGAAAGCGGGCGCTTCTCCAGCCGCGCGAGAATGCGCCCGACATCGATGCCGACCAGCGCCCCCTTCTCGCCCGTCAGGGTGAAGGCGCCGCCCAAATTCTGCACGATCTCCATGACGCTGGCCCCCGCGCCGCCGGCGGAGAGGCGGAACGAGCCGGTGCCCTCCAGCCGCTGCACGCGGAACAGTTCGCCCAGCGCCTGCGCCAGCGCCACGTCGTCGGCGGACAGGTCGACCCGCACCTCGGCGCCGGTGTCGAGCGGGGCGACGTGCAGCGCCGCGCGGAACACCCCGCCCCAGGCTTCCGCCTCGCCGATGGCGAGAGAGAGCTTGCCGCCCTTGACGGTGGCGCTGGCGGCCATGCCGCGGAAGCTGGCGTCGCCCGCCAGCACCTGGGTAGCGGAAAGGCGCAGGTCCACATCCATGGAGCGGGTGCGGTCGAGGTCGATGGCGTCGCGGCTCCACATGCCGCCCTGCACGCCGGCAAGCGCGAGCTGGCCATAGGGCGACAGGTCGAGTTGCTCGCTGGCGAGCGAGCCCTGCAATATGGCGCGGCTGCCGTCGACGCGCAGGTTGAAGCCGCCGACCCCGGAATTGCCGTCGAGGTCGATGCGGGCATCGTTCAGCACCACGCCCTGCGCCGACACCAGCGCGGCGCCGCGCAGCCGGAACGGGCCGAAGCCCTGCTCGGTCGGAGGCTCGACGTCGAGCCATTCCAGCGCCTCGCGCAGCTTGCGCGAGGACACCGACAGCGCGCCGTTGACGACCGGCCCGCCGGCCAGCCGCATGCCGCCCTCGAAGGCGAGGTCCGCAGGCACGCCGGACAGGGAGAGCCGCAGCCCTCCCGCGCCGCCCGCCGCCAGCGCGGCGAGGCCCGACACGTTAAGATCGACGTCCAGCGGCTCCCCGCGCCACACCGCGCGCCCCGCGACCGTCGCGTCGCGCCCGCCGCGCCAGGCGATGCGCACATCGGCCTGCGGGATGACTGTCTCGTCGCCGCCCTGCCGCGCGACGCGCACGCTGCCGCTGCGGACGTAGATCTCCGCCTCCGAGCCCGCGGCGCCGAGGCCGGTGACGAGCGCACTCACGGCGTCGAGGCCGTCGCCGGGCTCGTTCAGCGTGACGTCGGCGCCGGTCAGTTCGATATGGTCGGCGCTCAGCGTGCCGGCGAGCAGCGGCAGCAGGTCCAGCACCACCCGGGCCGCACCGATCTCGACGCGCCCGCGCGGCTCGTCGATGGCCACGCGCTCGACCTCGATGGACGGCCAGGGCAGCACGGCGAAACTCACCGGACCCTCGATCACCGGCGTGCGACCGGCCTTGGCCTCGACCAGCGCCACGATCTCGCCGCGCAGCCGCTCCTCGGAGGCGAGCTTGGGCGCGAGGACGCCGGCGGCCAGCGCCGCCGCCACCGGCAGGATCAGGAACGGAACGTATTTCTTCATCAGGTCGAGCGCCTCTGGACCCTCGCTACAGCATCGGGGCGAAACCGCGCAAGCACAGGTCGCACCGCGGTCGTGGATCCGGTTGAAAGCGGGCGCAACATGTTGTGCGTCTGTGTCTGTTTGATGGCCTGACAGACGCGCGGCCGAACGCTATGACTGGCAGTCGAGGGAGCCGCGATCCGGCGAGCGGCGCGGCGGATGAAGAGGACGAAAAGCATGAGCGCGACGGGGCAGGAACCGCTTTGGACGCCGAGCCCGGAACGGGTCGCGGCCACGCAGCTTTCCGCCTTCATCGGCGCGGTCAATGCCCGCCGCGGCACCTCCCTCGCCGGCTATCGCGCGCTGCACCGCTGGTCGATCGAGAATCCCGCCGATTTCTGGGAGGAAATCTGGGATCTGGGCGAGGTGATCGGCGAGAAGCCGGGGCCGCTGCTGGTCGACGGCGCGCGCATGCCCGGCGCGCAGTTCTTCCCCGAAGCGCGCCTCAACTACGCCGAGAACCTGCTGCGCCCGCGCGCGCGCGCCGACATCGCGGTGATCTTTCGCGGCGAGGACAAGGTCGAGCGGCACGTCACCTTCGGCGAACTGAGCGATCTCGTCTCGCGTCTCCAGCAGGCGCTGCGCGCGGCGGGCGTGACGGCGGGCGACCGGGTGGCTGCGACGCTGCCCAACATGCCCGAGACCATCGCCATCATGCTGGCGGCGACCTCGCTGGGCGCCATCTTCTCCTCCTGCTCGCCCGATTTCGGCGAGCGCGGCATTCTCGACCGCTTCGGCCAGATCGCGCCCAAGGTCTACTTCGCCTGCGACGGCTACTGGTACAACGGCAAGCGCGTCTCCATCGCCGACAAGCTGGCCCATGTGGTGCCGCAGCTTCCCGGCCTCGCGCGGGCGGTCATCGTGCCCTATCTCGACGAGGCGGAAGCGGTCGTCGCCCGCCTTCCGAACGGCGCCTCGCTCGACGCCTTCATCGCGCCCTTCGCGCCGGCGCCGCTCACCTTCGAGCGGCTGCCTTTCAACCATCCGGCGTTCATCCTGTTCTCCTCGGGCACCACGGGCGTGCCCAAATGCATCGTGCACGGGGCCGGCGGCACGCTGCTCCAGCACATCAAGGAGCACCGGCTGCATTGCGATCTCGCGCCGGGCGAGCGGCTGTTCTACTTCACCACCTGCGGCTGGATGATGTGGAACTGGCTCGTCACCGGCCTCGCCAGCGGCCTGACCCTGTGCCTGTTCGACGGCTCGCCCTTCGCGCCGACGCCCTCGGTGCTGTTCGACTATGCGGAGAAGGAGCGGTTCGCGCTGTTCGGCACCTCCGCGAAATACATCGACTCGCTCCGCAAGGAAGGCGTGCGTCCGGGCGAGACGCACGACCTCTCGGCGCTGAAGGCGCTCACCTCCACCGGCTCGCCGCTGGCGCCGGAAAGCTTCGCCTATGTCTATGAGGGCATAAAGTCGGACCTTCACCTCGCCTCGATCTCGGGCGGCACGGACATCGTCTCCTGCTTCGTGCTCGGCGACCCGACCGCCCCCGTCTACAAGGGCGAGATACAGGCGCCAGGCCTCGGCATGGCGGTCGAGGTGTGGTCGGACGAGGGCAAGGCCGTTACCGGAGAGCGCGGCGAGCTGGTCTGCACCCGTCCCTTCCCCTGCATGCCGGTGCAGTTCTGGAACGACCCGGAGGGCGCCAAGTACCATGCCGCCTATTTCGAGCGCTTCGACAATGTGTGGTGCCACGGCGACTTCGCCGAATGGACCGAGCATGGCGGCATCGTCATCCACGGCCGATCCGACGCGACGCTGAACCCGCAGGGCGTGCGCATCGGCACCGCCGAGATTTACGCGCAGGCCGAGCAGGTGCCGGAAATCCTCGAAGCCATCGCCATCGGGCAGGAATGGGACAATGACGTGCGCGTCGTGCTGTTCGTGCGGCTGAAGGAGGGCGCGGCGCTCGACGCCGATCTCGACAGGCGCATCAAGACGCAGATTCGTACCGGCGCCAGCCCGCGCCACGTGCCGGCGAAGATCATCGCCGTGACGGATATCCCGCGCACCCGCTCGGGCAAGATCACCGAGCTCGCCGTGCGCGAGGTGGTGCATGGTCGGCCGGTGAAGAACACCGAGGCGCTGGCCAACCCGGAATCGCTGGAACTCTACCGCGACCTGCCGGAACTGGCGGTGTGAGGGGCGGCCGCCCCCAGACCATACACCGTCGTCCCCGGACTTGATCCGGGGATCCACGACTTGGGCCCGAAAGCCCCCGGCATGGGAAAGACGTGGATGGCCGAGTCAAGCCCGGCCATGACGGTGTTGCAGCCGCCCGAACACCGTCATCCCGGCCGGAGCGTAGCGAAGAGCCGGGATCGCTCGCCATTCGGGGAACGATCCCGGACCGGCCTCCGGCCGTCCGGGATGACGGATCGACCACCGCCCCGATGAAGCACCGCCAATCCCACGAACACCGTCATCTCCGGGCCTGACCCGGGGATCCACGACTTCGGCCCGAAAGCCCCCGGCATGGGAAAGACGTGGATGGCCGGGTCAAGCCCGGCCATGACGGTGTTGCAGGCCGTCCGGGATGACGGCCTTTCCCCCAAGGCTCAATCGTGCTGCGGCCGGCTCAGGCGGGCCAGCAATATGACCGGCGCGAGGCCCACCAGCACGATGAGGAGCGCGGCCAGCGCGCCGTCCTCGTAGGTTCCCCGCGCGGCTTCGGCATAGACGTGGCTCGCCAGCGTCTCGAAGTTCAGCGGGCGCAGCATCAGCGTCGCCGGCAGTTCCTTCATGCAGTCGACGAACACCAGCAGCGCGGCGGCGCCGAGCGCGGGGCGCAGCAGCGGCAGGTGGATGCGCCGCACCACCCCGCCGGGCCGCTCGCCGAGGCTGCGCGCCGCCATGTCGAGCGTCGTGCCGATCTTGCCGTAGCCCGCCTCCAGCCCACCGACGGGGATGGCGAGGAAGCGGATGACATAGGCGATGATGAGCGCCGCGCCCGAGCCGGAAAGGATGAGGCCGGTGGAGATGCCGAAAAGCTGCTGGCTGAAGGCCGAGACGAGATTGTCGAAGCCCGCCAGCGGCACCAGCAGGCCCACCGCCAGCACGGTTCCCGGCACGGCATAGCCGAGCCCGGCCAGCCGGAGCGCGAGCGCCGAGCGCAGCGCGCCGGTGCGCAGCGCCACCACCACGGCAAAGCCCAGCAGCAGCGCGCCGCCGGTGCCCAACGCGGCGAACAGGGCGGTGTTGACCGCCTCGGCGACCACCGTCTCGGGGAAGCCGTGGAACTGGAGCCGCTTCCAGGCCGACAAGGCGAGGTGCCCGGCCGGAACCACGAAGCCGAGCAGCACCGGCAGCAGGCAGGCGGCGAAGGCCAGCGCCGCATGGCCGGGCGCGAGCGGGCGGCGCACCGGCGCGCGGGCGCGGTCGCCGATATTGCCGACCCTCTGGTGGCGACGGCCCCAGCGCTCCAGCAGCACCAGCGCGAACATCAGCGCCAGCATCATCAGCGCGATCTGCGCCGCGCCGGGCAGGCTGGAGCGGTTGAGCCAGGTCGAATAGATCGACAGCGTCAGCGTCTGCACGCCGAGGAATTCGCTGGCGCCGATGTCGTTCACCGTCTCCATCAGCGCCAGCGTCACGCCGACCACGATGGCGGGGCGGGCGAGCGGCAGGGCGATGCGGAAGAACGCCTCGCCCGCGCCCACGCCCAGCGTGCGCGCGGCGTCCAGTACCGAGGCGGTCTGCACGAGGAAGGCCGAGCGGGCGGCGAGGTAGACATAGGGGTAGAGAACGAGGCTCAGCAGCACGATGCAGCCGGGCAGCGAGCGCACCTCCGGCAGCCAGAGGTCGCGCGGCCGCAGGCCGAACATGCTGCGGATCAGCGTCGGGATGGGCCCGAGCGGGTGCACCGCGTCGACATAGACGAAGGCCTGGATATAGGTCGGTATGGCGAGCGGCAGCAGCAGCGCCCATTCGAACACGCCGCGTCCGGGAAAGCGGCAGACCGCCACCAGCCAGGCGGTGCCGGTGCCGATCACCCCGGCGCACACGCCGACGCCGAACACCAGCAGCGTCGTCTCGAACAGCGCGTGCGGGATGACGTTGGCAATGAGGTGGGGCCACAGGTCGCCCGATCCCTGCAGCGCCACCCAGCACAGCGCCAGCAGCGGCAGCAGCACCAGAAGCACAACCGCCCCCGCCGCCACCTTGAGAAGGGGCGAGCCGGCGGCGGAGGCCGTCCTATGGGTGTCGGAAACTGCCAAGCTCATGTCACACGACGAAATCCCGGAGCGGCGGCCGCTCCGGGACAGGATGGGCATCGGGAGGCAGTGGCGGTGTCCCTGACGGCCAACACCGCGCCTACCAGATCTAGTTGTCGAACCCGACCTTGTCGGCGAGGTCGGCCGCCGCCTTGCGGGCCTTGGCCAGCGCGACGAGGTCGACATTGTCGACCTTGAGCGGGCCGAAGGCGGCGATGATCGGATCGACCGGCGCGCCGGGCACGACCGGGTATTCGAAGTTGGCCTTGGCGTAAAGCGCCTGCGCCTCCGGGGAGACGAGATATTCCAGCAGCTTGACGGCGTTGTCCTTGTTCGGCGCGTTCTTGGCGACGCTGGCGCCGGAGATGTTCACATGGGTGCCGCCGCCCTCGAAGGTCGGCAGGATCACGTTGATCGCCTTGCCCCATTCCTCCTGCTCGGGCCCGCCCTTGCCGGAGCGCATCAGGCCCACATAGTAGGAGTTGGCGAGGCCGAGATCGCAGATGTCGCCGAGAATATCGCGCGCAACCTCCCGATCCCCGCCGGCCGCCTTGCGGGCGAGGTTGGCCTTGACGCCCTTGAGCCACTCCTCGGCCTTCGCCTCGCCGTGATGGACGATATAGGCGGCAATGAGCGCGGTGTTGTAGGGGTGCTTGCCCGAGCGGATGCAGACCTCGCCCTTCCACTTCGGGTCGGCGAAGTCCTCATAGGTCAGCGCGGTTTCCTTCACGCGGTCCTTCGAGACATAGGCGACGCGGGCGCGGGTCGACAGCGCGAACCACTGGCCGTCGGCGCCGCGCAGATTGGCGGGGATCGCCTTGTCCAGCGCCTCGGACTTCACCGGCTGGGTCACGCCCTGATCGACCAGATCGAGCAGCGCGCCGACATCCACCGTCATCAGCACGTCGGCCGGCGAGCCCGCGCCTTCCGCCTTCACGCGCTCGGGAAGACCGTCCTTCACGAAGACGCTGTTGACCTTGATGCCGGTCTTTTCGCTGAAGGCGTCGAAGAGCGGCTTGGCCAGACCGGGCTCGCGGGTCGTGTAGACATTCACGACCTCTTCCGCCGAGGCGCCGAGCGGGGCGAAGGCGAAGCCGGCGGCGGCAAGCCCGCACAGGGCGAGACGGCGAGCGAAGGCGGTGGGCGCTGCGTAAGTCATGGCGGTCTCCTGCGCGAGCCGAGCGGCCGGATGTGCCGGGCATCGGACCTGACGTTAGGTACGCGGCAGGCGGTAGCGGAGAGCCCCTGAGGGGTCAATGAAAAGGTACGTTATTTCAATATCTTAGAATAAGTCTAATCCGAAACTGGATGGGCGAGGACGCGATAGGCGGCGTGCGGTGGGCCGGCATGCAAAAGGGCCGGTCTGACGACCGGCCCCCGTCATGATCGCATCGACCCCGGCTCAGTCCAGATCGCCGATATGGTGCTGGGCGTAGAGCTGGAGGCCGAGATTGCCGATGAGGTCGAGCTGGGTTTCCAGGAAGTCGATATGGCCTTCCTCATCCGCCATGAGCGCCTTGAACAGGTCGCGGCTCGGATAGTCCTGCACCGACTCGCAATAGGTCGCAGCTTCCTGATAGAGCGCGCGCGCCTCGATCTCGGCGGCGAGATCGCACTCGATCACTTCCTTGATGTCCTGGCCGATGCGCAGGGGATCCAGCACCTGCAGGTTCGGCAGCCCTTCGAGGAACAGGATGCGGTCGATGAAGCGGTCCGCGTGCTGCATCTCCTCGATCGATTCCGCGCGCCACTTGGCGGCGAGCTTCTTGTAGCCCCAGTTGTCCAGCATGCGGTAATGCAGCCAGTACTGGTTGATCGCGGTCAGCTCCGACCGGACGCCGCGATTGAGATATTCGATGACCTTGGTGTCGCCCTTCATGGCAGCGCCTCTCGTTCTGGGACTGCCATCTTTTTAGAAGAATTCTAATTGCTAGGCAACGCCGGACAGGAGGAAAGCGCCGTGTCCCGGCTCATTCCGCCGCGACGGCGAAATCGACCTGCGCGGGGTGCGTATGTCCGACGTGGGAATGCCCCGCGTGAGAGTGGCCTGCGTGCGAGTTCCCTGCGTGGGAATGGTTCGCCACGGGACAATCGCGCGCGCAGGTGCCGCAGGCGGCGTTCACGTCGTCGATCAGCTTGCGGATGGTGCGGGCGCAGCGGCCGCACTGGGCGCTGCATCCCAGGCACCGGTACACCTGCCCAACCGAACGCACGGGCGCCTGCGTCTCCGTCATCGCGTCGCGGATCTGACGGTCGGAAAGCACATTGCAGGAACAGACGATCATCGGGAGGCGGGACCGAAGTGCTCAGCCATTTAGAATTATTCTAAATTTGGCCTTAGTCTTCTTTTTCGCGCTATTCAGAACCGACGTCAATCGGCAAATGCCGATCTGTCGATCGTGTGATCCGATCCCTCAGGTAGTCATCACGGTATTTTTTACGAATTCTAGATTAGCTCCGCCCGCTCAACTCTCTTCCACTTTCGAACGGCACTAAACTAGGCGCTTCGAGCCGATGTGCCGGGGCTATGGAGTCGGTGGCGAGGCGGGCGAACAGCAGGTGGTCCTGCCAGATGCCGTTGATGCAGAGATATTCCCGCCCATAGCCCTCGCGCTGGAAGCCCGCGCCCTCCAGCAACCGGATCGAGGGCGCGTTGTGCGGCAGGCAGGCCGCTTCGACGCGGCGCAGTCCCAGCGTGCCATGGGCGAACGGCAGCAGCGTGCGCACCGCCGCGCCCATATAGCCCCGGCCGGCGAAGGGCTCGCCCATCCAGTAGCCCAGGCTCGCGGTCTGCGTGACGCCGCGCCGCACATTGGAGAGCGACAGCCCGCCCAGCAGCGCGCGGTCCGCGCGGCGGAAGACGAGGAAGGGATAGGCGAGGTCCTCGCGCACGTCGCGGGTGTAGCGCCGCATGCGGCGGCGGAACGAGCCGCGCGTGAGGTCGTAGGCGGGCCAGATCGGCTCCCACGGCGTGAGAAAGGCCCGGCTGCGCTCGCGCAGCGCCGCCCAGGCGGCGAAGTCGGCCATTTGCGGCATGCGCAGCAGCACGTCCCCGCCCTCGATGAGCATCGGAGGCTCATGCCAGGAAACCGAGCGGAAAAGGGCCATGTCGGTGCCGCGACGGCAGGTTACGCTGGAGACAGACGTTCCGCGATGCGCGCCGCCGATTCAAGAGATTTTCCGGGGCCGAGCGCAGTGAAGGTGGTCCGTCCGCGCGCGATGAGGGCACGGCCTGCCGCCCGTGCGTCGTCCAGCGTCACCGCCTCGACCTTGCCGACGATCTCCTCCAGCGGGATAGGACGGCCGAAGGCCAGCATCTGGCGGGCAAGCTGGTCGGCGCGGGCGCCGGAACTCTCCAGCGCCGCAAGCAGCCCGACCTTGGCTTGCGCCTTGGAGCGCGCCAGCTCGGCCTCGGTCATGGTCTCGATGGTTTCCGCTACCTGATCGACGGCGACGGACACCAGTTCGTCGACATCGCCGCCATCCGTGCCGGCATAGATGCCGAACAGGCCGGTGTCGGAATAGGCCCAGTGGAAGGAATAGACCGCGTAGCACAGGCCCCGCGCCTCGCGGACCTCCTGGAACAACCGCGAGGACATGCCCCCGCCGAGCACATTGGTGAAGATCTGCAGCGCGTGGAAGCCGGGGTCGCGATAGGACAGGCCCGGCAGGCCGATCAGCACATGCGCCTGTTCCAGGTCGCGCCCGCCGCCGATTTGGACGCCGCCCTCGTAGCGGCTCGGCTCCGGAGCCGGCTTGTCCTCGCCGGAGAAGCAGCCGAGGCGGCGCGACACTTCCTCGACGAGGCGCTCATGGTCGACCGCTCCCGCCGCCGCCACAATGGTGCGCGGGCCGCGGTAGTTGCGCGCGAGATAGGTCCGCAGCGCCTCCGGCCCGAAGGAACGCACGCTCGACGGCGTGCCGAGGATCGAGCGGCCAATGGGCTGGCCGGGGAAGGCCCGCTCCTGAAAAAGGTCGAAGACGAGATCGTCCGGCGTGTCGAGCGCGGCGCCGATCTCCTGCACGATCACATTGTGCTCGCGCGCCAGTTCCTCGGGATCGAAGGCCGGCTCGGTGAGGATATCGGCCAGAACGTCGAGGGCGAGCGGGACATCCTCGCCCAGCACGCGGGCATTGTAGGTGGTGTGCTCGACGCTGGTGGCAGCATTGATATCGCCGCCGACCGCCTCGATCTCCTCGGCGATGGCGCGGGCCGAGCGGCGGCGCGTGCCCTTGAACGCCATGTGCTCCAGCAAATGCGAGATGCCGTGTTCGTCCGCCCGCTCGTCGCGCGCCCCCGCCCCCGCCCAGATGCCGAGCGAGGCGGTGGCGAGGTGCGGCATGGTGTCGGTGATGACCGTCACGCCATTGTCGAGGCGCGTGATGCGCGGGCCGTTCGCCGCCTCCGCGCTCATGCCACGCTCTCCGCCGCGCGGGCATGGCGGGCGATGTAGGTCTCGATGTCGGCAATGTTGTTGGGCAGGGTCGGCGTACGCTCGGGCCGCGCCAGCAGGTCCGCGAGATGCGGCGGCAGCGCCGGCCGAACGCCGCTCGCCCGCTCCGCCGCGTCGGGGAACTTGGCGGGATGGGCGGTGGAGAGCACGACCTGCGGCACGCGCGGATCGTGCTTGATGCGCTCGGCGACCGAGACGGCGACCGCCGTGTGCGGGTCCAGCAGATAGCCGGTCTCGCGCAGCACGCGGGCGATCGTCTCCGCCGTCTGCGCCTCGTCCGTGCGTCCGGCGTCGAAATCGGCGCGGATGGCGTCCAGGGCGGCATTGGGCGGGGAGAAGGCACCGGACTGGCCGAGCGAGGCCATGAGCCCCCGCAGCGCGCCGGCGTCGCGGTCCAGCGCCTCGAACAGCACGCGCTCGAAATTCGAGGAAACCTGGATATCCATTGAGGGCGAGGAAGACGGCTCGACGCCGGTCACCTCGTAGCGCCCGGTTGCGAGGGTGCGGGCAAGGATGTCGTTGACGTTGGTGGCGATCACCAGCCGGTCGACCGGCAGGCCCATGCGCTTGGCGACATAGCCGGCCAGCACATCGCCGAAATTGCCGGTCGGCACCACGAAGGAAATTGGCCGATGCGGCGAACCGAGCGCCGCGCCGGCGACGAAGTAATAGACCACCTGCGCGACGATGCGCGCCCAGTTGATCGAGTTAACGCCCGCGAGCTGAAGCCGGTCGCGGAAGGCGTGGTTGTTGAACATCGCCTTCACATGCGCCTGGCAGTCGTCGAACGTGCCCTCGATGGCGATGGCGTGGACATTGGCGTCCGGCACCGTGGTCATCTGCCGGCGCTGCACCTCGGAGACACGGCCGGCGGGATAGAGGATAAACACGTCGGTGCGGGCGCGGCCCCGGAACGCCTCGATGGCGGCGCTGCCGGTGTCGCCCGACGTGGCCCCGACGATGGTGGCGCGCTGGTCGCGCTCGGTGAGCACGTGATCCATCATGCGGCCGAGAAGCTGCATGGCCACGTCCTTGAAGGCGAGCGTCGGGCCGTGGAACAGCTCCAGCACGAAGCGGTTCGGCGCGATCTGCACCAGCGGCGTGGTGGCGGGATGGCGGAAGGAGGCATAGGCCTCCTCCAGCATCGGCTTCAGCACGGCGGGCGTGAACACCTCGTCGACGAAGGGCGCGATCACCCGGCCGGCGACCTCGGCATAGGAATGACCGGCGAGGCGGGCGATGTCCTGCGGCGCCAGCGCCGGGAAGGCTTCCGGCACATAGAGGCCGCCATCGCGGGCGAGCCCGGCGAGCAGGGCGTCGGAAAAGGCGAGCACGGGCGCTTCGCCACGGGTCGAGATGTAGCGCACGCGCGCCTCCGGTCAGAATTCGGCGGCAAACTAGAGGCGGTGCCGCCCGGTGGCAAGCAAGGTGGCAAGCAAGGGCTTGCCGGCGCACCCGGCTCAGCGCCGCCGGCGGCTCCAGACGAGCGCGACGAATACGCCGAGCAGCGTCGCCGCAAGACCGAACCAGGTGAGCGCATATTCCAGATGCCGGTTCGGGAAGGTGACGCGCGTCAGCCCGCCGCGCGGCAGCCCGCCGGGATTGGCGGCGGCGTCCGCGTCGATGAGGAAAGGCGCCACGCGCAGAAGCCCCTTCGCCGAAGCGATGGCCTCGGGATCACGCACGAACCAGCTGTCCTTGGCCGGATCGTTTGGCGGCGTGAACGTCGCCGCCTCTTCCGGCAGGCGCAGCAGGCCGGTGACGGTGACGGGCCCGTCGACCTGCCCTTCCGCCCGCGTGGCGGGTGCGCGGCGATCGACCGGCACGAAGCCGCGATTGACCAGCACATAGGAACCGTCGGCGAGCGCGAGCGGCGTCACCACCCAGTAGCCGGGCCCGCCCGAGCCGTCCGGCGCGGTGTCGATCAGCGCATAGACCTGGACTTCGAGATCATGGCGGAAGCGGCCCTGCGCGGTGACGCGCCGGTACTCGTCCTGCGCGAAGTTCACCGCCGGCCAGTCCGCCTCGTCCGGGAGGGGGGCGAGGGGCTGGTGGATGCGCGCCTCGACCTGCGCGATGAGGGACTCCTTCCACGCCAGCCGTTCGAGCTGCCAGATGCCAAGCCCGACCAGCACGGCAAAGGCCGCCAGCGCCGCGAGCGCAACGGGGAGCAGGCGGCGGGCCGGGCGCTCGGCAACGCTCACGCGTCGCCCCTGTCGAGCCGCCCCTCCTGGGCGCGCTTGGCATATTGCAGGGCGATCATGGTCGCCTTGAGCGGGCGCAGCAGGCCGAGGGTCGAGAGCAGCACGAGCGGCGTCCACAGCAGCGCATGCACCCAGAAGGGCGGCGCCCAGGTGAGTTCGACCCAGAGCGCGAGGCCTACCACCAGCGAGCCGGCGGCGAGGATGATGAACACCACCGGGCCGTCACCGGAATCGTCGAAGCCGTAGTCGAGCCCGCAATTCGTGCAGGACGGCGCCACCGTCAGGAACCCGCTGAAGAGCCGGCCGCGCCCGCAGCGCGGACAGGAGCAGGTGAGGCCCGCCGTATAGGGCGAGACGCCAGTGTGAAAGGGCTGAAGGTCCATGGCCCTGTCTACTCCCAAACGGACATGGCGGGAAATCCGCAAAAACGCGCGGGGTTCGCCAAATGAAAAGGGGCGGCTCGACGCCGCCCCTCGATGGAATGCCCCGGTGTCTTCAGTGGACGGCGCCGGCACTGCCCCAGACATAGATGAAGGTGAAGAGGAACAGCCACACCACGTCGACGAAGTGCCAGTACCAGGCGGCGGCCTCGAACCCGAAATGATGGGTCGGCGTGAAGTGCCCGGCATAAAGACGGCCGAGGCAGACGGCGAGGAAGATGGTGCCGACGATCACGTGGAAGCCGTGGAAGCCGGTCGCCATGAAGAAGGTCGCGCCGTAGATGTTGCCTGAGAACGCGAACTCGGCGTGGCTGTACTCGAAGCCCTGCAGCATCGAGAAGATCATGCCGAGGCCGACGGTGAGCCACAGGCCCCACTTGGCGCCGTCACGGTCGCCATGCACCAGCGCGTGGTGCGCCCAGGTGAGCGTGGTGCCGGAGGTCAGCAGGATCAGCGTGTTGAGCAGCGGCAGGTGCCAGGGATTGAAAGTTTCGATCCCGTTCGGCGGCCAGTGGCCGCCCGTCACCTGGGCGCGGGCGAAGTTGATCTCCTCGCCGACGAAGAGCGCGGCGTCGAAGAAGGCCCAGAACCACGCGACGAAGAACATCACCTCGGAGGCGATGAACAGGATCATGCCGTAGCGCAGGTGGAGCTGCACGACGGGCGTGTGCAGGTGCTCGTGCTCGCCCTCGCGGATGATGTCCCGCCACCACACGATCATGGTGTAGAGGACGCCGAGGAAGCCGGCGACCATGACCAGCACGGTGAGCTGGCCGTGCATCCAGAACACGGCGCCGACCGCGAGAACGAAGGCGAATACCGAAATGACGAACGGCCACGGGCTCGGTTCGACGAGGTGGTAGTCGTGGTGCTTGGCGTGTGCCTCGGCCATGGGTTGCGCTCTCCGTTCCGTCCAATTCCCCAGCGGTCCGACGTTGCGGCCGCGCTATTGCGTCTTCCGCTCAGAGCGGTGCCTTGCCGTCCTTCGGCGCCCCGGCGGCGACCGGCGTCGCCTTGGCGAAGAAGGTGTAGGAAAGCGTAATAGTCTTGACGCCGGCCATCTCCGGATCCTCCGCGAAGGCGGGATCGACGAAGAAGACGACGGGCATGTCGAGCGTCTCGCCCGGCTGCAGCGTCTGGTCGGTGAAGCAGAAGCACTGCATCTTCGCGAAATGATAGCCGGACTGCGCGGGCGTGACGTTGTAGGTCGCGCTGGCCGTCACCGGCTTGTCGCTGCGGTTATGCGCCCTGTAGAAGGCGAGCTTGGTCTCGCCGACGCGCACCGTCACCGAGCGCTGCTCGGGCTCGAAAGCCCAGTCGAGGCCCGGCGCGACATTGGCGTCGAAACGAACCTCCACCGTGCGCTCCAGAGGCGTGGCAGGCGCTGCGGCCGCGACGCGCGTGGCACCGCCGAAACCCGTGACCTGACAGAACATCTGGTAGAGCGGAACGGCCGCATAGGACGCGCCGACCATGGCGGCGACAAAGGCCACGCAGCTCAGCGCGACGACGCGATGGCCGCGCGCGCGGCGAGGTGCGGCCGCCGGATCGGCTTCGGGAGTGGCGGGCGCGGGCCCGGTATCGCGTTCGTTCGCCATCACGGCCTCACAGCGGACGGATCAGCACGGCGGGGCCGAGCTTCACGATGGTCACGGCGTAGAAAAGCACGCACAACGCGCCGAGCACCACGGCGATGGCGACGGAGCGGGCACGCTGCCGGCGCTTCTGATCCGGCGTGAGCACCACGCCGTCGTCGTCCGGGCCGGGCGTCTTCTTTTCATCAGTCATGATCGTCCTCGCCAGCATGCGTTCACAGCCCGAACCAGGCGGGAGCGACCGCCTCGACGAGGAGGACGGCGAAAAGCAGGAACAGGTACAGGATCGAGAAGCCGAACAGGCGGCGCGCGGCGATCTCGGCCGGCGCGCCCTCGCGGCGGCGATAGACCTGCACGGCGAGCAGCAGCATCAGCGCCCCGGTGACGCCCGACACCACCCCGTAGGCAAGACCGGCCATGCCGAGGAAGAAGGGCGACATGGCGAGCGGCACCAGAACCAGCGTGTAGAGCAGGATCTGGCGGCGGGTCTCGTCCGTGCCGGCGACCACCGGCAGCATCGGCACGCCGGCGCGGGCATAGTCGTCGGACTTGTAGAGCGCCAGCGCCCAGAAATGCGGCGGCGTCCAGAAGAAGATGATGAGGAAGAGCAGCAGGCTTTCCAGCCCGATTCCGCCCGAGGCGGCGGCCCAGCCCACCATGGGCGGGAAGGCGCCGGCGGCGCCGCCGATGACGATGTTCTGCGGCGTCCAGCGCTTCAGCCACATCGTGTAGATGACGACGTAGAAGAAGATGGTGAAGGCGAGCAGCGCGGCGGAAAGCTCGTTGACCAGCAGGCCGAGCACCAGCACCGAGCCGGCGGAGAGCGTGACGCCGAAAGCGAGCGCCTCGCCGGGGGTCACGTGGCCGGCGGGAATCGGGCGGCGGCTCGTGCGGCGCATCACGGCGTCGATGTCCGCGTCCCACCACATGTTGAGCGCGCCCGAGGCGCCGGCGCCGATGGCGATGCACAGCAGCGCGGTGAAGGCGATGACCGGGTGCACGTCGCCGGGCGCGCGCACGATGCCGACAAGCGCGGTGAAGATCACCAGCGACATGACGCGCGGCTTCAGCAGCGCCACGTAATCCGACACCGAGGCATAGGAAGGCGCGTCGAGCGGACGCGCCTCGTTCTGGCTCAGGTCGTACTCGCGCGAGGCGACGTCGCTCATCACTTCACTCCGGCATCGCGGGTAGGCGATGCGTTGCTGCGGGCGGTGCGCCGGATGGCGGCTTGCTGGCCCTCTTCATGCAACCGGCGCGATCGAAACCGCGCCGGGCCTTGGTCTCGAACGATCCGCCCGATCACTTGATCTTGGGCAGGACGTCGAAATGGTGGAAGGGCGGCGGCGAGCTCAGCGTCCACTCCAGCGTGGTCGCGCCCTCGCCCCACGGATTGGCGCCGGCCGGCACCTTGGCGGCGAACATCCGGTAGATGCCGAACAGGAACACCAGCACCGCGAAGCCCGAGATGTAGGAGCCGATCGAGGAGACGAAGTTCCAGCCCGCGAAAGCGTCCGGGTAGTCCGCATAGCGGCGCGGCATGCCGGCGAGGCCCAGGAAGTGCTGGGGGAAGAACACCAGGTTGACGCCGATGAAGGTCAGCCAGAAGTGCACCTTGGCGATGCCTTCGCTGTACATGTAGCCGAACATCTTCGGGGCCCAGTAGTACCAGCCGGCGAAGATCGCGAAGACCGCGCCCAGCGACAGCACGTAATGGAAGTGCGCCACCACGTAGTAGGTGTCGTGCAGCGAGCGGTCGATGCCCGCATTGGAGAGCACGACGCCGGTGACGCCGCCGACGGTGAACAGGAAGATGAAGCCGATCGCCCACAGCATGGGCACGCGGAACGAGATCGAACCGCCCCACATCGTGGCGATCCACGAGAAGATCTTCACGCCCGTCGGCACCGCAATGATCATGGTCGCGGCCACGAAATAGGCCTGCGTCGAGGAGGACAGGCCGACCGTGTACATGTGGTGCGCCCACACGACGAAGCCCACCACGCCGATCGCCACCATCGCATAGGCCATGCCGAGATAGCCGAAGACCGGCTTCTTCGAGAAGGTCGACACGATGTGCGAGACGATGCCGAAGCCCGGCAGGATGAGGATGTACACTTCGGGGTGGCCGAAGAACCAGAACAGGTGCTGGAACAGGATCGGATCGCCGCCGCCGGCCGGGTCGAAGAAGGTGGTGCCGAAGTTGCGGTCGGTCAGCAGCATGGTGATGGCGCCCGCCAGAACCGGCAGCGACAGCAGCAGCAGGAAGGCGGTGACGAGCTGCGACCAGGCGAAGAGCGGCATCTTGTGCAGCGTCATGCCGGGGGCGCGCATGTTCAGAATCGTCGTGATCAGGTTGATCGCGCCGAGGATCGAGGAGGCGCCCGCAATGTGCAGCGAGAGGATCAGCAGGTCCATCGCCGGGCCGGGATGGCCGAGCTTGGAGGAGAGCGGGGGATAGATGGTCCAGCCGCCGCCGAAGCCGTTGGAGCCGGCGGCGCCCTCGACGAACAGCGAAAGGATCGCCAGCGCGAAGGAAGGCGGCAGCAGCCAGAAGGCCACGTTGTTGATGCGCGGGAAGGCGGTGTCCGGCGCGCCGATCATCAGCGGGATGAAGTAGTTGCCGTAGCCGCCGATCATCGCCGGCATCACCATGAAGAAGATCATGATGAGGCCGTGGCCGGTGGTGAACACGTTGAAGGTCTGCGGATCGGAGAAGATCTGCAGCCCCGGCTCCTGCAGCTCGGCGCGGATGCCGATGGAGAGGATGCCGCCCACGATCCCCGCGACGATCGCGAAGATCAGGTACATCACACCGATGTCCTTGTTGTTGGTCGAATAGACCCAGCGCTTCCAACCCGTCGGATCGCCCGCGTGACCGGCTGCGTATGCCATGGAACCGTCCCTCATTCGCGCGCTCGCACGCGCTTCGACATTCTAGATCGACGAACCGACGCCTCAGCGCGCCGACGAAACCGCCCCGGCGGCCGGCTCGGCCTGGGCCACCTGAGCGGGGGCTTCGACCGACGCGTACTTCTGCTTGGCCTCTTCGACCCAGCTCGCGAAATCCGCCTCGCTGACGACGCGGATGGCGATGGGCATGAAGGCGTGGTCCTTGCCGCACAGCTCGGAGCACTGGCCGTAATAGACACCTTCCTTCGTCGCCTGGAACCAGCTCTCGTTCAGACGGCCCGGCAGGGCGTCGATCTTCACGCCGAAGGAGGGCATGGCGAACGAGTGGATGACGTCGGCTGCGGTGACCTGGACGCGCACGATCTTGTTGACCGGCACCACGACCTCGTTGTCGACCGCCAGCAGGCGCGGCTGGCCCGGCTTGAGGTCGGCTTCCGCGACCATCAGGCTGTCGAAGCTGAAGGCGCCGTTATCGGGATACTCGTACGACCAGTACCACTGGTGACCCGTCACCTTCACGGTCAGGTCCGCCTTCGGCAGGTCCAGCTCAAGGAAGAGCAGGCGGAAAGAGGGAATGGCGATGGCCACGAGGATGAGCACCGGGACGACCGTCCACACCACCTCGATCAGCGTGTGGTGCGTGGTGCGCGAGGGCACCGGATTGGCCTTCTCGTTGAATTTCAGCGCCACCACGATCAGCAGCGCCAGAACCAGCAGCACCACTGCGACGATGATGACCAGCAGGAAGAAGTGGAAGGAGTGGATGCTCTCCATGACCGGAGAGGCGGCCCCCTGAAGATTGATCTGCCACGGGGAAGGCTGCCCCGTTCCGGCCATGGCCACACCCGTGCCGGCCAGCAGCAGCACCCCGAAGACCCCCGCGACAAGGCCGGCTGCGGTATGCGCAGCGCTGCGGATCCACGAATTCATCGCGATCGTCACTCCCATCAGCTCCCCGAAGGCCCGGTCCCGACGATCATTGATCGCGTGACGGACCCGTAGCATTTGATCCTCATCAAACACAAAATGCCCCCCTGAGCAACGCGCCAGCCGCCCTCCCCTCCTGCGACATGACGTCGGTGGCTGGAACCGTTCTATCCGCACGCGAGGGCATGCCCCATTCTTGACATGGGCCGGTGCCTACTTGCCGCAGCGGGCGCCGCGAGGGCGGTCCATGCCGCACGATTCGCCTTGTCCCCGGCCCGCGATTCTTTAGAAGACATAGCGGACGACACTTTTCTGGAGAGGCTCATGCCCGGCTTCGCGGCATTCCGTTCTGCCATTCTCGCGGTGGTCGCGCTCGCCGCCCTCATCGCCGGCGCCGGCGGCGCGGCGGCGCAGGGCGTCGTGCGCTCGGTGCATGGCGAATGGCAGATTCGCTGCGACACGCCGCCCGGCGCCCAGTCCGAACAGTGCGTGCTGCTGCAGAGCGTGCAGGCCGACGACCGGCCCAACGTCGGGCTTACCGTCATCGTGCTCAAGACCATCGACCAGAAGAGCCGCCTGCTGCGCGTGCTGGCCCCGCTCGGCGTGCTGCTGCCCTCCGGCCTCGGCCTCAAGATCGACAATGCCGATGTCGGCCGCGCCGGCTTCGTGCGCTGCGTGCCGAATGGCTGCGTCGCCGAGGTGGTGATGGACGACAAGCTGATCAGCCAGCTCCGCACGGGGCAGAACGCCACCTTCATCGTCTTCCAGACGCCGGAGGAAGGCATCGGCATCCCGCTCAGCCTCAAGGGCTTCGGCGAAGGCTTCGACGCGCTTCCGTGAGGAGGCGCCGATGACCTCGATGGTCCCGCCTCCCCGCCTCGTCATCTTCGACATGGACGACGTGCTGCTGCGCTATGACGTCGAGGCGCGCCGCGCCGCCATGGGTGCGCCGGCGGGGCTTTCCGCCGCCGATGTCGAGCGCCTCGTGTGGGACAGCGGCATCGAGGATGCCTCCGACATGGGCGCGCTGTCGCCCGACGCCTATCTCGCCGCCATCTCGGCCGCGCTCGGCGTGCCCTTCGGCCGTGCCGAATGGCTGCGCACCCGCGCCCTCGCCATGACGCTCGACCCGCCGGTGCTCGCGCTGGCGGAAGCGGTACGGAGCCGGACACCCATCGCCCTGCTGACCAATAACGGGCGCATCATGCTGGAGCACTTCGACGTGCTGGTGCCCGAGCTGCGCACCCTGTTCGGGCCGGCCATGCATGCCGCCGGCGAGTTCGGCACCAAGAAGCCCGACCCCGCCATATATAAGGAGGTGGCGCTACGTCATCGCGTCGCCCCGACCGAGGCGGTGATGATCGACGACAAGCCGGCCAATGTGGCCGGCGCGCGCGAGGCCGGCTTGCGCGCCCATCTCTTCGAGAACGCGCCGGGGCTGGAGGCTTTCCTGCGCCGGCTCGGCCTCCTCACCCAATAAGAGAGCGACCGACGAGACCCCATGCCCGAACTGCCCGAAGTCGAGACCGTCCGGCGCGGGCTGGCGCCGGTGATGGAAGGCCGACAGATACTGACGGCCCTCGCCCGCCGGCCGGACCTGCGCTGGCCGCTGCCCGAGCGCTTCGCCGAGCGGCTGACCGGGCGGCGCATCCTCTCCCTGTCCCGCCGCGCCAAATATCTCCTCGCCGACGTCGGTCCCGACGCCGCCGGCGCGGGCGAGGTGCTGGTGATGCATCTGGGCATGTCCGGCTCCTTCCGCATCGAACCGGAGGCCGGCGTGCCGCAGACGCCGGGGGATTTCGTGATGCCGCGCTCCAAGGCCGCAGCGCACGACCATGTGGCGTTCCGGCTCGAAGGCGGGTTGGAGGTCGTCTACAACGACCCACGCCGCTTCGGCGCCATGCTGCTGGTGCCGCAGGCGACGCTCGACGCGCACCCGCTGTTCCGCGCCCTCGGTCCCGAGCCGCTGGGCCCGGATTTCGACGCGGAGCGCCTCGCCCGCGCGCTGGCGGGCCGCCGCACGCCGCTGAAGGCCGCGCTGCTCGACCAGAGCGTCGTCGCCGGGCTCGGCAACATCTATGTGTGCGAGGCGCTGCACCGCGCCGGGCTTTCGCCCGAGCGGCAGGCGGCGACGCTCGTCACCGCCGCCGGCAAGCCTACCGCCGCCGCGCGCCGCCTCGTCGATACTGTCCGGCTGGTGCTGGAGGAGGCCATCGCCGCCGGCGGCTCGACGCTGCGCGACCACGCGCAGGTCGACGGCACGCTCGGCTATTTCCAGCACACCTTCCGCGCCTATGACCGCGAGGGCGAGGCGTGCCTGAGCCCGAACTGCCGTGGGACCATCGGCCGGCTTGTCCAGAGCGGGCGCTCGACCTTTTATTGTGTGGCCTGCCAGCGCTAGGCGCGGCGGAAGGCAGAAGGCAGAAATCGGGAGAGGCGCCATGGCCTACGACAATATCCTCGTCGAGACGAACGGGCGCGTCGGCGTCATCACCCTCAACCGGCCGAAGGCACTCAACGCGCTGAACGCCGCGCTGATCGGCGAACTCGGCCACGCGCTGGACGCGTTCGAGGCGGATGCCGGCATCGGCGCCATCGTGCTTACCGGCTCCGAGCGCGCCTTCGCCGCCGGTGCCGACATCAAGGAGATGCAGCCCCTCCTCTTCCCTGCCACCTATACCGAGGACTTCATCACCAGCTGGGAGCGCCTCTCGCGCTGCCGCAAGCCGGTGATCGCGGCGGTCGCGGGCTATGCGCTGGGCGGAGGCTGCGAGATCGCCATGATGTGCGACATCATCCTCGCCGCCGACAATGCCCGCTTCGGCCAACCGGAGATCCAGCTCGGCATCATGCCGGGCGCGGGCGGCTCGCAGCGCCTCACCCGCGCCATCGGCAAGGCGAAGGCGATGGAGATGTGCCTGACCGGCCGCACCCTCACCGCCGAGGAGGCCGACCGCTACGGCCTCGTCTCGCGTGTCGTGCCGTTGGCGGAACTGCGCGACGAGGCGATGAAGGTGGCCGGCACCATCGCCGATCTCTCCCTCGCCTCTGTCATGATGACGAAGGAAAGCGTCAACCGCGCTTTCGAGACGACGCTGGCCGAGGGCATCCGATTCGAGCGCCGGCTGTTCCAGGCGTTGTTCGCCACCGCCGACCAGAAGGAAGGCATGTCCGCCTTCACTGAGAAGCGCGGGCCTTCCTTTACCAACGCCTGAGCGCGGGCGAGGGACCGGCGAAGGCACGCGCAGGGCACTGTCGCGCGCCTTTCATATTGACGCGACGGCGCCTCCCGACTATAAGCCCGCCACTCGCGCGGGGCTCCTCCGGTTGGCTCCGCTTTATCCTTTGCAACCGATTTTCGGCGGGAGCGGCTCGGCCGTTTCTGCGACGACGAAGAGGACGGCCGATGGCCAATACGCCCTCCGCCAAGAAGGCGGCTCGCAAGATCGAGCGCCGGACTGCGGTCAACAAGAACCGCCGCTCGCGCCTGCGCACCTTCGTGCGCAAGGTCGAGGATGCGCTCGCTTCCGGCGATCGCGATGCCGCCACGACCGCCTTCAAGGCTGCCGAGCCGGAAATCCAGCGCGCCGCGCAGAAGGGCGTTCTTCACAAGAACACCGCTTCGCGCAAGGTGTCGCGTCTGGCGGCGCGGGTTGCCAAGCTCGGCGCCTGATCGCAGTCTAGCCGCCTACAACCTGAAGTCTGCAGAGCCCGGCCGTTGCGCCGGGCTTTTTGCGTTTGCTGCCAGCCCCGACGAGGCCGCTCGCGGGCCGGCATCGTGCCGTCCACGGCGCCAGTTGCAGAACTGTCACATCCTGCGCACGACTCGGGCCGCGCCGATTTATCCCCACCCCCGCCCTTGACTTGCCTGCCTCGACGAAGCAGCCGCCGGATGCGTTCCAACAGCGCCAAAACCGCCTCCGGTCGCGCAGAAATATATAATACAAACCAACAGCTTATGGCCCACCCGCCGGGGCACCTTCCGAATCGTCGCCGCCACCGTCCGGCGCGCCGCCGGAGGGAGAAAATTAGCTGCGGAAATGCCCGTCATATCCTCTCTCAAAATCTTGCAAGCGACTCAGAGATTTGCCGACTGATGGTTCTTTTTTGGGCGCCCGAATCGCCGCTGCGGGCACCTCCTGCCCGCCTCTCGCGCGCCAACGGCGTTGCACCAAAGGGGGCCCCTGTGTATGTTGTCTTCATCCGGTTCCGCCGGGCACCTCAGCGAAAAGTTGAGTTTTGAAGCTTCTCATTTCAACGTGAGGGGGGAGTTGTGTGCTGCAATCATAACCGGCCTCACTTGGAATTATGTCAGGCTTATTGGGAAATGACATGACTCCTCTGTCATTCGAGGAGTGCATGGCGATGTACTGCGTAGCTGCGTCAGCATAATTAGTTGCACTCATAAGAACGAAAACTAGTTAGGGCGGCAACGACCTTGCCGCAGAGGGGCTGCTATGATCACGCGAACGGGCGCACGTAGGGATACGTGCTCAGATTGCATCGCCGGTCCGCCGGCAGAGATGACAATCTGTCACCGGCCGGGCCTCGATCCCGAGCCTTCCCGTTCCCGCCAGGAGCCTCCGTCAAATCCGTACGATCCCGGTTGAGGCATCGGCGCCGGTCGTCTAAGGACATCGCCCCAGCGATCGACAGACGGCCCGAGCCGGCCCGTCAGCTTCTCCATTCGCGCCGAAGGGTTTCAGCCCCGACCCCGCTCACGCGGTGTCGCCGTGGCGGCGCTCCCTTCGTGCTTCCCAACAACCGCATAAAAAACGCGGAGTCGACATGTTCAAATCCGATGGTATCGAACCCTCCGGCCAAGGCCAGTATTCCAGCGCGGCGGCCCGCGCGGCGGCCCGGGCGGGTTTGGATCGCGAGGCCCGTGCATCCGACGCCGACAATGCCGAAGCCCATCCCGCCGATGCGCGCCAGAGCTGGGAGCGCATCCGCCGCCGCCTTCGCGCCGAGATCGGCGAGGAAGTCTATTCGAGCTGGTTCCCGCGTCTTGAGCTTGACGGGATTCAGGCCGGCACGGTGCAGCTGTCGGTACCGACCCGCTTCCTGAAGACCTGGATCCAGCAGCACTATATCGAGCGCCTCACCGCCCTCTGGCAGGAGGAGGCCTCCGCCGACCGCGTGGAACTGGTGGTGCGCACCGCCGTGATGCGCGCGCCGGGCGCGGTGCCCATGCCGGTACGCACCGTCGCGACGGCCGCTGCCCCGCGCGGCGCCGCCATGGAAACGGCGGCCGCGACAACCGCCACACTGCAGGCGAGCGACGCCGCGAGCGGCTCGCCGCTCGACCCGCGCCTGAATTTCGCGACCTACCGCCTCGGCGATTCCAATCGCCTCGCCCATGCCGCCGCGCTGAAGGTGGCCGACGCTCCGGCCGGCAGTGGCCCGGTGTTCAACCCGCTCTATCTCCATGCCGCCGTGGGCCTGGGCAAGACGCATCTCTTGCAGGCCATCGCCGCAGCGGGCGCGACCAGCGGGCGGCGTGTCGTCTATCTCACTGCCGAGCGCTTCATGTACGGCTTCGTCGCAGCGCTGAAGAGCCAGTCGGCGCTGGCCTTCAAGGAACAGCTTCGCGGCATCGACACGCTGGTGATCGACGACCTGCAGTTCCTGCAGGGCAAGAGCGTCCAGCAGGAATTCTGCCACACGCTCAACGCGCTGATGGATTCCGGCCGCCAGGTGGTGATCGCCGCCGACCGCCCGCCGGCCGAGCTCGACGCGCTGGAAGAGCGCGTGCGCTCGCGCCTTGCCGGCGGCCTCGTGGTGGAGATCGCCCCGCTCGACGAGGAACTGAAGCTGGAAATCCTCGCCGCGCGGGTCGCCACCCTCGCCCAGCAGCACCCCGGCTTCAACGTGCCGGCCGACGTGCTGGCCTTCATCGCCCGCAATTGCGGCCAGAACGGACGCGACCTCGACGGCGCGCTGAACCGGCTTCTGGCGCATAACCAGCTCACCTCGCGCGCCATCACGCTGGAGATGGCCGAGACAGCCGTGCGCGATCTCGTGCGCTCCAGCGAGCCCAAGCGCGTGCGTGTCGACGACATCCTGCGCATCGTCGCCAAGCACTACAATGTCAGCCGCGCCGACATCCTCTCGCAGCGCCGCACCGCCAATGTGGTGAAGCCCCGCCAGATCGCGATGTATCTCGCCAAGATGCTGACGTTGCGCTCGCTGCCGGAGATCGGCAGGCGCTTTGGCGGCCGGGACCACACCACGGTGTTGCACGCCGTGCGCAAGATCGACGGGCTGGTCGGCACCGACCGCGCGCTAGCGGAAGAAGTCGAGACGCTGAAGCGGCTCGTCAACGACGAGTGACGGGCGGCGCAGGCCGGCGCTCTCGCGGTCCTGCGCCGCGAGACGGCGCCCGCGCGTGAAGCCCCGGCGCCGTCGCTGACGGCGCCCATGCGGGTCCCGGCGCCGTCGATGACGGCGCGCTGCCGCACAAGGCGCCGTTCTTTCCCCGCTATTCCCGCAGATTTCCCCACTAATTCGAACGCGAGGCCGCGCTGGCGCTTGCGTTGCAGCGAGGCTGGCGGCAAATTCGTCGCCCCCGGCGGCGCGCCCGCGCCGTCCGCCCGGGGCGCGTGGCCGGGCGATGCCTGTGCCGCCCGCGCTCCGTGCACATCCCTCTCTCGTATTGCACGGGTGTCGCGGCCATGAAGGTCACTGTCGAGCGGGCCGAGTTGCTCAAGTCCCTGGCCCACGTTCACCGCGTGGTCGAGCGGCGCAATACCATTCCGATCCTCGCCAACGTGCTGTTGCGCACCGATGCGCGCGGCCTCGCCCTGCGTGCCACCGATCTCGACATCGAGATCGTCGAGACCATCGCCGCCGAGGTCGCCGAGGAAGGCGCCACCACCGTGCCGGCGCACACCATCTACGACATCGTGCGCAAGCTGCCCGAGGGTTCGCAGGTGCAGTTCGAGACCTCCGGCGACCGCGGCACGCTGACCGTGCGCGCTGGCCGCTCGCGCTTCGCGCTGCAGACGCTGCCGGATACCGAATTCCCGGACCTCGCCGCCGGAGAAATGTCGCACCGCTTCACCCTGCCGGCGGGCGAGCTCAAGCGCCTCGTCGACAAGACGCAGTTCGCGATCTCGACGGAAGAGACCCGCTACTATCTCAACGGCATCTATCTGCATGTCGCCGAGGCGGGCGGGCCGGTGCTGCGCGCCGTGGCGACGGACGGTCATCGCCTCGCGCAGGCGCAGACCGCGGCTCCCGCCGGCGCCGCCGGCATGCCCGGCGTCATCGTGCCGCGCAAGGCCGTCGCCGAAATCCAGCGCCTCGCCGAGGATGGCGACGCCGAGGTGACGGTGGAGCTTTCCACCGCCAAGATCCGCGTCTCGCTCGACCGCGTGGTGCTGACCTCCAAGCTGATCGACGGCACCTTCCCGGACTATGGCCGCGTCATCCCGGTCGGCAACGACAAGACGCTGGTGGTGGACAAGGCCGACTTCGCCTCCGCCGTCGACCGCGTGTCGACCGTCGCCAGCGAGCGCGGGCGGGCGGTGAAGCTCTCCATCGCCGATGGCAAGCTCACCCTCTCCGTCACCAACCCGGATTCGGGCAGCGCGACCGAGGAGATCGAGGTCGAATACGCCGCCGAGCCGATCGATATCGGCTTCAACAGCCGCTATCTGCTCGACATCACCTCGCAAATCGAAGGCGGCACGGCCGAACTGAAGCTCGCCGATCCCGGTTCGCCCACGCTGGTGCAGGACCCGGACAAGCGCGGCGCGCTCTATGTGCTGATGCCGATGCGCGTGTGAGCCCGCGCACGCCTCCCGCCGCCCGCATCCTCCGGCTCCGGCTGACGGAGTTCCGCAGCTACCACGCCGCCGAGATCCGCGCCGGCGACGGGCCTGTCCTGCTCGTCGGGCCCAACGGCGCGGGCAAGACCAACCTTCTCGAAGCCATCTCGCTGCTGGCGCCGGGCCGTGGCCTGCGCCGCGCCGGGCTCGACCAGTTCGCCGCGCGGGGCCCCGACGGCGCGCCCGCCGCCGGCTGGGCCGTGTCGGCGCTGGTCGACGGCGCCTATGGCGAGGTGAGCCTCGGCACCGGCATCGAGGGCGACGGCGGCGAGGCGCGGACCCGGCGCTGCCGTATCGAGGGCGAACCCGTCGGCTCGGCCGCCGCCTTTGCCGACCATGTGCGGGTGGTCTGGCTCACTCCCGAGATGGACGGGCTCTTCATCGGCCCTCCTTCCGAGCGGCGGCGCTTCCTCGACCGGCTGGTGCTGGCGGTCGACGCCGAGCACGGGGCGCGTGTGAACGCGCTGGAGCGGGCGCTGCGCGCGCGCAACCGTCTGCTGGAGGAGCCCGCCACCGATCCGCGCTATCTCGACGCGGTGGAGCAGGAACTCGCCGCCCTCGCCATCGCGGTGGCGGCGGCGCGGCTGGAGACGGTGCGCCGCCTCGCCGCCGGCATCGCCAAGGCGCGCGACGCCGAGCGGGGCGAGGCCCCCTTTCCCTGGGCGACGGTGGCGCTGGAGGGCGAGGTCGAGCGCGCTCTCGGCCGCGAGCCGGCGACGGTGGTGGAAGACCAGTACCGCCTCGCCCTGCGCGCCGCCCGCCCGCGCGACCGCGCCGCCGGCCGCACGCTGGAGGGGCCGCATCTCACCGATCTGACGGTCGGCCACGGCCCCAAGGGCATACCTGCCGCGCAGGGCTCCACCGGCGAGCAGAAGGCGCTGCTGATCGGCCTCGCCCTCGCCCATGCCCGCCTCGTCGGCGAGATGGCCGGGCGTGCCCCGGTGATGCTTCTGGACGACGTGGTGGCCTATCTCGACCCGCTGCGCCGCGCCGCGCTGTTCGAGGCGCTCGACGCGCTGGGCGGGCAGGTGTGGATGACCGGCGCCGACCCTTCCGCCTTCGCCGCGCTCGGCGCGCGGGCGGAACGCTTCGCCGTCACGCCGGGCCATGTCGCGCCGCTGGAGGACTAGCATGCTCGATCACGTCTCCATCACGGTTGCCGATTTCGCGCGTGCCCTGCCGTTCTACGACGCGATCATGGCCGCGCTCGGCGTGCCCTGCGTGCGGCGCGGTGACACCAGCGTCGGCTACGGCATCCGCAACCGGCCGGACGATGATGGGCACAGCTATCTCAGCGTCCTCGCCTCGCGCGGCGAGGTCGTCGCCGACAACCGGCACTGGTGCTTCCGTGCGCCCGACCGCGCCGCCGTGGACGCTTTCCACGCCGCCGCCCTCGCCCATGGCGGGCGGGATGACGGGCCGCCCGGCCTGCGGCCGGCCTATCACGCCTCCTATTACGCCGCCTTCGTCCGCGACCCCGACGGCAACCGCATCGAGGCCGTGTGTCACCGCACCTATCCAGCCGATCCGCCCGGCGCTTGAAAACGGCAACCGGAAGCCGTATCTGAGGGCCTCGCGCGCGTACGCGCACGTGTGAGCAGCATGGCCCTCCTCGATCTCGTGATCTTCGCCGCCGCCCTCGCTCTGGCCGCCGCCTCGCCGGGGCCGAGCGTGATCGCGCTCGTCGCGCGCACGCTGGTGCGCGGACGCGACGGCGCGGCGCCGCTGGTCGCCGGCATCGTGCTGGGCGACATGGTGTGGCTGACCGCCGCCGTGCTGGGCCTCGCCGCGCTCGCCGCCACGCTTGGCTCGCTGTTCGTCGTCGTGCGCCTCGCGGCGGCGGCCTATCTCGTCTACCTCGCCTGGAAGCTGTGGACCGCCTCGGGCCGCATCGACAAGGCGGTGCAGATCCGCGAGGCGGATTCGCGCTTCGGCCTGTTCCTCACCGGCCTCGGCATGACGCTGGGCAACCCCAAGGCCATGGCGTTCTACCTCGCCCTGTTGCCGACCATCGTCGATCTGGATCGCCTGTCCATGCTCGGCTTCGCGGAACTGTGCGCGATCATCGCCGCCGTGCTGACCTTGGTTCTGGGCGGCTATGTGGTGCTCGCGCACCGGGCGCGGCATCTGGTGGGCAGCGTCGCCGGCGTGCGGCTGATCAACCGGAGCTGCGGCGCCGCAATGGCGGGCGCGGCGGTGCTGGTAGCCACGAAATAACCGCGCGATTGCGGTATAAACTCAAGTCAATTCAAACGATTCGAAGAGCTGTCTCCATGGCCGATCCCGACAACGCCGCCGCCCCTTCCCCGAACGGGGAGGAATATGGCGCGCAGTCGATCCAGGTGCTGCGCGGGCTGGACGCCGTGCGCAAGCGCCCGGGCATGTATATCGGCGACACCGATGACGGCTCGGGCCTGCACCACATGGTCTACGAGGTGGTGGACAACGCCATCGACGAGGCGCTCGCCGGCTATGCCGACGAGGTGACGGTGACGCTCAACGCCGACGGCTCGGTGACGGTGACGGATAACGGGCGCGGCATCCCGACCGATATCCACCCGGAGGAAGGCGTCTCGGCGGCGCAGGTCATCATGACCCAACTCCACGCCGGCGGTAAGTTCAACCAGAACTCCTACAAGGTCTCCGGCGGCCTGCACGGCGTCGGCGTGTCCGTGGTGAACGCGCTTTCCACCTGGCTCGACCTGACGATCTGGCGCGGCGGCTACGAATACACGATGCGCTTCCGCCACGGCGACGCGGAAGCCGATCTGCGGCAGGTCGGCCCGGCGGCGGCGGGCCGTCGCGGGACGATGGTGACCTTCCTGCCGAGCACCGGCACCTTCACCAAGGTCGAATTCGACTACGCCACGCTGGAGCACCGCCTTCGGGAGCTCGCCTTCCTCAATTCCGGCGTACGCATCGTGCTGACCGATGCGCGCCACGCCGAGGTGAAGCGCGAGGAGCTGATGTATGAGGGCGGCGTCGAAGCCTTCGTGCAGTATCTCGACCGCAACAAGCAGGCCCTGCTCCCGAAGCCTGTCGTGATCCGCTCCGAGCGTGACGGCATCACTGTCGAGTGCGCGCTGTCATGGAACGACGGCTACCATGAGAACGTGCTCTGCTTCACCAACAACATTCCCCAGCGCGACCGCGGCACCCACTTCACCGGCTTCGCCGCCGCGCTGACGCGTCAGGTGATCGGCTATGCCGAGCGCACCGGCATCGCCAAGAAGGAGAAGGTCGACCCCACCGGCGAGGACTGCCGCGAGGGCCTGACCGCCGTTCTCTCGGTGAAGGTGCCGGACCCGAAATTCTCCTCGCAGACCAAGGACAAGCTGGTCTCCTCCGAGGTGCGCCCGGTAGTCGAGGCGCTGGTCAACGACGCGCTCGGCACCTGGCTGGAGGAACACCCGGCCGAGGGCAAAAGCCTCGTCACCAAGGTGGTCGAGGCCGCCGCCGCCCGCGAGGCGGCGCGCAAGGCGCGCGAATTGACCCGCCGCAAGAACCCGCTCGACGTCGCCTCGCTGCCCGGCAAGCTCGCCGACTGCCAGGAGCGCGACCCCGCCAAGTCCGAGATCTTCATCGTCGAGGGCGACTCGGCCGGCGGCTCCGCCAAGATGGGCCGCAACCGCGCCTTCCAGGCCATCCTGCCGCTGCGCGGCAAGATCCTGAACGTGGAGCGTGCCCGCTTCGACAAGATGCTGTCCTCCGAGCAGATCGGCACGTTGATCACCGCGCTCGGCACCGGCATCGGCCGCGACGACTTCAACGTCGACAAGCTGCGCTACCACAAGATCATCATCATGACGGACGCGGACGTGGACGGCTCCCACATCCGTACGCTTCTGCTGACCTTCTTCTTCCGCCAGATGCCGGAACTTCTGGATCGCGGGCACGTCTATATCGCCCAGCCGCCGCTCTACAAGGTCACGCGCGGCAAGTCCGAGCAGTACCTGAAGGACGAGCGCTCGCTGGAGGACTACCTGATCCAGCAGGGCCTCGACGATGCCTCGCTGGTTCTGGCGACCGGCGAGGTGCGCATCGGCGCCGACCTCCACCATGTGCTGGAGAGCGCCCGCTCCTTCCGCAATGTGATGAACGGCCTGCATCCGCGCTACAACCGCGCGGCGGTCGAGCAGGCGGCCATTGCCGGCGGCTTCACGCCGGGCCTGCTGATCGAGGAGGAGCGCGCCGCCGAGGTTGCCGCCACCATCGCCCGGCGCCTCGACCTGATTGCCGAGGATACCGAGCGCGGTTGGACCGGCGAGGCGGACGCCGCCGGCTTCCGCTTCACCCGCACCGTGCGCGGCGTGAAGGAAGTCTCGGTGCTCGACGCCACCTTCGTCGGCTCGGCGGAGGCGCGCCGGCTCGACGCGCTCGCCGCCGACCTTCAGGAAGTGCATGCCGAACCCGCCACGCTGCGGCGCAAGGGCAACGACACGCTGGTCTACGGCCCGATGGACCTGTTCGACGCCGTGACCGATGCCGGCCGCAAGGGCATCGCGCTCCAGCGCTACAAGGGCCTCGGCGAGATGAACGCCGAGCAGCTCTGGGAGACGACGCTCGACGTCAACGCCCGCTCGCTGCTGCAGGTGAAGGTGAAGGAGGTCGCCGACGCCGACGACCTGTTCAACCGCCTGATGGGCGACGTGGTGGAACCGCGCCGCGAGTTCATCCAGGACAACGCCCTGCGCGCCAGCGTGGACGTGTAAGCGCCCCGGGGTCCCAAGCGAGCCAATCTTCGCGTCATCCCGGACGGTCGAAAGTCCGATCCGGGATCGCGCGCAGAACGGAAAGCGATCCCGGCTCTCCGCTGCGCTGCGGCCGGGATGACGGCGGCTCCTACCCCGCTGGCGAAGATGTGAGGCGGCGGCGGCTCGTCATGCCACGATGGCGCGCCATAGTCTGGGTGACCTGCGCACTCAGGAGCCTCCCGATGGCCACGACCTTCCGTGCCTCCCGCCTTCTCGCCGCCAGCCTCGCCGCGCCGCTCGCCTTCGCCGTGCCCGCCCTCGCCCATCACGGCTGGAGCTGGGCCGAGAGCGAGCAGATGACGCTGGAAGGCACCATCAAGACCATCTCCATGGCCCCGCCCCATCCTTCGCTCGAAGTGGCAGGCCACGACGGCAGGCTCTGGCAGGTGGACCTCGGCAATCCGCGCCAGACCGCCAGTTCCGGCTTCACGGCCGAGAGCGCCAAGCCGGGCGAGGCCATCACCGTGCTCGGCAACCGCAACAGCGACCTCTCCAAGGCGCATATGAAGGCCGTGCGCATCACCATCGCCGGCAAGAACTACGACATGTATCCCGAGCGGATCGGCGCCAACTGAGGACCCATGGACGAACCGTCGAGCCTCCTCGCCACGCTCGGCGGCTGGCCGGGCGCGCGCGCCCTGCGCGACTCATGGGTCGCCTATCTTTTTGTGAACGCGGCGCATCTTCTCGGCATCGCGCTGCTGCTCGGCTCCATCCTCGTGCTCGATGCCCGCCTTCTCGGCTGCTTGCGCGCCGTGCCGCTCGCCATGCTCGGCCCGCTCAACGCCCGCGTCGCGGCGGCCGGAGCGACGCTGGCGATTCTCACCGGCCTGTGGCTGTTCACCGTGCGGCCGGCGGAATACGCCGCCAACCCGGCCTTCCAGATCAAGCTCGTGCTCATCGTGGCGGCGTTGGCGAATGTCGCGCTCCAGCACGCCAACCCGGCCTATAGGCATGCGATCGGCGGTGGGCGGATAAGCGCCGGTGTGCGGATATCGGCGGCGGCCTCCGGCTTTTTATGGCTGGCGACGCTGATCGCCGGGCGCTGGATCGGCTTCGCCTGAGCGGGACGCGGTTCCCTGCCGAAGCCCCCTCGCCTTGGCCCGCCCCCGGCTCTAGAGTGCCGCCCTTCCCGCTGCGAGTCCCGTGTCATCGCCATGAACAGCCCCCCCTCCCCCGCCCGTACCGGCGCCCGAATCCTCGTCGACACGCTTCTCGCCAACGGCGTCACCCGCGCCTTCGGCGTTCCCGGCGAGAGCTATCTCGACGTGCTGGACGCACTCGCCGACACCGATGTCGAGTTCGTCGTGTGCCGGCAGGAGAGCGGCGCGGCCATGATGGCGGAGGCAAGCGGCAAGCTCACCGGACGGCCGGGCATCTGCTTCGTCACGCGCGGGCCGGGCTCGACCAATGCGAGCGCGGGCGTGCACATCGCCCAGCAGGATTCGACGCCGATGATCCTGTTCGTCGGCCAGATCTCCCGCTCCATGCGCGGGCGCGAGGCGTTCCAGGAGGTCGATTACCGCGCCGTGTTCGGCCCGCTCGCCAAATGGGCGGTGGAGATCGACGACGCCGCGCGCATCCCGGAGATCGTGTCGCGCGCCTTCCGCGTCGCCCTGCAGGGCCGGCCCGGCCCGGTCGTGATCGCGCTGCCCGAGGATGTGCTGAGCGAGCTGGCGAGCGTGCCCGACGCGCCGGCAGTGGAACCGGTGGAAACTTGGCCCGGCCTCGCCGACATGATGCGCCTGCAGCGCCTGCTCTGGGCGGCAAAGCGCCCGGTGATGATCCTTGGCGGCGCGCGCTGGAACGAGAAGGCGGTCGCCTCCGTCACGCGCTTCGCCGAACGCTTCGACCTGCCGGTGGCGGTGAGCTTCCGCCGCCAGATGCTGTTCCCCGCCGGCCATGAGAGCTTCGCCGGGGATATCGGCTTCTCGGTCAATCCCGCGCTCATCGCCCGGCTGAAGCAGGCCGACCTCGTCATCCTCGCCGGCGGGCGCATGGGCGAGGTGCCCTCGCAGGGCTACAGCCTGTTCGGCATCCCCGACCCCGGCGTGCCCTTCGTGCATGTGCATGCCGACCCGGAGGAACTGGGCCGCGTCTACCAGCCGACGCTCGCCATCAATGCCTCGTCCGGCGCCTTCGCCGCCGCGCTGGAAGGCGTGCAGCCGCCGAATTCCATTCCATGGGGCGACTGGCGGAGCGCGGCGCGTGCGGACTACCTCGCCTGGACCGAGGCGCCGCCGGAGAATGCCGGGCCGGTGCAGATGGCGACGCTGGTGCGCTATCTCAGGGCCCTGCCGAAAGACACCATCGTCTGTAACGGCGCCGGCAATTTCGCCATCTGGGTGCACCGCTTCCACCGCTTCAGCGCTTATGGCACGCAGCTCGCGCCGACCTCGGGTTCGATGGGCTACGGCCTGCCGGCGGCGGTGGCGGCCAAGATCTCCCATCCCGGCCGTACGGTCGTGGCGGTGTGCGGCGACGGCGACTTCCTGATGACCGGGCAGGAATTCGCCACCGCCCTGCAATATGAAGCGCCCATCGTCGCGGTGGTGGTCGACAACGGCATGTACGGCACCATCCGCATGCATCAGGAGCGCGAATATCCCACCCGCGTCTTCGGCACCGCGCTGAGGAACCCCGATTTCGCCGCCTATGCCCGCGCCTTCGGCGGCTTCGGCGTGACGGTGGAGACGGATGCGGAATTTGCTCCCGCGCTCGATGCGGCCTTCGCCGCCGGCGTGCCGGCCATCGTGCATGTGAAGCTGGACCCGGAAGCGATCACGCCGACCACGACGCTCAGCGCGCTGCGCGAGAAATCGCTCGCCGCGCGTTCGGTCGGGTGAGGTGGCGCCGGGCGCCTATTCCGGCGCCCGGTGGATCGCGTCGACCCAATAGACCTCCTCCGGCGCCTCGACCGGATCGACATCGGTGATGTTTACCACCACCGCCTCGTTGTCGGAGCGCACCAGCACGCAGTCGAGCGGATGGTCGGGGTCGGCGTTGATCTCTTGATGCGGCACATAGGGCGGCACGAAGATGAAGTCGCCCGCCTCCGCCTCGGCGACATATTCCAGCCGGTCGCCCCAGCGCATGCGGGCGCGCCCGCGCACCACGTAGATCACGCTCTCCAGCGCGCCGTGATGGTGCACGCCGGTCTTGGCGTTGGGCTGGATGGAGACCGTGCCGGCCCAGATTTTCTGGGCGCCGACGCGGGCATGGTTGATCGCCGCCTGCCGGAACATGCCGGGCGTCTGCGCCGTGTTGGGGTCGAGCCGGTCGCCCTTGATGACGCGCACGCCATTGTTCTTCCAGTGATCTTCCAGCCCGTGATCGTGCGCGTGATCCTGCGGATGGTGATGGTCGTGACCCATTGGCGCCTCCCATTTTGCGCCAGCCTAGAGCATTTTCGAGCGAAGTGGATTCCGGTTCGCGTGAAGAAAATGCGTAAAAGCAATGCTCTAGGACGGGCAGCGGCGCGGCGGAAGCCGTGGGCGGATCACGAAGCCTCATAGGCGACCACGTTGACGCCGGCACCGGCGAGGCGGCGATAGAGCCGGCGCTCCTGCACCAGCGGCCACCAGTCGAACAGGAAGATCTCCATCGGCCGCCAATTCGCCACCCAGCCGAGGATGACGAGACCTTCCATCACCACCTCGGCGAGGCGGGAATCGGGAAACAGATTCACCAGCGACTGGCCGAGGATGAGGCATAGGCCGAGCACGACGATGCCGACGAGCAGCGTCATGCGCCCGAGGCTGAACATGCGGGAAAGCTCGACGTCGCGGCGCTCGGCCTGGGCGATGAAATGCTGCCGGACGATGGCGGGCAAACCCTGCGACAGCGGGCTTCCCGCCTGCGCCGATGGCAGATGGATGGCGATAGCGAGCGGAGTGTCGGGCGGCACGCCCTGTGCGTGCTCGACAATGTACTCGTCGACATCGCCATCCAGCCCGCGCTCGCGAAACGGGAAGGGATCGAGCATGTCGAGAAGCTGCTGCGGATCGTCGACCCGGAGGTCGATCTGCCCCTTGCGGCGCCGGGCCATCTGTCTGCCTCCGCCGTGCCGACCCGGAAGGGCCGGCACGGTCGCGTGTCGAGCGGCCTACGCCGCGCCCTTGGCGAGGTCGCCGGCCAGTGCCCGGGCGATCAGCGCGCGCGTCTCCGGGATGCCGTAGGCGGCGACGAAGGAGCCGAAGCGCGGGCCTTCCTTCTCGCCGAGCAGCAGCTCGTAGAGCGCGCTGAACCAGGCGAAGGTGACGCCCGGCCCGCCGGTCGGGCTCTTGCGCTTGTGGTCCTGATAGCGCGGCTCGGCGCGTCCGACGTCGAGCACCGCGTTCTGGATCGCCTCGCGGTCCTCGCCGTCCACGCCCGCCAGCGCAGCGTCGAGGGCGGCGAGCGCCTTGGCCTCCACCTCGTCGGGCAGGCGATAGGAGCGGCGCGGCTTCACCCGGTCGACGAAGTAGCGCACGGCATAGCCGGCCAGCTTGTCGAGGGTCGGATGCGTTTCCGGCGAGGTGCCCGGCGCGTAGCGCTCGATGAAGCGCCACAGCACGCCCTTCTCCTCGGCATTGGAGGCGGAGGCGAGCTTGAGCATCAGGCCGAAGGTCAGCGGCAGTTCCTCCACCGGCGGATTGCCGGAATGGATGTGCCAGACCGGGTTGCCGAGACGGTTCTTCCAGTCCTGCGAGGGATAGCGCGCAAGGAAGCCGAAATACTCGTCCACCGCCTTCGGGATGACGTCGAAATGCAGCTTCTTGGCCGAGCGCGGCGACTGGAACATGTAGAGCGCCAGGCTCTCCGGGCTCGCATAGGTCAGCCACTCGTCGATGGTCAGGCCGTTGCCCTTGGACTTCGAGATCTTCTGGCCGTTCTCGTCGAGGAACAGCTCGTAGACGAAATGCTCGGGCGCCGTGCCGCCGATGATCTCGCAGATGCGATCATAGATCGGCGCGTTGGTCTGGTGGTCCTTGCCGAACATCTCGAAATCGACGTCGAGCGCCGCCCAGCGGGCGCCGAAATCCGGCTTCCACTGCAGCTTCACATGGCCGCCGGTGACGGGCACGGTCTTGTCCGCGCCATCCTCGTCGGTGAAGGTAACGGTGCCGGCCTTGGCGTCGACGTTCTTCAGCGGCACGTAGAGCACGCGGCCCGAGGTCGGCGAGATCGGCAGGAAGGGCGAATAGGTCGCCTGCCGCTCCTCGCCGAGGGTCGGCAGCATCACTTCCATGATCGCTTCGTATTTCTCCGCCGCCTTCAGCAGCACGCCGTCGAGCTTGCCGGAGAAATAATAGTCGGTGGCGCTGGCGAACTCGTAGTCGAAGCCGAAGGTGTCGAGGAAACGCCGCAGCATCGCGTTGTTGTGGTCGCCGAAGCTCTCATAGCCGCCGCCGAACGGGTTCGGCACCTTGGTGAGCGGCATCTGGAGATAGGGCTTCAGCGCGGCCTGATCCGGCACGTTCTCCGGGATCTTGCGCATGCCGTCCATGTCGTCGGAGAAGCACAGCAGGCGCGTCGGGACCTTTCCCTCGGTCAGCACATGGAAGGCGTGGCGCACCATGGTGGTGCGCGCCACCTCGCCGAAGGTGCCGATATGGGGCAGGCCCGAGGGACCGTAGCCGGTCTCGAACAGGACTTCCGCTTTGGGTTTCCGCTTCAGGCGCTCGACGATCTTGCGGGCTTCCTCGAACGGCCAGGCGCCGGCGGTCTCCGCCAGCTCCCGCAATTCGGCTGCAACATCCTCGACCTGAGCGGTCGCCGTCATGATCGGCCCTCCTGGGCTTCGTCCGGGAAAAACAAGGCACGCGCCGCGACCCTCATGGCCGCCGTGCGCGTGCCGGCATGCTCTAGGTAGTGCGCGCCCGCGCGTCAATAAACGCTGATGGGAAACCAGCGCAGATAGAGGTCGGTGTAGACGCCCTCCTCCCAGAGCTGGGCGAGCGCGTAATTGAGCGACTGGCGCAGCGCGTCGTTGCCGCGCTTCACCGCGATGCCCATGCCCTCGCCGAAATACAGGCTCTCGGTGAAGGGTCCACCGACGAAGGCGCAGCAATTCTCCGAGCCGGTGCCGTTGAGCCAGAGCGCGAGCTGCACGCCATCGCCGAAAATAAGGTCGACCTCGCCCTTGCGCAGGGCCGCGCGCAGCGCGTCCGGGTCCGGAAAGGCGCGCACGGCGATCTCGCCAAAGAAGTCGTGCAGGAAGGCTTCGTGCGCCGTGCCGCCAATGACGCCGACCGTCTTGGAGCCGAGGGCATCGGGCGTCACCTTCGCGCCGCCGTCGCCGCGGAGCGCGACAAAGCGGGCGGGGGATCGGAAATAGCGGTCGGAGAAATCGAGCGTCTCGCGCGTCACCGGGGTGATGGCGATGCCCGCAATGGCAGCATCCGCCTTGCCGCTGGCCAGCGCGTCGGCAAGCGCCTCGAAGGGCACAATCTCCAGCGTGCAGCGGATCGCCAGCTCGGTGCAGATCGCCCGCGCGACGTCGACATTGAAGCCGACGGGCCGGCCGTCTTCGCCGCGGAAGCTGAAGGGCGGGTAGTCCTCCGTGGTCACGAAGCGGATCTGCGTCGGCAGGCGCGTCACGTCCGGCCGGTCGGGGCGGCGCTTCGGGTCCCAGAAACCGGGCACCACGACGGAGGCCGGCGGCGCGGCCTTCGCAGCGGGCGCGGGCGCCGGCGGAGAGGCGTTCGGCGCGCCGCCCGCCGGCGCCGTCTGGGCCATGGCACCGGTGGCGGGAGCGAACAACGCGACAGCGAGCGCGAACGCCGCCAGATAGCGCCCACCCGCTCGTCGCAGTTGTGTCACCTGGGATTTACATGCCGGAAATAAATACCGCACACTGATCTCGCGCATGGTTCCGAGTCGAGCTGTGCCACAGGGCTTCGACCGTTCGACCTTCTTCCGTCCGACCTTCTACCGTCTCGGTGCCGACTAGGCGAGGGGTGACGCCGCATGACAGCCGCGACGCGGGAGACGGAATTCGGCCGGCACGCGGCCCCGCCCGGCAAAGCTTCCGCCATCCCCCTCGAAGCGGCGGGCGTCGCCGACCTTCTGAGCGCGGCCGACATCCTCTACGCCCAGCGCCAGGCGCGCCGTGTCGGCGTCGGCATGGACGAGACGCTGATCGCCAAAGGCATCGTCTCGACTGACGAGATCGCGCAGGGCGCGGCACAGACGCTCGGCATTCCCTTCGAGCCGCTCGACGATGGCTCCGCCGTCACGCTGTCGCGCCCGCGCTTCGAGGACATAGCGGCGCTGCTGCGCACGGGCCTGATGCGCCGCTTCGACGGCGGGCTCGTCACCACCGCGCGCGGTCCGCAGCTGCGCCAGCTCGCTGCCGTCCTCGCGCAGCGCCCGCAGCTGCGCCGGCAGGTCAGCCTGACCACGCCCGAGCGGCTCGGCGCCTTCGTGCGCCGGCGCTTCGGCCAGCAGATCGGCTGGCACGCCGCGAGCGCGCTGCGCCAGAGCCAGCCGCAGCTCTCCGCCGCGACGCTGGGATGGTCCCGCTACGCCTTCGCCGGCGGGGCGCTGGGCCTCGCGCTCCTGCTCATGCTGCTCAACGCGACGACGGTGGGCGGCACGCTCGTCATGGTGGCGCTGCTGGCAACGCTGCTGCTCGGCGGCGCCGCGCTCAAGCTCACCGCCTGCACCGTGCCCGCCCCCGCCGCGCCCGCGCCGCTGCGGCGGGACGACGAATTGCCCTATTACAGCCTGATCGTGCCGCTCTACCGCGAGGCGGCGGTGGTGCCGCAGCTCATCGGCGCGCTCGACGCCATCGACTATCCCCGCGAGAAGCTGCAGGTGCTGCTCGTGGTGGAGCCGGACGACGGCCCCACCGCCGCCGCGCTGGCACGCCATGCGAATCGCCCCGGCTATGAGGTGATCGTCTCGCCGGCCATCGGCCCGCGCACCAAGCCGAAGGCGATGAATGCCGCCCTGCCCTTCGCGCGCGGCGCCATTATTGGCATTTACGACGCCGAGGACGTGCCGGACCCGCTCCAGCTCCGCAAGGCCTGCGCGGTCTTCCTCGGCGCACGCGGCGCGCGGGTCGGCTGCGTGCAGGCGTGCCTGGCCATAGACAATCTGGCCGACAGCTGGATCACCCGGCAGTTCGCCGCCGAATATGCCGCCCATTTCGACGTCATGCTGCCCATGCTCGGCGCCTACCGGCTGCCGCTGCCGCTCGGCGGCACCTCCAACCATTTCCGGCGCGAGGCGATCGAGGGCGTCGGCGCGTGGGATCCCTACAACGTCACCGAGGATGCGGAGATCGGAGTGCGGCTCGCCGGGGCGGGCTGGCGCACCGCCGTCATCGCCTCGGCGACCGACGAGGAAGCGCCGCGCCGGATGGGCAGCTGGATGCGCCAGCGCACGCGCTGGTACAAGGGCTGGATGCAGACCCTGCTGGTGCACGCCCGCCGGCCCGCCCGCCTTGCCAGCGGCGCCGGCTGGATGGGGACCCTGGCTCTGCTGTTCATGCTCGGCAGCGGCGTGGCGGCGGCGCTGCTGCACCCCTTCCTCGTCCTGCAGCTGCTGCTCGACCTGTGGCTGGAGGAGCCCGCCGACGCCTCCGCCGCCCTTGCCGCGCTCGATGGACTGAGCCTGAGTGTGCTGCTGATCGGCTATGGCAGCGCCGTCCTGTCGACGGCCATCGGCATGGCCCGGCGGCAGGTGCCGGGCCTCGGGCGCGTGCTGCTGCTCATGCCCGTCTACTGGCTGATGATGTCGGCGGCGGCGTGGCGGGCGGTGTTCCACCTCGTCGTGGCGCCGCACCGCTGGGAAAAGACCGACCACGGGCTGGCGCGCACCTCGCGTCGCCGGGCCCTGCTGCTGCGCGCCGCGCCTAGAGGTAGCGGCGCAGCTCGGCGGCGGCCTCGGCCGGCGGGCGCTTGAGATTGAACGGCGCGATGAAGCTGCCGTCCTTGCCCATCAGGTAGATGATGGCAGTGTGGTCCATCGTGTAGTCGCCGTCCTGCGTCGGCACCTTCTTGGCGTAGACGCGGTAGGCCTTGATCATGGCGGCGACCTGCTCGGGCGTGCCGGTCAGACCCTGTATGCTGGGGTGGAAGCTGCCGAGATAGGCCTTCATCACCTCGGCGGTGTCGCGCTCGGGATCGACCGTCACGAACAGGCCGTTGACCTTGCGCGCATCCGGTCCCAGCGCCTCGAACACCTGCGACATCTCGAACAGGGCGGTCGGGCAGATGTCCGGGCAATGGGTGAAGCCGAAGAAGACCAGCGTCGGCTCGCCGGCGAAGCTGTCCTGCGTCACCGTCTGACCGTCCTGGTCGACGAGTTCGAACGGCCCGCCTATGGCGACCTGCGAGGCGACCGGGGCCGGGCTTCCCGGCAGCAGGGCGAGCGCGCTGGCGACGATGATGACGGCCCCGACGGTGAAGGCGGCGAGCAGCAGCAGGATGCGACGGCTGGACATGGATGACGGGCTCGATCTGGTGGGCGGCGCGGCGCCGGCGCGGCCTTGGACGAACATCATTGGGGCGGACATCGCCGGCTCAGAAGCAATAGGCAATTCCGGCCGCCAGAGTGTCGAAGAAAACGGCGGCGCCGTGGCGGGCCCACAGGCCTATCGCCGCAGCCACCAGAAGGACGATGGCGCCCGCGGCTATCCAGAGCGTCCGCACGCCACGGCCCGCGTATTGAGATACCATAAACGCCTCCTTGCGCCGCCTTGCCTGCGGCCGGCGAACCGCCGCACAGTATATGGCACGCCACCCAATTGGGGTTGTCACATTCAGCTGTTCCCCGGGTTGCGTGTACCACGAATTAGTATTCTATTAGTGCGCGGGCCCAATCTACTGAGGGCTCTGGGGGCATTACGCATTCGGGGTGCGGCTGGCATGTCCGGGATGCTACGGCCGGATGGACGGACCATTCGGAAATGATGGACGCTGAGCAATCGAAACCGTCCGCCGTGGATTCTTCATCGGCGGATTCGTCGGCAGTGTTTGCCGGGGACCGGAAGCTCGCCGGGCTCCTCGACGACATGCGCGACGGGCTTGCCGTCTTCGACGCGCAGGACCGACTGGTGTTCCACAACCGGCGCTTCGTCGAACTGTTTCCCTTCCTCGAACCGCTGGGCGACCTGCAGGGCCTGACGTTCTACGCTCTCGCCTCCGTTCCCAGCGGCGAATGGCGCTGGGTCGACGACCCGGACAAATACATCAAGGAACGGTTGCGCCTGCATGCGCTGGCCGACGGCGTTCCGCTGCTGATCCCGCTGGAGGACGGCGGCTGGGTGCAGGCGTGCGAGTGCCGCACGTCCGACAACTGGATCGTTTCCACCTGGACGGACGTCTCCCGGCTCAGGGAGGCCGAGGCGCGCCTTCAGGGGGCCATCGACGGGCTGGGGGCGGGACTGATCCTGCTCGACGACCAGGGGCGCATCACCCGGACCAATAGCGGCATGCGGCAGATATTCGCCCCGTCCGGCGCTGCGCTTGAACCTGGCCGGCCGTTCGCCGGCATTCTGGAGGACGCGAGGTCCCGCGGCTTCTTCGCCGACGAGGCGGGTGTCCCGCTCGCCGAGCTTGGCGCGGCACCCGCCGCCGACGACGCGCCGGTCGAGATTCCCCTGCGGGACGGGAGCTGGGTGCTCGCCAGCCATCGGCCGCTCGGTGATGGCGGCGCGGTCGGCCTCTGGACCGACCTCACCCCCCAGAAGAAGCGCGAGGCCGAGCTCGTCGCCATGCGCGAGCAGCTGCGCCTCCACACCGAGGCGCTGGCCGACTTTGCCCGCCTGGTCGCGCAGCAGGCCCGCAACGACATGCTGACCACGCTGCCGAACCGCTTCGCGCTGGAGGAGCGGCTCGACAATCTGCTGCGCGACGGCGAGACCACGCAGCTGTGGGTCGGGGTGATCGACATCGATCATTTCAGCGGCATCAACGATGCGCTGGGCCACGCCGCCGCCGACGAGCTGCTGCGCGAGACCGGGCGCTTCCTGCGGGGGCTGCTGCGGGCCGACGACACGCTGGCGCGGGTGGGCGCCGACGAATTCGCGGTCGTACTGCCCGGCCTCGACGAAAGCGAGGTCACGAGCATCGCCAACCGCCTCAACAGCGCGGTTCAGGCGCATGTGTTCGCGATCGGCGGCGCGCGCCTCTCTGTCACCGTCAGCATCGGCCTGACCCGCGCGCAGGAGAATCTGCGCACGCCTTCCACCCTTCTCGCCGCCGCCGATACCGCGTGCCGGGTGGCCAAGGAAAGCGGCCGCGACCGCGTGCAGCTCTACGATCTCGGCGATCCCAAGATGTGCACCTCGCGCCAGCGCGTGAGCTGGGCCGAGCGCATCCGGCTCGGGCTGGAGCTCGACCGTTTCCGCCTGCACCTGCAGGCGATCGTCGACCGGGAGGGCAAGGTCTGCGGCTATGAGGCCCTCATCCGCCTCAAGGATTCCGACGGCCAGTGCCACAGCCCCGGCCAGTTCCTGCCGGCGGCCAGGCGCCTCGGCCTGATGTGCCGGATCGACAGCTGGGTCTGCCACCAGTGCGTGGCATTCGCCATGCGCCTGCTGGCGGCCGGCACGAACCAGTACGTCTCAATGAATCTGGGCGTCCAGACGCTGGCGAACACCGCCTTCCAGCGCAAGCTGCTCGATCTCATCGCCGCCCACCCCGGCGTACAGAAGGCCCTGCGCATCGAGATCACCGAGACCGAGGACCTGAACGACGCGCACCAGGCGGCGGCGTTCATCGTCGTGCTGCGCGCCCACGGCGTGCTTGTCTATCTCGACGATTTCGGCAATGGCTACAATTCCTTCGAGGTGCTGAAGCAGCTCCCCGTCGACGGCATCAAGATCGACTGGACGGTGACGCGCGACCTGCTCAGCGATCCTATCGACGAGGCGCAGATCAAGGCGGCGGTCTCGATCACCGACGCGCTCGGGCTGGAGCTGATCGTCGAGGGCGTCGAGGAGGAGCGCCAGCTCAACCGTTTGCGCGAACTCGGCGCCACCCTGTTCCAGGGCTTCTATTTCCATCGCCCCGTCAACGCCGAGACGCTGCTCAGCTGAGCCGCCGGCCGGCAAAATCCGGAAGGTCGTTGGAGCGCCGACAGGCCCACCGGGCCGGCGGGAACGAGCGGGAAACGCCGATGGGGAACGTCAGGAACGCACAGCTTAACGGTCGAGCGACAAAACCGTTGATTTTCAATGAATTGCGCTGGAGCGGGCGAAGGGAATCGAACCCTCGTATGCAGCTTGGGAAGCTGCCGTTCTACCATTGAACTACGCCCGCTCAGGTGCGCGCACCATAAGGGGGGTGTGGGGACGCTTCAAGGGGGTAGCGGCGGGGTTTCACAGGCCCCGGGACCGGAGCTCGCAGACTCGGTTGGCGCGCAGAACCTTGGCCGCTCCGCGAGACCGGCATCGTCTCCCTGTGCGCGGCGAATGCCCGCAAGCGCATTCGCGGATCGAGGATTTCGCCACGGCTAGAGTCCCAGCAAGCGCTCGGCATTGCCGTGGCAGACCTTGGCGCGCGTCGCCTCGCCGATCGGGGCGGTCTCGATGAAGCGGGCGGCAACCTGAGCATCCTCATAGGGATAGTCGACCGAGAACATCACATTGTCGTCGCCTAGAGCCTGAAGCGCCGCCACCAGCGGCGCCGCATCGCACACGCCGGATGTGGTGACGGCGATGTTGCGCCGGATGATCGCCGACGGAAGCGCGTCCGGCGCGAGCGCCTCCCCGAGGTCGAATTGCCGTCGGCTGTCGAGGCGCCAGAGGAGGAAGGGCAGCGTCTCGCCCATATGGCCGAGAATGACCTTCGCTCCGGGAAAGCGCGTGAATGTGCCGCCGAGGACCAGCCGCAGCGCATGTGCCGCAGTCTCCGCGGTCCAGGCCCAGATGGGCCCGCCGAGTTCGGGGCGGTGCGCGAACATGGCGGGGCTGTCGGCCATGTTGCCGGGATGGAGATACACCGGCACGCCGAGTTCCTGCACACACTCCCAGAACGGCGCGTACCGATCCTCGTCGAGATAATGCCCGTTGGTCTGGCCGTTGATGAGCGCGCCCCGGAATCCGAGATCCCTCACGGCGCGCTCAAGCTCGGCCGCCGCGGCCCGGGCTTCCTGCATGGCCAGATGCGCGAAGCCGGCGTAGCGGCCGGGCCGTTTCTGTACCTCGCGGGCGAGGAAGTCGTTCGCGCTTCGGGCGAGCCGGATCGCTTCCGCCGTGTCGGCGACGCCCTGCACCCCCGGCGTGGTGACCGAAAGCACCATCAGCTCGATTCCGGCCTGATCCATCGTTTCGAGCCGCAGCGCGTCGAAATCGACGAGACGTCGTTCGATGTCGGCGAAGAGCGCGTCGCTCTGCGTCGGCCGGGCCACGTATTTTCCGGCAAGCTCCGGCGTCGTGAAGTGCTCTTCAAGGGCGATCTTGCGCATGCCCGCTCCCGGCTCGCGGTTGACGTCTCGGGTGACTATTTCGGCACCGGGCACGCCTCTGCCGGCGACTTTGCCATCTTGAGCTGGTCCATCATGAATTCGGCATTGCTTCGGGAGTCGGCCAGGAGCGCGCCCGACCAATAGGCGGTCTTGCAGGTCGCCGCGTCGCACTCGCCACCGGCCGTCTGCCACGCGCCCGTCCGCACCACGTCGCAGGCGCAGATCGCCTTTTCGGGATTGGCGGGATCGACCGTGCAGATCTTGTTGAGGCACTGCGACCAGGGCGTTCCGCTCTCGCATTTCAGCGCCTTCTTGCCGCCTTCGAACTGCGTGAGCGCGAACTGCGAATAGACCGTGCGAACGCCATTGGCGTTCGTGCTCGGCTTGACCGTGTCGCATTGAACGGTTGCGAGGTTCGGCCCGTCCTGAACGTCGCACATGCAGATCGACACATTCGGATTGCCGGGCTGCGGGACGCAGGGGGCCGAGGTACACAACGCGAATTGCTGGTTGCACAGATAGTTCTTCGCCGTCGCCTCTCGCATGAAGCCTGGAGCGGCCGCCAGCCCCGTGAGGGTCAGAGCAAAGCACAACATCGTCCAGCGCATCGGAAGGCTCCCGCTCGATTGACCTTTCGTCGCTCGGCAGGATGCAAGAAGAGCGGCGGCCCGCCAAGAGCGTCAATTATACCGGCAGGTGTAGGAGCTGCTGCCGCGCGTCAGGCGCGTTGCCAGAATCGTCGCATAGGTCCAGCCTTGGGGGGTGCTGACCACGGCTTGCTGCCCCGGGCTCAGCCGCCCTGCCGCCGCCCATGCCGACATGGCGACGGAGGCCGACATTTTCAGTATGTCGCCGCCAAACTGTATGGCGACATCCATCGGATCGCAGGCGTTCCTCACCGAGTAGGAGAAGCGCTGCGCGTCGCGGTTCTCGTGTGGCAGTACGGTGATGCAGCTGCAATCACTCGCGGTGACAGGTTTCGTCCGGTCGGGGCCGTAGACCCGTGCCAGATATTCGATGGCCCAGTCTCGACAGCGCCGGATCGACTCCTGAGCGCGGAAATTATGGGCCTGCGCCTCGATCACCGCATCGACGGCGGCATAGCCGCTCGCGGTCAGCCGGGTGAAAGTGGTGAGAGCGCCGCGATCTCTCAGCACCCAGTCGACATTCTGCCGCGCGGTGCGCTCGCAATCGTCGCCCGGCCCCGTGACGGAAGCGCCGCCACCCTGACGGCAGACGAAGGTCTCGCCGCGCTGGAACTGGGCGAGGCTGCTGCCCGGCGTGCCGCCGGCGGCCCGGCACTTGTCGACGAAGGTGTTATAGATCCAGGCGTTGTCCTGGGCGGATATCGGCGTAGCGCAGATAAGGCCGAGCACAGAGGCCGCCATGAGCGCCGGTCGATAACGAGGCCTCATCGGAGCGAGTCCATATTAGTGGCACTTGTTTGGCATTGGGCGGCCATACCCGGCTGGCCGGCAGCCCGGTACATCGCCACGCAGTCCTCAAAGGATCCGCGCTGGCTGTATCCCGTGCCCGTGGGTAACGAGACCGCAGAACCGCCGCCCCCTGAGTACCCGCCTCCCGAATAGCCACCTGCCGAATAGCCCCTTGCCGAGTAATAGGCGCCCGCCCCCTGAATGGCCGCGCCGGCTACGCTTTCGATCACGCCGCTCTGCAACACTGCGCCGCCACCTTCGAGGGCCGCGCCCGCAACACCCTCGACCAGTGAGCCGCCGGCCTGAAGGGTCGCGCCGCCGACGCCGAGCACAACCTCGCTCCCGCCCTTGAGGACGGCGCCGCCGGCTCCCACCACCTTGCCGACGACACCCGTCACCGCCCCCAGAAAGTTCTTCAGCCCCCGGCCGGCATTCTTCATCATCGCCGGACGTGCGGCCGGGCCTACCGTCACGCGAGCGGGACCGCCTTGCTGGACGGCGCCGGCCACCGGCGCCGCAGCCCCCGTGGCCGGGGCCGCGACGGCGACCGGAGTATCGCCGTCCCATGCCGTCGCCATGAATTTGCCTCCGCGGCTGAGGAAGGCGTCCTCCGGCAGCGCCCGCCCGGTGTAGCTGGCGCGGAACGCCGTCATATCCGTCGCCTCGACCGGTTCGAGAACGACCGCGTACCAGCCGTTTTCCGCCCGCACGACACGGGCACCGTCGTATTTCCTGGCGACATCGATAGCTTCCGGCAAGGATTGGCGGCTGGCGACGACGATCCATTTATGCCGCGAGGTCCACACGGTGTAGACGAAGGTACCTCCGCTGCTGAGAAACGCATCGTCCGGAAGGGGTTCTTCCGGGTAGCTTATCCTTGCCTGTTCGATGGAGAGTACAGGAACGGGACCAAGCACGACCGCCAGCCATTCATTTTTCGATTTCACAACCCTCGCAGGCAGCGAGGTGTAGCGCTCCATGAAATCGATGGCTTCGAGCATGTCCTTCCTGCTGGCGACAACGATCCACCTCTCCTCCTCGCCAAGCTGGAGATCTTCCGCGAAGCAGAAGGTGAAGGCGGAAAACGCCATAACCGTGCAAAAGAACGATGAGATGAAGCAGGTTGCCTTCCTGCAGAGGTTCGATCGCCGCGTCCGCGCGCGCGAAATGACCTTCGTCATCTGTCTACCCCGCAGCCGTATCGAAAAAGGAGGCAACGCGACCTGTATCCCTCGAAGATATTGTCTCACGGGATTTACACCGGCCTTCGCATGATTATGCATGGCGAGGTGATATCGACACCCCACACATGTGGGCTCTGCGGAATCTTCATAGTGAGAACATCCGCCGCCCCGCGACGACCTTAGGGCAAGGCATTCTCCCCGGATCGGGATACCTCATATTGTACTGGAAACCCTGCGCGCACCCGGCGATACTCGTTGCGTCAGCCTGTTCGCCGGGCCAGCCTGACGAAGGCCGTCGCCCGGCATGGGACCGCGCCTTCCCGTAGCCGCACCGCGGACACGTCGACGCATGCTCAACACCTGCCCCTTTCACACCGAGGGCTATGTCGCCGGCCTGATCGGCGTGCCCGAACTCAGCTCGCGCGGCGATATGGTCGTTCTTCGCCGCCCCATCCCCGGCACGGAGCTGCATGACGGCGTCGGTCCGTGGCCCTATCTGTGGATCGGCGGCGAGGGGGACCTGAAGGTGCTCCGCGAAGAGTTCCGCCATCTCGTGACGATCACCGCCGTGACCCAGCCCGGCTATGTGCCGCCGTCCTCGGCCGGCAACCCCGCGCTGCTCAAGATGCACTACGTCTACGATCCGCAACGCCCGCCCGTCGCCTTGAGCCGGCGCGCGCGGCTGCGCCTGAGTCGCTGCGAGGAGCGGGCCGAGTTCCGTCTCGTCGAAGGGAAAGCGCAGCGCCTGCAGATGACCGACATCTATGCGCGCCTTCTCTCCCGCCGGGGACTTGAGGGCAGCTATGTGGATTTTCCGCGCGCCCATTTCGAATCCATCGCCGAGCTCGATTGCGGGGTGTTCTTCGAGGTGCGCGACGCGCAGGGCATCGGCGCCATGGCGTGCGGCGTCGAGTTCCGGGATATGCTGCAGATCCTCCACATGGCCAGCACGGATGAGGGGCTGCGCTGGAACGCGTCCTATCTGCTGATGGCGGGCCTGCAGCGCTATGTCGGGCAACACGGCCTCAGGCTGCTGACGGGGGGTATGCCGGATGCCGGCACGGACGGCCTGAAGCTGTTCAAGGAGCGATGGGCGAACCACGCCGAGCCGGTCTATCTGCTGCGGATCGTCAATGACGCGCAAGCCTATGCGGCGCTCTGCGCCGGCCGCGCCGAAGATGCGTGCTACTTCCCCGCCTATCGTGCCCCCATCGCAACCGGCGGCGTGCCCATACCGAAAGAGAGTGCGGCGTGACCGGCGCGCCGCGCTCCCCCGGCGAGACCGAGGCCTGAACCGTCATGGCACCCGTCTTCCTGATCTGGGCCCCGCCCTACGCGACCACGAGTTCGGGCATCCGCGCCCTCTACCGTCTGTGCCACCACCTCAATGAGGCGGGCTATCCGAGCGCGATGGTGGCCAGACGCATCAAGCGATTGCCGAAATGGAATATCCCCTTTCACCGCGGCGGGGTGGGCGACAGCATCGTCATCTATCCCGAAATCGTGCCGGGCAATCCGCTCGCGGCGGAAAAGGTCGTGCGCTGGGCGCTCAACGATCCCGGCCTGCTCGGCGGCGAGACGACCTACGCGGACGAGGAGATGGTGTTCGTCTACGATCCCCAGCGGCTCGAAGCCGTCAGCCGGGCGGTGAAAGAGCCCCTCGGCCCCCGGCGTGTCCTCTGGATGGGGCTGATCGACCCGGACGTGATCTACCCGGACCCCTCGGTGCCGAAGACGATCGACTGTTCCTTCATCTATAAGGGCCGTGCGCTGAGCGAACGCTTTCCCCTGCCTGAAGGCATCGCCATCGAGGCTCTGGAGGATCGCACGCCGAACATGGCGGCGCTCGGGGATACGCTGCGGCGCACGCGAACGCTCTACTCTTACGATCACTACAGCAACGTGCTGCGCGAGGCGGCGATCAGCGGCTGCGAGTTGAGGGTGATCGGCGAGGACGGCGTCTGGCACGACCCGCGCGGGTGCTCCTGCCCGAAAAACATCTGGTGGTACGACGACCTGCTCGGAAGCTATGCGCGCCGATATTCCGACAGCGCCTTCACGCACGACTTCGTGCGCGAGGTTCGCACACGCTGGTCCGTTCCGCAGGCGGCCCCTCCCGGAAAGCTGCGACGGTTCTGGCGGCGCTTCCGGCCGTTCGGCTGAGGCGGGGCTTACAACCAGGGAACCAAGGCCCGCCGGCGTGGCCCTTGTTCCATGCCGGTCGATTGAAATTCGAAATTCGAAATGTTTTCCCTATTCCTTTCACCTAATTGGAGATGTGACGGACGAATATTCACGTCCGGGCACCCTATCGGTGCGTAAGGTGAGCGATTAGGCCTATTCGTCCGCTTGCCTTTACCGGAGCCCAAAGGGAAGTTGACTGAGCCGGAGCTTTATACGCCGGCTATTGGCTGGCAGATCCACGAAATAGTTGTCGGACCGATCGGTCCGACACATTTTTGATTGGCCTGCGGCCGCATACTATCTATGGTGGTATGGGGTAATTGGTCGGGGAATCTGGCATGTCCGCGGAGTCGCGCGCTGCTCGCAAGCGGCATCACTTGGTTGAAATGTTGCGCGGATCGACCGCACTCCGGCCGGTCGTCTTCCTGCCCGGCGCGGATTTTCGCTTAAGCCGGACCGGGACTTTCCTCGGCGCGGCCGCTGTGTTTGCAGTGTCGGTGGGACTTTTCGGCTCCTCGGAGCGGGCACTCGCGCAATCGGTGGACGTTTCGACGCAGTCGGGCTTCGACGCCGCTCTGACCGGCTATGCCGGCGGCACCGTCAACGACATCAACGTTTCCGGCGTGTCCGGCGCGATCATCGAGGCGCCGGGCGTGCCCGGCCTCTATGGCGGTGTCAACGGGCCGCTGACCGTCGACTTCTCCGCCACGCGGTTCGACGTGAATACGGGCCTGACGCTCGGCCTCGGCTCGTCCCTGAACTTTGCCGGCGGCGCCCCGACCACGACCACCGGCGCCGGCTATATGCGCATCGGCGACGAAAGCACGGCGACAGTCAGCCTCTCGGGCGGCGCGATCACCTTCGACGGCGCGGGTTCCAACCCGGCCCGCCTGTGGATCGGCGCCAACAGCGACAATGGCGCGACCGCAAGCGGCACGCTCGACATGTCGGGCGGCTCCATCACCTTCAATGACGGCACGGACCCCAACGATTATGGCGGGCTCGCCATCGGCCGCGACGGCGGCGTGACCGGCGTCATCAACCAGAGCGGCGGCTCGATCACCTTCAACGGCCAGAGCGCCATCGATCTCGGCACCCAGGGCGGCAACGGCACCTACAATCTGAGCGGCAGCGCAAGCTTCCTCGCCACCGACGACGCGACGCTCTATGTCGGCTCGCGCACGAACGAGGCGAACGGCGTAGGCACGGTCTCGCAGGGCGCGCTGAACATCGGCGGCAATGCGAGCTTCACCCTGCAGAGCGCCACGCAGGTCTTCATCGGCGACGCCAGGGCGGCGGGCACCGTCACCCAGTCCGGCAATTCCATCGTCTCGATCGAAGCGAGCCGCATCTGGCTGGGCTCGAACACCAACAATGCCGGCGGCACCGATGGCGGCGGCACGGGCATCTACAATCTGCAGGGCGGCACGCTCACCATGAGCGCAAGCTCGAACGAGCATTTCGTGCTCGGTCACGCGGCGGGCGGCAGCGGCACCTTCAACCAGACGGGCGGCAATTTCACCCTGACCGGCGGGCTCGCCTACGGTGCCGGTTCCGGCGCCTATAATCTGGACGGCGGCACCTTCACCGTCGACGGCATCACCGGCGGAAACGGCAGCTCGACCTTCAGCTTCGGCGGCGGCACGCTCATCGCGGGGCAAAGTTTCACGACCTCCTCGGCCTTTGCCACCAGCTTCGATGCCGCCTCGACCATCCAGGTCGACGGCACCGATGTGCTGACCTGGAACAGCGTGATCTCCGG
>NZ_JALKCG010000006.1 GCF_023016525.1 Ancylobacter koreensis
GGTAGCACAGCGCGCACCGAGACCTTGCGCACGGCGATGCCCAGCCGATCGACGCAAACCCCACGCATTGGGCTGGCAGTGCGGGTCTCTGTCGACAGCGCCGGCCCCGTCGGCGCGCTACGCGCTGGCGTGTCGCCTCACGCGGCCGGCGCGGCGCGGAACGCCTTCCTCACCGCGCCGCGCCGCCGCCGCGCCCCCCGCGCGCCGTCGCGCCCCCGCCGCACGCTCCCGCGCAGCCCGCTCCTGCACCGACGGCACCCGCCAGCCTGGGCGACGAGCTGGAAAGCGCGCTGCTGCGCCGCGCCGCCGCGCCGGAATTCGCGCCCGTGCGCCGGAGCGTCGCCGAGCCGGTGCTGACGGAACGCCCGGCGCCGCCGGTCATGGCCCCGCCGGTCATGGCGCCGCCCGTCGCGGCGCCGCGCGTCACTGAGGAGCGCAGGCCGGCCGAGCCCGAGGCGCCGGCGCCAATCATTGCCGCGCCCTCGCCCGCGCCGATGGCCGCCGAGCCGCGCGGCGCCGAGTTCCGCGCCGTCGAATTCCGCGCTGTCGACCTCCGGGCGGGAGATGTGCGGGTGGCCGAGACGCAGGAGCCGGCGGCTCACGCGCCCGAGCCGCGCGCCGCCGAGCGCCGTGCGCCCGAGCTCCGCGCGCCGGAACTGCGCGCCCCCGAGCCGCGCACCCCGGAGCTGCGGGCGCCCGACATTCGCGCACCGGCCGAGACCGGCGGCGACCTGTCCGATCCGTTCGAGGAAGAGATGGCAAATCTTCTGGGACGCGGCCGGCGCCCCTGAGCCGCCAGCGCTGAACTGCCCACTGCCGGCAGGGCCGACAAAACAAAACGGCGACCCGCGAGGGTCGCCGTTTTCATATCCGCCGGAAGCGCGGGACGTCCGGCCATCGGCCGGGCGATACCCCGTCAGTCGTCGCGCGTTCAGTCGTCGCGGTAGACGCGCTCGCGCCGCTCGTGGCGCTCCTGCGCCTCGATGGACAGCGTGGCGATCGGGCGGGCTTCGAGGCGCTTGAGCGAGATCGGCTCGCCGGTCTCCTCGCAATAGCCGTAGGAGCCGTCGTCGATACGTTCCAGCGCGGAATCGATCTTGGCGATCAGCTTGCGCTGGCGGTCGCGCGCCCGAAGTTCGATGGCGCGGTCGGTCTCGGAAGAGGCCCGGTCGGCGATGTCCGGGTGGTTCTGATTCTCGTCCTGAAGGTGCTGCAGCGTCTCTTTCGCCTCGCGCAGGATGTCCTCCTTCCACTGGAGCAGCTTGTGGCGGAAATACTCCCGCTGCCGCTCGTTCATGAAAGGCTCGTCCTCGCGGGGGCGGTACTCCTGGTCGATCTCAATCGACATCGGCCTTCGTCCTCGTGTTCCGGGGGCACCCCTGTGGGCCGCAGCTTATATCGCCACGCCTTGCCCGGCACAACAGCTGTCATCGTCATCGACGTGACACGAAATGCTGGATTTTTCAGCAGCTTGCGCGCCGATTCGAGGCATGCGCCAAAGGCGCTCGAGCGCAAGGCGGCGCTGCGGGCGAAGGGCGGGCAAGGCCCGCCGCCGCAAAGGCGCGCCGTTATTCGAAGCCGAGGAAGAAGGTGTAGGAGAGCGAGACGCCGGCCTGGAACTGGTTGCGGTCGCCGTTCTGCACAACGAGCGGGCTGTCCGCCGCGTCGTCCATCAGATACTTGTACTCGGCGAAGACCGATCCGGTGATGTTCTCGGTAAAGCGCTTCATCACCTGGCCGCCGAAGCCCACCGAATAGATGCCGCCGCCGGCCTGATAGGGCAGCAGCGGGTTGCCGAGCGCGGTGGCGCGAACCGATTCGAGCGGCGAGATGCCGTAATAGGTGTCGATGTAGCCCGAGCTCGCCAGCGTCATGCGCGGGCCGGCCGAGAAGGTGGCGCCCCACAGCTCGGGGCTGAAGTGGATCGCGTCGAGCGCGATGTCGGCCACCACGCCGTCGAAGCCGCCGAAGCCGTAGCGCAGTTCGCCGCGCAGGCGCAGCCAGTCCGCCGGGAACCACTGGGCGTAGCCGCCGACCTCGAAGGCGTAGTCGATGTCGTTCAGGCCCCACAGCGCATGGGCGCTGCCCGAATCGCGGCTCATGTCGAGCTTGCCGACGATGCCGGCCTCGAACACGCCGGTGTCCCACAGAGCGATGCTGGGGTTGTCGTTGAAGCTGGTGAAGCGGCTCAGCCGGTCGGCGCGGGTGATGCTGATGATCGGCTTGAAGCCGAACTCGTAATCGTCCGAGCCCGTCCAGGTGGGCTGCGCCATCACGTAGCCGCCGACGGTCAGCGTCCACTCGCGATCGCGGGCTTCCGCCTTCGCATAGGCCGGATCGGTCTGGTAGGCGGGATCGGCGGCAAGGGCGGCGGTCGCCGACATCCCCATCGCCCCGGCGACCAACACAACACCCGCCCAGCCGATTGCCCGCATCGCCGCCATCCTTTGAAACCTGTCACCCTTCATTACAGCACGATACGTCGCTTGTGGTTGCGGAAAAGTCACTTAACGGAATTTGGCGTCACACAAATGTTGCGACGTCGGCGCGCTCGCGTGGCGGGCCGGCCTGCCTATATGTTCGGGGCCGACATCACCGGAACCCCCGCGACCATGCTCCGCCTCCTGCTGCTCCGCCATGCCAAATCCGACTGGCCCGAAGGCGTGCCCGATCCCGACCGCCCGCTCGCCGCGCGGGGCCGGCGCGGCGCCAAGGCCATCGGCGCCTATATGGTGGAGGAGGCGCTGCTGCCGGCGCGCGCCATCGTCTCGCCGGCGCGGCGCACCATCGAGACCTGGGAGATCGCCACGAAGGATTGGCCGACCCATGTGCAGCCGGCCTATGAGCACGCGATCTACGAGGCGCCGGCCGAGAACCTGCTGAAGCTGATCCGCGAGCAGGAAGCGCTCTCCCCCCTCCTGCTGGTCGGCCATAATCCCGGCATGGAAGAGCTGGCCGCCCTGCTGCTGCGCCGTGAGCAGCGGGCGAAGGTGCTGCCGAAATACCCAACCGGCGCGCTCGCCGTCATCGACATGCCGATCGAGAGCTGGGCCGAACTGCGCCCCGGCTGCGGCACGCTGGAGCGTTTCGTCACCCCGCGCGCGCTCGGCGTCGAGAAGGGCAAGGAGTAGACGTGGCTTCCCGCTTCGACTGGCTGATCGACGAGGCACTGCTGACCGCGCGTACGGTGATCGACCGTGCCGAGGACCTGGCCAGCCCGACCCTGCGCCTCGGCATCACCGGCCTTTCGCGGGCGGGCAAGACGGTGTTCACCACCGCGCTGGTGCACGCGCTGACGCGCGGCGGGCGGCTGCCGGTGTTCCGCGCCATGCATGAGGGGCGCATCGCCGGGGCCCGGCTGGAGCCGCAGCCCGACGACGGCGTGCCGCGCTTCGACTATGAGGGGCACCTCGCCACGTTGATCGACGAACGGCGCTGGCCGGAATCGACGCGGCGCATCAGCGAGCTGCGCCTCGCCATCGACTATGCCCCTGCGCGCGGGGGCCGGCGCACGCTGACCCTCGACATCGTGGATTATCCCGGCGAATGGCTGCTCGATCTGCCGTTGCTCGACCAGAGCTTCGCGGAGTTCTCCGCCCGCAGCCTGTCGCTCGCCCGCGCCCCGGCGCGCCGGCCGCTCGCCGGCCCCTTCCATGCCGCGCTGGAGGGCGCCGACCCGGACGCCCCGGCGGATGAGGGTGAGGCGCGACGGCTGGCCGCCCTGTTCACCGATTATCTCGCCGCCTGCCGCGCCGAGACGGTCTCGATGAGCCTGCTGCCGCCCGGCCGCTTCCTCATGCCGGGCGACCTCGAAGGCTCGCCCGCCCTCACCTTCGCCCCGCTCGACCTCTCCGAGGGCGCCGAAGCGCCGGCCGGATCGCTGCACGCCATGATGCAGCGCCGCTACGAGGCCTATAAGGAGCGCGTCGTGCGCCCCTTCTTCCGCGACCACTTCGCCCGGCTCGACCGGCAGATCGTGCTGATCGACGTGCTCTCCGCGCTCAATGCCGGGCCGGCGGCGCTGGCGGACCTGGAGGCCGCGCTCGACGGCATCCTCGCCGCCTTCCGCACCGGCCGGAACTCCTGGCTCTCCGCGCTGTTCCGGCACCGCATCGGCCGCGTGCTGTTCGCCGCCACCAAGGCCGACCATCTGCACCACACCAGCCATGATCCGCTGGAGGCGATCCTGCGCCGCCTCGTCGAGCGGGCGCTGGCGCGCGCCTCGGATGCGGGCGCCGAGATCGACGTGGTGGCGCTCGCCGCCGTGCGGGCGACGCGCGAAGCTATGGTGAAGCGCGGGCGCATCCATCTGCCCGCCATCGTCGGCGTGCCGGAGGCCGGCCAGCACGGCGCCGACGATTTCGACGGGCTGGCCGAGGCCGCCGTCTTTCCCGGCGACCTCCCGGAAAACCCCGCGGCCCTGTTCGATCCGGCGCTAGGCTTCGCCGGCCTGTCCGACGCGGCTGGCGGCGATTTCCGCTTCCTGCGCTTCCGTCCGCCCCCGGTCGAGCGCAACGCCGAAGGCCTTGCCCTGCCGATGCCCCATATACGTCTCGATCGCGCGCTGGAATTCCTCCTCGGCGACCGGCTGAAATAGGACACGATGAACGAGCGCACCAAAAGCGAGCGCACCTCCCGCCGCCCGCAGGCCTTCCGCCTCGACGACCCCGACGTCGTGCTCGCCGGCGACGGCGGTCCGGCCAAGCGCGGCGCCGTGGTGGTCACGCCCGCCCCGGCCGAGCCGGCCGAGGAGGTGATCGAGCTGCCGGCGCCGCTGCCGAAGGCCTCGCGCTGGGGGGCGCTGTTCTGGACCGGGCTCGGCGGCCTCGTCAGCCTCGGCATCGGGCTGGCGGTGTCGAAGCTGATCGAGGACCTGTTCGCCCGCGCCGACTGGCTCGGCTATGCCGGCCTCGGCTTTGCCGCCGCCTTCGCCTTTGCGAGCCTCGCCATCCTCGCGCGCGAGGTGTTCGGGCTGATGCGACTGCGCACGCTCAACCATCTGCGCGAGCAGGCGGCGCAGGCACTGGCCAAGGACGACCGGCGCCTTGCCGAGAGCCTGACGAAGGAACTGCTGGGCATCGCGGAGGCCTCACCGCGCCTGTTCCGCGCGCGCGCCGAGCTGAAGGGTCATCTGGGCGCCATCATCGACGGCGCCGACCTCGTGCGCCTCACCGAGCGCCAGCTCATGGCCCCGCTCGACGCCGAGGCGACGAAGCTGGTGTCGAACGCCGCCAAGCGCGTCTCGGTGGTCACCGCCGTATCGCCGCGCGCGGCGGTGGACCTGATCTTCGTTCTGCTGACCGCCATCGGCCTCGTGCGCCGGCTGGCGCTGCTTTATGGCGGCCGGCCCGGTGCGCTCGGCATGGTGCGGCTGTTCCGCCAGGTGCTGGCGCATCTCGCCGTCACCGGCGGCATGGCGGCGGGGGATTCGCTGGTGCAGCAGGTGGTCGGCCACGGCATCGCGGCCAAGCTCTCGGCGCGGCTCGGCGAAGGCGTGGTGAACGGCCTCCTGACCGCGCGGCTCGGCCTCGCGGCCATCGAGGTGACGCGGCCCATGCCCTTCGCCGCCCTGCCCGCTCCCGCCCTTTCCGACGTCGCGTCGGGGCTGGTCAGCAGGGGCGAGGAAACGGCGGGCTGAGCGATGTCAGCCCTGATGCTCGGGGGTACGCACGACCAGCCCGTCCAGCGCGTCCGTCACCTTGATCTGGCAGGACAGGCGCGAATTGGGCTGCACGTCGGAGGCGAAGTCCAGCATGTCCTCCTCCATCGGCCCCGGCTCGCCGGTCGCCGCCCGCCATGCTTCGTCCACATAGACGTGACAGGTGGCACAGGCGCAGGCGCCGCCGCACTCGGCGTCGATTCCCGGCACGCCGTTGCGGATCGCCGCCTCCATCACGGTGGAGCCGACCGGAGCGTCGACGGTGCGCTCGGTGCCGGCGGCGTCGATATAGGTGATCTTGGGCATGGGAAGCGGCTTCGATGTTCTGGAAGGATTACAGGCAGGCCGCTCTAGATAGCTCCCGGCGGCGTGGAATGCCAGAGTTCCGCGAGAAGGGTCGGCTGGCCTCCTTGCAGGCCGATTCGATCGGCCGGGCGTGCTTGTGTGCGGTGCCGCGATGTTTATGAATCAAACGTTTCCGGACATGGTGAACAGCCCGTTAACGATAACTCAAATCGCCGAATTAACCCCAGTTCCATTTTTATAGGTCAAGAGCGTAGGATAACGGTGCGGGGGACTGGCTTTCCTCTCGTCAAGTGCCGGAGTTTTCCGGGCGGACGGGGAGGCCATAACTCGCGAAACCCCGGCCCGACGGCGCAAGCCGGTCGGAGTAGCGTACGGACCGGAGGCATCTGCCCATGTCGACGAATACGAAGAAGGTTCACCAGGATCCCGCGGAGGCCGCACTTTCGGCCATCGAGGAGGCCCTGAGTCTCGACCTGACGAGCGATGACGGGTATGCCGCCCCGGACGCGGGGGACCATGACGAGTTCGAGCTGCCGCCGGCCCGCGAGCCGGACGGGCCGCGCATCGAGAACCGCTCCGGCGTGGAGGAGGACGACGACGAGGGCAGCGTCGACGCCTCCCTGTATCTGAGCGACCTCGACCTGTTCGGTCACGAATCCGATCCCGCCGAGACCCTCGGCCGCGCCGCCTTCGAGCTGCAGGACGCCCCACTCGACGAGCCCTCCCTCGTCACCGAGCGTGCCGACGAGCCGAATTTCGACTTCGCCGAACCCGCCGCCGAAAAGCCGGCCGTCGACCCGCTCGCCGCCGCCATGGCCGGCAGCGCCGTGGCCGGCTCCGCTGTCGCCGGCACCGCCGCAGCGGCGATGCCACGGGGCGAGACCCGCGAGCCGGTGCAGACGGAATCCGCCGGCGAAAGCGCCCGCGACGCCCGCGATACCCGTTCGGCCTCCGGGCAGGGCCGCCGCGCGGCGGCCAATGACGACCGCCAGAGCATCGGCCAGCTTCTTTCGGCGCTGCAGCGCCGCCCCTCGCCGGCGCCCTATTTCCTCGCCGCCTTCGCCTCGGTCGCCTGGATCGGCGCCGGCGGGGCGCTGCTCTATTCGCAGTACGCCAACCCCTTCCCCGGCCTCGACGCGCTGCTCGCCGCCCCCGGCTTCCTCAGCGGCGTCGCCGCGCTCATCGTGCCGGCGGTGTTCTTCTTCGTGCTGGCCGCCATGGTGCGCCGCATGCAGGAGATGCGCATCGTCGCCCATTCGATGGCGCAGGTCGCCATCCGCCTCGCCGAGCCGCAGCCGGCTCCGGCGCCCGCCCCGGTCCCCACTCCGGCTCCCCAGCCGGCGGCCATCGTCTCGGCGCCCGCGCCGGGCGGGATCGCCAGCGCCGGCGCCGATCAGCTCGCCGAGCTTGAACAGGCCGCCGCCCGCGCCAGCGAGACGGAAGCCTTCGTGCGCAGCGAGGTCGCGGCGCTCGCCGAGGCCTATGACGACAACAGCCGCCGCATGCACCAGCTCGTCGAGCGGCTGCAGGCCGAGCGCGACGCCATACTGGCGCAGACCGAGCACATCAGGGAATCCATCGCCACCTCGCACTACGCCTTCGCGCAGGAGGTCGGCAGCGTCAGCGAGCGGATCAACGAGACGGTGATGATCGCCGCCGACCGCGTGGCGACCACCCTCTCCGACCGGGGCGAGCACATCACGCTCGCCCTCGGCCGCGTCGGCGACACCATCATCGAGGCGCTGACCGACAAGGGCGGCGACCTGATCGACCGCCTCCAGGCCACCGGTTCGGAGGTCAACACCAACCTGTCCGACGCCAGCGAGCACCTCATCTCGACGCTCTCGGTGCAGGCCGACGACATCAGCCAGCGCCTTTCGGGCGTCACCTCCAACCTGTCCGAGACGCTGGCGAGCCGCACCGACGAGATCAGCCAGCGCCTCTCCGGCGTCACCACCGACCTCTCCGACACGCTCGCCACCCGCACCGACGAGCTCGGCCGCCGCCTGTCGGGCGTCACCTCGACGCTGACGGACACGCTGGCCACCCGCACGGACGAGATCAGCCATCGCCTTTCGGGGGTCGCCGAGCGCCTGACCGACACGCTCGCCAACCGTACCGACGAGATCAGCCGCCAGCTCTCGGGCGTCACCGAGAACCTCACCGACACGCTCGCCACCCGTACCGACGAGATCGGCGACCGGCTGCTGCGCACCGCCGCGGAGCTGTCGCATGTGGTGAACCTGCGCACCGAGGAGATGGGCGACAAGCTCGCCGCCACCACCCACAACCTCACCGCCACGCTGACCGCCCGCTCGGATGACATCACCGACGCGCTGGTCAACACCGGCACGCGCCTTGCCGACGAGATCGCCATCCGCGCCAGCGAGGTGAACCAGACCCTCAAGAGCACCGGCGATGCCCTCGTGCTCGACCTCTCGGTGCGCGGCGGCGACGTCGTGCGCAAGCTGGAAGAGACCGGCAACCGGGTCGCCGACACCATCACCGTGCGTGGCGACGACCTCGCCGACCGTATCGCCGACACCGGCAACCGCATCTACGACGCCGTCGCCGTGCGCGGCGCCGAGCTGGAGCGCCTGCTGGGCGAGACCGGCCAGCGCGTCGTCCACCAGCTCTCGCAGGCCGGCACCGGCATCCACGACACACTGGCGGAAGCCGCCGGGCGCGTGTCGCAGGACATCGACTACCGCACGCAGGTGCTCACCGAGCAGCTCGCGCATGTCGGCGCGGAAGCGGCGCAGAACCTCGCCGTCAACGGCGCCCGCGTCACCGACCAGTTCCGCGAGGCCGCCGACATCCTCACCTCCGACCTGACGGTGCGGGGCGAGCATGTGCGCGACCAGCTGGAACAGCAGCTGCGTGCCTTCGAGGACGTTGTGGGCGTGCGCGGCGCCGAGATCGCCGACCGCATCTCCGGCGACAGCGCGGCGCTCGGCCGCCAGATCGTCGAAGGCCTCGGCGAGTTCGACCACGTGCTGCAGACGCAGGGCGTCGACCTCGTGCAGCGCATCGCCGACCGGGTGGAAGCCGTCACCCGCGCCATCGACACCAACCTGTCCGGCTTCGACGATCAGGTCTCGGCCAAGGCGGAACAGGTGGCCGCCTCGCTCGACATGCGCATCGCCAATATCGAGGGCGTTCTCGACCGTGGCGTCGACGGCCTCAACGAGACGCTGGGCAGCCGTACCGTCGAGTTCGCCCAGACCCTCTCGGAAGGTGCCCGCCAGGCGAACGAGGCGATGAGCCACTCGCTGGAAATGCTGAACGGCTTCTTCGACGACCGCGCCGGCGCCATCACCGAGCAGCTCTCCCAGCACATCGAGCAGGCCGACCGCACGCTGGCGGCCCGCGCGCAGGAGATCGCCTCGACGCTCGACGACCGCGTCGGCAATTTCGAGGAGACCATCATCGGCCGCATCGACAATGTGGCCACCTCCGTCGAGGTGCGCGGCGCCGCCATGGCCGACCTGCTCGGCCAGCGCATCGGCGCCGTGGCCGGCCAGCTGCGCAACGAGGCGACCGAGATCGAGAACAGCCTCACCACGCTGGTCGACAATGTCAGCCGTACGCTGGTCGACCGCGCCGGCGAGGTGACGTCCCTGTTCGACAGCCGCACCGAGGAAATCGCCCGCATCGTCGAGGAGCGCGGCAACGGGCTTCTCGCGGCGCTGGAAGACCGCAGCATCGGCATCACCAGCGAAATCTCGCGCGCCAGCACCGAACTGCTCTCGGCCATCGACGACCATCGCGAAGGTCTGGTGCAGGCGCTCGACAACACCCGCAACGGCGCCATCAGCGACATCATGCGCGCCAGCGACGAGTTGCTGAACACGCTGGAAGTCCGCTCCGACGCCATCGTCTCAGCCTTCGAGACCACGACCAGCAGCCGCGCCGACCAGCTCATGCAGCTCAGCGGCGAGGTGGTCGCCTCGCTCCAGCAGATCAGCGGCGAAGTCACCTCCTCGCTGCAGAACATCGGCGGCGAGCTGACCACCTCGATCCAGTCGGTCAGCGGCGACGTCAATAACTCGCTGCAGCAGATCACCAGCGAGGTCTCCTCCTCGCTGCAGCAGATCGGCGGCCAGGTCACGCAGGAGATCGCGCAGGCGGGCAACTCCCTGCTCACCGAGTTCGACGGCCGCGGCGCCCAGTTTGTCGACAGTGCCCGGCGGGCGACGGAGATCGCCTCGACCGAATTCGGCCGCCTCGCGGACGAGTTCGACGGTCGCGGCGCCCAGTTCGTCGACAGCGCCCGGCGCGCCACCGAACTCGCCTCGACGGAGTTCGGCCGCCTCGCCGACGAGTTCTCGAACTCGCTGGAAGGGCGCGGCACGGGCCTCATCTCGGCCATCGCCGAGAGCGGGCGCGCGGCGGTCTCCGAGATCGCCGCCACCAACGAGGCGCTGCAGGGCGACGTTTCCGGCCTGCTGGAGCGGCTCGGCGACGTCAACGTCCAGCTTCAGGACGTGCTCGCCTCCTCCGTCACCAACCTCGCCGAGATCGAGAAGACCATCACCGACCGCCTTGGCGCCTTCCGCTCGACCGTCACCAACGTCGACGAGGCCAGCCGCCTCGCCTCGACCCGGCTCGACGAGCAGATCCGCGACCTGCGCTCGGTCTCGACCGACGTGCTGAAGGATGTCGCCCGGCTCAGCACCAGCTTCGGCGAGCAGGCCGGCATCATCACCAATGTCGCGACCGCGCTCGGCGCCGCGCATGAGAACCTCGACGGCACGCTGGGCGGCCGGCACGAGGCGCTCATCGAACTGGCCGAGCAGGTCAATGCGCGCACCGTCGAGCTCGACAACCGGCTGTCGCAGTACACCAGCACGCTGGAAGGCACCTTCGGCCGCGCCGAACAGCGCGTGGCGGAAATCTCGCGCGCCATCATCAGCACCGCGACGTCCTCCACCGAGCAGGTCGTGCGCCAGCAGGAAGAGCTGCGCTCCACCACCGAGGCGGAGCGCCAGCGCACCCTCGCCTCCCTGCACCAGACCTATGAGCAGGCGGTGCGCGAGGTCGACACGCTGATGCATCAGGCCAATCAGGGCTTCTCCGGCGCCGCCCAGGCGCTGCGCGCCTCCGTGCTCGACATCCAGCGCCTGCTGGAGACGACCCGCGAGGAACTCAAGCGCGGCATCATGGAGTTGCCCGAGGAGACCGAGGCCAACGCCTCGGCCATGCGCCGCACCGTCGCCGAGCAGATCAAGGCCCTGGCCGAGCTCAACGAGATCGTCTCGCGCCACGGCCGCACGCTCGACGTCGATACGGGCTCGCGCCCCCGCACCCCGGCGCCGGTGGCCTCCGCCCCGGCCCTGCCGGCGGCGCCGATCGCCCCGGTTGCGCCGCCTCCGGTGCAGCGCAGCCAGCCCCCGGCCCCGCGCAGCGAGCCAAGCCGCGCGCCGCAGAGCTCCTATTTCGAGCCGCCGCGTCCCTCGAGCCTCGGCGGCGGCAGCACCGTTCCCCCGCGCCGCTCGAACCTCGTTCCCGAGCGCAACGGCAACAGCGGCAATCTGGGCGGCGGAAGCCTCGGCGGCGGCAATCTGGGTGGCGGTAATCTCGGCGCCGGCGACAAGGGCGGCTGGCTCTCCGAGCTGCTCGCCCGCGCCTCGGACGGCGATGGGCCGTCCGTCGGCAACGCCCCGCGCGGCAACGCCTCTTCCGGCGGCTCGCGCGGCAATGCGGCGAGCTATGACAGCCGGCAGAGCCAGCCCGAGCGCCCGGTGCACCACGCCATCGAGTCGCTCGACTCGCTCTCGGTCGACATCGCCCGGATGATCGACCACGAGGCAGCGGTCGACCTGTGGGAGCGCTACAAGATGGGTGAGCGCAACGTCTTCACCCGCCGCCTCTACACCATGCAGGGCCAGCAGACCTTCGAGGAGATCCGCCGCAAGTACCGGCGCGACCTCGAATTCCGCGACACGGTCGACCGCTATATCGGCGAGTTCGAGCGCCTGCTGGAGCAGGTCTCGCGCGACGAGCGCGGACAGGCTCTGACCAAGACCTACCTGACCTCCGACACCGGCAAGGTCTACACCCTGCTCGCCCACGCCGCCGGCCGCTTCGACTGAGCGGCGGACGGACAGGGTTCAAGGCGGCAGCTTAGCCAGGGCTTCCGCCAGTAGCCCGGCGCTCCAGAGACAAAGGCCCCCGCCCCGCGCGGGGGCCTTTTTCGTTTGGAGGGGGTCAGGGGCACCTTGGATCGCGCGGCGCGGTCCGCGCCGTCCGTTCGGTACAGGGAACTTCGCCTGCGGGGCTCGCGCCTGCGTGCCCCACCCGTCACACCGTCATCCCCGGGCTCGACCCGGGGATCCAGGCCTTCGCCGTCGGCCGGAGATGTGGATGGCCGGGCCTCGCCCAAGGGCAATGAAAGAGAAGACCCCGCCGCACGGGAAGCGACGGGGTCCGATCGTCTGGTCATGCTGGCCGGCGGGCGGAAGAGCCTGCAGGCCAGGCCCCTCTCGCCCGCCTGGCTCGCTCAGAGCGGCGCGGGCGGGCGGCTCGATCCCGGCCATGACGCGGTGTGAGGTGAAGGCGCAGGGATGGGCACCGGCGCAGTGTCGGGCGCAGACGACACGTCGCGTTACACCCCTTCCTCGTCCGGTTCACCCTCGCCTGTCGCAAAAACAAACCCCGCCGCTCGGAGGAGCGGCGGGGTTTGTCTTGTCTGGCCGACGCTGCCGCCGTCGCCGGGCGGCAAACTCAGTGCGGTGTGGGCGCCGGTGTCGGTGCGGGGGGCGAGCCCTGCTTGCGGGCGCGCCGGCGTTCGCCGAAGCCGGCGAGCCAGCGGCAGACCACATAGAAGGTCGGGGTGAACAGCAGGCCGAACACCGTCACGCCGATCATGCCGGAGAACACGGCCGTGCCCAGCGCCTGACGCAGCTCGGCGCCGGCGCCGCGCGCGATCACCAGCGGCACCACGCCGAAGATGAAGGCGAGCGAGGTCATGATGATCGGCCGCAGGCGAAGCTGCGCGGCCTGGGTCGCGGCGGCGAAGCGGTTCTCGCCGCGATCCTCCAGCTGCTTGGCGAACTCCACGATCAGGATCGCGTTCTTGGCCGCGAGGCCGATGAGCACGATGAAGCCCACCTGACTGAGGATGTTGTTGTCCTGCCCGCGCAGGAGGATGCCCGTCACCGCCGCGATGAGGCACATCGGCACGATGAGGATGACCGCCAGCGGCAGGGTCAGGCTCTCATACTGCGCCGCCAGCACGAGGAAGACGAACACCACGCCCAGCCCGAAGGCGAAGATGGCGGTGTTGCCCGCCCTCACCTGCTGGTAGGCGAGCGCCGTCCACTCATAGGCGAAGCCGTCCGGCAGCGTCTCGGCGGCGAGCTGCTGCATCTTCTGGATCGCCTGCCCCTGCGAGGTGCCGGGCATGGTGTCGCCGTCGAGCTCGGCGGCGGGATAGAGGTTGTAGCGCGGTACGCGGTAGGGACCGGAAATGTCGTGCACCGTGGTGAAGGAGCCGAGCGGCACGAGCTGGCCGTCGGCGTTCTTCACCCTGAGGCGCAGCAGGTCCTCCTGCGTCAGGCGGTAGGGCGCGTCGGCCTGCGCCTGCACGCGGTAGGTGCGGCCGAACAGGTTGAAATCGTTGACGTAGGACGAGCCGATATAGATCTGCAGCGTCGAGAACACGTCCGCGATGTTGACGCCGAGAAGCTGCGCCTTGGTGCGGTCTATGTCGAGGAAGAGCTGCGGCGTCGAGGTCTCGAACAGCGAGTAGACCTGCTTGAGGCCCGGCGTCTGGTTCGCCTTGCCCATCATCGCATAGACCGCGCCCTGCAAGGCGCCATAGCCGCGCCCGCCGCGATCCTCGATCATCATGCGGTAGCCGCCGGCATTGCCGATGCCCGAGACGGGCGGCGGCATGACGACGATCATCTGCGCTTCCTCGACCGAGGCCAGCTTGCCGAACAGGATGCCCTGAATGGCGGCGGCCGACTGGTCGGCGTGCTGCGCGCGCTCGGCCGCCGGCCCGAGGATGACGAACATGGCGCCAGCATTCGGCGCGTTGGTGAAGGTGGCGCCGGAGAAGCCGACGATGTTCACCACATGCGCCACGCCCGGCGTCTTCAGCACTTCCTGCGCCGCCTGCGTCATCACCGCATTGGTGCGCGAGAGCGCCGCGCCGCCGGGGAGCTGTGCGGCGACGATGAGATAACCGCGGTCCTGCGCCGGGATGAAGCCCTGCGGCGTCGACTGGAACAGCTTGAAGCCGCCGGCGAGGATGGCGACATAGACCAAGAGCACCACGACGGCGATGCGCACCAGCTTGCTGGTGAGCCAGCCATAGCCGCGCGAGACGCCGTCGAAGCCCTTGTTGAAATAATAGAAAAAGCCGGTGAAGGGACGCGCGTACCAGGCCGGCTTGTGGTCCGCCCCCTTGTGCGGCTTCAGAAGCAGCGCGCACATGGCGGGCGACAGGGTGAGCGACACCAGCAGCGAGATCAGCGTCGAGCCCGCGATGGTGAGCGCGAACTGGCGATAGAACTCGCCGGAGATGCCGGTGATGAAGGCCGAGGGGATGAACACCGAGGCCAGCACCAGCGAGATGGCGACCAGCGCGCCGCCCACCTCGTCCATGGTCTTGTAGGCCGCCTCGCGCGGCGACAGGCCGGTGGAGATGTTGTGCTCCACGCTCTCCACCACGACGATGGCGTCGTCGACCACGATGCCGATGGCGAGCACGAGCCCGAACAGCGACAGGTTGTTCAGCGAGAAGCCGAACAGGCTCATGATGAAGAAGGTGCCGATCAGCGAGACCGGGATGGCGAGGATCGGGATGATCGCCGCCCGCCAGGTCTGCAGGAACAGCACCACCACGATCACCACCAGCACGATGGCTTCGAGGATCGTGTCCTCCACCGCCCGAACGGATTCGGCGATGAACTGCGTCGGGTTGTACGCCGTCGAATAGGTGAGGCCCGGCGGGAAGTTCTTGGCGATGATCGCCATCTCCTTCTCGATCGCTTCGCCGGTGGCGAGCGCGTTCGAGCCGGGCAGCTGGAAGATGCCCAGCGCCACCGAGGGCCTGGAGTCGAAATAGGAGATCGACGAGTTGTCCTGCCCCTCAATGTCGATGCGCGCGACATCGCGCAACCGCACCACGGCGTTGCCGGTCTCGCGCACGACGATGTTGCCAAACTCCTCCGGCGTCGACAGGCGCCCCAGCGTGCGCACCGCCACCTGGAAGGCGAGCTGGTTCGGCACCGGCGGCGCGTTCAGCACGCCCGAGGCGACCTGCAGGTTCTGCGCCTGCAGCGCGGCGGTCACGTCGCCGGCGGTCAGGTTCAGCGCCTGAAGCTTGGTCGGATCGAGCCAGACCTGCATGGCGTAGTCGCGCGAGCCGAACACGGTGATCGAGCCGACGCCCGGCACGCGCTGGAGCTGATCCTTGATCTGCAGGTTGGCGTAGTTGGAGATGAACAGGCTGTCGCGCGAATCGTCGGGCGAGAACAGGCTCACCACCATCAATATGTCGGGCGAGGCCTTGTTCACCGTGACGCCGATCTGCTGCACATCCTGCGGCAGGCGCGGCGTCGCGGTGGAGACGCGGTTCTGCACCTGCACCTGCGCGATGTCGAGATCGGTGCCGATGTCGAAGGTGACGGCGATGGAGAAGCGCCCGTCCGCCGTCGAGTTGGAGGAGATGTAGAGCATCCCCTCGACGCCGTTGATCTGCTGCTCGATGGGCGCGACCACGGTGTCGGCGACCGTCTCGGCGCTGGCGCCGGGATACTGGCCGGTGACGTTCACCACCGGCGGCGCGATGTCGGGGTACTGCGCGACGGGCAGCGAGACGAAGGCGACCGCGCCCAGGATCATCACCACGATGGACACCACCGAGGCGAAGATCGGGCGGTCGATGAAGAAGTGCGAGAGTTTCATGAGGCCGGCTCCCGGGCTCAGTTCGCCGGCGTCTTGGCGGGAGCCGCCGCCGGCGCCGAAGCGCCCGCAGCCGGAGCGGTCGCGGGCGGCTCGGCCTTGCCGACAACCTGCGCGCCCGGCCGGATGCGCATGAGCCCGTTCACCACCACGAGGTCGTCCTTGCCGATGCCCTCGTTGATCACGCGCTGGCCGTCATAGACCCGCCCGAGCGTGACGTATTTGATCTGCGGGGCCTGCGGCTGGTCACCGGGCTGCATGACGTAGACGAACTTGCGCGTCTGCTCGGTGCCGATGGCGACGTCGGGCACGAGAAGCACGTCGTGCGGCGCCGAGGACGGCACCTCGACGCGGCCGAACATGCCGGGGGTGAACACGCCGTCCGGATTGGCGAAGGAGGCGCGGCCGCGGATCGTGCCGGTGTCCTGGCTGATCGTATTGTCCACGAAGTCGAGCGTGCCCTTGTGGGCAAAGCCCTTCTCGTCGATGAGCTGGAGACGCACCGGGATCGACTGGCCGGCGGCGCCGAGATCCTTCGACATGCGCTGGTAGCGCAGATAGGAGGCCTCGTCATAGGTGAACTCGAAATAGATCGGGTCCAGCGAGACGATGGTGGCAAGCAGCGTGTTCGTGTTGGTGCCGCCCGAGCCGCCGGTGACGAGATTGCCGACGGAGACCTTGCGGTCGCCGATGCGACCGGTCACCGGGGATCGCAGATCGGTGAATTCGAGGTCGAGCTGGGCGGCGTGCACCGCCGCCTGCGCCGCCGCCACGCTGGCGCGCGCCGTGCGCTCGCTCTGCAGGCGCTGGTCATAGGCCTGCTTGGAGATGGCGTTCGAGGTCTTGTCGTCGATCAGCGTCTGGGCGCGCTGGAGGTCCGACTGGGCGAAGTCCAGCTCGGCCTGCGAGCGCGAGAGGTTGGCGTTCGCCTGATCGAGCGCGACCTGGAAGGGGCGCTTGTCGATGGAGAACAGCAATTCGCCCTGCTTGACGAGTTCGCCGTCCTTGAACGCCACCTTGTCGAGATAGCCCGAGACGCGGGCATAGACGTTCACGAGGTCGACGGCGGCGAAGCGACCGACATACTCGTCGTAGTCGGTGATGGAGCGCGTCGTCGGCTTGGCAACGGTGACGGTCGGTGGCGGGGGCGCGCCCTGCTGCGACTGGTTCTGCTCGGAGCAGCCGGCCAGCGTCGCGGCGGCAAGGGCGAGGGCAACGAGGGAAAGACGCGGCACCGCGTTGGTCATTCATCCGTCTCCGAGATAGGCATCAAGCGTCTTCGGGTCCGCCGCCCGAAGTATGCGATACGACCCGGCCCGCCTCGGGAACGCATGCGCAATGGCAGAGCATCGCGCCCTGCGGCACTAGCACAGTTCCGCTGCACTGCGTAAGCTCTAAAAGGTTTCCGAATGTGGCGCCGTCAGGGCCGTCCGCGCAGCAGCCCCCTTAGGTAACGCGGACCGATGAGGGCCATCACAAGGCCGACATAGACGGCCCCGCCCGCTGCAACGCACAAGGCGAGCAGGGCTTCGTCCGCTCCATGCGTCAGCCGCTCCGCATAGGGTCCCCCGAAGGTGGCTGCCGCCAGAAGGGTGGCCGCGAGCGCAAGGCCGATGACCCCGAGCTTCGGCAGCGCGCGCAGCAGCTGCGCGTCGCCGCATTCATAGCCGCGCCGGCGGGCGAGGATGGCGAGCACGATCACGGTGATCCAGGCGCCGATGGAGGTGGCGAAGGCGAGCCCGACCTGTGCAAGGCTGCCCATCAGCGCGATCTTGATGGCGATGTTCACCACCGCCGCGCCCAGCGTCGCCAGTACCGGCGTGCGGGTGTCGCCGCGCGCGTAGAAGGGCGACATGAAGGCCCGCATCACCACGAAGGGCGCCAGCCCGATGCCGTAGGCGGCGAGCGTCGCCCCGGCGGCGGAAGCGGCCTCGCCGGTGAAGGCGCCGCGCAGGAACAGCCCGCGCATGATGATCTCGGGGATGGTCAGCGCGGCGGCGAGGAAGGGCAGCACCAGCAGCAGCGTCAGCTCGATGGCGCGGGACTGCGCATGGCGCGCGCCCTCGATATCCCCGGCGGAGATGCGCCGCGACATTTCCGGCAGCAGCACGATGCCGGCGGCGATGCCGACGACCCCGATGGGCAGCTGGTTGATGCGGTCGGCATAGAACAGCGCGGCGACGGCGCCCTGCGGAAGGAACGAGGCGATGATGGTGTCCGCGAAGATGGCAAGCTGGACGCCGGCCGAGCCGATGATCGCCGGGCCGAGCGCCACCAGGAAGGCGCGCATCTCCGGATCGAGCCGTGGCCGGCCGAAGCGCAGGCCGAGCCCGTGCCGCTCGGCGTCGACCACCAGCAGCCCGAGTTGAAGGAAGCCGGAGATCAGCACGCCCCACGCCGCCGCATGGCCGGCGGTCGGGAACAGGCCCGCGGCGCTCAGCGTACCGACCATCGCGACGTTGAGCAGGATGGAGGCCGCCGCCGCCGCCCAGAAGCGATCATTGGCATTCAGCACCCCGCCGACCAGCGTCACCACGGCGATCAGGCCGAGATAGGGGAAGGTGATGCGGGTGAAGTCGACGGTTAGGCCGAAGCGCTCGGGATCGTCCGACAGACCGGGCGCCAGCGTCGCCACCACCCAGTCGGTCGCCAGCAGCGCGAAGGCAAGAATGGCGAGCTGCACCAGCACCACGGCGGTGAGGATGCCGTCGGCGAAGCCGCGCGCCTTCGCGTCGCCCTCGACCGTCTTCACGCGGGCATAGGCGGGGATGAAGGCGGTGTTGAACGCCCCCTCGGCGAAGATGGAGCGGAAATGATTGGGCAGGCGGAAGGCGATGTAGAACGCGTCCGCCAGGGGGCCGGCGCCGAGCACGGCCGCCATGACGATGTCGCGCGCAAAGCCGGTCAGGCGCGAGAGCAGCGTCCAGCCGCCGACGGTGAAGATGGAGCGAATCATGACAAATCCGGCGGCAACGAGCGGGGCGGAAGCTATCCGAGCCCGGCCTCTCCCGCCAGCGGATCGGAAAAAGCGACGTCCTCGTAAAGCTCCGCCATGCCGAGCTCGACGCCGATCTCTGGCAGGCCAATCACGCCGTCGAGCCCGTCAAACTGCGCCAGCTCCCACAAATCGCCGGGCGCGCGCCACCACAGCAGCACGCGCGGCAGGTCGGGCTCGACGAGGAGGATATAGGCGAGCGAGGGCAGCGCCTTGTATTCCTCCAGCTTGCGCACGAGGTCGGTCTGGCGTGTCGAGGGCGAAAGAACCTCGATCGCGAGGCGGGGCGACGTGGCTTCGTAGGCGGTCCGGCTTCGATCGCCGCAGTCTACCGAAACGTCGGGACGGCGGATGTTGCCGCTCATTACCGGGATGGCGATATCGTCGGTCGACGGACGACAGGGCGAACCGCGCAGCTTCGTCCTGAGGCTTGTCAACGCATTGACGACGATCCCGTCATGCTGTTGGCTCGCGCCCGTCATCGCCTTGACGGGAACGCCGTCCACAAGCTCGTAGCGCACGCCTTCCTCGCCCGGCCAGCGATAGAACTCTTCCGGCGTCATGCGCTTGAGTGCGGGCGGTGCCATCGGGTGGGCTCCTGCGAGACCCGACCATTGTACAAAAATGCGCGCCGCACGTCATGCCCGGGCATGACGTGGCTTTATCCCACCCGTCATCCCGGCCGAGCGCAGCGAAGCGCCGGGATCGTCATCCGCGAATGGCATGCGATCCCGGATCGGCATGCAGCGGTCCGGGATGACGACTGCCCTTGAAGCGCGCCCTCAGCCGGCCAGCGCCCGCCTTACAGCCGCGATCACGCGGTCCTGCGCCGCCTCGTCGAGATAGGCGTGCATCGGCAGGCTGATCACCTCGCCGGCGAGTCGCTCGCAGACCGGCAGGCCGTTGCCGGCGGCAGGGTACTGCGCATAGGCCGGCTGACGGTGCATCGGGATGCGGTAATAGACCGCCGTCGGCACGCCTTCCTTCTGCAGCGCCGCCGCGAGCCCGTCGCGCACGCCGTGCGGCAGGCGGATCGTGTACTGCGCCCAGACCGAGGTCGCGCGCGGATCGACCGCCGGCACCACGGCGACGTCGGCCAGCGCCGCGTTGTAGCGGTCGGCGACGCGCTGGCGGGCGGCGATCTCGTCCTCGAAGATGGTCAGCTTTTCCAGGAGAATCGCGGCCTGGATGGTGTCGAGGCGCCCGGTCATGCCGATGCGCACGTTCTCGTATTTATCGACGCCCTGGCCATGCTCGCGCAGGCTCTTCAGCACCGTCACGAGCTCGTCGTCATCGGTGAACACCGCGCCGCCGTCGCCGAAGCAGCCGAGCGGCTTGGCGGGGAAGAAGCTGGTTGCCGAGGCATCGCCGAAGGAGCCCGTGCGCCTGCCGTTCCACGTCGCGCCGAAGCCCTGCGCGGTGTCGCACAGGATCTTCAGCCCGTGTGCACGGGCGATGGGCTCGATGGCGTCCATGTCGGCGGGCTGGCCGAACAGGTCGACCGGGATGACGACCTTCGGGTTGAGCCCCTTGGCCACCGCGACCTTGATCGCGGCTTCGAGGCTCGCCGGGTCCATGTTGAACGTGTCGTCGAGCACGTCGACGAAGACCGGCGTGGCGCCGACCCACGGTACCACCTCGGCGGTGGCGCAGAAGGTGAAGGCCGGGCAGAACACCGCGTCGCCCGGCTTCACGCCCCAGGCCATGAGCAGCAGCGCCAGCGCATCCGTGCCGCTGGAACAGGCGATGGCATGCTTCGCGCCGGCGAAGGCGGCCAGCTTCTGCTCCAGCTCGGTCACTTCCGGGCCGTTGACGAAGCGGCAATGGTCGAGCACCCGCGCCACCGCCTCGTCGATGCGCGTGCCGAGCCGGGCCCGCTGGGAGGCGACGTCGATAAAGGGGATCGGCGCCAGTTCGGTCTTCACATGCGAGTTCATCGGGTTCCTCTCAGCCGGCGGCGCGCAGCGGCACCGGGTCGGCGGACGATTCGGGGGTCGCCAGGCAACGCATGGCGGTGGCGATGGCGGCGACGCCGTCCTCGCCCGTCACGGCGGGCGCGCGCTCGCCGCGCACCGCTTCGAGGAAGCGCGTGAGTTCGAGGCGCAGCGGCTCGGCATAGGCGACCGGCAGATGCCGCATCGAGTAGCTGCCGTCCGGCTTGTAGTCGAAATACTCCGTGACCTGCCGGGTCAGCAGGTCGCCGATGACGTATTTCTGGCGCGTGGCGACATGCACCGTGCGCGCCTTGAAGGGCGTCAGCCAGTTGGTGTTGATGTGGGCCAGCACGCCATTGGCGGTACGGAACTGCAGCAGCGCGATGTCCTCGCGCTCGGCGACGGCGGCCTTCACCTGCGGCTGCACCTCGGTGATGTGCGAGCCGGTGAAATGGCAGATCAGGTCGATGTCGTGCACGGCGAGGTCGATCACCACGCCGACATTCGACATGCGGGGCGGGAACGGGCCGACGCGGGTAATGCCGATGGAGAGGATCTCTTGGTCGCGAATGGCGTTCTTCACCGCCTCCACCGCCGGATTGAAGCGCTCGACATGGCCGACCATCAGCGCCACGCCCTTCGCGCGGGCGGCGGCGACGATGGCCTCGCCCTCGGCGACGGTCGGGGCGATGGGCTTCTCCACCAGCACGTGGCGGCCGGCGGCGATGGCGGCCAGCGTGACGTCGTGGTGGAGATGGGTCGGGGCAGCGATCACCAACGCCTCGGCGCCGGCGGCGACCAGATCGTCGAGGCTGGCGAAACCCGCGCAGCCGAGCATGGCGGCGACCTTCTCCCGCTGCGCCTGATCGGGATCGGCAATGCCGACCAGCTCGGCATCGGGCAGGCCGCCCAGCACGCGGGCATGGTTGTAACCCATGATGCCGACGCCGACGACGCCGACGCGAACGGGCTTGACTGCCCCGCTCGGGCCCTGAACCATTCGATCATTCCTCACGTAATAAAGCCGACCGGCGGTCTAACATGCACCCGCAGGCGTGGCGAGACGGCGGGATTCGCAAAGCCGGCGCAAAGGCTTCACTAATTGCTTCAACGTGTTACCGCCCCCGCTCACTGGGTGGCGGCGTCCGGCTCGGCTTCCGTATCGGCACGCGCGGAGGTGCCGGCGTTGACGAAGCTCTTGTAGATGAAGCCGCGCTTGCCCTCGGAGATGACCTCGCACCAGCCGTGGCAGGCCACGAGCTCCACCTTCTGGCCGGCCGAGAGGTTGCCGATGGGGGCGGCGCCCTTGCGCGGCGCGCCGCGCATCGTCACCGAGGAGCGGATGGTGGCGGTGCCGACCGGATCGCCGCCGAAGCCGGCCTGCGATTCCGCATCGTCCGACACCGGCTCGGCGTCGGCGGCGCGGGCGGGGGTGGCTTCCGCGCTGGCCACGACCGCCGGGCGGGCGGGCGGCAGCGGCGCTTCCTTCGGCATCGCCACCGGCTTGGGCGCGGCGGCCTGAGGCGGCGATTCCGGCGGTGCCGCAGCGGGCGCCGTATCGGCGGCAGCGGCGTCCGAGCGCGCAGCGGTGGCCGGCGCGGCGAAGGCCGTCACCGCGACGGGCGTGCTGGCATCGAAGGGCGAGGCGGTATCACGCAACACCGGCGGCAGCGTGTCGGCCAGCGAGCCGGTGACCGGGGCCGCGCTATGGGTCGGCGCGGCCTGCTGGAGCTGGGCGGTCTGCACGGGCGTGGGGCGGGCGGGAGCGGCCGGGGCCGCCGCTGCGACGGGCATCGGCGCGGAGGGCGCCACGCTTGCGACCGCGGCGTTGCCGATCACCTCGTCGGCGACCTTGGCCTCCTCGCGGGCGGCGAGCGACTGCAGCATCACCGCGCCGCCGCCGACGACCGCGATGAACACCGCGAGCGCGCCGAGCCGCTGCCAGGTGATGACGTCCTTGGAGGAGCCGCGCTTGCGGCGCACCTCCGCCTCGCGGGCCGAGGTGCCGAAGCCGCGCCGGCGCGGCTCGCTGCGCGCAGCGTCCTTGGCGGAACCGCCGGCAGAGCCTTTCACGGAACCCTCGGTGCCCGTCTGTCGGGCGGAGGTGGGGGAAACCGGACGGCGGGCCAGCAGGTCGCTCACCTCGCCGAGCGCAGCGATGCGCTCGCGCACCTCGCCATAGGGTCGCGGCGTCCCGGCAGGCGCCGCGCCACCGGGCGTCATGCCGGGCGGCGTCGCGCCGGGTGCCGCGGTGGCATCGTCGGAGGCGCGCGGCGGGTTCGCAGCGGGCTGCGTCATGACGGCCGCAAGCGGCCGCTCGACCGCGCCCGGCTGGCCCGACTTCTCCTGCTCAAGGGAACTGAGGATGGCCCGAAAATCTGTGACCAGCGACGAGGAGAGCCCGGGACCGCGCGGCTCTTGCGATGACGTGGGCATGGCGCTGGGAACTCTACGCTACACGACGGGAAGCAGGGACCGGCAGGAAAACCACCGGGGAGGCGTCGGCATCGGCTCGGCACTCGGATCGGGACGGGCACCGGCGCGCGCCGGGCTCCTTCATCGTCGGGTCGGTGGCGCGGTGCTGACCACTTCGCATGCGTTGCTTCCAGTCCGTTCAGGCTGTCTCCCCGGAAGGAGGCCGCCGCGTTCGTAACCCGTCTCGGATGCGACGAGCCGCACATTACCGGCAAATTGGTACTTGATGCAAGAATGTCACATGCCGGAAATTTCCTTATGAACAAGGAATGCGGCAACTCTGGGCCGGAAGGCTCCTTCGTGCAGTATGTTTATTGGAATACCTTCAAAGGGTTGCCCGTTACGGCCACGCCCTACACCAGCACCGTGCGTGCCGGTTGATCCACCGAATCGAAGATGCGCCGGTAGCGAGCGATCTCCTCCGCCGGACCCATCGCCTTGGTGGGGTTGTCGGAGAGCTTCACGGTGGGGCGCCCGTCGGCCGAAATGACCTTGCAGACGATGGAGATCGGGTCGAACCGGCCGTCCGGCGCGAAGCCTCGGAAGTCGTTGGTCAGCAGCGTACCCCAGCCGAAGCCCATTCGCACCCGGCCCTGGAAATGGCGATAGATGCGTTCGATGTCGTCGACGTCGAGCGCGTCCGAGAAGATGGCGAGCTTCTGCGTCGGGTCCTGCCCCCGCGCGCGCCACCAGGCGATGGCCTCCTCGCCGCCCTCGACGGGCTCCTTGCTGTCGATGCGCATGCCGGTCCAGTTCGCCACCCAGTCCGGCGCGTGGGCGAGGAAGTTCGCGGTGCCGAAGGTGTCCGGCAGGATGACGAGGAGGTTGCCTTCATAGTCCTTCTGCCAGTCGGCCAGCACGTCGTAGGGCGCGCGGGCGAGCGCGGCGTCGCTATCGGCCAGCGCGGCATAGACCATGGGCAGCTCATGCGCGTTTGTGCCGGTGGCCTCCACCTCGCGGCGCAGCGCGATGAGGCAGTTCGACGTGCCGAGGAATCGCTCGCCGAGCCCTTCCATCACCGCCTGCACGCACCAGTCCTGCCAGAGGAAGCCATGCCGGCGCCGCGTGCCGAAATCGGCGACGCTGGCGCCGCCCAGCGCCTTGATGCGCTCCACCTTCTCCCACACCCGCGTCATGGCGCGGGCGTACAGCACCTGCAGTTCGAAACGCCCCATGGACCGCAGCACGGCGCGCGAGCGCAGCTCGTTGATGATGGCAAGCGCGGGAATCTCCCACATGGTGGTCTCGATCCACGGCCCCTCGAAGGTCAGCTCATACTGGCCATCGCGCTTTTCGAGGTGATAGGCGGGGAAGCGGAAACCCTCGAACCAGGCGATGAAGTCGGGCGAGAACATCTGCCGCTTGCCGTAGAACATGTTGCCGCGCAGCCAGGTGCTCTCCCCGCGCGTCAGGCTGAGCGAGCGCACATGGTCGAGCTGCTCGCGCAGTTCGCCCTCGTCTACGAAATCGGCGATCCGCACGCTTTTCGTGCGGTTGATGATGCCGAAGGTCACGCGTGTCTGGAAATGCCGGCGGTAGATCGTCTGCGCCATCAGGAGCTTGTAGAAATCCGTGTCCAGCACGGACCGCACGATGGGGTCGATCTTCCAGGTGTGGTTGTAGACGCGCGTCGCGATGTCGATCATGCGGAAGGCCCCGTTTGCCGGCCTCCCCTTCTAGAGCATGCGCCGCGAAATTGCAGGCCGTGCGAACGCCCTAGCTGCGCCCGAGCCAGGAGAGCAGCATGGCGAGGGCAAAGACCAGCGAGAGGGTGAGCGCGAGGCGCGCGATCACGGCGCGCCCTAACGTGTAGGGCGAACTCGGGCGGCGCATGAGACGTATCCAGACCAGAGCTTTCATGGGATCGGGCTTTCGTCAGGCGAAAGCCGGCGCGGCGGGCGCGATCGCATCGCAGAGGCCGGCCACCGCCACGCGGAGCCGCGCGCGGCCCGCCTCGCAGGGCGGAACCAGCGGCAGGCGCGGACGCGGATCGAGTTCCGGGCAAATGAGCGAGAGCGCGTATTTCACCGCCGCCGGCTCGGGCTCGGCGTCGAGCGCGCGATAGAGCCGACGCAGGCGTGTGGCGGGCGAGCCTTCACCTCCGATGCCGAGGCGGATGCCATCCTCCCAGGCCGCGCGGCACAGGGCGGGCGCGAGATTGGCGGCGAGCGACAGGCAGCCGTATACGCCCGGCCCCGGCAGCATGGCGTCCTCGCGCGGCGCAAGCCGCGCCAGCCGTCCGCCGCAGGCTTCCGCATTGTCGCTCGCCTGCCCCGCGTCGGGCGTCCCGTCGAGGAAGCCGACCACGGCCGCGAGCCCGGCTAGCCGCTCGATGGTCGAGGGCGCGATGATGATGTTCGTGCGCGAAGGCGCGTTCTCGACGATCAGCGGCAGGTCGACGGAGCGCGCCACCGCCTCGACATGGCGGAAGATGCCCTCCTGCGAGGGCTTGTTGTAATAGGGCGCGACAAGGATGGCGGCCGAGGCGCCGGCGGCGCGCGCCGCGCGCGTCAGCTCGACGGTCGCGGCTGTGCAGTTGGTGCCGGTCGCCGCCAGCACGGGTACGCGCCGGGCAGACCCCTCCACGGCGATGCGGCAGAGGCGATAGCGCTCGGCCGGGGACAGAGTGGGGCCCTCGCCGGCGACGGTGCCGGTCGCCAGCCCGTTGACCCCCTCGGCAAGCTGCCAGTCGATGAGCGCGGCGAAGGCGCGTTCATCGATCTCGGCGCCGTCGAAGGGCGTCAGAAGCGTCGTGAGAATTCCGCTGAACATGGGTTTCCTCCTGCGTCGGCGGCAGCTGCCCGCCGGGCGGCGGGACGCGCCCGGCGGGGCGTCCGACTCAGAGTCGGAAGGCGATGGTCCGGCGCGTGAGCCGGACGGTCCCGGGACGGCGACCGGTTTCGTCCCTCGCATAGCGCAGGGCGGCTTCACGGGTGGCGAATATCCCGCCGGCCAGGCCGTGGCGCTCGACCGCGAGCCAGTGTCCCTGCCGGTCCTGGCCGACAAGGAAATGCAGATGGCGGGCGGCGACGGCGATCTTCTCCACCGCCATCCGGACGATGCGCACGGGGCCGCGCGACGAGGCAGGAAGGCGGGTTTGCGGGTTCAACAGGCGCTTTTCGAGAGTGCGCATGGATTCCATCGACAATGAACGGCGCGATGCGTGCGCCGCGCGATGGAAGCTAGACACGGCCGGATTGGATTTCGATGTGAGTTGGGGCGCCCGAACGTAAAGCCCGCATAAACCGCCAGACCGACCGATCCCATGCCGATGTTGCAACGCCGCCACGCCGCAGCGGCATCTCTTGGAACTCGGCAGCGAATGCTTAAGTGATCGCCGAAAGCCACAACGCTCCTCGTTTCAGGACAGGACATTCCATGACCGCCCATCCCTCGCTCTTCGACAGCTACCGCCTTGGCGACATCGAGCTGTCGAACCGCATCGTCATGGCCCCGCTGACGCGCAACCGCGCCGGCGCCGGCCTCGTGCCCGCCCCGCTCGCCGCCGAATATTACGCCCAGCGCGCCTCCGCCGGCCTCATCGTCACCGAGGCGACGCAGGTTTCCGACACCGCGCAGGGCTATCAGGACACGCCCGGCATCTTCACCGACGCGCAGGTCGATGGCTGGAAAGCCGTCACCGGCGCCGTGCACGCCAAGGGCGGGCGCATCTTCGTGCAGCTCTGGCATGTCGGGCGCGTCTCGCACCGCTCGCTGCAGCCGGGCGGCGCCGCGCCGCTGGCCCCCTCCGCCGTGCGCGCCAACACCAAGACCTTCGTCAATAACGGCTTCGCCGAGGTGGACGAGCCGCGTGCGCTGACGCTGGAAGAGATCCCCGGCATCGTCGACGACTTCCGCAAGGCCGCCGCCAACGCGATCCGCGCCGGCTTCGACGGCGTCGAGATCCACGGCGCCAATGGCTATCTGATCGACCAGTTCCTGCGCGACGGCGCCAACAGGCGCACCGATGCTTATGGCGGCTCCATCGAGAACCGCACCCGCTTCCTGAAGGAAGTGCTGGCCGCCGTCACCGGCGAGATCGGCGCCGCGCGCACCGGCATCCGCCTCTCGCCCGTCACCCCGGCCAACGACCTTTCCGACAGCGATCCGCAGGCGCTGTTCGCCCATGTGCTCGACGTGGTGGAGAGCTTCCACCCGGTCTATGTCCACATGATCGAAGGGGCCACCGGTGGCCCGCGCGACATCGTGCCGGACTTCGACTTCGAGGCGCTGCACAAGCGCTACAGCGGCACCTGGATGGTGAACAACGGCTATGACAAGGCGATGGCCGAGACCGTGGTCGCCAGCGGCAAGGCGGATCTCGTCGCCTTCGGCAAGGCGTTCATCTCCTCGCCGGACGCGGTGGACCGACTGCGCCGTGGCGCACCCTTCAACGAGCTCGACCGCGACACGCTCTATGGCGGCGGCGCCAAGGGCTATACCGACTACCCGACACTGGAGAGCGTGGGCGCCTGACGCCCTTTCCGCCTCAAAAGGAAAGGCCCGCCTCGCGGCGGGCCTTTTTTCTTGGTCGGGCGCAGAGGATCAGGCCGCCATCGGAGCGGGCGCGACCGAGCGCACCGAGACATCCACCGTCATGCCGAGATAGTCGCCCGTGCCACCGGTGAAGCCGCCCGCCACCGGCACGGCCTGGGTCGGGTCGCGCGTCACGGCGACGCGGATGAGATTGTCGGCGGCGATGGTGCCGTTCGTCGGGTCGAACTCCACCCAGCCGGCGCCCGGAAGGTAGATGTCCGCCCAGGCATGGGTCGCGCCGGCACCGACCACGACGGACGCGTCGCCATCCAGCGCCGGATCGTAGAGATAGCCGGTGACGAACCTGGCGCCGAAGCCGAGCGCGCGCGCCGCCTCGATCAGCAGCAGCGCGAAATCGCGGCACGAGCCCGTGCCGAGCTTCAGCGTTTCCTGCGGCGTCTGCGTGCCCTCCTCGTGGCGTAGCCTGTAGGCGAAGCCCTGGTTGATCCCGTTGTTGAGGTCGGTGAGCAGCGCCATCGTGTCGGTCGGCCGCGCGGCGACGAAGCCCTTCGCCCAGTTCTCCAGCTCGTTGCCGGGGTCGGGATAGTGGCAGTCGAGCATGCGGCCGAGGTCGATGCGGTCGTCGGGCGAGTACACGAAGGGATACGATTTGGCGCTCTCGTCGAGCTCGAACACCAGCCCGCCCGCGCCGTAACGCTCGATGGCCAGCACGCTCTCAATCGTCAGCTCGTTCGACGGCTCGATGAAATCGACGAAGGCGACGGAATTGCCGAACACATCGTGCACCCAGCGCACATTGGCGTGCGGCGACAGCACGAGGCTCGCATTCACCATCCGCAGATCGTGGCTGTCGCGCGGGCGCAGCATCAGCCGGTGCGGCTGGAAGACGACGGGATTGGCGTAGTTGTAGCGCGTGACATGGCGGACGGTGAGGGTCTGCATGGACAGGTTCCATAAATAGCGACACCGGACGGCGCCAATGCGCCGCCCGGTCGATAACTGTCAGGGCGGTGTGAGGTCAACGAGCGAACAGCCGACCGATCACGAAGCCGAGGAGGCCGGCGGTGACCACCGTGCCGAAGGAATAGGATCGCAGCGGATGGCCATCCGCCATCGCCCAGAGCTCACGGGCCGCGCGGCGGGCGCTACGCTCCTCATCACCCTCCTCGCGGCCGGGACGGCCGGCGATGCGGGGACGCGTGGTGGCCGACATGGGCGCCGAGGCGGAACTCTCCCCTGCCGGCGTCTCGCCATGCGTCATCGCCCCCGTGGCCGGCGCCTCCGCCTCATCCTTGTGGATTCCGTTGCTGATCTTGGGTTCGACCATCGCTCTCGCGCCTCACCTTGCTGTCTGCGGCGCATCGTGCGCCTGTCGGCGAGTAAACGCGGGCGGAGGCGTTTGGTTCGGTGGCTAGAGCCGGCCGGTGAGAAAGGCGAGCATCTCGGTCGGCCCGCGCGCATTGAACAGCTTCACGCGGCGCCCGCCGCACATGTCGCAACGCAGGCGCGGCGCCGGCTCGTCCGGCCCGCGCGCCTCCAGCGCGCCGGCATCGGCCCGCCCGAGCGCGGAACGGCGCCCGCAACGCTGGCAATGGGCGCAGAGCATGGAAAGGCGGTCGGAAATCTGGGCTCTCCCGGCGTGCGGACGACGGCGGCAGGCCGCGACCGCTGCGGATATGGGGACGACCCCGCCTCGGCGAAAGGCCGCCCCGTCACGGTGCCGGCGGGGGAAAGACCACGATGCGGTTCCGCCCGTCCGATTTCGCCTCGTAGAGCGCCTGGTCGCAACGGCGCAGCAGAGCGGCGAAATCCTCGCCCGCCGGCCCGGTCCAGGTGACGCCGATGCTCGCCGTGACCTCGATGACGGTGCCGTCGCCGAGCGCCACCGGCACGCTCAGCGCCTCCAGCATGCGCGCGGCGATGGCGCGGGCGTCCTCGCCGCTGGTGCGCGGCAGCAACACCGCGAATTCCTCGCCGCCGATGCGCGCCATGATGTCCGAACGGCGCAGCTGCGCCAGCCCGCGCTCGGCCACCGCGCGCAGCACCTCGTCGCCCGCCGCGTGGCCGTGGCCGTCATTGATCTGCTTGAAGCGGTCGAGGTCGAGCATCAGCAGCGAGCAGGTGGAGCCCTCGGACTGCCCGAGCGCGAGGGCACGATGGCCGTCCTCGACCAGCCGCCGCCGGTTCCACAGGCCGGTGAGCGGGTCCGAGACGGCGAGATCGCGCAGGTGGCGCTCGGTCTCGCGCTCGGTGGTCACGTCCCACAGCGCGAGCACGTAATGATCGCGCACCCAGCGATAGCGGAACTGCACGTTCCGCGTGGAGCCGTCGTTGCAGCGCACCTTCCATTCGCTGTACTGGACCTGCGCGGGGTTCTGGCGCGACAGCTCGGTCTTCGCCTTCCACTCGGCATAGGCGGCCGCGCGCTCCTGCGGATCGGGGAAGCCGAATTCCCACCAGTCGTCATGATGGACGATGGGCTTCTGGTCGTAGAGGAAGAGCTCGTCGGAGGCCTTGTTGTAGAAGGTGCCGATGAGGTCCCTGTTATAGATCTCGATGCCGACCGGCAGGTCGTCGAGGATCTCCAGCAGCGTGTTCTGGAAGTCGCGGCCGACCGCCGGCATCAGGTTGATCAGACGGTGCGTGTCGGTCAGCGGCCGGACGCTGCAATGGACCGTCCTGCCATTGCCGGGCAGCAGCATCGGGAAGGCCCGCGCGCGCCCATCGAGCTCCGGCTGGACCAGTTCCGGCCACGGCACCGCGCCGGCGACGTGCACGATCTCGGCGAAGGGCGCCGGCAATGCGCGGTCGAGGGCGCCATCGAAGAAGGCGCGCGCCGGGCGGTTCGCCGCCACAATCAGCGACGCGCCGATATCGACGATCAGCAGCGGCGTATCCACGCCGTCGATCCACTCGAACATGGGTCGGAAATCACGTCTCCGATGGCCCCGCCCACCGACGCGCAGCAGGTTGCGCGCCAAGCGCGGGTCGCGACTCATATTATCGGATCAATTCGCATGCGCACATATCGGTTGCGCGGCGAGCGACCGTATGTCGAAAGCGGCGCTGCCGCCGTCACCGTTCGGGAAACCACCATCAGGGATGGAATGGTGGGCGCACTAGGGCTCGAACCTAGGACCCGCTGATTAAGAGTCAGCTGCTCTACCAACTGAGCTATGCGCCCGAACCGGGTGTCGCGAGGCCGTGGCGCCGCGAACGGGGGGTCGTGTAGCAGAGGGATTCGGGCGTGTCCATACCGTGACAGCCCGTCATCCTCATTCTTTGAAAGCTTCCTCGCGGCGACGCCGCACGGAGGGCAGCAGGACCACGGCGAGCGCCAGCACGGCCAGCGCGAGCATGGTCGCGGAGATCGGGCGGGTGAAGAACACGGTCGGGTCGCCGCGCGAGATCAGCATGGCCCGGCGCAGATACTCCTCCAGCATCGGGCCGATGATGAAGCCGAGCAGCAGCGGCGCGGGCTCGCAGTCGAGCTTCACCAGCACGTAGCCGACCACCCCGAACAGGGCCATGGTGAAGACGTCCAGCGCGTTGTTGTTCACGCTGTAGACGCCGATGCAGCAGAAGCCGACGATGAGCGGGAAAAGGATGTGGTAGGGCACGGTGAGCAGGCGCACCCACATGCCGATCAGCGGCAGGTTGAGCACCACCAGCATCAGGTTCCCGATCCACATCGAGGCGATGATTCCCCAGAACAGGCTCGGCTGCTCGTTGACCACGTTCGGTCCCGGCACGATGCCCTGGATGATCAGCGCGCCGATCATCAGCGCCATGACAGGGTTGGAGGGGATGCCCAGCGTGAGCATGGGGATGAAGGAGGTCTGCGCGCCGGCATTGTTGGCGCTCTCCGGCGCGGCGACCGCCTCGATGGCGCCCTTGCCGAACTCCTCCGGATGCCGGGAAATCTTCTTCTCGATCGAATAGGCGGCAAAAGAGGACAGGATCGCCCCGCCGCCCGGCAGGATGCCGAGGAAGGAGCCGATGAAGGTGCCGCGCAGGATCGGGCCGACGATCCGCCTGATGTCCTCCTTAGACAACAGCAACCCCTTCACCTTCTGCACCATCACCTTTCGGCTGTGCTCGTCCTCCAGGTTGCGCACGATCTCGCCGATGCCGAACACGCCCATGGCGAGCGCGACGAACTCGATACCGTCCGCCAGTTCCAGCATGTCGAAAGTGAAGCGCGGCGTGCCGGTGTAGACGTCCTGCCCGGAGAGGCCGAGCAGGATTCCCAGCACCACCATGGCCAGTGCCTTGATGACCGAGCCGGCGGCCAGCGCCACCGAGGCGACGAGGCCGAGCACCATCAGCGCGAAATATTCGGGCGGGCCGAATTTCAGCGCGAGGTCGGCCAGCGGCGGCGCGAAGACCGCGAGCAGGAAGGTCGCGACCGATCCGGCGAAGAAGGAGCCGATGGCGGCGGTGGCGAGCGCGGCGCCGGCGCGACCCTTGCGCGCCATCTGGTAGCCGTCGATGGCCGTGACCACCGAGGAGCTCTCGCCCGGCAGGTTGATGAGGATGGCCGTGGTCGAGCCGCCATATTGCGCGCCGTAATAGATGCCCGCCAGCATGATGAGCGCGGAGACCGGCGGCAGGCCGAAGGTGATCGGCAGCAGCATGGCGATGGTCGGCACCGGGCCGAGACCCGGCAGCACCCCGATCAGCGTGCCGAGCAGCACGCCGATGAAGCAGTAGAAGATGTTCTGGAAGGTGACGGCGACGGAGAAGCCGAGCGCCAGATTGTCGAAGATTTCCATCGTCGCCGCTCCCGATCAGTAGCCGCCGAGCAAGGGCCCGAGCAAAGGGAGCGGCAGGCCGAGGCCCTTGATGAACACCGCCCAGGAGAACGCCACCATGATCGCCGCCGAGGCGAGGCCGGTGACGATGTTGAAGCGCCGGCTGGCCAGCGCGGAGAGGAAGACGGCAAGGCCCATGGAGGGCCCGAGGCCGAGCGGGCGGATGCCGAGACCGAACACCACCACCGCCAGCGTCACCAGCCCCAGCGCCTGCCACGGCCATCTCCGGAAGCCGATGCCGGCATCCTCCTCGGCCGCCGGGACGGTCAGCCCGCCGATCAGCACGAGCAGCCCGAGGAACCCGAGCAGCCCGGCCAAAATCATCGGGAAATAGCCCGGCCCCATGCGGATGGCCCTGCCCATCGGCAGGTCGAGCGCCTGCCAGGCGAAGAAGGCGGCCAGCAGGATCAGCAGGAGGCCGCTGGCGACATCCTTGGGACTTTTGACGAAGCGCGTCATGGAGCCGTTTTCCCGGGGACGGGGTGCATAAGGCCGTCCGCCGCGCCAACCTTGCGGGGGCGCGGCGGCCAGGGACGGGAGAGGGCGCGTCAGTCGGCGAAGACGCCGGCCTGCTCAATCACCGGCTTCCACTTGGCGACTTCGGCCGCGAGGAACTCCTTGTGGACCTGCGGCGTCGCGCGCTCCTGCGAGACCGGCTCGGTGCCGAGATCGGCGAAGCGGGCGATGACCTTGGGATCCTGCAGCGCCGCCTTCAGCGCGGCATTGAGCTTGTCGATCTCCGCCTTCGGCGTGCCCTTGGGCGCGTACATGCCGTGCCACACCGCAACCTCGAAGCCGGGCAGACCGACCTCCTGGAAGGTGGGCAGATCGGGAAGCGACTTCACGCGGTCCTTGGTGGTGACGGCGAAGGCCTTCACCTTGCCCGCCTTGATCTGGCCGGTGGTGTTGGTGGTCTGGTCGCACATCAGGTCGATCTGGCCGCCGACGAGGTCATTCATCGCCGGGCCGGTGCCCTGATAGGGAACCGTCGTCACTTGGGTGCCCAGCGCCGACATGAACAGCATGCCGCACAGATGCGAGGCGGAGCCGACGCCGGCATTGCCGTAGATCACCGCATCCTTCTTGTCCTTCACATAGGCGATCAGCTCGGCGGCGGTCTTGGGCTCCAGCGTCGACTTGCCGATCATGGTCATCGGCACGTCGGTCACGAGGCCGACGGTCTCGAAGTCGGTGAGCACGTTGTAGGGCAGCTTGCGGTAGAGCGTCGCCGAGGTCGCCTGGCCGATATGGTGCAGGAGAACCGTGTAGCCGTCGGGCGTCGCCTTGGCGACCTGTCCGGCGCCGCGGGTGCCGCCGGCGCCGCCGACATTTTCCACAATCACCTGCTGGCCGAGCGTGCGCGACATGGATTCGGCGACGAGGCGGGCGACCGTGTCGGTCGGGCCGCCGGCCGCGAAGGGCACCACCATGGTGATCGGCCGGTTGGGATAGTCCTGCGCCCTGGCGCCGGCGAACGGCACGACCGCCAGCGCGAGAGCGGCCAGCGCGACCGCCGCGCCCTTGAAACTCTTCATATGTTCCTCCCGAGACTTTCTGTTGCGTTGTATGCGGAGTGTGCCGCCGCAGCGGACGCGTGTTGTTATTTTGCCTAGGCCATCATCGGCTTACCCAACCGTCAAGCCTCTCTTTCGACGGAAAGGCCTGCCCCGCAACGCACAAGAGCCGCGCCGGTTCGAGGCTACCGCGCGCCGGGCGCGTGGGGACCCTAGGAAGCCGCGCCGCTACGTTCCATATTCGGGGGATGATTCAGGAGCCGCCTCCCCTCGTCGTCGAAATCGCCTGGCAGGATCCCTGGCAGGCGGCCCGCCGCCTGTCGCGGCGCGACGGCGCGCGCGTGCCCGGCCTGACCTTCCTCGACAGCGCGATGCGCCATCCGCTCCTCGGGCGCTGGTCCTATGCGATGGCCGAGCCGTTCGGCCGCTTCCGCGTCGAGGCGGGCGTGGCCCGCTGGAACGGCGAGCGCGAGAGCGCGCCGCCGCTGCAAGCGCTGCGCGCCCGGCTCGCGGCCCATACCCAGCCCCGGCTGCCGGGCGGCGCCGGCTTTCAGGCCGGGGCGGCGGGCTATTTCGCCTATGAGGCCGGCCGCCTGTTCGACCGTTTTCCGACCCTCGCGCCGGAGCCCGGCGAAGGCCCCGAGATCGATCTGGGCTTCTACGACCTCGTCGTTGCCTTCGACGTGGTGGCGGAGCGCGCCTTCCTTGTCTCCACCGGCTGGCCGGAGGCCGATCCCGCCCGCCGCGCCCGCCGCGCGCAGGAGCGTCTGGCCGACGCGACGGCCAGGCTGGCGACGCCAGCGGCCGCGTCCGGCGCCCCGGTCGTCGCGCAGGGCTGGCGTTCGAATTTCGACGCCGCGGGCTACAAGGCCGCCGTGAGCCGGGCGATCGACTACATCCGCGCCGGCGACATCTTCCAGGCCAATTTCACCCAGCGTTTCGAGGCGGAAGTCGGCGATGTCGACCCGCTCGCCCTCTACGAGCAACTTCGCCACGCCAACCCCGCGACCTTCGCCGCGCTTATCGTCAATGGGGACCGCATCGTCGCGTCCTCCTCGCCCGAGCGTTTCGTGAAGATCGCCGGCCGCGAGGCGGAGACGCGACCGATCAAGGGCACGGTGCCGCGCTCGGTGGAACCGACGCTCGACGCCTTTCGCGGCCGCGAGCTGACCGCCAGCGAAAAGGACCGCGCCGAGAACGTGATGATCGTCGACTTGCTGCGCAACGATCTCTCGCGCGTGTGCCGGCCCGGCACGGTGAAGGTGCCGCGCCTGTGCGGGCTGGAGACCTATGCCAATGTCCATCACCTCGTCTCGGTGGTGACGGGCGAACTGGCCGAAGGTCGCGACGGGCTGGACCTGATCGCCGCCTCCTTCCCCGGCGGCTCGATCACCGGCGCGCCGAAGATTCGCGCCATGGAGATCATCCACGAGCTGGAAGGCCGGCCGCGCGGCGTCTATTGCGGCTCCATCGGCTATATCGGCTTCGACGGCACCATCGACCTCAACATCGCCATCCGCACCGTGACGGTCGAGAACGGAGTGGCGAGCTTCGGCGTCGGCGGGGGCATCACCACCCTGTCCGATCCCGCCGCCGAGCACGCCGAAAGTCTCACCAAGGCCGAGCGGCTGTTCCGCGCCTTCACGCCGGAGGCATCGGCATGATCCTGCTGATCGACAATTACGACAGCTTCGTCTTCAACGTGGCGCGCTACCTCGCGGAACTCGGCGAAGAGGTGGAGGTCGTGCGCAACGACGCCCTCGATATCGCGGCAATCGAGGCGCGCGCTCCGCAGGCGCTCATCATATCGCCGGGCCCCTGCTCACCCAACGAGGCCGGCGTCTCGCTCGACGCGGTGCGCGCGCTGTCGGGCCGTCTGCCCATTCTCGGCATCTGCCTCGGGCACCAGTGCATCGGGCAGGCCTTCGGCGGGCACGTGGTGCGGGCAAAGGAGCCGATGCACGGGCGCGCCTCGCAGGTGCGCCATGGGGGAAGCGATGTGTTCGCCGGCCTGCCCTCCCCCTTCCCGGCCGGGCGCTACCATTCGCTCGCGGTGGAACTGGACGACGGATCGCCGCTCAAGGCCACCGCCTGGAGCGAGGACGGCGAGATCATGGGCCTCGCCCACCGCGCGCACCCGACTTTCGGCGTGCAGTTCCACCCCGAATCCGTGCTCACCCAGCACGGCTACGACATCCTCGCCAATTTCCTCGCGCTGGCGCGCAGCCGGGAGAGCGCGGCGTGAGCATCACCGTCTCCATCGAGGATCGCGGCTTCACCCTCGGCGACGGCGTGTTCGACACGGCGCTGGCGCTGGACGGACGCGTCTTCGCCCGCACCCGCCATGTCGACCGGCTGATCGCGGCCAGCACGGCGATCGGCATCGCTGTCGAGCGCGCGCTCGTCGAGAAGGCCATCGACGCTGCTCTGACCGACAAGCCGTCCATCCTCCGCACCACGCTGACGCGGGGCAGTGCGGCGCGCGGCCTTTGGCCGGCGAGCACCGGCGCGCCGACCATTGCGGTGACGACCGCGCCGTGGAGCCCCTCCCTCCTCGGCCAGCCGGCCCGGCTGATCACCGCCAGCGGGCGGCGCAACGAGTTCTCGCCCACCGCCAATCTGAAGACGCTCGGCTATCTCGACCACATACTCGCCGCGCGGGAAGCCGCCACGGCCGGCGTCGACGACGCGCTGATCCTCAACACGCGCGGCCGCGTCGCCTGCACCACCATCGCTAATCTCTTCGTGCTGATCGCCGGGCGGCTGATCACCCCCTCGCTGTCGGAGGGTTGCCTGCCGGGCATCATGCGCGCGCTGGTGATCGAGGCGGCGCCCGCCCTCGGCCTCGCGGTGGAAGAGCGCCCGCTGGCCCCCGCCGCGCTGATTGGCGCCGACGCGGTTTTCCTCACCAATTCCGTGCGCTTCCTGCGTCCGGTACGTTCGGTTGATGGATTTCTGCTTGGCACCGATACCGAGACCATTCAGAGCCTTCAAGACATCGTCCAGAGCGTTGCCGACAACGGCAGTTGAACCAACGGATAAACTCGATTTTCCTGAAGAACATCCCAACGTGAAGGGACCATATTTTCGTCGCTTTCTGTCACACGTGCATTTTTCGTGGGAGATTAGCGCGTCTCGTCTACCGACTATTTGAAACCTTCCGGCGGGGACGGCGTTAGAAAGCACCGCAGAGCCGCCGGAGGTGCCCATGCTTCGCTTCAATCGCCCCTTGCTCGTGGCCGGACTTGGCGCGAGCCTTCTCGCCAGCGTCGCGACGCTCCCCGCTTTGGCGCAGGACGCCCCGATCCGTCTGGCGCAGGCCGGCCCGCAGGACGCCGCCGCGACCATGGACGTCAACCTGTTCTACGACCAGCTCGGCCGCTTCGGCACCTGGGTGGCGCATCCCGATTATGACTACGTCTTCATCCCCGCCAATGTCGGCCCCGGCTGGCGCCCCTATCAGGAAGGGCGCTGGGTGTGGACCGAGCAATATGGCTGGTACTGGGAATCCTACGAGCCGTTCGGCTGGGCCACCTATCATTACGGCCGCTGGGGCTACGATCCCGCCTATGGCTGGTTCTGGGTACCCGGCGATACCTGGGCCCCGGCCTGGGTGACGTGGCGGCGCGGCGGCGGCCGCACGGGCTGGGCCCCGGTGGCGCCGGACCGGCCCGGCTTCGCCGTCGGCCAGCCGCAATATTACGCCCCGCCGGTGGCGGAGAGCTGGGTCTTCGTCGAGGATCGCTACATGGCGGAGGAAGACATCGCGATCCATGTCGCGCCGATCCCGCAGATCAACGTCTATCTCGCGGCCGCGCCGGACATCTACGAGCCGCGCTGGGATAACGGCTATTACGTCAATCGCGGCTTCGGCTACAGCGTCTACGACGCGCCGGTTCGCGAGCGGCTGGTGACGCGCGAAGTCTATTACGTCGACCGGCGCGACGACGTCTTCTTCGACGGGCGCGGCGGCCGGCTCGGCATCTACGCGCCGCGTCTCGACTTCGGCGGCCGGCTCGGCCCGCCGCCGCGCTATGTCCGCGACATCGAGCCCGACCGCCGCCCGCTGATCCGCCAATATGTGCGTGAAGAACGCGATGTGCCGGGGCTGCTCGCGCCGTCAGTCGCACTCCTGAACGTGCTTGACCCCAATGGCCGCCGCGATCTGCGCGAGCACCGCTTCGAGGATCCCGACCGCTACCGCCGGCAGGTGCGCGAACTGGAGCGCGACCGGGCCGACCGGCTGCGAGAGGAGCGCCGGCAGGCCGACGCGCGGTCAGACGTTTTCCAGCGCCAGCAGCGCGAGGCGATTGAAAAGCGCCGCGCGGCTTATGAGAAGCTGCGCGCCGGGCAGGCCGCCAAGGCCCAGCAGGTGGTCGACCGTGTAGAGAACCAGCCCGGCCCGCGCCCCGGTGGTCCCGGCTCGCCCGGCACCAATCCGGCCCGCCCCGGTAGTCCCGCCGTCGTGCCGGGCGGCCCCCGTGCGCCCGGCACGACTCCCGGCGGACCCGGTGGCCCCGGCGCACAGGGCGTGAATCCGGGTGTTCCCGGTGCTCCCGGCGGCCCGAACAACGGTCCGGGCGACCGCGCCCGACCTGGCACGCCGCCCGGCGCGGTGCAGGACGGGGCGGGCGGCCCCGGCCCGGTTCCCGGACCTCGCCCGGCCGAGGCGCCCCCCGGCGCCGCCCCCCAGCCGCAGCAGGGCGAGGCGCAGCGCCGGCAGCAGGAGCGTCGCCAGCAGCAGGAAGCCGAAACCAAGCGTAAGCAGGAAGCGCAGCAGGAGCAGCAGCGCGCCCGCCAGCAACAGCAGCAGGACCGCGAGCGCCAGCGCGAGGCCGAACGTCAGCAGAACCAGCAGAAGCGCGATGCCCAGCAGGAGCAGCAGCGCGTCCGGCAGCAGGAGCGCCAGCAGAAGCAGCAGCAGACGGAACAGCAGCGCCGCGAGCGGCAAGAAGCGCAGAAGGAACAGCAGCGCGCGCGGCAGCAGCAGGTGCAGCAGCGCCAGCAGGGCGCGCAGCAGCCGCCGGGCGTGGGTGGGCCCCAGCGGCCGCCTCAGGCCGCGCCCGCGCTGGCCCGGCCCATGCCGGGCCAGCCGCAGCGCCCGCCTCAAGGACAGCCGCGCCCGCAAGGGGGCGCCCCCGGCGGCGGACCGGGCGGACCGGGAGGCGGAGCGGGCGGCCCCGGGGGCGGCAAGCCGCCGGGTCAGCCTCCCATGGTCCCCGGCGCGCAATAGGCACCGTCCGAATGAAAAGAGCCCCGGCACTGCCGGGGCTCTCGTCCTTCAATCGCGCGTCGGACGCGCGAGGATCACTCGGCGGCGGGCTGGGCCTGCGCGTTCAGGCTGTTGCGCTTGGTCGCCAGCTTGTTGAGGGCGATGATGTAGGCCTGCGCCGAGGCGACCAGCGTGTCGGGGTCGGAACCGCGCCCGGTCACCGCCTTGTCGCCGTCCTCCAGCCGCACAGACACTTCCGCCTGCGCGTCCGTGCCCTCGGTGACGGCGTGGACCTGATAGAGCGCCAGCTTCGCCTCATGCGGGACGATGGCCTTGATGCAGTTGAACACCGCGTCCACCGGGCCGTTGCCCTCGCATTCCTCGGTCACGAGGACGCCGTCCACCTTCATCTTCATGGTGGCGCGCTGCGGGCCGTGGCTGCCGGCGATGACGCTCAGCGAGATCAGCTTCATGCGGTCATGCGCGGCGGCGATCTCGTGATCGACCAGCGCCTCGATGTCCTCGTCATAGACCACCTTCTTGCGGTCGGCGAGTTCCTTGAAGCGGCTGAAGGCGTCGTTCAGCGCGTTCTCGCCCAGCTCGTAGCCCAGCGCCTTCAGCTTGTCGCGGAACGCGGCGCGGCCGGAATGCTTGCCCATCACCAGCGAGGTCTTCGACACGCCGACGCTGTCGGGGGTCATGATCTCGTAGGTGGTGTTGTTCTTGAGCATGCCGTCCTGATGGATGCCGCTCTCATGGGCGAAGGCGTTCCGGCCGACGATGGCCTTGTTGTACTGCACCGGGAAGGACGTCACCGCCGAGACCAGCTTGGAGGCGCGGGTCAGCATGGTCGCCTCGATGCCGGTGGCGAAGGGCAGCACGTCGCCGCGCGTCTTGATCGCCATCACCACCTCTTCCAGCGCCGCGTTGCCCGCGCGCTCGCCGAGGCCGTTGATGGTGCATTCGATCTGCCGCGCGCCGCCGGCTAGCGCCGCCAGCGAATTGGCGACGGCGAGGCCGAGATCGTCGTGGCAATGGGCGGAGAAGATAATCTGCTCGCCGTTCGGCACCCGCTCCATGATGTAGGCACGCACCTGGCGGAACATCGCCTCGTATTCGGTGGGCGTGGCGTAGCCGACCGTGTCGGGCAGGTTGATGGTGGTGGCGCCGGCCTTCACCGCCGTCTCGACGCAGCGCTGGAGGTAGTCGATCGGCGTGCGGGTGGCGTCCATCGCAGACCATTCCACATTGTCGACGAGGTTGCGCGCCTGCGTCACCGTGGCGGTGATGATGTCGATCACCTGATCCTGCGTCTTGCGCATCTGGTGTTCGAGATGGATCGGCGAGGTCGACACGAAGGTGTGGATGCGCGGGCGGTGCGCGTGCTTCACCGCCTCGCCGGCGCGGGCGATGTCGGCGGGAATGGCGCGGGCGAGGCCGGCGACGGTCGCACGCTTGGTGCGGCGGGCGATCTCGGCGACGCTCTCGAAATCACCGTTCGAGGCGATGGGGAAGCCGGCCTCGATGACATCGACGCCCATGGTGTCGAGCAGCTCGGCAACCTCCAGCTTCTCCTCCAGCGTCATGGAGGCGCCGGGGCACTGTTCGCCGTCGCGCAGCGTGGTGTCGAAAATGACGACGCGGTCGTGGTCGATGGACATGGTGAGGCTTCCTTCTCGGCGTCCTGCGGCCGGGAGCTCGTGGGCTGCGTCCGGCGCGAATGGTCTGGTCGGCAGATGGTGGAGGCGTCGTCCCCTGAGCGCCCAGGCATAAGCCCGGCCGGCCCTCAGGGGCGGCTAAGAAGGAGGCCGGACGCGAGCAGAACCTGCCCCGTGAGCCGCAGGGCGGCCGGGGTCGCGGCAAAGCGGCGGGCGGACGATATCGTCACGGCGGCTCTCGCGAGGTTGCTCTCTGTGCGGGTGTTTACCCGAGTGCGGGTCGGACGGCAAGGGAGAACGCCCGAGCGCCCTCCCCCTTGCCTGCCCTCAGTGCCCGCCGCCCCCGCCCGCGCCGCGCGCGGGTCGGCTCATGAGCGGCGAGGCGACGAGCAGCAGCGCGAACAGCACGGTGAGCCCGAGGAAGACATCGGCGAACGCCATCACCTCGGCCTGAATGCGCACCTGCCCGGCCATCTTCTTCAGCGCCGCGACCTGCGCGTCCGAGCCCAGCGCACCGAGCGCCTTCGTCATCGAATCCAGCCGCTCGACGGCGACGCCGTTCGCCCATTGCACGTTCTCGTGCAGGCGGGCGAGATGCAGGTCCCAGCGGTCGTTGAGCACGGTATTGATCAGCGCCAGCCCGACCGCGCCGCCGAGATTGCGCATGAGGTTGAACAGGCCCGAGGCGTTCTTGAGCTGCGCCGGCGGCAGGGTGCCGAGCGAGATGTTGTTGACCGGGATCATCGCCATCATGATGCCGACGCCGCGCAGGATCTGGGGAACGAGCAGCTCCCAGAAGTCCCAGTCCTTGGTCAGCCCCGTGACCTGCCAGGTGCCGACCGCGAAGGCGCCGAAGCCGAAGGCGATCATGGCGCGCGGATCGACCTTGCCCATCAGCCGGCCGGCAATGGGCGCGCACAGGAACATCGCGAGGCCCGAGACGAACATGGTCTCGCCGATCATCAGCGCCGAGTAGCCGCGCACCCGCGCCAGATAGAGCGGGTAGAGATAGGTCAGCCCGTAGAGGCCGATGCCGACGACGAAGGAGAAGGCCGACCCGACCGAGAAATTGCGGTTGGCGAACGCGCGCAGGTCGACCACCGGTTCGCGCGCCATGAACACCCGGGCGAAGAAGGCCACCGCCGAAACGACGCCGACGATCGCGAAGAGGAATATCCACTGGTCCTCGAACCAGTCATTGGTCGGCCCCTCCTCCAGCACGAATTCGAGGCTGCCGAGGAAGCCGGCCATGAAAAGTAGCCCCCACCAGTCGAAACGGTCGAGCAGCGCGAAGTCCGGCTCGTCGAAATCGACCAGCGTCACCGTGGTGATGATCACGAAGATGCCGGGAATGATGTTGACGAGAAACAGCCAGTGCCAGGAGAACAGGTCGGTGAGATAGCCGCCGATGGTCGGGCCGATGGTTGGCGCCAGCGTCGCCACGAGCCCGATCAGCGGGGTGACGACCGACTGCTTCTCGCGCGGGAACACCGAATAGGCGGCGGCGAACACGGTCGGGATCATGCCGCCGCCGAGGAAGCCCTGCAGCGCGCGGTAGATGATCATCTCGTGGATCGAGGTCGCCGTCGCGCACATGAAGCTCATGACGGTGAAGCCGACCGCCGACGCGGCGAACAGCCAGCGGGTCGACAACGCCCGCGACAGGAAGCCGGAGAGCGGGATCATCACCACCTCGGCGATGAGGTAGCTCGTCTGCACCCAGGAAATCTCGTCCGAGGAGGCGGCGAGGCCCGCCTGGATCTCGGAGAGCGAGGCCGAGACGATCTGGATGTCCAGGATCGCCATGAACATGCCGAACACCATGCACAGGAAGGCGAACATGCGCCGTCCTTCGCTGGAGGCCGCGCGCGGCGCCGCTCCCGGTGCTGATCCCGCTGTGATGTCGGACATGGCGGCCTCCGGCCTAGTCGGCGGTGCGCGTATCGACGGTGGCGACCACCGACATGCCCGGCCGCAGCTCGGCCTTGGCGCGGGCGGCGGCGTCGAGCTCGATGCGCACCGGCACGCGCTGGACGATCTTGGTGAAGTTGCCGGTCGCATTCTCCGGCGGCAGCAGGCTGAACACCGAGCCCGAGGCCGGCGCCACGCTCACCACCCGGCCGTGGAAATCCTCGTCCGGATAGGCGTCGACCTCGACATGAACGGTCTGGCCCGCATGCAGCGCGCCGAGTTGGGTTTCCTTGAAGTTCGCGTCGACATAGACCTGCGACAGCGGCACCAGCGCCGCCAGCCGCGTGCCGGCCTGAACCAGCTCGCCCACCTGCACGGCGCGGTTGCCGACGATGCCGTCGAAGGGCGCCTTCACCACGGTGAAGTCGAGATCGCGCTGGGCCTGGTCGCGAGCGGTGCGGTATTCGTCGAGCACGCGCGCCGCCTCGGTGCGCTGGGCGTCGAGCACGGCGATATTGGCCTGCGCCGAGGCCAGCGCGGCACGGGCGGCATCCACCGTCGCCTGCGCCTTGTCGCGGTCGGCGCGGGTGTTGTCGAGCGTGGCGCGGCTGGAATATTGCGACTTCACCAGCTCCGTCTGGCGGTCGAATTCGAGCTGCGTGCGGTTCAGCTCGGCCTCGTCGGCGACGAGCTGGGCCTTCGCCTGATCGACGCCGGCCCGCGCCGCCTCGATCTGCTGGCCGAAGCGGTCGATGGCGGCCTGCTGGGTGGCGATCTTGCCTTCGGCGGCCTGCAGGGCGAGCCGGTAGTCACCATCGTCGATACGGGCGATGACGTCGCCGGCCTTCACCGGCTGGTTGGCGTCGACCTCCACCGCCACGATATGGCCGGCCACCTTGGCGGCCAGCACCGAGGTGTCGGCGCCGACATAGGCATCGTCAGTGGAGACAAGGAAGCGCCCGGTGCGCCACCAGTCGAGCCCGTAATAGCCACCGCCCGCCAGTACCAGCGCCAGCACGGCGGCAATGACCACCCTGCGACGCGAGCGCGGACGGGCCGGTGCCTCCTCTGTGGCGGTGGCGGAAGCCTGGGGCGGTGCCGCCTCCCCTGCCGGTGACGCGGGGCCGGGCCGGCGCGAGGTGATCGGCACCGGCTCGCTGCCGCGCGGGCGATCCGCCCCGGCCTCGTCCACGATCTTGATATCTGCCTGAGCCATGCCGCCCTCCGGTACGTCAACTAAACCGTTCAGTTCATTTCCTGCTTTACATATCAAACTAAACCGTTTAGTCAACTGCTTTGACAAAAGAGGCCGGATCGCCCTATCAGGAGGCCGGGAGACAGCAATGAGCATGACCGACACGGCACCTGCGCGACCGGATGCCGAATCCGCCAAGCGCCGCGATATCATCGACGGCGCCCGCCGCGTCTTCTTCGACAAGGGCTTCGACGGCGCGAGCATGGACGAGGTGGCCCGCGCCGCCGGCGTCTCGAAGGCGACGATCTATGTCTATTTCGGCAGCAAGGAAGAGCTGTTCGAGGCGCTCGTGCAGAACGACCGCGCCCGCTCCGCCGAGCACCTGTTCGAGGTCGACCCCTCCATCGACAATGTCGAGGCCCTGCTGCGGCGCATCGGCGTGTCCTTCATGACGATGATGGTTCAGCCCGACCACATCAAGCTGATCCGCATGGTCATCGCGGTGGCGGAGAAATTCCCGCGCGTCGGCCGCACCTTCTTCGATGCCGGCCCCTGCCATGGCGGCCAGCGCCTCGCCGAGCTGCTGCGCCGGCAGGCCGATCTCGGCCGCCTCGAACTCGACGACGATCTCGCTGCGGCCTACATGTTCTTCAACATGTGCCAGAGCAACGCGGTGAAGGGCCTGCTCTTCGGCGTCGGGGAGCAGCCGAGCGCGGCGCAGATCGAGGAACATGTCGACCGCGGCGTGCGCGCCTTCCTCGCCACTTACGGCGCCCGCTCCTGATCGTCATCCCGGACGGCCAAAGGCCGATCCTGGATCGCACAAGCATCTCAGCAATCCCGGCGCGCGCCGCGCTCGGCCGGCATTGCGAGATTATTGCCCTGCCAGCGCGCGCTCCTCGTCGACGATGAAGTCCCGGATGACGGGCACGTCGTCGCGCTCGTTCGAGAGCAGGAGCTGGTAGACCATGTTCGAGCCGTGCAGGAAGCCGAGCTCAACGGCGACCAGGTAGAACTCCCACATGCGGGCGAAGCGTTCGCCCATCATCTCGACCACCTCGGCGCGCTTCGCCTCGAAGTTCACCCGCCAGTGGCGGATGGTCCAGTAATAGTGCAGGCGCAGGATCTCGCAGTCGCCGGTCCACAGCCCCACCCGCTCCAGCGAGGCGAACACCTCCGACATCGCCGGCACATAGCCGCCGGGGAAGATGTATTTGCGGATGAAGGGCGCCGTTGAGCCGGGCGGCGACATGCGGCCGATGGCGTGGATCATGGCGAAGCCGCCGGGCGCCAGCAGGCGCTTGATGGTGCCGAAATACTCGTCGAAATGGTTGACGCCGACATGCTCCATCATGCCCACGGAGACGATGCGGTCATAGGTGCCGGTCAGCTCCCGATAGTCGCGCTCGAAGAAGGTGATGCGGTCGGCGACGCCCGCCGCCTCGGCGCGCTTGCGCGATTCCGCGAGCTGCTCGGTGGCGACGTTGATGGCAGTGACATGCACGCCCAGCTTCGCCAGATAGATGGCGAGCGCGCCCCAGCCCGAGCCGATCTCCGCCACCCGCATGCCGGGCTCCAGCTTCAGCTTGGCCGCGATATGGCGCAGCTTGGCCTCCTGCGCCTCCTCCAGCGAGGCGTCGGGGGTGGGGAAATAGGCGCAGGAATAGATCATCCGGCTGTCGAGCCAGAGCGCGTAGAACTCCGGGGGATGGTCATAATGGCTCTGCGCATTGGTCGCCGAGCGGCCGAGCGGGTTGGATTGGTGCCACCTCTTGAGGGCGCGCCAGCTCCGCCGCAGCGCCTGCTGTACCGGATGCGAGGCGAGGCCGCGCCGGTTGATCGAGAACAGGTAGAGGAAGTCGTAGACGCTCGACCCGTCCTCGAAGGTCAGCCTGCCGTCCATATAGGCCTCGGCGGCGACCAGCTCGGGGTTGAAGAACAGCTCGCGGTCGAGCCTGTCGTCGTGCAGGCGCATGACGACGGTCGGCCCGTCCTCCCCGCTGCCGAAATAGGTGCGCTGGCCGGCCGGCTCGATCACGACGAGCTGGCCCTTGTGCACGAAGCGCTTCAGCAGATGGGGAAGAAACCGCATGGACCGCTCCGCACGCCCGACAGGATACCGCCGGCATCGGGCACAGCGGGGACGGCCCTGTCAAGGAGGACGGCGGCCCCGCCCTACCCCGCGCTCTCGCGCACAGCCGGCAGCTTCTGCTGGCTTTCCGCGCGCAGCAGCTTCTTCACCGGCGGGCTGGCGACGACGGTGCCGCGGTCGAAGAAGGCCTCGTGGTTCTTCTCGATGTCCTCCAGCACGTAGCGGTAGTTCACCATCAGCCCGTAGGCCTGCTTCATGCCGCGCGAAGAGAGGTCGCCGAAAGCGTTGATGCGCTCCAGACGCGCCCCGTTGCCGAGATGGAAGCGCGCCACCGGGTCGAGCGGCTTGCCCTTGGCCGAGCGTGCGATCAGGAAATAATGCGCCGCCAGCGCCTCGATCAGCGGCTGCAGCGCCGCGCGCGCCTCTTCGTCCGGCACGACGGCGGCGAGCGGGGCCAGCGCGGCGCGGTCGGCTTCGGTGACGACGAGCGAGGCCTCGCTGGCGATCTCGGCATCGAGCCAGCCCCGGAAACCGGGCACCGGCGAGAGCGTCACATAGGTGCGCAGCTCTGGGAATTCGCGGGAAATCTCCTCCACCACCTGTTTGATGAGGAAGTTGCCGAAGGTGACGCCGCCCAGCCCCTTCTGGCAGTTCGAGATGGAATAGAACACCGCCGTGCGCGCCGTCTGCGGGTCGAGCGGCGTACGCTTCACGTCGAGGATCGGGGCGATGGCAGGGGGCGCGTCTTTGGTCAGCGCCACCTCGACGAAGATCAGCGGCTCGTCGACCAGCGCGGGATGGAAGAAGGCGTAGCAGCGCCGGTCCGGCGAATCGACGCGCGCACGCAGGTCGTTCCAGTCGCGGATTTCGTGCACCGCCTCGTAGCGGATGATCTTTTCGAGGACGTTGGCAGGGGTCGACCAGTCGATCCGGCGGAGCACGAGGAACCCCCGATTGAACCAGGAAGCGAAGAGATGGGTGAAATCGCGGTCGATTCCGGCGAGATCGGGGCGGCGCGGCAGGGCTTCGAGAAGATCGGCCCGCATGGCGACGAGCTGGCCGGTGGCGCCGGGCGCGAGGTTGAGCCGGCGCACCAGCTCCTGCCGGCGCGGCTCGCTGGCGGCGTGCAGCTCGGCGACGGTGCGGCCGGAGGGCGCGGCGACATGGGCGGCGATGGCCTTGTCGAGCCGTGCCGCATCCGCTCCGAAGGCCGACAGCAGGGCCTCGAAAAAGGCGACGCGCTCGCCGGTTTTCAGGCCGCGATAGGCGATAAGGATTTCGCGGGCCAGCGCCACGCCCGACGCCTCGCCCTGACCGGAGAGCAGCCGCTCGCACAGCTCCGCCACCCCGGCGGCGCGCACCGCACCGGCCGGCCGGCGCTCGCGACCAATGTCGAGAAGCGCACGGCCGCGCTCGGCGATCGAGCCGAGCAGGTCGCCGAAGAAGCTGGTTCCGCTGTCCACCCTCGCCCTCGTCCCCGGCCCGAAGCGGCCCGACGGAACGATGAGACCCCCGCACGGCGACGGACGCAAGACGGACCTTCGTCCCCCGCCCGCTCCGGCGATCAAGCGCCGGTGATGAAGTCGAACAGCAGCTTCATGTTCAGCGCGATGATCAGCGCCGCCGCCAGCGAGGCCAGCACGATCTGCCAGCGCGGCGCGACGAGCGGGCCGAGCTTGCGCCTGTCGGAGGTGAACATGATCAGCGGCACGATGGCGAAGGGCAGTTGAAGGCTCAGTATGACCTGGCTGAGGATGAGGAGCGCCCCCGCCCCGCTCTCGCCATAGGCGATCGTGACCGAGGCCGCCGGCACGATGGCGATGGCGCGGGTGATCAGCCGGCGCAGCCATGGCGCGAGGCGGATGTTGAGGAAGCCTTCCATCACCGCCTGCCCGGCAATGGTCGCCGTCACCGTCGAGCTCAGCCCGCAGCACAGCAGCGCGACGGCGAACAGGGTCGGGGCGAGGGCGCTGCCGAGCAGCGGGTTGAGCAGTTCGTGCGCCTTGCCCAGATCGGCAATCTCGCCGGTGCCGCCGGCATGGAAGGTCGAGGCGGCGAGGATGAGGATGGAGGCGTTGATGGTCAGCGCGAACATCAGCGCCAGCGTCGAATCCCAGGTGGCGAGCCGGATCGCCTCGCGCTTGCCCTCCAGAGTGTCCTCATGCCGGCGCGTCTGCACGATGGCCGAGTGCAAGTAGAGATTATGCGGCATCACCGTCGCGCCGAGGATGCCGAGCGCGAGATAGAGCATGTCCGGATTGGTCACGATGTCGGTCGTCGGCGCGAAGCCGCGGATCACGTCGCCCCAGTTCGGATCGGCCAGCGCGATCTGGATGCCGAAGCAGGTGGCGATGACGAAGAGCAGCGCCACGATCAGCGCCTCGACGAAACGGAAGCCGAGATTCTGCAGCCACAGGATCAGGAAAACGTCGAGCGCGGTGATGACCACGCCGATTTCCAGCGGGATGCCGAAGAGCAGGTTCAGGCCGATGGCGGTGCCGATCACCTCGGCGAGATCGGTGGCGCAGATCGCCGCCTCGGCGAGGATCCACAGCACGAAGCCAACCGAGCGCGGGAAGGCGTCGCGGCAAGCCTGGGCGAGGTCGCGCCCCGATGCGATGCCGAGCCGCGAGCACAGCGCCTGCAGCAGGATGGCGATCATGTTGGAGAGCAGCGCGACGACCAGCAGGCTGTAGCCGAAGCGCGAGCCGCCGGCGAGCGAGGTCGCCCAGTTGCCGGGGTCCATATAGCCTGTGGCGACGAGATAGCCCGGGCCGAGAAAGGCGGCGAAGCGCCAGAAGCCGCGCTTCTTCGGCACGGCGATGCTGCCATGCACCTCGGAAAGCGCGGGATCGCCGCGCTCGCGCCGCCAGCCAAGACCCTCGCCGCCGCCCGCCTGAAGTTTGTCCAGCATCGCCCGTGAACCGCTATTGCGAATGAGTTGCATTAAACATGACGCAGCGCACGGAAATGTCAATGCAGTTGCGAACGAATTGCAACTAAGCCCGACGTGGAGCGGCAGAGCGGACACGTTTTCGCGCGCAGCCCCGCGATGCCTTGGAACCGCCCGCCGGCGCGGGCACTTTCCGGGGATGCTGCGCGCCCTCCGCCTCTCGCTTCTCGGCTTTCTCCTGCTGTTCGCCCTGCCGCTCGGCGCCCATGCCCTCGTGCAATGGCACGAGGTCGACTGGACGCGGAGCTGGAGCACGGCGGACTGGTCGAGCACCGGCACGCTGCCTGCCGCCAACGCGCATCCCGACGCAATGGTGCGGGTCTATGCCGCCCGCGTCGGGCGCTGGCGCGGCATCTTCGCGGTGCACAGCTGGATCGTCTTCAAGGAGGACGGCGCCCGCGCCTATGAGCGTTACGACAAGGTCGGCTGGGGCCGGCCCATCCGCCACAATGGCTACGCCCCGGACGGACGCTGGTACGGCAACGACCCGGAAATCGTCTTCGAGGCGACGGGCGCAGAGGCCGAGGCGCTGATCCCGAAGCTGCGCGTCGCCATCGACTCCTACCCCTATGGCCGCGCCGGCGACTACCATGTCTGGCCGGGCCCGAACTCCAACAGCTTCACCGCTTATGTGCTGGGACAGGTGCCGGAGATGGCGGTCGCCCTGCCCCCCACCGCCATCGGCAAGGATTTCCCGGTCGACGGCGACTGGATCGGCCTCGCCCCCTCGCGCACCGGGCTGCGGGTGACGCTCGACGGCTATGCCGGGCTGACGCTGGCCTGGGTCGAGGGCGTCGAGATCAATATCCTCGGCGCCATCGCCGGGCTGGATATCCGCCGGCCCGGCATCAAGCTGCCCGGCTTCGGCCGGATCGGCATCTGACCGGCCACCGGCGCGGCCCTTTTTCGTCTACCCGCGCCGGGCCCCCTCGTGCATGCTGGGCCGGCCGATCCTCGGGGGAGCACCATGATCGACCGCATCATCCGCAGCGTCCGGGCGGGGCTGGGCGCCACGTTTCTGGCGTGCCTCGCCGCTTCGCCGGTCCTCGCCGCGCCGTGCGGCGACGACGCTTCCGGCTTCGATGGCTGGAAGAGCACCTTCCGCCGCGAGGCCGCCTCGCAGGGCATTTCGCCGGGCGCGCTGCGCGTGCTGGACGGCGTGACCTACGACACGCGCGTCATCAGCCTCGACCGCAACCAGAAGCACTTCAAGCAGAGCTTCGAGCAGTTCGCCGCCAACCGCATCAGCGCGGGTCGCATCGCCACCGGCAGGCAGAAGCTCCAGCAATACGGTGCCACGCTCAAGCGCATCGAGCAGCGCTACGGCGTGCCGGGCGAGGTGCTGGTGGCGATCTGGGGGCTGGAGACCGACTACGGCGTCAACCAGGGCAAGATGCCGATCCTGCGCTCGCTTTCCACCCTCGCCTATGACTGCCGGCGCACTGCCTTCTTCACCGCGCAGCTTCTCGACGCGCTGCGCATCTACCAGCGCGGCGACCTCACCCTCGACGAGATGCGCGGCGCCTGGGCCGGCGAGATCGGCCAGACCCAGTTCATGGCCTCGTCCTACGTGAAGTTCGCGGTCGACTTCGACGGCGACGGCCGCGCCGACCTCGTGCGCAGTGCGCCGGACGTGCTGGCCTCCACCGCCAATTATCTGCGCGGCTATGGTTGGCGGGCCGGTGCCGGCTGGGAACCGGGCGAGCCGAACTATCAGGCGCTGCTCGGCTGGAACAAGGCCGAGGTCTATGCCCGCACCATCGGCCTGTTCGCCAGCCGGCTCACCCGCTGACGCCGGGTCGCCTCGCTCGTTCGCGTCCAAACAAGCCTCGCCGGCTTTTCTCCGCATCCGGCATCGAATTACCACCCAATGCTCCGAATAGTTGCCGCCGCGCACCAGTTTGAAAGAGTTCGAGGCCGGCGCGGCGGTCGCGCTTGACGCAATAGTTGCACAGGGTCTTGAGTAGCCCGGACATTTGCAGGCTCGCGCTTGCCATCATGTGTAACGCGTGGGCTCCGGGAAGCGGGGCCGTGTAACGACTGGGGGAAGTCATGAAGGCCTTGGCGATCGCTGGCATGTTGCTCGTTTCTTCCGGCGCCGTCCTCGCGGCGGACCTGCCGTCGGCCGCGCCCGTCCTGAAGGCGCCGGCCTACGTTCCCGCCTTCAGCTGGACGGGCCTCTATCTCGGCGGCCAGGTCGGCTATGGCTGGGTGGACGCGGACAGCGGCCTCTCGCAGGGCTTCTCGCCGAACTACGCCACCTCTTCGGGCAGCCCGAGCGGCGTGTTCGGCGGCGGCTTCGTCGGCTACAATTACCAGTTCGAGTCCAATCTCGTCGTCGGCATCGAAGCCGACATCAACGGCGGCAGCCTGAGCTCGACCGACTCCATCTCGATCTTCGGCGTCGAGAGCTTGTTTGCCCATGCGGAGCATGAGCTGGAATGGTTCGGCTCGGTGCGCGCGCGCATCGGCTACGCCTTCGACCGCTTCCTGCCCTTCGTGACCGCAGGCTATGCGTTCGGCTCGGCCAAGACCACCTATGCGGACGATATCCCGTTCGGCGACAGGGTCAGCGTCTCCGAAACCCTGTCGGGCTGGACCATCGGCGGCGGCCTCGAATATGCCTTCACCGACAACATCATAGCCCGCATCGAATATCGCTATGCCGACTATGGCGACATCTCCTCGAACGTGGTGGTGCCGCCCTTCATCACGGTCGGGATGGACCAGAAGTACACCAGCAACGATGTGCGTCTCGGCCTGAGCTACAAGTTCTGACGCTTCGGCGCGGGGCGACACGGACCCCGCCCACAGCCGTTGCGCGGATTTTCACATTGCGGGGGAAGGTGGCGGCCGGCAGTTTGCCGACGCCACTTTTCCCCGCAGGTGTTTCATGTCCGCCGTCAGCCCCGCCTCTTCCGAAACCTATGACTACATCGTGGTCGGCGCCGGCTCGGCGGGGTGCGTGCTTGCGAACCGGCTTTCGGCCGATCCGACGAACCGCGTGCTGGTGCTGGAAGCGGGCGGGCGCGACAACTGGATCTGGTTCCACATCCCGGTCGGCTATCTCTTCGCCATCGGCAATCCGCGCGCCGACTGGTGCTTCAGGACCGAGGCCGAGGCCGGGCTGAACGGACGCGCGCTGAACTACCCGCGCGGCAAGACCATCGGCGGCTCCTCCGCCATCAACGCCATGATCTACATGCGCGGCCAGGCGGGCGATTACGACCACTGGCGCCAGCTCGGCCTCACCGGCTGGGGCTGGGACGACGTGCTGCCCGTCTTCAAGCGGCACGAGGACCATTATCTCGGCGCCGGCGCCTTCCACGGCGCGGGCGGCGAATGGCGCGTCGAATTCCCGCGCCTCACCTGGAAGCTGCTCGACGAGGTGCGCGAGGCCGCCCGGCAGGCCGGCATCGCTCCGATTGCGGACTTCAACACCGGCGACAATGAAGGCTCCTCCTATTTCCAGGTGAACCAGAAGCGCGGTTTCCGCTGGAGCGCCGCGCGCGGCTTCCTCAAGCCCGCCCTGTCGCGCGCCAATCTGCGGCTGGAGACCGGCGCGCGCACCGAGCGCGTGCTGGTGGAGAACGGCCGCGCCGTCGGCGTCGCCTATGTGAAGGACGGCGTGCGCCATGTGGCGCGGGCGCGCGGCGAGGTCGTGCTCGCTTCCGGCGCCATCGGCTCGCCGCATCTGCTCAAGCTGTCGGGCATCGGGCCGGGCGCGGAGCTTTCCAAACACGGCATCCCGGTGGTGCTGGACCGGCCGGGCGTCGGCACCAATCTGCAGGACCATCTGCAATTGCGGATGATCTACAAGGTCTCCGGCGTACCGACGCTGAACGAGCAGTACCATTCGCTGTTCGGCCGGGCGAAGATGGGGCTTGACTTCGCCCTGTTCCAGCGCGGGCCGCTGACCATGGCGCCCTCGCAGCTCGGCATCTTCACCCGCTCGCGCGCCGAGATCGAGCGCGCCGACCTCGAATTCCACGTGCAGCCGCTCTCGCTCGGCAAGTTCGGCGAGCCGCTGCACCGCTTTCCGGCCTTCACCATGAGCGTGTGCAATCTGCGCCCCACCAGCCGGGGCGCCCTGACGCTGGCGAGCGCGGACGCCGCCGCCGCCCCGCGCATCCGGCCGAACTACCTCGCCACGGAGGAGGACCGGCGCGTGGCCGCCGACAGCATCCGCGTCGCCCGCCGCATCGTCGGCCAGCCGGCGCTCGCGCCCTATGCGCCCGAAGAGTTCCTGCCCGGTGCCTCTGTCGACGACAGCGAGGAGGCGCTGGCGCGCGCTGCCGGCGACATCGGCACCACCATCTTCCACCCCGTCGGCACGGCCAAGATGGGCCTCGCCTCCGACCCCATGGCGGTGGTCGACGCGCGGCTCCGGGTCTTCGGCATGGAGGGGCTGCGGATGGCCGACGCCTCGGTCATGCCGACGCTGGTGTCGGGCAACACCAATTCGCCCACCATCATGATCGCCGAGAAGGCGGCCGGGATGATTCTAGAGGACGCGCGGGGGTAGTGCCGGTGCTTCCGGGCAAGGCCGAAGCAATTTCCCTCTCCCCGTCGGGGAGAGGTGGCCCGCGAAGCGGGTCGGTGAGGGGCGACAGGCTGACGATCGCAGAGCCCCTCACCCCAACCCTCTCCCCGACGGGGAGAGGGAGCAACCACGGTCATGTGCGCCGACAGCCGTCCCGGGAGCCGTTATGGCGCCACCACGACCTGACGGCAGGCCTCGGGCAGTTCCTTCATCAGCATGGGCGGCTTGGGCTTGGGCGGCTCCTTGGGCGGCTTGGGGTGCAGGTTGGCGTCGGAGAACCACCAGTCCAGCTCCTTGCCGCAGCCCTCGCCCGGCGTCACCGGGTCCTGCGCCCGGCAGTCCGGGCTGCCGGCGGGGCAGCCGATGCGCACATGCATGTGGTAGTCGTGCCCCCAATAGGGCCGCACCTTCTGCAGCCAGGAGCGGTCGCCGGTGGCGTCGCGGCACAGCGCCTTCTTGATCGCCGCATTGACCAGCACGCGCTCCACCTCGCTGTCCTGCGCCGCCGCGCGGATCACCGCCAGAACGGAGGGCGTCCACACCTTGGGGTCGACGTCGAGCCGGTCCGGCCGCACGATCATGGTGGCGGAGACCTTCTCGCGCTCCTCATTGGTGAATTCGCGCTTCGGCATAGGGGTGAGCCAGATGTCGGCGTCGAGGCCGATCTGGTGCGAGGCATGGCCGGTCAGCATCGGCCCGCCGCGTGGCTGCGCCATGTCGCCGACGAGGATGCCCGGCCAGCTGGAGACGGTCGGCACCTTGGCGGAGAAGCGCTCCAGAAAGGCGACGAGCTCGGGATGGCCCCAGTTGCGGTTGCGCGACAGGCGCATCGCCTGCCAGGTCCTGCCGTTCACCGGCAGCGCCTCGGCGCCGGCGAGGCAGCCCTTGGAATAGAAGCCGATGGCGCGCGCCTCCAGCGGCGCCGGCGTCTTCAGCGCGCCGAACACCTGCTTGGCCGGCCGCTCGTCGAGCTTGGTCGGCGTGGCCTGCTGGGCGAAGGCCCCGCCCGCCGCGAACAGCCACAGCGCGCCCGCAAGCGCCGCTACCTTACCGCGCGCCACACGCACGCCCATTCCCCTCAGCTCGTCGCCTGGGACAGGATGACGAAGTCCTTGTCCGAGCGCGTGTCCGGGGTCGCGGGAAGGTCGGTGATGAACAGCGTCGAGCCGGGCACCAGCAGCTTGGCCAGCTGCTGGTTGGCCGCCGCCGAGACGGTCACGCGGTCGATGGCGCTTGCGGCCTTGCCGCCGGAGGCGCCGTTGCCCTCGAAGGACAGCGCCGTCCACGACACCTCGCCGCCGACGCTCTTGAGCACATAGACGACATTGCCGAGCGGGATATCCGCGTCCTTGATGGTGGCCGGCGCGGTGAAGGCTGTCACCCCGTCCTTGATGACGGTGAGTTCCTTGCTGGCGCCGCTGATGATCATCGCCACCGCGTCCTGCGCCGGATCGGGCGCCGCCTCCTTGTCGGGCGTGCCGTTGGCGTTCTTGGGGTCGTCCTTCTGGATCGCCGTCGTCGCATCCGCCGGCATGACGAGGCCGGGATGCAGCACATCGACCGGCTGCGAGTGCGAATCCGCGATGATGACAGGCGTGCCGTAATGGGTGACGGCAAAGAGCAGCTTGGAGAATTCCAGCGGCAGGTGCACGCATCCATGCGAGGACGGGTAGCCCGGCAGACCGCCCGCGTGCAGCGCGACGCCCGACCAGGTGAGGCGCTCGGTGAACGGCATCGAGGCGTCGTTATAGATCGAGGAATGGTGGTCCACGTCCTTCTGCAGGATGGTGAACACGCCGACCGGCGTCTGATGGCCCGGCTTGCCGGTGGAGCAGGTCGACACGCCGATGCGCACGCCGTTGCGGTAGACGTAGCAGCGCTGGTCCGGCAGCGAGACGATGATGGCGACGAAGCCCTCCGGCGCGCGGTCGGGATACCAGGCGTACTGGCCGGGCTTGAGGTCGTCGGCATTGACCTCCTGCGCCCGCGCGGCGGGCCGGCCCTCCAGCAGGGCCGTGCCCAGCGTGAGAGCCGCCGCGCCGCCGGCGAGCCGCAGCAGGCCGCGACGGCTGGGCGCGATGGCGTCTGCGCGGTCGTTCGGCTCGCGGATGACGGGATCGCTCGGGTCGCGGCGCATGACGTGATTCTCCCTCGGTCGGCGCGACGATATCGGCCGGCAGGCCGGCGCGCCAGCGGGCAGCCCGGCTCCCGTCGATACCGCCGGCCCGGTCACGGGCCACCGCAAGGGCAATTTCTCGCGTCCTCACCGCAGTTTACCGCTATCCCCTGCGGAACCTCGGCGCTGCATCGCACGTTTCCCCTCCGACCGACGACAACCAAGGGAGGCATTAAAATGCAGAGCACTCAACACAATCTCGACGCGCGCGAGACGCGTACCCTGATCGGCAGCGACAAGGTGGAAGGCACCGCCGTCTACCGCCCCAATGGCGACCGTATCGGCTCCATCGCGCGGGTCATGATCGACAAGCTCAGCGGCCAGAGCGCCTATGCGGTGATGAGCTTCGGCGGCTTCCTCGGCTTCGGCGAGGACTATTACCCGCTGCCGTGGTCGCTGCTGAAGTATGACGAGGGCCTCGACGGCTACGTCGTGGACCTCACCGAGGAGCAGCTCAGCGGCGCGCCGCACCATGCCAGCGCCGACGAGCATTCCTGGCAGGACCGCGACTGGGATCGCAAGGTGAACGACTATTACCACGTGCCGCCCTACGTCATTTGACGCGGCCGACACGGGTTACAGACGGAAAGGCCGGGCGCGAGCCCGGCCTTTTTCGTTGGCGTGGAACGCGCGACCCGGCCGGGCCGGTCATTCCTTGGTGGTGTCGTCCGTCTCGGCGCCCGGCGCGTTCTTCTTGATCGACTCGATCGCGCTCATTGCCGAGGCCTTCGCCTTGTAGCCCTCGGACGAGAACATCGCCTCGCCGTTCGAAGCACGGAAGCGGAAGCGGAACTCGCCGGCCTTGTCCTTGTAGACTTCGAACTTGTACGCCATGGGCTGCCTCCCCCTTGTTGAAGCTGGGCGAGGCCATGTCAGCACGAAACCGCGAGCGTGGGTAGCGGGTGCCTCAGTCGTCGACCTTGAGGGCGGCGATGAAGGCTTCCTGCGGGATCTCCACGCGGCCGAACTGGCGCATCTTCTTTTTGCCCTCCTTCTGCTTCTCCAGCAGCTTGCGCTTGCGGGTGATGTCGCCGCCATAGCACTTGGCGGTGACGTCCTTGCGCAGGGCCTTGATGGTCTCGCGGGCAATGATCTTGGCGCCGATGGCGGCCTGGATCGGGATCTGGAACAGGTGCTGCGGGATCAGGTCCTTCAGCTTCTCGCACATCGCCCGGCCGCGATATTCGGCGCGGGTGCGGTGCACCAGCATGGAAAGCGCGTCGACCGGCTCGGCATTGACGAGGATGGACATCTTCACAAGGTCGCCGACGCGGTAGTCGGTGATCTGGTAGTCGAAGGAAGCGTAGCCCTTCGAGATCGACTTGAGCCGATCGTAGAAGTCGAACACGACTTCGTTGAGCGGCAGGTCATAGGTCACCATGGCGCGCGAGCCGACATAGGTCAGCTCGATCTGGTTGCCACGCCGGTCCTGGCAGAGCTTCAGCACCGCGCCGAGATAGTCGTCCGGCGTCAGGATGGTGGCGCGGATCCACGGCTCGCGGATCTCCTTGATCTTCACCACGTCCGGCATGTCGGCCGGATTGTGCAGGTCGAGCACGGAGCCGTCGTTCATCTCGATCTCATAGATCACCGACGGGGCGGTGGCGATGAGGTCGAGATTGAACTCGCGCTCCAGCCGCTCCTGGATGATTTCGAGGTGCAGGAGCCCGAGGAAGCCGCAGCGGAAGCCGAAACCCAGCGCCGCGCTCGTCTCCATCTCGAAGGAGAAGCTCGCGTCGTTCAGGCGCAGCTTTCCCATCGCCGCGCGCAAATCCTCGAAATCGGCGGCGTCGACCGGGAACAGGCCGCAGAACACCACCGGCTGCGCCGGCTTGAAACCCGGCAGCGCCGCCTCGGTCGGGCGCTTCTCCTCGGTAATGGTGTCGCCGACGCGCGTATCCGCCACTTCCTTGATCGAGCCGGTGAGGAAGCCGATCTCGCCCGGACCCAGCTGCGACATGACGGTGAGCTTGGGGGTGAACACGCCCACGCGGTCGATGTCGTAGACCGCGCCCGAGCCCATCATCTTGATGCGCTGGCCCTTCTTCAGCACCCCGTCGACGATGCGCACGAGCACGACGACGCCGAGATAGACGTCGTACCAGCTGTCGACCAGCAACGCCTTCAGCGGCGCCTCGCGGTCGCCCTTGGGCGGCGGCAGGCGGGTGACGATGGCCTCCAGCACATCGGGAATGCCGATGCCGGTTTTCGCGGAGATGAGAATGGCGTCTGAGGCGTCGAGGCCGATCACATCCTCGATCTGCGCCTTCACCTTGTCCGGCTCGGCGGCCGGCAGGTCCACCTTGTTGAGGACCGGGACGATCTCGTGATTGTTGTCGATGGCCTGGTAGACGTTGGCCAGCGTCTGGGCTTCCACGCCCTGCGACGCGTCGACCACCAGCAGCGAGCCCTCGACGGCGGCCAGCGAGCGGTTCACCTCATAGGCGAAGTCGACATGGCCGGGCGTGTCGATGAGGTTGAGGACGTATTCCTTGCCGTCATGCGCCTTGTAGGACAGACGCACCGTCTGCGCCTTGATGGTGATGCCGCGCTCGCGCTCGATATCCATGCTGTCGAGCACCTGCTCCGACATCTCACGCTCGGACAGCCCGCCCGTGATCTGGATCAGGCGGTCGGCGAGGGTCGACTTCCCATGGTCGATATGGGCGACGATGGAGAAATTGCGGATGTTGGAAATCGGCTCGGTGCTCATGGGGCGCGGGATAGCATTGGCGCCGGTGCCCCACAAGGCGGCACACCCGCCGCCGCCTTGCGCGCAGGCATATGTTCGACCACATTCCGCCGGCCTGTCCTCCGAGGAGCCTCCATGCCCGATCTCAAGGTCGCCATCGTCCCCGTCACCCCGTTCCAGCAGAACTGCTCCATCGTCTGGGACGAGACCAGCAAGCGGGGGGCGGTGATCGATCCGGGCGGCGACATCCCGCGCATCCTTGCCGCGCTGGAGGAACTGGAGGTGAATGCCGAGAAGATCGTGCTCACCCACGGCCATATCGACCATGCCGCCGGCGCCGCCGAGCTCGCCGAGACGCTGAAGATCCCGGTCGAGGGTCCGCATGAGGGCGACCGGTTCCTGCTCGACAACCTGCCCGCCGACGGCGTGCGCACCGGCATTCCCGGCCGCGCGGTGACGCCGGGCCGCTGGCTGAACGAGGGCGATACGGTCGATATCGGCGGCATCGTCTTCGACGTGCTGCACGTGCCCGGCCATACGCCGGGGCATATCGTACTGGTGCACAAGCCGGCCGATTTCGCCATCGTCGGCGACACGCTGTTCCAGCGCTCGGTCGGACGTACCGATTTCCCCTATGGCGATCCTGCGCTGCTGATCGCGGGCATCAAGGGCAAGCTGCTGCCGCTCGGCGACGGCGTCACCATCCTGCCCGGCCACGGCAACGCCTCGACCATCGGCGAGGAAAAGCGCACCAACCCCTTCCTGCGCTGACGCCCCTCCCCGACGCCCTATCCCTCGACGCCTGCCCTCCCCGACGGCCCCGCGCCGCGGCGGAAGAGACATGTCCTCGGGCAACCGTCTGGCGACGGCCTCCACTCTGCCGGCGGGCATGGCCGGCGGGAGAGGCCGCGCGTCGGCCCCCTCTCCGCCGCCGCTGGAATGCCAGTATTCGACATACCGGATACCTCATCCCTAATAACATCGAAGGCCTGGTAAATATCCATTGCGTACTGTTGACAGTTGTCATTTACGCACGCTACCGTCCTCCCGGGCCTGGATCGAACAATAAACGCCAGGGACTGGAGGAAACGCCATGAACATACTGAGGAGACATCTTTACCAGGCGCTCGTATTCGGCGTCATTTCATCGGCTACATTTGCCGTTTCGGCGCAGGAAGCCTCGGCTCCGCTGTTCGCCGGCGAGGTCGCCACCGAGGCCGCAGGCCGACCGGCCATCACGAAATTCGTCAAGGGAGACCCCGCCAAGGCGCTGATCGTCTTCATTCCCGGCAGCAATCATCTCGCGCGCATCGCCTATGGCGGGCACAAGGGCAGCCGGCCGGAGGACTTCCTCGCCCATTGGGTCCAGCAGAGCGGCTACAATTTCCTCGCCATCTCCTACCCTCTCGACGTGAAGAGCGGCGTCTTCCCCAAGCCGCAGCCGGACTTCACCGTGCGCGACTGGGGGCGCCAGGCCATGGAGCTGGCGCGGCGGGCCATCGACGAGAACCAACTCAAGGGCCGCGTCATCGTGGTGGGCTGGTCGATGGGCGGCAAGATCGCCCAGTCCGCCTACGCCGCCGCCAAGGATCAGAAGATCGACCTCGACTTCTACCTGTCCTTCGCCGCGACGCCCGCCATCCCCGGCGTCGTCAACCCCGACCGAAAGTTCGAGATGCTGCCCTCCGGCTATGCCAGCCGCCGCAAGGATCAGGCGAACTGGTTCTCGCAGGTGCAGACGGATTCGAGGATCGCCGGCCACGAGATCATCCCGAAGGAGATCTACTACAACGACTATATCGGCGACGGCTCCATCAACGTCGAGGGCTACAAGCTGCGCTACCGCGACGGGGCGTTCGCCGGCGACCTGATGGAGGGCACGCAGGACAACGGCGCCTTCGCGCTGGAGGACTTCCCGCTGGTGGCGATGATCCTCAACGATTCGCCCGAGGACGCCCGCCATAATGTGACGGATCTGGCGAACTGGAGCTTCTACAACGCCAACACGATCTTCAACCGCTACATCGCCGGCAACAAGGTGAAGCCGGAGGCGCTGCCGCCGGAGAAGTGGCGCGGCGTCATCGAGCTGACCCGCACCTCGCCGGAACTGCTAAGCGTCTCTGTTCCGGGGAACCACTTCTTCTTCCTCGGCGAGGCCGGCGCCCGCCAGACCGCGCAGGCGATCGAGACGCTGGAGCAGAAGGTCCACGCCTTCCGCGACAGCCTGTCGGGCATGGTCGGCGTCACCATAAACTGAACGGCCCAAGGCCGCCGGCCCGTGAACCTCCCGCTCACGGGCCGGCGGATCGGAGCTTTGCCGCGCCGCCCGTGCGCGAAAAAGTGACTCGCCCAGCACGCGGGCAATGCCGATCATGCCCGTCGAAAAACGGGGAGCGCCGCATGATCCGCAGCATCGTCGCCTCGACCGCACATGCCCTCGCGACGGGCCTCGCCCTCGCGCTGGCGATGCCCCTCGCCGCGCTGCCGGTGGCGACGCCTGCCGCCGCGCAGGCGGACCGCTGCCCCAAGCTTGTCGCGAAGAGCCCCTTCATCGCTCCGCCCGGCCCCCGCATCGTGCCCGCCGCCTATGTGGGGGAACGGCAGGTCGGCCTGACCTATATCGGCCACTCCACCTTCCTGATCGAGACCGCCGGCGGCGTCACCGTGGCGACCGACTACAACGACTATGTGCGACCGAGCGTGGTGCCCCGCGTCGCGACCATGAACCGGGCCCATTCGACCCATTACTCGCTCAACCCCGATCCCGGCATCGAATACGTGCTCAAGGGCTGGCGCGAGGATCGTGACCCGGTGCGCTACGACCTCGATGTCGGCGACCTCTGGATCGGCAACCTGCCGACCAACATCCGCGACTATCAAGGCGGCACGATCCGCAACGGCAACTCGATCTTCGTCTTCCGCGCCGCCGACATCTGCATCGCGCATCTCGGCCATCTGCACCACACGCTGACCGAGGAGGACCTCGGCGCGCTCGGCCGCATCGACGTGGTGCTGGCGCCGGTCGACGGCAGCTACACGCTGGATGTCGACGGCATGGTGGAGGTGCTGAAGGCGCTGGAGGCGCCGCTCGTCATCCCGATGCACTATTTCAACGAGGGCACGCTGAACCGCTTCCTCGACCGCTTCGCCAGCAGCCAGTACACGATCGAACGGCGCGAGAGCCCCGAACTCGTCCTCTCGCGCGAGACGCTGCCGATGAAGCCGACCGTCATCGTGCTGCCGGGCAGCCTTTATTGATTGCGCCATCCCGGCCGGAGCGAAGCGGAGAGCCGGGATCGCTCTCCGTTCCACGCGCGATCCCGGATCGGCCGTTCCGGCCGTCCGGGATGACGGCTAGCCGGCGGCCTTCGGCGCATAGGACGCCGGGTCGACCAGCGCCGGGCGGCCGGGCAGGTCGAGCGCGGAGACGCGCGGGGCGCCCTCGGCGATCACCCGGCCCCGCCGCACCACGAAGAGCCGCGCCGCCTTGAGGCGCAGCGCCTCGATGGGATCGAACGCCTGCAGCACCACGAAATCGGCGTTGCAGCCGGGCTCCAGCCCGTAGCCGTCGAGATGCATCAACCGGGCGGAGTTGGTCGTCACCGCCTCGAAGCACCATTCCATCGCCTCGCGCGACGTCATGAGCCCGACATGGATCGCCATATGGGCGACCTCCAGCATGTCGCCCGAGCCGAGCGAGTACCAGGGGTCCATCACGCAGTCGCCGCCGAAGCCGACATTGACGCCGGCCGCCCTCAGCTCCGGCACGCGCGTCATGCCCCGGCGCTTGGGATAGGTGTCGTGCCGGCCCTGAATAGTGATGTTGATCAGCGGGTTGGCGATGGCGTGCACCTGCGCTTCCGCCATCAGGGGGATGAGCTTGGAGACGTAGTAATTGTCCATCGAATGCATGGAGGTGAGGTGCGAACCCGTCACCCGCCCCTGCAATCCCAGCCGCTGCGTCTCATAGGCCAGCGTCTCGATATGGCGCGAGAGCGGGTCGTCGGTCTCGTCGCAATGCATGTCGACGAGCAGGCCGCGCGCCGCCGCGATCTCGCACAGCGCCTTCACCGAGGCCGCGCCGTCCGCCATCGTCCGCTCGAAATGGGGAATGCCGCCCACCACGTCGACGCCCATGTCGAGCGCGCGTTCGAGGTTCTGCACGGAGGTCGGGAAGCGGTAATAGCCGTCCTGCGGGAAGGCGACGAGTTGAAGGTCGATATAGTCCCTCACCTGTTCCCTGACGTCCAACAAGGCCTCGACCGCCAACAACCTGTCGTCGCAGATGTCGACATGAGACCGTATGGCGAGCAGGCCCTGGCTGACCGCGAGGTCGCAATAGCGCAGCGCCCGCTCGATCACCGCCTCATGGGTCAGCAGCGGCTTGAGCTCGCCCCACAGCGCTATGCCTTCCAGCAGCGTGCCTGACGTGTTGAGCCGCGGCAGGCCGAGCGAAAGCGTCGCGTCCATGTGGAAATGCGGGTCGACGAAGGGCGGCGAGACCAGCTTGCCGCCGGCCTCGATCACCCGGCCCGCCTCGGCTTCGATAGCCGGCTCGACCGCGACGATGCGGCCCTCGTCGCAGGCGATGTCGATGCCGGTGCGCCCGTCCGGCAGGCGGGCATTCTTCACGAGGAGGTCGAAGCTCATGCGTGCAAACTCACCTTTGGCCCTTGAAGTAAGGCTTCATCAGCGCGCGCGGATAGTCGGCGCGGCGGGCAACCAGAACAAGCGCGGCAATGGAGAAAATATAGGGCAGCATCAGGAATATCTGGCTCGGCACCGCCCCGCCGGCGATGGTCTGGATGCGCAGCTGGTAGGCGTCGAGCGCGCCGAACAGCAGCGCCCCGAGCAGCGCCTTGCCCGGCCGCCAGGAGGCGAAGACGGTGAGCGCGATGCACACCCAGCCGCGTCCGTTGATCATGCCAAAATAGAAGGCGTTGAAGGCCGAGAGGGTGAGGAAGGCCCCGCCCAGCGCCATCAGCGCCGAACCGGCCATGACAGCGCCGATGCGCAGCGCGACGACGGAAAGCCCCTGCGCCTCCACCGCCTCCGGGTTGTCGCCCACCGCACGGATGGCGAGGCCCAGCGGCGTACGCGAGAGCACCACGGCGAGGATGCCGACGCAGGCGAAGGCGAAGACGGTGAGCGCCGTCTGCTGGGCGAGGATCGGCCCGATGAACGGCAGGTCGCCCAGCACCGGCACGTCGAGCGGCGGGAACGGCTCGATGCGCGGCGGCGTCGCCACATTGGGAAATGCAACGCGGTAGCCGAAATAGGCGGCGGAAGTGGCCAGCAGCGTGACCCCGATGCCAGTGACATGCTGGGAAAGCCCCAGCGGCACGGTGAGCACGCCATGCACCAGCCCGAAAGCCGCTCCCGTAAGCGCGGCCACAGCCACGCCGCCCCAGAGCGGGGCGCCGAGATAGACGGCGAGCCAGCCCGACATGGCGCCGGCGACGAAGATGCCCTCGATGCCGAGATTGAGCACGCCCGCCCGCTCGCACAGCAGCGCGCCGAGCACGCCGAAGATCAGCGGCGTGGCGATGCGGATGGTCGCCGCCCAGAAATTGGCCTGCGTCAGGATTTCAAGCGCGGACCACAGCATCACGCAGCCTCCCGGCGGACGAGAACGATGCGGAAGCGCGTGAGCAGTCCGCCCACCAGCACGCTGAGCAGGGCGAAGGCGACCACGAGATCGGCGAGATAGTTGGAGACGCCGATGGCCCGGCTCATCGAATCCGCCCCGACGAAGACGCCGGCGACGAAGATGGCGGCAGGGATGACGCCGAGCGGCGAAAGATTGGCCAATGTCGCCACGACGATGCCGGCATAGCCGAAGCCGGGCGACAGATCCGAGGTGAGATAGCCCTTCAGCCCCGCCACCTCGCTGGCGCCGGCGAGCCCCGCGAGCCCCCCCGAGAGAATGCCGACCAGCGCCATCGCCTTTCCGACCGGCAGGCCGGCATAACGCGCGGCACGGGCATTCTCGCCCACGGCGCGGATGCGGAAACCCCAGACGGTGCGGTTGATGAAGACATGCAGCCCCACCGCCGCCACCAGCGCCAGCACGAGGCCGGCATGCAGGCGCAGCCCCTCGACCAGCTTGGGCAGGGTCGCCTCGTCGAGCACGGGGGCCGATTGCGGCCAGCCGAGTGCCATCTCGTCCTTCATCGGCCCTTCCAGCATCATCTGCACGAAGAGCAGCACGATGAAGTTCATCAAGAGCGTCACCACCACCTCGTCGGCGCCGAACCGGGTCTTGAACAGCACCGGCACGAGCAGCAGCGCGGCGCCTGCCGCCGCCGCGCCAACCAGCACCAGCGGTACCAGCACATAGGACGGTGCCTCGATCAGCCCGGCGCCCAGCGCCACGGTGGCGAGCGCACCGGCATAGAGCTGCCCCTCGGCGCCGATGTTCCACAGCTTCGCCCGGAAGGCGACGGCGGCGGCGAGGCCGGTGAAGATCAGCGGCGTGGCGCGGGTCAACGTCTCGGCCAGCGCGAAGCCGTCGCCCGCCGCCCCGGCCGCCATCAGCGCGAAGGCGGTGAAGACCGGCGCCCCGGTGAGCGCCAGCGGAATAGCGGTAAGGAGCAGCGCCGCCAGTCCGGAACCGATGGACACCGTGAGCGTGAGCCAGACCGGCGTGCGCTCGCGGGGGACGAAGCGGATCATGCGGAGGCTCCGGTTGCAGGCACGCTTCGGCGAAGCATCCATCGAACGTCATGGCCGGGCCCGACCCGGCCATCCGCGTCTTTTGACTTGAAACACGCGTACCCGAAGGCGTGGATCCCCGGGTCAAGCCCGGGGATGACGCCGTTCAGCGGCGGATGCGCGAGAGACGTCACCATCACGCCGCCTCCCCCGCCGAATGCCCGGCCATCATCAGTCCGACCGTGCGCACGTCGAGACCGGCGGCGTCCATCGCCGGCGACAGATGACCGGCATGCACCACGGCGATGCGGTCGGACAGCGCGAACAACTCGTCGAGATCCTCCGAGATCAGCAGCACAGCCGCCCCGCGCCCGCGCGCGGCGATCAGGCGGCGGTGCACATCCGTCGTCGCGCCGATGTCGAGCCCTCGCGTCGGCTGATGCGCCAGCACCAGCTTCGGCTCGCGCTCCAGCACGCGGGCGAGCACCACCTTCTGCATGTTGCCGCCTGAGAGCGCGCGGATGGCCGCGTCGGGACCGGGACAGCGCACGTCATAGGCCCGGATCGCCGCCGCCGCGCGGGCGCGGATGTCGGCGCGGCGCATCACCCCGCCGCGCTGGTTCTCCGGCGCGGAGATCGTCTCCAGCACGTAGTTCTCGGCCACCGACAGCGCGCCGATGGTGCCGTCGCGGTGGCGATCCTCGGGGATGCGGCCGACCTGCGCGGCGACGCGCCCGGCGGGGTCGGCCCCGGTCAGCGCCACGCCGGAAAGGCGGGCCTCCCCGGCACGGGCAGCGGCCAGCCCGGCAACGAGGGCGGCAAGCGCCCCCTGCCCGTTGCCGGAGACGCCGGCAATGCCGACGATCTCGCCGGCGCGCACGTCGAGGTCCGCCTGCTCCAGCCGGTCGCGCTGGCCCGGCGCGCCGACGCTCACGCCGCGCAGGCTCAGCACCGCCGCGCCCGGCGTCGAGGGCGGGCGCTCGCGGGCGGGAATGGCACGCCCGACCATCAGCTCGGCGAGCATTGCCCGGTCCGCCCCGGCGCTCGGCCGGTCAGCGACCTTGGCGCCGCCCCGCAGCACGACGACACGCTCGCACAGCGCCAGCACCTCGTGCAGCTTGTGACTGATGAAAATGACGGCGAGCCCCTTCGCCGCCAGCTTCCTTACCGTCGCGAACAGCCCGTCCGCCTCCTGCGGCGTCAGCACGGCGGTCGGCTCGTCGAGGATCAGCACGCGCACGTCACGGAAGAGCGCCTTCAGAATTTCGATGCGCTGCTGCTCGCCGACCGAAAGGCGCGCCACCGGCACGTCGAGGTCGACCGCAAGGCCGCTGTCGGCGATCAGCCGCTCGATCTTGGCGCGCGCCGTCCCGCTCCGCAGCCCGAGGCTCCACAGCGACTGCGTGCCGAGCACGATGTTCTCGAAGCCGGTGAGATTCTCGGCGAGGGCGAAATGCTGGTGCACCATGCCGATGCCCGCCCCCAGCGCGACCTCCGCCGAGCCGCCCGGCAGCGGCGCGAGCTGCCCGTCCGCTCCGGCGATGAAGACCGTGCCCTCGTCGGCGATGTAGTGGCCGAAAAGGATGCTCATCAGCGTGGTCTTGCCCGCCCCGTTCTCGCCCAGCAGCGCCACGATCTCCCCGGCGCGCACGTCGAGGTCGATATGGTCGTTCGCCGTCAGCGGCCCGAACCGCTTGGTGATGCCGGTAAGTGAGAGGACGAGGGGGCGGGGATCGGGGTGCATGGGAGGATCCGTATGAACAGGCCGTCATGGCCGGGCTCGTCCCGGCCATCCACGTCTTCATCGGCTAAAGGCGTGGATCCCCGGGCCAGGCCCGGGGATGACGTCGTTTTGGAAGACACCCGTGCTACAGCGTCGATTTGGGCTCGGCGTCGTTCACGTTCACGCGGAACAGGCCGTCCTTGATCTCCTTCTCCTTGAGAAGGACCATCTCGATGACCTCCGGCGAAACGACCTTGGGATCGAGCGGGGCGAGGCTGGCGCCGCCTTCGGCCATGTAGCTGTAGGGGCCGTAATCCGCCGCGACGAAGGTGCCGTCCATCACTTCCTTGATCGCCTTGTCGATGGTCGGCTCCATCTGCCAGAGCGCCGAGGCGATCACCGTGCCGGGATACTGGCCGGAGGTGTCGATGACGTTGCCGATCGCCTTAACGCCGCGCTCCTTGGCGGCGTCCGACACGCCGAAGCGCTCGGCGTAGAGAACGTCCGCACCCTTGTCGATCTGGGCGAAGGCGGCCTCCTTGGCCTTGGGCGGATCGTACCAGGAGTTGATGAAGGTCACGATGAACTTCACGTCCGGGTTCACCGACTTGGCGCCTTCCATGAAGGCCTGCATCAGCCGGTTCACCTCGGGGATCGCGTAGCCGCCGACGAGGCCGATGACGTTTGACTTGGTGGTCTTGCCGGCCACCATGCCGGTCAGGAAGGACGGCTCGTGGATGAAGTTGTCGAACACCGAGAAGTTCGGCTTGGTCGGGCCGAAGGACGACCCCATCAGATAGGCGGTCTTGGGATAGTCGGCCGCCACCTTGCGGGCGGGACGCTCCACCGCGAACACCTCGCCCACCACGAGGTCGGCGCCTTCCTGCGAATACTGGCGCATCACGCGCTCATAGTCGGTGTTGGCGACGTTCTCGGAGAATTTATAGGTGATGTCGCCGCGCGCCTCGGCGGCCTTGAGCGCCTTGTGGATGCGCGAGACCCACTGCTGCTCCACCGGCACGGTGTAAATCGCCGCGACCTTGATCGGCTTGGCCTTGGCCGCGAAGGCCTCGCCGCCGAAGGCCGTGAGCGCGGCGGCGCCGGCGCCGAGCGCCAGCAACTGCCGCCTATCGAGCAGGGATGACGAAAAAAGCGGCACGGACCCAGACGATTTAACCGGCATGTGAATGACCTCCCCGATCAAAGGACGGCGGTCCGCCCCAACGCGGGCCCCGTGGTGCGCCCGCACATGCGAGCCGCGTGCCATTTTCGAACTGTTCAGTCCGAAAAGTCACGGCTCCATTCTATCCCGTCCCCAGACGGCTGCGAGATAGGCACCGATAAAAGGCGGCGCCCCCTCGGGCAGGTCCTGCGGGCCCCGCACCACGACCGCCGCGTCGATCTCGGGACGCGTCTCGCGGGCGGCGAAGTCCGTGAGCCGCGCGGCCAGCGCCGCCGCCTCCTCCTGCACGACGATCTCGCGCAGCAGCGCGACGCGGCGCCGGTCGATCACCGCCGTCCAGCCGGGCGCCGGCGTCACCTCGCCGGCGGCGATGCCGGTCTCCTCGAACAGCTCGCGCAACAGGCTGCCCTCAAGGTCGACGCGGCCATCGGGTGTCACGTCACCCGCATCGGGTGTACCGGCGGCGAAATAGACCTTGCCGGCGTTGGCGGTCCACGGCGCCATGCGCGCCATGACGAAGCCGCCATCGGCCCCGCGCAGCGCACCCATGGCGAAGCAGTTGCGCAGATGCGCGTGCGGCTGCGGGCCTTCCAGCACCCAGAGCAGGCTGGCGAAATCGGCGGGGGTGTAGCGGCCAGCGAGCACGCCCCCGTCGATCCCGAAGGATTCGAGCACCAGCACCTGCCCGTTCCAAAGCGCGGGATTGGCGCGCTGCCGCGCGGCGAAATGGGCGTCGATGACGGCGCGCTCGTCGGGCGGAAAGACATGCGGCACGGGCGCGAGGCGCATCTCCACCCGGTCAAGCGCGACGACGGAAGGCTCTTCCCCGCTCACGCCCGCACCGAGGCGCGGGCGGCTTTACACATGCACGACGCCCTCCGAGACGATCACCGCCCCGCCGCCGATGGTGACGGCGGTCAGCGCCCCGTCCGCCACCTGCAGGCCGAGGCGCACGAGGCTCGGCCTGCCCATCTCGACGCCCTGCAATATGTCGAAGGCGTGGAAGCCGTCGGCCGGCTTCTCGCCGGCCAGCAGAACCGCCGCCAGCGAGGCCGCCGCCGAGCCCGTGGCCGGGTCCTCGTCGATGCCCATATTGGCGGCGAACATGCGGGCGCGGAAATCGCCCTCGCCGTCCTCGTCGCGGCAGAACACGTAGACCGAGTCTGCCCCGCCGCCGAAGGTCGAGATCAGCCGCGCGGCGCTCGGACTGATGCGGGCCAGCGCCGAGCGCGAGGCGAGCGGCACGCAGACGAAGGGCACCCCGGCCGAGGCGATGACCGGGACATAATCGTCGAAGCCGATGTCGGAGGTGTCGAGGCCGAGCGCCTGCGCGCAGGCCTCCCGGCTCATCGGCGCGGCGTCGACGATCTCGGGGATGCGCGGCACGGTGAAGGTGGCGCTGCCGGAGCGCTCGCGCCGCACGGTGACATGGCAGGCCACCGGTCCGACATTTTCCTCCAGCACGAAATCCGTCGAGGTCTCCACCCCGTCGCGGATCGCCAGCAGCACTGCCGCACCGACGGTGGGATGCCCGGCGAAGGGCAACTCGTGATTTGTGGTGAAGATGCGCAGCCGGGCCCGGCTTTCCTCTTCCTGCGGCTTCAGGACGAAGACCGTCTCGGAGAGGTTGAATTCGCGGGCAATGGCCTGCATGTGGTTGCCGTCGAGCCCCTCGGTATCGAGCACGACGGCCAGCGGGTTGCCGGACAGCGTCCGGTCGGTGAAGACGTCGAGGACGACGAAGCGGCGGGCCATGGCGGTCAGATCTTCTCCGGCGTGAAGACACGAGACGGCGTGACGAATTCATCCTGGGCGGCAACGGTCAGGATCTCGCGCGATCCCGCCGCCGCCGTCCGGGCAAGCAAGCCATAGGCCGAGGACGCCGCCTTCGACAGCGCCTCGGCGGTCGAATGCGTCGCCTTCCAGTGCACGAAGAACAGCGCCGCGATGGCGTCGCCGGCCCCGTTCACCGAGATGTCCAGCTTGGGCGTGCGCACGCGGTAGCGCCCGTCCGGACCGGAGGCGAGGAGGTCGATCGAATCGGCCGGCGTGTCCTCCGTGTGCAGGCTCGTGACCATGATGACACGCGGCCCGCTCGCATGCACCGCGTCGCAGGCGGCCAGCGCTTCGGCCAGCGTCGTCGTCTCGCGGCCCGCGAGGTAGTCGAGTTCGAACTGGTTGGGCGTGATGATGTCGGCCGCCGGCACGGCGCGGTCGCGCATGAATTCGGGAATGCCCGGCCGCACGAAGACCCCGCGTCCCACATCGCCGATGACCGGATCGCAGCAGTAATGCGCGGCGGAATTGGCCGCCTTCACGCGCCCCACCGTGTCGAGGATGGCGTCGCCGATCTCGGCCGAGCCCATATAGCCCGACAGCACCCCGTCGCAGCGCGGCAGCACGCCACGCTCCTCGATGCCTCCCACGAGGTCGCGGATCAGCCCGGCGCCAAAAACCTCTCCGCGCCAGGCGCCGTAGCCGGTGTGGTTGGAGAACTGCACCGTGTGCAGCCCCCACACCTCGTGGCCGAGGCGCTGGATGGGAAACATGGCCGAGGCGTTGCCCACATGGCCGTAGGCAACCCAGGACTGGATCGAGAGGATGTTCATGCGCGCGCCCCGCAGCGTTGGTAGGACGATCCGCGCTTAGCGCCCCGCGCGCAAGCACTCAAACGAAATTCCGCGCGGTTGGCCATCAGGAAATACGATGAAACGGCAGGTGTGGCCGCGCCGCTGCGGCAGCGGGCGGAACGGCGTTCAGCGCGGGCGCAGCCGAGCGGCGGCGAGCGACGCGCCATCTGCCTCGACGGCCAGCGCGTAGCGGTCGCGGCCGGCCTGCTTGGCCGCATAGAGCGCCCTGTCGGCAGCGTCGAGCACCTCATCGAGAACCGCGCCCTCACGGGCGAGCGCCATGCCGAAGCTCGCCGTCACCCGTTCCCCCGGCGGCAATCGCGCAAAGACGAGCCCGGCGAGGGCGGCGCGGATTGCCTCGACACGGCGGCGGGCGCCCTCGGTGCCCTCCTCCGGCAGCAATAGGCAGAATTCCTCGCCGCCGAGCCGTCCGCACAGCGCATCGCCGCCCGCCGCCCGCGTGAGCACGGCACCGACGGCACGGATCACCTCATCGCCGGCGGCATGGCCGAATCGGTCGTTGATCGACTTGAAATGGTCGAGATCGACCATCACGAGGCAGGCCGTCCGCCCGTTCGCGAGGCGCGCCAGCATCACACCGGCGCGCTCGATAAAGGCCGCGCGATTGAGCGCGCCGGAGAGCCCGTCGCGCTGGAGCGCATGGCGCGTCTCGCTCATCACCTCGTCGACGAGCACCCCGAGCAGGGCGAGGCCGAGCAGCAGCGACAGCACCGCGCCGAGCGTCTGCGAGTAATAGCCATAGGCGCTGAGGATGTAGTCGCGCACGCCGGGCGCCTGCAGGCCTTCCACCAGCGGCAGCAGCGCCTTGGCGAGGAAATGCAGCGCCCCGGCGGCCAGAACGGCGGCGAGCGCGGCATCCACCGTGCGGCGGCGGCGCGCGTCGAGCACGAATCCGGCGGCAAGCGCCAGCATCGCCGCATAGGGCATCTGGTAGAGCAGCGTATAGGCCAGCGTGCCGCGTGGCAGACCGGGGCGCAGCGCGAGGTTGAGCGCTTCGGCGGCGACGAACAGCGCAAGGATGGGGAGGATCGAAGCGTCCGGCCGGTAGTGCCGGGCGATCCCCGCCGCAATCAGCGTGACGCCCGCCAGCAGCAGGCTGGAGGAGAGGAGCGAGATCTCCGCTTCCGAGGACAGCAGCGGCGCCAGTGCCTCCACCGTCACGGTTCCCGCCGCGCACAGGAAGCCGGCCGTGCACCAGCGCCCGAGGCTGGAACGCGACTGCCGCGCCACGCCGAGAAAGGCGGCGGCGAAGGACAGGCCGATGAAGAAGTTGACGACAAGGAGGAAAGTGGCGCCGCGCATCTCTCGGTCGGGAATCGGGCAGCCCGGCGCCGCCCGCCTCACTCTAGCGGATGCCGGCGGCCCGGCGCCATCTTCCGCTTGCGACGCGGCACCGCACCGCGAGGCCCCGGCGGGCGGGCGCCGGTTCCCGCTATTCGTCCTCGCTCGTGTCGGCCGCCGCGTCGAAGGCGACGAGGACGAGGCCGGCGCACCCCACCACATACATCGCGGCCACCGTGGCGAACGGCGACGGGCTGAGAGACGGCAGCGAACCCAGGACCAGCGTGGGCAAGGCCAGCAAAGACATGGCGAAGGACATGGTGGCAACTCCATGCCGGGCCTGGCCAGCGAGGAAGCGCAGGCGCGGCTGTGCGGATCAAGGCGCGCCGGAAAGGCCGCGCATGGCAGCGGCCGGCGGGCGCGGGCGGAACGTTCCCCGGCCCCTCCTGCCCACGCCTTTTCGGGCGGGCGGTCGGCTCAGATGTCGCGCTCGACGAGACCGCAGCGCCACTTCACCACCCGCCAGGCCGGGTGGGTGGTCGCCCACTCCGTCATGGCGGCGGTGCATTCGAGGGGCAGCGCAGCGCGCGCCTGTGTCGCCACCCGCTCCTCGCGGCAGGCGGACGGGTCGGCCAGCAGGCAGATGGTGAGGATGAGGTGGCTCATGACGCCCTCCCCGTCTCGCCCGCGGGCCCGACACTGCCCATGCCCTTCATCTCGTCGGTCTCGGCGACGCGCGGCCAGTGATAGACACCCTCGGACGGATCGTGGGCCTTGATCAGTATGGCGTGAAGATTGCCCCAGTAGCTCGGACGCGGCGACAGCATGAGCCGGCGGGCGAGGTCTGCGGAACAGTTCAGGACGATCTGCATCGGCGCGAACCCTCTCGGAGGATGTTTACGCCGGAGTTTATTGCATACGGCATGCCACACCTTTCCGCTTCGCCCCCGCATTTCGCATGCGCATGGCGGCCGAACGCATAGCTCCACGCAGGACTCGCCGAGTTCCTCGTGTGCGTCCGCGCGCGCCGTCTTGCACGCCGGCCCGGCCCGTGCGACAGCCGAGGCCATGACCGAGATGCTCTCCGCCGCCGCCCTCGCCCAGGCCGTCCGCTCCGGCCACCTCTCCCCCGCCGACGTCGCCGAGCGCTGCGCCGCGACCATCCGCGCGCGCGAAGGTGATATCCGCGCCTTCGCCAGCCTCGACCTCGACGCGCTGCTGGCGGCCGCGAAAGCACCCGGCCTCGCGCAGAAGCCGCTGGCCGGCCTGCCGCTCGGCGTGAAGGACATTCTCGACACGGTGGACTTCCGCACCGGCCGAGGCACGCCGCTCTTCGCGGGATACCGCCCGGTGACGGATGCCGCCGTGGTGCGCATGGCCGCACGGGCGGGCGGGCTCATTGCCGGCAAGACCGTCACGACCGAGTTCGCCTTCATGACGCCCAGCGTCACCCGCAACCCGCGCCATGCCGGCCATACGCCGGGCGGCTCCTCCGCCGGCTCGGCGGCGGCGGTGGCGGCAGGCATGCTGCCCATCACCATCGGCACCCAGACCGGCGGCTCGATCATCCGTCCGGCCTCCTATTGCGGCGTCACCGGCTACAAGCCGTCCTTCAAGCTCCTGCCGGTGCTCGGGCTCAAGCCCTTCGCCTGGTCGCTCGACACGATCGGCCTGTTCGGCGCCCATGTCGCCGATGTCGCCTTCGCCGCCGGCGCGCTCACCGGCCGCGAGTTCGGCTTCGAGGAAGACACGCCGGCACCGCGCTTCGCCGTGGTGCGCACCGCGCGCGCGCATCTGGCGGCGCCCGATGCCCATGCCGCGCTCGACGCCGCGATTGCCGCCGCCGCGCTCGCCGGCGCGCATCTGCGCGAGATCGAGCTGCCCGAGGCGCTGGAGGCGGGCGACGCCGCCAGCGTGCCGCTGCAGGCTTACGAAGCCGCGCTCGCCTTCGCCGACGAGTGGGACCGCCACCGCGAGGCGCTCTCGCCGACGCTCGCCGCCTATCTGGAAGGCGCCGCGCGCGTGACGCCGGAGGACTATGACGCCGCCCGCCGCGCCGCCCGCCGTGCCCGCTACGCGCTCGCCGACCTGTTCGCCGATTTCGACGCGGTGCTCACCTTCTCTACCACCGGCGAGGCGCCGGAAGGCCTCGGCTCGACCGGCTCGCCGGCTTTCAACCGGTTGTGGACGCTGACCGGGGCGCCCTGCGTCAACGTCACCGGCCTTGCCGGCGCCACCGGCCTGCCGATCGGCATCCAGCTCGTCGGCCGATTCGGCCGCGACCGCCAGACGCTCACGCTGGCGCGCTTCCTGGAGCGAGCCATCGCTGCGGCCTGAGACGTCAGGGAACCTCTGCAAAGCTCTGCCGGTGGTAGGGTGCACGGGTTGTTAGGACCCTGCGGTTTACGTTACTGTTGGTCATCTTCATCGGGGGGCATACCCACATGCGTATCAAGGCTCTGCTTCTGGGCGCCGCCACCGGAGCGCTGCTGACGGCGCCGGCGCTCGCGGCCGACCTTCCCATCGCCGTGAAGGCGCCGCCGCTGGTCTATGCGCCGGTCTTCACCTGGACCGGCCTCTATGCCGGCGCCAATGTCGGCTATGGCTGGGGCGAGGGCTCGGCGCCCTGGGACAACTATCTCGCCTGGCACTATGCCGGCTGGGACGCCACCAGCTACAGCGGCGGCTCGGACCCCACGGGCTGGTTCGGCGGCGTTCAGGCCGGCTATAACTACCAGTTCACCAACAATGTCGTTCTGGGCGTCGAGGCCGATTTCGAGTTCGGCTCGCTCAACGACAAGCTCAACTACTCGGCCTTCGATGCGGGCCTCGCCGACCAGGACTTCGGCTCGATCGAGACCAAGATCGAGACCTTCGGCACGGTGCGCGCGCGCCTCGGCTACGCCATGGACCGGTTCCTCCCCTATGTCACCGGCGGTCTCGCCTGGGGCACGGTGAAGGTCTCCGAGAACTGGAGCAGCTTCACCGACGGCGCCTATGACCCGTTCTTCTCGGGCTCGGCGTCCAAGAGCCAGACCCTGTGGGGCTGGACGATCGGCGGCGGCCTCGAATATGCCGTGACGGACAACTGGACGGTGAAGGCGGAATATCTCTACGCGGATCTCGGCGACATCAACTGGGACAGCGCCGCCAACACCAGCATCGACGTGAAGCTGCAGACCGTGAAGCTGGGCGTGAACTACAAGTTCTGAGCGCCCCTGCGCATCTGACGGAAAGGCCGGCCGCCTGCGCGCGCCGGCCTTTTTCATTGCCCCGTCGGCTCAGCGGTCGCCGACGAGGCCGGCGATCTGCCGCCACAGATTGTCCTTCATCAGCACCGCCGGCGGCGGGCTGACGATGGTGGGAGGGTTCGCGTTCTTCTCGCCGTTCACCGTCAGGCGCGCGAGCCAGACCTCGCCGTCGGTGTAGTAGCGGTCGCCGCCGCCATTGCGGCCGAACAGGGTCGGTCCGACGCCCGTGACCTGATAGAGCGTGCGCACCATGCCGGCGGCCTTCAGATCGTCGACCAGCAGGTCGCGCACCGCGTCGACATCCGGGCCGATATGGTGGGTGACGGCACCGGTGTAGTGGCTGAGGCCGACCCCCTTGTCATAGGTCGCCGAGCCGAGCCACACCGGCGCGCCCTCCTCGCCCGCGTCGAGCACCTTCCAGAAGCGCACATGGTCGCGGCGGTCGGCGCTGCGGCCGATTTCCTTCTCGAAGGCGAGGTCCTCTACCCGGCCGTCATAATAGAGCGGGCTGACCGGCGCCTTCGGATCGGGGCGGCGGAGCAGCACCGAACCGACGATTTCGATGGACGATTTCAGCGTCACCGGGTCGGCCGGTGTCCAGCCCGCCGCGATCATGGCGCGCACCACGTCATCGCGCGTGCCGACGAGGCCGACATCGATCGGATCGCCCGGAATACCCTGCTTCGTCTGCGTCACCATCGGCAGATGCGCGATGCCGGGCTGGCGCTCGTGATGCGTCCACAGGCGCGGCAGGAGGATATAGGCGAGGCCCGCCCATGCCAGCACGACAAGCAGCACCCAGTGCCACATGCGCCGCTCCTTCTCCACCACCGCCATGGACGCCCTACTCGGCCGCCACCGGCTTGTAGGCCAGCGGATCGTAATTGAGGATCGGCGCCAGCCAGCGCTCGGCCTCCTCCACGCTCATCCCCTTGCGGGCCGCGTAGTCCTCGACCTGGTCGCGCTCGATGCGCCCGACGCCGAAATAGGAGGCGTCCGGATGGGCGAAATAGAGACCGGAGACTGCCGCGCCGGGCCACATGGCAAAGCTCTCGGTCAACTCGACTCCGATCCGAGAAGTCGCGTCGAGCAGCTTGAAAAGAATCGCCTTTTCCGTGTGGTCGGGCTGCGCCGGATAGCCCGGCGCGGGGCGGATGCCGCGATAGGCTTCCTGAATCAGATTCTCATTCTCAAGTTCTTCATCCGGTGCATAAGCCCAGAATTCCTTGCGCACCCGCTCATGCATGCGCTCCGCGAACGCTTCTGCAAGACGGTCCGCCAAGGCCTTGAGAAGAATCGCGGAATAGTCGTCATGCGCCGCCTTGAAGGCCTCCGAGCGCTCGTGCTCGCCGAAGCCCGTGGAGACGCAGAAGCCGCCGACATAATCGGCCACCGCTGCCGTCTTCGGGGCGACGAAGTCCGCCAGCGCGAGATTGGTGCGCCCCTCGCGCTTGGCCATCTGCTGGCGCAGCGTGTGCAGTGTGGCGAGCTCTTCCGCGCGCGCCTCATCTGTGTAGAGCACGATGTCGTCGCCCTCCGCATTGGCCGGCCAGAAGCCGACCACGGCGCGGGCGGTGAGCCACTTCTCGGCGACGATCCGCTCCAGCATCTTGCGGGCGTCGTCATAGAGCGCGCGGGCGGCGATGCCGACCTTGGGGTCGTCGAGGATGGCGGGATAATGCCCGCTCAGCTCCCAGGACTGGAAGAACGGCGTCCAGTCGATATAGGGCACCAGCTCGCCGAGGTCGTAGCTCTCGAACACGCGCGTGCCGAGGAAGGTCGGCACCGGCGCGCGATAGGCGGCGAAGTCGAGCGCCAGCCGGTTGGCGCGCGCGTCCTCCAGCTTGACGCGCACCTTGTTGCGGTCGGACTTGGCGTGCGCGTCCGCCACCTTGGCGTATTCGGCGCGCAGGTTCGCCACATAGTCGGCGCGGGTGTTGTCGTTGAGCAGGTTTGAGACCACGCCCACCGCCCGGCTGGCGTCGGTGACATAGACCGCCTGGCCGCGCACATATTGCGGGGCGATCTTCACCGCCGTGTGGACGCGCGAGGTCGTCGCCCCGCCGATCAGCAGCGGCACGTCAAAGCCCTCGCGCTCCATCTCGGAGGCGACATGCACCATCTCGTCGAGCGAGGGCGTGATGAGGCCTGAAAGCCCGATCACGTCCACCTTCTCGGCACGGGCGACTTCGAGGATCTTCGCCGTCGGCACCATGACGCCGAGGTCGATCACCTCGTAATTGTTGCACTGGAGCACGACGCCGACGATGTTCTTGCCGATGTCGTGCACGTCCCCCTTCACGGTCGCCATCAGCACCTTGCCGGCGGAGGAATCCTCCGTCGTGCCGTTGTCCAGCTTCTCCTGCTCCATGAAGGGCATGAGATAGGCCACTGCCTGCTTCATCACCCGGGCGGACTTCACCACCTGCGGCAGGAACATCTTGCCGGCCCCGAACAGGTCGCCGACCACATTCATGCCGGCCATCAGCGGGCCTTCGATCACGTGCAGCGGGCGGGCGACGGAGAGGCGCGCCTCCTCCGTGTCCACCTCGACGAAATCGGTGATGCCATTGACCAGCGCATGCGCCAGTCGCTTCTCCACGGCCCACGTCCGCCAGGTGAGATCGGCTTCCTTCTTCTCGCGCCCGCCGCCCCTGAAGCGCTCGGCCAGCGCCAGCAGGCGCTCGGTGGAGTCCTCACGGCGGTTGAGCACCACGTCCTCGCAGGCCTCGCGCAGTTCCGGCTCGATCTCGCTGTAGGGCGCGAGTTGGCCGGCATTGACGATGCCCATATCCATGCCCGCCGCGATGGCGTGATACAGGAACACGGCGTGCATCGCCTCGCGCACCGGCTCGTTGCCGCGGAACGAGAAGGACAGGTTGGAAACGCCGCCCGAGATGTGGGCGTGCGGAAGCTGCTGGCGGATGGCGCGGGTCGCCTCGATGAAGGCGACGCCATAGCCCGCATGCTCCTCGATGCCGGTCGCCACCGCGAAGATGTTGGGGTCGAAGATGATGTCCTCGGGGGGAAAGCCGACCTCGTCGACGAGGATGCGGTAGGCGCGCGAGCAGATCTCCACCTTGCGCTCATAGGTGTCGGCCTGGCCCTTCTCGTCAAAGGCCATCACGACGACGGCGGCGCCATAGGCGCGCACCAGCCTTGCATGGTGGCGGAAGGCCTCCTCGCCCTCCTTCATGGAGATCGAATTCACGATCCCCTTGCCCTGGATGCACTTCAGCCCCGCCTCGATGACGCTCCACTTGGATGAGTCGACCATCACCGGCACGCGGGCGATGTCCGGCTCGGCGGCGAGCAGGTTAAGGAACGTCACCATGGCCTTCTCGGAATCGAGCAGGCCCTCGTCCATATTGATGTCGATGACCTGCGCGCCGTTCTCCACCTGCTCGCGCGCGACCGCCAGCGCGGCGGCGTAGTCGCCATTGGTGATCAGCTTGCGGAAGCGCGCTGAGCCGGTGACGTTGGTACGCTCGCCGACATTCACGAACGGGATGATGGGCGTGAGCTCGAACGGCTCCAGCCCGGACAGCCGCAGACGCGGCTCGACCTCGGGGATTTCGCGCGGGGCATGCGGGGCCACCGCCTGCGCCAGCGCGCGGATATGGTCCGGCGTCGTGCCGCAGCAGCCGCCGACGATGTTGACGAGGCCGGAGGCGGCGAACTCGCCGACCAGCTTCGCCATCGCCTCCGGGCTCTCGTCATAGAGCCCGAATTCGTTGGGCAGGCCGGCATTGGGATAGGCGCAGACCAGCGTGTCGGCGATCCGCGACAGCTCGTCGATATGGGCGCGCATCTCCTTGGCGCCCAACGCGCAGTTCAGGCCGATGGAGAAGGGCTGGGCGTGGCGCAGCGAATTCCAGAACGCCGCCGGCGTCTGGCCCGACAGGGTGCGGCCGGAGAGGTCGGTGATGGTACCGGAGATCATGACCGGCACGCGGATGCCGCGCTCGGCGAACAGGCGCTCGATGGCGAACACCGCCGCCTTGGCGTTCAGCGTGTCGAAGATGGTCTCGATCAGCAGGAGGTCCGCCCCACCGTCAAGCAGCGCCGAAGCCTGCTCGCCATAGGCGGTGGCCAGTTCGTCGAAGGAGGTTGCGCGGAAGCCGGGGTCGTTCACGTCAGGCGAGATCGAGGCGGTGCGGTTGGTCGGCCCGATGGCACCGGCGACAAAGCGGCGGCGGCCGTCCTTCGCCTGCGCCAGCGTCGCGGCCTCCTTCGCCAGCCGCGCGCCTTCGAAATTGATCTCGCGCACCAGGCTTTCCATGCCGTAATCGGCCATGGCGATGGTGGTGCCGGAGAAGGTGTTGGTCTCGACGATATCCGCCCCGGCCATGAAATAGGCGAGGTGGATGTCGCGCACCGCGTCCGGGGCGGTGATGTTGAGCAGGTCGTTATTGCCCTTCACGTCCTGCGGCCAGTCCTTGAACCGCGCGCCGCGATAGCCCGCCTCGTCCAGCTTGAGCTGCTGGATCATCGTGCCCATGGCGCCGTCGAGCACGAGGATGCGCTCGCGCGCGGCAGCGGTGAGGGCGTCGAATGTGTCGGCGGGCAAGGTCGGAGCGTTGACCATGACAGAGCACTTTCTACTCCCTCTCCCCGTCGGGGAGAGGGTTGGGGTGAGGGGCGCCTGCGCGCATCGCGTCGACGATGGTCAGCAGGACACCGTCCATGTTTGTCAGCACGTCGTTATTCCAGAAACGGATGACCAGATAGCCACAGGCTTCAATCGTCCGTGTTCTTTCCTCATCGGTCTCGGCGGCATGCTGACCACCGTCGAGTTCGATTACCAGTTTCGCATCGACGCAGAGGAAATCGGCGATGTATGTGTCGACGGGCACCTGCCGGCGAAATTTCCATCCGCCGAGGCGGCGGTCGCGCAAGCGCGACCAGAGGAGCGCTTCGGCGTCCGTCTGACATCGTCTCAGCCGCCGCGCTCCCGAAATGCTGCCCTTCATCCCCCCTCACCCGGCGCTGCGCGCCGACCTCTCCCCCACGGGGAGAGGTTAAATGGCGTCGATTGAGTGGGCCTTTCAAAACGTATTGTGACGCTTCTTGGCCTCGGCGAGCGCTGCGTCGAGTTTCTGCGCGAGCCCATCAAGGCGAGCCTCTGAGGCGTCAAATCGGTGTTCAAGCGACATGAAGCCAGCCTGAATGTCATGCATCATTGCCGTCAATTCGGCGACGATCTCGTCATCCGGCTCGCTCATCGACCGTCTCCGTGGAATGCCCCTACTATATAGGGCAACGCACGCCTTTACCTACGCCGCCGCAGGCCTCATGCCGCCGCCTGCCCGCTTGCCTGCCCCGCTTCCTGCGGCGGGCGGATGCCCAGAAGGTGGCAGATGGCGTAGACGAGATCGGCGCGGTTCAGCGTGTAGAAATGGAACTCGGTGACGCCGCGGTCCACAAGATCGAACACCTGCTCGGCCGCCACCGCGGCGGCGATCAGCTTGCGCGTCTCGGGGTCGTTGTCGAGGCCCTCGAAACGCGCCGCCAGCCAGTCCGGCATGTAGGTGCCGGTCTTCTCCGAGAAGTTCTTGGCCTGCTTGAAGTTCGAAACGGGCAGGATGCCCGGCACGACAGGAACATCGATGCCGCGCGCGCGCACCTTGTCGAGATAGTCGAAATAGAGGTCGTTATCGAAGAAGCACTGGGTGATGGCGCGCGTCGCCCCGGCATCGACCTTGGCGGCAAGGATGTCGAGATCGGTGTCGAAGCCCGGGCTCTCCGGGTGCTTCTCCGGATAGGCCGAGACCGAGACCTCGAAATTGGCGATGCGGCGGATGCCGGCCACCAGTTCCGCCGTCGTGCGGTAGCCCTCCGCGTGAGGCTCATAATGATGGCCGACGCCGCCCGGCGGGTCGCCGCGCAGCGCCACGATATGGCGCACGCCCGCATCCCAATAGCCCCTGACGACCTCATCCACCTCGGCTTTCGTCGCCGAGACGCAGGTGAGATGCGCGGCCGGTGCGAGACGCGTCTCCTTCACGATGCGCTCGACCGTGGCGTGGGTGCGCTCGCGGGTGGAGCCTCCTGCGCCATAGGTGACGGAGACGAATTTCGGCGCCAGCGGCGCCAGCCGGGTGATGGAGTTCCATAGCGTGGCCTCCATTTCCGCCGTCTTGGGCGGGAAGAATTCGAACGACACGGAGATCGGCTTTCCGCCGCTGCGCCGGCTGCGGCGCTCGATTTCGGACGACATCAGGCGACCTCCTTGTTCTGTTGGGCCGGGCCCTGCGGTGATTGGGCCAGCACGACGCGGGGGTCGCGGGCGAGCCAGAGCGAAACGGTGAGCCCGCCCTCGCCTTTCGGCGCCAGCAGGCGGTGGGATTGCGGCACGAGGCCGGCCTGAACGAGCCAGCTCTCCATGATCTCCGGCGCGAAGCCGAGGCGGCGATGGGCGTGCTGCTCGCGCAGGAATTCGAGGTCGTGCGGGTCGAAATCGACGATCAGCAGCCGCCCGCCGGGACGCAGCACCCGCGCCGCCTCCCTGATGGCGCGCGGCGCGTCCTCGAGGAAATGCAGCACCTGATGCACGATCACCACGTCGAAGGCGTCGCGCGGCAGCGCCAGATTGTAGATGTCGCCCTGCCGGACAGTGGCGTTGCGCACGCCGGCGCGCTCCAGATTGGCGCGCGCCACCGCCAGCATCTCGGCCGAGAGGTCGATGCCGACGCCGCGCTCCATCTCGTCGGCGAAGAGTTCGAGGATGCGCCCGGTGCCGGTGCCGAGATCGAGAAGGCTGCCCACACGAACGCCGGAAAGCGCTGATCTTATAGCGGCTTCCACCTGCTCCTCCGGCGCGTGCAGGCGGCGGATGGCGTCCCATTCATGCGCGTGGGCGCGGAAATAATCCTGCGCCTGGGCGGCGCGGGCGGCGCGCACCGCCTCCAGCCGCTCGCGGTCGCGCAGCAGCACGTCGTCGTCCGGCGCCATCAGGTCGAGCAGGGCGTCGGTGAGCGCGGCGCCGGGCGTGTCGACGGCGCGGCGGTAGAACACCCAGCTCGCCTCGCGGAAGCGCTCGACCAGCCCGGCTTCGGCCAGGAGCTTGAGATGACGCGAAATCCTGGGCTGCGACTGGCCAAGAATCTCGGTAAGCTCGGTGACGGTCAGTTCACCCTCGCCGATCAGCGCCAGAAGGCGCAGGCGCGTGTCCTCGCCGGCGGCCTTGAGACCGTCGAGCAGGTGCGCGAAACCGAGCGGCGAAGCGGACACGTGACCTCCAAGAAAGATATAAAGATATGTTTATGTCTTATCGCGGCGCCGCGCAAGGGGTGCTGCAAGGAGTGCGCGGTGTGGGCGGTGTGAGACAGGTTTTAGGGACATGAGCGACATGAGAGGGACAGTGGGGCGGGACAGATGAGCGGCGGCGCGGACGAGACCTCTCGCGCGGACAAGACCTCCCCGTCGGACGGTGATGCCGGCGCCTTCGGGGCGCGGCCGGGCGAAATCGCGGTCGATCTGCCCGACACCCCCGATGCCGGGCTCTATTTCATCGGCCGCATCCGCACGCCGTGGACGCATCGCGCCGACTGCCCGAAGAACGCCGGCCAGTCGGATGCCATCTGCACGGTGGAGGTCGACCCTGCCTTCCGCCCGGCCCTGCGCGGGCTGGAGGGCACGAGCCATGTCTGGCTGCTCTACTTCATGGACCGCTCGCCGCGGAACCTCGTCGTTCAGGTGCCGCGCTATTACGGCGAGCCGCGCGGCACTTTCGCGCTGCGCAGCCCGGCCCGCCCGAACCCGATCGCGATCAGCGCGACGCGGCTGCTGGAACTGCACGAGGACCGGCTGGTGGTCGCCGGGCTGGACTGCCTCGACGGCACGAGGCTCCTCGACGTGAAGCCCTATTTCGCCTCCACCGACTGCCACCCCGAGGCTGTCGTCGGCTGGCATCGCGACCGTGCCGCGACGGGCTCTTCCGCTGAGTGACGTGTGACATCAATGCATCGGCCATGCGCTAGACGCATGCCGCGCCCTTCTGCGCCATTTCGTGACCGGTTCTGGTCTTGAACCTGCCTTGATCCTGCGTCATTCCCTCGCGACAAGCATTCACGCATTCCCGTTCCGGCAGATTCGGTTAAGGCTTGATGATGGTCGTTCGCCTCGGTTTCGCTCCTGCTGTCGCCCTTGCCGTCCTCGCAACGGTGGGCAGCGCCTCCGCGCAGTACAATGCGGTGGCCGAACAGGACCCCGCCGCGCAAGGCTCCGCCTATGACGCCGCCACCGGTCCGGCGGAGGACGTGCAGGTTCCCGCCGCCTACGATCCCTACGGCTCTTCGGCCCCCGGCACCGCGCCGCAGACCTATGGCGCCGCCCCGCAGCCGCAGACCTACGGCACGCCCCCCGGCGTGCGCGATCCCTATGCGCAGCCGATCCAGGGCGCGGGCGTGCAGCAGCCGCCCGGCAGCGTGCCCGGCGCGGTCCCCGGCGCTGCGCCGCATGTCGCCAATGCGCCCTATGGCAATCCGGCCAGCCAGCCGGCCGGCTACCCGCCGGGCGCCTATTCCGGCCAGCAGCCGGCGGGCATGGCCTCGCCCTATGGCACGGCCGCGACCCAGCAGGGCTATGTCGCCCCCTCGGCCAGCGCGCAGCCGGACGCCACCAACAATTACGGCGCCAATGGCTCCAGCGTCGCCATGCTGCCGCCGGAAGACCAGCCGGAGACCGGCCCGGTGAAGGCGCTGCCGGCCAACCTGCAGCGCCAGATCGTCGACTATGTGACGAAGGAAGCCCCGGGCACCATCGTCATCGATACGCCGAACACCTACCTCTATTACGTGCTGCCCGGCGGCAAGGCCGAGCGCTATGGCATCGGCGTCGGCCGCGAGGGCTTCACCTGGGCCGGCACCGAGAAGATCAGCCGCAAGGCGGAATGGGCCGACTGGCGCCCGCCGGCGGAGATGATCGAGCGCCAGCCCTACCTGCCGCGCTTCATGGCCGGCGGTCCGGGCAACCCGCTCGGCGCGCGCACCATGTATCTGGGCGGCACCATCTACCGCATCCACGGCACCAACCAGCCCTCGACGATCGGCAAGTTCATGTCCTCGGGCTGCATCCGCATGCTGAACGAGGATGTCGAGAACCTGTATGAGCGCGTGAAGGTCGGCACCAAGGTCGTGGTGCTGCCGGGCAACTCGCCGGCCACCGCTTCGACCGCGACCGGCTCGGTGCCGAACACCACCGCCGCCGTGCCTGTCATGGACACCGGCGTCGCGGTCCGCTGACGCCGGACAAGCGGGCGCATAGCGCCCGTTTTCTTGCCTGCTAGCGCGTCCACAGCCGCTGCGGCGGCACGTGCACCTCGAAGGGACTGTCGGCGACCAGCTCGCCTGCATGCTCCACCCAGGCGACGAGCCCGCGCAAGCCGCCGGCAAGCCTGGGAAAGTCCAGCTCTGCCGAAGCCTCGCCGCAGGCTGCGGCCACAGCTGCCCCCGCATGACGGCAGGGCGCGTTCTCCCCCTCCACCGCCAGTGCCGCCCCGCCGGGAAAATGCAGCCGCGTGCCCGGCGGCAGCGCCGTGAGGCGCGGCACGCCCTCGATCACCAGATTGGCGCCGATCCATTCCGGCCGGACCTCGCGCAGGCCGAGGCGGCGGGCGATCTCCGCCAGCTCGTCCGGCGCCACCAGCGAGAGCTGGCGCGCATTGCGGATCGGCGTGCCGCGCGGATACCACGGCACGCGGCTGTCGGCGGGGCGGGAATGGCCGGCATGACGGTCGCCCGGCACGCCCTCCAGCGTCACCGCGAGCGACGGGACGGGGCGGGTGGCGAAGCCCGCGCCGTCGGCGATCAGAGTGCCGGAAAGCCGGGCGGTGAAGCGCTGGGCGGGAATTCCCGCCGGCTCGCCGAACAGATCGGCCTGAATCTCGACGACGCCCGGCATGGGCTCTCCCCTGTCACGCTTCGCGCAAATTCCGGCGCGCCGAAAGCGCGCCCTCCAAGTTCTGGATGGCGAGATTCCCCGACTACAGGCCCGGCGTCCATACCTATACGATACGGCACTCGTCGCGGGACGAGTCGCTGGAACTCCGGGGGCCGGAAGTCGTTACCGCCCTGCCCGGCGTGGCGATCCACAGAGGATTGACGACCATGTCTCTCTCCACCGATTCCATGACGCCGACGCCCGGCAGCCTGGTCGCGGGACAGCTTTCCGAACTCCGGGCCAAATGGGGCTGGTTCGTCGCGCTCGGCCTCATCATGATCATCGCCGGCGCCATCGCGCTCGGAAACCTCGTGCTCAGCACGGTGGTCTCCGTTCTCTATATCGGCGTGATGATGGCGGTGTCGGGCGGCGCGCAGATCATCCATGCCTTCCAGGTCAAGACCTGGGGCGCCTTCGCCTTCTGGCTGCTCGACGGGCTGCTGTTCCTCGCCGCCGGCATCATCGCCATCGTCGTGCCGCTCTACGCCGCCGAATTCCTCACGCTCTTCCTCGGCATCTCGCTGATCGTCGGCGGCGTGTTCCGCCTCGTCGCCGCCTTCAAGCTGCGCCCGGCGCAGGGCTGGGGCTGGATCGCCTTCTCGGCGGTCATCGCCATCCTGCTCGGCATCGAGATCATCGCCGGCTGGCCGGTCAGCGGCATGTGGGTGCTCGGCCTTCTGCTCGGCATCGACCTCATCTTCAATGGCGTGGCCGTGCTGTTCCTCGGCCTCGGCCTGAAGAAGTGAGCGGGGGCCGGTGAGCTCGACCGCCACACAGGCGGAACGCCCCACGGAGCCGGCCGGCAGGCCGGCTCCGCCCGAGGTCGCCCATCAGCCGGCCGGCAGGCCGGCTCCGTCCGAGGTTGCCGATCAGCCGGCCAGCCGGTTGGCGCCCGCCGTCGCGGCGGCGCGACCGGCCGCGAAGCCCGCTGTTCCCGAGGTTTCGGCCGGGGGGGCCGAGAGGCCCGCGCCGCCCGTCGCCAGCGGGCGCGACCTGCGGCTCGACCTGTTCCGCGGCCTCGCCCTGTGGTTCATCTTCCTCAACCACGTGCCCAACAATGTGGCGAACTGGATCACCAACCGGAATTTCGGCTTTTCGGACGCCACCGAGATCTTCGTCTTCATCTCCGGCTACACCGCCGCCATGGTCTATGGGCGGCAGCTCGACTCGAGCGGCGCCATCGTCACCTCGGCGCGCATCCTGCGCCGGGCCTGGCAGCTCTACGTCGCCTTCATCTTCCTCTTCGTCATCTATCTCGCCGAGATTTCCTATGTCGTCGGCAGCTTCTCCAACCCGCTCTATGCGGAGGAGATGGGCGCGCTGCAGTTCCTCGCCGAGCCGGACGTGGCGCTGGTGCAAGCGCTGCTGCTCAAGTTCCGCCCCGCCAACATGGACGTGCTGCCGCTCTACATCGCGCTGCTCGCCACCTTCCCGCCGATCCTCATCGCGCTGAAGCGTTGGCCGGACGCGACGCTGGCCGCCTCCTTTGCGCTGTGGGCGGCGGCGGGTTACTGGGGCATCAACCTGCCGGCCTATCCCGACGACCGGATGTGGTTCTTCAACCCCTTCGCCTGGCAGCTCCTGTTCACCTTCGGCGGCTGGTGCGGGCTCGGCGGCAGCGACCGGCTGTCCTTCCTGGTGCATTCGCGCCTCGTCCTCATCGCCTCCGTGCTCTATCTCCTCCTCTCGCTGGCGGTGGTGACGAGCTGGTACTGGCCGCCCATGGAAGGCTTCGTGCCAGAGCCGATCGGCGCGATCATCTACCCGATCAGCAAGACGGACCTCTCGCCGCTGCGGCTGCTCCATTTCCTCGCGCTGGCGGTGGTAATCGTGCGCGTACTGCCAGTGGATACCGCCGCTCTGCGCTCGCCACTGCTGCGGCCGATGATTTTGTGCGGCCAGAACTCTCTTGAGATCTTCTGTTTCGGCGTCTTCCTTTCTTTTGCCGCACATTTCGTGCTGAACGAAGTGACAGGATCGCTGACCATGCAGCTTGCGCTGAGCGTCACGGGCATATGCCTTATGGTGGCTCTCTCGGCACTGCTGTCGTGGTATGGTCGCGTCGAGCGCGACATGGCGGCGCGGAAATCGGCTGGACGAACCGGAACATCGTGAAACGGCGCTTTTGGGGTGTCTTTCTGGCAATCGCCCTCGCTGCGGCGGGCGGTGAAGCTGCGCGTGCGGAGAGCACGGGCGTGTGCGCCGCGCCCTCGGCGCTGACGCGCGCCGTCTTCCCGCTGCTGCGCCTCGCCCGCTCGCTGGAGCGCAAGGAGCCGACCACCATTCTCGTGGTGAACAGCGCCACCGGCGCCAAGAAGACCACCAACGCCCCGCGCAGCTTCCCGAGCTACATCGAGGAGACGCTGCGGGCCCGCTATCCCGACGGCGGCGTCGTCGTCACCACGAACAACCAGCCGCGCGCCACGGCGGAGGCGGTGCTCGCCGGCCTGCCGGGCGTGCTGGCGGAGACGAAGCCGGCGCTGATGATCTGGCAGACCGGCACCTACGACACCATTCTCGGCGCCGACACCTCCGCCTTCTCCGACGCGGTGGACACCGGCATCGGCTATGCCCACGACGCCGGGGCGGACGTCATCGTGGTGAGCCCGCAATACAGCCCGCGCACCGCCTTCGCCTTCGACGTCGCGCCCTACAACAACGCGCTGCGCTGGGCGACGCGCGAGGCCGGCGTGCCCTTCTTCGACCGCTACAGCGTCATGCGCTTCTGGGAGGACGAGGGCATTTTCGACTTCGACAGTGCCCGCCCGTCCGCCTCCCTCTTCACCGACGTCCACCAGTGCATCGGCCGGCTTCTCGTCAGCATGATCGTGGATGGCGTCCAGACCCGAGCCCTCGGTTCCCGCTGACATGCACCACGCTCGCCTTCTTCTCGCCGCCGCCCTCGCGCTCGGGACCGCCCTGCCTGCGGGGGCGCAGACGCTGACCGCCGGCACGACGCCGCTCGCCGGCACCCAGCCACTGATCCCCGCCGCGTGCCCGGCCGCCAAGACGCTGGCACGCCTCACCGTGCCGCTGGCGCGCACCTCCGCGAAGCTGCGCGCGGGCGAGCCCGTGACCATCGTCGCCATCGGCTCATCCTCCACCGCCGGCGCCGGTGCCACCTCGGCGGACGCCGCCTATCCGGGCCGGCTGCAGGCGATGCTGCGCGAGCGCTTTCCCGGCGCGGACATCACTGTCGTCAATCGCGGCGTGAACGGGCAGGACGCGCCCGAGATGCTGGCGCGCTTCGATGCCGACGTCGCCGCCGCCAAGCCGACGCTGGTGCTCTGGCAGTCGGGCGTGAACGCGCTGTTCCGCGCCGACGGCCCGGCCACCGCCGAGGCGCTGCTGCGTGAAGCCGTGGCCCGCGTGCGCGCGCTCGACGCCGATCTCGTGCTCGTCGACCCGCAATACGCCCCGCGTGTGATCGACGATGCCGACACCGCCCAGATGCTCGGCACCATCGACCGGGTGGCGGCCGAGGAAGGCGTCGGCGTCTATCACCGCTTCGCGCTGATGCGCGACTGGCACGAGAAGGCCGGCATGTCGTTCGACACCTTCCTCTGGAAGGACAAGTTCCACCTGAACGACTGGGGCTATAACTGCTTCGCCCGCGACCTCGGCCGCGCCATGGTGGCCAATATCGAATCGCAGCAGCGCTCCGCCGACATGGTGCCCGCCGCGCCCAAGGCGTCGCCGGCGTCAACGCCCGCCGCCGCCCTGCCGGCGATCCGCACCGCGACGCCCTGACAAGGCCGACGGCGAAGCCGACTTATTCGGTGACGAGGCCGACGGCGAGGCCGACTTATTCCGTGACGAGGCCGACGGCGAAGCCGTCTTAATCGGTGACGAGGCCGACGGCGAAGCCGTCGTGGCCCTTGGCGCCCACCGTCTGCACGGCGGTGGCGCAGACGCGCGGCTGGCGGGCGAACCAGTCATAGGTCGCCCGCACGCCCTTGACGCGCGGGTCGTCATGGCCGGCATCCAGCACCTTGCCCTCGCGCACCACATTGTCGGCGACGATCAGCGTGCCGATGCGCGCGAAGCGCAGCGCCCAGTCGAGATAGTGGACGTTGTTCGGCTTGTCGGCGTCGATGAAGACGAGGTCGAACGGCGCCTCGCCCTCCCGCTCCAGCGCCCGCAGGCTCTCCAGCGCCGGACCGAGCCGGACCTCCACCCGCTCGCCGAGCCCGGCCGCCTCGATATTGGCGCGCGCCACCGCCGCATGGGCGGGCACCACTTCCAGCGTCACCAGCCGCCCGTCGGCCGGAAGCGCGCGGGCGAGCCAGATGGTGGAATAGCCGCCCAGCGTGCCGATCTCCAATATGCGCCGCGCTCCGGCGAGCTTCGCCAATATCATCAGCAGCTTGCCCTGATTGGGCGCCACCGCGATATCCGGCAGGCCGGCAGCGGCACTGGCGGCGAGCGCATCTTCCAGCGCCGCGTCGGGCGCCACCAGCGCATCGGCGATATAGTCGTCGACGGCGGTCCACAGCTGCTGCGTCATCGTTTTCCCCCGCCCCCGCGCAGGCGCCGCGGTCAAGCCGTCGCCGGTCAGTCGTCACCTTTGCCGGAGAAGGCGCCGCCGAAGCGCTTCATCACCGCCTCGCGCGCGGCGAGCACGCGGCGCTCGTAATCCTCGGCCAGCGGTTCGGTCAGCACGCTCTCCAGCCCCGCCAGCAGTGCCCACAGGGCAGGAACCTCGGATTCGTCCTCGATGAACTCGGCCAGCGCCTCGCCGTCGGCATCGTCCACCGTGCGCGAGAGGAACTCGAACAGCACGACCGCCACGGCGCGGTCGATGACCAGGGTTATTTCGTCGTTCGCCGGCGCGGCCATGCCTCGCTCCCCAAGCGTGAGTGGTCTCCATCCTATCGATCCGTGACGTTCTGATTACAAGCGCGCCGCCGCCGGCGGCTTGCTTTCGCCGGCGCGCCGTGCTGTCGCTGGGGCGGAACGACAGGGGAGGACGCCATGACGGCGGCGGACGAGCTCAGGACGGTGCGGGATTTCGTGCGCTACGCGGTGAGCCGCTTCGGCGCGGCGCGCATCGTCTTCGGCCATGGCACCACCAGCGCGATCGACGAGGCCGCCTTCATGGTACTGGAATCGCTGCGCCTGCCGGTGGACGACCTTGCGCCCTGGCTCGACGCCCGGCTGACGACCGAGGAGCGGATCCACCTCGCCGGGCTGATCGACAAGCGCTGCACCACGCGCCAGCCGGCCGCCTATCTTCTGGGGCGCACCTATATCCAGGGCGTGCCGTTCCGCTCGGACGCGCGCGCCATCGTGCCGCGCTCCTTCATCGGCGAATTGCTGGCGGGCGAACTGACCGGCGGCGAGCCCTTCTCGCTGGTGCCGGAACCGATGGAGGTGACGCGGGCGCTCGACCTGTGCACCGGCTCGGGCTGCCTCGCCATCCTCGCCGCGATGATTTTCCCGAATGCCGAGGTCGACGCGGTGGACCTCTCCCCCGACGCGCTGGCGCTGGCGGGCGAGAATGTCGCCGAGCACGAGATGGAGGACCGCGTGCGGCTGCTGCAGGGCGACCTGTTCGCCCCGGTGGCCGGCGAGGTTTACGACCTCATCATCACCAACCCGCCCTATGTCGACGCGCCGGCGGTGGCCGCCCTGCCGCCGGAATACCGGCACGAGCCGATGCTCGCCTTCGACGGCGGCCCGGACGGGCTCGACATCGTGCGTCGCATCCTCGCGCAGGCGCCGGCCCATCTCTCGCCGCAGGGCGGGTTGATCTGCGAGATCGGCACCGGGCGGGAGATACTGGAGGCGGAATTCCCGCATCTGCCCTTCCTCTGGCTCGACACCGAGGACAGCGAGGGCGAGGTGTTCTGGCTTTCCGCCGCCGATCTCACGGGCGCCGGCAGCGACATGCGCTTCGTCAGCCGGCTGGCGCGCTGAACGGCGCCTTGCCGCCTCCCGCCGGAGGCGTGGACAAGGTCGCGCGCGCCTGTCGCCGGGGCGGCGCAGAGGGCATAATCCTTCCGATAGGCTGATTCGCTTGATCGATGCGCAAAGATGCGTAGCCGGCTACTCTTGGCTACTCTTTCGCATGTGACCGAGCACTTCGGCGTCCGGCCAGCAGTCGAGAGCGAGTCCGTTCGCCTTCTGGTAGGCGCCCAGAGCGGCGCGGGTTTTCATGCCCGCCTTGCCATCTATTTTGTCGGCATAGTATCCCTCGCGCGTCAGCACCTTCTGCATGAATTCAAGGTCGCGCGTCTTGGTCAAAGCGATGCTGGACCAAGGGGTTACGAAGGGTTTGTCGGCTTCGATCCGGTCCGCGAGATGGCCGACGTAAAGCACGTAGAGATCGGCGAAATTATAGGATTTCAGGACGAAATAGTTAGCCGGCGTCATAAAAACCGGACCAAACGGTCCAGCGGGCATGATGAGGGACGCCGGGTCCTTCATGGCGGCCGGCGGCACCGCCCGCCCGTCGACGATGCGCACCCCGCGTCGCAGCCATTCGGCGATGCTGGCGGTGGTCTCGGGCTCGGCCTGCGTGCAGTCGAAGCCGGCGGGCAGCGCCACCTCATAGGCCCAGCGCCGGCCCGGCTGCCAGCCCTTCTCGCGCAGCAGGCTGGCGGTCGCCGCCAGCGCCTCGGGCACGTCGGTCCAGATATTGGCGGTGCCGTCGCCGTCGAGGTCGACGCCGTAAGTGAGATAGCCGGTCGGCATGAACTGGGTGAGCCCCATAGCGCCCGCCCAGGAGCTCTTCATCTGCGCGCGCGCCACGTGCCCGTCGTCGAGGATCTTCAGCGCGGCGAGGAATTCGGCGCGGAACTCGTCCTTGCGTCGGCCGACATAGGCCTGCGTCGCCAGCACGCGCAGCGCGTCATGGTTCAGCTTCGCGCCGCCATAGGAGGTCTCGCGCGCCCAGATGGCGAGCAGAATGGGTCCGGGCACGCCGAACTGCCGTTCGATGGCCACGAGTTGCGGCGCGTATTGGCGCGCCAGCGCCCTCCCCTTCGCGGCGTAGTTGGCGATCGCCTTGTCGGAGAGATAGGCGGCCGGCGTCTGCACGAACTCGGCCTGCCCGTCAGGCTTGCGCGGCTTGCCGGGAAGGGCAAGGTCGGGCAGCGAATAGTCCGGCTCCAGCCCGCGCGTCTCGCGCTCGAAGGTGGCGCGCGCGACGCCCATGGCCTGCGCCGCCGGCCATTGCGCGGCGATGAAGCGGTCGAAGCCGGCATCGGCGAGGGCTGCGCCCGCCAGGGACAGGGCGCCGGCGGCGAGCGTGAGAAGGCCAGTCAGGAGGCGTCGCATGTCCCCGGCATAGCCGAATCGCGCCGCGATGAGAACCGCCCGCAGGCCCGGCCCCGCCTGCCTGACGCGGAGTTGAGGACGCGCGGGTCGCCGCGAATGGCCGCCCGGCCGCGCGAAACTCCCTACGCGCGGCGGCGCGAAATGCCCTGTGCATCGGCCCCGACGAAGCCGGCCCTGCGCGCCTGCGCCGCCTTGTACGGCCACCCCGCGCCCGCCTAACCTTACCATGGTGCCGGCGGACGGCGCCGTCGGCGGCGCCGGGGGCACCGGAGCGCGGCGACCCTTGCGGGACCGGAGAACCTCATGAACGTGAAGACATTCGTCGGCGCGGCGCTCGCCGCCGCGCTGCTGGCCGCCGGCATTCCGCCCGGCGTGCCGGTCGCGGCGGCGCAGGCCAAGCCCGCCATCAATATGGGCAAGGGCTATTACCAGGGCCGCTGGGTCTGGAACGGCGCGCTGCGCAGCAAGCGCGACCCCAACAATATCAGCTTCATCCAGTTCGTCGGCCCGAGCCGGATCGTCTACACCTACAACAAGGCGATCACCGAGGTGAATGTGAGGCGCGACACCGGAAACGGCTTCGCCTTCACCACCAATGGCCGGAACCAGTTCGTGCTCATCGCCCCCTCCCCCGGCCGGCTCAACGCCGCCTTCTGGGAGGACTTCGCCTCGCCCTCGCGCCCGCCCGATGCCGTCGCCGGCTTCATGCTGAAGCCCTGAACGCGCCGCGCGGCGCCTCAAAGACCAAAGGCCCGCCCGGATCCCCGGACGGGCCTTTTAAATTCGCGGGCGCCGGCGGCGCGTCTCAGCGGGTGAGCTTCTTGTGCTTCATCCGGTGCGGGATGATCTCGTCGACGCCGAGGCGGCGCTTCTTGTCTTCCTCATAGTCGTGGAAGTTGCCTTCGAACCACTCGACATGGCCGTCGCCCTCGAAGGCCAGCATGTGGGTGGCGATACGGTCGAGGAAGAAGCGGTCATGCGAGATGATGACCGCACAGCCCGCAAAATCCTCCAGCGCCTCTTCCAGCGCGCGCAGCGTCTCGACGTCGAGGTCGTTGGTCGGCTCGTCGAGGAGCAGCACGTTGGCGCCCTGCTGCAGGATACGGGCGAGGTGGACGCGGTTGCGCTCGCCGCCCGAGAGCATGCCGACCTTCTTCTGCTGGTCGCCGCCCTTGAAGTTGAAGGCGCCGCAATAGGCGCGCGAATTGATCTCGCGCTTGCCGAGATAGAGCACCTCGTTGCCGCCGGAGATTTCCTCCCACACGGTCTTCTTGTCGTCGAGCGCGTCGCGGTTCTGGTCGACATAGCCGAGTTGCACGCTGTCGCCGACGGTGATGCTGCCGGAATCGGGCTTCTCCAGCCCGTTGATCATCCGGAACAGCGTGGTCTTGCCCGCGCCGTTCGGGCCGATGACGCCGACGATGCCGCCCGGCGGCAGCTTGAAGGAGAGGTCGTCGATCAGCAGCTTGTCGCCGAACGACTTGCCGAGTCCGTTGAACTCGATGACGTTGTTGCCGAGCCGCTCCGACACCGGAATGACGATCTGCGCGGTGGTCGGCGCCTTCTCGGACGCCTTCTTCACCAGCTCGTCATAGCGCTGGATACGCGCCTTGTTCTTGGCCTGACGGGCCTTCGGGGAGGCCCCCATCCACTCCGCCTCGGAGGCGATCGCGCGCTGGCGGGCCTCGTCCTCACGGTTTTCCTGCGCCATGCGCTTGGCCTTCTGCGCCAGCCACGAGGAATAGTTGCCCTCATAGGGAATGCCGCGACCGCGGTCGAGTTCGAGAATCCAGCCGGTCACATTGTCGAGGAAGTAGCGGTCATGGGTGACGATCAGGATCGCGCCCGGATAATTGCGCAGATGGCCTTCGAGCCAGTTGGTGGTCTCGGCGTCGAGGTGGTTGGTCGGCTCGTCGAGCAGCAGCAGTTCCGGCTGCGAGAGCAGCAGCTGGCACAGCGCGACGCGGCGGCGCTCGCCGCCCGAGAGCTTGGAGACGTCCGAGCCCTCTTCCGGGCAGCCGAGCGCGTCCATCGCCTGATCGACCTTGCTGTCGAGATCCCACAAGCCCTGGCCTTCGATCTCGTCCTGCAGCGCGGTCATCTCGTCCGCGGTCTCGTCCGAATAGTTCATGGCGAGCTCGTTGTAGCGGTCGAGGATCGCCTTCTGCTTGGCGACGCCGAGCATCACGTTCTCGCGCACGGAGAGCGTCGGGTCGAGCAGCGGCTCCTGCGGCAGGTAGCCCACGCGCGCGCCTTCCGCGACCCAGGCTTCGCCCGAGAAATCCTTGTCCATGCCGGCCATGATCTTGAGCAGGGTGGACTTGCCCGAGCCGTTGGGCCCGAGAATGCCGATCTTGGCATCCGGGTAGAAGGACAGGTGGACGTTCTCCAGCACCTTCTTGCCGCCCGGATAGGCCTTGGTCATGCCGTGCATGTGGTAGACGTACTGATAAGAGGCCATGTGCGAATCCTGCGTGCCAGTTCCTGCGCGAGCGCGCGTGCCGGGGCGGCTTTCCAACCGGGTCGCGATGCGGTGTGAGATTGGAGGCTATGTAGCCGCTGCACCGTGGGGCGGCAAGGCCGCTGGCCGCCCGGAAGCGCCGTGTTCCGTCAGGTCAAAACCGCTCTAGTGGTATTACGCAGTGCAATCGGGGAGCCATCCGCGCAAGCTTGCCGGCTATTGACCGCCCCCCGCAAGGCCGCCTCATGCTCTCCGCCCTTTCCGACCGCGAACTGCGCGAGCTTTATGCCAATTTCCCCGTGCCCACCTGCGTCATCGGGCGCGACGGGCGCTACCTGCTGGTGAACGAGGAACTCGCCGCGCTCGTCGGCGTCCCGGCCGGCCAGCTCGTCGGCGACCGCGCGGCCGACCATTTCGGCGCGCTGGCCGACGCCCACATTGCGCGCGACTTCGACGCCTTCGACGCCGGCCGCAACGTGCCCAATCACGAGTTCGCCGCCGCCGGCCGGTTCTACATCGTCGCCTCGCGCCCCGTGCGCCACGCCGAGGGCGGGACGCCCTTCGCCATCCATGTCGTGCTGGTCGACATCACCGAGCGCAAGCTGCTGGAAACCCAGCTCGAACACGCCAACCGGCATCTGAGCGAAGCCAACCACAAGCTGACCGAGGCGGCGCGCACCGACGCGCTGACCGGTCTGTGGAACCGCCACGCGCTGGAGGAGCTGCTGCCCTGGGAGATCGCCCGCAGCCAGCGCGAGGGCACTCCGCTCTGCGTGCTGATGGTCGATGTCGACCGCTTCAAGAAATATAACGACCATTACGGCCATCTCGGTGGCGACGAGGCGCTGCGGGCGGTGGCGCAGGCCATGCTGGGCGCCGCGACGCGGCCGGGCGACATGGTGGCACGCTATGGCGGGGAGGAGTTCCTCGTCCTGCTACCCGACACCGACGCGGACGGAGCGATGAAGGTCGCGGCCAACATACAGCGCGCGGTGGCGGCGCTGGCCATCGCGCATGAGGGAAGCCCCGGCGGCCTGCTCACGCTGAGCATCGGGGTCGCCGGCCTGCCGGCCCGCACAGCGGCGCAGCCTCCCGCCCTTTCGCCCGAGGCGGTGCGCGCGGCGCTCATCGAGGAGGCCGACCAGGCGCTCTATGCCGCCAAGCTGGAGGGAGGAAACACCGCGCGGCTGTGCCAGCCGGAAGCCCGCCTCGTTCCGCGCTAAGGCACCTGCGGCGGCGCCCGCTTTCGCCCGCGCGAGAGAATTTCCCGAGGGGTAACGGAACGCCATAGGAGGTCGCGCGTTGACGGCGTGACGATACCGGGGCACCGGAGGCTCCGGCGCCATTGCCTACCTTATTACCTCAATAACACGAAACGGCGCGGGTATACCGAGAGAATGGCGAGCACACCAACCGCATCGGCGGACGGCCTCCGGCCGCTGCCCGAACCCGACTGGGCCCTGTTCCTCGATATCGACGGCACGCTGATCGACCACGCCGACCACCCCGAGGGCGTGAGCATTCCCGACGATCTGCCGGATCTGCTGACCCGCCTCCAGCTCGCGCTGGACGGCGCGGTGGCGCTGGTCTCCGGGCGCACCATCGACTGGATGGACCGCCGCTTTGCACCTGCGCGGCTCGCCGCCTCCGGCCAGCACGGCGCCGAGATACGCCTCGCGCCCGACACGCCGGCCGTTCCCATTCCCATGCCGAAATGGCGCCGTCCGCTGGAAGAGGCCCTCGTCGAGGTGCTGGCCAGCTGGCCGGGTGTCTTCGTCGAGCACAAGCCGCTGTCGCTGGCGGTGCATTTCCGCGCCGTGCCGCAATTCGGCGAGGAGATCATGCAGAAGGTGGTCGATCTCGGCAGCGGGCTGGACGGCTCGGTCGAGTTCCTCAAGGGCCGCTTCGTCATCGAGGTGCGCCAGGGCGGCCACGACAAGGGTACCGCCGTCGACCAGTTCATGCGCACGGCCCTGTTCACCGGGCGCCGGCCGGTGTTCCTCGGCGACGACGTGACGGACGAGGACGGCTTTCGCGCCGCCCGTGCCGCCGGCGGGCTCGCCGTCGCGGTCGGCCCGCGCGCCACCGGGCAGGCCGATTTCCATCTCGCCGGCCCCGCGCAGGTGCGCGACTGGCTGGAACGCATTCCCCACCGTCTGGAGAGCGTGGCCCCGTGAGTTCCTCCCTCGACCTCGCCGCCATCGGCAACGGCACCATCGCCGCCCTGATCGACGCCAACGGCCGCATCGCCTGGTGCTGCTGGCCGCGCATAGACGGCGATCCGGTCTTCTCCTCGCTGCTCGGCGGCACGGAGCCGGAGGCCGGCTTCTTCGAGGTGCGCCTCGAAGGTCAGGTGAAGGCGACGCGGCGCTACCAGCGCAACTCCGCCATCGTCGAGACGGTGCTGGAGGACGATCAGGGCGGCAAGCTGCGGGTGGTCGACTTCGCGCCGCGCTTCAAGCTCTACGACCGCATCTACCGGCCGGCCATGCTGGTGCGCCGGATCGAGCCGATCGCCGGCACCTGCCGCGTCACCGTGCGGCTGCGCCCGCATTTCGGCTGGGGCCAGCAACGCCCCAAGCCGGTGCGCGGCTCCAACCACATGCGCTTTTCCGGCGACGATTTCACGCTGCGCGCCACCACCGACCTGCCCATCGTCTACGTCACCGAGGAACGCCCCTTCGTGCTCAGCAAGGCGGCGACTCTCGTGCTCGGGCCGGACGAGCCCTTCGCCTCCAGCCTCGCCGACACGGCGCGCGGCTTCGAGGAGAAGACCCGCGACTACTGGGCCGAGTGGGTGCGCTACCTCTCCATTCCCTATGAGTGGCAGGACGCGGTGATCCGCGCCGCCATCTCGCTGAAGCTGTGCGCCTATGAGGAGACCGGCGGCATCGTCGCCGCGCTCACCACCTCCATCCCCGAGGCGCCGCACTCGATCCGCAACTGGGACTACCGGCACTGCTGGCTGCGCGATTCCTACTTCACGGTGCGGGCGCTGAACCTGCTCGGCGCCACGCGCACCATGGAGGACTATATCCGCTACCTCACCACGGTGATCGCCGCCGAGCCCTCGGGCCGGCTGGCGCCGGTCTATTCCATCGTGCCGGGCGCCCCGCTGGAGGAGCATTTCGCCACCGCCCTGCCCGGCTTCCAGGGCATGGGGCCGGTGCGGGTGGGCAATCAGGCGGCCGAGCAGGTGCAGAATGACGGCTACGGCCACGTCGTGCTGGCCGCGGCGCAGATGTTCTTCGACGAGCGGCTGCCCGGCCGCGGCGACCGCGCGCTGTTCGAACTGCTGGAGCGCGTCGGGGCGCGGGCGGTGGAGTTCGCCTTCGAGCCCGATGCCGGTCTCTGGGAGCTGCGCGGCCGACGCCGCGTCCACACCTTCTCGGCGGTGATGAGCTGGGCCGCCTGCGACCGGCTCTCGCGCATCGCCCGCGTGCTCGACATCCCCGAGCGCACCGCCTTCTGGTCCGAACAGGCCAACGAGATCCGCACCCGCATCCTCGCCTTCGCCTGGAACGAGGAGATGGGCAGCTTCGTCGACGCGCAGGAAGAGGGGCAGCTGGACGCCAGCCTGCTGCTGCTCGCCGAGCTCGGCTTCGTGCGGCCGGACGACCCGCGCTATGTCGCGACGGTGGAAACCATCGGCCGCGAGCTGAAGCGCAACGGCTATCTGATGCGCTACGCCGGCGAGGACGATTTCGGCGTGCCCGAGACCTCCTTCACCATCTGCTCCTTCTGGTACGCCGGCGCGCTCGACCTGATCGGCCGGCGCGAGGAGGCGCGCGAGATGTTCACCAGCCTGCTGGCCCGGCGCAACGAGGCGGGCCTTCTGTCCGAGGACATCGACAACCGCACCCTCGAACTGTGGGGCAACATTCCGCAGACCTATTCCATGGTCGGCCTGATCGACACGGCGATGCGGCTGTCCAAGACATGGGAGGAAGCGTTCTGGCGAGGCTCGTAATCGTTTCGAACCGGGTGGCGTCGCCGCGCGAGCGTGCCGCGAAGGCGGGCGGGCTCGCGGTCGCGCTGCGCGAGGCGCTGGGCACGCATGGCGGGCTGTGGTTCGGCTGGAGCGGCGAGACGCAGGTCAACCCGCCCGACACGCCGAAAGTGTTCCGCTCCGGGCGTGTGACCTACGCGCTGCTGACCCTCGACCCGGACGACCAGCGCGCCCATTACGCCGGCTACGCCAACGGCTCGCTGTGGCCGCTCTGCCATTACCGGCTCGGCGCCCTTTCCTTCCGCCGCGCCGAATGGGAAGGCTATCGCCGGGTGAACGAGCATTTCGCTCGCGCGCTCTTTCCCATGCTGCGGCCGGACGACATCGTCTGGGTGCACGACTATCATTTCATCCCGCTGGCGGCGGAGCTGCGCAAGCTCGGCTTCGGCGGGCGCATCGGCTATTTCCACCACATACCGTGGCCGACGCCGGAAGTGTTCCTCAGCCTGCCCTCGCATGCCGCGCTGGTGAACGACCTGTCGCATTACGATCTGGTCGGGCTGCAGACCGAGCAGGACGTGCGCGCCCTGCTGACTTACATCTCCTCCGAGGCGCGCGGCTGGATCGCGCCGGGCGGCGTGGTGGGGCTGCGCGAGCGGCGCTTCCGCATCGCCGCCTTTCCCATCGGCATCGACGCCGACGCCTTCGTGACGGACGCGCAGGCCTCCGTCGGCAGCGAGGAGGAGCAACGCCTCGCCGCCAGCCTCGGCGGCCGCCAGCTCGCCGTCGGCGTGGACCGGCTCGACTATTCCAAGGGCCTGCCGAGCAAGCTGGCCGCCTTCGGCGAACTGCTCAACCGCTACCCCGAGCATCGCTCGAAGGTGACGATGATGCAGATCGCGCCCGTCTCGCGCGGCGAGGTCGCGGAATATCGCGCGCTGCGCCGCGAGCTGGAGGAGCTGGCCGGCGCGATCAACGGCGAATATGCCGAGTTCGACTGGGTGCCGCTGCGCTACCTCAACCGGCCGTTCCAGCGGGCGACGCTGGCGGCGATCTACCGCAATGCCCGGCTCGGGCTGGTGACGCCGCTGCGCGACGGCATGAATCTCGTCGCCAAGGAATACGTCGCCGCGCAGAACCCCGACGATCCCGGCGTGCTCATTCTCTCGCGCTTCGCCGGGGCGGCGGACGAGCTTTCCGGGGCTGTGCTGGTCAATCCCTACGATGTCGAGGGCATGGCCGAAGCCGCCCATGCCGCGCTTTCCATGCCGATCGAGGAGCGGCGCGAGCGCTGGCAGGCCAATTGGGAGAAGGTGCGCACCAACACGATCCACAGATGGTGCGAGACTTTCATTCATGAGCTTGTGAATGCTGTTGACCAGTTCGACGGTCCGTCCGACCTTCTGGGCGAGGCCCGCCGCGGCTGAGCCGCGCAACGCGCGCGACCGTGAGGGATAGACATGTGGCGCATTCCCGAAGCTCCCGCGAACGAGGCCGCGCGGCTTGCCGCGCTGACCGCCTGCGGGATCATGGACACACCGCGCGAGGAGCGTTTCGACCGGCTGACCTGGCTGGCGCAGCACATCTATGACGCGGACGTCGCCTTTATGGGCTTCGTCGACGGCGCCCATCAGTGGATGAAGTCGGTGACATCGGAGGCCATTGCGCCGGTCGCCGAACGCCCCAAGACGGTGTGCCAGAGCGTGGTCTCTTCCGGCGAGCCGCTCGTGGTCGGCGACCTCCACAGCGACGAGCGCTTCGCTGGCCATCCCGCCCTGCCCTATCTCACGCTTCACTTCTATGCCGGCGTGCCGATCAAGCTGGCGCCCGATCTCGTGGTCGGCACGCTCTGCATCATGCGCGAGGAGGCGGGCGACGCCAGCGGCTTCGACATCGCGCCGCTGGAGGCGCTGGCGGCCATCGCCATCGACGAGCTGGAGCTGCGCACGCTCAACAGCGAGCTCTCGCGGCTCAGCCGCCTCGATCCGCTGACCGGCCTCGCCAACCGACGCGCCTTCGACGAGGAGCTGCTGCGCGCGGGCGCCCGCTGCCAGCGCACCGGCGAGCCGCTCTCGCTGCTGCTGCTCGACCTCGACCGCTTCAAGGCGCTCAACGACACCCTCGGGCATCAGGCCGGCGACGAGGCGCTGCGCGGCTTCGGGCGGGTGCTGCGCGCCGCCGCCCGCCGGGATGACACCGGCTGCCGTTATGGCGGCGAGGAGTTCGCCCTCATCCTGGCGGGCGCGGACGCGGAAGGCGCCGTCGCCGTGGGCGAGCGCATCCGCGAGGAGCTCGCCGAATGCGGCCTCTCCCACCCGCAGACCGGCCAGCTGACCACGAGCATCGGCGTCGCGACGGCGCAGGGACCGGCCATCGACATCAACGCGCTGATCGCCGATGCCGACGCCGCGCTCTACGAGGCCAAGCGCGGCGGGCGCGACCGCGTGGTGCCGGCCGCGCAGGCCGTGGCGCTGCGCGCCGCCCGCCAGCGCCTGCCGGACGGCGCCGGCTAGCGCCCGATATCCGGCAGCCAGCGCAGCGAGAAGCCGAAGCTCTTCGAACCGCCGGGCTGGATGTGGCTGAGGCCCGGCTTTTGCGTGAACTCGGCCGGCGCCTGTTCCGGCGTCGCATAGCCCGCCCATGGCTCGATGCACAGGAAGGGCGCGCCGGGCTTCGACCAGAGGCCCAGATGCGGCATGCCGGGGAAATCGACCTCCAGCCCCGGCTCGCCCGGCACGCCGTAGCGCAGATGGTGCGAGCGCAGGTCGAGGAAGATCAGCGCGTCGCGCGCGAACATCGCATCGGTCGGCTCGACGATGGTGTCGACCGCCGGATTGGCCTCGGTGGCGGTCGAGAGCAGGCCGCCGACCGGGCGGTGAATCGGCGCCGTCTCGGCCTTCTCGAAGATGAGCTGATGATCGGCACGCGTGCCGCCATAGGGCAGCGGCCAGCGGAAGGCCGGATGGAAGCCGACGCTCGCCGGCAGCGGCACGGCGCCGGGGTTCTCCACCGTCGCTTCCACGGTAAGCGTCGCCTCCACCAGCGTGTAGGTGACGCGCAGCACGAAGTCGAACGGGTACTGCCGGCGCGTCTCCTCATCCGCCCGCAGCACGAAGCTGGCGGAGGAGGAGGTGTGCGCTTCCAGCTCGAACATCCTCCGGCGCGCGAAGCCGTGCTGCGCCATCGGATAGCCAACGCCCTCATGCACGAGCTCATCGCCCGGCAGCCGGCCGACGATGGGAAACAGCACCGGCGCGCGGCCGGTCCAGAAGACGGGATCGCCGTTCCACAGCAGCTCGCGACCCTCCTTGTCCGTCAGCCGGACCAGTTCGGCGCCGAGCGCGGCGACCTCCGCCTTGAAGAAATCCGACGTCAGTTTCACCGTGGCCTCGACCATACCAATCCCCGTCTCGACAGAACCGCCGTTCAAGGTTAACCGACTCTCGGCGGAAGCTCGATTCCGCGGCGCAAAAATCCCTTCCTCGCCGACCTGCCGGGTGCATCGATGTCCAAGACCCTCGGACCCGTCGCCGCGCTGCTTCTCGGCGTGTTCTTCCTGGTGACGGGAAGCGGCCTGCAGAACACGCTGCTGCCGCTGCGCGGCGCCTTCGAGGGCTTCAGCGCCATCAATCTGGGCCTGCTCGGCTCGTCCTATTATCTCGGCTTCGTGGCGGGCTGCCTCGCCGTGCCGCACCTGGTGCGCCGCTCGGGCCACATACGCGCCTTCGCCGCGCTGACCTCCGGCGTGGTGGCGACGATGATCGCCCATCCGGTGTTCATCGACCCCATCGTCTGGTTCGTTCTGCGCGCCATCACCGGCTTCTGCTTCGCCGGGCTCTACCTCGTCATCGAGAGCTGGCTGAACGACCGCGCGACCAACCAGACGCGCGGCTTCGTCATGAGCGCCTATGTCATGGTCGACTATGCCGCGCTGACCGCCGGCCAGATGATGATCACGCTCTACCCGGTGCGCGGCTTCGAGCTGTTCTCGCTCGCCGCCATCCTGTTCTCGCTCGCCACTTTACCGGTGGCGATCACCTCGGCCGGCCAGCCCGCGCCCATCGAGACCGCGCGCATCCGGCCCGTGCGGCTGTTCCGCGCCGCGCCGGTGGCGATGGTCGGCTGTTTTGTGATCGGGCTCACCAACGGCTCGCTGTGGTCGCTTGGGCCGATCTTCGGCATCGGGCGCGGGCTGACCGCCGACGGCGCCGCCACCTTCATGAGCGCCGTGGTGGTCGCCGGCGCACTGGCGCAGTGGCCGATCGGCTTCCTGTCGGACCGCATGGACCGGCGGCGCATCCTTGCCGCGCTGTCGGTCGGCGGCCTGCTGTCGGGGCTCGCGCTCGGGGCGCTGCAGTTCGATCTAGTCGGGCTGAGCGTGCTCGGCCTGTTCTACGGCGCCCTGTCGCTGCCGGCCTATTCGCTGGCCGCCGCCCATGCCTATGACCGCACGCCGCCTTCCGACGCGGTGGAGACGGCGGCCGGCCTGCTGCTGCTCTACGGCATCGGCTCGGTGGTCGGCCCCTCGCTCGCCTCGCTCGCCATGCAGCAATACGGGCCTGGGGCGCTGTTCTTCTTCACCGCCGGCGCCTTCGCGGTGCTGCTGGTCTTCGTGGTGTGGCGCCTGTGCCGGCACGAGAAGGGGCGCAGCGTCGAGACGTCGAGCGAACCGATGGCCTCGGCGGCGACCGGCACCGTGCCGCGCCCGGAGCCCGAACTCGGCCCGGTGTCGCGCTTCCGCCGCTGGCGCCGGCCCGCCCCGCCGGTCAAGCCGCAGCCGCGCCCGGCGCCGCCGTTGCCCGTGGGCAAGACGCGCCCGGAAGCCGGTAGCGGCGCGCCGGAAAGCGGCAAGGACGGTGACAAGGACGGCGGGTCCGCCGGCGATCCGGACTTCCCGGCCGAGCAGGACGGGCGCTCCGACGGCGCCTGACGCGAATACCGGTGCTCGATGACGGCCCCGACGCGATTACCGGAAACTTCCGCGCCTCCCGGCGGTTGAAGCGGGGCAACAGGAGCGGGTCATGCTGAAATACGCCGTCATCTTCCTCATCGCCTCGATGATCACCGGGGCCATCGGCCTCACCCGCGTCTCGGCGCTCGCCCGGCGCATCTCGCTGGTGCTGTTCGGCCTACTCTTCCTCGGCTTCCTGCTGCTGGTCGGCTTCGCGCTGCTGATCGACCAGGCGGTCTCGACGCCCTGACGGCGCGCCAGCCTCTGCGGCCCCCCGCCTTGACATACCGCAAGGGCAGAGGGCCGCGCCGGCACTAGCCTCCCCTCACCATTTGAGGAGGAACGCCATGCCGACCGAAACCGTGATCTTCGTCGCCGCCACCCTCGCCGCCTTCGGCGGCTTCGCGCTGGTGCTCGCCTATGTCGACGTCAGCACCAAGGCGACCCGCCGGACGAACCACCCGCTGCCCGGCGAGTGAGCCCGAGCCTCGGCTGAGCGGCGGGCGGCGTCACGCCGCCCGGCTGAGATCGCCGGCCATGCGGATTGCCTCCTTCTCGACGGAACTGGTGCGGTTGCTCCAGCCCTTGCCGAAGGTGTCCCAGGTGGGAAGCGAGCGGTAGAAGTCGAGCCGGCGCTCCGAGAAGCGGCGGATCAGCTCGGCGGGATCGCGCGTGGCGACCGCCGCCAGCGTGACCGGGCCGACGGCGCCGTCAACCTTGGCGCCGACGACGGTCTGCAGCGTGCGGGCCGAACGCCCCGTGCCGGCGTTCACGCCGAAATCATAGACCACGAGATCGACGCCCGGCGGCAGGGCGTCGCAATTGAGCGGATTCCAGTAGCGCACCCGGTAGATCTCGCGCGCCTCCTCGACGGTCAGGTTGCGCACGTCCTCGACGCTCACATCGGTGTCGCGCCAGTCGCGCAGCGTCGCGAGGGTGATACCGAAATTGGTCGCCCCGCCCGGGTCCTTGGGGTGGTTGACGAAGCCACCCTCCGCCGCCAGCACAATATCGGCGCAGCGCTGGAACTTCGCCGCCTTGGGCGGCTCCGGCGTCGGCGGCTTGCGCGCCGGCCCGCCCTGCCGGGATTCCCCGCCCTCGGTCCGTTGCGTGCGAATGGCCTCCTGCGTCTGGTCGGCGAGGCGCTCCTGAAGCTGGAAGGAGGCCGTGTCCTTCGCCCGCGAGGAGGCGGACGAGCCCAGATGATAGCTCACCACCGTGGCGAAGGCGGCGACAAGGCCGCCGATGACGATGTTGATGATCTGCAGCAGCGGCCCGTCATGCGCGAAGGGCGACGTCACGCCGGCAGGTACCGGCTGGATCAGCACCCACAGGATCCAGAAGAAGCCGGCGACGATGACGAGGGAGATGACCACCGGCGCCCAGGCGAGCGGGTTGCGGGCGCTGGCGAGCGTCAGGAACATGTTGCGGGCGTCGCCGCGGTCCTTGTCGTCGCGCTCGCGATGCGCCATCGCCTCGGCGGCGGCGCGGCTCTCGCGCTCGATGGTGAGGCGCAGCTCCTCCAGCTCGGCCTGCCGGCGGTCCTCCTCGCCCTGCGCGGCGATGCGGGCAAGCTCCAGCTTCAGATCGTTGGCGACTACGGGATTGGCGATGATCTGCGCCTGCGCCTGCTCGGGCGTCGAGGCACCCGTGATCTGCTGAACCGCCTTCGCGACGGCATCGGTGATGCCGGCCGATTTCGGGCCGAGCACGAGCTTGAGGATTTCAGGAAAAAGCGTACCGGCGAGCACGACGAACGGATTCATGGCAGCCCCCTGCATTCAACCTTTAGTTGAATACAGAAATACCCGCTCGTCAAGGCTGCATCGCGACAGCCTAACGCCGCCACCCGTTGCGGCACAACGAAAAACGGCGCCGACCCTGAGGCCGGCGCCGTTCGAAATGGCTTGCGCAGAGGAGCCCGCCGTCAGTTGTCCAGGAAGCTCCGCAACTTGCGGCTGCGGCTGGGGTGCTTGAGCTTGCGCAGCGCCTTGGCCTCGATCTGGCGGATGCGCTCGCGCGTCACCGAGAACTGCTGGCCGACCTCTTCCAGCGTGTGGTCAGTGTTCATGCCGATGCCGAAGCGCATGCGCAGCACGCGCTCTTCACGCGGGGTGAGCGAGGCCAGCACGCGGGTCGTCGTCTCGCGCAGATTGCTCTGGATCGCCGCGTCGATCGGCAGGATCGCGTTCTTGTCCTCGATGAAGTCGCCGAGATGGCTGTCTTCCTCGTCGCCGATGGGCGTCTCCAGCGAGATCGGCTCCTTGGCGATCTTGAGGACCTTGCGCACCTTCTCCAGCGGCATGCCGAGCTTCTCGGCCAGTTCCTCCGGGGTCGGCTCGCGGCCGATCTCGTGCAGCATCTGGCGCGAGGTGCGCACGATCTTGTTGATCGTCTCGATCATGTGCACCGGGATGCGGATGGTGCGGGCCTGATCGGCGATCGAACGGGTGATCGCCTGACGGATCCACCATGTAGCGTAAGTCGAGAACTTGTAGCCCCGGCGGTACTCGAACTTGTCGACCGCCTTCATCAGGCCGATGTTGCCTTCCTGGATCAGGTCCAGGAACTGCAGGCCGCGGTTTGTGTACTTCTTGGCGATGGAGATGACGAGGCGCAAATTCGCCTCCACCATTTCCTTCTTCGCCTGCCGGGCCTCGCGCTCGCCCTTCTGCACCATCTGGACGATCTTGCGGAATTCCTGGATCTCCAGCCCGGTCTCGGTGGCCAGCGCGTGGATCTCGGAACGCAGGTCCTTGATGGCGTCGAGCTCCTGCCCGACGAAGCCCTTCCAGCCGCGCGAGGTCAGGTTCTTGACGCGCGCGATCCACTTCGGATCGAGCTCCGAGCCCTGATACTGCTTGAGAAAGTCCTCGCGGGCGACGCCGAAGCTCTCGCCCAGGCGCATCAGCCGGCCCTCAAGCGACACGAGGCGCTTGTTGATGTCGTAGAGCTGCTCGACGAGGTTGTCGATGCGCGCCTGATTGAGCGACAGCGACTTCACGTCGCCGATCAGCGTGTCCTTCAGGCTCTTGTACTTGCGGTCCTGCGAGGGCGACAGGCTCTCGTTCTTGAGCTTGGACTCGACGTTCTGGTCCTGCAGGCGGCGCAGCTTCTTGTAGGCGTCGGCGATGCGGTCGAAGGTCTCCAGGACCTTCGGCTTGATCTCGGCCTCCATGGCGGCGAGCGACAGGGAGTTCTCCATGTCGTCCTCGTCGTCGGCGATGGTCTCGCCGATGGTGGGCTCGCGCTCCTCCTCGCCGTCGGGCGCCAGCGAGCCGCCCTCGACGATGGGGCCGTTCTTCGCCTCGGGACCGGCATAGGTCGCCTCGAGGTCGATGATGTCGCGCAGGAGGACCTTGCCCTCCACCAGCTCGTCGCGCCAGATGATGATGGCCTGGAAGGTCAGCGGGCTCTCGCACAGGCCGGCGATCATCGCCTCGCGGCCGGCCTCAATGCGCTTGGCGATGGCGATTTCGCCCTCGCGGGAGAGCAGCTCGACCGAGCCCATCTCGCGCAGATACATGCGCACCGGATCGTCGGTGCGCTCGCCCGGCTCGGACTTGGTCTCCGAACGCACGACAGCGCGCGGAGAGGCCTCGGCGATCTCGCCGCCGGCCTCTTCCTCATCCTCGGCCGCCTCGGCGCCGGCACTTTCCTCGCCTTCGGCCTCGGCTTCCGCCTCCTCGGCCTCGACGACGTTGATGCCCATCTCGTTGAGCATCGCGTAGATGTCCTCGATCTGGTCCGAGGTGTTCTGGTCGGAGGGCAGAACCTCGTTCAGCTCGTCATAGGTCACATAGCCGCGCTTCTTGGCGAGCTTGATCATCTTCCGGACGGCGGCGTCCGAAAGGTCGAGCAACGGGCTATCCGGGGTGTCGCCATCCTTCTCGGGGGCTTCCGTCGCTTCCGCTGCCTGCTTCGCCATGCGTGTGCTCCTCAAGCGCCGGGCGACCGACCGCCCCGGCGTGCGACGGCGTCCTTGCGGCGCCGTCCTTCGATCGTTCAACCCCGCATCCCGCCACGGCGGTGGAGAGACGCAAACGGGGCCACACGCCCCACACATGATGGACATGCGCGGGCGGGCGACCCAGGGACCTCTACATCGACCGCGCCGGGCGACCCGACGCAGCGCCGAACCCCTCTACCAAAGCTTCAGTTCCGTCAAGTGCCGCGAGCTGACTTTGTACATCGAGAAAGCGTGCCCAGTTCATCTCGGTGGGCTCCTCGGCGAGGCGTTTCTCGGCTTCCTTAAGCTCACTAGATAGGGCGTGGCCGCGCCGGTGCAAGACCATCCGCTGGTGCCACCACAGCTCGACATCGGCCGGCGCGGCATCGGCGAAGGCGGGCCAGTCGTGCCGGGCGATGGCGGCGCGGGCGAGGCGCGCGGCAAGCGGGGCGAAGCCCTGCGCCTCCAGCCGGGCGGCGAGATGCGTGGCGTCCTCGGTCTCGCCTTCCATATGGGCGTCGATGAGCGCGCGGCGCAGTTCCGCCGCCTCCCGGTTCTGGAACGACAGGCCGGCCAGTTCCTCGGCGCAGCGGTCGATGAGCCAGGGGTGGTTGATCAGCGCGAAGAGCAGCAGCGCCTCGTTGCGCGGGATCTCGCTCGCCGCCCCGCGCACCAGCGCCGAATGCCGCATCGCCTCGCCGGCCGGCACCCCGGCGCCCGGCCGACCCGGCGCCTGCCGGCGCCCGCCGCGCGCCGCAAAACCGCCGCCGCGCCCCTGCGCGCCGAACCCCTTGGTGCCGAACCCCTTGGTGCCGTAGCCCTGCCCACCCTGCCATTCACCGCGCCGGCCGCCCTCGCCATTCACGATGGCGGGGGCGAACAGGCGGCGGAAGCGGTCCATCAGCTCGGCGCGGTAATGCTTGCGCACCGTCTCGTCGGCGATGACGCGCACGATCTCGCCGATGCGCGCCTCCAGCGCGGCGCGGCGCTCGGGCGTGTCGACGCTGGCGCTCTCGATCTCGCGCGACCACAGCACATCGGCGAGCGGGCGGGCCTGCTGGAGCACCGCGTCGACCGCCTCGCGCCCGCCGGCACGCACGAGGTCGTCCGGGTCCTGCCCCTCGGGCAGCAGGCCGAAGGAGAGACTCACGCCCGGCTTGAGGTGGGGCAGAGCGAGATCCATCGCCCGCCAGGCGGCGCGCCGGCCGGCCTTGTCGCCGTCGAACAGCAGCACCGGCTCAGGCGCCATTTTCCACAGCAGTGCGAGCTGCTCCTCGGTCAGCGCCGTGCCGAGCGGGGCGACCGCACCGGCAAAGCCCGCCTCGACCAGCGCGATGACGTCGACATAGCCCTCCGCCGCGATGACGGTGGCGCCGTTATGGGCGGCGGCGCGGGCGTTGAAGCCGTTGTAGAGCAGCGAGCCCTTGTGGAAGAGCGAGGTCTCCGGCGAGTTGAGGTACTTGGCCGAGACCTCCTTCTCCAGCGCGCGCCCGCCAAAGGCGACCACCCGCCCGCGCAGGTCGGTGATGGGGAACATCACGCGGTCGCGGAAGCGGTCATAGGGAATGGCGATGTCTTCGCCATGCACCAGCAGCCCGGCCTCGATCATGTCCTCGACCGGCACGCCCTTGGAGCCGAGCGCCTCCTTCAGCGCGAAGCGCTCGGGCAGGGCGTAGCCGAGGCGGAAGCGCGCCTGCGTCGCCGGGCCCAGCCCGCGATCGGCGAGATAGCCGCGCCCCTTGGCGCCGGCGCGGTTCTGCAGCACCGCCTCGAAATATTTGGCGGCGAGCTCCATCACCTCGTGCAGCGTCTTGCGTCGGCTCTCGCGCTGTTCCTCCTCGCGCGACTGCACCGGCATGGGCAGGCCCGCCAGCGAGGCGAGGCGCTCCACCGCCTCCGGGAAGGGCAGCCCCTCGACATCCATCAGGAAGTCGAACTGGTCGCCGTGCTTGCCGGAGGAGAAGCAGTGATAGAAGCCCTTCTGGTCGTTGACGTAGAAGGAAGGCGTCTTCTCGGGGTTGAAGGGCGACAGCCCGCGCCACTCGCGCCCCTGCTTCTTCAGCTGCACGCGTTTTCCCACCACCTCCGAGACCGGGAGGCGGGCGCGTATCTCGTCGAGGAACGAGGGCGGGAAGCGCATGTCGGAATCGGTTCTCCGGTCGGATGCCCCTTCTAGCAGGCAAGAGGCAGGCCGTTTGATGACGCGCCGCCGCCGATGTGGCGCACGGACGGCGATCCCGCAATCCCCGCAATCCACCGGCGGAAAAATCGCGAGATGCTCAACCAAATGGTTGACATTCGCCGGGGCCGATGAATATTAAACCACATGGTTGAACATGTAGCCCACGTCGCCGCGAGCCGGCTCGATCACGTCTTCCACGCCCTCGCCGATCCGACGCGGCGGGCCATGCTGAACCATCTCGCCAGCGGCGAGCGCACGGTGAGCGAGCTTGCCGAGCCCTTCGCCATGTCGCTGGCCGGCGCCTCCAAGCACATCAAGTCGCTGGAAGCCGCCGGGCTGGTGATCCGCCAGATAAAGGGCCGGCAGCATCTGTGCCGGCTCCAGCCCGACCGCCTCGCCGAGGCCCATCAATGGCTCAGCTTCTACCAGCGCTTCTGGACCGAGCGGCTCGACGCCCTCGACGCGCTGCTGCGCCAACCCGATCCCGATCCCGTGCTTCCCGTCAAAACCAAGGGAGACGACACGTGAACGCCAACACCCATAATACCACTTCCCACCCCGCCAACGGCTACGCCACCCGCGAGGCCGCCGACACGCTGCGCTTCGAGCGCCTTCTGCCCGGCCCGGTCGAGCGGGTCTGGGCCTATCTCACCGAACCGGAAAAGCGCCGCCTCTGGCTCGCCGACGGACCGATGGAGCTGAGGACCGGCGGCGCGGTCGATCTCGTCTTCCGCAATGCCGAGCTGGGCGGCAACGTGCCGCCGCCGGAGCGCTTCGCCTGCCATGCCGGCGAAATCCGCAATCCGGGCGTGGTGCTCGCCTGCGAGCCGAACCGGCTGCTGCGCTTCACCTGGGAGGCCGGTTCGCCCTCCGAATCGGAAGTCACCTTCGAGCTCTCCCCGCGCGGCGAGCGGGTGCTGCTCACCGTCACCCATACCCGCCTTGCCCGCCGCAGCACCCTGCTCGGCGTCGCCGGCGGCTGGCACTCGCACCTTGCCCTGCTGGAAAGCGAGCTGGGCGAGGGCGAGCGCCCCTCCTTCTGGCCGCTCGTCGTCCGCTACCGCGAGGAGTACGAACAGCGCCTGCCCGAATAGCCGTCTCTTTAGTGCCGCCGCGTCAGGTCGCGCCCATATAGGCGCGCCACAGCGCGGCGGCGAGGATGCCGAGCGCGATGGCGGGCAGCGCCTTGCGCAGGACCAGCGTGCCGAGAATGGCGACGCCGACCGCGACATAGGCCTCGGTGCCGCCGCGCACCGTCGCCGGCACCACCAGCGCCACCAGCACCGAGCCGGCGAGATAGCGCAGGAACGCCTCCACCCGCGCCGACATCGGCACGAAGCCGACCGCGAAGATGCCGCCGGCCCGCGTGCCGTAGGTGACGAGGGCCATGGCGAAGACGACGAGCAGCGCGTCGGTGGTGCTCATGCCCGCCTCATCATGCCCGCTTCATCTCGTCGCGCACCAGCCCGGCGAGCCCGCCCGCGAGCCCACCCACCAGCACGTGCCAGTTCGGCGGCAGGAACCACACCGCCGCCATCGCGGCGAGGCCGGCGACCAGCCACGGCAGATCGTCGATCCGCCCGCGCCGCAGCCCCACCAGCGTGGTGGCAAAGAAGGTCACCAGCACGAGGTCGAGCGCGTAGTTCTTCACGTCGTCGAGGGTCAGCCCGCCGGCCACGGCCCCGATGATGGTCGACCCGACCCAGGTGAACCACATCATCAGGCCGCCGCCGAGGAGATAGCCGAGGTCGCGCTCGCCGCGCCGCTCGGCCGCGATCAACGCCGCCCAGTTGAGGTCGCTCAGCAGCGTCATCGCGCCGTAGACCTTCCAGGCCGGCAGGCCGCGGCACAACCCGCGCAGCGAGGCGCCGAGCAGGATATGTCGGGCGTTGATGGCGAAGGTGGCCACCAGCAGCGGCAGCCACGGTATCGGCGTCTTCCACAGGTCGAGCACGGCGAACTGCGAGGCGCCGGCATAGACGATGGCGCTCATCAGCGCCGCCAGCCAGCCCTCCAGCCCATGGCCGCGCGCGGCGATGCCGAAGGCGACGCCGAACACGAAGACCGGCGGCAGCACGGCGAGGATCGCCTTCGCCCCGCGCCAGCATCCGGCACACGTGAAGGTCGCGGTAGCCGACGCCTGCGCGGCACCGGCGGGCGTGCCGCCATCGGCCGCGCGGGCCTGCGGATCGGGGGAGGAAGCGGACGACATGACGGGCGCGCGGCTGGAACGAAGGCTCGGAAGGTTCGGCCCGGCCGGTTGCTCCGGCGGGAAAATTCGGCCCGGCCGGCGGCTCCGGCCGGGACAGGTCAGCCCGCCGTCAGCAGGGTCTTCACCGTGCCGCTGGCCTTGGCGAAATCCATCACGCCCGTGTAGCGCTCCTTCAGCGCCGCCATGGTGCGGCCCATGTCCTTGAGCCCGTGCGCGTCGATCTCGGCGATCACGCCGGCGATGGCGGCCTGCGATTCGGCCTCGGTGAGCTGCTTGGGCAGGAAGCTCTGGATGACCGCGATCTCGTCGCGCTCCTGCGTGGCGAGCTCGGCGCGGCCGTTCTCCTCGTAGACCTTGGCCGATTCCTCGCGCTGCTTGATCATCTTGGCCAGCAGGCCGAGCAGCTCGTCGTCGGAGAGCGGGTCCTTGCCGTGGCCGCGCGCGTCGATGTCGCGGTCCTTGATGGCGGCGTTGACGAGGCGCAGCGTGCCGAGCCGGACCTTGTCCTGCGCCTTCATGGCGTCTTTCAGCGAATTGTTGATCTGGTCGCGCAACACGTTCCTAGGCCTTCCTGCCATTGGCGAGGCTGCGCGCCGGAACCTGCTGTCCCGGCCGCACCGCTGCTCGCGAGCCGATTGAATGTCCGCCCCCTGCCCCCGCCCCGGGCGTCCGGAGGGCTGCCGCGGGCCCGGCCGACCTTCCGGCGCAGCCATCCGCATTTCGAGAACCAGATACGCAGCGTGAAGGCTGGCATCCGGCGCGGCAACCGACTAATTAGGGCACACAACGACAGGGAACAAGTTCAATGAACGGTAGCGCTGATCAGCACTCCGGCGGCGACGTGTGGGCCGAGCCGCTCCCGACCGCCCTCCTCGTGCTGGCCGACGGCACCGTGCTGGAGGGCTTCGGCCTCGGCGCGACGGGCCACGCGGTCGGCGAAGTGTGCTTCAACACGGCGATGACCGGCTATCAGGAAGTCCTGACCGATCCTTCCTATGCCGGGCAGATCATCACCTTCACCTTCCCCCATATCGGCAATGTCGGCACCAATGAGGAAGACATCGAGACGATCTCGATGGCCGGCGCCTCCGGCGTGCGCGGCGTGGTGCTGCACTCCGCCATCACCGATCCCTCGAACTACCGCGCCACCCGCCATTTCGACTCCTGGCTGAAGGCGCGCGGCATCATCGCCATCTCCGGCATCGACACCCGCGCGCTGACCGCGCTGATCCGCGACGGCGGCATGCCGAACGCGGTGATCGCCCACGCCCCGGACGGGAAGTTCGACCTTCCGGCGCTGAAGGCGGAAGCAGCGGGCTGGCCCGGCCTCGTCGGCATGGACCTCGTGCCGATGGTCACCTCCGCCCAGCGCTTCACCTGGGACGAGACCACCTGGAGCTGGCCCGAGGGCTACGGCACGCAGAAGGCGCCGGCCCATCACGTCGTCGCGGTCGACTACGGCGTGAAGCGCAACATCCTGCGCCTGCTCGCGCGCGCCGGCTGCAAGGTCACCGTGGTGCCCGCCACGACCTCCGCCGAGGAGATCCTCGCGCTGCAGCCCGACGGCGTGTTCCTCTCCAACGGCCCCGGCGACCCGGCCGCGACCGGCGAATATGCGGTGCCGGTGATCCGCGAGATCATCGCGCAGGGCGTGCCGACCTTCGGCATCTGCCTCGGCCACCAGATGATCGGCCTCGCGGTCGGCGGGCGTACGGTGAAGATGCACCAGGGCCATCACGGCGCGAACCACCCGGTCAAGGACATGACCACCGGCAAGGTCGAGATCACCTCGATGAACCACGGCTTCGCGGTCGACCGCGACAGCCTGCCGGCCACCGCGCAGGAGACCCATGTCTCGCTGTTCGACGGCTCGAACGCGGGCATACAGCTTACCAACAGGCCGGTCTTCTCGGTGCAGTACCACCCCGAAGCCAGCCCCGGCCCGCAGGACAGCCACTATCTGTTCGACCGTTTCGTCGAGCTGATCGCGAACACCAAGAAGGCGGCCTGAGCACCGCCTTGCTTTCCCGCCGTTTCCCGCCCCGGTCGCGCGCCGGGGCGGCGGTATCGCCGCAGGGTTGACCGGCGAAGAAGAGAACATAAAGTGAACGCGGGAGGATTTCCGCGTGGACGACACCCTCAGGACCAAGCTCGGCATCCTCGCCGACGCCGCCAAATACGACGCCTCCTGCGCCTCGTCCGGCGCGCGCGGGCGCAGGGCGGAGAAGGACGGCATCGGCTCGACCACGGGAATGGGCATCTGCCATTCCTACACGCCGGACGGGCGCTGCGTGTCGCTGCTGAAAATCCTTCTGACCAATTACTGCCTGTTCGATTGCGCCTATTGCATCAACCGGCGCTCGTCCAATGTCCGCCGGGCGCGCTTCTCGGTCGAGGAAGTGGTCGCCATCACCCTCGGCTTCTACAAGCGCAACTACATCGAGGGCCTGTTCCTCTCCTCCGGCATCATCCGCTCGCCGGACTACACGATGGAGCAGATGATGCTGGTGGCCCGCCGGCTGCGGCAGGATCACGGCTTCGCCGGCTATATCCACCTCAAGGCCATTCCCGAGGCCAGCCCCTGGCTGGTGGAGCAGGCGGGGCTGTGGGCAGACCGGCTGTCGGTGAATGTGGAGCTCGCCTCCGACATCAGCTTGAAGGCGCTGGCGCCGGAGAAGGACGCCCCTCGCATCAAGGCGACGATGGGCCAGATGCGCGAGCGCATCGCCGAGGCGCGCGGGGAAAAGCGCCGCTTCGCCCCCGCCGGCCAGAGCACGCAGATGATCGTCGGCGCTGACGCCACCACCGATGCGTCGGTGCTGGAGACGAGCGCCGGCCTTTATGGCGGCTATGGCCTCAAGCGCGTCTACTACTCGGCCTTCAGCCCGATTCCCGAGGCGAGCCGCGTTCTTCCCGTGAAGCCGGCGCCGCTGCGGCGCGAGAACCGGCTCTACCAGGCCGACTGGCTGCTGCGCTTTTACGGTTTCACGGTCGACGAGATCGCCGCCGGCGGAGCGGACGGCATGCTCGACCTCGACATCGACCCCAAGCTCGCCTGGGCGCTGAAGCACCGCGAACAGTTTCCGGTCGACGTCAACGCCGCCGACCGCGAGGCGCTGCTCCGCGTGCCGGGCCTCGGCGCGCGGGCGGTGGACCGCATCCTGCGCGCCCGGCGCCAGACACGGCTGAGGCTGGACGACGTCGCCCGCCTCAGCACCGGGGTGCGGCGGGCACGCGCCTTCCTCATCACCGCCGACCATCACCCGCTCAAACTCACCGACCGCGCCGACCTGCGCGAGCGGCTCGCCCCGCCGGCGCGGCAGCTGGAGCTGTTCGCGTGAGCGCGCCCTCCCCTTCGCGCGCGGCGGACGCCAGCCGCGCGATCATGCTGCGCTACGGCGCCGACCACGCGGGGTTCCGCGCCGCCGTCCGCGCGCTGGTGGCGCAGGGCGTTTCGCCGGACCGCGTGGTGTGGCGGATGGCGGCAGCGGCGGAGTCTACCGCCGAAGCGGGCAGCGTGGACCTGTTCGGCACCGCCGCGCCGGCAGCCGCGCCCGCCGATGCCCCGCCCCTCTCCCTGCCGCGCGCGGTCGCGAACCTCGTCGACCTCGTGCTTTGCCACCGCGACCCCACGCGCTTCGCTCTTCTTTACACGCTGATCTCTAGGGTGCTTCACGGCGAAAGGCAGCTCGCCGACAACCCCGCCGACCCGCTGGTGCATCGCCTCGGGCACATGGCGAAGGCGGTGCGCCGCGACATCCACAAGATGCACGCCTTCGTTCGCTTCAAGGTGCGGGGCTCGGAGAACGGCCGGGAGCGCTACCTCGCCTGGTTCGAACCCGAGCATTTCATCCTGGAGGCCGCCGCGCCGTTCTTCCGCACCCGCTTTCCTGCCATGGACTGGGCGATACTGACCCCGCTCGGCACCGTCGGCTGGAACGGCGACGCCCTCGCCTTCGGCCCGCCGGCGAGCCGGCCGCCTTTGCCGGAGGGCGACGGGTTCGAGGAAGGCTGGCTCGCCTATTACGCCAGCGCCTTCAACCCCGCCCGCGCCAACCCGGCGATGATGCGGAACGAGATGCCCAGGAAATACTGGCCCAATCTGCCGGAGGCGCGCATCATCCCCGCGCTGCTGGAAACCGCCCCGGCCCGCGTGGCGGAGATGCTGGCGCGCGAGGCCGCCGCGCCGCGCAAGCGCGACCCGGAAAGGGCGGTGGCGGCCATGGCGCGTCAGGCACCCGCAAATCTTGAAGAACTGAACGCGGTGATTGCTTCCACCCCGCCCTTCGTCGCCGGCGGCACCTGCGCCGTGCTGGGCGAGGGCCCGCTCAACCCGCGCCTCGCGCTGGTCGGCGAGCAGCCGGGCGACCAGGAGGACGAGGCCGGCCGCCCCTTCGTCGGCCCGGCCGGCCAGCTGCTGATGAAGGCGCTGGGAGAGGCCGGGCTGACGCGCGAGGCGGTCTATCTCACCAATGCGGTGAAGCACTTCAAGTTCGTCCAGCGTGGCAAGCGCCGGCTGCACCAGAAGCCCACCGCCGGCGAGGTGAAGCATTATCGCTGGTGGCTGGAGAAGGAGCTGGATTTCGTGCGCCCGCGCCTCGTCGTCGCGCTGGGCGGCACGGCGGCGCTCGCGCTCACTGGGAAGGCGCTGGCGGTGACTCGCGAGCGCGGCCCGCACCGGCTGGGCGCGCATGACGGATATGTCACCTTCCACCCCTCCTATCTGCTGCGCCTGCCAGACGAGGCCGCCCGGCGCGAGGCCTATGCCGCGTTGGTGGCTGACCTTGCCACAGCGAAGGCGCTGGCGGCGTGAGGGCGGCGCCTCGCCCGGCGACGGCGGGAACCCGCGCGGCGGCTTTGCCCTTTTCGCAGGGAGCCTAAAGGAGGAGCCGATGCCCGAACCGCAGACCCGCCTGTTCCCGCCCTCGCACGGGGTGCCCAACAACCCGTCCCTGCCGGTGCTGATCTACAAGGGCGCGCTGCCCGCTGACGCAGGGGCGATGGAAGCCCATATCGGCGCCAATGGCTGGGACTGCCGATGGCGCGACGGCATCTTCGACTTCCATCACTTCCACTCCACCGCCCATGAGGCGCTCGCCATCGCGCGCGGCCATGCCCGCGTGCGGCTCGGCGGGGAGGATGGTGCGGAAGTCGCGCTCCATGCCGGCGACGTGCTGGTACTGCCGGCCGGCACCGGGCACATGTGCCTTGAGGCGAGCGACGATTTCCTCGTCGTCGGCGCCTATCCCCCGGGACAGGATTACGAGATCGAGAAGCCCGACGAGGCGCTCACCGACAGGCGGCTCGCGACCATCGCGCGGGTGCCGCTGCCGTCGGCCGATCCGGTGGGCGGAAGGAGCGGCGCGCTGGTCCGGCTTTGGAAGGCGTAGCGGGCGACGCGTGATGCGGCGGCGTTCGCGCCGCGCGCCCTTCCCCCCCGAAGGAATCTGGTTTATGGGAAGCCCCCAATTGCGGGGGCTGCCCTCGCCCAGAAAGTTCAATCCGGGTCCGCCCAAGGACGCGTTGCACAGCGCGTCCTTTTTCGTGCGCCCGGACAAATGCGCGAGCCGCACGGGATCCGATGCCGAAACGCACAGATATTTCCACCATCCTGATCATCGGCGCCGGCCCCATCGTCATCGGCCAGGCCTGCGAGTTCGATTACTCCGGCACGCAGGCGTGCAAGACGTTGAAGGCCGAGGGCTACCGGGTCGTCCTCGTCAATTCCAATCCGGCGACGATCATGACGGACCCGGATCTGGCCGACGCCACCTATATCGAGCCGATCACCCCTGAGATCGTCGCCAAGATCATCGCCAAGGAGCGCCACGCCGTTCCCGGCGGCTTCGCGCTGCTGCCCACCATGGGCGGCCAGACGGCGCTGAACTGCGCGCTCTCGCTGCGCAAGATGGGCGTGCTCGACGAATATGACGTCGAGATGATCGGCGCCACCGCCGAAGCTATCGACAAGGCCGAGGACCGCGAGCTGTTCCGCGACGCGATGACCAAGATCGGCCTCGACACGCCGCGCTCGCGCCAGATCAAGAACCTGCCGCAGGCGCTGGAGGCGTTGGAGGAGATCGGCCTGCCGGCCATCATCCGCCCGTCCTTCACCATGGGCGGCCAGGGCGGCGGCATCGCCTACAACAAGTCCGAATATATCGAGATCATCGAGCGCGGCATCGACGCCTCCCCCACCAACGAGGTGCTGGTGGAAGAGAGCGTGCTGGGCTGGAAAGAGTATGAGATGGAGGTCGTCCGCGACAAGGCGGACAACTGCATCATCGTCTGCTCCATCGAGAACATCGACCCGATGGGCGTTCACACCGGCGATTCCATCACCGTCGCCCCCGCGCTGACGCTGACCGACAAGGAATATCAGCGCATGCGCGACGCCTCCCTCGCCGTGCTGCGCGAGATTGGCGTCGAGACTGGCGGCTCCAATGTGCAGTTCGCCATCGACCCGGAAACGGGCCGGATGATCGTCATCGAGATGAACCCGCGCGTCTCGCGCTCCTCGGCGCTGGCCTCCAAGGCGACGGGCTTCCCCATTGCCAAGGTCGCCGCGCGCCTCGCGGTCGGCTACACGCTGGACGAGATCGCCAACGACATCACCGGCGGGGCGACGCCGGCCTCCTTCGAGCCGACCATCGACTACGTCGTCACCAAGATCCCGCGCTTCGCCTTCGAGAAGTTCCCCGGCGCCGACCCGGTGCTGACCACCTCGATGAAGTCGGTCGGCGAGGCGATGGCCATCGGCCGCACCTTCCAGGAATCGCTGCAGAAGGCGCTGCGCTCGCTGGAGACCGGGCTCACCGGGCTCGACGAGATCGAGATCGAGGGTCTGGGCCTCGGCGACGACAAGAACGCCATCCGCGCCGCCATCGGCACGCCGACGCCGGACCGCCTGCTAAAGGTGGCGCAGGCCATGCGCCTCGGCCTCGACGACGAGGCGATCCACGCCGGCTGCAAGATCGACCCGTGGTTCCTCGAACAGATCCGCGAGATCGTCGAGACCGAGGCCAAGGTGCGCGCGCACGGCCTGCCGAAGACCGCCGGCGCGTTCCGCAGGCTCAAGGCCATGGGCTTCTCCGATTCGCGCCTCGCGGGCCTCGCTCGGCTGCATGAGGCCGAGGTCAGCGCCCAGCGCCGCGCGCTCGACGTGCGCCCGGTCTACAAGCGCATCGACACCTGCGCCGCCGAGTTCGCCGCGCCGACCGCCTACATGTACTCCTCCTACGAGATGCCCTTCGCCGGCGTGCTCGCCGATGAGTCGCGCCCCTCGAACGCCAAGAAGGTCGCCATCCTCGGCGGCGGGCCGAACCGCATCGGCCAGGGCATCGAATTCGACTATTGCTGCTGCCATGCGGCCTTCGCGCTGAAGGATGCCGGGTACGAGACCATCATGGTCAACTGCAACCCGGAGACGGTCTCGACCGACTACGACACCTCGGACCGGCTCTATTTCGAGCCGCTGACCGCCGAGGACGTCATCGAGATCCTCGACCGCGAGCGCTCCAACGGCACGCTGCACGGCGTCATCGTGCAGTTCGGCGGACAGACCCCGCTCAAGCTCGCCCGCGCGCTGGAAGAGGCCGACATCCCGATCCTGGGCACCTCGCCCGAGGCCATCGACCTCGCCGAGGACCGCGACCGCTTCAAGACGCTGCTCGACAAGCTCAAGCTGCGCCAGCCGGCCAACGGCATCGCCTATTCGGTCGAGCAGGCCCGCCTCGTCACGGCGGACCTCGGCTACCCCCTCGTCGTGCGCCCCTCCTATGTGCTGGGCGGGCGGGCGATGCAGATCATCCACGAGGAAAGCCAGCTCGGCGACTACCTGCTGGGCACCCTGCCCAGCCTGGTGCCGAACGACATCAAGGCGCGCTATCCCAACGACAAGACCGGGCAGATCAACACGCTGCTGGGCAAGAACCCGCTGCTGTTCGACCGCTACCTCTCCGACGCCATCGAGGTGGACGTCGACTGCCTCGCCGACGGCCGCGACACCTTCGTCTGCGGCATCATGGAGCACATCGAGGAAGCGGGCATCCATTCCGGCGATTCGGCCTGCTCGCTGCCGCCCTACTCGCTGTCGCCGGAGACGATCGCCGAGTTGGAGGCGCAGACCCGCAAGATGGCACTGGCGCTCGGCGTCGGCGGTCTGATGAACGTCCAGTACGCCATCAAGGACGGCAAGATCTTCGTGCTGGAGGTCAATCCGCGCGCCTCGCGTACCGTGCCCTTCGTCGCCAAGGTGGTGGGCCAGCCCTTCGCCAAGATCGCTGCCCGCGTCATGGCCGGCGAGGCGCTGGCCTCCTTCGGCCTCACGCCCTTCGCCGGCGATCACGTCGCTGTGAAGGAGGCGGTGTTCCCCTTCGCCCGCTTCCCCGGCGTCGACACCGTGCTCGGCCCGGAGATGCGCTCCACCGGCGAGGTGATGGGCCTCGACACGTCCTTCGCGGTCGCCTTTGCCAAGAGCCAGCTCGGTGGCGGCACCAAGGTGCCGACCTCCGGCACGGTGTTCATCTCGGTGCGCGACGAGGACAAGGCCCGCATCCTCGACACGGCGCGGCTGCTGGTTTCGCTCGGCTTCAAGGTGATCGCCACGTCCGGCACCCAGCGCTTCCTCGCCGAGAACGGTGTGGAGAGCGCCAAGATCAACAAGGTGCTGGAAGGGCGCCCGCACATCGTCGACCAGATCAAGAACGGCGGCGTGCAGCTCGTCTTCAACACCACCGAGGGGGCGCAGGCGCTGGCCGATTCCCGTTCGCTGCGCCGGGCGGCCCTCTTGCACAAAGTGCCGTATTACACCACGCTGTCGGGAGCCATAGCGGCGGCGCGCGGGATCAAGGCCTATATCGGCGGTGATCTGGAAGTGCGCGCCCTGCAGGACTATTTCGGCTCCGGCCGGCACTGACGGCGCCTGACGGCGCAGGCAGTCCGCCGCGAACACTGAATAAGCCCCGCGCGGGAGGTTCATCGAGGCCGCTTCGGCCCGGCTGGACCCTCGCGGGGGCTTCGTTTGCTTTTGGGAGGTCAAGAAAAGACCGATGGAAAAGATTCCGATGACCGCCGGCGGCCATGCCGCCCTGGAAGAAGAGCTCAAGCGGCGCCAGCAGGTCGAGCGCCCGCGCATCATCGAGGCGATTTCCGAGGCGCGGGCGCATGGCGATCTCTCCGAGAACGCCGAGTACCACGCCGCCAAGGAGCAGCAGGCCCTGAACGAGGGCCGCATCGCCGAGCTGGAAGACAAGCTCTCGCGGTCGGAGATCATCGACGTCGCCAAGCTCACCGGCGATGTCGTGAAGTTCGGCGCCACCGTGACCCTCATCGACGAGGACACGGAGGAAGAGCGCGTGTGGCAGATCGTCGGCGACATGGAAGCCGATGCCAAGGAAGGCCGCATCTCGATCTCCTCGCCGCTGGCGCGGGCGCTGATCGGCAAGCAGCGCGGCGCCTCGGTGGAAGTGGTCACGCCCAAGGGCGCCCGCTCCTACGAGATCGCCAAGGTGCGCTTCGCCTGAGCGGAAGAAGACGCTCCCCATGACACGGAAGGCGGCGATGGAACCGGCCCGGCTCGAAGTCGTGGCGCCGAATTTCAAGCGCCGCCTCTCCGGCGTCACCTCGACGCTGGAGCGCGTGCTGCCCTACCAGGCCCGCGAGGTCGGCATCGCCGCGCTCGGGCCGGGGCTCGCCGCCAGCGTGCCGCGCATCGGCTTTCTCGATCTGCGCCATTTCTGGAGCCGGCCGGCGCGCCGGCGCACCCGCATCTGGCACGCGCGGCGCAATGTCGAGATGCTGGGCGGCCTCGTGCTGCGCGACGTGCTGCGCATGAAGCTGACGCTGGTCTTCACCTCCGCCTCGCAGCGCTGGCACACGCGCTGGAGCCGCTTCCTCATCTCGCGCATGGACGCGGTGATCGCGACCTCCGAGAAGACCGCCTCCTACATGCAGCGCCCCTCGACGGTGATCCATCACGGCATCGATGTCGACGCCTTCGCACCGCCGCCCGACAAGGCGCAGGCACGCCGCGAGGTCGGCCTGCCGGAGGAGCTGAAGATGGTCGGTTGCTTCGGCCGCATCCGGGCGCAGAAGGGCACGGACGTCTTCGTCGACGCGCTGATCCGTATCCTGCCCGACCATCCCGGCTGGGGCGGCGTGGTGCTGGGGCGGGCGACCGGCGCCCACACCGCCTTCTTTGCCGAGCAGCGCGAGAAGGTGGCGAAGGCGGGCCTCGCCGACCGCATCCTGTTCCCCGGCGAGGTTCCCACCTCGGATATTGCGCGCTGGTATCGCGCCCTCGACCTCTATGTCGCGCCGCAGCGCTGGGAGGGTTTCGGCGTCACCCCGCTGGAGGCGATGGCCTGCGGCGTCCCCGTGGTGGCGACCACGGTCGGCGCCTTCGAGGAGCTGGTGGTGGAAGGGCGCACCGGCACCATGGTGCCGCCGGGCGACGTCGGCGAGATGGCGGGCGCCGTGCAGGCCTTCATGCAGCTTGACGACGCCGCGCGCGCGGAGGCGTCCACCGCCTCGCGCCGCCACGTCGTCGAGACCCATTCCATCGAGGTCGAGGCGCAGAAGATCAACGCCGTCTACGCGGCCGCCTGGGCGGCGTCCTAGCCCTTCGGCGCGCGGCCGATCACCGGCGCGACGAGGGCGGCAATCTCGCCGCGCACGTCCAGCGTCGGCGGCTCCAGCCGCGTAAGGGTCGCGGCGAACTGGTCCGCCGTCACCGTGCCGAGCGGCAGGATGGCGAGGCTGGGCGCGAAGGACGGCGCGGCCCAGCTTTTCGCCACCCACGCGGAAATCGCCTCGCTGGCATAGCCGTCATGCACCTTAGCCGAGCGCAGGCCGATGACCGGCCGGCCGGCGGTGAGCCCCTCGACCAGCATGCTCATCGAATCTTCCGTCACCGCGATGGCGTCGGCACCGAACAGCGCGCGCACGGAGCCGGGGCCGGCCGTGCGGTAGTCGACGAATTCCGCCAGCACGCCCTCGCCCGCGAGAGCGGCGAAGCGCGCGCTCACCTCGTCCGGCGTGCGCCGCGAGGTGGTGGCGCGCCAGCGGACCCCGTGATCGCGCGCGAGGTCCCGCACCACGGCAATCAGCGCGTCCCATTCGTTCTGCGGCCACTCCTTGCGATAGGCGGTGCCGCCGATGAGGAGCGCGATTTCCGCCCCGCGCAGCGTGTCGGGAGTGGCGAGCCGGCGCGGGGCGGCGTAGTCGGCGCGGTCGACGACGGAAGGGATGGGTGCCCAGGCCGAGCGCGGATTGCCCGCCGCGCGCGGCGAGGCGACGATCATCAGGCTGACCTCGCTTGTGTCGTAGCCGCCGATGCCGCCGGAATAGACGAAGGGCACGCCGCCGAAGGCGCGGCTGACGAGGATGCCGGCCGCCACGGTCGGGCGGCCGGAGCCGACGATGACGTCGGGCTTTTCAAGGCTGTCGGCGTCGATGGCGTACATCGCCTTCAGCCAGTAGCGCGCGTCGCGGCCCCAGCGGCGCATGATGAATTTGCGCACGTCGTCATGGGCAAACCATGTCGGGCGCACGTCGAGCCGCGTCACCTCGGTAGCCGCCAGCCGACCAATCGCCAGCGCGACGCCTTCGGCCTGATTGAAATGCCCCGGCTTCTTGTCGCGCAGGACGAGCAGCTTCACCGGGAAGCTCCGCGCGGCTTCGTCCCGAACAGCTTGCGGTGCGCCGAGCGGGCGAGCTTCTGCGTGCGGTAGATCACCCGCTCGCGGGCGCGCACGCCCAGGCCGGCAAGGCCCCTCACCTCGCCGTCCCAGGTCTTGAAGGCGACACGGGCGCGGCGGTGGATCGGCATCTCGCGAATGGCCGGGAAATGCGGCTTCAGCCGCGCCAGCCACCAGTCGGCGCCGTGCTGCGACACATGGGCGTTGCGCCCGTCCGACAGCAGCAGCTTGGCCGGGCCGGTGTCGATGACGAACAGCGCCTCACGCGCGCTCGCGGCGATGGAGGCGAGCACCGCGTCGATCTCCTCGTCCGGAATGTGCTCCATCACGTCGACATTCACCGCCAGTTCCACCCGCCGGCCCGGCAGGGTGGAAATCTCGGGGATCGCCGGGTCGTAGCGGTGGACGTCCGGTATGCCGGCCTTGGCGGCGATGAGGTAGGCCAGATTGCTCTGGCCGCAGCCGAAATCGATCAGCGAGGCGGGCTTCAGCGCCAGGATGTGCGGCAGCATGTCGGCCAGCGCGTGGCGCGCCGTGGCGCCGTAGCGGTGGCGCGCATGCAGCTTCGCATATTCGTCGACGAGGCTGTGTGCCATCCCTAGGCTCCGAGAATGCGCCGCTTGAGCTTGGTGAAGAACCGCCGCAGCTTGCGCCCCTTCTTCTCCACCTTGCGCCCGAACTTCGACTTCAGCGGATCGGCCGCGAAGGGGGTGCGGGCGCGATAGGCGAGGAAGAGGTCGCGCGCGGGGTGGTTGCAGTCGGTGTAGTTGGGCTTCACCTGACCGATGAAGTGGACGATGCGCGCAGCCTTCCAGATCGCGGGATCGTCGGTGTAGACGCCCTTCTCCAACCGGCGGTGCAGGTTCCAGCTCTCGTCGAGCGGCAGCCAGTGGCCCTGCAAGGCGCCGTTGAGCGCGTCCTGGTCCATCATCGGCAGGGTCGGGTGATCCTCGATGAAGGCGATGGTGCGCTCGCTGACGCGCTCCGCCCGCCAGCGCTCAAGGTCGATCAGCAGCACGCCGCTGTTGAAGTAGCGCATGTCGTCGGGAAGGCCGATGTCGCGGTTGCGCTTCGCGTGGCGCTCGGGCACCTGCCGGGCGATATCGTCCACCGCCGCCAGCGCGAAGCCTTCCATCGGCAGGGTGGCCAGCGGCGCCAGCGGGGCGTTCACCACGGTGTCGCAGTCGATATAGAGCAGCCGCCCGGTCGCCTCCGGCAGGCTCAGCGGCATGAGGATGCGCGCATAGGCGGTGCGCGAGAGATGGTGGTTCTCCGGCCGCGCGGCGAAATGGCGGGCCATCTCGTCGGTGAGGTCGATGAAGTCGATGTTCGGCAGCCCGTAGCTCGCCCGCAGCCGCGCCTTGTCCGCCTCCGACACGCCGTCGCAATAGACGTGCACGACGTCGAAATCGCCCGCCGCCCGGTCGGCCAGCGAGGCGAGCAGGATGCCGGTCAGCTCGACATAGGTAGTGTCGGTCGCGGTGGCGACGATCAAGGCACGTCCCCTTCCATCGGCACCACGGCGGCGTCCTTGCTCTGCGTGAGCGTCAGCGCCGTCTTCACGTTGCGCACATTGGGCGCGCCGGTCAGCTCCAGCACGAAATTCTGGAAGGTGCGCAGGTCCGGGGCGACGCAGAGCAGGATGAAGTCGGTCTCGCCAGAGAGCATCCAGCAGGAGCGCACCAGCGGCCAGCGCTCCACCTGCGCGGCAAAGGCCGAGAGGTCCGCCTCGGCCTGACTGACGAGATGCACCATGGCGAAGGCCATCAGGTCGAAGCCGAGCTTCTTCTCGTCGAGCAGGGCGCGGTAGCCCTTGATGATGCCCTCCTCTTCCAGCGCGCGCACGCGGCGCAGGCACGGAGGGGCGGAAATGCCGACGCGCTGGGACAGTTCGACATTGGTGATGCGGCCATCGCCCTGAAGCTCGCGCAGTATGTTCCAGTCGATCGCGTCGATACGGCGGGCCACGCGGGCGTCTCCGGTTGCGGCGGCCGGGGCACGGCACGCCTCCGGCCGCGACGATAGCGAAGCGGCCGGCGAGAAATATGACGTGAGCAATTATCTTGCGCGCCTGTCCCGCGCAATCTTCCTTCTGGAAAACTAAGGGATAGACGCGCCCGTCCTTGCGGCGGGTTCGGCGAGCCCCTACATTTTCGCATGGCTTCCGCAGCCGCGCCGTGCGACAGATGCATGGGCGCTCCGGGCAGCCGGAACGCATTCCCGTCCGGGCGAGATCCGCCTCGCCGCAACTGAGCGAGCCTTCCATGTCGCCGGCCTCTTCCGCCAGCCTGTCCCACCACGTCAAGGTGCTGATCGTCGGTTCCGGCCCCGCCGGCTACACCGCCGCGGTCTATGCCGCGCGCGCCATGCTGGAGCCGGTGCTGATCCAGGGCATCCAGCCCGGCGGCCAGCTCACCATCACCACCGACGTCGAGAACTACCCAGGCTTCGCCGACCCGATCCAGGGTCCGTGGCTGATGGAGCAGATGCAGACGCAGGCCGAGAAGATGGGCACGCGCATCGTCAACGATCTGGTGACGAAGCTCGACCTCTCCAGCCGCCCGTTCCGCGCCGAGACCGATTCCGGCACGGTGTGGATCGCCGAGACCGTCATCCTCGCCACCGGCGCGCAGGCGCGCTGGCTGGAGATCGATTCCGAGCAGGCCTTCCGGGGCCACGGCGTTTCCGCCTGCGCCACCTGCGACGGCTTCTTCTACCGGGGCAAGGAAGTGATCGTGGTCGGCGGCGGCAACACCGCCGTCGAGGAGGCGCTGTTCCTCACCAATTTCGCCTCCAAGGTCACGGTCGTGCACCGCCGCGACAGCTTCCGCGCCGAGCGCATCCTGCAGGAGCGCCTCTTCGCCCACCCCAAGGTCGAGGTGGTGTGGAATGCCGCCCTGCACGAGGTGAAGGGCGAGAAGGAGCCGCCCCACGTCACCGGCGTGGTGCTGAAGGACGTCGTGACGGGCGCCTATTCGGAGCGCAGGGCGGACGGCGTGTTCATCGCCATCGGCCACGCTCCGGCGACCGACCTCGTCGCCGGCCAGCTCAAGCTGAAGCCGAGCGGCTATGTGTGGACGGCCTCGCACTCTACGCAAACCTCGATCGAGGGCGTTTTCGCCGCCGGCGACGTCGCCGACGACACGTTCCGCCAGGCGGTGACAGCCGCCGGCTTAGGCTGCATGGCGGCGCTGGAGGCCGAGCGCTTCCTCGCCGCCCGCGAGCCGCTCGCCCACGCCGCAGAATGATGGCCAGGGGGGCCGACCGCATGGACAACAAGGCCAACCGGGCCCGCGACATGGACTGGGACAAGCTCAAGGTGTTCCACGTCGCGGCGGAAGCCGGCTCCTTCACCCATGCGGGCGAGGCGCTCGGCCTCTCGCAGTCGGCGGTGAGCCGGCAGGTCTCGGCGCTGGAGCAGGAACTCAACATCCCGCTGTTCCACCGCCATGCGCGCGGGCTGATCCTGACCGAACAGGGCGACCTGCTGTACCGCACCGCGCACGAAGTCTTCATGAAGCTGGAAGCGGCGCGCGCCAAGCTGACCGACTCGCGCGAGAAGCCGAACGGCGAGCTGCGCGTGACCACCACCATGGGGCTGGGCACCCACTGGCTGACCGCCCGCATCGGCGAGTTCCTCGAACTCTATCCCGATATCCGCATCACGCTGATCCTCACCGACGACGAGCTCGACCTCGCCATGCGCGAGGCCGACGTCGCCATCCGCCTGCGCCAGCCGGTGCAGCCGGACCTGATCCAGCGCAAGCTGTTCACCGTGCATTTCCACGCCTTCGCCTCGGCCGAGTATCTCAAGCGCAACGGCCATCCGCGCACGCTGGACGAGCTTGAGAAGCACCGCATCATCCTGCTCGGCGGCCCGATCCCGTCCTATTTCCAGGGCCTGAACTGGCTGGAGCGGGCGGGGCTGGAGGACGGGCAGGAATCGCGCGTGCCCGCCCTCTCCGTCAACAATGTGCTGGGCCTGAAGCGCGCGGTGGAGCGCGGTGTCGGCGTCGGCATCGTGCCGGACTACCTGCTGGAGGATTCGGCGACGCTGGTGCAGCTCTTCCCCGAGCGCGAGACGCCGACGCTGGAAGCCTATTTCGTCTACCCCCAGGAGATGCGCTCGGTGGCGCGCATCCAGGTCTTCCGCGACTTCCTCGTCGCCAAGGCGCAGCGCTGGAGCTTCTGAGCCTCAGCGCGGCGGCAGGGCGGCAGCGACTTCGCGCGTCACATAGGCGCCGGCATGGCGCCAGCCCTCGTCATTGTCGCCGCGAAAGCTCAGCAGCCGCTCCATCACCAGCTTGCCCGAGCCGGCCTCCAGCACCGCCACCCGCATGGACATGACCAGCGTGCTCATCTTGTGCACGCTGCCGACCAGCACATAGGCCGCACCCGCAGCGCCCGCCCGGCGGCGCAGTTCATCCACCCCTTCCGCATCGAGCCGGCAGGCGCCCGCGCAGGTGAGCGCCAGGCTGCCGAGATCCTCGCCCTCGATACCCGAGCGCAGTTCCCGCGTGAGGGCGAGCCGGCGCGTCTCGTGTTCGGCGCCCTGATCGCGGGCCTCGCCCGAGGAATCGGTGAAGCCGATATCGGCGATGGCGACCTGCACCGCGCCCTGCGCCTCGGTAGCGGAGGCCGGCAGGGCGGCGCAAAGGCACAACGCGGCGCCGCCGAGCCACGGCGCGAGGCGAAGGCCGGACATGGCATCGAGAGACATGGCGGTTCCCTCCGGCGATTCCCAACGGCGATGGCCGCTCCGAGGCGACCCTGGGGACAGGATCGCGCAACTCCGCCGTGACCGCCAGCCCCGGCCCTACGCGCCGCCGCTCAATTCGCGGGCAATGACAGCCGCACAACAGGCCGGATGCAAAAGCGCATGCCTGCCATGCAGGCATACATTATTGCAGACTGCCCTGTGTTTGATCATATGTGGGGAGACGCCGATGCGACATCGCTTCGGCTGTTCCCCTCTGGAAGGTTCGCTGCTCCGGCAGCGAAAACTTTTGCCGGGCTCCTCTGGAGTCCGGCTTTTTCTTTTCGGGGCCTTCTCAGGGGCCGCGCGCAGCGCCCCCCTCGCTTCGGCCTGCCCTCACATGAACAGCTTCTCGGCCGTCATCCCCTTGTAGAGGCCGGCCACCTGCTCACCATAGCCGTTGTAGATCAGCGTCGGGCGCCGCTCGCCGGTGCCGATGTCGCGCTCGGTCGCCTGGCTCCAGCGCGGATGCGGGACGCCCGGGTTCACATTGGCCCAGAAGCCGTATTCGCGCCCCTGCACCTGTTCCCACAGGCCGACCGGCCGCTCGGCGACGAAGGAGATGCGCACGATCGACTTCACCGACTTGAAGCCGTATTTCCACGGCACGGCGAGGCGCAGCGGGGCGCCGAACTGGTTGGGCGCCGGCTTGCCATAGATGCCGGTGACGAGGAGCGGCAGCTCGTTGGTCGCCTCCTCGATGGTCAGGCTGTCGATGTAGGGCCAGGGATAGATGAAGCGGCGCTGGCCGAGCGCCACGTCCGGCTTCACGAAGGTCTCGAAACGAACGAACTTCGCGCCCGACATGGGCTTGGCCCAGGCGACGAAATCCTTCAGCGGGAAGCCGGTCCACGGCACCGCCATCGACCACGCCTCGACGCAGCGGTGGCGGTAGAGCCGCTCCTCAAGCGGCATGGCGCGGATGAGGTCGTCGATGCCGACCTCGCGCGGGTTCTCCACCAGCCCGTCGATCTTCACCGTCCACGGCCGGCGCGGCATCCGGGCCGCGACATCGGCGATCTGGTAGTAGGAACGGTCGGAGCCGAACTCGTAGAAATTGTTGTAGTTGCCGGAAATGTCCTCCGGCGTCACCGGCCGGTCCAGCGTATAGGCATCGTTGCGCCTGGCGGGGTAGAGGTCGCGCGTGGGGTCGTTGGCCGGGTCGCCCGGCTCGGGAGCGGCTTCCGCGAAGGGCGCGAGCCCCGCCCCAAGGCCGATGCCCAGCAGCCCGACGCCGGCGCCGAGAAGGCCGCGACGGGAGAGATAGGCGGATTCGGGCGTGGCGGCGCTCTCAGGGATTTCCCAGGAACGACGGCGGCGGATCAGCATGGCGGCCTCCTCGGTGGTGCTGCCGACTCTACGCACCCCGGAGGCGGTTTATTACGGGCGGCATTTCAACTTGTCGTGCAAACCCGCAAAAAAGCCCGGCGGTTGGCCGCCGGGCTTGCATTCTTCACCGTTAGCGAGCCGACGCGGCAGCTCGCCCGCCGGTAATCCTCACTTGTGTAATCGTCACTTCGAAGTCAGGCGCAGATCGCCGACGCCGAGCGCGACGTTCACGCCGGTCTGTCCCTCGACGCTGACCGGCTGCAGGGCGATGGTCTTGTTGGAACCGCCGACCAGCACGTTGCCGCCGACGCCGACGCCCAGCGCCACCGAGCCGGACACGCCGACATAGGTGCCGTCGAGGTCGGTCTTGCGCACGCCGCGCGACGGCGCCAGCACGGTCCACAGCAGGATGTTGCGGCCGGTCACGCCGAGGTCGAGGCCCCAGCGGCGGATGCTGCCCTCATAGGAGAACTTCTTGCCGCCGACGGTGGTGAAGGTGCAGTCGAGCGTGCGCTTCGAGCCGATGATGAAGCTCACCGACTTGGAGCCCTTGCAGGCGAGCGAACCGGCCTCGACCCGCTTGGTCTGGGCGGAGGCGGGCGCAGCCGCGAGGGTCGCGGTGCCGGCGACGAGCGCGGCGGCCAGCAGCCCGCGCGACAGAACGGAACGGAACATGGAAATCTCCTGACGATGACGCGCATCCGGCTCAAGGGAACCGGCGCCCCCGCCATTGCGGCGCTTGCCGGCCGGGGCGCGCCTCCCGGCCGGTCAATACTCTTCTACCTCAGCGGAGCGAGCCGCAGAAGCGCTGGATGCGCAGGCACGCCTCTTCGAGGTCGTTGGTCGCGGTGGCGTAGGAGATGCGGAAGGCCGGGCCGAGGCCGAAGGCCGAACCGTGCACCACCGCCACGCCCTCGGCCTCCAGCAGTTCGGAGGCGAAGGTCTCGTCGGTGTCGATCACCTTGCCCGCTTCCGTCTTCTTGCCGATCAGGCCGGCGCAGGAGGGGTAGACGTAGAAGGCGCCCTCCGGCTTCGGGCAGGTGAGGCCATTGGCCTGGTTGAGCATCGACACCACGAGGTCGCGGCGTTCCTTGAACACCTTGTTGTTCGCGGCGATGAAGTCCTGCGGACCGTTCAGCGCCTCGACCGCCGCCCACTGGGCGATGGAGTTGGGATTCGAGGTGGACTGCGACTGCAGCGTGCCGATGGCCTTGATCAGCGCCTCCGGGCCGGCGGCGTAGCCGATGCGCCAGCCGGTCATGCAATAGGCCTTGGAGACGCCGTTCATGGTCAGCGTGCGGTCGTACAGCGCCGGCTCGACCTGCGCCGGGGTGACGAACTCGAAGTCGTCATAGACGAGGTGCTCGTACATATCGTCGGTGAGGATCAGCACCTGCGGGTACTTCACCAGCACGTCGGTCAGCGCCTTCATCTCCGCGCGGGTATAGGCCGCGCCCGTCGGGTTCGAGGGCGAGTTGAAGATCAGCCACTTGGTCTTCGGCGTGATCGCCGCTTCCAGCGCCTCGGGCTTCAGCTTGAAATTGTCCTCAAGCTTCGTCTCGATGGCCACCGGCGTGCCGCCGCAGAACTGCACGATGTCGGGGTAGCTCACCCAGTACGGCGCGGGGATGATCACCTCGTCGCCCGCGTCGACCGTCGCCACCAGCGCGTTGAACAGCACCTGCTTGCCGCCGGTGCCGACCGTGACCTGGCTCGGCTTGTAGTCGAGGCCGTTCTCGCGCTTGAACTTGGCGACGATGGCCGCCTTCAGCTCCGGGATGCCGTCGACTGCGGTGTAGCGGGTCTGGCCGTCGCGGATCGCCTTGATCGCGGCTTCCTTGATGTTGTCCGGCGTCTCGAAATCGGGCTCGCCGGCGGCCAGCGCGATCACGTCACGACCGGCCGCTTTCAGCTCCCGCGCCTTGTTCGAAATGGCGATCGTCTGCGAGGGATTGATGCGCTTCAGGGCGGCGGATATCAGGCTCATGGCCGAGCTCCCTTGAGGATGTTTTGCGCGCGACAACTAGTCGAGCCCTTGCGCCCCGGCAAGCGATTCCCTACGTGCGGCGCGCCCCGGCAGTGCGTTATCCTGCCGCTGCTCATCCTCGTCGCCTGCCCGAGCCGGAGACCTCGCATGCTCAAGATCTACGCCATGCAGAGCTCCGGCAACTGCTACAAGGTGCGGTTGCTGCTGTCCAAGCTCGGCGTGCCGTTCGAGCTGATCGACGTCGACCTGCTGCGTGGCGAGAACCGCACGCCCGATTTCCTGATGAAGAACCCGGAAGGGCGCGTGCCGCTGCTGGAGCTGCCCGGCGGACGCTATCTCCCGGAATCCAACGCCATCCTGTTCTATCTCGCCGAGGGCACGCACCTTTTGCCCGGCGCGCCGCTGGAGCGGGCCGAGGTGCTGCGCTGGATGTTCTTCGAGCAGCACAGCCATGAGCCGAACATCGGCGCGGCGCGCTTCTGGCTCAAGCTGGTGCGCGGCGGACGCGAACTGCGCACCCACGACATCGACCGCTGGATGGAAGAGGGCTACGCCGCGCTCGGCGTCATGGAGCGCCATCTCGCGCGCCGGCCCTTCTTCGTCGATGGCGGGCTGACCATCGCCGACATCGCCCTCTACGCCCACACCCATGCGGCGGCCGAGGGCGATTTCGATCTCGGCGGCTTTCCCTCGGTGCGGGCGTGGCTCGCGCGGGTGGCGGCTCTGCCCGGCCATGTCGGCATGGACTGGCGTCCGGAGCCGCGCAACCAATTGGTTAACATGGCTTAACGACTTGCCGCGAAATGGCCTCGAAATGGCGCCGGCTTACCCCAAGTCGCGCCGAAGCGGAGCCCCGTTCGCAGTCGAGATTACCTCTCGTTGGAGGGACTGGATGCCCACCTGACCGGAGGATGTTCACCATGCAGCAGCCGTCAGACGCTCAGACGTTTCCCCGCCAGACCCCGGCTCACCCGCTCACGGTCACGGCCCGGCACACCGCCGGCCGGCGCCTGCGCCGGGCGTTGATGGAAGCGGGCGTCGTGCTCTCCCTTACCTTCGCCATCGTCGCCGTGCTCTGCATGTTCGGCCTGCAGCGCGCCTCGGCGCTGGAGCTTGGCCCCGCCGCCGCCTCGGACGGCCGGCTGGCCGCCGGCGCCGTGCTGCTGGCCGCCTTCGTCGGGCTGTGCGGCCTGACCACCTTCATGCTGCGCCAGACCCTGCAGCCGGCCCGCGCCTCGCGGGCGCCCCGCCGCCGGCAGGGTTGACCGTCCGCCTGACCCTCCGTCACGCCCTTGTCACCCCGCGCGAGTTGGCGCGGGGGCCAAGGTGCTCTAACCATGCGCTCCGTCGCCCCGAAGCACGGAGCCCTCTCTTGCGCGCCCTCCGCCACAGAGCCTTCCGCCGCCTGCTTCCCCTCGCCGTCCTCGCGGGCCTGATGTCGTTCGCGGCCGCTCAGGAGCCCGAGCGGGTCGATTCGTCGGCCGGACCGCTGGAGATCGAGACGGTCGCCACGGGCCTTGCCAGCCCGTGGGGCCTCGCCTTCCTGCCGGACGGGCGCATGCTGGTGACGGAGCGGACGGGGCGGCTGCGCATCGTCTCGCGCTCCGGCACCGTGTCGGCGCCGGTGGCGGGCGTGCCGCCGGTCTTCGCGCGCGGACAGGGCGGGCTGCTCGACGTGGCGCTGGCGCCTGATTTCGGCGATAGCCGGCTGATCTATCTCTCCTATGCCGAGCCGCGCGAGGGCGCTTCCGGCACCAGCGTGGCCCGCGCGAAGCTGGTCGAGGAGGGCGGCGACGCCCGGCTGGAAGGGCTGGAAGTGATCTTCCGCCAGTCGCCGGCCGCCGCCGGCGGCAGCCATTATGGCTCGCGCCTCGTCTTCGCGCGCGACGGCACGCTCTTCGTCACGCTGGGCGACCGCTACGCGCTGCGCGATCAGGCGCAGCAGCTTTCCAGCCATATCGGCAAGATCGTGCGCATCGCGCCGGACGGCTCGGTGCCGCAGGACAACCCGTTCCGCTCCCGCAACGGCGCCCGGCCGGAAATCTGGAGCTACGGCCACCGCAACGTGCAGGGCGCCGCGCTCGATCCCGTCACCGGCCAGCTCTGGACCATCGAGCACGGCGCGCGCGGCGGCGACGAGCTGAACCGTCCGCAGGCCGGCAGGAATTACGGCTGGCCCGTTATCACCTATGGCCGCGACTACAGCGGCGCCGCCATCGGCGAGGGCACGGCGAAGGAGGGCATGGAACAGCCGGTGAAATACTGGGACCCGTCCTTCGCGCCCTCGGGCCTTGCCTTCTACACCGGCAGCCTCATCCCCGCCTGGAAGGACGACCTGTTCACCGGCGGGCTCTCCGGCCAGCGGCTGGTGCGGCTGCGCCTCGACGCGGCGCGCGAGCGCGTCGTCGACGAGGAGGTGCTGCTCGCCGGGCGCGGCCAGCGCATCCGCGATGTGCGGCAGGGACCGGAAGGCGCGCTGTGGCTGCTGACCGACGACCCCTCGGACGGACGGCTGCTGCGCCTCGGCCCCGCCGGTTGAAGCCCTACCACTTCTGGAAGATGAAGAACGCGCCGAGCGCGATGAAGCCGAAGCCGATCAGGTGGTTCCAGTGGAACGGCTCCTTCAGCCACAGCACCGAAAAGCCGGCAAACACCACCAGTGTGATGACCTCCTGAATGGTCTTCAGCTCCACCGTGGAATAGACCGCCGAACCGTAGCGGTTGGCCGGCACGGCGAGGCAATACTCGAAGAAGGCGATGCCCCAGCTCGCCAGGATGGCGATCAGCAGCGGCGCCGACTTGTGCTTGAGGTGGCCGTACCAGGCGAAGGTCATGAAGACGTTCGAGGCGAACAGCAGCAGGATCGGGGTCAGTGCCGGGGGAATGAGGCCGGTCATCGCGTTTCCATCGCCAGAGTGCGGGTGCCCTGCCCGTTCAGCCGTAGCGTAGCTTCAGCGACAGGATGCCGAGAAGCAGCAGAAGCGTCACGGCATTGGCCATGATGACCGGAATCGAGCCGATCAGCACGCCATAGACCAGCCATAGCGCCACCCCGGCCGCGAAGGCGAGATAGGCGACGAGCGAAAGGTCGCGCGTCTCGCGGGTGCGCAGGATCTTCAGCGCCTGCGGCAGCCAGCACAGCGTCGTCAGCAGCGCGGCGACGCCGCCGATCAGTTCGGTGGAAAGGGAAGAGCCGACCATCGCATCCGCCTCGCGCGCCCGGTGGACACGTCTCGGGCCACGTTCGGCCTTGGCGTTCTCACGCAGCCCGATTCCTGTCAATCAGGCGGCGGGCCGGCCGCTCACAGCTCCGCCCAGTGGCGCAGCAGGTTGTGATAGACATTGGCGAGCGAGAGCACCGCCGGATCGTCGTCCGGCAGCCGGGTGCGGGTGCTTATGATGGCGCGGTCGAGGTCGTACAGCATGGCCCGCCGCTCCTGATCCTTGATCATCGACTGCGACCAGAAGAACGATCCCCAGCGGCTGCCGCGGGTGATCTCGTTGACGCTGTGCAGGCTGGAGGCGGGATAGACCACGGCGTGGCCGGCCGGCAGCTTCACCTCATGCGTGCCGTAGGTGTCCTCGATGACGAGTTCGCCGCCGTCATAGTCTTCCGGCTCGGTGAGGAAGATGGTGGTCGAGACGTCGGCCCGCATGCGGATGCCGGCGCCGGGCACGGTGCGGATCGAGCCGTCGACATGAGCGCCAAACTTCATGCCGACATCGTAGCGGTTGAACATGGGCGGCAGCACGCGCAGCGGCATCACCGCCGAATTGAACACCGGGCTGCGCCCGAGCGCGCGCAGCACGAGGTCGCCCAGTTCGGCCGCCTCCTGCGAGTCCACCGGGATCTGCAGGTTGAGCTTGGATTTCGCCGCCTGCTGGCCCGCCGTCACACGCCCGTCGACCCAGGGCGAGCCCTCCAGCACGCGCCGGCAATGAGCGACTTCCTCGCGGGTGAGGATATCGGGAATCTGGATCAGCATGGCGCGGCTCCACCGTCGACAAGGGCGAACGAAAAGAGGGGGAAAGCCGGATCGCCCGGCCTTCCCCCAGATGGACGGTCAGTCCGAAGACGGCGCGATCAGAAGGTCGCGCCGATGGTCAGGGTGAAGGTGCGGCCGGAGGCCGGCACCGCGCGGTTGCCCCAGCCCGCAGCGTAGTTCAGCTCGTCGGTCAGGTTGTAGCCGTTCAGCGCGATCCGGTAGTTCTCGTACTTGTACGAGAGCAGCGCATCGAGCGAGAAGGTGTCGGGGATGATCGCCGTGTTGGCGCTGTTGGTGTAGTACTGGTCGGCATAGGTGATGCCGGCGCCCACCAGCAGCTGGCCCGGCAGCGTCGTCCACAGGCCCTTGGTCAGGTCGTAGGTCGTCCACAGGGTGAAGTTGTTCGGCGACACGAAGGGCACCTCGTTGCCGACATAGCTGTCCGTGGTCGAGGTCAGGATCTCGCTGTCGTAATAGGCGTAGGCCGCCTGGATCGTCCACGCGTCGGTGATGTTGCCGGTCATGCCGAGCTCGACGCCCTGCACGCGCTGCTTCTCGCCGGTCTCCACCGTGTCGAACGTCACCGGGTCGACGTAGTAGGCGTTGCTCTTTTCGACGCGGAACAGCGAGCCGGTGAAGCCGAGGCGGCCGCCGAGCGTGGAGATCTTGAAGCCGGCCTCGTAGGTCTCGTTCTCTTCCGGCTCCAGATTGTTCTGGGTGGGGTTCACGACCGTGATGTCGTTGGTCGGGAACATGCCCTGCGGCGAATAGGAGCGCGCCCAGGAGACGTAGTAGGTCTGCTCGGCGGTCGGCTCCCAGATCACGCTGGCCTTGGGGCTCCAGAACTGGGTCGTGCTGTCGGCATTGACCCACTGCGACGGGACGCCCACGATCGGGCAGGTGGTGCTGCCGCCATTGACGCACAGATAGCTGTAGTCGGCGCTGTAGCTGTCGTAGCGGATGCCGCCCAGGATCGAGAGCTGGTCGGTCAGCCACACGCGGTCGCTGGCGAACAGGCCGACATCGGTGGCGGTCGAGTTGCGCTGGCCGTTATTGCCGAGCGGATTCTCGTAGAGGAAATAGCCGGTGGTGTTCTCGTAGATCGGGTTCCAGATCGTCGAGGTGCCCTTGGAGCCGTTCACCGAGACCAGCGTGCGCTCGTCATTGACGAAGTACATATCGAGGCCGGCGATCACCTCGTGGCGCAGGAAGCCGGTGTTGAACTTCGCGATGGCCGTAGTGATGTTCTGGCCCGACCAGCTTTCCTGGATGAAGCCGGGATTGCCGCCGCCGAAGCTGATCGCCGGGTTCAGCCCGTCGAAGAACTGGCCGGTGCAGCTGGCCTCGTAGCCCGCCTCGCCGCTCAACCCCGTCGTCGTCGCTCCGCAGCCCGGCACCGTGGTCGCGAAGTTCCGGGTGTAGTAGCCGACGCGCGAATCGTTGGTCACCGTCAGCCAGTCGTTCACCTCGCGCTTGAAGTTGGCGGTGAACATGTTGGCCTCGGTGTCGTCGTGATCGGTCACCTTGCCGTAGAAGGTCGAGCGCGGCACGCCCCATTCCGTCACCGGCTTGCCGACCGAACCGAAGCGCGCCACGTCGCTGTAGCCGGGCGTCACCACCGGCACGCCGTAATCCGGGGTGCGGCTGCCGTTCTGGTAGAGATAGTTGAGGTGAAGGGTCTGGTCGGTGCCGAGGCCGAAGCCGAGGTCGGCCATCAGGCCGTAGCGGTTCGATTCCACGTGGTCGCGGTCGGCCACGTCCTGCTCGTTGACCATGCCGACGATGCGGAAGGCGGTGGTGGCGTCGAGCTGCTTGTTGAGGTCGATGACGCCGCGATAGAGCGGGCCGGAACCGAACTGGCCCTCGAAATCATACTTGTCGCCGAGATGGGCCTGCTTGAGCGTGGAGTTGATCACGCCGCCCGTGGTGCCGGCGCCGAAGCTCTCCGAGGAAGGGCCCTTGAGCACCTCGACGCTCTCATACGCGAAGCTGTCGCGGACATAGACGCCGAAGTCGCGCAGGCCGTTGATGTAGACGTCGCCCTTGGACTGGAAGCCGCGGATGCGGAACTGGTCGCCGTTCATGCCGCCGCCGCCCTCGCCGATGCCGACGGTGACGCCGGGAACGTTGCGCAGCGCCTGTTCGAGCGTGGTGACGCCCTGCTGCTGCATGGTCTCTTGCGTGATGACCTGAACGACCTGCGGGGTGTCCTGCACCGTGCCGGGCAGACGCGAGATGCCGGTGGTGGCCTCCAGCGTATTGGCCGGCGAGCCTTCGCCTTCCACCGTCACGGTCGGCAGCTCTTCTTCCGTCGCAGCCGTGCTCGCCTGCTGCGCGGAAGCCGCGAAGATCGGCAGCGCCGACATGGTGACGGCAAGGCCGGCGGTGAGGGCCGCATTCGGCGCAGTATCCCGTAGCGTCTTCAATGTCTTCATTGGACACAAACCCCTTATGAATTGCTTGATTTGGCTATTAGACGTGATTCCAAGCCGTTTCAAACATTATGTTTTTTATCTGTTCCAACATCGACTTCTTACATCGATTCAAATCTCTAGTTTTAAATTATTCAAATCTAAAACGTGAGCGGGCGCCTTGCCGTTTCTCTACGTCAGACCTTATGTGACGAAAGGATTTCGGGCGACGTCCGTGCGTCACGCGCGGCCTGCCCGGCAGCGACGAAAACGGCAAAGTCATGCGCGACGAGTGGATTTCCTTTACCGAGCTCCAGCGAATGGGGCCGGAACTGTTGCGCGAACGCATCAGTGAGCAGCCCGGACAGGCCGCCCGCTGGGTGGAGGCGGCGGCACTCAACGGGCTGGTCAACGCGCAGATCGCCTGGGGGCAGATGCTGGTCGACGGCCACGGCGTGGCGCGCGACCCGCAGGCGGGCCTGCGCTGGTTCCGCGTCGCCGCCGAGGCCGGCAGCGCGGAGGGCATCAACATGGTCGGCCGCTGCCACGAGCTCGGCTGGGGCGTGCCCGCCGACCCGAGGGCGGCCGCCTGCTACTACCGACAGGCCGCCGAGGCCGGGCACGGCTGGGCGCAGTTCAACCTCGCCACCCTGCTGCTGCACGGCAGCGGCGTCGCGCCCGACCGGCGCGAGGCGCTCGCATGGTACGCGCGCGCGGCCCGGCGCGGCGACGCCCGGGCAAAGGCGATGTCGATGATCGGGCGCTATCTCGAACTGGGCTGGGACCGCGCTGCCCGTCCGGCGGCGGCGCTGCGCTGGTATGCGCGCGGGGCGGCCGGCGACGATTATCGAGGCCTGTTCGACCATGCCCGCCTGACGCTGGAATTGACCGGCGACGTCGGAAGGGCGCGCGAGGGGTTCGCCCGTGCCATCGAACGCGGCGTGCCCGCCTTCTGCCGCCACGTCGCCGAGGCGCTGCGCGCCGCGCCGCAGCCTGAGCTGCGCCGGCTGGCCCTACACGCGCTCGAACGCGCGGCGGAGACCGGGGAACCGGCCGATCTGCGCCGCTACGCCGGCGCGCTTGCCGAAGGCCTCGGCGGCACGCCCGATCCGCAGACGGCGGCGCGCCTTTTCGCCCGGGCGCGGGAGGCCGAGCAGGCCGGGCTCGCCGTCCCTCGCGAGGACCTCGCTTCGCGCCCGCCGGCAGGGCCGCGCACACGGCTCGCCGCGCTGGTCCGGCAGATGAAGGCAGCGCTGACGCTTCGCCACAATCCGCGGTGAGCGTTCAACATCTCGTGTACAACCGGCGACGCCCTACCCTTCCGAGTACCGACGATGGAACCGCATGGTACCGAAAAGCGGCGCAAATACTGTTATACCAACAAAATCGCAGCATTTCCCACGGTCTGCTTCTGAAACCCTGAGTAAGCCCTCCGCTTTAATCCTCCGGGCGGCGGACAATCGGGCCTGCACGCCCTCAAACGGAGAGCGTTGCAATGTTGAAAGTCGAAAAGAACATACGAGGATTGGCCCTGATAGGCACAAGCGTGCTGGCGGTCTCGCTGCTGCTCGCGGCGACAGCGGATGCCGGGCCCGGCGGCCGCGGCGGGCCCGGCGGCTTCGGCGGTGGCGGTGTCGGTCGCAGCAGCGGCGGCCTCGGGGGTCTCGGCGGTGCGGTCGGCGGCGGCGGCCGCTCGGTCGGCGGTGCCGTGTCGGGCGTTGGCCGTTCGGTCGGCGGGGCGGTCTCAGGTCTCGGCCGTGCCACCGGCGGCGCGGTGTCGGGCGTGGGTAATTCGCTTGGCGGCGTCGGCTCGGCCTCCGGCGTAGGCAGCGCTGCCTCAGGCATCGGCGGCGCCGTCTCGGGCGTCGGCAGCGCGGTGTCGAGTGTCGGGGACGCGGTGGGCAGCATCGGCGACGCGGCGGGCGGCGGCGTGACCGGTGCCACCTCCGGCCTCGGCTCGGCTGTCGGCTCGGCGCTGGGCGGCGTCGGCGACACCATCACGCGTGACACGGCGCGCGGTGACTCCACCACCTCCGCTACGGGCCGCGCGCCGGTCTCCGCCAATGTGGTCGGCGTGCAGGTCGACCTGCTGCGTCGCCGCGCGCCGCTCGCCTTCGGCCGCGCCCCCAGCGGCAACGTCGCCGACGTCAATGCGCAGCTCCTCGGCGAGCGCGGCGTCACGGCGGACGCCACGGTCGGTTCGACGCGCTCCCGCGCGGTCGGGGCCGATGCCCGGCTCGGGATCGGCGGCGCGCGCGGCGTGGCGACCAATGTGGATGCCACCGTCGGGGATCGCCGTCCGGCCTCGCGCAGCCTCGCCAACGCCAATGTCGGGGTGCGGACCCTTGGCGCGCGCGGCGTCGCGGCGGATGTCGACGCCACCGTGGCGGGCCGCAGTCCGGCTTCCAGCAGCGTGGCTGACGCGAATGTCGGCATCTCGGCCTTCGGTCCGCGCGGCGTGAACAGCCAGACAAGCGCCGTGGTCGGCGGCTCGCAGGCGGCCGACATTGACAGCACCACCACCATCGGCGGCCCGAGGGGCGCCCGGGCGAGCGCGAGCGTCGACGTCGGCGGCTCCAGCACGGCGGCGGTCGGTGTCGGTATCGGCATCGGCGGCGGCGGCACCGGCACGCCCGGCGGCCCGGGTACGCCCGGCGGGCCCGGCACCCCCGGTGGTCCCGGCGTGGGCCCCGGCACGACGCCCGGCACTGCGGCCGGTGCACCCGCGCGCAGCCCCGCCTCCAGCGACATGGCGGCCAAGAAGATGCGCTGCACGGGCGTGCTGTCCGATGTGCGCTCCTACGATGCCGGCCTCGTCGCGCTGTGCCGCGACCTCGTGGGCGGCTGAGCATGTCCAAGCTGAACGTGCCGTCCCGGCCCCGCGCCGGGACGGCATTTTCACGACCTGACCTGCTGCGCCTTCACTTCCCCAAAGGAACGTCTTCGCATCGTATGAATTGCAGGGAATGATCCCCGCCGCGCCGCCGATTCCGGCTGCACGATTCGCACGGTCCCGATGCGCCATCTCCTCGTCCTGCTGAACGCCCGCGCCGGCACGCTCCTCGACCGCGACGCGGAGGAGGTGCGCTCCCTTGTCGAGCAGGCGCTGGAAGGCGCCGGCCGCACGGTCGAGGTGCATCTGCTGGGCGGCAAGAACCTCGTGCGCGCCATCCGCGAGTCCGGGCGCGGCGACCACGACACGGTGATCGTGGGCGGCGGCGACGGCAGCGTGAGCCTGGCGGCGCGCAGCCTCGAAGGCACCGGCAAGACGCTCGGCATCCTGCCGCTCGGCACGCTCAACCTGCTGGCCCGCGACCTCGGCATGCCCACCGACATCGAGGCGGCGCTCGCGGCCCTCGACGCGGCGCAGCCCCGCGCCATCGACCTCGCCGCGCTGAACGGGCGCCCGTTCCACACCATTTCCGGCATGGGCTTCTTCAGCCAGATGGCGCGCGCCCGCGAGACGGCACGGCAATGGAAGCTATGGCGCTTCCTCGCCGTCGCCATAGCCGCCATCTATGCGCTGCGGCGCAGCGGGCGCTTCGACCTCGACGTTACGGTGGACGGCACCGAGCACCGCTTCAGCGCCTTCGCCGCGCTGCTGTCGGTCAACCGCTTCAGCGGTCCCGGCTGGCGGCGCGGCCGGCTCGACGAAGGCGTGCTGGAACTCCACGTCGCCGAGGACCGCGGCGCCCTCGCTTTGCTCAAGGCCGGCGCCGACATGGTGACGGACAGCTGGCGCGGCAATCCCGGCATCGTCAGCCTCACCGGCCGGCACATCGTGCTGCGCCGGCCGAACCGCAACCGCGTCTGGGTGTCGACCGATGGCGAGCTCGGCCGCGAGAACGTGCCGCTCGACTACCGCATCATGCCCGGCGCCCTGAAGGTGCTGGTGCCGCCGGCGCCGGACGAATCGGATTCCGAGTGAGGGCGCCTCAGCGCGGCTCGATCTCGTAGGTGATGGTGACCCCGGCGCGCAGCGTCGTCTCGCCCGCCTCCACCGGCACCGAATCCGCCTTCATCAGCGCCGGCGCCGCCGCGAACTGGCGCACCATCGGGCGCGCGCCGCCATCGGCGGCGATGGACACGACGCGCACCAGCCGCACCCCGCTCGCCTCGGCGATGATCTCGGCCTGGTGGCGGGCATCCTTCACCGCCGCGACGCGCGCCTCGTCCTCCAGCTTGCCGGGCTCGGCGATGTCGAAGGCGATGCCGCCGATCTGGTTGGCGCCCTTTGTGACGAGCTGGTCGAGCAGGTCGCCGAGCTTCGACAGGTCGCGCACCCGCACGGTGACGCCGTTGCTCACCTGGTAGCCGACGATGCGCGGGGCGTCGTTGCTGTCCTTCTTGGGCGGCGCGTAGCTCGGCTGCACCGAGAAGCCCGAGGTCGAGATGTCGCGCGGTTCGATGCCGGCCGCCTTGATCGCCTCGATCACCGCCGCCACCGCCGACGAATTGGCGTCCAGCGCCTCGCGCGCGGTCTTGCCCTCGCTCACCACGCCGGAGGAGAGCGTCGCGGTATCCGGCACGGCGCTCGCCGTCCCCTCCCCGCTCACGGTGAGCGTGGTGCGCCGGGCGCCGGCCGAAATCTCCTGCGCGGCGAGCGGCGACAGGCCGGCCACCAGCACGGCGGCGCACAGGGAGGCACGGATGAGCTTCATGATCTAACTTCCTCGAACCAGCCGGATGACGAAACGGCAGCCCCGACACCACTTCGGGAAGGCGGCGGCATTGCGGCGGGCCCGCCTTCACGGCGCAGCTCTACCTGGAAATGGCCGGCAAAGGAGACCCCGCGCGCGCCTTGCGCGCTTCCCGCGCACCCGTTTCCGCGCGGGTCGCGACGGCGACAGGTGGATGACCTTCGCCTCCCGGTTGGCGTCGTGCCACGCATTTGCTAGCTTCCGCCGCCCGCCGCCGCCCCAGCGCGCGCCGGAACGGGCCTGTAGCTCAATGGTTAGAGCCGACCGCTCATAACGGTCTGGTTGCAGGTTCGAGTCCTGCCGGGCCCACCAAATCCGCCGACCGGCAGGCCGGCCAAATGCCGGATATCGGGTCGACAAGGGAGGCTGCGATGCGTGCCCTTTTCCTCGCGGTGCTTTTCGCGGCGGCTCTTCCGCTCGCCGCGCAGGCGCAGCCGCAGCCCGATTCGCTCGTCACGCGCTGCGCGGACCTTCGGGCGCTGGTGCAGCGCGAGGGCGCAGCCGTCATCAGCACGGGGCCGAACCTCTACGACCGCTATGTCACCAATGCCGGCGCCTGCATGTCGCAGCGTTCCGAGCCGGCCTGGGTCCCGTCGGCCGACGTGAAGCAGTGCCTCGTCGGCCAGCGCTGCCGCGAGCGGCGCTACAAATACCGCAACTGAGGAAGCGCGGGCGGGCTGCGCCTCAGCCGGGCGGCATCATCGGCCCGCCGATCCCTTCCGCCCGCTGGAAGGCCGGACGCGCCTTGAGCCGTGCGAGATAGGCGGGAAGCGCGGGATGCGCGCCGAGGAGGCCGGTGCGTTCGGCCACCTCGATCAGGTAGCACATCTGGATGTCGGCCAGCGTGAGTTCCTCGCCCATCAGATAGGGGCGCCCGGCGAGCCGGCCGGAAATATGGTCGAGCGTCGCCTCCAGCGTCGGCGCGACGAAGGCCCTGAGCGCGTCGGTCATGCCGCCGGTGATGGCGCCGATGCGCATGGTCATGATCGGGAAGGCCGCCGTGCTCTCGGCATAGTGCAGCCACTCCTCATGGCGCCAATGCTCGGCGCTGCCGGGCGGCGGCGCGAGGCGGCCCTCGCCGTAGCGGTCGTTGATGTAGGTGAGGATGACGGCGGATTCGGCGAGCACGAGGTCGCCGTCCTGGATCACCGGCGCCTTGCCGAGCGGGTGGATCGCCCGCAGCGCCGGCGGCGCCTTGAAGCGCGCATCGCGCTCATGGCGGACGAGATCATAGGGCAGGCCAAGCTCCTCCATCAGCCAGATGAGGCGCGTCGAGCGCGAGAAAGCCAGATGGTGCAGCGTGATCACGGCGCGTCCCCCTTGGCGCCGGTTCCGGCGCGTCTCCCCCTCGCGCCGGTTCCGGCGCATGCCCTGTCCGGCAGCAGAGGACGTCCGCGCGCGATTGGCAAGCGGGCGCGCCGCCGGCACGCCGGCACCGCCGTGCGGGCGCGAAACGGTTGCGCGGGAAGGATGTGAGGCGCATAAGCGCGGCAAAGAGTTTGGAGGAATTCCATGCCCGCCTATCGCTCCCGCACCACGACCCACGGCCGCAACATGGCCGGCGCGCGCGGCCTCTGGCGCGCCACCGGCATGAAGGACGGCGATTTCGGCAAGCCGATCATCGCCGTGGTCAACTCCTTCACCCAGTTCGTGCCCGGCCATGTCCATTTGAAGGACCTCGGCCAGCTCGTGGCGCGCGAGATCGAGGCGGCGGGCGGCGTCGCCAAGGAATTCAACACCATCGCGGTGGATGACGGCATCGCCATGGGCCATGACGGCATGCTCTATTCGCTGCCCTCGCGCGAGCTGATCGCCGACAGCGTCGAATACATGGTCAATGCGCACTGCGCCGACGCCATGGTCTGCATCTCCAATTGCGACAAGATCACCCCCGGCATGCTGATGGCGTCGCTGCGCCTCAACATCCCGACCGTCTTCGTCTCGGGCGGCCCGATGGAGGCCGGCAAGGTGGTGCTGGGCGGCAAGACCCGCGCGCTCGACCTCGTCGACGCCATGGTCGCCGCCGCCGACGACCGCGTGTCGGAAGAGGACGTGCAGGTGATCGAGCGCTCGGCCTGCCCGACTTGCGGCTCCTGCTCAGGCATGTTCACCGCCAATTCGATGAACTGCCTGACCGAGGCGCTTGGCCTGGCTTTGCCCGGCAACGGCTCGACGCTGGCGACCCATGCCGACCGCAAGCGGCTGTTCGTCGAGGCGGGCCATGCCATCGTCGATCTCGCGCGCCGCTACTACGAGCAGGAAGATGCCAGCGTCCTGCCGCGCTCGGTGGCGAGCTTCGCCGCCTTCGAGAACGCGATGACGCTCGACATCGCCATGGGCGGCTCGACCAACACGGTGCTGCACCTGCTGGCCGCCGCGCATGAGGGCGAGGTGCCCTTCACCATGGCCGACATCGACCGGCTGTCGCGCCGCGTGCCGGTGCTGTGCAAGGTGGCGCCCGCCGTCGCCGATGTGCATGTCGAGGACGTGCACCATGCCGGCGGCATCATGGGCATTCTCGGCGAGCTCGACCGCGCCGGGCTGCTCGACACCTCCGTCAGCACCATCCACGCCCCGACGCTGGCCGCCGCGCTGGAGCACTGGGACGTGAAGCGCAATGCGAGCGAGGCGGTGCACGAGTTCTTCCGCGCCGCGCCGGGCGGCGTGCCGACGCAGGTCGCCTTCAGCCAGTCCGCCCGCTACGACGACGTCGATCTCGACCGCGAGAAGGGCGTGATCCGCGACTATGAGCACGCCTTCTCGCGCGACGGCGGCCTCGCCGTGCTCTACGGCAACCTCGCCGAGGACGGCTGCATCGTGAAGACGGCGGGCGTCGACGAGAGCATCCTCAAGTTCACCGGCACCGCCGTGGTGTTCGAGAGCCAGGACGACGCGGTGTCGGGCATCCTCGGCAACCGGGTGCAGCCGGGCCAGATCGTGCTCATCCGCTATGAGGGGCCGCGCGGCGGGCCGGGCATGCAGGAAATGCTGTACCCGACCAGCTACCTCAAATCGAAGGGCCTCGGAAAGGCCTGCGCGCTGATCACTGACGGGCGCTTCTCCGGCGGTTCCTCGGGCCTGTCCATCGGCCATGTCTCGCCGGAAGCGGCCGAGGGCGGCACGATCGGGCTGGTGCGCGAGGGCGACACGATCGAGATCGACATCCCCAACCGGCGCATCCATCTCGCGGTGGACGATGCCGAGCTGGCCGCCCGCCGCGAGGAGCAGCAGGCGCACGGCTTCAAGCCGGCCGCGCCGCGCAAGCGCAACGTGACGACGGCGCTCAAGGCCTATGCCGCGCTCGCCACCAGCGCCGCCAAGGGCGCGGTGCGGCAGGTGCCGTAACCCGCCGGAGCCGAGAGCCAGAGACCGGGAAGGCGGGGCCGCAAGCCTCGCCTTTTCATTTCACCGGATGACGACGCAGGAGGCCCGCATGGCCGACGACAACGACGCCTATGTCTATGACGAAGCCACCGGCGAGTGGCGCCCGGCCTCGGAAATGCTGGCCGCGCGCGCTGGCGTCGTCGAGGTGCGCGACGCCTCCGGCAACCTGCTGGCCGACGGGGATTCCGTCGTGCTCATCAAGGACCTGAAGGTCAAGGGCGCCGGCCAGACGCTGAAGCAGGGCACGGTCATCAAGACCATTCGCCTGACCGACGATCCGGACGAGATCGACTGCCGCTACGAGGGCATAAAGGGCCTCGTCCTGCGCACCGAATTCGTGCGCAAGCGCGGCTAGAAAGCGCAGCCGGGCGCGGCGGAATTCCGCCCGCGCCGCCGGGCGGGCGTCTCGGCGGCGGGCCGGTTCCATGGTAACGTCGGGTGGACCCGCGCCGGGTCTTCAATCCGCGAGTTCACCATGAAGAAGCTCGTCCTGGCCTTCGCCTTCTGCGCCCTTCCCCTCGCCGCCTCCTCCGGCGCGCGGGCGGACAAGATCGACCTCTCGACCACCACGTGTGCCCAGTTCCTCGAAAGCGACAAGACCGAGATCATGCTGACGCTGGCCTGGCTCGACGCCTACTACAAGGACGTCGACGCGCCGCCGGTGATCGACACCGACAAGTTCGTGGAGAACGCCGGCAAGCTCGGCGAATACTGCGCCGCCAACCCGTCCATCGGCCTCATCACCGCGACGGACGAGCTGTTCGGCGAGTAAGCCGCTTCCGGCAGATTTCCGCACCTGAGCACCGGCCGCGACAAAGCACTACCGAAGTAGTATCCATACTATTTTGCTTCCCTGCGGTAGTAAAATATTCGCGGCCGGATAGTCGTTCTTCGGAACAATCAACGGGATCATGGATTAACTCCGCATCAACAGGAGGAGAGATCCTATGATCAACGCCAAGATGACCTCGGCTGCCGCCCTGGCGGCCCTTCTCGCCCTCGGCGCGCCGGCCTTCGCCCAGTCCAGCGGCGGCATGGGCGGCGCTTCGTCGAACAGCGCGGCCGATTCCGACAGCGGCCGGACCAACACGCCCGGCGGCCTCGGCAGCTCGGAGAGCCGCTCCACCGATCCGGGTTCGGCCAATACCCGCTCGATGGGTTCCGGCATGAGCATGCCGGACAACGATCCGTCCGAGGGCCGCAATACCACCACCTCTGACCCGAGCGCGCCGACCAGTCCCGAGAACCGCAAGAGCAGCTCGGATCGCGACTGCACCAACGGCCAGGTGGCGTGCTGATCCACGCGCCGTCCGTTGCGACGAGGGCCGTCCTTCGGGGCGGCCCTTTTTCGTGGCGCGCGGGCCACGGCTGCAGGCACGCGCTCGGGGCTCGGTTGCGAACAAAACGCGAAACGTGCTCTCTGGACGGGTGATCCGCGCCCAGGGATTCGTCCGCCCATGCAGCCCGCCGCCTATCTCGACAAGCTGAACCCGCAGCAGCGGCGGGCGGTCGAGCATGGCGTGAGCGGTCCGGGCGACATCGCCGCGGGGCCGCTGCTCGTCATAGCCGGCGCCGGCTCGGGCAAGACCGACACGCTGGCGCACCGCGTCGCCCACCTCATTGTCAACGGCGCCGACCCGCGCCGCATCCTTTTGCTGACTTTCTCGCGCCGCGCCGCCGCCGAGATGACGCGCCGCGTCGAGCGCATCGCCGTGCAGGTGATGGGGCCGCAGGCGCGCCCGCTCATCGAGGGGCTGACCTGGGCCGGTACCTTCCACGGCGTCGGCGCGCGGCTGCTGCGCGACCATGCGCTGGAGATCGGCCTTGATCCGAACTTCACCATCCACGATCGCGAGGACAGCGCCGACCTGATGAACCTCGTGCGGCACGAGCTCGGCCTGTCGAAGACGGAGAAGCGCTTCCCCACCAAGGGTACGCTGATCGCGATCTATTCGCGGGCGGTGAATGCCGAGCAGCCGCTCGAAGAGGTGATCGGCCGCGCCTTCCCGTGGTGCGCGGGGTGGAGCGCCGAGCTGAAGGCGATCTTCTCGGCTTATGTCGAGGCCAAGCAGCGCCAGAACGTGCTCGATTACGATGACCTGCTGCTCTACTGGGCGCAGATGGCGGGCGAACCCGCGCTCGCGGCCGGCCTCTCCGCCCGCTTCGACCATGTGCTGATCGACGAATATCAGGACACCAACAAGCTGCAGGCGACCATCCTGCTGGGCCTCAAGCCCGACGGGCGTGGCCTCACCGTGGTCGGCGACGACGCGCAGTCGATCTATTCGTTCCGTGCCGCCAATGTGCGCAATATCCTCGATTTTCCCGGCCATTTCAGCCCGCGTGCCGACACCGTGATGCTGGAGCAGAACTACCGCTCCACCCAGCCCATCCTCGCCGCCGCCAATGCGGTGATCGACTTCGCCAGCGAGCGCTACGCCAAGAACCTGTGGTCCGAACGCACCTCCGCCGAGCGCCCCGTGCTGATGAGCGTGCGCGACGAGATCGAGCAGGCGAACTTCGTCGCCACCCGCGTGCTGGAGAACCGCGAGGACGGCATCGCCCTCAAGTCGCAAGCCGTGCTGTTCCGCGCCGCCCATCACAGCGGGCCGCTGGAGGTCGAGCTGACCCGCCGCAACATTCCCTTCGTGAAGTTCGGCGGGCTGAAATTCCTCGATTCTGCGCATGTGAAGGACGTGCTGGGCGTGCTGCGCTTCGTGGAGAACCCGCGCGACCGCGTGGCGGGCTTCCGCGCGCTGCGCCTGCTCTCCGGCCTCGGCCCCGCCACCGCCGGGCGCATCCTCGACGAGGTGGGCACGCACGGCACGCTGCTGCCGGCGCTGGAGGCGGTGACGCCCCCGCCCCGCGCGCAGGAGGAATGGCCGGCCTTCCTCGCGCTGGCGCGCGAGCTGAAAGCGCACGGCCCCGGCTGGCCCGGCGAGCTCGACCTCGTGCGGCAATGGTACGAGCCGCATCTGGAGCGGATCCACGAGGACGCGCCGAGCCGGCTCGCCGACCTCGTGCAGCTCGCGCAGATCGCCGCCGGTTATCCCTCGCGCGAGCGCTTTCTGACCGAGCTGACGCTGGACCCGCCCGACGCCACCAGCGCCGAGGCCGGCCCGCCCCATCTCGACGAGGACTATCTCATCCTTTCCACCATCCATTCCGCCAAGGGGCAGGAATGGAAGTCGGTCTTCGTGCTGAACGCGGTCGACGGCTGCATCCCGATCGACCTTGGCGCGGGCACGCGCGAGGAGATCGAGGAGGAGCGCCGCCTGCTCTATGTCGCCATGACGCGCGCGAAGGACAGCCTGCACCTCATGCTGCCACAGCGCTTCTTCGTGCACGGTCAGGCCGCGCGCGGGGACCGGCACGTCTACGCGGCGCGCACCCGCTTCATCCCGCCGATCATCCTCTCCCGCTTCAGCGCCGGCGCGTGGCCGCCGGCGCAGGCCGAGGCGCCCGGCAGCCGCGCCGAGCCGGCGGTGCGCATCGACATCGGCGCGCGCATGCGTTCCATGTGGAAGTGAGGCACGCCCTTCCGCTCAGCGGATGCGCACGCCCGGCCCGTGCTCGCCGGGCGGCAGCAACATGATTCCCGCTTCCTGCAGGGTCTGGACGAGCATGGATTCCGTGCCACGATGCAGCACGTGGCGGTGCCGCTCGAAATCACGGACGGTGCTGCGGGAAATGCCGGCGCGTTCGGCGAGATGCTCCTGTGTCCAGTTGAGCAGCCCGCGTGCGGCGCGGCATTGTTCGGGCGCCAATTCCATCGCTTTCGCCTTGCGTGAAGACGGCCAAATCAACCATAATGGGCGACATCTCGCAAGACTCTGAGGAAATCGCCCGCAGGGAGGCTCCCGCTACCTATGTCGAATGGCACGCTCCTCCTCGTCGCGCTGGCCCTGCCCTTCCTGGGCAGCATCGCCGCGGGGTTCCTGCCGACGCACGCGCGCAACGCGGCGGCGGTTCTGGCCGGGAGCGTGGCGGTCGCAGGGGCCGGCATCGTGGTGTTTCTCTATGCCGGCATCGCCGATGGCGAGCCGGTGCGGCTGTGGCTGCCGTGGCTGCCCATGCTCGGGCTGGATTTCACCCTGCGGCTTGACGGCCTCGCCTGGCTGTTCGCCATCCTCATCTTCGGCATCGGCGCGCTCGTCGTGCTCTATGCGCGCTACTACATGTCGCGCGAAGACCCGGTGCCGCGCTTCTTCTCCTTCCTGCTCGCCTTCATGGGCTCGATGATCGGCATCGTGGCCTCGGGCAATCTGGTGCAGCTCGTCTTCTTCTGGGAGCTGACGAGCCTGTTCTCCTTCCTGCTCATCGGCTACTGGCACCACTCGGCCACGGCGCGCGACGGCGCGCGCATGGCGCTCACCGTCACCGGCATGGGCGGGCTGTGCCTGCTGATCGGGGTGCTGCTGATCGGGCGCATCGTCGGCAGCTACGACGTCGACCAGGTGCTGGAGGCGCGCGACCTCATCGTCGACAGCAGCCTCTACGAGCCGGCGCTGGTGCTGATCCTTCTCGGCGCCTTCACCAAGAGCGCGCAGTTCCCCTTCCATTTCTGGCTGCCGCACGCCATGGCGGCGCCGACTCCGGTCTCGGCCTATCTGCACTCCGCCACCATGGTGAAGGCGGGCATCTTCCTGCTGATGCGGCTGTGGCCGGTGATGGCGGGCACCGATGCCTGGTTCTACCTCGTCGTCCCGGCGGGGCTGGTGACGCTGCTCATCGGCGCCTTCATCGCCATCTTCCAGCAGGACCTGAAGGGGCTGCTCGCTTATTCCACCATCAGCCATCTCGGGCTGATCACGCTGCTGCTGGGCCTCGGCAGCCCGCTGGCGGCGGTGGCGGCGGTCTTCCACACGCTGAACCACGCCATCTTCAAGGCCTCGCTCTTCATGGCCGCCGGCATCATCGACCATGAGACCGGCACGCGCGACCTGCGCAAGCTGAGCGGGCTCTACCGCTACATGCCCTTCACCGCGACGCTGGCCATGGTCGCCGCCGCCGCCATGGCCGGCGTGCCGCTGCTGAACGGCTTCATCTCCAAGGAGATGTTCTTCGCCGAGGCGGTGGCCGAGCATACCGGCTCGCTGCTCGACGACAGCCTGCCCTACTGGGCGACGCTGGCGGGCGTGTTCAGCGTCACCTATTCGCTGCGCTTCATCCTCGGCGTGTTCTTCGGTCCGCCCCCGGTCGGCCTCGCCCACCGCCCGCACGAGCCGGCGCACTGGATGCGCTTCCCCATCGAGCTGCTGGTGCTGATCTGCCTGATGATCGGCATCGTGCCCAGCCTCACCGTCGGCCCGGTGCTGGCGACGGCGGTGAGCGGGCTGCTCGAATCCGCCCCGCCCTATTACAGCCTCGCGCTCTGGCACGGCTTTACCCTGCCGCTGCTGATGAGCTTCATCGCGCTGGCCGGCGGCGTGCTGCTCTACGTCGCGCTGCGCCGCTATCTCGAAAGCGGAATCGAGGGGCCGCCGCTGCTGCGCGACTTCAAGGGCCAGCGCATCTTCGAGAAGCTGCTGGTAACGATCTCCTGGCAATGGGCGCGCGCCGCCGAGGCCGCGCTCGGCACCCGCCATCTCCAGCCGCAGATGCGCATCGTGGTGGCGCTGGCGGTGGCGGCGGCGCTCTCGCCCTTCATCGTCAACGGAGCGGTGGGCGCGGGGGGGCTGCCCGGCTCGCCGGTGGCGCCGGCCTTCGCGCTCCTGTGGGCGGTGGGCATCGCCTGCGCGCTCAGCGCAGCCTATCAGGCCAAGTACCACCGCTTCGCCGCGCTGGTGCTGGTCGGCGGCGCCGGCCTCGTCACCTGCGTCACCTTCATCTGGCTCTCCGCGCCGGACCTCGCCGTCACCCAGCTCCTCGTCGAGATCGTCACCACGGTGCTGCTGCTGCTCGGCCTGCGCTGGCTGCCCAAGCGGATCGAGAACGTCTATCCCTCGCGCCCGCCGCTGAAGGTGCTGGTGCGGCGCTGCATCGACCTTTCCATTTCCTGCTCGCTCGGCGGGCTGATGGCCTTCCTCGCCTATTGCCTGATGACCCGCCCGGTGCCCGACACGGTCTCGCGCTTCTTCGTCGAGCGCGCCTATACGGAAGGCGGCGGGCGCAACATCGTCAACGTCATCCTCGTCGACTTCCGCGGCTTCGACACCATGGGCGAGATCGTGGTGCTGTGCCTTGCCGCGCTCACCATCTTCGCCCTGCTGCGCCGCTTCCGCCCCGCGCCGGAGAGCATCGCCGCGCCCGAGCAGCAGCGGGTGCAGAACGCCTATGACGAGGCCGAGCCCGACCGATCGCCCGGCGACACCGTGACGGACTACATGCTGATCCCGCGCCTGATCATGAACTGGCTGTTCCCGGTCATCGCGGTGTTCGCGGTCTATCTCTTCATCCGCGGGCACGATCTGCCGGGCGGCGGCTTCGCAGCGGGCATCACGCTTTCCATCGCCTTCGTGGTGCAGTACATGGCGAGCGGCACGCGCTGGGTGGAGGACCATCTGCGCGTGCTGCCGCTGCGCTGGATGGGCATCGGCGTGCTCACTTCGGCGGCCACCGGGGCCGGCTCGTGGTGGTTCGGCTATCCGTTCCTCACCTCGCATTTCCAGTATCTGGACATCCCCTTCATCGGGAAGGTGCCGGCGGCCTCGGCGCTGCTGTTCGACCTCGGCGTGTTCTTCCTCGTGGTCGGCGCCACCGTGCTGATCCTCATCGCGCTCGCCCACCAGTCGCTGCGCAGCTCGCGCGCCGCGCAGGCCGCGGAGGGAGGCGACTGATGGAGATCATCCTCTCGATCGGCATCGGCGTCTTCGCCGCCTCGGGCGTGTGGCTCATCCTGCGCCCGCGCACCTATCAGGTGATCATCGGCCTCTCTCTCATCTCCTACGCGGTCAACCTGTTCATCTTCGCCATGGCGGGCGGCGGGCTGCGCGTCGACGCGCCGCCGATCATCGCCTCCGGCACGGCGGGCGACCCTTCCGCCCTTGCCGACCCCATCCCGCAGGCGCTGGTGCTGACCGCCATCGTCATTGGCTTCGCGATGACGGCGCTGTTCCTCGTCGTGCTGCTCGCCGCGCGCGGGCGCACCGGCACCGACCATGTCGACGGGCGGGAGCCTGAGCGATGACCGGAACGACGACCCCGTTGGTCGAGCATCTCGCAATCCTGCCGGTGCTGCTGCCGCTGGCGGTCGGCGCCTTCATGCTGCTGTTCGACGAGCGTCGGCGCCTGTTCAAGATGGTGCTGAGCCTCGCCACCGTGCTGGCGCTGCTTATCATCGCGATCACGCTGATCGTGATGGTGAACATGCCCTCGGGCGACCGCTGGTCCACCATCTTCGTCTACCCGCTCGGCAACTGGCCGCCGCCCTTCGGCATCGTGCTGGTGGTGGACCGGCTGGCGGCGATGATGCTGCTGCTGACGGCGCTGCTCGGCAGCGCGACGCTGCTCTTCGCCCTGGCGCGCTGGCACAAGGCGGGGCCGCGCTTCTACACGCTGTTCCTGCTGCTGCTGACCGGGCTGAACGGCGCCTTCCTCACCGGCGACCTGTTCAACCTGTTCGTGTTCTTCGAGATCCTGCTGGCCGCCTCCTACGGGCTGGTGCTGCACGGCTCGGGCACGGCGCGGGTGCGCGCGGGGCTGCACTACATCCCGATCAATCTCGTCGCCTCCTCGCTCTTCCTCATCGGCGTGGCGGTGATCTACGGCGTCACCGGCACGCTCAACATGGCGGACCTGAGCCGCATCGTGCCGACGCTGGACGGGCAGGCGCGGGTGCTGATGGAGGCGGGCGCGGCGGTGCTCGGCATCGCCTTCCTGGTGAAGGCCGGCATGTGGCCGCTCAGCTTCTGGCTGCCGACCACCTATGCCGCCGCCTGCGCGCCCATCGCGGCCATGTTCGCCATCATGACCAAGGTCGGCGTCTATGTGATCCTGCGCCTGTTCCTGCTGTGCTTCGGCGACGAGGCGGGCGCGTCGGAGGAATTCGGCGCGCTCTGGCTCTATTATGGCGGCATGGCCACCATCGCCTTCGGCGCCATCGGCGTGCTGGCCTCGCAGTCCATGCAGCGGCTGGGCGGCTATGCGGTGCTGGTGTCGTCCGGCACGCTGCTCGCCGCGATCGGCACCGGAAACAGCGCGGTGATCTCCGGCGCGCTCTACTACATGGCGACCTCGACGCTGGCGATCAGCGCCTATTTCCTCCTCGTCGAGCTGATCGAGCGCGGCCAGGCGGCCGGTGCCGACGTGCTCGCCGTGACGCTGGAGATCTTCGGCGATCCGGAGGAGGACATCGAGGACGAGGACGAGGAGGTCGGCGTCGCCATTCCCGCCACCATCGCCGTGCTGGGCGGCGCCTTCGTCGCCTGCACCGCGCTGCTGGCCGGCCTGCCGCCGCTCTCCGGCTTCATCGCCAAATTCGCCATGCTCTCCGCCCTCATCAACGAGGCCGGCGACATCCCCGCCTCGCACTGGGCCTTCGTGGTGCTGCTGATGCTCTCGGGCCTCGGCACGCTCATCGCCATGACGCGCAACGGCATCCGCACGTTGTGGGTGCCGGCGGAAAACGAGATTCCGCGCGTGCGCGCCATCGAGGCGATCCCGGTCGCCGGGCTGCTCTTCCTGTGCGCGGCGATGACGGTCGCGGGCGGGCCGACCATGCGCTACATGGAGGCCACCGCGCAGATCCTCTACTGGCCGCGCGAATATGCCCGCGAGGTGCTCGGAAGCGGGCCGACCTCGCCCGGCCGTTCCCAGACCACCCATCCGATAACGGGAGGCACGCCGTGAGCCTCCTGCGCAGGATACTGCCTCATCCCCTGCTCTTCCTCGCTTTGCTCGCCATGTGGCTGCTGCTGATGCAGAGCCTCTCGCCGGGCCAGCTGCTGCTGGGCTCCCTCGTCGCGTTCGGCGGCTGCTGGGTGATGGTGGCGCTCGATCCGCCGCCGGTGCGGATGCGGCGCCCGCAGGCGGCGATCCGGCTCGCCGGCCGGGTGTTCGTCGACGTATTCCGCTCGAATGTCGCGGTGGGGCGCATCATCCTGGGCGATGCCGAGCGGCGCACCCATTCCGGCTTCATGAGCCTGCGGCTCGACCTCACCAGCAGCTACGGCCTCGCCATCCTCGCCGTGGTGCTCACCTGCACGCCGGGCACGCAATGGGTGCATTACGACCCCGCGCGGCGCGTCCTGATGCTGCATGTGCTCGACCTCGTGGACGAGAAGGAATGGGTGCGCATCATCAAGCAGCGATACGAGGCCCTGCTGATGGAGATCTTCGAATGAACGCGGCAGCGATCCTCGGCTGGTCGATCACGCTGGCGCAGGTTCTGCTGGTGCTGGCCATGGCCTGCGCAGCGATGCGCTTCATCCGCGGCCCGCGCGCGCAGGACCGCATCATCGGCCTCGACACCTTCTACGTGAACGCCATGCTCGTGCTGCTCACGCTCGGCATACGCAGCGGCGCGACGCTCTATTTCGAGGCGGCGCTGGTCATCGGCATGCTCGGCTTCGTCGGCACGGTGGCGCTGTCGAAATTCCTCATGCGCGGCGAGGTGATCGAATGAGCGCGGCGCCCGACCTGCCGCTCTGGGCGGCGCTCCTCGTCTCCGCCCTCGTCATCGCCGGCGCGCTGGTCACGCTGATCGGCTCCATCGGCCTGTGGCGGCTGCCGGACTTCTATTCGCGGCTGCACGCGCCCTCGCTCGGCGCCACGCTCGGCACCGGTGCGATCCTCATCGGCTCGATGATCTGCTTTTCCGTGCTGCAGAGCCGGCCTCTGATCCATGAGGTACTCATCGGCCTGTTCGTCACCCTAACCACGCCGGTGACGCTGATGCTGCTGGCGCGCGCCTCGCTCTACCGCGACCGCGTGGAAGGCAACAGGGCCGCGCCCGAGCACGACCCCGAGCCGACCGAGCTCTGAGGCCCGGCCGGCGGCGCAGCGTCAGCGGCGCGCAGTCATCGACGCGGATCTTCGGATTCCTCGGGCGTGCCGTCGAGCGAGCCGTCCACCGTTCCCAGCGTATCCTTGTGGAAGCGCCCGCCGTCGCGACGCGTGTCCTTTCCGTCGCTGGGGCGGTTGTCGTTGTCCACCTCGTCGAGCGGCGGGGCGAGCGGATCGCTCACCTTGGTCAGCCGGTCGTCGAGCACGGCGTCGACATTGGCGGGATCGATGACGACGGGATTCTGGTCGAGCTGGCGGGGATCGCGAACCATGGGGGCCTCCGTTGCATGTGTGGAGCAACGGATGGGCGGGCTGGCGGGTTCCCTCGCCCTCAGGCGTGGAACAGCCGCCGGTAGAGCGTCGAGCGGTTGACGCCCAGCCGGCGCGCGGCCTGCGAGACATTGCCGCCGCAGGCGTCGAGCGCGCGCCGCATCGCCTCCACCGTCAGCGCGTCGAGCGTGTCGGCTGCCGCCGGTGCGGGCGGCGCAGTCGGCGCGGCGAGAATGTCGGCCGGCAGCATCTCTTCGCCCACCGGCCGGTAGGGCTCGGCCAGCGCGGCGAGCGCGCGCAGCGTGCCGGCGAGCTGGCGGAAATTGCCCGGCCATCCATACGCGGCCAGCCGCCGCTCGCAGCCCTCCGACAGGGTGAGCCGCGTATCGTCGACCAGCCGGCGCCACAGCGCGCGCACGAGGACGGCGCGGTCGGCAAGCGCGCGCAGCGGCGGCAGCTCCACCGTGTAATGGGCGATGCGGAAATAGAGGTCCTGCCGGAAGCTGCCGGCCTCCACCAGCGCGCGCAGATCGCGATGGGTGGCGCAGAGCAAGGCGAAATCCACCTTCACCGGCCGCCCGCCGCCGAGCGGGGCGACCTCCCGCTCCTGCAGCACACGCAGCAGCCGCGACTGAAGGGCGAGCGGCATGTCGCCGATCTCGTCGAGGAACAGCACGCCGCCATCGGCCTCGCGCAGCAGCCCTTTGCGGCCGTGCCGGCGCGCGCCGGTGAAGGCGCCGTCCTCATAGCCGAACAGCTCGGATTCGATCAGCGTCTCGGGGATCGAGGCGCAGTTCACGGCGACGAAGGGCCCGCCCGCGCGGCCGCTCAGCCGGTGTATCTCGCGCGCCGCCAGTTCCTTGCCGGTGCCGGTCTCGCCACGCACCAGCACGGGCACGTCGGCGTCCACCATGCGCACGGCGCGGCCGATCGCCTCGCGCTCCGGCGCGCCGAGCAGCGGGCCGGTCTCGCGCGGGGCCGGCACCGGGATGGCGGGCCGGACCACGTGGGATGCGCCGGCGCCGCCATCGAGCCGGACAAAGAGCGGTTGTCCGCCGGCGCCGCGCAGCGCCGCCGTCTCGCCATCTGCGCGCGGCAGGCGCTCCAGCAATTCGCCCGCCCGCGCCGCGCCGAGCGCCGACCAGTCGGCGCCAACAAGGCCGAGGCCGGTGCGGTTGGCCGCCACCAGCCGCTCGTCCTCGAACACCAGAACGCCCTCGCGCGCCGTGCCGAGCAGCGCCCGGTCGGCCTGCAGGCGCAGGACGCGGCGCCCGCCAAACCCTTCGTCGAAGAAGCGGTGCTCGATCTGCGCCACCGCCATGCGCACGAGGCCGAGCGCGTGGCGATGATCGACCGCCGCCGGGCCGGACAGGTCGAGCGCGCCGACGGTGTGGCCATAAGGATCGAGGATCGGCGCCGCCGAGCAGGAAAGGATGCCGTGCGGGTCGTAATAATGCTCGCCGCCATGCACGGCGATGGGCCGCCCCTCGACCAGCGCGGTGCCCACCGCATTGGTGCCCGTGGTGCTCTCGCCCCACAGCACGCCGGGGCGCAGCGCCACCTGCGCAGCGCGGGCGGCGAAATCGGCATGGCCGAGTGCGTCGAGGATCAGCCCGTCGGCATCGGTGAGGATGACCACGCAGCCGGTCTGCATGGCGTCGGCATAGAGGCTCTCGATCTCCGGCCGGCACAGCCGGCGCAGCCGCTCGTGCCGCTCGGCGATAGCGCTGAGCTCATGGGCGGTCAGCGGTTCGAGACGCGGCAGGGCGGCGCTGTCGAGCCCGCGCTCCTGACAGCGCTGCCACGAGCGCAGGATCGGCTCGGGCACCAGCGCGTCCAGCGGCCGGTCCTGCCGGGCGTGCTGGAAGAACTGCTTTCGCGCGGCGAGCACCGTTCGCGACGAGACCTCCTGGCGCATGCGATCCTCCCGGAGTGTTGCAAAATGCCACACATGTCGCAGGTCTTGTTGTTATTTCGGACAGTTGTTGCAAAGTTTTCGCGGCGCGTCCATGCGGATCATCATCACCCCTTCGGGAGAGATGCTCCGGCGCCAGCAATACCAACATCTTGCCGCCGTGCAGTATCGAATTTGTGCATTGCCGCAAAGGACTGGCACAGGCGCTGCAATTCTCGGACTCCCAGTCTGGGAGGACCCAATGAACAAGCCAGAACTCTCCATCACCAAGCAGTCGCCCTTCAAGGCCCGCTACGGCAATTTCATCGGCGGCCAGTTCGTCGAGCCGGTCGGCGGCCGCTATTTCGAGAACACCTCGCCCGTTACCGGCGGCGTGATCTGCGAGGTCGCCCGCTCGGACGCGGCGGACATCGAGAAGGCGCTCGACGCCGCCCATGCCGCCAAGGACGCCTGGGGCAAGACCTCGGCCGCCGAGCGCGCGCTGATCCTCAACAAGATCGCCGACCGCATGGAGGAGCATCTCGACCTCCTGGCGCTGGCCGAGACCTGGGACAACGGCAAGCCGATCCGCGAGACCACCGCGGCGGACATGCCGCTCGCCATCGACCATTTCCGCTATTTCGCCGGGGCGGTGCGCGCCCAGGAAGGCGGCATCAGCGAGATCGACCACGACACCATCGCCTATCACTTCCATGAGCCGCTCGGTGTGGTCGGCCAGATCATTCCGTGGAACTTCCCCATCCTCATGGCGGTGTGGAAGCTCGCCCCGGCCCTCGCCGCCGGCAATTGCGTGGTGCTGAAGCCGGCCGAACAGACCCCGGCCTCCATCCTCGTGCTGGTCGAGCTGATCGCCGACCTGCTGCCGCCCGGCGTGCTCAACATCGTCAACGGCTTCGGCCTGGAGGCCGGCAAGCCGCTCGCCAGCTCCAACCGCATCGCCAAGATCGCCTTCACCGGCGAGACGACGACGGGCCGGCTGATCATGCAGTATGCCAGCCAGAACCTCATCCCCGTCACGCTGGAGCTGGGCGGCAAGTCGCCGAACATCTTCTTCAAGGACGTGGTGGCCGAGGATGACGACTTCTTCGACAAGGCCGTCGAAGGCTTCGTCATGTTCGCGCTCAACCAGGGCGAGGTCTGCACCTGCCCCAGCCGCGCGCTGATCCAGGAAAGCGTCTATGACCGCTTCATGGAGAAAGCACTGAAGCGCGTCGAGGCGATCGTGCAGGGCTCCCCGCTCGATCCCGCGACCATGATCGGCGCGCAGGCCTCCTCCGAGCAGCTCGACAAGATCCTGTCCTATATCGACATCGGCAAGCAGGAGGGTGCGGAAGTCCTCACCGGCGGCGAGCGCAACAATCTCGGCGGCGACCTCGCCGGCGGCTTCTACGTGAAGCCGACCGTGTTCAAGGGCAGCAACAAGATGCGCATCTTCCAGGAGGAGATCTTCGGGCCGGTGGTTTCGGTGACCACCTTCAAGGACGACGAGGAGGCGCTCTCCATCGCCAACGACACGCTGTACGGCCTCGGCGCCGGCGTGTGGACCCGCGACGGCAACCGCGCCTACCGCTTCGGCCGCGCCATCCAGGCCGGCCGCGTGTGGACCAACTGCTACCATGCCTATCCCGCCCACGCGGCGTTCGGCGGCTACAAGCAGTCCGGCATCGGCCGCGAGAACCACAAGATGATGCTCGACCACTACCAGCAGACCAAGAACATGCTGGTCAGCTACAGCCCGAAGAAGCTCGGCTTCTTCTGATCCCACAGCCCGCCTCGGCGCCGCCCCGACACTTCCCCGGGGCGGCGCCTTTTTCTTCGGGGAGAGGTGCATGACCGATACAGCCCTGACAGATACGGCGCTGACGGAGAAGACAGGCGCGAGCGGCGGCGCCAAGGTCGAGCGCGTGCTGGCGACGCCGGCCGCGCTCGAACTCATCGCCACGCTCACCGCCGAATACGGCCCCGTGCTGTTTCACCAGTCCGGCGGCTGCTGCGACGGCTCCTCGCCCATGTGCTACCCGCGGGGCGACTACATTGTGGGCGACCGCGACGTGCGGATGGGCGAGATCGGCGGCGCGCCCTTCTACATGAGCCCGTCGCAGTTCGAATACTGGCAGCACACCCAGCTCATCATCGACGTGGTGCCGGGGCGCGGGGGCATGTTCAGCCTGGAGAACGGGCGCGACCAGCGCTTCCTCACCCGCTCGCGCCTGTTCGCCGAGGACGAGCTCGACCGGCTGGTGCCGACCCGCCAGGGTGCGGACGGCTGAGCCCGCCCGCGAGCGCACGGCGCCGCATAAACGAAAAACGCCATCCGGCGACGGATGGCGTTTCGTCATTCCCGGCTGCGCGACCCCGGCCCGAACGGGCCGGAGACCGTCACTGGCAGAGCAGGATGTCCTGCTCGCGGACGAGCCGGTACGTGTCGGAGAGCTTGGCGACGAAGCGGACGTCGCCCCCGCTGTTGAGGCAGTAGTCGACCAGCCGCCCCTCGCCCCAGCTGATGCGCACCGCGCGCGGATTGTAGCAGAGGTTCTGCAGCTCGATGCGGCCGGGAGAGGCGCTGATCTCGACCACGCAGGTGCGCTCCACCGCGCCCTGCAGATCGCTGCCGGCCCAGCGAGGCTGCGCGACGGCTACTCCGCCCAGCAGCGTCGCGCCGCAGGCCAGTGCCATTCCACCCGTTAGAATAGTCTTCTTGTCCATCGTACCGACCCCCGTCGAGCGTGGATATGGCAGCAGAATTTACACTTCGTTGCCCTTATGGCAACAAATTTGAAATTATTTTTCGTCTTTTTCGCGCGATATTCGAATTTTTCGGTGCCATCCGATATCTTCGCGCGCGGTGTGCACACACCGTCCGGCAGACCGCCTAACGGATTTGCAGCCGCTTGCGATGCTTCTTTTCGCGTCAGCGGAGAAGGTTTGGGGATCGAGGCCCGTCGCGGGCTGCCAGAGGGCGGCCACAGTCTTCGCGTCGGAAGGTGCGGCTGTGCTCTCAGCGGCTGGTCAACGCCGTCACCGCGAGCGCCGTGGCGGCGGCCCGGTTCTCGACGCCGATCTTCGCGTAGATCTGCTCGAGGTGCTTGTTCACCGTGCGTGGCGACAGCCCGAGGATTTCGCCGATGTCGCGATTGGCCTTGCCGCGCGCCAGCCACATCAGCACCTCGGCCTCGCGCACGGTAAGGTTCAGCTTCACCTTGAGCACCTGTTCGGGTGGCAGGTGGTCGTCCTCGACGATGCGCAGCAGCAGTTCTTCCGGGCCGATCTGCCCGACATAGGAGAGCCTTAGCCGGCGCGCCGAGCTGTCGACCGCCAGTTCGATGGCGTCGGGCTGGGCGGCAGCCTCGCCCTTGCGCCCCTCCAGCCAGCGCCGTACCGGCTCCGGGAGCGTCAGGCTGTCGCCCGGCGGCGAGGCGGTGATCGAGGTCAGCAGGGCGGTCGCCTGCGGGGTCGACCACAGCACCCGTCCCTCGCGCGTCGCCGAGAGCAGGTAGCGCCCGGCCGCATCGAGCGCCGCGCGGGCGCTGTGGGTCTGGCGCGCATTGGCGAGATGCACGCGGATGCGCGCGATCAGCTCGTCCGGCGAGATCGGCTTGGTCACATAGTCGACCCCGCCCGCCTCCAGCCCCTTCACGATCTGCTCGGTCTCCGAAAGGCCGGTCATGAAGATGACCGGGACATGGGCGACCGACTTGTTGCGCTTGAGCTGGCGGCAGGTCTCGAAGCCGTCCATCCCCGGCATAACCGCGTCCATCAGGATGACGTCGGGCGTGATGCGCTCGACCAGCGCCAGCGCATTGGCGCCCTCGGTGGCGACCAGCACGGTGGCGCCGGCCGCCTCCAGCGCGTCGGTGAGGAGACTGAGGGTCTCGGGCGAATCGTCCACGACGAGGACGATGTCTCGGCGCTCCACGCTATGCATCATTGCTGCGCAACGCCTCCAGGACGGCCATGTATTGTTTGAGGTCAAACGTTTCCATCAGGTCGCGCATATGCGTGACGAACGCCCGGTTGTCGGGAGAGGCGTTCTCGATCTCGCTCAGCTTGGCCTGGATGCCGCGCACATAGCCGATCTCGCCGAGCTTCACGAGATCGTCGATATGCACGCCGGAAGGCGCCTGAAGGCTGCCGACCGGCACCACCTCCTGCACCGCGCGGGCGGTGATCTCGGCTTCGCCCACCCATTCGATATCGAGCAGGACGGCCATCTTCTCCAGCAGCGTGCGCAGATGCACGGGCTTGACCAGATGGTCGTCGTGCTGGGAGAGCCCGTCGCCGTGGATTTCGCCGGCATTGGCGGAGATCATGATGATGCGCGGGCGCACACGCCCCTCGTCGCGCAGCAGCCGCACCACCTCCCAGCCGTTCAGACCCGGCATGGAGATGTCAAGCAGCAGCAGGTCCGGATCCCATTCGCGCACCATGTCGAGCGCCTGCACGCCATCGGCGGCGGCGAGCACGGTGAAGCCGAGCGGCACCAGAAGCTCGTGCATCAGGTCGCGATGGGCGGTGTCGTCGTCCGCCACCAGCACGGTGCGGCGCGGGCCGGTATAGCCGGCGATGTGCCGGTGCTGGATCGGGGCAACGCCGGACGGATTCGTCACCTCCGACAGCATCAGCTTCACCCGGAAGGCGCTGCCCTCCCCCGGTGTCGAGGAGAGCGAGATTTCCCCGCCCATGATCTCGGTGAGCAGCTTGGTGATGGTGAGGCCGAGGCCGATGCCGGCGGTGGAATAGGTGCCCGCCCGCTCCCCGCGCTCGAACGGCTCGAAGATGCGCTTGTGGTCGGCGGCGGGAATACCGATGCCGCTGTCCTCCACCTCGAACTCGGCGACCTGGTTGCGATAGGCGACGCGCAGCGCCACCCGGCCCCTGGCGGTGAACTTGATGGCGTTGGAGAGCAGGTTGATGAGGATCTGCCGCAGCCGCTTCTCGTCGGTATAGACCACCGCCGGCAGCCGGTCCGGCCGCACATAGACGAAATCGATGCCCTTGGCGGTCGCCTGCAGGCGGAACATGTCGACGAGCTGGTCGAGGAAGTCGCCGATGCGCACCTCGTCGCGGTTGAGGTGCAGGCGCCCGGCCTCGATCTTGGAGATGTCGAGCAGGCCGTCGATCAGGCCGGACAGGTGCTCGGCCGAGCGGCGGACCACCCGGATGGCGTCGCGCCGGTGCGGGGGAATGGCGGTGTCGCGCTCCAGAAGCTGGGCATAGCCGAGAATCGCGTTGAGCGGCGTGCGCAGCTCGTGGCTGATGCCCACGACGTAGCGGCTCTTGGCGAGGTTGGCGGCCTCGGCGGCTTCCTTCGCTTTCTGCAGCTTGGCGTCGGTGCGCTTGTGCGCCTCGATCTCGCGCATCAGCAGCGAGGTCTGGCGGTTGCTCTCCTCCTGCGCGACGCTGCGGCTCTCCTGCGCCAGCACGAACAGCCAGGCCGCGACGCCGGCGATGATCAGCAGGATGAAGTAGAGCGTGAACAGGACGTTGCCGACCGCCTCGCTCTCCGGCGCCGGCGCGAACGTCGCCTGGAAATAGATCACGCCCAATATGCCGCCGATCACCAGAGCGAGCAGCGACATGACGCCTATGTAATGGCCGAGGCGGGAATTGACCTGCGCCACCACCCAGCCCGGCAGGGTCGCCCGCATCGCCGCCAGTATCTGGTCGGGGAAGCGCGCATCTTCCTTGCAGCGGTCGTTGCAGCGCGCGTCCAGCGAGCAGCACAGCGAACAGATCGGCCCGGCATAGACCGGGCAGTGCGCCATGTCCTCCGGCTCGAACTTGTGCTCGCAGATGCAGCATTTGATCGTGTGGCGGGCATCCCAGTTCTTGGCCGTGCGCCGGGCGATGTAGTAGCGGCCGCCGGTGGCGAAGGCGATGCCGGCCGCCGCCACGAAGGAGACGGCGAGCGCGAGGAACGGCGCGAACACCTTCAGCGTCGGCCCGAAGAAGCCGGCGAAGGCGATGATGCCGACCAGCGTGCCGGCCAGCACCGCGCCGACGCCGACCGGATTGATGTCGTAGAGATGCGCCCGCTTGAACTCGATGCCCGGCGGACTCCAGCCCATCGGCTTGTTGACCACGAGGTCGGCCACCAGCGCCGCCACCCACGCCACCGCGACGATGGCGTAGAGGCCGAGGATCTGCTCCAGCGCCTTGTAGATGCCGAGCGCCATCAGGGTGAGCGCGATGGTGACGTTGAACACCAGCCACACGACGCGGCCGGGATGGCTGTGCGTCAGGCGCGAGAAGAAGTTCGACCAGGCGATCGAGCCCGCATAGGAGTTGGTGACGTTGATCTTGAGCTGGGCGAGGATGACGAAGACGCCGGTGAAGGCGAGCGACAGCTCGGGCGACAGCACCGTCTTGAACGCCACCAGATACATCTGGGTCGGCTCGGTGGCATGGATCAGCGGCACGCCCTGGGTAAGCGCGAAATAGGCAAGGAAGGAGCCGGCCAGCATCTTGATGCCGCCGGGGATGATCCAGCCCGGCCCGGCGCTGAGCAGCGCGACCCACCACAGCACGTTGCGGGCGGTCTCGCTGCGCCCCGGCGCCCGGCGCGGCAGGAAGCGCAGGAAGTCGACCTGCTCGCCGATCTGCGCCACCAGCGCGAACACCACCGTCGTCGCCGCGCCGAACAGCACGAGGTCGAAGGAGCCGTCGCGCGGGCCGAGCCGCCCGGTAAAGGAGGTCCAGCCGGCCAGCGGATCGTCGGCCATGGCGAAGATGAAGACGAACGGAATGATGTTCAGCACCAGCCAGAAGGGCTGCGTCCAGAGCTGGAACCGGCTGATGAAGGTGATGCCGTGCGTGACCAGCGGGATGACCACCAGCGCGCTGATGAAATAGCCCACCATCAGCGGCACGCCGAAGCACATCTCCAGCGCCAGCGCCATGATGGCCGCCTCGATGGCGAAGAACAGGTAGGTGAAGGAGGCGTAGATCAGCGAGGTGACGGTGGAGCCGATATAGCCGAAGCCGGCGCCGCGGGTCAGCAGGTCGATGTCGACGCCGAACTTGGCGGCGTAGTAGCTGATCGGCAGGCCGGCGGCGAAGATGATGGCGCAGACCACAAGGATGGCGGCCACCGCGTTCTGGAAGCCGTAGGCGAGCGTGATCGCCCCGCCGATCGCCTCCAGCGCCAGGAAGGAGACGGCGCCGAGCGCGGTGTTGGCCACACGCAGCGCCGACCAGCGGCGCGCGCTCTTGGCCGTGAAGCGCAGCGCGTAGTCTTCCAGCGTCTCGTTGACGACCCATTGATTGTACCGGCGCCGTACGCGAACGATCTTCTGCTCCGCCGCCATAGGGTTCCGCCTCGCCGTATCGACGCCAGACATGCCTGCGCGCTCACCCTCCCCCGGACTTTTGCTTTTCTGCCGCACTGCGCCGAAACCGCCGGAATGCCGGCCTCACCGGACTGGATCAAGCACGATCCGTTCCAGTTAAGTCGTTATCCCCCGCGTCACGCTGACCTTCCCGTCGCATCTCTGTATCGGCGGCCCGCACGACGCGACTGTCAATGATTTATTTTCAAATTAAACACAAACGGAGCACGCCTCTTACCCGTTAACCGTCGCCAGATCATGGAACTTCTTCACGCGCGCGCGAACAAGTTCACCGGCGAACGCACACGCGCCGCCGAGCTTATGGGAGACACTGTGTCGGAGCGGGGGCGAAACCCCTATACGTCAATCGACGTATTGCTGCATCGCGTCATCGGCCTCCACGATCCAGCCAATGCAAGCCCACAGATAAGCTTGTTAAGGCCACGTCAAACCCGTGGAGGGGAACTTATGTCTTCGAATAACGACAATTCTTCCAAGTTTTCGAGCACGCGTCGAAAGCTACTGATGGGCATGGCCGCGTTGCCCGCCGCGCCTCTTCTGGCGAATACCGGCCTGTTTTCGACGCCGGCCTTCGCCCAGGCGCCCGCGACGTCTGCCGTGAACACCACGGGCCTCGCCGTCACCGACACCGAAGTCACCGTCGGCATCCTGCACTCGGTCACCGGCACGATGGCGATCTCCGAGACCGGCTCGGTGCAGGCCGAGAAGCTCGCCATCGAGCAGATCAACGCCATGGGCGGCGTGCTCGGCCGCAAGATCAAGTTCATCCAGGAAGACGGCGCCTCCGATTGGCCGACCTTCGCCGAGAAGGCCAAGAAGCTGCTGGTCAACGACAAGGTCGCCGCCATCATGGGCTGCTGGACCTCGGCCTCGCGCAAGGCGGTGCTGCCGGTCGTCGAGCAGTATAACGGCATGCTCTACTACCCGACCTTCTATGAAGGCCTCGAGCAGTCCAAGAACGTCATCTACACCGGCCAGGAAGCCACCCAGCAGATCCTCGCCGGCCTCGACTGGGTCAACAAGACCAAGGGCGCCAAGAGCTTCTACCTCATCGGCTCGGACTACATCTGGCCGCGCACCTCGATGAAGATCGCCCGCAAGCACATCGAGAACAAGCTGTCCGGCAAGGTCGTCGGCGAGGATTACTTCCCGCTCGGCCACACCCAGTTCAACTCGGTGATCAACAAGTTCAAGCTCACCAAGCCGGACGTGATCTACGCCGCGGTCGTCGGCGGCTCGAACGTCGCCTTCTACAAGCAGCTCAAGGCGGCCGGCATCGACCTCTCCAAGCAGACCCTGCTCACCATCTCGGTGACCGAGGACGAGATCGACGGCATCGGCGGCGAGAACTTCGTCAACGCCTATAGCTGCATGAAGTACTTCCAGTCGCTGGACAACCCGAACAACAAGGACTTCGTCGCCGCCTTCAAGAAGATGTGGGGCGAGAAGACCGTGATCGGTGACGTCACCCAGGCTGCCTATCTCGGCCCGTGGCTGTGGAAAATGACCGTCGAGAAGGCCGGCTCCTTCGACGTCGACAAGATCGCCGAGGCCTCGCCCGGCATCGAGTTCACCAAGGCGCCGGAAGGCTACGTCAAGATCCACCCGAACCATCACCTGTGGTCGAAGACCCGCGTCGGCCAGGCGCAGGCCGACGGCCAGTTCAAGGTGGTGTTCGAGACCCCCGAGCTGATCGAGCCGGATCCGTTCCCGAAGGGCTACCAGTGATCGCCTGAAGCTCCCACCCGGAGAGGGTTCGCCCTCTCCGGGGCTCTTTCCGTTGACGGGGACCGCGCCGCACGCGCGCACGCCGGGGGATTCCTGAATGTTTTCCGACTATTCGCTGGCCGAGCTCGGCTCGATCTTCATCATGCAAGGCTTCGCCGGCCTTATCCTGTTCTCGGTCTTCGTGCTCATGGCGCTGGGCCTGGCCATCATCTTCGGCCAGATGGGCGTCATCAACATGGCGCATGGCGAGTTCATGATCCTCGGCGCCTATGTCACCTATTTCACCTCACAGCTTTTTCTTCATTACATTCCCTCTCTGTTCGGCATCTACTTCTTCATTGCGATGATATTGGCCTTCTTCGCCTCCGGCGCGCTCGGAATGGCGGTGGAATGGCTGATGATCCGGCGCCTCTACAAGCGCCCGCTCGACACGCTGCTCGCCACCTGGGGCCTCAGCCTCATCCTCCAGCAGGTCTACCGCTCCGTTTTCGGCCCCCGCGAGGTCGGCGTCGAGCTGCCGAACTGGATGATGGGCTCGCTGCCCGTGACCGAGGTGGTGGAGGTGCAGATCAACGGCCTGTTCGTCATGGGCCTGACCATCGCCATCACCATCGCCGTCGCCCTGCTGATGTACAAATCGGCCTGGGGCAAGCAGGTGCGCGCCGTGGTGCAGAACCGCGTCATGGCGGGCGCCGTCGGCATCAACACCGAGAAGATCGACCGCTACACCTTCGGCCTCGGCTGCGGCATCGCCGGCGTTGCCGGCTCGGCCTTCACCATGATCGGCTCGACCGGCCCGACCTCCGGCCAGCTCTACATCGTCGACACCTTCCTGGTCGTCGTCTTCGGCGGCGCGCAGAGCCTGCTCGGCACCATCGCCTCCGCCTTCACCATCTCGCAGGCCCAGTCGACCATGGAGTTCTTCCTCTCCGGCTCGATGGCCAAGGTCCTCACGCTGCTCGGCGTGGTCATCATCCTGATGCTGCGGCCCCAGGGCCTGTTCGTCATCAAGGTCCGTCGCTGAGGAGGCGCATATGAGCAAAGCATCAGGCCGCACCTTCTTCCTGCGACCGCAGGACATCATCGGCATCGTCGTCCTCGCCTTCATCCTGGTCGTCGTCCTGCCGCTGACGCTGGACAATTTCCGCCTCCAGTTCGTCGGCAAGTACCTCACCTACGCCTTCGTGGCGCTCGGCCTCGTGCTCTGCTGGGGCTATGCCGGCATTCTCTCGCTCGGCCAGGGCGTGTTCTTCGGCCTCGGCGGCTACTGCATGGCGATGTTCCTCAAGCTGGAAGCCTCCAGCCCGGCGAACACCAAGATCCAGACCACGCCCGGCATTCCGGACTTCATGGACTGGAACCAGATCACCGAGCTGCCCTGGTTCTGGGAACCGTTCAAGAGCTTCGGCTTCACCACCGTCGCGGTGGTGCTGGTGCCCGCCTTCTTCGCCCTCGTGCTCGGCTACGCCATGTTCAAGCGGCGCGTGGGCGGCGTGTACTTCGCCATCATCACCCAGGCGCTCGCCGCGATCATGACCATCCTGATCATCGGCCAGCAGGGCTATACCGGCGGCATCAACGGCATCACGGACCTGCGGACCCTGCACGGCTGGGACATCCGCACCGACAGCGCCAAGACGATCCTCTACTTCGTCTGCGTGGCGCTGCTGATCGCCTGCATCCTGCTCGCCTTCTACGTGAAGTCCTCCAAGCTCGGCCGCATCCTCGTCGCCATGCGCGACAAGGAGGACCGCGTCCGCTTCTCCGGCTACGACGTCTCCAGCTTCAAGATCTTCGTGTTCTGCCTGGCGGCGTCGCTGTCGGCCATCGGCGGGGCGATGTTCACCTTGCAGGTCGGCTTCATGTCGCCGTCCTTCGTCGGCATCGTGCCCTCGATCGAGATGGTCATCTACACCGCCGTCGGCGGGCGCCTGTCCATCCTCGGCGCCATCTACGGCACGCTCGTCGTCAACTGGGCCAAGACGTCCTTCTCGGAAAGCTTCCCCGAGCTGTGGCTGTTCGGCCTCGGCGGCCTGTTCATCGCCGTGGTGCTCATCTTCCCGAACGGCATTGCCGGCCTCTGGCAGACCTACATCGCCCCCCATCTCGGCCCGCTCTTCGGCGGTGTCGCGAAGCGCAAGGCGACGCCCCCCGCCCCGCCGTCCCCCGGGACGGCCCCCGCCGCGGCCGAGTGAGGAGCCGGTGCCATGAACGCGCAAGTCATCACCGACACCATGAACAAGGACTTCGTCCTCGCGGTGGAAGGGCTCACCGTCTCCTTCGACGGCTTCAAGGCGGTCAACGACCTTTCCTTCTATGTCGACGAGAACGAGATCCGCGTGATCATCGGCCCCAACGGGGCTGGCAAGACGACGGTGCTCGACCTCATCTGCGGCCGCACCAAGGCCACCACAGGCTCGATCCGCTTCAAGGAGCGCGAGCTGACCAAGATGAAGGAGCACGAGATCGTCCGGGCGGGCGTGGGGCGCAAGTTCCAGAACCCCTCGATCTACGAGGACCTCACCGTCTTCGAGAATCTCGAAATCTCCTATCCCAAGGGCCGCTCGGTCGCCGGGGCGCTGACCTTCCGCCGCGACGCCGCAGTGAAGGAGCGGGTGCAGGAGATCGCCGAGACGATCTTCCTCGCCGACCAGCTCGACCAGCGCGCCGAATATCTCTCGCACGGCCAGAAGCAGTGGCTGGAGATCGGCATGCTGCTGATCCAGGACCCCGAGCTTCTCATGCTCGACGAGCCGGTGGCCGGCATGAGCGTGTCCGAGCGCAAGAAAACGGCGGAGCTGCTGAACACCATCATCAAGAACCGCTCGGTGATCGTAATCGAGCACGACATGAAGTTCGTCGAGGACATCGCCCACAAGGTGACGGTGCTGCACCAGGGCAAGATTCTCTCGGAAGGCTCGATGGCCAAGGTCCAGGCGGACCCGAAGGTCATCGAAGTCTATCTCGGCCACTGAGGGGCGGATCATGCTGAACGTTTCACACCTGCACGTCTCCTACGGCGAGAGCGAGGTGCTGCACGGCCTCGACTTCAAGGTCGCACCCAACGAGATCATCGCCATCATGGGCCGCAACGGCATGGGCAAGACCACGCTCATGAAGTCGCTCATGGGCATCGTGCCGACCAAGAGCGGCACGGTGACGGTGGGCGACACCGACATCACGAAGCTCAAGAGCTATGAGCGCGTGGCCAACGGCGTCGCCTATGTGCCGCAGGGCCGCATGATCTTCTCCACCATGACGGTTCAGGAGAACATCGAGACCGGGCTCATCCCGCGCGGCGAGAGCAAGGTGCCGCCGGATATCTACGAGCTGTTCCCGGTGCTGCTGGAAATGAAGGGCCGGCGCGGCGGCAACCTCTCCGGCGGCCAGCAGCAGCAGCTCGCCATCGCCCGGGCGCTCGCCACCGCGCCGAAGGTGCTGCTGCTCGACGAGCCGACCGAGGGCATCCAGCCCTCCATCATCCGCGAGATGGCGCGCACGCTGAAGCGCATCCGCGACGAGCGCGGGCTCTCCATCGTCGTCTCCGAGCAGGTGCTGTCCTTCGCCCTCGACATCGCCGACCGCGTCCTCGTCATCGAGAACGGCGAGATCGTCCACGAAGACAAGCGCGCCGACGTCGACGAGGCGAAGGTCGCGCGATTCCTGTCGGTCTGAGGCCCGCGCCCGACCGTTCTGCCAGCTTGCCCAAGGGGAGTGAGAAGCATGACCGAAACACTGATCAAGATCGACCTGAACCAGTCGGCCTACGACAACGACATGGTTCACAACCGCTGGCACCCGGACATTCCGATGGTGGCCTGGGTGAAGCCCGGCGACGACTTCATCGTCGAGACCTATGACTGGACCGGCGGCTTCATCAAGAACAACGAGTCGGCCGACGACGTGCGCGACATCGACCTGTCGATCGTGCACTTCCTGTCCGGTCCCATCGGCGTGAAGGGCGCCGAGCCGGGCGACCTGCTGGTGGTGGACCTGCTCGACATCGGCGCCATGCCCGACAGCCAGTGGGGCTTCAACGGCTTCTTCTCGAAGAAGAATGGCGGCGGCTTCCTGACCGACCACTTCCCGCTGGCGCAGAAGTCCATCTGGGACTTCAAGGGCATGTACACCTCCTCGCGCCATGTGCCGGGCGTGAACTTCGCCGGCCTCATCCATCCCGGCCTGATCGGCTGCCTGCCCGATCCGAAGCTGCTGGAGACATGGAACACCCGCGAGCAGGGGCTGATCGACACCAACCCGACCCGCGTGCCCCCGCTGGCCGCCCCGCCCTTCGCGGCGACCGCCCATATGGGCCGGCTGACCGGCGACGCGAAGGCGGCCGCCGCGGCCACCGGCGCGCGCACTGTTCCCCCGCGCGAGCATGGCGGCAACTGCGACATCAAGGACCTGTCGCGCGGCTCCAAGATCTACTTCCCCGTCTATGTCGAAGGCGGCGGCCTCTCCATGGGCGACCTGCACTTCAGCCAGGGCGATGGCGAGATCACCTTCTGCGGCGCCATCGAGATGGCCGGCTGGGTGCACCTCAAGGTCGAGGTGCTGAAGGGCGGCATGGCCAAGTACGGGATCAAGAACCCGATCTTCAAGCCCTCGCCGGTGACGCCGAACTACAAGGACTACCTGATCTTCGAGGGCATCTCGGTCGACGAGCAGGGCGGCCAGCACTATCTCGACGTGCACATCGCCTATCGCCAGGCCTGCCTCAACGCCATCGAGTACCTGAAGAAGTTCGGCTACTCGGGCGCGCAGGCCTATTCGATCCTCGGCACCGCGCCGGTGCAGGGCCATATTTCGGGCGTCGTCGACATCCCGAACGCCTGCGCCACGCTGTGGCTGCCGACCGAGATCTTCGATTTCGACATCAACCCGACCGCCGCCGGCCCGACCAAGTTCCTCGACGGCTCCGTCGACATGCCGCTTTCACCGGACCTTTGACCCCCGCTTAGTCCGGTGCATGCGGGGCGGTGCAGAGCGCCGCCCCGCCCCTCCTTGCCCAAATCCTGGGGCGGCGCGGAGCGTCGCCCCTCCCGTCCTTGACCAAATCCCGGGGTGACGCCCAAGGCGTCGCCCCGCCCCGAATTCGCAGAGAACGGGGCGGCGCCGAGTGCCGCCCCGTCCTTCGAGGAAACGCCCAGGGAACAGGCTCATGCCCGTCTATGAATATCAGTGCGACAGCTGCGGTGACTTCACCGAGATGCGGCCGATGAGCGAGTATCAGGCCCCGCAGCCCTGCCCGGACTGCGGCGCGATGGCCCCCCGCGTGATGCTGACCGCGCCGCATTTCAGCGGCATCTCCCGCGAGAGCCTGATCGCCCATTCCACCAATGAACGCGCTTCCAACGCGCCGATGACGACCGGCGAATTCGCCGCGAAGAAGCACCCGTCGAGCTGCTCCTGCTGCTCGGGCGGCATGAAGAGCCGCACGAAAAAGTCGAAGACCGCGACGGCGGCGAGCGGCGCCAAGAGCTTCCCCACCGCGCGGCCCTGGATGATCAGCCACTGACGAGAGGTCGTTATCCCGGACGCTCCGCAAGCGCGATCCGGGATCGTGTAAACATTGGAGAGCGATTCCGGCTCTCGCTGCGCCTCGGCCGAGATGACGCCAAGGCCCGGCGCTAGAACTCTCACTCCCCGATCGCCATGCCTTCGCGGCGCGGATCGGCGGCGCCGACGAGCCGCCCCTCGCCGATGGAGACGGCCTGCACGCCGGAGGTCATCGGCAGCGTCTTCACGTCGAAACCGAACGCCTTGAGCGCCGGCATCATCGCCTCGGCGGGCGTGCCCTGCTCGATCTCCAGCGCCTTGAAGCGCGCCAGCACGTTCGGCGCCGCGATGGCTTTGTCGAGCGGCATCCCCCAATCGATATGGGCGATCAGCGTCTTGGCGACGTAGCCGATGATCTGGCTGCCGCCGGGCGAGCCGAGCGCCAGCACCGGCCGCCCCGCCTTCATCACGATGGTCGGCGCCATGGAGGAGCGCGGGCGCTTGCCCGGCTCGACGCGGTTGGCCACCGGCACGCCGTCACGGTGCGAGCGGAAGGAGAAGTCGGTCAGCTCGTTGTTGAGCAGGAAGCCGCCCACCATGAGGCGCGAGCCGAAGGCCGCCTCGATGGTCGAGGTCATGGAGGCGACGTTGCCGCGCGCGTCGACGATGGTGATCTGCGTCGTCGACGGCAGTTCCGGCGCCTGGCCGTCCGCCCGCGGCGGCGCCGCCATGGCGTGGTCCCAGCGCGGCGCGCCGGCCGCCACCTCGGGCAGCGCGCTCTCACGCACCAGCAGGGCGGCGCGGCCGGCGAGATAGTTCCGCGCCAGCAGGCCGCGCGTCGGCATCGGCACGAAATCGTCGTCCGCCATGTAGCGTTCGCGGTCGGCGAAGGCGAGACGCGAGGCGTCGGCGATCAGCCGCCAGGAATCCGGCGTGTCGCCCTTCGCCTTCAGGTCGTAGAAGTCCAGCACGCCGAGGATCTGGCCGAGGGTCAGCGCCCCGGAACTGGGCGGGCCCATGCCGCATATGTCGAGCGCGCGATAGCTCGCGCAGACCGGCGCCCGCTCGACCACCCGGTATTCGCGCAGGTCGCCCGCCGACAGCAGCCCCGGATTGGCGGCGCCGCGCACCGTCCGCACGATATCGCGGGCCAGCGTACCGCTGTAGAAAGCATCCGCGCCACCGTCGCGCAGCAGGCGCAGCGTGCGCGCATAGGCCGGGTTCTTCAGCCGCGCGCCCTCCTTCAGCGGCGCGCCGCCGGGGAGGAAATAGGCGCGCGCCGCGCCATCGCGCGCCAGCGTCTCCTTCTCCGCCTCGATCAGGCCGGCAAGGCGCGGCGAGACCGTAAAACCCTTGTCCGCGAGGCGCAGCGCCGGGCGGAACAGCCTCGCCCAGGCAAGCCGACCGTAGCGGCGATGGACAGTCTCCAGAAGGCGCGGCGTGCCGGGCGTGCCGACCGAGCGCCCGCCGACCACCGCGTCGAGGAAGGCGAGCGGCTCGCCGGCCGCGTCCTGGAACAGCGTCGGTGTCGCCGCACGGGGCGCGGTCTCTCGCCCGTCGAACGTGGTGAGCGTCTTCGTCTTCGCGTCCCAGTAGACGAGGAAGCCGCCGCCGCCGAGGCCGGAGGACTGCGGCTCGACGAGGCCAAGCACGAGCTGGGTCGCCACCAGCGCGTCGATGGCGCTGCCGCCGGCGCGCAGCATGGCGGCGCCCGCCTCGGCGGCGAGCGGATTGGCCGCCGTGACCATCCAGCGGCGCCCGGTCGCCACTTTCTGCCCCGCCGCCAGCGCGCTGGCCTGCTCCGGCGCGCGGGCGTCGGACGCCTGCTGCGCCTGTGACGGTATGGCGAAGAGGAGTGTCGCCAGCGCCAGCGCGGCACCGCGCCGTGACCATCCGCTCCGCATCGCTGCCTCCTTTGTGGGCGTGCACCAAAGATTGCTCATCGTAACGCGAAGTGAACGCCGAATCCCGCCTGCGGTAGGTGACGGGCGGGTGACGCCGACGCGAATCGGGCTAAGCTGCAATGGTCGTCAACAATTGAAAGGAGGTGATCCAGTGTCTGATCGTCTTGATCTGCGGTCGTCGGTATCCGTGACCTGGACGCTTGCCTCTTGCGAGGTCCGTGCCGCGTGATGCGACACTTCGCGCCGCCTTTTCGGCGGCTACCGGGCCGGACCGCGGTCTGACATGGGAGGGGCTGCCCGCGAGGGCAGCCCCTCTTTCTTGAGCGGATGCCCGGCAACTCAGGTTCTACTTTGACGAAGCCTATTCTGATCTACATCGACGCCGACGCCTGTCCGGTGAAGGACGAGACCTACAAGGTCGCCGCCCGCCACGGCATCAAGGTGTTTCTCGTCGCCAACGCCTACATTGCCGTGCCGCGCGATGTCGAGGTCGAGCGGGTCGTCGTGCCGGCGGGGCTCGATGTCGCCGACGACTGGATCGCCGAGCGCGTCCAGGAGGGCGACCTCGTGATCACCGCCGACGTGCCGCTCGCCGCGCGCGTGGTGGCGAAGGGCGCCGAGGCCATCGGCCCGAACGGAAAACCCTTCACCGCCGCTTCCATCGGCATGCAGCTCGCCACCCGCAACCTGATGGCGGACCTGCGCGAGGCGGGCGAGATCACGCGCGGCCCCCGCCCCTTTTCCGCCCGCGACCGCTCCGAATTCCTGCAGTCGCTGGAGCGCGCCGTACAAAGGCTGAAACGGAAAGGCTTCCTCGCGGGTTGAGGCACGACACACGCGCACCGAGGAGACCCCGATGCTGCAAGCCTGCCTGAACGGATCGCGAGCCAAGGACTTCCACTCTTTCACCCCGCTGACCCCGGCGGAACTGGCGGCGGATGCCGCCGCCGTCGTGGCGGCCGGCGCCGGGGAGTTGCATCTGCACCCGCGCGACGCTGACGGCGCCGAAACGCTCGCCGCCGGGGAGGTCGCCGCCGCGCTGGAGGCGATCCGCGCCCGCGTGCCCGGCACGCCCATCGGCCTGTCCACCCATGCCGGGATCGCCGGCGACCGTCTGGACTCGGTGCGAAGCTGGAAGGTCGTGCCCGACTACGTCTCGGTGAACCTGATCGAGGACGACGCGCCGCAGATGATCGAGCTCGCCATGTCGCGTGGCATCGGCGTCGAGGCGGGGCTGTGGTCGGTGGCCGACGCCGAGCGCTTCGTGAAGCTGCCGCAGGCGCGGCAGGCGCTGCGCATTCTCATCGAGATCAATGAGCAGGATATCGGCGAAGGGCTGGAAGTCGCCGCCCGTATCCGCAAGGTGCTCGCCGCCGCCAGTCTCGACGTGCCGGTGCTGGAGCATGGCCTCGACGCCACCGTCTGGCCGCTCTACCGCGACGCGCTGCTGCGCGGCCTCGACGGGCGCATCGGGCTGGAGGACGGCAAACTCCTGCCCGGCGGCGAAGAGGCGGCCGACAATGCCGCGCTCATCAAGGCCGCGCTGCTGCTGGCCCGCATGCCGCCGAACCTGCCGCCGGAAGCGGCGCCATCTATCGCGGGGTGAGGACCAGGAAGCGGGGCGCGCGAACGCGCCCCGCCAAACTGCCTGAACAATCAAGCAAGCAATGCGTAGAGCTTTAGCACAAGGTCGAGCAGTTCATTCAGCAAGCTGAGCAACTCGACCAAATGCATAAGCCCACGCCACGCGAACAGCGTGGTCATAGGTTCTGCTCCTAATGATCGGGAAGAACGCTCAGCGCGAGCGTTAAACGCGTATGATAACGACGGAGCGCCCGCCGGAGTCGAGCGCCGACTCAGCAGCGTAATTATCGTTAAGCGGCGGAAAAATGTCCAGTATTTTCATGCGTAATCACGCTTACTCAGCGAGTTTACGTTAGTGGCAAGGCAGACGCTCCCGAGCACTTTTCCAGAAAGGTCGCCAAACGGCACGTTACCGCCTCGCCGTCGGGATCATCGCGCCAACCTCGCGATCGCCTTCGCGCGGGCTGGCGCGCAGTCCGGCGGCCACGCCCTCGCGGTCGGCTTCGGGCCGGTTCTGGCTCATCTTGCGCTTGCCTTCGAGCCGGGCGATCGGCAGCCGCACGCCGACGATCCCCTTCAATTGCGCCCGCACGAACGCCTCCGGTGCGTCGGCGACCGACCACGGCTCGGCGCGCGGGCGCTCGTGAAGATCGGTCAGCCGCGTCACGATCTCACGAAGGTGGTCCTCGTCCTCGAAGAACTCGGGCCATCCATAGGCGTGCACCGCCGCGTAGTTCCAGGTCGGCACGACCTTGCCGTGCTCCTGCTTCGAGGCGTACCACGAGGGAGAGATGTAGGCCTCGGGGCCCGGAAAGATCACCAGCGCCTCGGCCAGCGGAGGCGCCTTCCATTGCGGGTTGGCCTTGGCGACATGCCCATAAAGCACGCCGTTCGCCCCCTCGGTGTCGTCGAGAAAGAGCGGCAGCGGCGTGGCGAGCAGCCCCTCGGCGGTGGCGGTGACAAGCGTCGCCAGCCGCGTCTCGCGCATCATCGCGTGCAGCGTGGCAGGATCGTCCTCGCGAAAGGCCGGCGGCGTGTACATGGCGGACCAAAAAGCGTTAGCGGGCGGAGCTGCGCGATTATAGCCCCGCGCCCGCGAGGTGCCACCGCCGCCTATTTCATCTCCACCTCGACGAAGCTCATCGGCGCTTCGCCGGCGTTGCGCACGTCATGGCGGATGCCGGCCGGGCGCGAATAGGCGCCGCCGGCGCTCATGCGCACCTGCGTCACCGTCCCGTCGACGTCGACCTCCATCAGCCCGTCGGTGACGAAGACGATGACATAGTCCATTGCGTGCTCGTGCCAGCCGGTCGTCGCTCCCGGCGCGAAGTCCCAGCGGGTGATCCGCACCCGGTCGTCATCGGCCAGTTGGGTCGGCACGGCCGGTATCGTGCAGGCGAAGGCCATTCGTCCTCACCCCGAATTGCGCAACCCGGCCGAGATGCCGTTGATGGTGAGCTGGATGCCCTGAAGCACCTTCTCGTCGGTGTCGTTGGCGCGGTACTTCCTCAGCAGCCCGACCTGCACGTGGTTGAGCGGGTCGATATAGGGGAAGCGCGCGCGGATCGAACGGTCCAGCATCGGATTGGAGCCGAGCAGCTTCTCCTGCTGCGAGATGGCGAGCAGCGCGTCGATGGCGGCCTGATGCTCGGCGCGGATGCGCCCGAAGATGGCTTCGCGCAGTTCCACATCCTCCACCAGCTTGGCGTAGCGCGAGGCGATGGCGATGGAGCTTTTGGAGAGCACCATGTCCATGTTGGAGAGCTGGGTACGGAAGAACGGCCACTCCCGATACATCTCCTGCAGCAGCGGCAGTCCGTCCGGATGGCGCTCCAGCCAGGAGTTGATCGCGGTGCCGAAGCCGTACCAGCCCGGCAGCATCAGCCGGCACTGGGCCCAGGAGAACACCCAGGGGATGGCGCGCAGGTCGTCGATGCGGCGCGTCTTGCGGCGCGAGGCCGGGCGCGAGCCGATGTTGAGCGTCGCGATCTCGTTGATGACGGTGGATTCCCAGAAATAGTCCTCGAAGCGCGGGGTCTCGTAGACGAGGCCGCGATAGGCGCTGAACGCGGCCTCGGACAATTCCTCCATCACGTCGAGATATTCCTCGCGCGGCGCCTTGGCGTCGCCCGACAGCAACGTCGCCTCCAGCGTCGCGGCGGCGAGGATTTCGAGATTGCCGCGTCCCACCGCCGGGTTGGAGTACTTGGACGAGATGATCTCGCCCTGCTCGGTGATGCGGATCTGCCCCTGCACCGCCCCGCCGGGCTGGGCGAGGATGGCGTCGTAGCTCGGCCCGCCGCCGCGCCCGACTGACCCACCGCGACCATGGAACAGGCGCAGCCGCACGCCATGGCGGCGGAACACCTCGATCAGCTCGATCTCGGCCTTGTAGAGCTCCCAGCCGGAGGTGACGAAGCCGCCATCCTTGTTCGAATCCGAATAGCCGAGCATCACCTCCTGCACGCCGCCACGGCTGTCCACCAGCTTGCGGTATTCCGGCAGGCGGAACATCTGCTCCATCACGCGGGCGGCGTTGCGCAGGTCCCCAATGGTCTCGAACAGCGGCACGATATGGACGGCCGAGGCGCCGGCGGGATCGACGAGGCCGACCTCCTTGAGCAGCAGCGCCAGCTCCAGCATGTCCGAGACGCTCTCGGCCTTGGAGATGATGCAGGTCTGGATCGCCTCGGGGCCGTAGATCTTGTGGATTCGCGCGCAGGTGCGCAGCATGGCGAGCTCGCCCACCGTCTCGTCGCAATAGTCCACGAAGGGCGAGGTGAGCGGGCGCGCGGTGGTCAGCTCGCGCAGCAGCAGCGCGACGCGGGTGCCCTCGGGCAGCGACTTGTAGTTGGTGCCGGGCGCCGCGACCTCCAGCAGCTCGGCGACGCAGCGCTCGTGGACGTCGGAGTTCTGCCGGGAATCGAGCACCGCGAGGTAGAAGCCGAAGGCGTCCACCGCGCGGCGCAGCGCCCGGAGCTTGCCGCGCGCGACGGCGCCGGACTTGTGCGCCTTGAGCGAGCGGTCGATCACGTCGAGATCGGCGCGCAGCTCGGCCGCATTCGCATAGGCCGCATCCGGCGGCCTGACGGTGAGGCCGAGGAGATCGGCGACTTCCAGCCGGAAGGCGGTCGCCCGAAGCCGCGCCGCGATGGCGGTGGTGGCGAGGCGGTAGGGCTCGTTGCGCCGGTGCGGCGAGAGATCGGGCGAGGCCTCGACCAGCCCCAGCAGTTCCTCGGACACCTGCACGCGGATGGTGCTGATGGAAAGCTCGGCACCGAGCGCCTCCAGCTCCTCCAGATAAAACCGCACCGCCTGCGCGCTCTGCAGGCGCATGGTCTCGCGCGTCACCTCGGCAGTGACGAAGGGATTGCCGTCGCGGTCGCCGCCGATCCAGCTGCCGATGCGCACGAAGGAGGCGATTTCCGGCGCGCCCTCGCGCGTGCCCTCCAGCGTGGCGAGGCGGTCCTCCAGCGCGGCGTAGAGCTTGGGAAGCTGCCGCAGGAAGGTGTAGTCATAATAGGAGAGGCCGTTCGCCACCTCGTCGAGCACGGTGAGCTTGGTCTTGCGCAGCAGGTTGGTCTGCCACAGCGTCAGCACGCGCCGGCGCAGCTCCTCGGCGGCGAGTTCCTGCTCCTCCGGGGTCGGGTCGCGCCGGTCCCGCTCGTCCAGAAGTTCGGCGATCCGCATCTCATGCGTCAGCGTGGAGCGGCGGCGCACCTCGGTGGGATGGGCGGTCAGCACCGGGCTCGCCAGCGCGGTCTCGAAGAACTTGCGCAGCTCGGCGGTGGAAACGCCGTGCCGCAGCGCCTCGTCCAGCGCGTTGGCGATGGTGGCCGGCGCCGGGCCGCGCCCTGCCCCCGCGCCCGCCCGCATGCGGCGGATGACGTTCTGGTCCTCGGCGATGTTGGCGAGGTGCGAGAAATAGGAGAAGGCGCGCACGATGGTGATCGCCTGATCCGGGCCGAGCCCGGCGAGGATGCCCTCCAGCTCGGCGCGGGCCCCCTCGTCCTCCTCGCGGTGGAAGCGGGTCGAGACGCGACGGATCAGCTCCACCAGTTCGTAGGTCGGCTCGCCCTCCTGGTCGCGCAGCGTCTCGCCGAGCACGCGCCCGAGCATGCGGATGTCGTCGCGCAACGACAGGTCGAGTTCGCCATCGGCTTCGGGCTCGGCATCGGTCAGGGCGATGGTGAGGGCAACGGACATGGCGATACTCCTTAAGGCTAAGCCGAACTTAGCAATTAGCATGCCGCCGATGACACCCTCGCGAGGCTGCCCGTCCCCATCTCGCGCAGCCGTAAAGGCCGCCAACGGGCGCCCGGTGCCACCCCCCGATACCCGCCGCGGCAAGCGGGCACCGAAGCTTGCGCGGGGATTGCGTCCCCCATGCCACAGCCGGTGATTTTCTCGGCAATTGCCCCAGAGCCGCCGCGATTCTGAACGAAACCCCCGCCAGCATGAACGGGTCGATCAGGAAAGATTCAGGGTTACCCGTTTATAACCATGATCGTGAAGACGGCGTCGCCAGCGTGCGGCGCCGGAAGAGAAACGGCCGCGAGGCCGGTATCGCTTAAGCGTATGCGTAACAGGAAGGACCTTGAAATGCCCCCCGTCATGAACCGCAACGAGGTTCAGACCCCCGCTGCCCTGCCGTCTGCCAAGACCCCCTTCGATCAGCCGGCCACCATTGCCGCCGTGCGCCCCGCCGTTCCCGGCGAGCGCAAGGTGGAGAACGTGAACGCTCCGGTCGGCTCCATAGCCGCCATCGAATCGCGTCTCGGCTTCTGACGGACGCCCCGCCCGCCGGTTCTTCCGACGGCAGGGGACGGATGTGCCGCGCGCGACGCCACCCGGCGCCGCGCTGTCGCGGAAGGTGCGAGTCCGCCCTTTGGCGGTATTCCGGCGCGCCACCGGCGCCGTTTCGCGGGAAAGACGGCTTCCTCACGTGGAAGTGCGCGACCCCGGAATATCTTCCCGATGCTGGCCGTGCGCGGCTTTCGCCCCGCGTTTGCTCCCCTCGCGCTCCCCTTCCCGCACGCGCGTGTCGCCCGCGGGGGGTGGCATTCCGGCGCGGTCTCCCCCATATGGATGACGTTGCGGCATGTGCCGCGTGCGTTCACTGGAGAGGCATTCCCTTGCGATCCCTGCGTCTGCGTCCCGCCGCCATGCGCCTCGCGCTCGGCGCCCTTCTCGTCGCCGCCGGCGTCTTCGTCGCCAGCGACTTCGCCGAGGCCCGCGCCGGCCGCAGCATGAGCATCGGCAGCCGTGGCTCCCGCACCTGGTCGACCCCGGCGCCCACGCCGACGGCGCCCTCCGCCCAGACCATGCAGCGTTCGGCGACGCCCCAGGCCCAGCCCGGCGCCTCGAATCTCGGCGCGGCGACGGCGGCCCGTCCCGGCGGCTTCTTCAACCGTGGCGGCTTCATGGGCGGGCTGATGGGCGGCCTGCTCGGCGCCGGCCTTTTCGGCCTGCTGATGGGTTCGGGCTTCTTCTCCGGCCTCGGCAGCCTCTCCGGCATTCTCGGCCTGCTGCTTCAGGTCGCGCTCATCTTCATCGTGGTGCGCCTCGTCATGGGGTGGATGCGCTCGCGCAACCAGCCCTCCTATGCCGGCGGTGCGCGGCCTGAGCCGATGGCCCGCGAGGCGCTGAACGGCGCCAGCGCGCCGATGGGCGGCTCCAGTGCCGGCGCGGCGCCGCGCGCCGGCTTCGGCACCGGCCCGCGCGGCCGGCCGATCCAGCTTCAGGGTAGCGATTTCGACAGCTTCGAGCGGCTGCTCGGCGAGGTGCAGGGCGCCTATAGCCGTGGCGACCGTGCCGCGCTCGCCGGTCTCGCCACGCCCGAAATGGCCGGCTACCTCGCCGAGGAACTCGACGAACTCGACCGCGACGGGCTGGAGAACCGGCTCGGCGACGTCAAGCTGCTGCAAGGCGACCTCTCGGAAGCCTGGGCGGAGGACGGCAGCGAATACGCCACCGTCGCCATGCGCTACGAGCTGACCGACGTGACCGTCGAGAAGGCCACCGGCCGCGTGGTGCAGGGCGACCCGCAGCGCAAGGAACAGGCGGTGGAGTTCTGGACCTTCGTGCGCAACCCGCGCGGCGAATGGAAGCTCAGCGCCATCCAGCAGGGCTGAACGGCGTCTTCTTCCAGAGATCGGAAAGGGCGGCGCAAGCCGCCCTTTTTGCTGGTCAGGGCGCCAGCGGGTCCGGGCCGAAGCGGTTCGGGCCCGGCGTGCCCTTCACCATGAACCAGAAGAAGACGACCAGCGCGCCGATGCCGGTGATGCCGATCAGCAGCCACCAGCCGGTGCGGTCCATATCGTGGAAGCGGCGCGCCGCCAGCGCAATGGAGGGAATGATCAGCGCCAGCCCGACCAGCGTGGTGATGGGCGTGAAGGCGGTCATCTCGCCATAATGCACCAGCGCATAGGTGCCGAAGATCGCCGTGTCGATGACGCTGGTGGCGATGTTCACGAGGATCGAGAACACCACCCACCACCAGTATTCCGAACGCGGCGCACGGCCGGTGAAGGTCGAATAATTACCGAGAACGCTGGAAACAGCCTGCGTGAAGGTCATCGCATCCCCCTGCCGTGACCCGCAACGCACGACATGCCGCGCGCGATCCGGCATCGCGCAGGGGAAGCTTTCTGCCGCTCGACGTCAATGCGGGACCACGCGGATAGCTGGAGTCACCGCTTCGGCGCGCGCCTTCCGCCCTTGCGGTAGCCCTTGGTCATCGGGTCCGGGCGCTCGGGGCGCACCCAGTCCTCCACCCGCAGCGGCTCCGTCCGGTCGGTACCCGGTCCCATGTCGTCGAGCGAGGGCTTGACGACGCGCGAGCCGGTCCCCTCGGCGTCGTAGCGAGCCTGCGCCTCGTCGGCGCGGGCCTCTTGGCCGGACGAGACATGGCCCGGCGAGGAGCGCCGCCCCGCCTTGCCGCCGGCCCCGCTTTTCTTCTCCGGCAGGTTGGCGGCGCGCCCATATTTGCGCTCGCCGCGATAGCCGCCGGTGCGCTCGTCCACATTCTCCTGCCGCGCCAGCGGATCGTCAGAGAGCACCAGCTCGGTCGCCTGCAGCCGCTTGATCTCGTCGCGCAGCCGGGCGGCCTGCTCGAAGTCGAGATCGGCCGCCGCCTTGCGCATGCGCTTCTCCATGTCGGCGATGACGGTGGCGAGGTTGTTGCCATAGGTGGCGGCGCCCTCGGCGAGGCCGGAATCGACCGTCACATGGTCGCGCTCATAGACGCTCTCCAGAATGTCGCCGATCGCCTTGCGCACGCTCTCGGGCGTGATGCCGTGCTCGACGTTCCACGCCACCTGCTTCTCGCGGCGGCGCTGCGTCTCCGCCATCGCCCGTTCCATCGAGCCGGTGATGCTGTCGGCATAGAGCAGCACGTGCCCGTCCACATTGCGCGCGGCGCGGCCGATGGTCTGGATCAGCGAGGTCTCCGAGCGCAGGAAGCCTTCCTTGTCGGCGTCGAGGATCGCCACCAGCCCGCATTCCGGGATGTCGAGCCCCTCGCGCAGCAGGTTGATGCCGATCAGCACGTCGAAGGCGCCGAGCCGCAGGTCGCGGATGATCTCGATGCGCTCGATGGTGTCGATGTCCGAATGCATGTAGCGCACGCGGATGCCGTTCTCGTGCAGATATTCCGTCAGGTCCTCGGCCATGCGCTTGGTGAGCACCGTCACCAGCGTGCGGTAGCCCTTCGCCGCCGTCACGCGCACCTCGCCGAGCAGGTCGTCGACCTGCGTGCGGGCCGGGCGCACCTCGATCTCGGGATCGACGAGGCCGGTCGGGCGGATCACCTGCTCGACGAAGACGCCGCCGGTCTTCTCCATCTCCCATTTGCCGGGGGTGGCGGAGACATGGACGGTCTGCGGGCGCATCGCCTCCCATTCCTCGAAGCGCAGCGGCCGGTTGTCCATGCAGCTCGGCAGGCGGAAGCCGTATTCCGCCAGCGTCGCCTTACGACGGAAGTCGCCGCGATACATGGCGCCGATCTGCGGGACGGTGACATGGCTCTCGTCGCAGAAGATCAGCGCATTGTCGGGCACATATTCGAACAGGGTCGGCGGCGGCTCGCCGGGCTGGCGGCCGGTGAGCCAGCGCGAATAGTTCTCGATGCCGGCGCAGCTTCCCGTCGCCTCCATCATCTCAATGTCGAAGGTGCAGCGCTGCTCCAGACGCTGGGCCTCCAGCAGCCGGCCCATGGCGTTGAGCTCGTCGAGCCGCATCTTCAGCTCGGCCTTGATGCCGTGGATGGCCTGGATCAGCGTCGGGCGCGGCGTCACATAATGCGAATTGGCGTAGAGCTTGACGAATTTCAGCTCCTGCGACTTCTGACCCGTCAGCGGATCGAACTCCTGGATGCTCTCCACCTCGTCGCCGAACAGCGAGACGCGCCAGGCGCGGTCCTCGTAATGGGCGGGGAAGATCTCGATGACGTCGCCGCGCACCCGGAAGGTGCCGCGCCCGAAATCGCCTTGGGTGCGCTTGTACTGGAGCGCCACGAGGTCGGCGAGAAGCTGGCGCTGGTCGATCCGCTCGCCCACCTCGATCTTGAAGGTCATCGAGGCATAGGTCTCGACCGAGCCGATACCGTAGATGCAGGAAACCGAGGCGACGATGATCACATCGTCGCGCTCCAGCAGCGAGCGGGTGGCCGAATGGCGCATGCGGTCGATCTGCTCGTTGATCGACGATTCCTTCTCGATGAAGGTGTCGGTGCGCGGCACATAGGCCTCGGGCTGGTAGTAGTCGTAGTAGGAGACGAAATACTCCACCGCATTGTCGGGGAAGAAGCTCTTGAACTCGCCATAGAGCTGCGCCGCCAGCGTCTTGTTCGGCGCCAGCACCAGCGCGGGGCGCTGCAGGCGCTGGATGACGTTGGCCATGGTAAAGGTCTTGCCCGAGCCGGTGACGCCGAGCAGCACCTGGTCGCGCTCGCCCTCGCGCGCCGCCGCCACCAGTTCCTCGATGGCCTGCGGCTGGTCGCCATTGGGCGTGTAGTCCGACTTCAGCACGAATTTGACGCCGCCCTCGGATTTCTCCGGCCGGGCCGGGCGATGCGGCACCCAGAGCTGGCCGTCGACTTCGGGACGGCCGCTCTCGATCAACGCCGACAGCGCGGCGACGGTGGCGGAGGCGCCCGAGGTCGGCGCCACGCCGAGTTTCTCGGCGAGGACGGGATCGAGCGTGGCGGATTGCGCGGGCTCGAAGGCGCGCTGGGAGCGCTCCGAGAATCCGCCGGGACGTGCTGCTTTGGCCATGGCGCGAATATGGGGTCGGATTCGGCCGCTGCAAAGGCGGATCGTCCCCGCGCGAAGGCAAGCGGCAGAGGGAGCCCATGCCGATCCACCCGCACGGCGGAGGTCAGAGCGCAGCCGCCATCGACGGCCAACATGAAGGCAACGCCAACATAACGACTAAATTTTGACCACCGTGACCCATCTCTGCGCGCCAATGCGGAAGGTTGGCTCTCCCATCATGTGAAGAGATCGTTGTTTTACAAATGGTTGCGTCGTGGAAGCCGTTGGCATGGGCGATGCATACACCAATGCATACAACGAACGTTGCGCGGTTCGCTGCCGCGCCTGCCCCTCACCGCCGCAGCGGAGCCGCCATGCCCGACACTCTTCTCGCCGCCGAGCCGGCGCCCCTCGCCTTCGATCCGGCGCGCGCGGCGCTGGTTATCATCGACATGCAGCGCGATTTCCTCGAACCCGGCGGCTTCGGCGAGACGCTCGGCAACGACGTCTCGCTGCTGCAGGCGGCCGTCGGCCCCTGCCAGCGCGCGCTGGCGGCGGCGCGGGCGACCGGCATGCTGGTCATCCATACTCGCGAGGGCCACCGCCCCGACATGGCCGACGCGCCGCCGGCCAAGGTGGAGCGCGGCGCGCCCACCGCGCGCATCGGCTGCGCCGGGCCGATGGGTCGCATCCTCATCCGTGGCGAGGCCGGGCACGACATCATCCCGGAGCTCTATCCCGCCGCCGGCGAGGTGGTCCTCGACAAGCCCGGCAAGGGCGCCTTCTACCAGACCGACCTCGAACTCATCCTGAAGAATCGCGGCATCGACACGCTGCTGGTGGCCGGCGTCACCACCGAGGTGTGCGTGCACACCACCATCCGCGAGGGCAATGACCGTGGCTATCGCTGCGTCGCGCTCGCCGATTGCTGCGCCTCCTACTTCCCGGATTTCCACCGCGTCGGCCTCGACATGATCAAGGCGCAGGGCGGGATCTTCGGCTGGGTCTCCGACTCGGCGGCGCTGGTCGCCGCCCTCGGCAACAAGACTGCGGCGCGCTCCAGCGCCGCCTGACGCCGCTCCCGGCGCCCCGCGTGAGCCTGTCACCCGTCATTTGTCCTTCGAGGGATTGCCAGAAATGTCCGCGACCGAAATGACCCCGATCTCACCCGCCCGCATGGGCACGCGGCCGACGCTGTGGACGCCGGGCGACTGGAACGCCCTGTTCGGCTTCGGCACGAACATCCTCGTCAACATGCTGGTGCTCACCGGCCTGCTGCAATTCGTGCTGAAGATGCCGCCGGAAATCGTCTTCGGCCGCATCCTGCCGGCGGTCGGGCTGATGATGTTCCTCTCGACCGCCTATTACGCCTTCCTCGGCTACCAGCTCGCGAAGAAGACCGGCCGCGACGACGTGTGCGCCCTGCCTTCGGGCATCAGCGTGCCGCACATGTTCGTCGTCACCTTCGTCATCATGCTGCCCATCGGCGCCGCCACCGGCGACCCGGTGCAGGGCTGGGAGGCCGGCCTCGTCTGGGTGTTCTTCCAGAGCTTCATCCTGATGATCGGCGGCTTCGTGGCGCCGTGGATCCGCAAGATCACCCCGCGCGCGGCGCTGCTCGGCACGCTGGCGGGCGTCTCCATCGCCTTCATCGCGATGCGCCCGGCCTTCGAGATCTTCTCGACCCCGGTCATCGGCCTCGTCTGCTTCGCCATCATCATGGTGAGCTGGTTCGGCGGGGTGAAATATCCCAAGGGCATTCCCGCCGGCCTCGTCGCCATCGCGGTCGGCATGATCATCGCCTGGGGCTCGACCCTGTTCGGCCTGAATTATGGCGGCATGAGCGTCGCCAAGGTCGGCGACGCCTTCGCCAATTTCGGCTTCTCGGTGCCGCTGCCGGCCTTCGACCACGTGTTCCACGGCTTCAAGTATCTCGGCATCATCCTCGTCACCGCCATCCCCTTCGGCATCTACGATCTGGTCGAGGCGATGGACAATGTGGAAAGCGCCGAGGCAGCGGGCGACCACTATCCCACCACCCGCGTGCTCACCGCCGATGGCGTGGTCAGCCTCATCGGCTGCCTGATGGGCAACCCCTTCATCAACGCGGTCTATATCGGCCATCCCGGCTGGAAGTCGATGGGCGGGCGCATCGGCTATTCCGCCGCCACCGGGCTGATGGTGATCCTGCTCTCGTGGTTCGGCATCATCGCGCTGCTGCTGGCGCTGATCCCGGTCGTCGCCATCTCGCCGATCCTGCTCTACATCGGCATGCTGATCGGCGCGCAGGCGTTCCAGACGACGCCGGCCAAGCACGCGCCGGCCGTCGTACTGGCGCTGACGCCGCACCTCGCCGCCTGGGCGAAGCTGCTGATCGACAATTCGCTCGGCCTCGCCGGCACGTCGGCGGCCGCCATCGGCATCGAGAAGATGGGCCAGGTCGGCGTGCTCTATCACGGGCTGGAGGTGATGGGCGGCGGTGCCATCCTGGTCGGCCTCGTGCTCGGCGCCATCGGCGTCTTCGTGGTGGAACGGCAGTTCGTCAACGCGGCCGCCTTCGCCCTCGCCGGCGCGGTCCTCACCTTCTTCGGCTTCATGCATGGCGAGATGGTCGGCCTCGCTGTGAGCCCGACGGTGGCGGTCGCCTATCTCCTGGTCGCCGGCTTCCTCTTCGCCTGCGCGAAATACGCGGCGCTGGAGGAGGCGCCCTCCGTGCTGCACGCAGAGCCCGCACCGGCGGAATAGCCTATTCGCTTCGACGCTGGGGGGCATCGAAGCGGCTTGAGGCGGCGCGGTTCATCCGGCAGGATGGCCGCGCCGTTCTTGTGCGACACCCCCGTCCGCCCGACGTCCCATCCGCCGAGGCCATATGTCGTTCCTGCTGCCCTTCGACCCCGCGACCCTCGGTGAGCCGGAGGAGACCGTGCCCCTGCCCGAGCGCATCGTCTCGGGCGACCCGCGCCATCTGACCTGGAACTTCGAGACCCTGCCGGACGGCGCGCTGTTCGCCGGCATATGGGAATCCTCGCCCGGCGCCTGGCGGGTGGACTATGAGGAATGGGAGTTCTGCTCGCTCACCGCCGGCGTCTCCATCCTCCACGAGGACGGCGCGGCGCCGGTGACGCTGAAGGCCGGCGACAGCTTCGTCATCCGGCCCGGCTTCAAGGGCGTCTGGGAAGTCGTCGAGACGACGCGCAAGCTCTACGTCATCCGGCTGATCTGATCCGCGCCTCTCCGCGACGGTGCCCGAATCCGGCACAGTGTGGCCTTGCCGTCATTGACCCTGCGCGGATGCCGACGCATCTTCCCGAACAACGGGTTTGGGAGACGTGCGATGCGTGCCGACGGCAAGGGTACCACGAAGGCGAAGGGCCTTTTCGGGCGGACCATCAGCGCCCTCGCGGCGGCCGGCCTGCTGACGGCCTCGCTGGGCAGCGCGGAGGCGGCCAACTTCTTCGAGAAGAACTTCTGGCTGTCGGGTCCGAACTACAGCGGCAATGTCCCGGCCTGCGACACGCCGTCGGCGCTCTCCCATATCCAGCGCAACTTCGCGACCACCGAATCGCGCTTCTGGAACTCCAGCCTCACCATCGACAGCTTCGAGCGCGTCCGCGAGATCGCCTTCCGCCCGTGGGGCGCCGAGAACATTCCGCGCCGCTACTGCAGCGCCGAGGTGATCGTCTCCGGCGTCGAGGGCACGCCGAGCTTCGGCACGGAAGGCGCCTATGGCAGCGGCGCCTATCAGGGCGGCAAGGTGGGCAAGGTCGCCAGCGGCCCGCGCCGCCACACCGTTTGGTACTCGATCGTCGAGGATGGCGGCTTCATCGGCTTCTCCTGGGGCGTGGAATGGTGCGTCGAGGGTCTCGACCGCTCCTGGACCTACGCGCCGGACTGCCGCATGGCCCGGCCCTGAGGCCGCTTGCCCGCCGCCGGCGTCGCGCGATGGCGTGCGTGATTCGTGCCTTTCCCGCGTGGCTTCTCCTCGCCGCGCTGGCTTCCTGGCCGCAGCTTGCCCTCGCCCAGCAGAAGGGCGAGCCCGGCCGCTTCGACCATTACGTGCTGGCGCTGTCCTGGTCGCCCTCCTATTGCGAGGCGATGGGGGAGCGCGCCGAGCCCGCGCAATGCGCCACCGCCCGCCCCTTCGCCTTCGTGGTGCACGGGCTGTGGCCGCAATATGCGCGCGGCTGGCCGGAATCCTGCCTCAGCCCCGCGCCCTACGTGCCCGAGCCGGTGCTGCGCTCCATGCTCGATGTGATGCCGAGCCGCCGCCTCGTGCTGCATGAATGGCGCACCCACGGCACCTGCGCCACGCCCGACCCGGCCGCCTATTTCGACAAGGTGCGCCGCGCCTATGAAGGCGTGACCATTCCCGACGCCTTCCGCCGGCTCGACGCCTACCGCATGGTGTCACCGGGCGAGGTCGAGGCCGCCTTCCGCGCCGCTAATCCGGGCCTAGGCGCGGACATGATCGCCGTCGACTGCGACGGGCGGCGGCTGAAGGAAGTGCGCATCTGCCTCGACCGCTCCCTCGGCTTCGCCTCCTGCCCGGAGGTCGACCGCCGCGCCTGCCGTGCCGAGCGGGTGGTGATGCCGCCGGTGCGCGGGGCGACGGCGCGGCCGTGAGGACAGCATGAACTACCGCCACGCCTTCCACGCCGGCAATTTCGCCGATGTCGTCAAGCATGTGGTGCTGGCGCGCATCCTCGCCTATCTCGCCCGCAAGGATGCCGCTTTCCGCGTCATCGATACCCACGCCGGCGCCGGGCTCTACGACCTCGCCGGCGACGAGGCGCGCCGCACCGGCGAGTGGGAAGGCGGCATCGGCGCCGTGCTGCGCGCCCGCTTCGCGCCGCCGGTCGCCGAACTGCTCGCGCCCTGGCTCGACGCGGTGCGTGCGGTGAATGTCGCCGCCGCGGACGATGCCGAACTCGCCGCGCGGCTGCGCCATTATCCCGGCTCGCCGCTCATCGCGCAGGCGCTCACCCGCCCGCAGGACCGGCTGCTGTTCTGCGAGACGCAGCCCGGCGTGCGCGAGGCGCTGACCGAGGCGGTCGGGCGCGACGCCCGCGCCAAGGTGCTGGCGACGGACGGCTGGCAGGCGCTCGGCGCCTATCTCCCGCCGAAGGAGCGGCGCGGCCTCGTGCTGGTCGACCCGCCCTTCGAGGAGCCGGGCGAGTTCCACCGCCTCGCGCAGGGGCTCGCCGAAGCGCATCGGCGCTGGTCGACCGGCATCTACGCGCTCTGGTACCCGATCAAGGACGTGCGCGCCGTCGACGCCTTCCGCCGCGAGATCGAGCGCGCCGGCATCCCCAAGACGCTGAACGTGCAGTTCGACCTGCGCGCGGTGCGGCAGGCCGACACCATGACCGGCTGCGGGCTTATTATCGTCAACCCGCCCTTCACGCTTGCGGAGGAACTGCGCAGCGTGCTCTCGGCCCTCGCGCCCGTGCTCGCCACCGACGGCGCCGGCCGCGTGCGGGTCGGCTGGCTGACGCCGGAACGCTGAGCGCCCTCAAGAACCGCCCGTCCAAACCCCGCGTCATCATCCGGCATCGGTCTTGCTTTAGCTTCGCCAGCGTAACGAACCGGCGGGCGGGCGCGGCCGTCCGAGGGTAAGGAGCAGGCGCATGGCCACCATGGGTACCGTCAAGTTCTTCAACACCGAGAAGGGGTACGGCTTCATCCGTCCGGACGACGGCGGACGCGATGTGTTCGTGCATGTCTCGGCCGTCACGCGCTCCGGGCTCGGCACGCTCGCCGAGGGCCAGCGCGTCAGCTTCGAGGTGGAACCGGACAAGCGCGGCAAGGGCCCGAAGGCCATCGACCTCCAGCCGGCCGACTGATAAGCGTTCCGCGAGGCCGGGGCGCGGCGCCCCGGCGGGGCGGGCTGTGCCGGGCATGTCGTTCAGGGCATGCCGTTCCGGGGCGGAGCGCCCCTGACAGGCGTTCCGCCTGCGACAACGGCTTGCCCCGCGATGAAACTGCGCTCCTCTCCTCCCTCGCCCTTCGGCCGCAAGGTCAAGATCGCCGCCGTCCTGTGCGGAATCCATCTCGATGTCGTGGCGGCCGATACCAGCGATCCCGCCGAGCCGCTGCGCGTCCAGAACCCTCTGGGCAAGATCCCCGTGCTGCTGCGCGACGACGCCGCGCCGATCTACGATTCCCGGGTGATCCTCGACTATTTCGACGCGACCGCCGGCGGCGGCGTGATCATCCCGGCCGCCGGCGAGGCGCGCTACCGGGTGCTCACGCTGCTGGCGCTGGCGGACGGCATCAGCGACGCCGCGCTGCTGCAGGTCTATGAGAGCCGCTTCCGCACCGAGCAAGAACGCAGCGAAAAATGGGTGGACCATCAGGCCGGCAAGGTCGCGCGCGGCCTGCGGGCACTTGAGGAGGCGCCTCCGGCCAAAAGCGACGTCAGCGCCGACGCCGACGCCGGCGAGATCGCACTCGCCTGCGCGCTCGGCTATCTCGACCTGCGCTTCGCCGGCGCCTGGCGGGCCGACCATCCCGCGCTGGTGGCGTGGCTGGACGCCTTCGCCGCACGTGTGCCTGCTTTCGAGGCAACCCGCCCGGCCGCCTGAGCGGGACCGCGTATCGCGTGCCCGTACGGGCACGCCGCGCCAACGAAAAAGGCCCCGGCCGGGCGGAGTTGTCCGCCGGGCCGGGGCCTTCATCCTGTCAGGTGCCGGAGACCGGCCCCGGTACGTGCCGTCAGAACTTGTAGTTCACGCCGGCGCGGACGATGTTGGCGGTCAGGCCGCTCTTGTCGCCGATGCTGTTGTAGTAGTCCTCGCCGAGATCCATGTAGAGATACTCGGCCTTGACGGTCCAGTTGTTGGTCAGGGCGTATTCGAGACCGCCGCCGGCCGTCCAGCCCACCGCCGTGTTGCTGGAGCTCAGGCCGAGAAGGGTATCCTTGACCTCGTTATGGCCCCAGGCGAGACCGCCGGTGACATAGGGCAGCACATTGCCCATGGCGTAGCCGAGGCGGGCGCGCACGGTGCCGAAATAGTCGAGCTTGGACTCATAGCCGTAGATGCTGGTGTCCTTGAGGTCGCCGCCCTGGAAGTCGGCCTCGGCGCCGAGCACGACATTGTTGTCGAACTGGTAGTTGAAGCCGATCTGGCCGCCGCCGATGAAGCCGTCCGGGTTGAGGCCGAGCGTGTCCGCCGCGCCCTCGCCATTGGCCCAGGCATAGCCGGCATTGGCGCCGAGATAGAAACCGGTCCAGGTGAAGACCGGCTCGGCGATGACGGCTGCCGGCGCCTTGGTGGGATAAGGCTGGGGCAGGTCAGCGGCGAAGGCCGGGGCGGCGGCGAGAAGGGCGACGGCCGCGACGCCCGAGCTGATGATCTTCTTCATGGGTACACTCCGGTAGAAACGGTAACGAGAACGAGGAACGCGTTCGGTCGGAGTGTGAAGTAGAAGCCCAGATGGGCGCGTCGAGGGCCGGAATGCGGCGGAATAGGTCGCCGGACGACCTCGGATTGCGGCAGGACATGCCCGCGACGGCGGGGAAAACCGCGTCAGCGCTCGGTTTCGGGCGGTATAATTGCGACCCACAGATCACGGAGAAGCGCAACAATTTCGCCACGATCCATCACACAAAGACGTGGGGCGTGGCAAAATTATCACGAATGTATCCCTGAAAGTGCGAAGGCCGCGCGCTCGCCGGGAGCACGCGGCCTTCATCTCGGATGGAACGGAATCGGGCGGCGCAGAACCGCCGCCCGCCAAATCAGAAGCGGTAATTGACGCCGGCGCGCAGCACGTTGGTGCTCACGCCCACGGCGCGCGGGCCGTCGATGGTCTGGTAGGTGGCATCGCCCAGGTCGACGTAGAGATACTCGCCCTTCACGCTCCAGTTGTTGTTGATGGCGTATTCGGCGCCGCCGCCGAGGGTCCAGCCGGTCTGGTTCTTGGAGTTCGACAGCCCCCAGGTCTCGTAGGTGCCGCTGCCATAGGCGAAGCCGCCCGTGCCGTAGACCAGGAACTGGTCGAAGGCGTAGCCGAGGCGCGCGCGGATCGTGCCGAAATAGTCGAGCTGGTAGACGCCGCTCGAAATGTCCGAGTACTGGATGTCGGTCTCGACGCCGATCACGAACGGGCTGGCGCCCTGCCAGTTGTAGCCGGCCTGCAGGCCGCCGATGAAGCCGTCAATATCCGGCGACCAGCCGGCGGTGCCCCAGCCATAGCCGGCATTGGCGCCCAAATAGAAGCCGGTCCAGGTGAACGGCATCGGGGCGGCCGCATAGGCGGCGGGCGCGGGATAGCTGAGGTCGGCCGCGGCCGCCGGAACGGCCAGCAGGGCGACAAGGCTGACGCCCGCGAGAATCGTGCTCTTCATCTTCGTCTCCTTAATCTCGTTCAGGCGCCGCATCCACGTGTGGAGCGCCGTTTCCGCCTGAGATAAGGCTGACAGTCCGATAAATGTATGATCGGAATCTTAGATGAACATGAAAGAATGCGTTATGCTTAAGCGAGCGTTTACGTGAGGTATCTGATTATATATTGTGATATAGACGATCTTCCCCAATCGACTGCATGTCTGTTGCATTGAATTGTCGAAACAATTCGCCGTTTATTGGTTAGCGAAAGGTTGACACCGGCGGCGCGGGAGGTGATCCGGTGCCGCATGCGGGACGTAGATCGGGGGCGCGCCGATGGACGGTGCCGCCAGAGCATCGCATGAATACCTCATGACCGTTCTCCCCTCCCCTTCTCCCCGCCCCGTCGCCCTCGTCACCGGCGGCGCCGTGCGCATCGGCCACGCCATCGCCCGCCGGCTGGCGGCGGAAGGCTACGATCTCGCCCTGCATGTGCGCCGGTCGGGACCGGCGGCGGAGGCCGCCCGCGCGGAGTTCGAATCGCTTGGCGCGCGCGTCGCGGTGGTCGCGGCGGAGCTGTCGGACCCGCGGGCGGTCGCCGGCGTGGTGCCGGCCGCCGTGGCGGCGCTCGGCCCGCTCGCTCTCCTCGTCAACAACGCCTCGGAGTTCCACCCCGACGCGGCGGGCGGTCTCGATCTCGACCTGTGGGACCGGCATTTCGCCATCAACCTGCGCGCCCCGGTCTTCCTCGCCGAAGCCTTTGCCGCGCAGCTTCCCGAAGGCGCGGGAGGGGCCGTCGTCAACGTCATCGACCAGCGGGTGCTGAAGCCGACGCCGGCCTATTTCTCCTACAGCCTGACCAAGCAGGCGCTGTGGGGGGCGACGCGCATGCTCGCCCAGGCGCTGGCGCCGCGCGTGCGCGTCAACGGCGTCGGCCCCGGCCCGACGCTCGCCAATGCGCGGCAGGACGGCGACGCCTTCGCCCGCCAGTCCGGCTCGGTGCTGCTCGGGCGCGGCCCGACGCCGGAGGAGATCGCCGAGGCCGTCATCTATCTCGCGCGCGCAGAAAGCGTCACCGGCCAGATGATCGCGGTCGATGGCGGCCAGCACCTCGCCTGGCGCACGCCGGACGCGGAAGACGATTGATCGCGGCCCGCCGCCTCAGCGCCGGCGGGCGTCGCTGATGGTGAACCAGCTGATGCTCAGCATCACCACCGCCGCGCCGGCAAGCTCGGTGGCGTTCGCCCTCTCGCCGAGAATGAGCACCGCCATCACCATGGTGGCGACCGGGCTCACCGTGCTGATCATCGAATTGGCCTGTGCGGAGATGCGCTTGAGCGCGGCGTTCATGAAGAAGCTCGGCAGCACGGTGGCGCCGATGGCGATCATCACCGCCAGCGTCAGCCCGTGCGAGGAGACCGCCAGCGCCTCGACCGGGCGGATCAGCGCGAACTGCGTCAGCGAGACCGCCGAGGCCGAGATCATCGCGATGCAGGTGAACAGCGCCGAGCCGATGCTGCGCAGCAGGCTGCTCGCCATGAGCTGGTAGAGCGCGAAGCTGATCGCCGCCAGCCCGACGAAGAAGGTGCCCTTCACCGTGTTGGTGCCGTCTACCGAGAAGCGCTCGGCAAAGATCAGCGCCAGGCCCGCATAGGCCACGACAAAGGTCCACACCGCCTTGCGGCGGATCGGCTGGCCGAACAGCAGCGCGCCGAACAGCACGACGAAGAACGGATAGGTGTAAAGGATCAGCCGCTCGAAGGAGGCGGAGATGTATTGCAGGCCGAGGAAGTCAGAATAGGAGGAGAACCAGTAGCCCAGCGCGCCGACGCCGGCCGCCTTCAGCACCAGCATCGGCCCCGGCAGCGCCTCGCCCTTCGCCCGCAGGCGCATCACCGCTAGCGTGCCGATGACGAGATAGAAGGGCAGCGAAAACGCCATGCGCAGCGCCAGCAGCGTCTCCGGGTCGATGCCCTCGCCATAGGCGAGCTTGATGATGATGCCCTTGGAGGCGAACAGGATCGCCCCGGTCGCGCCGAGCGCGTAGCCGGTCAAAGGGAGGGCAGGACGGGCGGCCGCGCCGCCGGCGGGAGGGCTGGAGCTGGACATGATGCGCTCCCATAGACCCGTTCGCGCGCGAACACACGCGGCACGCACGCATGGCGGCCCGCCGCCCCGCGCATTCGTAACCTTGGGTCAGGCCGCTCCGGGTTCCCTCACCCGCTGCCCCCGGCCGGGGCATGCGGCGCGCCGCACGCGCAAGCCCCTGTTCGGCCCGCCCGCGAATACGTATCTAGGGGCACATGATCGCCCGCCCCAACGCCGACATGCCCGACACCGAACTCGACGAGGCCGAGCTGGCCGAAGGCGAGGACGAACTCGCCCTGCTGCCCGTCGAGGAGGAGGCCGAGCCGGCGCCCGGCACGGTCGCCATGGGACGCGCCGCCATCACCCGCGCCATCCGCCACGCGCCCAACGGGCCGGGCGTCTACCGCATGATCGGCGCCGACGGCGCGGTGCTCTATGTCGGCAAGGCCAAGAGCATCAAGAAGCGCATCGTCGCCTATACCCGGCCGGCCGGGCTCACCGCCCGCATCATGCGCATGGTGGCCGCCACCATGGAGATGGAGTTCGTCTCCACCGGCACCGAGACCGAGGCGCTGCTGCTGGAGGCCAACCTCATCAAGCAGCTGCGCCCGCGCTTCAACGTGCTGCTGCGCGACGACAAGTCGTTTCCCTATATCCTCATCACCCGCGACCACGCCTCGCCGCAGATCGCCAAGCATCGCGGCGCGCGCAACCGGCCGGGCGATTATTACGGCCCCTTCGCCTCGGTCTGGGCGGTCAACCGCACCATCAACGCCCTCCAGAAGGCGTTCCTCGTGCGCTCCTGCTCGGACAGCTTCTACGAATCGCGCACCCGCCCCTGCCTGCTGTTCCAGATCAAGCGCTGCGCCGGCCCGTGCACCGGCGAGGTCGGCCACACCGCCTACGCCGAGCTCGTGGATGAGGCGCGCGACTTCCTCTCCGGCCGCAGCCGCGCCGTGAAGGAACAGCTGGCCCATGAGATGGAGCAGGCCTCCGAGGAACTGGAATTCGAGCGGGCCGCCGTGCTGCGCGACCGCCTCGCGGCGCTGTCTGCCGTGCAGGGCACGCAGGGTATCAATCCCCGCTCGGTGGAGGAGGCGGACGTGTTCGCCATTCATCAGGAAGGCGGGGCGACCTGTGTGCAGGTGTTCTTCTTCCGCACCGGCCAGAACTGGGGCAACCACGCGCTCTACCCGCGCGCCGACCGCACGCTGGAGATCGGCGAGGTGCTGGAATCCTTCCTCGCCCAGTTCTACGAGGACAAGCCCTGCCCGCGCCTGATCCTGCTCAGCCACGACGTCGCCGAGCGCGACTTGCTGGAGGAAGCGCTGTCCACCCGCGCCGGCCACCGCGTCGAGGTCGCGACGCCCCGGCGCGGCGAGAAGCGCGAGCTGGTCGAGCATGCCCTGCAGAACGCGCGCGAGGCGCTCGGCCGCAAGCTGGCCGAGAGCGCCAGCCAGGCCCGGCTGCTCGACGAACTCGCCCGCGCCTTCGAGCTGAAGGCCTCGCCCCGGCGCATCGAGGTCTATGACAACAGCCACATCATGGGCTCGAACGCCGTCGGCGGCATGATCGTCGCCGGGCCGGAGGGCTTCTCCAAGAGCCAGTACCGCAAGTTCAACATCCGCTCGACCGAACTCACGCCGGGCGACGATTACGGCATGATGCGCGAAGTGCTGACGCGCCGCTTCTCGCGGCTGCTGAAGGAGAATCCGCGTGCGGGCACCTCGCCTCTCCCCGACGGGGAAGGGTCGACGGCGCAGCCGCCGGGTGAAGGTCAGCCCATGGTTCCTGCCCCGTCACCTCAACCCTTTCCCCCTCAGGGGGAGGAAGCGATGGCGCTCGCGGTGGAGAGGGAAGACGGCGGCGAACCCTCCGATGCCGCCTCCACCGCCTGGCCCGACCTCGTGCTGATCGACGGCGGCCTCGGCCAGCTCAAGGCGGCGCAGGAGACGCTGGCCGCTCTCGGCCTCACCGACGTGCCGCTCGTCGGCGTCGCCAAGGGGCCGGACCGCGATGCCGGCCGCGAGACCTTCTATGTCGAGGGCCGCCCGCCCTTCCGGCTGGAGCCGCGCGACCCGGTGCTCTATTTCGTGCAGCGCCTGCGCGACGAGGCGCACCGCTTCGCCATCGGCTCGCACCGGGCGCGGCGCAAGAAGGACATCACCCAGGCCGGGCTGCAGGAGATTCCCGGCGTCGGCCCGACGCGCAAACGCGCGCTGCTGCGCCATTTCGGGACGCTCAAGGCGATCGAACGCGCCTCGCTGACCGATCTTGAGGCCGTTCCGGGCGTGAACGCCGCCACCGCGCGGGCGGTGTACGATTTCTTTCACGCCCGCCCGTCATGATGGCGGCGGCGTCATCGGATGGCCGCAGCCGGCGCGCATCGTGATCGCGCGCGGGAAAGATGACCCGATCGGCGCGACGCGATTGACGCCCGCGCCCGGCGTGATTACGTGCCTTGCAATGGGGACTGGCAACGGGGACTGGCGAACCATGGTCGAAGTCGCAACGAGCCAGCAGACTCTACGGGAGCCGAAGGTGAGCCGGGGACACGCCTTCTCGCTGCCGAACATGCTGACCTATGGCCGCTGCGTGGCGGTGCCGCTGGTCGCCGCCTGCCTGTTCTGGTCCGACATTCTCGAAGGCGGCATCTGGCTGCGCTGGCTGGCGCTGGCGCTTTATGTCGTCGCCGCCATCACCGATTTCTTCGACGGCTATCTCGCCCGCGCCTGGTCGCAGCAATCGGCCATCGGGCGCATGCTCGACCCCATCGCCGACAAGCTGCTGGTCTCCACCTCGCTGCTGATGCTCGCCTCGGACGGCACGATCCGCGGCTGGTCGCTCTGGGCGGCTGTCGTCATCCTGTGCCGGGAAATCCTCGTCTCGGGCCTGCGCGAATTCCTCGCCGAGCTGCGCGTCAGCGTACCCGTTACCCGTCTCGCCAAGTGGAAGACCACGGCGCAGCTCGTCGCCGTCGGCGTGCTGCTCGTCGGCCCGGCGGCGGATCGCGTGGTGCCGGGCATCACGCTGGTCGGCGTCGTGCTGCTGTGGGTCGCGGCGCTGCTGACGCTTTATACGGGCTGGGACTATTTCCGCGCCGGCGCGCGGCATCTGATCGAGGACGACCGGTGAGGATCCTCTATTTCGCCTGGGTGCGCGAACGCGTCGGGCTGGAGAGCGAGGAGCTGGATGTGCCGGCGCAGGTGCGCACGGTGGCCGAGCTCGCGGCCTTCCTGAAGGAGCGCGGCGAAGGCTACGCCCATGCCTTCGAGAATCCGCGCGTGGTGCGCGCCGCGCTCGACCGCCGCCACGCCCGCCCCGAGGCGCCGCTGGGCGGTGCCCGCGAGATCGCCTTCTTCCCGCCCATGACGGGCGGCTGAGCCCGCGAGGTGAGCATGTTCACCGTCCGCATCCAGTCCGAGGATTTCGACGCCGCCGCCGAGGCCGCCGCGCTGGCACGCGGGCGCACCGACATCGGCGCGCTCGTCACTTTCGCGGGGCTCTGCCGCGCGCAAGACGCGCCCGGCGGCGCGCCGCTCATCGCGCTGACGCTGGAGCATTATCCCGGCATGGCCGAGGAGGAGATCGGCCGCCTGATCGAGCAGGCACGCGGGCGCTGGCCGCTGATCGGCGCCACCGTCATCCACCGCTTCGGGCGCATGGTGCCGGGCGACAACATCGTGCTCGTCGTCACCGCCTCCGCTCACCGCGCCGCCGCCTTCGAGGCGGCCGAGTTCCTGATGGACTGGCTGAAGACGAGCGCGCCGTTCTGGAAGCTTGAAGAGCGCGAGGACACCCGCGACTGGGTCGCCGCCAAGGACGCCGACGACGAGGCCGCCGAGCGCTGGAACTGACGAGCCGCCCGAAGCTGTCATCCCGGACGGCCGTCAGCCTTCGCATGACGGCAGCGGTGTATCCCGGCCCAGCGGAGCCGCAGGCGAAGCGCCGCGCCGGGACCCAGCGAAAGACTCCGCCGCAGGCGTCGACAACCCTTCTTGCGAACCTCCGAACCGACAAGGGCTCCGAACCGACAGGGCTCCGAGCCGACAAGGGCGGAGCGCAGTATCGACGCGCGACGCGGCGCCCCCTGGATCCCGGATCGGCGCCGCGCAGCAGCTTGTCCGGGACACGAGAGTGGACGAACGGATGCCCAAAAACGCCAGTGCCCGGCACAAGGCCGGGCATGACGTTCGTTCCGGTATGGGGGCGCTAGCTCACGCCGCCGCGGCGGCCTTGGGCTGCACCTCGGTCATGTAGTCGTCGAGCAGGGTCTTGGTGACAGGACCCGGCTGGTAGTGGCGGCCGGCGATCTCCGAGACCGGCGTCACCTCGGCGGCGGTGCCGGTGATGAAGCACTCGTCGAAGCTTTCCAGCTCCTCCGGCATGATCGCCCGCTCGATGACCTCGATGCCGCGCCGCCTGGCGAGCGCGATCACCGTCTGGCGGGTGATGCCGTTGAGGAACGCGTCCGCCTCCGGCGTGTGGATCACGCCGTCCTTCACGAAGAAGATGTTGGCGCCGGTGCACTCGGCCACGCGGCCGCGCCAGTCGAGCATGAGCGCGTCGGCATAGCCGTTGCGCTCGGCGGCGTGCTTGGAGATGGTGCAGATCATGTAGAGACCCGCCGCCTTCGAGGTCGAGGGCGCCGTCGCCGGGTCGGGGCGGCGGTACTTGGCCTCGTCGATGCGGATGCCCTTCAGCCGCTGCGCCGGGTCGAAATAGCTCGGCCATTCCCACGCGGCGATGGCGAGGTGGATCTGGTTGTTCTGCGCCGAGACGCCCATCATGTCCGAACCGCGCCAGGCGACCGGGCGCAGATAGGCGTCCTTCAGCTTCTGGCGCACGAGGATCTCGCGGCAGGCGGCGTTGATCTCCTCCTCGCTGTAGGGGATCTCGAAATCGAGCAGACGTGCGCTCTCCTTGAGGCGCAAGGTGTGCTCGTCGAGCTTGAAGATCTCGCCGCCATAGGCGCGCTCGCCCTCGAATACGCAGCTGCCATAGTGCAGCCCGTGGGTCAGCACATGGACCTGGGCATCCTGCCACGGCACGAAGGCGCCGTCGTACCAGATCCAGCCGCTGCGTTTGTCGAAAGGTTCGCTCGCCATGGTAAGTCTCCCAAACAGACCGCCGGCGCGCCATGGATGGCGCCGGCGCCTTCATGTCCTTCGACAGTGCGGCTTCGGCCCGAGATGCGAAAGCGCAATATTTTGCCTCGCAGCCGAAGTCCCGTTATCGTTCGCCGCTCCGCAAAGCGGGCGAATACTGCCCCGTTCCGGCCTGGATCGCCCGGCATGCCGAACGATCCTTTCGTCGAACGGGACATCTGGGTAACGATCATAACGAAAAAAGTCAACATGGCTGACATAAATGTCTCGATGACCCATCGTGCGGGCAAGGCCGAAACGGCCCCCTCGCCGCGCCCCGCCGGCGCGGGCGAGGTTGAGCCCATGCTCGACCTGATCGAGCTTTTCTTCTTTGCGTACAGGAACTTCGTCTCCGACCCGGATGAAATTCTCGGCGGCTTCGGCTTTGGCCGCGCACATCATCGTGTGCTGCATTTCGTCAATCGCCACCCGGGCATGCGCGTCACCGACCTGCTCGACATCCTGCGCATCACCAAGCAGAGCCTTGGCCGCGTGCTGCGCGAGCTGGTCGACCAGGGCTTCATCGACAGCCGCGCCGGCGCCTCGGACCGCCGCCAGCGCCTGCTCTACCTCACCCCAAAGGGCGAGGCTCTGGCGCAGGAATTCGTCGCCATCCAGTCGCGGCGCATACGCCGGGCGCTGGAGGAGACCGGCGGGGAATCGCGCGAGAACGTGCGCCGCTTTCTTGTCGCCATGATCGACCCCGAAGATCGCTCGCCGACCGAGAAGCTGATCGCGCGCGCCGATCAGGTGGCCGAGACGCGCGGCACCGCCCGCACCCGCCCGGCCGGCTGACGGGGACCCGCTTATGCTCGACGCCAATGCCGCCCCGGCCGACAACCCGAGGAACGCACGGCCCATGCCTGCCGACGACGCCTTCCACCTGTTGATCGTCGATGACGACCGGCGCATCCGCAGCCTTCTCTCGCGCTTCCTCTCCGAGCACGGCTATCGCGTCACCACGGCGGAATCGGCGGCGGATGCGCGCGCCCATCTGGCGGGCCTCGCCTTCGACCTGCTCATCCTCGACGTGATGATGCCCGGCGAGAGCGGCTTCGACCTGGCCCGCTCGGTGCGCACGACGTCCGCCGTGCCGATCCTGATGCTCACCGCCCGCTCGGAATCCGGCGACCGAATCGAGGGGCTGGAGATCGGCGCCGACGACTATCTCGGCAAGCCCTTCGAGCCGCGCGAGCTGCTGCTGCGCATCGGCAACATCATCAAGCGCGCCGCCCCGCCGCCGGCACAGGCCATCGAATCGGTGCGCTTCGGGCCGTTCGTCTTCCACCTTGCACGCGGCGAGCTGACGCGCGAGGGCGAGCTCGTGCGCCTTACCGACCGCGAGCGCGACATGCTGCGCGTGCTCGGCGAGAAGCCGGGCGACACGGTGCCGCGCCAGGCGCTGGTGGCGCCGGGCGTCGCGGCCGGCGACCGCGCGGTGGACGTGCAGGTCAACCGCCTGCGCCGCAAGATCGAACGCGATCCCGCCAACCCCGCCTATGTGCAGACCGTGCGGGGCGTGGGCTATCGCCTCGTCGTCGCGCCTTGAGCGTCCTCGACACCAGCATGGTGGGCGCCGCGCGCGCCCGGCTGCGCCTCACGCAGAAGCGCATGCGCGACAGCAATGCCCGCTTCGGCGCCTGGTTCAACCGGGTGATGCCGAAGGGCCTCTACGCCCGCTCGCTCATCATCATCATCACCCCGGTGGTAATCCTGCAGTCGGTGATCGCCTTCGTCTTCATGGAGCGGCACTACAACACGGTGACGCGGCGCCTCTCGGCCGCCGTCTCGCAGGACATCGCCGCCATCGCCGATCTGGCGGTCGCCTTCCCCACGCCCGCCGATCAGGAGCGCATCAAGCGGATCGCCCAGTTCAACATGGGCCTGACGGTGGAATTCCTGCCCGGCGAGCGGCTGCCGCCGCCGGGACCGAAACCCTTCTTCTCCATCCTCGACTCCTCCTTCACCAGCGAGCTGGTGAAGCGGCTGCGCCGGCCGTTCTGGACCGACACGGTGGGCAATTCGAGCCTGATCGAGGTGCGCGTCCAGCTCGACGGCATGGTGATGCGCGTCTTCGCCCGCCGCTCGCAGGCCTATCTCTCCAACTCGCACATCTTCCTCGTCTGGATGGTCGGCACCTCGCTCGTGCTGATGGCCGTCGCCATCCTGTTCCTGCGCAACCAGATCAAGCCCATCGAGGCGCTGGCGGACGCCGCCATCGCCTTCGGCAAGGGGCGCGACGTCTCCGGCTTCCGCCCGCGCGGGGCGCGCGAGGTGCGCGGCGCGGCGCTCGCCTTCCTGGAGATGCGCCGACGCATCGAGCGGCAGATCGAGCAGCGCACCACCATGCTGGCGGGCGTCAGCCATGACATGCGCACCATTCTCACCCGCTTCAAGCTGGAGCTGGCGCTGATCGGCGACACGCCGGACACCGAGGCGCTGCGCAAGGATGTGGACGAGCTCCAGAGCATGCTGGAGGCCTATCTCGCCTTCGCCCGCGAGGACGTGGCCGAGGCGCCGGTGACGGTCGACGTCGCCCGCCTCGTCGAGGATGTGCGCGCCAATGCCGAGCGCCACGGCGCCGAGGTTTCCGCCAGCTTCACCGGCGACCCCATGGTCATGCTGCGGCTCGACGCCTTCCGCCGCTGCCTCGCCAACCTCGCCGTCAATGCCTGCCGGCACGGCCGGCACATCGTCATCACCGGCACGCGCGACGAACGCTGGCTCACCATCTCGGTCGACGATGACGGCCCCGGCATCCCGCAGGACCGGCGCGAGGACGTGTTCCGACCCTTCGTGCGGCTGGACGATGCGCGCAATCAGGATGCCGGCGGCTCGGGCCTCGGCCTCACCATCGCCCGCGACGCCGCCCGCGCCCATGGCGGCGACGTCATCCTCGGCGACAGCCCGCTCGGCGGGCTGAGGGCGAGCGTGCGGATACCCGTCTGAGACCGGCCCTCAGAACAGCCGCGCGCCGTTCGGCACCTCGCGGTCGGGCCGGAACAGCACCACCGCGCCGTCCTCGTCCGGGAAGCCGAGGGTGAGCACCTCCGACACCGCCGGGCCGATCTGGCGCGGCGGGAAGTTCACCACCGCCGCCACCTGCCGGCCGACCAGATCCTCCGGCGCGTAATGCACGGTGATCTGGGCGGTCGACTTGCGGCAGCCGATATGCGGGCCGAGGTCGATCACCAGCTTGTAGGCGGGCTTGCGCGCCTCCGGGAACGGCTCGGCCTGGATGATGGTGCCGACACGGATATCCACCTTGAGGAAGTCGGCGATGGTGATCTGTTCGAGCGGCGCAAGGCTCACGGGACGTTCCTCTCTGGATGGATGCCTCAGGCCATGACCGGCGCATCGGGCGGGACTGCCTGGACCTCGGCGGCCGGCGTACGATCGCGACGTCGACGGCAGAAGGCGAGCCGGGCCGCCCCTTCCACGACCCCGAGCAGGCGCGCGCCGCGCGCCAGCTCGCGGTCGAGCGCGGCCATGGTGCGGGCGAGGTCCGGCGCGTCGTCGGCGAGGTAGGTCTGCATCACCCGTGCGAAGACGAGGGCGAGACCCTGCGCGCGTACGGCGCCGCGCGCGCCCGCCGTGTCGATCTTCGCCGCCGCCAGCATCCATTGCTGCGAGCGCACGGAGAGCCGGTTCAGCGCCAGCGCGAAGAACGGGTTGCGGCGCGCCGATTCCGCCAGCGAGCGGATCGCCGCCTTGTGCGGGGCGAGCACGTCGAGCCGGCGCATCAGCACGTCGAACAGCCGGTCGCGGGCGGATTCGCCATCCATGTCCTCGTCCGCGCCCGCCAGCACCTTGCGGTCGGTCTCGCGCAGGAAGGCCGAGAGCATGTCGAAGGTGGAGCCGAAGCTGGCGCGCAGCTCGGCGAGTGATAGGCCCGCCTTGGTCGCCACCTCGCCGAGCGCGATCCGCTCGAAAGGCTTCTGCGCCAGCAGCGCGAGGAAGGCGTCGAGGATCGTCGTGCGCGGGTCGCTCGCCGGCGCGGCGGCGGCCTTCGTTCCGGGAGAGCGTGCCATGATGACCTCCTGTCGTGAACGGTGCCCCTCTTCAATCTAGGGCGTGCGGTCGGCGAGAAGAAGGCCATGGCGTACGCCGGAACGCCTTGGGATGGCGCAAGAGCGCATCAATTCTCCGAGTCAGCCGGCAAGTTCGTCAGCCCGCCAGTTCATCAGCCCGCCAGTTCGCGCGAGCGCCGGGCCGCCGCCGCCACCGCCTCGGTCAGCAGCGGGCCGAAGCCGCGCGTCTCGTCCATCAGCACGGCGAGCGCCGCCGCCGTCGTGCCGTTCGGCGAGGTGACATTCTTGCGAAGCTGCGACGGCTCGATGCCGGTGCGCACCATGAGTTCGCCGGCGCCCGCCACCGTCGCCCGCGCGATGCGGTCGGCAAGGGCGGGCGGCAGGCCGGCAGCGGCGCCCGCCTGCGCCAGCGCCTCGGCGAGCAGGAAGACATAGGCCGGGCCGGAGCCAGAAACGGCGGTGGCGACGTCGATCAGCGCCTCGTCATCCACCCATTCAACGAGGCCGGAGGCGCGCAGCAGCGCTTCGGCGATGACCCGCTGTTCCGGCGTCACCGTCGCGTTCGGCACGCCCACCGTCACGCCGCGCCCGATCGCCGCCGGCGTGTTGGGGATGGAGCGCACCACGGCGGTGCCGGGCGCGAAGAAGGATTCGAGATAGCCGATGGTGCGGCCGGCCATGACCGAGACGATCAGCGTCTGCGGCCCGGCGAGGGGGGCGACGCGCGGCAGCACATCGGGCGCCACCTGCGGCTTCACCGCCAGCAGCATCACGGAAGGGGGGCCGCCGTTCAGCGGGTTCAGCGCCACGCCGTGCTTCTCGATCAGCGCGGCGATCTCGGGAGGAGGGCCGGGGTCGATCACCGCCGTGCGCGCAGGATCGAGGCCGAGGCCCATCCAGCCCTCCAGCATGGCGCCGCCCATCTTGCCGGCGCCGACGAGCAGCACTCGGCCGGGAATGTCGGAAAGTGTGGCCATGATCGTCAGTCCCCTACCGCCGGCGCGTGGCGCGCCTCGCCGCGTTGTGCCGGGCAGGCGCGGCTTTGGCAATGGGGATCAGCGGAGCGCGGCGGCAGGCTCAGGCTGCGCCGCCCGCGTCAGACCACAATCGCGGCCGCAGCCCGAAAGGTGCCGCGCCGGGATCGCCTCCATCGGTCCGCGATCCAGGATCGGCCTGCGGCCGTCCGGGATGACGTCACTCAAGGTTTCACGCCTCGCCGACGGTCTCGAACAGCGTGGCGTCCATCGCCTCGCGGGCCGACTTGCCGGCCCAAACGACGAACTGGAAGGCGGGGAAGTAGCGCTCCACCGCCTCGATGGCGCATTCCATCATCACCTCGCACTGGCGGTCGGTCGCTTCCGCGCCGGCCAGCAGCAAAGCGTGACGGAACATGATCACGCCCTCCTTCGACCAGAGGTCGAAATGGCCGATCCACATCTGCTCGTTGATGAGCGAGAGCAGGCGCAGGACCTCGGTCTTGCGCTTCTCCGGCACCTTCAGGTCGAAGGCGCAGGCGATGTGCAGCGCCTCCACCTCGTCCATCCACTGGAAGGAAACGTGGCAGTCGGTCCAGCGGCCTTCGAGCGAGATGGTGATCTCGTCCTCGGCGGACCGCTCGAACGACCACTCGTTGAGCGCGGCCATCCGCTCGATCAGATCGAGCGGGTTGAGGCGGCTGTCGGTCTCGAAGTCACTTGTATAGGTCATGCTCGACCTCGCGAGGATGGACGCGGAGGGGGTCGAACGCACGCAACGCGGTAGCCTTGCCGGCAAAGCATTCGAGAATCGAACGAATCGCCGCTGTTCCGACTATATCGCGCTGAATCCGTACCTCGCTACGACCGTTGGGCCATGGGCCGCGGAAATGCGCTCCATGGCTGAAGTTGTCGGGGGATTCGCCCCGGTACCGCAAGCCCGCGCGCGGGGCGCCGGCGGTGCGTCCACAGCGGGGTTCCCCGCCGGTCTACTACAACTGTGTCAGCCGAGCGAATCCGGCGGGTCGATGGTGGCTTCGAGCTTGGCCTCCTTGGCCTCCAGCGCGGCAAGACGCGCGGCGAGGCGCTCGTTCTCCTCGCGGGCGGCGGCGGCGAGTTCCTTCACCGTCTCGAACTCCTCGCGGGTCACGACGTCGAGCTCGCGCAGGATGCGCTCGGCCTGCGCCCGCATCACCGTCTCCGCCTCGCGGCGCACGCCGGTGGCGACGCCGGCCGCATCGTTCATCAGCTTGGCGAAGTCGTCGAAGATTCGGCTGCTGGTCTGGGTCATGGTCATCTCGCGACTTTTGCGGCTAAGAGTTGGGCGGCTAAAACGTGCCTGGCGAACGGGTGCCGAGGGTGGACCGGCGCAATGCCGTGCCTTTACAAAAACAATGGGGCTGTGACGAGGCGTTCGCAAGGGCGCCGGCCCTTCGGGGGCGCCGCGCGCCTTGATCCTGTCACGCAAGGGGGGCAAAGCGGGGCTCTCCCTGCCGCACCCCGCCCGCCTGCGGACGGCGCGCCGTTTCCCCGCCGAGACCGACATGCCCATGCTCGCCCCGCCGATGTTCGCCCTGCCTTTCCCCAGCATAGATCCCGTGCTGATCGAGCTCGGTCCCTTCGCCATACGCTGGTACGCGCTGGCCTATGTCGCCGGCCTGCTGCTCGGCTGGTGGCTGGCCAAGCGGCTGTGTGCCTCGCCGGGCCTGTGGGGCGGACGCGCGCCGATCAAGCCGGAGGAGTTCGACGACGCGGTGGTGTGGATCGCCTTCGGCGTCATCTTGGGCGGGCGCATCGGCTATGTGCTGTTCTACAACCTGCCCTATTACGCGGAGCATCCGCTGGAGGCGCTGACCGTCTGGCACGGCGGCATGGCTTTCCATGGCGGCTTCCTCGGCTCGATCCTCGCCATGTATCTGTTCTGCCGGCGGCGCGGCCTGCCCTTCGTCTCCATGCTCGACATCGCCGCGACGGTGGTGCCGATCGGGCTGTTCCTCGGGCGGCTGGCCAATTTCATCAACGGCGAATTGTGGGGCCGGCCGAGCGATGTCGCCTGGGCCATGGTCTTCCCCCATGGCGGGCCGGAGCCGCGCCATCCCAGCCAGCTTTACGAGGCCGGCCTCGAAGGGCTGCTCATGTTCACCCTGCTGATGCTGGCCGTGCGCGCGGGCGGGCTGAAGCGGCCGGGCACGGTCGCCGGCATATTCGTGTTCCTTTATGGCTGTGCGCGCATCTTCGTGGAGTTCTTCCGCGAGCCGGACGTGCAGCTCGGCTATCTCGCCGGCGGCTGGCTCACCATGGGCATGCTGCTTTCCCTGCCGATGCTGGCGCTGGGAAGCTGGCTTGTCTGGCGCGCCCGTCATCGCCCGGCGCTCGACGTCCGCCCGGCATGACCGCCCTCGCCGACATCCTCGCCCGGCAGATCGCCCTCACGGGGCCGATCACCGTCGCCGACTACATGGAACAGTGCCTGTTCCACCCGACGCTTGGCTACTACACCACGCGCGAGCCCTTCGGCGCGGCCGGCGATTTCGTCACCGCGCCGGAGATCAGCCAGATGTTCGGCGAGTTGCTCGGCCTGTGGGCGGCGGAAACCTGGCTGCGCCTCGGCTCGCCCGCGCCTTTCGTCCTGGCCGAACTCGGCCCCGGCCGCGGCACGATGATGGCCGACATGCTGCGCGCCACCGCCCGCGTGCCCGGGATGCACGAAGCCGCGCGCGTGGTGCTGGTGGAAGCCTCGCCGCGCCTGCGCGCCAAGCAGGCGGAAACGCTGCGCGGCCATGCCGTCGAATGGGTGGAGCGGATCGAGGCGCTGCCGCCCGGCCCGCTCATCGCGCTCGGCAATGAATTCGTCGACGCGCTGCCCATCCGCCAGTTCCTGCGGACCCCGGACGGCATCGCCGAGCGCATGGTCGGCCTCGATTCCGCCGGCAAGCTCGCCTTCGGCCTGCGCCCCGGCGCCCGGCCCGACGCGCGCGGCGAAGTCCGGCTCGCCGCCGCCCCGCCGGGGGCGGTGCTGGAAACCTGCCCGCTCGGCCTCTCCATCGCCGCCACCCTCGGTGCCCGCATCGCCGTGAGCGGCGGCGCGGCGCTGCTGGTCGATTACGGCCATGCCGGCGAGCGGGAACAAGGCGGTGGCTTCGGCGACACGCTGCAGGCGCTCCACCGCCGGAGCTTCGACGATGTGCTGGCGCACCCCGGCGAAGCGGACCTCACCGCCCATGTCGACTTCGCCGCCCTCGCTCATGCCGCCACGGCCGCCGGTGCGCGCGTGTTCGGGCCCATCGGCCAGGGCGCGCTGCTGGAGCGCCTCGGCCTCGACGAGCGCGCCTTCCGGCTGAAGCGCGCGGCGAGCGACGCCGACCGGGAAATGGTGGAGGCGGCGCGCCTGCGCCTCGCCGGCACGGAAGAAGGGCAGATGGGCGCCCTCTTCAAGGCGCTCGCTCTGGTGCATCCTGCGCTGAACGAGATCGCCGGATTCGCTCCCGGCGAGGCATTCGAGGAAGGTTCCGCATGAAGGTCGAGTCCGCCGCGCTCAGCGCCCTGCCCGGCATCCGCCATGCCTTCTTCACCCGCGAGGGCGGCGTGTCGGAAGGCATCTATGCCGGGCTGAACGGCGGCACGGGCTCGCGCGACGACCAGACCCTCGTCGCCGAGAACCGCGCCCGCATGGCGGCGGCGCTCGGCGTGCCGGCCGGCCACCTGCTCACCGCCTGGCAGATCCATTCGCCGGACTGCGTGGTGGTCGACCGGCCGTGGGACGAGCGCCCCAAGGCCGATGCGGTGGCCACCGCCACGGTCGGCATCGCCGCCGCCGTCTCCATCGCCGATTGCGGCCCGGTGCTGTTCGCCGATCCTGAAGCGCGCGTCGTCGGCGCCGCCCATGCCGGCTGGAAGGGCGCGGTCGGCGGCGTGCTCGACGCCACCCTCGCCCGCATGGAGGAACTGGGCGCCCGGCGCGAACGCATCGTCGCCGCCATCGGCCCGCTGATCCGGCAGGAGAGCTACGAGGTCGGCCCGGACTTCATCGACACGCTGACGGGGCTCGATGCACGCAACGACCGCTTCCTCGCCGCCTCCGAACGGCGCAACCACGCCATGTTCGACCTGCCCGGCTACATCGCCGCCCGGCTGTCGGGGCTCGGCGTCGGCACCATCGACGATCTCGGCCTCGACACCTATGCCGACGAGGCGCGCTTCTTCTCCTATCGCCGTGCCACCCATCGCGGCGAACCCGACTACGGACGCCTCGTCGCCGCCATCACGCTGGTCTGAGGAAACGACAATCTGAGGAATTGCCATGGCGCTGCATTTCACCGGACCCGAATTCGAGCGCCGGCGGCAGCGCCTGCTCGCGGTCATGGCCGAACAGGGTCTCGACGGCCTGCTGATGTTCCAGCAGGAATCGATGTACTGGCTCACCGGCTACGACACCTTCGGCTTCTGCTTCTTCCAGTCGCTCTGGCTGGGGGCGGACGGGCGCATCGCCTGCTCACCCGCTCGGCGGACCTGCGGCAGGCGCAGCACACCTCGCTGATCGAGGACATCCGCGTGTGGACCGACCGCGCCGACGCCACGCCGCAGCAGCAGCTGCGCGACATGGTGGCCGATCTCGGCGGCACGGGCGCGCGCATCGGCGTCGAATATGAAAGCTACGGCCTCACCGCGAGCGCGGGAAAGAAACTCGACGCCGCCTTCGAAGGTTTCGCCACCCTCCTCGACGCCTCCCGCCTCGTCGACCGGCTGCGCGCGGTGAAGTCGCCGGCCGAGATCATCTATGTCCGGCAGGCGGGCAAGCTGGCGCTGGCCGCGCGCGAGGCCGCCATCGCCACCGTCGCGGGCGGCGTCGACGAGGGCGAGGTGCTCGCCGCCATGCAGGGCGCCGTCTTCCGGGGCGGCGGCGATTATCCCGCCAACGAGTTCATCATCGGCCCTGGCCGCGACGCGCTGCTGTGCCGCTACAAGTCCGGCCGTCGCGTGCTGGACGACGAGGACCAGATCACGCTGGAATGGGCCGGCACCTATCGCCACTACCACGCGGCGATGATGGAAACCGTCGTCGTCGGCCCGCCGCGCGACCGGCATCTGGAGCTGTTCGCCGCCGCGAAGCAAGCACTGGAAGCCTGCGCCCACGCCATGGTGCCGGGAAAGACCGCCGGCGAGGTCTTCGCCGCCCATGCCCACGTGATGGACGGGCACGGGCTGGAGAAGCACCGCCTCGCCGCCTGCGGCTATTCGCTCGGCGCCAAGTTCACCCCCTCCTGGATGGACCCGCCGATGTTCTACGCGGACAATCCCTGGGTGCTGGAGCCGGGCATGGTGCTGTTCGCGCACATGATCCTGATGGACAGCGAGAGCGGCACCGCCATGTGCCTCGGGCGCACCTACCTCGTCGGCGTTAACGGTAACGAGTGCTTAACGGAGGCCCCTCTGGACCTAATCGTTAATTAGTTTTAACCATTGCCGGTCCGTCGGCGACAGCCGCGACTCCGCCTGCCGGAGATACGTGGCGCGACCGACCATCTGGGGATGGTTCATGTTCGATCGACTTCGCCGCGCACTGGGCCGGCGCCTGCCGACGACGGCGGTCCTGATGGCCGCTCTGGCCCTCGGCGCCTGCCAGACCGACGGCAACAAGCCGGTTGCGGCCAAGTCCATTTCCTCCCCCTCCTCCGGCGGCAAGGCGCTCGCCTTCGAATCCATCGACGGCCCGCCCAAGCCCGTCTTCGACAAGCTGGTGGCCAACCTCACCACCGAGGCGCAGGCCCAGCAGGTTCCCATCGCCTCCCGGCAGTCGCAGGCCGCCTACCGCGTGCGCGGCTATCTCGCCGCCAGCGTCGAGAACGGCAAGGGCGAGGTGGACTGGGTGTGGGACGTGTTCGACGCCGACCGTGAGCGCGTGCTCCGCGTCGCCGGCGTGGAGAAGGTCGGCCCCGGCAAGGATGTCTGGAACGGCCTCGACGACGCGATGATCCAGCGCATCGCCGCCAAAAGCCTCGACGAGATTTCCACCCGCCTCGCGGCCGGCTCTACCCCCGGTTCCGGCCCGGCCCGCACGCTCGATCCCGCTGACGCCCCGCCGGTGCGTGAGGATGACGGCCCGGCCGTCGCCGACGGCAGCGAGGAGCCCGGCCCCGCCCTGGCCGAGACCGCCCCCGCCGCCGGCGCCCCGGCCAACGCCCTCACCTTCGCCGCCCATCCGTGATGCGTGGAAGCCGCGTGCGGATGCCCTATGCGGCCACCGCATAGGGACAAGCCGCCGCAACAGCCTCGCGCGGCTTTACAGGCCGGGCCGGCCCGCCTATCAGGTCTGCGCGACGGCTGTACGACGGTCGGGCGGCACTATTGACGGCTGGGAGCGCGCCGGAAATGTCTCAGAATAACGGTTCGATCAAACTCGTCGCCGGCAACGCAAATCGTCCGCTGGCGGAGGCGATCGGGGCGTATCTCCAGACGTCCATGACCAAGGCCGTCGTCCGCCGCTTCGCCGACATGGAGATCTTCGTCGAGATCCAGGAGAATGTGCGCGGCAAGGACGTGTTCGTCCTGCAGTCCACCTCCTTCCCGACCAATGATCACCTGATGGAGTTGCTCATCATCATCGATGCGCTGCGCCGCTCCTCGGCCCGACGCATCACCGCGGTGATCCCCTATTTCGGCTATGCGCGGCAGGATCGCCGCTCCTCCGGCCGCACGCCGATCTCGGCCAAACTGGTGGCCAACCTCATCACCCATGCCGGCGCCGACCGCGTGCTGACCGTCGACCTGCACGCCGGCCAGATCCAGGGCTTCTTCGACATCCCGACCGACAATCTGTTCTCGGCCCCGGTGATGGTGCAGGACATCAAGTCCCGCTTCGACCTCTCCAACATCACCGTGGTGTCGCCGGACGTCGGCGGCGTGGTGCGCGCCCGTGCGCTGGCCAAGCGCATCGACGCCCAGCTCGCCATCGTCGACAAGCGCCGCGAGCGGCCGGGCGAAAGCGAGGTGATGAACGTCATCGGCGACGTCGAGGGCCGGCGCTGCATCCTCGTCGACGACATCATCGATTCCGGCGGCACGCTGGTGAACGCCGCCGACGCGCTGCTGGCGCGCGGCGCCACCGAGGTGCACGCCTACATCACCCATGGCGTGCTCTCGGGCGGGGCCGTCTCGCGCGTCACCGCCTCGAACCTCAAGGAGCTGGTGATCACCGATTCGATCCAGCCCACCGAGGCGGTGCGGGTGGCGCGCAACATCCGCGTGGTCTCCATCGCCAGCCTGCTGGCCGAGGCCATCGGCCGTACCGCCCATGAGGAAAGCGTCTCCAGCCTGTTCGACTGAGCCGGCGGCAGCTCTCTACCAGAACGGCGAAAACCCGCCCCGGCGCGGCGCTTATTGTGCGCTGCGCCATTTTCGCTCCACAGTTCGGCCCCAGCCTGCCGGCTCGCTCAACGAACCGGACGACGCCCCCGATGCGACTTTCCGCGACGCATCCCGACAGTCTGCGCGCCGCCAGTCTGCGCACCCTGCCGTGCACGAAGCTGACGGGCGCCCTGCTCGCCGCCGCCCTGCTCGGCGCCCCCGCCCCCCTCGCCGCGTCCTCCCTCGATCCCTGGCAGACCATCGTCGTCGTGCCGGCGCACGAGGCGGAAGCCTCGCCCTATGACGCCGCGCAGCAGGCCGCTGCCGACGCCGACGGTACGGCGCCCGCCCAGCCGCAGCAGAATGCGCAGGAGGCGGCACACCAGGACGTGCCGGAAGACCCTTATGTACCCTTCGACCCGGAAGCCGAGACCGCCGTCGCGCCCTCGCTCTGGACGCTGATCGAGCTCGGCCTCGGCGGCGCCGACGAGCCGGCGGCGGACACGCCGGCGCAGGCCGCGTCGCCGTCCTGGCTGCCCAGCGGCAAGGACAGCGTGGCCGGCCGTGCACGCGCCGACCTGCCGACGCGGATGGACCTGCAGCAGGGCGCGGCCAGCCTCTCGGTCTCCTCCAAGGCGAGCGCCGTGGCGCCGGCCTCGGGCGCGCTCAGCACGACCGGCACTTCCGGCACCGGCGAGATCACCGGCAAGGTCGGGCTCCTGCAGGACTATGTCACCGTCTACACCGCCGGCACGGTGGGCGCCTCGGCGAGCGGCAGCACGGCCAACCTCTATGACAGCCTCGCCGTCGGCAGCACCTACAGCGTGCCGCTGGCCCCCGTCGGCCTCGGCGACCAGAAGCTCGGCGCCAGCGTGGAGTTGAACGACAGCCGCACTGTCACCACAGGGGTGGAACTGCGCGCGCCGGTGGGCGCGGCGGAGCGCTTCATCTCGGTGGAGCGCACCCAGGGACCGGATTCGGCCGGCAGCGGTATCGTGAAGGCCGGCGTGCTCGGCAAGTTCTGAGGCGGCAGGCCCCGGCGCATTGCCCGCCAAGGCTTTTGCTGCTATGAGCCGGCCCGTCCGTGGCCTTTCCGCACCCCTGGAGGCGCGCCGCGGTCAAGCAGACCTCGCCTGAAGGACCGGGCCGCGCGAGCGGCCTTCGTCCTTTTGCAACCATGTAAGGACAAGTCAATGACCGCTACCAAGCAGCTCAAGGCGCTGGCGCGCACGAAGGTCGGCAAGGGGGCCGCTCGTGCCGAACGTCGCGCCGGCCGTGTTCCCGCCGTGATCTACGGCGACGGCAAGCCCCCCGTCGGCATCACCCTCGACCATGTCGAGATCAACCGCATCATCTATGCCGGCCACTTCCTGACCACCCTGTTCGACGTCGACGTCGACGGTCAGAAGTACCACGTCATTCCGCGCGACTATCAGCTTGACCCGGTGAAGGACTTCCCGCTTCACATCGACTTCCTGCGCGTGGCGGCCGGCACCAGCCTCTCGGTCGACGTTCCGGTCCACTTCCTGAACACCGACACCGCCCCGGCCCTCAAGCAGGGCGCCACGCTGAACATCGTCAGCCACACGGTCTCGCTGAACGCGCCGGCCGAATCGATCCCCGAGGCGGTCGAGGTCGACGTGTCGAAGTACAGCTTCGGCGACTCGATCCACCTCTCCGCGATCAAGCTGCCGGCCGGCGTGACCTGGGCGGGCCATGGCGACGACACGCTGGCCACCATCACCACCCCGTCGGGCCTGAAGGAAGCCGACGCCGACGAGGCTGCGGCCGCCGCAGCGGAAGCCGCCAAGTCCTGACGTCCAGATCACGCCCGGGCCCCTCGCCCGGACGGTCCGTCAACCGAGAGCCGGAAGCCCGCTTCCGGCTCTCGTCGTTTCGGCGCCGGCTGCGGCGCGCTTCGGCGGCACGGAGGCTCGCCATGCTGCTCTTCACCGGGCTCGGCAATCCCGGGCCGAAATATGCCGGCAACCGGCACAATATCGGCTTCATGGCGGTGGACGCCATCGCCCGGCGGCACCGTTTCTCGCCGTGGCGCCGGCGCTTCCAGGGCGCGGCCTGCGAGGGCGAGATCGAGGGCGTGAAAATCATCGCCCTGCTGCCCGAAACCTACATGAACGAATCCGGCCGGGCGGTCGCCGAGGCGCAGCGCTTCTACAAGATCGAGCTGCGCGACATCTTCGTCTTCCATGACGAGCTCGACCTGCCGCCCGCCAAGGTGCGCACCAAGGTCGGCGGCGGCAATGCCGGCCATAACGGCCTGCGCTCCATCACCGCCCATTGCGGCAATGATTACCCCCGCGTGCGGCTCGGCATCGGTCATCCCGGCGACAAGGCGCTGGTGCACAACTATGTGCTGAGCGACTTCGCCAAGGCCGAGCGCGGCTGGGTGGACGCGGTGTGCGACGGCTGCGCGGACCTCGCGGGCCTCCTCGCCACGCACCGGCCGGACGAGTTCCAGAACCGCATCCACCTGTTCCTCGACGCGCAGGGCTTCGGCGCGCCGGAGAAGGCCGCCGGCGCCCGCAAGCCGGGCTGAGCGGGCCTTCCCACTCCACGTGCCTCGTGCACTTGCATTCGCCACCCGTCCTGCCTAACCACGGCGGCAACCGTTCCTCTCGCAACCGTTCCTCTCGACCGAGCATCGCACCATGGGCTTCAAATGCGGCATCGTCGGCCTGCCGAACGTCGGCAAGTCGACCCTCTTCAACGCTCTGACGCAGACCGCGGCGGCACAGGCGGCGAACTACCCCTTCTGCACCATCGAGCCCAATGTCGGCGACGTCGCCGTGCCCGACCCGCGCCTCGAAACGCTGGCGCAGATCGCCGGCTCGCAGCAGATCATCCCGACCCGGCTGACCTTCGTCGACATTGCCGGCCTGGTGCGCGGCGCCTCCAAGGGCGAGGGGCTCGGCAACCAGTTCCTCGCCAATATCCGCGAATGCGACGCCATCGCCCATGTAGTGCGCTGTTTCGAGGATTCCGATGTCACCCATGTCGAGGGCAAGCTCGCCCCGGTGTCCGACATCGAGACCATCGAGACCGAGCTGATGCTGGCTGATCTCGAAAGCCTGGAAAAGCGCGCCGGCGCGCTGGAGAAGAAGGCCAAGGGCGGCGACAAGGAAGCCAAGGAACTGCTCGACCTGATGACCCGCGCCCTCGTGCTGCTGCGCGACGGCAAGCCGGCGCGTCTGGTCGAGGTGAAGCCGGAGGAGGAAAAGGCCTTCCGCATGCTCGGCCTGCTGTCCTCCAAGCCGGTGCTCTATGTCTGCAATGTCGAGGAAGCCTCGGCGAAGGCCGGCAACTCCCTCTCCGCCGAGGTTTTCGCCCGCGCGGCGGAGGAAGGCGCCAAGGCCGTCGTCGTCTCCGCCAAGATCGAGAGCGAGATCGCCGTGCTGCCGGCCGACGAGCAGAAGGACTATCTCGAAGCCATCGACCTCGAGGAGCCCGGCCTCAACCGCATCATCCGCACCGGCTACGAGTTGCTGAAGCTCGTGACCTATTTCACCGTTGGCCCGAAGGAAGCGCGCGCCTGGACCATCACATCAGGCACCAAGGCGCCGGGCGCGGCGGGCGTCATCCACTCGGACTTCGAGAAGGGCTTCATCCGCGCCGAGACCATCGCCTATGACGACTATGTCAAGGGCAAAGGCGAGGCCGGCGCGCGCGATGCCGGCCGCCTGCGGCTGGAAGGCAAGGAATATGTCGTCGCCGACGGCGACGTGCTGCATTTCCGCTTCAACAACTGAGGCGACGGTCCGCCCGACGCGGCCCGCGCTTGACCTTCGCGCCTCTCTCGCCTGTCATGGCGAGCTGCGTGAGGGAGTTCGACGAGCGATGCTCTTCTGGGAGGACTTTCAGGAGGGCCATGTGGCGACCTGCGGTCGCTATGTGGTCGGGCGCGAGGAGATCCTCGCCTTCGCGAACGACTACGATCCGCTGCCCATCCATCTCGACGATTCCGCCGCCGAGGCGACGCGGCTCGGCGGGCTGTCGGCCTCCGGCTGGCACCTGTGCTGCATCTTCATGCGCCTCGCTGCCGACGGCTTCCTCACCAATTCCGACTGTCTCGGCTCGCCCGGCCTCGACGAGGTGCGCTTTCTCAAGCCCGTGCACCCCGGCACGGTGCTGAGCCTGCGCCGCGAGGTGCTGGAGACGCGCTCCTCCAAGAGCCGGCCGGAGATGGGGCTCGTGAAGTTCCGCTTCGAACTGGTCGACGCCGACGGCACGGTGATGACCGATCTCGTCGGCACCGTGCTGTTCGGCCGGCGCAATCCCGGCTTCCGGCCGATCTGAGGGGGTGGGCGATGCGGTTCTTCGAGGATATCGAGATCGGTGCCACCACGCGTCTGGGCTCCTACACCTTCAGCGAGGCGGAAATCCTCGCCTTTGCCCGCGCCTGGGACCCGCAGTCCTTCCATCTCGACGCGGCGGCGGGCGCGCGCACCCATTTCGGCGGGCTCGTCGCCTCCGGCTGGCAGAGCGTGGTGGTGAGCGCGAAGCTGCGCGCGCAGGCCTGGGCGCGCGAGGGCGAGACCCTGCGCCGGGCCGGCCTGCGGGCGCCGCGCATCGGCCCCTCTCCCGGCTTCAAGGAGCTGAAATGGCTGCGGCCGGTGCGGCCGGGCGACACCCTCACCTTCGAGAGCGAGGTGACGGCGAAGAAGCCAAGCGCGACACGCCCGGAATGGGGCCTCGTCTTCACCCGCGAGACCGGGACCGACCAGCACGGCCGCCTCGCCTTCGAGCTCACCAACTGCGTCTTCGTGGAGCGACTGGAGGCGTAATCCTCCCGCCCTCATGATGCCTACGCTCGTGCCGCCTGCCCCGAGCCGTTGCTCGACGGGCGCGTCAGCCCCGCCAACGTTGTCCCAACGCAAAAGGGCCCCTCTCGGGGCCCTTCGCATGTCGGTCTCCGGCGGGAGAGCGCGGCTCAGTGCTCGACGCTCTTCCAGACCTTCTTCTTGGTGAAGTACAGCAGGCCGGCGAAGATGATGAGGAAGATCATCGCCTGGAAGCCGATGCGCTTGCGCGCTTCCAGATGCGGCTCGGCGACCCACATCATGAAGGCGGTCACGTCGCGCGAATACTGGTCGACCGTCTGCGGCGTGCCGTCGGTGTAGGTCACCTGGTCGTCCGAGATCGGCTGCGGCATCTTGATGGCGTGGCCGGGGAAGTACTCGTTGTAATGCGCGCCTTCCGGCACCGTGAAGCCCTCCGGGGGCTCCTTGTAGCCGTTCAGAAGGGCGTGGATGTAGTCCGGCCCCTGCTCCTGATACTGCGTCAGGATGTCGATCAGGAAGCCGGGGAAGCCGACCTCGTAGGTGCGCGCCTTGGCCAGCGTCGAGAAGTCCGGCGGATAGGCGCCGCCGTTCGAGGCGCGGGCCGCCTGCTCGTTCGGGAAGGGCGAGGGCCAGTGGTCGGACAGGCGGCCGGGCCGGTCGAACATGTCGCCGGCGTCGTTCGGCCCGTCCTGGATCTGGTAGCTCTCGGCCACCGCCTTGGCCTGCGCCTCGCTGAATTCCGGCCCGCCCGGCTGGGCGAGGTTGCGGAAGGCGAAGAGGTGCGCGGAATGGCAGGAGGAGCAGACTTCCTTGAACACCTGGAAGCCGCGCTGAAGCTGCGCCCGGTCGAACTTGCCGAACGGGCCGGCGAAGCTCCAGTCCTCGCGGTGCGGCTTGGGAGCGCCATGCTCCTGCGCCAGCGCGGGGCCCGCGAGGCCGAGGACCAGCGAGGCCACGGCCAGGGGACGGAGAAGGGAGGAACGGAAGGACATGGTGTTGCTCATCGTGTTCCGCTCAGCCCTTGGTCTGCGGCGCCGAGACGCCCACGGAGGCGGGAGCCGCGCCCTTTTTCTTGCCCAGCACAGCCTCGGTGATCGAGGCCGGGATGGCCTTCGGCTTCTCGAACAGGCCGAGCAGCGGAAGGATGATCAGGAAGTGCGCGAAGTAGTACACCGTCAGGATGCGACCGGCGATCACGTAGCCGCCCTCCGCCGGCTTGGAGCCGAGCCAGCCGAGGCCGACGCAGGCGACAAGCCAGATCCAGAAGAACTGCTTGTAGAGCGGGCGATAGGTCGCCGAGCGCACCTTGGAGGTGTCGAGCCACGGCACGAAGAACAGCACCAGGATGGCGCCGAACATCGTGAGCACGCCGCCGAGCTTGTCCGGCACCGCGCGCAGCATCGCGTAGAACGGCAGGTAGTACCATTCGGGCACGATGTGGGCGGGCGTCACCAGCGGGTTGGCCGGGATGTAGTTGTCGGCGTGGCCGAGATAGTTCGGGATGTAGAACAGGAACCACGCGAAGAAGATCAGGAAGCACACCATGCCGAACCCGTCCTTGATGGTCGCGTAGGGCGTGAACGGAACGGTGTCCTTCGGGCTCTTCGGCTCGACGCCGGCCGGGTTGTTCTGGCCGACCACGTGCAGCGCCCACACGTGCAGGACGACGACGCCCGCGATCATGAAGGGCAGCAGGTAATGCAGCGAGAAGAAGCGGTTGAGCGTCGGGTTGTCGACCGCGAAGCCGCCCCACAGCCATTCGACGATGGTCGGGCCGACCACGGGGAAGGCCGAGAACAGGTTGGTGATGACGGTAGCGCCCCAGAAGCTCATCTGGCCCCACGGCAGCACATAGCCCATGAAGGCGGTGGCCATCATCAGCAGGTAGATGATCACGCCGAGGATCCACAGCACCTCGCGCGGGTTCTTGTAGGACCCGTAATAGAGGCCGCGGAAGATGTGGATGTACACCGCGATGAAGAACATCGAGGCGCCGTTGGCGTGGATGTAGCGGATCAGCCAGCCATAGCTGACGTCGCGCATGATGTGCTCGACCGAGTCGAAGGCCAGCGTCACATGCGGGGTGTAGTGCATCACCAGCACGACGCCGGAGATGATCTGCACGCCCAGCATCAGCGACAGGATGCCGCCGAAGGTCCACCAGTAGTTCAGGTTCCGCGGGGTCGGGTAGGCGACGAAGGAGGAATGAACCAGCCCGACCAGCGGCAGCCGGCTTTCGAACCACTTGAGCGCCGGGTGCTTCGGCTCGAACGTGGAGTGTCCGCTCATTTTATGCAGCTCCCTGTGGGCCGATCAGCCGATGGAGATCTTCGTGTCGGACACGAAATTGAAGGGCGGAATCGCCAGGTTCTCCGGCGCCGGGCCACGGCGCACGCGCCCGGCCGTGTCGTATTCGGAGCCGTGGCAGGGGCAGAACCACCCGTCATACTCGCCGGAATGACCGATCGGCACGCAGCCCAGATGCGTGCAGATGCCGATCACCACCAGCCACTTCTCCTTGTCGACGGCGGCGCGGTTGGCGTCCGTCGCCGGCGCGTCGGCGGGCAGGTTGGCGTTGCGGGCGACCGGGTCAAGAAGCGCGGAAACCTGCACTTCCTTGGCCTCGTTGATGTCCTTCTCCGTGCGGTTCCACACGAAGACCGGCTTGCCGCGCCACTTCACGGTGACCATCTGCCCTTCGGCGATCTGCGACAGGTCGACCTCGGTCGACGACAGCGCGAGAACCGAGGCATCGGGCTGGAGCTGGGAGATGAAGGGCCAGACGACGGCCGCGGCACCGACCGCGCCCATGGCGCCGGTCGCGATGTAGAGGAAGTCGCGGCGCGTGGTACCCGCCGTCTCAGTTGCTGCCACGATTGGTTCCCTTTCCCCTCATGCCCGCAACCGCACCCACCCGCGAAGCCCGCCTCGATCCGTTGTCGGATGCTCGCGCGAAACGGGCGTGCGGCCGCGTGGCGCGCGGTCGACCCTACCTTCGAGTGCCTCTAATTGCATCGGAACCGATCCTTGTCCAGATGAAGGCAGTGCGGCAGTCCGTCCTTCCCCCATCTGTCCGCGCGCCCGGGACCCGGCGGCGCCGGAAAAGGGCGCAAGGCCCGCACAGGAGACGACAATCGGATGACGCTGGCGCTCGCCCTCTACCAGCCGGACATCGCGCAGAATGCCGGCACGCTGGCACGCGCCTGCGCCTGCCTCGGCCTCGGCCTGCACATCATCGAACCGGCGGGATTCCCGGTCGGCGATGCCGGCTTCCGGCGCGCCGGCATGGATTATCTCGACCGCGCGGTGATCGCGCGGCACGCGAGCTTCGCCGCCTTCGAGGCATGGCGGGCGGCGCAGGGGCGCCGGCTGGTGCTGTGCACGACTCACGGCGCGGTCGCCCATACGGACTTCGCCTTCCAGGGCGACGACGTGCTGCTGCTGGGACGCGAGAGCGCCGGCGTGCCGGAGGCGGTGCACGCAGCGGCGAATGGGCGCATCCGTATCCCGCTGGTGGCGGACGCCCGCTCGCTCAACGTGGCGCTGGCCGGCGCGATGATCCTCGGAGAGGCCCTGCGCCAGACGCACGGATTTCCGCGTCAGCTGCGAGGCAGCTGATTCTCGTGCTTGCGATTGCTGCGGGATAACGGGATACCTGCCGGCAAAGAAGGTTCGGGCGCCGCGCGGCCCGGGCCGAGGTGACGCCCGAACGAACATACCGGATTCCCGATTTATGCGACCCGACGCCGGACACGACGCAGACACCTCCCTCGCCGTCCAGCCGCCGGTCATCTTCACGGTCATCGACGAATCCTATGCCGAACTCGGCCGGGCGTGGGCGCGGTCGGTCCGCAAAACCACCGGCATGGAGCCCATCTTCATCTGCTCGGATGCCCGCGCCTACGCGATGCTGGGCGACAGCGGCCATGTCTGCGAGGACGCCTCCGGCGGGCAGCCCATGTCGCGGTCCGAAAAGACCCGGTATCCCGACAGCACCTTCCCGAACGACCAGGCCTCGTTCACCAACTCGCTTAAGATGACGACCGCCCTCGCCTATCTCCGGCAGGGCCGCTCCGTCCTCTACAGCGACGTGGATGCCATCTGGCTCAGGGATCCCGTCGACGACATCCTGCGCGGCGAGGCCGACATGGCCTTCCAGCCCGGCTCCTTTCCGCAGGAGGCCAAGACGGCGTGGGGCTTCTCGGTCTGCATGGGCTTCTTCTTCATGCGGCCCGGCGAGGCCGTCATCGACCTGCTGGAGACCTCCATCCGCCGCTTCGACGGCAGCGACCAGCGCGGCCTCAACCTGAGCCTGCTGGAGGGTTTCGACCTGCGCTGGGAATCGCGGCCGGCGAACTGGGAGCATGGCCGCATCGAGGACGGCTGGACGCGCTCGGTCGCCGGGCGCTGCGGCAGGACCGGGCTGCGGCTCTCCGCCCTGCCGCACAGCTTCTACCAGCGGCACGGCACGCGGCCCGAAACGATGGACCACGCCTATGTCTGCCACCCCAACTCGCCGAAGGACCCCGCCGCCAAGCTCCGCATCCTGCGCGAGCTGGGGATCGAGCTTTAGGCACGGCGACGCGCTTGGCTACTCCGCCGCCGCCTCGCGTTCGCGCGCCGGCTCGCCTTCCGCTTCCTCGGCGTCGATGAAGCCGCCGGACTGGCGCTGCCAGAGGCGGGCATAGAGGCCGCCGCGCGCGACCAGCTCGGCATGGGTGCCGCTCTCGACGATGCGCCCGTGCTCCATCACCACCAGCCGGTCCATGCGGGCGATGGTGGAGAGGCGGTGGGCGATGGCGATCACGGTCTTGCCCGCCATCAGCGTGTCGAGATTGGTCTGGATCGCCGCCTCGACCTCCGAATCGAGCGCCGAGGTGGCCTCGTCCAGCACCAGGATCGGCGCGTCCTTCAGCAGCACGCGGGCGATGGCGATGCGCTGGCGCTGGCCGCCGGACAGCTTCACGCCGCGCTCGCCGACATGAGCGTCGAGCCCGATGCGGCCCTGCGGGTCGGCCAGTTCGGCGATGAACTCGGCGGCATGGGCGCGCCGCGCCGCCTCCCACACCGCCGCCTCGTCGGCGTCGGGACGGCCGTAGCGGATGTTGTCGCGCACCGAGCGGTGCATCAGCGAGGTGTCCTGCGTCACCACGCCGATCTGCGCGCGCAGGCTCTCCTGCGCGATGCCGGCAACGTCCTGCCCGTCGATCAGCACGCGGCCCTTCTCGGGATCGTAGAAGCGCAGCAGCAGGCTCATCAGCGTCGACTTGCCCGCGCCCGAGGGGCCGACCAGCCCCACCCGCTCGCCGGGACGGATGACCAGCGACAGGTCGTCGATGACGCCCGCCCCCTTGCCGTAGTGGAAGCTGACATCGTCGAAGCGTATCTCGCCGCGCACGGCGGCCAGCTCCGGCGCGCCGGGCGCATCCACCACCTCGCGCGGGCGCGCCAGCGTGGTGATCGCCTCCTGCACAGTGCCGACATTCTCGAACACGCCGGTCACCACCCACATGATCCAGCCGGACATGTTGGTGATGCGGATGGCGAGGCCCGTGGACAGCGCGATGGCGCCGAGATTGATCGCCCCGATCGACCACAGCCAGAGGCCGAGCCCGCCGACGCCGCCGAGCATCAGGCTGTTCAGCACGCTCACCGTCGCCGCCATGCGGGTGATGTGGCGCTGCTGGCGGCTGTTGTCGTCGATATTGCGGGCGAGCGCCGAGCGGACATAGCTGTCCTCGCGGTCGGAATGGGCGAACAGCTTCACCGTCAATATGTTGGTGTAGCTGTCGACCACGCGTCCGGTCAGCGCCGAATTGCTCTCGGCGGTGCTCTTCGACAGGTGCCGTATCTTGGGCACGAAGACGGTGAGCGCGACGATGTAGAGCACGATCCACGCCACCATCGGCATGGCGAGCCGCCAGTCGGCCTCGGCGAAGAGCAGCACCGCGCTGACCGCGTAGATGCCGGCGTACCAGAGCGCGTCGATCACCTCCACCACCGAGCCGCGCACCGCCGGCCCGGCCTGCAGCACGCGGGTGGCGATGCGACCGGCGAAGTCATTGCTGAAGAAGCCCACGCTCTGGCGGATGATCCAGCGATAGGACTGCCAGCGGATCATCGGCCCGACCTTGGCGGTGATCGACTGGCGCACCAGCAGGTCGTGCAGCAGGTTGGCGCAGGGGCGCGCGACCACCACCACGAAGCCCATCCACAGCAGCAGCCCGCCATGGTCGGCGAAGATCGTCTGCGGGCTGGAGGACTGAACGAGGTCGACGATCTGGCCGATATAGCGGAACAGCGACACCTCGATGATGGCGACCAGGAAGGCGGCGCCGAGCGCGGCGACATAGACCCAGCCGGTCTGCCGCACGAAATGCCAGTAGAAGGCAAGCAGCCCTTCGGGCGGACGCTCGATGGGCGTCGGCCGGAAGGGATCGACCCGATTCTCGAAGAAGGCGAAGATGCGCGCGAACATGCGCCGCCTTCTGCGCCGCCCTTGCGGCACCAGTGTGTCGGAACCGCATCTGCGTGCCCTCCATCATCATACCCGCGTAAAGCGGAGCGGGGAAACTGCTCCACCAACCTGAGGGAGACGAGACCGATGCGCCCGCGCCACGCCGAACGACACTTCATGGACCGCGCCGGCTGGCTGCGCGCGGCGGTGCTGGGGGCCAATGACGGCATCCTGTCCACCGCGAGCCTGATCGTCGGCGTCGCCGCCGCCGATGCCGAGCGCAGCGCCGTGCTGCTGGCCGGCATCGCCGGTCTGGTGGCCGGGGCGATGTCGATGGCGGCCGGCGAATATGTCTCGGTGTCCTCGCAGGCCGACACGGAAAAGGCCGACCTCGCCCGCGAGCGCGAGGAACTCGCCACCGATCCCGCCGCCGAACACGCCGAGCTGGCGGCCATCTATGTGGCGCGCGGGCTCGATCCGGCGCTGGCGGAGGAGGTCGCGACCCGGCTGATGGCCGCCGACGCGCTGGAGGCGCATGCGCGCGACGAGCTCGGCATCAACGAGATCACCGCCGCGCGGCCGGTGCAGGCGGCATTGGCCTCGGCGGCGAGCTTCGCAGCCGGCGCGGCGCTGCCGCTGGCGACGGTGCTGCTGGCGCCGGACTCCAGCCTGCCGGTCACTGTCTCGGCGGCGGCGCTGGTCTTCCTCGCCGTGCTCGGCGTCGCCGGCGCGCGGGCCGGCGGATCGGACCCGCTGAAGGCGGCCGGCCGCGTCACCTTCTGGGGCGCGCTCGCCATGGCGGCGACCTATGTCATCGGCGCGCTGTCCGGCTCGGTCGTCTGAGCCCGCCCTTCCGGCCGGCCGCGCGAGCGGCTAGAACGCGGCAGCCGTCCGGGAGAGTGCCATGACCGACGAGACCGACGCCCGCAAGCAAGCCGCCCGCCTGTGGTTCGAGGAATTGCGCGACCGCATCTGCGCCGCCTTCGAGGCGCTTGAGGACGAGGCGCCGGACGCGCTCTATCCCGGCGCGCCCGGCCGCTTTGAGCGCACGCCGTGGCAGCGTACCGACCATTCCGGCGCGCCGGGCGGCGGCGGCGTCATGTCGATCCTGCGCGGAAGGCTGTTCGAGAAGGTCGGTGTGCACTGCTCGACCGTGCATGGCGAATTCGCGCCCGAATTCCGCAAGCAGATCCCCGGCGCCGAGGAAGACCCGCGCTTCCACGCCACCGGCATCTCGCTCATCGCCCACATGACCAACCCGCACGTGCCGGCGGTGCACATGAACACCCGCTTCGTCGTCACCACCAAGGCGTGGTTCGGCGGCGGGGCCGACCTCACCCCGGTGCTCGACGCGCGCCGCACGCAGGAAGACCCGGATTCGCTCGCCTTCCACGCAGCGATGCGCGGCGCCTGCGAGGGCCGCCCGCACATCGACTACGAGCGTTACAAAGCGTGGTGCGACGAGTATTTCTATCTGCCGCACCGCAAGGAGATGCGCGGCATCGGCGGCATCTTCTACGACTGGCTGGATTCGGGCGACCGCGACGCCGACTTCCACTTCACCAAGGCGGTCGGCCTCGCCTTCCTCGACGTCTATCCCCGCCTCGTGCGGGCGAACATGGCGACGCCGTGGGACGCGGCGGCGCGCGAGGAACAGCTCGTCCGCCGCGGGCGCTATGTCGAGTTCAACCTGCTCTACGACCGCGGCACGCTGTTCGGCCTGAAGACCGGCGGCAATGTGGATTCCATCCTCTCCTCCATGCCGCCGGTGGTGAAGTGGCCGTGAGGATTGGGAAACACTATCAATTGTCAATGGCCTCTTTATTCAAGAGAATTTTATAGTCTTCTTTCTTTATTGATAATTTTTTACACCTCCATATATTATGTATACTATATTGAGCAAACCTCCACTTAACATAAGCGCTCAAAATTTCATCATCTTTAACTAAATCAAAATCAAAAGAATTTACTACTTTTAGATAATAATCCGAATTTCCATCAATAGAAACACAGGCGCCCTTTGAGATAAGCGAAACGATAGAATCGCGCGCGCCATCTCCTAGACCCAATGAAAAAGTATTCCTGTTTTTAGCTCTGGCAAATTTAACTAAAATTGGCCTCTGGCTTACATTTTTTATCCTTAAGATAATACTTCTATATCCTGAAGAAAATGTCAGGACATCAAAATACATAACCGGAACATTTTTGAATAATTTATCATAGATCACAAAAATGCCCGTTAACAACCCAACGATGGACCCAATAGACTCAACCACTCCCCACAAGGACATCACCCCAACGCCCCCGCCACGATCTCTTCCAGCGCCGGCGCATCCATCGGAAACCCCGCCTCGATCCAGGCTTCCTCGGCGCGCTTGAGGGCGGCGCCGAGCGACGGGCCGGGTATCACGCCGCAGGCGATAAAATCCTTCGCCTTCAACGGAAAAAGCGGGATCGGCCAGTCGGCAGCGAGCGCGGCGAGCGCACGCCAGCCCTCGTCGCCGAGTGGCGCGCCCGAGCGGGCGAAGGCGATCAGCGCCCGGTCCTGGAACGCCTCGCGCCCCATGCGGTAGAGGAACGCCTTCTGCCCCTTCTCGCACATGGCGGGCGCCGGCGCCGGGCCGGCCAGCGCGGCGAGGCGCTCGGCCTCGTGATTGGAAAGCCGTAGCCGCGCGCGCAACGCCTGCGCGTCGTCCTCCCCGCGCACGGCGAGCGCGCCGAGACGGCGCACCGGGTCGGGCGTCATGCCGAGCGCCGCCTCGATCGCGGCAAGCCGTGCGAAGGCCGACACGTCCCCCGTGCCGCCCAGCACCGGCGCCAGCAGGCCGGCGGCCTGCATCTGTTCCAGCGTTTCGGCGGCGCGCGGGGCGACGATGAGCTTCAGCGTCTCCGCCCGCACCCGCTCGCGCGAGAGAAGGTCGAGCCCTGCGCGGTTGCGGATCGCCGCCGCCAGTGCCGCCTCATCCAGCGGGCCCCGGCCAAAACCGGCGTGGAAGCGGAACAGGCGCAATATGCGCAGATAATCCTCGGCGATGCGCACATCCGGGTCGCCGATGAAGCGCACCCGCCCGGCCTTCGCATCCGCCGCGCCGCCGACGAGATCGACCAGTTCGCCGGCGCGCGTGAGGTAGAGCGCGTTCATGGTGAAGTCGCGCCGCGCGGCGTCGTGCTCCCAGCTCCGGCCGAACACGACGCGGGCGCGGCGGCCGTCGGTCTCCACATCCTCGCGCAGCGTCGTCACCTCATAGGGCTCGCCCTGCGCGACCACCGTCACCGTGCCGTGCTCGATGCCGGTCGGTACCGGCTTCAGTCCAGCCGCATGCGCGCGGCGCGTCACCTCGTCGGGCGTCGCGGTGGTGGCGATGTCGATGTCGGAACGCAGGCCGCGCCCGATCAGCCAGTCGCGTACCGCGCCGCCGACGATGCGGGCCTCCTCGCCCTCGCCGTCGAGCGCGGCGAGCACGCGCGCAAGGCCGGGGCGCCCGTCGAGCAGCGGATTCATCGGGACGGGCTCACGCGGGCGGCCTCACTCGACATGGCCGGGGATCAACACCCCGTCCTGCCAGGTCGGCGGCACGTAGCGCCCCGTGGTCGGCCCGCGCCCGGCGGATTCGACGAAATAGAGGCTCGCCGCCACCAGCAGCACGGCGACAACCGCGCAGAGGATGAGCGCGCGCAACGACCAGCCGGCGAAGACCGAATCCACCTTCCGTCCGAATCGCAGATAGAGCGCGAAGGCGGCAAAGGGCAGCAGGAACAGCGCGATCTCGGCGAGAAGACGGGTCATGGCGTGTAAACCCGCTCATAGAGCGCGCGCAGGATCCCGGCCGTGATCCCCCAGATGCGGCGCTTCTCAAAGGTCATGGCGTGGAAGGTGCGCATCATGCCGAGCCATTCGCGCGTCTCGCGCACATGGTTGCCAGGCCGCATCAGGAAGTCGAGCGGCACCTCGAAAGCCTCGTCCACCTCGCCCGGATTGAGCGTGAGCGCGAAATCCGGCTCCACTATCGCCACCACGGGCACGATGCGGAAGCCCGTGCGCGAGAGATAGGCGTCGAGATAGCCGAGCGGCCGGACGAGATGGCGGGACAGGCCGACCTCCTCCTCCGCCTCGCGCAACGCGGCGCCCAGCGGGCCGTCGTCCTGCGGGTCGATCTTGCCGCCGGGAAAGGAAATCTGGCCGGCATGGTTCGCCAGATGCGAAGCGCGCAGCGTCAGCAGCACGGTCGGCTCGGGCCGGGCGATGACCGGCACCAGCACCGCCGCGCCGCGCACCGGCAGCGCGTCGACCAGCACGCGGAACTCCGGCGTCAGCTCATGGTCGCCGCGCGGCGGCTCGCCGGTGAGGTCGGGCACGGCGAGCAGGCGCGCGCGGGCACGGGCGACGAAATCCTCCAGCGTGAGCGGGGCGCTCACGTCGTCGATGGTCGCGTCGGTGGTGGGCAGGGCATGCGGCACGGCGGTCATAGGCTCTCTTTCACGGTGCCGGCGGGCGCCAGCGCGAAGAAGGCGCCGCCCGAGGCGACGCCGAAGCTGGCCTGCCCGCCCTCGATGCGTTCCTCCGCCCGCTCGGCGAGTTCAAGGAAGACGGGCCGGGTGAGCCGCGCCCACAGGCCGCGGCGGACATATATATAGGGTCGCGGCGTCCCGTCCGCCGCCGTCTCCACGCGCAGCGGGTGCTCCTCGTCGCAGGCCACGAGGTCGTCCATATTGGTGCGGAAGACAAGGCGGGTGCCGGAGGCGCCGGTCTCGACATTCATCTCGACGGCGAGAAAGGGCGCGTCCTCGACCCGGATGCCGAGCTTTTCCACCGGCGTGACAAGCACATGCCGCTCGCCTTCGCGCTTGAGCACCGAGGCGAACAGGCGCACCAGCGCCGGGCGACGAATCGGCCGCCCCTCATGGTGCCAGACGCCCTCGCGGTCGATGACGATGTCGATCTCGCCACAATCGGGCGGATTCCAGTTCTCCACCGGCGGCAATGGCCGCGCCCGGTCGTCCCCGACCGCGCGCACCAATTCGTCAAGTCGGCCGGAAGCTCCTGAAGTCATAGCCAAATCCGTGTCACACGGGTGCAATCGCGCAGTCGTGATCCCCCGCCCGATAGTCGACGCGGTTGCAAGATAGCGTAAGCTTGCCCTTCCGAAAGCCTCAGCTCCGCTCCCGGTGCATCCGGGAACGGTAAGGAGGTGGGTGCATTGCAATATTCTTTGTTGCATTGCACCATGTCCGGCAAGGGTCGTTTCGGAGTGCCTTTCGGCGTGTCGTCCCGACACGGGTATCGGTGATTGCAGGAGCACGGCATGACATCCGCCACCGGCGAGAATTTCGAGTCCCTCGACGACATGATCATCCGCTCGGCGGAATCGACCGCCGCCAATGTGCGCGCCGCCCGCGCCGGCATCGGCGCGGTGATCTTCGGCCAGGAGGCGGTGGTCGAGCGCACGCTCATCACCATCCTGTCCGGCGGCCACGGCCTGCTGGTCGGCGTGCCCGGCCTCGCCAAGACCAAGCTGGTGGAGACGCTCGGCGTCGTGCTCGGCCTCGACGCGCGGCGCGTGCAGTTCACCCCCGACCTCATGCCCTCCGACATTCTCGGCGCCGAGGTGCTGGAGGAGAGCGCCGGCGGGCGCCGCTCCTTCCGCTTCATTCCCGGCCCGGTCTTCGCCCAGCTCCTGATGGCGGACGAGATCAACCGCGCCTCGCCGCGCACCCAGTCCGCCCTGCTGCAGTCGATGCAGGAAGGCCATGTCACGGTCGCCGGCGTGCGCCACGATTTGCCCAAGCCCTTCCACGTGCTGGCGACGCAGAACCCGCTGGAGCAGGAAGGCACCTATCCGCTTCCCGAGGCGCAGCTCGACCGCTTCCTCATGGAGATCGACGTCGACTATCCCGACCGCGACGCCGAGCGGAAGATCCTGTTCGACACCACCAGCGCCGAGGAGACCAAGCCCCGCGCGGTGATGACCGCCGAGGAACTCGCCGCCGCCCAGCGGCTGGTGCGCCGCCTGCCGGTCGGCGAGTCGGTCGTCGAGGCGATCCTCACGCTGGTGCGCTCGGCCCGCCCCGGCGCGGATGCGGGCGACCTCTCGAAGTTCATCGCCTGGGGCCCCGGCCCACGCGCCTCGCAGTCGCTGATGCTGGCGGTGCGCGCCCGCGCCCTGCTGGACGGGCGCTACGCCCCCTCCATCGACGACGTGGTGGCGCTCGCCGAGCCGGTGCTGAAGCACCGCATGGCACTGACCTTCGCGGCACGTGCGGATGGCGAAAGCGTGCCCGGCGTCATCGCCAAGCTCGCCCGCAAGATCGGCTGAGCTGGGCGCGACGCGTTGAGTCCAGCCGTGTGGCTGGTGGTTTGCATTGCCGTGGGCCGGTGCCTCGGCAGCATGTGACGGAGACCTGAGCGGGTGGAGTTCGACGCCGACACAGCCGTGCGAAGCGCAGCGCAGGACGCGGCCGGCCTCGTGGCCGCCATGCCCCGCCTCGTGCTGGAGGCGCGCCGCATCGCGGCCAGCGTGCATCACGGCCTGCACGGGCGCCGCCGCGCGGGCACCGGCGAGAATTTCTGGCAGTACCGCCGCTTCATGGATGGCGAGCCGTCTTCGCGCGTCGACTGGCGCCGCTCCGCCCGCGACGACCATCTCTATGTGCGCGAGCGCGAATGGGAGGCCGCCCACACGGTGTGGATCTGGCCGGATCTGTCTTCCTCCATGGTGTTCGCCTCGCCCCTCGTCTGGGAGACCAAGCGCGACCGAGCCCTCATCGTCGCCTTCGCGCTGGCCGAGCTGCTGGTGCGCGGGGGCGAACGCGTCGGCATTCCCGGCGTGATGCGCCCCTCCGCCTCGCGGCGCATCGTCGAAAAGATGGCCGAGTCGCTCGTCCACGCGCCGAGCCTTCCGCAGAGCCTGCCGCCCGCCTTCTCGCCCTCCCCGCTCGCCGAGGTGGTGCTGCTGGGCGACCTGTGGAGCCCCACCCGCGAAGTGGTGGCGAGCCTTGCCGGCCTGTCTTCCTCCGGCGCGCACGGCCATGTCGTGCAGATTTGCGACCCCGCGGAGGAGACCTTCCCCTTCTCCGGCCGCGTCGAGTTCCGCGAACCCGAGACCGGCGCCACCCTCACCATCGGTCGCGCCGAGACGGTGCGGGCGGAATATGTCGCCCGCGTCGCCACCCATCGCGACACGATCCGCCACGAGGCCGAGCGCCGCACCTGGAGCTTCGTCGTCCACCGCACCGACCGGCCGGCGAGCGAACTGCTGCTTGCCCTGCACGCCCGCATGAGCGGCGGGCATGGCGCGGTGCCCCCGCGCGAGGGCGCGTCCGAAGAAGCGGGGCACGCGGCATGATGGGGCTTCCTCTCGCCTTCACCACCCCGCTGCTGCTGGCCGCGCTCGCCGGCCTGCCGCTGCTGTGGTTCCTGCTGCGGCTGGTGCCGCCGCGCCCGCGCAAGGTGTCCTTCGCGCCGACCCGGCTGCTGCTCGACATCCCCCCGAAGGAGGAGACGCCGGCCCGCACGCCGTGGTGGCTCACCGCGCTGCGCCTGCTGCTCGCCGCCGTCATCATCATTGCCGCCGCCGGCCCGATCTGGAATCCGCCGGTCGCCGGCCCCGCCGCCTCCGGGCCCGTCGTGCTGCTGATCGATTCCGGCTGGCCGGCCGCCGCGAGCTGGAACTCGCGCCGCACCAGCGCCGAGGGCGTGGTGGCGGACGCCGATCTCGAAGGACGCGGCATCGTGCTCATCCCGACCGGCGAGCCGCCGCTCGATGCGCGTGTGATGGCGCCCAACGAGGCGCGCGAGCGCCTGCGCACCCTCGCGCCCGTGCCGCATCTGCCGGACCGCGCGCCGGCGCTGGCCAGCCTGCGCAAGGCGCTCGCCGCCGCGCCGGAGGCCTCCGTCGTCTATCTCTCCGACGGCGTGGCGCTGGAGGGCACGGAAGGCGTCCCCGCCGACATCGCCGCCGCCGTCGGCGATCGCCCGCTCACCACGCTGGTCGACGGCGTCGAGGAGCCGCTGGCGCTCGTGGCAGCCGACAATGCGGTGGACGCGCTCACCGTGAAGGTGGTGCGCGCCGACCGCGACACGCTGCCCCGGAGCGGCACGGTGCGGGCGCACGACATGCGCGGCCTGCTGCTTGGCGAAGCGCCCTTCGCCTTCGAGCCCGGCGCGAAAGAGACCGAGGCGCGCTTCGACGTGCCGGTGGAGATCCGCAACGAGATCGCCCGCCTCGACGTCGCCGACGAAGCCTCTGCCGGCGCCGTCCAGCTTCTCGACAAGCGCTGGCGCCGCCGTGCGGTCGGCATCGTCTCGGGCACCTCCGCCGACCAGCGCCAGCCGCTGCTCGCGCCCTCCTATTATCTCACCCGTGCGCTCGGTCCTTTCGCCGACATCCGCACCGCCGACGGCGCCGGTACGGCCGAGGCGATCGACCGCTTCATCGACGCCAAGCTGCCGGTCATCATCCTGTCCGACGTCGGCACGCTGCAGCCGGAGACGCGGGCGCGTCTCGCGCGCTGGATCGAGGGCGGCGGCGTGCTCATCCGCTTTGCCGGCCCGCGCCTCGCCAACGGTTCGGACGACCTCGTGCCGGTGACGCTGCGGCGCGGCGGGCGCGTGCTCGGCGGCTCGCTCTCCTGGGAGCAGCCGCAGTCGCTCGGCAGCTTCACCGCCGAAGGCCCGTTCCGCGAGCTGGCCGTGCCCAACGACGTCACCGTCGAGCGGCAGGTTCTCGCCGAGCCGGACGGGCTGCTCGCCTCGCGCACCTGGGCGACGCTCACCGACGGCACGCCGCTCGTCACCGGCGAGCGCAGCGGCGCGGGCGCGCTGGTGCTGTTCCACGTCACCGCCGACACCTCATGGTCGAACCTGCCGATCTCCGGCGCCTTCGTCGAAATGCTGCGCCGCGTTGTGGCGCTGGGCGGCTCCAGCGCCAGCGAGGCCAGCACCGATGCCGGCGGCACGACCACCACCACCGGCGAGACCATCGCGCCGAGCCGCCTTCTCGACGGCTTCGGAGCGTTCCGGCCTACCACGCCGACCGCCAAGGCGATCCCGGTCGGCTATGCCGGCCGCGCCAGCGCCGACCATCCGCCCGGCTTCTATGGCCCGCCCGAGGGGCTGGTCGCGGTCAACGCGCTGCTGCCGCGCGACCGGCTCGTCGCGCTCGACCTCTCCGGCCTCGGAAGGCTGGAGCCCTATCGCGACGCCACCCCGCGCGACCTGCGCGCGCCGCTGCTGCTGGCGCTGCTCGCCTTCCTGCTGATCGACGCCATGATCGTGTTCCTGCTCGCCGGCGGCTTCACCCGCCTCACCGCCCGCCGCGCCGCCAGCGCGGCCCTGCTGCTCGCCCTCGGCCTCGCCGCCGCCCTGCCGCCCTCACCCGCGGGCGCCCAACCCCGGCCGGTGGCGCAGGCCGCGCCCGGCACGCCGGCAGCCGCGCCCGACACGTCGATGACGGCGGGCGAGGCCGATTTCGCCATCCAGGCCACCAGCGCCACCCGGCTCGCCTATGTCGTCACCGGCGACGCCGAGACCGACGCGGTGAGCCGCGCCGGGCTGCGCGGGCTGACCACCTTCCTCGGCGAGCGCACCGCGCTGGAGGCGGGCGAGCCGATGGGCGTCGATATCGCCCGCGACGAGCTGTCTTTCTTCCCGCTGCTCTACTGGCCCATCGTGCCCGGCGCGGAGCGCCCGAGCCCGGAGGCGCTGGCGCGCATCGACGCCTTCATGAAGCAGGGCGGCACCATCGTGTTCGACACCCGCGACGCCGAGACGACGCTGCCCGGCTCGAACGGTGCCGGCTCGCCGGCCAACGACACGCTGCGCGCCATCCTTTCGGGCCTCGACATACCGGAACTCGAACCCGTTCCGCGCGATCACGTGCTGACCAAGGCGTTCTACCTGCTGCGCGACTTCCCCGGCCGATTCACCGGCGGCACCACCTGGGTGGAGGCGCTGCCGGCCGCCGAGGACGGCGAGGACCGCCCGGCCCGCGCCGGCGACGGCGTTTCGCCGGTCATCCTCACCTCCAACGACCTCGCCGGCGCCTGGGCGGTGGACGATGCCGGCCAGCCCATGCTGCCGGTCTCCGGCTCCAGCCAGCGCCAGCGCGAACTCGCCTACCGCGCCGGAGCCAACCTCGTGATGTATGTGCTCACCGGCAACTACAAGGCCGACCAGGTCCACGTGCCGGCCCTGCTGGAAAGGCTGGGGCAATGAGTTTTTCCCAGGTCACGCAGCCCGCCTCCCTCTCCCCGTCGGGGAGAGGTGGCCCGCGCAGCGGGTCGGTGAGGGGCGACGACGCTGCCAGTGGGCGTAGCCCCCTCACCCCATCCCTCTCCCCCACGGGGAGAGGGGGTAACACCCGCGCCGACGGATCCCCCGCATGAATCTCGGCCTCGCCTTCGATCCGCTCATCCCCCTGCCCTGGCTGATCGCGGCCGCCGTCGTCGCGGGTGTGGTGGCGCTGCTGGTGATCGTCTCGCGCACGCGCGGCTCGCTGCTGCGCGCGCTCGCCATCGCGCTGGCCGTGCTGGCGCTGGCCAACCCCTCGCTGACGCAGGAGGAGCGCGAACCGCTCTCCACCGTCGTCGCCGTCGTCGTCGACAAGAGCGCCAGCCAGGAGTTCGGCGACCGCACGCAGATGACGCAGGCCGCCCGCGCCGAGCTGGAGACCCGTCTCGCAAGGCTGAAGGAACAGGGCGCCGAGATCCGCTTCATCGACGCCGGCGGCGGCGCCGGCGAGGTGGACGGCACCCGGCTGTTCACCGCGCTCTCCGCCGGCCTTGCCGACGTGCCGCCCGAGCGGGTGGCCGGCGCCATCTTCATCACCGACGGGCGCGTGCACGACATTCCCGCCACGGTCGCCGCGCTCGGCTTCCGCGCGCCGGTGCACGCCATCGTCTCCGGGCTGGAAGGCGAGCGCGACCGTCGCGTGGCACTCACCTCCACCCCGCGCTTCGGCATCGTCGGGCAGAAGCAGACCATCGGCTACCGCGTCGAGGACGAGGGCGCCCCCGCCGGCGCGCGCGTCGCCGTCACCGTGCGCCGCGACGGCGAGGTGGTGGCGCGCCCCATCGTCACCGCCGGCCAGCCGGCGAATGTCGAGGTCGAGATCACCCATGCCGGCGCCAACATCGTCGAGATCGAGGCGGCGGGCCTTGCCGGCGAGCTGACGCCGGTGAACAACCGCGCGGCGGTCTCCATCGACGGCGTGCGCGACAAGCTGCGCGTGCTGCTCGTCTCCGGCGAGCCGCATGTGGGCGAGCGCACCTGGCGCAACCTCTTGAAGTCCGACGCCAATGTCGACCTCGTGCACTTCACCATCCTGCGCCCGCCGGAGAAGCAGGACGGCACGCCGATCAACGAGCTGTCGCTCATCGCCTTCCCGACGCGCGAGCTGTTCCAGCAGAAGATTAAGGATTTCGACCTGATCATCTTCGACCGCTACGCCCAGCAGGGCGTGCTGCCGATGATCTATTTCGACAACATCGTGCGCTATGTGGAGGAAGGCGGCGCCCTGCTGGTCGCCGCCGGCACCGACTATGTCTCGGACGGCTCGGTCTATTACACGCCGCTCGATGCCATCCTGCCCGCCGCGCCGACCGGCACCATGACCGAGACGCCCTACCGCGCCCATCTCACCGAAGCCGGCCAGCGCCACCCGGTGACGCGCGCCCTGCCCGGCTCGCAGAGCGAGCCGCCGGCCTGGTCGCGCTTCTTCCGGCTGATCGACGCGCAGAATCCGCGCGGCACCAGCGTGATGGACGGGCCGAACGGCAAGCCCGTGGTGCTGCTCGACCGCGTGGGCGAGGGCCGCGTGGCGCTGCTGCTGTCCGACCATTTCTGGCTGTGGGCGCGCGGCTATGAGGGCGGCGGCCCGCATATCGACCTGCTGCGCCGGCTCTCCCACTGGCTGATGAAGGAGCCGGACCTGGAGGAGGAGCGGCTCAAGATGGTGGCCCATGGCGGGGACATCGTCGTCGAGCGCCAGACCATGGGCGACACCGCCCCGCCGGTGACGATCACCACGCCGACCGGGGCAACACGGCAGATAACGCTGGATTCCGCCGCGCCGGGCCTCTTCCGCGCCACCTTCCCGGCCGACACGCTCGGCCTGTGGCGGGCAAGCGACGGCACGCACACGGCGCTCGTCAATGTCGGCCCGCTCAACCCGCGCGAATTCGCCGAGGTGACCTCGACCACGCAGACCCTGCGCCCGTTCGTCGAGGCCACCGGCGGCGGCGTCTGGCGCATGGCGGACCTCTCGGGCGGCGTGCCGCGCGTGGTCGCTGTGCGTTCGGGCGAGCGCTTCGCCGGCGAGGACTGGATGGGCCTTGCCATGCGCGACGTCTCGGTGGTTCGCGGCCTCGGCCTGTTCCCGCTCTTCGCCGGCCTGTCGGGCCTGCTCATCCTGCTCGCCGGCGTGGCGGCGGCGTGGGCAAGGGAGGGGCGGTGACGCTTAGGAAGCGACGCGGACGAGGGCCACAGGCCGGCCATCGCGCTGAAGGAACCGCTCGATGAACAGGCGCTTGGAATAGCCGAGCCAGTTGAAGCTGCAATTGCGGCCAAAGCTGCATCTCGAGCGCCCTTCGCCGGGCGCTAGAAAGCCCACCGACTGCTGATCCTCGCTGACGGCCGTCACCGTGGCGAGCAATGCGCCCTTACTCGAGCAGATCTCTAACCCTTCGGACAAGACCAGAGCCTCGCCGGGACGGATCGCCGTCTCCGGCAGGCATCCCGTCGCCGTCGGCTGCACGTTCGATGAGGCGACGCCCGCTGCTGGAGACGTCGCAGGGGCCGGCAACTCGACCGCCCTCAGCGCCGCCAGCTTCTGCTCCACCGCCGCATCGACCAGTCGTCGCAGTTCCTCCGCCGACGGCGTACGCCCGTCCAGACCGTTCTCGCCGGGAGGACCCGCGGGACCCTGCGGCCCCATCGGCCCGCGCTCGCCCCTTGGACCGGGCACACTGGCGCCGGACGAGGGGACGCCCCCGCTCGCGGCCCCCTTAAACTGGGACTGCATGTCGCCGAGCAGAACCTGCATCTGGGCGACCTTCATCTGGGAATCGTCGAACTGGCGCTTGAGATCGCTTACATAGATCGCCCCGCCGCCGATGGCGCCGACCAGCGACACCACACCCGTCACGCCCGCCGCAATGGAGTTCAGGTTCATCGGCCCCCCGGCATCCTTATCAACTCAGGATAGTGAGCCCATTCGCGCCTCGCCGCGCAAGAGATAAATAGCGACCGTGACGCCCGGCCTCCGTCTGGACGCTCCCCCGCCTCCTGCGTTGGTGCTTTGCTTCCTGCCGGGCGCGTGTGTGGTACCAGCCGGCGCGGTAGCACAGCGCGCACCGAGACCTTGCGCACGGCGATGCCCAGCCGATCGACGCAAACCCCACGGATTGGGCTGGCAGTGCGGGTCTCTGTCGACAGCGCCGGCCCCGTCGGCGCGCTACGCGCTGGCGTGACGCCTCACGCGGCCGGCGCGGCGCGGAACGCCTTCCTCACCGCGCCGCGCATCTCGTCGAGCGGCGTCGCGTCGAGCGGGCAGACCAGCACGCGGGCGGGATCGACCGGCCCCGGCAGGCTGACCTGGCCGTTGGGAACGCGGTGGAAGCCGAGCCGGCCGTAATAGGGCTCGTCGCCGACCAGCAGCACGAGGCGCGCCGCGCCGGGAGCCTCCATCGCCGCCTTCGCGGCTTCGAGGCTGCGCTCCACCAGCCGCCGGCCGATGCCGTGCGAGCGGAAGGGCGGCTCGACGGTGAGCGGGCCGAGCAGCAGGGCCGGCAGCTGGCCGATCTCGATGGGGGTGAGCCGCACCGAGCCGACCAGCATCGTGCCGATATAGGCGGTGAAGGAGAGGTCGCGCCGGTGCGGGTTGTTCTCGCGCAGCCGATAGGCCGTGCGCGCGAAACGGCCCGGCCCGAAGGTGCGGGCCACCAGCCGCTCGATGGCGGCATCGTCGGACGGGTTCTCGGCAAGCAGGGAGATGGAAAGCTCGGTCATCGGGACACTCGGCGCTCAGGGCTCGGCATGTGCCGCGCCGAGCGTCCGTGCCTCACGGCCGCCGGCGGGCAGAAACGGACAGGCACGCGCGCGCAGCCGCGCGGCGGGCTCGCTCGTCTCGTCGTCGCTGGGCCGGCATCCGGTACATCGGGGCTTCCTCGATCGGTCGGGCCGGATAGCACAGGCGGCCGGCCCGGTCGAGGGCCATTGCCGGGTTCCACTTGAACCGGCGCGGTTCGTAAATTATAAGAAACATATGTCTCCTATGATAGACGATACCGGCAGCCGGCTGGCCCTGCGGCTGCGCCTCGAACGCGAGGCGCGCGGCTGGTCGCTGGCCGATCTCGCCGCCCGCGCCGGCGTCGCCAAGGCGACCATCAGCAAGATCGAACGCGAGGAGATCAGCCCGACCGCCACCACGCTGGTCCGGCTCTCCGCCGCCTTCGACCTCACCCTCGCCGGGCTGCTGCTGCGCGCGGAAGGCGTGGACCAGCTCTCGCGCGCCGCCGACCAGCCGGTGTGGTGCGACCCCGCCACCGGCTATCGCCGCCGGCAGATCTTCGCGCGGCCCGACCACCCGGTGGAACTGGTCGAGGTCGAGCTGCCCGCCGGCGCGCGGGTGGAGCTGCCCGCCTCGACCTACGCCCATATCCGCCAAATCCTCCAGCTGCGTGCCGGCAGGCTGACCCTGACGGAAGGCGGGCGCCGCCACCTGCTGGAGCCGGGCGACTGCCTCGGCTTCGGGCCGCCCGGCGATGTCGTCTTCGCCAATGAGGGCGAGGAGCCCTGCACCTACATCGTCGCGCTTACACGGATCTGACGCATGAGCGAACTTCTCATCCGCCCCCTCGCGCCCGACACCGGGACCGTGGAGGCCCTCGCTGCCCTGCTGGTGGAGACGGTGGCGGCCGGCGGCTCGGTGACCTTCATGCACCCGCTCGCCCCGGATCGGGCGCGCGCCTTCTGGCGCGCGGCGCTGGAAGGCGCGGCGCGCGGCGAGCGCATCGTACTGGGTGGCTTCCTCGACGGCGTGCTGGCCGGCACGGTGACGCTTCAGCTCGCCATGCCGGAGAACCAGCCGCACCGGGCGGAGATCGCCAAGATGATGACCGCCGTGGCGTGGCGCGGCCGAGGCATCGCGACCGCCCTGCTGAAGAAAGCCGAACGGCTGGCCCTCGCCCATCGCCGTACCCTGCTGGTGCTCGACACCGCGCAGGACGGCGGCGCGGGGCCGCTCTACGAAGCGTGCGGCTTCCTGCCGGCGGGCCGGATTCCGGGCTACGCCTTCAAGCCGCAGGGCGGGCTGACCGACACGCTGCTCTACTGGAAGCCGCTTCCCTCCGCGTCGGCAACGCCCGCCGACGCCCCGATATAGGTGTAGCGGACGTTGCGGTGCCATCCCCGCTCTCTTAACGAATCGGTGCGATAATGCTGCATCGCCGCGCAGGAAGCCGCGCGGCGGATTCCCGTGGATGCCCGCATGCCCGATCGACCCGCCAAAGCGCCCGAGACGGTCGCACCTTTCCCCGGCGCCTCCGGCCGGCGGGGCGGCCGCCGCAGCATTGCCGGCCGCCAGCTCGTGCTGTTCGGCGTGGTGGTGGGGGTGCTGCTGGCGGCGGGCGTCGCCTTCGTGCTCGTGGCGTTCCGCCACGCCGCCATCCACCGGGTCGACAATGAGCTCAAGCGCATGGCGCTGGTGCTCGCCGACCAGGCCGAGCGCGCTTTCGAAGCGCTGGAGACGGCGCAGAACGGCATATTGCAGGAACTGGAGAGCGCGCAGGTCGACACTGTCGACGACCTGCGCGACCAGAAGAACCGGCCGGACCTGCGCGAATCCCTGCGCCAGCGCATCGCCGGCCTCGCCCATGTCGACGTCATCGCCCTCATCGACGACAAGGGCGACGTCATCGGCCATTCCCACCCCGTCACCGACGCGGTCGGCAACCTGTCGGACCGTCACTTCTTCACCACGCTGCGCGACGGGCCGGCAGAGGGACGCTATGTCTCGGTGCCGCTGACCGATCCCGACGGCACCATATGGACCGTCCACGTCGCCCAGCGCGTCAACGCGCAGGACGGCACCTTTCTCGGCGTCGTGCTCGGGGCAGTGCGGCTACGCTATTTCGAGACGCTGTACGGCACGGTGGCGGCCACCTCCGGCGACGTCATCTCGCTGGTGCATTCCGACGGCGACGTACTGGCCCGCTATCCCGCGCTGGACGGCCGCCCGCCGGACGGCGGTGGCAACCCGCTCGCCGCCTCGCACCGGGTGGCCGACACCGGCGACGACCATGCCCGCCGGATAGCCATCGGCCCGGAAGCCTTCTCGGCCGCGCACGAGGTGTCGACCTATCCGGTGCAGGTGCAGGTGAGCCGCGACGCCCTGCATGTGCTGGGAAGCTGGCAGCAGGAAGCCGTGGTGATCATCCTCGGCGCCGGCCTCGCCGAACTCAGCCTCGCCGGCGTGGTGCTGCTCGGCGTGCGGCAGATCCGCTATCAGGGCCGGCTCGCCGAGATGGAGCGCGAGCGCCGCACCCAGCATATCCGCTTCGCCACCGCCATGGAGCATCTGAACCAGGGCGTCTGCATGCTCGACCCGGCCGGGCACATCGCGGTGGTCAATCCGCGCCTGCGCGAACTGCTCGGCCTGCCGGGCGACGCGTCGCTGGTCGGGCTCGGCGTCGGGGCCTTCGCCCGCGCCACCGTGGCCGCCGGCCGGCTGGCGCCATCGGACATACGCGGCCTGCGCCGCGCCATCGCCGCGCTGCCGGCGCAAATGCCCGCCTCGCTTACCCTGCATCTCTCGGACGGGCGGGTCTTCGTGGTGGAGCTCGACACCACGCCCGATGGCGGCCACCTCGCCACGGTGGAGGACGCCACCGAGCGCCACCGCGCGGAGATGCGCATCCAGCACCTCGCCCATCACGACCCGCTCACCGGCCTTGCGAACCGCACGCTGTTCTCCCAGCGCCTGCGCGAGGCGATCGGCCGGGACGGGGCGCCGCCCGCGCTGTTGCTGCTCGACCTCGACCATTTCAAGGAGGTCAATGACCGCTTCGGCCATCCCGTCGGCGACGCGCTGCTGGTCGCCGCCGCCGACCGCCTGCGCGGCTGCCTCGGGCCGGGCGACCTCGCCGCCCGCCTCGGCGGCGACGAATTCGCCGTGCTGCAGGCCGGCTCCGCCCAGCCCGAGGGCCCGCAGGCGCTCGGCGACCGCCTGGTGGAGGTGCTCGGCGCGCCTTACGAGATCGAGGGCCGCCACCTCGTGGTCTACGCCTCCGTCGGCAGCGCCGTGGCCGGCCCCGGCGACGACGAGGCGGCGCTGATGCGGCAGGCCGACCTCGCGCTCTACCGCGCCAAGGGCGAAGGGCGCGGCCGCCACCTGATGGCCGGCGACGCCTGACCCCCCTCCTTCCGGGCAGCCGCGCAAGACCGCCCTGCCGGCCACGCAAGCGATCCTTGCTGGATCGAGGGCCGTTCCGCTCTACTCTCCCGCCAGAACAGGGAGGCGCCGATGGGACTGCTGGTCGACGGCAAATGGGTGGACAAATGGTACGACACGAAGAGCACCGGCGGGCGCTTCGTGCGCACCGTCACCAGCTTCCGCAACTGGATCAACCCTGACGGCGCGCCCGGCCCCACCGGCGAAGGCGGCTTTCCCGCCGAGGCGGGTCGCTATCACCTCTATGTCTCCTATGCCTGCCCCTGGGCGCACCGCACCCTCATCATGCGCGCGCTGAAGCGGCTGGAGGACGTGGTCTCCGTCTCGGTGGTCGATCCCTTCATGGGGGCGGAAGGCTGGGTGTTCGCGGACCATGCCGAGCGGCACACGGACGGGGCGACCGCCGATTCCGTGCTGGGCCGCAAGCGGCTCTACGAGGTGTATCTGGAAGCCGCCCCGGACTATTCCGGCCGCGTCACCGTGCCGGTGCTGTGGGACAGGAAGCGCGGCACCATCGTGAGCAACGAGTCCGCCGAGATCATCCGCATGCTCAACGCGGCCTTCGACGCCTTCACGCCGGACCGGCACGACTACTATCCATCGGCGCTGGCCGAGGGCATCGACGCGCTCAACGCCCGCATCTACGACGCGGTGAACAACGGCGTCTACAAGGCCGGCTTCGCCACCGCGCAGGACGCCTATGAGGAGGCCGTCAAAGCCCTCTTCGTCCTGCTGGACGAGTTGGAGGCGCGGCTCGACGGCCGTTCCTGGCTGATGGGCGAGACGCTGACGGAGGCCGATATCCGCCTCTTCACCACGCTGATCCGCTTCGATCCGGTCTATGTCGGCCACTTCAAATGCAACATCCGCCGCATCGCCGACTACCCGAACCTCGCGCGCTTCGTGAAGGCGCTCTACCGGCTGCCGGGGGTGAAGGGGACGGTGAACCTGACCCACATCAAGCGGCACTATTACGAGAGCCACAAGACAATCAACCCGACCGGCATCGTCCCGGTGGGGCCGCAGGTGTGGTGGGAGTGAGGAGGACTATCGGCGAACAATCTTCAAGCGAGACAGCTCTCTTTCGCCCCGTTCAGTCAGTGTTATGCCACGAAAGAACGAGTCCTCATCTTTATTCTCGGAAAATTTGACGAGCCCGAGCTCTTTAAGATGGATAACAATATCATCAATCTGACTTGGGGATATATCCACTCGTCTGTTCTGCACTTTATCGAATATCTTTGATCTAATCAAATGTATAAGACTTGACTCAAATATATACGTCGGCCGAGCATCGTGTGAACTCACGGAGTTTCTAAGTATATATCCATACATTGAAGGTCCTATGCTTGAAAAAATCTCATTCCACCTGACATAAACTAACTCGAATACAATCTTTTTTTCGGACGACATATAGCCCACATTGAACGGGTACAAATCACCCCCCTGCGCGAGCTCCCTAACATCTATTTCATCGCCGAGAACAGCCCCGTCCCGCAGCGCCCTAGAAAGTTCATCAATTTCGCGTTCAGCCGCCGCAAGGTCATCAGTCAGACGCTTCTCGCGATTGACGTCATCGATAGAGCGAGCCTGATCTGCACGGACCCATCCAATACGAGGGCGTATTCTAGTTTCCGACACCAAGCTCTTCATCACCTCCTTACCGAGATCAGAAGAGTTTGCGCATTTTCTGCACGTCCTACTCAATACCTTCGAGCGAAATTTGTCCAGCTTGAGACGGACCTCATCACCCTTCTCAGTCTTATCAAATGTAATTCCATCGGTATTTCCATTAACAAATCCCAATACTGGAATTCCGCACTCAATAGCGTAGTCATACTCCATTTCTGTATAACTCACGCCAAGAGGACCTATATCCCCATAGCGTCCACCAACTATAACTATATAATAGTCACTCTCCGAAGTTACCCTCTTTATTAATTACCACTGAGAATCATCTGAAGCAGGAAACAGCTCCATTCCCGATGGGAAATGCCCCGCCTCAAGTATTGCTTGAGTTACCTCTTGCCTCTTGACGTTGCCCCCAACTTCTATCCAGCTGTGAGTTCGCCCTGACGGTTGGATTTTCCCTCTCGGGCGTGCGGAGCGG
>NZ_JALKCG010000007.1 GCF_023016525.1 Ancylobacter koreensis
GCCCGCGCCCATCTGTTCGAGGCCTTCCAGGGCGCGGCGCGGCGCGGCGGCTCCTCCGGCTCCGGCGCGACCGGCAGCGGCGGGCGGCGCGACAGCGCGGCGGCGAGCTCCGGATCGACCGTCATCTCGCGCGGCGGCAGGGGAGCGGGAATGGGGGCAGGGATCGGCGCAGGCGCGACAGGGGCCACACGCGGCGCGCGCGGCTCCGGCGGAGCGGCAAGGGGAGCGGGCTCCGGCGCGGGCGGCATGGGCTGCGACGCCACGGGACGCGGCTCGCGGGCGAGGGGGGCGGACTCGCGTGCCGGGCGGTGCGCCTCCGCCGCCGGCTCGCGCAGCCGGGCGGTCGGAATGCCGCTCTCGACGAGCAGATCGCTGCCGCCACCGAGAATGACCAGATGCTGCACCTCGTCGCGCTGGATCAGCACCAGCCGGCGGGTCTCGTCGATCGGCACCTGGTCGACCACCGCCAGCCGGTGGCCGGCGACCAGCCCGTGCGAACCGTGACCACGCCCGCGCCGGCCGAGCAGCACGACGATGATGGCCACCAGCGCCAGCGCGGCGAGCGCCGCAAGGGCCAGCCCGACGGGACCCAGTCCCGACATCAGATCCAACATGGGCACATCTCCGCCAAATGCGGGCGGCGGGCGCTCGGTCCGCCGGCCCGCCCGGTACACACGCGTCCTTTGTGTCGCGGAAGCCCGCTTCCGGCAAGCCCCGCGCCCCTTCGCGGGGGAAAACCCGGCGTGCCGGCCTCGCGCGCGGGCCCGCACGCCCTTGCGGCGACGCGGATAAGCCCAATCGGCGCTTGCTCACCGGGGCCGCGTCGGGCACCAAGAAGATGTGTTGAATCGCCCCGGCGCCGCTTCGGCTGCGCGGGGATGCTGGCTAGGACATGGCGGACCGCGGACCCGACGATCCCACGCTCGACCGGCCCGAGATCGGCGGCAGCATCCGCCTCGTGCTGCTGGTCGCCCTCGCGCTCGTCGGGGCCGTCGTCTCGCTGCTGCTGCTCGGGCGCGACCGCGCCGACCCCTGGATCATCGGCCTGCTCACCGTGCTCGCGGTGGTCGGCGTCTTCGCGCTGTTCGCCTATGCGACAGGCCTGCTGCGCTTCGGCCTGCCGGACATGCGCGACGAACTCGCCCGGCGCATCGTCGACAGCGCGCCGGACGGGGTGAGCATCGTCGACACGCTCGGCCGGGTGCTCTACGCCAATCCGCGCTATTACGAGATCACCGGCGCCGCTGCGCCGCAGGAGGCGCGCCCCGTCGAGCGCCTGTTCACCAGCGATCCCGACGCTTCCGAGGCGGTCTATCGTCTCGCGCAAGGCGTGCGCGAGGGCAAGGCGCTGACGGAAGAGGTGCGCATCGCCGGTCCCGGCCAGCCGGTGCGCTGGCTCAAGCTCGGCGCGCGCCCCGCCGCCGGGGCGGGCAAGAGCGCCAAGGCCGCTGTGTGGACGGTGAGCGACCTCACCCGCGAGCGCGAGCGGCAGGAGACCGCCTTCCTCGAACTGCAGCACGCCATCGACTATCTCGACCACGCCCCGGCCGGCTTCTTCTCGGCGGCGGGCGGGGCCATCCACTACATCAACGCGACGCTGGTCGACTGGCTCGGCTACGATCTTGCCGAGTTCGGTCCCGGCGGGCTCTCCGTCGTCGACATCGTGCCCGGGCCGGCGGCGGCGCTGCTGACCGGCATGGCGCCGTTGCCCGGCGGTGTGCGCACCGAGGTGCTGGACCTCGACCTGCGCCGAAAGAACGGCCAGACCCTGCCGGTGCGCATCTGGCACCGCGTCGCCTATGCCTCGGACGGCACGCCCGGCGCCTCGCGCACCCTCGTCGTCAACCGCTCGCGCGAGGATAATGCCGCCGATCCGGCCCGCGCGGCCGAGGTGCGCTTCGCCCGCTTCTTCCACAATTCGCCCATCGCCATCGCCGAGCTCGACGGGCAGGGCCGCATCGTGCGCGCCAACGCCATGTTCGCCCGCCTGTTCGGCGGCCGTGAGGGCGAGCGCCGGCGCCTGATCGACGTGGTGACGGAGGCCGCCCGCGAGCCGCTGCAGGCGGCGGTGGCCGCCGCTGTGTCGGGGCAGGCGCCGTCCGCACCGGTCGATATCGGCCTCGACCGCGAGGGCGGACGCTCGGCGCGCTTCTATCTCGCTTCGGTGGAGGAGGGCGGCGCCGGCCGCGAGGCCGCTATCGTCTATGTCATCGAAACCACCGAGCAGCGTGCGCTGGAGGCGCAGTTCGCCCAGTCGCAGAAGATGCAGGCGGTCGGCCAGCTCGCCGGCGGCGTGGCGCACGACTTCAATAATGTGCTGACCGCCATCATCGGCTATTCCGACCTGCTGCTGGCCAATTCGCGCCCGACCGATCCGTCCTTCCAGGACGTGATGCAGATCAAGCAGAACGCCAACCGCGCCGCCGGGCTCGTGCGCCAGTTGCTCGCCTTCTCGCGCCGGCAGACGCTGCGCCCGCAGGTTCTGCGGCTCGGCGACGTGATGAGCGACCTCACCATGCTGCTGCGCCGCCTGCTCGGCGAGCGGGTGAAGCTGGAGGTCAAAGAGGAGCGCGACCTCTGGCCTGTGAAGGCGGACCTCAACCAGTTCGAGCAGGTCATCGTCAATCTGGCGGTGAACGCGCGCGACGCCATGCCGGACGGCGGCAACCTCACCATCCGCACCGCCAACGTCACCGCCGCGCAGGCGGCGCAGTACGCCGAGGCCGGGCTGCCGGCGGCGGACCACGTGCTGGTCGAGGTCGCTGACACCGGCACGGGCATTCCCCCGGCCATTCTCGACAAGATCTTCGAGCCCTTCTTCTCCACCAAGGAAGTGGGCAAGGGCACCGGCCTCGGTCTCTCTACCGTCTACGGCATCGTCAAGCAGACCGGGGGCACGCTGCAGGTGGAGAGCGAGCTGGGCGCTGGCTCGATCTTCCGCGTCTTCCTGCCGCGCCATGTTCCCGACGCGGCGGAACTGGCGCCCCGCGCGGCCGAGCCGGAAGTGCCGGCAAAGTCGGCGGACCTGACCGGACGCGGCACGCTGCTGCTGGTGGAGGACGAGGAGGCGGTGCGCGCCTTCGCCGCCCGCGCGCTCGTCTCGCGCGGCTACCAGGTGCTGGAGGCCGGTTCGGGCGTCGAGGCGCTGGAAGTGATGGACGCCCATGGCGGCGAGGTCGATCTCATCCTCTCCGACGTGGTGATGCCGGAGATGGACGGGCCGACGCTGCTGAAGGAGTTGCGCGGCACGCATCCCGACATCAAGGTGATATTCATGTCGGGTTATGCCGAGGAAGCCTTCGCCAAGAACCTGCCGGAGGGCGCGGATTTCGGCTTCCTGCCGAAGCCGTTCACCCTCAAGCAGCTTATCGAGGCGGTGAAGAACAGCATGGGCCGCAGCGAGTAGCGCACGGCCGGCGAGAGCGTCTGGAGGAACCGATGAGCGCCGCGATTGAAGACGTCTTCAAGGCACTGGCCGCCGACCGCGCCGCGCGCGCGCAGGAAAAGGTGGCGGACCTGTTCGCCGCCGACCCCGGCCGCTTCGCCGCCTTCTCCGCCTCCTTCGAGGATCTGCTGCTCGATTTTTCCAAGTGCTCGCTCACCGAAGCGACGCTCGGCCTGCTGGTCGATCTGGCGAAGGCCGCCGGCGTCGAGGAAAAGCGCGCCGCGATGTTCGAGGGCGTGCACATCAACGTCACCGAGGACCGCGCCGTGCTGCACACCGCGCTGCGCGACCCCGGCACGACGCCGCTGGTGGTCGACGGGCAGGACGTGCGGGCCGATGTCGCCGCCGTGCTCGACGCCATGAGCGCCTTCGCCGAGGGCATCCGCTCCGGCGCGCTTAAGGGCTGGACCGGCAAGCCGATCACCGATGTGGTGAATATCGGCATCGGCGGCTCCGATCTCGGCCCGGTCATGGCGACCATCGCGCTCTCGCCCTACCATGACGGCCCGCGCGCGCATTACGTCTCCAATGTCGACGGCGCCCATCTCTACGACACGCTGAAGGAGCTCGATCCGGCCTCGACGCTCATCATCGTCGCCTCCAAGACCTTCACCACGCAGGAGACGATGGCGAACGCCGCCAGCGCCCGGCACTGGATCGTCGAGGCGCTGGGCGAGGCGGCGGTGGCCAACCACTTCGCCGCCGTTTCCACGGCGCTGGAGAAGGTCGCCGCCTTCGGCATCGCGCCGGACCGGGTGTTCGGCTTCTGGGACTGGGTCGGCGGGCGTTATTCCGTGTGGTCGGCCATCGGCCTGCCGGTGATGATCGCGGTGGGCGAGGCCAATTTCCGCCGCTTCCTCGCCGGCGGCCACGCGCTGGACGCGCATTTCAGCACCGCCCCGCTGGAGAAGAACCTGCCGGTGCTACTCGGCCTGATCGGCATCTGGCACCGCGACGTGTCGGGCTACGCCACCCGCGCGGTGATCCCCTACGACCAGCACCTCGCCCGTCTGCCGGCCTATCTCCAGCAGCTCGACATGGAGAGCAACGGCAAGCATGTGACGCTGGACGGCCAACTCGTCGCCCGCGATACCGGCCCGGTTGTGTGGGGCGAGCCGGGCACCAACGGCCAGCACGCCTTCTTCCAGCTCATCCACCAGGGCACCAGCCCCATTCCGGTCGAGTTCCTCATCGCCGCCCACGGCCATTCCGAGGAGGAGGAGCCGGGGCTGAAGCGCCAGCACGCCATGCTGATCGCCAATTGCCTCGCCCAGTCCGAGGCGCTGATGCGCGGGCGCACGCTGGAGGAGGCAAAGGCGCAGCTTCTCGCCGCCGGGCGCGACGAAGCGACGGCGGAACGGATCGCCCCGCACCGCGTCTTCACGGGCAGCCGTCCCTCCGTCACCATCGCCTATGACAAGCTCGATCCCTATACGCTCGGCCGCCTCATCGCCCTCTACGAGCACCGCGTGTTCGTGGAGGGGGCGATCTGGAACATCAACAGTTTCGACCAGTGGGGCGTGGAGCTCGGGAAGGAGCTTGCCAACACGCTGCTGCCGGCGGTGGAGAGCGGTGTCGCGCCCGAAAGCCTGTCGAGCTCGGCGGCCGGGCTGCTCGCGCATCTGGTTGCGAAATAGTCTGGCCTCATCCCGGACGCCGCCGAGACCGGCGGTCCGGGATCGCTCTCTATCCTGCCCGCGATCCCGGATCGGCATGCGGCCGTCCGGGATGACGACACGATCGAACCGAGGACCCCATGATCCGCACCGTCGCCACCACGCCCTTTGATGGCCAGAAGCCGGGAACCTCCGGCCTGCGCAAGAAGGTGCCGGTCTTCCAGCAGCCGCATTATGTCGAGAACTTCGTGCAGTCGGTGTTCGACAGCCTGAGCGAGTTCGAGGGCGAGACGCTCGTCGTCGGCGGCGACGGTCGCTACTACAATCGCGAGGCGATCCAGACCGTGATCCGCATCGCCGCCGCCGCCGGCTTCGGCCGGGTGCTGGTGGGGCGGGGCGGCATCCTCTCGACGCCCGCCGCCTCGGCGGTGATCCGCAAGCACGGCGCCTTCGGCGGCATCATCCTCTCGGCCAGCCACAATCCCGGCGGCGAGCACGGTGATTTCGGCATCAAGTACAATATCGGCAATGGCGGCCCGGCCCCCGAGCCCGTCACCGACGCCATCTTCGCGCGCTCGAAGGAGATTACCCAGTACCGCATCTCCGACGCGCCGGACGTCGATCTCGATACGCTCGGCATCACCCGCGTCGAGGACATGGTGGTCGATGTCGTCGATCCCGTGGAGGACTATGCCGAGCTTATGGGGACGCTGTTCGACTTCGACGCGATCCGCGACCTGTTCGGCTCCGGCTTCACCATGCGCTTCGACGCGATGAGCGCGGTGACCGGTCCCTACGCCACCGCCATACTGGAGGAGACGCTCGGCGCCGCGCCGGGCACGGTGGTGCATGGCGAGCCGCTGCCCGATTTCGGCGGCCACCATCCCGACCCGAACCTCGTCCACGCCCATGACCTGTATGAGCGCGTGATGGCACCGGACGGGCCGGAATTCGGCGCGGCCTCCGACGGCGACGGCGACCGCAACATGGTGGTCGGGCGCGGGCGCTTCGTGACGCCTTCGGATTCGCTCGCCATCATCGCCGCCAACGCGCATCTGGCGCCCGGCTACAGGAGCGGCATCGCCGGCATCGCCCGCTCCATGCCGACCAGCGGCGCCGCCGACCGGGTGGCCGAAAAGCTGGGCGTGAAGTGCTACGAGACGCCGACGGGGTGGAAGTTCTTCGGCAACCTGCTCGACGCCGGCCTCGCCACCGTCTGCGGCGAGGAGAGCTTCGGCACCGGCTCCAGCCATGTGCGCGAGAAGGACGGTCTGTGGGCGGTGCTGATGTGGCTGAACATCATCGCCGCGCGTCGGCAGGGTGTCGCCGAGATTGTCGGCGAGCACTGGGCGGCCTATGGGCGCAACTACTACACCCGCCACGACTATGAGGAGGTCGACGCCGCCGCCGCCGATGCGCTGGTGGCCGATCTGCGCGCCCGGCTCGACACGCTGCCGGGCACCGTGATCAACGGCCTCACCGTCGAGAAAGCGGACGACTTCGCCTATCACGACCCGGTCGACGGCTCGGTGACGACCAAGCAGGGCATCCGCGTCTTCTTCACCGACGGCTCGCGCATCGTCTACCGCCTGTCCGGCACCGGCACGGCGGGGGCGACGCTGCGCGTCTATCTCGAACGCTTCGAGCCGGATGCGAGCCGCCACGACCTCGACACGCAGGACGCCCTGGCGGACCTCGTGGAGATCGCCCGAACCCTGCCGGATATCGAGGGCCGCACCGGCCGCAGCGCGCCCACCGTCATCACCTGAGGGCGGCGCCGGTACCCGTCAAAAGCAAAGGGCGGCCATTGGCCGCCCCTTTGTTTCCGGGAGAGGCTCGGCTCAGCGCAGCGAGCCGGTCCAGAGCATTTCGAGCCGGCGCAGCACGCTGAAGGCGATGCCAAGCTCATAGGCTTCCTGCTCGTCGCGTCCGCTCTGATGGTTGTCGTGCATGCCGCGGATGGCCTCGCACAGGCTCTGCGCCTTGGCGGTCAGCTTGAGGCGGGCCGAGCGCCGGTCACGCTGCGAGGCCGAACGGTGGACGTAATCCGCGTCCACGAGCTGCTTGAGGTTGTAGGAGGCGTTGGAGCCGAGATAGTGGCCGCGCTCCAGCAGGTCGCGCACGGAAAGCTCGTCCTGGCCGATGGTGAACAGCAGCATCACCTGCGAGGGGCTGATGTCGTCGGTGCCGAGCCGGGTCAGCTCGACGCGCAGGAGATCGAGGAACCGGCGATGCGCCCGCTCGATCAGCCGGGCGATCTCCAGATGGGTGACCGGAACCTCGGTACCGGAGGAATCGATGAAGGTGGAAACGGATGCGTAGGCCGAACGCTGGGCGCCCGAAGTCTCCTCCACGCCTGCTTTCCCGTCCTTGCTAGCCATTCGCCTCGTCCTTGCGATCGGTCGTCGAACCCACGGCGCCGTCGGGTCGGGTTCGATTCTGCGACACCGAACTATGCCACAAACCCGTCACGCCTTGCTGCGGTGCGATAGGGGAAGTGCCACAAAACACGGATATCGCACAAGGATTTCTGAGGTACGTCCCTAAACGAGATAAAGAAAACGGTAAAGGCGGCCACGTCCGGGCGGCCGCCTCTCCAATGACGCAGCGTCAGTTGAGCCCCGCTCGGGCTCAGTTCTTTTCCTGCAGATGGGCTTCGAGGAACCACAGCGCCTTGTCGAGCGAGCGCGAGGCGGCGGTGAAGATATCCGCCGTGGTGGGGTCGCCCGCGCTGTCGGATTCGTCGATCGCCTTGCGGATGCTGTTGGCCACGGTGCCGAAGCGCGCGATCAGCTCCTTGAGGTGATCGTGCACGGCGTGGATCTCGAGAGGGTAGGGCTTGAGCGGGGTCGCCTCGGCCACGACCTGCGTGGTGCCGAGCGCCGTGCCGCCGAGCTGGACGACACGCTCGGCCATGGTGTCGTTGTGGTCGTCGAGCTCGGTGCGGAAGCCGTCGAGCATCTCGTGCACCGCGATGAACTGCGGGCCCTTGAGATTCCAGTGCGCCTGCTTGGTGGCCAAGGCGAGGTCGATGCCGGCGGCGAGATTGGCGTTGAGCAGTTCGATGGCGACCTTCTTCGCGTTCGAAGGGACGTTGTTGAGGGTCTTGAAGTCGCTCATGGTCGGTCCTCTGATGGTGACGGCGCAAGGATACCCATTCCGCCCGCGAGGGCGATGCGGATTTGCACCCACGCCAAAGAAATTGGCCGGTTTGAACGACGTTCAAGTGGCAGTCGTGACGGTAATCGGAACCCCGCCGGCGGGGCGTCAGCGCGCGCGGCGTTCGACCGCGCCGGCGAGGACGCACAGAAGCTCGAACAGGATGGTCGCACCAGTCAGCGCGGTGAGGCCGGAAGGGTCGAAGGGCGGGGCGACCTCCACGAGATCGGCGCCGATGAGGTTCAGCCCGTCCAGCAGCCGCACCATGGCTTGCGCCTCGCGGGTGGAGAAGCCGCCGATTTCCGGCGTGCCGGTGCCCGGCGCCTGCGAGGGGTCGATGCCGTCGATGTCGAAGGTGACGTAGGTCGGCCTGTCGCCGACGATCTCGCGCGCCTCGGCCATCACGTCGTCGACGCCGCGGGCCACCAGTTCCTCGATGAAGACGATGCGCACGCCCATCTCGCGGGCGTAGTCGTAATTGCCGGCGTCCGAGATCGCGCCGCGCAGGCCGATCTGGATGAAGCGCTTCGGGTCGATCAGCCCTTCCTCGATGGCGCGGCGGAACGGGGTGCCATGCGTGTAGCGCGCGCCGTTGAAGAAGCTGTCATAGGTGTCGGAATGGGCATCGAACTGGATGAGGCCGACCGGCCCGTCTGTCGCAAGGCTCCCTTGGACGAGGCCGCGCAGGATCGGCAGGCTGATCAGGTGATCGCCGCCCGCGGTCAGCGGCAGCGCGCCGGCCGCCTTCACCCCGGCATAGTGGGCGGTGATCAGGTCGAGCGAGCGCATCAGGTCGAACGGGTCGGTGAGCACGTCGCCGCAATCGGCCACGCGGGCGCGGTCATAGGGCGAGAGGCCCGTGACGTGATGTACGCGCCTCATCAGGCTGGACTGGTTGCGCAGTTCGCGCGGCCCGTGACGGGTGCCGGCCCGGTTGGTGACGCCGAGATCGAAGGGCAGGCCGAGCAGGGCGATGTCCACCTGCGAGGGTTCGGCCACCGGCAGCCGCATGAAAGTGGGAAGGCCCGCATAGCGCGGGATGCTGCCGGAATCGAGCGGCTCGAACGTCTTGGTCATGTCTCAGCCTTGGCGGGCACGCGCGCCCGAGTTGAAAACGATGCGCAGCCAAGCGCACTTACATCCCGAATTCCCTGCGCATGGCGGCGGAGATGCGGGTCACATAGTCCTCCATCAGCCATTCGCCCTTCTCGGCGGTGGAGCCGGTGGCGACCGCCAGCACGCCGGACGGCGGCAGGCCGAAATCGTCCGGCACCGGGAAACGGTCATAGGGCGGGAATTTGGCCGGCCCGTCGGTGGGAGCCTTGTCCATTTCCACCAGCTCCGGCCGCAGGACCAGCATCAGCGAGGTTTCCAGCAGGCTCGCATGTTCGAGGTCGATGCCCGGAAAGCCCTCCGGGAACAGACGGTCGAGCGTCGCGCGCTGGGCGAAGTCCCAGTATTCCAGCCGCATCACCACGAGGTCGGTAATGCCCTCGCGCCGGATTTCGCGCAGGGCGAGGTCGAGCCCTTCGACCGAGGGCCAGCAATTCTCGTAATGGCCGTTCACCACCACAAGCCGGCGCACGCCCTGGCGCACGAGGTTGCGGATCACGTCGCGCACCACGAGCGAGAAAGTGTGGGCGTCGAGGCTCAGCGTGCCGGGGAAGACCTCGCCGCCGCCCGAGCGCGGCATCGACTTGCAGCCGTAATTGACTGTCGGGGCGACGAGGCCGCCCACTTCCCGCGCCACGCGCTCGCAGACGCCGGTGGGCAGCACCACGTCGACGTTGAGCGGCAAATGCGGCCCATGCTGCTCGGTGGAGCCGAGCGGCAGCAGCACGGGCGCGCCGGCGGCGATCTTCGCCGCGAATTCCGGCCAGCTCAGTTCGTCGAGACGCACGCTGTCGACCATTCGGTTCCCCTGTCCTTGCTGTCCGCTCAGTGCATCGCCGCGCCGCCGTCGACGCTGATGCACTGGCCGGTGATGAATCCGGTGGCGCGGCTCGCGAGGAACAGCACCGCCTGCGCGATCTCCTCTGGCCGTCCGACGCGGCCGAACGGGTTGCCGGTCTCCAGCCGCTGGAGCTCCTCGCTCAGATTGGCGAAATCGAGCAGCGGCGTGTCGACCGGTCCCGGCGCGATGGCGTTGACAAGCACATGCGGGGCCAGCTCGCGCGCCCAGGAACGGGTCAGCGTCAGCACGGCGCCCTTGGTGCCGGCATAGCCGGAGAAGCCGGCGCGCCCGAGATAGGCGAGCTCCGAGGCGATGTTGATGATGCGCCCGCGTATGGGAGCGTCACCGCTGAAATGGCGCAGCGCCTCGCGCGCCATCAGGATCGGCCCGCGTATGTTCACCGCCGCCATGCGCTCATAGGCCTCGATATCGAAGCTGGCGAGCGGCGTCTCGATGCAGATGCCGGCGCAGTTCACCACCACGTCGAGCCCGCCGAGATCGCGCACGGCGGCTTCCATGCCGGCGGCGACGGCAGCGGCGTCGGTCACGTTGGTGAGGATGGTCGGCCAGGTCGTGGTCGCCTCGGGCGGGTGAAGGTCGAAGCCGATGACCTTGGCGCCGGCAGCGCTCAGCGCATCCGCGCTCGCATGGCCGATGCCACTCCCCGCACCGGTGACGACGACGCGCAGTCCCTTGTGCGGCGCTACCACGGCAGTGCTCCCCGCAGCGGCCGGACGGGCGGGAGGGGTGAGGACGGACGGCGCGGCACGAGCGACGGCACGGGCGACTCCTTGGCGGGCATGTGCATGGTCCTGCAAACTCACTTCAACGAAAAGCGGATTTAGTGGAAGATTGCATCGGCAATCTTCGATATGAAAGCCGCCCGTCGCGATTGCCCTCACGGACTTGCGCATGCGCCGCCTCGACAATATCGACCTGCGCCTGCTGCGCGTCTTCGTGGTGCTGGCCGAAGAGGGTGGCTTCCAGGATGCGCAGATTGCGCTCAACCTGTCGCAGTCGACGCTTTCCACCCATCTCGCCGCGCTGGAACGCAAGCTCGGCGGCCAGCTCTGCGAGCGCGGGCGGGCGGGGTTCCGCCTGACGCCCTTCGGGGAGTCGACGCTCGCCGCCGCCAAGCGTCTGTTCGAGGATATCGAGGCGTTCCACGGTCGCGTCGGGCGGGACCGGCGCCAGCTTGTCGGGCGGCTGCGCGTCGGCATCGTCGACGGCGTGGTGACGAGCCCGCAGCTCGGGCTGCAGACCGCGCTCGCCCGCTACATGGACTATGCGTCGGAAGTCTTCGTCGACCTCGAACTCGGCACGCCGCTCGACCTCGAACGGGCGCTGATGGACGGCGCTCGCGACGTGGTGGTCGGTCCGTTCTCGCAGAAGGTGCCGGGCATCACCTATGTGCCGCTGCACCGGGAGGCGCAGGCGCTCTATTGCGGGCGCGGCCATCCGCTCTTCGCGCTTCCGGCCGGCGAGATCGGTCATGCCCGCATCGAGGAGGCGCTGTTCTCCGTGCGGCGCTACCGGCACCTCGACGACCTCTACCGGGTCAACCACCCGCGCGCGAGCGGCGCCATCGTGCAGATGGAGGCGCAGGTGATGATGATCCTGTCCGGCCGCTTCATCGGCTACCTGCCGCGCCATATCGGCGAGGACTGGGTGCGGCGCGGGCAGATGCGTGTGCTGCGGCCGGAGAGCTACGGCTTCGAATCCCAGCACTTCGCGGCGACCCGGCGGCTCAAGGGCGAGCAGCCGCTGGCCGACGCCTTCATCCGCGAATTGCGGCAGCAGGCGCGGCGTGCGCCGGAGGACGCGCCGGATCAGGTGAGCCTGTAGATCCAGCCGGGCAGGATGTAGCGGCGGCCGATGAAGACGAAGCCGAGCGGCACCCCGCCATGGTCGATCACGCTCTCGCGCTGGGCGAGCGCGGGCGCCTTGCGCGTCTTCTCGGCGCGCAGCACCAGCACGTTGCCGTCCACCAGCTCCTCGAAGCGGTGGCCGGCGGCGTCGGCATCGCGCGCGGTGGCGCAGATCACCACCGCCTCGAAGGTGGCGTCGATCTCGTCCATCATCCGGCGCGCATCCGCGCCCGACAGGCGGATGTCGAGGAGGCGCGAGCGGGAGCGGTCGCGCAGCACCCAGAGCAGCGGCACGTCGCTCGGTGCCACATAGAGCCCGCCGACCTCGCGCGCGCCGATGCCCCCGGTCGTGTCGACCGCCGGCGCGGTGAGGTCGACGAACAGCGTGCGCAGGCCGCGCTGGGCGGTGATCTCGGCCGCCACTCCGGCCGCCAGTGGCACCAGCGCCTCATCCGGCTCGGCGGCGAGGAACTGGACGCGGCGCAGCGGCACGCCGTCGACTTCGGTGTCGAGCAGCAGCGCGGCAAGCCCGCCGAGGTCGCGTTCGTCGGCGCCCTCGTCGTCGCGTGAGCGGCTGGCGTATTCGCCCAGCATGGGCAGCGAAAGCCCGCGCTCGGCCTCGTGCGGCATGATGAAGGAAGTGCGCAGCGCCGCAGCGACGGCGCCAGCCGCAACGCCGAACAATATGCCACCGAGCACGCCGGCGCCGAGCAGCGGCAGGCGCAGGTTGCGGCTGGTGACGGCGGCGCCGGCCTCCTGCACGAGGCGCACGCTCGACTGGCGCTCATTGGCGGCAGCTTCCTCGATCTGCGCGGCGGTCGCCCGGCGCAGATATTCGCGGTAGCTCTCGTTCAGCGTGTCGCGACGGCGGTTCAGCTCGACCAGCTCGGTCTCGGCCATGCGCAGCTCGGCGAGGCGCTTCTCGGCGACCTGCTGCTGGTCGGCGAGTTCCTTCTCCTGCTGGCCGAGCGCGTCCGCCTCGATGCGCAGCGACAGAAGCATGTTGCTGAGATAGGCGATGGACGGGTTCCGCACGTCGCGCGTGGTCTGGTAGGCGCGCTGGTTGCGAGTGGCGATCTGCTGGCGAACAGTTTCGATCTTGCGGTTGATCTCGCGCATCATCGAGCCGTTCGGCGCGTATTGCAGGGCGATGCGGTCGCGCTCCACCAGCAGGCGGCTGAGCAGGGCGTTGTCGTCGTCGCCACCGGCGGAATCGGCGTTCTGGTCGAAGTCGAACACCTTCTCCGGCTGGCCCTTGAGCTGGCGATCGGCCTCGGCGATCTGGCTGGCAACCGCGACGCGGCGCTCGGCGACCTGCCGGCGGCGCTGCACCACCGCGTCGACCTGGTTGGCGGCGAGCACGGCGTCCTGGGTGAAGTCGATGATGCCGGCGCGGGACTTGAGCAGCTCGACGGCGGAATCCGCCTCGCCCAGCTCGCGCTTGAAGCGGTCGACTTCCAGCTTGAGGAAGCGGGCGGTCGGGTTCTGCATGATGGCGCGGCGGCGCGCCAGATAGACCTGCACCAGCTTATCGGCCGTCTCCACCGCGAGGTCACGATTCGCCAGGGTGAAAGAGACGTCGATGACGTTCGAGCCGTCGCGCACGCTCACCCTGAGGTCGGTGCGGAAGCGGGCGATGGCGCGGTCCATGGGGCTCGCATTACCCAACAGCTCGCGCACGCGGTTGAGCAAGCCCGGCGGATAGAGCCGGTCGATGCCGATCTCCTCGATCACCGTGCGGATGACGTCTGCGCTCTCGATGATCTGCACCTCGGATTCGACCTGCTTGAGGCCCTCGATGGAGAGCACGGCCGGGCCGCTGTCGGTGATGTTCTGCTGGTTCGTCACCTCGCGGCTGACGATCACCATCAGGAGGCTCGATGCGGTGTATTCGGTCTTGGCCAGCGTCGCGGCGGCGACGCCGACCGCCACCGGGATGAGCCCGAACAGGATGACGACGCGGATGTGGAAGAAGGCGGAGATCAGGAAATCACGGATCGTGAAGCCGGACGCCCAGCTGCCGGCGGCCGGCGCCGGGCCGTCAAACTCGCCGGCTTGCGCGCCCGACATCGACATTCCGCTTCCTCTGGCCTCCACGGGCGGCGCGTGCCCGGCAGCGCCCCGGCCATGGCGCGCCACGTGAATTTGCCCGATTAGGCCTAATGCCCGGTAAACGCGGCGTTCCCAAGGTCAGGCCGGCCTCAGAAGGCGCGCGGCAGGACGTGGCGCACGGCGAGGGCGGTGCCCACTGCGCCCTGCAAGATGACCAGCGCGCTCAGCACCGCCGCGCCGTTCATGCCGAACAGCGGCACCAGCACGGCGCCGGCGAGCGCGCAAACCGCGAGCTGCGCGGCATTCAGCCAGCGCAGCATGCCGCCATGACCGGTCATCGCCAGCATGATGTCCTGGCAGGGCAGCAGGCAGTTCACCAGCTGGCCGAGGCTCATGATGACCAGCGCGGCAGCGGCGATCTCGAACCCCGGCCCGATCAGGGCGAGCAGGGGGGCGGGGAAGAACATCATCACCGCCAGCGGCGGCAGGCCGCACAGCGCCACGAGCAGGCGGGCGCGGCGGTTCTGCGCGCGCAGGCCCTCCCAGTCACCGAGGCGGTGCAGCGAGGCGAAGCGCGGCGCGCAGATGGCCCCGATGGAGATGATGACCACCCAGATCAGCATGGAGAGCCGGCTGGCCACGCTGAAGGCGCCGACATCGGTGGGCGAGGCGAAGACGGCGAGCAGCAGCAGCGGCACCGAGTTGAGCGAGACCTGCACCACCTCGACGATGCCGAGCGGCAGCGCGGTGCGCCACAGCGCCGGCAGCGCCTGCGCTGCGGCGACCGTCTCGGGATCGGCCGAGCGGCGCTGCACGGAGCGCCCGCGTGGAATGAGCGCGAGGCCGATCAGCGCCGAGGCGAGGTTGGCGGCGGCCAGCGTGTAGAGCATGCCGTCGAGCGACTGCACCCCGGCCAGCATGGCGGCGAGCGCGAAGGACGGCCAGGCGGCGTTCTGCACCCATTGGCCGGCGACCGAGCGCCCGTAGCCGAACAGCACGTTGGCGACATAGACGCACATGGCCTGCGGGACAATCGACGCCGCGCCGATCGTCAGGGGCCGCACGAGATCGGGGTCGTCGAACACGTGCCGCGAGGCCGGAACCGCCAGCGCCAGCGTGGCCAGTGTCGCCGCCACGCTGCCGAGCGCGGTCCAGCCGAAGCCGGTGAGCATGGCCGAGCGCGCCTCCGCCAGCCGGCCTATGGCGAGGTCGCCGGCGATGTGGCGCACGGAGGCCTTCTCGAAGCCGGCGCGGGCGAGGGTGGCGGCGAGCCCCATCCAGGTCATGCAGAGGAAGTAGAGCCCCGCCTCGTGCGCGCCGAGGATGCGCGCGGCGAGCATGTAGAGGCCCAGCTTGGCGACCAGCTCCACGCCGCGCGCGACGAGGCCGCCGGCATAGGGGCCGTAGACGGCGATCAGCCGCCGCAGCTCGGGAAGGCGCGCCTTGCTCATGCTGTGCAACCGGGTGCGGCGTCGCGCGAGACAGCGGCGGGGCGCCATGGCATATGCGGCACCTGTGCCACCGGGCGAGTCGCTCAAGGGGACATACGTCGCATGAACCATGGCCGCCGCGCCGCCGCAAGGCTCCGCCGCGCCGCTTCCGGCCCGGCCCTCCTGTGGGTTCTGGCCGGGGCGTGGTTGCTGGCCTGCGGGGCCGCGCTGCCCCTCCACGCGCAATCGGGCATCAGCGATCTGCCGGTACCCGAGATCGACCCGTTGATCGACCCGGCGCCCTTCGACGGGCGCCTCGCCATTCGCGACTATATGCGGGCGGTGCTGCCGCCGCGCTGGTGGGCGAACGAGCCGCAATTCTCGCTCGGGGCCTTCGCGGTGACGATCCACCCGCCGGACGACTGGCGAGGCAACCCGACCTCGGCGGTGATGCGCCTGTGTCCGCCGAGCTACAGCGTGCTGTGGACCAAGCTCGACCGCATCGAACTCACCCCCTTCTACCGCAACGCGACGCGCACCGGCGTGACCTGCCGGAAAGGCTGATGCAGCGCCGGATTGGCGAGCGCTGCCAATCCGTTAACCATTAAACCTTCCATTAACCGCGTTCGTTTAGAGGTGAGGTGTCGCGGACCCGTTCCGCCGCGCCGATTCCGCTGTTGCGCGCCACGTCGCACGGCGGGGCCGGTGTTCGATGTGCAGGCTGGCCGGAAGTCAGTCGGGAGCCGATGTAATGCGTAGACGCCTGAGCGGTGACGGTCCGGTCGCCACGCCCTTTCCGCCGCTGGCGCGCGGCGGGCGGGGGCTGCGCGCGGCCGGGCTGCTGCTGATCGGGCTTCTCGCGGCGAGCTGCCAGACCAGTCGCGACACCACCGGCTCGGTCGGCCGTCCGGCGCCGGCCGGCGACGCCTTCACGACGGGTCAAGAGCTGCGCTTCACCGAGGTGAACCCCACCGGCTTCCGTCCGTGGAGCAGCCAGATGCCGCCCTACCGGCTCGGCGCCGGCGACAAGCTGAAGATCAAGTATTTCCTCACCCGCGAAATGGACGAGGAACTCGTCGTCGCGCCCGACGGCACCGTCGCCCCGCGCGCCATCGGTCAGCTCAAGGTCGAGGGGCTGACGCTCGCCGGCGCGCAGGAAGTGGTGCGCCGCGCCTCCAAGGTCGAACTGGCCGACCAGAAGGTCGTCATCTCGCTGGAGGAGGCGGTCTCCGCCAAGGTGTATATCGGCGGCATGGTCGAGAAGCCGGGCCCGTACAATCTGGCCGACATGCGCAACGGCACGCTGCAGAGCATCCTCACCGCCGGCGGCTTCACCGACGAGGCGCGCACCGGGCAGGTGGCGATCATCCGGCGCGGGCCGGACAACCTGCCCATGCTACGCCTGATCAATGTGAAGGAAATCGTGCAGACCGGCTTCACGCTCGACGACGTGCAGCTCGCGGCGGGCGACATCATCTATGTGCCGCGCAGCTCGGTCTCCGAGCTCAATGTCTGGATCGACCAGTTCATCAACAAGGTTGTGCCCTTCCAGCGCACCTTCAACTATACGCTGGGCACGCAGAGCCTGAACTGAGGGCCGGCGGGCAGGCGAGGAGCACGGCCGATGGCCGACGCGTCGGGCGAATTGGCGGACGGCCCGGCGGCCGGGAGGGCGGGCGATGTGGCGGGCACGCCACCGCAGGCGGAATTCCTCGGCGTGCCGATCGCCCGGCTCGATGCCGGCGAGGCGGCCGCGCTCATCGCCGCACGACCCGCGGACGCGCCCTTCGCCTATGTGGTGACGCCGAACGCCGCCCATCTCAACCGGCTGACCCGGCTCGCTGACACGCGCCTGCGCGCCGCCTATGACGGGGCCTGGCTGCGCCTGATGGACGGGCAACTGCCGCGCGCGCTGGCCCGGCGGCTGTTCGGGCTCGCGCTGCCGCACGCCGCCGGCAGCGACGTGACCGACCTGCTGCTGCGCCGCCATGTCCGCCCGCAGGACAGGGTGACGGTGATCGGCGGCAGCGGCGAACTGGTCTCGCGGCTGAAGGAGATGTTCGGCCTGCGCGAGATCGCCCATCTCAACCCCTCCATGGGTTTCATCGCGCGGCCCGCCGAGGTCGCCGCCTGCGTCGACTTCGTGATCGCCCATCCCGCGCGTTACGTGTTCCTCGTCGTCGGCGCGCCGCAGAGCGAATATCTCGCCCATGAGGTGGCGCTGCGCGGCGGCGCGGTGGGCTGCGGGCTCTGCGTCGGCTCCTCGCTCAGCTTCTCCACCGGCATGGTGCCGCGCGCGCCGCAACTCATGCGCCGGCTGGGCCTCGAAGGGGTGTACCGGCTGGCGCTCAACCCGCGCGCCCATGCGCGGCGCGTCTTCATCGATTCGCTGCCGATCCTGTGGATCGCGCTGCGGGTGCGGTTCGATCCGTCCGCCTACGGGATCGGGAAGGCGCGGCGATGAGGGTGGCCGGCCGGCGCAAGGCGGCGGTCACGCTGCCGCGGGCCTTCACCCCCGTGGTCGAGCCGCAGACCGGTGAGCGCTTCTCCGGCGCGATGACGATGGCGCTGCTGCTCGGCTGCCTGCCGCTCTTCGCGCAGAGCTTCTACTATCTGCACGAATTCACGCTTCCCTATCTGCTGTCGAAGGGATGGCCGGTCCTCACGCTTCCCGCCAGCCTCTACGCGGCGCTGCGGCTGCAGCTGCCGGCGCGGCGGCTCTATCTCATCTATTTCGCCTATGCGCTGGGCCTCACCCCGTTCATCTCGATCCTCCAGCTCGGCAACGGTCTGGTCGACGCGATCATCACCACGGTGAAGATCTGGCCGCTGACCTATTATTTCGGCCTCTCGGCGGTGCTGTTCTGGCTGTCGCCCACCTTCTTGCGGACGAAGACGGCGCTGGTGGTGCTGGGCGCGGGCACCTTCATCCTGATGCTGGCGCTCTGGATCCTGATGCCGTCGAGCTCCTATGTGAACGATCCCCAGCTCGGCAAGCTGTTCATGATCGAGGAGGAGCGCGGCTACCGCATCTACATGCCGATGTTCTTCGGCGCGCTGTACCTGTTCTATCTCACCCGCAGCTTCATACAGCGGCCGAACGTGCTGGTGCCGCTGGCGATCCTGCTCGGTTTCGTCCTGCTGCTGACCATCTACAAGCAGCGCGCCGCCATCGCCGCCATGTTCCTGGTGTGCGGCTATGGCTTCCTCATCTCGCTGGCGCCGCGCCTGCGCCTGCTGGCGGGCGGCCTCGCAGTGGCGACGGTGCCGCTGGCGCTCGCCTATTTCATGTTGCGCGATATCGAAGGGCTGACGGATTCGCTCGGCGGCTCGCTCACCGTGCGCCAGACCTCCTTCGCGCTCGGCTCGGCCTTTCTCGGCGAGGACCCGTGGCGCTGGCTGTTCGGCGTGGGCGCCACCACGCGCTTCGGCAGCATCACGCTGGCCGACATCTTCCAGAACAGCAATTTCTACGTCGCCGACCTCGGCTGGTTCGGAGTCGTGTTCGAATACGGCATCGTCGGCGCGGTGTTGCTGGCCGGGCTCTATGTGCTGAGCTACTTCGTGCTGCTGCGCGCCGCGCGCGTCGGCGACGACCCGATGCAACTCGCCCTGTCCGACTACGTGCTCTACATGCTGATCACCTCGCCAGTCTATTCGCTGGTGTTCACCCCCGGCGAGCTCGGCGTCGTGCTGGCGCTCGGCGTCTATATGAGCCGGGTGCATGGCCGCCTGCCCTCGACAGCCGCGCCGGCCCACCGCATAAGCTTTTCCACCCACCGACATCGCACCAGGACCTGACATGCTGCGCCGCGTCGCCAAGCTGCTGCACGAACCCGCCTTCCGCCGCGCGCCCCTGACGGTGATCGGGCGCGGCGTCGCGCTGGCCTTCAATGTCGCGCTTCGGCGCAGCCCGGTGTTCGAGCTGGTGCCGGGCGCCCGGCTGCGCGTGCCCGCCGACCTGCGCTTCACCTCGGTGACGGCCTATCTGCTGCGCGACGCGGTGGAGCCGGAGCTGGACTATCTGCAGAAATTCGTTGGCAAGGGCGACGTCTTCGTCGATGTCGGCGCGAATGTCGGTCTGTTCACCCTGAAGGCGGCGCCGCGCGCGGGCCGGGTGGTGGCGGTGGAGCCGGGCACCGAGGCGGGCGGCCAGCTCGACGCCAACATCGCGCTGAACAGCTTCCGGAATGTCGCGGTCGTGCGCAAGGCGCTGTCCGACGCGCCAGGCAACGCGGCGCTGTTTCACAACCCGCTCGGCCACGACCCGCAGGCCTATTCGCTGGTGAGCGACGGCTCGAACGCCGGCAGCGAGACGGTGGAACTGACGACGCTCGACCTGCTCGTGCGCGATCTCGCCTTGCCGCGCGTCGACTGCATCAAGATCGACGTGGAAGGCGCCGAGGGGCAGGTGATCGCCGGAGCTTCGGAAACACTGGCCGCCTATCATCCCACGGTGATCTTCGAGATGAACTGCCCCACGCTGGTCACCGCGGGCGGCGACACGGCGGCGGCGTGGAACCGGCTCGCCGCGCTCGGCTACCGTTTCGAGCGGCTGGACGACGATGGCGGCCTGCATCCGCTCGCGGAGCGCCCGTCCGATTTCATGAACATCATTGCTCGCCACCCCGAGGGGCCGGCCCTGCGCGCCTGAGGGCGCTTACGGCATCGGCGCGTCGCAGCCGTCGAGCTCCAGCGTCAGGCAGATGAGGCCCGACAGGGTGCGGTAGTCGGGATTGTCGGGTCCCGGCGTGCCGGGCGGCACTTCGAGCAGGGCGTAGAGCATCGCCCCGCCCGAGGGATCGCGCAGGATTTCGGAGAGCGTCGCCACCGTATAGTCGACCGTGTAGCGCGGGCCGCCCTGAGTCGAGGGCATCACCGCGACGCCGAGCGCCAGCGGTCCCTTCCACGCCGCGCGATAGGCGCGGAACGCCTGCGCCGGGCGATAGGCCGGTCCGGCGTCGTAGCTCATGATGGAGACCAGATCGAGTTCGCCCGCCTCCGGGGAGTGCAGCAGCGCCAGCAGCGAGCCGCGCCACGGGCTGCGGGGCGGGGCGTCGGCGAAGCTGCCCTCGCCATAGGCGCCGACGCTCCAGCCGGCGACGCTCACCACATGCGGGCGCGGCAGCACCGCGCGTATCCGGCGCACGATCTCGACCATCAGGGCATCGTCGGCGCAGTGGACGCGACTGGACACCGTCGTGCAGGAGGGGTTTTCCGACTCGAAGTCGATGTCCACGCCATCGGCGCCGAGATCGCCCACCAGCCGGGCCAGCGCCGCCTCGTCGAAACGCCCCCAGCCATGCGCGTTCGCGCCGCCGACGGAGACCAGCACCGCGATGCCGGGGTGGCGGGACTTGAGGCGCGCGATCGCCTCCTTCAGCACCGCGCCGGAATAGGGATATTGCAGCCCGGTGCCGGAGAGATCGAGGCCGCCGGGATAGGTCAGATCAGGCCGGGCGAAGGCGAGCGCGACATGGGTGAGATAGCCGGGCAGGCGGGCGAGGGTGGTCTCGTCTCCCCGCGTGGCGAACACGTCGTACCAGCTCGCGTGATAAGCGAGGAAGGGGCGCTGCGCCTCGGCGCGGGCAGGGGTGAGCGCCGCCAGCAGGACCACAAGCAGCGTCAGAACGCCGAGGTGTCGGCGAGGCCCTTGGTCATGGTCAGCAGGATGATGCGGATATCGAACCATATCGACCAGTGCTCGATGTAGTAGAGATCCAGCTCCACGCCGCGCGCGGCCTTCTCCATGGTGTAGATGCCGCCGCGCATGCCGTTGATCTGCGCCCAGCCGGTGATTCCCGGCTTCATGCGGTAGCGGGCAACATAGTCCCGCACCGCTTCATAGCGCAGATCCTCGTTGATGAGCATGTTCGGCACATGCGGGCGCGGGCCGACGACGGACATCTCGCCGCGCAGCACGTTGAGGAGCTGGGGGATTTCGTCGATGGAGAGGCTGCGCAGGATGGCGCCGACGCGGGTGATGCGCGGGTCGCGCTGCACGGCGCCGACCGAGCCGTCGTCGCCGGGGTCGAAGCGCATGGTGCGCAGCTTGTAGACCATGAATTCGCGCCGGTTCAGCCCGACACGCGCCTGGCGGAACAGCACCGGGCCGGGCGAATCGAGCTTGATCGCCAGCGCCGCCAGCAGCAGCACCGGGCCGAAGACGAGGAGCCCGACACCGGCGATGCTGTAATCCTCCAGCGCCTTCAATATGCGCAGCGAACCCTTGAGCGGGCGCTGCTGCACCTGCAGCGCCGCGCGCTCGCCGATCCGCGCGACATGGGCCGAGCCGGCGGTGAACACCTCCGGCTCCATCTCCACCATCACGTCGGTCGCCACGCGGTGTAGCTGGCGGGTGATGGTGCCGATGCGCCGCATGTCGCCCCAGTCCTTGGTGACGATCACGAGATCGAACACGTCGGCCTTGGCGAGTTCCAGCAGGTCCTCCATGTCGCCGAGCACCGGCGGCACCCCGTCGCCGGCGGTTTCCGCATTGGTCGCGGGGCGGCCGCCGTCGCGGAACACGCCGACGAAGGAGATCAGCCCGGCCGGCCCGCTCTCGCGCGTATACCGCTCGATCAGCTCATAGGCCCGGTCGAGATCGCCGATGACGACGGTGCTGCGCACCAGCAGCTTGTTGCGGTCGACCCAGGCGACGCCGGCGCGCACCAGCACGAGACGGCCGACGAGCAGCACCGCGAGCGTCAGCAGCGCCCAGGGATGGAACTTCTCGGGATCGCCGGGCTGCGGCGGCACCAGCGCATAATAGATGACCCACACCGCCAGCGCCGCGGGTATGAACCCGACCAGCACATGGGCGATCTGGCGCCGCGCGCGCCGGTAGTGCTCGACGCGGTAGGCCTGCCCCAGCATGAGCACGCCGCAGAAGACCGCCGCCCCGATGACGCCGAGCAGCGCCGTCTGGCGCGCGGCGAAGATGTGCCAGATCCAGTAATAGGCGGTGGCCGAAAGGCCGATCATGGCGAGATCGCACAGGATCACCAGCCGGTTGACGAGACCGTGTGTCCAGCCCGTCATGCCGCGTCTCCGCAGATGCGGCGGCTCGGGAGCGAGCGGCCGCGCGATCCGCGCCGGCCGCCGGCCTCCCGTTGTCCACGGGAGCCGGAGCTCGGGCAGGGAGGCCTCACGGCGGTGGGACCCGGGCTCGAAAAGGAGGGCATCGGCTTCCATGGAGATGATCGCGCTGACGTGGCGGCGTGCAATGACGCGCTCACGCTAGCGACCGGCGCTTACCAAAGGCTCTAGCAGATTGGTTTATCCGGTGTTTAGCGTCCAGCGGGCTAGATGCCCCGGCGCACCCGGTCGCTGAGATTTCGGCGGTCGCGGATGACCGCCGCTAGCGCGGCTTCCTCCGCCTCGCTGCGCGGCAGCAGGGCAAGCTGGTCGATCTGGTTGAGCGCGACGAGGCGCAGCAGGTCGTCGCGCACCTGGCCCTCGCCGTCGCGCGGCAGGGCGGCAACGGTCTGCAGGTGCTCGGGCGGCAATATGTCCGGCAGCTTTGCCGCCAGATGCGCGCGCAGCGCTTGCTCGTCCGTCCCGGACGGCACTTCTACGAAGGCGTAGAGGCCGAAGCTGTGGCCGGCGGTGGGGAAGTCGCAGATGTGCACGCCGGTGACGCCGGCGACCTGGCCGAGCGCTTCGGCGATGCGCGGGCCCTGCTCCATGGCGCGCGGGCCGCGCCCTTCCGTGTCATGGTAGTTCAGAAGCCGGCGGGTGACGAAATTGTAGACCTTCTTGCCCGTCTTCATCCAGACGCGGGTGAACAGGCTTTTGCGGGCGAGAATCTTCTTCTCGCGCGCGGTGAGTGCCTCCGGGCAGTAGCTGCGCTTCTGCTTGAGGAAGTGGCGGATGTCCTCATAGGCCGCGACGCGGAACGCCTTGCTGCGCCGGGAGAACACCATGGCGAGCTGGAAATCCATCAGCACCGCGCGCCCGTCGGCGGCGTAGAGCCAGTTCTGCGGCTTGGCGAGGTCGTTATGGGCGATGCCGCGCCGGTGCACTTCGCGCAGCCCCCTGCGCGCCGAGGCGAAGAAGGCAACGTCGCCGCGCGGTTTGGCGATCTGCAGCGGGAGGCCGTCGACGAAGCCGCGCACGAGGTGGCCTTCCTCCAGCGCATAGACCGGCACCGTATGGCCGCTGCCCTGTGCCTGCCGGAGCGCGCGTGCCTCGCGTTTGGCGAAGTGACGGGCGAGCGGCTTCACCCACCATTTCACGTCCGCATAATTGCGCCGCACGGCGGGGAAGGCGTTGCCCTGCGCGTCGCGCCACAGGCCGCGCTCGATGGTGGAGAAGGTGTCGCGCTTGAGAACCGTGTCGAGCTCGAAGACACCGGCGGTTTCCGGGGGGGTCACGCGGCGGCCTCGCTGGCGGCATCGGCGTGCTGCGCGGCCCACGCATCGAGATCGGCCAGCGCCCGCGCGGCCATGACCTGTTTCTTGGCGACCGTCTTCTGCGTGCCGCGCAGGCGGTTGCCCTCCGCGTCGCGCGTCGGGGCGGCTTCGAGCGGCGGGAACAGGCCGAAATTGATGTTCATCGGCTGGAAGGAGCGCGGGCCGGCTTCCACCGTCTCGATATGGCCGCCGGTGATGTGGTTGATGAGCGCGCCATGTGCGGTGGTCGCCGGCGGCAGCGCGAGGTCGCGGCCGAGCCGCTCGGCGGCGGTGAACAGGCCGGCCATCAGCCCCATGGCCGAACTCTCGACATAGCCCTCGCAGCCGGTGATCTGCCCGGCGAAGCGCAGGCGCGGCTCCGCCTTGAGGCGCAGCGTGGCGTCGAGCACGCGCGGCGAATTGAGATAGGTGTTGCGGTGCAGGCCGCCGAGCCGGGCGAATTCCGCCTTCTCCAGCCCCGGGATCATGCGGAACAGGCGGACCTGTTCGGCATGGCGGGCCTTCGTCTGGAAGCCGACCATGTTGTAGAGCGTGCCCAGCGCATTGTCCTGCCGGAGCTGGACGACCGCGTAGGGCTTCACCGCCGGGTTGTGCGCGTTGGTCAGGCCCATAGGCTTCATCGGGCCGTGGCGCAGCGTCTCGGGTCCGCGCGTCGCCATCACCTCGATCGGCAGGCAGCCGTCGAAATAGGGCGTGTTGGCGCCGGCCTCGGTCTCGAAATCCTTGAACGGCACCGTGTCGCTGGCGACCAGCGCGGCGACGAAGGCCTCGTACTGCTCCCGGTCCATCGGGCAATTGATATAGTCGGCGCCGGTGCCGCCCGGCCCCACCTTGTCGTAGCGCGACTGAAACCAGCACACCTCCATGTCGATGGAATCGAAATGGACGATGGGGGCGATGGCGTCGAAGAAGGCGAGCGCCTGCTCGTCCGTGCGGGCGCGGATCGCCTCGGCCAGCGCCGGCGAGGTGAGGGGGCCGGTGGCGACGATCACGCTGTCCCAGTCCTGCGGCGGCAGGCCGGCGACCTCGCCGCGTGCCAGCGTGATCTCCGGGCGGGAGGCGATGGCGGTGGTGACGGCGGCCGAAAAGCCGTCGCGGTCCACCGCCAGCGCGCCGCCGGCCGGAATCTGGTGGCGGTCGGCGCAGGCCATGATGAGCGAGCCAAGCCGGCGCATCTCCGCGTGCAGCACGCCGACCGCGTTGTTCTGCGCGTCGTCCGAGCGGAACGAGTTGGAACAGACCAGCTCGGCCAGCGCGTCGGTCTTGTGTGCCTGCGTCCCGCGCTCCGGGCGCATCTCGTGCAGCACCACCGGCACGCCGCGCCGGGCAAGCTGCCAGGCCGCCTCGCTGCCGGCGAGGCCGCCGCCGATGATATGGACCGGTCGGGTCGAGGTGAGGCTCATGAGTGGGGATGCGCCGCTGTCGTCAGGTCAGTTGATGGGGCGCCTTAGCACGGATCGGGGGCAAAAAAGAAACGGCCCCGGAAAATTCCGGGGCCGTTCATTCTCTTCAAGCCGTCCGTCGGACACCGGGTCCGACCGACCCGTGCGTCACTCAGGCCGCAGCGGCGGCCCGGCGCGCGACATTCGCGATCTCGCCGCGCGAGACGTTGATGTCGGCGAGGGTGCGGTCGTCGAGCTGCGACAGCTCGACGAGGGTGCGGCGGTACGCCTGGTAGCGGCGGATCTGCTTGGCAACGAGGCCCCAAAGCAGCATGTCAGTCTCCATCGGTTCACGAAACCGGATCGCGGCCTCCCGACGAACCGGGTAGCTGCACGTCCGTTAATCATTCCGATGCCTAGATATTCGACAGCGTGCTCATTTGGTAGGAAATATACCGCATCCCAGCTTTGCACGCCGCGCATGACACGCTCACATTTCATTCACGATCTGCAAGGCTGGCACAAGATTGGCCGGAATCAGGCGTTTTTCAGCGCCTGATCGAGATCGGCGATGATGTCCGCCGCGTCCTCGATGCCGACCGACAGGCGCACCACATCCGGCCCGGCGCCCGCCAGCGTCTTCTGCTCGTCGGCGAGCTGGCGATGGGTGGTCGAGGCGGGGTGGATGATGAGCGAGCGTGTGTCGCCGATATTGGCGAGGTGCGAGAACAGCTTCACCCCCGACACCAGCGCGACGCCCGCCTCATAGCCGCCCTTCAGCCCGAAGGTGAAGACGCCGCCCGCGCCCTTGGGGGCGTAGTGCTGGGCGAGGTTGTGGTAGCGGTCGCCCGGCAGGCCGGGATAGCTGACCCACGCCACCTTCTCGTGGTCGGCGAGGAATGTCGCCACCGCCAGCGCGTTGTCGCAATGGCGCTGGATGCGCAGCGGCAGCGTCTCGATGCCGGTGAGGATGAGGAAGGCGTTGAAGGGCGAGAGCGCCGGCCCGAGGTCGCGCAGGCCGAGCACGCGGGCGGCGATGGCGAAGGCGAAATTGCCGAAGGTCTCGCCGATGACCACGCCCTCATATTCCGGGCGCGGCTGCGACAGGAAGGGGTAGCGGTTCTCGCGCAGCCAGTTGAACGAGCCGCCGTCGACGAGGACGCCGCCGATGGAATTGCCGTGCCCGCCGAGGAACTTGGTCGCCGAGTGGATGACGATGTCCGCGCCGTGCTCGAACGGGCGGATGAGGTAGGGGGTCGCCAGCGTGTTGTCGACGATCAGCGGCACGCCCGCGCGCTTCGCCACCTTCGCGATGGCCGCGATGTCGGTGACGATGCCGCCGGGATTGGCGATGGATTCGACGAAGATCGCCTTGGTCCTGGGCGAGATGGCGCGCTCGAAGGAGGCGACGTCGTCCGAATCCGCCCACACGACGTTCCAGCCGAAGCTCTTGAAGGCGTGGTTGAACTGGTTGATCGAGCCGCCATAGAGCTTGCGCGCGGCGATGAACTCGTCGCCGGGCGTCAGCAGGGTCTGGAAGGTGAGGAGCTGGGCGGCATGGCCGGACGCCACCGCGAGGGCGGCGGTGCCGCCTTCCAGCGCCGCCACCCGCTCTTCCAGCACGGCGTTGGTCGGGTTGCCGATGCGGGTATAGATGTTGCCGAACGCCTTCAGCCCGAACAGCGAGGCGGCATGGTCCACATCATCGAAGACGAAGGAGGTCGTCTGGTAGATGGGGGTGGCGCGGGCCTTGGTGGTCGGGTCGGGCTGCGCGCCGGCATGCACGGCGAGCGTGGCGAAGCCGGGGGAATGGTGCGAGGCGTCGGTCATGGCGTTCTCCTGTCCGGGCATCGGCCTTCGCCGCGCCGTTGCCGGTCAGTGTCGCGCCTTCGATAAAAAACGCAATATGCTTGTCAAAACAAATATATATCGAGAATAAACTGTTGAATTTGTGGGCCGTACCGTCCGTGGTGTTCGCGCCCTCAGCCCACCGGCGCCAGGCGCAGGCGCGGAATCTCGATGGCCGGGCAGCGGTCCATGATGACGGCGACGCCGGCCGCCTCGGCCTTCGCCGCCGCGCGGTCGTCGCGCACGCCGAGCTGACCCCAGATCAGCTTCGGGCGCGGCTCCAGCGCCAGCGCCTCCTCGACCACGGCGTCGAGATATTCAGGCGCGCGGAACACATCCACCATGTCGATCGGCTCGGGCACGTCGGCGAGCCGCGCATAGGTCGGCAGGCCGGCGATGTTGCGCCCGGCCTGTCCGGGGTTGATGGCGAACACCCTGTAGCCCTGCATCGCGAGATAGCGCGCCACGCCATGGCTCGGCCGCGACGGATTGGGGCTGGCGCCGACGACGGCGATGGTGCGCACCTTGCCGAGCCAGCCGGCGATGAAGGCGTCGTCGTAGGAATCGTGGGTCATTGTCGGTCCGTCGCTGCCTGCCTCGGGCCTCTTCATATGGGGCGGCGCGCGGCAGGGCGAAGGGGCGGGCGGGCGTGATCGCGCGTTTCAAGGCGGCCGGGGAGGGCGCGGAGAGCGAATTTCAAGGACTTGCATCGAGGTAATAAATTACCTAAATTGCAACCAATTGAAATCATTGTACTATTCTGAATGTCATCGCATTGACGTTGCGCGGTGCGTCGGCTAGAAGCCGCGCCACACGAGAAGTGCGGTCGCAAAGGCCGTACCCTGTAACGGATATTCCCATGCGCACCTATTCGGCGAAACCGGCCGACGTAGAAAAGAAGTGGGTCGTGATCGACGCCTCCGGCCTCGTGGTCGGGCGTCTCGCGGTCCTCATCGCGACCCGCCTCAAGGGCAAGCACAAGCCGACCTACACCCCGCACGTCGATTGCGGCGACAACGTCGTCGTCATCAACGCCGACAAGGTGGTGCTGACCGGCAACAAGCGTAACGCCAAGGTCTACTACCACCACACCGGCTTCCCGGGTGGCATCAAGGAGCGGACGGCCAAGTTCATCCTCGAAGGCCGCTTCCCGGAGCGCGTCGTCGAGAAGGCGGTCGAGCGCATGCTCGCCCGCGGCCCGCTCGGCCGCAAGATCCTCGGCAATCTGCGCGTCTACAAGGGCGCCACCCACCCGCACGAGGCCCAGCAGCCGGAAGTGCTCGACGTCGCTGCGCTCAACCGCAAGAATGTGGGGATCTGATCATGGCTGAGCTCATCCAGTCGCTCGACGGGCTCGAAGCCCTGAAGTCGCAGGCCGCCGAGGCCCCCAAGCATGTCCAGAAGCTGGACAAGCAGGGCCGCGCCTACGCCACCGGCAAGCGCAAGAACGCGGTCGCCCGCGTGTGGGTGCGTCCGGGCACCGGCAAGATTCTCGTCAATGAGCGGGACATCGAGACCTACTTCGCCCGTCCGGTGCTGCGCCTCATCATCCAGCAGCCCTTCTCGACGGCGGCCCGCACCGGCCAGTACGACGTGGTTGCCACCGTGTCCGGCGGCGGCCTCTCCGGCCAGGCCGGCGCGCTGCGCCACGGCATCTCGCGCGCCCTGACCTATTACGAGCCCGAGCTGCGCGGCCCGCTCAAGAAGGGCGGCTTCCTGACCCGCGACTCGCGCGTCGTCGAGCGCAAGAAGTACGGCAAGGCCAAGGCCCGCCGCAGCTTCCAGTTCTCGAAGCGCTAAGCGCGCCTCGCATCCAATACGAAAGGGCGGGTCCTGCGACCCGCCCTTTTTGTTTGCCCATTCGTTCTGTTGAGCCGCGGTGTCCTGCCGGTAGTGATGGCCTGCGGCAGAGCGGGTACACGGCGAAGGCGGCATCGCCGCCCCCGCCTTCACCTTCGCCCGGTGCGTGTCAGAACGGCACGGAGAGCCGGGCGGTGCCGGTCCACACGCTGTAATCCGCGCCGATGCCGCCATATTCGCCGCCGAGCGACAGCGACCCGGCCGCGAAGACGCGCATGTTGAGGCCGCCCGTCACGCGCGCCGACCAGCCCTCGCCAATGCCGATATCCGGCACGTCCACCGGCAGGTTGTCGTCCGAGGCGAAGTTCCAGTCTGCATAGAGGCCGACATAGGGAATCACGCCCTCGAACACGTGCGGCGCTGTCAGCTTGCCGCCAAGCGCGACACGCCCGGCGGAGAAGTCGTTCGTGTCGTGAAACGCCCCAAGTGTATCGAAATAGGAGCTCTGGCTCTCCCAGAGGGCGTACACGTCGGCGGAGGGCTCGACGATGTAGCTGCCGACGGCGTAGGTGCCGCTAAGTCCGGTCGAGAGCAGCCAGCGCGAGCCGTCGAAGCTGCCGGCCGCCAGCCCGGCGGAGGCGTCGTAGCTGAGCCCGGTCCAGCCGACCATGCCTTTCCAGCGCAGCGTCGGCGTGATCTGCCAGCCCGCATAAGTGCCGACCGTGGCGCCGTCTCCATCCAGATTGCCGGTGAGCCAGGCGAAATCGTAATCGAAATTCTCGTAGCCGCCGAACACGCCGACCACGACGGTGGGGGCGAGCCGGTAGGTGAGGCCGGCGGTGGCGTTGATCTGCGTGCCCTTGAGCTGGTCCGAATCCGACTGCTCGAAGCCGCTGCCGCGCACGTCGAGCCAGGCAGTCCATTTCTGCTCGAATACCGGCGTCGCGAGGGAGAACGACTTGTTGGTGCTGGCATAGCTCAGAGCCGAGAAGGCATCGCCAGCCGTTTCCGAGACGCCGGTACGGTCGCCTGAATGGGCGAATCGCATGATGGATTCGCTCGACACACTCATGTCCACCACAAGCGGGGTAATTTTGGTGTTTTTGGGCACCGTACTCGGGTTTCGCGTGGGCACAAGCCCCGCGAGATACAGGCTGTCGTAGGTGAGGAGCGCCTCAATGTAGGACATTCGGTAGAGGTGCGCGTCGGGGGAGTCTCCTATCGGGCCTTGCCCATGAGAGGCCTTCCGGGCTACGTAATCAGCAAACTCCTCGCGGGTCATGACCACGGCTGCCGGTGTCGAGGGGCCGGGTCCGCCCAGCGCGGAATCGATGGCGTTGGACACCGAGGTGCTGATGGCGGCGCCCGAGTTGTTGGCCACGACCTTCGAACCGATCGACTGGACGCTGGTCAGTTTTTCGCTGTCGGTGAGCCCGCCGTTCGAGCCGCCGCCGGGCGTGCAATTCCACGCGAAATTCGAGCCTGGGTTGGACTGCGTGCCGCTGATGATGAATTCGTCCGACGTCGCCTCCGGCACGACATAGGTCTGCGAGCCGAGCGTATTGAAGCTCAGAACCAGCGGGTCGTGGGTGGTGGCGTTGTAGAGGCCGAGCCGGTCGGAGCCGCCGACGGCGGTGATGGTCAGCCTGATCGTGTCGCCGGCAACGAACCCCGTGCCCGACGTGCTGCCCGAGATCGAACCGTCGGAGAAGGTGCCGTTGAGCGCCGAGCACCCCGCCGAGGCGAACGCGGCGCTGCTGGCCCCCAGCAGGAAAACCGACGCGACAGCGCCCAATACAATACGACGCATGAAATTCCCCCCGGCCGTGGACGCGAAAGCCCAGCGATGATGCCGCTGCAAGATCATGCACGACACTCGCGTCCGTGGATACGACTTGATTATATTACTACTGTATTTTCTCAGAAAATCGATGGATAGGGCGTCGGCCCGCCACAAAAAAAGGGGCACCCTGCGGCGCCCCTTCGATGTCGACGCGACCGCGTGGCGATGGCACCGGATGCGGCTTCCGGCTAATGTCACGCAGCCCCCTTTACCTCCCTCCGCCGGTGGCGGGGTAGATAGCGCGGGCCTCCGCGTACAGAGTGCCGGCGACCGCATGAGCTTCGATCCACTGACTATCTGGTCGGTCGTTCTGCTGATCGGCCTGATGCTGTCTGCCGTCATGGTGCTCGCCTGGACCGTGACGCCCGACGAGCCGGCGCTGCTCTATTGGGCGGCGTTCTGCGCCATTCTCGTCACCGGCATAGCCGGCATCATGGCGCGCGGGGTCATTCCCGATTTCGTGTCGATCTCGCTGGCGAATGCGCTGGTCCTGCTGGGCTACGGCCTGATCTGGGTGGGGCTGCGCGTGTTCGACCGGCGCCGGCCGCGCCTCGGCTACACGCTGATCGCGCCGGCGCTGTGGATCGTCCTGTGCGAGCTGCCGCTGTTTCGCGATCATATCGCCAGCCGGATCGTTCTCGGCTCGTCCTTCATGGTGGTTCTGGTGCTGCTGGCGTTCGTCCAGCTCTGGCGCGGCTGGGTGGCGCCCTCGAAGGTACGCCCGGTGGCCGCCGCGCTGCTCGGCATATCGATCACCATGTCGCTGCTGCGCATCCCGTTCGCCGGCAGCTTCGTGGAGGGCGATTCCCTGCGCCTCATGAGCGATCCGCGCTATCTGTGGATGGGGCTGCTGGCGATCTCGCTGCTGATCCTCGTCGGTTTCACGCTGGTGATGCTGGTGCGCGAGCGCACCGAGCAGACGTACCGCACCGCCGCTCAGCGCGATCCGCTGACAGGGCTGCTGAACCGCCGCGGCTTCCATGCCGAAGCCGTGCCGCTCTGCCGGCGCGGCGGCGCCCTCGCCCTGATGTTGCTCGATCTCGACCGTTTCAAACAGGTCAACGACCGTTTCGGCCACGCGGCCGGAGACCGCGTGCTCATGGCCTTCGGCGAGGCGCTGATGCTCGACATGCCGGGGACCGGCATTCTCGCCCGGATCGGCGGCGAGGAGTTCGCGGTGCTGCTGCCGGGCCTGCGCATGCCGGCGGCGCGGCTGGCCGCCGAGCGCATCCAGCGCAATTTTGCGGAAGGGCTGGAACGGCTGCCGACACCGGGGCTGCCGATCCACTGCACGGTCAGCATCGGGCTGGCGAGCGGCGAGCTGACGCCCTGCCACACCGACACCCATGCCGAGGCGGCGCTTCACCAGATGCTGAAACGGGCCGATGCCGCGCTGTACCGGGCGAAGTCGGCGGGCCGCGACCGGATCGAGATCGTCGTCCTGCGCGCCGAGGACTTCAGGGCCTAGGATCCGCCCGGCGATGCCCGGCGGCCTGTCTGCTGCGCGCCCCAACGCAAAAGGGGTGCCCGAGGGCACCCCTTCGCAGGTGTCAAAGGTCCGCAGGCGGATCAGATCGAGTAGTACATCTCGAACTCGACCGGGTGCGGCGTCATCTCGAAGCGCATCACCTCGGCCATCTTCAGCTCGATATAGGCGTTGATGAAGTCGTCCTCGAAGACGCCGCCCTTCTTGAGGAACTCGCGATCCTTGTCGAGCGAGGACAGCGCCTCGCGCAGCGAGCCGCAGACGGTCGGGATCTTCTTGAGCTCCTTCGGCGGCAGGTCGTAGAGGTCCTTGTCCATCGCCGGACCCGGATCGATCTTGTTCTGGATGCCGTCGAGGCCGGCCATCAGCAGCGCGGCGAAGGCGAGGTAGGGGTTCGCGCCGGGGTCCGGGAAGCGGGTCTCGACGCGCTTCGCCTTGGGCGAGGTGGTGTAGGGGATGCGGCAGGAGGCCGAGCGGTTGCGCGCCGAATAGGCGAGCAGCACGGGCGCCTCATAGCCCGGCACCAGACGCTTGTAGGAGTTGGTCAGCGGGTTGGTGAAGGCGTTCAGCGCCTTGGCATGCTTGATGATGCCGCCTATGTACCACAGGCATTCCTGGCTGAGGTCGGCGTATTTGTTGCCCGCGAACAGCGGCTTGCCGCCCTTCCAGATCGACTGGTGCACATGCATGCCCGAGCCGTTGTCGCCGAAGATGGGCTTCGGCATGAAGGTGGCGGTCTTGCCGTAGACGTTGGCGACCTGATGGATGCAGTACTTGTAGACCTGCAGGTGGTCGGCCATCGTGACGAGGGTGTTGAACTTCAGGCCGAGCTCGTGCTGGGCCGAGGCCACCTCGTGGTGATGCTTCTCGACCTTGGCACCCATGCGGGCCATGGCCGCCAGCATTTCGCCGCGCAGGTCCTGCGCGCTGTCGACCGGCGGGACGGGGAAGTAGCCGCCCTTGGTCTTCACGCGGTGGCCGAGATTGCCGCCCTCATACTCGGTGTCGCCGTTGGTCGGCAGCTCGATCGAGTCGAGCTTGAAGCCCGTATTGTACGGGTCCGCCTTGAAGCGCACGTCGTCGAAGATGAAGAACTCGGCCTCGGGGCCGATATAGACGGTGTCGCCGATGCCGGTGGACTTCAGGTAGGCCTCGGCCTTCTTGGCCATGCCGCGCGGGTCGCGGCCATAGGGCTCGCCCGTGGTCGGCTCCAGAACGTCGCAGACGACGACCAGCGTGGTCTCGGCGAAGAACGGGTCGATGCAGACGGAATCGAGATCGGGCTGCAGATGCATGTCCGACTCGTTGATCGCCTTCCAGCCCGCGATGGACGAACCGTCGAACGCCTGGCCGTCGGCGAAGAAGTCGTCGTCGACCATCGAGATGTCGAAGGTCACATGCTGCCACTTGCCGCGCGGATCGGTGAAGCGCAGGTCGACGTATTTGACGTCGTTGTCCTTTATTAGCTTCAGTACATCCTTGGCCGTCGTCATATTTGTCGTACCTCTTCTGATACTGCCGTCTTTTGCAGGGCAGATGAATCCCCAAGCGGATGGTCAACGACGATACGCGCCGCACCCGTCAGGATGCGGCGCGCTCGGTAGGCGCGACCATACTACGCTGGCTGTCAGATGGCGTCGACGCCCGACTCGCCGGTACGAATTCGGATGGCTTCCTCGATATTCGATACGAAGATCTTGCCGTCGCCGATGCGGCCCGTCTGGGCGGCACGGCGGATCGCGTCGATCGCGGTTTCCACCGTCTCGTCGGCGACCACGATCTCAATCTTCACCTTGGGCAGGAAATCGACGACGTATTCCGCGCCGCGATAAAGCTCCGTATGCCCCTTCTGGCGGCCGAAGCCCTTGGCCTCGGTGACGGTGATACCCTGCAGTCCGACTTCCTGCAGCGCCTCCTTCACCTCGTCCAGCTTGAAGGGCTTAATGATGGCCTCGATCTTCTTCATCTGTATCCGTCTCCCTGACTCGACGATCCGCGACGCCCGGCCGAGTCAGGTCGCGTAGAAGCAGAACCCATGCCAAGCCCATCCGCCGTCGCAAAACACTGAGAGTGCGCATCATTGCACGCGCTCCGGCGCCCGCAAACGTGGGAATAATCCGAGGTGAGGTTAATAAATGTGCGACATGAGTAAAAAATAGACGGAAATAACGAACACGCACACGGCGGGCGCGCGCTAAAAATAGGCAGATGCCGATGAATGCTGCGTTTGCCGCGCGTGCCTCGCGCGGCGTCGCCATTCTCGCCTAAGCTGGCGCAACGCGGCCGGCCGTCTCGCGCATCGCGGAAACAGGGCCGCAGGGGCTGTCGCATGGAACTTCTCACCCCGCAGGAAATGGGGCGCGCCGACGCCTTCACCATCGCCGCCGGCATTCCCGGCGAGGTGCTCATGGAACGGGCGGGCCTCGCCGTGGCGCGCCTTACCGCGCGGGTGGCGCGCGTGGGCGGCCATGTTCTCGTGCTGTGCGGGCCCGGCAATAATGGCGGCGACGGCTTCGTCGCGGCCCGTCATCTCGCGGGGGCGGGCTACCGCGTCCGCGTGGCGCTGCTCGGGCGGGCCGCAGCGCTGCGCGGCGACGCGGCGCTCATGGCCGGCCGCTGGCAGGGGCCGGTGGAGGACGCGGCCGGGGCGGCGCTCGATGGCGCCGATCTCATCGTCGACGCGCTGTTCGGCGCCGGGCTGGCGCGCGATCTCGACGGCGCGGCCCGCGCTCTGGTCGAGCGGGTCAATGCGAGCGGGCTACCGGTGCTGGCGGTCGACCTGCCCTCGGGCATCGACGGCGCCAGTGGGGCGGTGCGCGGGGCCGCGATAGGCGCCCGCTGGAGCGTGACCTTCTTCCGCCCGAAGCCCGGCCACCTGCTGCTGCCGGGCCGGGTGCATGGCGGCGAACTCACCGTCGCCGATATCGGCATCCTTCCCACCGCGCTGGACGTCATCGCTCCCCGCGCGTTCGAGAACATCCCCGATCTGTGGGGCGGCGCCTTTCCCGTGCCGCGAACCGAAGGGCACAAATATGCGCGCGGCCATCTCGTCGCCGTGTCCGGCCCCGCCTACGCCACCGGGGCGACGCGGCTCGCCGCGCGGGCGGCTCTGCGGGCGGGGGCGGGGCTGGTGACGGTGGCCTGTCCGCAGGCGGCGCTGGCGATCCATGCCAGCAACCTGTCGGCGGTGATGGTGCGCCCGGTCGAGGACGCGCCGGGCCTCGCGCGGCTGCTGGCCGACCAGAGGCTGTCGACCCTCGTGCTCGGGCCGGGGCTCGGCGTGGGGCAGGGCGCGCGCGACCGGCTCGCCGCCTGCGCCGACCGCCGTCTGGTGCTCGATGCCGACCTCATCACCAGCTTCAAGGGCGATGTCGACACGCTCGCCGGCATGCTGCGCGGCTCGCCGGCCGCCGTGGCGACGCCACATGACGGCGAGTTCGCGCGGCTGTTCGAGGGCTGCCGGGACATTCTCGATGCGCCCTCCAAGCTGGAGCGGGCCCGCGCCGGTGCCGCAAGGCTCGGCATAACGCTGTTGCTGAAGGGCGCGGACACCGTCGTCACGGCGCCGGACGGGCGTGCCGCCATCGCCGCCAACGCGCCACCCTGGCTGGCGACGGCGGGGGCGGGCGATGTGCTCGCGGGCATCGTCGGCGCGCTGCTGGCGCAGGGCATGGCGCCGTTCGAGGCGGCCTGCGCCGCCGTCTGGCTGCATGGCGAGGCGGCGCGGGAAGCCGGCCCCGGCCTCGTCGCCGACGATCTGGTCGATGCGCTGCGCCCGGTCTACCGGCGGCTGTTCGCGGCGCTCGGCGCGCCGGTCTAGCCGTTCCTCGCGCAGTTCATCGCGCAAGCGTGTTCCGGCGGGTGCGCACAGGGCGCGCGGCGCACGCTTTTGGGGCTGGCGCTGGGGCAGGGCCGTGCTATAAGCCCGCACCCGGCTGGCGGCACCTTCTCGGGTGTGCGCCCGTGCGCCGTTGCCAGCCCCGATATGGCGGATTGGCGGGCGCCCGGAGCAACCGCGGGCGTGGCGGAACTGGTAGACGCGCTGGATTTAGGTTCCAGTGGCGAGAGTCGTGGGGGTTCGAGTCCCTCCGCCCGCACCAGTCTTTCCCTTGCCCGGTGCCGCCTTCCGATCCATTTGACCCAGCGAGGCCACGGCGTTCAGGCGGCGTGTTCGCGCTCAGACATTCGAGAGCTCCGCGCAAGCGGCAAACAAGACGAAGGCCGATTGAACATGCAGGTCACCGAACTCCTCGCCGAAGGTCTCAAGCGCGAATACCGCGTGGTGCTGCCGGCCGCCGAACTGGACGCCAAGGCGAATGCCCGCCTCAACGAGCTCAAGGACAAGGTCCGTCTCAACGGCTTCCGTCCGGGCAAGGTGCCGGTGGCGCATCTCAAGCGCATGTACGGCAAGTCGGTGCTCGCCGAGGTGATCGACCAGGCGGTCAACGAGGCGAACAACCAGATCGTCGAGGACAACGGCTTCAAGCTGGCGCTGCAGCCCAAGGTCGAGCTGCCGCAGGACGAGGCGGCGGTCAACGAGGTGATCGAGGGCAAGGCCGACCTGACCTTCACCGTCGGCCTCGAAGTGCTGCCGAAGATCGAGCTCGGCGACTTCAAGTCGATCGCCCTCGACAAGCCGGTGCTGGCGGTGAGCGATGAGGAGATCGAGGACACGCTGACCCGCATCGCCGAGTCGAACCGCCCCTACGCCGCCAAGCAGGGCGAAGCCGAGAAGGGCGACCGCGTCCACATCAACTTCGTCGGCTCCATCGACGGCGAGAAGTTCGAGGGCGGTTCGGGCGAGGACATCCCGCTCGTGCTCGGCTCCAACAGCTTCATCCCCGGCTTCGAGGACCAGCTCATCGGCATCAAGGAAGACGAGACCCGCACCGTCGAGGTCACCTTTCCGGCCGAGTATCAGGCGGCCCATCTCGCCGGCAAGGCGGCCTCCTTCGAGGTCACCGCGCGCATGATCGAATCGCCGGCCGAGCTTCCGCAGGGCGACGAGTTCGCCAAGGCCCTCGGCCTTGAGAGCTACGACGCGCTGCGCGAGCAGGTGAAGAGCCGCATCGCCCAGGAGCATAACGGCCAGAGCCGCAACAAGGTGAAGCGCCGCCTGCTCGACGCGCTCGACGGCCTGCACCAGTTCGAGGTGCCGCCCTCGCTGGCACAGCAGGAATTCGACGGCATCTGGAATTCGGTGACGTCGGAGATGGAAGCGCAGAAGCGCACCTTCGCCGACGAGGGCACCACCGAGGAGGAGGCCCGCGCCGATTACGACAAGATCGCCAAGCGCCGCGTGCGCCTCGGCCTGGTCCTTGCGGAAATCGGTGAGAAGAACAACATCCAGGTGACCGACGACGAAGTGACCCGCGCCGTCGTCGAGCGTGCCCGCCAGTTCCCCGGGCAGGAACAGCAGGTCTGGGAATTCTATCGCCAGAATGCCCAGGCGCTCGCGAGCCTTCGCGCGCCGATCTTCGAGGAGAAGGTCGTCGACTTCCTGCTCGAGCTCGCCAAGGTCAACGAGGTTCCCGTCACCCGCGAGGAACTCTACGCCGAGGACGAGGCCGACAAGGCCGCCTGAGTCCGCCGGATCGCGGCGGGGCCGTGCGCGAGCGCGGTCCCGCCCGCCGCGGCTTAATGGCCCGTCGGGCTGGCGGGGGCGCGCTTTCCCATTATGGTGGGCGGGGTGGATTCGCGGGCGGCGCCTGTGCGCCGAGCCGCCGAGGAACGGAATATGCGTGACCCGATCGATACTTACATGAATTATCTGGTCCCGATGGTGGTCGAGCAGACCAACCGGGGCGAACGTTCCTACGATATTTATTCGCGCCTCCTGAAGGAGCGCATCATTTTCCTGACCGGTCCGGTCGAGGACAACATGTCGACCCTCATGGTCGCGCAGCTGCTGTTCCTTGAGGCGGAGAACCCGAAGAAGGAAATCTCGATGTACATCAACTCCCCCGGCGGAGTGGTGACGTCGGGTCTGGCGATCTACGACACGATGCAGTTCATCAAGCCGGCGGTGTCGACGCTGTGCATCGGCCAGGCGGCCTCGATGGGCTCGCTGCTGCTGACCGCCGGCGAGGCGGGCATGCGCTTCGCGCTGCCGAACGCGCGAATCATGGTGCACCAGCCCTCGGGCGGCTATCAGGGCCAGGTGACGGACATTCTCATCCACGCCAAGGAGGTCGAAAGCCTCAAGCGGCGTCTGAACGAGATTTACGTCAAGCACACCGGCCAGTCGCTGCAGGCGGTGGAGGACGCGCTGGAGCGCGACAACTTCCTGACCGCCGAGACCGCCAAGAGCTTCGGACTTATCGACAATGTGATCGACAAGCGTCCCGAAGAGGCTCCGGCCAAGCCCTGACGGGCCTCGCCGCCGTGATTGAGAAGCCACGCCGGCTTCCTATATTGACAGTCAGGTCCGCGCTAAAATGAAGCGCGGACTTGCGTGCATCGCGGTATCGCGCTTGCATGACATCTGGATGATGTGTCGCCGGGAGGTGTGACAGGGGGACGACGGGGCAGCCGCCCCATCCACGCTAAGTCGGGGATGGATGGATTGCCTTCTTGATCGTGTCGGTTCCGGCATGCTTGGCTGGACGTTACGAACAGGACCCTTAAGTCGCTTCCTTTTGACGGCCTTTTCGAGCCGTCGCGTTTCTCCCCCCTTGGAGGCCCGCGGCGGCCTGCGAGACTGGGGCGGACCCGGGCGATGCCTGGGCCGCCGAGCGGACGGAGAGACGCATGAGCAAGGTTGGCGGCGGCGACAGCAAGAACACTCTGTATTGCTCGTTCTGCGGCAAGAGCCAGCACGAGGTCCGCAAGCTTATTGCGGGACCTACCGTGTTCATCTGCGATGAATGCGTCGAGCTGTGCATGGACATCATCCGCGAGGAGAACAAGTCCTCGCTGGTGAAGTCCCGCGACGGGATTCCCACCCCGAAGGAAATCTGCAAGGTGCTGGACGATTACGTGATCGGCCAGTTCCATGCCAAGCGCGTGCTGTCGGTGGCGGTGCACAACCACTACAAGCGGCTCAACCACGCGACCAAGCACGCCGGCGACGTCGAGCTCGCCAAGTCCAACATCCTGCTGATCGGGCCGACCGGCTCGGGCAAGACGCTGCTCGCGCAGACGCTCGCCCGCATCCTCGACGTGCCCTTCACCATGGCGGACGCGACGACCCTGACCGAGGCCGGCTATGTCGGCGAGGACGTCGAGAACATCATCCTCAAGCTGCTGCAGTCCGCCGACTACAATGTCGAGCGGGCCCAGCGCGGCATCGTCTATATCGACGAGATCGACAAGATCAGCCGCAAGTCCGACAACCCCTCGATCACCCGCGACGTCTCGGGCGAGGGCGTGCAGCAGGCGCTGCTGAAGATCATGGAAGGCACGGTGGCGTCCGTTCCCCCGCAGGGCGGGCGCAAGCATCCCCAGCAGGAGTTCCTGCAGGTGGACACCAGCAACATCCTGTTCATCTGCGGCGGCGCCTTCGCCGGCCTCGACAAGATCATCTCGTCGCGCGGCAAGGGCACGTCGATCGGCTTCGGCGCCGTCGTCGCCGCCCCCGAGGACCGCAAGCCGGGCGAGGTGTTCCGCGAGGTCGAGCCCGAGGATCTGCTGAAGTACGGGCTGATCCCCGAATTCATCGGCCGTCTTCCCGTGATCGCCACGCTGGGCGATCTCGACGAGGAGGCGCTGAAGAAGATCCTCGCCGAGCCGAAGAACGCGCTGGTGAAGCAGTATCAGCGGCTGTTCGAGATGGAGAACGTCGAGCTCACCATCCATGAGGAGGCGCTGGGCGCCATCGCCCGCAAGGCCATCGAGCGCAAGACCGGCGCGCGCGGCCTGCGCTCGATCATGGAGGGCATCCTGCTCGATACGATGTTCGATTTGCCCGGCCTCGAAGGGGTCGAGGAGGTCGTCATCAGCAAGGAGGTCGTCGAGCAGAATGCGCGTCCGCTGTACATCTATGCGGACCGGGCTGCCGGCGATGCGGGCGCGAGTGCCTGAGGACGCGGCGGAAGCGGAGGCCGGGCGGATGCGCCCGGCAGGGACCAAGGTGGGCTCCCTTGACGGGGGGCGGAGGCGTCGCCATTTCAGCCTCAACCACCGGTCCTCGACCGCATCGACGTGCCTCGCGCCACTCGCAGCTCCCGCACAGAGATCAACGTTCGCGTTCCGGCCGCATTGCGGCACGGTTCCGCTTCACGGCGCGTTGCGTCGGGGATCGGGGTCGGCCGTCAACTGAAAGGAAAGAGCCATGACGAGCTCCAAGCCTCGCACCGCGCTCACGCCCGGCGTCTCGCAGACCTTCCCGGTTCTCCCCCTGCGCGACATCGTCGTCTTCCCGCACATGATCGTGCCCCTTTTCGTCGGCCGAGAGAAATCCATCCGCGCGCTGGAAGAGGTGATGCGGAACGACACCTTCATCCTGCTGGCGACGCAGGAGAACGCCTCCGACGACGATCCGGCGACGAGCTCGATCTACAAGATCGGCACGCTCGCCTCGGTGCTGCAGCTGCTCAAGCTGCCGGACGGCACCGTGAAGGTGCTGGTCGAGGGCATTTCGCGCGCCAAGGTCAGCCACTACACCGACCGCGCCGACCTCTATGAGGCCGAGGCGGTGGCGCTGGAGGAGGACACCGGCTCCAAGGTCGAGGCCGAGGCGCTGGGCCGTTCCGTGCTCGCCGAGTTCGACAGCTATGTGAAGCTGAACAAGAAGGTCTCGCCCGAGGTCGTCGGCGTCGTCACCCAGATCGAGGACCACTCGAAGCTGGCGGACACCGTCGCCTCGCATCTCGCGGTCAAGATCCCCGAGAAGCAGGCGGTGCTGGAAATCCTCAAGGTGACCACGCGCCTCGAAAAGGTGCTGTCGCTGATGGAGAGCGAGATCTCGGTCCTTCAGGTCGAGAAGCGCATCCGCACGCGCGTCAAGCGCCAGATGGAGAAGACCCAGCGCGAGTACTATCTGAACGAGCAGATGAAGGCGATCCAGAAGGAGCTGGGCGACGGCGAGGACGGCCGTGACGAGCTGGCCGAGCTGGAAGAGCGCATCAAGACGGTCAAGCTCTCCAAGGAAGCCCGGGAGAAGGCGACGCACGAGCTGAAGAAGCTCCGCCAGATGTCGCCCATGTCCGCCGAGGCGACCGTGGTGCGCAACTATCTCGACTGGCTGCTGTCGATCCCGTGGGGCAACAAGAGCAAGGTCAAGAAGGACCTGCCCTTCGCCCAGAACGTGCTCGACACGGATCACTTCGGCCTCGACAAGGTGAAGGACCGCATCGTCGAGTACCTCGCGGTGCAGAGCCGGCAGAACAAGCTCACCGGCCCAATCCTGTGCCTCGTCGGCCCGCCCGGCGTCGGCAAGACCTCGCTCGCCAAGTCCATCGCCAAGGCGACGGGCCGTGAGTATGTGCGCGTCGCCCTCGGCGGCGTGCGCGACGAGGCCGAGATCCGCGGCCACCGGCGGACCTATATCGGCTCGATGCCCGGCAAGGTCATCCAGTCGATGCGCAAGGCCAAGAAGTCCAACCCGCTCTTCCTGCTCGACGAGATCGACAAGATGGGCGCGGACTTCCGCGGCGACCCGTCCTCAGCCCTGCTGGAGGTCCTCGACCCCGAGCAGAACCACACCTTCAACGATCACTATCTGGAGGTCGACTACGACCTCTCGAACGTGATGTTCGTGACGACGGCGAACACGCTGAACATCCCGCCGGCCCTTCTGGACCGCATGGAGGTGATCCGCATCGCCGGCTACACGGAGGACGAGAAGGTCGAGATCGCCCGTCGCCACCTGATCCCGCAGGCGCTGGCCAAGCATGGCCTGCAGCCCAAGGAATGGTCGATCGACAACGAGGCGCTGCTCACCCTGGTTCGCCGCTACACGCGGGAAGCGGGCGTGCGCAACCTTGAGCGCGAGATCTCCAACCTCGCCCGCAAGGCGGTGAAGGACCTGATGCTGACCAAGAAGAAGACGGTCAAGGTCACGGTCCGCCAGCTTGAGGACTATCTCGGCGCGCCGAAGTTCCGCTACGGCGAGGCCGAGACCGAGGACCAGGTCGGCGTCGTCACCGGGCTTGCCTGGACCGAGGTCGGTGGCGAGATCCTCACCATCGAAGGCGTCATGATGCCCGGCAAGGGCAAGATGACGGTCACGGGCAACCTGCGCGACGTGATGAAGGAATCGATCTCGGCGGCGGCGTCCTATGTCCGCTCGCGGGCGGTGGATTTCGGCATCGAGCCGCCGCTGTTCGACCGGCGCGACATCCATGTCCACGTTCCCGAGGGGGCGACCCCGAAGGACGGCCCGTCGGCGGGCGTCGCCATGGCGACCGTGCTTACCTCGGTGCTGACCGGCATCCCGATCCGCCGCGACGTCGCCATGACCGGCGAGGTCACGCTGCGCGGCCGGGTGCTGCCGATCGGCGGCCTCAAGGAGAAGCTCCTCGCCGCCCTGCGGGCCGGCATCAAGAAGGTGCTGATCCCCGAGGAGAACGCGAAGGATCTCGCCGAGATCCCGGACAACGTGAAGAACGCGCTGGAGATCGTGCCGGTGTCGCGGATGGACGAGGTGCTCCAGCACGCGCTCACCCGCCAGCCCGAGGCGATCGTCTGGGAAGAGAAGGTGCTGGCCCCGGCCGCCGAGGTCGAGCCGGTGATCGCCCGCGACGAGACGAGCGGCGTCGCCGCGCACTGATCGCGACGGCCCCTGCGGGCCATGCGCAGACACATGACGGCGGCGCCCTCGCGGGCGCCGCCGTTCGTGTTCCTGCGGGCCGTCGTCGCCGGCGCCGGGCGGCAGTGGAATCGGTCGTATCCGCCTAAATTGCAGGCCTTCCAACGTGCCGCAGATTACGGTTTTATGATACCTGTAAGGCCACGAAAATCGTGCATTCGTGCGGGTTTCTCGGCACAGGAGCTTGCAATCGCCGCGATTTGGGGAAAGTGTGCCCGCCCGTCGTCGGTGCATGCGACCGACGATTCTTGTGCAATCAAGGAAGGACCGGTCAAATGACCACGAAGAACGAACTCGTCGCCGCCGTGGCCGAACAGGCCAAGCTGACGAAGGCCGCTGCCGCGGCTGCGGTCGACGCGACCTTCGACGCCATTGCCGCCTCTCTGAAGGCGGGCGAAGAAGTCAAGCTCATCGGCTTCGGCAGCTTCTCGGTCGTGACCCGCGCCGCGCGCGAAGGCCGCAACCCGCGCACCGGCAAGCCGGTCAAGATCGAGGCCTCGAAGGCCCCGAAGTTCACGCCCGGCAAGGGCCTGAAGGAAACCGTCAACGGTTGATCCGATACGCCGCGACGCCCACCCCTCCCGCGCGTATCGCCGGGATGCGCGGGGCGTCGAGGGCAGATGTCCGCCGGCCCCGTGCCGGCGGACCGGCCCCTTGGGGCCTCTGCGGTACAAAGCTCCGCACCACGCCGCCGTATACGATGGCGGGCCGCCCGGCGCATCGCGCTGACCGCTCGCCGGCCCGGTAGACGCCTTCCTGACGCCTCCGGCCTCTTGCGGCCTCGTCCTGCGGATGCTTAATGACGGCCCGCCGGTGTCCGGCCGCGCAGCCAGATGGCGGTCCTGCGAACCGGCACATGTCGGTCGGGCGGTTAGCTCAGTTGGTAGAGCATCTCGTTTACACCGAGAGGGTCGGCGGTTCGAGCCCGTCACCGCCCACCACCTTTCCGCGTCGATTGCCCGCGCTGCCTTGGGCCGGCCAGCGCGCTGCTACCCCCGCGTGCTTTGAATGTCCCGGGGACTGTCGGATAATCTGACGGCGCGCCTGCGTTCATCTGGTCCGCGCCGCGCCGCGTAGAAGGACGACACGTCGCTCCGGCCGAACTCCGACACGACGTTCCATGCGGTGTTGGCTCGCGGATGCGTATTCTTTCATGCCTTTCAGGCGAACATGACCTCTCCCTCGTCGCCCTCGCCGTGATCACCTGCGTCAGCGGAAGCTGGATCGCGCTCGAAATCTTCCGACGGGCGTGCCAGCGCAGCGGGCGCCAGCGCCTGGGCTGGATCTTCATCGCGGCGGTCGCGGCGGGCTGCGTGGTCTGGTGCACGCACTTCGTCGCCATGCTCGCCTATCGCGACGAGGTACCGGCGACCTACGATCCGCTTCTCACGGTCATCTCGCTGTTGCTGGTGATCGGCGGCATCGCCCTCGCTTTCCATCTGGCGCCGGAGCATGACCTGCGGCGGCATCTGCCGGCATGGCTCATCGCCGGGCTGGTGCTCGGCGGCAGCGTCTCGGCGATGCACTATGTGGGCATGATGGCCTATCAGGTGCGGGGCCTGCTGATCTGGGACCCGCCCTATGTGGTCGCCTCGGTCGTCCTCGCCGTGCTCTTCGCGCTGCTTGCGCTGGGCGCGGTGGCCGGCGGCCGGCGGCGGCTCGCCTTCGCCGGCTTCGTCCTGTGCATCGTGTCCCTGCATTTCACCGGCATGGCGGCGCTCGCGCTCGTGCCGTTCGGCGACGTGCGGGCGGGCAGCTCCGGCGCGGGGGAGCTCGCGGTGGCGCTGGCCTGCGGCGCCATGCTGGTCGCGACGACCGGCGCGGTTAGCCGCATGATCGATTCCGACGCCAATGAGCAGGCGGTCGATGCGCTGCGCCACATGGCGCTTGTCGATTCACTTACGAATCTGCCCAACCGCAACAGCTTCACCAGCTTTCTCGAACTGGAGCTTGCGCGCGAGCGCGCCATGGGCCGGAGCTTCGCCGTGGTCGTCATCGACTTCGACAAGTTCAAGGCCGTCAACGACGTGCATGGCCATGAAGGCGGCGACACGCTGCTGCGCGAGGTGGCGGCCCGCATGCGGGCGGTGCTGCGCAGCGGCGAGTTTCTCGCCCGCATGGGAGGCGACGAATTCGCCGCCATCTGTCCGCTCCCGGATGGGCGGCGGGGAGAGGATTTCATCCGGCGTCTTGAGATGGCGCTCGACGCGCCGGTACGCATCAAGGAATTCGACGTGATGCCGGAGGCCAGCTTCGGCGTTTCCATCTTCCCGCAGGACGGCGACAGCGGCCCGCAGATACTGGGCAATGCGGACCTCGCCATGTATCGCGCGAAGCAGGATCCTGCGCGTGGGGTCAGCTATTACGAGCCGGGCATGGACGAGGCCGCGCGGGCGCGGCGTGAGCTCGTGCTCGAACTTCGCCGGGCGCTGGAGCGCCACGAGTTCGATCTCCACTATCAGGTCCAGACCAGCCTGGGCGCCACCGGCCCGCGGGCGGCCGGATGTCGGCTGGACTACGAGTTCGGCCCGACGGAGATTCTCGGCTACGAGGCGCTGCTGCGCTGGCGCCATCCCGTGCGCGGGCAGGTGGCGCCGGTGGAGTTCATCCCGCTTGCCGAGGAGAGCGGCCTCATCATCCCCATCGGCGAATGGGTGCTGCGCAAGGCGTGCCGGGACGCGGCGGCGTGGCGCCAGCCTCATTGCGTCGCGGTGAACATCTCCGCGCTCCAGATCACCCACGGAGACCTGCCGCGCCTCGTCGCGCAGGTGCTCGAGGAGACCGGGCTCGCGCCGCAGCGGCTCGAACTGGAGGTGACGGAAACCCTCATCATCGAGGACCGTGAGAAGTGCCTCGCCGCGCTCACCGCGATCCGCGCGCTCGGCGTGACGGTGGCGCTGGACGACTTCGGCACCGGCTATTCCTCGCTCGACACGCTGCGGGCCTTTCCGTTCAACCGCATCAAGCTTGACCGTTCCTTCATGCGCGACATCGCGGCAAGCCCGGAGGCGCTGGCGATCCTGCGCGCCGTTCTGGCGCTGGGCCGCAGCCTCGACATGCGGGTGCTGGCGGAAGGCGTCGAGACGATCGAGCAGCTTTGCCTGTTGCAGGCGGAGGACTGCCGCGAGGCGCAGGGCTACCTGTTCGGCCGTCCCGCGCCGCTGCAGGCGAAAGCGGATGACACGCCCGCCGAGCCGGCGGGCTTGACTTTGCCGCCGCTGTCCTGATGGTCGCCGGCTTTCGTGCGGTGCCGCTCCGAAGCGAGGCGCCGAATCTGAGGCGTGCAGCGGTCTACCGATGAAACTCGTTCTTTTCGACTGCGACGGCACGCTGGTGGACAGCCAGAATGTCATCGTCGCCGCCATGAGCCGGGCCTTCGACCGGGCCGGGCTGGTCCTGCCGCCGCGCGAGGCGGTGCTCGGCATCGTCGGCCTGTCGCTGGTGGAGGCGATGCGCCAGCTCGGTGACGACGACCCGGACTTCCCCGCCGAGCAACTGGCCGAGCTCTACCGTGGCGCCTTCCGCGAGCTGCGCACTGAGCCCGGCTTTGTCGAGCCGCTGTTTCCCGGCATGCGCGGCGTGCTCGACCGGCTGATCGCCCGCGACGACGTGCTGCTCGGCATGGCGACCGGAAAATCGCAGCGCGGCGTCGCCGCCGTGCTCGGCCATCACGGGCTGGAAGGGCGCTTCGTCACCATCCAGACGGCCGATGACGCGCCCTCCAAGCCGCATCCGGCCATGGTGTTGCAGGCGATGGCGGCGACCGGCGTGGAGGCGGCCGATACGGTGCTGATCGGCGACACCAGCTTCGACATGGTGATGGCGCGCGCGGCCGGCGCCCGCGCCATCGGCGTCACCTGGGGCTATCACGCGCGCGAGATGCTGGCCCAGTCGGGCGCCGAGTGGCTGGTGTCGGACGCCGACGGGCTGATGCGGGCGATCGACGAGATGTGGGAGGAGGTGCCGTGAGCGACAGTGATCAGAGGGCATCCGCTTCCCTCGGCGGCGAGCGCAAGCTGCCCAAGCGCTTCTACACCGAGGCCGCCGCGCGCGCGGCCGATGACGGCCTGTTCCGCGTCGAACTCGACGGCCGCCCGGTGCGCACGCCCGGCCGCAATCTCGTCGCCGTGCCCGGCCTCGCGCTGGCGCAGGAGATGGCGGGCGAATGGGCGGCGCAGGGCGAGATCATCGACCCGCTTTCCATGCCGCTGACGCGGCTGGTCAATTCGGCGCTCGACGGCGTCGGTGCCGCCATGGAGGAGGTCGGCGGCGAGGTGGTGCGCTATGCCGGCAGCGACCTGCTGTGCTACCGCGCCGACGCGCCCGACCAACTCGTCGCCTTGCAGGCCGAGCTTTGGGACCCGCTGCTGGACTGGATGCGCGAGAGCTTCAGCGCCACCTTCATGCTGAGCGAGGGCGTGATGCATGTCGCGCAGCCGCCCCGCACGCTGGAGATCGTCGCCGGCCTGCTGCCGGACGACCCGCTGCGCCTTGCCGCGCTCAACCTGATGACCACCCTGTCCGGCTCCGCGCTGATCGCGCTCGCCGTCGCGCGCGGTCGCCTCACGGCGGAAGAGGCCTGGCGGGCCGCCCATGCGGACGAGGAGGTGCAGGAGCGGCTGTGGGGGACCGATGCCGAGGCACTGGCGCGCCGCGCGGCGCGCTTTCGTGACTTCTCCGCCGCCGCCCGGCTGTTCGCGCTGCTCGACGGCTGAGGGCGCTTACGCCTGCGGGCGAAGCAGGCGCAGCGTCGCCAGCGCGATCATCCGCTCCTCGTCGGTCGGGATGACCAGCACGCTGGGCAGCGAGCCGTCGGCGTCGATGAAGGTCTCGTCCGCCGCGTTCGCCGCCACGTCGAGCGCCACGCCCAGCAGGGCGAGGCGCGCGCAGACCCGCGCGCGGATCTCCGGCGCACGCTCGCCGATGCCGGCGGTGAACACCAGCGCGTCGAGCCCGCCGAGCGAGACGGCGAGTTGCGCCACCGCCTGCGCCACGTGCAGCGTGAAGTAGTCGACCGCCAGTGCCGCCTCCGGCGCGTCGCTGGCCAGCAGCTCGCGCATGTCGTTGCTGATGCCCGAGAGCCCGCGCAGGCCACTGTCGTGATAGAGCATGTGGCCGACCTCGGCCGGGCTCATGCCTTTCTGTTCGATCAGGTGCAGCACCACGCCGGGGTCGAGCGCGCCGCAGCGCGTGCCCATGGGCAGGCCGTCCAGCGCGGTGAAGCTCATGGTGGACTCCTGGCTCCGTCCGTCCAGCAGCCCGCAGGCCGAGGCGCCCGAGCCCAGATGGCAGATGACGACGCGCCCGCGCGCCAGTTCCGGCGCCAGCTCGCGCAGCGCGCCCGAGACATATTCATAGGACAGGCCGTGGAAGCCGTAGCGCCGCACGCCGTCCTCGTAGAGTTCGTTCGGCAGGGCGAAGCGGTCGGCGACTTCGGGATGGCCACGGTGGAAGGCGGTGTCGAAGCAGGCGACCTGCGGCAGGTCCGGCCGGCGCTCGCGGATGACCCGGATCGGGTCGAGATTGGTTAGCTGGTGCAGGGGGGCGAGCGGGATGAAGCTCTCCAGCGTGCGCAGCACCTCGTCCGTCACCAGTTCGGGGTGCGAATAATGCGGCCCGCCATGCACGACGCGGTGGCCGATGCCGATGAGGTCATGTTCGGCGAGGTGGGGCGTCACCCAGTCGCCGATGGCGTGCTGGGCCTGCGACGCCTTGCCGATCTCGTCCACCGTGAAGCTGCGGTCGACCAGCACGTCGCCCGCTTCGTCCGACGCCTTGAGGCGCGGGCAGGAGCCTATGCCGTCCAGCGCGCCGCCGAGGATCAGCGCCACGTCCCGCCCGGCGACGCGGTAGAGCTTGAACTTGATGCTCGACGAGCCGGCGTTGACGACGAATATCGCCTCGCTCATCGCTCAGCCTCCCAGTCCCGGCTGGCGCTGGCGCGCGTCGGCGTAGAGCACCGCCACGGCGCAGGAGGCGAGGCGGGTGCGCAGCGTGTCGGCGCGACTGGTGAGGATCACCGGCACGCGGGCGCCCAGCACGATGCCGGCGGCGTCCGCCCCCGCCATGAAGGTCAGGTTCTTCGCCAGCATGTTGCCGGCTTCGAGGTCCGGCGCGACGAGGATCTGCGCCCGCCCGGCGACGGGGGAGACGATGCCCTTGATGCGCGCGGCCTCCGGCGAGATGGCGTTGTCGAGCGCAAGCGGCCCGTCGAGGTCGCCGCCGGTGATCTGGCCGCGCTCCGCCATCTTGCACAGCGCCGCCGCCTCGATGGTGCTGGGGATGGAGGTGGTGACGGTCTCCACAGCCGAGAGGATGGCGACGCGCGGCCGGCCGAGGCCGAGCCCTATATGCAGGTCGATGGCGTTCTGGACGATGTCGCGCTTGGCGTCGAGGTCAGGAAAGATGTTGACCGCCGCGTCGGTCACGAAGAGCGGCTCGGGGTAAGACGGCACGTCCATGATGAAGACATGGCTGACGCGCCGGCCAGTACGCAGCCCTGTCTCGCGCGCGGTGACGGCGCCGAGCAGTTCGTCGCTGTGCAGGCTTCCCTTCATCAGGAAGAAAGCGCGGCCGGCACGCACCAGTTCCACCGCACGGGCGGCGGAGGCGGCGCTGTGCGGCGCGTCGACGATCTCGATTCCCGTCAGGTCCAGCCCCTCGGCCTCGGCGACCGCGCGGATGCGCGCCTGCGGCCCGACGAGGATCGGAATGATGAGACCGGCCTTCGCCGCGTCCAGCGCGCCGCGCAGCGAGGAGGCATCGCAGGGATGGGCGACGGCGGTCGGCAGGGCTCCGACCCCGGCGGCACGGGCGATCAGGCGCTCATACTTGCCGTGATCGCTTTCGGCCCGGGCCATATTGCTCATTCCATGCCGCTCCTCGTTCATATGCCCGCCGGCGCCCGCCCGGAACGGCTCTCCCCGGGCGGGAGTATTGCGCAGCGGCGGCGACGGCGAAACGACACAGAGGGCGAAGGAGGGGTACGCGTCATTGATCCCGCGCAATCGCGGAGCAGATCGATCCGGCTGCCGGCCCGCGCGCGCGAGACCGATGCAGGTGTCGCCGCAGCCCGTGTATGCGCGTCTTGACGGGCTCAACTCCCGGTAGACACTCGAAGATATTCGGAATTTGCTGCAGGCCATCCAGAGTTTGTGATCGAAAAGCGGCGGTGCCTGTCAAAGATGCATGTTTTCCTTGATATGCCGCAGCGTTCTTTCGATTAAATGTTTGGTCCGCCCGCCAATCGAATTAAGGTGTCGGCACGCGGTGAAATCCGGCTGCTATTCGCGGTAGCTGGGTAGTTTGGTCATCGTCGCCGAAGCGGGTTTGGCGACGCTGGACGTGCCTTTGCTGTGGATGAGGAATTCAAGGGGGGCCTGGAATGAAGACGATCGCTAAAGCTCTGGCGGGCGCGGCGCTGCTGCTTTCCGTCGCCGGCACGGCCGCCAAGGCGGCGCCGCTCGACGTGTTCGCCTGCGTGCCCGAATGGGCGTCGCTGGTGAAGGCGATCGGCGGCGAACGAATCGCCAATGTCACGCTGGCGACGTCGGCGCTCGACAATCCCGAGGGCATGAAGCCGACGCCCGGCCTCATCGCCTCGCTCGGCAAGGCAAATCTCATCGTGTGCACCGGCGCCGGTCTTGAGGATGGCTGGCTGCCCTCGCTGCTGGAGCGGGCCAACAACCCCGCCATCGCCAAGGGCAAGCCCGGCTCCTTCATGGCCAGCGAATTCGTCAAGCTGATCGAGGACGAATCGGACGAGGTCGACCACGGCCACGGCCAGAAGTCCGCCGGCGGCGGCCACATGCACGGCGAGGGCAACCCGCATATCCAGGGCGACCCGAACAATGTGCGCGTCATCGCCGGCCAGCTCGCCAAGCGGCTGATCGCGCTCGATCCGGAAGGCAAGGACGTCTACACGGCGAACGCCAAGACCTTCATCAACCAGCTCACCGCGCTGACCAAGGAACTGCAGACGAAGGCGGCGCCGCTGAAGGGCGCCAGCATCGCCGTGCAGCACGGCAATTCGATCTATCTGCTGAAGTGGCTCGGTGTGCGCACCGCCGCCACGGTCGAGCCCGAGCCGGGCGTGGCGCCGGGCCCCGCGCATCTCGCCGAGATCATCGGCGACGTGCCCAAGCAGAAGATTCGCTTCATCGTCTACGCCACCTACGAGGATCCCGCGCCGTCGCGCTTCGTGGCCGAGAAGGCGAAGATCCCGCTGGTGAAGCTGCCCTTCACCGTGGGCGGCACGCCCGAGGCGAACGACCTGTTCGGCCTCTACAAGGATTCGGTCGACCGCCTGCTCGACGGGCTGGCCGGCCGCGAACGCTCGTAATCCCGTCTTGGCCGGGTCGGCGCTGCCTGCGGGGGCAGATGCCGGCCGGGCGAGGCTCCGTCTTTGCGACATCCGGGAGTGCCGACGCCGTGCGTGAGTGCCGTTTATTGCCGTAGCATGATCAATTCCGGGGGGATGAGATGAAGATCATAGCTTACGCGCTCGCGGGCGCGGCATTGTTCGGGGCGGTGTCGACGGCCAGCGCCGCGCCGCTCAAGGTATTCGCCTGCGTGCCCGAATGGGCCTCGCTGGTGAAGACGATCGGCGGCGAGCGCATCGCCAGCGTGACCCTCGCCACCACCGCCTTCGAGAACCCGGACAATCTCAAGCCGACGCCGGGCATGATCGCCGCGCTCGGCGAGGCCGACCTCCTGCTGTGCACCGGCATCGGGCTGGAGGACGAGTGGCTGCCCGCGCTCATGGAGCGCGCCAAGAACCCGAACGTCGCCAAGGGCAAGCCCGGCTACTTCATGGCCGGCGAATACGCCAAGGTGATCGAGGAGCACAATGAGGGCGAGCACAGCAAGGTGGACGCCCGCGGCGCGGAGGAGGAGGAGGTCCACCCCCACGTCCAGGGCGACCCGAACAATGTGCGCGTCATCGCCGGCCAGCTCGCCAAGCGCCTGATCGCCCTCGATCCCGAAGGCAAGGACGTCTACACCGACCGCACCAAGACCTTCCTGAGCCAGCTCACTGCGCTGACCAAGGAGCTCAAGGCCAAGGCGGCGCCGCTCAAGGGCATCAACATCGTCGTGCAGCACGACCACTCGACCTATCTGTTCAACTGGCTGGGCGTGCGTACCGCCGCCATCGTCGAGCCGGAGCCGAACGTGGCGCCGGGGCCGGCGCATCTGGCCAAGATCATCGCCGACGTGCCGAAGAACCGCATGCGGTTCGTCATCTATGCCGCCTATGAGGATCCCGCGCCGTCACGTTTCGTGAGTGAGAAGGCGAAGATCCCGCTGATCAAGCTTCCCTTCACCGTAGGCGGTACGCCCGAGGCGACCGACCTGCTTGAGTTCTACAAGGATTCAGTCCAGCGCCTGCTGGACGGACTGGCTGGCCGTGAGCGCACTTAACCTCGATATCCTCGGCCCCGCTTTGGTGGCGGGTCTGCTCATCCTCGCCACGCACGTGCCGCTTGGCACGATCGTCCTCAATCGCGGCATCATCTTCATCGACATCGCGCTCGCGCAGGTCGCCGCGCTCGGGGTCGTGTTCGGCAATCTCGTGCTGGGCGCGACCACCGGCTGGGCCGTGCAGTTCAGCGCGGTGGGCGCGGCGGTCGGCTGCTCGCTGCTGCTGACCTGGACCGACAAGCGCTTCCCGGCGATCCAGGAGGCGATCATCGGCGTGCTCTACATCGTCGCGGCGGCGCTGCAGATCGTGCTGCTCTCCTACAGCCCGAACGGCTCGGAATATCTCAAGCAACTGCTCGTCGGGCAGATCCTGTGGGTCTCGCAGACGCAGCTTATCGTGCTGGGCATTCTCTCGGCGGTGGCGCTCGGCCTGTGGGCGACGCGCGACCTCGTCCGCGAGCGCATCCTGTTCTACGGCATCTTCGCGGTGATCATCACCGCCTCGGTGCAGATCGTCGGCGTGCTGCTCGTCTTCGCCTCGCTGATCGTGCCGGCGCTGGCCACGCTCCACGCGCCGCGCCGCTGGCGGCTGATGATCGCCTTCAACATCGGCACGGCGGGCTACCTCATCGGCCTCGTGCTGTCGGCGGTGCTCGACATCTCCACCGGCGCGGCCATCGTCTGCGCGCTGGTGAGCGTGGCGCTGATCTCGGCCATCGTCATCTCGCAGGTCTCCGACGCGCCGCTGGCGATTCCCGGGCATGGCGAGGGGCATGGTCATCATGGACATCATGGGCATGCCCATGACGGCCAAGACCGCGCCGTCGAAAAGGCCGTGAACCACCCCCCTGCGGGCCATCCGACCGGTGCGCCGGTGGGCGGCGGGGCGGGCTGAGGGGAGCGGGACGGGGCCGATGTTCGCGTTTCTGGTCAATATCAGCCTCAGGGCGCGGCTGCTGGTGATCGTGCTGTTCGCCGGCGGCATGGTCTATGGCGGCGTCTCGCTCACCAACCTGCCGATCGACGTGCTGCCCGACCTCAACAAGGGGCTCGTCACCATCGTCACCGAAGCGCCGGGTCTGGCGCCGGAGGAGATCGAGGTCCAGGTCTCGGCCCGCATCGAGGCGGCGATGGCCGGCGCGAGCGGCGTGACGCGCGTGCGCTCCTCCTCGACCACCGGCCTTTCCATCGTCTTCGTCGAGTTCGGCTGGGACGGCGACGTCTATGTCGACCGGCAGATCGTCGCCGAGCGGCTGGCGCCGCTGCAGCAGGAACTGCCGGCCGGCGTGCGCCCGCTCATGGCGCCGATCTCATCCTACATGGGCGAGATCATGCTGGTCGCGATTTCCAGCACGACCCTCTCGCCCATGGACCTGCGCGAACTCGCCGACTGGACCGTCGGTCAGCGGCTGAGGTCCGTGGCCGGCGTCAGCCGCGTGGTGGCGATCGGCGGTCTGGTGAAGGAGTACCGCGTCACGCTGGACATGCTCCGCATGAGCCAGCTCGGCGTCTCGCTCGACCAGCTCAGGCTCGCGCTGCAGGCCTTCGGCTCCAACACCGGCGGCGGCGTGGTGAACCAGGGCGATCAGGAGTTCCTGATCCGCAACGTCTCGCGTACGCAGAGCCTGGAAGACCTGCGCAACATCGTCGTCGACCATCGCCTCGGCCAGCCGGTGCTGCTGCGCCAGTTCGCCGAAGTCTCCTTCCAGCCCAAGCAGCGCCGTGGATCGGCCGGCATGATGGGCCAGGAAGCCGTCGTCATCTCGGTGCAGAAGCAGCCGCAGGCCGATACGGTGAAGCTCACCCACGAGCTCGAACAGGTGCTCGCCGAGCTGCAGCGTTCCATGCCGGAAGGCACGGTCGTGAACGAATATCTGTTCCGCCAGTCCGACTTCATCCATGCGGCGGTGGGCAATCTGGAGCAGGTGCTGACCGAGGCCATCGTCGCGGTGGCGGTCATCCTGTTCCTGTTCCTGTTCAACCTGCGCACCACCGTCATCTCGCTGGTGGCGATCCCGGTCTCCGTGCTCACCACCTTCATCGTGCTGCGCTGGATGGGCATGACGATCAACACGATGACGCTGGGCGGCCTCGCCATCGCCATCGGCGAGCTGGTCGACGACGCGGTGGTCGACGTCGAGAACATCTTCCGCCGCCTGCGCGAGAACGCCCACAAGGCGGTGCCGCTGCCCGCGCTCGACGTCATCGCCGCCGCCTCGCAGGAGGTGCGCTCCTCCATCGTCTATTCGACCGCCATCATCGTGCTGGTCTTCGTGCCCCTCTTCGCGCTGCCGGGCATCGAGGGGCGCCTCTTCCCGCCGCTGGGCATCGCCTACATCGTCTCGATCCTGGCGAGCCTGGTGGTGTCAATCACGCTGACGCCGGTGCTGTGCTCCTTCCTGCTGCCCAACACCAAGGGCATCGAGCACCCCGATAACGTCGTCGTGCGGGCGCTCAAGCGCGGCAATACGCGGCTGCTGCGCTGGGTGCTCGGCCATCCCGGGCCGGTGATCTCCTGCATCCTGGGCGCCGTGCTGCTGGCGGCCTGCGTGGTGCCGTGGCTGCCGCGCTCCTTCCTCCCGCACTTCAACGAGGGCGCGCTGGTCATCACGCTGACGCTGGAGCCGGGCATCTCGCTCGACGAATCGAGCCGCATCGCGGCGACGGCGGAGAAGCTGCTGCTCGGCATTCCCGAGGCGGTGCGGGTGGGGCGCCGCACGGGGCGCTCGGAGGCGGACGAGCACGCACTCGGCGTCAACGTCACCGAGCTGGAGCTGGAGCTGGACCGCGGCAAGCGCAAGCTGCCGGCCATCATGGCGGATGTGCGCGCGCGCCTTGCCGGCCTGCCGGGGTCCTTCGGCATCAGCCAGCCCATCGCCATGCGCATCGACCACATGCTCACCGGCGTGTCGGCGCAGGTGGTGCTGAAGATCTTCGGCCCCGAGCTGTCGACGCTGCGCACCGTGGGACGGGACGTCGAGGCGTGGCTCAAGACGATCCCCGGCCTCACCGACGTGAATATCGAGCGGCAGGTGCCGGTGCCGCAGATCCAGGTGCATTTCGATCCGGACCGCGCGCTGCTCTACGGCGTGCAGCCCGGCGAGCTGACGCAGCGCATCGCCCAGCTCACCAATGGCGAGGAAATCACCGAGATCATCGACGGCATCAAGCATTTCGACCTGGTGGTCCGGCTTGGCGATAGCGACCGCACCATGGCGCAGCTCGGCTCGGTGCTGATCGACACGCCCGCCGGGCAGGTGCCGCTCTCCATGCTGGCCCGCGTCACCGAGACCTCGGGCCCCAACGAGATCCTGCGCGAGAACAACCAGCGCCGCATTCTCGTCACCGCCAACGGACGGGGCAGCGACAACACGGTCGCCATCGACGGCATCAACGAGATGCTGCGCGAGATTCGCGTACCGCCGGGCTATTTCATCGTCTATGAGGGCGTGTTCGCCGAGCAGACGCGCTCGACGCTGCGCCTCGCCGGCCTGTCCACCATCTCCTTCCTGCTGGTGTTCTCGATCCTCTATGCGCGCTTCCGCTCGGCTCTGCTGGCCGGCATCGTCATGGGCAACGTGCCGCTGGCGCTCATTGGCAGCGTGCTGGCGCTGAAGATCAGCGGCGTCGACGTGTCGATCGCCTCCATCGTTGGCTTCGTCGCGCTCGCCGGCATCGCCACCCGCAACGGCATCCTGAAGATCAACCACTACATCCACCTGATGGAGCACGAGGGCGAGGTGTTCGGCGAGAAGCTGATCATCCGCGGCGCCAATGAACGCCTCGTACCCGTGCTGATGACCGCCTCTTCGGCCATCGTGGCGCTGATCCCGCTGCTGATGGGAGCCGACCAGCCGGGCAAGGAGATGCTGCACCCGGTCGCGGTGGTGATCTTCGGCGGCCTGCTCTCGTCGACCATCCTCGATACGGTGCTGACGCCGCTGCTGTTCCGCAAATTCGCGCCGAAAGCGCTCGACAAGCTCGCCGAGACTTCCGACGCTCAGCTCAAGGGTGCCTATTGATGGGGGCGTATGTGGCGGTCGAGGCCGGTGCGCCCGGCCGGGGCGGGCATGGCACTGGGGGCAGGGCATGATCATCGGGCTGCTGAACCAGAAGGGCGGCGTCGGCAAGACTACGCTCGCGACCCATATCGCCGGCGAGCTGGCGGCGAACGGCGCGCGCGTGGCGGTGGTGGATGCCGATCCGCAGGGCTCGGCGCTCGACTGGGCGCAGACCCGCTCGCAGACCGGGCTGGAGCGCCTTTTCGGTGTGGTCGGGCTTGCCCGCGAGGTGCTGCATCAGGAAGTGCCCGATATCGCCCGCGCAAATGACCACGTCATCATCGACGGCCCGCCGCGCGTCACCGCGCTGGCGCGCTCGACCATCCTCGCCTCCGACCTCGTGTTGATCCCGGTGCAGCCTTCCTCCTACGATCTGTGGGCGAGCATGGAGATCGTGCAGCTCATCAACGAGGCCAGGCTGTTCAAGCCGGCGCTGAAGGCGGCCTTCGTGGTCAATCGCTGCATCACCGGCACGGTGATCGGGCGCGATGTGCGCAACGCCTTCGACGACGGGATCCCCGCGCTCGAATCCGTCATTGGCCAGCGTATTGCTTTCGTCGAAAGCGTGGCCACCGGACGGCTGGTGCGCGAACTGGACAAGCGCGGCGCCGCCGCGAAGGAAATCGCGGCTCTGACCGCCGAGATCATGGAGCAGGGTACATGACGGCCAAGCGCGTCACCATCGGGGCGAAGCCGACGCTGGTTCCCCGCGACACCACCGAGACCGTCGAGGAGCCGGCCGGCGAGGGCGTCCCCGCCACCGCGACGACCGCTTCGATCGAGGACTGGCTGCGGCAGGGCGAGGCGCGGGTCGCTGCGGCCGACGATGCGCAGGACGATCCCGTCGCGGATGCGGCGAGGGAAGTCTCGGCCTACGAGATTGCCGCTTCCCGGCCCGTCGCCGACGAGGCGCCCGCGCCGACGCCTCCGGTTGTCGAGCCCGCCACGGCCGCGCCCATGGCGGATACGGCTGCGGATGCGGCCGCGCACACGCCCACGACCGCCGCCGCGTCATCCGGCGCGACCCCGCCCGCCTGGGCCGGGATCGTCGGCGGTGCAGTGGCCGGCGCGGCGGCGGCCGCGCTCGTCGCCTGGGCGCTGCCGCAGTTCATGCCGGTCGGTGACGCGCGCATCGTGCCGCTGGCCGAGCGCGTCGCCCGTCTCGAAACCGGGCTGCGCGACGGCACCGCCCAGTTCGGCAAGCTCAACAGCGAACTGGCCGAACTGATCGACGCGCAGGAGACCGCGGCGACCCGCATCGCGGAACAGACGACCGCGCTTGACGCGCTCGGCAAGTCGGTGGCGGGCGAGGCCCAGCGCACGGACGCGGGCGATGCCATCGCCTCGCCGGTCTTCGCGGTGGCGCTGGCGCAGCTCCGCTCGACCTTCTATTCCGGCCGTCCCTTCGAGGCGGAGCTGGTGAACGTCTATGCCATCGCCGGCACTAACGACCTGTTCACCGGCTATCTCACCGAACTGATGGGCCCGGCGCGCACCGGCGTGCCGAACGCGGCCGAACTCTACCGCGTGTTCCCGTCCTATGTGGCAGCGGCGGGGCTGCGCATCGGCGAACCGGGCGGCTATTACCAGTACGGCATGTCGCTGATGAGCCGCTATGTCGGTCTCGCCACCGAGCCGCACAAGGTCGAGATGGCCAATCTCGGCGTCACCCGCGCCAGCGCCTTGCTGGCGGCCGGCGACGTCGCAGGTGCCGTGAGCGCGCTGCGCGACCTCGATGCGCCTTCCGCCGTGGCGATGGGCCCGTGGCTGGAAGCGGCGCGCAGCTATCTGCGCAACGAGACGGCGATCACCGAGATGACGCGCATCACCGTCGACCGGCTGCGCGAGCGCGTGGCGAAGGAGCTGCCGACGGCGCAAGTGCCCGAACTCGCGCCGGCGATGCCGGGCGACGAACCCGCGACGCTGCCTCCGGCGATACCCGCGCCCGAGGCGTCGTTCACCTCGCCGGAGGCGCCGCCGCCTTCCGCGCTGCCGGCCGATCCGCTCGCCGAGCCGGCCGCGATCGACCCGCCGCCCGCGCCGGTACCGGCCGCTCCGGCCGCGCCGTGAGGGGGAACTATTTCAGTGAGCCGGGAAGCGAGGTTTCCGGCCGCATGTCAACGACATCGCCGCCGATGATGCGGGCGCCGTGCGAGGTCACGCCGGCATCCGCCTCCATCAGCACCTCGCTGGACAGCTCGGCCGAAATCTCGACCAGCAGGTCGGCGGCGAGGCCGAGCACGATGACGGCGACGGGAACGAGGTAGAACATGGGCGACCTCCAGGCGGTCCCGAGAATAGGAACGGCGCGCGGCAGCGTAAAGGGCCATGCGCGCGCGCTCCCTTGCTCCCGACGCGGAACGGCGCATGATGGCGCCTGCGGCACCCGTCCGCGCGCGCCCGCGCCGGCAATGGCCGCCCGAGGCTTGCCGCGATGAGCGATCCGACCGGCGATTCGACCCCGCAACCGGCCGAGGATGTCGCCCGCGCCTCGCCCGCGCCGGCACCGGGAATCGGCGACGAGCCGATCCGGCCCGATCCGCAGGCGCCCGAGCGCCCGTTCAGCGAGGCCGAGGCGGCGCTAGAGCGCGAGCGCTGGCTGCGCGCGCAGTTCGAGCGCGAGCATCAGGTGACGATGTCGGTCATGCGCATCCTGCTCGGCAGCGTGCGCGAGCAGAGCCGGCGGATGCACTTCTGGCGCTGGCTGATCGACGATCTGCGCTCGGAGCGCCGCCGGCAGGAGGCTCTCTACCGTACCGACGGACAGGTCGATTCGGCCTTCGGGCGGCGGCCATGGACATGGTAGGGCGCGTGACGGCGAATGAAGGCGAGGAATGGGTGACATGCTGACCCGAGACAGGCGAAGCCCGGAAATCGGAGGAGCAGACATGGCGCGGCAAACGATCGGCCGTATCGCCGGTGTGGCCGCGGCGTTCGTGCTGGCGGCGCTTTTCCTGCTGGCACCGGCGCCCGCGCAGGCGCAGGACGGGCACAATCACGGCGCCGTCGCGCGCACCATCTCGGTGGCCCCGCGCACCGAGGCGCGCATCGGCAATCAGGAGGCCGTGCTCGCCTATGACCGCAACAAGCTGGTGCTGTTCCTGCAACGCTATTCCGACGGGCAGCCCACCACCGGCGCCGAGATCGGCGTGACCATCGACTTCGTGCCGGTCACCTTCGAGGAGGTGGCGCCCGGCACCTATGTCGCCAGCGACGTGATGCTTGCCGCCGGCCGCAACGAGCTGGAGGTGTCCTACAAGATCGGCGAGCGCGAGGGCACGGACACGCTCATCCTCAATCTGCCGCAGGGTTCCTCGGCGACCGGCGCGGCGGCCAGCACCCGCGCGCCGGGGGCGGCGGTGTCCGGCCTGCTGCTGGCCGCCATCGCGCTCGCCATCTACGCCGGCACCACGGCGCTTCTTGCCGCGAGGTCGCGAACGGCGTGACCACTTCAGGCGTTCAGATTGTCCACGCTCACCTGACCCGTCAGCATCACCCAGGCCGAGGCCCAGCACATGCCGATGGCGATCAGCCCGCCATACATGTAGAGCACGATGGGCAGCAGGTCGCTCATGTCGTGCAGCGGGATGATGCCGGCATCGACCAGCAGGTAGGCGAGCGCGCCGAGGAAGGCGACGGTGAGCGCGATGCCGGGCGCGCGGAGCTGGCGCACCGTGACGCGGATCAGCAGCACGTAGACGATGGCGTAGAGGCAGAGGATCGGCAGTTGCACCAGCCAGTCCTGCGCCCAGCGCTCGCTTATCCAGTGGACCAGCGAATAGCCGCTCGCATTGTAGGTCGACATGACGAGGAACAGCGCGCCCATAAGGCGCACCACGAACATGGCGAGGCCGAAATTGCGCGGGCGTGGACGGCGGATACGCAACGGGGTCTCCTGATGCCGCAGCCTGTGCCCGGCCGGAGGCGGCTCCCGCAGGGAGCGGCGGCAATTCTAGAGGCTCGCCGGCCCCGCGCAAACCGTGCCGGCGGGGGCACTCCCTTTCATGGGGGGAGGGCGGCGTCATGATGCCGAAGCTTGCCCTTCCCCGTGCATCTTTCGCGCGCCTCGCCACCGTGCGTCTGCCCACGCTCAGCCTGCGCATGCAATATGCCGGCGGCGTTGTCGTCTCGGCCGCAATCATCGCCGGCTTCGTCGGCGCCGCCTACCGCGTGCTGCCGCATGCGCCGTCGCCGGCGCGCATGATGTATTTCCGCGAGCCGCAGCCGGCGACCATCGGCTATACCGGCACGGTGCCGGTCTTCGTCATGAAGCCCGACCACAGCGTGGTGCGGCACGGCACCGCCGAGATGGGCGCCGGCGGGCTGATCCGCGTCGACCTGTTCCCGAGCACCATCAACGAATATGCCAACGCCACCGAGGCGCTGCTGGCCGATCCCAGCCTCGGCATCTTGTGGGCGGCGGCGACCGACACCTCGCAGGCGGAGCTGCGCCACCGGATCACGCTGGTGCAGGACATGGCGGCGCAGACCATCGAGCGGGTCATCACCTCCGACGTCTTCACCGACGACTACCGCCCGGTGCTGCGCGCCATGCTGACCGACGCCATCTCCAGCGCCTGGCGCGACCCGCGCACGCAGAAGGCGGTGGAGGGGCTGCTCGCCAATGCCGAGCCGGCGCTGCGCCGCACACTCAACGGCGAGGTGCGCCAGATTCTCGTCAGCCGGCTCTCTGCCGCCATCTGGCAGATGCTGCGCGCCAACTGGGCGAACGCTTTCGGCGTGCCCTTCGGCTACGAACTCGACTACGAGCCCGCCATCCGCGCCATGACCGAGACGCTGGCCGACCCGCGCCTCCAGCACGTGCTGCTCGGCTTCGGCCGGGCGCAGCTGGAAACCCGCGAGGCGCGCCAGCTCGCCGAGCGCCTCGTGATCGGCAGCTTCGACGCGCTAATGCGCGACCGCCGCGTGCCGGCGACGGTCTCGCAGATGTTCTGGGACGTGCGGCTGCGGGCGATGCTGCGGCCCTTCACCAATTCGCTCTTCGCGCTCGCCGGGGCTCTGCCCCAGCATCTGGGCGGGCTCGGCTCGGAGAGCACGCTGAATCCGCTGGCGGCCCACGTGTTCAAGGCTTTCGCCGTGGCCTCGCGCACGCCGCTGATCCTTCTTGTGACGCCGGCCGATCTCGACCGGCTGCAGACCATGGAAAGCGACACGGCGGTGACGCTGCAGCGCGTCGCTGCGGGGGCAGCGTCAGGCGCAGGGGAGGCGGCGCCTTGAGCGGGCAGGTGCTCTCCATCTCCGGGCTGACCATCACCACGCCCAACGGCGTCGATCTCGTGCGCGACACCCATTTCGAGGTCGGCGCGCATGAGCTGGTGATCATCATCGGGCCGAGCGGCAGCGGCAAGACCAGCATCATCAACACGCTCTGCGGCCTGATCGACGAACGCGACGGCGAATGGAAGATCGCCGGCCGGCTGAGCTATGGCGAGCGCGAGATCGACCTTTCGACCAGCCGCAGCGACATGTGCGGCCTCGTCTTCCAGGGCAACGCGCTGTTCGACGACCTGAGCGCCGGCGAGAATGTGAAGATCGCCGCCGACCATGCGGGCGAGGGCGCGCGCGGCTTCGACGCCACGCCGATCATGTCGCTGCTGTCCGACATCCGGCCCGAGCAGCCCATCGCCTCGTGCAGCGGCGGGCAGAAGCAGCGCATCGCCATCGCCCGCACGCTGATCGCCGGCCACCCGATCCTGATCCTCGACGAGCCCAATTCCGGGCTCGACATCATCTCTTCGCGGCGGCTCGCGGGCATCATCAAGGACATCTGCGTCCAGCGCGGCACGCCGGTGCTGATCGCCGCGCATCATGTCGACGATCTGCTGCCGCTGGCCGACCGGGTGCTGATGCTCGACACCCGCGCGCGCACCGTGCGCCCGGTCGCGCCCGACATGGCCTCCATCGAGCGTGCCATGCGCGGGCTCGACAGCGAGGGCGAGAGCGCGCTCGCCGCCGCCGAAACGGGCGCCACCGCCCCGCAGGCCGACGCCTGGCAGGGGCTGGCGCGGCGCGGCCGTCCCGGGCGCTGGTTTGCGCGCTACTTCGCGGAATATTTCTGGGTGCTGTGCGCCTCGCCCTTCATGCTGGCCTACCTGGGCCTCGGCGGGGCGATACTCGGCTTCGTGTCGATCTGGTTCGGCTTCAACTACCACGCCTTCGGCGGCTATCTGAAGTCGATCCTGCACGACGAGACGCTGGCCGGCATCGGCTTCGTGCAGACGACGATCTCGGTACCGCTGATCGCCTCGATTCTCGTGGTGGCGCGCAACAGCGCGGTGATCTGCGCGGATCTGGGCAACCGCACGCTCTCCGCGCAGCTTCCCGCGATGCGCAACCTCGCCATTCCGGGGCTGCGCTACCTCGTCGTGTCGATCCTCGTCGCCAATACGCTGTCGCTGGCGCTGCTCACCGTCGCGGCGCTGGCCACCGCCTCATGGTCGGCGCTGCAGACCTGGCAGGTGTTTTTTCCCGACCAGCCGCCCGAGTTCTGGCAGGAGAACTATTTCCGCCGGCTGATCGAGGCCGGCCCCGCGCTTTACGCGCAACTGGGCTGGGTGTCCGCCAAGATTGTACTGAGTTCGGTACTCGGCAGCGGGGCGGCGATCCTGATCGGCTTGCGCCCGAAATTGTCGGTGGTATCGATCAACAACGCCATCGCCAAGGCTATCGTGATCGGCGTATCTTTGACGCTGCTGTCGCATGCGTTCTTCGCGATAATGCAATTCTGGCGATGACGCCGGTGAGTTCGGGTCACGCCGGTGTCGCCCGGCGTGGCGAAGATGGGGAGAAGGATGGCGTTGCGGCGCCGTCCGGAATCGGGGCGGGCAATGCCTAAGCAGGACACGACGGGCGATCGTTTCATGGGCTATGTGGAGCTGGCGGCGCTCGACCGTCCGTTCCTCTCCAAGTCCGAGGAGCGCCGTCTGCTCGAACAGGGCATCTCTCAGTTCGGCCTCGATCCCTCCGACGCGCGCGGCATCGTGCTTTATGTCGCCCAGCAGCAAGGCCTGCGGCTGGAGCGCGAGGTGGACAGCCGCATCCTGCCGATCCTGTCGCGCTATGGCGGCAGGCGGAAGAAGATCAATAAGAAGAAGTTCCGCGAGGCGTCCGCGCTGTACAACGAGCTCGCCGGCGGCGTGCTGAGCGAGGCCGAATCGCGCCAGTACGTGAAGCAGGTGATGGAGCAGAACAAGTTCCGTCCCAAGCGGAACATGATGATGTCGCGTGGCTGGTATGATAAGATCGGCAAGGAAAAGAAGTCGGCTTCGATGCTGCAGCTTCCTTTCCGCAACGTTTGAGGCCGTGCCTTACGCATTCCGAATGGTTGATCGAGCGCCCCGTGACCGATGCGGGACCTGCGGGCGCACAGGGGGACGGACGTCGATGCGCAAATTGATCCTCGCCTTCACTCTCGCGGCCTTCGGCGCGATGAGCGTGCTGGCCACTCCGGCGTCGGCGCAGACCGCGCCCCCGGCGACGCTTCCCGCGCCGACCGTCGAGGCGGCCCCCGCCACTTCGCTCTCCTCCACCGTTCCCGCCCCGGCCGACCCCAACGCCATCGATTATTACCGCGTGGCGGCGATCACCGCCGGTGCGGTCGGCGGCATCATGGTCGCCAATATGCTCGCCGCGGGCCTTGCCGGCGGGGCGGCGGCGACGGCGGGGGGCGCCGCCGTGGCGTCGGGCGCCAGCTACGCCATGACCACGGGCCAGGTCGCGGTTTCCGCCGTCGGCGCGGTGGTCGGCGGCTATGTCGGCGGCTGGATCTACGGCAGCAACTGAGCCCGACCGAAGCGGGTCCTATGAACCGGCGACAGCGATCCGGCGATAATCTGCGGTGCATTCCCGGGCGGCTCAGCCGCCCGGTTTCGTTTGCAGGCGCGCTTTCTCAACGGACCGCCCGCCGGACCTGCCGAGCAGGACATCCCGAGCAGGACTTTCGAAGTGAAGATGGAGACGCCCGCGCTCCGGCGGTCGGCGTCGATGAGCCGCTCCGCGGGCGGCGATTACTGGCTGACGGTGCCCGCGGTGGCCGGGCGGTTGGCGGTGCGCCACTCGCCGAGCAGCGCGTCGGAAAGGCGGGCGAGCGCGTCCCGCACCTGCACGGGGTGCGATTCGGCGGGCGAGGCGACCAGCACCGCGCTCTGCCACATCACGACATAGCCGCTGCGGATCCAGCCGGCATCCTTGTCGAAGAACGAAGCCTTCTTGTAGGCACCGAGCATCAGCGTCGAATTGCACAGGCCGCTGTCGCCGTCGCGCACCGACAGGATGGTGATGACGCCGAGATTGGCGTCCGATTCGGTCGGCTTGAGCCCGCCGGATTCCAGCCCGTGCTGCAGCTCGCGCACCAGCGCGATCGATTCGATGCCGCAATCCAGCGATTCGACCGTGGTGGGGCTGATGGTGACGCGCAGCGCCTGCACGCCGCGGAAATCCATGTCGCTGGCGAGCCCCTGCGCGGCGGCGGGGTCCGCCATAATGCCGCCGGCCAGCCCGGCGAGAAGGCCGGCGAGAAGGCCGGCGACCAGCAACGTCGCCGCACGGATTCGCAGGGGCCGGTTCGTCAGGCGCCGGTTCATGGAGCGTTTCCCGAGAGTGAACCACGAGAATAGGCGGCGGCGGCTCCATATCAAGCGCAATCGCGCCCACCGGCACGGAGGCGCGCTTTGCGGGTTCCTCGCGGTAACTAAAAACCGCCTTTCCGGCCGCGAGGAAACCTTGGCGCGCCGGCCCTGGAATACCCGCGAAATTCTTCGCGTTGCCGTAGGGACGTGCTAGAGTTTCAACGCTCGGCCCGCCGGATGTCCCCCGCGCGTGCCGACGGGGCCGCGGACCGGGATAGCTATGTTCTACTACGTTGTGACCACGCTGGTTTTCGCCGCGTCCATCGCCGTGACGGGCATCGTCACCGAGGTCGGGACGAAATATGTCGCGCGCTATTTCATCGAGAATGAAAGCGGCGATTTCGGCATCAACCCGCCGGCCGATCCCGCGAAGGACCCGGCGGCGACGCCGGCCAGCGCGCAGCAGATGCGCGAGGCGACGGTGACGCCGGACGGCCGGCGCATTCCCGGAACCAGCTCCAGCCCGGTGCTGCCCATCCTCGTCAGCAGTGCCGACGGCGCGCCGGTCGCCGCGCTGCTGCCCGCCACCGCCACGCGGACACGCGGTGCCGACGGCTCCTACCGCGTCGCCTCGCTCTCGGACGGCCTGCCGCTGAAGGAGGCGCCCGCCGGCGCGGCGCCCGACGCTGCCGCGCCCGCAACGGCGGCCGCCGAGCCGGCGCCGGTTCCCCCGCAGTCGCAGCCGCCTGCGGCGCTCGATCTGCTGCGCGACACGCCGCACCGGCGCCCGGACGGCTCCGCCTTCCTGCCGATGTCGACCCAGCGGGTGTTCTCGCTGCGCTGGACGACCAGCCACACCGCCGATGTGGCGATGGCTTACGAGATTCCCGGCCACGTGATCACCGACCCGTCTACCGGCACCACGGTGGCGGTGCCGCTGGCCGGCATCATCGAGGCCAATGCCGGCACTTTCCCGTATCTCGGCATGCCGGTGCGGCGCGGCGACCTGCTCGCCTATCTCCAGCCGACGGTCACGGTGTCCGAGCGCGCGCAGATCGAGGCGCGGATCCAGCAGCTTTCCAACCAGATCTCGCTCGCCGAGAAGCAGATGGAACGGCTCGGCGACGTGCTGTTCGTGCGTTACCGCACCAACAAGATCGAGGCGATGAAGGTGCAGATCGACGGCTACCGGCGCGAGCTGGTGTCGCTGCAGGGTGCGCTCGACCGCCGCGAGACGCTGCGCGCCACCGCCGATGGCGTGATCTCCAAGGTTTCCGCCGTGGTCGGCGGCACGGTGAGCCAGGGCCAGATCGTGTTCGAGATCGTCGATCCCGAGGCGCTGTGGGTAGAGGCCGCCGCCTACGATCCCGCTATCGCCCAGAATGTGCGCTCGGCCACCGCGATCGCCGGCGACGGGCGCTCCTTCGCGCTGGACTTCATCGGCGGCGGCATGACGCTGAGCAACCAGGCCATTCCGCTGCGCTTCCGCGTCGTCGGCGCTCATGAAGGGCTGTCGGTCGGCAAGCCGGTGACGGTGATCGTGCAGCAGAACAAGACCATCGCGGGCATTCCGGTGCCCGCCGCCAGCGTCATCCGCGACGCCGACGGCCGCTCCATCGTGTGGGAGCGCACGGGGGCGGAATCCTTCATGCCCCGGCAGGTGCGCGCCACGCGCATCGCCGGCAACCGCATGGTGGTCGAATCCGGCCTCTCCGACGGGGCGCGCGTCGTCACCGACGGCGCCAGCCTGCTCAACCAGATCCGATAGGAGCGCGCGGTGGCGAGGCTGGCAATCCTGCTCACCGCCGCCCTGCTGGCCCCGGCGCTCGCTGCGGCACCGGCCAGAGCCGCCGAGCCGGCGGGCCGCGTCAACGTGCATGTCACTGCGCTCGCGCCGGCCGTCGCCTTCGGCCAGCCGGCCCGGCTTCCGACCGCCGACGAACACGCCTTGGGCGCCGCGCAGGCGGGAACCCGGGACACCGGTAGCGGGTTAGAGCTTCCGGCACAGCAGATGCTGGTCGGTGCGGCTCTGCTGGGGGGCGCCTTCGCGCTCGGTCTCGCGGCCACAGGTTCCCTCTCCACCGCTCTCGGTGCGGCGGGGGCGGTGGTCATCGGTTACGCGGTGCTGCCCTGAGGGCGCACCAGTCATATCGCAGCCGCGCGGCAGGGGCCGCCCGGAACAGAAGGAGCGTCGCATGATCCGGGCCTGCAAGACTTTCCTGCCGCTCGCCTTCGCCGGCGCCGTGCTGCTCTCGGCGCCCGCCTCCGCGCAGACGGCCGCCACCTCGGCGGCGTGGGACCCGCTGGAAACGCTGAACCGCGCGACCTACGCCTTCAACGTCGCCTTCGTGGCGGTGGTGGCCGAGCCGGTGATCAGCGCCTATCGCTCCAGCGTGCCGGCCTCGGTGCAGACCGGCATCGACAACGTGTTCACCAATCTGCGCGAGCCGCTGACCGCGATCTCCAGCGGCGTGCAGGGTGACATGAACAATCTCGGCCTGTCGGTCGGGCGCTTCGCCATCAACACGACGGCCGGTATCGGCGGCATCTTCGATGTCGCCACGCGACTGGGCTGGGTGTCGCGGGCCGAGGATCTCGGCACGGCCTTCTGCAGCTACGGCGTGCCGACCGGCCCCTATCTCGTACTGCCCTTCGTCGGCCCGACGACGGCGCGCGAGGCGGCCGGCACGGTCGTCACCTACGGCATCACCTATGGCGCCGCGCATGACTACACGCTCGGCTATGTCGTCGCCGACCGAGTGGTCGCCGCCGCCAGCGACCTGCCGCTGACGCAGGTTACGGTAACGCCGACCGAGGCGCCTGCCGCGACGCCCGCCCCGGCCACCGAGACCGCCACCACGGTGACGGCGCCCAGCTACGAGGCCAGCCGCGACGAGTATCTCGCGTTCCGCCAGCAGCTCTGCACCGACTCCATCCCGGCGGCCGACCTGAAGCCGAGCCCGCTCGGCGGGGTGATCCGCGTCAACTGATCCCGCGAGGCGGGCGCTCGCGCCCGCCGCCTTCCGCCTCAGGAGGCGCGGCACGCGTGCCGCGCCATCGCTCCCCCAAGAAGGGGCATTTCCCAAGCCCAGATTTGGCGGCCGCGTGCCGGCGAATCCTCCGGCTCTGGCGTCCGCCGGCCCGACACGCCGGTGTCACGGCTCCCGTGCCAGCTTCATCTCTCCCAGCTTCGGCTCTCCCAGCTTCCGACAGCCCGTTTTCGCTGACACGCCCGCTCCCCGCCAGACGGACATCCCGATGAACGCCTCCGCCGAGCCGGCGTCCCCGCCGCCCGATCACGCCTCGCACGACCATGCCAAGCACGATCACGCGCCCGGTGCGCATGCCCGCGGTGGCAAGGGCGGCCATGGGGCGGGTGACGGGCACGACCACGGCATTTCGGTCACCGACGACAGCCAGAACCGCGTCTTCTGGGTGATGATCTTCACCGGCGGCTACATGATCGCGCAGGCGACCGGCGGCTGGCTGTCCGGCTCTCTGGCGCTGATCGCCGATGCCGGGCACATGCTGTCCGACACCATCGCGCTGTTCCTGTCCTGGATGGCGTTCCGCCTCAGCCGCCGCCCGAGCGACGCGCGCCGTACCTTCGGCTATCACCGCTTCCAGGTGCTGGCGGCGCTGGCCAATGGCGCCACGCTGTTCCTCATCGCCATATGGGTGGTCTACGAGGCGATCGAGCGCTTCGCCCAGCCGGTCGAGGTGCTGGGCGGCCCGATGCTGATCGTTGCCGTCATCGGCCTTCTGGTGAATGTCGGCGGCGTGCTGGTGCTGCGCGGCGGCGACCGGCGCAACGTCAACATGCGCGGCGCGCTGCTGCATGTGGTCGGCGACCTGCTCGGCTCGGTGGCGGCGATTTCGGCGGCACTGGTCATCCTCGCCACCGGCTGGATGCCGATCGACCCGATCCTGTCAGTCTTCGTCAGCCTCCTGATCCTGCGCAGCGCCTGGTCGCTGATCGCCTCCTCGCTCAACATACTGATGGAAGGCGTGCCGGACGAGCTGCAGGGCACGGCGGTCTCCGACGAACTGATGACCATTCCGGGCGTCGCGAATGTCCACCATTTCCATGTCTGGGGGCTCACCGGCGAGCGGCTGCTGGCCTCGCTGCACCTCGTGCTCGCGGAGGGCGCCAGCGCCCGCGAGGTCAAGGCTGCGGTGCGCGCGCGCATGGCCGAGCGTTTCGGCATCGGCCATGTGACCATCGAGACCGAAGGGCCCGACGAGCACCCCGAGGGCATGCCGCCGCTCTTCGTCACGGCAGGGCACTGAGCTCGCTGTTCCGAAGCGGTTCAGGGCGGCGTGCGCAGCACGTCGCGCTCGCCGGAGATGCGCTTCTGCACGAAGGACCAGCTCGTGCCGACGCCGATCACCATCGAGATCCAGAACAGCACGAAATAGGTCGTGATGTGCACGTCGTCGAAGGCGAAGAAGCCGAGGCCGACGCCGGCGATGAGCGACATGATGACCAGCAGCGACAGCGCGGTGACGCCGAAATAGCCGATGGACAGGAAAGCCATGCGGCCGAAGGCGACGAGGCAGGTGAACAGCCCGACGCCGACGAAGAACTGGAAGGTGGTCGGCCCGCCAACCTGCTGCGTTACCCAGTGATAATAGGAATAGCCGCTGGGATTGTAGGTGGCGAAGACCAGCGTCGTCGCCGTCAGCCCGCGCCTCGCGAACAGCCGGAAGAAGTCGATCGGCGGATTGATGTCCAGCCGGGCCATGTCAGACCGGCGAGTTGAACGTCACGTCGGTGGAGTCGACCTGGCCGCTGAGCCGGTTGCGCAGATGCGACCAGGACAGGCCGGACGCATAGACGCAGGCGAGGATCACCAGCAGCGTGAAGGTGAAGACGCGCGGGTCCTCCACATGCAGCAGCCCGTTCTCGATCAGCACCCAGGCGCCGGAAGCGAAGGTCGCGGTGAGCAGGCCGATGCCGATGACGCCGAGCGAGCGCATGCTGGAGAGGATCGCCACCACGTGCAGGATCAGCAGCAGCACGCCGACGAGGATCTTCGCCGAGACGAAGCCGGCATGCTCGGTCAGCCAGTGGAAATAGGACAGCGCGTAAGGGTTATAGGTGCCGAGCACCAGCGCGAGGCCGGAGAGCAGGCGGGCCAGAATGTCTCCCGGTCCGAACTCGTGCATGGCTCAGGCGATCTCCGCGTGCTGGGCGATAAGGGCTGTGTTGGGCGCCCATCCGCTGGCATTTCGAATTCGTTGGGCTAAACATGCCTCTCGCAAGGTCCGCCCGCGAATCCAGTATAGGCGGTCGCGGGCTTGCGTCCACCACGGGGCAGATGTGCCGATCCGCGCGCCAAGCCGCCCGTTCTCCGCGGGCTCGTTTTTCCGTTCGCTGCGCGCCTCGCTGCACGCCACGACCTTCGTCACGCTGTCGCTGCTGATATCGCTTGCCTTCGTGCTGGCGCTGGCGACGCTGCTGAACTATTCGAAGTTCCTGACCACCTACACCGAGCTGTCGGACCGCCGGGTCGCGCTGGTGACGACCTGGACGCGCGATTCCATCGAGGTCCTGCTCAATCTCGGGCTCGAACTGAAGGGCCTGCACGCCGCCTCGGCGATCTTGGAGCAGGCCAAGACGCGCTATCCGCATATCGAGAGCATCTCGCTGTTCGACACGGCGAGCGGGCGCATCCTCTATTCCACCTCGCCGGAACTGCTCGGCAAGCCCACGCCGCATGCCTGGCTGGAGGCGCAGGCGCATTCGACCAGGCCGACCTGGAACATCGCCCAGGAAGACCCCGCCGTCGCCGGCGTCCGGCTCGATTCGAGCTTCCTCAAGGGGCTGGGTGGCATCGCCATCGTCCATTCGACGACGCAGGCGCGCGAGAAGATCGCCCGCATGCGCGACGAGCTGGTCATGACCGCGCTGGGTGTGTTCGGCGCCTTCGCGGTTCTTGCGGTCGCGCTGGCCTTGCTGGCGACGCGCGGCATGCGGCGCACGCTGCGCGGGCTGACCGAGGCGCTCGACCCCTCCACCGGCACGCCGGCGAAAAGCCAGGCACCTCCGGGGCTGCGGGGGCCGCTCTCGGCCTTCCGGCAGGCGGTGGAGGCGGCGGAAAGCGAGCTGGCCGGCGCGGAGAAGGAACTGGGATCGGGCGCGCCGCGCGAGGGCGCGGAGGGGGCGCCCGCGCCGGCCGGTGCCGGAGGGGCGCGGCCATGACGGACGCGACGGTGAGCGAGGCGACCGAAAGCGGGGCGCAGAACGGCGGGCCGGCCGGTGCCGCACCGGGCCGGGACGAGGCCGGCGCAGGCAAAGCGGCGACGGCCGATATGGCACGGCTGCGCACCCGCATCCTCGTCATCACGCTGGCGCTGGCGCTGGCGGCGGCGACGCTTCTCTCGCTGCGCACGCACACCCTGTTCAAGGACATGCTGGCGCCGGAGATAACGCAGAAGGCGGATATCGTCGACGAACTCGCCACGCAGGATATCGAGAGGGCGCTGGGCTTCGGCATTCCGCTCGACCGCCTTGTCGGCGTCGAGGACTATCTCGAGCAGCTTCTGGGCGCGCATGCCGAGATCGCCTATGCCGCCGTGGTCGACCCCGACGGCAAGGTCAAGTTCTCCGCCGGCGACGATCCCGAGGAGATCGCGGAGGAGTTGCAGGGACCCGTGGCGGGCTTCGCGCTCGGCAGCATCGACCGCGAGATCGTGTGGGAGGGCGGGCGCCAGATGGTGCTCGGCCGGGCCGAGGGTCCGGACGGCAACACGGCGGCGGTGATCGTGGTGCGCCTCGATTCCCGCTTCGTCGACCGGCAGTTCGAAGATCTGGCGCAGGATGTGTTCATCGTGCTGCTGGTGGCGCTGTTCCTGGCTTTCGAGATGGCCGTCGTGCTGCTCACCGGCCGCACGCTGCGTCCGCTGAACCAGCTCATCGAGGCGGTGGAGGCGGGCGGGCAGGGCAATCTGCACCGGCGCATTGCCTATCGCGCCAATGACGGCATCGGCCGCGTGGTGCGCCATTTCAACAGCCTGATCCAGGGGCTCAACGAGCGCTACCGCCGCCTTGTCGAGCATGCCGGCGAGCGCCCGGCGCTGCACGCGCGGGTCGCCGCCATCGGGGCGCGCTTCGGCCTGACGGAGGGGCCGATCGACAGCTTCGGCATCCGCGCCGCCGTCACCGATATGCGCCTGCCGCTGTTCGTCTTCGTGATGGCGGAGGAACTGCAGAAGTCCTTCCTGCCGCTCTACATCGCCTCGCTCGACGCCAATGTGAGCTGGCTCTCGCCGCAGCTTCTGATCAGCGTGCCGATTTCGGTCTACATGGCGACGCTGGCGCTGGCGACGCCGATCTCCGGCTCGTGGTCGGACCGCTACGGGCCGCGCCGCATCTTCCTCGCCGGGCTGATGGTCGCCATCGTCGGCTTCCTCGCCGCCGCCGCCGCGCACAGCGTGCTGGAGCTGATCGCCGCGCGCGCAGCGGGCGCGGTGGGCTACGGCATGTGCACCATCGCCGCGCAGGGCTTCATCGTGCAGGTGACGCAGAAGGAGGAGCGCACGCAGGGCGTCTCGGTTTTCGTCACCGTGCTGATGTCCGCGAGCATCTGCGGCACGGCGATCGGCGGCATCATCGCCGACCAGCTCGGCTACCGGGTTGTGTTCGTCTGTGCCGCCGCGCTGGCGCTCGTCGCCGGCCTGCTGGCGCTGCGCATGATGGCGGGCGTCGCGCCCACCGAGGAACGCCGACGCTTCCGCCTGTCGGATCTGGGCATCGCGCTGCGCAATCCGCGCTTCCTCGCGCTGGTGCTGTTCGCCGCCATTCCCAACAAGATCGTGCTGACCGGCTTCCTGTTCTACGCCGTGCCGCTCTACCTCGCCGGGCTCAACGTCTCGGAAGCCGAGACGGCGCGGGTGATGATCCTCTATTCGCTGGTCATCGTGCTCGTCGGGCCGTGGGTCAGTCGGGTGGCGGACGAGCGCGGCTATGGCTGGTCGCTGGTGATCGTCGGCACGCTGCTGTCGGGCCTCGCCATGTTCCTGCTGGCGGTGCGCTCGGACATTTACGGCGTTGCCGGAGCGGTGGTCGCGGTGGCACTGGCGCATGCCATCTCCATCTCGCCGCAGATCGCGCTGGTGCCGGAAATCTGCGCCGACGAGATCGAGCGCGTGGGCCAGACCACGGTGCTGGGCGCGCTGCGCATGCTGGAGCGCATCGGCAGCGTTATCGGCCCGATGATGGTGGCGGCGATCGCGGTGCGCTTCGGCTATACGGCGAGCCTGATGGCGATCGGCGGCCTGATCGCGCTGTGCGCGCCGGTGCTGCTGCTGGCGCAGCGCGGAACGCGCAGGGGGGCAGAACGATGAGGGCGAGGGGAGGCTTTCCCGTCCGCGCGGCGATGCTGCTGCTCGCGCTCATGCTGCTGGCGTCTCCCGGCGGACTTGCCGCGCAGGAGCGTGCGGGCAGGGCGGCCGACCCGCGCGCGCCCTTCAAGGTGATGATGGTGCTGTGGCGCGGCTGCGAGGATGCCTGTCGGGGCTTTCAGGACTACCTCTCGTTCCGCGGCGTCCCGGTGCAGTATGTGATGCGGCAGGCCGGCACGCTGAACCTGAAGTTTCCCGACCTCGTGGCGGAGGCGCGCGCGCTCAAGGTCGACCTCGTCGTGACCTGGGGCACCACGGCGACGCTCGGCATGGTCGGCGAATACGACAAGCCCGATCCGGCCCGCTACCTCACCGATATTCCCGTGGTGTTCATGATCGTCACCGACCCGCTGGCGACGAAGGTGGTGGAAAGGCTGGAGCGGCCGGGGCGCAACGTCACCGGCACGCTGGTGATCGTGCCGGAGGAGACGCAGCTGCGGGCGATCCGCTCCTATCTGCCGTTCCGCCGCATCGGCATCGCCTATAATGAGGACGAGGTGAACGCGGTTTCCTCGGTCGAGCGGGTGCGGGCGCTGGCCGGGGAGATGGGCTTCGAGCTGGTGGCGCTGCGCGTGCCGCGCGACGAGGCCGGCAAGCCGATTGCCGCGTCGCTGCCGGACGTGGTGCAGCAGCTCGCCGACGCCAAGGTAGATCTCATCTATATCGGCTCCAGCTCGTTCATCCTCAACAATCGCGACGTGTTCACCCGCGCGGCGGTGGAACGCGGCCTGCCGGTAGCGGCGGCCGGCGAGGTGCCGGTGGTGGAGGCGGATGCGCTGCTCGGGCTGGTGAGCCGCTATTACACGGTCGGCCAGCTTACCGGCACGCGGGCCGAGCAGATCCTCGTCGACGGCCGCAAGCCGGGCGACATCCCCGTCGAGGCGCTCAGCCGCTTCTCGCTGATTGTCAACATGGAGGTGGCGCACAAGCTCCACCTCTATCCGCCGCTGCTCATGCTGAACGCCATCGAGGCGATCAAGACCGGCAGGCCCCCCGCCGGCGCCGCCGCGCCATGAGGAGGGACCTCCCATGAGGATCCTCATCCTCAGCAAGCGCGACCTGACCGCCACCGTGCTGCTGAACGACCTGCTGGCGCGGTTGGCCGCGCTGCCCGGCTGCCGGCTGCGCGTGGTGCTGGCCGAGCGCACGCGGCCGGTTGAGCTGGAGGTGCCGGAGCTGGCGCGCATGAAGCATCTGGAGCGCGACCTGCCGTTCGGCACGCTGTTTCCCAGGCTCGACGCGACGCCGGAACAGGCGGGCGAACTGATGACGCCGGCCCGGCTCGCCGCCCGTCACGGCATCGACATCGGCGTGGCGCGCGGGCTCGACGACCCCGCCTTCACGGCGGCGGTGGAGGAGTTCCTTCCCGACCTCATCGTCTCGGCGCGCTTCAGCTTCCTCATTCCGCGCCGGCTGTTCGACGTCGCCCGGCACGGGGTGGTGAACGTGCATCCCGGCCGGCTGCCGGGCTATGCCGGGCTCTACCCGCATTTCTTCTCGATGCTGGCGGGCGAGGACGCGCTGGGCTGCTCGCTGCACCACATCGACGCGGGCATCGACAGCGGCCCGCTGATCACCGAGGGCGCGGTGCCGATCCGTCCCGGCCGCTCGGCCTTCGCGCACAATCTCGACAGCCACCTTCTGGGCAACCGGCTGATTAACGAACTGGTTGAAAACCTGCTGGCCGGGCGGGCTGTTACGGCTGTTCCGCAGGGACAATCCAAGGTAAAGTCGAATACTTATCCGACGCCGGCAGAATTCGAGGCCTTTCGAGCCGCCGGCCTGTCGCTGATCGGGGTGCATGAATACCGGGAATTGCTGGGCCGCTTCGGAATTTCCGAAGATCTGCCGGAGATTTCCGGGACGGTGTGAGGCGGTGTTTTCAACCGCGCCGCATGCGGGCGGCGGGTTTTCGGGTCGGGGGCTTGGATGCTGGATTTCGGCGTATTCACTTTGCCGGCGGTCGCCGCCGCCATGGTGTTCGTGGCCGCGCTGTTTGTCGGCGAGGACATCGTCATCGAGAAGGTCTACGTGCCGGAGGTCCGCGAATGGAGCGGCTACACCTCCACCGTCGCGACCCGCATCCTGACCGACGAACTGCGCGAGCTGAGCGTCGCCGCCGCCTCCGAACTCCAGGCCATCAACATCGACGAGGGCGGCGTCGAGAAGGGCATCAGCGCCTTCGAGGACTATTTCGAGGTCGGCCTGCTGATCAACGGCACGCGCAACCTGCTCGGCCTGATCAAGTACTACATCAATGGCGAGATCACCGAGCAGGGCGCCGAGACCCAGCTTGTCGTGCGCGTCTACACCAAGAAGGAAGATGAGCCGGTCAAGCTCATCATGGTGCGCGGCAAGGCCGACGACCTCGACGGGCTGCTGCACGAGGGCGCCATCCAGGTCCTCGAATACATCAACCCCTATGTCATCGCGCTCTATCACCGCCGCAACGAGCTCGACGCCAAGCAGTACGACTTCCCCAAGACGCGAGCCACGATCGAGAAGTTCCTCGAGAAGCAGCCGGCCGAGCAGCATTTCCTCGCCTATGGCCTTCTGGGCCGCACCTACATGCTGCGCGCCGAGCGCGACACCACGCTGACGCCGGAGCAGCGCGAGGCCGCCTATGCCGAGGCCATCCGCAATCTCGACGCGGCGCTCTACCAGCAGCCGGACTTCCTCTATCCGCTGATCAATCTCGGCATCATCTATGCCGGCAAGAAGGACTATGCGCGCGCCGACGCGTATTTCGCCCGCGCGGTGGTGCAGCACCCGAACTATCTCGTCACCCGCACGGCGTGGGGCAAGATGCTCGAAGAGCAGGGCTTGATCGACGACGCCATCATCCAGTTCGAGGCGGCGGTGGAGATCAAGCCCGACGATGCGGAGCTGCATGCCCGGCTGGCCAGGCTCTACGAGCGCGCCGGCCGCAAGGAAGACGCGGCGGCGGAAGCGGAGAAGGCGCTGAAGCTCGATCCGGTGTCGCAGGCCTATTTCGACGCCTCCAGGGATTTCGGCGTGAAGGACCTGCCGGCCACCGTGCAGTGACGCGTCGGCGGGCCGAGGCCCGTCGGGCGCCACGACGCGCCGCGCCGGATGTGGCATGGCGGGTGGCGGCCGGTCTTCCTTTCGCGGCGCCCTCGTCCTAAGGAAAGAGGGTGGGTCGCGGCGGGGTCGTCTTAGGTATCGCCGCCGCATGAGGTCGCCTCGGCATGCTTGAGACGCTGTTCGTCATCGGTTTCGTGCTGATTCCGCTGGCGGTCGCCGTGGTGCTCATCCTCTACCGCGCCCGCTTCCTCGTCGTCGGCCTCGCCGGCATCGTGCTGGTGCTGGTGCTGATCTGGATGGTGCTGAAGGCGAGCGACATCGTCGAGCGCAGCTTCGAACCGCGCGAGCCGGCGCTCTCCATGCCGGGCAACTGCCCGGAGGCGGTGCAGGGACAGGGCGCCCCGCCGGATTGCCGGCTCTGAGGATAGCAACAGCGCGTCGCGGCTATGGCGCGCGGCGCGTGAATCCGGCATTCTGCCACCGGGTTTCGAAAGGGAAGCTTCGGGCACGATGGGTAGCGAACTGGCACTGGCGGCGGTCGCCACGGTCGTGCAGGCAGCGGCGCTCGGTCTGTTTCCCTTCGCGCTGCTCGCCGCCTGCTGCCGTGCCATCAATGCCGCGCAGGACTGCCAGCTTCCCGCCACCCCCTATATCGAGCTGATGGCGCTCGCCATCGGCATCTTCGCCGGCGGCATCGTCATCCATGCCAATGTCCACTGGGCGCTGCTGGACCCCGGCGAGATATTCCGCCGCGGCGGGCCGTGGGACATGAGCTTCGGCCAGTTCCTCGCCGGGCCGGCCAATCCGCTCGCCTACGACCTGTCGACGATCCTGGTCCGGCCGTTCTCCGGCCGGCTGCCGAGCCTCGCCGGCCTCGCCGTGCTGCTGCTGGGGGGGCTGGTGTTCTATGTGCCCGTGTTGAAGTACCGCACCCGCCGCGCCTTCGCCCATGGACTGCGCAACGTTCTCATCGTCATCTGGGGAACATGGGCGACGGTCTATCTGTTCTTTTATGCCGGCTGGCTCGCCAACCGGCTGAACTTCTGGATATTTCTGGTTCTGCTGGTGGTTGTGGGCTATCTGCGCCGCCGCACCGAGCGCGTGGTGCTCAAGATTACCTGACGGCGGGCCCACCGCCCATGAGGAGAATGGCCATGAACATCGCCCATCGCCTGAAGATCGCCTGCGTGGCCGGCACGATGCTCGCGGCGGCCGCGCCCGCTGCGCTCGCGCAGCCGTCCGGCCAGTCGACCGAGCCGCCCAGCGCCTTCGACCGCATCGAAAAGTCGCTGGCCGATGCCGCGTCGGAGGCGATCGACTATGTGAAGAGCTACATCCCCTACGCGATGCCCGAGGTGCAGGAGAACGGCGACATCGTGATCCGCAAGCAAAAGCCGGAGACCGGCGTCTCCACCGAGGCGCCGGCCACCACCGCGCCGGACGCGCCCTCGACCGGCACCGCCACCAGCCCGGACGTGAAGATCTGACGCTTTCGGCAGAGATCGGGGATTGCGGCGGGCGAGGCCTGCCCGGTCCCGCCGCGGTTCCTCAGCCGGCGCGGTGGGCGACGAAGTCGATCTCCACCAGAGCGTCGCGGGCGAGGCCGGTAACGCCGACGCAGGTGCGGGCCGGCCGCCTTATGGCGGAGAAATACGAGGCGTAGGCGGCGTTCATGGCGGCATAGTCGCGCTTGAATTCGGTGAGGTACACCCGCGCCTGCACCACATGCGACAGGTCGAGCCCGATCCCGGCGAGCACCAGCACGAGATTGTCCATCACGCGCCGCGTCTGCGCGTCGACGCCCTCGGGCAGCGGGCGGGAATCGTCGTCCGGCCAGGTCGGCATCTGGCCGGTGAGGTAGACCCAGCCGTCGGCCTCCACCGCATGGCTGAACGGGGCCACGGGCGTCGGCGCGCCGGGAATCATGTGAAACTGGGCCATCAGGGTCTCCTCGGTGTGGGGGCGGCGGAAATGTCCGGTGGCGGCGCGCCCGCGTCAACGGTGCCGGTTCGGCTCGCGCCTTCGCGGTAGCGCAGCGCATCGACCAGCAGCGAGAAGGCGGCGGAAGGCTGCCGGCGGCTGGGGTAATAGAGATGATAGCCGGGGAAGGGCGGGCACCAGTCCTCCAGCACCCGCACGAGCCGCCCCTCGGCGAGATAGTCTGCCACCGCGTCCTCCATGGCGAAGCCGAGGCCGAGCCCGGCGAGGGCGGCGTCGATCATCATGGGCATGCTGTTGAAGGTGAGCTGCCCCTCCACTCGCACGCGGACCTCGCGCCCATCCTTCGATAGCTCCCAGGCATAGAGCCCGCCGGAGGAGCGCATGCGCAGATTGATGCAGCGATGCTCGGCGAGGTCCTGCGGGGCGCAGGGCACCGGGCGGGTGGCGAAATAGGCCGGCGAACCCACGATGGCGAGGCGCATCTCGGGGCCGATGGGCACGGCGATCATGTCCTTGGCCAGCGCCTCCCCCAGCCGCACGCCGGCGTCGAAGCGCTCCGCCACAATGTCGGTCAGCCGCGAATCGACGCTCAGCTCGACATGGATATCGGGATAGTCGGGCAGGAGACGCCGCAGCGCCGGCCACAATATGGTGGAGGCCGCGTGCTCGGCGGCGGTGATGCGGATGGTGCCGGCCGGCTTCTCGCGCAGCTCGCTCAGCGATTCGAGCTGGGCGCCGATGTCGTCGAAGGCCGGGCGCAGCGTGCCGATGAGCCGCTCGCCGGCCTCGGTGGGGGCGACGCTCCGGGTGGTGCGCGTCAGCAGCCGGACGCCGAGTCGCGCCTCCAGCCTCCGCATGGTGTGGCTGAGCGCCGATTGCGAGGTGCCGAGCCGGGCGGCGGCGCGCGTGAAGCTGCGCTCTTCGGCGACGACGAGGAAGGCGTTGAGGTCGACGAGATCATCGCGCTGCATTCATGAATGCAAGGCATAACCTCATGCCGCCGACAACGGCTAATTCATCAAAGCATTGCTGATAAACAGGAAGTGACGGCGCCAGCCGGCGAACCGGGCTACTGGCCACGCCGGCGCGCTAGTTCCCTCCGGCCGGCGGCTCACCCCCGGCGGCGCGGGCCGGCATTCGGCCGGCCCCATTCAGGAAAGATCGACCATGAAGACGACCGGCTATGCGGCCCCGTCCCGGACCGCCCCGCTTGCCCCCTTCGATTTCGAGCGGCGCGAGCTGCGCCCAAACGACGTGGCGATGGAAGTGCTCTATTGCGGCGTCTGTCATTCCGACCTGCATCAGTCGCGCAACGACTGGGGCTGGAGTCGTTTCCCGGTCGTGCCGGGCCATGAGATCCTCGGCAAGGTCATTGCGGTCGGCGCCGAGGTGAGGCGCTACAAGGTCGGCGACCATGTGGCGGTCGGCTGCATCGTGGATTCGTGCCAGGACTGCGACCAGTGCCGCAAGGGCTTCGAGCAGCTCTGCCGCAAGATGCCGGTGCAGACCTATTCGGACACCGAGCGCTTCTCCTGCGAGCCGACCGCGCCGACCTATGGCGGCTATTCCAAGCACCTCGTGACGCGCGAGGAGTTCGTGCTGCGTGTGCCGGACGGGCTCGACCTGTCGCGGGCGGCGCCGCTGCTGTGCGCCGGCATCACCACCTATTCGCCGCTGCGCACCTGGAATGTCGGGCCCGGCAGCCGGGTCGGGGTGATCGGCCTCGGCGGCCTCGGCCACATGGCGGTGAAGCTCGCCAGCGCGATGGGCGCGGACGTGACCGTGCTCAGCCGCACCGGGGACAAGGAAGCCGATGCGCTGCGCCTCGGGGCCGACCGGCTGCTGGTCTCCAGCGACCCGGAGGCGATGGCCAAGGCGGCCTCGATGTTCGAGCTCATCATCGACACCGTGCCGGTGAAGCATGACATCAACCCCTATGTGCCGCTGCTCGACATTGACGGCACGCTGGTGGTGGTCGGCCAGATCGGCCCGCTCGACGAGCCGAACACCATGCCGCTGCTGCTGGGGCGCCGGCGCATTGCCGGCTCGCCCATCGGCGGCATCGCCGAAACGCAGGAACTGCTGGATTTCTGCGCCAAGGCCGGCGTGCTGCCGGATGTGGAGATGATCCGCATGGACCAGATCAACGACGCCTTCGCGCGGCTGGAAAAGGCCGATGTGCGCTACCGCTTCGTGATCGACATGGCCTCGCTGCCGGCCGTCGCCGCCTGAAACGGCGGGCCGGCGGCGTGACCCGCCGCCGGCCCCTTGCTACCTTCAGGGCGCGGCCTCCGAGGTCCTCCAGCCTTAGCTGAGCGGTCGCACGGTGCCACCCGGGGAATCGACCACGGAGAAGGCGACAGCCTCGCGCAGATGAGGCGTGCGGCAAGCCGGCTTGGATAGGGAGGACGGAGCTAGGCGGAGGGGCGGCTATGGCGCGCCGCGAGCGGACGATTTCCGCTCTGCCAAACGGCTCAGAATGTCAATAAAGCAATCGAGTAGGCAATATTACGAGATACCTCGTATTCTATCCATAAGAACAAGTCTTGTCAATCCCACGACTCTGCGCCAGCTTGCCGTTACGGCCGGCCGTTCTCGCCGGCTGTTCACGGCACATCGAAGGTTGGAATCATGGACAAGACAAGCGCCTGCAGCGGTCACGCCGCTGCACCGGTGAAGCTCGCCTGCGCGCTGCGCACCGGCGGCTGTGCGGGCTGCAACGTGGTCGGTCTTCTGCGCGAGGTGGGGCTGCGGCCTACGCGCCAGCGCATCGCGCTCGGCCGCATGCTGTTCGCCAAGGGCCACCGCCACATCACCGCCGAGATCCTGCACGAGGAGGCCATCGCCGCCCGCGTGCCGGTGTCGCTGGCCACCGTCTACAACGCGCTGCACCAGTTCACCGAGGCCGGGCTGCTGCGCGAGATCGCGGTGGAGGGAGGCCGGGCCTATTTCGACACCAACGTGTCGGACCACCACCATTTCCTGTTCGAGGACGAGAACCGTCTGGTCGACATAGGCGGCGAAAGTGTCAGCTTCGGCGGCCTGCCGACGCCGCCCGAGGGCACGGCCATCAGCCGCGTCGACGTGCTCATCCGCCTGCGCCGCCGCCCCGTCGCGCGCTGAGCCGGCCCAGCCGCTCGCCGCGCCGGCGGTGCCGAACCCCGACGGGGCTCGGCCGATATCCTTCAGAAAAATCCTCCGAGATCGCCAAGGCCGGCTTATGCCGCGGAAAATCCCATCCGCAGGCGCAGCGCCGCCGTGTCGTCATTGACCAGCAGGGCGATGAAGCGCCCGGCTGCGGCGGGGTCCGCCGTGCCCGGCGTCGTCGCGGCCGCATAAAGGGTGGTGAGCGCATAGGGCTCCGGCAGCGGGGCGACCAGGCGGACACCCTCGACGAGGGCGATCTCCGTCGCCTGCGTGCAGCCGATGGGCTGCGTTGCGCTCGATGTGCCCATCTCCGTCATGGCGACGATGCCGTTGCCGGCGATCCGCAGGCGCCCCGCGACCTCATCCGCCACCCCGAGCGCGCGCAGCATGCCCATGACATGGGCTCCCGACGTCGCGACCGCCGGATCAGGCAGATGGATGGCATCGGCCGCGAGGAAGGCGGCGCGCACCTCCTCGGCGGTAGAGAAGGGCGGGGGCGGATCGCCGGCGCGTACCGCGACGCAGGTGGCGGCGTGGCCGACCGGGGTCGCGCCGGGCGTCGTATGACTGGAGGCGGCCAGCGCTTCGAGCGCCTTGTCGCTCAGGATCACGATATCGGCATGTTCGCCTGCCCGCAGCCTTTCCGCGATGGCGCCGACCGGTCCGTAGAGCCGTACGGTGGTGTGGCCGGTCTCGGTCTCGAAGCGAGACGCCAGGATTTCGACGTATCCCTTCGCGGCGCCGGCAGAAAAAATTCGAATTTCCGTCACAGATGCGTTTCCCAAATAAGAAAATGTCGAACAATGGCGTGCATAAAACGCCTTGCCGAACTGTTATTATGAATTTCAGGAGGTTTCCGAAGCCAAGAATCAAGCGATCTATGCATGCCTGGCCGATGGAGCGCATGGCATAAGACGTTCATTTCGCTTGGTATACTTGCTTCGCGAGGCGGGCAGCTCGTTCATTTTCTTAGGTGTATTCAATATTACGAGCTACCTCGTATTTTATTTGTAAGAAATAGACTTGTCAACCCCATGGCGCACGCCTAGCTTCGATATATCGCACGGAACCGCTTCGACGAAGTGTAGCAAAAGAACTCCGAGGCGATATGGGGGAGAAACGAGGCGTCACCGTCTGTTGACGGTAGGACAATTGCGTGCGCTTGCCTGAATCTAGGTGCGTACGGTTTCAACTCTACATAATTGTGCTGACGAATGATTTGCGGACTACGGGGTCCGCGAAAAGGAGGAAGAGTGTCATGTCGAGAATTGTGCACATCGCCCTGAAGTGCGGAGATATGGAAAGCTTCGAGAGCGCGACGACGTTCTATGAAGATATCTTCGGCATCTACCAGACCAAGAACACCCACGCCCGTGGCCACCATTCGCGCCACATGACCGATGGCAATATCGACCTCGCGCTCATGCTCTACGACAGCGAGGACGAGAAGGAAGCCAAGCTCGCCGGCGCCGGTCCCCGTATCCATCACATCGGCATCGAGGTCGACGACCGGCCGAGCATGATCAAGAAGATCGAGGACAATGGCGGTTCGATCTACTCGGATCGCGCCGAAGGGGCGCTGAAGTACCGCTCCGCCGACGGCACGCTCGGCGAGATCGTCGGTATTGGCCGCTATCTCAAGAAGGACAAGAGCAAGCTGTCGCGCATCTCGCAGGTGACGCTGCACGTCAACGACCTGGAGAAGGCCGCGAACTTCTACCGCAACGTCTTCGATTTCGAGCCGGCGCCCGGCTCGAACGGTGTCGTTCACAACCTGACCGATGGCGAGACGGTGCTTTCGCTGGTCAAGGCGGAACAGCCGGCCATCGAATACTGGACGCTGGAAGTGGCCGATCCCAAGGCGGTGGCCGAACAGGTCACGCAGCGCGGCGGCAAGATCGTCAAGGACGACGAGGCCGCCGTGAAGTTCGTCGGCCCGGACGGGAATCTGGCCGAACTCACCGGCGCCTGAGAACGCCGCAGCACCTCTCGCAGACGCCGTGCCCGCCCTTCGGGACGGCCCGCGCCAACGGGCCGTCCCGGGGAAAACAACGAGGGAGGAATTCACAATGAAACGCCAATTGAACAGACGTCATCTTCTCGGCGCCGCCGCCGCGCTCGCCATCGCCGGCGTCAGCCCGGCGTTCGCGGCCGACTTCGTGCCCACACGGCCGCTGGAACTGGTGGTGCACGGCGGGCCGGGCTCGGGCAACGATCTTCTCGCCCGCGCCGTGGTCGCCATGATCGACCAGGCCAAGCTCTCGCCGGTGCGCATACAGGTGGTCAACAAGCCGGGCGGCGGCAGCACCAACGCCTCGTCCTATCTTCTGAGCAAGAAGGGCGATCCCAACACGCTCGGCATCTTCACCAGCGTCTGGATCATCGATCCGCTCCTGCAGGAGGCCGCCACCACCCGGCTGAACGACCTCACGCCCGTCGCCCGGCTGATCTTCGAGCCGGCGCTGGTGACGGTGCGGGCCGACTCGCCCTTCCAGTCGCTGGGCGATTTCATCGCCGCCGCGAAGGCCAAGCCGGACCAGCTCAAGCAGTCCGGCGGCAACGCGTCCTCGCGCGAGAACATCCTGCGCCAGCAGCTTATGGGCGCCACCGGGACGAGTTGGGCCTTCGTGTCCTTCCCGTCCGGCGGCGAGCGGCTGTCCGCCCTGCTCGGCGGGCATGTCGACATCATGATCCTCGACCCGAGCGAGGCGACCGAGCTGATCCGCGGCGGCAAGATCCGCGTCCTCGCGCAGATCGGCGAGAAGCGGCTGCCGGCGTTCAAGGATGTTCCCACGCTGGCCGAGGCCGGGTTTAACGTCGAAACTTTCGCCCAGACCCGCGGCATTCTCGGCCCGCCCGACATGGCCCCCGAGGTGGTCGCCTACTACGACAAGCTGGTGGCGAAGCTCGTCGCGCTGCCGGCCTGGCAGAAATACGTCGAGGAGAACCACTTCATCAGCGCTCCGCTCAGCTCGGCGGAGACGCGCAAATTCGTGGTCGATTACGAGGACCAGATCCGCGACCTGCTCAAGCAGGCCGGCATGAAGGTGGTGCGCTAGCGCGCCGGGAGCGCCCGCGGCCGGGACGGCGCGCTGGGAGCGCCGCCCCTCCGCCCCGCAGGCGCGAACGCAAGAATTGGGATCGAGCCGTACCCGGCCCGATCCGCCGCTACCCGCCTCGCGGAGACCATGATGCAGTCCCTCGAAGAACATCCGCCGCGTACCGACGTGCCGCGTGCCGAGGTGCCGCATCCCGAGGTGTCACTTGCCGCCATCGCCGCGCTTCATCTGCGGATCGGCTGCCTCAGCTTCGGCGGCGGCATGACCGGCCTGATCTACCACGAGGTGGTGACGAAGCGCGGCTGGCTGCGGGAGGCCGAGTTCCTTAGCGGGCTCACCATTTGCCAGATCCTGCCGGGCGGCAATGTGGTGAACCTCGCCATCTATGTCGGGCAGCGCCTGCGCGGCCTGCCGGGCGCCGCCGTGGCCTTTGCCGCCCTGCTGGGCGGACCGTTCTTCATCATCATCGGCTTCATGCTCGTCTATGAGCGCCTCGCCGGGCTTCCCTTCGTCGCGGCCGGGCTCAACGGCGTGACCGCCGCGGCCATGGGGCTGATGCTGATGATGACGGTGCGCGGGGCGCAGCTGTCGCGGCACGCCTCCTCGCTCGCCGTCATCGCGGCGACGATGATCGCGGTTGGCGTGCTGCATTTCCCGCTCATCGCCGTGGTGTGCGTTGCCGTCCCGGTCAGCATCGCGCTGGCCGCCCGCCGGAGGGCGCGCCATGGCTGACAATCCCTATGTCGCGCTCGCCCTGGCCTTTGCGCCGCTGTCGCTGGTGGCCTTCGGCGGCGGCGTCAGCGTCCTGCCGGCGGTGCAGCACCAGGCGGTCGATCTGCACGGATGGGTCGACGCGCCGCAATTCGTCGAATTCTTCGCCATCTCCCGCACCGCGCCGGGGCCGGGCCTGATGCTCACCACGCTGATCGGCTGGCAGGTGGCGGGCTGGGCCGGCGCGCTGGTCGCGATGCTGGCGATCTTCGTGCCGTCCTCGCTGGTGTGCCTCGTCGTGATGCGCACGCTGTCGCGGCACGAGGGCAAGGCCTGGCACGCGGTGGTGCAGGAGGGGCTGGCCCCGGTCGGCACCGGCCTCGTCGGCGCCGGCGTGCTGTCGCTCTTTCGCATCGCCGATGCCGGGCCGGCCTCCTGGCTCGTCGCGGCCGCCACCGGCTCGCTCATGCTGGCGCGGCCGCGCATCCCGCCCATGCTGCTTCTGCTGGCGGCCGGCGCCCTTTTCGCCGGGTGGAGCCTCGCAAGCCCCACCTGAAATCCAGACAACCGTCGCTCCGCCGGGAAGCGGGTCGGCATCGACCACACAACAAGAAGAAATACAGGGAGGTACCAATGCTGAGATACTTAAGGGATCCGAACATCCTGTTCGGATCCGGCCTGTCCGTGCTCGGGCTGTACATCGTGCAGCAATCGCTCGGATGGGTCGTCTATGAACGCGACGGCCCCGGGCCGGGTTTCTTCCCGCTCATCTATGGCGGGGCGATGCTGTTCTTCGCGCTGTGGCTGACGCTCAAGGCGCTGCGGGCAGGGGGCGTCGCGGCGCCGCGCCCCGAGGACGAGCTGAACGCCAGCGGGCGCTGGGAGGCCATCGCGACGCTGGTGGCGCTCGCCGCGAGCGTGCCGCTGATGTGGGCCTTCGGCTTCATCCCCGGCTTCGGCCTCGTCCTGTTCTTCATCATCCGCGTCGTCTTCGCACGACCGACCCTCAACGCGGCGATCGTGGCGACCTGCATCGCGGGAGCGCTCTATCTCGGCTTCGCCGAGCTGCTGCAGTCGCCGCTCCCCGCCAGCGCCATCTGGGGGTTCTGACATGGAAGCACTCAACGGACTGCTGCACGGCTTCGGCATCGCCATGCTGCCGACGAACATCTTCTGGTGTTTTGTCGGCTGCTTTCTCGGCACGGTGATCGGCATCCTGCCCGGCCTCGGCCCGGCGGCGACCATCTCGCTGCTGCTGCCGCTCACCTACACCATGGACCCTACCGGCGGCATCATCATGCTCGCGGGTATCTATTACGGGGCGAAGTACGGCGGCTCGACGACCTCGATCCTGCTCAACATGCCGGGCGAGGCCTCCTCGGTGGTGAGCTGCATCGACGGCTACCAGATGGCCCGTAACGGCCGCGCCGGTGCCGCGCTCGGCATCGCCGCCATCGCCTCCTTCGTCGCCGGCACGGTCGGCCTGCTGCTGATGACCTTCGTGGCGCCGCCCATCGCCAACTTCGCGCTCAGCTTCTCATCGCCGGAATATTTCGCGCTGATGGTGATGGGCCTGTCGCTGGTGGTGCTGCTGTCGGGCAAGTCGATGATCAAGTCGGTGCTCTCGCTGGTGTTCGGCCTGTGGCTCGCCACCATCGGCACCGACCTGTTCACCGCGCAGGCGCGCTTCGTCTTCGGGCATAGCGAGCTGCTCGGCGGCATCGAGTTCATGACGGTCGCCATCGGCATCTTCGCCATTGCCGAAATCCTGCTGAACATCGAGGCGAAGGAGAAGAGCGAACTGCTCACCGTGCCCAAGGGGCTGCGCAACCTGCTGCCTTCCTGGGCCGAACTGAAAGCCTGCCGCTTCGCCTTCCTCAACGGGTCGGTCACGGGCTTCATCATCGGCCTGCTGCCGGGCGCGGGCGCGACGGTCGCCTCCTTCGTGTCCTACGGCATCGAGAAGGCGGTCTCCAAGCATCCCGAGCGGTTCGGCCAGGGCGCGCCGGAAGGGCTCGCCGCGCCGGAGGGGGCGAACAATGCCGATACGGGCGGAGCGCTGCTGCCGCTGCTCACCTTCGGCATCCCCAGCGGCTCGTCCACGGCGGTGCTGCTCTCCGCGCTGATCCTGTGGGGGGTGAAGCCGGGGCCGTTGATGATGACGGAGTCCCCGGACGTGTTCTGGGGCCTGGTGGCCAGCCTCTATATCGGCAATGTCGTGCTGCTGGTCATGAACCTGCCGCTCGTCGGCGTGTTCGCGCAGATTCTGCGGGTACCGCTCTACATCCTGCACCCGGCCATTCTCGGCGTCGCCGTGGCCGGTGCCTATGGAGCGGCCGGCAACCTGTTCGACATCTCGCTGCTGCTCATCTTCGGGTTCATCGGCTTCCTTCTGCCGAAGGGGGGCTTCCCCTCGGCACCGCTGATCCTCGGCTTTGTGCTCGGCCAGCCGATGGAGCGGGCCATCCGCCAGTCACTGGCCATGTCGGTGGGCGACCCGATCATCCTGGTCGACCGGCCGATCTCCGCCGTGCTGCTGGTGATCGCCCTGCTGATCCTGGTCTCGCCGCTGTGGCGGCGCTTCCGGCACATGCGGGCGGCGGCCACGGCCTGAACGTCACTCCTCGTGGAGCAAACTGCGGAACGGCGCCCTGGCGCGCCGTTCCGCTTCTTCTTTTTCTGGCGTGCAGAGATAGCGACATGACGGCCTGCGGACTGGATTTCGGAACGTCGAACACGACGCTTGGTGTGGCACGGCCGGACGGCCCGGCGCTGTGCGCGCTGGAGGGGGAGGAGACGACGCTTCCGAGCGCCATCTTCTTCGATCGCAAGGGCGAGCGTCGGCTCGGCCGCGCCGCCGTCGACGCCTATGTCGAAGGGGTCGAGGGGCGGCTGATGAGCGGGCTCAAATCCGTGCTCGGTAGCTCACTGATCGACGAGAAGACGCAGATCGGCTCCCGGCGCGTCGCCTTCCGCCATGTGATCGGCGCTTATATGCAGGGCGTGAAGCAACGGGCCGAGGAGCGGCTCGGCCATGAGCTCGGCGCCGTGGTGCATGGCCGGCCGGTGCATTTCGTCGACGGCGATGCCGCCGCCGACCGGCGCGCGGAGGACGCGCTGCGCGTCATCGCCCACGAGATCGGCTTTCGCGAGGTGTGCTTCCAGTTCGAGCCGATCGCCGCCGCGCTTGACTACGAGCAGCACATCGACACCGAGCAGGTGGCGTTGATCGCCGACATCGGCGGCGGCACGTCGGATTTCTCGATCGTGCGCCTCAGCCCCGAGCGCCGGCGCCTGATCGAGCGCGGCAAGGACATCCTCGCCAATGACGGCGTGCACATCGGGGGCACGGATTTCGACCGCGTGCTGGCGCTGCGCTCGGTGACGCCGCTGCTCGGCCACAACAGCCCGATGAAGCGGGCCGGCCTCTACGTGCCGTCCAGCTATTTCCACGACATCGCCACCTGGCACCGGATCAACCGGCTCTACGATCCCAAGGTGCTGACCGAGGTGCGGCAGGTGCGCCGTGACGCCGCCCAGCCCGAGTTGATCGACCGCCTGATCCGCGCCATTGAGGAGCGTCGCGGCCATGCGTTGGTCGGCGCGGTAGAGAAGGCGAAGATCCGGCTGGCCTCGGAGCCGCACACCCGCCTCGCGCTCGACTGGATGGGGGAGGGCGTCGCCGTCGAACTGAGCGACGAGGATCTCGCCGAGCGCACCGGAGCGCTGGCGAGCCGTATCAGCGGCCGGATCGCCGCCTGCCTCGCCCTTGCGGGGCTAAAGGCCGGCGACATCGACGCTCTCTTCCTGACCGGCGGCTCCACGCGCCTCGCCCATGTGCGCCGCGCCATCATCGGCGAACTGCCCGATGCCCGCGTGATCGAGGGCGACACCTTCGGCTCCGTCGGCATCGGCCTCTCGATCGAGGCCGGCCGCCGCTTCGGCCCCGCCGCCTAGAAGATTTCGCCCTTGGGTAGGGGGAGGAGCGGCAAGCGTTACCGGGAGGCGTGCCGAGCGAAAGTCACCTTTCAGAAGCTGACTTTGAGCGTTGCGTTGATGGCGTTCTGGGTGGTTCCGTCGCCGAACTGTCCGGTATAGGCGAGGCCCAGCGTGGTGGCGCTGGTGAGCGAGAGGTCGAGCCCGGCCTCGACAAGTGCCGCATCCTCGGCCAGCGGCACGCCGCTCACCGTGAACGGCGCCGAGCCGCGGAAGACCTGCGTCGCCTCGGGCGTGATGTCGCCGAAGGCGTGCTGCCAGCCCAGCGCCCCGCGCAGCCGTGCCGCTACCGTTCCCAGCGTCACCTCCCTCTCCAGCCGGATGCCCAGCGTCGAGAAGGCGGTGTCCATGCTGGTGCCGGCGGTGGTCAGCGTCGCCGCCCCGCCGGTCTCGGTGAAGCCGTCCGTGTCGAGCGACACATAGGCGAGGCCGGCGAAGGGCTCGAAGCTGGCGAAGGCGGTCTCGACCCGGTAACCGAGCTCTCCGAAGGCCTGGAAGGTGCCGGCGCCGTAATCGGCGCCCAGCCGGTCGGCGTAGCCGTCGAAGGCGACGGAGCGCGTGCTCTCCACGTCGCGCCAGGTATAGGCGAGGCCGGTGCGCAGGCCGAGCGCGCCCCACCGGTTGCCGGCATAGGCGCCGAGCGTCCAGTCGTCGGAGGAGCCCGAGGCGCTGCGTCGCCGTCGCATACTGGTTCGGCGTCGACGCCACAGTGATGAAGTCATCACTGACCGACACGACGACATCTATACTGTCGTCGCCCTCATCCAGCCTGACCGAAAGGAAGGGGCTGCGCGAGTTCGCCCCGTCGAAGGCACCCTCTATGCCGCCCTGCGCCGTCAGAATGCTGTAGCTCTGCCCGCTGCGGTAGCTGGTCTTCGGGTCGAGCGCGGCGACGTTTACCGTGCCGCCTTCCAGGATGGCACGCCCGTTCGCGGCGATCAGGTCGCCTCCGCCGTCGCCGGCGATCTCCACCTCATAGATCGAGCCGGCGGCGAAGGTGATGTCGCCGGTCACGGTAAGCGTGCCGATGGAGTTGCCTGGCGCCACCGTGGAGTTGTACCCGACCATCACGGTTCCGACGGTGCCCGAACCGCCCAGCGAGGCGCTGGGGAGCAGCTCGATGGTGCCGCCGAGCGCATCGTTCACCGACAGCAGGCCCTGTGTCACGGTGGTCGTGCCGGTGAAGCCCGAACCGTCGCCGGTGTAGTTGACCGCAGCCGCCGTATTCTTGACGAACATGCCGGCGCCGGAGAGCGCGCCGTCATAGGTCATCGCCTCCTGCTGGTTCAGGACGAGGTTGCCAGTGAGCTTGACGTCACCGGAGAAGTCGGAGGTCTCCACGCTCACCGTGCCCTGCGAGAGGGTCCAGTCGATCGCGGAACTGCCCGAGAGCACCAGCGTGCCGTTGCCGCTCTTGGTCAGGATGGAGGTGCCCGAGACGGCGCCGGAGAGTTCCAGCGCGGTTTCGGTTGCAATGTCCAGGGCGCCGCTTGCCGATACGGTCACGTCGCGCGCCCTCGTGAAACCGACTGTCGTCGCCAGCGTGCCGCCGGCGATCTCGAACCCGCCCGAAGCGGCGCCGAGATTGGCGTCGGACGAGACCTGCAGCGTGCCGGCCTCCACCTTGTGCCGCCCTCATAGGAGTTGGTTCCGCTCAACACCAGCCGGCCGTCGCCGAGCTTGACCAGCCCGCCTTCGCCCGAGTCTCCGCGGCTGCGGTGAAACTGTGCAGCGGGTCCTTGACCTCGATGCCGCCATTGTTCCCGCCCAGCGAGATGGTCCGCCCGGTCGAGGTGTAGCTCGTGCCCTGCACGGCGAGCACGCCGCCGTCCAGGCTCACGCCGGTTCCGGCCGCGCCGAGATTGGCGTCGGCCTCGACCCACAGCTTCCCGCCCTTGATCTCGGTTCCGCCGCCATAGGTGTTGGTGCCGGTGAGGTACAGATCGCCATTGCCGAGCTTGACCAGCCCGGCCACGCCGCTGCCATCGACGATCGCCGAATCGATGGAGGCCGTGACGCCGCCATAGGTGTTGGTGCCGGAACTGCCCGAGGCCGGGTCCATCGCCAGCGAGCCGCCACTCAGCTGATAGAAGGAGGTCTTGAACTGCAGCGTGTCGAAGGACTGTTTGCCCGACACCGTCACGGTGCCGCTCGTGGTGCCGCCGAAGACGCCGACCGAGCCGAGCCAGGGGCTGTAGGACGGATCGGGATCGTCCGGGCCGCCATCGGCCCAGTTGGGGTTGCCGGCGTTCCAGGTGCCCGGGCCGCCGCCATCGCCCTCGACCGCGCCGTCCCAGTACTGGATGACCTGACCCTCGCCCAGCGCGACAAGGGTGATCACCCCGTTGGTGCCGGTGCCGTAGTTGAGAGAGCTGCGGTCGACGGTGAACCCGCCGCTCCCGGTCACCGTCGCGTCGAACGAATCGCCGCCGGCGGAGCCATAGGTGAACAGCGTGTGAAGTCGGCCGCCCCGACCGTGATGTCGAGCGCGCTGCCCGCCTCGATGCTCAGCGCGCCCTCGACCTCGATGAGGTCGTTGTCGGCGCCGCCGACCACGCGCGGCGTAGCCAGCTCGAACGTCGTCGTCGAGCCGGTCTCCAGCGTCAGATCATCGGTGAAGGTCAGCGTGCCCGGGCTGCTGCCCGGCGACAGCGTACCCCGTCCTCGACCGTCACCGTTCCCGAAAGCTGGCGGCTTCCCCCCGAGCGTGCCGCCATCCGCGACCGTCACCGTGCCGCCGAGCTTGCCCTCGGCGAGAAGCGGCGTCCCGCCCGAGATCGACGTCTCGCCCTCGAAGAGCGAGCTGTCGCCCGACAGCGTCAGCTTGCCGATGCCGCTCTTGGTCAGCGCGCTCTGGTCGTCGCCGGTGAACGAGCCGGCGAAGCTGCTGTCCAGGACCTGCTCGATGGTCAGGTCCTTCGAACCGAGCGCGACCGTGGCTAGGGCCCCGGTGCCGGACAGGTTCTTGATGGTGGTCCCGTCGCCGGCGATGGCGGAAACGTTCAATTCGCTATTGGCGCTGCCGGCGATGTCGACGCTGGCGGCATTCGCCAGTGAGGCGTTGCCGGAAAGGGCGAGAATGCCCTTCTGAACGCTCACATCGCCGGTGAGCCCGGAAAGGTCGCCGGTCAGAGTGACGATGCCGCCCCCGTTCACCACGAACAGGCCCTCGCCGCCGATGTCGCCGCCAAGGGCCAGCGTGCCGGTGGCATGGCCGATCGCGAAGGTGGCCCCGTCGTCGATCGCCACGTCGCCGCCGAAGCCGACGGGAGCCCCGCCATCGCCGAGATTTACCTGGCCCGCCGCCACCGTCAGCGTCTGGGCGAAGGACGACACACCATCGACGAAGGTGAGTTCGCCGGTGCCCGATTTGGTGAAGTTGCCGGTGCCGTCGACGAGACCGCTCATTTCGACGGACGCCCCGGCGGCGACATTCACGGTTCCGCCATTGGCGCCGAACGTCACGCCGCGCGACATCGAGATGTCGTCCGTAATGGCGAGCGCGCCCCCGTTTAAGGTGAGCCCGCCAAGGTTGCTTCCCAGCGCTGCGTCCGCGCCGATCGACAGTGTCCCGGCCAGAATTGTCCACGGCGTCACCGGGGCCGGGGTCCCGCTCGGTGTCCCGGTGAGCGTCCAGGTGCTCGTGCCCGTCTTCTCGAACGCCTCGAAGCCCTGGAACTGATTGGTCCCGCCGATCTTCGAAACGTCGAAGGAGAGATCGCTGGCGCCGCCGAGGATGAGTGTGTCCGCCGTGCCGTTCGCGAGGACGGCGCCCGAGATGCCGGCCGTCGTCCGCAGCTCAAGGCTGTTGGTGTCCGCAGTGAATCGGATGGCCGATCCCTGCGTCGTGCCGTCCCCGGAGACGCCGCCTGAGATCGAGCCGCCGGAATTGAGGACGACGGCGAGGCCCGAGCCCGAGATGCCGCTGCCCCTGGCGCCCTAGGCGCCGTCTCGATCCTCCCCCAGACCCCGCGCTCCGCCGTTGCCGCCGACGATCGCCGCATTGACGTTGACGACGGTCCTGGCGCCGCCGGTAGTCTGCACCGTCAGGCCGGCGCCGCCATCGCCGCCGCGCGGGCCATTCTGAAATTCGCCGCTGCCGGCATCCCCGCCATCGCCGCCCGTCAGGCGCGCATTGACGCTGATGATGGTCTCCTTGCTGCCGTCGCTCTGCACCGACAAACCGGCGCCGCCATCGCCGCCATCGCCGCCATCGAGGCCGCCGCCGCCGGAGGAAGCGGAACCCTCGCCCAGTATGAGATTGCCGCCGCCGCCGCCCGCGCCCCCGTCCCCGCCATCGCTGCCGGCGATCGGCAGTTCCGTTCCGGTAAATCCATGCGCGCCGCCGTCGCCACCGCCGCCGCTGACGGACAGCAGGTCGATCGACCCGTCGCCGCCATCCTCACCCGAGCCCCCTGGAGCACTGCCGCCGGCTCCGCCGGTCCCGCCCGTCGCGACGCCGCTGGCGCCGCCATCGCCGCCGGCCCCGCCTGTAGAGCCGGCGCCGCCGCCGCCACCGCCCGAGCCGCCTCTGAAACTGCCGCTGCCATTTTCGCCCGCTGCGCCCGGCTCGCCGGCGTCATCCAGGCTATCGGCTCCGCCGTCGGCATATCCGCCGCCGCCATAGCCGCCGTCACCGCCACCGGCGAACGCGGAGGTGGTGAAGGAAACGGGGCCGCCGGCAGTGATCAGGAGCGCGGCCGAAAGCACCAGTCCCGCCGAGGCGAGCACGCGCGCGCCAGACAATGCGCTGGTGGACAGCAACCGCTGGCGCCGCGGGCCGAAGGCGCCTTTTGCCGAAGCGGGACCGGCAACCCGGTGGGCGCTCGTGTCGCCGGGCGCCGCTTTATCCTTCCACCGAGCAAAGACGCCGCCCGCAGCCGCTTCGGTCCCCGCCCGCACCTTCGCCCGCCCGTCCTGCAACTGCTTCGCTTATGTTGCCCTTTGCCCGCTGCCGGTCCTGCGCAGCGGTATTGCCCGCCCAGCCGTCTCCACGGGTACGGCGTTGGGATATGTCTACTTTCGAAACGTCGGCGGAGCTTCATCGGGACGCGCAGCATCGCAGCGTGCATAATTCAATCGGCCAGCATCCGGTTGTTATGGCGCGCTATGATTCGTTACGTTCTGTAACGAATTGCGTGTCTTCTGTGCCTCTGTCGGCGGAGAAACGACCGCGCAGGGGAGGGGCCCATTTCATCGGCCTGAGACGACCATGGTGAGCGCAGCGTTCGGCCGTGCGCGGATGGCGGCCTGTATGTCGGCGAGCCGCTGATGGCGCGGCGGCGGAGCATCGGCCATCTTCTGGCCGTGGCGCGGATCTCTGGGCGAGCCGGCCCAAGGTGCGCAGCACGGGCGTCGGACGCGGGCCGTTTTCTCGTCGTAGGTTGCCGCCGGCGCCATGGCGGCTAACGTGCGTGGGCAATGGGCCGGTCGAGCCCGGGATGACGCAGCACCTCCATGTCGACGCCGTAAACCTCGCGCAGCGCGGCCGCTGTCAGCACCTCGTCGGGGGTCCCCCGCGCCACGATCTGGCCGGCGCGCAGGGCGACGATCTCGTCGCAGAAGCGCGCGGCCATGTTGACATCGTGCAGCACGACGAGAACGCCGAGCCCGCGCTCCCCAGCCAGCCGGCGTACCAGCGCCAGCACGTCGAGCTGGTGGGCGATGTCGAGCGCGGCGATGGGCTCGTCGAGCAGCAGGTAGTCGGTCTCCTGCGCGACCAGCATGGCGAGCCAGGCCCGCTGGCGCTCGCCGCCCGACAGCGTGTCGACGCCGCGTTCCGCCAGCGGGGCCAGCCCGGTGAGCGCGATGGCCTCCTCCACCTGCCGGCTGTCGCGGAGGGAGAAGCGCCCGAAAGGCCCGTGCCAGGGATAGCGGCCGAGCGCCACCAGCTCGCGCACCTGCATGCCGCCGGTCGCCGGGGTCTGCTGCGGCAGGTAGCCGACGCGCCGCGCGAAGGGCCGGTCGCCCCAGTCGCCGAGCGGCCGCCCGTCCAGCGCCAGCGTCCCGCCGGTCGGCGCGAGCTGCCGGGCGAGCAACTTGAGCAGCGTCGACTTTCCCGAGCCGTTCTGGCCGATCAGGCCCACGACCCGCCGGGCCGGCAGGCCCAGCGAAACCGGCTTCAGCAGGTCCCGCCCGTCCAGCGCGAAGCTTGCCTGCGAAATCCCGAACAGAGGCGAGGCGCCGGGCGTCTGGGCATTCATCGGCCGGCCTCCGCCGTCGCGGGCACGATGCGGCCGGCTTCCAGCCGCACCAGCCGGTCGGCGATGTGGAAATAGCGGTCGTCATGGCTGATGACGATCAGCGTCCGCCCGCGCCGCTTCAGTTCGGGCAGCACGGTCTCGTAGAACATGCGGCGGAAGCGCGGGTCCTGGTCCGCTGCCCATTCGTCGAACACCATGACGGGCCGATCCTCCAGACAGGCATGGACGAGGGCGAGCCGTTTCTTCTGCCCGCTGGAGAGGTCGAGCGTGGAGAGCCGCCCGCCTTCCACGCTGAGCTTGCCGCCGAGGCCGAGCCAGTCGATGTGCGCGCGCGCGGCGTCGGGATCGGCGCCGGCCGGCAGGGTCTCGAACAGGAAATAGTCCGAGAGTACCGCCGAGAAGGTCTGGCGGTAGGCGTCGCGCCCCGCCGCGTCGACCGGGCGTCCGTCGAGCCGCAGCTCGCCGGCCTGTGGCGCGTGGAGGCCGAGCAGCAGATTGATCAGCGTCGTCTTGCCGGCGCCGTTGGAGCCGACCACGAAGACCGTTTCGCCCGCCTTGACGGCGAGATCGAGCGGCCCCAGCGCGAAGGCCTCGCCGTCCGCCGGGGCGGGATAGGCGTAGCGCACGCCGGAAAGCTCCAGGCTGCCGAACGACGTCGCCGTTGGGACTTCATCGCCCGGCGCCTCCCCGGCAGCGAAGGCCTCGTTCAGCTCGGCGACGCGGCGCAGCGAGATCTGCGCGCGCACCAGCGGCGGCAGCGCCTGCATGATCTGGTCGATGGGGCCTTTCATATAGAGCAGCACCAGAACCGTGCCGGTCAGCACCGCGGCATCCTCCACCTGGAGCCACGCCCCGCCCGCCGCGACCAGCGCGATGACGGCGAAATACAGCGTCGAGCCGGCCGCGTTGGCCAGCACGAACACGTTGATGGCGCGGGTGTTGACCCGGCGGATGGTCTCGATGGTCGGCGCCATCGCCCCGTCGAGCAGCTCGCTCCGGCGGTTCCGGCTCAGGCGCAACTCGCGCGCGCCCTCGATCAGCGTGCGGTAGGATTTATGCAGCGCGTCCTCGCTCTCGCGCGCCTGCCAGAAGCCCGCGACGCCGCGCAGCCGGGTGGCATAGACCGCGACCGAGCCGGCGCCGGCCAGCGCGCAGACGAGGAAGGCGAGCGGCGGCGACAGCCAGACCAGGTAGCCGACGCAGCCCAGGATCACGGCGCCGGCGATGGCGAGCGGCGCGAAGAGGAAGGCGAGGTCGCTCACCGCGTCGATGTCGCCGGTCAGCACCGGCATCAGTCGGTGCGTGCGGTAGCGCTCCAGGGCGTCGAGCGGGGCGGCGAGGATACGCTCCGCCAGCGAGCGGCGCAGCCGGGCCACCAGATGCTGGCCGGCCCTGTTGGTGAGCATGTCGGCCAGCGCGTTGCCGCCGAAGGCGACGAGGCAGAGCAGGCCGAACACCGCGAGCTCGTCCGGCCGGCGCTCCGCCTGCGCCAGCAGCGAATTGGTGGTCGCCAGCAGCGCGACGGTCGCCGCGCTCGCCAGCGCGCCGAGCAGTCCGGCGGCGGCGAGAGGCAAGGCGAAGGGCGCCAGCAATTCGCGTCGTGACGTCATCGGAGGGGCTCTCCCGGCGCCGGGCAGGCCGGGCAGGTCTCAAAATCGGGCAGCATATGGCGCAGGCAGCAGACGCGGCGTGCGCGCTCGCGGTGTTCGTGGTCCGTCGGCAGATAGCGCGTATGGCCGGCGAGCGGATTGCGGCGGCCATCCGGCCACTGCCGCGCCGTGAGCAGCCGGTCGATGTCGGCCGCCGCGTCCGGCACCGCGCCGGGCAGGTGCTCGGCCACGGCGGCGATGGCGTGCAGGCTGTCGGCGACATTGGCCCAGAGCAGCCGGCGCGAGACCCGCATCTGAGCGGCGAGCGCTTCGATCAGCGGCTCGACATGGCGGAGCAGCACCGGCGCGAAGCGGTGGAAGACATCGCCGCGCGCCGGCGCGCCGGGCGGCAGCACGAAGCCCGTGCAGATGCCGTCCTCGCCCATCAGCACCCGCACCTCGTCGAGCGCGACCGGCAGCGCGACGCCACCGAAGCGGTCGGCGGCGACGAGCGGCGGCAGCAAAGCGGCGACGTAGATTTGAAACCACATGGAGACCACGGGCCGGCGGTCGCAGCCGGGATGAAGCGCGGCGAAGCGGCCGATGATCCCGTCCAGCCGGCCCTCGATGAGCGCGGCTCCCGCCACCCCGCCGCCCGGCCCCGGCGCCGGCCAGAGACAGGTGTTCACATAGGCGTAGTTGCCGGCCAGCGCCGGCGGCAGCACCTCGATCGGCCCGGCGCTCATGCCCGCCTCCGCAGCATCAGCCAGAGGAAATAGGGGCCTCCGGCGAGGCTCACGATCAGCCCCGCCGGCATCTGCCAGGGAAAGGCGAGGGTGCGGCCGATCCAGTCCGCCAGCACCATCAGCGTGCCGCCGATCGCCATGGCCGCGACGCCCTGCGCCAGCGGCCGGCGGAAGCCCTGGAGCCGCGCAGCGTGCGGGGCGACGAGGCCGACGAAGGAGAGCGGCCCTGTCACCAGCGTGGCCGCCGCCGTCAGCGCCGAGACCAGCGCGACGATCCAGAGCCGGCCGGCGCGCACGGGGAGGCCGAGCGAAGAGGCGACCGGCGCCCCGAGCCCGAACAGGCCGAGCGCGCGCGCACTCAGCACCAGCGCGCCCACGCCCGTCACGGCGAGCACCAGCGAAGCGCCGGCCTCGCCCGGCGAGGCGAGATAGGTCGAGCCGGCCATCATGCGCAGCAGCAGGTCGAGCCGGGGATGGCCGCTGAGCATGACGAGGCCGAGCGCCGCGCCGATGATCGTGGTGAGCGCCACTCCCGTCAGCAGCAGGCGTTGGGGCGCGTAGTCGAAGCGCCGGCCGAGCGCCATGACGAGGCCGGTCGTCGCGACGGCACCGGCGAAGGCCGCGCCGAGCAGGCCGGAGCGGCCGGCCACCGGCGCGAGGATCACCAGCAGCGTCGCGCCGGCCGCCGCGCCGGAAGAGATGCCCAGTATCTCCGGGCTCGCCATGGGATTGGCGCTGACGCGCTGGATCATGGTGCCGGCAAGGCCGAGCATGGCGCCGGCACCGAAGGCGCTGACGATCCGCGGCCAGCGCCAGTCCAGCACCGGGTCGCCCGGCAGGGCCAGCCACCAGCCGTCGCCGCCCCGGCCGAGCAGCAGCGACATCGTCGGCACGGCGAGCATCACGGCTGCGAACACGGCCATGCGCGGCACAGACGCGCCTTTGCGGTCGGTTTCCGCCGGCGCAGGGGCGGGCAGGGCATCGCGCAGGCGCGGCAGCAGCACGAGCAGAAGAGGCGCGCCGAGCAGGGCGGTGAGCAGGCCGGTCGGCGGGCCGACGCCGGAAAGCCGTTCCGCCAGTTGGGCCAACTGGTCGGCGAGCCAGAGCAGCAGGGCGCCTGCCGCCGCGCCGCCGGCGAGGCGCGTCCCCGGCGTGCGTGCGCCGGCGAGCCTGGCCAGCGCCGGCCCGGCGAGGCCGATGAAGGCGACGACGCCGACATTGGCGACCACCGCCGCCGCCAGCGCCGCCGCCACGCCGAGCGCGCCGAGACGGATCGCCGCCACCGGCGCGCCAAGCCCTCGCGCGCCGGCATCGTCCAGCTCCAGCACTGCGAGCGGACGCAACAGCAGCAGGCAGGCCAGCCCCGCCACCGCCAGCGTGCCGGCCAGCGCGGCGGCGCCCTGCCAGCCGTTTTGGGCGAGCGAGCCGGCTTGCCAGAGAAACAGCGCGCTCAGATGATGGTGCTCGAACAGCACCAGCACGCCGCCCATGGAGCCGCACACCATCCCGACGACGAGGCCCGCGAGGATGAGCGCGAGCGGCGACAGGCTCTGGCGCCAGGCGATGGCGAGCGCAAGGCCGGTGGCCGCCAGCGCGCCGGCGAGCGTGACCCAGAAGGCGCCCGCCTCCAGCAGGAAGGGCGCGTAGAGCGTCGCAAAGGCCAGCGCCAGCCCGGCGCCGGCCGAGGTGCCAAGCGTCGAGGGCTCGGCCAAAGGGTTCCGCAGCACATGGGCGAACAGCGCGCCCGACAGGCCGAGCGCGGCACCCGCCAGAAGGCTCACCGCAAGGCGCGGCAGCAGGCCGAAGCGGAACACCAGCTCCGCCGCCTCGGCGCGTGGAGCGGTCAGCGCTTCCCACCAGAGAGCGGAGGGCAGACGGGTGGCGAGCCCGGCGAAGGTGAAAGCGATCCCCGCCGCCAGCAACAGCCCTACCAGCAGGGCCGCGCGGCCGCCGGAAGCGCGTCGGCCGGTCATGGTTTCCGCGCCGGCCATCACGAGCGCGTACCTGTGGGTGAGTAAAGCGCCGGGGCGAGCGAGGGCGCCATCACGCCGGCGATGCGGCCGGCGATGTCGACCAGCGTGGGCACCCCGCCCCAGACGCTGGCCGCCTCGACGAGCCGCAACCGGCCGGCCGCCACCGGCGGCAGGTTCCGCCACAGCGGGCTGCGGTGGAGCTGCGCCAGCGCGCGCCGCGTCGGCGCCCCGAAATCCAGCACCAGCACGGCGGCCTCGGGACGGTCGGCGAGGTGCTCGATGCCGGCGATCACCCAGCCATAGGACGGCATGGGCAGCGCGCAGGCATTGGCGAGGCCGAGACGACGCAACGCGTCGTCGAGCAGGCAGCCGGCGCCGTAGATCTCCAGATGCGTGCCGCCCTCGACCAGCGCGACGAGGAAGACCGGAGGCAGGTCGCGGCCCGCCAGGGCACCGCGCAGCAAGGCGAGCTGCCGCTCGGCGGCCGCCAGCGCCGCCTGCGCCTCTCCGGCCCGGCCGAGCGCGTCGCCGAGACGGCGCATGAGGTCGGCGCCGCGCGCCGCCCGCCCGCGCGTGTCGTCCGGCTCGATCAGCGTGACCGGTGCGACGCGCTCCAGCAGCGGCACCAGCATTTCGCGGTCGCGCGAGGCGAGCACGCGGGCGGGTGCCAGTTCCTGAAGCCGTTCGAGATTGGGCTCCCAGGAGGCGCCCAGCTCGGCGCAGGCGGCGGGCAGGCGCGAGCCGGGAAACCGCGCGCGGAAGCGGCTCGCCTCGGCCATCGCCAGCGGCGCCACACCGAGCGCCAGCATCGCCTCGGCGATGTCGAGCTCCATCACCGCGACGGGCGCGAGGGCGGGCGCTGCCGCCCGCGCGCCGCGCGGCGCGAGCAGCGCCGTGCCCGCCAGCGCGAGCGCGGTGCGGCGGTTCGGACGGAATGCCGGCGCCACCCGCGCTCACCAGCGATAGGTCAGCGTGCCCATCACGGTGCGCTGCGCGCCCCATTTGCAGTCGGCGGCGCTGAAGCAGGTGACGTATTCGGTGCCGAGCAGGTTGGTGGCATTCACCGCCAGCTCCGCGCCCTTCATCTGCGGCCAGAGCTGGGCGAGGTCGTAACGCACCACGGCGTCGACCAGCGTGTAGGGATCGTTGGCGATGGTGTTCAGCGCGTCGGCATAGGTGGTGCCGACATAGCGCACGCCGCCGCCGAGGTTCAGGCCGGTCAGCGGACCGTTCGAGAAGGTGTAGTCCAGCCAGATCGAGGCCATCTGGTCGGGCACCCAGCGCGGGTGCTTGCCGATCGCCAGCGAGCTGTTCGGCACGTCCGGATTGGCTTCCGTCACCACCACGTCGTTGTAGGTGTAGGAGGCGTTCAGGTTCCAGCCGTTCATGCTGACGGTGGCCTGCAACTCGACGCCGCGCGAGCGGACCTCGCCGTCCTGCACCTGCGGGCCGAAGGGATCCTCTCCATAGGGCGTGGGCACGTTCTGCTTGGTGAGCTCGAAAACCGCGGCGGTGAACATGGCGTTCCAGCCGACCGGCTGAAACTTGATGCCGGCCTCGATCTGCTCGCCCGTCGTCGGCTTCATCGGATTGCCGAAGGCGTCGACGCCGGACTGCGGCAGGAAGGAGGTGGCGTAGCTCGCATAGGGCGCGAGGCCGTTGTCGAAGACATAGGTCACGCCGCTGCGATAGGTGAACTTCTCGTCGTCGCTCTTGGCGTCGATGATCGGGTCGGCGGAATAGAGGTCGTAGCCCACCGAGCGTCCGTCCACCCAATCCTGCCGGCCGCCGAGGGTGACGATCCAGCCGTCGCCGAACTTCATCTGGTCCTGGAAATACAGGCCGTAGGTTTCGCCCGTATAGGTCACCGACTGCCAGGGTGTGGCGGTCGGCAGCGGCACGCCGTAGTCGGGGAAGAAGATGTTCAGCGGCGGCGCGTCCCAGCTATCGACGAAGGCGATCCAGTCGGACGTGTTCTGGTAGTCGACGCCGGCGAGGAGGGCGTGTTCGACCGGCCCGGTGCGGAAATCGTACTGGAGCTGGTTGTCCATCACGAGGTCGCTGCGGCGTTCGTCATTGCCGTCGACGACGCGCGAGGCCCAGCCGTCGGTCACGTCCCAGACCCAGCCGGAGCGGATCGAGCTCTCCATGTGAGTGTAGCGGAGGTTCTGGCGGAAGACGAGATCGTTGGAGAAATTGTGCTCCAGGAGGTAGCCGACCGCGTACTGCTCCTGGTTCCATACCCCGTAATTCGACGGGAGGATGGCCAGATGCGTGAGCTGGCGGGTGTCCGGCCACATGAAGGAGTTTTCCTGGCCGATCTTGTCCTTCAGATAGTTGCCCAGGAAGGTGATGGTGGTGTCGTCGTTCGGCTGCCAGGTCAGCGCCGGGGCGATGAACTGGCGTTCGTCCGGCGCGGTGATGCCGTAGTCGTAGACGATCGGTGCATCGCCATCGCGGAACAGACCGGTGAGCCGGTAGAGGAACTGCTTGTCCTTGTCGATGGCGCCGCTGAGGTCGAAGGCGCCCTGCAGGCGGTCGAAATTGCCGCCCTGCAGCTGGACCTCCCGGATGGTCTCCTCGGTCGGCAACTTGGAGACGCGGTTGACGAGGCCGCCCGGATCGCTCTGCCCGTAGAGGCTGGAGGAGGGGCCGCGCACCACGTCGTAGCTCGAATAGGCGTAGGGCTCGTAGCGGTAGTTGATGTAGCTGATCAGCCCGTCCACATAGCTGCCGCCCTGCGCGCTCGGGAAGCCGCGGATGATGTAATAGGGGTTCTGCTGGTTCTGCGCGCCGCCGAAGGGCTGGGCGTAGATGCCCGGCACATAGGTCAGCGCCTCGGCGTCGGTCTGCACGTTGCGCACGTTGAGCTCGTCGCGGGTGACTACGGAGATCGACTGCGGCACCTCGATCAGCGGCGTGTTGGTCTTGGTGCCGGCATCCGTGCGGGTGGCGACGAAGCCGTCCGTGCCGTCGCCGGTGACGTCGACCGTATCGAGCTCGATGGCCCCGCCCGGCGCGTCGCCTGCGGCGGGAGCGGGCCGCGAGATCACCACCGTGCCACCCTGGAAGCGATGCGAGAGGCCCGTGCCGGCAAGCAGCCGCTCCACCGCCGCCTCGACGCTCATGCCGCCGGAGACGCCCTGTGTGGCGATGCCGACCGCGACCGAAGGAACGTAGCTGATCTGCACCCCGGCCTGCCGGCCGAACGCCACCAGCGCGGCCGACAGGGGGCCGGCGGGAACGGCGAAGCTGCGCTCGGCGACGGCCGCCGCCTGCTGGGCGAAGGCGGTCGGCGCCGCCGCCACGAGCGCCAGCGACGCGATGGAAGCCCCCGCCGCGCCCCGCATGAGAGCGCCGCGCATCCGCGCAAGCCGTGTCCGCTTCATTCCGTACCCCACCCCGTTTCGCAACGCCATCAGCCCGATGCGCCGCCCGCTCTCGCGGCGGGCCTGCGCGGTTTCCTGATGTGTTGACGGGGCAGGTCGGGGGATTTCTCGCAATCGGCGGAAAAAAGTTCGTCAGAGCCGGCTGAGTACCGTCACCCAGGACGAGACATGCCGCACCCGCCCGCCATAGGGCGCCACCACGGCGGCGAGCGCGGCGTCGGGATCGGCGAGGTCGTAAAGGCCGCTCACCGGCATGCCGGACAGTGCGGGGTCGGCAATGAAGACGCTGCCGGGTCGCCAGCGCGCGATCTCCGCCACCACTGCGCCGACCGGATCGCCCTCCGCGACGAGCAGCTTCTGCCGCCAGGCGGCGGTCTGGCCGGCGTCGCGACGGCCCTGTTCGACGCTCGTCCCGTCGGCGGTGAGCGTCAGCCAGTCGCCGGCATGCAGCAAAGCCGGCGGACGGGCGCCCGCGAAGGCCTCGACCGAGCCTTCCTCGACGCCGACGGAGCAGCGTCCGTCATTGCGCCGCAGCTCGAAGCGCGTGCCGAGCGCCACGGCGCGCAACTCGCCGGCCTCGCCTTCGAACGGCGTGGCGGCGGGCGCCACCTCGCACAGAACCATGCCGTCGAGCACCTCGACGCGTCGTCGCCCCTCGGCGAAGGACACGTCGACGGCGCTTTCCGGGCCCAGCGTGAGCCAGCTCCCGTCCGGCAGCGGCACGCGGCGGATCTCGGCGACGGCGGTCGTGTAGTCGGCGCGCCAGCGCCGGTTGAAACGGGGCGCCGCCAGGGCGCCGGCTCCGACAAGGCCGAGCGCGCCGAGGCCGGCCAGCGTCTGGCGCCGGCTGAGGCGGGGACGCCGCCGGGCACGGTCGGCCTTCATCCCGTTCTCGGCCAGCCGATAGACCTGCTTGGCCTCCGCCCAGGCGGCGCGGTGGTCCGGGCTCTGGCCGCAGAAGCGGCGCACCGCCTCGCGCGCCGCCTCGTCCTCGGGCCGCGCCTGCCAGGCGATGAGCAGGGCCATCGCCTCGTTCCAGAGATCTTCGCTGTCCGCCGGCATCGACATGGCCATTTCCCGCGCGAGCGCGCCACCTATAGACGATGACGGTGCAGGCCGGAATTCTTCTCCCGTCCGGGCGATTCAATCGATCCCGGCGGCGCGCAGCCCGTCGCGCAGGGTGCGGTAGCCGTCCATCACCAGCCGCCCGGCATGGGCGGTGGAGATGCCGAGCGCGACGCCGATCTGCGCCAGCGTCGCCTCGCCGAGACGGTGCATCTCGAAGGCCCGGCGGGTGCGCGGGGGCATGGCGGCGAGCACGGCGAGCGTGCAGAGCAGTGCCTGCCGGTCGGCCAGCACCGTCTCCGCCGAGGGGCGGGCGTCGGCCAACTCGAACAGCCCCGCCTCGTCGAGGCTGAGATGCTCGCGCTCGCGGCGCCGGTGGTCGATGGCGAGGTTCTGCGCGATGCGGGTGAGATAGGCTTCCTTGTCCGAGATGCCCGTGCCCGCGCCCAGTCGGTCGATCAACTTGACGAAGGAATCGTGGACGAGATCCTCCGTCACCGCCCGGTTGCGGACGATGCGCTGGATCAGCCGCGCCAGCCGGCCATGTTCGGAAACATAGAGCCGGGCGGCCTGGGAAGCCGTCGAAGACATCGAGCGGAGCCACAACAGAAGCGGATAGGATGGCGGCAATCTAGCGCAAGCGAATTAATCGTGCAAATTCAATAGTTTATACTAAGTCTAATGAAGATTCACGCTAGGGGAAGAATGGGCTAAGCGGGCGAGGCCCTTCAATCTCCGGGAGGAGGAATTTGCCCGCGTGCTGCCGGCGCGCCGCGCCATCGGCAGCTTCCAGCCGCGATGGATCGCCATCATGCGCAGGAAGGAGCACAGCGCCGCGCCGGGCCGCAGCGTCATCGCCGCCCGTATGCCGAACTGATGTCCGCCGGCGACGAGGACGGCCCCCGCCAGCGCTGCGACGGCGTAGATGTCGGCATACAGCACCTCCGGCGGACGGCCGGTCAGCACGTCGCGCACCATGCCGCCGCCGATCCCGGTGACCATGCCGAGGATGGCCGCCATCAGCGGAGACACGCCGAAGGCGAGCGCCTTCTCCGTGCCGGTCGCGGCAAAGACGCCGAGGCCCGCCGCGTCCAACAAAAGCTCCGGCGCCTTTACCCGCTCCAGAAGATCGGGAAAGCGGAAGGCGAACAGCCCCGCCGCGAGCGCCAGCGCCAGAGCGTGCCAGCCGGCGACGAAGGCGGGTGGAATGGCGCCTATCAGCACGTCGCGGACGCCGCCGCCGGCCGCCGCCGTGACGAGGGCGAGCACCAGCACGCCGAACAGGTCCATGCCGCGCCGGACGCCGGCCAGGCCGCCGCTGAGCGCGAACACTGCGGTGCCGACGAGGTTCAGCGCGAGGACGAGCCCACCAGCGCGGGCCTCCATCAGTTCGCCGCCCCGTCCCCGATCGCCAGCCAGAGCCCGGCGGCCGTCAGCATCGCCTCGACGCCGGCCTGCAGGGTGGGATGAATGATCGGCGCGAAATCCGGCGCATGGTTTGCCGGCACCGGCTTGCCGCCCGGCTGCGCCGCCGCCGCGAGCACCGCCGGGTCGGTGCCGCCGACGAACCACATGACCGAGGGAATGCCCCACGCGGCGCCGAACAGGCCGAAATCCTCGCTCGCGGTGGCGGGAGGAATCTCCTGCACATTCGCCGCGCCGAAGCGGGCCGCGAAGGCCTCGACGATCCGATGCGTGGCGGCCTCGTCGTTGCGGGTCAGCGGATGCTCGCCGAGTATGGCTATCGCCGGCTCCTTGGGCGCGCCGGCGCCGACGGCCTCCGCCTTGAAGATGCGGCGTATGCCGTCCAGCACGCGGGTGCGCACCTCATCGTTGAAGGAGCGCACATTGAGCCGCAGCAGCGCCTCTTCGGGAATGGTGTTCTCGCTGACGCCGGCGTGGAACGAGCCGACCGTCACCACCGCCTCCTCCTCCATGCCGATCTGGCGCGACACCACGGTCTGCAGATTGAGCACGGCGGAGGCGGCCATCACGATGGGATCGAGGCTGCGCTCGGGCATCGAGCCATGCGCGCCCCGCCCGAAGATGGTCACGTCCCAGCTGTCCGAGGCGGACATGGCGGGGGCCCGGCACGCCAGCCGATAGTGCCCGCCGGCGCCGGCACCACATGCGGGCCGAGCGCGACGTCGGGCCTGGGGAAACGGCGCGCCATGCCGTCCTCGATCATGGCCCGCGCACCCTGTCCGGTCTCCTCTCCGGGCTGGAACACCGCCATCACCGTGCCCCGCCACCCGGCGCGGTTCCCGGCGAGGAGTTTCGTCGTGCCGCACAGCCAGGCGACGTGCATGTCGTGGCCGCAGCTATGGGCGACGGAGGTCGCCTGGCCGGAGCGGTCGACCCCGGTCGCCTCGCTGGCATAGGCGAGGCCGGTCTGCTCACGGATCGGCAGCGCGCCATGTCGGCCCGCAGCAGCACGGTCGCTCCCTCGCCGTTGCGCAGCAGCCCGACCACGCCGGTGCCGCCGACACCACGTGTCACCTCGTAGCCGAGGCCTTCGAACCAGTCGGCGGCGAGGCCGGCGGTACGCTCCTCGTGCATGGAGAGTTCAGGTTGAGGGTGGATGCTCTTGTACAGCGCCTCCAACTCGTCGAGCAGTTCCTCGGACGGTGCGGGAGGCGAGGCGTTTTCTGCGGTCGCGGGAGCGATCTCAGGTTGTTATGCCGGCTCGCAGAGGAAGCCCGACGGGATGGGGCGCGCGAGCGCGAGGATCTCGGCGCCCAGAGGCAAAGCAAGGTCGGGCGGCAGCGCCTCGGGATGCTCGAACACCGCCAGCAGGCGCAGGATTCGGAGCCGCTCGATCTCGCCGGGCGGGCGAGGGGCGTGGCAGGCGCAGATGGGTGTCATCGCTCGCCGGCGAGACGCCGAGAGGCTTTGCAGGTTCACAACTCGCCTCCCACTATGGCGCGTGCGGCGCGTTCATAGCATGTCGTCGCCGCGTTGAAGCGAGAGGTAGAAGCAGTTTCAGCCAGCGAGTAGAGCTGGCCGCATCGCCCTCGGCGTGGCGTCCGCCGAGGGCCCGGGGGAGGTGCCCGCATGAAATCGGCCTAGAAGTCGATCCTGAGCGTTGCGTTGAACCCGTTCTGGCTGACGCCGTCGCCGAACTGGCCGTTATAGGCCACCCCCAGCGTGGCGGCGGAGCCTACCTTCACCTCGATGCCGGCCTCCATCGTCGCGGCGTCGACCGCGATCGGCGTGCCGTCGACGGTGCAACCCCCCACCACCAGAACGAACGCCGGTAATTTCATCGAGAACATATTGCGAACATCGAACAAAAAGGGTACATATCGCTCAACATTCCGCAAACCCCGTTCCTCCCCTTGCATACAGCCCGGAGCCCGGCGATGACTCAAGCGTCTCTGCGACTCGTTGAAGGATCTTCCATGGACAAGGCCAAGGCGCTGGACGCCGCGCTGACTCAGATCGAGCGCCATTTCGGCAAGGGCTCGATCATGCGTCTCGGGAAGAACGACAAGATCATGGAGATCGAGACGGTCTCCACCGGCTCGCTCGGGCTCGACATCGCGCTCGGCATCGGCGGGCTGCCGCGCGGCCGCATTGTTGAGATTTTCGGGCCGGAATCGTCCGGCAAGACGACGCTCGCCCTGCACACCATCGCCGAGGCGCAGAAGAAGGGCGGCGTGTGCGCCTTCATCGACGCCGAGCACGCGCTCGACCCGATCTATGCCCGCAAGCTGGGCGTGGACCTCGACAACCTGCTGATTTCCCAGCCCGACGCCGGCGAGCAGGCGCTCGAGATCGCCGATACGCTGGTGCGCTCGGGCGCGGTGGACGTACTGGTGGTGGATTCGGTGGCGGCGCTGACCCCGCGCGCCGAGCTCGACGGCGAGATGGGCGACAATCAGCCCGGCATGCAGGCGCGCCTGATGAGCCAGGCGCTGCGCAAGCTCACCGCCTCGATCAACCGCTCGCACACCATGGTGATCTTCATCAACCAGATCCGCATGAAGATCGGCGTGATGTATGGCAGCCCGGAGACCACGACGGGCGGCAACGCGCTGAAGTTCTACGCCTCCGTCCGCCTCGACATCCGCCGCATCGGCGCGATCAAGGAGCGCGACGAAGTGGTGGGCAACCAGACCCGCGTGAAGGTGGTCAAGAACAAGCTGGCGCCGCCGTTCAAGCAGGTCGAGTTCGACATCATGTATGGCGAGGGCGTCTCGAAGATGGGCGAGCTCATCGACCTCGGCATCAAGGCCGGCGTGGTCGAGAAGTCGGGCGCCTGGTTCTCCTATGACAGCCAGCGTCTGGGCCAGGGCCGCGAGAACGCGAAGAACTTCCTGCGGCAGAATCCCGACGTGTCCGGCCGCATCGAGGCGACGATCCGCCAGAATGCCGGGCTTATCGCCGAGCAGATCCTCGCCGGCGCCGAGGCGGGCGAGGACGACGAGGGCGAAGGCGAGGCCTGATCTTTCCGGCCTAAAACCCGCACCTGACCCCGGCGCCCGCGTGGCGCCGGCATCCGTCTTGCCCGGCGCCGGCATGGGGCGGCCGGGGGGTACTCGTGCTTTCTGGACAAGGGGTTGACGCGTCGTTAGAACCGTTGCGCCCGCGCCGGCGCGGGCCGGCGCCGTTCCTTGAGGCGCCGCTACTTCTCATCGGCGGATCCGGGTTTCATGAGCGGCGTTAACGAGATACGTGCGACCTTCCTCGATTATTTCGCGAAGAACGGTCATCAGGTGGTGGAATCGTCGCCGCTCGTGCCGCGCAACGACCCCACGCTGATGTTCACCAACGCCGGCATGGTGCAGTTCAAGAACGTCTTCACCGGCATCGAGAAGCGTCCTTATTCGCGTGCCGCTACGTCGCAGAAATGCGTGCGCGCCGGCGGCAAGCACAACGACCTCGACAATGTCGGCTACACCGCCCGCCACCACACCTTCTTCGAGATGCTCGGCAACTTCTCCTTCGGCGACTATTTCAAGGAGAATGCCATTGAATTCGCGTGGAACCTGATCACCCGCGAGTTCGAGCTGCCGGTCGATAAGCTCATGGTCACCGTCTACCATGAGGATGACGAGGCTTTCTCGCTGTGGAAGCGCATTGCCGGCCTGCCCGATTCGAGGATCGTGCGCATCGCGACCTCGGACAATTTCTGGCAGATGGGCGACACCGGCCCCTGCGGCCCGTGCTCCGAGATCTTCTACGACCACGGGGCGCACATCCCCGGGGGACCGCCGGGTTCGCCGGACGCCGATGGCGACCGTTTCATCGAGATCTGGAATCTCGTCTTCATGCAGTTCGAGCAGCTGCCCGGCGGCGAGCGCGTCGCGCTGCCGCGCCCTTCCATCGATACCGGCATGGGGCTGGAGCGTATCTCGGCGGTGCTGCAGGGCACGCACGACAATTACGAGATCGACCTGATGCGCGCACTGACCGGCGCGGTCGAGGAGATGACCGACGTGCCCGCCGACGGCCCGCAGAAGGCGAGCCATCGTGTCATCGCCGATCATCTGCGCGCGTCTACCTTCCTGGTGGCGGACGGCGTGCTGCCCTCCAATGAGGGGCGAGGCTACGTGCTGCGCCGCATCATGCGCCGCGCCATGCGCCACGCGCAGCTTCTCGGCGCGCGCGACCCGCTGATGCACCGCCTCGTTCCCGTGCTGGTGCGCGAGATGGGCCGGGCCTATCCCGAGATCGTGCGCGCCGAGCCGCTGGTCGCCGAGACGCTGCGGCTGGAGGAGACCCGCTTCCGCAAGACGCTGGAGCGCGGCCTGTCGATCCTGGAAGCGGAGAGCGAGGGGCTCGGCGCCGGCGCGAAGTTCTCGGGCGAGACGGCTTTCAAGCTTTACGACACCTATGGCTTCCCGCTCGACCTGACCGAGGACGCGCTTCGCGCGCGCGCGATCACGGTCGATGTCGACAGCTTCAACGTCGCCATGGAGCGCCAGCGCGCCGAGGCGCGCGCCTCCTGGGCGGGCTCGGGCGAGGCGGCGACCGATACGGTGTGGTTCGGCGTGCGCGAGGAGGTCGGTGCGACCGAGTTCCTCGGCTACGGCACCGAGGCGGCCGAAGGCTCGGTCACCGCGCTGGTGGCGGACGGGCGCCGCGTGCCGGAGATCGCCGCCGGGGCGCGCGGCCTCGTGGTGCTGAACCAGACGCCGTTCTACGGCGAATCCGGCGGCCAGGTCGGCGACACCGGCACGCTGACCGGGGAGGGCGGGCTCAGCGCCCGCGTGCTCGGCACCCAGAAGAAGCTCGGCGACGTCTTCGTCCATGAGGTCGAGGTCGAGGCCGGCACGCTCACTGTCGGCGCGCCTGTCGTCCTCACCGTAGACCCCGACCGCCGGCAGGCGATCCGCGCCAATCATTCCGCCACCCATCTGCTGCACGAGGCGCTGCGCCGCGTGCTGGGCGACCATGTCGCGCAGAAGGGCTCGCTGGTGGCGCCGGACAGGCTGCGCTTCGACTTCAGCCACCCCAAGCCGCTCGACGAGGAGGAGCTTCGGCGGGTGGAGGACATCGCCAACCGCATCGTGCTGCGCAACGAGCCGGTGGTGACGCGCCTGATGGCAGTGGACGATGCCATCGCGTCGGGCGCGCGGGCGCTGTTCGGCGAGAAATATGGCGAGGAAGTGCGCGTCGTCTCCATGGGCACCGACCCCGGCAATGGCGCGCCCTATTCGGTCGAGCTGTGCGGCGGCACCCATGTGGCGCGCACCGGCGACATCGGCATCGTCAGCGTGCTCGGCGAGAGCGCGGTCGGCGCGGGCGTGCGGCGCATCGAGGCGCTGACCGGCGACGGTGCGCGTTTCCACCTGAACGCCGAGAGCCGCGCGCTGCACGGTGCGGCGGGCCTGCTCAAGGCGCCCGTCGGCGAGGTCGAGGCGCGCATTGCCCAACTCGTCGAAGAACGCCGCAAGCTGGAGCGCGAGCTCGGCGAGGCGCGGCGCAAGCTTGCCATGGGCGGCAGCGCCGGCGGCGAGGAGCCGACCCGCACGGTGGGTGACGTGAAGCTGCTGGCCCGCGAGGTGACGGGCATCGAGCCGAAGGATCTCAAGAGCCTGGTCGACGAGGGCAAGAAGCGTATCGGCTCGGGCATCGTCGCCATCGTCGGTGTCACCGGCGAGGGCCGGGCCGGCCTCGTTGTCGGCGTCACCGACGACCTGACCGACCGCTACGACGCCGTGGCGCTGGTGCGCCATGGCGCCGAGGCGCTGGGCGGCAAGGGCGGCGGCGGCCGGCGCGACCTCGCGCAGGCCGGCGGGCCGGACGGCGCGCGGGCGGCCGAGGCGCTGGCGGCGATCGAGGCTGCGCTCGCCGGCTAGCGCCGCGCGGGGGCGTCTCCGGCCGGGGAGTGGCGCCCATGACGGCGCGCAGGCAGGACAAGGGACGGCTGGCGACGGCCTGGTGGCGCGCGCGTCGTCGTCGCGTCTATCAGGTGCTGGAGCGGGATTCGGCGCAGGACCGCTGGTCCGAATGGGTCAATCTCGGCCTCATCGTGCTCATCGTGCTGAACGTGTTCGCCGCCGTACTCGAAACGGTGCCGAGCCTGCTGCTGCACGACCATGTCGCCTTCCTCATCTTCGAGCGGCTGTCGCTGCTGGTGTTCGCCGGGGAATATATGCTGCGCGTCTGGGTGGCAGTGGACGATCCGCGCTTTCGCGGCGCGTCGCCCCTGCGCGCGCGGCTGCGCTACATGCTCACCCCGGTGGCGATCGTCGATCTGCTCGCCTGGCTGCCTTTCATCGTCTCGGCGCTTTTCGGCGTCAATCTGAAGACGCTGGCGATCCTGCGCCTGCTGCGCTTCGTCAAGCTGGTGCGCTATTCGCCGGGCATGCAGTCGCTGCTCGAAGTGCTGCACCGCGAGCGGCAGTCGCTGCTGGCCTGCTTCTGGCTGCTGGCGGCGGCGGTGCTCATCGCCGCCTCGGCGATGTATGTGGCGGAAGGTGCGGTGCAGCCGGAGCGGCTTGGCTCCATTCCCGCCGCCATGTGGTGGGCGATGGCGACCGTGACCACGGTGGGCTATGGCGATGTCTACCCCGTGACGGCGGCGGGGCGCATCATTGCCGGCATCACCATGGTGACGGGCATCGTGATGATCGCGCTGCCGGTCGGCATCATCGCGACCTCCTTCGTCGACGTCATCAAGCGCCGGGATTTCGTCATCACCTGGGGGATGGTGGCGCGCGTGCCGCTGTTCGCCGATCTCGACGCCGCCGGCATCGGCGAAATCCACAAGGCGCTGTCGGCGCATACGGCGCAGCCCGGTGAGATCATTGCTCGCCGCGGCGATCCGGCCCGCTCGATGTATTTCATCGCGTCCGGCGAGGTGGCACTGGAGTTCGCCAATGAGACGACGGTGCTGAGCGACGGGCAGTTCTTCGGCGAGATGGCGCTGCTGCATTCGGCCCGCCGCGCGGCGACGGCGCGGGCGCGCACGCGCTGCATGCTGCTGATGCTGGAGGCCGAGAACCTCGCCGACGTAATCCGCCGGCATCCGGAGATCGGCCTGCGCATCCGCGCCATGGCGCGCGACGAGGAAGGCCCGCAGGCACTGAGCCGGCGCGTTGACATTGCGGAGGGCGAGCTTCACGCCGAGGAGGGCTCGCCCCGGTCCTGAGCCGGAGGCCGGCACCGGCCCGGCAGTGTCCCGGGACGCCGTGGCGCCCCGGGATCGTTCTGGCGTTCTTTAGCCGGCGGAGATCAGGCGAGCGCCTTGGAGAGGTTCTCGGAGATCTTGTCGAGGAAGCCGGTGGTGGACAGCCACTTCTGGTCGGCGCCGACCAGCAGGGCGAGGTCCTTGGTCATGTAGCCGCTCTCCACCGTGTCGACGCACACCTTCTCCAGCGTGGCGGCAAATGCGGCGAGGTCGGCGTTGTCGTCCAGCTTGGCGCGATGGGCGAGGCCGCGCGACCAGGCGAAGATCGAGGCGATGGAGTTGGTCGAGGTCTCCTTGCCCTTCTGGTGCTCGCGGTAGTGGCGCGTCACCGTGCCGTGGGCCGCCTCGGCCTCGACAGTCTGCCCGTCCGGCGTCATCAGCACCGAGGTCATCAGGCCGAGCGAGCCGAAGCCCTGCGCCACGATGTCGGACTGCACGTCGCCGTCATAGTTCTTGCAGGCCCAGACATAGCCGCCCGACCACTTGAGCGCCGAGGCGACCATGTCGTCGATCAGACGGTGCTCATAGGTGATCTTGCGCTTGTCGAACTCGGCCTTGAACTCGGCGTCGAACACCTCCTGGAAGATGTCCTTGAAGCGCCCGTCATAGGCCTTGAGGATGGTGTTCTTGGTCGAGAGATAGACCGGGTAGTTGCGCGCCAGGCCGTAGTTGAGCGAGGCGCGGGCGAATTCCTTGATCGACTCGTCGAGATTGTACATCGCCATGGCGACGCCGGCCCCGGGGGCCTTGTAGACCTCGTGCTCGATCACCGCCCCGTCCTCGCCGACGAACTTGATCGACAGCGTGCCCTTGCCGGGGAACAGGAAATCGGTGGCGCGATACTGGTCGCCGAAGGCGTGGCGGCCGACGATGATCGGCTGGGTCCAGCCCGGCACGAGGCGCGGCACGTTCTTGCAGATGATCGGCTCGCGGAAGATCACGCCGCCGAGGATGTTGCGGATGGTGCCGTTGGGCGAGCGCCACATCTTCTTCAGGCCGAACTCCTGAACGCGGCCTTCGTCCGGGGTAATGGTGGCGCACTTCACGCCGACGCCCACGCGCTTGATCGCATTGGCCGCGTCGATGGTGACCTGGTCGCCGGTCGCGTCACGGTTCTCGACGCCGAGGTCGTAATACTCCAGCGGCACATCGAGATAGGGGTGGATCAGCTTGTCCTTGATGTACTGCCAGATGATCCGGGTCATCTCGTCGCCGTCGAGCTCGACGACCGGATTCGCCACCTTGATCTTCGCCATGAAAATTCACCTCGCACGGAAATTGTCGGAGGGGTCGCGGCGCATGTCCGCGCGGGCAGACGCCGGATGCGCGGGTGATACCGCGCCGGGCACCTCAGGGAAAGCAGTTACCGGGCCAATTTCGGCGGAAAGGACCCGCTACGGCGCCTTCTCCACCCAAGCTTTTTTGGCATTTGGTATGCGGTATGGCGATCGCGCCTCAAGGTCCGGCGGCGGGACGCTTCGCAAGCGCGGCGCGCGCGGCTATATCAGCGCCCTTGCGCGACCTACCGAGAGCGAGGAAAGCCCATGTCCGGCGCCGGCACCGACAGCACCAAGGCATGGCCGGAAGGCGGACCGGTGGTCATTCTCGTCGAACCGCAGCTCGGCGAGAATATCGGCTCGGCCGTGCGCGCAATGGGCAATTTCGGCCTGTCGCGGCTGCGCCTTGTCAATCCGCGCGAGGGCTGGCCGAACCCCAAGGCGGTGACCTTCGCCTCCGGCGCCGACCGCATATTGGAGACTGCCGAGGTCTTTCCGGACCTGCGCGCGGCGCTGGCGGGAATCAACTTCGTCGCCGCCGCGACGGCGCGCGAGCGCGGCATGCAGAAATCCGTGCTCGGCGCGGACGCCGTGGCGGCGGAGACGGCCGGCCGCATCGCCGGCGGCGAAGACGTGGCGCTGGTGTTCGGCCGCGAGCGGACGGGGCTCTATACGGAAGAGGTCTCGCTCGCCGACGTGATCCTCACCCTGCCGGTGAACCCGGCCTTTGCCTCGCTCAACCTCGCCATGGCGGTCGCGGTCGTCGGCTATGAATGGTTCAAGCTGGCCTCGAACGGCGCGCTGCCGTTCCAGCAGCCCGACCGCTACCCGATCGCCGACAAGGCGGACCTGCTCGCCTTCTTCGACCATGTGGAACGCGAGCTCGACGAGGCGCTGTTCTTCCGCTCGCCGGAGAAGAAGCCGGTGACGATCCGCAATATCCGCAACATCTTCCACCGCGTCGGGCTGACCCGGCAGGACATCGCCACGCTGCATGGCATGGTCACGGCGCTGGTGGAAGGGCGCGGCACCCGCGAGGCGCGCACCGCCGCCCGGCTCGCCGGCGGGAAGAAGCCGCTGGCCGGCCCGGAAAGTTCGGAACCGACGGACTGATCGCATCTGGAGGAGAGAAGGGGCGTTCCGCAACGTTCCGTTCACCAGGATGCGCCACAATGATGCCCGGGATGGAGGACATCAGATGCGTATCGAGGCTTCTCCCGCTGCCGGCGTGACCGGCGCGCACGGCGTCTCGCCTCTCGCTTCGCCAACGGGGCTTTCCGCCGTGTCGTCGCTGCCGATCCGATCCGCACCCGCGGCGCTGCGCGCGCCGACCATCATCGTGTTCGATTCCGGGCTGGGCGGCCTCTCGGTGTTCCGCGAGCTCGCCCGCACGCGGCCCGACGCGCGCTTCGTATATGCCGCCGACGACGCCGGCTTTCCCTATGGACCGCGCGGCGAGGCCGACCTTATGGCGCGGGTGAGTGCGGTGATGGACGCGCTCATCGGCCGGCTGGCGCCCGATGCCGTCGTCATCGCCTGCAACACCGCCTCCACGTTGGTGCTGCCGGCGCTGAGGGCGCGTTACGCCATTCCCTTTGTCGGCACGGTGCCGGCGATCAAGCCGGCCTGCGAGGGCTCGCTCACCAAGCAGGTCAGCGTGCTGGCGACGCCCGGCACGGTGAAGCGCGACTACACGCAGGCGCTGATCCGCGATTTCGCCGGAGACTGCCGGGTGACGCTGGTCGGCAGCACCGGGCTCGCCCGGCTCGCCGAGGAGGCCATGGCGGGCGCGGAGGTGGCGGACGAGGCGTTCGCCGCCGAGATCGCGCCGGCCTTCATCCGCGAGGCGCGCGCCCGCACCGACACGGTGGTGCTCGCCTGCACGCATTATCCGCTCGTGCTCGACCGGCTGCAGAAGGTGGCGCCCTGGCCGGTGCGCTGGGTCGATCCGGCCCCGGCGATCGCGCGCCGGCTGTCCTCGCTGCTCGGCCCGGTCGCCTTCGCCGCGAGCCCGTCGCCGCTGCGCCTGTTCTCGACCGGCGCGCCGCTCGACGCGGCGCTGGTGGAGCGCATCGCCGGCCGGCGTGCACGGGCCGGCGAACTGGTGCCGCTGGTGCCCGCGCCGGTCTGACGGCTTTCGCTGCCGCATCCCGATACGCCTTGCCAGCGCCGCGATCCCTGCCCAGCATGCCGGAACGGCAGGAGAAGTGATGTGAGCGACGATTCCCTCCACGGCGCGGCGTTCCCGGTTCGTCCGGGTCTGGCGGCCACGCGGCGCGGCTTCCTCGCGGGCGCCGGCGCGAGCCTGCTGGCCGGCGCGCTGGGAACGGGGCGCGCCGTCGCGCAGAGCACGCGCCAGCCCTTCGACGCCTGGCTCGACGAGTTCCGGGCCCGCGCCCGTGCCCGCGGCATCTCCGATTCCGTCTATGACCGGGTAACGGCGGGACTGAAGCCGGACACCTCGGTCTATGCCAAGGACGGCGCGCAGCCGGAATTCCGCGAGCAGCTCTGGCAATATCTCAACCGGCGCATCTCGGAATGGCGGCTGAATACCGGCCGCGCTGCGGCCAAGCAGAACGCCGCGCTGCTGAAGCGGCTGGAGAAGGATTACGGCGTCGCGCCCGACGTGCTGCTAGGGCTATGGGGCATGGAGAGCGCGTTCGGCGAGCTTGTCACCGATCCCGACCACATGAAGCCGGTGTTTCCCTCTTTGGCGGCGCTCGCCTGGGGCGAGCCGCGTCGCCGCACATACTGGGAGACCGAGTTCCTCAACGGCCTTGCCGTGGTCCAGCGCGGCTGGGGCGAGCCGGACGAGATGCTCGGCTCCTGGGCCGGCGCCATGGGTCATACGCAGTGGATGCCGGAAGTCTGGCTCAATCTCGGCGTCGATTACGACGGCGACGGCCATCCCTCGCCCTACAGCGTCGCCGACGCGCTGGCCGGCTCCTCGCGCTACCTGATCCAGCGCGGCAAGTACCAGCGCGGCCTGCCCTGGGGCTTCGAGGTGACGATGGAGGGCGTGCCCGACAAATATGCCGATGCCCGCGCCTGGCGCGCCGTGGAGGACTGGGGCAAGCTCGGCATCAAGCCGGCGGGCGGCGGCAGGTTCGCGCTGCCCAAGGCGAAGGCGCGGCTCTGGGCGCCGGTTGGCACGGACGGGCCGTGCTTCCTGCTGACACAGAACTTCTATGCGGTGCGCAGCTACAACCCCTCCATGAACTACGCGCTCGCCGTCTGCCATCTCGGCGACCGGGTTCTCGGCGGCGAGGATTTCGTTACGCCCTTCCCGGGCGGCGAGCGGGCGCTGACGCTGGCGGAGATCCAGGAGGTGCAGAAGCGGCTGACGCGCGCGGGATTCGACACCGGCGGCGTCGACGGGCGGGTCGGAAACATGACGATGCGCGCGGTGGCCGGCTTCCAGCGCCGGATGGGTGTGGAGCCGGACGGCTATGCCGGCCTCGACGTGCTGGCAGCGTTGCGTCAGGGGCGGTGAAACATATGGCGCCGGCCCATGCGTCGACCTATATTTGAGCCATGGGCGCCATTCCGTTCGACACGCTGAAGCTCGCGCGAACGCTGCGCGAAAAGGCTCACTTCACCGCCGAGCAGGCGGAGGGAGTGGCTGACGCGTTGGCGGACGCCTTTCAGGACCGTGTTGCGACCAAGGACGATCTCGCCCTGCTTGAGCAGAGGCTGACGATCAAGATCGGCGGCATGCTGGTCGTCGCGGTAGGTGTTCTGACGGCCCTTCTCAAGCTGATCGGCTGACCGCCGCCCTTGACCTTCAGCCCTTTTTCTCCTAACACCCGCCCACTCGCGGGGCTGGCAACGGCCCCGCTTGGTGTTTCACGCACCCGTGGGTCGGTCCGGCGCGTTCGGAAAGACCCTGTCGGCCCCTGCAAGGGGACAGAGGAGGGGGCGCGATCCAAACCGCAACGATATGCGAGAGGACCAGCGCATGAGCAAGCGCGTTTCGGCCAAGCACAAGCTTGACCGCCGTATGGGCGAGAACATCTGGGGCCGCCCGAAGAGCCCCATCAACAAGCGTGAATACGGCCCCGGCCAGCATGGCCAGCGCCGCAAGGGCAAGCTCTCCGACTTTGGCGTGCAGCTGCGCGCCAAGCAGAAGCTCAAGGGCTATTACGGCTCGATCGGCGAGAAGCAGTTCTACGCCGTCTATGTCGAAGCCTCGCGCCTCAAGGGCGACACCGGCGCCAACCTGATCGGCCTGCTCGAGCGCCGTCTCGACGCGGTCGTCTACCGCGCCAAGTTCGTCCCCACCGTGTTCGCCGCCCGCCAGTTCGTGAGCCACGGCCACGTCAAGGTGAACGGCCGCCGCGTCAACATCCCGTCCTACCAGGTGAAGGTCGGCGATGTGGTCGAGGTGAAGGACGCTTCCAAGCAGCTCGCTCTGGTGATCGAGGCCGCCGCCTCGGGCGAGCGCGACGTGCCGGACTATCTCGAGGTCGACGCCCACAAGCTGACCGCGAAGCTGGCCCGCGTGCCCGAGCTCAACGAGGTGCCCTATCCGGTCGTGATGGAGCCGAACCTCGTGGTCGAGTATTATTCGCGCTGATCTCTCGGGGGTCCCTGCGATCCCCGGAAACGCCGATACGGAAAGCCGCCCGCGAGGGCGGCTTTTTGTTGAGCGCGGGCGGCATTCCCAAGGCTTGCGAATGTCATAGAAGGACGGCTGGACAGGGATCCGATCACTCTCCGATCCGCGCGAACTTCCCGCTATTGAACCTAGTGAGAGCGGCCTGCATGCCGGCGACATTATTGTAACCGTCGTCGGGAATCGGATAACCACGCGACGATTGCGGTCGACCTCACGCATTCGACGATGAGGTCGACCGTTCGTATTCTTTATGTCGGAGGTGCGGCATCAGCTCGTTTGAGCTGTTGCCATGTCAGCGATCGCAGATATAGCATTGCACCTTCTGGTGGTGGGGTGATGCATGATCAATTCACGGGTAAAGTCAAGAATAATAAAAACTATCTTATCTATCAATATATTTGGCTCAGATCATGAGTGTCCTATTTGTAAATGGACAGGGTTCCAATTTTATCCGCTGCGCCATCCAAGAGTGGGGCACTATAACGCTATTTGTCCACGCTGCCACTCTAACGAGCGGGCCCGTTTCGCTTTTGTCACTATGCAAAATCGGCTGAAAGGCACAGAATCCGTCCTGCACTTTGCGCCCGAAAAGTCGCTTACTGGATGGCTGAGGAGCAGGGTGGCGAATTATATCAGCTGCGATCTCAATCCCGGTGTCGCCGATCAGGTCGTCGATATTCAGGACATCCCGTTCCCCGATAAATCCTTCGATATTATCTGGTGCTCGCATGTGCTGGAGCATGTTCCCGACGACCGGAAAGCCATGCGCGAAATACACAGAGTTCTCCGCGACGGTGGGACCGCTTTGATACAAATTCCTGTCTGGCACGAGGTGACAGATGAGGACCCGTCAATAATTGACAAACAGGAGCGTATTCGGCGCTTCTATCAGGCCGACCATGTGCGCCTCTACGGGGACGATGTCGATATACGCCTTAAAGAAGCAGGGTTTTCTGTACGAACTGTTCGGCCTCATCATTTCGAGCCTGAAATAGTATTCAGAAATCAAATCGCCCAGCCGGGCAATTACGAAATATTCCTGTGCACCAAATGACCAAACGTGATCGGTAGCCTGCCATTTGCCAACAAGAAAAAGCCGCCCCGGAGGGCGGCTTCAAGCGTTCGGCAGTGAGTACGGTGTTCAGGCGGTCGCGCGGCCGGCGACGACGACGCCCTGCTCTTCGAGCAGCGTCTGCAGCTCGCCCGACTGGTACATCTCGCGCACGATGTCGCAGCCGCCGACGAACTCGCCCTTCACGAAGACCTGCGGGATGGTCGGCCAGTTGGTGTATTCCTTGATGCCCTGACGGATCTCGTCGGAATCGAGGACATTGATGCCCTTATAGTCGACGCCCAGCAGCCCCATTATATGCGCCACCTGGCCGGAGAAGCCGCACATGGGGAATTGCGGGGTTCCCTTCATGAAGACGACGACGTCGTTGCTCTTCACCTGGCTGTCGATGAAATCGTGGATGCTCATGGCCTGGCCTTTCGCCCTTGCGGGCCTCGCGAGAGGTGGTAGCGGCGCCTCGTCACCGGGTTTCGGGACGGGCCGCTTTCAGTCGGGTACATTGGTCTGAAGAGCGAGGGCGTGCAATATGCCGCCCATCTGGCCCTTCAGCGCCGCATAGACCATCTGGTGCTGCTGCACGCGGCTCTTGCCGCGGAAGCTGGCCGAGATGACGGTCGCGGCATAGTGGTTGCCGTCGCCGGCGAGGTCGCGGATGTCGACCGTCGCGTCGGGCAGCCCCTCCTTGATCAGCCGTTCGATTTCGGCTGCTTCCATCGCCATAGACGGTGCTCCCTCACATCAGGCCCGCGCCCATATAGATGGGCAGCCAGGCCTCGTGCCGCTCGCGCAGCGCGTCCACTACAATTGGGCGCTCGCCCGGGATATTCAATCGGTCGCCGCCCGTCGTGCCGAGCTTGGCGAGGGTGACGCCCGCCGTCTCCGCCCGGCGCAGCACCAGCGCCTTGGAGCCGCTCTCGACGGTGACGACGTAGCGCGCCTGATCCTCGCCGAACCAGAAGCCGTAGGGGTTGATCTCGGCCGGCGGGGCTATGAGGTTGGCGCCGATGCCCGAGGCCAGCGCCATTTCCGTCAGAGCCACCAGCAGGCCGCCGTCGGAGACGTCGTGCACGGCGGTGACGAGGCTGTCGGCGATCAGCGCCCGCACGAAGTCGCCGTTCCGGCGCTCCAGCGCGAGGTCGACCGGCGGCGGCGCGCCGTCCTCGCGGTCGAGGATCTCGGAGAGGAAGGCGGACTGGCCGAGCCAGCCGGTGGTGGCGCCGATGACGAAGATGATCTCGCCGCTGTCCTTGAAGTCCAGCGTCGCCATCTTCTCCACGTCGTCGAGCACGCCGACGCCGCCGATGGTCGGGGTGGGCAGGATGCCGCGCCCGTTGGTCTCGTTGTAGAGGCTGACATTGCCGGAGACGACCGGGAAATCCAGTTCCTTGGCGGCGGCGGCGATGCCGCGCAGGCAGCCCACGAGCTGGCCCATGATCTCCGGCTTCTCGGGATTGCCGAAGTTCAGATTGTCGGTCAGCGCCAGCGGCGTGGCGCCGACGGCGGTGATGTTGCGCCAGGCTTCCGCCACCGCCTGCTTGCCGCCCTCGAACGGGTCCGCCTCGCAATAGCGCGGAGTGACGTCGCAGGACATGGCGAGGCCCTTGGGGCCGTCCTCGACGCGCACCACGGCGGCGTCGCCGCCCGGCCGCTGCACGGTGTTGTTGAGGATCAGGTGGTCGTACTGCTCCCAAATCCAGCGCTTGGAGGCGAAGTCCGGCGAGCCGACGAGACGCTCCAGCGCGCCGGGAATGGTGGCGCTGATGTCGAGCGCGGCGGGGTCGATGCGCTGCTGCTTGGGCGTTTCCACCCACGGGCGGTCATAGAGCGGGGCCTCGTCGCCGAGTTCCTTGATCGGCAGGTCGGCCTTCACCTCGCCCTTGTGCTTCACCACGAAGCGCAAATCGTCCGTGGTGTGGCCGACGATGGCGAAATCGAGCCCCCATTTGCGGAAGATGGCCTCGGCCTGCTCTTCCTTGCCCGGCGCGATGACCATGAGCATGCGCTCCTGGCTCTCGGAGAGCATCATCTCATAGGCGCTCATGCCGGCCTCGCGGCAGGGCACGTTGTCGAGGTCGAGCTCGATGCCGAGGTCGCCCTTCGCGCCCATCTCTACCGCCGAGCAGGTAAGCCCCGCCGCGCCCATGTCCTGGATCGCGACGACGCAGCCCGCTTCCATGATTTCGAGGCAGGCTTCCAGCAGCAGCTTCTCGGCGAAGGGGTCGCCGACCTGCACGGTCGGGCGCTTCTCCTCCGCGCCCTCGCCGAACTCGGCGGAGGCCATGGTGGCGCCGTGGATGCCGTCGCGGCCGGTCTTGGAGCCGAGATAGACCACGGGCAGGCCGACGCCGGTCGCCTTGGCGTAGAAGATCTTGTCGGCGTCGGCGAGGCCGACGGCCATGGCGTTGACAAGGCAGTTGCCGTCATAGCGCGTGTGGAAGCCGACGAGGCCGCCCACCGTCGGCACGCCGAAGGAGTTGCCGTAGGAGCCGATGCCGCCCACCACGCCGGCCACCAGATGGCGGGTGCGCGGGTGCTTGGGGTCGCCGAAGCGCAGCGCGTTCAGCGCCGCGATGGGGCGCGCGCCCATGGTGAACACGTCGCGCAGGATGCCGCCCACGCCCGTCGCCGCGCCCTGGTGGGGCTCGATATAGGAGGGGTGGTTGTGGCTCTCCATCTTGAAGACGGCGGCCTTGCCGTCGCCGATGTCGATGACGCCGGCATTCTCGCCCGGCCCCTGGATCACCCACGGCGCCGTGGTCGGCAGGCCGCGCAGATGCAGGCGCGAGGACTTGTACGAGCAGTGCTCGTTCCACATGGCGGAGAAGATGCCGAGCTCGGTGAAGCTCGGCTCGCGGCCGATGAGCTTCAGGATGCGCTCGTACTCGTCTGGCTTCAGGCCGTGTTCGGCGACGAGCTCGGGGGTGATCTTCGGTTCGGCGGAGGTCATGCGCAGGCCGTCATTCCGTTTCGCGGTCGGGCAGGGCGGGGAGGGCGGATCACGCCTTCTCCAGCGCTCCGACGAGGCTCTCGAACAAGGCGCGTCCGTCGGTGGGGCCGACGAGCGGGTCGACATGGTTCTCGGGGTGCGGCATCAGGCCGAGCACGTTGAGCTTCTCGGAGACGATGCCGGCGATGGAGTTGGCGGCGCCGTTGAGCACCTGCGCGTCGTCGCGGCGCCCGTCCGGCAGCACGTAGCGGAACACCACGCGGCCCTCGTCTTCGAGCCGCTTCAGCGTGTCGGCGTCGGCGGTGTAGTTGCCCTCGCCATGCGCGACGGGGTAGCGCACGACGGCGCCCTTGGCGTAGCGGCGGGTGAAAGGCGTGTCGTTGCGCTCGACCTTCAGCAGCGCCTCGCGGCAGATGAAGCGCAGGCGCGCGTTGCGCACCAGCACGCCGGGCAGCAGGCCGCTCTCGCACAGGATCTGGAAGCCGTTGCAGATGCCGAGCACGAGGCCGCCGCGCGCGGCATGCTCGCGCACCGCGTCCATGATGGCGGCGCGGGCGGCGATGGCGCCGCAGCGCAGATAGTCGCCATAGGAGAAGCCGCCGGGCAGCACCACGAGGTCGGTGCCGGCAGGCAGGGCGGTGTCGGCGTGCCACACCAGAGCGGGCTTCACGCCGCTGACGATCTGCAGCGCGCGCGCGACGTCGCCCTCGCGGTTGGAGCCGGGAAAGACGATGACGGCAGATTTCATGGTGATCAGCCCACGAACTCGATGCGGTAGGTTTCGATCACCGTATTGGCGAGCAGCTTCTCGCAGGCGTCCTTGAGCGTCGCTTCGGCCTTGGCCGGGTCGACGGTGTCGAGCTCGACGTCGAACACCTTGCCCTGGCGCACGCTTGCCACGCCGGGAACGCCGAGCGAGCGCAGGGCGCCCTCGATGGCCTTGCCCTGCGGATCGAGCACGGCGGATTTCAGGGTGACAAGGACGCGCGCCTTCATGGAAACACTCTCGGGGACGTTCTAGCGGGGCTGAAACGGGAGCTCGGCAAATAGAAACGGGGGCTTTGCGGCCCCCGCCTATCATCTGGCCGCGAACGGCTCAATGCCCGAATGCGGAATGGCTGACCCGAGGGCCGCGCATCCCCTTACTTCTCGGGTTCGGACTTGACCAGAACCGGGCCGCCGGCCTGACGCTCGTTCTCGGACATGATGCCGAGACGGCGCGCCACTTCGGAATAGGCCTCGACCAGCCCGCCCATGTCGCGGCGGAAGCGGTCCTTGTCGAGCTTGTCGTTCGACTTGATGTCCCACAGCCGGCACGAGTCCGGGCTGATCTCGTCGGCGACGACGATGCGCATCATGTCGTTTTCCCAGAGACGGCCGCATTCCATCTTGAAGTCCACAAGACGAATGCCGACGCCGAGGAAGAGGCCGGACAGGAAGTCGTTGACGCGGATCGCCAGAGCGATGATGTCGTCGATTTCCTGCGTGGTGGCCCAGCCGAACGCCGTGATGTGCTCTTCCGAGACCATCGGGTCGTTGAGCGCGTCGTTCTTGTAGTAGAACTCGATAATGGAGCGGGGAAGCTGCGTGCCTTCCTCGATGCCCAGGCGCGTCGACAGCGAGCCGGCGGCGACGTTGCGCACCACCACTTCAAGCGGGATGATCTCGACCTCGCGGATGAGCTGCTCGCGCATGTTCAGCCGCTTGATGAAATGGGTGGGAACGCCGATGTCGTTCAGCTTCTGGAAGATGTATTCCGAGATGCGGTTGTTCAGCACGCCCTTGCCGTCGATGACGTCGTGCTTCTTGTTGTTGAAGGCGGTGGCATCGTCCTTGAAGTGCTGAATCAGCGTGCCGGGCTCAGGGCCTTCATAGAGGACCTTCGCCTTACCTTCATAAATGCGGCGGCGGCGGCTCATGGGTGGGTACCGTCGGTTGAGGAAGTCCATCGGGGTGCCGGGGCTCCGGTTACGGGTTCTCGGCTGGGGCGCCGCTTATGCGCCATCCGGTCGCGCTCTGTCGATTCGTTTCGCGGCACCGGCGCCCTCCCCCGGACACTAGCCCATCGGGGGGGCGGATACAAACGCCGGCCCGCGCAGGGGCCCTGCGTTCCGCGCGGGCCCATGTGTCAACGGAACGCCCGCGGGGGCATGAGCGTCACATTGACGTAGGGGCGGGGCGCAGCGTCGACGGGCGTTGATTTGGGGGCGGGGGCGCGATAATCAAGCCCGCCATTACCCATACACAGGGCGAGCAAGCATGAGCACGTTCGACAACCGCGAAGACGCGTTCGAGGCCAAGTACGCCCACGATCAGAAGCTGCGCTTCAAGGCCCTTGCCCGCCGCAACCGGGCGCTGGGCCTGTGGGCGGCCGAGAAGCTGGGCCTGACCGGCGAGGAAGCGACGGCCTATTCCGTCTCGATCATCGAGGCCGACCTCGAAGAGGCGGGCGACGAGGACGTCTACCGCAAGCTGAAGGCCGATTTCGACGCCAAGGGCGTCGACGTCTCCGAGCACCGCATCCGCCGCACCATGGAAGAGCTGCTGGCCGACGCCATCGAGACGCTGAAGAACGAAGGCTGATCCGGCGCCCGGCACGGCCGGCGCCCGCGCCTTCCCATGCAGCCGGAAGCGGACGAATCAACGCTTCCGGCGCTGTGCATGAAGGTTGCATCTTGGCAACCATCTTTCCCGCATTTTATTGCGACGACACCGCTTTCGCGGCATCCCTGATGCTGGCCGCCGCCGTCCGCCCCGGACGGTGTGGGCCGGGGAGAAGCCGATGCGGTTCACGACGTCCCTCGCGCTGGCCTCGTGCCTGAGCGCCGCCGGCGCGCTCGGCGCCGCCGCGGCACCGGCGCTCACGACGGCGAGCGCGAACGTGCGTGGCGGGCCGGGCACCAATTTCCCGAGCCTCGGTACCCTGATGGCGGGTTCGCCCGTCGATGTGGTGGGCTGCTCCAACGGCTGGTGCCAGACCCAGTACGGCTACATCGCCGCCTCGCTGCTGGCGCAGGGCATGGCCGGAACGGCGGCGCCGACGTCTCCCGCTGTTTCCGGCGGCCCGGCCGCCGCGCCGGCTCCATCCATGCCTGCCGGTCCGGCCTCGGTCGCCGGCGCCGCCGCGCTCGGCTACGGCGTCGCTCCAGGTACTCCCGCAGCGCCCGCGCCGGCCCCGCGCGCTGCTCCCGTCGTTTCCGCCGCGCCTGCCCGCCCGGCCGCGCCCGTGCAGGCGCAGCCCCATGTCTATGCGCCGACGGTCGCGCACGCGCCGGTCGAGGCGACGCATCCCGGCACCGACACCACCATGGCCGGCCCGCGCACCACCATCGGCATCGCCAATGTGCGCTCCGGGCCCGGCGTCGAATACGACGTCACCAAGACGCTGCCGGACTTCACCAAGGTGGAGGTCTCCGGCTGCGCCAATAGCTGGTGCCAGACCAACGAAGGCTACATCAGCATCTATTCGCTCTCGCGCGGGCCGGTGCAGCAGGTGCTGAGTGCGGCGGCGCAGCCGCGCATTCCCGGCTCGCAGACCCGCGACTCGCTGAACGCAAACGCCTTCGGGCAGGGCGCAGCCTATGGCGCGCCGGGTTATCCGGCAGCGGGCACGCTGGCGACCGCACCGGCACCGCGCGGCCTCGCGCCGGCCGGCTACGCCGCCGGTGCCGGGGCCCCGGCCTCGACGCGCTCGACCGCGAATGTGCGCTCCGGGCCGGGCACCTCCTACCAGGTGCTGGGCACGCTGCCGGTCGGCTCGCCGGTGCAGGTCGTGTCCTGCGCCGGGAACTGGTGCCAGACGCAATATGGCTATGTCGCCGCCTCGCTGATCGCGCAGGGCGGCGCGGTGGCCTACAGCCCGGCGTCAACCTATCGAGCACCGGCACCCGTCTACGCGCCGCCGGTCGCTTCCGCGCCGGTTGCCGCCGTGCCGGTGCAAGCGCAGCCGCATGTCTATTCCCCGACAGTGCCGGCGGGTGCGGTCACGCACGCGCCTGCCGAAGCCGTGCATCCCGGCACCGACACCTCCATGGCCGGGCCGCGCACCACCATCGGCGTCGCCAATGTGCGTTCCGGACCCGGCGTCGAATACGACGTCACCAAGACGCTGCCGGACTTCACCAAGGTGGAGGTCTCCGGCTGCGCGAACAGCTGGTGCCAGACCAACGAGGGCTACATCAGCATCTACCTGCTCTCGCGCGGGCCGGTGCAGCAGGTTCTGAGCGCGGCGGCGCAGCCGCGTGTCCCCGGCTCGCAGACCCGCGACTCGCTGAGCTGGAACGCCGCCGGGCAGGTTGCCCCCGGCTATGGCGGCGCGACCTCCGGTTATCCCGCCGCGACGCCGGGTCTGCCGACACCGGCCTATCCCGCCGCCGCGCGGGCCTATGCGCCCTCGACGACGGTCGGCACCTATGCGGCCGCCGGCACGGCGACGACCACGGCGTCGGTGAATGTGCGCTCCGGCCCCGGGACGGGCTACGACGCGCTGGGCACGCTGCCGGCCGGCTCGCCGGTCGAGATCGTCTCGTGCACCGGCAGCTGGTGCCAGACGCAGTACGGCTTCGTCAGCGTGCGCCATATCGATCAGGCCGCCGGGCTCGCAAGCGCGGCGCCGGCTCCCTCGCGGCGGACCCGCGTCACCGTGCCGGCGGCCCGCCCCTATCCGGTCGGCACCAGCATCGGCACGGTGCCGATCTCGCCCGCGCAGGCGCCGCGCTATCTCGGCGCGCCGGGCATGGGTTCCTCCGCCGCTCCCGTTCAGGCCGGCGGGCTGGCGGAGGCCGGGCTCTCCGGGCAGGGCCTCGCTGGGCAGGGCGTTCCGGCCGGCAGCGCGGTCGCCGCGACGACGGTGAATGTGCGCGGCGGTCCGGGCACCGGGTACGAGGTGCTCGGCACGCTGGCGGCCGGTACGCGGGTTCAGCTCGCCGGCTGCGAGGGTGGCTGGTGCCAGACACAATACGGCTATGTGAGCGCCCGGCTGCTCGACAGTGCGGCGGGCGCCGCCGCTTACGCGCCCGCCGCGGACCCTGCCGCCGCGGGTGCCTATGCCGGGGAGGTCGCGGCGGCCGATTACGATCCCGCGCTCTACCCGCAGGGCGACTATCTGACGGCCGCCAGCCTGCCGGTCGAGGACACGCTTTCCGGCATCGGCAGCAACTGGGGCGGCTACGGGCGCGGCACGGGCTGGACCAACTGGCGCACGAGCTGGGGTCCCGGCTATTGGGGCCCGGCGCTCTACGGGCGCAACTCCACGTCCAACTGGGGGGCGCGCACCAGCTATTGGGGCGGGCGCACCAGCTACTGGAACGTCCATCCCGGCTACCCCACGCGCGAATTCGTCGGTGACCGGCGCGGCAACACCTACTGGTCGAAGCGCGGCGAGGGGCGCCTGCCGCAGGCCTCCGCCTTCTATTACGGCCTCGGTCCGCGCTGGCAGGGACCTTATGCCGAGGGGCCGGAATTCAACGGCCGGCCGGTGGTCTGGCGGCCGCGCAGCGGGGTGTGGTGACGGGTACGGGCACGCAGTCGTGTCTGGCGTCTCCCGATAGGTAATGCAACCAATTCCGCCGGAGTCGATTGCTATCGACGATGGAGCGATCGACAGGCCGGCGCACCGCTGGCCGGAGAGGCGCCAACAGGACCTTCGGGTCGAACGTCCGTGCCGGTGACGTGACGCGGCACGCACATCGAGGGAGGATGTGATGAAATTCTTGAAGTCCCTCACTCTGGCGGCGGGCCTGCTTCTCGCCGGCGCGACGGTGAACGCGGCCTCGGCGGCCGTTGTCACCGGCAATGTGAATGTCCGCAGCGGACCGGGTACCGGCTACCGCGTCATCGGCTCGCTGCCGGCCGGCGCGCGGGTCGATGTCGGGGGCTGCAGCGGCAACTGGTGCCGCGTCGGCGGCGGCTGGGTCAGCGCCAGCTTTCTGGCGGGCGGCGGCACCTCGGTGGTGGTGAACCCCAATAATTACGCGGACGACGTTGCGGTCGGCGTCGGCGCCTTCGCGCTCGGTGCGGCGGTCGGCTCGGCCTGGGGCCCCGGTTGGGGCGGCGGCGGCTGGTACGGCCCCGGCTGGGGCGGCGGCTGGTATGGTCCGGGCTGGCGTCCGCGCCCCGTCTGGGGTGGGCCGGGCTGGGGCCCGCGTCCCGGCTGGGGACGTCCCGGCTGGGGTCCGCGTCCGGGTTGGGGGCGTCCGGGCTGGGGCCCGCGCCCCGGCTGGCGCGGTCCCGGCTGGCGCGGCGGTCCGCGCTTCGTGGGGCGTCCCGGCTTCGTGGGCCGTCCCGGTTTCGGGCGTCCTGTCATGTGGCGCGGCGGCGGCGGTTTCCGCCGCTTCTGACGCACCGTTTGCGGTGAGGCCGGAGCTCAGCTCCGGCCGAATACCCGCTTGAAGATCGTGTCGACGTGCTTGAGGTGGTAGCCGAGGTCGAACTTCTCGGCGATCTCCTCAGGCGTCAGATACTGGCGGACTTCGGCGTCATTGGTCAGCAGGGTCTGGAACTCGCCCTCGCCGCGCCAGACGGGCATGGCGTTGCGCTGCACGAGGCGATAGGCGTCCTCGCGGCTGGCGCCCTTCTGGGTGAGGGCAAGCAGCACGCGCTGCGAATGCACGAGGCCGCCGAGGCGGTCGAGATTGCGCTGCATGTTCTCTGGGTAAACGACGAGCTTCTCGATGACGCCGGCGAGCCGGTTCAGCGCGAAGTCGAGCGTCACCGTTGCGTCCGGCCCGATTCCGCGCTCCACCGAGGAGTGCGAGATGTCGCGCTCGTGCCACAGCGCCACGTTCTCAAGCGCCGGCGTGACCATGCCGCGCACGAGGCGGGCGAGGCCGGTGACGTTCTCGGTGAGCACCGGGTTGCGCTTGTGCGGCATGGCGGAGGAGCCCTTCTGGCCGGCGGAGAAGAACTCCTCGGCCTCCAGAACCTCGGTGCGCTGGAGGTGGCGGATCTCCACCGCGACGCGCTCCATGGACGAGGCGACGACGCCGAGCGCGGCGAAGTACGCCGCGTGGCGGTCGCGCGGAATGACCTGCGTCGACACCGGCTCGACCTTCAGCCCGAGCTTTTCCGCGACATATTCCTCCACGCGCGGGTCGATCTGCGCGAAGGTGCCGACCGCACCCGAAATGGCGCAGGTCGCCACTTCCTCACGCGCGGCCACCAGCCGGGCGCGGTTGCGCTGGAACTCGGCATACGCCTGCGCCAGCTTCAGCCCGAAGGTGGTGGGTTCGGCGTGGATGCCGTGCGAACGGCCGATCGTCGGGGTGAACTTGTGCTCGAAGGCGCGGGCTTCCAGCGCGGCGAGCAGGCGGTCGACATCCTTGATGAGAATGTCGGCGGCGCGCACGAGCTGGACGGAAAGGCAGGTATCCAGCACGTCCGAGGAGGTCATGCCCTGATGGACGAAGCGTGCCTCCGGGCCGACGATCTCGGCGAGATGGGTCAGGAAGGCGATGACGTCGTGCTTGGTGACGGCCTCGATCTCGTCGATGCGCTCGACGTCGAAGGTCGCGTCCTTCGCCATCTCCCAGATCTTCGCGGCGGCTTCCTTCGGCACCACGCCGAGCTCGGCCAGCGCGTCGGTGGCGTGCGCCTCGATCTCGAACCAGATGCGGAAGCGGGTCTGCGGCTCCCAGATGGCAGCCATTTCGGGGCGGGTATAGCGCGGGATCACGGGCGTCACCTTTGCACGGAAGCGTTTGCCCTGCGCTCTATCAGGCATGCGGCGGAGTCGCAAACGCCCGCCGCAGGTGTCTCTGGACGAAGGCGCAATTAAAAGTAGTATCTACTCTCACTGGTTGTATTTCGTAGGGGCGGATATGGCTGATGACAACGACGTTGCGGCACCGGCGCCCGCCGGGACCGGCACTTCCGCGACGCCGGCTTCGGCGACGGGCGCCACGGGGCCGGCCGACGCGCCGGCTGAGGCAGGAGGCGCGGCGACTTCCCAGCCGGCCGAGCCGGCTTCGCCGGACCCTTCGCCAACCAGCGCGGAAATCATGTCGCGCATCGCGCGCGACGCGGAAGAGGGGGCTGGCGGTCGTTCGGCGGACCGGATGGCCGACAGGCTCATCGACGACCTTTCGGCCGATCCGAAACTGGCCGGGAATCTCGAGCGATCCCCCGAACTGGTGCGCGAATTCGCCGATGTCGCCAAGCTCACCGCCGATGCGGCGATCCTTCGTCAGTACGACCTCGAGATCATCAAGAGCAACGGGAAGCTCTACCTCACCGTGGTCGTGTGCGTGGGTGCGTCGCTCCTGATCGTGGTCGTGTCGATCTTCGTCATCGCGGTGGTCCAGCTCGCCATGATGGGTCCGACCCTGACGGGCACCATCACCATCGCGGTGCCGGACGGGCTGATCGCGCTGGGATCGGCGGCCATCGGCGCGCTGGCGGGGCTCCTGACGCCGCTGACAGGGCGGCGCTGACGCTCAGACCAACTCGCCGCGCGCCCGCAGCGCCGCGTTGCGGATGGCGCTCACATTGCCCTCATAGGCATCGGCCCCACCCTTGAACACGGCGGAGCCGGCGACGAGCGCATTGGCGCCGGCCTCGATGCAGGCCGCCGCCGTGTCGCGGGTCACGCCGCCGTCGATCTCGATGTCGATCGGGCGCTCGCCGATCATCGCCGAGAGCCGGCGCACCTTGTCGAGCACGGAGGGAAGGAAGGCCTGTCCGCCGAAGCCGGGGTTCACCGTCATCACGATGACGAGGTCGATGACGTCGAGCACCTGCTCCACCACGTCGGGCGGGGTGGCCGGGTTGATGGCGACGCCCGCCTTCTTGCCCAGCGCGCGGATCGCCTGAAGGGAGCGGTGCAGATGCGGGCCGGCCTCGGCATGCACGGTGATGTGGTCGGCGCCGGCCTTGGCGAAGGCTTCCAGATAGGGATCGGCTGGCTCGATCATCAGATGCACGTCGAAGGGCTTGGCGCAGAGCGGGCGGATCGCCTTCACCACGTCGGGGCCGAAGGAGATGTTGGGCACGAAATGCCCGTCCATCACGTCGATATGGATCCAGTCTGCCCCCGCCGCGTCGACCGCGCGCACCTCCTCGCCGAAGCGCGCGAAATCGCAGGCGAGGATGGACGGGGAGATGATCAGCGGACGGTCGGTCATGGCGGAGCTCCGGCATTTTGCGGGGGCGTAGCACCATGGGGTCGGTGCGGCAATGGCGCGTCGCGGGGGAGGAGACGCGTTGCGGTGGCGTTCCGGCGCCCTTGCGGAACTTCCGTATTGTCCGGGCAGGCGAAAAGGCCAAGCATATGGGCGTCGAATCTGTCCGCGCGCGAGGCGCGGAACGCGGCGATGTGGAGAACGTCTCATGATGAAAAAGAGCATGCTCGCCGCGCTGGCGATGCTGTCGACCGTCGGTGTCGTCGGTTCCGTGCAGGAGGCAAGTGCGTGGCGCGCGGCCGGCTGCGGTGGACGCGGCTGCGGCGTTGCCTGGGGCGGCGGCTGGCGCAGCCCGGGCCACTATTACGGTCCCGGCCGCTATTACGGCCCGGTGCCGCGCGGCGGCGGCGTGGTGGTGGTCAATCCGCGCCCGTACTGGTCGCCGGGTGGCGCCGTGGCTGCAGGGGCGGCGCTCGGCTTCCTCACCGGCGTGGCGGCGGCCAATCTCGCCGGCCCTCCGCCGCAGCCGAACTATTGCTGGTTCTACACCAACCCGCAGCGCACGCAGGGCTTCTGGGAGCCGTGCCCCTGATCTCGTCCCTGATCGGGGCCGGGTAACAAGAAAAAGGCGGCCGGACCGATCCGGCCGCCGAAGTGGAGGCAACGCCGGGAGGCGGCGATGCCGCTCCCGGTGGTTCAGGAGGGCGGGCCGGAGAGCCCATCCTCTCCATCGGCCCGCGGGCGGGACGATTCAGGGGGCCGAACGCCGTGCGGACGTTCGGGCCGGAAGAGATTTCAGGGGTGCACCGGGCCGTGCGGGAGGAGATGAACGGCCGGGCAAGCGTCGCGTGAGCGGGGCCGCCCGGCCTTTCTTCGATCACCCTGAGCCTGCTCACTTGGACCGGATCACTTGAACCGGTTCACTTGGACCATGCGTCGACCTTGTCCTTGTTGGCGGCGACCCAGGCCTTGGCGGTGGCGGCCGGGTCGGCGCCGGGCTTGTTGTTCTCGACCATCACCTTCTGCTCGTCGTCCAGCGAGAGCTTGAAGCCGTCGAGGATCTTGTAGGCCTCGGGGGCCTCGTCCTTCAGCTTGGTCGAGACCACGGTGTTGACGGTCTCCTCGCCGCCGAACACGCCCTTGGGGTCGGCAAGGTACTTGAGGTCCCACTCGGCGAACATCCAGTGCGGCGTCCAGGTGGTGATGACGATCGGCTCCTTCTTGGCGTAGGCGTCCTTCAGAGCCGCGACCATGGTGGCGTCCGAGCCCTCGATCAGTTTCACCGGCAGGTCGTATTCCTTGATCGCCTTTTCGGAGGCCTTCATCAGGCCCGCGCCGGGGTCGATGCCGATCACCTTGCCGCCGAACTTCGACGGATCCTTCTTGATGTCCTCGATGGAGGCGATGTCGACATAGGTCGGCACGGCCCAGCCGATCTTGGCGCCGGTGACGTTCGGGCCGAGATCGACCACCTTGTCCTTGAGCTTGGCGTAGTAGGCCGCGTGGGTGGCCGGCAGCCAGGCCGCGACCATGGCGTCGGCCTCGCCGGTGGCGACCGCCTGCCACATCGCCGCGCCGGAGAGCGGCACGATCTTGACCTTGTAGCCCTTTTCCTCCAGCGCGGTCTTGACGACGTTGGTCGCCACGACGGCGTCCGACCATTCGACGTAGGCGATGGTGAGGTCCTTCTTCTCCGCCTGGGCGGCGCCGGCGGCGAGGCCGAGGGCGGCGGCGGCAAAGGCCGCGCTTTTCACGAAACGTCCGAGAAACGACATGTCAGGGCTCCGATTGGAAGGGGTTGGGGGCGGAAGTCGTTGGGGCTGCTTCCGTTTGATGGGGGTTGTCAGCCGCGCTCGATCTGCCGGTCGCGGCGGATATGGCGGGCGATGTGCTGGGTGATGCGGTCGAGGATGACGGCGAGCACGACGATGGCGATGCCGGCCTGGAAGCCCTGGCCCGCCTCCAGCCGCTGGATCGCCTTCCACACCTCGCCGCCGAGCCCGCCGGCGCCGATCATGGCGGCGATCACCACCATGGAGAGCGCCAGCATGATGGTCTGGTTGATGCCGGCCATGATGGTGGGGATGGCGAGGGGAAGCTGAACCTTGAACAGCTTCTGCCAGCGGCTGGAGCCGAAGGCGTCGGCCGCCTCCACCAGCTCTGCCGGCGTCTGCATGATGCCGAGCGCGGTCAGCCGGATGGTGGGCGGCATGGCGAAGACGATGGTGGCGAAGCAGGCCGACACCGCGCCGAGCCCGAAGAAAGGGATGGCCGGGATCAGGTACACGAAGCTCGGCATGGTCTGCATCATGTCGAGCGCCGGCGCCACCACGCGCCAGAACCGCTTGCTGAGCGCCGCCGTCACGCCGATGGGAATGCCGATGGCGAGCGCGAACAGGGTGGACACCAGCACCAGCACAAGCGACTGCAGCGTCGCCCGCCACAGTTCGAGGTTCCACAGGAAGGCGAAGCCGATCACCGTGGCGAGGGCGATGCGCGCCGTTGTGAGCCGCCAGACCAGCAGGCCGAAGGCGGCGATCACCAGCCAGGGCGGCAGGCCGACGAGGAAGTCGGTCGTGCCCTCGATGCCGGCGCCAACGACCGCGCTGACCGCGCGGGTGACGCCGGAAAAGTGCTCGGTCGCCCAGTCGAGGGCGACATCGCACCACTCGGCGAGCGGGATGCGGGGTATCTCAAACGCCATGCCCGTCTCCCTCAGTGCGCGGTGTCGGCGCGGCGGCGCGCCAGCGCGGCCACCAGATCGGCATTGGCGATGACGCCGCGCAGCAGGCGCTCGGCATCGATCACGGCGATCTCGCCGCGCCCGCCGGCGAGCTTGGCGACGGTTTCGTTGAGCGTTGCCGAGGTCGGCACGCAGGCCTCGCGGTCGCTCAGCAGCAGGCGCAACTCGGTCTCGCCGGCGCGCCTCAGCGTGTCCGCGTCGACCGTGCCCTGGAAGCGCCCCTCATGGCAGACGACCGTCATGACAGGCTCGCCGGTCTGGACGAGGCTCGCCAGCGCCTCGGCGGCGGTGCTCTGCCAGGGTTTGACGGCCGCCGGCGCGCGCATGGCGTCGCCGGCGGTGACGACGCCGAGCACGTCGATATGCTCGACGAAGCGGCGCACATAGTCGTCGGCCGGGTTGGCGAGGAAATCGGCGGCGGTGCCTTCCTGCACCACGCGCCCGTCCTTCATCAGCACGATGCGTCCGCCGAGCGCGATGGCCTCGTCGAGGTCGTGGCTTACGAAGACGATGGTCTTCTTCAGCCGCTTCTGCAGCGCGACGAGCTCCTGCTGCATGTCGCGCCGGATCAGCGGGTCGAGCGCGCTGAAGGCCTCGTCCATCAGGAGCACGTCGGGATTGAGCGCCAGCGCACGGGCGAGGCCGGCGCGCTGCTGCATGCCGCCGGAAAGCTGGGAGGGATAATGCTGGTCCCAGCCTTTCAGGCCGACCGTCTCGATAGCCGCCAGCGCCCGCTCGCGCCGCGCCTCGGCGGCGACGCCCTGCACTTCGAGCCCGTACTCGACATTGCGCAGGATCGTGCGGTGGGGGAACAGCGCGAATTGCTGGAACACCATGCCGAAGCGCGTGCGGCGGAACTCCATCAGCGCCCGCTCATCGAGCGCGGTGACGTCGGTGTCGTCGACGAAGACGGTGCCCGAGGTCGGCTCGATCAGCCGGTTGATGCAGCGCAGGCAGGTCGACTTGCCCGAGCCGGACAGGCCCATGACGACGAGAATCTCGCCCTCGCCGACATCGAAGCTCACATCGTGCAGGCCGATGACGGCACCGGTCTGCTTTTGCACCTCTGCGCGGTTCTGCCCGGCCGCCAGCAGCGGCAGCGCCGCCCCGGCCTTGTCGCCGAAGATCTTGGTGAGGCCCCGGACCCGGATGCGTGGCTTTGCTTCGCTCATGCGCTCCCCTCTTATTGAGGCGAGTGTCGGGCGCATGGCTGCCATGCCGATTGGACGGATGCGACAATGGGGGCTGCAAAGACGACAGCAGGGTGACAGGGCACCTCCGCAGTTGCGTCCGGCTCAACAGGGCCGTTGCGTCGGGCGCAATAAAGCCGCTCCCGGCCGGTCAGCCGCCGCTCCAGCGGTCGCGCCACGCGGGGAGCGTGCCGGGCTGGGGCAGGGCGGTGGCCTCATAGATGGCGCGGGCGCAGGCGCGGGCGAGCGCGCGCACCACCGCATCGCCGATCAGCGCGAGGTCGAAGATCGGGTCGGCGAGCGGACGCCGGCCGGTGGCGGCGGCGAAGATGGTGTCGCCATCGAGCGGGCTGTGCACCGGCCAGATGGCGTGGGCGTAGCCGTCATGCGCCATCACCGCGAGCCGCTTGCATTGGGCCTTGGTCAGCGCCGCGTCGGTAGCGACGATGGCGATGGTGGTGTTGGCGCCCGGCGGCAGTCCCTTCAGCAATGGCCGCTCCGGCAGCGGCGGCAGGGGGTAGGGCAGGCCGAGGCCGCCGAACTCACCGTTCCGCTCGAAGGGGGCTGCCCGGAAATGCGGCCCGCCGTTGAGATTGACCGTGCCGCAGGCGTTCACCGCCACCAGCGCGCCGACCGTGTGGCCGCTTGGCGCCACCGCCGAGGCCGAGCCGAGGCCGCCCTTGAAGTCGACCGTCGTCGCGCCCGTGCCGGCACCAGCCGTGCCGAGCGCGAAGTCGAGGCCGCCCTCCCACGCGGCCTGCGCCGCCCGGTAGCCAAGCTCGCGATAGGGCGAGAAGCGGCCCCACGCCTTGTCGCCGCCATTGATGAGGTCGAACAGCACCGCACCGGGGACGATGGGCACCCGCGCATCGCCGACGGGAAAGCCGAGACCCCGCTCGGCCAGCGCCGCCATGACACCCCCCGCCGCGTCGAGCCCGAACGCCGAGCCGCCCGACAGGGTGAGCGCGTGGATAGCCCCGACCGTCTCGTCCGGCGCCAGCAGGTCGGTCTCCCGCGTGCCGGGCCCGCCGCCGCGCACATCGACCGAGGCGACGGTCGGTTCGTCGAAGATGACCGTGGTGACGCCCGAGGCGAGGTCGAGGTCGGTGGCGTTGCCAACCTTCAGGCCGGCGACGTCGGTGATCAGGTTACGCATTCACGTCCTCGTCTTTCGCGCATCACATCACGGGGAGGGCCAAGACACCGCATTGCGCCGGCGGGTGCGGCGGTGCAATGGGAAGCTCCCGGGAACGGCAGGGTTGCGCATTTCATGGCTGACGTCACTCTTCCGGCCGCCTTCGCGGCCGGCATCGCCAGCTTCGCCTCGCCCTGCGTGCTGCCGCTGGTGCCGCCCTATCTCTGCTACCTCGCGGGAACCAGCCTCGACCAGATCACCCACAAGGCGCCGACCGACGTCGCCGCGTGGCGCACGCTGGGGGCGGCGGGGCTGTTCGTGGCCGGCTTCTCCACCGTCTTCGTCGCGCTCGGGGCCGGCGCCTCGGTGGCGGGCGGCTATCTCAGGCTTTATTCGCAGGAACTCGCCATCGTCGCCGGTGTCGCGATCCTGCTGATGGGGCTGCATTTCCTCGGCATATTGCGCCTCGGCTGGCTCACCCGGAGCAAGCGCGTGCATGTCGACGCGCCGTCGACGCTGGCGGGGGCCTATGTGATGGGCCTCGCCTTCGCCTTCGGCTGGACTCCCTGCATCGGCCCGGTGCTGGCGGCGATCCTGGCGGTGGCGGCCAGCGAACAGACGCTGACGCGCGGTGCCGGCCTGCTCGCCACCTATTCCGCCGGTCTCGGTGTGCCCTTCCTCCTCGTGGCGGCGATGGCCCGCCCGGCGCTCGGCCTGCTCGGCCATGCCCGGCGCTACCTGCCCGTCGTCGAGAAGGTGATGGGCGGCCTGCTGGTGCTGACCGGCATCGGCTTCCTCTCCGGCTGGATGGCCGAGGTCAGCTTCTGGCTGCTGGAGACCTTCCCGGCACTGTCCGCCATCGGCTGAGCCTCGCGGCTGGCGGCCGCGTGCCTGCGGCCCGGCCGGCTGCAACATGGCAGCCTCTACGAGGAACCGCCGCCGCCGGGGCGCCCGGCGGCGAGGGGCAATCGGTACGCATGCGGCAAAACAAAACCCGCCGGATCGCTCCGGCGGGTTTCGTGTCGTGTCGGGAGTGCGGGGCGCTGCGGGAGCGCCCCGACCTGCCGGATCAGAGCTCGGTGTAGCCGCCGTCCTTCCAGACGTAGACGACGTAGTCGAGATTGGTGCGGTCACCCTTCTTGTCGAAGGTGAGCGTGCCGAGCACGGTGTTGAACTTGGCGCCCGAGTGCACGTATTCGGCCACCTTCTTGGGGTCGAGCGACTTGGTGGCGTCGGCAGCCTGCTGGATCACCTGGCCGGCGGCGTAGGAGTAGAGCACGTAGCCTTCCGGATCGATGCCCTTCTTCTTGAACTCCTCGACAACCTTGGCAGCCGCCGGGTTGTTGCGCGGATCGGGACCGAAGGTCATGAGGGTGCCAGCGGCGCCCGGACCGGCGATGGTCCAGTATTCCTTGTCGGTGATGCCGTCGCCCGAGAACAGGACGGTCGACAGGCCCTGGTCGCGCATCTGGCGGACGAGCAGGCCGGCTTCGGTGTGCAGGCCACCGTAGTACAGCACGTCGACGTTCGCGGCCTTCAGCTTCGAGACGAGAGCGGAGTAGTCCTTCTCGCCCGGGTTGATGCCCTCATAGACGACCTCGGTGACGCCGCCGGCGTTGAGGCCCTTCTTCGTCTCATCGGCCAGACCCTTACCGTAGGGGGTCTTGTCGTGGACGATGGCGATCTTCTTGCCCGTGAGGTTCTTCAGGATGTACTCGGAGGCGACGGCGCCCTGCTGGTCGTCGCGGCCGCAGGTGCGGAACACGTTCGACAGGCCGCGCTCGGTCAGCTTCGGGTTGGTCGAGGCCGGCGAAATCGCCAGCACGCCGCCTTCGGCATACTGCTCGGAGGCCGGGATCGACACGCCCGAGTTGAAGTGGCCGATCACGAACTTCACGCCGTCGGCGATGAACTTGTTCGCCACCGAGACGCCCTGCTCGGGCTTGGAGGCGTCGTCGCCGACGACGATCTCGATCTTCTGGCCCTGGAGGCCGCCGGCCGCATTCACGTCGGCCGCCCACTGCTCGGCACCGTTCTTGAGCTGGGCGCCGAAGGTGGCATTGGCGCCGGTCATCGGACCGCCGACGCCGACCTTTACCTGCGCCGATGCCGGGGCGGCCAGGGCCGCCATGGCGCCGAGCGCGATGCCGGCAAACAGAAGCTTCTTCATGAACTTCTCTCCTACTGCTGGAAGGATGGTATTCGCGGCCTGATCGGCGCGGCGGCTGTCGCCCCGTGCCGGTATCATGCCTTTTTCCGTGCTCTTGTCGACGAGCAAGCGAAACATGGTGAAGGGGCTCACGCGGTTCCGTCGGGCGCCCGGCCGGCCGTATCCTCCGACCAGCCGAAGGTGCCGGACTGGCGGTAGATCCAACCATAGCGTGCGGACATCTGCCTGGCACGCTCGGCCCGGAAGCCCAGCGTCGCCAGCGCGACCAGGAAAGCGGTGTCGGTCAGGAAGTAGTGCAGCGAGAGCAGCGTGCCCTCGAACAGCGCGAAGTGGAAGAAGCGCACCACGCAGCCCAGCAGGATCGCGTAGAGCACCGCCTGCCGGTAGGTGCGCCAGGTTCCGGCGATGGAGCGCCCGGTGAGCCAGGCGGCGCCGCCGCCGAGGACGATGGTGACGAGGATGAAGTCGCTGCGTGACACCTCGACGACGAGCCACGGCGCCAGCACCGCCGAGACGATGACCGCCGCGACGATGAGGGCCGGCAGCACCACCGCGAGGCTGAGGGAGCTGCCCTGCGAGACCAGGGTTCCGCTGTGCCGGGCCATCAGTGCGCCCCTCCTTCGAGATAGGCGGCGCGCACTTCCGGCCGCTCCAGCAGTTCGCGGCCTTCGCCGGAAAGGGTGACGAGGCCGTTCACCAGCACATAGCCGCGATGGGCGAGCTTGAGCGCGTGGAAGGCGTTCTGCTCGACCAGGAACACGGTGAGCCCTTCCGTGCGGTTGAGCTCGCGGATGGCGTCGAATATCTGCCGCACGATCAGCGGGGCGAGCCCGAGCGAGGGCTCGTCCAGCATCAGCAGGCGCGGCCGGCTCATCAGCGCGCGGCCGATGGCGAGCATCTGCTGCTCGCCGCCCGACAGCGTGCCGCCGCGCTGGTTGATGCGCTCCTTGAGGCGCGGAAACAGGGTGAAGACCTTCAGGAGGTCCTCGTCGAAATGGCTGAAGCCGTCGACCGAGGCGCCCATCTGCAGGTTTTCGAACACGGTCATGCGCGGGAAGATGCGCCGCCCCTCGGGGGACTGGGCGATCTTGAGCTGCGCGATCTCGTGGGTCGGCACCTTGGTGATGTCGCGGCCCTCATAGACGATCGAGCCTTCGCGCGGGCGCGGCTGGCCGAAGATCGTCATCATCAGGGTCGACTTGCCGGCGCCGTTGGAGCCGATCAGCGTGACGATCTCGCCCTTGTAGACGTCCACGTCGACGCCCTTCAGGGCCATGATGTTGCCGTAGAAGGTCTTGACGCCGCGCACCGACAGCATGGGCGCATCCGTGCGGACGGGGGCCCCGACAGCCGGCGGGGCGGCGGTGAGGGTATCGCTCACGAGCTGGCTCCCGTCGCTTCCTCGGAATGGATCTCGGCCTCGACCTCTTCGACAGCGTCCTCGTCGACGCCGAGATAGGCGGCGATCACGCGCGGGTCGCTCTTCACCGCCTCGGGAGTGCCGTCGGAAATCTTGGTGCCGTAGTCCAGCACGACCACGTGGTCGGAAATCTCCATCACGACGCTCATGTCGTGCTCGATCAGCAGGATCGAGGTGCCATGCTCGGCGCGGATGGAGCGTAGCAGCGTGTTGAGCTCCAGGCTCTCGCGCGGGTTGAGGCCGGCGGCGGGCTCGTCGAGGCAGAGCAGGATCGGGTCCGAGCACATGGCGCGGGCGATCTCCAGCCGGCGCTGCGCGCCATAGGGCAGGTCTCCGGCCGGGTCGTCAGCGCGGTCCATCAGGCTCACCTTGTCGAGCCAGTACTTCGCCTTCTCGACCGCCGCCCGCTGCGCCCCGGCCCAGCCCGGCAGGCCGAACAGGCCCTTGAGCGAATAGCCGGAGGCGGCCATCAGCGCGTTGTGCTGCGCCACCATCAGGTTTTCCAGCACGGTCATGCCGGTGAACAGGCGGATGTTCTGGAAGGTGCGCGCCACCTTGGCCTCGCCGGAGACGCGGTGGTCGGGCATGCGCTCCAGCAGGAACACGCCGGCCTCCCTGCCCACCAGCGAGCGCTCGCCGATACGCGTGACTTCGGCCACTTCGTCCGGCGTCGGCGCGCGGCCGTGGCCGAGCACGAGCCGGCCTTCGCTCGGCTTGTAGAAGCCGGTGATGCAGTTGAAGACCGTGGTCTTGCCGGCGCCGTTGGGGCCGATGAGCGCGGTGATGTCGCCGCGCCCGACCTTGAAGGAGAGGTCGTTCACCGCGATCAGGCCGCCGAAGCGCATGAACAGGTGTTCGACCGACAGGATGGGGTCGGCGTCCCAGCGGTGGGCGCCGCTTGCGGATGAGGTCGCCATCAGCCGTGGCCCTCCTTCACGAGATCGCCGGATACCGATTTGCGCTCCTTGAGGAAGATCGTCGGATCGCGGGTCGAGACGAGGCCGCGCGGCTTCCACACCATGATGGCCACCATGGCGAAGCCGAAGATCAGCATGCGGTAGAGGCTGGGATCGAAGTCATTGCCGAAGAGCTGGGTGAGGAAGCCGAGATTGCGCAGCATCTCCATGCCGCCCATCATCACCGCCGCCGCCACCGCGACGCCGATCTGCGAGCCCATGCCGCCCAGCACGACGATGGCGAGGATCATCGCCGAGACGTCGAAGGTGAAGCTTTCCGGGCTCACGAAGCCGGCGCGCACCGCGAAGAAGCAGCCGGCGAAGCCGCCGAACATGGCGCCGGTGGCGAAGGCGGAGAGCTTGGTCGTGGTGGTGTTGATGCCGAGCGAGCGGCAGGCGATCTCATCCTCGCGCAGCGCTTCCCAGGCGCGGCCGACCGGCAGGCGGCGCAGCCGAACCGTGGCGAAGGCGGTGATCAGCGCCAGCACCAGGATGACGAAGTAGAGGAAGACGATGCGGTGCATCGGGTTGAATTCGAGCCCGAACAGCGCCGCGAAGCCGTTCTCGCTGGCATTGAAGGGAATGCCGAAGAAGGTCGCGCGCGGGATCGAGGCGATGCCGGCGCCGCCACCGGTGAAGTCGACCCAGTTGATCAGCACGAGGCGGATGATCTCGCCGAAGGCCAGCGTCACGATGGCGAGATAGTCGCCACGCAGGCGCAGCACCGGGAAGCCGAGGATCATGCCCCAGACGCCGGCGAACAGTCCCGCCATCGGCAGGCAGATCCAGAACGCCCAGTTCGCCCAGAAGGTCTCGCCCAGAAGCCCGGCGAAGAACTCATTCACCGGGGTGGAGGTGGCCAGCAGCGCGTAGGTGTAGGCGCCCACCGCGTAGAAGGCGACGTAGCCGAGGTCGAGCAGGCCGGCGAGGCCGACCACGATGTTCAGGCCCCAGCCCAGCATCACATAGGTGAGGATGAGGATGCCGAGGTCGATGAGGTAGCGGCTCTCGTTCCAGCCACCCATCGCGTAGAAGGAAATGAACGGGAACGCCGCCGCGAAGGCCAGCAGGGCGGGCTTCACGCCCGGCCCGACAGTGGCGCCGAGGCGGTCGAACACGCTCGGCCCGCTGCGGGTCTTGGGTACGCGGTTGGGCGACCAGACGGTGAGGTTCAGCAGCAGCCGGCCGGCGAAGATGATGCCGACCATGACGGCGAGCAGGCCGGGCCGGTAGCCGAGGCCCAGCGCACCGTCGATGATGATGGTCTGGAAGCCGATGAGCGGTCCCAGCAGGCCGATCGCGATCAGGCCGGTGATCAGCGCGTCCTTGAAGGCGTGGGCGAAGAGCGAGCCGGCATCGCCGGCCTTGGCCGCGGCGGGGGCGGTTTCGGCGGTCTGGACAGCCATGATGCGCGACCTCAGACCTTCTCAACCTCAGGCCGCCCCAGCAGGCCCTGCGGCATGAAGATGAGCGTGATGGCGAGGATGGAGAACGCCGCCACGTCCTTGTATTCGATGGAGAAATAGGCCGACCAGAAGGTCTCGATGAGCCCGATCAGCAGCCCGCCGAGCACCGCGCCGGGCAGCGAGCCGATGCCTCCGAGCACTGCAGCGGTGAACGCCTTCACGCCGGGCACGAAGCCGTCGGCGAAGTTCGCGACGCCGTAATACATCAGGTACATCACGCCGGCGACGGCGGCGAGCGCGGCGCCGATGACGAAGGTCAGCGAGATGGTGTGGTCGACATTGATGCCGAGCAGCGCGGCCATCTTGCGGTCCTGCTCGCAGGCGCGCTGGGCGCGGCCGAGCGAGGTCTTCTGGACGAGATACCAGAAGCCGGCCAGCAGCACGGCGGTGGCGACCATGATGATGACCTGCTTCCACGCCAGCGTGACCTGGTAGGAGCCCGAATCCATCAGCACGATCACGTCGGTGATCATGGGCGGCACCGGCTTGTTGCGCGGGCCCTGCGTGACCTGGACGAAATTGGCGAGGAAGATCGACATGCCGATCGCCGAGATCATCGGCGCGAGGCGGAAGGAGCCGCGCAGCGGCCGGTAGGCGACACGTTCGATCGCCCAGTTCACCAGCGAGGTGAAGAACATCGCCACCACCAGCACGATGGCCAGCGCCAGGAAGATGGAGGTGATGCCGATCACCGTGGTGAGTAGCAGGAAGCAGATCAGCGCGATGAAGGCGGAGACCATGAACACGTCGCCATGGGCGAAGTTCACCATGCCGATGATGCCGAACACCATTGTGTAGCCGATGGCGATCAGCCCGTAGATCGAGCCGAGCGTCAGCCCGTTGATGAGCTGCTGAACGAAAATTTCCATATTGGTTTCCGGCTCCCCTCAGCCGTTTCTGCGGAAGGCGCCTGCCCAGGCTTTTGCATAAATTCTGATCGTGCCCGTAGCGTATGCGCCCCTGACTCTTAGCGTGCACCGCGCTCCGATACAATTCGATCGAAAGACGAAATGCAATCGATCGAAAGAGGTGATACAGAGGTAATTAAACACCTAATTTTCAAAGTTCGTTGCGACTCAAGCGCTTATTGCGGCGCTTCCGCGTCACCGACGTGTCTGGAAGGTTCATCTTTCCGTCACTCTTCCGCCATGGCGGGGTCACGAAAGCCGGGCGCTTTCCAAAATCGCGTCCGGGGAGTTATGCACATCGGGTTCTGCCGGCCGCGCCGGGCCGGAACGATGTGCACAACGGACGCTGCGCGGGGCCAATACCGGCGGCGGCGAAGGAAGGCGGGAGCGGTTTGGACGAGACGCGGAACCACGGCGGGCAGCCCCATGTCGAAGCCGGTCTCTATCGCGAGGCGATGAGCCGGCTGGTGGCGGCGGTGCATGTCATCACCACGCGCGGCGAGGGCGGCCGGGCCGGCTTCACCGCGACGGCGGTCGCCTCCGTCTCGGACAGCCCGCCAACGCTGCTGGTCTGCCTTAACCGGCGCGTCAGCTCGGCCGCCGCGTTCCGGCAGGCCGGCCGCTTCGCGGTGAACATGCTTGCCGCAAGCCAGCAGGAAATGGCGGAAATCTTCGGCGGGCGCGGGGCGCTCAACGGCGAGCAGCGTTTCGCTGCCGGCCATTGGCGCGAGGGCGCGCTCGGCGTGCCGTGCCTTGTCGGGGCCGTCGCGGTGTTCGAATGCGCCATGGTGGAAGCGCGCACCATCGCCACCCATGACGTGCTCGTCGGCCGTGTCGAGGCGGTGGCGCTCGGGCCGGAGGGGACGAAGCTCGCTTATGTGGATCGCGGATTCCGCGCAGTGTGAACGCTCAGGCCGTCTGGCCGGCGACCCAGCCGGATGACCACGCCCATTGGAAATTATAGCCGCCCAGCCAGCCGGTTACGTCCACTACCTCGCCGATGAAATAGAGCCCCGGCACCTCGCGCGCCTGCATGGTCCGCGAATCGAGCCCTTCGGTGTCGACGCCGCCCAGCGTGACCTCGGCGGTGCGGTAGCCCTCCGATCCCGCCGGCTTCACCCGCCAGTCGTTCACCGCCTCGTCCAGCCGGCGCAGCGCCTTGTCGGAGAGGTCGGCGAGATTGCCGGTGCCCGCTTCGCCCTCGACGACGAACTGGGCCAGGCGCTTGGGAAGAAAGGCGGAAAGCGCCGTGGCCGGCGACTGGCGCCCGTTCGATGCGCGGGCCTCGCGCAGCCGTGCGAACAGGTCGACGCCCGGGGCGAGCGACAGGGCGATCTCCTCGCCCTCGCGCCAGTAGGACGAAATCTGCAGGATCGCCGGCCCGGACAGGCCGCGATGGGTGAAAAGAAGCCCTTCCTCAAAGGCGGTCTTGCCGTGGCGGACCCTTGCCTGCACGGAGACTCCGGTGAGCGGTGTGAGACGCCCAAGGAGCCCCGGCTCAAGGGTCAGGGGCACAAGGCCGGCGCGGGTCGGCCGCAGCTTCAGGCCGAAGCGCTCGGCGATCTCGTAGCCGAGGCCGGTGGCGCCCATTTTCGGGATCGACTTGCCGCCGGAGGCGACGACGAGCGAACGGCAGGCCAGCGCCCCGCCGGTCGTGTCGACGCGTAAGCCGTCGGTGCCGCGCTCGATGCCCTCGATGGAGGTGGACAGGCGCAGCTCGCCGCCGGCCTCGCGCAGATCGTCGGTCAGCATCGTCACGATCTGCCGCGCTGAGCCGTCGCAGAAGAGCTGGCCGAGCGTCTTATCGTGCCAGGCGATCCCGCGCGCATCGACGCGGCGGATGAAGTCCTGCGGCGTGTAGCGGCGCAGCGCCGAGATGGCGTAGCCGGGATTGGAGGAGAGGAAGTTCTTCGGGCCGGTGTCGCGATTGGTGAAGTTGCAGCGGCCGCCGCCGGAAATGCGGATCTTCTCGCCCGGCGCGTTCGCATGGTCGATCACCACGACGCGGCGCCCGCGCCGGCCGGCCTCGATGGCGCACATCAGCCCGGCCGCGCCGGCGCCGATGACCACGACATCGACATCGATGAGCCGGCTCACAGCGCCTCCTGATAGGCGTGCACGCCGCCGCAGTAATCGGTGATGCGCCAGCCTTCCGGTGCCGGTTCCAGATAGGTGGGGCCGACCGGCACCTTGCCGTGGCCGCCGGGTATGTCGAGCACATAGGTCGGCAAAGCGAGGCCGGAGACCCGCCCGCGCAGGGCGCGCATCAGTTCCTGCCCACGCGTAACGGACAGCCGGAAATGCGCCGTGCCCGGCGCGAGGTCGGGATGATGCAGGTAATAGGGTTTCACCCGGCATTCGACGAGGGCGCGAAAAAGGGCGGCGAGCGTGCCCGCATCGTCATTCACGCCCGCGAGCAGAACGCTCTGGCCGACCAGCGCGAGGCCGGCATCGGCAAGCCGGGCGAGTGCCGCGCGGGCCTCTTGACCCAGCTCGCTCGCATGGTTGGCGTGGATGGCGACATAGGTGGTCACGATGGGCGCCCGCAGTGCCTCGACCAGAGCCGGCGTTACCCGCTCGGGCGCGGCGACCGGCACGCGGGTGTGGAAGCGCACGATCTTCACATGGCTGATGGCGGCGAGGCGGGCCATGAGGTCGGCCAGCCGGCGCGGCGCGATCATGAAGGGATCGCCGCCCGTCACCACCACCTCCCAGATCTCCGGCCGGCCGGCGATATAGGCGAGCGCGGCGTCGAGCGCGTCCTCGGACAGGCTGGTCTCGGCGCCGGGGCCGACCATTTCGCGGCGGAAGCAGAAACGGCAATAGACGGCACATACGCCGACCAGCTTCAGCAGCACCCGGTCGGGATAGCGGTGCACGATGCCCGGCACCGGGCTGTGCGCCGCGTCGCCGATGGGATCGCCCAGCTCCTGCGGATGCGTCTCCAGCTCGCGCGCGTCCGGCACGAACTGGCGGGCGATGGGGTCGGCGGCCTCATTGCGGTCGATCAGACCGGCGATGGTCGGCGTCACCGCCACGGCATAGCGGGCGCCGACGCGGTCGAGGTCGTCGCGTGCCGCGTCGGCCGGCAGCAGGCCGGCGTCGGCGAGGTCGTCGATCCCGCGCAGCGTGCGCGCCAGAAGTCCGGTGAGGGGGAGAGAGGCGAGGGGGCGGTTCATGCGCGGCTTTGTGATGGTTTCCGCCCCGCTCGGCAAGGCGCGCGCCGGCCGGCGCGCTATAGTCGCGTGGAAATGACCGGGAGACGGCGATGCAGCGCGAGGATGTATTGGCGGCGGCGGCCGAATGGCGGCGAGCGGGGCGCGGGGTGGCGCTGGCGACGGTGGTCGCCACCTGGGGCTCCGCGCCGCGTCCGGTGGGCAGCCATCTCGCCATCGACGGGGAGGGCAATTTCCTCGGCTCGATCTCGGGCGGCTGCGTGGAGGGCGCGGTGGTCGCCGAGGCGGCCGAGGTGATCGCCGGCGGCGGCGCGCGGGTGCTCGAATTCGGCGTCGCCGACGAGACCGCCTGGCAGGTCGGGCTCTCCTGCGGCGGGCACATCGCGGTCTATGTCGAGAGGGTCGACTGATGGAGCTCGCCCTTCTCGACGCGATGAATGCCGAGCGCGCGGCGCGCCGCGCCTGCGTGCTGGTCACAGTGCTGGCGGATGGCCGGCAGCGTCTGGTGCGGGCGGGCGAGGTCGCTGCCGACCCGCTGGCGGAACCGCTCGGCGAAGCGCTGCGCACCGGCCGCAGCGGGCTGGTCGAGGTGGCGGGCGAGAAGCTGTTCCTCACCGTGGAGGTGCCGCCGCCGCGCCTCGTCATCACCGGCGCCGTGCACATCTCGCAGGCGCTGGCGCCGATGGCGACGCTGGCGGGGTTGGACGTGACCATTATCGATCCGCGCACCGCCTTCGCCACGCCCGAGCGCTTTCCCGGCGTCGACCTGCGTGCCGAGTGGCCGGAAGACGCGTTGCTGCGGCTCGGCCTCGATCCCTTCACGGCCGTCGCCGCGCTCTCGCACGAGGCGCGGATCGACGATTCGGCGCTGGTGGCCGCGCTCAAGGCGGGCTGCTTCTATGTGGGCGCGCTGGGCTCGCGGCGCACCCATGCGGCGCGGCTGGAGCGGCTGGCCGGGCGGGGCGTGCCGCCCGAGGCGCGGGCGAGCCTGCGCGCGCCTATCGGCCTCGACATCGGCGCGGCGAACCCGGCGGAGATCGCCGTCTCCGTGCTGGCGCAGGTGATCGCCGCGCTGCGCCGGATGCCGCTCGGGCAGGGCAAGGAGGACGGCGCGCCGGGGGTGGCGAAGCCGGGCAAGGCGAAGACCGATGCCGCGCCCGCTGGCCGCGCCGCCGCCGTGGTGCTGGCGGCCGGCCTCGGCTCGCGCATGCCGGAGGCGCATAAGCTCACCGCGCCGCTCGGCGGCGTGCCGCTGGTGCGCCGGGCGGTGGAGGCGGCGCTGGCCTCGACGGCGCGGCCCGTCGTCGTGGTCACGGGCCATGAGGCGGACGGCGTGCGCGCGGCACTCGGCGGGCTCGACGTGGTGTTCGCGCATAATCCCGACTTCGCGGCGGGGCTCTCCACCTCGCTGCGCGCCGGCATACTGGCGCTGCCGGAGCAGGTGGACCGGGCGGTGGTGATGCTGGGCGACATGCCGGCCATCGAGGGCGCGTTGGTCGACCGGCTGGCGGGCGCCATCGACACCGAGCGCCTCATCGCCGTGCCGGTGGCGCAGGGAAAGCGGGGCAATCCGGTCGCCTGGTCGCGGCGGCTGTTTCCCGCGCTGACCGCGCTGGCGGGAGATGTCGGGGCGCGCGCGATCATCGCGGCCAATGCCGGCCTCGTGGCCGAGGTCGCGTGCGAGGACGAGGCGATCTTCCTCGATGTCGACACGCGCGACGAGCTGGAGGCGCTGGCGCTGCACGAGCTTGCCGAACATGCCGATGTGGATGCAGACGCGGCGCTGGAGGCCATGAGGGCCGAGGATGCCTGAGCGGTCCCTCAGAACGGCATGAAGATCGACAGCGTGCCATAGGCGCCGTCGTCGCTGTCGCTGCTCCAGCGCCAGCCGCCGGCGGCGCGCAGCTCGTAGCGTTCGAGCGGCAGGGCGAGCACGCCGCCGACGCGCGCGCTCTCGTCCAGCCAGTCGGTGGAAAGGCTGGCCTCGACGCCGAGGTCGAGCCAGTCGAGCACCCGCCAGCCGGCGCCCGCGCGGGCATTCACCGTGCCGTCGGCGGTGGAGCCGGAGACGGCGGCGGTGAGGGTGCGGCGCGCGTCGACGCGGTAGAACCATTCGGCGGTGAATTTGGCGCCGAACTGCGTGCCCTGGTCGCGGTTGCCGGGGTCGGCGTACTGCAGCCGGTTGTCGACCACGTTGACGCCGGCATAGAGCGCCAGCGCATGGGCGCCGCGCAGGAACTGCCAGCCGGCCAGCACCTCGCCCTCCAGCTTCTCGCCGGTGTTCCAGCCGCCGGGCACCGCCTGGGTGCGGTAGTCGTAGGTGCCCCCGCCCATCTGGCCGCGCAGGCGAAACCCCTCGCGGTCCATCGGGCCGAAGGGCGCCCATGCCATGCCGCCCCAGCCATAGGAGCTGTCGCGGGCAACATCGACGCCGGAGAAGAAATACAACCTGCCCTTGAGCGCGGACGGCAGCAGCTCTTCCGCCCCGGCCTCGGGGCAGAGCGCGGCCAGCAGGGCGGCGACGAGCGGATGCGCAAAGGGAAGCGCAGGCAGCACGCGCGCGCGGGCATGCACGGGCGAAAGGTGCATCGCCGCGCTCGCGAGATGGGGAGGGCTAAGGGTTGTGCAACCCATCCGAGCACTTCGCCCGGGTGGCCTCAATCAACCGGGAAGTGTTCGCCTCGCGGCCTGCAATCACCGGCATGCCGCATTTTGTCGCAGGGCCTCAGACCGGCGGGGCCGCGAGATGGGCGACCTCGACGCCGACCCGCTCGCAGATAAGTTCGGCGATCATCTGGCGGTGGCAATGCTCGGGGTGGCGCTCGAAGCACAGCAGGCACACGCGCCGGCCCGTCGCGACCAGCGAGGCCAGTTCGTCGAGCTGTTCCTGCGCGGCCGGGGTGGCGAGATGGGCGTCGTAGATGCGGCGCAGGCCCGCATAGTCGCCGCTGCGCGCCGCCTGCCGGCCTTCCGCCGGCGTGCCGAGGCCGCGCAGGTGCAGATAGTCGATCTCGCGCTCGCGCAGCCCGGCGGCGAGGATGTTCTTGGAGAAGCCGGCCCGGCGCGAGGCGGCGACCGCGCGCACGTCGACCAGCAGGCCGACGCCCGCCCCTTCCAGCGTGTCGAGCACGGCGGAGGAGGAGACCTGTTCGTAGCCGATGGTGAAGAGCGGAGCCGACATGGCGTCCGGTTTCGCACAGGCGGGCGGCGGCGTCGAGCGCGCTCTTTCCCTGCGCTCGCGCGTGCCCAATGCTCCGCGACCCTTGCCCCGCTGGGCCGAATCTGTGGAGTTCTGCGGTCAAGCCCCTGAAGCGTTCGCGCGCGCGTGCTAGGCCGGGGCTTAACATCGGGATCGCAGGCAGGATGAAGATCGGTATCGAGCTTGGGAGCAGCAATGCCGGCCAGCCGGTGAGGCTCGATCTGGAGGAGCTTCTCTCCACGCGCCTGCTGGTGCAGGGCAATTCCGGCTCCGGCAAGTCGCATCTGCTGCGTCGGCTGCTGGAGCAGAGCGCCGGCCATGTGCAGCAGGCGATCATCGACCCGGAAGGCGATTTCGTCGGCCTCGCCGAGCGCTTCGGCCATGTGGTGATCGACGCCGAGCGCACCGCCGGCGAGATCGGGCGCATCGCCGCCCGCATCCGCCGCCACCGCGCCTCGGTGGTGTTCAACCTCGAAGGCCTCGACGCCGACGCGCAGATGCGCTCCGCCGCCGCCTTCCTGAACGGGCTGTTCGACGCCGAACGGGAGCACTGGTTCCCCATGCTGGTGGTGGTCGACGAGGCGCAGCTCTTCGCGCCCTCGGGCGCCGGCGAGATTTCCGACGAGGCGCGCCGCGTCTCGCTCTCGGCGATGACCAACCTCATGTGCCGCGGCCGCAAGCGCGGCCTCGCCGGCGTCATCGCCACCCAGCGCCTCGCCAAGCTGGCCAAGAACGTGGCGGCCGAGGCCTCGAACTTCCTCATGGGCCGCACCTTCCTCGACATCGACATGGCGCGCGCCGCCGACCTGCTCGGCATGGAAAAGCGGCAGGCCGAGAGTTTTCGCGATCTCAACACCGGATCGTTCGTGGCGCTCGGGCCGGCCCTGTCGCGCCGGCCGCTGCCGGTGAAGATCGGCCATGTCGAGACCGCCAGCCGCAACGGCCGCCCGGCGCTGATGCCGCCGCCGGAGCTCGGCTCGGCGCAGATACAGGACCTGATCTTCGACGACCTGGCCACCGAGCCGCTGCCTGCCCCGCCGCCGCGCGCGGCGGTGCCGGCGACCGAGGAACTGCTGGAGACCATCGAGGACACGCCGGCCCCCGCGCCGGTGCCGGTCGATCCCGAGGCCGCCGCCGCCTTCGACGCCGAGCGCGAGGCGCTGGTGGAGGAGATCGTGCGCCAGTTCGTCGCCGATCCGGAGGCGCCGTTCCGCTCGGCCGCCGCGCTCTATCCCGATTTCCTCGTGCATTGCCGGGTGCGCCGCATCGGCTCCAAGGTGCCCGACCTCGCCGACTTCACCCGCCGCCTCGCCATCGCCCGCGCCGGGCTGGAGGCGCGCACCGGCGACGCGGGCTGGCAGCGCGCGGTGGATCAGGCCGCAGGCCTGCCGGAGGAGATGCAGGGCGTGTTCCTGCTGCTCGCCCGCGCCGGCATGGACGGGGCGCCGTCGCCGGCCGACGAGGCGCTGGCGCGCGCCTATGGCAGCCGCTCGCCCTCGCGCGGGCGCTGGCTGCTGACCTATATGGAGGAGCGCGGCCATCTCGTCTGCGAGGCGGATTTCCGCGGCCGCCGCGTGGTGCGCTTCCCCGCCCTCGGCTGGAAGACGGCGCCGGGCGACCCGAAGGCGCTCACCGCCTGAGGCGGACGCCCCCTTTCCGTACTGCCGTCCAAATGAAAACGGGCCCGTCGCCGGGCCCGTTTCCTTTTCATGCGCATCCGCGCGGCTCAGCCCCCATAGAGGTAATTGGGCAGCCAGAGCGCGAAGTTCGGGAAGGTGTAGAGCAGCACCATCGCGAAGACGACGATGAAGATGAACGGCATGACGCCCGAGAAGATCTCGTCGATCGACACGTGCTTGGGTGCCACGCCCTTTAGGTAGAAGGGCGCCATCGCCACCGGCGGGGACAGGAACGAGGTCTGCAGGTTGAGCGCCACCAGCACGCCGAAGAAGATCGGGTCGATGCCGAAATGGTCGAGCAGCGGCAGGAAGATCGGCAGGAAGATCACGATGATCTCCGTCCATTCCAGCGGCCAGCCCAGCACGAAGATGATCACCTGGGTCAGGATCAGGAAGCCGATCGGCCCGAGATCCAGCCCCATGATGAACTCTTCCACCACGCGCTGGCCGCCGAGCAGGGCGAACACGGCGGAGAACACCGCCGAGCCCACGAACAGCCAGCAGACCATGGCCGAGGCGCGCGCCGTCAGGAACACCGAGTCCTTCAGCTTCTCGATGCTGAAGGTGCGGTAGGCGAGCGCCAGCAGGATCGCGCCGAGCGCACCGACCGCCGCCGCCTCGGAGGGCGTAGCAAGGCCGAGGATGATGCAGCCCAGCACGGTGACGATCAGCAGGACGAGTGGGAAGAACGAGGTCAGCAGCGCCCAGATGATCGTCATCACTGGCACGTTGCGCTCCGCCTCGGGCAGCTTGGGTGCCAGCGACGGATTGATCATCACGCGAATGACCACATAGAGCATGTACATGCCCGCCAGCGTGATGCCGGGAATGAAGGCGGCGGCGTAGAGCTTGACCACCGAAACGCCGGCCGTGGCGCCGTAGAGGATGAGCATGACGCTCGGCGGGATGAGGATGCCGAGGCAGCCGCCCGCGCAGACGACGCCCGAGGCGATACGGGTGTCGTAGCCGGCGCGCAGCATGGCCGGGAAGGCCAGCAGGCCCATCAGCGTGACCACCGCGCCGACGATGCCGGTGGCGGTGGCGAACAGCGCACAGGTGATCAGCGTGGCCACCGCCAGCGAGCCGGGAATCCACCCGGCGGCGAGCTGGATGGCGCGGAACAGCCGGTCGAGGATGTTCGCCCGCTCGATCACGTAGCCCATGAACAGGAACAGCGGGATCGAGATGAGCACGTCGTTCGCCATCACCGAATAGGTGCGCTGGACGAAGAGCTGGAAGACGCCGTCCCCGATCGCGAGGTAGCCGAAGCCCACGCCCAGCGCCATCAGCGTGAAGGCGATGGGGAAGCCGAGCATCAGCAGGATCAGGAACAGCACCAGCATCAGAATGCCGAGTGCAGGATCGGACAGGAACATCACAGCGACCCCCGCGTCGTGCCTTCACGCTCGGCGGCGTTGGCGGCTTGTTCTTCCAGTGCCGCCTTGGCGGCGGCCTCGTCGAGAATGACCTTCTCCAATTCCTCCACGTCGTGCAGGCGCTGGGGCCAGTCGCCGTCGCGGATGCAGATCCAGCAGCGCACGACTTCCACGATTCCCTGGAACAGCATCATCACGCCGACGAAGGGAATGATGGCCTTGAACGGCCAGATGACGGGGCCCTCGGGGCTGAAGGAGGAGTGCTCGTTCAGCAGGTAGGAGAGGTAGAAATAGCCCCAGCCGGAATAGATCAGCGCGAGGATGCCGGGGAAATAGAAGAGGAAGTAAAGGACCAGGTCGCTCTTGGCCTGCGTGCGCGGCGACCACTTCCGGTAGATGAAGTCGCCTCGCACATGGCCGTTGCGCGACAGCGTGTAGGCGCCTGCCATCATGAACAGGGCCCCGTAGAGCATGAGGCTGACGTCATAGGCCCAGGTGGTGGGGTCTCGCAGGACGTAGCGGCGGAACACCTCGTAGCATATCGCCGCCATGAGGATGACGATGCACCAGGCGAACAGCTTGCCGATGAAGGCGTTCACCCGGTCAACGCCGAGAAGGATGGATTGCATGGGGAGGGGCCTCGGATAGTTGAGCCTCGTACGGCCACGGTCTCAGGCGACGGCGATGCGTCCGGCGGCGCGCAACGGCCCGCTGGAGACCGGGGGAAGGCGAGCCGGCCGGGCGCCAGAGCACTGCCGATACCAAAAGCCCCTCTCCGTCGCCGGAGAGGGGCGGGACGCGAACCGCGGATCAGGCCGTCTTGAAGAAGTGGTCGTAAGCGAACTTGGAATCCGGCTCGTATTCGAGGCGGAAGCCGACGATGCGCTTGGCCCATTCCTTCTGGCTGTCCACCACCTTCTTGAAGACCGGGTCGGCCGAGAGGTTGGCGATCACCACGTCCCAGGCCTTGAGCTGGGCTTCCAGCACCGCCTTGGGGGTGGGAAGAACCTTGACGCCGCGCGCCTTGATGGCCGCGAGGTCCTTCGAGTAGCGGTCCTGCGCCTTCCACATCATGGTGGAGGAGGTGGCGTCGGAGGCGCCCTTCAGGATCTCCTGAACGTCGGCCGGCAGGCTCTGGAACTTGGTCTTGTTGAACAGGATCTCGAAGCATTCGAGCGCCTGATGGTAGCTGCCGAGCATGTAGACCTTGGCGACGTCGGGGAAGCCGAGCACGAGGTCCGAGGACGGGTTGTTGAACTCGGCGCCGTCGAGCAGGCCACGGTCGATGGCCGGCACGATCTCGCCGCCCGGAACGATGGTGACCGCCGCGCCGAACTCCTTGAAGAGGTCCGCGCCGAGGCCGACGGTGCGGTACTTCATGCCCTTCATGTCGGCGGCGGAGGTGATCTCCTTCTTGAACCAGCCGAGCGGCTGGCCGGGCATCGGGCCCGTCAGCATGCCGACGACGTTCAGCTTCAGCGTGTTCTGAACGAGGTCGTCATAGAGCTCCTGGCCGCCGCCGTAGCGGACCCAGCCGAGCAGCTCGTCGGCGTCCCAGCCGAAGGCCGGCGCGGTGCCGAACAGCGAGAACGCCTTGTTCTTGCCGTACCAGTAGGCCGCCACGCCGTGGCCGCCGTCGAGCACGCCCGAGGATACCGCGTCCAGCATCTGGAAGGCGGGAACCACCGAGCCGGCCGGCAGGATTTCCAGTTCGACGCGCCCGCCGGTCATGGCGTTGACGCGCTTCACATAGTCGCCGGCGAACTCGTGGAAGATGTCCTTGTTCGGCCAGGTCGACTGGAATTTCAGCTTGATGGGCGCCTGCGCGTGCACGGCGGGAGCGGCGACGGTGGCGCCGGCTGCGGCCGCCGCAGCGGTGGCGATGAAGCGGCGGCGGCTGGTACGGACGTCGTGACGCGCGTCCGTGGTCTTCCCTGACGTATCGGTCATGGGTTGTTCCTCCTGTGGCGTTTCCGGTGCGGGTCGTGCCCGCCGGGCGGCGATTGAGCGCCTTGTCCCGATGACGCAAGGAGAGACTGACGAAACGGCAAGCGCAAGTCCTAATTCGCAACTTTACCGCTAAACGTGATCGACCAAAGTCGCATTCGCCAACATTTCTGCCGCTTTGCGGGGGTGCACTGGCAAAAATTTCTGACCGGAAGCGCGGGTCGGACAGCGGCTCCCCGGCGGTCCGGTTCCCCATACCGGCGCCGGGAGTTCCGCGCGCGCCGCGTGATTTCGTCATCGCCCTGTCATTTGCCCGGCATTGAAAGGCGTCAGCGCGGGCATCCGCCCGCACACTGACGGGGATTTTTCCATGCGCGCGATTCTTCTCGCCGGCGTGTCGGCGGCCGTGCTTGCCCTTGCCGGCGTCGGCGGCCCGGCCCTGGCGGCCGACGCTCCCTTCAACCGCATCGGCACGTTCAACGTGATCGACAACCTGCCGGCCGGTGCCGATCCGGCGAAGTCGACGGCGGCCGAGATCATCACCTTCACCGAGGACGGCAACACGCTGATCTACAGCGACAGCCCCGGCAAGCGCATCGGCTTCATCGACATCACCGACCCGGCGGCGCCCAAGGCGGCGGGCATCGTCGCCCTCGACGGCGAGCCCACCACGACGGTCGTGATCGGCTCCAAGGCCTATGTCGGCGTCAATACCTCCGAATCGAAGTCCAATCCGTCGGGCCATCTGGCCGTCGTCGACCTCGCGACCCGCAAGGTTGAGGACAAGGTGGACCTCGGCGGCCAGCCGGATTCGATCACCAAGAGCCCGGATGGCAGCTACCTCGCCATCGCCATCGAGAACGAACGCGACGAAGAGGTGAATGACGGCGCCATCCCGCAGATGCCGGCCGGCAACCTCACCTATTTCGAGGTGAAGAACGGTCGCGTGGTGGACGAGTCCAAGAAGGTCGTCGACCTCACCGGCCTCGCCGCCGTCGCGCCCGAGGACCCGGAGCCGGAATATCTCGACATCAACTCCCGCAACGAGGCCGTCGTCACGCTGCAGGAGAACAACCACATCGTGGTGGTGGACCTGCCGACCGGCAAGGTGACGGCGCATTTCTCCGCCGGCACGGTGGATCTCGACCACATCGACACCAAGAAGGACGGCGTGATCGACCTGTCGGGCTCGGCCAAGGGTGTCGCCCGGGAGCCGGACACCGTGCAGTGGATCGACGACGAGCGCTTCGTGATCGCCAATGAAGGCGACTGGAAGGGCGGCACGCGTGGCTTCTCCATCTTCGACAAGACCGGCAAGCTGGTGTTCGAGAGCGGCGCGGCGCCCGAGCATCTCGCGGTGCGGCTCGGCCACTATCCCGAGAAGCGCAACAAGAAGGGCATCGAGATGGAGGGCGCGGAAGTCGCGACCTTCGGCGAGGACCGCCTGATCTTCGTGGCGTCCGAGCGCGGCTCGCTGGTCTTCGTGTATCGCGACAAGGGTCCCGGCGCGGCGCCGGAATTCCTGCAGGTTCTGCCGGGCGGCGTCGGCCCCGAGGGCCTGATCGCCCTGCCCAAGCGCGAGCTGTTCGTCACCGCCGCCGAGACCGATCTGCGCGAGGACGGCGGCATCGGCTCGGTCGTCACGCTCTACCAGCGCCAGCCCGGCGCCAAGCCGGCCTATCCGACCATCGTCTCCGCCGACGGCCCGGACGGGCTGCCGATCTGGTGGTCGGCCCTGTCGGGCTTCGCCGCCGATCCCAAGCAGCCGGGCACGCTCTATGCCGTGACCGACAGCGCCTATGCGCAGGCCCGCATCCTCACCGTCGACGCGACCGCCACCCCGGCGAAGATCGTCGCCGCCAAGGTGCTGACCAAGGGCGGCGAGCCGGCCAAGGGCCTCGACCTCGAAGGCATCGCGGTGCGCCCCGAGGGCGGCTTCTGGGCGGTCTCCGAGGGCAATCCCGAGAAGAAGGAAAAGGCGACGCAGAACCTTCTGCTGCGTGTCGACGCCGACGGCGCGGTGGCCGAAGAGATCGCTCTCCCCGAGGCGCTGGCCGCTCAGGCCACCCGCTTCGGCTTCGAGGGCGTCGCCGTGATCGGCTCCGGCGCCGAGGAGACCGCCTGGATCGCCGTGCAGCGCGAGTGGAAGGACGATCCCAAGGGCTTCGCCAAGCTGATCGCCTACAAGCCGGCGACCAAGAGCTGGGGCTATGTGCGCTACCCGCTCGCCAAGATCGAAAAGGGCTGGGTCGGCCTCTCCGAGCTCACCCCGTACAAGGACGGCCTCATCGCCATCGAGCGCGACAACCTCGTCGGCCCCGAGGCCAAGCTGAAGAAGCTGACTTTCGTCTCGCTCAAGGACGTGACGCCGGCCCCGCTCGGCAGCGAGGCCGCCCCGCCGGTGCTCGCCAAGACCGAGGTGAAGGACCTGCTGCCGCTGCTGCAGGCGCCGCACGGCTACGTGCTCGACAAGGTGGAGAGCTTCGCCATCGACGCCGCCGGCAATGCCTTCATCGTCACCGACAATGACGGCGTGGACGGCTCGAACGGCGAGACGCAGTTCATCCCGCTCGGCAAGCTCTGAGGCGGGAATGGAGTAAGGACGGCCGGTACGAACGATCGGCCGTCATCCCCGGCCTTGAGCCGGGGATCCACGACTTCCCGGGCCGGTTGTCTCGTGGATGCCCGGGTCAAGCCCGGGCATGACGTCGACGGGCTGGGAACGGGTATTCGGACGGGCGCCTTCAGGCGCCCGTTTTCGTTTCGGAGGCTGTCCGGCGTCAATCCAGCACGGCGGCCTTGAGCAGGCAGACCATGGTGGCGTGGGCCGGCTCGGTGCCGAGGTTGCGGATGACGTGGCGGCGGTCGCAGCGGTAGCGCAGCGTTTCGCCGGCGCGGGCGGTCTCGAACGCGTCGCCGCACTCGACCTGCAACTCGCCCGACAGCACCGACAGGCACTCGACCGAGCCGCGCTGGTGGCCGTCCGAGACCAGCTCGCCGCCCGGCTCGGCGGCGAAGTCGAACCATTGCAGCCATTCCACCGTCTTGATCCAGCCGGTGATGGTGAGCCGGCACTTGCCGTCCTCCGACAGCAGGATCGGCGTGTCGGCGCGGGTGAGGTGCTCGACGAAGGGCTCGTCGTCGGTCGCCGCCATGAAGCGGTCGATGGACATGTCGAGCGCCTGCGAAAGCCGCCAGACCGTGGCGAGCGTCGGGTTGGTCTCGTTGCGCTCGATCTGGCTGATGATCGACTTGGCGACGCCGGACTGCTCGGACAGCTCGGAGAGCGAGAGGTTGTAGGCCTTGCGCAGCCGCTGGATGGTGCGGCCGAGCTGGCCGGTGATGGCCTGCGCGCCGGCATCCATGTCGCTCCGATCGAAACTGCGCGTGCGGCCCGACATGCGGTCTCCTGTCTGTCCCTGTCCGTCCCGTATCTAGGTGGCGCGCGTCCGGCGACGCAAGCGCCGTCCGCTGCACCTGCGAAATCTGATGCGGGACCGGCGCGGCCGGACTAAGCTCGCGCCATGATGCAGAGCAACGCACTCCCCACCATCGACGACGTGGTCTCGGCCGCCGAGAGGCTGGCCGGCGTCGCCGTCCGCACCCCGCTGATCAGCTCGTCGCGCCTCGACGAGATCACCGGCGGGCGCGTCTTCCTCAAGCCCGAGCCCTTGCAGCGCACGGGCTCCTTCAAGTTCCGCGGCGCCTATAACCGAATCTCGCGCATTCCGGCGGACCAGCGGGCCGGCGGCGTGGTCGCCTGCTCCTCCGGCAACCATGCGCAGGGCGTGGCGGCGGCGGCGAGCCTGATGGGCATGCGCTCGGTCATCGTGATGCCGAAGGACGCGCCCGAGATGAAGCGCGCCCGCACTATCGCCTTCGGCGGCGAGGTGGTGCAGTACGATCGCGAGCGCGACGACCGTGACGCCATCGCCGGTGCCATCGCGGCCGAGCGCGGGGCGGTGTTCGTGCCGCCCTATGACGATTTCCACATCATCGCCGGGCAGGGGACAGTGGGGCTGGAGATCGCCGAGGACCTCGCCGCGCGCGGGCTGGCGCCGGACGTGGTGGTGGCCAACGCCTCCGGCGGCGGGCTCGTCTCCGGCATCGCGCTGGCGGTGAAGGACCGCTTCCCCGAGGCGCGGGTGATGACGGCCGAGCCGGCCGGTTTCGACGACCATGCGCGCTCCTTCCGCTCCGGCGGGCGCGAGCGCAACAACCGCGCTTCGGGCTCGATCTGCGACGCGCTGCTGGCGGCGACGCCGGGCCGGCTGACCTTCGAGATTTCCTCGCGCATCGTCGGCGAGGGGGTCTCCGCCACCGACGAGGAAGTCGCGCGGGCGGTGGCCTTCGCCTTTGAGGAGCTGAAGATCGTGGTCGAGCCGGGCGGGGCGGTGGCGCTCGCCGCGGTGCTGGCCGGCAGGCTTGATCTCACGGGCAAGGTGGCCGCCATCGTGCTGTCGGGCGGCAATGTCGACGGCTCGACCTTCGCCCGCTGCCTCGCTGCCGCCTGAGCGGTGCACCCGGCCGTCAGCCCGCGAGAGCGGCGGCCCGGCCGGCGCGGGCATGCGCCGTCTCGATATTGTGCAGGAACTGCTCGGTGCAGGCGCGCCAGGAAAAGCGCTGGGCGAAGGCGCGTGCCGCTGCCCGATCGATGTCGAGCGCGGCCAGTGCCGACCGGCGCAGATCCTCGCCGAGCACGCCGACCGGGATTTCCGCCTCGCCGATCACGTCCTTCGGGCCGGTGGCGGGATAGGCGGCGACCGGCAGGCCGCTGGCAAGCGCTTCCAGCAGCACGATGCCGAAGGTGTCGGTGAGGCTCGGGAAGACGAAGACGTCGGCCGAAGCATAGATGCGCGCGAGCGCCTCGCCTTCGTTGAGGCCGAGGAAGTGCACGTCCGGATGGCGGGCCTGCAATTCGGCACGCGCCGGGCCGTCGCCGACCACGACCTTGCTGCCGGGCAGGTCGAGGTCGAGGAAGGCGGAGATGTTCTTCTCCACCGCCACGCGGCCGACCGACAGGAAGATCGGGCGCGGCAGGGCGGCGACGCGCGGGTCCATCTCCTCAACCGCGCGCGGGCGGAACAGCGCGGCGTCGACGCCGCGCGACCAGCGCATGATGTTGTTGAAGCCGCGCCCGCGCAGCTCGGCCTCCAGCGTCGGGGTCGAGACCATGATGCCGGCGCCGGAATTGTGGAAGCGGCGCAGGAAGGCATAGGACAGCCGCTGCGGCACCGGGGCGCGGGCCGCCAGATATTCCGGGAAGCGGGTGTGGTAGGACGTTGTGAAGCTCTGCCCCCGGCGCAGGCACACGCGGCGCGCCATCAGCCCGATGGGGCCTTCGGTGGCGATGTGCACGAAGTCGGCGCCGATCTCGTCCATGCGGCGGGCGATCCGGCCGGGCGTGGCGAGGGCGAGGCGGATCTCCGGATAGGTCGGCATCGGCACGGTGCGGAAATCGCCGGGGGTGAGGAAGTCGATCCGCACACCGAGCTCCGCCGCCTCGCGCGCCGTGTTCTGCAGCGAGCGCACGACGCCGTTGACCTGCGGCAGCCAGGCGTCCGTCGCGACGAGAATGTGCATCAGGCGGCGACCTTCGGGCTTTCGAGCAGCAGCGGCGCGTTCACTTGCGCCCGTGTGTGGCGGGCCCAGTCGATCAGCTCGAAGCGCCCGTCGGGATGTTCGACGATCGCCGTGCAGCTTTCCACCCAGTCGCCGCAGTTAAGATACTGGACGCCGAAGCTGCCGTGAATGACGGCGTGGTGGATATGGCCGCAGACCACGCCATCCACCTTGTGGCGGCGCGCCTCGGTAGCGACGGCCTCCTCGAAGCGGCCGATGAAGTTGACCGCGTTCTTGACCTTCAGCTTGGCCCATTGGCTCAGAGACCAATAGGGAAAGCCGAGCTTGCGCCGTATCCAGTTGAGGTAGGTGTTGAGGCCGAGTGCAGCGGTGTAGGCGCCGTCGCCGAGGAAGGCGAGCCATTTGGCGTGGCGCACGACGACGTCGAACACGTCGCCGTGGATGACGAGGTAGCGCTTGCCGTCGGCGGCCTCGTGGATCGCCGTCTCGACCACCTCGATGCCGCCGAAATGGCTGCCGTAATAGTCGCGGAGGAATTCATCGTGGTTCCCCGGCAGGTAGACGATGCGCGCGCCCTTGCGGCCCTTGCGCAGGAGTTTCTGCACCACGTCGTTATGGGCCTGCGGCCAGTACCAGCCGGAGCGCAGCCGCCAGCCGTCCACGATGTCGCCGACGAGGTAGATGGTGTCGGCCTCGTGGTAGCGCAGGAAATCGAGCAGGAGATCGGCTTGGCAGCCCTTCGTGCCGAGATGGACGTCGGAGAGGAACAGGCTGCGGTACCGGCGCGCCTCGGGTGCGTCGTTCACCTCGGAAGCCTCTTCGGTCATGCCCGCGAACAGGCGTGTCGTTGCGTTCATGCGGGCAGATAAGCCCGAGTCGCATCACGTTTTTATGACGATGCTGCAGTGCAGCGTTCACATGAACAGCATCAGCACGCTGGCGGCGACGAGCGCGGCCATGACGAGATTCACAATGCGCTGCTGGCGCGGGGTGGAAAGCAGCCGGGCGAGCAGGGCGCCGAAGCCGGCCCACAGGCTCAGGCTCGGCAGCGTCACAAGGCCGGAGACGAGCGCGATCACCAGCACCTCAGCGAACAGGTTGTCGCCGTCCACCGTGGTGAAGGCCGGCACGATGGAGAGCGCGATGGTCCACGCCTTGGGGTTCACCCACTGGAACAGCGCCGACTGAAGCAGCGTCATCGGCTTCTCCATCGCCGTGCCGCCGCCCGGCCCGCCGGCATTGGCGATCTTCCAGGCGAGGTAGAGCAGATAGGCCGACCCGACGATCTTCAACGTCTGGTGCATGTAGGGGATCGCCATGAACAGCGTGCCGAGCCCCATGCCGACCGCCATGACCATGACGGCGAAGCCGACGGTGACGCCCCAGATCTGCGGCAGGGTGCGGCGGAAGCCGAAGGCGGCGCCGGAGCCCGCCGAAATCATGTTGTTCGGCCCGGGGGTGAGGGCGCCCGCGAGGGCGAACAGGAACAGCGGCAGCAATTGCGAGGCGAGCGGCACGGCGGGCTCCGGTTCACGCCTGCGCGCACGATCCGATGCCGCGCCGGCCGCCGAGAGCTAGGCGCCAGCCTGCCGCCTTGCAACCGTCAATCGCCGAATGCGTGGGGGCATTCCGCGCCAAACGCGACGATGCCGCCGGCCCGGCCGGGCGCGGCGGCATCGTTCTCGGACAGGCGCGCTGTGCGGGGGGGGGGCGCTCAGTGCGCGACGAGCAGCGCCGCCGGCGGATCGACCAGCAGAGAGGCGGTGACGCCGCCCAGCACCATTTCGGCAAGGCGCGAACGGCTGTAGACGCCCATCACCAGAATGTCGGCGCCGAATTTCTGCACCTCGTTGGCGATGGTGACGCCGGCCGCGCCGTCTTTGGCGTGGTGATGGCGGGCATTGACGCCGTGGCTGTTCAGCCAGGCGACAAGGCGGGCGCCGGACGCGGTGGCGGCCGGATCGCCTTCCTCCACCGTGAGCACTTCCACCTCGTCGGCGGTGGCGAGCAGGGGCAGGGCGAAGCGCACCGCGTGGCCGGCCTCGCGCGAGGGTTTCCACGCCACCAGCGCGCGGCCGATGCGGGCAGGCACCGGCTTGCCGGTCGGCACGACGGCAACCGGACCGTTGCAGGCGAGGGCGAGATGCTCGGGGAGGGTGGCGGCGAGCTGGTCGTCGACCGTGCCGTAGGGGGTCTCGCTGACCACGGTGACATCGGCGAAGGTGACTTCGTCACGCAGCGCCGAGGTGACTTCGCCGTCAACGACCGTCCATGTCCCGGCGACGCCGGCGGCCGCGAGGGCCTGCTCGAACTTCGCCTTGAAGGCGGGCTCCTTCTCCTTCGCCTCATGCACCAGCTCGTTGACATAGATGGAGAGGGCGCGGCCCACGCGCGGCACGCCGGCGGGATAGAGCGTGTAGAGCGCCTTGACGGCCGCGCCGGTCTGGCGGGCGAGCGCCACGGCGAAAGCCAGCCGGTCATCGAAGCCGGAATCGGGGGCGGCGTGCAGCAGGACGGTGCGGATGGACATGGCGCTTCTCTCCGTGGGTGGGGCTTATCCATGACCTAAGGTCAAAGACGGCGCCTGAGAATGCGGGAAAGCACGAACCGCGAAACCCATTAGACGGGGAACATTCCGGCCGCCGCCTTCACGAGCGCGCGAACGCGACCTCCGGCCGATTGTCATCGCACCTCCCACCAATAAGGTGGCCCTCGCATGTGCTGCGTCGCAGCACGCACAGTTGGGAGCATTGCATGTCACGTCGCCTGACGATTGCCGCCGCAGTCGCCATGATCTCCGCCGTCGCCGCCACTGCGGTCGTCGCCCAGACCGATGTCGTGAAGGAGCGGCAGACGCTGCTGAAGGAGTTCGGCAGCGCGACCCGTCCGGTCGCCGGCATGCTGCGTGGGCAGGCGCCCTTCGACCTCGCGACAGTTCAGGCGGCGCTCGACACCTATGCGAAGAACGCCAAGGTGCTGCCCACCCTGTTCCCCGAAGGCTCCGGCCCCGGCCCGAACACCGAGGCGCTGCCCGCCGTCTGGCAGAAGAAGGCGGAATTCGACGCGCTGTTCGGCAAGCTGGCCTCCGACGCCACCGCCGCGCGCGCGGCGATCACCGACGAGGCCAGCTTCAAGGCCAATTTCCCCGGCGTGGTGCGCAATTGCGGCACCTGCCACGACACGTTCCGCCAGAAGAAGTGACGTGAGCGCGGGACCGCAATCGCCGGTGCCGGCCGCGTCGCCGGCGCGGGAGGGGGCAGGGGAGGTGCTTGCGGGGCAGGTCCTTGCAAGGGAGGTTTTCGCGTGGGACCTGCCGACGCGCCTCGCCAAATGGACGCTGGCCGCGCTGGTGGGGCTCGCCTTCGCCAGCCGCTACTATGGCGATGCCGGCCTCGTCTGGCACCAGTGGAACGGGCTCGCCATCCTCGTTGTGCTGGTGTTCCGCGTGCTTTGGGGCTTCGTCGGCGGCTCTACGGCGCGCTTCGCGGGCTTCCTGCGCGGGCCGGGTGCCCTGCTGGCCTATGCGAACGCGCTGCTGCGCGGCCGGCCGCAGCATTTCCTCGGCCACAGCCCGCCCGGCGGCTGGATGGTGATGGCGCTGCTCCTCGTGGTCGGCGCGCAGGCGCTGTCCGGGCTGTTCACCACCGACGACATCGCGGTCTACGCGCCGCTGACCGGAGTGGTGAGCGACGAGGCCATGGGCCGCGCCTCGGCGTGGCACCAGTGGCTTTACCCCTGGCTGCTGGCGCTGATCGGGCTGCATGTGGCGGCGAACCTCCTCCACTCCCTGCTCGGGCCGGACAACCTGATCCGCGCCATGATCGTCGGGCACAAGCCGGCGGGCGCGTTTCTCGACCGCGCGCCGGCGACGCCGGGTGCCATCTGGCGGGCCGTCCTCTGCCTTGCGGTCGCCATCGCCGCCGTGTTCGGCGGCATCGCGCTGGCGGGCGGGCATCCCTTTCCCTGAGGCGGGGAGGAGACGCCGGAAATATCGTTTCCCGACCGGCTTGCCGGCCGGTCGGGAAAGTGCTCCATGGCGCCCATTATGAACGCGCTCAAGGGCATCGCGCTGCAGGTCGGCGCGACGTTCCTCTTCACCATCATGTCGGCCATGGTCCGCATCGTCTCGGAGCGCATTCCGACCGGCGAGATCGTCTTCTCGCGCTCCTTCTTCGCCCTGTTCCCGCTGCTGGCGCTGCTCGCCTGGCGCGGCGAGGTGAGCGCGGCGGTGCGCACCGCCCATCCGGTCGGGCACATCGTGCGCGGCACGGTCGGCGTGATGGCGATGAGCCTCGGCTTCTCGGCGCTGGCGCGCATTCCGCTCGCCGACGCCACCGCCATCGGCTTCACCGCGCCGCTGCTCACCGTGGTGTTCGCGGCGGTGCTGCTGCGCGAGCGCGTGCAGGCCTATCGCTGGGCAGCGGTGTGCGTGGGCCTTGCCGGCGTGGTGATCATGCTGTGGCCGCACATGTCGGGCGCCTTCGACAGTGCCGACCATGTGGTGGGCGCCGCCTGCGCGCTGATCGGCGCCGGCTTCACCGCCGGGGCGATGATCCAGGTGCGCCGGCTGACGCAGACCGAATCGACGCCGGCCATCGTGTTCTATTTCCAGGCGCTGGCGGCGGTCGCCGGGCTTGCCACCGCCGGCTGGGGCTGGGTGCTGCCGGGGCCGGGCGACGCGGTGCTGCTGGTGTCGATGGGGCTGGTCGGCGGGGTGGGGCAGATCCTGCTGACCGAGAGCTACCGCTACGCGCCGGCCTCCGTGGTGGCGCCCTTCGCCTATTCGGCGATGCTGTGGTCGCTGCTGCTCGGCTTCATCCTGTTCGCCGAGATACCGCCGCTGCTGGTGGTGCTGGGCGCGTCCGTCGTGATTGGCGCCGGGCTCTTCGTCATCTGGCGCGAGCGGCAGCTCGGCATCGAGCGCAACCGCGCGGACGCGGCGGCGACGCCTCCCGCCGGGCCGACCGCCTGAGCGGCCTCAGAACGCCTTGAAGGTGATGAGCGTGCGGGTGTCGAGGATGCCCGGGAAGAGCTGCACCTTCTCATTGACGAAATGGCCGATGTCGGTGCCATCCGGCACATAGAACTTCACCAGCAGGTCGAACTCGCCGGCGGTGGAATAGATCTCCGAGGCGATCTCCGCATCGGCGATGGCGTTCGCCACCTCGTAGGAGCGGCCGAGGTGACATTTGATCTGCATGAAGAAGGGGACCATCGCGGCTTTCCGGCTTGGGAGCGGGAGGCCGATAAGGAACAGAACGCCGGCCCGCGCGCAACCCCGCCGACCGCCGGCCGCGCACCCGCCATCCGCGACCTTCGCGTCCTGCTTGCGCCGGCCGGCGGCTTCGCCTATCTCGCCATGACGATCTCGTTGGGGTGCCCGCACGGGCTGAGAGGCGAGGCGCGGCCGTTCGTATAGGGTCGCGGCGTTGCCAACCCACGAACCTGATCCGGGTCATGCCGGCGGAGGGAACGGGTCCGTGCGCCGGCAGGAGAACCTGCGGCGACGACGCTCCCCGACCGCGCGGCGAGAGAGGTGCAGATGAGCGGTTCCACACCGATCGCCGTGACGATCGCCGGCTCGGATTCGGGCGGCGGCGCGGGCATACAGGCCGACCTCAAGACCTTCTCGGCGCTCGGCGTCTACGGCGCCAGCGTGATCACCGCGCTCACCGCGCAGAACACGCTCGGCGTCACCGGCATCCACGACGTGCCGCCGGACTTCATCGCCGCGCAGATCGACGCCGTTCTGTCCGACCTCGACGTCGACGCGATCAAGATCGGCATGCTCTCGCGACCCGAGGCCATCGAGGTCGTGGCGGCGGGGCTGGAGCGGCACGGGCAGTCCACCATCGTGCTCGACCCGGTGATGATCGCCGCTTCCGGCGACCGGCTGCTGGTGCCGGAGGCCATCGAGACGCTGCGCGCGCGCCTGCTGCCGCGCGCCCTGCTGATCACGCCGAACCTGCCCGAGGCGGCGGCGCTGCTCGACGAGGCGCCGGCCGCCACGCTGGAGGAGGTGCGCGGGCAGGCCGAGCGTCTGCTCGCCTTCGGCCCGCGCGCGGTGCTGATCAAGGGCGGGCACGGCGAGGGACCGCAGAGCACCGACGTGCTGCTGGACTCCAAGGGCTTCTTCGAACTGAGCGCGGCGCGCGTCGCCACGCGCAACACGCACGGCACCGGCTGCACGCTCTCCTCCGCCATCGCCGCCGGGCTCGCGCGCGGGCTGAAGCTGCGCGACGCGGTGACGGCGGCGAAGGACTACCTCACCCGCGCGCTCGCCTGCTCGGAGGAACTGCATATCGGGCAGGGCCACGGGCCGGTGCATCACTTCCATTCCTGGTGGTGATTTTCCGGTGGTGATCGGCTGGGGGTGATCGTCCGGCCCTGACGCGGCGGCATCGATCTCGCGCGGGCGGCGTGGGGCTGCTATCGAGGCGCGTTCCCGCTGGTGCTTCCCCGTGCCCGTCATCGCGCCCCGCCATGCCATCGCCGCCGCCTATGCCGGGCTGTTCTTCGGCATCGGCGTGTTCCTGCCGTTCTTTCCGGTCTGGCTGCAGCATCGCGGCTTCGACGCGGCGATGATCGCGCTGGCGCTCGCCATCCCGCAGGGCGTGCGGCTGCTGACCATGCCGCTCGGCGGCTTTCTCGCCGACCATAGCGGAAGGCCCCGCGCGACGCTGATCGGCTATTCGCTGGCGACCGCCCTGTGCTTTGCCGGCATCGCGCTGGCGCCGGGCGCCGTCTTCGTGCTGCTCGGCCTCGGCATCGCCGCCGCCTTCTGGCAGCCGAGCCTGCCGGTGCTCGACGCCTATGCGGTGGCGCGCCGGCGCGAGGGGCTGCTCGACTATGGCCGCGTGCGGCTCTGGGGTTCGATGGCCTTCATCGGCGGCAATCTGGTGGCCGGCGGGCTGCTCGCCGGCCTTGTCGGGCCGGTGCCGCACGACGCGGTGATTTGGCTGATCGTCGCCGGCAGCCTCTCCGCCGCGCTGGCCGCCACCACGCTGAAGGAAGCGCCGTCCGTGCCGCGCGCCCATCGCGAGGGTGCCGCCGGCGGGTGGCGGCTCGTGAGAAGCCTCGCCCCGGTACTGCTGGTGGGCATGGCGGCGGCGGCGCTGGTGCAGGGTTCGCACGCCGTGCTTTACGCTTTCGCCTCCATCCAGTGGCACGCCAAGGGCCTGTCGGACGGCATCATCGGGCTGCTGTGGTCGCTCGGGGTGCTTGCCGAGGTGGTGCTGTTCCATTTCGGCACGCGGGTGACGCGGCGGCTGGGGCCGGAGCGGCTGCTGCTGCTCGGCGGGGTGGCGGGCATGCTGCGCTTCGCGGCGATGGCCTTCGATCCGCCGCTGCCGCTCCTGCTTCTGCTCCAGCCGCTGCACGCCCTGACCTTCGGCTGCACCTATCTCGGAACCGTCGAGCTCGTTGCCCGCCACGCCCCGGCAGGGCGCGGGGCCAGCGTGCAGGGGCTGGCGGCGATGGCGACCGCCGTCGCGATGGCCGGCGCGACGCTCGCAGCCGGGCCGCTCTGGCAGGCCTTCGGCGCGGCGACCTTCCTCGCCTCGGCCGCGCTCGCCACCGCAGGCGCCCTGCTGGCGCTGGCGGCGGGCTGGATGCGGGCGGATCAGCCCCAGAGCGCCGGCTCGGGCGGGTAGACCACGCTGCCCTCGTAACGCAGCGCCGGCTCGCGGTCCTGCGCCAGCAGCAGCGGCCCGTCGAGGTCGACGAAGCCGGCCAGCGGCGCCAGCAGCATGGCGGGCGCCATGGCGAGCGAGGTGGCGACCATGCAGCCAACCATGATGGCGAGCCCTTCGGCCTGCGCGGCGCGGGCGAGCTCGATGGCCTCGGTGAGGCCGCCGGTCTTGTCGAGCTTGATGTTGAGCGCGTCGTAGCGGCCGATGAGGGCGGCCAGCCCGTCGAGGCCGTGGGCGCTCTCGTCGGCGCAGATCGGCACTGAATGCTCGATCCGCGCCAGCAACTCGTCCTGCGCCGCCGGCAAGGGCTGCTCGACCAGCTCGATGCCGAGCCGCGCGCAGGCGGCGAGGTTCCCGGCGATGGTGTCCGCCGTCCAGCCCTCATTGGCATCGACGATCAGCCGCGTCTGCGGCACCGCCGCGCGCACCGCCTTGAGGCGCGCGATGTCACCCTCCGCGCCGAGCTTGAGCTTGAGCAGGTCGTGCCCGCTGGCGCGGGCGGCCTGCGCCATGGCCTCGGGCGTGTCGAGGCTGATCGTGTAGGCGGTGAGCGCCGGGCTGGGCGCCGGCAGGCCGGCAAGCTCGTGGACGCGTAGGCCGGCGCGCTTGGCATCGAGGTCCCAGAACGCGCAGTCGAGCGCGTTGCGCGCGGCGCCGGGCGGCAGCACGAACTGCAGCTCGTCGCGGCGCATCCCCGCCTCGACCTGCCCGGCGAGGGCGGTGAGTTCCTCCACCACGCCGGCGACGCTTTCGCCATAGCGCGCATAGGGCACGCATTCGCCCTGTCCGACACGGGCGCCGTCGCGCAGCTCGACCCGCACCACGGCGGCCTCGCTCTTGGAGCCGCGGGCGATGGTGAAGCTGCCGCGGATCGGGAAGCTCTCGGCGAGGACGTGCAGAAGGGCCATGATGGGCGGACCACAGGGGGCGGCCGAATCGCTGGCCGTTCCGGAGCATAATCCGGCCGCCGTCGGTCGTGGCGTCGCTTCGAAACCACACCGGCGGCGATTAAGTGCCGTTCCGTCCGCGCCGGCCCGGCATACGGGGTCGGCTCTCTCGACGGCCGGTGGCCTTACGGCTAAGAAATACATTGCGAATTCGGCGCATGGGGAGCCAGTCTTGGGAGCCGATCTTGGGAGCCGTTGAGGCGCCGCTGCTGGCCACCGCCCGCAATGGCCGCGAACTCGTGTTCGTGGGCAATGGCCGCTGGTTGGCCGTGCAGGGCCGGGGCCTCGAAGGCAGCGTCGATGCCGCGCTGGCCGAGATCGCCGCCGCCCCCACCGAAAGCGCCCGGATCGACCTCTCTGGCGTGCGCGGCTTCGACACGCTCGGCGCCGTGGTGCTGGACCGGCTGATCCAGGCGCTGGAAAAGGCCGGGGTGCGCTTCCAGATCGTCGGACTGGAGCGGCGCTTCCGCCCGCTGCTCGACGAGATCGTCAAGGGCAGCCACGAGAACCCGCCGCGCGCGCGCCATGTGAACGCCGTGCTCGGCGGCATCCAGCTCGTCGGCCGCACCACGGTGGCGACGGCGCAGGACGCCATGGCCCTGCTGTCTTTCATCGGCGCCGTCGTGGCGGCCATGCTGCGCGTCATCGTGCGCCCGCAGACCTTCCGCTTCACCTCGATGACCTATCATCTGGAGCGCACGGGCCTGCGCGCGGTGCCGATCATCGCGCTGATCACCTTCCTGATCGGCTGCATCATCGCCCAGCAGGGCATCTTCCATTTCCGCAAGTTCGGCGCGACGACCTATGTCGTCGACATGGTGGGCATCCTCACCCTGCGCGAACTCGGCGTGTTGATCGTCTCGATCATGGTCGCCGGCCGTTCGGGCAGCGCCTTCACCGCCGAGCTCGGCTCGATGCGCATGCGCGAGGAGGTCGACGCGCTGCGCGTGATGGGCTTCGACCCCAACGAGGTGCTGGTGCTGCCGCGCCTCGTGGCGCTGATCATCGCGGTGCCGCTGCTCACCTTCATCGGCAATATGTGCGCCCTCTTCGGCGGCGGGCTGGTGGCGTGGATCTATGGCGGCATCTCGCCGGAGATATTCATCAGCCGGCTCAAGGAGGCCATCGCCCTCAACACCTTCGAGGTCGGCATGATCAAGGCGCCGTTCATGGCCGCCATCGTCGGGCTGATCGCCTGCATGGAGGGCATGCGGGTGGGCGGCAGCGCCGAGTCGCTCGGCGCTCACACCACCGCCGCCGTGGTGAAGGCCATCTTCCTCGTGATCGTGGTGGATGGGCTGTTCGCCATGTTCTTCGCCGCGATCGACATGTGAGGGCGAGGGTGCACGCGGAACTCGACACTCCCGCAGGCCGGCACGAGGCGGGCGACATCGCGCCGGGCGAGCCGATCATCCGCGTGCGCGACATCGTGGTGGGCTTCGGCGACCGGGTGATCCTCAACGGCCTGTCGCTCGACGTCATGAAGGGCGAGATTCTCGGCTTCGTCGGCGCCTCGGGCGGCGGCAAGTCGGTGCTCACGCGCACCATTCTGGGGCTGGTGCACAAGCGCTCCGGCACGGTGGAAGTGTTCGGCCAGAACATCGACACGCTGAGCTATGAGGAGCGCCGGCAGCTGGAGCGCCGCTGGGGCGTGCTGTTCCAGCAAGGGGCGCTGTTCTCCTCGCTCACCGTGCGGCAGAACATCCAGTTCCCGATGCGCGAATATCTCGATCTATCGCCGAAGCTGATGGACGAACTGACCATCGCCAAGCTGGAAATGGTGGGGCTTTCCCCTGATGTCGCGGAGAAGGCGCCCTCCGAGCTCTCCGGCGGCATGATCAAGCGCGTGGCGCTCGCCCGCGCGCTGGCGCTCGACCCGGAGATCCTGTTTCTCGACGAGCCGACTTCCGGTCTCGACCCCATCGGCGCGGGCGAGTTCGACGATCTCATCGCCACGCTGCAGCAGACTTTGGGGCTGACCGTATTCATGGTAACCCACGATCTGGACAGCCTTCATACCGTGTGTGACCGCATCGCGGCGCTGGGCGAGGGCAAGGTAATCGCAGTCGGGCCGATCGAGACCATGCTGGCGTCGAAACATCCCTGGGTGTCGGCCTATTTCCACGGCAAGCGGGCGCGCGCCGCCGGCATCGTCTCCGAGGGGGCGCGCTGATGGAAACCCGCGCCAACTACACGATCATCGGCCTGTTCACCCTCGCCATCGTGGCGGCGGGCTTCATCTTCGTCTGGTGGTTCACCGGATCGAGCAATCGCGGGCCGCGCACCTCCTACGACGTGGTGTTCTCCGGCGTGGTGAGCGGCTTGCAGACCGGCTCGGCGGTGACCTTCAACGGCATCCCGGTCGGCGAGGTGACGGGGCTGCGGCTCGACGCGCAGGACCCGCGCAAGGTGGTCGCCACCATCGCCGTGCAGCCGAACACGCCGATCAAGTCGGACACCCGCGCGAACCTCGATTCCCAGCTCCTCACGGGCCTGTCCTCGGTCGGCCTCGTGGGCGGTTCGACCGACGCCACCGCGCTGCCGGCCCCGCCCGAGGGAGAACTGCCGCGCATCGACGCCAACACTTCGGCGGTGCAGGACCTGGTGCGCACGGCGCGCGAGGTGCTCGGCCGCGTCGACGACATTGCCACCCGCATCGACGAGCTGGTGCGCGCCAACGATACCAAGATCGCCTCGGTTATCGACAACGTCGACAAATTCACTACCGCGCTGGGCAACAATGCCGGCAACATCGACAACTTCCTGAAGGAGATGGGCGGGGCGGCGCAGCGCATCAGCACGCTGGCCGACAATCTCAACAATGTCGTCGTCTCGCTCGATCCGGCCAAGGTCGGCAGCACGGTGGACGATGTGGCGCGCTTCACTGCGCAGCTCGACGGCATGGCGATGAAGTTCAACTCCATCCTCGACAATGTGGCGGCGATGACGACCAGCGAGGAAGGCAAGGGCATGTTCAACGAGATCACCAGCGCGGCCACCGAAATCCGCAAGCTGGCGGTCAATCTCGACGCGCGCACGGCCGAGCTTTCCACCAATCTCAACAAGTTCACCGGGCCGGGGCTGCGTCAATACGAGGCGCTGGCGGTCGACGGGCGGCGGACGCTGGGTGAGATCGAGCGTGTTTTTCGTAATTTCGAGCGTAACCCCCGCCAGTTCATCTTTGGCGGGTCGAATGTTCCCAACTACACTGGGCGCTGACAGATGGGGCTCTGGGGAAGCTACGGGGGCGGGAGCGCAGGCGTGACGTTCAGCAAGACCTACCGCAGGCTGGCCGGCCGCGCGGGCGTGATGGCTCTTGCCCTTGCGCTCGGTGGCTGCGGCTCCCTCCTGTCCGGCGGCGACAAGTCGGTGCCGACCTTCGACCTGAGCGCGCCGGCGGATTTCAACGCGCCGCGCCGCGGCTCGGGGCTGATCGTCATCGGCCCGCCGACCGCGCTGCAGGTGCTGGACACCGCGCGCATCGTGGTGGAGCCGGCACCCGGGCAGATCACCTATCTCGACAATGCGCAGTGGAGCGACCGGCTGCCGGCGCTGTTCCAGGCGCGGCTGATCGAAGCCTTCGAGAACGGCAACCGCGCGCGTTCGGTCGGGCGCGCCGGCGACGGGCTGAGCCCGGACTACATCCTGCTGTCGGACCTGCGCGCCTTCGGCATCCGCGCCTTCGACGGCGACCCGCGCGCAGTGGTCGAGGTGTCGGTGAAGATCGTCGGCAACAGCTCCGGCCGCATCGTGGCGGCGGAGGTGTTCTCGGCCAGCGTGCCCGCCTCCTCCACCAGCGGGCCGCAGGCCACGCAGGCGCTCGACGCCGCCTCGGACGAAGTGTTCGTGAAGATCGTGCGCTGGGCCTCCGCCCGCTTCTGACCCCGCAGCTACGTAAGCTTCGGCGCGCGGCGGGGCGCGCGCCTCCCCTGAAATGCGAAAGCCCGGCGCGAGCCGGGCTTTGCTGCTTCTGGCGGCCGCCGCGCGGGCGGCGGGAGCTGCGCGATCAGAACTTGTAGCTGATCGCCGCGCGCACGACGTTGGTCGTCAGATCGGCTTCGGACGTGATGTAGCTGCCCGGCGTGCCGGCGAGATAGGTCGTGACGTCGCTCTTGCCGAGATCGACATAGAGATACTCGGCGCGCAGGATCCAGTTGTCGGTCAGCGCGTATTCGAGACCGCCGCCGACGGTCCAGCCGGTGCCGATGGTGGTGTCCGAGCCGCTCGTGGTGGTGAACGGGTCGGGAATGCCGCCGTCGAGGCCCGAGACCGAGGCGCTGGTCTTGACCTGGCCGTAGGCGAAGCCACCGGTGCCGTAGACCAGCAGGCGGTCGAAGGCGTAGCCGAGGCGGGCGCGCACGGTGCCGAACCATTCGAGATCGGCCTTGGCCTGATAATAGGGGCCAGAGGTGGTGGCGTAGAAGTCGAGCGAATCCTCCGCGCCGGTCCACTGGAAGTCGGCCTCGACGCCGACCACCCAGTTATTCTCGAACTGGTAATTGTAGCCAAGCTGGCCACCGGCGATCCAGCCGTCCAGGCCGCCGAACTTCACGTCGTTGCCGGCGTAGAAGCCGGGCTCCGGCGTGTAGACGCCGCCGGTGCTGTCGTAGAACAGCACGTCGGTCGCCTTGGACTCGCCCCAGCTGTAGCCGGCGTTGCCGCCCAGGTAGAAGCCGGTCCAGGAGAAGGGCGGGATCACCGCGATGGCGGCGGCGGGAGCCTTGGTGGGGTAGGGCAGGTCGGCGGCATAAGCGCCGGTGCTGGCGAGCAGGGCAGCGGCGCCGAGAAGCAGGGTGCGGTTCATGGGAGGCCTCCTCAATAGGTGCGTAAGGCACCCTATGACACTGAACTCACCAAATAGTTCGGTTGATCCGTACCGAGTCGTTTCCCGCACTCACTGTGTTCCGTATGCAACGATTGGGTGACATGAGGTATTATGTGGTTCATCGAGGGTATTGGGCTCCCTGATCTGCGCCCCTTCTAGCCGTTGCTTCCCGCGTGACGCAGCGACCGCTCACCAATGCGTGATCGCAGGAGCATTAAAAAGGGCGCGGCTCACGCCGCGCCCTCGGATGCTGTCCGCCCGCCGAAAGCCGGCAGGTGCCAACTCTGGCAGGCGGTGTCGGAAGCGTCGCGCTTCCTCAGAAGTCCATGCCGCCGCCCGATGAAGTCGGCTTGCACCGACTTCATGTATTTGCGTGGTGCCGGGCGGCGTTGGGAGCGTCCGGCTTCCTCAGAAGTCCATGCCGCCGCCCGCTGAAGTCGGCAGTTGCCGACTTCAGCCTCTGCGTGACGCCGGGCGGCGTTGGGAGCGTCCGGCTTCCTCAGAAGTCCATGCCGCCGCCCGGCATGGCCGGGGCGGCAGGGGCGGCCTTCTTCGGCAGCTCGGCGATCATCGCCTCGGTGGTGATCAGCAGCGAGGCGACCGAGGCCGCGTTCTGCAGCGAGGAGCGCAGAACCTTGGCCGGGTCGATGACACCCGCCTTGAACATGTCCACATACTCGCCCGACTGCGCGTTGAAGCCGAACGAATAGGTGTCCTTCTCAAGGATCTTGCCGACGATCAGCGAACCGTCCTCGCCGGCATTGGCGGCGATCTGACGGGCCGGGGCCTGGATGGCGCGGCGCACGATGTCGACACCGGTCTTCTGGTCGGCATTGGCGACCTGGATGCCTTCCAGCGCCTTGATCGAACGCAGCAGGGCGACGCCGCCGCCCGGCAGGATGCCTTCCTCGACCGCCGCGCGGGTGGCGTGCAGCGCGTCGTCCACGCGGTCCTTCTTTTCCTTCACCTCGACCTCGGTCGCGCCGCCGACGCGGATCACCGCGACGCCGCCGGCGAGCTTGGCCAGGCGCTCCTGCAGCTTCTCGCGATCGTAGTCCGAGGTGGTCTCCTCGATCTGCGCCTTGATCTGGGCGATGCGGCCCTCGATGTCGGTCTTGGAGCCCACGCCGTCGACGATGGTGGTGTTCTCCTTCTCGATCACCACCTTCTTGGCGCGGCCGAGCATGTTGAGCGTCACCGAGTCGAGCTTGATGCCGAGATCGTCCGAGATCGCGGTGCCGCCGGTCAGGATCGCGATGTCCTGCAGCATGGCCTTGCGGCGATCACCGAAGCCGGGGGCCTTCACCGCCGCGACCTTGAGGCCGCCGCGCAGCTTGTTGACGACGAGGGTGGCCAGAGCCTCGCCCTCGATGTCCTCGGCGATGATGAGCAGCGGCTTGGAGGTCTGCACCACCGCCTCGAGAACCGGAAGCAGCTCCTGCAGGCCGGAGAGCTTCTTCTCGTGGATGAGGATGTAGGGGTCCTCGAACTCGACCCGCATCTTCTCGGCATTGGTGATGAAGTAGGGGGAGAGGTAGCCGCGGTCGAACTGCATGCCCTCGACGACGTCGAGCTCGGTCTCGGCGGTCTTGGCTTCCTCGATGGTGATCACGCCCTCATTGCCGACCTTCTGCATCGCCTCGGCGAGGAACTTGCCGATCTCGGCGTCGCCATTGGCGGAGATGGTGCCGACCTGGGCGATCTCGGCGTTGGAAGTGACCTTCTTGGCGTTCTTCTTGATGTCGGCGACGATCGCCTCGACGGCGAGGTCGATGCCGCGCTTGAGGTCCATCGGGTTGATGCCGGCGGCGACCGACTTGGCGCCTTCCTTCACGATGGCCTGGGCGAGGACGGTGGCGGTGGTGGTGCCGTCGCCGGCGAGGTCGTTGGTCTTCGAGGCCACTTCGCGCACCATTTGCGCGCCCATGTTCTCGAACTTGTCCTCGAGCTCGATCTCCTTGGCGACGGTGACGCCGTCCTTGGTGATGCGGGGAGCGCCGAAGCTCTTCTCGATCACGACGTTGCGGCCCTTGGGACCGAGCGTGACCTTCACCGCGTTGGCGAGGATGTCGACGCCGCGCAGCATCTTGTCGCGCGCGTCGGTCGAAAACTTAACTTCCTTGGCAGACATGTCTCTCTCTCCGGTGGAGCGGCCGCCGATGAGGCGGCCTTAAGTCAGGCATTGCGGAAGGAGGCGGCGCTCACGCGGCCTTCTTGGCGGAGGCGGTGTCTTCCAGCACGCCGAGGAGGTCGGACTCCTTCATGATGAGGTAGTCGACGCCGTCGATCTTGACCTCGGTGCCCGACCACTTGCCGAACAGCACCTTGTCGCCGGCCTTCACGTCGAGCGGCACCAGCTTGCCGGCCTCGTCGCGCGCGCCCGGACCGGCCGCGACGACTTCGCCCTGCGAGGGCTTTTCCTTGGCGGTGTCGGGAATGATGATGCCGCCCGCGGTCTTCTCTTCCGCTTCGAGACGCTTGACCACGACCCGGTCATGCAGGGGACGGAACTTCATCGGTTCTCTCCAGATTCCTGAACGATCGTTTGATCCGGCCAGCCACCGGAACGCGTCGCCTGTCTGCCACGCGTCCGCTGCACTGCCGCGGCACATCTAGGCGGCGTGGAAAAGCCGCGCAAGGTGCGAACCGGAAAAAATTGGCAGTCATCAAAGGAGAGTGCCAACGGGCGGCGACACAGGCTGTCAGCACTCCGTCGTACATGCTGCTAGTGCATTGAAAGTCAACATGAAATGAATTTTTCGGCCTTGCCGCGCGCCGCGCCCTTCCTACAATCGGATTCGTCCACGAAAGGAGGTTGCGCATGGCAGGTCACCCGTCGTCGAACCCCGGCATATCGGGCGAGGCCCAGCCCGCCCGCGAGGCATCCGAGGATTTCCGCCGCCAGCTTGCGGGCTATGGCCTTACCACGGCCCAGATCCTCTACCGGCTGCCGGACCATCCGGCGATCCTGCAGAGCTATCTGTGGCAGTGCTACGATCTGTGCCCGCATTTCCCCGAGCTCAACCGTTTCCTCGATTTCTGGAAGCGCGAGCTGGAAGGGCCGCTGCACTCGGTGCGCGTCGCCCATGCCCGGCTGATCGGGCCGGCGGAACTGCGGGCGGTCGGCGGGCTCTACATGCTGAACTGACGGCCGGGACACGGTGCCATTGCCGGGCACGCCGGCAAGCTATGCCGAACGATGCCCTCTTCTTGACGCGAGTGACGTGCTATGAGGGCGCGGATCGGGGGTGCCTCGCGGCCTCCCGGCGACTGTCAGGCATTGGTCAAGGCCCCGTGGATCACCGTTCGCCCCGCACATCGGAGCTTCTCTCCGCCATCGTCACCGCCCATTCGGCGGAGCGTATCGGCGTCGGCGAGATCGTGCATGCGCTGCGCAACCGCGCCTTCGGCCTGTCCATCCTGCTACTGGGCCTGCCGAACTGCCTGCCCATGCCGCCGGGCCTGCCGGTGATCTGCGGAATATTGCTCTGCCTCGTCGGCGTGCAGATGCTGATGGGCCGCGACGAGCTCTGGCTGCCGCGCTGGCTCGCCAGCCGCACTGTCTCGCGCGCGCTGATCGAGAAGATCATCAACGGTTCGCTGAAATGGATCCGCCGCTTCGAGGGCTATTCGCGCCCGCGGCTGCCCTATTTCTCCTCGCCGTCGGCGCGCTTCGTGCTGGGCGGCATGGTGCTGGTGCTCGGGCTGCTGCTGCTGCTGCCGATCCCGATCTTCGGCAACCTGCCGCCGGGCATCGCGGTGGTGATCCTCGGCCTCGGCCTCGTCGAGCGGGACGGCGTGTTCATCTTCGCCGGCGTGGTCGCGACGCTTCTGAGCGTCGGCGTGATGGGCCTTTTGAGCTGGATGCTGTTCCAGGGCGCCGTCGCCTATATCTGACACCCCAGTGTATCGGCGGCAGCGTTAAATAACGCGAAGTTGCATTTCTTGGGATGCAACCTAAGGTAATTTCTCCATCCATCGACATGCGGGGGGCGTGGCATGAATGCGGGGGATTCGCCGAAGCCGGCCTCGGGGCCGGAGACGCCACGGCCGCGCCGGCGCCTGATCCTGTGTCTCGACGGCACGTGGAACACGGCGGACGGGGAGACGATCACGAGCATCGTCCGCCTGCGGGACATCATTGCGCCTGGACGGGTGGAACCGGAGGGCGGGGAGCCTGTCGAGCAGCATATTTACTACGACGAGGGCGTGGGAACGGGCGGCTGCTTCCGGAAACTGGTCGACGGGGCGACAGGCCGTGGCCTGAGCCGCAATATACGGCAGGCCTATCGCTATCTCGCCGGAAACTACCGGGAGGGCGACCAGATCGTCATCTTCGGCTTCTCGCGCGGCGCTTTCACCGCCCGCAGCCTTGCAGGCTATATCGGCGCCAGCGGCCTGCTGCGTCCCGAGCACTGCACCGCAGAGAATGAGCGGCGCGCCTGGGACCATTATCGCACGCCGCCGAAGGACCGCTTTCCCGCCGAAAGCCGGGGGCTGGCGGCGCTCTGCTTTCCGCCGGTGAGGATTTCCGTGCTCGGCGTGTTCGACACGGTCGGCTCCCTCGGCATTCCGGGCGTCCTGCGCAGCCTGTCGACGCGGCGCTTCCGTTTCCACGACGCGACGCTCGGCCAGAACGTGGAGATCGCCCTTCACGCGCTCGCGGCCGACGAGAAGCGGCACAGCTTCGGCCCGGCCCTGTGGCAGTTGCCGCAGCACAAGGCCTATGGCGTGGTCGAGCAGGTCTGGTTCCCCGGCGTGCACTCCGATGTCGGCGGCGGCTACGCGGAAGACGGCATCGGCCGCGTGGTTCTCGACTGGATGCTGAAACGTATCCACGCGCTGGGCAAGGCGCAGCAAATCGACGTGGCGCTGCGGCCCGAAGCCAGGCATCTGCGTGAAAGCACGCCGACCGATCAGGAGGCTGCGATCCACGAATCGCGCACGCCGATCTTCTTCCTGGACCGGCTGATGCCGAGTGTGCGCGTCATCGCCCAGCAGCGGCCGCAGCAGCGGGGGCGGGAGCGCATGAACAGCCTGCCACGCCATGCACGCCCGATCGGCGAGTATCTCCACATGACCTTGCTGATGAGGCTCTTCGATGCGAAGGGGCGGCCGACATTGCCGAACGCCTTTGCGCCGCTTGAGCGGATCGCGGCGGGTGCCGATGCCCCGATCGGCTTCGTGGACCTCGACGGGCGTCCCTATGAATGGGGTCGCAACCCCGACACGGGGGACCGGATGACGTTCTACCAGTTGCTGCCGGCGGAACTGCACGAGCCGCTCGACGCCTTTCTGGCCGGGCGCTGGAAGCGCAACCTTGTCGAGCCCGACCCGCGGACGCCTTTCTAGCCTGGGGGCCGACCGGCGGGTCGACCCTTCGACCCATTCGCCCTCAGCCGCGCCCGACGAAGGGGGCGGCGGTGGCCATGATGGTCATGGTCAGCACGTTGGCGTCGAGCGGCAGGCTGGCCATGTAGGCGACGGCGCGGCCGGCATGGGCGGGATCGAAGGTCGGCTCGACCATGATCTGGCCGTTCGCCTGCAGGATACCGGTCTTCATCTTCGCCGCCATGTCGGTGTCGGCATTGCCGATGTCGATCTGCCCGCAGGCGATGTTGTGGGCGCGCCCTTCCAGCGCCACCTGCTTGGTGAGACCGCTTACCGCGTGCTTGGTCGCGGTATAGGAGCCGGTCAGCGGACGGGGAGCGTGCGCCGAGATCGAGCCGTTATTGATGATGCGCCCGCCCTTGGGGTCCTGCGCCTTCATCAGGCGGATGGCCGCCTGAGTGCACAGGAAGACGCCCGTCAGGTTGACGTTCACCACGCGCTGCCAGTCCTCCAGCGGAATGTCCTCGATGGGCGTCGCCGGCGACCAGCCGCCGGCATTGTTGAACAGCACGTCGAGCCGGCCGAAACGCGCGGCCACTCCCTCGAACAGGGCAGCGACCGAGGCGGCGTCGGCGACGTCCGAGGTCACGACGTGGCCCTTGCCGTCCATGGCGGCGGCGACCGCTTCCAGCGGCTCGGCGCGGCGGCCGGTGAGCACGACGGTGAAGCCGGCCTCGCCGAGGGCGAGGGCGGCGGCCTTGCCGATGCCGGTGCCGGCGCCGGTGACGAGGGCGATGCGAGTGGCGTTCATTCTGGTTCCTCCCAAGGCCGGCGAAGATGAACGAGACCCGCAGGGGGGACAAGATCGCCGGGCATTGGCGCGTTGCGGTACGGTACGGGACTTGTTTTTCCGATGGCCGTAGGCAGCCAAGGAACCCGGAGATCGCTGCCGCGTTATCAAGCCAGCAGTCAAGTGAATCTACGGGAGGTGTAGGATCATGCCCGCTATTCTGATGTGGCTTATCGGTATTCCGATTCCGATCATCATTCTTTTGTACCTGCTCACCTGACGGTGACAGTACATCGCCCGCAGTGATGGGCGTTCCTTGCAAGAGAAAAGCCGGTCACAGGGGATGTGACCGGCTTTTTTCGTAATCGTTGCCGCTCAGCGCGCGCCGCCATAGGGCGGACGGGGAATGGAGTTATGCGCGGCACGCAGGGCGGCCGACCAGCGTTCGCGCAGATCGTGGAAATAGGGCTCGCCGGGCTCGATGCGGTAGTTCAGTTCGGATTCGCTGGCGTCGCGGCGGGTGACAAGGATGTCGATCGGCATGCCGACGCCGAGATTGGAGCGCATGGTCGAATCCATCGAGATCAGCCCGGACTTGAGGGCGTCGTAGAGGTCCATGTCGTAGCTGATGGAGCGGTCCAGCACCGGCTTGCCGTATTTGTGCTCGCCGATCTGCAGGAAGGGAGTGTCGTTGGTGCACTCGATGAAGTTGCCGGCGGCGTAGATCATGAACAGCCGCAGCCGGCCGCCGTTCACGCGTCCGCCGAACAGGAACGACACGTCGAAGCGGATATCCGCCTCCTTCAGCCCGGCGCCGTAGAGGTCGTGCACGTGGCGCACCGCCGCGCCGACAAGCTGCGTGGCGCGGAACATCGAGGTGCAGGTGGAGAGCGTTTCCTTCCTGCCGGTCTCGGGGTTCTCCAGCCCCTCCTGCAGGGTCGAGATGACGGCCTGCGAGATGGAAAGGTTGCCGGCCGTCGACAGCGCCAGCACATGGCGGCCTGGCTCCTCGAAGACGTGGAGCTTGCGGAAGGTCGACACGTTGTCGAGCCCGGCATTGGTCCGGGTGTCGGCAATCATGACGAGGCCGTCACGCACCAAGATACCACAGCAATAGGTCATGAAAGGCGCTTTCCCTGCTCCGCCCGCGCGCTGTCCGGCTGCGCTGATCCGGCGGCTATTCCCCACGCCCTTATAGCGGGGCGCTTTCCCGACGGGCAACCCGAGGCTGCCCGGCTAACCCTGAATCTGGCGGCTCGACTGGTCGACCTTGAGGGCGACGGTGAGATTCTCGTCGCCGCCGCCATAGCGGTTGCCGCGCACCGGCGCGGCGCCGAGATAATCGAGCCCGACGGCGACGCGCACATAGGCGTCGGTCGGGCATTGCCGGTTGGCGGCGTCGAAGCCGACCCAGCCGAGCCCTTCGATATGCGCCTCGGCCCAGGCATGGCCCGCTTGATGGCCGGCGCGCATCTCCACCTCGGCGCCGTCACCCACGAGATAGCCGCTGACATAGCGGGCCGGGATGCCGGCATGGCGGGCGCAGGCGGCAAAAATGTGCGCGAAATCCTGGCATACGCCGCGCTTGAGCCTGAACGCCTCGATGGCGGTGGTGGAGGCGTGGGTCGGGTCGGGATCGAAGGCCATCGCGTCGGCAATGGCGTCCATCAGCCCGTGCAGCCGGGTGATGCGGTCGCCTTCGCCGGCGCTCGCCGTCTCCGCAAAGGCCGCCAGCTCGGCATCGAGCGCAGTCAGCTCGGAGCCGCGCAGGAACAGCGAGGGCGGAAAGCGCTCGGAAATGCCGCGGATGACGCCGGCGGTGTCCTGCGTCTCGATCTCGCCCTCGACCAGCACGCGCAGCTCGGTGATCGGCCCCTCGACGGCGAAGGTGTGGGTGAGGTTGCCGAAGGCGTCCTCATGGGCGCGCAGCCGGCTGCCTTCCGACACGTCGATGCGCCAGGAAACGACGTACTGGCCGTCATGGTTGCGCGGCGTCAGGCGCAGGGTCTGGATCGCGCCATTGGCGGGCGGATCGTAGGTGTAGGTGGTGGCGTGGTTCACATGGATACGCATGACGCGGTGCCGGGTCAGAGCAGGTACTGTTCGGTAACGGTGGAGCCGAGGCGGTTGTTCTCGAAGACGAAGGAATCGATGAACTCGTGCAGGCCGGTGACGAAGATGTCGTCCATCCGGCTGTTGCCCAGCTTGGTGAGGGTGGAGCGGGCGATGCGCTGGGAGCCGCCCTGCCGCCCGTAATAGGCGGCGATGTCGTCGAGATAACGCGTGATGTTCTGGTAGCAGCTCGTCAGCGAGCGCGGCATCTGCGCGTTGAGGATGAGCAGGTCCGCCACCAGCCAGGGCTTCACACTCTCGCGGTAGACCCAGTGGAACGAAGTGAGCGCGGAGACCGAGCGCAGAATCGAGGCCCACTGGAAATAGTCGAGCGGTCCGCCGACATGCTCGGATTCGGGCAGCAGCACGTGGTACTTCACGTCGAGGATGCGCGCGGTGTTGTCGGCGCGCTCGACATACATGCCCACGCGCGAGAACCAGAAGGCGTCGTTGCGCAGCATGGTGCGGTAGGCGGCACCGTCGAAGCGCAGCGAGGTCTCCTTCACGAAGGAGAGGAAGCGGGCCAGCTCCTCGCGCGTCATATTCTTGGTGGAATAGCGCTTCAGCTCCAGCCAGGCCGAGTTGATGGTCTCCCACATCTCGATGGTGAGCGCCGTGCGCACCGAGCGGGCATTGGTGCGGGCGATCTCGAAGCAGTTGCGGATGGAGGAGGGGTTCTCCGGCGCGAAGGCGAGGAAGTTGATGACGTTCTGCTCGTTGGCGTCCTCGCCATGGACCTGCTTGAACAGGTCGGCGCAGCCGGCGGTGAGCAGGGCCGAGCGCCACTCATTGGTCGAACCGCCATAGGCGGCGGGAAGCTGGGCGAGGCGCTGGGTGACGTCGAGGATGCGGGCGAGGCAATCCGCCCGCTCCATGTAGCGGGACAGCCAGTAGAGATTGTCGGCAGTACGAGAGAGCATGGGACCCGCGTTCTATTTGGCGTTGCGCCAGGCGAGCGTTGCCACGCCCGCCGCGATCAGGAGTGAGCCGCCGATCCGGTTGATGGCGGAAACGAGCCGCGTGCTGCGCACCGCGCCGCGCAGGCGGCCGGCGAGCAGCGCGTAGCCGAAGGCATTGGCGGCGGCCAGCACGAGGAAGGTGGTCTCGAAGACGACCATCTGGGCGAGGAGGCCGCGCGCGGGATCGAGGAACTGCGGCAGGAAGGCCATGAAGAAGGTGAGGCTCTTCGGGTTCAGCGCCGTCACCAGCCAGGCATGCGCCATCATGTGCAGCGGCGAGCCGGCCGCCCGCGCCTCGCCGAGGCTCGCTTGGCCGCCCGCCCGCCAGAGCTTGATGCCGAGCCAGATGAGGTAGCCGGCGCCGATCCATTTGAGCACGGTGAACAGGGTGGCCGAGGTAGCGAGCAACGCGCCGAGGCCGAGCATGGAAAGCGTCATCGCTGTGAAGTCGCCGAGCGCCACGCCGAGCGCGACCGGCAGCGCCACCTTGCGTCCCTGACCGAGCGCATAGGAGACGACGAGCAGGATGGTCGGTCCGGGTATCACCAGCAGGACCGCCGAGGCGGCGACGAAGGCCAGCCATGTCTCTATCGGCATCTGTCTATGCGCTCCCACCCTGCGTCATCCCGGCCGCCGCGAAGCGTCGAGCCGGGATCGCTCACCAATTCCGCAGACGATCCCGGATCGGCCTGTGGCCGTCCGGGATGACGATCAGATTGTCTGAATCCGATCCGCTCGCTCCTCAGCTCTCCTCCAGCACCCAGGTGTCCTTGGTCCCGCCGCCCTGGCTCGAATTCACCACCAGCGAGCCTGCTTCCAGCGCCACGCGGGTCAGCCCGCCCGGCACGATGCGCACCTTGTCCGAGCCGGTAAGCACGAAGGGGCGCAGGTCGACATGGCGCGGCGCGATGCCTTCCTCGACGAAGGTCGGGCAGGTCGACAGCGCCAGCGTCGGCTGGGCGATGAAGTTGTTCGGGTCCTGCTTCAGCTTGGCACGGAACAGCTCGATCTGCGCCTTGTCGGCGCGCGGGCCGATCAGCATGCCGTAGCCGCCGGAGCCGTGCACTTCCTTCACCACCAGCTCGCTCAGGTGGTCGAGCACGTATTTCAGGTGGTCGGCCTCGCGGCAGCGCCAGGTCGGCACGTTCTTCAGCAGCGGCTCCTCGCCGAGATAGAAGCGGATGATGTCCGGCATGTAGCTGTAGACCGCCTTGTCGTCGGCGACGCCGGTGCCGACCGCGTTGGTCAGCGTGACGTTGCCCGCATTATAGGCGCTCATCAGCCCCGGTACGCCGAGCGCGCTGTCAGGCCGGAAGGCGAGGGGGTCGAGGAAATCGTCATCGAGGCGGCGATAGATCACATCGACCCGGCGCGGCCCCTCGGTGGTGCGCATGTAGACGACGTCGTTGCGTACGAAGAGGTCGCGGCCCTCCACCAGCTCCACGCCCAGCTTGTCGGCGAGGAAGGAGTGCTCGTAATAGGCCGAATTGTAGATGCCGGGGGTGAGCACCACCACCGCCGGATCGCTGCTGGCGCTGTGCGGGGCCACCGATTTGAGGGTGGCGAGCAACTCGTCGGTGTAGTTCTCGACCGGCGCGACGCGGTTGTCGGCGAACAGCTCCGGGAAGAGCCGCATCATGATCTCGCGGTTCTCCAGCATGTAGGAGACGCCGGAGGGCGTGCGGGCATTGTCTTCCAGAACGTAGAAGGTGTCGGCGTCGACGCGCACCACGTCGATGCCGGCGATGTGCACATAGAGGTCGTGCGGCACCTTCTGGCCGTTCATCTCCGGCCGGAAGGCCGGGTTCTGGTAGACGAGATCCTCCGGCACGACGCCGGCCTTCAGGATCTCGCGCCGCGAGTAGATGTCCTTGAGATAGAGGTTCAGCGCCTTGGTGCGCTGCTCCAGCCCGCGCGACATGCGGCGCCATTCGGTGCCGGTGAGGATGCGCGGGATGATGTCGAAGGGGATCAGCCGTTCCTGCGCATCGCTGTCGCCATAGACGGCGAAGGTGATGCCGATGCGCCGGAATATGAACTCCGCTTCCTTGCGACGATAGTCCAGCACGTCGGGCGGAACGTTGCTCAACCAGCGTGAAAGGGCGGCATAGGCGGGGCGGATCGAACCGTCCCCATTGGTCATTTCGTCGAAGGCGACGCTCATTGGTGTAAATCTACTCCCCAACTTCCCCAAGTTAGCTACAAAGCCCGTGCCAGCGGAAGGGGAGGAACAATCCGCATGGCGATATTCGGCGTATTGGGGGTGGTTTGCCCATTTGGCAGGCGCGCTGCCCTTGCTTGCGGCGGGCGCTGCGCTGAATTGCGGCGGGTAACAGGGGAGCCGGCGCGGCCGGGAGGGAGAATCGGATGACGAGCGCGGCAGAGCCGGTGACGGCGGCGATCCTGGTGATCGGCGATGAGATACTTTCGGGGCGGACCAAGGACCGCAACATCGGCTACATCGCCGAATATCTCACGGCGATCGGCGTCGACGTGCGCGAGGTGCGGGTGGTGTCCGACGTGGAGGAGGAGATCGTCGCGGCGGTGAACGCGCTGCGCGCCCGCAACACCTATCTCTTCACCACCGGCGGCATCGGGCCGACCCATGACGACATCACCGCCGACAGCGTGGCGAAGGCGTTCGGCGTTTCCATCGACGTCGACCCGCGCGCCCGTGCGATGTTGCTCGAATACATCAAGCCGGAAGACCTCAACGAGGCGCGGCTGCGCATGGCGCGCATCCCGGCCGGCGCCGAGCTGGTGCCCAATCCGGTGTCGAAGGCGCCGGGCTTCTGGATCGGCAACGTCATCGTCATGGCCGGCGTGCCGGCGATCATGCAGGCGATGCTCGACCAGGTGGCGCCGAAGTTGAAGACCGGGCGCGTCATGCTGTCGGAGAGCGTGCGCGCGGATGCCCGCGAGGGCGATGTGGGCGGCCCGCTCGCCGCGCTGGCCAAGGCGCATCCCGGCGTCACCATCGGCTCCTATCCCTTCGCCGACGAGAGCGGGCGCCCGAACACCAATCTCGTCGTGCGCTCGCGCGAGGCGGGGCTGCTCGACGCCGCCGTCGCCGATGTGAAGGCCATGCTGGCCGGGCTGCCGCGCCGCTAGCATCGCGCCAGAAGGCGGGGATTTCCCCGGCGCAGCACTGGAGAAGGCGGCGCGCTCCCGCTAATGATCTCGGCGAAGGCCCGCGCGGAAGCCGCGCGCGGGCGATCCGGGATGTGCGTGATGACCGACGACCGCCAGAACAAGGCCTTTCCGGTCTCCTGGGACCAGTTCCACCGCGATGCGCGCGCGCTGACATGGCGGCTCGCCGGGTCCGGCCCGTTTGTCGGCATTGTCTGCATCACCCGTGGCGGCCTCGTGCCGGCGGCCGTCGTCGCCCGCGAGCTCGGCCTGCGCATGATCGAGACGGTGTGCATCGCCAGCTATCACGACTACACCAAGCAGGGTGAGATGGAGGTGCTCAAGCCCATCGCCGAGACGGTGCTGGCGGCGGCGGGCGAGGGCGGCCAGGGTCTCCTGGTGATCGACGATCTGGTGGATACCGGCAAGACGGCCCGGCTGGTGCGCGAGATGCTGCCGCAGGCGCATTTCGCCACGCTGTACGCCAAGCCGCTTGGCCGGCCGCTGGTGGACACCTTCATCACCGAGGTGAGCCAGGATACCTGGATTTATTTCCCGTGGGACATGGGGCTGACCTTCCAGCCGCCGATCCGCGACGGGGTGGCGTGAGGAACGGACATGGCTGGCGGTTACGACGACCGGGAAGAAGTCTCCGACGAGGCCTATGAGGAGGCGTTCGAGACGCATCGCACGGCGCTTTACGACCTTCTCGTCGCCTATGCGGACGAGCACGAGCTGAGCGACGGCTTTCTCGCCCTGCTCGCCTCCGATATCGGCCTGTCGCTGCGCATGATCGCCTATGCCTCCGAGACGGAGAAGCCGTCAATCGGCGGCTTGCGGCTCGATCTCGACCGCTTCGCCCGCGAGCTCGGCGAAAGCGTGCGCGACGCCAAGAAGCACGCCGCCGAATTCATCGCCGAGGCGAGGGCCGCCCGCGAGGAAGAGGAAGCGGAAGACGACGAGGACGACGAGGACGGCGACACCGGGAACGGCGAGCCGGGCGACCGGCGCTCCTGAGCGGCCGGCTGTGTGACGTCAGTGCGCCCGGCGCGCGGGTGACGCCCACGAGCGCGCGGCCTTCAAGGAACCTTACCGATGACCCCCAGCTTCATCTCCGCCATTCTGCGCTCGCCGGCCACGGCCTTCCTCGCGCGGCTCCTGCTCGTCTTCATGTTCCTCGGCAGCGCCATCGACAAGATGACCAACTTCGCCGGCGCGCAGGCCGAGATGGCCCATTTCGGCCTGAACCCGCCCTGGCTGTTCGCGCTGGCGACGATCCTCACCCAGCTTGTCGGCTCGGTGCTCATCCTCGCCAACCGCGCGACCTGGCTCGGCGCGGGGGCGCTTGCCGTCTTCACGCTTCTGACCATTCCGATCGCGCATCATTTCTGGACCATGGAAGGTCCGATGGCGCTGATCGAATTCTATTTCACCGTCGAACATCTCTCGGTGATCGGCGGAATGATCCTCGTCGCCATCCTCGCCGAGCGCACGCGCGCGGCCTGACGGCGATACGTCGAGACGGGAGGTCTCATGAGCAGCGTGGCACGTACCATCGACCCCGGCAGCGACGCGGCCATCGCCGCCTCGGTGACGCCGCGCCCCATCGCGGAGGTGGCGGCGAAGCTCGGCGTGCCGGATGCCTCGCTGTTCCGCTACGGCCACGACAAGGCGAAGATCGCGCTCGACTTCGCCCGCCGCGCCGAAGCGAAGGCTGACGGCAAGCTCATCCTCGTCACCGCCATCAACCCGACCCCCGCCGGCGAGGGTAAGACGACGACCACCATCGGCCTCGGCGACGCGCTGGCGCGCGCCGGCAAGAAGGTCGCCATCGCCCTGCGCGAGCCGAGCCTCGGCCCGGTGTTCGGCTCCAAGGGCGGCGCGACGGGCGGCGGCCATTCGCAGATCATCCCCATGCAGGACATCAACCTGCATTTCACCGGCGACTTCCACGCCATCAGCGCGGCGCACAACCTGCTCGCCGCGGCCATCGACAACCACATTTACTGGGGCAACGCGCTCGACATCGACGTGCGGCGCATCAACTGGCGGCGCGTCGTCGACCTCAACGACCGCGCGCTGCGCAGCGTCATCGTCGGGCTCGGCGGCCCCGGCAACGGCTTCCCGCGCGAGGACGGCTTCGACATCACCGTCGCCAGCGAGGTGATGGCGATCTTCTGCCTCGCCCGTTCGCTGGAGGACCTGGAAGAGCGGCTCGGCCGCATGGTGGTGGCGCAGAACCGCGCCCGCCAGCCGATCACCGCCGGCCAGCTCAAGGTCACGGGCGCGATGACCGCGCTGCTGCGCGACGCCTTCCAGCCCAACATCGTGCAGACGCTGGAGGGAACGCCCGCTGTGGTGCATGGCGGGCCCTTCGCCAACATCGCCCATGGCTGCAACTCGGTGATCGCCACCCGTGCCGCGCTCGGCCTTGCCGACTATGTGGTGACGGAAGCCGGCTTCGGCGCCGACCTCGGCGCGGAGAAGTTCCTCGACATCAAGTGCCGGCAGGCGGGGCTGGCGCCCTCCGCCGTCGTCATCGTCGCCACGGTGCGCGCGCTCAAGATGCATGGCGGTGTGGCGCAGAAGGACCTAGGGCCGGAGAATGTCGCGGCGGTTTCCGCCGGCACGGGGAACCTCGTGCGACACATCGAGAACATGAAGGCCTTCGGCCTGCCGGCGGTGGTGGCGATCAACCGCTTCACCAGCGACACGCCGGGCGAGATCGAGGCCATCAAGCAGGCCTGCGCGGCGGTGGGCGCCAGCGTGCATCTGTGCTCGCACTGGGCCGATGGCTCGGCCGGCGCGGTGGACCTCGCCGCCGAGGTGGTGGAGCTTGCCGCCGGGCCCTCCGCCTTCAGGCCGATCTATGAGAGCGGCCTGCCGCTGCTGCAGAAGATCGAGACCATCGCCCGGCGCATCTACCGCGCCGGTGCCGTCGCCATCGAGGCGGGCGCGCTGAAGAAGCTCGCCGAGTTCGAGGCGATGGGCCATGGCGAGCTGCCGATCTGCATGGCCAAGACGCAGTACAGCTTCACCGCCGACCCCACCCGTCGCGGCGCGCCGGAGGGCTTCACCCTGCCGGTCCGCGAAGTGCGCCTCTCGGCCGGGGCGAGCTTCGTGGTGGCGCTGTGCGGCGACGTGATGACCATGCCGGGCCTGCCCTCGCACCCGGCGGCGGAGGACATCTTCGTCGACGAGACCGGCTTCATCGGCGGGGTGTTCTGAGCGGGGCCGCAGCGTTACCTGTGCGATGGCGGGGGACGGATGGCGGCATTAGGGTAAGGGAACCAACTCTGCGGACGTGGCGAAACTGGTAAACGCAAGGCACTTAAAATGCCTCGTCTTCAATGGCTTACGGGTTCGACCCCCGTCGTCCGCACCATTTGGCTCAAGTGACGTCGAGAAGCAGAACGTCGTCGATACCGCTCAAGCATCGCTTCGCAGCGGGATCGACGTCGGCCTCTCCGGGACAAGCTTCGCCACCCGCCCGCTCAGGCGGGCGTCACGCGCCAGATGCAGTCGCCGACATCGTCGACCACCAGGAGGCCGCCGCGCTTGTCGACCAATACGCCGACAGGCCGGCCGAGGGCCTTGCCGTCCACGCGGAAGCCGCCGAGGATTTCCTCCGGCGCTCCGGCCGGCGCCCCGTCCGCGAAGGGGACGAAGATCACGCGGTAGCCGGCCGGCGGGTTGCGGTTCCACGAGCCGTGCTGGCCGATGAACACGCCGTTCTTGAAGCGCGCGCCGAAGCGCTCGTCGTCGACGAAGGTGAGGCCGAGCGAGGCGGTGTGGCAGCCGAGCGCGTAATCGGGCTTCAGCGCCGTCGCCACGAGGTCCGGGCGCTGCGGCTTCACCCGCTCGTCGACGGTCCGGCCCCAGTAGCTGTAGGGCCAGCCATAGAAGGCGCCGTCCTTCACCGAGGTCATGTAGTCGGGCACGAGGTCGTCGCCGATCTCGTCGCGCTCGTTCACGCTGGTCCAGAGTTCGCCCGTCACCGGGTTCCAGTCCATGCCGACCGGGTTGCGCAGGCCGCCCGCGAAGACGCGCAGCGCGCCGCTGGCGATGTCGACCTCAAGGATCGCCGCGCGGTTCTCCTCCTCCTCCATGCCGAATTCGGCGACGTTGGAGTTCGAACCGACGCCGATATACAGCTTGGTGCCTTCCTTGTTGGCGACGAGGCTCTTGGTCCAGTGATGGTTGCGGCCCGCCGGCAGGTCGCAGATCTTCACCGGCGGCACGTCGATGCGGGTGGTGCCCTCCACATAGGGGAAGCGCACCAGCGAATCGGCATTGGCGACATAAAGCTGGTCGCCGACCAGCGCCATGCCGAAGGGCGAGGTGAGGTTCTCGATGAAGGGCAGCTTCACCTCGGCGAAGCCGTCGCCGTCGGCGTCGCGCAGCAGGGTGATGCGGTTGGCGCTTTTCACCCCCGCGCCGGCGCGGGTCATGACGAAGCCCATTGCCCACCAGCGCAGGCTGAAGATGCCGGCCGGCCAGGGCGGCGAGGCGGTCTCGGCGACGAGGATGTCGCCGTTCGGCAGTTCGTAGATCCAGCGCGGATGGTCGAGCCCGGCGATGAAGGAACCCACCTTGAAGCCGGGAGCGGGCTTCGGCGCGGCGCCTTCCGGCCAGCCGATGGCGGGCGCGATCTTCATGATCGGGATCAGCGTCGGCTTCGGCTTGGGCAGGTTCGGCGCGGCGCCGTAGCCCTCGTTTTCCGCCAGCGCCGGGGATTTGCGCAGGGCGGTGAGCAGGTGGACCGTTCCCGTGATGCAGGCGCCAAGGAAACCGCTGATCTTCACATAATTGGCCATTGTCGGCTCCGGCTGTCGGGAAAGCGCCATCTCATCGCGGAGCGCGCTGCAGCGCAATACCCCGAAGGATCATGACCAAGCGTCAATTCCGCGGTTTCACGGCGCCGGGGCGGCGAGCAGGGCGGCGGTGGCGTCAGCGCTCTCGGCGAGGCGCTTGACCGGCAGGATGTGCGGCTCGGCCGATTTCGCCAGTGCGGTCAGATCGAAGCGGGTGAAGTTGAGGCTCGTATAGTCGCGCAGGAAAAACAGCTTGCGGTCGAGGTCCGACAGGCTGGTCCAGGAGGTGAACTCGGTCGCGTAGGGCGCGCCGGCCGCCTCCTGGAGCCCTTCGACTTCCAGATGGCCGCCGCCCTGGGCGGGATAATCGATGCTGACGCCGCGCGGGCGGTCGAAATTGTTCATGATGTGGCCGAGCGTGCGCACCGCCAGATCGGGCGTCGCCGCCTTCTCGGTGAAATGCGCGTAATAGGCCGCGCGCACGAAGCGGCCGACCGAGGTGTTCGAGGCGGGCAGGGCGGCCGTGGCGATGCCGGAATCGGGCTGCGCCACCTTGAAGCCGCCGAAGGCGCCGGTGGAGCGGTCGACATTCACCAGATGCGTGTAGTTGTTGAGATTGGTGAGGTGCCAGCCGAATTCGGGGCCGTTGGTCATCACGCCTACCGGGTTGTCGTGCACGCTCATCTGGCCGCGATTGAATTCCAGCACCAGCGAGTGTCCGGCGGCGTCGTGCACCACGTAGTGGAACGGCGAGACCACGCCGCCGAGAATGGCGAGCGGCACCAGCTCGATGGGCTGGCCGGCCAGCGCCTCCTTCACCTGCGCCACCGTGTCGAACTGGCCGAGGCACCAGCTTCCCAGATCCGAGGCGGAGAGCACGGCCTGCGTCATCGCGACGGATTCATGCTTGCCGGCGGCGGTGGGGTAGGACAGCAGGCTGAACGTCAGCCCCTTGTCGTTCATTCCCTCCAGCACCTTGAGGTCGTCCATCCGCAACGGCGCCTCAGCGGTCGGCACGCGGGCGGGCATGGTGACGGCGAGCACGGCGTTGCGCCCGGTGTAGTCGACCGGGGGATGGCCGGGAATGTCCGAGCGCGTGGCGAAGCCGGCGGGCAGATAGGCCATCAGGTAGGGCAGGTCGACGGTCAGTTCGAGCGTGCGGCCGAAATAGGGCTTGCCGGCGGTGTCGCGATAGATGAGCGAAGTGCACATGTCCCGTCTCCTGCTCTGCCCCCGGAGGGCCGGGAGGTCGATGCGCCGGCGGGTCTGTTGCCGGCAAATCATCGGCCGGGCTCCTCGCCGGCCTCCCCGGTACTTGGTGGCACACTCTGCACGGCGCGGAAAGCTGGAACACCCTCGCGTACCGGCGCCGCCACCCGGTGCGTGTCGCCTTTTCGGCTACGGGAGCGGGGATGCGCGGGAGGGATTGAGGCGGCGTTTCCCACGGGCGCCGCGTCGATCCGGGCATCGCGGGAATTTGATCTTCCCCCAACGGCTTGTTACGCCTTTGCAGGCGTCGACACCGACTCGCGAGGCCCTGCCGGGAGGTAGCCGTTGCAGCATGAAGCCCGCGTCCCGGACGGATCCGGTCGGTGGCAACGCCGCCGCGAGGCGATGGTGCGTGCGGCGCTGGCGATCGGCTCCACTCTCGGCGTTTCAGGCTGCGCGCCGCTCGGCGCGCCGACCGTCGCCATGTTCGGCGCCTATTTCCCTTCCTGGCTCGCCAGCGCGCTCGTCGGCATTCTCGGCGCGGTGCTGGTGCGGCTGGTGTTCATCCGCGCGGGTATCGACGACGCGATCCCGGTGCGGCTGCCGGTCTATGTCTGCATCGCCTTTGGCATCGGCTTCCTGTTCTCCCATCTCGGCTTCGGGAGGTAGGCCATGGAAGAGGGCGCAAACGGCGGCGGCGGCGAGGTGAAACGCCGGCTCGGCATCGTGGTCAGCCTGCTGGCGCTGGCGGCGGCGGTGGTGTTCGGCTGGCGTTTCTTCCAGAATGCCGAACTCAACCCGCTCTCGCAGGATGCGGTGCTCACCGCGGATATCGCGGCCATCTCGGCGGCGGTGCCGGGGCGCATCGTCACCATCGCGGTGAAGGAGAACGACGCGGTGCGCAGGGGCGACCTGCTGTTCGCCCTCGACCCCGCCACCTATCGCCTGCAGGTCGAGCAGGCGGCGGCGGACCTCAAGCTTGCCGAGGCGGGTTTGGCCGACAAGCAGCGCGCCGTCTCGGCCGAGCGCACCAATGCCGTCATCGCGCATGAGCAGGTGACCCGCGCGCGCTCGAACCTCGAACTCGCCACCCAGACGCTGAGCCGGCTGGAGGCCCTGCGGCCCAAGGGCTATGTCAGCCAGCAGCAGGTGGACGACGCCGCCACCGCCAAACGCGACGCTGACGTGAGCCTGCGGCAGGCGGTGCAGCAGGAGGAGGCCGCCACCGTGCTGGTGAGCGACACCGCCGCCGCCGTGGCGCTGGTCGAGGCGCGCCGGGCGGCGCTCGCCATCGCCGAGCGGGCGCTGGAGGATACGCAGGTGCGCGCGCCCTTCGACGGCAAGGTGGTGGGACTGGAATCGGCGCCCGGCGGCTATGTGCTGCCCGGCCAGTCGGTCTTCGTGCTGATCGACACCGGGGCGTGGTTCGCCTCCGCCTCCTATGTCGAGACGGAACTCGCCGGGATCAGGGTCGGCAACTGCGCCACCGTCTACGCGCTGGCGAACCGCGACGTGCGCATCGAAGGCCGGGTCGAGGGCATCGGCTGGGGCGTCGCCTCGCAGGATGTGATCAACCTGCCGCGCGTCATGCCGATCGTGCCGAAGACGCTCGACTGGGTGCGGGTCGCCCAGCGCTTCCCGGTGCGGATCCGGCTCCTCGATCCTCCCGCCTCCCTGATGCGCGCGGGCGCGTCCGCCACAGCGATCGTGCACCATGGAACGGACTGCTGAAACGCTGAGGCCGCCCTCGCCCTGGGCCGGCGTGTTCCGGCAGGCCGGGCGCGACCTGCTGCCGTTCCCCGGCCGCTTCGCCATGACGTGGCGCGTTGCCCTGCTGTGTGCGCTCGTGACGGGCGTGGCGATGCTCTACAAGGTGCCGGAATCGGCAATCAGCTGCTATCTCATCATCTTCCTGATGCGGCCGAACGGCGCCGAAAGCGTCGGTCAGGCGATCGGCGTGACGATTCTCATCAGCGTCGTCGTGCTGGGGCTGGCGCCGGTCATCCAGGCGACGGCGGATAACCCGTTCCTGCGCATCGCGGTGATCGCCGGCACCTCCTTCGGCTTCCTGTTCCTCTCCTCGGCCACCCAGCTCGGCGAGATCGGCGCGATCATCGCGCTGGTCATCGCCTTCGTGATGACGTTGGTCGATCAGGTGCCGGCCGGCGAGGTGGTGACGCGCGGCCTGCTCTATGCGTGGCAGATGGCCGTGATGCCGATGGCGATGATGCTCGGCTTCTGCCTGATCTTCAGCACAGGGCCGCACACGCTGCTGCGCGCGACGATCACGCGCCGGCTTGCCGCCGTCGCCGCCTTCCTCGCCGGGGAGCCGGACGGGCGCGCGCGGCTGCGCGAGGAACTGGCGCGCGGCAATGAGGAGGCCGGCAAGCAGGCGAAGCTCGCCAGCCTGTTCCACACCGCGCCGACCGCAACCGTCGGCTGGCTGGCGGGTGCCGCTGCCTCGACCTACCGGCTGATGCTTGCCGCGCTGGCCCTGCCGGCCGACGCTTCCGCCGAGCGGGCCGCGCTCGCCGTCCGCTGCCGCACGTCGGCGGAAGCGGTCGCCATGGGCGGCAGGCCGATGGACGAACCGGGCGAGGGCGGCGACGGGCCGGCCGCTGCGGCGCGCGAGGCGCTGGAAGCTCTGGCGCGCCCGGACGGCGGCGGCGCGGTGAGCGAGAAGCCGCCCTTCTTCGCTCCCGATGCCTTCACCAATCCCGATCACCAGCGCTTCGCGCTGAAGACCACGGCGGCGGCGATCACCTGCTATCTGATCTATTCGATCATCGACTGGCAGGGCATCCATACCGCGCTCGTCACCTGCTACGTGGCGGCGCTCGGCACCACGGGTGAGACGGTCCGCAAGCTGGCGCTGCGCATCACCGGCTGCCTGATCGGCGCCGCCCTCGGGCTGGGCTCGATCCTGCTCGTCATCCCGCATCTGGAATCCATCGGCGGGCTGATGGCGCTGGTGTTCTGCGCCATCATGGTCGCCGCCTGGGTGTCGTCGGGCAATGAGCGCATCTCCTATGGCGGGGTGCAGATCGGGCTCGCCTTCCTGCTCACCGTGCTCGACGGCTTCGGCCCGTCCACCGACATGGACGCGGCGCGCGACCGCGTGGTCGGCATCCTGCTCGGCAATCTCGTGATCTATGCGATCTTCACCCAGATCTGGCCGAAGGGCGCCGCCGTCGAGGTGCGCGAGCGCGTGGCGGGGGCGCTGGAGACGCTGGCGCGGCTGGCGGCGCTCGCCACGCCCGAGCGGGCGCGTGCCGTGAGCGAGGCGGCGCGGATCGAGGTCGAGGTCGACAAGGCGGGGGCGGGGCTCGACCTCCTGCCGTTTGAGCCGGCCTATCAGCGTCCCGCCGCCGCTGAGCTGCGCCGCCTGCGAGGGCTGGTCGCCGAGCTGCGCGAGACGCTTCCCGCCCTGCTCTTCGCCTCCGAGCTGCCGCCCGACACGCCGGAGCGCCTGCGCGCGGCCGCCGTGCGGGTCGCGGGCGAGGGTGAGGCGGGGCCGGCGGAGGCGGGCGAGGAGCCCGATGAATCTGCCTCGTCTTCGGCAACGGGTCTGGCCCTGCGCCTGCGGCGTCTCGAAACTCTGGCGGCGGGGTAGGGCGATGGGATGTTTCGCCGCGCTTCTGCCCCTGCACCGCCTGTTCGGGCCGGCGCTCGTCTTCGCCGCTGCCATGGCGATCGCCGGCTGCGCCACCAGCGCGCTGAAGACCGCGCCGCAGGATCCCTCCTCGCCCTGGACCGGGCATGAGGGCGACGCCAGCGCCTTCGGCGACGTACCCGGCGATACCCAAGCCCCCGCGGCCGCATCGCCGGTGAAGGACTTCTCCGTGCCGGCCGATCCTGAAGCGTCGATGCTGGTGCCGACGCCCGGCGTCGAGACACGGCATAGCTACGACCTGCCCCAGCTCATCGACGTCGCGCAGAACCAGAACCCGCTCACCCGCGTCGCCTGGCAGCAGGCGCGGCAGGCGGCGCTGGCGACCGGCATGGTGGAAGCGACCTATCTGCCCTTTATCTCGGCCAATGTGATCGGCGGCTGGCAGGACTTTTCCGCGCCGCTTCCGGTGCAGGTCGGCGACACGAAGGAGGTGACGACGAAGGTCGAGGGCGTGTCCTCGCAGCTCGCGCTGCAATGGCTGCTGTTCGATTTCGGCCAGCGCGACGCGCTCCACAAGGCGGCCCGGCACAATGCGACAGCCGCCAACGTGCTGTTCAACGGCGCGCACCAGAAGATCATCTATGCGGTGACGCGCAGCTATTTCCTCTATGGCGCGGCGCGCAGCCGCGTGCGGCTGGCCGAACAGAACCTCGCCAACAGCCGCAGGATCGAGGATGCCGCGCGCGAGCGTTCCGACAAGGGCCTCGGCACCACGGTGGAGGTGGCGCAGGCCCGCCAGCAGGTGGCGCAGGCGCAGTTCGGGCTGGTGCAGGCGCAGGGCGGCGAGCGCGACGCCTATCAGGTGCTGCTCGGCGCTGTCGGCGTCTCGCCGATGACCGCCATCAAGGTGCGCGAGGCGAGCGGCCGGCGCCTGCCCGACAGCGTCGGCGCGCCGACCGAGGAGATGATCAAGGCTGCGCTGGCCCGCCGCCCGGATGTGCTGGCGAGCCTCTCGGCCATGCGCGCCAGCCAGTCCGCCATCGGCGCGGCGCAGGCCGAGTTCCTGCCGAAGGTGTTCCTCGGCGCGGTCACCGGCGCGGGCGACGCCAGCTTCAGCGCCACCGGTCTGCCCACCATCGGCCAGCAGGCCTCCGCCACCGGCGTGCTCGTCGGCGTGACCATGCCGCTCTACGATGGCGGCCTGCGCGCCGCACAGCTCAAGAACGCGGAATCGCTTGCCGCCGCCACGCAGGCGACCTTCCAGAAGACGCGCGACGACGCCGCGCGCGAGATCGTGGTGAGCGCGGACACGCTGCGCTCGGCGCTCGCCTCCTACCGCGCGGCGACGGCGCTGGCCGAGGCGGCGGCCGTGACCTATGACGCGGCGCTCGACGCCTATAAGAGCGGCGTCGGCAACATCACGGTGGCGACGGCGGCCGATAGCGGGCTGCTCACCGCCCGGCAGGCGCAGGCCGACGCGCACGCCGCCTCGCTGGTGGCGGCGGCCAACCTCGCCTTCGTGCTCGGCGCCATGACGTCGAGCGAACTGCCGGGCAGCCTCGCGCGGCCCTGAGGGCGCGCCTCAGCCGATGGTCATCAGGCTGGCATTGCCGCCGGCCGCCGCCGTGTTGGTGCTTACCGAGCGCTCCAGCATCAGCAGGTCGAGCGGGTAGAGCTCGCCGCGCGCCAGCGCGTCGGGGGCGAGGCCGTGCACCAGCACGATAGGCCCGTCGCGTCCGGCAATGGTCTCGTTGAGCTGGCGCAGCGCGTCGCCGTCGCCCTCGAAAAGCACGGCGTCAAAGGCGGCGCCCGCGAGGCTGTCGACCATGCCGATGCGCGCCTTCACCGCCTCCGGCAGCGCCGGCAGGAAGGAGCCTTCCAGCAGCACGCGGTTGCCGGTCGCGAGAGCCGAAGCGATCTGCACGGCGAGGCCCTTTTCCGTGGCGGCCAGGCACAGCACCGTGCCGCGCGGCGACAGGGCGTAGAGGTTGCGCTCGCCCACCGGGCCGGCAAGCTCGACACGATGGCCGTAAGGCGAGGCGTCGACCGCCCGGCCGGCGAGGTCGCGCGTGTCGGGGTCGGACTGGAAGTCGACCCAGAGCCGCGCCTCCTCGGGAATGCCGGCGGCGGGAAGCGTCCCCGCAGGGCGCGTCGCCAGCAGGCGGCCGAGATAAAGCGGCCCACCCGCCTTGGGCCCGGTGCCGGAGAGCCCGTGGCCGCCGAAGGGCTGCACGCCGACCACCGCGCCGATGACGTTGCGGTTGACGTAGACATTGCCGACCTCGATGCGCCAGCCGACATGGGCGATGGTTTCGTCGATGCGGGTGTGCAGGCCGAAGGTGAGGCCATAGCCGGTGGCGTTGATCGCGTCGATCAGCGCGTCGAGATCGTCGCGGCGGTAGCGCACCACATGCAGCACCGGGCCGAACACCTCGCGCTTCATCTCCGCGATGTCGTCGATCTCGATAAGGGTCGGCGACACGAAGGTGCCATGGCGTGCGTCCTCGCCGAGGGCGAGCTGCTCGACGCGGCGCCCGGCCTTGCGCAGGCGCTCGACATGCGCGTCGATGCCGGCCTTCGCCTCTGCCGTGATGACCGGGCCGATATCGGTCGACAGATGCACCGGATTGCCGACCGCCAATTCCTTCAGCGCGCCGCGCAGCATCTCCAGCATGCGGTCGGCGACGTCTTCCTGCAGGCACAGGATGCGCAGCGCCGAGCAGCGCTGGCCGGCGGAATCGAAGGCCGAGGACAGCACGTCGGCGACCACCTGCTCGGCCAGCGCCGAGGAATCGACGATCATCGCGTTCTGCCCGCCGGTCTCGGCGATCAGCGGGATGACGCTGCCATCCGGGTTCAGCCGGCCGGCAAGCTGGCGCTGGATGAGGCGCGCCACCTCGGTAGAACCCGTGAACATGACGCCGCGCGTGCGGGTGTCACCTACCAGCGCCGCGCCGACATCGCCGGCGCCGGGCACGAGTTGCACCGCGCCCGCCGGCACGCCCGCCTCGCGCAGCAGGTTCACCGCCGTGAAGGCGATGAGGGGCGTCTCTTCGGCGGGCTTGGCGAGCACCGCATTGCCGGCGGCGAGCGCGGCGGCGACCTGCCCGGTGAAGATGGCCAGCGGGAAGTTCCACGGGCTGATGCAGACCACCGGGCCGAGCGGGCGGTGGCTGTCGTTGGAGAAGCCGTCGCGCACCTGCGCGCCGTAATAGCGCAGGAAGTCGACCGCCTCGCGTACCTCGCCGATGGCGTTGGGGAAGGATTTTCCCGCCTCGCGAACGATGATGCCGAGGAGCTGCGGCAGACGCGCCTCCATCAGCTCGGCGGCGCGGAACAGGCAGGCGGCGCGCTCGGCCGGCGGGGTGGACTGCCAGATCGGTGCGCTGGCCTGCGCGATCTCCATGGCGCGCGCGACGGTCTCGGGCGTCGCCTCCTCGACCGTGCCGACAATATCGCGGCGGTCGGCCGGGTTCGACACCGGGCGGGCGATGCCGGGGGCGGGGCCGTCGCCGAGGAGCGGGGTGGCGTGCAGCGGCGCGGCGCTGCTGGCGAGCAGGGCGGCGGCCAGCGAGGCCAGGCGCTGCTCGTTGGAGAGGTCGAGCCCGGCCGAGTTGCGGCGCTCCGCCCCGAAAAGATCGGCCGGCGCGGCGATGCGCGGGTGCGGCGCACCGAGCGGCTCGATGCGCAGCGCGGCGTCGACCGGGCTCTCGACCAGCTCGTCCACCGGCACCTCCGGGTCGGCGATGCGGTTCACGAAGGAGGAGTTGGCGCCGTTCTCCAGCAGCCGGCGCACGAGATAGGCGAGCAGGGTCTCATGCGTGCCGACGGGCGCGTAGATGCGGCAGGGCCGGCCCAGCTTCTCGCGGCCGACGACTTCCTCATAGAGCGGCTCGCCCATGCCGTGCAGGCACTGGAATTCATATTGCCCGGCATAGTAGTTGGCACCCGCCATTTCCATGACGGTGGAGAGCGTCTGGGCGTTATGGGTGGCGAATTGCGGGAACACCGCGTCGGGCGCGGCGAGCAGCTTGCGGGCGCAGGCGAGGTAGGAAACGTCGGTATGGACCTTGCGGGTATAGACCGGGAAGTCCTCGAGCCCGTCCACCTGCGCGCGTTTGATCTCGCTGTCCCAGTAGGCGCCCTTGACCAGACGCACCATGAGCCGGTGACCGGAGCGGCGGGCGAGGTCGACGAGATAGTCGATCACATAGGGGCAGCGGCGCTGATAGGCCTGAACGACGAAACCGATGCCGTTCCAACCGCTTAGGCTCTCTTCGAAACAAAGCGATTCCAGAAGGTCGAGCGAAATCTCCAGCCGGTCGGCCTCCTCGGCGTCGATGTTCAGGCCGATGTCGTAGTGCCGGGCGAGTTTCGCCAGCGTGACAATGCGCGGCAGCAACTCATTGATAACGCGCGAATATTGCGCGCGGCTGTAGCGCGGGTGAAGGGCCGAGAGCTTGATCGAGATGCCCGGCCCCTCATAGATGCCGCGCCCGGCCGAGGCCTTGCCGATGGCATGGATCGCCTGCTCGTAATCGGCGAAATAGCGCTGCGCGTCGGCCTCGGTGGTGGCCGCCTCGCCCAGCATGTCGAAGGAGTAGCGAAAGCCCTTTGCCTCCATGCGGCGCGAATTGGCCAGCGCCTCGGAGATGGTCTGGCCGGTGACGAACTGTTCGCCCATCATCCGCATGGCGACGTCGACGCCCTTGCGGATCAGCGGCTCGCCGCCGCGCCCGATGAGCCGCGTGAGCGCGCCGGAAAGGCCGGCCTCGCTGGAGGTGGAGGTGAGCTTGCCGGTGAGCACGAGGCCCCAGGTGGCGGCGTTGACGAAGAGCGAGGGGCTCTGGCCGACATGGGCGTGCCAGTCGCCATGGCCGATCTTGTCGCGGATCAGCGCGTCGCGGGTGGCGCGGTCGGGAATGCGCAGCAGCGCCTCGGCGAGGCACATCAGGGCCACGCCCTCCTGACTGGAGAGCGAATATTCGTGGATCAGCCCCTCAACCGGACCCTTCTGGCCCTTCTCGCGCAGCGCCTCGACGAGCGCGCGGGCGCGGGACTTCGCCGCCTCGGCCTTCGCCGGCGGCAGCGTCGCCGGGCCGAGAAGGACCGGGACGGCCTCGGTTTCCGGCACGCGATAGGCATTGGTGATGCGGGCGCGCAGCACGCTCTGCGGCTGGACGCCGCGCGCGAAGGGCAGGAACGGGCTCTCTGCCGCGCCAGCGTCGCCGGAAGTCGCCGCCGCCTCGTCCGGGGGCAATATCGCCGCGAGGCCGAGTTCCGTGCGCTCGACGGCGACGGTGAGTGCCTGCTTGACGAGGGCGTGCACGGTGCAACCCTCGCGCTCGGCAGCGGCCTTGAGGCGCGCGCGCAGCGCCTCGTCGATCTTCACGCCGATTGTGGTCGCGGTCATGAGGCGAGGCTCCCGGGAGAGATGCGGACAACAAAGTGTAACCGTTAATCCCTAGAGGTGCAACCCGATGAAGCCGGTGTAACCCGCCTCGACGGCGGTGGGCTCGCGGGCCGCCGCCCGTGTCGTACGATCCGGTCACATCGAGGATACTCCTTGCGGCGCGCCCGGGCATACCTACGTGCAGGCAATGACCCGTCTCTCCCGCGTTCCCCTCTCCGTGCTCGACCTGTCCTTCGTCGCCTCGAACGGCACGGGGCCGCAGGCGCTGCGCGACACGATCGAACTCGCCCGCCACGTCGATGCGCTCGGCTATGAGCGTATCTGGGTGGCCGAGCATCACAATCTCCCCTCGGTGGCCTCCGGGGCGCCGGACATCATGGCCGGCCAGATCCTCGCCGCGACCGGGCGCATCCGCGCCGGCTCGGGCGGAGTGATGCTGCCCAACCATTCGCCGCTGATGGTGGCGGAGCGCTTCAAGGTGCTGGAAGGCCTCTATCCCGGTCGCGTCGATCTCGGGCTCGGCCGGGCGCCGGGTACCGACCATCTCACCTCGCACGCGCTGCGCCGCCGGCAGGACCTCGACCCCGGCGACGACTTTCTCGACCGGCTGCGCGAGCTGATGGCGTGGGACACTGGCCAGTGGCCGGCGGACCATCCCTACCGCAACATCAAGGTGATGCCGGTTGATGTGAAGCTGCCGCCGCTCTGGCTGCTCGGCTCGTCCGGCTACAGCGCGCGGCTCTCGGCGCAGATCGGCGTCGGCTTCGCCTATGCCCACCATTTCGCCCAGCACGATGTGCTTGACGCGATGCTGAGCTACCGTGCCGCCTTCCAGCCCTCGGACCGGCTGGCCCAGCCGCATGCCATCCTTGCGCTGGCGGTGGTCTGCGCGCCGACCGACGACGAGGCCGAATGGCTGGCGGGCAGCGTCGACCTCGCCCATCTGCGGCGCGCGCGCGGCGGGCACGATCCGATCCCCACGCCCGAGGAGGCGGCGGCCTATCCCTATAGCGAGGCCGACCGGGTGTTCATCCGCCGCAACCGCGAAAAGGTGCTGGTCGGCGGGCCGGAGAAGGTGGCGGAGGGGCTGGAGCGCTTCCTCGACACGACGCTGGCGGACGAGCTGATGATCGCCACCGCGATTCCCGACCTCGCGGCGCGCAAGCGCTCCTTCGAGCTGGTGAAGGCGCTTCAGGCGGCGCCGGTGGAGGCGTGATCGCCTCTCAGTGAAGCGGCGTCATCCCGGACGGCCGTCAGGCCGAGCCGGGATGGCGGGCCGAACGGGGAGCGATCCCGGCTCTCGCCGTGCTCGGCCAGAATGACGTCCAGGAGAGGGTCATGCCTTCCCCCGCGCCGGCCGCGTCACCAGCCAGATGCCGAGCGTGATCGGCACGATGCCGAGAATGTCGAGTGGCGGCACCGCTTCGCCGAGCAGCAGCCAGCCGAAGAACAGGCCGAGCGGCGGCATGAGGAAATGCAGGCTCGACGCCGCCGTCGCCGTGGTGCGGGTGAGCAGGTAGAACCACAGGCCGAAGCCGCCGATCGACACGCCGACGACAAGGAAGGCGAGGCCGCCGAGGAGCTGGGCGGTGAAACGCACATCGCCCGGGTTTTCGAAGGCGAGGGCGACCGGGATGAGGACGATGCCGCCGGCGAGGCACTGGATCGCGGTGCCGGTCCACACGCCGCCGCGCGGCGCGAAATATTTGAAGCCGAGCGTGCCGGCCGCCAGCGCCGCGACGCCGCCGGCGATGAGCAGCGTACCCTCAAGGCTTTCATGCGCGCCGGCGAGGCGCGAGCGCAGTACGATCACCACCCCGATCAGGCCAAGCCCGATGCCCGCCGCCTTGCGCAGGCTCATCCGCTCGCCGAGCAGGGGGCCGGCGCCGAGCGCCACCAGCAGCGGCAGGCAACTGGTGAGCACCGCCGTGTAGGCGGAGGAGGTGAAGGTGAGCGCAGTCCAGTTGAAGCCGAGATAGACCGCGTTGTTGAGGATGCCGATCATGATCAGCACCGCGAGGTCGCGCCGGCGCAGCACCGGGCGTCCGTCGATCAGCCGCGCCAGACCCAGCATGAGCGTGCCGGCGATGAGCAGCCGCACGCAGAGCAGCGTCAGCGGCGGGCAATCGGCCAGCGCCAGCTTGGCGCCGGCGAAGGCCGACGACCACAGGATGCAGAACAGCGCCACCAGCAGTGGCAGCGGCAGGCGCATAAGTGTGTGTGGCGCGGCGGCGTGGCACGCGCCGGCGCTCGATGCGAGGGGCATCGGTCATCTCCATCGGTTGATGGCGTGCAACCTAGGCGAAGTGTGATGGATCGGAAAACGAGATGTTTTCATGGAGTGCATGAGAAAATCCGATCCAGACAGTCGGCCGGTTCAGGGCCGCCAGCCATAGATCCAGCGATAGCGCTCCAGAACTGCCTCGCCGGAGCGGGCGCGCATGACGAGATCGCGCGCCATCCGGGCCGGGCCGGCCAGGTGATAGATCCGGTCCATGCCGCGCGCGGCGCGCTGCACGCGAGCGGTGCGCGGGCGGCGCAGCGCTTCGTAGCGGCGCAGCGCGGCGGGAATGTCGGCCTCGCCGGAGAGTGCGTCCGCCAGCACCACGGCATCCTCGATGGCCTGCGCGGCGCCCTGCGCGAGGAAGGGCGGCATGGCGTGGGCGGCGTCGCCCAGCAGCGTCACCGGGCCGTCGCCCCATTCAGGCAGGGGATCGAGATCGAACAGCGCCCAGCGCAGCCAGCGGTCCGGCGCGGCGAGCAGGGCGTGCGCGTCGCGGCTCCAGCCGCGATAATGGGTGAGCAGGTCGCCCGGCAGGCCCTCCTCGCTCCAGCCATGCACCTCGCGCTCGTCCGGCGTCACCGCGACGAGGTTGATCGCCTCGCCGGCCTGCACCGGATAGGAGACCAGATGCGCGCCGGGGCCGAGCCACAGCCGCGTCACCGGCTCGGCGAGAGGTGCGGGCAATGCGTCCGCCCGCACGGTCGCCCGCCAGGCGGCGCGGTGGCGGAAGGAGGGGCGTACCTCGGGATGCAAGGCGAGGCGCACCGCCGAGCGCAGCCCGTCGGCGCCGATCAGCGCCTGCGCTCGCAGGGGCTCCTCAATGCCGGCGAGGTGCAGGGCAATGCCTTCCGGCACGGTCTCGAAGCGGGTGAGCGCGTGGCCGAGGGTGAGCGAGATCGCCGGCGTCGCGCGCACGGCGGCGAGCAGGGCGGCCTGAAGATCGGCGCGGTGGATGACGATGAAGGGACCGCCGAAGGCGGCCTCGGCGGGGTCGCCCATGGGTGCGCCGGTGAGGCGGGTGCCGCGCCGGCCGTCCATCACCTCGAAGCCGCGCGGCACGACGGCGCGCTCCGCGACGCGCTCATAGATTCCGAGGGATTTGAGGCAGCGTGTGGCGTTGGCGGCGAGCTGGACGCCGGCGCCGGCCTCCTCCAGCACGCGAGCGCGCTCGACGAGCGCGACCTCGAAGCCGGCGCGCGCCAGCGCCAGCGCGGCGGTGAGCCCGCCTATACCGGCTCCCGCTATGGCGATGCGGCGCGCGGCCACCGGAAAGCGGCCGGTCAGGCGGCGGCCGGCGTCTCGTAGAGGCTGCCCGGAGGGTTCGATTCGGTGCCGTGCAGGTGCCCGTCGAACTTGTAGAGCGTCGAGCAATAGGGGCAGATGATCTCGTCGTCCGAGCCCATGTCGAGGAAGACATGCGGGTGGTCGTAGGGCGGCAGCGCGCCGACGCACATGAATTCCCGGGCGCCGATGGAGATGCTCGGCACGCCCGCCGAATTGTGGAAGTGGGGAACGACGTGGCCCGCCATGATGTCCGCCTGTCCGCGCTTGCGTTGAAATCGGCGCGACCATAGCCGCTGGCGGCGGCGCGTCCAAGGGGGCGGGCGCCGCCGTGGGCGGGGCTGTGGGTCGCAGGCCGGGCGCTCGGCACGCGGAGCGAGGGCTTCCGCTGCGTCGCGAACCCCATCGCTTCGCCACAATGAAAGCCTAGGAGATACGCCTGACGCGTCCGCTCGCCCCCTGCACGCCATCCATGTACCGCTTCTTCGCCGCCGTCGGTTTCCTCTTCGCCTTTGCCGGCGTCGCCCACTGGGTCGTGCCGGCGGGGCGGCAGGCCTATGCGCTGGTGGCCGCGCGCGACGATGCGGCACGCCTCGCCGACCTGCAGCTTGAGGGCGTGCTGACGCCGCAGCGCGCCGCGAGCGAGATCGACGCCGCTCTGGCGCAGGACGATGGCGAACTGGCGGCGAGCTTCGTTGAACTCGCAGAGGCGCGCGGCATCGAGGTCTCGCCCGAGCAGCAGGCGCGCATCGCCCTCGCCAACGCGCCGGGTGCCCGCTTCGCACGCGGCGCGGGCCGCTTCGGGCAGGGCTTCCTCACCGGCGAGGGCGAGGACCTCGCGGGTCTCGCGGGCGCCACCGCAAGCGACCTCACCGTCTGGGGCGACGTGCGCGACCTCGGCCGCGAGGCGATTCACTGGGCAAAGGGAGAGCCGGTCGACCGGCTGATGGTCGATCTCGCCGGCGCCGGCATCGCGGTGACGGGGGCGACCTATGCCGCCTTCGGCGCGCCGCTGACGCTGCGGGCGGGGCTTTCCGTGCTCAAGGGCGCGCGGCGTGCCGGCGCCATGGGCGGGCGCTTCGCGGGAAATCTGGCGACTGCGCTGCGCGGCGGGCGCAAGGCGGAAGTCGCGACCCTCGTCGCCGATCTCGGCGCGGCGGGCTCAAAGGCCGGCACGCGCGCCACCTTCGCGGGGCTGCGCCATGTCGACGACGCGGCGGGCGCGGCGCGGCTGCGCGGGCTCGCCGAGGCCAAGGGCGGCCAGACGCTCGCCATCGTGAAGACGCTGGGGCGCGGGGCGCTGTTCGTCACCGAGGCGATGGCCAGGCTTGCCTTCTGGGTTCTCGCCGCGGCTGCCAACCTCGTCGGACTGGTGGCGTCCTTCAACTCCACCGTAGTGGCGATGCTGCGCCCGCTGTGGAAGAAGAAGCGCAGCCGGGCGCCGCTGCCCGCCTGACGCGAGGAGGCTCCCATGCGTTCCCTTGTAGCCGCCGCCCTGCTGCTGCTCGCCATTCCGGCGGGCGCGGCGGAGAACCGCTGCGGCTGGCTGGTCAATCCCACGCCCGGCAACTGGTATCTCTCCGACCGCGACGGTGACTGGTGGATGCGCTCGCAGGGCGGCATGGAGGCGGTGGGCTTCGACAATTTGCCCGATTTCGACATGAAGCAGTATGTGAAGCTGCAGCCCAACGGCTACGGCTATGGCTGCGCCTGCGTCAGCGCCGACACCGACAAGGCCGAAGGCAACATCACGCGCATCTATTCCGGCAAGATTTTGCCGCTGTCGCGCTGCCGGAACGACAAGACGCTGAAGACGCCGGGTTAGCGCGTGCATGGCCGCCATGAGGCGGTCCCGCTTGGCAGGGCGGGTCGACCTCTCTAGCGTGCGGCTCCTTCAAGGGAGCGTGCCATGCCGACCTTCAGCCATGACGGTATCGAATTCGCCTATCTCGACGAGGGGCGGGGCGATCCCATCGTGCTGGTGCACGGCTTCGGCTCGACCAAGGAGATCAACTGGGTCGGGCCAGGCTGGGTCTCGACGCTGACGCGTGCCGGGCGGCGGGTGATCGCGCTCGACAATCGCGGCCATGGCGCCTCGGCCAAGCTCTACCAGTCCGAACTCTACGATCCTTGGCTGATGGCGCGCGACGTGATCGCGCTGGCCGATCATCTCGAACTGAAGCGCTTCGATCTCATGGGCTACTCCATGGGCGGACGCATCGGCACCTGCGCGGCGCTGCTGGCGCCGGAGCGGGTGCGCAACCTCATCCTCGGCGGCATCGGCATCCATCTGGTCGAGGGCGCCGGCCTGCCGATCACCATCGCCGACGCGTTGCGGGCGCCTTCGCTCGACCATGTGACGGACCCCATGGGGCGGACCTTCCGCGCCTTCGCCGACCAGACGAAGAGCGACCGCGAGGCGCTGGCCGCCTGCATCGTCGGCTCGCGCCGCACGCTGACCCGTGAGGAGGTGGCGCGCATCGCGGTGCCGACGCTGATCGCGGTGGGCACGCGCGACCCCATTGCCGGGGCAGCGCGCCCGCTGGCGGCGCTGATCCCCGGCGCGCGGACGCTCGACATTCCCGACCGCGATCACATGGTGGCGGTGGGCGACAAGGTGTTCAAGGAAGCCGTTCTCGGCTTTCTCGCTGAGCCGCGCTGAGAGGGCAGGGCAGGCGGCGGTAGCGTGTTGTTCCTTGCATTTCGATTCAAGAGCGCCCGAAAGCCGAGTCGTTTGAATCGCTTGCAGGCACTTGTTCGCGCATCGATTCCGGTCGTCTTCACAAACTGATTCAGGAAATCGCCGGGCAACGCTGGGGGTGCGCTTCTATGCGCAAACGCAAGGTTCCCCGCGTAGGATCACCCTATCGGCTGTGCTAGGCTGCCACCAACTCGGGATATCCGCCGGCGCCCGCGCGCGACCGGCGAAGGAAAAAACCATGGCGCAGAATACGCTTCAGCGTGTCGAGTCGGCGCGCCCGCTCGACAAGGTCGATCCGGTCTGGTCGCGCATCCGCAGCGAGGCCGAGGATATCGTGGCCAAGGAGCCGGCGCTTGCCAGCTTCGTGTTCTCCACCGTTCTCTACCATCCTTCCCTCGAAGAAGCGGTCGGCCACCGCGTCGCCCAGCGGCTCGACCATGTGGATATGCCCAGCCACCTCATCCGGCAGGCGTTCCGCGAGGCGGTGACCGAGGACCCGGAGCTGGGCCTCGCCATCCGCGCCGACATTCTGGCCGTGTGCGACCGCGACCCGGCCACCGCGCGGGCGGTGGAGCCGCTTCTCTATTACAAGGGCTTCCACGCCATCCAGGCGCACCGCCTCGCGCACTGGCTGCTGAAGAGCGGGCGCAAGGATTTCGCGCTCTATCTCCAGAGCCGCGCCTCCGTGGTGTTCCAGGTCGACATCAACCCCGCCGCCCGCTTCGGGCGCGGCATCTTCTTCGACCACGCCACCGGCATCGTGGTGGGCGAGACGGCGGTGATCGAGGACAATGTGTCGATCCTGCAGGGCGTGACGCTCGGCGGCACCGGCAAGGAGCATGGCGACCGCCACCCGAAGATCCGCAGCGGCGTGCTGCTCGGGGCCGGCGCCAAGGTGCTGGGCAATATCGAGGTGGGCCGCTGCGCCCGCGTCGCAGCCGGCTCCGTGGTGCTCAAGGCGGTGCCGCCCGCCACCACCGTCGCCGGCGTGCCGGCCAAGGTGATCGGCCAGGCGGGCTGCGCGGAGCCCTCGCGCAGCATGGACCAGATGTTCGACGACCTGCCCTTCCTCGGCGAGGCCATCTGACGGCCGGCGACCGGAGACGGGGGTAAAGCGCGGCGGGCCGGTTGCGCCCGCGCGCCGGGCGTGGCAAGCCTGCGCCCCAACCAACATCCGGGAGTACCGACTTTGGAAAAGAAGGACCTCGATCGCGTCCAGACCTATATGCGTCGCCTGTTCACCAACACGCAGATCCGGGTCGTCGCGCGTCCGAAGAAGAAGGACTCCGCCGAGGTCTATATCGGCGAGGAGTTCATCGGCGTCCTGTTCGAGGACAAGGAGGACGGCGACCTCTCCTACAACTTCCAGATGGCGATCCTCGACACTGATCTCGAAGACTGAGCCCGGAGAGGCGCTGAGATGGCAATCTACGCTCTCGACGGGGTGGCGCCGGAACTGCCGGCGCTCGGCCGCTACTGGATCGCGCCCAATGCCGAGATCATCGGCAATGTCGCGCTCGGCGACGAGGCGAGCGTGTGGTTCGGCACGGTGATCCGTGGCGACAATGAGCGCATCACGCTCGGCGCGCGGGTGAACATCCAGGAACTGTGCGTCCTGCACACCGACCCGACCTTTCCGATGACCATCGGCGAGGACTGCACCATCGGCCACAAGGCGATGCTGCACGGCTGCACCATCGGCGCCAACAGCCTCATCGGCATGGGCGCGACCATCCTCAACGGCGCCAAGATCGGCCGTAATTGCCTCGTCGGCGCCGGTGCTCTTGTCACCGAGGGCAAGGAATTCCCCGACAATTCGCTGATCGTCGGCGCGCCGGCCAAGGTGATCCGCACGCTGGACGAAGCGTGGGAGAAGCGCATCCACGGTACCGCCGCGCATTACGTGCGCAACTGGCGGCGTTTCGCCGAGGGATTGCGGAAGATCGACTGAGGCTCTGCCCCTGTCTCGTCATCCCGGCCGAGCGCAGCGAGAGCCGGGATCGTGCTCCATGACGTCACGCGATCCCGGACCGGCCTGCGGCCGTCCGGGATGACGGCGGGCCTCAGTTCCGGCCGACCGAGTAGGGCGCCAGAACGTCGCCGAGCGACACCCAGCTATCGACATTCTCCTGCGACTGGCGCTTGACGAAGCGATAGCCGGTCTCGTGCCACAGCACGATGGCCTCCTCCTGATTGTCGAGCACCAGGTCGCCCCGGTCGGTGATCACGGTGAGCACGGCATGGCCATCTCCCTTGCGGTCGCGCACCACGGTGACGAGCAGCGTGTCGGCGGGCCAGCCGAGCGCGATGAGCCTGCGGCGCTTGAGCAGCGCATAGTCCTCGCAATCGCCATAGCCGTCGGCCGGGTAGGTCCAGCGCTCGATCTCGCCGTAATGGTCGATGTCGGTCATCGGCTGGATACGCCGGTTGATATCTTCGTTGACTTCGCGGAGCTGCGCATAGGTGGCGTCGGTGAGCGCCACCATGCCGCCATGCCCGCGCGGGGCGCCGCATTCGCCGGGGTTCTCGGCGCAGAAGCGCGCATAGCCGAGCGGCACGGTGGTATTGACGCCGACCGTCATGTTGGCGGCGAAGTTCGAGAACATCGCCACCCGTTCCTTCGCCTGTACCGGCGTGGCCGACAGGCCGGACGCCAGCGCTACTGCGAAGATCGTGCCCATTACCGTCGCTCTAGTCGCGAGGAGGGCCCGTTCGAGCCTCTTTTTCATCGCGTACCTCATCCCTGTCTATGGATGAGATCATAGCGAAGAGGTTTTTATGCTCGTCTAAGCGATGCCGAAGATTCGTCACAACGATGAACATGGACTGTTAACGTGTCTTTTTACTGCCGTTAACCAAGGCAATAGGCAAACTGTTCATCACGTGGATTAAGCCCCCTGCAAGCCGGGAGTGCCTTGCGGGGTCGGCAGCGAGTCGCCCGTGCAACGGCGGCGAGCCTTGCCGCCGCGCGCGCGGCAGCCTATGTGATCGAGGTGCTCGAACCGCCCCGCCTCGCCGCGCAGAGACGCGAACCCATCCTCAACGTGCCGCCGGTAATCACCGTGCTGGCGGCGGTGATGCTGGCCATCCAGCTCATCCGCGACTGGGTGGACCCGGACACCGGCGTCGAGATCCTGGCGCTGTTCGCCTTCATCCCCGCGCGCTTCGATCCTTCCGTGCTGGCCGAGGGCGTGCTGCCGGGCGGCACGGCGGCGGACATCTGGACCTTCGTCACCTACGCGTTCCTGCATGGCGGCTGGTCGCATGTCGGCCTGAACCTTCTGTGGATGCTCGCCTTCGGCACGCCGGTGGCGCGCCGCTTCGGGGCGCTGCGCTTCCTCGCCTTCTTCGCCGTGACGGCGGCGGCGGGCGCGGGGCTGCACCTGCTGACCCATGAGGGCGAGCTGGTACCGATGATCGGCGCCTCGGCGGCCGTGTCGGGCTGCATGGCGGCGGCGCTGCGCTTCATGTTCGCCCATGAGGGCTACGCCATGTGGCGGCCGGACATGGCGGACGAGGTGGCCCATTTCCCCGCCCCGCCGCTGCTCGCCGTGCTGCGCGACCGCCGGGTGATCGGCTTCGTCGCCGTGTGGTTCGCCATCAACATCGCCTTCGGGATCGGCGCGCCGGCCGGCATCGTCGACGGCAGCGTCGCCTGGCAGGCGCATATTGGCGGCTTCCTCGTCGGCCTGCTGCTGTTCCCGCTGTTCGACCCGATCGGGCGCCGGCCGGACGACGGGCGGCACATACGTCGCTACGGGCGCTGAGCCGCCCCGCACTAACGCTGCGGGAACCTATTGCCTGACACAGCGTAAAGACGGATCATCCTTCCATAAGGCTCACCCGCAATGCCGGGAAGAAGCCGAGAACAGCGGGCGACGGGGCGAACACCGGCAGCACCGCCGATGCCGGGAAGGAGATACGCCATGACGGTTCGTAAGATCTTGGAAGAAAAGGGCTTCGACGTTCAGACGATCGGGCCGCAGGAAACGCTGCGCGCGGCGACCGAGCTGCTCGCCGATAAGCGAATCGGTGCCATCGTCGTCACCGACGGGGAACGCCGCGTGGTCGGCATCCTCTCGGAACGCGACGTGGTGCGGGTGATCGGGCTCGACGGGCCGGGCCGGCTCGACGACGCGGTCGCCTCCGTCATGACCTCGAAGGTCGTGACCTGCGACGGCAACGAGACGGTTCACCAGATCATGGAGCACATGACGGCCGGCCGTTTCCGCCACCTGCCGGTGGTGCAGGACGGGCGCCTCGTCGGCATCATCTCCATCGGCGACGTGGTGAAGCATCGCCTCGCCGAGATGGAGAACGAGAGCCACGCCATGCGCGAATACATCATGTCCGCCTGAAGCATCGACGGCCCGGCTGTGATGGCCGGGCCGGCGCCGATTCTTGCTCAGAAGCGGGGGGTATCGGTCTTCTTCGGCGCGCCGTAGACCGTCGAGGGGTCGTAGAGCTTGCCGGCATCGTTCACGCTGAGCTTCAGCGCGGGCGAGGGCGCATTGCCGAGCGGCACCGAACGGAAGAAGCAGGAGCGGTGTCCGGTGTGGCACGAGGCGCCCGGAACGCCCGGGGCAAGCTCAGCCATGCGCACGCGCAGTAGAACGGCGTCCTGGTCGCAATCCACCCGCAGCTCGACCAGCTTCTGGATGTGGCCGCTCTCCTCGCCCTTCTTCCACAGCCGGCTGCGCGAGCGGCTGTAGTAATGGGCGACGCCGGTCTCGATGGTCAGGGCCAGCGCCTGCGCGTTCATATGCGCGACCATCAGCACGGCGCCGTCATCAGCATCGACCGTGACGGCGGTGACAAGCCCGGCGGCATCGAATTTCGGGGAGAGGCGGTCGCCTTCCTCGATCTCGGCGGTGCTGCCGCGCGGGGCGAAAGTGGCGTCGGTCACGGCAACCTGCTTGTGCGCGGCGCGCTCACGGACGCATGCCGCGCAGCAGGCTCATGAAGCGAACCTGCTCCTGCGGGTCGTCGCGGAACACGCCGGTGAACTGGGTGGTGACGGTGGAGGCGCCCTGCTTGCGCACGCCGCGCATGGCCATGCACATGTGCTCGGCCTCGATCAGCACCGCCACGCCGCGCGGCTTGAGGGCCTCGTCGATCGCGGTGATGATCTGCGAGGTGAGATGTTCCTGCGTCTGCAGGCGGCGGGCGAAGAGGTCGACGATGCGCGCGATCTTCGACAGGCCGACAACGCGCTCGACCGGAAAATAGGCGACATGCGCCTTGCCGACGAAGGGCACCATGTGATGCTCGCAGTGCGAGTAGAACTCGATGTCGCGCACCATTACCATGTCGTCGAAATTGCCGATCTCGCCGAAGGTGCGGTCGAGAATGGCCTCCGGGCCGGCACGGTAGCCGCTGTAGAATTCCTCATAGGCGCGCACGACGCGCTTGGGCGTGTCGAGCAGCCCCTCGCGGGTGGGGTCGTCGCCGGTCCAGGCGATCAGCGTGCGGACGGCGGCTTCCGCCTCTTCGCGCGAGGGGCGGCGCTCGGCGGCGGCGGCTTCGATTTCGTTCTGGGCACTACGCATCAGAGTCTTGAGCACTGCATCCATGACGGACTCCGTTCGACGGCGCGATTTCCCAACCGGACGCCGAGGTTTCGCCGGTTCGATACGCCATACGCGCCATCTCCCGCCCTGGATCAGCGACGCATCCCGACCATAGCTTTCCTGCGAACGCACCGGAAGGGATATCCGGCTGTTGCTTTCGCAGGGCGGCCACCGCACCTATATAGGCCGGTGCCGGCAGGCCGCAACGTGGGCGAGGGCGGCATTTGCCGAAGCGAACGGACAAGGCATGCTGAACGAAATCTACAATCGGCGCATACTTGAACTGGCAGCCGACATACCACGGCTGGGCCGGCTTGCCGCGCCCGACGCGTCGGCAACCGCGCATTCGAAACTTTGCGGCTCCACCGTCACCGTCGACCTCGCGCTGCGCGACGGCGTGGTGGCCGATTTCGCCCATGAGGTGCGCGCCTGCGCGCTCGGGCAGGCCTCGTCCTCGGTGATGGGCGAACTCGTCGTCGGCTCGACGCCGGCGGAACTGCGCGAGGTGCGCGAGGCCATGCGCCGCATGCTCAAGGAGAACGGCCCGCCGCCCGGCGGGCGCTGGTCCGAGCTTGCCGTGCTGGAGCCGGTGCGCGACTACAAGGCGCGCCACGCCTCGACGCTGCTGACCTTCGACGCCGTGGTCGACGCGCTCGACCAGATCGAGGCACGCGCGAGCGCGGCGCAGGCGGCGGAGTAGGGGCTTTTCGCGGGCCGTCATCCCGGCCGAGCGCAGCGAGAGCCGGGATCGTCATCCGCCTATCGGCACACGATCCCGGATCGGCCTGCGGCCGTCCGGGGTGACGACGAGTGTGGCGGCGGTCTCACGTCCCGGAGCGGGTCTAGCGCTCGGTGAAGAAAGTGAACAGCACCTCGCCCTTTTCGCCGGTGAGGCAGAGGAAGCGGTTGGCGCTGTCGGAGCGGTCGCGTTGGATATAGGCCTCGCCCATGATGACGCCCTTCACCGGCGTGTCGCCGAGCTTGGCCTCGGCCTGCGCGATGGTGAGCCCGTCGACGTCGATATAGATGTCGGTGATCGAGGGCGAGCGCAGCTTCAGCTTGGCCAGCGCGTCGGCCTTGCAGGTGGCGACGCGCTGCATGTCGGGGTCTACCTCGGGCGACGCCGCTGCCGACGCGTCCGGCTGGGTGTCGCCGGCGGCGGGAGCAGGCGCGGCGGGCGGCTGCTGGGCCGAGGCGGGCGCCGCTACGACGAGACTGAAGGCGCTGAGGCCGAGGGCAAGAGCGAGTGTCGCGGGAACGCCATGGATCGTCATCGTCACCTCCCCATTCGCCTTCCGGGCTCGCCGGTGCGCGTGAAGGGCAACGCCGGGCGCCGGGGCCGGTTCCCCGATAGGGGCGGGCGGTGACGAACCCGCCGAACCCTGCGACGCGGCTGCGCAGTCATGCCGCGCGCCTGCCGCGCCTTCTGATGCGGGTGCCGATCCTCGTCTATCGCTACACCTTCTCGGCCTTCATGGGCCGGCAGTGCCGCTATCTCCCGACCTGCTCCGAATTCGCCGAGGAGGCCATCGAGAGGCATGGCGCCTGGGCGGGCGGCTGGATGGCGGCGGGGCGCATCTGCCGCTGCCATCCCTGGGGTGGCGCTGGCTATGAGGCGGTGCCGGTCGAATTGCCGCCCAAAGCCGCGTGGTATATGCCGTGGCGCTACGCGCGGACCCCTCACGGCGAGGTGTCGCGCGACTGACCGAAACAAGCCTAACTGAAACGAGCCTACCTGAAACGAGCCTACCTGCGTGGTTCGCAGGAGTGGGCAGGAGAAAAGCCTATGTCCGAGATTAATCTTACTTTCCCCGATGGCGCCGTCCGAGCTTTCGCCTCCGGCACCACGGGTACCGAGGTCGCCGCCTCCATCGCCAAATCTCTCGCAAAAAAATCGCTCGCCATGAAGCTCGACGGCGTGCTGAGCGACCTGTCCGACCCCATCACGGCCGATGCGAAGTTCGAGCTCGTCACCCGCGAGAGCCCGGAAGCGCTCGAACTCATCCGCCACGACGCCGCGCATGTGCTGGCGGAAGCCGTGCAGACCCTGTGGCCGGGCACGCAGGTGACCATCGGCCCGGTGATCGAGAACGGCTTCTATTACGACTTCTTCCGCAACGAGCCCTTCACCCCCGACGATTTCGCCGCCATCGAGAAGAAGATGCGCGAGATCATCGCCCGCGACGCGCCCTTCACCAAGCAGGAGTGGAGCCGCGAGGAGACCAAGCGCGTCTTCCGGGAGAAGGGCGAGGCGTTCAAGGTCGAGCTGGTGGACGCCATTCCCGGTGACCAGTCGATCAAGATCTACCATCAGGGCGAGTGGTTCGACCTCTGCCGTGGCCCGCACATGCCGAGCGTGGGCAAGGTGGGCGACGCCTTCAAGCTGATGAAGGTGGCCGGCGCCTATTGGCGCGGCGACGCCAACAACCCGATGCTGACCCGCATCTACGGCACGGCGTGGCGCACCCGCGAAGAGCTCGACGCCTATATCCACCAGCTGGAGGAAGCCGAGAAGCGCGACCATCGCCGGCTCGGCCGCGAGATGGACCTGTTCCACTTCCAGGAGGAGGGGCCGGGCGTCGTGTTCTGGCACCCGAAGGGCTGGAATCTGTTCCAGAACCTCGTGTCCTACATGCGCCGCCGCCTCGCAGCAGACTACAGCGAGGTCAACGCCCCGCAGGTGCTCGACAAGTCGCTGTGGGAGACCTCGGGCCATTGGGGCTGGTACAAGGACAACATGTTCAAGGTGCAGCCGGCCGGCGACACCGAGGACAATGACCGGGTCTATGCGCTGAAGCCGATGAACTGCCCCGGCCATGTGCAGATCTTCAAGCACGGGCTGAAGAGCTACCGCGACCTGCCCATGCGCCTCGCCGAGTTCGGCGCCGTGCACCGCTACGAGCCGTCAGGCGCGCTGCACGGGCTGATGCGGGTGCGCGGCTTCACCCAGGACGACGCCCACATCTTCTGCACCGAGGATCAGATGGCGGCGGAGTGCCTGAAGATCAACGAGCTGATCCTCTCCACCTATGCCGATTTCGGCTTCGAGGAGATCGTGGTGAAGCTCTCGACCCGGCCGGACAAGCGCGTCGGCTCCGATGCCGTGTGGGATCACGCCGAGGAGGTGATGACCCGCGTGCTGGAGACCATCGAGAAGCAGTCGGGCGGGCGCATCAAGACCGGCATCCTGCCGGGCGAGGGCGCGTTCTACGGGCCGAAGTTCGAATACACGCTGCGCGACGCCATCGGCCGCGAATGGCAGTGCGGCACCACGCAGGTCGACTTCAACCTGCCGGAGCGCTTCGGCGCCTTCTATGTCGACGCCGACGGGCAGAAGAAGACGCCTGTCATGATCCACCGCGCCATCTGCGGCTCGATGGAGCGCTTCACCGGCATCCTCATCGAGCACCACGCCGGGCATTTCCCGCTCTGGCTGGCGCCGGTGCAGGCGGTGGTGGCGACCATCACCTCGGAGGGCGACGAGTACGCGCAGGAGATCGTCGCGCTGGCGAAGAAGCGCGGGCTGCGGGTGGAGCTCGATATCCGCAACGAGAAGATCAATTACAAGGTCCGCGAGCACTCGCTGGCCAAGGTGCCGGCGCTCGTCGTGGTTGGCCGCAAGGAGGCCGCCGAGCGCACCGTCTCGATCCGCCGCCTCGGCTCGCCGAACCAGACCACGCTGACGCTCGACGAGGCGCTGGATTCGCTGGTCGCGGAGGCCAGCCCGCCGGACCTGCAGCGGGACTGAGGCGGCGGTCGCCCCTTCCACACGCGTCATCCCGGACGGCCGAAGGCCGATCCGGGATCGCATGGCGCGCCGGTGAGCGATCCCGCGGCTTCGCTGCGGGGAGCCTGCCCTTGGGCTTGCCGGAGGCAAGACCCGAGAGGCCGGGACGACAGCCTAGACCGAAACACCGTCATGACCGGGCTTGACCCGGCCATCCACGCCTTCAATGGAGGAATTCATGGATCCCCGGGTCAAGCCCGGGGATGACGGCCGCGAGCGGGGGATGACGGCGTGAAGGGCGCAGGTCGCGACGGCGACGACGGTCATCCCGGTCGCCTGCGCCTCCGGTGCCTCGCTACTCGTCCGGCGTCTCCGCCGGGCGGACGGGCTCGGGCTGCGGCTTTGGCGTGGGCGGAGCGGGCGGTGGCGGGGCCGTGTAGGGCAGGGTGTTGCGCTTCTGGCTGGGATTGGCCGTGGCGCCCGGCACGTTGAGCCGGCGCTGCTGCGCGGTCCAGCTCGATGGACCCTGCATCAGGTTCTGGCTGTTCGGCCGGACCGAGCCGGGACGTTGTTGCATGTAGGGCGAACCCGTCTGCGCGAGCGCCGGCACGGCGCCAAGCATCAGCGCCAGCGTCGCCGCCGTGAGAAATGTACGTGGCACCTGTGCGCCTCCCTCGCCTCTATCTAGGGTGCCGGGGGCCCGCGCGCCACGGTCCTTCGCGGGACGGAACGATGCAATATTTGTCGGCGCCGGAATTTTCCCCGGCGTTGCCATGGCGGGTCAATGCGTGGATATTCCGCTGGCCCCGCGTCGGCGGCGGCGTTCTCGGAGCGGTGGAAGCGAACATGGCGGACCAGAATGCGGCCATTCTGGTGGTCGATGACGTTGCCGAGAACCGGGACCTGCTGATCCGCCGCCTGCGCCGGCTGGGCTTCTCGCGGCTCGACGAGGCGGCCGACGGGCATGCGGCGCTCGCCGCCATCGGTCAGACCCCTTACGACCTCGTGCTGCTCGACATCATGATGCCCGAACTCGACGGCTTCGGCGTGCTGGAGCGGCTGCGGGCGGACGGGCGTATCAACGAGCTGCCGGTGATCGTCGTTTCCGCGCTCAACGAGATCGAACCGGTCGTTCGCTGCATCGAGCTCGGCGCCGACGACTTCATCTTCAAGCCGTTCAACCCGACCCTGCTGCGCGCCCGCGTGCTCGCCACGCTGGAGAAGAAGGCACTGCGCGACCGCACGCGCGACGAGCTGCGCCGCAAGCAGATCGAGCTGACCGAGGCGCGCACGCTGCAGCTCTCGCTGGTGCCGCCGCCCTTCGCCGGCACGGTGGGCGGGCGCCGCGTCGCCATCGAGACCTTTCTGGAGCCGGCGAAGGAAGTCGGCGGCGATCTCGTCGATTATTTCCCGGTTGGCGAGGGCCGCATTGCGGCGATCGTCGGCGACGTCTCCGACAAGGGCGCCGGTGCCGCCCTGATGATGGCGCGCACCCATTCCATGTTCCGCGCGCTGGGCACGCGGCCGGATGCGGCGGAGCTGTTCGCCGACCCCGCCCGCCCGGCCGAATTGGTCAACGAGGCGCTGGCGCGCGGCAACGCCTCCTGCATGTTCGTGACGCTGCTGCTGGCGGTGCTCGACGCGCCTTCCGGCCGGCTGTCCTATGTCCGCGCCGGCCATGTGCCGCCCTATCTGCGGGCCACCGACGGCACCGTCTCGCGCCTGACCGCCGCCGGCGGGCCGGCGCTCGGCGTGATGGAGGGCATGCCCTACAGCAGCGCCACGGTGACGCTGGCGCCGGGCGAGCGGCTTCTGGTCATCACCGACGGGCTGACCGAGGCGCACGACCCGGCGGGCGAGCCTTACGGCGAGGAGAAGGTGGGCGCGTTCCTCGCCGACCTGTCGGGTGGCGAGCGGCTGCCGCTACCGCGTCTTGCGGCGGGGGTCCGCGCCTTCGAGGCCGGGCTGCCGGCCTTCGACGACATGGCGGCGCTGCTGCTGTCGCTCGATGTGCCGGGAGAGGTCTGAGACGTGCGGCCTGAGATTTCGGGGGTGGAGATGGGCGAGAACGCCGCGAGGGACGAGATGGACCACGGCAACGAAGCGACGCTGCTGCGCGCCACGCTGGAGAACATGTCGCAGGGCGTCGCCATGTACGACGCCAGGCACCGGCTGGTCATCTGGAACCAGCTCTTCCGCGACTATCTCGACATGCCGGACGAGTTTCTCGGCACCGAGCACACCTTCTCGGACTACATCCGCTATCTCGGCGAGAGGGGCGAGTTCGGCGACGTCGACATCGAGGTCGCGCTGGCGCAACGTCTCAAGCAGCTGGAGACCCATCACCGCTTCGAGCGCACCCGGCCGGACGGCACCGTGCTCGAAGTACGGCGCGATCCGGTGCCGGGCGGCGGATTCATCGCCATCTACACCGACATCACCGAGCGCAAGCAGGCCGAGACCAAGCTGCGCGAGGCCAAGGAGGCGGCCGAATCCGCCAGCCGGGTGAAATCCGCCTTCCTCGCCAATATGAGCCACGAGCTCCGCACGCCGCTCAACGCCATCATCGGCTACAGCGAGATTCTCTCCGAAGACGCGGCCGACGAGGGCAACACCGCCATGGTGGCAGACCTCGACAAGATCCAGGCCGCCGGCAAGCACCTGCTGGGGCTGATCAACGACATCCTCGACCTCTCCAAGATCGAGGCCGGGCGGATGGACGTCTATCTGGAACAGGTCTTCCTCAGCCGCATGGTCGAGGAGGTGAAGACCATCGTCGGCCCGATGATGACCAAGAACGCGAACGAGTTCGTCATCGACTGCCCGGTCGACATCGGCACGCTGCGCACCGACCTGACCAAGCTCAAGCAGAGCCTCATCAACCTGCTGAGCAACGCCGCCAAGTTCACCAAGCAGGGCACGGTGACGCTGCGCATCTCGCGCGTCACCCAGGTCGATGGCTGCGGCACGGTGCGCTTCGACGTGACCGACAGCGGCATCGGCATGAGCGAGGAGCAGATGGGCCGCCTGTTCCAGGCCTTCACCCAGGCGGATTCCTCGACCACGCGCAATTTCGGCGGCACCGGGCTCGGCCTCACCATCACCAAGCATTTCGCCGCCATGCTGGGCGGCGCGATCTCGGTGGCGAGCGAGCCGGGCAAGGGCTCGACCTTCACGATCGAGCTGCCGGCGGAGACGCGGGCCGCCGCCGCCGATGGCTCCACCGGCGCCGTTCTCGATCCCGGCGCGCCGGCCGAGCCGGGGGCGATCACCGTGCTGGTGGTCGACGACGATCCCGCCGTGCACGAGGTGCTCGCGGCGACGCTGGGCAAGGAGGGCTACATTCTGCGCCATGCCCGCGACGGGGTGGAGGCGCTCAACATCATGCGCGCCGACCCGCCCGACCTCGTGACGCTCGACGTGATGATGCCGAAGATCGACGGCTGGTCGGTGCTCGGCATCATGAAGTCCGAGCCCGCGCTGGAGCACATACCGGTCATCATGCTGACCATCGTGGACGACCGTAATCTGGGCTATTCGCTCGGCGCCTCGGAATACATGACCAAGCCGATCGACCGGCAGCGGCTGATCGCGCTGATCCACAAATTCGCCCCCGGCAGCGAGGAGGGCGTCGTGCTGGTGGTGGACGACGACCCGCAGGTGCGCGCGCTGGTGCGCCAGACCATCGAGAGCGTCGGCCTTCATGTGGCGGAGGCCGCCGATGGCGCGGAAGCGCTGGCGTGGCTCGATGCGCACCGGCCTCCCTCGCTGGTGCTGCTCGACCTGATGATGCCGGTCATGGACGGCTTCACCTTCCTCGCGCAGGCACGCGCCGTGCCCAAATTCGCCGAACTGCCCATCGTGGTGCTGACGGCCAAGGAACTGACCGACCACGAGCGCGACTTCCTGGCGCGCAACACGCTGCTCATCCTCAACAAGAGCGCGCAGCCGATCGGCACGCTGGGCGCCGCCCTGGCCCACATCGCCAGCCACAACCGCTGAGGAGCGCGTGCGATGACGAAGATCCTTCTCGTGGAGGACAACGAGATGAACCGCGACATGCTCTCGCGGCGCCTCTCGCGCAACGGCTTCGAGGTGGTGATCGCGGTCAACGGGCAGGAGGGCGTCGACCTCGCCCTCGCCGAGAAGCCGGCGCTTATCCTGATGGACATGAGCCTGCCCGTGCTCGACGGCTGGGAGGCGACGCGCCGGGTGAAAGCGAACCCGGAGACCGCCGGCATCCCGGTCATCGCCCTCACCGCGCACGCCATGGCCAAGGACCGCGACGACGCCATGGCGGCGGGCTGCGACGAGTTCGACACCAAGCCGGTCGAGATGCCGCGCCTGCTCGGCAAGATCCGCGCGCTGCTCGGCCTGCCGGACTGAGCCGGGCGCCGGACACGGGCGGGCCGCGCGCGGGACTGTCATCGCTTCGTCATGTGACGGCTCCACAACGTGGCGCGGCCGGCGCGCCTCCGCCGAGACCACCCCCCAGCGAAAGTAGTCGAGCGTTATGGCGATCGTTGCGCTTTTGATGTGCGGGCTGGGGCTGTTCTTCATTGGCGTGCGGAGCCTGTCGGCAAATCTGGTGCCGCTGGTCGGGCGCCGCGCCCGCGCCGCCTTCGCGCGGGCACTGCTCGGGCCCTTCAGCACGGCGGCGAGCGGCACCCTCGCCGGCATGATCACCCAGAGCTCGACGGCCGTGTCGTGGATCGTCGTCGCCTTCGTGCGCGGCGGCGTGCTGAACGAGGGCCGTCCGCTGCTGGCGCCGACCTGGTCCAATGTCGGCACGGCCCTGCTGCCGCTGATCGTCGCCATCGACACCTCGGTCGCGGCCGGCATCGTCATCGGCATGGTCGGTTTCGCCACCTATTTCCGGCTGGCGCGCGGCGACCGCATGCGCAATGCGCTCGACGCGGCACTAGGCGCGGCGCTGCTGCTCTACGGCATGCATCTCGTCTCTGTCGCCGTCGGACCGGTGCGCGAGGGGCTGATGCACCATCCGTGGTGGGATGCGGCCGTGCAGAATCCATGGGTCCTCGGCCTGATCGGGGCCGGCTTCTCGCTGGCGGCACAGTCCTCCTCGGTGGCGGCGGCGATCGCGGTGGCGGCGGTCGGCGGCGGCTTGCTCACCATCGGCGAGGCGCTGCCGCTGGTCGCCGGCGCCAACGCCGCCGCCATCGTCAACAATGCGGCGCTGATCCCCGGCGAGACCACGCCGGGGCGCGTGGTGTTCGCGCTGCAGGCGGTGCAGAAGGCCGGAGGCTCGCTGCTGCTGGTCGCCGTCGCGGTCGTCGCCGCCCTGCGGCCGGACCTCACCGAGCAGGTGTTCGCCTTCGGCCATGATGTAGGCGCCGAATTGGCCCTCGTCTTCCTCGCCGCGCAGGTCGGCGGTTCGCTGATGACGATGGCGCTGGAGTGTCCGACCCGGCGCGTCCTCGCCCGGCTCATGCCGATGAATGCGGTCGAAACGCTGTCGCAGCCGGCCTTCCTGCTGCGCGAAGCGCTGACCGACCCGGCCGCCGCGCTCGACCTGTCGACCCGCGAGCTGGCTCGGCTGAGCGCCCGCCTGCCGCTGCTGCTCGACCATGTGCGCGAGGAGGGCGATCCCGCCTCGCCGACGCCACCCGTGCTGCGAGCCGCAGGAACCGGCCTGTCGGCCTCGGTGAAGGCCTATCTCGCCGCACTGCTCGACGCCCAGCCGGGCCGGCACGAGGTGGCGGTGGCGCTGCTGCTCGACGACGGGGCGACCAATGCGGGCGCGCTGCATGAGGCGGTGGCGGAATATGCCGAAGCGGCGGAAGCGGCCCGCGCGCTGCCCACCGCCCAGCGGCTGACCGAGGCGCTGCACCTGCTGCTGGGCGCGGTGGCCGAACACGCCGAAAGCCTCGGCGCCGACGAGCCCGACCTCGTGCTGAGCCTGCTCGGCCACCGGGACCATCTGATGAAGGAACTGCGCGAGCGGCTGTCCTCCCAGGACGAGATTTCAGCGGCCGAGCAGAACGCCCTGTTCCGCATGACGGTGCTGTTCGAGCGCATCGTCTGGCTGGCGCGCCGGCTGGTGAACGACTTTGCGCAGGTGCACCGGTCGCTCGCCGCCCATTGACCGCGCGGCCGATCACGACTCCGGGGCGGACCCCTGCGGCGTGGCGGCGAGGCTGAAGGTGAGAGTCACGACGTTGCGCCCGTCCTCACGCCGATAGGCGACGCTGTCGGCGAGGGTGCGCACCAGATGCACGCCGAGCCCGCCGATGCGCCGCTCCTCCAGCGAGCCCGCTATATCGGGCGCCGGCGCCTGAAAGGGATCGAACGCATTGCCATCGTCGCTGAAGATGGCCTCCAGCACGTTGCCGGCGCGACGCACCCGCAGCGCGATCTCGCCGGCGCGCCCATCCGGATAGCCGTAGTCGACGGCGTTGTTGAAGAACTCGTCGGCGGCGAGCTGGAGCCGGTAGGCCGGGGTCGGCGGGATCGCCTCGGCCTCGACATAGGCCTCCAGCCGCTCGGCCAGCGTTTCCAGCTTGCCGATCTCGTTGGCGAGGCAGATGTCGAGTTCGTGGTCTGCCATTCGCCCGCCCCCGCCGGCTGTCTGGCGTTGCTGTCAGGCTAGCGTCGCGAGCGCCGCCTCCCGGCTCGGATGGATCGGGATGAGCGTCGAGAAGCCGCTCACGTCGAACACCTCATGCACCTGCGGGATGAGGCAGCACACCGCCAGCGTGGCTCCCGAGCTGCGCGCCAGCTTGGTGGCCTTGAGCACGACGCGCAGGCCCGCCGAGCTTATGTAGCTGAGATCGGCGAAGTCCAGCAGGATGACCTCGCCGCCGGCTGGCGCCTCGGCGAGAAACTCGTCCAGCTTGGGCGAAGAGCTGCTGTCGAGCCGCCCCCGCACCGCCGTGACCACCACATTGCCTTCGACGAAGCGCTCAATATGTATCAAGTTTCCGACTCCACATCTGCCCATGCGGCAACGCCGACAGGCTGGTTCGCGCCTCACGGCGCCCCCGGTCTGCCCATCGCGTGAGGATGGGCTAGCACTATCGGCAAAGGTCAGGGCGTGCAAGGCGCGCCCCGGTACCGGCCGGGGCGGGAGCCCCGACCTTCGTCGCTGCCGTGCCCTCGCGGGCACGTTGCGGCTCAGTGCTCGAAGCGCAACAGCAGGGCCTGCCGCTCGCCGTCACGCTCGATCACCAGCCTGTCGGCGCGCTTGCTCAGCATGTAGCCGACGAAGCGTGCCACCGCCTGCGCGTCGCCGAGCAGGTCCTCCGGCGAGGGGCGATGATTGGGAATTTCCAGCGGCGCGCCGGTATAGACGAGGCGGACGTCGAAATTGTTCTCGTCAAAGCGGGCCCGTATCTCCAGCCCGTCCTCGGCGACGCCGGTGTCGAGCAGCATCTCGACGCCCTCCGCGACCACCGGAATGGCGGCCGCCACCACGTCGCGCCGCGCCCCCCACAGGTCGCCCTGGCGCTCCAGGAATTCCGTGGCGACGGTGAACGGGCTTTCCTCGGCGGTCACCTGCCGGGATGCCTCGCGGCCGATACCGATGCGGAACAGCAGGTTCAGCAGGATGGCGACGCCGGTGGAAATGGAGAGCGGCGACTCGAGGATCGGCTGCATCCATTCCGGCGTGGTGCGCACCAGTTCCGGCAGCACGGCGACGGCAAGGCCGGTGAGCACGGCAAGGCCCACGGTGAAGATGCGCCGGTCGCTGAGGCGGCGGGAGAGGATGAGTTCCATGCCCGCCACGATGAGGAAGGCGGCGGCATAGATCAGGATCGCGCCGATCACCGGCGGCGGGATGATGGTGAGCGCGGCGATGAGGCGCGGCGAGAAGGCGGCGAGGATCATGATCACGCCGGACACGATGCCGACGCGCCAGGCCGTGGTGCCGGTGGCAAAGGCGACGCCGATGGCCGCCGAGGAGGAGGCGCTGGAGAAGCCGCCGGTGACGGCGGCGCCCATGTCGGCGATGGTGTTGGCGCGGACGGCGCGGCCGGCCTCGTCGAGATCCGCCCGGCGCCAGTCGGCATCGTCCATGCGCTGCATCGACACCACGGTGCCGATCATGTCGACCGCGGTGATCACGCCGGTGAGGATGGCCGCCGGCACCAGCGCCCAGGAGAAGAAGCTGACGCCGGGAAAGCCGATATGCGGCAGGTCGATCACCGGCAGGGCGTTCAACGCAAATTCGGGCTCGGGAGCGATGCCGAGGAAAGCGGACATGCCCCAGCCGGCGCCCGCACCGATGGCGACCGCGAACAGGCGCAGCAGCCCGCGCGAGAAGATGGCGAGGCCGATGATGACGACCAGCGCCACCAGGCTGGCAAGCGGGAAGCGCAGGTCGAGCTGCGCGACGGCGGTCTCGGCGGTCAGCCCGAAGAAGCGGCGCAGCGCCGGCTCGGCCAGCGCGACGCCCAGCATTGTGACGGCGACGCCGCAGACCTCGGGCGGGAACACCGCACGCAACGCGCCGAGGAAGCGCGACAGGGTGAATTGCGAGAAGGCGGCGATCAGGCTCATGCCGGCATAGAGCGAGGGACCGCCGACCGCCAGCGCCTGAATGGCGAGCGGCAGATGCGCCATGTTGGGAATCTGCACCAGCAGCCGGCCGGCGCCAGGGCGCGGCCAGCATTCGATGATGGTGGCGACACCCATGAAGATGATGCAGCTGGTGATCAGCACCTGCGTGTCGCTGAAGGACAGGCCCGCCTCGGCAGCGGCCACCAGCGGATAGACCACGAAGAGCAGGGCGAGCACGGCATGCTGCACGCCGAGAATGAGGAGCGTTCCCAGCGGCGGCTTCTCATCGGCGCCGTAAAGGATGTTGGACGGTTTACGCGGCATCGGGAAGCCAACAAGCGAGGGAAGGGGCACCGGGTGCCGTCTTTGCCGCCCCTGGCCCGGGTGGGCCGAAGGCGCAAGGATTCGCATCCGCCGGGCGACTATGGAGCCGGGGAGGGGACCGGGCAAGCTGACGGAAGGTAGGGTCTGCCGGGCAGGCGTACTGCGGGCTCACACGAGCACAGGCTGCGCCGGAGCGGTCAAACGGAGCCTCCGCCGCCCCGTCCACCGAGCACGCCGTCTGACCATGCTCGCCGACCGGGGCGCTTCTCATCGCCGGGCGAGCGGAGGCTGGACATAAGTTATCCAGCAATTTCAATAATTAAGAGAGGGCTTGGAAAAGCTGAGCCGCCCCGGAAACGGGGGGGGGGCTCGCCGAGCAAGCAAAAAATACCTTCAGCAGAGCATTCAAATGTATGTGATAAGTATTATTTCAGAATAGATTGGGCCAACAAATAGGCAAACAATTTCAATGCACTATATGAATTGGGCTGGACGTCAGTGAGACGCTATGCGATCTTGGGCGGAAGGCAAGGATTAATTCCGGCTATCTGCGGGTTGCTCGACTTAGGTCATAATGGTCGCTCCGTCGGTCGACGGTGTCGGCACCGGCGCCGTTAGCTCGACCCGGACGGGTTACGGAAGCGCACACCGGCGCCGCCGTCGTTCTCGGGAATGAACTCAATGCCTGCCCCCTCTAGGGCCGTAACAATGGCAGCCAAATTGTTCGCGATCGGGACCCGCAAAGAGCGCTCGAAATCCACGATTGTCTGGCGAGAGACGCCTGCATTTCGAGCGAGCAGTTCTTGACTCCAACCCAGCATGGCTCTTGCGCCGCGGCATTGTTCAGGAGAAAGAACCGCGGCTGAGCGACATGCTACGAACATGACGCCCAGCCTAACCACAACCCAAGCTGTGTGGAGCTCGGATCATGGCTGATTCTGAGATTAGCACGAGTCTGTCCCGGCCATCCCGGAGAGACGTTCTCTCGGCCGCCCGGCTGACTGTCGGTGGGACCTCTTTCAACAGCTCACCTTTGGCTCCGCCCGACGACGACGCAACGGATGCGGCTGTCCTTGCATGGAAGGCGTGGCGCGCAGCGCATCGGCGCACACTCGCCCTGTGTCGGAAACAGCAAGCTCTGGAGTCCGAACTCGCGCGGACAATCGGCTTTCCGCAGGCGGTTCTGGCTACAGCCGAGCTGCCGTCACCGATGCGCATCAACTCCTTGCGGCAGTTCGATGAGCTTGCGGCCGATCTGCCGTCGCTTTGCACCCGGCGCGCCGAAGTCGCTGCAGTGCTGCGCGCGCACCAGCAGCGTTGGGACGACGCGGATCGCGCCATCGGGTACTCCGTCGCTCGGCAGCAAGAGGAGGCGGTTTCCGACGAAGAAGAGCGCCTGATGACTGGGGGTCTTGCAGCGGAGGCCATGTCACTGCGCGGCCTCTCCACGAAGCTCGACGTGCTGATTGCCGTCGGCGCTGATGGCGCAGAGGGGCGGCATTTCCCGTGGCCGGAGCTGCGGCGCATTCGCAGGGATGTTGCGCGCTTGGTGCAGCTGCAGCGTCACGATGCAGTCGGCTTCACTGATTGAAGCAGTGCTGTTGAGGCCCATGCGGAAGAGCGGGTGCGGGTGCTCGAATTCCGTTAGGGCAATGGCACATCTGTTCTCGGCCCGGCGCCATCGGGACTGTGGCTGAGACTACGAGACCGTCGCGACGGTCGCTCTGATCTACCTCGCCATCAGCGCTGGCATCGTCGGCGTGCTGAAGCTCGCCGAATGGCTCCATCCGGGCAAAATCTCTGACGTTGCCCCTCCTGGCTAATCCAGATTGAAGTTCGTTCTGGCCCACTGAGAGGACCAGAACATGAGGCGCAGCC
>NZ_JALKCG010000008.1 GCF_023016525.1 Ancylobacter koreensis
CCGGAGATCACGCTGTTCCAGGTCAGCACATCGGTGCCGTCGACCTGGATGGTCGAGGCGGCATCGAAGCTGGTGGCGAAGGCCGAGGAGGTCGTGAAACTTTGCCCCGCGATGAGCGTGCCGCCGCCGAAGCTGAAGGTCGAATTGGCGTTGCCGCCCGTCAGGCCGCCGGCCGTCAGCGTGCCGCCGTCGAGGGAATAGCTGCCCGTGCCGGTGCTGTTGCCGAAGGTGATAGCGCCGACCACCGTCGCGGCGCCGCCCGTCTGCACGACCTCTCCGCTACCGGTGCTGGAGGCGATGCGCAGCCCGCCGTTCATCGTCGAACTGCCGCCGGAAAGCACATAGGAGCCCGCGCCGGCGGAGCCGATGGTAACGGGGCCGACCGCCGCGAAGGTGCCCCCGCTCTGCAGGAAGCTGCCCGTCGTGCCGGCGTCACGGCCGAAAACCATTCCCGCCGTGCCGTCGAGATTGAAGGTTCCGGCCCGCAGATCATACGTCGCCTGCCCGCCGGCGCTGCCCGAGCCGAGCCAGAACGCATTGCCGCCCGTGTCGATCGACACCAGCGAGCCGGCACCGTCCTGCACGATCTTGCCGGTGCCGCCATCCGTGCCGATGAAGAGTTGCGTACCGCTGCCCGAGGTGACGTCGGTCGTGGTGAACTGGGCGTTGCCGGTGATGTTGAGCGTGCCGTTGCCGCCCGCGCTTTCGCCGATATAGATCGTCGAGCCGGGCGTCAGGTCGAAGCTGCCGCCGCTCATATTATAGGTGCCGCTGCCCCCGCCGACGCCCAGCTGGAAGGCGCTGCCGTCGAGATCAACCGCGCCGCCGGACTGGTTGAAGGCGCCGATTCCCGTGTAACCGACGTTGAGCACCGAATAGCCGCCGTCCTTGCCGAGCGACAGCGTGCCGCCGGTCATGCCGACCGAACCCTCGACACCCGCGCCACGGCCGACGTTGAAGCGGCCATTGCCGACGAAATCGACGCCCGCGCCGGCGCCGATGCCGAAATTCGCGCCGTTCTCGACATTGACGTTCGCGCCGCCGGCCGAAGTGCTCGGATCGGTGACGAAATTGAGCTGTATGCCCTGGGCCAGGCCCGGAAGCGCCAGATCCGAGCCGATGACGACATTGCCCGAGGTCGTGCCGACGCTGATATTAACGGTGTCGTTGTCGCCGGGCTGCGTCGCCTGGGGAATGAGCGTGTCGAAGCCGACCTGGCCGGAGCCGTTCAACGTCTCGGCCCGCGCAGGTGCCGCATGGGTGGTGGCGAGAACGGTTACGGCACCAAAGAGCACGCCCGCGCGCGCCGCACGCATGCCAAGCCCGGCCAGAGAAAACTGCCGGTCCGACACCGACCCCACGCTCACCAGCGCCGTCGAACGACGTAGAACGTTGACAAGACGTTTCTTTTCGCAAACGGCGCGCGATTCGACGATCATATCGGATTCCCAGCAAGCCCACCCGGCTGGGAACATAAACAGTATATTGAGCCGCGCAAATCACAATCTGAGCGATATCGCCGCAGTCGATGAGCGTAGTCGGACGCCACTCGTCCGTGGCCCATAGTGAAACGTGCCTGCGGATGAACAGGCGCGGGCTGCCTCGTACCCGAACGCTAAGCCTCGACTCTCCGTGAGGAGGCCAAGATTCACTTATTAGAATGATATAAGCCTGCGGATATTGTCATCCCAACGCCGTTTTGTAACGAATCGTAACGTTTCAAGCGTTTCTGATTTTGAATTACATTCAATCATAATAGGCCCTTCCGTCCCGGGCATCCCGGTTCCGGCGACGCGCGGTTTGACTCGCCGGACGCTCCGCCGGCCGCGCCGCTGGCGTCGATCGAAGCCAACAAAAAGCCCGGCCTCGCGGCCGGGCTTCGCATGGTCATCGGGCGGAACGTGCGCTCAGTAGGGCGAGACGCACTGCTGGCGCGGCCCGTTATAGGGCTGGAAGGTGTTGTCGGACGCCCGGTACGAGCGGTACTGGCTCGCGCACCACTGGACATGGGCGCTGCCGCCGCCGGAATAACTCGGCTGGCTCGCCGCCGCACCCAGCGCACCGCCGATAATCGCACCGGCAGCAAAGGCGCCGGCCGGGAACCACCAGCCATTATACTGGCGATAGCCGGGGCGGTAATAGTTGTAGCCCTGATAGCCATTGTAATAGTGGTTGCGGCCGCTGGCCCAATAACCGCGGCGCGCGCCCTGGCGATAACCCTGACGCTGGCCCTGGCGGTAGCCCTGACGATAGCCCGGCCGGTACTGCACCTGCTCGATATTCGAACTCGACTGCGCCACGGGCTGCGGCACGAACGGCGCAGATATCGCCGGCATTACGCTCGATGTGACGACCATCGCCGCCGTCGCGATGGCAATAGAGAGCTTTTTCATAGTATATTCCTCCGAACTACAACCATTACACAGGATGTAACGGCTGCTCCATGAATGCTCCCTGAACGAAATCTGCGGCGAGATTTCATATTCCTGAACATACGTTCAGAATAGTCAGACACAGCATTCTCGAAGGGCAAACGTATAAGGGCGCGCAGGGTTCCCGCGCGCCCTCACAGGACGGTATCACGTTCGTATTGGGCCGGGGTCAGTCGGCGCCGGCGTCGGCCTTGAGGCCGGCCGCCTCGATGCCGGCGATGGCCGCCGCCTCGTCGTTCTCCGAGGTGTCGCCGGAGATGCCGACCGCGCCGACGATCTCGCCGTCCGCGTCGCGGATCAGCACGCCGCCGGGCACCGGCACCAGCGCGCCGCCAACCACGTCCGTCACCGAGGCGACGAAGAAAGCCTGCTCCTTGGCGCGCTTGAAGATCGAGCGCGAGCCCATGCCGAGCGAGAGCGCGCCATAGGCCTTGCCGTGCGCGACCTCGAAGCGCTTCAGGCTGGTGCCATCCTCGGCGGCGGAGACCTTCACCGCCCCGCGCGCGTCGAGCACCACGACGGCCATCGGCTTGAAGTTGCCCTTGCGTATGGTGTCGAGGGCGGTGGACAGGATCGTCTGGGCGGCGTTCAGGGTCAGGCTCATGGGCGGCTGGTCTCGCTGCTGGCCGCGCCCGCGGGCGTACGCCCCGAGCCGCGGATCATGTCGAAGAGCTTCCCGATAAGCGGCCAGAACAGCATGATCAAGGCCAGCGTGGTGATGGTGCCCACCAGCTTGTTCGACCAGAAGATGCCGAGCCCGCCGTCGAGCCCGATCATGGACTGACGGAACGCGTCCTCCGCCTTGTCGCCCAGCACGAGCGCCAGAGTCATCGGCGCCAGCGGGATGCCGATCTTCTTGAACACATAGCCGACGATGCCGAAGCCGAGCATCAGCCAGATGTCGAACATGGCGTTCTGCACGGCGAAGGCGCCGACCGCGCAGGAGACGATGATCATCGGGGCGATGGTGGCGAAGGGCACGCGCAGCACGGAGGCGAACAGCGGCACGGTGGCGAGCACGATGATGAGCCCGGCGATGTTGCCCAGATACATGGAGGCGATGAGGCCCCACACGAAGTCCTTCTGCTCGACGAAGAGCAGCGGGCCGGGCTGCAGGCCCCACACCATCAGTCCGCCGAGCAGCACCGCCGCCGTGCCCGAGCCGGGAATGCCGAGCGCCAGCATGGGAAGCAGCGCCGAGGTGCCGGCGGCGTGGGCGGCGGTCTCGGGCGCGAGCACGCCCTCGATCTTGCCCTTGCCGAACTGCGCGCCGTCCCGCGAGAAGCGCTTGGCGAGGTTGTAGCCCATGAAGGAGGCGGCGATGGCGCCGCCCGGCGTCACGCCGAGCCAGCAGCCGATGGCGCTGGACCGCAGCAGCGTCATCCAGTAGCGCGGCAGCGTCATCCAGGTGCGCCACACGACCGTGAGGCGGATCTTGGCCTCCTGGCCTTTGAAGGCGAGGTGCTCTTCCATAGCCAGCAGGATTTCGGAGATGCCGAACAGGCCGATCACCGCGACGAGGAAGTCGAAGCCGCGCAGCAGTTCGACCGAGCCGAAGGTCATGCGCAACTCGCCCGACACCGTGTCCATGCCGACCGCCGCCAGCAGGAAGCCGATGGTGAGCGAGATGATGATCTTGTGGCGGGCTTCCTTGCCGAGTCCGACGAAGGAGCAGAAGGTCAGCATGTAGACGGCGAAGAATTCCGGCGGCCCGAAGCGCAGCGCGAAGCTGGCGATCCACGGCGCGAGGAAGGTGATGAGCATCACCGCGACGATCGAGCCGACGAAAGAGGCGGTGAACGCCGCCGTCAGCGCCTCGGCCGCCTCGCCCTTCTGGGCCATCGGGTAGCCGTCGAAGGTGGTCGCCACCGACCACGCCTCGCCCGGTATGTTGAACAGGATCGAGGTGATGGCGCCGCCGAACAGCGCGCCCCAGTAGATGCAGGACAGCAGCACGATGGCCGAGGTCGGGTCCATCGTGAAGGTCAGCGGCAGCAGGATGGCGACGCCGTTGGGGCCGCCGAGGCCGGGCAGCACGCCCACCAGGATGCCGAGGCAGATGCCGATCAGCATCAGCGCCATGTTGTGGAAGGTCAGCAGTACGCCGAAGCCGTGGAACAGTGAATCGAGTGCTTCCATCGGGCCCTCCTCAGAAACCGAACGCCGCTTCGAGCGGGCCCTTGGGCAGCAGGACGTTGAACTGGACGTCGAAGATGTAGAACATCAGCCCGGAGAAGATCAGGCCGGTCAGCACCGACTTCCAGGGCGAGAGCCTGCCGATCACGATCATGAACAGCGAGACGAAGACGAAGCTCGCCACGTAGAGCCCCACCACCTGAACGAGGAAGACGAACAGGATGGTGGGGATGAACACGCGCAGCACGCGCCCGAAGGCGGAGCGGCCGACGAACACCTCGTCGCGCAAATCCACGCTGCGCAGCACCGAGACGATGCCGACGATGGCGGCGCCGCCGAGCAGGACGGAGAGGTAGAAGGGGAAATAGCCCGCCTGCGGCCCGTCGGGAGCCCAGCCGGCGCCGATCCGCCAATTGTCCCAGCCAAGGAAGACAGCAACGGCCAGCAGCAGCGCCATCACCACGAGTTCGACGCTGCGCGTCGACACCAGCGCGGGATCGACCTCCGCGTTCGGGTCATTCGACATCGGTATTCTCCAGAAAGGGGCGGGCCGCTCGCGCGCGACCGGACGCGGGAGGGCCTCGGGAGGCTCCCGGCGAGGCACCGCGCAGGCAGGACAACGTCGGCGCCCGTCACGCGGGCGCCGACGCGTCGGACGGCATCAGTTGGTGGCGACGAAGCCGGACTGGGTCATCAGGTCCTTGTAGAGGGCCTCGTCCTTCTCAAGGAACTTGACCATCTCGGCGCCCTTGAGGTCGGACGGCTTGAGGGCCTGCTTCTCGAGGTATTCCTTGAACTCGGCGGTCTCGACGAGCTTGCCGAGCATGGTCTGGTAGAAGGCGACCTGATCGGGCGTCACGCCGGAGGGCAGGAACACGCCGCGCAGCATGATCCACTGGAAGTCGATGCCCTGCGACTTGCAGGTCGGGATGTCCTTCCAGGACTTGTCGGCCGTCACCTTGGCCGGGTAGTCCATCACCTCGTTGTCGAACACGCACAGCGCCTTCACTTGGCCGGCGCGCCACACGGCGACGTTCTCGGACGGGTTGTTGACGTTGACCTTGATGTGGTCGCCGACGAGCTGGGTGGCCGCCTCGCCGCCCGACTTGTAGGGGATGTAGCTGAACTTAACGCCGGCGATGCGCTCGACCGCGGCGGTGAGAATGTGATCTTCGCGCTTGGAGCCGGTGCCGCCCATCTTGTAGGCGCCCTCGGGCTCCTTCTTCATCGCGGCCACGAGGTCCTGCGCCGTGTTGTAGGGCGCGTTGGCATTGACCCACAGCACGAAGTTGTCGAAGGCGAGAATGCTGATCGGGGTCAGCTTGCGCCAGTCGAAGGGCAGCTTGTTGGCGAGCGGCAACGTGTAGATGGCCGAGTTGGAGATGACCATCTTGTAGGGATCGCCGGGGCTGCCCAGCATGTCCATCAGGCCCTCGCCGCCATTGGCGCCGCCCTTCAGCGTCACAATGATCGGGGTCGGGGACAGCTTATTGTTCTGGATGGCGGCCTGCATCATGCGGGCCATCTGGTCGGAAGCGCCGCCGGCGCCGGCGGGAACGATGATCTCGATGGGCTTGGTGGGCTGCCAGTCCGCAAGGGCCGCAGAAGCGGTGAGCGCGAGGCCCGACAGGCAGGCGGCGAGCATGGCGGCGCGTTTAGAGACGAAGCTCATAGCGTGTGTCCTCTCTTGTGATGGCGCCCGTTTTTCCGAGCGTCCGATGCGTTTCCGAAGTCTTCTTTTGAGTTATGCATTCATAATGCAAAACGTCGGCATCTAAATCAAGCGATCTCTTCGTTCTCCCCTATTCCGCCGCTTCCAGCCGGCGCAGCGCGCCGCCATCGCGGGCGGCCGCCGCGCTGCGGGCCAGCACCTGCACGACATGCACCGCGTCGCGGTCGGCGCCGTCGTGGATCTGGTGACGGCAGGAGGTGCCGTCGGCAACCACCAGCGTGCCGGGCTCGGCCTTGCGCACCGCCGGCAGCAGCGAAAGCTCCGCCATGGCGAGCGAGGTGTCGATGGTCTCGGAGTGGTAGCCGAACGCGCCGGCCATGCCGCAGCAGCTCGATTCCACCGTCTCGACATGCAGCCCCGGCACGAGGCGCAGCGCCTTCTCCACCGCGCCCATAACGCCAAAGGACTTCTGGTGGCAGTGCCCGTGCAGCAGCGCCTTCTCGGCCACCGGCGCTAGCGGCAGGTCGAAGCGGCCGGCGTCGATCTCGCGGGCGATGAACTCCTCGATCAGCAGCGCATGGGCAGAGAGCTTCTGCGTCCCCTCCCCCGGCAGCATGGAGGGCAACTCGTCGCGGAAGGCGAGCAGGCAGCTCGGCTCCAGCCCCACCACCGGCACGCCGCGCGCCACGAAGGGGGCGTAGGTCTCCACAACGCGCCGCGCCTCGGCCTTCGCTTCGTCGACGAGGCCGGCGGAAAGGAAGGTGCGTCCGCAGCACAGGGCACGCCTGCTGCCATCCACCGGGCGCGGCATGTGCACGCGGTAGCCTGCCGCGACCAGCACTTCCAGCGCGGCGACGACGTTCTCCTTCTCGAACCAGCGGTTGAAGGTGTCGGCGAACAGCACCACCTCGCGGCCGTCCGCCGGGCCAAAGGCGACGGCCTCCTCGCGGAAAGCGTCGGCGCGCCAGCGCGGCAGGCTGCGGCGGGCGGAGAACTGGGCGACGATTTCCGAAAGCATCGCAGCCCCCGGCAGGCTGTCGCGCAGGTTCAGCAGCCACGGCACCTTCGAGGCCAGCCCCGCATAGCGCGGCATATAGGCGACGAGGCGCTGGTGGAGGCTGACGCCCTTGGCCTTCGCCCGCGCCGCCAGCGCCTCGATCTTCATCTTGGCCATGTCGACGCCGGTCGGGCATTCGCGCCGGCAGCCCTTGCAGGAAACGCACAGCTTCAGCGTCTCCATCATCTCGTCGGAGGCCAGCGCATCCGGACCGAGCCGGCCCGATATGGCGAGCCGCAGCGTGTTGGCGCGCCCGCGCGTCACATCCTTCTCGTCGCGGGTGACACGGTAGCTCGGGCACATGACGCCGCCGGCCGTCTTCCGGCAGGCGCCGTTGTTGTTGCACATCTCGATGGCGCCCTGCAGGCCGCCGCCCTCGCCGGAATAGCCGGTCCAGTCGAGCGCCGCCTTGATCGGTTGCACCTTGTAGTCCGGCGCGTAGCGGAACAGGCTGCGGTCGTCGAATTTCGGCGCCCGCACGATCTTGCCGGGGTTGTAGAGCCCGTTCGGGTCGAAGCGGTCCTTCACCTGCTCGAAGGCGCGCACCAGCCGGGTGCCGAACATCGGCTCGTGGAACTCCGAGCGCACGATGCCGTCGCCATGCTCGCCCGAATGCGAGCCCTTGTACTCGCGCACCATGGCGAAGGCTTCCTCGGCGATGGCGCGCATCGCCTTCACGTCCTTTTCCAGACGCAGGTTCAGCACCGGGCGCACATGCAGGCATCCCTCGGAGGCGTGCGCGTACCACGTGCCCTTGGTGCCGTTCTTCTCGAACACTTCCGTCAGCCGCGCCGTGTAGTCGGCGAGGTGCGGCAGCGGGACGGCGCAATCCTCGACGAAGGAGACGGGCTTACCCGCCTGCTTCATCGACATCATGATGTTGAGACCCGAGGTGCGCACATCTGCGATGGCCGCCTGCAGCCCCGCCTCGCGCACGGCGACGACGCCGCCCCAGCGCGCACCCTCGCGATCCCAGCCGAAGCCGAGATCGCCCATCGTGTCTTCGAGGAGCTTCAGCCGGCGCTCGTTCTCCGCCTCGTCCTCGGCGAACTCGACCAGCAGGATGGCGTCCGGCGTGCCGCGCACGAACTGGCGCAGCGTCGACTGGAACATCGGGATTTCACTGGCGAGCGCCAGCAGGGTGGAATCGACCAGTTCCACCGCAATGGGCTTGAGCTTCACCAGGTGCTGGGCCGCGTCCATCGCCTGATAGAAGCTGCCGAAATGGCAGGCGCCGATCACCTTCTTGCCGATCAGCGGCCAGAGCTTCAGCTCGATACGGGTGGAATAGGCGAGCGTGCCTTCCGAGCCGACGAGGATGTGGGCGAGGTTGTAGCCGCGCTCGCCCGGCACCAGCGCGTCGAGATTGTAGCCGCCGACGCGGCGCTGCACGCTGGGGAAGCGCGCCGCCACCTCCGCCGCCTCGCGGGCGCCGAGATCGAGCAGGTCGCGGGCGAGCGGCGCCAGCGGGGAATCGAGCGGCAGGTCTGCGAGGTTGTGGTCGACCGTGCCGAAATGCGCCTTGGTGCCGTCCGCCAGCATGGCGTCAATGGACAGCACATTGTCCCGCATCGTGCCGTAGCGCAGCGAGCGCCCGCCGCAGCTGTTGTTGCCGGCCATGCCGCCGATCGTGGCGCGCGAGGCGGTCGACACGTCCACCGGATACCACAGGCCGTGCTTCTTGAGCTGGCGGTTCAGGTCGTCGAGCACGATACCCGGCTCGACGATGCAGCGCCGGCCCTCGACGTCGAGTTCGAGGATGCGGTTGAGGTGCTTTGAGCCGTCGATGACGAGGGATTCGTTGATGGTCTGGCCGCATTGCGAGGTGCCGCCGCCGCGCGGGGTGACGGGAATGCCCTCGGCGCGGGCCAGCGCGATGGCGCGCTCGGCCTCTTCGGTCGTGCGGGGCACGACGACCCCCAGCGGCATGATCTGGTAGAAGGAGGCATCGGTGGCATAGCGCCCGCGGTTGAAGCGGTCGAACCACACATCTCCGGAAACTTCCGCCTTCAGACGCCGCTCCAGACCGGGCGTCAGCCGTGCCGCCATGATGTTCTCACTCCCATGCGCCCATCTGTGCGGGACCGCGAGCGGCCCCCATGGACTTGACCGCATTTTGCATTCATAATTCATTTATGCAAGATGGAACGCGCCGGGTGCGTGTTCCCGGCATTCCGTCGATAAACTTGCCGTCGATCAAGCGGCGCGCATCAACCGGCGCCGACCAAGGGAGAGAACACAGATGTCCAGCAATGCCGCCCGGGTCGCGGGTCGTCATTTCCTGCAGATTCCGGGCCCGACCCCGGTGCCCGACCGCATCCTGCGCGCGATGGACATGCCGACCATCGACCACCGCGGCCCCGAGTTCCAGAAGCTCGGCAAGCGCGTTCTGGAAGGCATGAAGAGCGTCTTCAAGACCGCCAACCCGGTCATCATCTACCCCGCCTCCGGCACCGGCGCGTGGGAAGCCGCGCTCGCCAACGTGCTCTCCCCCGGCGACAAGGTGCTGATGTTCGAGACCGGCCACTTCGCCACGCTGTGGAAGAACATGGCCATCAAGCTCGGCCTGCATCCCGAATTCATCGGCTCGGACTGGCGCATCGGCGCCGATGCCGACGCTATCGAGGCCCGGCTGCGCGAGGACAAGAACCACGAGCTCAAGGCGGTCTGCGTGGTCCATAACGAGACCTCGACCGGCTGCACCTCGCGCATCGCCGAGGTCCGCAAGGCCATCGACAATGCCGGCCACCCCGCCCTGCTGCTGGTCGACACCATCTCCTCGCTGGCCTCGATCGACTACCGCCATGACGAATGGGGCGTCGACGTCACCGTCTCCGGCTCGCAGAAGGGCCTGATGCTGCCGCCGGGCCTGTCCTTCAACGCCATCTCGCCCAAGGCGCTGGCGGCCGCCAAGAAGTCCAGCATGCCCAAGCTGTTCTGGTCGTGGGAGGAGATGATCCCCCATAACGAGAAGGGCTTCTTCCCCTACACGCCCGGCACCAACCTGCTCTACGGCCTCGCCGAGGCGATCGACATGCTGCACGAGGAAGGGCTCGATAACGTCTTCGCCCGCCACGACCGCCATGCCGAGGCGACCCGCCGCGCCGTCCGCGCCTGGGGCCTCGAGATTCTCTGCCGCGACCCGAAGTACTATTCCTCGGTGCTGACGGCCGTGGTGATGCCGGAGGGGCACGACGCCGACGCCTTCCGCGAGAAGACGCTGAACCATTTCGACATGTCGCTCGGCACCGGCCTCACCAAGCTGTCGGGCCGCGTGTTCCGCATCGGGCATCTGGGCGACACCAACGACCTCACCATCCTGGGCGCCCTCGCCGGCGTCGAGATGGGGCTGTCGGTGGCCGGCGTCCCGCACAAGAAGGGCGGCGCGCAGGCGGCGATGGACTATCTCGCCGAGTGCGCCTCCGGCACGCTGAGCGCCGCTGCGTGAGGTACCGGGCCCGGCCGGCTTGCGAAATCCGCCGGCCGGGTCAATTTAGGAGCACATGACACTTCATGCCGCGCCGGGCGCGCGGCTTCGGGAGACCCGCCGCATGGCGATGTCGGATACGGCGATCATTCCGCGGCGCAGCCTGCATGACGAGCTGGCCGCACAGCTGCGCGACATGCTGATGCGCGGCGACCTCAAGGCCGGCGACAAGATCTCCGAACAGGCGCTGTGCCAGCGCTTCGGCGTTTCCCGCACGCCGCTGCGCGAAGCGCTGAAGGTGCTCGCAAACGAGGGTCTGCTGATTCTCTCGCCCAATCGCGGGGCGAGCGTCGCGCGCGTGTCGCCCGATGAGGTGGACGAGCTGTTCCCGATCATGGGGGCGCTGGAGGCGGTGGCGGGCGAGACCGCCTGCGCCCGCGCCACCGACGCCGACGTCGCCGCCGTCCAGGCCATGCATGACGAGATGCTGGTGCACTACCGGGCCGGCGATCCCGCCGCCTATCTCAGGCTCAACCGCGCCATCCACGAGAAATTCTTCGACATCGCCGGCAACCACGCTCTGTCGCAGCTCTACCAGACGCTCATGGTGCGGATCCACGCGGTGCGCTTCATCGCCCAGAAATCCAGCGACCGCTGGCGCGAGGCGGTGGACGACCACGAGGAGATGATGGCGGCGCTGCGCGCTCGCGACGGCGCGCGGCTCGGCGCCATCCTCAAGCTGCACCTGCGGCACAAGGCGGCGATGGTGCACGAATCGCTCGATCCGCCGGAGAGCCGCGCGGCCGAGTAGCGGGCCTTCTTCGGACAGAACGTCATCCCGGCCGCAGCGAAGCGGAGAGCCGGGCCCGCTATCCGTTCCGCACGCGATTCCGGATCGGCCTATGGCCGCCCGAACAGGCCGCCTCACGCCGCCTTCAGTTCGGCCGCGCTCCTGAGCGCGCCCTCCAGCGCCGCCTCGCGCTGGCCGGCCGCGATGCCGTCCGCCGCGATAAATTCCGGCGTGATGCCGATGAAGCCGAACACCCAGCGCAGATAGGTCTCGGCATGCTCGGCCGCCGTGGCGAAGCCCGGATCGGCATAGTGGCCGCCGCGCGCCAGCGCCACGATGACCCGCTTGTTGCCGGCAAGGCCCGTCACCGCGCCGTCCGCGCCATAGGCGAAGGTCTTGCCCGGCACGAGGATGCGGTCGATCCAGGCGCGCAGTTGCGTCGGAATCGAGAAATTATACATCGGCGCCCCGATCACCACGATGTCGGCGGCGAGGAAGGCGTCGAGCGCCTGCTGGCTCGCCGCGTCGCCCTTGCCGCCGGAAAGCGGATGGTCGGCGGGCATGCTGGCGGGCGTGGCGTGCGGCAGCGGCTCGGCCGCGAGGTCGCGGTAGACCACCTTCAGCGCCGGATCGGCCTGCGTCAGGCGCGCGACGATGGCGGCGCTCACCTGGCGGCTGACCGAATGATCGCCGAGGATGGAGGAATCGAGGTGCAGGAGGATCGCGTTCGACATGGAGGACCTTCAGTGCCAAGGTTACGAATTGTGACCTGGACTAATTAGGTGCCTATCCCTATATGCCGCAAGAACGCACAATTCTCATACCGAGGCACACCGAAGTGACTGAGGAACATCACGATTTGCAGAGCGAGAGCTGCCGCGGCGTCAGCCGTGTGCTGGCGCGCATCGGCGACAAATGGAGCGTGCTGATCGTCATGATGCTGGCGGACGGCCCGCGCCGCTTCAACGAGATGAAGCGGATGATCGACGGCATTTCCCAGCGCATGCTCACTCTCACCCTGCGCGGGCTGGAGCGTGACGGGCTGGTCTCGCGCACCGTCTACCCCACCATTCCCCCGCGCGTGGATTATGAGCTCACCCCGCTCGGCCATTCGCTGCGCGAGCCGGTGATGGCGCTCGGCCAATGGGCGCAGGCGAACCTCGACCACATCGCCGACGCGCAGGCGCGTTTCGACCGCCGTACCGCTGCCGAAAGCGAGCCAGCGGGCCTCCGCCCTGTGGCGTATTGAGCGCGCCGCTCCTGCCGGCGCCCTGTCCTGACACCGGCACGGCGGGTACCCTCTCGATTTATCCTATTGATATAATTAGATATTTTCCAACTGAGGAACGCGGGCCGCCCTGTCCACACACGCGACATAACGCGCTACGGTGAAATCGCATCTATAATTATTGATGTGAAATGATTGATGCGATAGCGTGCCCGCTAAGAACCGCGAGGCCGGGAACATCATCCTGCCCGCTAAAGAAGTCTCAACAGGGAGAGGACGTTCATGCCCAGTCATGCCCTTACTGCGTTTGCGCTCACGCTTACGGTGGCCCTTCCGGGCGCCGCTCTTGCCGAATGGCAGCCGAACCGCCCGGTCGAGTTCGTGGCGGCGGCCGGACCTGGCGGCGGCACCGACACCTTCGCTCGTGTCGTCCAGTCGGCGCTGAGCAAGAACGAACTGCTCACCACCCCGATCATCGTCGCCAACAAGGCTGGCGGCAGCGGCGCGGAGACCTTCATCTACGCCAAGTCGAACAAGGGCGACCCCTACAAGCTCTATTTCGGCACGCAGGATGCCTATGTCCTGCCGCTCGCCAACAAGCTCTCCTACAGCCTGAAGGACCTCACGCCGGTCGCCGCGCTGGTGTTCGACCCCTTCATCCTCTGGGTGAACCCGAAAGCCTCGGGCATTGAGGACGTGAAGGGCTTCATCGCCAAGGCCAAGGAGGCTCCCGGCCAGATCAAGCTCGGCGGCGCCAAGGCCAAGGAAGCTGACGAGACGCTGATGACCCTCATCGAGCGCTCCACCGGCACGGACCTCACCTACATCCCCTACAAGTCGGGTAGCGAGGCGGCGATCCAGGTGGCCGGCGGCCACATCACCGCCAACGTCAACAATCCGAGCGAGAGCGTCGAGCAGTGGAAGGCGGGCGTGCAGAAGCCGCTCTGCGTGTTCGAGAGCGAGCGTCTCGCCGACAAGACGGTGATCGCCGACGGCATGTCGTGGAACGACGTTCCGACCTGCGTCGAGGCCGGCATAAACGTGCCGAGCTTCGCCCAGCCGCGCACCGTCTGGGCGGCGGCCGACATCCCGCCGGAGGCCCTCGCCTATTATGTCGAGCTCATGACCAAGGCAGTCGCCACCCCGGAGTTCAAGGGCTACGAGGAGCGCGGAGCCCAGATCCCGCGCATGCTGACCGGCGACGCCTTCAAGGACTTCATCAAGAAGCACGAGGCGTCCTACGCCGAGATGTACAAGGCGAATGGCTGGCTGAAGGCCGCCGAGTGAGCCCGAGCTACGGCTGACAGCCCGAGGGGGCGGTGCACCGCCCCCTCATTCCAACACCCGGATCGACGAATGAGCGGGCCCACGCCGCCCGCCCGGAGGGACGTCATGGACATCTCGCGCAACACCATGGAAGTCGCCACCGCCTGCGCGACCGCCGCCGTCGGCGGCATCGTGTGCTACGGCGCCACGCAGAACGGCATCGGCTGGAATGACGGTCCTGAGCCGGGTTATTTCCCGTTCTATATCGGCTGCCTCATCATCGTCGGCAGCCTCGTCACCATCGTCCAGACCGTGCTGCGGCGGACCTCGGTAGCCGACATCTTCATCGACGGCGAGCGGCTGCGCACCGTCGTCGCCTTCTTCCTGCCGATCATGGCGCTGACGCTCGTCTCCGCCTGGCTCGGCCTCTATGTCGGCATGGCGCTCTACACCTTCTACGCCATGCGCGTTTCGGCGGGCTTCCGCACCCACACCGCGCTGTTCACGGCCGCCATCGTGGTCGCGGTCAATTTCGTCATCTTCGAGAAGATCTTCATGGTCCCGCTGCTGAAGGGCCCGATCCTCGAATATTTCGGCATCTACTGAGAACCAAGAAGAAGAGCCAGGGAGAGGACGAGGCCATGGGCAATTTCGGTCAGTTGATGGACGGCTTCGCCGTCGCGCTCACCACCCACCACGTGATGATCATGGTGATGGGCGTGCTGCTCGGTCTCATCGTCGGCGTGCTGCCGGGACTCGGCGCGCCCAACGGCGTGTCGCTGCTGCTGCCGCTGACCTTCACCATGGACCCGATCTCGGCGATCATCCTGCTCACCTCCATGTACTGGGGCGCGCTGTTCGGGGGATCGACCACCTCGATCCTGTTCAACATTCCCGGCGAACCCTCCTCCGTCGCCACCACCTTCGACGGCTACCCCATGGCCAAGCAGGGCCAGGCGGTGCGCGCGCTCACCCTCGCCTTCACCTCGGCGGGTCTGGGGGCACTGACCGGTGTCATCGTCATCACGCTGCTGTCGAGCTGGGTCGCCAGTTTCGCCATGCGCTTCGGCGCGGCCGAATATTTCGCGGTCTATTTCATGGCCTTCGCCAGCTTCATCGGCATGGCCGGCGGCTCGCCCTTCAAGACGCTGGTCTCGATGATGCTCGGCTTCGCCGCCGCCACGGTGGGCATCGACACCATCTCCGGCGAGAGCCGGCTGACCTTCGAGTTCGACGAGCTGATCGGCGGCATTTCCTTCCTCATCGCGGTGATCGGCCTGTTCGGCCTCGGCGAGCTGCTGCTTACCATGGAGGAAGGGCTGAAGTTCGAGGGCGTGAAGGCCAAGCTCGACATCCGCACCATCGCCCGCACCGTCGCCGAAGTGCCGCGCTATTGGGTCACGCTGGTGCGCAGCGCGCTGATCGGCTGCTGGATGGGCATCACGCCGGGCGGCCCGACCGCCGCCTCCTTCATGAGCTACGCGCTCGGCCGCCGTTTCTCGCGCCGCGGCAAGTATTTCGGCAAGGGCGAGCCGGAGGGCATCGTCGCCCCCGAGACCGCCGACCACTCGGCCGGCTCCTGCGCCCTGCTGCCCATGCTGGCGCTCGGCATTCCCGGCTCCGCCACGGCAGCGGTGATGATGGGCGGCCTGATGATCTGGGGCCTGTCGCCCGGCCCGATGCTGTTCTCCACCCGCCCGGACTTCGTGTGGGGCCTCATCGCCTCCATGTATATGGGCAACATCATCGCCGTGGTGCTGGTGCTGGCGACGGTTCCGCTGTTCGCCTTCATCCTGCGCGCGCCCTTCACCGTGGTCGGGCCGATGATCACCATCGTCTGCGTGATCGGCGCGTACACGGTGGCGAACCACGTCTTCGACATCTGGCTGGCGCTGGCCTTCGGCATCGTCGGCTACGTCTTCAAGAAGCTCGATTACCCGCTCGCGCCCTTCGTGCTCGCCATGGTGCTCGGCGACAAGGCGGAGGACGCCTTCCGCCAGGCCATGCTGACCTCGGACGGCTCGCCGGCGATCTTCTTCTCCAACCCGCTGGTCTCCACCATGATGGGCCTCGGCATCCTGCTGCTGTGCCTGCCGCTGATCACCGCCGTCTTCAAGGGCGGGCTGTTCGGCCGGGCGGGCGACGCCGGTGCCCAGGGGAGGTCCGCGTGATCGTCTTCCCGACGCCCGAGTTTCCCGGCTATTCTCCGGAAAGGAAACGCTCAGGCTCGAAGAAGCCGTCAAGGAACCGACGAATGCCGTCTTCGCCCATCGTCCGCCACTCTCTTCACGAATCGCTCGTGGCGCCCCTGCGGGAGATGATCCTGCAGGGCGAGCTGCGGCCCGGCGAGAAGGTGCCGGAGGAGCAGCTCTGCGAACGCTTCGGTGTCTCCCGGACGCCTATCCGCGAGGCGCTGAAGGTGCTGGCCGCCGAGGGCGTGCTGCAGATCCTCCCCCATCGCGGCGCCATCGTCGCGCGCATCACCGAGGAACAGATCGAGGAACTTTTCCCGATCATGGCCTCGCTGGAGCGCCTCGCCGGCATGCTCGCCTGCACCCGCGCCAGCGACGCCGACATCGCCCGCGTGCGCGCGCTGCACGACGAGATGATGCGGCACTTCGAGAAGGGCGAGGAGGTCGAGTATCTGCGCCACAACCGGCTGGTCCACGAATCCTTCTTCGAGCTCGCCGGCAATGTGACGCTCTCGGCCTTCTACCAGCAGATCCTCACCCGCATCCACGCCTGCCGCTTCGTGGTGCGCAAGAGCCGCGAGCATTGGGCCGCCGCCGTCGTCGAGCACGGCCAGATGATCGAGGCGCTGGAAGCGCGCGACGGCCCGCGACTCGGCGCGCTGCTGGAGCTCCACGTAATGGGCACCACCTCCGGCATCGCCCGCGCCTTCATCCGGCGCATCAGCGTGGAAGCGCCCGCCGCGCCGACCGAGGAGCGCGCCCCGGGGCGCGGCCGCCGCGCCGCCAGCACGCTGACCGCCTGAGCACGGGCGCCCCCGCCTTCCGGCGGGCGGCTGTCCGAAAGCCGTAATTATTGATTGTGCATTCGGGCCAGGCCCGGAGTTCGGAAAGGGTTCGACACCGATGAGCGACGTTCTTGACCATGCACCGGGCAATCCCGCCGCCACGCCGCAGCGCGAGGCCGACACGGCCAAGCCCACCCGCCCGCTTCCCCTCGCCGGCGTGCGCGTGCTCGACGTCAGCCAGGTGATGGCCGGCCCCTATAGCTGCATGCTGCTGGGCGATCTCGGCGCCGACGTCATCAAGATCGAGCCGCCGGGAACCGGCGACCAGACCCGCGGCGCCATGGGCTTCAAGATGAAGGGGCCCGACTCCATGGGCTTCCTCAACATGAACCGCAACAAGCGCTCGGTCGCGGTGAACCTCAAGAGCGAGGCGGGCCGCGAGCTGTTCTACGAGCTGGTGAAGAACGCCGACATCCTGGTCGAGAACTACCGGCCGGGCGTGATGAAGAAGCTCAAATGCGACTATGAGACGGTCGCCAAGTACAATCCGCGCCTCGTCTACGCCTCGATCTCCGGCTTCGGTCAGTCCGGCCCGTGGGCCGGCCGCCCCGGCTTCGACCTGATGGCGCAGGCCATGTCCGGCGTGATGAGCGTCACCGGCCATCCCGGCGGCCCGCCGGTCAAGGCCGGCGTGCCCGTCGCCGACATCGGCTGCGGCCTGTTCGCCACCTATGCCGTGCTCGCCGCCTATATCGGCGCCAAGGCCACCGGCGAGGGCCAGTACATCGACGCCTCGCTGTTCGAGGCGGCGCTCGCCTTCTCGGTGTGGGACATCTCCGAATATTGGGGCCGCGGCACCCAGCCGATCCCGCTCGGCACCGCCAACCGCATGAGCGCGCCCTATCAGGCGGTGAAGTCCAAGGACGGCTATTTCGTCATGGGCGCCACCAACCAGAAGCTCTGGCTTCTGCTGTGCGAGACGCTGGGCCGCAACGAGCTGGTCGAGGATCCGCGCTTCAAGACCAACCCCGACCGCCTCGCCAACCGCGAGGTGCTGATCGAGGAACTGGAGAAGACCTTCGTCACCCGCACGTCGGACGAATGGGTGGAGGCGTTGCTCGGCGTCGGCATTCCTGCCGGCACCATGTACACCTACCCCGAGGCGTTCGAGAGCGAGCACGGCCGCCATCGCGAGATGCGCATCGAGATCGACCACCCGCACGAGGGCAAGGTCTCGAACATCGGCTTCGCGGTGAAGCTCACCGGCACGCCCCAGCAGGTCCGCCTGCACCCGCCTCTGCTCGGCCAGCACACGGACGAAGTGCTCAAGGAGATCGGCCTCGACACGTCGGCCGTCGAGGCCCTCGCCGCCCGCGGAGCCTTCGCGCCATGAACCTCGCCGCCAGCCCCCAGACCCTGAAGCCGGAAGCGGACCAGGGCACGGTCCGCTTTTCCGTCGAGGGCGCGGTCGCCCGTCTCGTCTTCGACCGCCCCTCCGCCCGCAACGCCATGACCTGGCGCATGTATGAGGAAATGGCGGAGGCCCTCGCCCGGATCGCCGCCGATCCGGCGATCCGCGTCGCCGTGCTGCGCGGGGCGGGTGGCAAGGCCTTCATCGCCGGCACGGATATCGAGCAGTTCCGCGCCTTCTCCACGGGGCAGGACGGCATCGCCTATGAGGAGAAGGTCGATCACTATGTGAGCCTGCTGGAACAGGTGCAGGTACCGACCGTTGCGGTGGTCGAGGGCTGGGCGGCGGGCGGGGGCATGGCGCTCGCCAATGCCTGCGACTTCCGCCTCGCCACGCCCGGCGCGCGCTTCGGGGTGCCGATCGCCCGCACGCTGGGCAACTGCCTGTCGGCCTCCAACGTGCAGCGCCTCGTCGCCACGCTCGGCCTCAGCGTGGTGCGGCGCATGCTGCTCGCCGCCGAAATGCCGACCGCCGAGGAGATGCCGACGGGCTATGTGGCGATCCATGCGCCCGACACCATCGACGCGGCGCTGGAGGAACTGTGCGCCCGCATCGCCGGCAACGCCCCGCTCACAGTGCGCGTGACCAAGCAGATGCTGCGCCGCCTCGCCCACGATACCCACGCCCCGGACGCCGATCTCGTGCGCGAAATCTATGGCAGCGCCGATTTTCACGAAGGTGTCGAGGCTTTTCTCGCCAAGCGCACCCCGGAGTGGCGCGGCAGGTAACGATTCCGCCGGCCGTGACCGGCCGGCGGCGTGAGACATCGCACGGGAGCCGGCGAAGCGGCCGGAGAACACGGCCCGCCGCAGGCTCCCGGCAGGTTCGACGAGGAGGTGAAACGCAACGATCCGACGATGACGCCAAACGAAGCCAAGAAAGCAAAACAAAACAGGAATTCGATCCACGAATTCTTTGTCTAGGAGGAAACCGATGATGACCATTGACCGGCGCCGGCTGCTTCTCAGCTCGGCCGCACTGGCGCTTGCGCCCACGCTTGCCAACCTCGTCTCGCGCAGCGCCGCCGCCGCAGGCGCCGACCCGCTCGAGACCATGGCGGAGAGCAAGGACACCCTCTGGAACGGCATCACCATCACCCCGGACGGCCGCAAATTCGTCGCGCTGCCGAACTGGCTCGGCCCCTCGGCCGGCGCCGGCGAGATCGGCAAGGACGGCGTGCTGCGGCCCTGGCCGGGCAATGAGTGGAACGCCTGGAAACCGGAATCCGATCCGACCAAGACGCTGGTCAGCGTCAACGCCGTCCGCCTCAACCCGAAGGGCGACGAGCTCTGGGTCGTCGACTCCGGCGCCCCGCTCGGCGGCAAGCGCCTGCCCGGCGGCTCCAAGCTGGTGGTGTTCGACGTCGCCACCGGCGCGGTGAAGAAGGTCCACGCGCTCGAAGGCATCTTCGAGGAGCCGAACGCCGCCCCCAACGACATCCGCATCCACGGCAACCACGCCTTCGTCTCGGAAAGCGGCGTCGGCTCCATCGTGCTGCTCGACCTGACCACCGACAAGCTGCGCCGCGTGCTGGTCAAGAACCCGCTGCTGGTGATGGACCCGGCCAAGCGGCCGGTAGTCATCGACGGCCAGCCGCTCAAAAACGCCGCCGGCAAGCCGTTCGGCACCAATGCCAACCAGCTCGAAGTCTCCCCGGACGGGCGCTGGTTCTACATCCAGCCGCTCAATGGCGGCATGTCGCGCATCGAGGTGGCGCTGCTCACCGACCCGTCGGCGAGCGAAGCCCAGCTCACCGAGGGGCTGAAGTTCTTCGCCGAGACGCCCCCGCTCAGCGGCACGGCGATCGACGCGAAGGGCAATCTGTACCTCAACTCGGTCAACGACCGCTCGATCAAGAAGCTGACGCCGGAGGGAACCCTCTCCACCGTGCTGAGCGACCCGCGTCTGCGCTGGGCCGACGCGCCGTGGATCACCCCCGACGGCTATCTCTGGCTGCCCATCGCGCAGCTCGGCTGGACGCCGATGCTTAACGGCGGCACCTCGAAGCTGGAATGGCCCTCCCCGCTCTACCGCATGCGGCTTCCCGCGGCGTGACATCCGGCCGGCGCCCCTCCGGGCCAGCGCCGGCCCACTCTCTCCCCTCGAGGAGCAACTGAAAAAGCCGGCGATCCCTTCCAGGATCGCCGGCTTATTTTCGTTCAGGCCCGCGAATGGCCGGCGAAAGCTCAGCGGATCGGCGGGGCGTACTGGATGCCGCCGACGCTCCACAGCTGGTTGATGCCGCGCGGAATGCCGAGCGTCGACTGCGCGCCGATGTTGCGCTCGAAGACCTCGCCGTAATTGCCGACATTCTTCACGATGCGCACCGCCCAGTCCTTGGACAGTCCGAGCTGCTCGCCATAGGCGCCGTCCGTGCCGACGAAGCGCTTCACGTCCGGCTTTTCCGACTTCATCGCCTGAACGAGGGTTTCGGTGCTGATGCCCAGCTCCTCGGCGTTGATGAGCGCGAAGAAGCTCCACTTCACGAGGTTCAGCCACGCGTCGTCGCCCTGCCGCACCACCGGGCCCAGCGGCTCCTTGGAGATGACGTCGGGCAGCACGATGTGGTCGGCGGGCTTGGGAAGCTGGAGGCGCAGCGCATAGAGCTGCGACACGTCGGTCGTCAGCACGTCGCACTTGCCGTCGGCATAGGCCTTCACGACCTCGGCGACGGTCGGCAGCTGGATCAGCTCCAGCTCCATCTTGTTCTGCTTGAAGTAGTCCTGGACGTTGAGCGCGCTCGTCGTGCCGCTCTGGGTGCAGACCTTGGACTTGTCGAGCTCCAGCGCGCCGTCGACCTTCTTGGCCACCGGCACGAGGAAGCCCTGCCCGTCATAATAGGACACGGCGGCGAACAGCAGCTTCAGGTCCGCCTCGCGCGACAGCGTCCAGGTGGAGTTGCGCGAGAGCAGATCGACCTCGCCCTTCTGCAGCGCCGGGAAGCGCGCATCGGCGGAGAGCGGCACATACTCCACCTTCGCGGGGTCGTCGAAGATGGCGGCCGCGACGGCGCGGCAGAAGTCGACGTCGAAGCCCGCCCACTGTCCCTTGTCGTCCTTGGCCGAGAAGCCGGCCAGCCCCTGGCTGACGCCGCATTTCAGCGTGCCGCGCGCCTTCACGTCGTCGAGCGTGCCGGCATGGGCCACGTTCGCGGTGGCGACGGCGCCGGTCAGGGCGCCGGCGAAGGCCAGCGCGGTTGCGATCCTGTTCATGTTTCCCCCCGTCGGGCCTGGGCGCGTCACAGCTCGGGCGCCTGCCGGATGATGACCTTGGTTCCCACGGGAACGCGGTTGAAGAGATCCTGCACGTCGGAATTCACCAGCCGGAAGCAGCCGGAGGAGATCGCCATGCCGATGGTGTTCGGCATGTTGGTGCCGTGGATGCGGTAGACGGTGGAGCCGAGATAGAGCGCGGCGGCGCCCATCGGGTTGCCCGGCCCGCCCGCCATGAAGCGCGGCAGATAGGGCTGGCGCTCGATCATCTCGGGCGGCGGGGTCCAGTCCGGCCACTCGGCCTTGCGGCTGACCTTCTGCAGGCCCGCCCACTGGAAGCCGTCGCGCCCGACGCCGATGCCGTAGCGCAGCGCCCGGTTGTCGCCCTGCACGAGATACAGGAAGCGCTCATTGGTGTGGATGATGATGGTGCCCGGCGGCTCGTTGGTGCGGAAATACACCGGCTGCCGGCGGAAAGCGGGGTCGAGGTTCTCCTCGTCCGGCGTCGGCACGTAGCCCGGCTTCTCGGGCACGTCGACGATCTGGTTGCCGAGGCTCGCCTGCGGACGCAGCTGCGCGTCGGCGGCGGAAATCGACAGGACGGCCGCGGCGGCCAGCGCCGCACCCAACATGCGAACACGCATTTCCACACTTCCCTCTCAAGGCATCGGCGCCGCCTGCGCATGCGGCTGCCGATTCACGGGTCGCTCCCGCCGGGGATCGAACGGGGGAAATGCCACCAAGTCAATTGCAGTATGATGAAATCGGCGCCGGCCGTTCCGCCGGCGCCGAACGTCAGACCTCAGCGCAGATAGCTGGAGACGAGCGCTTCCAGCCGCTCCTGCCGGCCTGAACGCGGCTGCGGATCGAGGTTCTCGGCCTCGACGCGGGCGGCGATGGCCTCCAGCGAGGAGCCCTTGTCGAGCAGCGCCCGGCCCGCCGGGGCGTCCCAGCCGGCATAGCGCGCATCGACCGCCTTCTGCAGCGCGCCGTCCTCGATCATGTCGGCGGCGATCAGCAGGGCGCGGGCGCACACGTCCATCGCGCTCGCATGGGCGAGCACGAGGTCTTCCGGCTCGATCGACTGGCGGCGGATCTTGGCGTCGAAATTGAGCCCGCCCGTAGTGAAGCCCCCGGCGCGCAGGATCTCGTACATGGCGAGCGCAGTATCCTCGACATTGGTCGGGAACTGGTCAGTGTCCCAGCCGGACTGGGCGTCGCCCTTGTTCATGTCGATAGAACCGAAGATGCCGAGCGCCGCCGCCATGGCGATCTCGTGCTCGAAGCTGTGGCCGGCCAGCGTGGCGTGGTTCGCCTCGATATTGACCTTCACTTCCTTCTCAAGCCCGGCGCGGGCGAGCAGGCCGTACACGGTGCCGACGTCGAAGTCGTACTGGTGCTTGGTCGGCTCCTGCGGCTTCGGCTCGATGAGGATCGTGCCCTTGAAGCCGATCTTGTGCTTGTGCTCGACCACGAGATTGAGGAAGCGGCCCATCTGGTCGAGCTCGCGCTTCAGGTCGGTGTTGAGCAGCGTCTCGTAGCCCTCGCGGCCGCCCCACAGCACGTAGTTCTCGCCGCCGAGCTCATGGGTGATCTCCAGCACGTTCTTCACCTGCGCGGCGGCGAAGGCGAACACGTCCGGATCGGGGTTGGTCGCCGCGCCGGCCATGAAGCGCCGGTTGGAGAAGAGGTTGGCGGTGCCCCACAGCAGGCGCACCTTCTCGCTTTCCATCTTCTTCGCGAAGATGTCGGCGATGGCGCGCACATTGGCGTTGGATTCCTTCAGGCTCGCGCCTTCCGGGGCAATGTCCCGGTCGTGGAAGGCGAAGTACGGCACGTCGAGGATGCGGAACAGGTCGAAGGCGACGTCCGCCTTGGCGCGGGCAAGCGCCATCTCGTCGGCGCCGTGCATCCACGGGCGCAGGAAGGTCTCGCCGCCGAACGGGTCGCCGCCGGGCCAGGTGAAGCTGTGCCAGTAGGCGACGGCGAAGCGCAGATGGTCCTCCATCCGCTTGCCGAGCACCACCCGGTCCTTGTCGTACCAGCGGAAGGAGAAGGGATCGCGGCTCTCCGGGCCGGCATATTTCAGCGGCTCGGTGGAGGCGAAGAAACGGGCGGATGCAGTCATGACGTCACTCCCTTCAGGGCGGGGTACAGCGCCCGGTAGAGCGCGTGCCGTTCCGCATAGGCATGTTGAAGTTCAGGGTCCGGCAGGATGGTTTCGAGCCGGCGCGGCGGCAGGCAGATCGCCGCCGGGCTTTCGCCGGTCGCCGCCATGCGGGCGAGGCGCGCGGCACCGAAGGCCCCGCCCCGTTCGCCGTCCTCGATCCGGTTGAGCGGCAGGCCGAGCACGCTCGCCAGCACGGCGATCCAGAAGCGCGAGCGCGAGCCCCCGCCGATGACGTCGGCCTCTTCCAGCCGCGTGCCAGCGGCGGAGAGCGCATCGAGGCAGTCGCGGAAGGCGAAGGCGACGCCTTCCAGCACCGCCTGTGTCAGCACCTCACGCGAGGTGTCGTGGTCGAGACCGATGAAGGCGCCGCGAATGGCGGTGTCGTTGTGCGGCGTGCGCTCGCCGGAAAGATAGGGCAGGAAGGTCGCCGTGGAGGGCGCGGCGGGCCGCTCGCCGAGCGGCGCCAGAAGGTCGGCCGGCGTCGCCTTGGCCGCGCCCGACCACCAGCCGAGCGCCGAGGCGGCCGAGAGGATGACGCCCATCTGGTGCCAGGTGGCGGGGATGGCGTGGCAGAAGGCGTGCACGCTCGATTGCGGGTTGGGCGCGTAGCGGTCGGTGGTCGCCCACAGCACGCCCGAGGTGCCGAGCGAGACGAAGGCGTTCCCCGCATGGATCGCCCCGAGCCCGACGGCGCCGGCGGCGTTGTCGCCCGCCCCGCCCGCCAGCACCGGCGGGCTCGCCATGCCCCAGCGGGCCGCGAGATCGGCATGGATACGCCCGGCCGCCGCGCTGCCTTCGACCAGACGGGGCATATGGGCGCGGGTGAGATAGGTCGCCTCCAGCGCCGCGTCCGACCAGTCGCGCGCGCCGACATCGAGCCAGAGCGTGCCGGAGGCGTCGGACATCTCCTCCACCATCTCGCCGGTCAGCCGGTAGCCGACATAGGCCTTGGGCAGCAGCACCTTGGCGGTACGGGCGAAGATCTCCGGCTCGTGCTTCCTCACCCACAGCAGCTTGGGCGCGGTGAAACCGGGGAAGGCCAAGTTGCCGGCAACCGCGTGGAGCGCGGGAAAGCGCTCCTCCAGCTCGCGGCACTCGGCGGAGGCGCGCCCGTCATTCCACAGGATCGCCGGGCGCAGCACCTCGCCGGCCGTGTCGAGAAGCACGGCGCCATGCATCTGGCCGGACAGGCCGATGCCGCGCACGGCGGACAGGGCGGCGGGGTGATCAACCTTCAGCCGGTCGATGCTGCCCAGCGTCGCCTGCCACCAGTCTTCCGGGTTCTGCTCGCTGAAGCCGGGATGCGGACGCGAGATCGCCAGCGGCGTCTCGGCGGTGGCGACGACGTTCTGGTCGCCGTCGACCAGCACCGCCTTGATGGCGGAGGTTCCGATATCGAGGCCGAGAAACATGCCTCACGCCCTTTCGGCAGCACGGTTTGGGGAGGTCACGGCAGGTTGTCCCGCACGAAGATGTCGATGCGGATGCGCTCCTGCTCGTCGAGCAGCGGCTCGCCGGAGCAGCGGGCCAGCAGGACACGGGCCGCCGAGCGCGACTGGTGCCCGGCGTCCTGGTTGATCACCGCGTCCATCACCCCGCGCAACAGGAAGCGGCGCGTGTCGTCGGTGAGGTCGTGGCCGATGAAGATGAGGTCGCCGGCGCGGTTGGCGGCGGAGACCGCCGCGGCTATGCCGCGATTGCCGGCCCCGACATTGTAGAGGCCGACGAGATCGGGCTCCTCGCGCAGCATCCGGGTGACGATCGCCTCGGTGCGCTCGTCCTCGTCGAGGCTCTCCTGCACCGGCAGCACGCGCAGCGCCGGATATTCGCCGGCCAGCACCTGGGTGAAGCCGAACTGGCGCTCGGCATGGTCGCGCAGCGCCGGCGTGCCGACGATCAGCCCCACCGCGCCGCGCCGCCCGCCGGCGAAACGGCCCAGCAGGGTGGCGGCGGTGCGCCCGGCGGCGATGTTGTCGATGCCGACATAATGCAGGCGGTGCGAGGACGGCACGTCCGACACCAGCGTCACCACCGCGACGCCCGAGGCGGTGAGGTCGTCGATCGCGGCGCGCACGCGCGGATGGTCGAGCGCCACCACGGCGACGCCGTCATAATGGCCGATCAGCCCTTCCAGCGCCGCCGCCAGCGTCTCGGGGGCGAACACGTCGACGCGCAGCGTGTCGATGTAGGCGTTGTTGGAGGCGAGCCAGCTCGCCGTGTTCGCCACCTGCTCGGCCAGCATGCGCATGAACACGTTGGCGCCGACCGGCAGCACGAAGCACAGGCGGTAGGTCTCGCCCCGCGCGAGGCGGGCGGCGGCGAGGTTCGGGCGGTAGCCGAGGCGCGCCACCGCGTCCCGCACGCGCTCGGCGGTGATGCCGCGCACGCCGGTGCGCCCATTGAGCACGCGGTCGGCGGTGGCGAGCGACACGCCAGCCTCCCGGGCCACGTCTTGCAGGGTTATGCGCGAAACACCTCTGGACATGTCGCCATGTTGCCCTCAAAATCTGAGGTACGCAACTCATCGAATGAGGCGATTGCCTGAAGCAAATATCAGGGGCATAGATTCTCACGATTTGTTACGTTGACGGTCATCGGCGCGCTGGCCGAGGTGTCTGGAGGAATGTCGGCCGGTCGCGGCCGATCCTGAATCTGATGGATCTCGGTGCTTCTGAGGTTCGAACGTCAAGAACGACCGCCGCCGCGCGCGACCGGAGCGCCAAGCCGAGCGGCAAGCCTATCGCACCCCCTTGGGAGGAAAGCATGAATCTGAAACTGACTGTCACCGCCGCCGCCTTCGCCACCGTCATGGCGGCCGGCGTCGCCCATGCCGCCGAACCGGTGGTGGGCGTGAGCTGGTCGAACTTCCAGGAAGAGCGCTGGAAGACCGACGAGGCCGCGATCAAGAAGGCGCTCGCCGCCGCCGGCGCCAAGTACATTTCGGCCGACGCCCAGTCCTCGGCGGCCAAGCAGCTCTCCGACGTCGAGGCGCTGATCGCCCAGGGCGCCACGGCCCTCATCATCCTGGCGCAGGATTCGGACGCCATCGCCCCGGCCATCGCCAAGGCGCAGAACGAAGGCATCCCGGTCGTCGGCTATGACCGGCTGATCGAGAATCCCTATGCCTACTACATCACCTTCGACAACAAGGAAGTCGGCCGCATCCAGGCCGCCGAGGTGATGAAGGTGAAGCCGAAGGGCAACTACATCTTCATCAAGGGCTCGGCCTCCGACCCGAACGCCGACTTCCTGTTCTCCGGCCAGATGGAGACGCTGAAGGCGGCGATCGACAAGGGCGACATCAAGAATGTCGGCGAGGCCTATACCGACAGCTGGCTGCCGGCCAACGCCCAGCGCAACACCGAGCAGTTCCTGACCGCCAACAACAACAAGGTCGACGCCGTCGTCGCCTCCAATGACGGCACCGCCGGCGGCGCCATCGCCGCGCTCGCCGCCCAGGGCCTCGCCGGCTCGGTGCCGGTGTCCGGCCAGGACGCCGACTTCGCCGCGCTGAACCGCGTCGCGCTCGGCACCCAGACCGTCTCGGTGTGGAAGGATTCCCGCGAGCTCGGCCAGCGCGCGGCGGAGATCGCCCTCGACCTCGCCAAGGGCACCGATCCCAAGGCGGTGAAGGGCACCACCACCTTCACCGGCGGCCCGAAGAAGGTGCCGATGAACTCCACCTTCCTCAAGCCGGTCCCGATCACCAAGGACAATCTCGACGTGATCATCGAGGCTGGCTGGGTGCCGAAGGCCACGGTCTGCCAGGGCGTGAAGCCGGGCACGGTCAAGGCCTGCAACTGATCGAGCACAACCGCGGCGGGGCCCAACCCCGCCGCCCGCCCATGAGCGCGCCCGCGGAACCGACGCGGGCCGCAGGAGGACGCACATGACCGACACCACGACGGCCACGCCAGCCACCCCGGCCAGCACCCCGGCTCCGTCATCCCGGCCGCAGGGCGGGGCGCCCTCGGCGCCGACCTCCTTCTTCGGCGCGCTCGAAATCGACATGCGCTTCATGGGCATGCTTGGCGCGCTGGCGGTCATCTGGATCGTGTTCGACGTCCTCGCCGGCGGCACCTTCCTCACCGCCCGCAACCTGTGGAACCTCTCGGTCCAGAGCTCCTCCATCGCGGTCATGTCGACCGGCATGGTGCTGGTGATCGTGATGCGCCACATCGACCTGTCGGTGGGCTCCATCCTCGGCGTCACCGGCATGGCGATGGCGGTGTTCCAGGTTGGCACGCTGATGCCGGCCTTCGGCTTCAACCATCCCGCCGTCTTCGTGCTGACGCTCGCCCTCGGCATCGGGCTGGGCGCCGCCATCGGCGCGCTGCACGGCTTCGTCATCGCCTATCTCGGCGTGCCGGCCTTCATCGTCACGCTGGGCGGCCTGCTGGTCTGGCGCGGCGCCGCCTGGGCGGTGGCCGAGGGCAAGACGATCCCGCTCGTCGACGACAATTTCAAGCTGCTCGGCGGCGGCGCCAACGGCTCGATCGGCGCCGAATGGAGCTGGATCATCGCTGCCATCGCCTGCATCGCCATCGCGGTCGCCGCCGTTCAGGCGCGCCGCCAGCGCCAGCGCTTCCACTTCCCGCTCAAGCCGATGTGGGCGGAGTTCGTCACCGTCGCCGCCGGCTGCGCCGCCGTCGTCGCCGCGACGCTGATCGTCAATGCCTACACGCTGCCGCCCGTCCTCGCCCGCCGCTATGCCGAGGCCGCCGGCCTCGACGTGCCGCCGGAAGGCATCTCGATCAGCTTCGGCTTCGCCGTGCCCGTGCTTGTGGCGGTCGCCGTCGGCATCGTGATGACCTTCGTCACCACCCGCACCCGCTTCGGCCGCTACGTCTTCGCCATCGGCGGCAACCCGGAGGCGGCCGATCTCGCCGGCATCAACACCAAGCGCATCACCCTCGCCGTCTTCGCGCTGATGGGCGCGCTTGCCGCCATCGGCGCCGCCATCTCCACCGCCCGCCTGAACTCGGCGACCAACGCGCAGGGCACGCTCGACGAGCTCTATGTGATCGCCGCGGCGGTCATCGGCGGCACCTCGCTCTCCGGCGGCTCGGGCACCATCGCCGGCGCCATGGTCGGCGCGCTGGTGATGCAGAGCCTGCAGTCGGGCATGGTGCTGATGCGCGTCGACACGCCCTACCAGAACATCGTGGTCGGCATCGTACTGGTCTTCGCGGTGTGGATCGACACCGTCTACCGCAAGCGCTTCAAGTGAGAGGTGAGGTCATGAACGCTGTCACGGCCGAAGCCGCCGCTCCCGTCGCCAATCCCGGCGCTTCCCGCATCTCCGGCACGCCGCTGGTCGAGATGCGCGACATCTGCATCGCCTTCGGCGGCATCCGCGCCGTCGACGGGGTGAGCGTCGATCTTTATCCCGGCGAGGTCGTCGGCCTGCTTGGCCACAATGGCGCGGGCAAGTCGACGCTGATCAAGATCCTCGCCGGCGCCTACAAGCCGGATGCCGGCGAGATCCGCATCAACGGCGAGAAGGCCGAGATCGCCAATCCGCGCGACGCCAAGCGCTACGGCATCGAGACGATCTATCAGACGCTCGCCCTCGCCGACAACGTCGACGCCGCCGCCAACCTGTTCCTCGGCCGCGAGCTGCGCACCGCCTGGGGCACGCTGGACGACGTGGCGATGGAGGCGGCCACCCGCGAGGTGATGGGCCGGCTCAACCCGAACTTCCGCAAGTTCAAGGAGCCGGTGCGCGGCCTCTCCGGCGGCCAGCGCCAGTCTGTCGCCATCGCCCGCGCCATCCACTTCAACGCCCGCATCCTCATCATGGACGAGCCGACCGCCGCGCTCGGCCCGCAGGAGACCGCGCAGGTGGCCGAGCTGATCAAGCAGCTCAAGGCCGAGGGCATCGGCATCTTCCTCATCAGCCACGACATCCACGACGTCTTCGACCTCGCGGACCGGGTGAGCGTGATGAAGAACGGCAAGCTGGTCGGCACCGCCCGCACCTCGGACGTCACCAAGGACGAGGTGCTGGGCATGATCATCCTCGGCAAGAGCCCGCCCGGCGCCGCTGCCGGCCCCGGCGCCTCGGTCTGAACGGCGACGCGACCTGAACGGCGACGCGACCTGAGAACCTGGATGGCCGGGTCAGCCCGGCCAGCGGCGCCGTGCCGCTGTTCCGTGCATGCCCGTGCCGTGCTAGATCGCGATACGAGGATGCACCGATGACGACCGAGGACAGGCACCCGGCCCGGCCGACGCCCGCGACGGCCCTTCGCCGCGCGGCGATGGCGCTTGCCGTCGCCTATCTCCTCGTCCTTCAGGCGATCCTCGGCGGAATGGCGGGCGGTGCCCATGCCGCTGCCGGCATCGCGCTCGACCCGTTCGGGCAGGTCATCTGCGCCAATAGCGCCGGCGGACCCACCTCCCCCGCCGACCCGGCCCATCACGCACCGGACTGCTGCACCACCGGCTGCCAGACCTCTGCCGGCGCGGGCCTGCCCCCGCCGGTCGCCGCCGCGCCTGCCCTACCGGTCGGGCAGGCGCTTGGCCGCGCGCCGCTGCCGCGCGCGCGCGTGCTCGCCCTCCAGCCCGAGCGCACGCCGCGCCACACCCGCGCCCCTCCCCTCGCCTGACGCCGCCTCACCGCGTCTCATCACGTCAGTCGATTTCGCCGGCCACGCCGCTGCGCGCCCGCCGGCCACGGGAGTGAACCCATGATCCGCTTTTTCCTGAAGCACGCGCTTCGCCGCGCCGAAGACCGCATCGGCTTCGCCATCCTCGCCGCCGCCCTCGTCCTGTTCGCTGCCCAGCCCGTGCTCGCGCACGGTTTCAAGGTTGGCGAGATCGAGATCGGCCATCCCTGGTCGCGGGTGACGCCGGCCGGCGCCAAGGTCGCCGGCGGCTACCTGTCCCTGCACAATGAGGGCAAGGAGGCGGACACCCTCGTCTCCGCCACCGTCGAGATCGCCGAGAAGGCCGAAATCCACGAAATGTCGGTGAAGGATGGCGTGATGACGATGCGCCAGCTCGCAAACGGCATCGAGATTCCCGCCGGCGGCGAGGTGAAGCTTGCGCCGGGCGGCTTCCACCTGATGCTCATGGGCCTGAAGCAGCCGCTGAAGGAAGGCGAGACCTTCAAGGGTACGCTCACCTTCGCCAAGGCCGGCACGGTCGACGTCGTGTTCAAGGTCGAGGGCATGGCCGGGCCGAAGGACGCCCCGGCGGCGGACGCGCACAGCCACGAGCACGGCGCCCCCGCCAACTGATCCGCGCACGCGCCGCCTGATCCCGGCCGCCGGCTGACGGCGGCCGGACGACGGCGCACATCCAGACACACCCTTTTTCCGGAAACGATTCCGATGAGCGATACCGCCATGTCCGCCGCCGGGGCCGCCGAGCCCGCCGCGGGTCTCGACCGCGCCGCCAGCCTCTACCGCGCCGTGTGGCGCTGGCATTTCTATGCCGGCCTTCTGGTGCTGCCCTTCATGATCCTGCTCGCCGTCACCGGCGGGCTGTACCTGTTCCGCGACGAGATCGACGACCTCTGGCACCGCCCGCTGAAAGTCGTCGAGGCGCGCGCCACGCCGGTGGAAGCGCCGAGCGCGTGGATCGACGCCGCGCTCAAGGCCCGCCCCGGCACGGCGCTCAAGATCATCGCCCCGGCCGATTCCACCGCCTCCGCCGAGGTCGTGATCAAGACCGCCGAGGGTACGCGCCGCTCGGTCTATGTCGACCCTTATGATTCCCGCGTGCTCGGCGAATTGCCGGACCGCGGCACCATCATGTGGCTGATGCGCCGGTTGCACAGCCTCGCCGAGTTCGGCACCTACGCCAATGCGATCATCGAGATCGTCGGCGGCTGGTCGATCCTGTTGGTCGGCACCGGCTTCTATCTCTGGTGGCCGCGCAAGCAGAGCGGCGGCGTGATGAGCGTGCGCGGCACGCCGCGCAAGCGCGTGCTCTGGCGCGACCTGCACGCCGTCACCGGCGCGGTGGCCGGCATCGTCATCGCCTTCATGTCGCTGTCGGGCATGCCGTGGTCGCTCGTCTGGGGCGAGAAGGTCAATGAGTGGGCCAACGGTACCAATTACGGCTATCCCGCCGGCGTCTATGTCGACGTGCCGATGTCCGACGAGCACCTCCACCATGCCAACGGCCCGACCACCTGGTCGCTGGAGCAGGCGCAGATGCCGGAATCGACGGGCTCCGGCACGCCGATCGGCATCGACGCGGCGGCGGCGGCCGTCGAGCGGCTCGGCATCTCGCCGGGCTATACGCTCAGCCTGCCAGGCGGGGCGAGCGGCGTCTATTCGGCGACGGTCTATCCCGACGACCTCTCGAAGCAGCGGGTGATCCATCTCGACCAGTACACCGGCAAGCCGCTGATCGACATGAGCTATGCCGATTACGGGCCCGCCGCCAAGGCGATGGAATGGGGCATCAATTTCCACATGGGCCAGGAATTCGGCCTCGCCAACCAGCTCTTCCTGCTCGCGGTCTGCCTCGCCATCATCCTCATGTCGGTCTCGGCCGGGGTGATGTGGTGGAAGCGGCGACCTAAAGGCTCGCTTGGCGTGCCGCCGGCGCCGGCGGACCGCTCGGTCATGTGGGGGCTGATCGCCATCATGGCGGCGGTCGGGCTCGTGTTCCCCCTCGTCGGGGCTTCGCTCGTCGTCATGCTGGCGCTCGACCTCGCCTTCGGATGGCGGCGCACGCGGCTGCGGACAGCCTGATCGCGTCGCCTCCGGCGGGTTCCAGCCGCGCGCCTCTTCCCCTAACATCGCGGCGGGGAGAGGCGCGTGGCGAATCCATCTATGGAGACCGAGGAGAAGGACGAAGCACCCGCGCAAGCCCCGCGCGACGGGCTGTTCATCCGCGTCTATTTCGGCGACGGCCGCCATCTCGGCCCCGGCATGATCGACCTGCTGGAGACCATACGCCGCGAACGCTCGATCCTCTCCGCTGCCAAGAAAATGGGCATGAGCTACCGCCGGGCCTGGCTGCTGGTCGACGAAATCGGCCGCAATTTCCGCGAACCGGTGGTCGAGACCCATCCCGGCCGGCGCGGCCATGGCAGCGAGCTCACACCCTTCGGCGAACGGCTGATCGCGCTCTACCGCTCCATCGAGCGCGACAGCGCCCTCGCGAGCCGCGAGGCGGTGGACGAACTGCGCGCCGCCCTCGCCCCGCCGGGGACGACGCGCGGCTAGCCGCGCCCCGGTAGCGGGGAACCTTGCGGGCGCTGGCGGGTTGTCGGCGGACACACTCCCGCGCGAGGCGCCATGCAGACCCTCATCGTCGTCATCCTCATCCTCGTGGTGCTCAGCATCACCGGCTTCTTCGGCCACCGCGCCGGCGGCGTGCGCGGCATCATCGTCGCGCTGGTGATCGCGCTGCTCATCCTCGCGGTGGTCGGCTTCGTCAGCGACGAGTGGGCGGTCGGCCCCGGCGTCGCGCCGATCTCCACCCCGCCCTGAGGTCTAGGAGTTCGGCCCGCCGAAGCCGGCATGGCGGCTGTCCACCGCCACGCTCTTCACCATCGCCCAAACAGGAAGTCCGGGCCGTAGCCCCAGCCGCTCCACGCTCTCGCGCGTGACCGTGGAGGAGAGCCTGCCCTCGCCGAGCGCGAGCGTCACATCGGCATAGGGCCCTTCCTGCAGCCGCACCTCTTCCACGGATGCGGGGAAGAGGTTCAGCATGGAGACGTCCTGCGGCTTCGACAGCGCCAGCGCGACGTCGCGCGAGCGTACCCGCGCGCGCACCGGCGCGCCGACCGGCAGATCGACCTGCGGCACGCGCAGCGTACCGCCGGGAAAGGCGAGATCGGAGAGCGCGTAGTCGCCATCGTGCCGGGCCACCACGCAGTCGAGCACGCGCCCGATGTCGAGCCGGCCGATCACCGGCACCACCTCGGGCAGCGCCATCACCTCGCCGACCGTGCCGAACGCCACCTGCCGGCCCTCGCGCAACACAGCGATGCGGTCGGCCAGACGCATCACCTCGTCGACCGAATGGCTGACATAGAGCACCGGTAGCCCCATCTCGCCGCGCAGCCGTTCGACATAGGGCAGGATTTCAGCCTTGCGCGCCTCATCGAGCGCAGCGAGCGGCTCGTCCATCAAGAGCAGGCGCGGCTGCGCCAGCAGGGCCCGGCCGATGGCGACGCGCTGGCGCTCGCCGCCGGACAGCGTGTGCGGCCGGCGCGCGAGCAGATGGCCGATGCCGAGCAACTCGACCACCGCGTCGAAGCCGATGCGGCGCGCGACGATGCGCGCACGCCGCTCGCCATAGCGCAGATTGCCCTCCACCGTGAGGTGCGGGAACAGCCGCGCGTCCTGGAACACATAGCCGGTGCGCCGCGCCTCGATGGGCAGGTCGATGCCGCGTTCGGAATCGAAGAACACCTCGCCCTCCACCGCGATGCGCCCGGCGTCGGGCCGCACCACGCCGGCCACCGCCTGGATGATGGTGGTCTTGCCCGCGCCCGAGCGGCCGAACAGCGCCGTGATGCCCGAGCCCGGCGTCGCGAAGCACGCCTCCAGCGCGAAGCCGCCCGGCCGGGCGAGGCGGATATCGATCTCGATCATGCCGCCCCTCACGCCCGCCCGAGCAGGGCGCGGATGCGCCGGTCGACGAGGCTCGCCAGCAGCAGCGCGCCCAGCGCGAGCAGGATGGAGACCACGGTCAGCCGCAGCGCCATCGCGTCGCCGTCCGGCATGTGGGTGGCGCTGTAGATGGCCAGCGGGATGGTGCGGGTCTGGCCCTCGATATTGGAGACGAAGGTGATGGTGGCGCCGAACTCGCCCAGTGCCGAGGCGATGGCGAGCAACGCGCCGGAGAGGATGCCTGGCAGCATCAGCGGCAGCGTCACCGAGAAGAACACGTCGATGCGCGAGGCGCCGAGCGTGCGTGCCGCCACCTCCAGCCCCCGGTCGACCGCCTCCAGCGCGAGGCGGATGGCATTGACGGTGAGCGGGAAGCTCACCACGGCTGCGGCCACCGTCGCGCCCGCCGTGGTGAAGATCAGCTTTATGCCGAACCAGGCGTCGAGATACTGCCCGATGAAGCCGCGCGCGCCGAGGCTGATGAGCAGGAGATAGCCGACCACCACCTTGGGCAGCACCAGCGGCAGGTAGACGAGGCCGTCGAGAAGCCCGCGTCCGGGGAAGCGTCCGCGCGCCAGCAGCCACGCCGTGGCGACGGCAACCGGCAGGCTCCAGAAGGTGGCCCAGAAGGCGACCTTGAGGCTCAGCAGGACGGCGGTCCATTCCTCGGGAGTGAGCATGCGTTTGTTTCCACCGGCGTCATCCCGGACGCGCGGAACGCGCGATCCGGGATCGGACGCCATTCTGGAAGCGATCCCGGCTCTGCGCTACGCTTCGGCCGGGATGATGTCGTGACGGACGGTCTGAATTTTCAGACGCTCACTTCACCACGAAGCCGTACTTCGCGTACACCGCCTTGGCCTCGGGACCCGTCAGGAAGTCGAAGAACGCCTTCGTCGCGGGCGTGTCCTGGCCCTTCACAATCTCGAACGGGTACTCGACCGGCGGGTGGCTGTCGGCCGGGAAGGTGGCGATCACCTTCACATTCTTCGCGATGGCCGCGTCGGTGGAATAGACGATGCCGGCGGCGGCCTCGCCACGCTCGACGAGCGCCAGTGCCGCGCGCACGCTCTCGGCGCCGACGATGCGCTCGCGCAGCTTGTCCCACTGGCCGAGAGTGGTCAGCGCGGTCTTGGCGTAGATGCCGATCGGCACGCTGTCGGTGAGGCCGGTGGCGATCTTGCCGTCGGCGCCGAGGAAGGCGAGCCAGTCGAACGATTTGTCGATGGTCACGTCCTTCGCCTTGTCGGCCGGAGCGATCAGCACGAGGCTGTTGCCGATGGGGGTGACGCGGGTCGCCTTGAGGGTCAGGTCCCGGCCCTCGGCGTAGTCCATCCACTTGTTGTCGGCGGAGGCGAAGATGGCGGCGGGCGCCCCGGCCTCAAGCTGCTTTGCGAGCGCCGAGGAGGCGGCGAAGGAGAAGGTCACGTCCTTGCCGGTCTTCTCCTTGTAGAGCTTGCCGATGTCCTGAAAGGCATTGGTCAGGCTGGCGGCGGCAAACACCGTCGGCGCGGCCTCCTGCGCACGCAGGCCGGCAGGCGCGAGGGCGGTGCCAACTAGCGCGGCGAAGGCGACCAGCGCCGAGGCGCGGCTCAGGAATTGACGACGAGACGACATGGCGCGGCTCCCTCTTTCGTATATCCGCTGATATACATGTATCCGTCCATATACATGAATACCCGGTGGATGCCAGAGGTGATCCGCGCGGCGTGGCTGGGGGCGGACCGGCAGCCCTCAGGCCGCCTCGTGGCGGCTCGTGCGAGGAGATTGCGATGGGCCTGTCGAGCCCATCATCAGTCGAGGGAGCGCAGATAGGCCACGATGTCGGAAGCCTCCTGCGGACTCAGCGGGCTCAGCGCCATCTTGGTACCCGGCACGACCCCGACCGGATTCTGGATAAAGCTGGCGAGTTGCTCCGGCGCCCAGCTTATGCCGGACGCTTTGAGGGCCGGCGAGTAGTCATAACCGGGGTAGCCGCCGGCCTTTCGGCCGATGACCCCCAGCAGCGGCGGGCCAATGCCTTCGCTTCGGCTCTTCAGACTGTGACAGGGCGAGCAATTGACCGCCAGCTTTTCGCCGCGCGCCACGGCCTGCCGGTCGGGCTCCGGCTCGCCGCCACATGCCGCGAGAGCCAGCCCGAGTGTTCCGAACGCCAGGAATTTTCGCACGACGGTTTGCCCCAAATAAAAGTAGCCGGTCAGGAGGCCGTCGCACGGCGCCGGCACAACAGTGTGCATGCGAAGGCATGAAGAATGGCGAGGATGAATAACGCCAGCCCCGGTCCGGCAAACAGCCCGAAGAAGACGGCTAGCGCAAGCAGCGTGAGCGCGATGCTGGCGTACAGAGACAAGCCCACGCCGCACACGAGATAGACTCCCACCGGCGGCAGCACGAGGCTGAACAACATGCCGAGAAGTCGCAACATCATGGAGCCGGTCCGGTAGAAAAGAGTTCAGGCCTGCAGATCGGCCACGATCCGATCCGCCAGCCGGAGGGAGAAACCTATGATCATCATGGTTGGCCCGGAATAGCCCGCCGTGGGGAAGGTTGAACTGCCACCGATGTAGAGATTCGCGACATTGTGAACCCGGCAATCCCCATTGACCACGCCGTCCGCCGGTGTGTCGCTCATGCGGGTTGTGCCTATGTGGTGATAATGCCCGGAGACGCGGCTCTTCACCAGTTCCGGCGTGATCTCCTCGATCTCGGCGCGGCCATACCCCAGCGCGGAGAACTCGTTGACCAGATACTCCTGCCCGCGCCGGAAGCTGTCGATATCATGCTCGTTGATCTGCCAGTCGAGATCGGCGATCGCGCTGCCAAGCGCGTCCTTGCGGTCAGAAATGACGATACGCGAATGGGGATTGGGTGCCTGTTCCAGCCGGTGCTCGAGCTTGTAGTAGCGCGGCAGGGGATAGGGCAGCATGTCCTGATAGGTCGCAGCCTGCGCCGCCACGCCGTGAATGTCACTGAGCACATTGGCGACATCCTTCAGAAACCGGACATCCCCCGGCTCGAAGAGTCCGTAACGAATGTTCCGAACGGACTCGCCGATATCTTCGTCGAAATACACTGGATTGAATCGGCAATAATACTGAAGCAAATTTTCCTTGCGCAGGAAATCATCTTTGAATCCGACATTTAGATTCAGATTGTTCCGTTCCGTAAAGCGCTTGTCGTAGATCAGCGGAAATGTCGGGCTCGGAATGAAGCGGGACGCGAATATATGCGTGTGATCCATGAAATAGCGCCCCACGCACCCGCTCTCATTGCCGATTCCAACGTTCATGACGTCGTTCGACACCAGCAGGAGGCGCGCATTCTCAATGGCGTGGCAGCAGAGCACGGTGATCTTCGCCTTTACCCGAATCTTCCGACCGGTCAGCGTCGCGCAGTCGACCGCCTCCACCCGGCTGCCATCGGCGGCGAGCCGCACATGCACCGCGTTGAGGTGATGATAGACGGTGAGGTTGCCGGTGCTTCCCAGCGGTTCGCGGTAGATCTTCCCCAGCCTGATGTCGCGGGCCACCTGGAAAACCTTGGTCTCCAGCACCTCGGACCGGCCGTCCGCCAGCTCGTCGCTGGAGAGCCCCAGGCTTTCGACAAAGAGCCCGACGTCGAAAAAGTCACCGGAAATGCCCAGGGACTCAGCGGCAGAGCGAATATAGGGCTCTACTTCCTGCGGCGTGACGGGCCATTTCGGCAGGCCCAGAACGGGCCGCCCCTCATAGTCGATGGCGTCGTTGGCCCGGCAGAAGCCGCTCCAGTGGTTCGTCGTTCCGCCGAAATAGCGCAGGCGGCAGGCCGCCAGATTGTAATAGGGAAGGCCGAGCTGGTTCCCGAAATAGAGGCTCTGCGTCTCGCCCTCCAGATCGAAGCCGCCCGCTTCGATCAGAGCCACGCCGCCGATCTTTCTGGAGAGCTCCCGCGCAAGGGTAAGGCCAGCAGCGCCGGCGCCGAAAATGGCGACCGAAGCCTCGATTTCCTCGCCAACCTCCGATCCGCGCGCATCGATGTATCCGGCAGCCATCTGTCCCAAGGTCCCGCAGGTTCACGCCTGCCCGGGCCGGGCAGCGAGCAGGAACAGCACTACCTCGGTGCGGGCGAAACTAACCCCGCCGACCCGTGTGACACGTCCGGAGCGGAAATCGTCGGCAAGCCGGAGCTCCAGCTCTTCGCCGACGACGCCGGCAAGGCCCGCCCGCACGCTGCCGAACCGGCGCAGCAGGAGATTGCCCTCCTCGTCCAGAACCGCAAGCTCGGCAGATGGAAGCTCCAGCCGCACCCGTGCACCCAGCCGCGCCCATGAGGCGCTCGCGAAGTGCGCTTCCCAGCTGCGGGCGGAAGCAGGGGCGCCGACGGCCAGGGTTCCGAGGGAGGAAGCTGCAAGCTTCAGGAACAGACGCCGCTCGATCATCGACTCCCCTGGCGTTCGCGGAACCGCTATCGCACGAGCTGCGGCACGCTTAACTCAACACCGACACGGCGATCGTCGACGCCTGTCACCTTCGGCACCAGCCCGGCGGTCATGCCGAGTGACGTTACGTCGGTGGACCGCTGCCATTCAACCCCTCCCGTTGCCCGAAGGTGTCCTGACAGTCTCCTGCCCACGGCTTTTCGCACCCCAGCCGATACCGTACAAGAATCCCTTCCACTTGCCGTCCGCCATCTTGGCGGGCCGCTATTGGCAGTTCCCAAGGGTACTGGCCTTCGCCTCAGTCGATCATGCCGGTGTGGCGGGCGGTGTCGGCGGCGACCTGTTCGGCGACGCCGACGAGTTCCCAGGCGGGGATGTCGCCGTCCCGGCCGAAGGTGATCTGCGGCCCGCGGCTGACCACGCGGCGCCCGTCACCATCGTGGACGAGCGCGAATTCGTAGATGTGGTGGGCGACGCGATGCATCACGCGCACGGTGGAAGGCGAGAGCGTAACGACGTCGAAGTCGGCATGCGGCATGTTCGTTCCCTCCCTGTCCGGCCCGTCTTGGCGGGCTCCGTGGCCGCTTCGGCGGCTCGATGACATGCCCCAGCGGCATATAGCGTGGGGTATCCCGGAACTTTCGTCCAATCGTCACGTTGGGACAATCGAAATCTGCGTGCGGGCTGGATTTCCGGGGAAAACGGTACCTTCGTGCCGGCCTGGTGCCCGCATGCGTCCCTGCCCGCCTGAGGGCGCCCACCGGGAGACGCGACACATGCGCCGCACCACCCTCATGATCATCGCCGCCATCGTCCTCGTCTTCGCGGCCTATGCGGCCGTTCAGTATTCGGGCCGCATGACGACGCAACCGACCGAGAACCCGACGCCGCCCGCCGCGACCACGCCGGCCGTGCCCCCGGCGGCCGATCCCGTCACGCCGCCCCCGCCGGCGCCCGACACCATGACGCCGCCGCCGGCCGACACGCCCGCGACGCCGGCGCCCGCGACGCCGGAAACGCCCCCGCCGGCCGCTCCGGCCCCCGACGCTCCAGCCCCGGCCGCGCCCACCACGCCGTGACGGGACCTGACCGCCGCGTCCGCCCCACGGGCGCGGCGGCCACGATGCCCGGCGATCAGGAAATTCGGCCGCGCTCCTGCCTCATGGCCGCGAGCGCGGCCGTGGCCGTTGGCGAGGCCATGACCTCGTCCAGCGGACGCGTCAGCCGGCGCCGCCAGTTCGGCCGCTCGCGATCCGTGCCGGGCAGGTTGACCGCGACGGTCTCCCCCGCGAGGTCGTCGAGCTGGGCGAAGGCGAGCACGGAGGGGGTGCGCGCGATATAGGCATGCGCGGCGGCGAGGAAGGCATCGTCGAGCGGTGCGCCTTCCCCCGGCAACGCGGCGATCAGCCCTTCCCGGAGCAGCGCCTCGGCAAGCCGCGCACGCTCGCGCGCACGCCCGGCGAGAGCCGCCGTCAGGCTTTCCTCGGTGTCGAGCCCCAGCGCGTGGCGCTCGGCGATGTCCGCCCCCGTCCACCAGCCGGCCAGTGTCGGCAGGTCGTGCGTCGAGATGCAGGCCGCCGCGAGCGTGGGATAGTCCTGCGGTGGCGTGAAGTCCTGCCCCTGCGCATCCTGGCCCTGCCGCTCGAACCACAGCACGCGGTAGGAGAGCATGCGCTCGCCTGCGAGCTGTTCGTGCATGCCGAAGGGCACGGTGCCGAGGTCCTCACCCACCACGAGGCATTCCGCGCGGACGCTCTCCAGTGCCACCTGCCCGGCGAGGTCGTCGAAGGGCATGGCGAGATAGGCGCCGTCCGCTCCGCTCGCCCCGTGCGGGATGAGGAACAGGCGGCGCAGCCCCATCACATGGTCGATGCGGAGCGCCCCGGCGTGGCGCATATTCGCCCGCAGCAGGCCGGCATAGCGCGCATAGCCGTCGCGGGTCAGCGCCAGCGGGTCGAAAGGCGGCAGGCTCCAGTCCTGACCCTCCGGCCCCAGCGGATCGGGCGGCGCGCCGACGCTCACCCCTTGCATCAGCATGGAGGCTTCCGACCACGCCTCCGCGCCGTCCGGTGTGGTGCCGACCGCGAGGTCGCGGTAAAGGCCGAGCGACAGGCCGGCGGCGCGGGCGCGTCCGGCGGCGGCGGCGAATTGCCGGTCGGCGATCCATTGCTGCCAGAGCGCGAAGCGCACCGCCTCGGTATTTTCGCGTCCGAAGGCGGCGGGCGCCGGGCCGTCGGCATCGGCGAGCCCGCCCGGCCAGTCGCGCCAGCCTATGCCCGGATGCGCGGCGGAGATCGCCTGATGCAGGGCGAAGCGCGCCAGCGTCTCGCCGCCCTCGGCGACGAAGCGGTCGAAATCGCCGTCGGGTGCCTTGCAGAAGGCCGCGAACGCCGCCTCCAGTGCCGCGAGCTTGACCGCCCAGACGCCGGGATAGTCGATGCCTCCACCGCCCACCACTGGCGCGAAGGTGGCGCTGTCCGCCCCCAGCGCGGCGACGTCGATATAGATCGGGTCGAGGAAGCGCCGGTCGGAGGGGGAATAGGGGCTGGCGCGCTCGCGCTCGCCGGGAAACAGCGCGTGCAGCGGGTTCAGTCCCAGCACCTCCACGCCCGCACCGGCGGCCAGCTCCGCCAGATCGCCCAGCGCGGTGAAGTCGCCGATGCCCTGATCGTTGATCGCCCGGCGCAGCGTGTAGAGATGCATGCCGATGCCGGTGATGCGCCCGCCGTCAGCAAGGCGCGGCGGCAGGTAGCAGGCGGGCGGCGCCACGGTGAGCCGGCACTGCACGTCGCCCAGCGCCAGCACATGGCGCCCAAGGGGCAGGTCCGGCAGCTCGACGGTGCGCACGCTCGCCAGCCGCCCGTCGGGCAGCTCGACCATCGCGCGCCGCCCGTCTTCGGGGCGGATGGCGCATTCCAGGCTGTCGCCGTTCTCAAGACCGATGGCGAGGTCGAGCCGGCCCGGCGAAATCGCCGCCGCACCTGCCAGAACCAGCGTGCAGGGCCCGCCGACGCGCAGCACGCGGGCGTGCGGCAGGGCGCGGCCGACACGTTGCTCGGAGAGGGCCGCCAGCGCGTCGCGCACCTCGCCGTCGCCGTCCGCCGGAAGGCGCAATGCCGCCAGCAGGGCGCGCTTGGTGTCGTCGCTCACGCTCCGGCGGTTGCCGTCGACGTCCCGCCACGCGCCGTCGATGCCGGCGCTGGCGGAGAGACGCTCCAGAAGCTGCGGATCGCCGCGCCGGGTGCTGCGCGCGTCGGCTGTCTCCACCAAGACGCGCACGGACCGCGCGGTGAGCCGGCCCTCCTCGCCGGGCGTGCCGTCCGGCGCGGCGGTGTCGAGCGCGGCGCGCCACACGAAGCCCGCGCGCGGCGGCGGCAGGACGAGGTCGAACGCATCGGCCGAGCCGTTGAGCGCCACGGCCACCCTGTCGGCCGGCCGTGCGCCGTCGGCGGGGGCATAGAACACCGCGACCAGCGCCCGCGTGCCGGCATTGTCCCAGTCGACCGGCCCGCCGTCCGGCGCGCGCCATTCGACGTCCCGCAGGCCACTGGCATCGACCGGATACCCGGTGAGTGGGGCCTCGCCGCGCAGGGCCGCATGGTCGAGCCGCAGCCGGACGAGTTGCCCGGTGAAGGCGGCGAGTTCCGCATCGACCTTCGACCAGTCGAGCCAGGTGAGCAGATTGTCCTGCGCATAGGCGTTGTTGTTGCCGGCCTGCGAGCGCCCGCACTCGTCGCCCATGGTGAGCATGGGCGTGCCGCGCGCCGTCAGCAGCGTCGCCAGCAGCGCCCGCATGTCGCGATGGCGGGCGGCGTTGATCGCGGCGTCGTCGGTCCAGCCCTCGACACCGTGGTTCCAGCTTCCATTATTGTCGGTGCCGTCGCGGTTCTCTTCGCCATTGGCCTCGTTGCGCTTGTGCTCGAAGGCCACCAAGTCGGCCAGGGTGAAGCCGTCATGGGCGGTGATGAAGTTGATCCCGCGCGACAATGGCCGGTGCCGGCCGGCGAAGATGTCGGCGGAGCCGGCGAGCCGGCTGGCAAGCTCGCCCACCCGCCCGTCGCCGCGCCAGAAATGCCGCGCGGTGTCGCGGAAGCGGTCGTTCCACTCCCCCCATGCGGGCGGGAACTGGCCGACCCGATAGCCACCCGGCCCGATGTCCCACGGCTCGGCGATCAGCGCGAGGTCGCGCAGCATCGGGTCCTGCTGGAGCGCGGCGAGGAAGGGCGCTTCGGGGTCGAAACCGTCCGGCCGCCGGCCAAGTGTCGCAGCGAGATCGAAACGGAAGCCATCGAGCCCGCAGGCCGCCCAGCGCCGCAGCATGTCCATGCCGAGCCGCAGCACGGGCGCGCGCTCCAGCGCCAGCGTGTTGCCGGTGCCGGCGTCGTTGATCAGGCGCGCAGCGTCCTCGCGCGCATGCCGGTAATAGGTCGCGTTGTCGAGCCCGCGCAGGCTGAGCGTCGGGCCGAATTCGTCGCTCTCGCCGGAATGGTTCAGCACCACGTCGAGCACCACCCGGATGCCGGCGTCGTGCAGCGCGGCGACAGCGCGCGCCACCTCCTCGAAGCCGCCCGGCGCGAGACGCGGGTCGGGCGCTCCGAACACGACGGGGTTGTAGCCCCAGTAATTGGTCAGCCCGAGCGGGGGCAGATGGCGCTCGTCGATCCACGCCATGGCAGGCATCAGCTCGACCGTGGTGACGCCGAGGCGCACCAAATGATCCAGTGCCGCCGGCTGCGCCAGCGCCGCGAAGGTGCCGCGCATGTCGAGCGGGATCGCCTCGTTCAGCCGCGTGAAGCCGCGCACATGCAGCTCGTACAGCACCTGCGCATCCCATGGGAACGGCGCCAGCGGCGCGTGCACCGGCACCCCGGACCCATGGACGAGCGGATTGGGCACGATAGCCTTCGGCATGGAAGGCGCGCTGTCGGTCTCGTCGCGTTCGGCGCCGCGCGCGCGAGCGTCGAACTGCCTGTCATCGAGCCGGAACGGCCGGTCGAGCCGGCTGGCATAGGGATCGACCAGCAGCTTGCCGGGGTTGAAGCAGTGCCCCTGTTCCGGCGCCCACGGGCCGGCCGCGCGCAGCCCGTAGCGCGCGCCCGCCGGCACCCCGTTAATATGGGCGTGGAACACGTCGCCGGTGCGCGCCGGCAGAGCGATGCGGGCGGTCTCGACCTCGCCCGCCGCATCGAACAGGCAGAACTCGATGCGCTCCGCATGGGCCGAGAACACCGCGACATTGACGCCGGCACCCGTCGCCGTCACGCCCAGCGGTTCGGGATGGCCGGGCGAGACGGCGAAGGTGCTCACGCGGCGCGCTCCCCCGCGAGCTGGCGGAACAGCGCGTCATACTGACGGGCGGCACGCTCCCACGAGACATCGGTCGTCATGGCGTTGCGCTGCAGCTTCTTCCACAGCGCCTTGTCCCGCCAGAGCGCGGCGGTGCGCTTGAGCGCGAGTTGCAGCGCCGGCGCGGTGACGGGCGAGAACTGCACGCCGGTGCCGACGCCGGCACTGCGCGCCATCTCGTTGACGTCGATCACCGTATCGGCGAGGCCGCCGACGCGCGCCACGAGGGGAAGCGCGCCATACCGCAGCGCCGAGAGCTGGGTCAGCCCGCAGGGCTCGAAGCGCGAGGGCACGATGAGCACGTCCGAACCCGCCTGGAGCTGGTGCGCCACCGCCTCGTCATAGCCGAGCCGCACGCCGATGCGGCCGGGATGGGCCTGCGCCGCACCGGCGAAGCGACCGGCAAGGTCCGCGTCGCCCGAGCCGAGCAGCACGAGCTGCGCGCCGAGCTCCAGCAGCGTGCCGAGGCTGTCGGCCAGCAGGTCCAGCCCCTTCTGCCAGGAGAGGCGGCTCACCACGCCGAACAGCAGCGCCTCCGGGTCCGGGTCGAGCCCGAAGGCCGCCTTCAGCGCCACCTTGTTGGCGGCGCGCCCCTTGATGGCCTTGGCGTCGAAGGGCGCGGCGATCAGCGGATCGGCGGCCGGGTTCCACGCCTGTTCGTCGAGGCCGTTGAGGATGCCCGAAAGCACGTGGCTGCGCGCGTTGAGCAGGCCGTCGAGCCCCATGCCGCCCTCCGGCAGCAGGATTTCGCCGGCATAGCCGGGCGACACGGTGGTGATGCGGTCGGCCAGTTGCAGGCCGGCCTTCAGGTAGCCGACCATGCCGTAATATTCGACGCCGCCGAGGCCAAAGGCGTGCGGCGGCAGGCCGAGCATGGGGAAGTCATGGGCCGGAAACTGGCCCTGGAAGGCCATGTTGTGGATGGTCATGACCGTGCCCGGCCGGCGCGTGCCGGCATAGTGCAGATAGGCCGGGGCGAGGCCCGCCTGCCAGTCATGCGCGTGCACGATGTCCGGCACGAAGCCCGGCACCAGTCCGAGGCCGAGACCCGAGGCCACCGCGCCAAGCGCGGCGAAGCGCGCGGCATTGTCGGGCCAGTCGACCCCGTTGCCGCCAACATAGGGGCCGCCCGGCCGCTCGAAGAGATGGGGCGCGTCGATCACGAACAGGTCGAGCCCGCCGGCCCGCCCGGCGAGAAGCTGGGCCGGACCGCCGAACAGGTGGTCGAAGCGGTGCACCGGCTCGCCCGCCTCCAGCCCCGCCATCACGGCGGGATAGCCGGGAATCACCGTGCGCAGCTCGATGCCGTGCGGCGCCAGCGCCGCCGGCAGCGCGCCGGCGACGTCCGCGAGGCCGCCGGTCTTCACCAGCGGATAGACTTCCGAAACGACGGAGAGAACCTTCAAGGATGACACGCTTCGATCCCGAGCCCTGAAACCCCGGCTGCATATTCCGCGCCAGCCCCCTGCCGGTGCGCCCTGCGCCGCACGTCCACTCTATATCCGCTCCCCGTCACCCGGATGACTTTCGTCGGGAACGGGGGGCGGATCAGGCCGGCATCCGGTCGATCATCGACTGGGTGATCAGGCAGATGCCCTTCTCGGTGCGCCGGAACCGCTTGGCGTCGAGAACGGGGTCCTCGCCGACGACGAGCCCCTCGGGAATGCGGACATGGGAATCGATCACCACGTTCTTCAGCCGCGCCGACCGGCCGATCTCGACATAGGGCAGGATCACGCCGTTCTCGATCGAGCCGTAGGAATTGATCCGCACGCCGGTGAACAGCAGCGCCCGGCGCAGCGACGAGCCGGAGATGATGCAGCCGCCCGACACCAGCGAGGAGATCGCCTGCCCGCGCCGGCCCTCGTCGTCATGCACGAACTTGGCCGGCGGCGTGATCTCGGCATAGGTCCAGATCGGCCAGTCGCGGTCGTAGAGGTCAAGCTCCGGCACCACGCCGGTGAGGTCGATATTGGCCTCCCAATAGGCGTCCACCGTGCCGACGTCGCGCCAGTAGGGCGCCGTCTCCTGGTCCGAGCGCACGCAGGAGCGGGAGAAATGGTGCGCCACCGCCTTGCCGTGCTTGACGATGTAGGGGATCACGTCCTTGCCGAAATCATGCGTCGAGAGCGGATCGGCAGCGTCGCGGCGCAGCTGGTCGATGAGGAACTTGGTCTCGAACACATAGATGCCCATCGAGGCCAGCGCCTTGTCCGGGCGGCCGGGCATGGCGGGCGGGTCCTTCGGCTTTTCGAGGAAGGAGATGATGTTGTCCTTCTCGTCGACATGCATCACGCCGAAGGCGCTGGCCTCCTCGCGCGGGACCTCAAGGCAGCCCACCGTCACGTCGGCGCCCTGGTCGACATGCTGCTGGAGCATGATCTCGTAGTCCTGCTTGTAGATGTGGTCGCCGGCCAGGATGATGATGTGGCGGGTGTCGTAGGCCTCGATGATGTCGAGGTTCTGGTACACCGCGTCGGCCGTGCCGAGATACCACATGGTCTCGGAGACGCGCTGGCTCGCGGGGAGCACGTCGAAGCTCTCATTGCGCTCGTGGCGCAGGAAGTTCCAGCCGCGCTGCAGGTGCCGGATCAGGCTGTGCGCCTGGTACTGGGTGGCGACGCCGATGCGGCGGATGCCGGAATTGATGGCGTTGGACAGCGCGAAGTCGATGATGCGTGACTTGCCGCCGAAATAGACCGCCGGTTTGGCGCGACGATCGGTCAGCTCCATCAGGCGGCTGCCGCGCCCGCCCGCGAGGACGTAGGCCATGGCCGAACGGGCCAGTGGAGCATTCTGAAGCGTCGGCCGTGCCATGAAGCGTCGTCTCCCTGAAGTCTATTGCCGGTCCACGACCGTGCCCTGCGGCGCGGCCTCTTCCGGTTCCCATTTGAAGTAGAGCGTGGCGAGCGGCGGCAGCACCACATGGGCGCTGGCCGGCATGCCGTGCGCGGGCGCCTCATGGGCCGTCACCGCGCCGAGATTGCCGAGCCCCGAGCCGCCGTAGCCGTCCGCATCGGTGTTGAGGATCTCGCGCCACCGGCCGGCTTTCGGCAGGCCGAGGCGGTAGCCGTCGCGCGGCACGGGCGTGAGGTTCGCCACCATGACGACCGGCGCGTCCTCCTCGCCGCCGAGCCGCAGCCAGGCGAAGACCGACTGGTCGCGGTCGTCGACCACGATCCAGCGGAAACCCTCGGGCTCGCAGTCGCGTGCGTGCAGCGCGAGCGTGTCGCGGTAGAGATGGTTGAGGTCGCGCACCAGAATCTGCATGCCGCGATGATGCGGCCCCATGCCGACGAGATGCCAGTCGAGCGAGCGCTCCTCGCTCCATTCGCGCCGCTGGGCGAATTCCTGCCCCATGAAGAGCAGCTTCTTGCCGGGATAGGCCCACATCATCGCGTAATAGGCGCGCTGGGTGGCGAAGCGCTGCCAGTCGTCGCCGGGCATGCGGGTGAACACCGTGCCTTTGCCGTGCACCACCTCGTCATGCGAGAGCGGCAGCACGAAGTTCTCGGTGAAGGCGTAGACGAAGCCGAAGGTGATCTTGTCGTGGTGCCAGGGGCGGTAGACCGCGTTCGTCGACATGTAGTCGAGCGTGTCGTGCATCCAGCCCATGTTCCACTTGAAGCCGAAGCCGAGCCCGCCGGCATGGACCGGGCTCGACACGCCGGCCCAGGAGGTCGATTCCTCGGCGATCACCACCGTGCCGGGATGCTCGGCATAGATGGTCTCGTTGGCGCGGCGCAGGAAGGCGACGGCATCCTTGTTGTCGTTGGAGCCGTCCGGGTTGGGCGACCACTCCCCGTGGCGGCGCGAATAATCGAGATAGAGCATGGACGCCACCGCATCGACGCGCAGACCGTCGATGTGGAAACGGTCGAGCCAGTACAGCGCGTTGGCGATCAGCATATTGGCGACTTCGCGCCGGCCGAAGTCGTAGATCGCCGTATTCCAGTCGGGGTGGAAGCCGCGCTGGGGGTTCGAATGCTCATAGAGAGGGCCGCCGTCGAAATGGGCAAGCCCGTGAATGTCGGTTGGGAAGTGCGCCGGCACCCAGTCGAGGATCACGCCGAGGCCGGCCTGGTGCGCGCGGTCGACGAAGCGGGCGAATCCCGCCGGGTCGCCGAAGCGGCTGGTCGGCGCGAAAAGCCCGATCGGCTGGTAGCCCCAGGAGGCGTCCAGCGGGTGCTCGGAGATCGGCAGCAGCTCGATATGGGTGAAGCCCATCCACGCCGCATAGGAGACAAGCTGGTCGGCCAGTTCGTCATAGGAGAGGAAACGGTTGCCGTCGCCGCGCCGCCAGGAGCCCAGATGCACCTCGTAGATGCTCATCGGCTTGCGGCGCGCCTCGCCTTCCGCGCGGGAGGCGACATGGGCCTCGTCGTGCCACTCGAAATCGTCGGTGCGCGCCACCACCGAGCCGGTGGCCGGGCGAAACTCGCCCCGGAAGCCGAAGGGATCGGCCTTCAGCGGCAGCAGCCGGCCGTCGGCCGAGACGATCTCGTATTTGTAGATGGTGCCGATGCCGACGCCGGGGGCGAAAATCTCCCACAGCCCGCTGTCGATGCGCTTGCGCATCTGGTGGCGGCGACCGTCCCACTGGTTGAAGTCGCCGACCACGGAGACGCGCGCCGCATTGGGCGCCCACACGGCGAAACGCACGCCGTCCACGCCCTCGTGTTCGCACGGATGCGCGCCGAGCCGCTCATAAAGCAGGCGGTGCGTGCCCTCGACGAGCAGATAGTCGTCGAGCGGGCCGAGCACCGGGCCGAAGGAATAGGGGTCGTCGAGCAGCCACTCGCCGCCGTCGTTGCGCGCCCGCAGACGGTAGCGCGCCCAGGCGGGACGACCGGGCACCAGCGCCTCGAAGAAGCCGGCATCATGGCGGCGGGAGAGGTCGGCGATCAGCGTACCGTCCGGCTCGATGGCCTCCAGCGTGCCAGCATGGGGAACGAAGGCGCGGATGACGAGCCCGTCCGGCGTCTCATGCGGACCCAGCAGGCCGAACGGATCGTCATGGCGGCCGCCTACGAGTGCGTCGACCTCACGGCCGGGCGCCTGCCACGCGAACATCACTGTCAACCTTTCCTGAGCCGGACTACCGGGATCAAGACCCGTGCACAGTGAAGGTTCCCCTACCGCCAAGACAAAGTCCACGATTCACGGCCACCTGTGGTGGCGAAGCCATAGAAACGGGCCGCGCGGCGGACGCCGCACGGCCCGCCGGGTCAGCGGACGGGACGCACCGGCACGTTCCAGATGTCGGTGGCGTATTCGGTGATGGTCCGGTCGGAGGAGAACCAGCCCATATTGGCGGTGTTGAGCGCGCTCGACGTCCACCAGGCGGCGCGGTCGTGCCAGCGGGCGTCGACGGCGCGCTGGGCATCCCAATAGGCGTCGAAATCCGGCGTCACCAGGAAATAGTCGTGGTGGCGCAGCGCGTCGACCAGCGGCTTGAAGCGGTCCGGCTCGTCCGGCGAGAACACGCCGGAGCCAACCGCGTCCAGCACCTCGCCCAGATGCGCCGAATTGCGGATCGCGGTCATCTCGTCGACGCCGTTGCGCCGGCGTTCCTCGACCTGCTCGGCGGTGAGGCCGAAGATGAAGATGTTCTCGTCGCCGACATGCTCCTTGATCTCGACATTGGCGCCGTCGAGCGTGCCGATGGTGAGCGCGCCGTTGAGCGCCATCTTCATGTTGCCGGTGCCCGACGCCTCCATGCCGGCGGTGGAGATCTGCTCGGACAGGTCCGCCGCCGGGATGATGACCTCGGCCAGCGAGACGTTGTAGTTCGGCAGGAACACCACCTTCAGCAGATCGCGCACGGTCGGGTCGTCGTTCACCACCTTGGCGACGTCGTTGGCCAGCTTGATGATCAGCTTGGCCATCTGGTAGCTCGCCGCCGCCTTGCCGGAGAAGATCTTGACGCGTGGCGCCCAGTTCTTGGCCGGATTGGCGCGCATCGCGTCATACAGCGCGATGGTCTCCAGGATGTTGAGGAGCTGGCGCTTGTATTCGTGGATGCGCTTGATCTGCACGTCGAACAGCGCGCCCGGATTGACCTTGATGTCCAGCCGGTCGCGGATCAGCCGGGCGAGCGCCACCTTGTTCTGCCGGCGCGCCGCGGCGAGGCGGTCATGCAGCGCAGAATCGCCGGCGAACTGCGCGAGCTTGGTGAGCTGGGTGGCGTCGTCCAGAACGGCGGGGCCGCACACGTCGACCAGCAGCGAGGTCAGCGCCGGATTGGCCTGATAGAGCCAGCGGCGGAAGGTGATGCCGTTGGTCTTGTTGTTCATCCGCTCGGGGAACAGGCGGTAGAAATCCTTGAAGACCGTGGTGGTCATCAGGTCGCTGTGCAGCGCCGCGACGCCGTTGACCGAGTGCGAGCCGAGGAAGGCGAGGTTGCCCATGCGCACGCGCCGGCCGTGATCCTCCTGGATCAGCGACACCGAGGAGAGCAGCGCGTCGTCGCCGGGGAACTGCGTGCGCACGCGCTCCAGATGCTTGGCGTTGAGCAGATAGATGATCTGCATGTGGCGCGGCAGCACCCGCTCCATCAGCGGCACCGGCCAGGTCTCCAGCGCCTCCGGCAACAGCGTGTGGTTGGTGTAGGAGATCGTCCGCACCGTGATGTCGAACGCCTCGTCCCACTCGATGTCGTGCTCGTCGAGCAGCACGCGCATCAGTTCGGTCACCGCGATGGAGGGGTGGGTGTCGTTGAGCTGGATCGACACCTTGTCGGGCAGCGAACGGATGTCGCCGAAGCTGTCGACATGGCGGCGGATCAGGTCGTGCAGCGAGGCCGCGGTGAAGAAATACTCCTGCCGCAGCCGCAGTTCCTGCCCCGCCGGCGTGGCGTCGGAGGGGTACAGCACCTTCGAGATCGCCTCGGCCTTCACCTGGTCGGCCAGCGCGCCGACATGGTCGCCCTGGTTGAAGGCGTCGAGCCGCAGCGGGTCGACCGCGCGCGCCGACCACAGGCGCAGCGTGTTCACATGGCGCCCGCGCCAGCCGACGATGGGCGTGTCATAGGCGACCGCCTCGACCTTCTCGGCGGGGTGCCAGACCTGCTTCTTGCGGTCGTTGCCGACCGTGAGCGTCTCCACCGAGCCGCCGAAGCCGATGTCGTAGAGCACTTCGGGGCGCTCGAACTCCCAGGGATTGCCGAAAGACAGCCAGTCCTCGGGATATTCCATCTGCCAGCCATTCTTGATGCGCTGGCGGAACAGGCCGTGGTCGTAGCGGATGCCGTAGCCATAGGCGGCGATGGAGAGCGTCGCCATGCTTTCCATGAAGCAGGCGGCGAGGCGCCCGAGGCCGCCATTGCCGAGCGCCGCGTCGGGCTCGACCTGACGCAGGCGGTCGAGGTCGACGCCGAGATCGCCGAGCGCCGCGCGCACCGTATCGAGCAGCTCCAGATTGGTCAGCGCGTCGAACAGCAGGCGGCCGATGAGGAATTCCAGCGAGAGGTAGTAGACCCGCTTGCGGCCTTCCGAATAGGTCTGGCGCGTCGACGTCACCCAGCGGTCGACGATGCGGTCGCGGGTGGCGAAGGCGGTGGCCAGGAACCAGTCACGGTCGCTCGCCGCCGCCGGATTCTTGCCCACCGCATAGGTGAGCTTGGCGATCACGGCGGCGCGGAACTTGGCGACGTCGTCGCCGGCGGCGGGGGTGACCGCGCGGGCGGGGGTCTCCGGCTTGTCCAGCATCTTCTCTTCGACCTCGACTGACATGTGCAGCTAGTGCTCCCGTTGCGGCCGCCGTCCCGGCCGGGCCGGGCAGCGGCTACTCAAACTGCTTGATGCAACCTTTTGGCCAAGTTCAGCCGGCACGGGCGCTCCGCTCGAAAGCCGCCAGTCCAAGGACCAGCCACCCGAGGATCAGCATAGTCCCGCCGGTCGGCGCGGCCATAGGAAAAATCGTGATGTCCCAGAGCGCCCTGCCGGCCAGTGTGCCGGAAAACAGCACCGTTCCGAGCGCGAGGATGCCGCCGCCGGCGGTGGCCAGCGACCAGCCCGGCCCGCGCGCGGCGGCCAGCGCCACGGCGCCGATCACGGCGGCGGCGCCGAACATCAGGAAATAGGCGGCGGTGGTCAGGTTGGGATCGGGGCTCATATGCGCCCCGGCGGCGGCCGCCGCCACGCCCGACGCCCCCATCAGCCCGGCCAGAAGGACGAGAAAGCGGCGGAAGGCGTTCATGACTCACTCCAGTGGTTGGTCGACCGCGATGACGTGGAAGAAGGTTCCCGACACCTGCCCGCGGCGGCGGCCGGCAGGTCCCAGAGGATTACCCTGACCGTCGCCCAGTTCGACCAGCGGCGCATCGTCGCCGGGATATGTGACGCTGGCATAATGGAATTCGTGGCCGCGCAGCCGCGTGCCCGCCGGGCCCACAGGAGAATCCGCCAGCGTGATCGCGCGGCGATAGCCAAGATTGAGCCGTCGGCGGGCAAAGCTCGTGGCGTGGCCGAGCAGGCCGAGCATGGGATGGGAGACGCCCTGCGCGTCCTCGATCGCCTCGCCCAGAACCATGAAGCCCCCGCACTCGCCATGCACCGGCCGTGTCCGCGCGAAATCGCGCACGCCGTCGAGGAAGCGCGAGGCATTGGCGAGCGTGCCGGCGTGCAGCTCGGGATAGCCGCCCGGCAGCCAGCAGATGTCCGCCGCTTCCGAAGGCGCCTCGTCGGCGAGCGGCGAGAAGGGCAGGATTTCCGCTCCCGCCTGCCGCCAGCCGGCGAGCAGGTGCTCGTACATGAAGGAGAAGGCGACGTCGCGCGCCAGCGCGATGCGCTGGCCGGGTGGCGCCAGCGCGACGGGCGTACCCCCGGCCGGCGCCAGCGGCACCGCCAGCGCCATCAGCGCGTCGAGGTCGATATATGCAGCCGCCCGCGCCGCCAGATCCTCGAGCGCCGCCGCCAGCGCGGGATGCTCGGCCGCCTGCACGAGGCCGAGATGCCGCTCCGGCAGGCTGACCGCTCCATCGCGCGGCAGGCTGCCCAATATCTGGATACCAAGCGCGGCGATGGCCTCGCTGGCCTGCGTACGGTGTCGCTCGCTCGCCACCTTATTGAGGATCACCCCGGCGATGCGCACGGCCGGGTCATGCGTCGCGAAGCCGCGCACCACGGCGGCGGCCGATTGCGACTGGCCGGAAATGTCGAGCACCAGCACGACCGGCAGGCCGAGCCGCGCCGCAAGGTCCGCCGCCGCGCCGCTGCGCCCCGGCTCGCCGCCTATGCCGTCGAACAGTCCCATGGAGGCCTCGACGACCACCAGTTCCGCTTGGCGCGCCGCCTCGCCGGCCAACGCGTCGACCAGCGCCGGGCTCATGGCGAAGCTGTCGAGGTTCAGCCCCGGCTGCCCGGTGGCGGCGGCGTGGAAAGCGGGGTCGATATAGTCGGGGCCGGACTTCGCCGCCCGCACCCGCACCCCGCGCGCCGCCAGCGCCGCCGCGACGCCGAGCGTCACCGTCGTCTTGCCCGACCCCGAACGCGGCGCTGCGATGATGAAGCCGCGCGCGGTCATGGGCGGAATCCGGAGCGGCCGGTACGTCCTGCAGCACCGTCATGGCCGGGCTTGACCCGGCCATCCACGCCGTCCGGCCGGGCGCGGGCTTCGATGAAGCCGTGGATCCCCGGGTCAAGCCCGGGGATGACGGCATTCCAAAGCCCCCTCATTCGCGCCCCCGGAAGCGGCGCTGGTAGCCGGCATCGTACAGCGCGCTCTCGCGGAAACCCTCGGGCGCCAGCGCCCGGCCGACCATGATCAGCGCGGTGCGCTCCACCGGCTCGGCGGCAACCTTCGCCGCGATGTCGGCCAGCGTCCCCGAGATCACCCGCTGCGTCGGGCGCGTCGCCTCCACCACCACGGCAACCGGGCAATCGGCGCCGCAGACGGGCGTGAGTTCCGCCACCACCCGCTCCAGCGCGTGGATGGCGAGATGCACAGCGAGCGTCGCCCCCGTCGCGGCGAAGGTGGCCAGCGTCTCGCTCTCCGGCATGGCCGAGGCGCGGCCGGAGACGCGGGTGACGACGAGGCTCTGCGCCAGTCCCGGCACCGTCAGCTCGCGCCCCAGCACCGCGCTCGCCGCCGCGAAGGCCGGCACGCCGGGGGTGAGCGTATAGGCGATGCCGTGCCGCTCCAGCCGGCGCACCTGCTCGGCCACCGCCGAATAGATGGACAGGTCGCCCGACTGCAGCCGCGCCACGTCATGCCCCGCAGCTTCGGCGGCGAGGAATTCCGCCTCGATCTCGTCGAGCGAAAGCGGTGCCGTGTCGACGATGCGCGCGCCCGGCGGGCACCAACCCAGCACTTCGGGCGGCACGATGGAGCCGGCATAGAGGCAGACGGGCGAGCGCGCGATGAGATCGCGCCCGCACAGCGTCATCAAATCCGCCGCACCCGGCCCGGCGCCGATGAAATGAACCGTCACGGCTGCTGCGTCTCCTCGTCCGAAGCCTTGTCCGCCTCCCGCGCCAGCGCGCAGGTCACCGCGCCGAGCACGAAGCGCGGCCCGATCAGCGTCGAGCGCCTCCCCGCCGCCGCCAGCGCCGAGGCCTCCGCCACCGAGGGCACACCCATCAGCGCCACGACGCGCTCAGAATGGGTGACGGCGCGCGCGCCCGCCGCCTCCAGCTGCGTCTGCGGCACCATGACCAGCAGCAGGCCGAGATCGAGCGCCGCCTTGATGATTCCGGCCTCGCCACCCTTCAGCGCCGGTGTCGCCATCAGCGCGATGTCGCACAGCTTCACACCATGGCGCGCCATCGCCCCGCGCACGCAGGCGCAGACCTCCTCCGCGCTCACACCGCGACGGCTGCCGACCCCGGCGACGATCACAGGCCGCCCCCGGGCTTCACCCAGTTCCCAGGCTTCTCCCAGCTCCACTGCGTCACCGGCATGGCCGGCCGCCAGCCGGTGAGCCCGCCGACCGACGCCGCGCGGGCGACCGACAGGCGGACGAGCTCGCCGCCCTGCGCCGCGTGAAGGGCGATCAGCCGCGCCTCGGTCTCCAGCGTCACGCCATTGACCACCAGCCGCCCGCCGGGCCGCAGCGCCGCGATGGCGGCGTCCAGCACGCCGGAATCCCCCGCCCCGCCGCCGACGAACACCGCGTCCGGCACCGGCAGGCCGGCGAGTGCGTCGGGCGCCTTCCCCTCGACCACGGTCAGCCCCGGCACGCCGAGCGCATGCGCATTGCGCCGCGCCCGCGCCGCCCGCTCGGCGTTCTCCTCAATGCCGATGGCCCGGAGCGAGGGATCGGCCAGCATCCATTCGATGCCGACCGAACCCGCCCCGGCGCCGATGTCCCACAACAGCTCGCCCCGGCGCGGTGCCAGCGCGGACAGCGTCACCGCGCGAACCTCGCGCTTGGTGAGCTGGCCGTCATTCTCGAAGAACTCGTCGGGCAACCCCGGTGCGCGGGCAATGACGCGCGCGCCCTCCCCGGCCGCCAGCTCGATGCCGACGAGGTTCAGCGGATCGATGTCCCTGAGCGCGAAGCCTTCGGCGAGAGAAGAACGCAGCTGCTCGCGCGGCCCGCCCAGCGCCTCCAATATGTGCAGCGTCGACCCGCCGAAGCCCGTCCCCGCCAGCAGCCGCGCGATCTCGCCCGGCCCCGCCCCGTCCGAGGTCAGCACCAGCAGGCGCCGGCCGGGATTGAGATGCGCCCGCAAAAGGTCGAGCGAGCGGCCATGCACGGTGAGGCAACCGATTTCCGCCAGCGCCCAGCCGAGCCGCGCCGCCGCGAGGCTGAAGGAGGACGGCGCGGGAAGCGCGAACATCTCGCCGGCCGGCACATGACGGGCCAGCACCGCGCCGACGCCGTAGAGGAACGGATCGCCCGAGGCGAGCACGCAGATTCTTCGCCCGCGCAGCGCCAGCACCTCGTCGATGCCGGCCTCGAACGGGCTAGGCCAGGTGCGCGCCTCGCCGGTCACCGCGTCCCCGGCGAGCGCGAGATGGCGCGCGCCGCCGAACACGATTTGCGCCGCGCCGATCGCCGCCCGCGCGGCCGGCGACAGGCCTTCCAGCCCATCCTCGCCGATGCCGACGATGGACAACCAGCGCCGCTCCTGCGCATCGTCGCGCGACGCCGGATCAGTGGATTCCGGCACGCCGGATTCAACCGCCCGCATGGACATGCCTTCCCACAGCCGGGATGCCGGCGCCCCGCGCCTGCTCATCCTCGGCGGCACCTCCGAGGCCCGCGAACTCGCGGCACAGCTGGCCGCGCGCGGGGGCTACACGCTCAGCCTGTCGCTTGCGGGCCGTACGCGCAACCCGCTCGACCAGCCCGCCCCCACCCGCTCGGGCGGCTTCGGCGGTGTCGAGGGGCTGGCCGCGCATCTGAAGGCCGAGCGCATCAACGCGCTGATCGACGCCACCCACCCCTTCGCCGCGAGCATGTCGCGCAACGCGGCCGAGGCCGCGTGCAGTGCCGGCGTGCCCCTCCTCGCCCTCGTCCGGCCGGAATGGCGGCCCGTGCCCCGCGACCGCTGGACCGGGGCCGCCGACATCGCCGGCGCGGTGGAAAAGCTCGGCGCCGCTCCGCGCCGCGTGCTTGCCGCGCTTGGACGCAACGAGGTACGCGCGCTGGAAGCCGCCCCGCAGCACCACTGGCTCGTGCGCAGCATCGATCCCGTCGCGCCGCCGCTCGCCCTGCCGCGCGTGCGCTACATCGAGGCGCGCGGCCCCTTCGCGCAGGCGGACGAGCGCGCGCTGCTGGCGGAAAACCGGATCGACGCCGTGCTCTCCAAGAACAGCGGCGGCGAGGCCACCTACGGCAAGATCGCCGCCGCCCGTGCGCTCGGCATCGAGGTGATCATGGTTGCCCGCCCGCCCCGCCCGCAGGTCGAGACGGCGGCGAGCGTCGAGGCGGCGCTGGCGTGGCTGGAGCGCCTCCCCCATCACTCCTCCCCCGACCGCCGTGGCGTATAGACCAGCGCCGGCCGGCCCGGACGGGCGACGATGCGCGTCTCCGGCGAGCCGACGATGACGCAGGTCGCCATGTCCGCCATGTGCCCGCGCGCATTGCCGAGCGGCACCACGCGGATGCGCTCGTCCGGCCGGCCCACCGCGCGGCCGAAAATCACCGGCACCTCGGCGGGCAGTTCCTCGCGCAATATGTCGAAGGCGGCGTCGAGCTGGTGCGGGCGCGCCTTGGAGACCGGGTTGTAGAACGCCATGGCGAAGCCAGCCTTCGCCGCGAACCGCAGGCGCTGCTCGATCACCTCCCACGGCTTGAGGTTGTCCGACAGCGAGACGGCGCAGAAATCATGGCCGAGCGGCGCGCCACACCTGGCCGCCACCGCCAGCATGGCGGTGATGCCCGGGACGATCTCCACCTCCAGCGCGCGCCATTCCGCCGGCCCGGCCTCGATCGCCTCGATCACCGCCGCCGCCATCGCGAACACGCCGGGGTCGCCGCCGGAGACCATCGCCACCCGCGCCCCGCCCGCCGCATGGGCAAGCGCCGCGCCGGCGCGTGCAAGCTCCTCTCGGTTGTCGGAAGGGTGGCGCGTCTGGCCCTCGCGGGTCGGCACCCGCTCCAGATAGGGAATGTAGCCGTAGACCGCCTCGGCCTCGCCCAGCGCCGCCTGCGCCTGCCCGGTGAGGAAGCGCTCCTCGCCCGGCCCGAGGCCGATGACGGTCAGCCGGCCGGCCCTAGAGCCCGCAGCCTTGCCCGAATTCGTCATTCCCGTCCTCCCCAGCCCGGCACCAGCACGATGGCGAAATAAGGCGCCGGCCCGTCCGCCCGCCCCGCCAGCCTCTCGCAATAGCCCCCGTCCATCGTGCCGCGCTCGACATAGAGCGCCTGCCCGAGCTTGCCGGCAGCTTCCAGCGCGCGCCTGATTTTCGGCAGGTTGCGCCCCACCTTCATGATCACCGCCGCATCCGTGCCGGCAAGCCGGCGCGCCAGCTCGCCTTCCGCGAGCGTGCCCGGCAGCACGGAAAGCACATCGTCGCCCTGCGCGATGGGCGCGCCGGCCAGCGACCAGCAGCCGGACATGCCGGTGACGCCCGCGATGACCTGCGTCGGGTAGCGGTCGGCGAGCCGCACATGCAGGTGCATGTAGGAGCCGTAGAACATCGGGTCGCCCTCGGAGAGAACCGCCACCGTGCGCCCGGCGTCGAGATGGGCCGCCACAGCGCGCGCCGAGGCGTCGTAGAAGCTGGCGATGGCGTCGCGATAGGGCTCTTCGTCCTTCGCCATCTCGGTGGTCACGGGATAGCCGAGCGGCAGTTCCTCCGCCCCCGCGCGGAAATGCGAATGGGCGATGGCGCGCGCATGGCTCGCATTACCCAGCTTGGCGAAATAGGCGACCACATCGGCCGTGCCGAGCGCGCGCACCGCCTTCAGCGTCATCAGCTCGGGATCGCCCGGCCCGACGCCCACGCCGACGAGACGGCCTGCGGGAAGCGCGCTCATATTCCCGGCCTCGCCAACGCGTTGACCGCCGCCGCCGTCATGGCGCTGCCGCCCAGCCGCCCGCGCACCACCAGCCACGGCACGCCGTGGTCGCCGGCCGCCAGCGCGTCCTTGGATTCGGCCGCGCCGACGAAGCCGACCGGGATGCCGAGAATGGCGGCGGGCCGGGGCGCCCCGGCATCGAGCATTTCCAGCAGGCGGAACAGCGCGGTCGGCGCATTGCCGATGGCGACAACGGCGCCTTCCATATGGTCGCGCCACAGTTCCAGCGCGGCGGCCGAGCGGGTGGTGCCGAGCCGTTCGGCGAGCCCCGGCACGGCAGGCTCGCGCAGCGTGCAGATCACCTCGTTGTTCGCCGGCAGGCGCGCGCGGGTGATGCCGTGCGCCACCATCGCGGCGTCGCACAGGATCGGCGCGCCCGCGTTCAGCGCGTTGCGCGCGGCACGCACGACGCCGGGCGCGAAGTCGATGGCGAAGGCGGCCTCCACAAGCCCGCAGGCATGGATCATGCGCACCGCGACGTCGGCCTCGTCGGGCGTGAACCGGCCGAGCTCTGCCTCCTCGCGGATAATGGCGAAGGAGCGCTCATAGATCGCATTGCCGTCGCGCTCATAGTCGGTAGGGATCGACACTCAGCCCTCGTCCTTGTCCAGAAACTCCCGCGCGGCCTCGGCGAGCCGCGCCACGCCCACGCGCCACGCCGGAACGTCGCGCGGCGTGCCTTCGACCACGAGACCCGCCCCTTCGTCCAGCCCCACGATGGTGAGGCGCGCGGAAGCGGGATGCGCGCAGCCCTTGGCGCAGCCCGAAACGTGCAGTTCGCCCCGCCGCACATGGGGAGCGAGCGCCACCGCCAGGGCATGCGTCTCGATGCGGGCAGAGGCGCAGGCGGGGCGGCCGGCACAGGCGAAGACGCGGCGGCGGGGGTCGTCCGCTTGCGTGATGAACCCGAGTGCATCCGCCCGCGCGGCAAGTCCGGCCACGGCCGCCCGCGCCAGCCCCACCAGCAGCAGCGCCCGCCCGGCGGCGGGCTCGGCATGGCGGGCGCCGGCCGCGCGCGCCGCCTGCATCAGCGCCTCCAGCGCCTCTGCGCGCGTCTGACCGAAGGCGAGGCCGACACCGAGCGCGAAGGAACCGTCATTCAACGCGTGGGGACCCACCGGGTCCGTGGTCTCCCGCGCGGGCGTGTCTGCTCCAAGCGTGAGCGCGTGCCGCGCGGCGAGCGCTGCCAACCCCTCGCGCGCCAGAAATTCGTCCATGCGCGCCTGCGGCCCGGCCTGCGCGAGATCGCCCAGCAGCGCGACGACGAGCCCCGCCGCACGCGCGTCCTCCACGGTGCCGGCCGGCCGACCTGCCAGCGTGACGGTCCACCCGGTTCCGGTCGCGGTCAGCGCGATGTCGGCCTTCAGGGCGGCGAGCGAGAGCGCCCCGCCGGCGTCGAGCGTCACCGAAGCTTTCGGCGCGAGGCGTGGCACCAGCGAGGTCGCGCCCTCGCTTATCGCCGCCGCCAGCGTACGCGGATCGGCGTGCGCCGCCGGGTCGAGCCCGGCCAGCGCGGAGTGTTCCACCGGAAAACCGTCCGGCAGCGCAATGGCTAGGGTCGCCACGCCTTCCTCCAGCCGCGGCGTACTCACCGGCGTCAGCCCACGAATCTGCAGCTTGCCCCGTGCGGTCACTTCAAGAATGCCGTTGCCGAGTTCGTGGGCGAGGCGAGCAAGGCCGACCACATGATCAAAAGTCATGGGCTCCACAGGCTGCAGCCGCGCCAGCAGCCCGTCGCCGGTCGGCATCGGCGCGGGCAGCGAGGGACAGGCGCCCCGGCGCATCGCGGTCGCGCTCATGCCGCGCCCTTCCCCGCGAGCGCCGCCAGCGCCTGCCCGACATCGTTGCGGCGTGGGTGCCACAGGCCCTTTTCACGCGCGCCCTCGAAGCGGGCGGCAACGAAGCGCGCCGCCTCGGGCGACACGTCGATCAGGAAATCGCGCATCGCCGCGTCGTCGACATAGGCGGCGTGCAGCGTGTCGATCAGATGGCCCGGCACCGCCCGCGTCGCTTCGGCAAAGCCGATCAGCCGGTCTACCGTTTCGGCCATTTCCGCCGCCCCGCGCGGCCCGTGCCGGCGCAGCCCCGCCATGTAGCGCGGGTTCACCCGGCCGCGCACGATGCGGGCGAGCGCCCCTTCGAGCGGGCGGGCGACGGGCTTTCCCGGGTCGGAAGTGTCCAGCACCACGAGGCCCGGCGCGCGGCCCAGCCGCTCCGCCGCCGCCGCGAAGCCGCCAATGAAGGCAAGGTCGGCATCGCCTTCCAGAAGGTCGCGGCCGGGATCGTCCGCGCCATGGACCAGCAGGTCGGCCGCCGCCACCCGCGCGGCGAAGGCATCGCCGGCCGGGCGCGCCAGCCCTTCCGCCCCGCCATAGGCGTGCGAGGCGCTGGCGAGATAATCCTCGCCCAGCATCTCCCGCTCGATCCCGCTGGCGTGCCCGTCAACCCCCGCGCCGTAGGCGCCCGGCGCGGTGCCGAAGATGCGCACCGCTCCTTCCCCTGCCGCCCGCAGCGGGTTTTCTTCGTCGCCCTCCTCGCGCCGCGCCACCGCGCGGATGGCGGCATCGAGCAGCGCGATCTGCGCCGGGAACAGGTCGCGGAACAGCCCCGAGATGCGGAAGGTGACGTCGACGCGCGGGCGGCCGAGCGCGGCCGGCGGCAGCACCTCGACGCCGGTGACGCGGCCGGTCGCCGGGTCCCACACCGGGCGGGCGCCGATCAGCGCGAGGCCCTGCGCGATCTCCTCGCCGCCGGTGCGCAGCGTGGCGCTGCCCCACAGATCGAGCACCAGCGAACGCGGCCAGTCGCCATGGGTCTGCGCATAGGCGCGCAGCACCTCGTCGGCAGCGAGGCGCCCGAGGTCCATGGCGGTCGGGGTCGGCAGGCTGCGAGGATCGCTGGCATAGAGGTTGCGCCCGGTCGGCATCACGTCGGTGCGCCCGCGCCCCGGCGCGCCGGCCGGCCCGGCGGGCACGCGCCGGCCGTCGAGCGCAGCGAGCAGCCCGTCGCGCTCGGCCGCCCCGCACGGCCCGCGGCCATAGACATGGAAGCCGTCCTTGAGACGCATCTCCTTGATGTCGCAGAGAAAGGCGTCGATCCGCTGCAGCGCCTCGTCCGGCGCCGCATCGCCGGCCAGCCCGGCGTCGCGGGCAAGGCCGGTACGCGCCGCCTCCTCGACGATCAGCTTCGCCAGAAGCTCGCGCCTGCGGCGGTCGAGCCCGTCGGCCTGCGCATACTCATCCACCAGCCGCTCCAGTTCGGCGGCCTCGCCGGCGAGCCCCGCCTCCAGCGTGGGCGGCGGCAGATGGCCGAGCGTCACCGCCGCGATGCGCCGCTTGGCCTGTGCCGCCTCGCCGGGGTTCGAGACGATGAAGGGATAGGCGACCGGCATTGCGCCCAGCACCAGTTCGGGGAAGCAGCCGGCGGTCAGCGCCACATGCTTGCCCGGCAGCCATTCCAGCGTGCCATGCGCGCCCATATGGACGAGCGCGTCGGCCTCGCCTTGCAGCCACAGCCCGAAGGCGAGCAGCGCGTGGCGCGGCGGCAGCGCGGGGGCGTGATACTGCGCCCGCCGCTCGGCGTGCGAACCGCGATCCGGCGCGAGGGCGACGGTGACATGGCCGAATCGCGCCGCGCGAAAGCGGAAGGCGCCGTCGACGAGGTCCGTATCGTCCTCCGGCGCGCCCCACGCCGCGTGAACGGCGGCCACCGCCTCGGGCGGAAGGGTGGCGAGATGGGCACGGTACTCGGCGAGGGAGAGGCATGTCTCCCGCGAGTCGCTCCCCCCCGCACCGAGCCGCTCCAGCAGCCCCCGCTCATCCGTCGGTACGCCCTTCACCCGGTAGCCGGCGGCCTTCATGTTGTCCAGCAGCGCCAGCACGCTCGCCGGCACGTCGAGGCCGACCGCCCAGCCTGTGCGGCCGGGGACGCCGGCATAGTCCGGCATCAGCACGCTCACCCGGCGCTGCGCGGGAGAAAGACCCTGCAACCGCGCCAGTGCCGCCACGCGGCCGGCGACCTGCGCCACGCGGTCCGGCTCGGGCCGGTTCACCAGCCCGGCGAAGCCCGGCACGGCGGAGGATTCCGCCGGCGCCTTGAAGGAGAGTGCGCCGGCCAGCACCCGCCCGTCGAGCTCGGGCAGCACGACATGCATGGCGAGGTCCGCCCCCGTCAGCCCGCGCACGCCCTCGGCCCAGGCTTCGCGCGCCGTGGTGGCGACGATGGCCTGCAGCACCGGCACGCCGGGCATATCGAGCACGATCGCCTCCCCGGGATCGGCCGCGGCGAAGGCGGTAAGCGTCACGATGGCGGCCGGGTTCATGCCCGCCAGCGCCCCCTTCAGGAAGGCGACGGAGCAAGGCTCCTTCAGGCTGGCGACGAAGATCGGACGCGGATCGAGCCCGCGTTCCGCCAGCGCCGCGCACAGCGCGTCGACCGGCGCGGTGTCGGCGGCAAGCCACATGGAACGGTAGAAGATGACGGGGATGGCGGGCGTGGCGCGGCCGGCCGGCGAAGGCGCCTCACCTCTCCACCCATAGAACCCGGCGAGCGGCACCGGCGTCGGCTCGGCCGCCACGAGCGCCCGCCCGGCATGCCCCGCCAGCCGCTGCAGCAGGGCGCGCATGTTGTCCGGCCCGCCGGCACGGAAATAGCCGAGCAGCGCCTCCAGCTCCGGCGCCGGCAGGGTGGAGAGGTCGGCGAGGCGCGGGTCGTCGCGGTCTTCGCCGGGCAGCACGGCGAGCGTGAAGCCGCGCGCGCGCGCCTCGGCGCTCAGCCGCTCGACGCCGTAGCGCCACCAGTCGAGCCCGCCGAGCAGCCGCACCACCACGATGCGGGCATGGACCGCCACCTTGTCGATCCACAGGTCCACCGAGAGCGGATGGCGCAGGTCGCGCAGGCTGGCGAGGCGAAGGCTCGGGAGATCATCGCCCTCGCCCTGCGCGCGGGCCAGCGCCGTGGCGAGCCCCATCAGGTCGCTGTCGGTGAAGGAAACGACCACCACCTCCCCCGGCGTCTGGCCGAGGTCGACCGGCTCGACGAGATCGTCGAGGCTGGTCGAGGTGGTGGTGAGGATATGCATGGAGTCGAGCGTCCCTCAGAAGGCCGTCATCCCGGCCGGAGCGAAGCGCAGAGCCGGGATCGTTCTCCGTTCTGCACGCGATCCCGGACCGGCCTGCGGCCGTCCGAGATGACGAGTTCCGGGATGGCGCCCCAACGCTTTCGTTTCACGCCGGCACGCTCTCCCCGGCGAGGATCGCCTCCACCTTTGCCCGGTCGAGCCCCTTCAGGCCGATGGCGACGAGGCGGCCCGTGCGGGGACCGGCGCCCCACGGGCGGTCGAAATGATGCACCACGCGCGGGCCGACCGCCTGCACCAGAAGCCGCAGCGGCTTGCCGGAGACAGGCAGAAAACCCTTCACCCGCAGCACCTCGGCCTCCTCCGCTGCCCGCGCCACGCGCGCGGCGAACTCCACGGGATCGGCGATTTCGGGCACCTCGACGACGAAGCTGTCAAAGTCGTCATGGTCATGGTCGAGCTCGTCGTCGTGATGCGTCTTGCGGTTCTCGATGTCATCCTCGGTGCCGATGCCGAGCCCCATCAGGACCGCCGGGTCGATGCGCCCCTCGGTGACGGCGACCACGCGCACGCCCTTCGGCAGCTCGGCGTCGAGCGCCGCGCGGGCGCGCATCGCGCCGGCCTCGTCGATCAAGTCGGCCTTGGTCATGATCACCAGGTCGGCGCAGGCGATCTGGTCGTCGAACACCTCCTCGATCGGGTCGTCATGGTCGAGCACCACCTCGGTGGCGCGCTGCTCGGCCAGCGCGTCATGGTCATGCGCGACGCGGCCGGAAGCCAGCGCCTCGCCGTCGACCACCGCCACCACGCCGTCCACCGTCACCCGGCTCTTGATCGCCGGCCAGTGGAAGGCCTGAACCAGCGGCTTGGGTAGCGCGAGGCCGGAGGTCTCGATGAGGATGTGGTCGACCTTCGGCTCAAGGGCGAGGATGGCGTCGAGCGCGGGCACGAAATCGTCGGCGACGGTGCAGCAGATGCAGCCATTGGCCAGCTCGACGATGTTCTCCTCCGGGCAGGTGTCGATGCCGCATCCCTTCAGGATCTCGCCGTCGATGCCGACATCGCCGAACTCGTTGACGATGACCGCCAGCCGCCTGCCCTTCGCATTCTCCAGCACGTGGCGGATCAGCGTCGTCTTCCCCGAACCGAGGAAGCCGGTGACGATGGTGCAGGGCACGCGGTCGAGGGAGGTTCGGTCGGCAACGGACATGCGGCGTCTCCACGCAAAAAGGCAATCGCGGGATGCGCCGGTCGCGGAAGGAATTTCCGCGCGAAGCCTCCGGGTGTCCCCGGCGGCTCTGCCTGACTGCCGGGCACCCCGCCGGCACGCACGACCGGACCGCCGGCAGGTCTCCTGGCTCGCGGGTCGCCGCCTCGTCGCCGCCTTCCCGGAGAGCGTTCTCCAGTGGCTTTCGGCGCAGGCTCGCCGCTCACAGTTGCGGGGGCAGCTGCGGAATCGGGGCGTCGGAGCCCCCTCACCGCATTCCCTTTTCGTCCCTCCCGGAAGAGGAAACCGACGGTCGCCCCCACTAAAGGAGCGCGACGAGGGAAAGTCAAACGGCCATGGGTAGGGCGTGCCGGGCGTCGGGCCGACGATGCCATTGCGGCCCGCCGGCATGCCGCTATAGTCGCGGCTGTCGTCGGTTCCCGTGATGCGCACGGGACGCAAGACGGGAACGCGGTGGGGCGGAAACCTTCCTCGAAGGGAATCGCCGAATCCGCGGCTGCCCCCGCAACTGTGAGCGGCGAGCCCTCCTCCATCGGCCACTGGCGCAAGCCGGGAAGGCGGAGACGGGGCCGTGACCCGCGAGCCAGGAGACCGGCCGTCGACAGAACCGCAACGGCCCTCGGGTGGAGGGCCAAAGGAGCTGCCATGACGACCCATAACAGCCGCGACGCGGCTGCCTCCCACGATTCGCTGCACAGCTCGCTCGCCTCGCGCGCTTTGCAGATCACCTTCGCCGCCCTGCTCGGCGTTTTCGTGCTCGGCGGGGTGGGCTTCTCCCACATCAGCGCCGTGCACAACGCGACGCACGACGTGCGCCACGCCAACGCCTTCCCCTGCCACTGATCCGGGGGAACCATCATGTCGCTTTTCAGGACGATTCTGTTCGTCGCCGCGCTTGCCGGCATCGGCACGGGCCTCATCGCCTCGGCGCTGCACCTGTTCACCACCGTGCCGCTGATCCTTCAGGCCGAGACCTTCGAGAACGCCGGCGAGGAGACCGCCCCCGCCGTCACTACGGACGTGCACGAGCACGCGCCCGGCACCGCCGCCCACTCGCATGACGAGGAGGAATGGGGCCCGGCCGACGGGATCGAGCGCAACGGCCTCACCGTCATCTTCACCGTGCTCACCGGCTTCGGCTTCGGCCTGCTGCTCGTGGCCGCGAGCGAGATCGCCGGCGGGCTCAAGGGCTGGCATCAGGGCCTGCTCTGGGGCCTCGCGGGCTTCGCCGCCTTCACGGTGGCGCCCGGCCTCGGCCTGCCGCCCGAACTGCCGGCCATGCCGGCCGCCGACCTTGCCGCCCGCCAGCTCTGGTGGGTCGGCACGGTGGCGGCGACGGCGGGCGGGCTCGCGCTGATCGCCTTCGGCCGCTCGCCGCTGCTCGCGGTGCTCGGCGTGGCGCTGGTCCTCGCCCCGCATGTCATCGGCGCCCCGCAGCCCGACAGCCATGAGAGCCCAATCCCCGAGGCGCTGCACCACAGCTTCGTGGTGGCGAGCGTGGCGGTCAGCTTCGTGTTCTGGGCGCTGCTCGGCGGGCTCGCCGGCTGGTTGCGGCCGCGGCTGGCGCGCCCGGCGGGCTGAGGCATGGGCCTCACCCTCGTCCTCGGCGGCGCCCGCTCCGGCAAGAGCGCACACGCCGAGGTGCTGGTCGCGCAGGCGGCCCCGCCCTGGAGCTACCTCGCCACCGCGCAGGCGTGGGACGACGAGATGGTGGAGCGCATCGCGCTCCACCGTTCCCGGCGCGGCGGGGAATGGCAGACGCTCGACGTGCCGCACGAGCTCGCGGGTGCGCTCGGCGCGCTGCCGTCGGAGAGGCCCGTGCTGGTCGACTGCCTCACGCTGTGGCTCACCAACCGCATGCTGGCGGAGGCCGATGTCGCCGCCGAGAGCGCCGCCCTTGCCGACGCCCTCGCCGCCCGCGCGGGCGTCACGGTCGCCGTCTCCAACGAGGTGGGCCTGTCCATCGTGCCGGACAACGCGCTGGCCCGCCGCTTCCGCGACGCGCAGGGCCGGCTCAACCAGATGGTCGCCGCCCGCGCCGAGGCCGTGATCTTCATGGTCGCCGGCCTGCCCGTGAAAGTGAAGTGATGAGCGATATCTCGCCCGAGGAAGCCGCCCGCCACCGCGCCAAGATGGAAAAGCGCAAGGCGGTGCAGGACGCGGAAGTGGCGGAGAAGACAGCCGAAAAGGGCCTGCTGATCGTCCACACCGGCCCCGGCAAGGGCAAGTCCACCGCCGCCTTCGGCCTCGCCCTGCGGGTGCTCGGGCACGGGGGGCGCGTCGGCGTGGTGCAGTTCATCAAGGGCGCCTGGCACTCAGGCGAGCGGGATGCGCTCGCGACCTTCGGCGGGCGAGTGGAGTGGCACTCGATGGGCGAGGGCTTCACCTGGGAGACGCAGGACCTCGCCCGCGACATCGCCGCCGCGCAGCGAGCCTGGCAGAAGGCGCGCGAGCTGATGGCCGATCCCTCGGTCGGGCTTCTCATCCTCGACGAGCTGAACATCGCCCTGCGCTACGACTACCTGCCCCTCGACGAGGTGGTGGCCGCCCTCTCCGCCCGGCGGGAGGGGCTGCACGTCGTCGTCACCGGCCGGAACGCGAAACCCGCGCTGATCGAAGCCGCCGATCTCGTCACCGAAATGGCGCTGGTGAAGCACCACTTCAAAGCCGGGGTAAAGGCGCAGCAGGGCATCGAGTTCTGATGCGCGCCCGTGCCGCCGGAAACGGAAATTGCACCCCGCGATCTCGCAATTCCGCCGCGACATCCCCATGTCATTGGCGGCGCCGGATGATGCGGCGCAACGCTTTCATGGAGAAACGCCTCGATGCGTTCGACCCCCGTCGCCTATCTGTTCTGGCTCTTCGGCCTGATCGGCATTTGCGGCATCCATCGCTTCTATACCGGCCGCTACTGGACCGGCGCGCTCTGGCTGCTGACCCTCGGCCTGCTGGGCATCGGCCAGATCGTCGACCTGTTCCTGATCCCCGGCATGGTGCGCGAAGCGAATCTCGAGCGCCGCGTGGACTATCTGGAGGCCCGGCGCGGCTGAGGCGCCTTACGACGTCATCCCCGGGTCTGGCCCGGGGATCCACGGCTTTCCCTCTAGCGCCGCGCTCCTCGAAGACGTGGATGGCCGGGTCAAGCCCGGCCATGACGGCGGCTCAGAGCTGTCGGGGAGAGGGAGCATGACCGCTCCTCCCCTCCATAAACCCCTCGCCCTCATGTTCCAGGGCACCGGCTCGGATGTCGGCAAGTCGCTGATCGTCGCCGGCCTCGCCCGCGCCTTCACCGATCGCGGGCTGAAGGTGCGCCCCTTCAAGCCGCAGAACATGTCGAACAATGCCGCCGTCACCGCCGATGGCGGCGAGATCGGCCGTGCGCAGGCGCTGCAGGCCCGCGCGGCGCGCATTCCCCCCTCCGTCCACATGAATCCCGTGCTGCTGAAGCCGCAGAGCGAGATCGGCGCTCAGGTGGTGGTGCAGGGCCGCGCGCGCGGCACCGCGAAGGCGGCCGACTACCAGAAGCTCAAGCCCGCGCTGATGGAGGCGGTGCTGGAGAGCTACGCCCATCTTGCCGGCGAGGCCGACCTCGTGCTGGTCGAGGGTGCCGGCTCGGCGTCCGAGATCAACCTGCGCGCCAACGACATCGCCAATATGGGTTTTTCCCGCGCGGCGAACGTCCCCGTCATCCTCATTGGCGACATCGACCGTGGCGGCGTCATCGCCAGCCTCGTTGGCACGAAGGCGGTGCTGCCGCCGGAGGATGCCGCGATGATCGCCGGCTTCCTCGTCAACCGCTTTCGCGGCGATCCCTCCCTCTTCGCCTCCGGCATGGACGAGATCGCGCAGCGCACCGGCTGGGAAGCGCTCGGCCTCATCCCCTTTTTCGCGGACGCCCGCCGCCTGCCGGCCGAGGACGCGCTTGCGCTCGACGCCGCCCGTGCCGCCAAGCCGGGCGCGACGGTGAGGATCGCCGTGCCTCTGCTGCCGCGCATCGCCAATTTCGACGACCTCGATCCGCTCGACGCCGAGCCCGGCGTCGAGGTGGTGCGCGTGCGCCCCGGCACGCCGCTGCCGGCCGACGCGGCGCTGGTCATCCTGCCGGGCTCCAAATCGACCATCCCCGACCTTCAGGATTTCCGCCGCGGGGGCTGGGACATCGACCTCCTCGCCCATATCAGGCGCGGGGGACGGGTGCTGGGGCTTTGCGGCGGCTACCAGATGCTCGGCCGCACATTGGCCGATCCCGAGGGCATCGAGGGCCCGCCCGGCACCGTTCCCGGCCTCGGCCTGCTCGACGTCGACACCGTGCTGTCGGGCGAGAAGCGCCTCGTCGCCGTCACCGGCATGGCGGGCGGCGTGCCCTTCGCGGGCTACGAGATGCATATGGGCGCGACGGAAGGCCCCGGCCGCGCCCGCCCGTTCGCGCAGATCGACGGCGAGGGGCCGGAAGGCGCGGTCTCAAAGGATGGGCGCATCGCCGGCACCTATGCGCACGGCCTGTTCGCCGACGACCGCCAGCGCGGCCGCTGGCTGGAGACGCTCGGCGCGGCACCGGCCGGCCTCGACTACGAGGCCGGGGTGGAAGCGACGCTCGACGCGCTGGCCGCGCACCTCGCCCGCCATATCGACCTCGACCGCCTGCTGGAAATCGCGCGACGCGGCTGAGCACCACCCCCGTACGTCATCCCGGCCGCCGCGAAGCGGAGAGCCGGGATCGTCCCCCGCTTCGCGGCACGCGATCCCGGATCGGCCTGCGGTCGTCCGGGATGACGGTCCCTTCATCCCTCACCAGCTTAGCGCGGCGAAGGCGAGCACGGCGACCAGCGTCACCAGTACCCCGTCGGCAGCGCGGTAGAGCCGCAGCGCCCGGCGTATGTCGTCGGCGGTGCATTCGTAGCGCCCGCCTTCACCCATCAGCCCGTCCACCGAGAGCTTGCCGCCATAGTAGCGCGGCCCGGCGATGGCGATGCCGAGCGCGCCGGCCATCGCCGCCTCCGGCCAGCCGGCATTGGGCGAGCGGTGGCGAGCGGCATCGCGGCGCATCGCCGCCCAGCCATGCAGGGGCGAGGCGCCCGGCACGAAGAAGGCGCCGGCCACTACGAGAACGCCGGCGAGCCGGGAGGCCGGCAGGTTGATCAGGTCGTCGAAGCGCGCCGAGGCCCAGCCGAAATCGCCATGCCGTGCGTCGCGATGGCCGATCATGCTGTCGGCGGTGTTCACCGCCTTGTAGACCGCCCCGCCGGCCAGCCCGCCGACCGCCATCCACAGTGCCGGCGCCACCACGCCGTCGGAGAAGTTCTCGGCGAGGCTCTCGATGGCGGCGCGCGCCACCCCCGCCTCGTCGAGCGCCTCCGGATCGCGCCCGACGATGTGCGACACCTCCCGCCGCCCGGCCTCCAGGCTCACGTCGAGCCCGTCGGCCACCTTGCCCACATAGTGATGCAGGCTTCGCTGGGCGAACAGCGTCGAGCCGGCAAAGGCGGCGTAGAGGAAGCCGAGCGGCAACAGCATCAATAGCTTCTGCAACCCCAGCCCCGCCGCCGCGCTCAGCCCGACGATGAGGAGGAGCGAGACCACGCCGGCGATGCGGCGCTGGCCGGGCGTCTCGCTGTCGAGGTTGAAATTGCGGTCCAGCGCGGCGATAAGCCGGCCGATCCACATCACTGGATGCCCCGCCCGCGCCAGCAGAATCGCGGGATAGCCGATCGCGGCCTCGAACAGCAGCGCCGCCAGCGTTAAACCGAGAGTAAGTTCGAGGCTCATCGGAAGTGATTCTCTGTGAGGGCGCTTCCGCGACGCTGCGAATCCGGCGCCCGCGCGGTTCCACCATTTCCGCCCGCGCGCGCGCCATCAAGACCCAGCCGGCGCGCCCGCCGCGCCATCAACCGGGACGACGCCCGCCGCATGAACGTGCCCGTCACCTCCACGCACGGCATCCTGCCGCCGCCCATCGAGGCGGCCAAGCGCGCGCGCCTCGCCGAGGTGTTCGGCTTCGACCGTTTCCGCCCCGGCCAGCAGGACGTGGTGGATTCGGTGCTGGCGGGTGTGCCGACGCTGGCGGTGATGCCCACGGGCGCGGGCAAGTCGCTGTGCTACCAGCTCCCCGCGCTGGTGCTGGGCGGCATCTCCATCGTCGTCTCGCCGCTCATCGCGCTCATGGACGATCAGGTCAACGCGCTGAAATTGCAGGGCGTCGCCGCCGAGGCCATCCACTCGGGAAAATCCCGCGAGGAAAACGTTGCGATCTGGCGCCGCGTGGCGGCCGGCGAGGTGCGCCTGCTCTATCTCGCCCCCGAGCGGCTGATGACCGAGCGCATGCTCGCCGCCCTCTCGCGCCTGCCGCTCGGCCTCGTGGCGGTGGACGAGGCGCACTGCATCTCGCAATGGGGCCATTCCTTCCGCAATGAATATCTGGAGCTCGGCAAGCTGCGCGAGATGTTCCCCGGCATCCCGCTGGTCGCGCTCACCGCCACTGCCGACCGTGCGACCCGCGACGACATCGTGGAGCGCCTGTTCGGCGGGCAGGCGCGGGTGTTCGTCTCCGGCTTCGACCGGCCCAACATCTTCATCGGCGTCGAGGACAAGAAGGACCCGGCGCGCCAGATCGAGAGCTTCGTGCGCGCCCGCGAGGGCCTGTCGGGCATCGTCTACCGCATCTCGCGCAAGAAAGTGGAGGAGACAGCGGAACGCCTGTCCGCCGCCGGCATCCGCGCCCTGCCCTACCATGCCGGGCTGACGCCCGAGGTCCGCGCCGCCAATCAGGAGGTCTTCCTCGCCGAGGACGGGGTGGTGATGGTCGCCACCGTCGCCTTCGGCATGGGTATCGACAAGTCGGATGTGCGCTACGTGCTGCACGCCGACGCGCCGGGCACGCTGGAGGCCTATTATCAGGAGATCGGCCGCGCCGGGCGCGACGGCCAGCCCGCCGAGGCGCTGCTGCTCTATTCCGCCGGCGACATCGCCACCCGCCGCCGCTTCCTGGACGAGGAACCCTCCCCGCCCGAGCGCAAGATGGTGGAGGCACGCCGGCTCGACGCCATGGTCGGCTTCTGCGAGGCGGTCACGTGCCGGCGCGCCGTGCTGCTCGGCTATTTCGGCGAGCGGGCGAGGGCCTGCGGGACCTGCGACGTCTGCCGCGACCCGCCGCAGGTGGTCGACGCCAGCCGCGACGCCCAGCTCGCCCTGCGCATCGTGCGCGCCACCGGTGAGCGCTACGGCGCCGCCTACATCGCCAGCGTCGTCACCGGCCAGCGCACCGATCCGCTGTGCGCGCGTGGCCATGACCGCCTGGCCGAGTTCGGCGCCGGCGCCGACAAGCCCGCCACCGATTGGCGCGCCCTGCTGCGCCAGCTCGTCGCCACCAATGCGCTGCACGCCGACCCCGAGCGCTTCGGCGCGCTCACCCTCACCGAGACCGGCCTCGCCGTGCTCGGCGGCACCCGCGCCGTGACGCTGCGCGCGCCCACGCGCCGCAAGCGCGAGCGCTTCGCCCGCAGCGAAAGCGGCGCCGAACTGGCGCCGGCCGAGGCGGCGCTGCTCGGCAAGCTGAAGGCGCTGCGCCGCGAACTCGCCGCCGAGCGCAACGTGCCGGCCTATGTGGTCTTCGCCGACCGCACGCTGGAGGAGATGGCGGTGGAGCATCCGCGTACCCGCACCGAGCTCGCCGGCATCAAGGGCGTCGGCGCCGCCAAGCTGGAAGCCTTCGGCGCCGCGTTTCTTAAGATTCTCAAAGAATTCTCTTAGAGAATTCAAATAATAAAATCGGGAAGTTTTTCACCGACTGGAGAGTTCACGAACGTCGATTCCATCCCTAGACTGCCGGTCAACGGACCCGAATAGTCCGCGAAGAAAACTGCTCCGGGATGGAAACGATGAAGTTTGAACTGTTCACGGCGGCGCTGGCCGCCACCTCCTTGCTGGCTGCTGTCGGCACCGCCTCCGCACATGGCCCGACCCGCCAGAAGATCTCCGAAAGCGTCGTCATCAACGCGGCGCCGGAGAAGGTCTGGGGTGTGGTGTCGAACTTCCAGGACGGCGGCTGGATTCCGGTGGTCGCCAAGACCGAGGGCACCGGCGGCAACGCCCCCGGCGCCAAGCGCACGCTGACGCTGAAGAATGGCGCGACGGTCGAGGAAGAAGTCGCCAAGCTCGAACCCGAGAAGATGACCCTCATGTACCGCATCGACAAGGTCGACGTGGCGGTGCTGCCGGTCACCAATTATTCCTCCTGGCTGGTGGTGACGCCCGAGGACGGCGGCGCCAAGTCCAAGGTGGAGTGGCGCGGCGCCTTCTACCGCGGCTACCCCAACAACGATCCCCCGCCGGAGCTGAACGACGAGGCCGCCATCAACGCGGTGACCGGGCTCTACAAGGCCGGTCTCGAGTCGCTGAAGAAGCAGATCGAAGGCGGCAGCTGAGCCTCGGGCGACAGCGGTGTCGATAACGGGCGGCCTTTCCCCCTCTCCCCGACGGGGCGAGGGAAAGAGCGTGGATGGCCGGGCCAGACCCGGCCATGACGGTGTTTCAGTGGGACAGGCCGCCATCGGAGGTTCGTCATGCCCGGGCTTGACCCGGGCATCCAGGCCTTTGGCCGCTACGCTCGCCGCCCTCCTCCTCCTCGCCACTTCGCTCCTTGCCTGCCCACCGGCCCGCGCGGACGAGGCCTTCATCACCTCGCAGCCGGCGGAAACCCTGTCCGTCGTCGATCTCGACACGCTCAAGGTCGTCGCCACCCTGCCTGTTCCAGGCAAGCCGGCCGGCATCGCGGTGTCGCCGGACGGGCGGCGCGCCTTCGTCACCTCGCCGGACGGCAAGGCGCTGAGCATCGTCGACACGGCGGCGCGAAGCGTCATCCGCCGCGTCGAGGTCGGCGGCGGCCCGCTCGGCGTCGCCGTGCACCCCTCCGGCAATCCGGCCTATGTCGCCGACTGGTACAAGGCGCGCATCGTGGCGGTGGACGCCGGGACCGGCGCCCTTGCCGGCGAGGTGGCGGTCGGCAATTCGCCCTCCGGGCTGGCGGTGACGCCGGACGGCACGCTGCTGGTTTCGGCCGACCGCGATTCCGATGAGATCAGCCTCGTCGACACACGCAGCCTCACCCGCCTCGCCTCCATTCCCGTCGGCAGCCGCCCCTTCGGCGTCACCATCGACGCGGAGGGCCGGCGCGCCTACACCGCCAATGTCGGCTCCAACGACGTGACGGTGATCGACCTCGCCGCCCGCCGGGTGGTCGGCACGGTGAAGGTGGGCCAGCGGCCTTATGCGGTGGCGCTGGCCGGCGGTCGCGCTTTCGTCACGGACCAGTACGACTCTACGGTGAGCGTGTTCGACCTCGCCACCTTAGGCAAGGTTGAGACAATTCCCGTCGGGGACTATCCCGAAGGCATCGCCGCGAGCCGCGACGGCGCCCTCGTCTATGTGGCGTGCTGGGAGAGCAACACGCTGGGGGTGATCGACGCGAAGACGCTCAGGCTCGTCGCGGAGGTTCCCGTCGCCGACGGTCCGCGGGCCTTCGGCGCCTTCATCCGGCGCACCCCGCCGGACTGAGCGGCGGATCGAGAGATTTGGAACGACAGACGCGGGACGCGAAGCGATGGACGAGCAGTTCTGGCACCGCAAGTGGCGCGACAACGAGATCGGCTTCCACCGGGAGGACGCCAACCCGCTCCTGCTGCACCATCTGCCCGCGCTCGGCCTCGCCACCGATGCGCGGCTGCTGCTGCCGCTCTGCGGCAAGACGCGCGACATTGGCTGGCTGCTGGCGCAGGGCCACGAGGTGGTCGGCTCGGAACTGAGCGAACTCGCCGTCGAGCAGCTCTTCGAGGAGCTCGGCGTGAAGCCCGAAATCGCCGATGATGGCCCGCTGCGCCGCTTCGACGCCGAGCGGCTCACCGTTTTCGCCGGCAATTTCTTCGATCTGGACCGCCACAGGCTCGGCACGGTCGACGCGGTGTATGACCGCGCCGCCATCGTCGCCCTGCCCGAGGCGATGCGCGAGCGCTATGCCGGCCATCTGATACATCTGACCCACACCGCGCCGCAGCTCGTCGTCACCTTCGAGTACGACCCCTCGCGGCTGGTCGGCCCGCCCTTCGCGGTGCCGGAAGCCGAGCTGCGCCGCCACTACGGCACGGCCTACCGCGTCGCCTGCCTCGGCCGGCACGAGCTGAAGGAAGGGCTGCGCGGCGTGACGCCGGTAACCGAAGCGGTCTGGCGCCTGGAGCGGCGCTGAGGCACCACGCGCCAGCCCGTCCGGCACGGCCGGATCAGATCGCGTATTCGCCGGTCTGCTGCGCCGCCGGGGCGCGGCAGTCGACACCGGTGCCGCCATTGGCGAACAGCCGAGCGCGGTCGAGCCGCACCGCCACCGCCTCGCCGATGGGCACCCGCACGGTCGGGGCGATATCGGCTTCGAACAGCGCCGTACCCACCTCGATCTCGACGCGGCGAATGGCGCCGTGGCGGCGGAAGGCGCGCACCCGGCCCTTCAGCCCCGGCGTGCCCGGCAGGCCGAGCGAGACGTCCTGCGGGCGGACATAGACGAGGCCCGGCCCGTCCGGTACGGGCTGGGTCGCTGCCGCGATGGGCGTGTCGCCGGCGAAGGCGACGCCGTCCTTCAGCTCGACCTCGATGCGGCTCGATTCGCCCATGAAGCCGAACACCGCCGCCGTCTCCGGCCGGTCATAGACGTCGTCCGGCGTGCCGACCTGCTCGATCTTGCCCTTGCCCATCACCACCACGCGGTCGGCCAGCTCCAGCGCCTCCTCCTGGTCGTGGGTCACGAACAGGGTGGTGTGGCCGGTGCGGTCGTGCAGCTCGCGCAGCCATTTGCGCAGTTCCTTGCGCACCAGCGCGTCGAGCGCGCCGAACGGCTCGTCGAGAAGAAGCACCTTCGGCTCGATGGCCAGAGCGCGGGCAAGCGCCACGCGCTGGCGCTGGCCACCGGAGAGCTGGGCCGGGAAGCGACCGCCGAAATCGTCGAGCTGCACCAGCGCCAGCAGGTCGGCCACGCGCGTGCGGATCTCCGCCTCCGAGGGGCGCTCGGCGCGCGGGCGCGAGCGCAGCCCGAAGGCGACGTTCTCGAACACCGTCATGTGGCGGAACAGGGCGTAGTTCTGGAACACGAAGCCGATGCCGCGCCGGCGCACCGGCACGGAGAGCGCGTTGTGCCCATCGAACAGCACGCGGCCATGGCTCGGCTGCTCCAGACCGGCGACGATGCGCAGAAGCGTGGTCTTGCCGGAGCCGGAGGGCCCGAGCAGCGCCACCAGCTCGCTCGGCTGCACCTCCAGCGACACGTTGGAAAGCGCCGGCGCGCCGCTGCCGAAGCTCTTGCCGACCTGGTCGATGGTGACGGCGACCGTCATGAATTCACTCTCAATAGATGTACTAAATCGAATTATCCGCAAGATATCTGAAAATTCGCCGCTGTGAACCCCGGCGAGGTCATAATGTCCGCGCAGCTCCCGCGCGCCGGCCCTTTCTCGCGCTCGGAATCCCTTCGCCCAGGGGGCAATTTACAATGGCCGCGTCCGGCCGGCACGCCGCCGCTTCCCCGCCGCGCGCGAAGCCTGTATGCCTCGGCCATCATGACCGACACGCCCATCCCCGCCCCGCGCGCGCTCAATCTCGACGGCTACACCGCGCTGCCGCCCGGCAAGAACGCGACCGTCGTCACCTTTCTGGAGATGCGTGCGCCGCCCGTCCCGCTCGCCGAGCGCGCGGAGGAGGGCTTCCGCCTGCGCCACGTCACGAAGCCGGATACCGAATGGTACCGCACCCTGTTCCGCGCCATCGGCGAGGACTGGCTGTGGTTCTCCCGCGCGCGGATGGACGATGCGGCGCTGGCGGCGATCATCGCCGATCCGCAGGTGGAGATCTATGTGCTGGAGCGGGAGGGCGCAGGTGGGAGCGAACGCGATCTCGGCCTCGTCGAACTCGACTTCCGCCAGCCCGGCGAGGCGGAGCTCGCCTTCTTCGGCGTTGTGCCGGCCCTTGTCGGCGTCGGCGCCGGGCGCTTCATGATCAACCGCGCCAATGAACGGGCCTGGTCGCGCGGCATATCGCGCTTCTTCGTGCACACCTGCACGAACGACCATCCGGGCGCCCTCGGCTTCTACCGCAAGGCGGGCTTCGTGCCGGTGGCGCAGTCGATCGAGGTGGTGGACGATCCGCGCCTCACCGGCGCGCTGCCGCGCGGGGCCGCCCCGCACATCCCGATCGTCGGCGGCTAGGGCGGGAAAGCTCAGAGCGAGAGGCTGGCCCGGGCGCGGCCGGCGATGCTGCGCGGCGGCGTCTCGACCGGGGCTTCGGCGCGCTCGCGCTCGCCCAGCGCCTCGACCTTCTTCAGCTCGTCCAGCGCGTCCTCATAGGCGAGACGCGCCTCCTCGTGCTGGCCCTTCAGCTCGTCGGCCGAGCGGCGCAGATTGTCGCGGCGGGTAGCGGCGGCGCGGGCATAGGTGGAATACGCGAAATGCTGCGTGTCGGTGATGCCGGTGCGCTTTTCCTCCGCCTCGATCTCCCGCTCCAGATCGCGCGACATGCGGTCGAAATCCGCGATCATCGTCTCGATCTGGGCGAAGTGGCGGCGCTTTTCCTCCGCCTGGAAACGCTTGAGGCGGGTGAGGGTGTCGAGCGACTTCATGACCGGCTAACTCCGCTATCGGGCCGGCGACGCGCGCCCGAGGGGGCCTGCGCCATCCGGTTCGAGCCGCCTTTACGCGGCGGCAGAGGGCATTCTGGCGGACAGATGTTGCCGCTTCCTTACTCTTTTGTCGCAAACGGTAGCCCACGACCGGGAAAGCGTGCGCGGCCCGTCGGTTGGAAACGATTTGTTTACCGGGCTCGTTAATGATCGGGGCAACGTCCGGTGTGACGGCCGCTTGCGCGAAAGCGTGAGTCGGCTGACTCACTTAGGCTGATTTTCTAAGGTTCGACTTCAACATCCGGGTCGCCAGATTCGGGTTTCTGAACAACCTCTTGCGATAAGACTCGAAGAAAACTTCAGTCTCCGCTTGTGCTCGGGAATCTGAGTTTGTTACCCCTGTTGCAAGAAGTAACGAATCGGTGAGTCGGGCCGGGCGCGGGGTGGGGTCGCGCTCAGTCTGGAAGTGTCCGGTTGAGCGCTTAAACCCCCCGGGGCCATGGCGAGGGAAGGGGATTGGCATGCGCGTCTTGCTCATCGAGGACGACCGCGCGACCGCGCAGAGCATCGAACTGATGCTCAAGTCCGAGAACTTCAATGTCTACACGACCGATCTGGGCGAGGAAGGCGTCGATCTCGGCAAGCTCTACGACTACGACATCATCCTGCTGGACCTGAATCTGCCCGACATGTCGGGCTACGACGTGCTCAAGGGCCTGCGCGTCGCCAAGGTGAAGACGCCGATCCTCATCCTCTCCGGCCTCGCCGGCATCGAGGACAAGGTGAAGGGCCTCGGCTTCGGCGCCGACGACTACCTCACCAAGCCGTTCCACAAAGACGAGCTGGTCGCCCGCATCCATGCCATCGTGCGCCGCTCCAAGGGGCACGCCCAGTCGGTCATCACCACCGGCGACCTCGTGGTCAATCTGGACACCAAGACGGTCGAGGTCGCGGGCAACCGCGTGCATCTCACCGGCAAGGAATACCAGATGCTGGAGCTGCTCTCGCTGCGCAAGGGCACCACGCTGACCAAGGAGATGTTCCTCAATCATCTCTATGGCGGCATGGACGAGCCCGAGCTCAAGATCATCGACGTGTTCATCTGCAAGCTGCGCAAGAAGCTCGCCAACGCCTCCGACGGCCACAACTTCATCGAGACGGTGTGGGGCCGCGGCTATGTGTTGCGCGAGATGGGCGAGCCTGAACAGCGCATCTCGGCCTGAGGGCCGGATCCGAACCCGAGCGGCGAGGCGCGACACCCGCCTCCCCAACTCAAGCCCCGCCGCAAGGCGGGGTTTTTGTTTGGGCGGCAGGTGTTTGATCCCGGCTGAGCAGGCCCTTCCCCACTGCCGTCATCCCGGCCGAGCGGAGCGAGAGCCGGGATCGCTTCCCATGCCGGGCGCGATCCCGGATCGGCCGTTCCGGCCGTCCGGCATGACGAGTGGTCGACTGCCCCGAACCCCGCCCGGATCGGTCCGGGAGGGGTCGTCGGGTCGGCCCCTCAGGCACGCCCTACTTCGCGTTCTTCGCCAGCCAGGCCTTGAGGAAGGCGATCTCGCTCTCCTGCGCCTTGATGATTTCTTCGGCCAGCTTCTTCAGCTCCGGGTCCTTGCCGTACTGCAGCTCGATGCGCGCCATGTCGATGGCGCCCTGATGGTGCGGGATCATGCCGCGCGCGAAGTCGACATCGGCATTGCCGGAGAAGGGAATGGCCATGCCCTCATGCATGCGGGCATTGGCTCCCTCGAACGCCTTTGTCGAGGGCGCGGTAGCCCCGCCACTCATATGGGCGCTGTGGTCCATGGGCATGTCGCCAGGCTGCATCGGCATGTTCTGCGCGAGGGCGAAGGCGGGAACGAGCGTCAGGACGGCGACGGCAAATGCCGCGCGTGTGGTGCGGTTCATGATTGGTCTCCATGAGATCGTGGGAAAGCGGCGCGAGGCCGCGGCTCGGACGATCAGGCGGAGCGGGGCGGCGGCACCGGAATGGGCTCGACGCGGCCGGCCCTCTCGGTGCCGGGCGGCAAGGCGAGCACGAGTGCGCCCGGCAGGCGCGGCTGCAGCGCCGGCGCGGCGAGCGGCGTCACCAGAAGCTGGCTGAGCACGCAGCACAGATGGAGCCGAACGGCATCCGGCGCGGGCGGCTGCGCCAATGCGGCGCCCTGCCCCATGACGACGGCGACCGAAGCTGCATGGGCGGATGGCCCGCCATGTCCCCCGTGTGCGTCCGCGACCTCCCTCACCGCCGGCTCATGGCACGGCATGCTCGCGCGCGCCATCGCCACGCTGCCCGCCGCCGAGCCCGCCAGGGCGGCGGTCAGCGCGAGGAACGCGATTATCAGGCGGAGCGCTCGCATGAGGGTACCGGGTCTTCGGCGCGGGGTCCGGGCTCGGACAGGATCACGCGAGCTTAGCAGCATCAACCCCGCCGGCCAGAGCGGACAAGCACGGATGGCGCATCCGTGAAGATCAAGCGTGAAGATCGCGCGAAGGTCGGCTCAGCCGGCCCGGCCGGGCCTGCGCAGCAGGGCGAGCACCAGCGCCACCGGATCACCTGCCGGCACAACGCCGTCGAAGCCGCGCGGCGCCCGGGGCTGCGCACCGGCGCACAGGCCGATGCGGCGCGCCCCGTCCGGCGTGGCGACGCCCTCGGCCCGCACATCCGCATAGGCGTCGAGATCGAACAGCACGGTGTCGAAGCGCCCACCAGCCAGCCGCGCGGCGCGCGGATCATCAGCCAGCGACACGTCATGGCCCATGGAGCGCACGAGATCGCGCAGTCCCGTCCGCGCCGCGCCGTCCGGTGCCGTCACCAGCACCCGCATCGGCCGGGTGCGCCCGGGCTGCGTGCCGCCGGGCTCCAGCAGCCGGTAGCGGCCGGTGGCGGTGGCGAGGAAGCGCAGACTGCCGACGCGCTCGATGCGGCCGGCCGGGGCCAGCCCGACCACCTCGTCGACCGCGATAACGTCGCCTTCGCCGCCGAATTCCAGCATCATGCGCCGCCCGCGCCGCGGGCTCGGCAGCACGGCGATGCCCGGCATCTCGTCGAGCGGGGTCGCGCCGCGCAGCGTGGCGACCCGCACGGCCTCCAACTGGGCGCGGCCGGCGCGCACCAGAAGATGCGCGGTGTCGTGCTCGGGCGCAACGCCGGTGCGCGGGCGCGGCGCCACCACGCCGAGCGGCAGGTCGAGCATCGCCGCCTGCAGGCCGTCGGCCATCAGCGCGACGCCGGCGATCATGTCCTCGCAGGGGCTGAAACGGTCGCGCCAGCTTGCCGGCATGCTCTCCACGGCCGCCCGCTGGCGGGTGGGCACCTCGTCGATCAGCACCGCCGCGCGCACCTTACCGCCGGTGCCGAACAGCGCCAGCCCGCCCTCGGCCGAGGGCGCCGGCACGAGGCCCATGCGGGAAGAAAGCCGGATCAGCGGCAGGCCGCTGGAGCCGAGCGTGCCGTTCGTCGCCATGGCGAGCAGCTTCTGCCAGCGCTCGCCGGCCACCGTCATCACGTCGAGCACCTGCGCGGCGGGCAGCGCGAAGCGCATGCCGTACAGGGAGAAGCTCAGCACCTCGACGCGGGCCGGTGCCGGGCGTGCCTCGCCGCGCGGGGCCTCGGGGCGCACGCCGTCCTGCGGGCGGAACGCACCGGTACGGGACGCCTCGCCGGAAACGGTGCCGCGCGGAGCGGCGGAAAGGGAATCGACGGGGAGCATGGGCGACCGGCAATACTGAACACAACGCGCACGCCGTTCCGGCCTGCGGGGTACAGTTTCACCCGTTCACGTTAACGCCGTCTGAAAGTGACGCTGCGGGAGAGCGCCTATACACGCTCGACGCGGATCGTGACCCGTTCGCCCTCATGGACGAGGTCGAAGCCGTAGCCGGTGGCGCGGGCCAGCAGTCCGGTATAATGCGGCTGGATGGCGTGGGCATCGAGGGCGCCGCCCTCCGGCGCGCCGCCGTTCAGCAGCTCGACGAGATGCGGGGGTATGCGGGAATAGCCGCCCTCGGTCATGAGACGCAGCCCGCCCTCGTCGCCCTCCCCCGTCGCCTCGACGGACATATGGCCGCCGCGCGGAATGGTCGAGGTCGCCACGATGAGCAGGTTGAGCAGCAGCTTCACCTTGTTCTTCGGCGCCAGCACGCGCGGCAGGCCCCAGCTCAGGCGGGTACGGTCGTCCTCGATGAAGCCGCGCGCCACCTTTTCCGCCTCGCTGGTGTCGATCTGCGCCCCGGCCGAGCCGGCCGCGCCGAAGGCAAGCCGGGCGAACTGGAGGCGGGCCGAGGCCTGCTTGGCGCTCTTGGCGATCAGGTCGAGCGCGAAGGCCTTCATGGCCGGATCGTCCTCGTCGTCGAGCACCTCGAGCCCGTTGACGATGGCGCCGACCGGGCTGATCACGTCATGGCACACGCGCGAGCACAGGAGGGCGGCAAGATCGAGCTTGTCGAGGTCGATGGGGGTCGTCATCGCGTCCCTTACCGAGAGAGTGCGGCGAATCGGCCGCAACGGGTACGGCCGGCATCGGGGGTGTGATACACCGCACCCCCACCGACGCCAACCGTTACCGACCCACCGAAAGCCGGCTTCCCCGATGTCCTCCGCTCCGTCCTCGCTGCCCTCGCATGTCCAGCTTCTCGCCGCCCTCGCCGGTGCCGCGCTGAAGGCCGGCGAGGTCATATTGCGCATCCGCGCAGAGGGGCTGGACGTAGCGCGCAAGAGCGACGAGAGCCCGGTGACCGCCGCCGACCTTGCTTCCGAGGAACTGCTGCGCGGCGAGCTGGCGCGTATTCTTCCCGGCATCCCCGTCATCGCCGAGGAGGCGGTGGCGCAGGGCAAGGGCGAGGCGCCGGGCACCGCCGGCAGCTTCCTGCTCGTCGACCCGCTCGACGGTACGCGCGAATTCATCGGCGCGAGCGGCGAGTTCACCGTGAATATCGGCCTCGTCGAGCAGGGCGTGCCGGTGTTCGGCATCGTGCTCGCCCCCGCCGTCGGCCGGCTCTATGCCGGCGCCACCTTCGCCGGCGGGGCCGCCGCTTTCCTCGCGGGGCTGGAGCCGAACCCGAATTTCTGGGCGCCCATCCACTGCCGCCCGGTGCCTGCGCGCGGCATTGTCGCCGTGGCCAGCCGCTCGCATCCCGACCCCGGCACCGAGGCCATTCTCGCCGGGCTCGACGTCGCCGAGCGGATAAGCTGCGGCTCGGCGCTCAAATTCGGGCTGGTGGCCGAGGGCCGCGCCGACATCTATCCCCGGCTCGGCACGGTGTGCGAATGGGACGTCGCCGCCGGCCACGCGCTGGTGCGGGCGGCGGGCGGCAGCGTGCGCCGGCCGGACGGAAGCGCACTACCCTACGGATGTACCGACGCCGACTACCGCGTGCATGGCTTCATCGCCCGTGGAGCCGAGGCATGAGGGTCACAGCCCCGACTCAACCGTGCCGGGAGAGTGCCTCGGCGCCTTCCTAGCGCCGCACTCCATGCTAATGGTAGGCTTTGGGGACTGGTGGCCGCCTCCGACTCGGGGGGCTTCGTGGCCGTTCCCCGCTTGATGAGATCAAACGCGAGACCGACGATGCCGACGTTGCGCGCCCTTCTTGCCTGCCTTGCCCTCCTCGCCGCCCTCCCCTTCGCCGCCGCTCCGGCACACGCCCAGGCCAACAATGGGACCTACTCGTCCGACGAGCTGATCCAGCAGGGTCACGGCTTCTTCGGCGAGGTTTCGCGCGGCCTGGCGCTGTCGATCGAGAAGGCGGTGAGCCAGTGGGGCCAGCCCAACGGCTACATTCTCGGCCAGGAAGGCTCCGGCGCCTTCGTCGGCGGCCTGCGCTACGGCGACGGCACGCTCTACACCCGCAACGCCGGTGACCTGCCGGTGTTCTGGCAGGGCCCCTCGCTCGGCTGGGACTTCGGCGGCGACGGCGCGCGCACCATGATCCTGGTGTACAACCTCAACGCCATCAACGACATCTTCCGGCGCTTCGGCGGCATTTCCGGCTCGGCCTATTTCGTCGCCGGCTTCGGCATGACGGCGCTGGCCTCCGACAACATCGTCGTCGTGCCGATCCGCTCCGGCGTCGGCGTGCGCCTCGGCGCCAATATCGGCTATCTCAAGTTCACGCCGAAGGCGACCTGGAACCCCTTCTGACCGCCCCCTACGGGATATCGCGCGGCCGGGCTGGTCCGGCCGTTTTGGTATCTGTAACCTAAGTGTTCTACCCTGCCCGTTCCCGTCCCTGAGACGGGCGTTCCGCGTTCGAGGTGAGACCGCCGCATGATCGAAGCGATCATGTATTCCGCCATCGGCTTCCTGACGGCGACGCTGCTGGCCCTGCTGGCTCTGCCCGCCGTGTGGCGCCGTGCCGTCCGCCTCACGCGCAAGCGTATCGAGGGCGCCATCCCCGGCTCCGTCGCCGAGATCCTCGCCGACAAGGACGAGCAGCGCGCCATCTTCGCCGTCGACGTCCGCCGGCTGGAGCTGGAGGTCGAGAAGCTTCAGGCCCGCGCCGCCGCGCAATGGGGCGAGGTGAACGACCAGGCCGACGAGCTGCGCGCCCGCCAGTCCACCATCGAGCGGCTCACCGGCGAGCTCGACACCATCCAGGTCGAGCATGTCGAGGTGGTCGGCGAGCGCGACCGGCTTGCCGGCGCGCTTGACACCCGCACCCGCGACCTCGACGAGACCCGCCAGACGCTCAAGGCGACCAAGGCCGAGCTGCGCACCACCCGCGAGGCACTGGAGGACACCACCGCCCGCGAGGAGGAGCTCAAGATCGACCATGTCGCGCTCACCACGCTGCGCGACACGCTCAAGGACCGCATCGGCGAGCTGGACCGCCACCTCTCCGCCGCCAACGCACAGCTCACCACCGCCCGCGACTCGCTGCGCTCCACCTCCGACAGCCTGTCGAGCGAGCTTGCCCGCACCCGCGAACTGACGCACCGCCTCGCCGACACCGAGACCCGCCTCGCCCGCATCGAGGCCGAGGCCTCAGCGCTCGCCACCGAGCGCGCCGCGCTCACCGCCAGGGCGGCGGAGCTGGAAGTGCGCACGCAGGCCGCCGAGCAGGCGCGCCACGCCACCGAGGCCGAGGCCAATCGCGTCACCGCCGAGGCGCATGAAGGTCGCCGCGCCGCCGAAGCGCAGGCCCGCAGCTTCGCGGACACCATCGAGATGCTGCGCGCCGAAAAAGCCATGCTCGACGACGCCATCGCCAAGGCGCGCGAGGACCGCGCTGCGCTCCAGCGCCGGCTCGACACCTCGGGCCCGCTCGCGGCCGGCTCGCCGGGCGATGAGGACGGCACCGCCCTGCTGCGCCAGCGCATCGGCGACATCGCCGCCGAGGTCGCCCATCTCACCGCGCGCCTCGAAGGGCCGGGCTCACCCATCGACGCCCTGCTCGCCGGCCATGCGCCGGCTGCCAACGGCGCCGCGCCGTCGCTGGCCGACCGGATCCTCGCCCTGCGCGGGACCGAGCCGGCCGCCAACCACGCGGCGGAATAAACCCGATCATCGCCGGAAGGTCCGGGCGGGGCGCCAGACCCGCATCGGGCGCAGCGACTGCGAAAGATGACGCTAGGGCAACGGCAAGGGCGAGGGTGAGGCCATGGGCTCGAACACCTTGCCTTCGCCCGGCAAGGCCCGCACGAACCAGACCACAGGCACGGCCAACGTGCCGCCAACGCAGGGAAACGCCCCATGAATCTCGCCCGCATGCTGAAGGCGCGCGCCGACGAAGGCCGCCCGGTCCGCGTCGGCCTCATCGGCGCCGGCAAGTTCGGTTCCATGTTCCTGTCGCAGCTTCGCACCACGCCGGGGCTGCACCTCATCGGCATCGCCGACCTTTCCGTGCCGCGCGCCCGCGCCGCGCTCACCGCCACCGGCTGGGACGCGGAGGCCGCCATCGCCCCCTCCTTCGACGAAGCACTGCGCACCGGGCGCACCATGCTGACCGACGATGCCGCCGCGCTCATCGCCGCCGACGGGCTCGATGTGGTGGTGGAGGCGACCGGAAATCCCGCCGCCGGCGCCCATCACGCCCTGCTCGCCATCGAGAACGGCCGCCACGTCGTCATGGTCACGGTGGAGGCCGACGTTCTGGTCGGCCCGCTGCTCGCCGAGCGCGCCCGCAAGGCCGGCGTCGTCTATTCCATGGGCTCGGGCGACCAGCCCGCCCTCGTCTGCGAGATGGTGGACTGGGCGCGCACCTGCGGCTTCCGCATCGTCTGCGCCGGCAAGGGCACCAAATACCTGCCCAGCTTCCACAAATCGACGCCGGACACGATCTGGAACCTCTACGGCCTCACGCCCGAGCAGGCGGCGCAGGGCGGCATGAACGCGCAGATGTTCAATTCCTTCGCCGATGGCACCAAATCCTCCATCGAGATGGCCGCCATCGCCAATGCGGCGGGGCTGAAGGCGCCCTCCGACGGTCTGCTGTTCCCGCCCTGCGGCGTCGACGACCTCGCCACCATCCTGCGGCCGCGCGAACATGGCGGCGTGCTGGAGCATTCCGGCACGGTGGAGACCGTCTCCTCGCTTGAGCGCGACGGCCGGCCGGTGTTCCGCGACCTGCGCTGGGGCGTCTATGTCGTGTTCGAGGCCGACCCAGGCCCGCGCGGCGATTACGCCCGACGCTGCTTTAAGGAATATGGCGTGGTGACGGATTCGAGCGGCCGCTACACCGCGCTCTACCGGCCCTATCACCTCATCGGGCTGGAACTCGGCGTCAGCGTCGCCTCGGCCGCGCTGCGCGGCGAGCCGACCGGCGTCACCGAGGCGTTCAACGCCGATGTGGTGGCGGTCGCCAAGCGTCCGCTGAAGGCCGGCGAGACGCTCGATGGCGAAGGCGGCTTCACCGTGTGGGGCAAGCTGCTGCCCGCCGCCGCCTCGCTGGCGCGCGGGGGCCTTCCCATCGGCCTCGCCCATGGCGTGGCGCTGAAGCGGGACATCGCGGAAGGCGAGGTCGTCGGCTGGGCCGATGTGGAGGCGAAGGACAGCCCCACCGTGCGCCTGCGCCGCGAGATGGAGCGGAGTTTCTCGGGCGCGGTTTAGCGAAGTGCCAGCGGATTGACCTCGGAGTGTCATCCCGGCCGCGGCGCAGCGAAGAGCCGGGATCGCGTGCCGATCTCTCTCAGAAAGCGATCCCGGATCGACGCGCTGCGTCGTCCGGGATGACAGCTAGGGGGCCGTCCTCGTGCCCCGGTGGTGAGGCGAGGTGCTGGACTTCGCCCCTCGCTTCGCCTATCTCTGCGCCACGGTCTGCAGTTCACCGAGGCGTTGCCGCCCCGCAAGGGGAGCTAAACCTGCAATCGAGACGCACCCCGCACTTGTCCTTGTGCCAGGTCGCAAGACGGCAACCCCGACACTTCCTCGCGGAATGGCACCAATCGAGGATAAGTCATGCCCAGAACCGTTCTGGCCTATGAGGCGCCGGATATTTCCGCCCTCGCCCGCACCCTGCACCAGGGCCTCGCCGCGCTGGAGCGCACGCCCGGCCATGTCGAGCTGCTGAACCTGCTGGCGCGCGGCGCCGGCTTCCGCAACTTCCAGCACATGCGCGCGGATGCGCAGGCGCGCGACCGGCTGGAGACGCCGCCCGAGCCCCCCGCCCCGCCCGCCGACCACGCCCGCTGCGAGAAGGCGCTGCGCCTGTTCGACCCATCGGGCCGGCTCGCCCGCTGGCCGAAGAAGCGCAACCAGCAGATCCTGTGCCTGTGGCTGCTATGGTCGCGCCTGCCGGCCGGCGAGACGTTCCCCGAGCGGCGGATGAACGAGCTGCTCAACGCCGAGCACCTGTTCGGCGATCATGCGCTGCTGCGGCGCGAACTGATCGAGTTCGGCCTGTTCCGCCGCACGCCGGACGGGCGGGAATACAGCCGCATCGAGCGCGAGCCGCCGCCGGAAATGGGCAAGCTCGCTTCCCTGCTGCGCCAGCGCCGGCTCGCCGCCGCCGCCTGATCGCTATTCTTCGTAGGCGATGTAGCGGACGATCCGCCACACGCCGTCGTCCTCCTTGCGGAAGATGTCCATCCCCGGCTCGACGCTCGTGACGTCGCCCGGCGTGACGGTCAGCCTCCAGGTGAGGCGGACGACGGCGAGGTCGCCGGCGACGATGATTTCCTTGATGTCCGTCGAGTAACGGAAGCGGCGTGCGGGATCGTCGAGCGCCTTGCCGATCAGCGCACAGCGGTCCTCGTAACCCGCCTCGCCCTGCCCGCGATATTCCGAGATCAGGTTGCGGGAGAACAGCTCGCAGGCCGCTGCCTTGTCGCGCGCGTTGAAGGCGCGCGTCCACGCATCGAGCCGCGCGCGGATCGCCGCCTCGTCGGCGCGGGCGGGAAAGGCGACGAGCACGAGAGCCAGCGTCGGCAGGAGACGGCGGCAGGCAAGACGAAGCGCGCGCGGCATGGCGATATCCTCCGCGCGCAGCCTAGCACCTCGCGGAGCCGCGTCAGACGGTCTCGCGCGTCGCCAGCACCCATTCGCGGGCGCGCTTCTCGGGGCTGTCGTTCAGCAGCACGTCGGTGACGACGGCAAGGCTGTCGGCGCCGGCGCGCAGCACGCCGGGGGCGCGCTCGATGGTCAGCCCGCCAATCCCGACCAGCGGCAGCTTGCCGAGGCGCTTCTTCCAGGCGGCGACGCGCTCCAGCCCCTGCGGCTCCCAGCGCATCTTCTTGAGGATGGTGGGGTAGACCGGGCCGAGTGCCACATAGTCCGGCCGCGCCAGCAGCGCGACTTCCAGCTCCGCCTCGTCATGCGTGCTGATGCCGAGCCGGACCCCCGCGCGCCTTATTGCCTCGATATCGGCATCGGCCAGATCCTCCTGGCCGAGATGCACGAAGTCGCAGCCCTCCTCGATGGCGAGGCGCCAGTAGTCGTTGACGATGAGCTGGGCGCCGTAGCGCGCGCACACCTCGCGGGCGGTGGCGATCTCGCGGCGCAACTCCGGCTCGTCGAGCCCCTTGGCGCGAAGCTGAACCAGCTTGACGCCCTGCGGCAGCAGGCGCGGCAGCCAGGAGGCGCGGTCGACGATCAGGTAGAACGGGTCCAGCTTCATCACTTCACTCATGGGCCCGCAGGCCGGATTTCCGATTATCCGAGGACGGCGCGGCCCATCACCGGGGTGGAGGGCGCCGCCATGTCACGCGCTTCCATGGGATCGGCGATCAGCGCCTCGCGGCCCGCCTCGATGGCGCGAGCGAAGGCGCGCGCCATGCGCACCGGATCGCCCGCCTTGGCGACCGCCGTGTTCAGCAGCACCGCATCGTAGCCCATTTCCATCGCCGCCGCCGCATGCGAGGGCACACCGACGCCGGCATCGACGACGAGCGGCAGGCCGGGGAAATGCGCCCGCAGCGAGCGCAGGCCATAGGGGTTGTTGAGCCCGCGACCGGAGCCGATCGGCGCGCCCCATGGCATCAGAACCTCGCAGCCGGCGGCGACCAGCTTCTCCGCCACCACGAGGTCCTCGGTGGTGTAGGGAAACACCTGGAAGCCGTCGCGCGAGAGGATGCGCGCCGCCTCGACAAGCCCGAACACGTCGGGCTGCAGCGTGTCGTCCTCGCCGATCACTTCCAGCTTCACCCACGGCGTGTCGAACAGCTCGCGCGCCATCTGCGCCGTGGTGACGGCTTCCTTCACCGTCTTGCAGCCCGCCGTATTGGGCAGCACCTTCACCCCGAGGTCGCGGATGAGCTGCCAGAAGCTCTGGCCCGCGAGAGGCGCGCCACCGGGCTGGCCCGCCTTGGCCGCCCCCGATTCGCGCCGCAGCGAAACGGTCACGATGTCGGCGCTCGACGCACGGATCGCCTCGCCGAGGATCGCGGGCGAGGGATATTGCGCGGTGCCCAGCAGGAGGCGCGAGCCGACCTTGGTCCCGTAGAATTCGACCGGATCGGCCAGCGTCCCCGTCCTGTTGATCGCGTCCATCACAGTCTCCTGTCAGCCGCCCTGCATGGGCGCGAGGATTTCCACCCGGTCGCCGTCGGCAATCGGGGTGTCGCCGCGCTTCGCCTTGCGCACCATGGTGCCGTTGAGCGCCGTGGCGACCATGGCCTCGCCGAACCCGAGCTCGCCGAGCAGGTCGGCCAGCGTGCCGGCGCGGGTGTCGGCAGTTTCACCATTGACGATGATCTTCATCCATCACCTCCGGGAATTGCGTCCCGTCGAAGGCCAGTTCCGCCGCACGGCGCGCCAGCGCGGGCGCAGCGAGGAAACCGTGGCGGTAGAGCCCGTTCACATAGATCGTGTCGCCGCGCCGGCGCAGGCGCGGCAGGTTGTCGGGAAAGGCCGGGCGCACATCGGCGCCGATCTCGACGATCTCCGCTTCGCCGAAGGCCGGGTGCAGCGCATAGACCGCGCCCAACAGCTCCAGCATGGAGCGGCCGGTGACGCGCCCGCGCTCGTCATTTTCAAGGGACGTCGCGCCGATCATGAAATGCCCGTCGCCGCGCGGCACGATATAGACCGGTATGCGCGGGTGCAGCATGCGCACGGGGCGCTTCAGCGAAATCTCGGTGGAATAGAGCACCAGCATTTCGCCCTTGACGCCGCGCAGGTCGGAAAGCGTGTCGCGCGCCGCCAGCCCGCGGCAGTCGATCACGATATCGGCGGCGTCCGACACCTCGAAGCCATCCTCTTCGGTGCGCAGGATCACGCCATGCTCGCCCACGAGCTTGGCGGTCAGCGCGGCGAGCGCCTTGCGCGGCTCCAGATGCGCCTCGGTGGGGAAGAACAGCCCCTGCTCGAAGCGCCCGTCGAGGTCCGGCTCCAGTGCGGCGATGCCCGCCCCGTCGAGCCATTCATAGCCCTCGGTGCGGCGGGAGAAGCGGCGCAGATCCGGCAGGTCGCGCGCCGGCGCCAGAACGAGGCTGCCCTCGTTCGGCACGTCCGGCACCGTCTCGCGCCAGTAGGCGAGCGATTCGAAGCCGAGTTCGGCGATGATCGGCTCCGCGCTCTCGCGCTCGCACCACGGCGCCAGCATGCCGCCAGCATACCAGGAGCAACCCTGCCCGGTGGCGGCCTTGCGCTCGACCAGCGTCACCTGCGCCCCGCGCTGCGCGAAGGCGTGCGCGCAGGTCAGCCCCGCGACGCCGCCGCCGACGATGCGCACGCGCATCGCATTGGCGGCCCGGTTCGGGGCCTGTATCGTTTCAGCATGGTTGGACGTCATTCACTCCTCCCTCCGCCAGTCTCAACTGGATCAGGTTCGAAGGGTCGCCATGCCGCGCATGCCGCGCGCCGATGGCCTCTCAGCCTCCTGACGAGGCTCCCCCGGACGGAATGGATATAGTCTCTTGCCCGGCTAATGTCACCGGCGGTCCACAATATTCCCTGATGGCCGGGCTGCGATGGGCGACGACGCTCAGGCGTGGCGCGAGAGCGGCACCACATTGTCGCCGCCGGCACCGCGCGTTGCACCGATCACCGCGCGGCGCAGGGCGTCACGGCTGAACGGCTTGCCGAGCCGCATCATGCCGGCGCGCGCATCGGGCGGCAGCTCGGCGTAGCCGGTGCCGAGGATCACCGGCAGGTCCGGCCAGCGCGCGGCGATGGCGGCGGCCAATTGCACGCCGGTCATGCCCGGCATGGCCTGGTCGGTCAGCACCACGTCGAAGGCGACGCCGGATTCGAGGATGCGCAACGCCTCCTCGCCGGACGAAGCCTCGGTCACGAGGCATTCGAGGTCCTCCAGCATCGCCCCGGTGGCGGAAAGCACCAGCGGGTCGTCGTCGACCACCAGCACGCGCTGCGCCCCGCCATTGCCGGCGGGCACCATCTCGTCGGCCACCACGACGGCCACCGGCGCGACGACGGGCGGAGCGTCGGCGATGGGCAGGTAGATGGTCGCCGTCGTGCCCTGGCCGGCACGGCTCTCCATGACGAGCTGGCCGCCCGACTGGGCGGCGAGGCCGTGCACCATGGCAAGGCCGAGGCCCGTGCCCTTGCCGATGCCCTTGGTGGTGAAGAAGGGCTCGGCGGCACGCGACAGCGTCTCCTCGTCCATGCCGGTGCCGGTATCGGCCACCGAGAGGCAGAAATAGCGCCCCGGCCGCAGGGCCCCATGGTCGACGGCGCCGTCGCTGCCGTCGACCATCCGTTCGCTGGCGGCGATGGTGATGGTGCCGCCTTCCGGCATGGCGTCCCGCGCGTTCACCGCGAGGTTCAGCAGCGCGAGTTCGAGCTGGTTGGCGTCCACCCGTGCCTGCGGCAGACCGAGCGGGAAGCGCGTCTCGATGCGCACGCTGGGGCCGATGGAGCGGCGCAGCATCTCGGCCATGCCCAGCACGAGGTCGGGCACGTTGACGGGTTCGGGCCGCAGGTCCTGCCGGCGGGCAAAGGCCAGCATGCGCTGGGTGAGCGCGGCGCCGCGCTGGGCGGCCTGTATGGCGTTGTCGAGCAGGGTCTGCAGCCGCGCGTCGCTCGGCGAGCGCTTGGCGGCCAGCTCCAGATTGCCCAGCACCACGGCCAGCAGATTGTTGAAGTCGTGGGCGATGCCGCCGGTGAGCTGGCCCACCGCTTCCAGCTTCTGCGCCTGCCGCAGCGCCTCCTCGGCGGCGCGATGCTCGGTGACGTCGATCAGGCCGCAGGAGGTCTTGAGGATGTTTCCCTGCGCGTCACGCTCGGCGACGGCGGACAGCTTGCAGTCGAGCACGCGGCCGTCCTTGGTGACGAGACGGTATTCCGCCTCGCGCAGCTCGCCGCTGCCCACGAGCTGGGGCCAGTGCTCCTCGTTGCGGCGGCGGGAGGAGTCGGGCGTCATGAAGTCGGTGAGCGGGCGGCCGATCACCTCGTCGCGGCGGTAGCCTAGCAGGTCGAGCCAGCGGTCGCTCACCTGCTCGATGCAGCCATTGCCGTCGAGCGAATGCAGCGGCAGCGGCGTGCGACGGTAGAGCGTGCGGTAGCGCTCCTCGCTCGCGCGCAGCATGGCGGACTCCCGGTCCGCCATCACGGCGAAGCGGCGGTCATACATGGCGGCGATCAGCACGGCCACGAAGATCGCGAAGGTCGCCGCCGTCACCACGCTCACCAGCGCGACATTGCCCATTCCGCCGAGCGGCGCGTGCCAGCCTTCATGGGCGGTGAAGGTCACGCCCCACATCGCGACGTAGTGCATGCCGGCGATGCCGAGGCCGAGCGCCAGCGCCGCGCCGGCGCGCTGTGCAATGGAGTGGCGGTGGAAGGCGAGCCAGACGGCGACGGTGGAAGCGGCCACCGCCAGCACGATGGCGCCGCCGACATAGAGCATGTCGTGCGACATGCCGCCGGCCATGCGCATCGCCGCCATGCCGGTGTAGTGCATGCCGACGATGCCGAGCCCCATGAACACGCCGCTGAGCGCCACCGCGCCCCAGCCGGGACCCGACCGGCCGGGCCGCACCCGGCTCACCGCGAAGAAGGCGATGCCGGTGGCGACCACCGCGAGCAGGAAGGAGACCGAGGTCAGCCCGATGTCGTAGGAAACCGGCGCGCCGACGTGAAGGGCGAGCATGGCGATGAAATGCATCGCCCAGATGCCGCCGCCCAGCACCAGCGCCGCCGCCGCCAGCCACCCGTCGCGCGCGCGGCCGCGCGCCTCCGGCAGGCGCCCGGCAAGGTCCAGGGCCGTGTAGGAGGCGGCGACCGCGATGAGGATCGACAAAGCCACGAGCGACAGGTCGTGGCTGCCGGTGACGTTCATTGGCATTCCGGTGATGCACCCGCTGGGACGCGCGTTCCCCAGCGGACAGTAGCGCAAAACATTCTCTCGGAAAGGTTACGGATGCGGCAAGGCCGGCATCCGGCGCCTTCTCGCAGTCTCGTGATCATATGCCGGCTCAGTGCAGGTAGCCCAGCAGCCAGAGCACGATGATGATCGGAAGCGGAATGCCGATCAGCCACAGAAGCCCACCCTTCAGCATGATACCCTCCTCGCTGTTGTGCCAAGGGAACACGCGCGACCCGGTTTGGGTTCCCGCTCCGCGCGGGTTACTCCCCGCATGCCCCGTTTTCCGATTTCCGGTGCCTGACGATGCCGCCTGACGCCCCCTCTTCCCCTTCCGCCGGCGCCCCTATCGCCCGAAGCGGACTCGCCGCCTCCCTCGCCCGCCTGTCCGATCTGGTGCGCCGGCTCGGCGCGGAGATCGGCGTGCTGGTCGCCCTGCTCGGCGCGGCGGGCGGACTGCTGGTCTTCGCCTTCATCGCCGACGAGGTGGTGGAGGGCGAGACGCACGCCTTCGACGAGGCGGTGCTGCTCGCCTTCCGCGCGCCGGGCGATCCCGCCGACCCTATCGGCCCGCGCTGGCTGGAGATCGCGGTCGGAGACGTCACCGCGCTCGGCAGCACCACCGTGCTGATGCTCATCACGCTGGCGGTGGCCGGCTTCCTTGTGGTCGACCGCAAGCGTGCCGCCGCGCTGTTCGTGCTGGCCGCCACCGCCAGCGGCGGCGCGCTGAGCTACCTGCTCAAGCTCGGCTTCGAGCGTCCGCGCCCGGACCTCGTGGCCCATCTCGTCGACGTCAGCACGCTGAGCTTCCCGAGCGGCCACGCCATGGGCGCCGCCGTGACCTATCTGACCCTCGGCGCACTGATCGTGCGCACGGAGAGCGGACGGCGGATCAAGGCCTATGTCCTCGGCGTCGCCGTCACCCTCACCCTCGCCATCGGCATGAGCCGCATCTATCTCGGCGTGCACTGGCCGACCGACGTCATCGCCGGCTGGTGCCTCGGCGCCGCCTGGGCGCTGATGTGCTGGCTGGTGGCGCTGGCACTGCAGCGGCGCGGACGCATCGAGCCGGCGGAGAGTCGCGACGGGCCGCCTGGCGGCACCCGGTGAACCCGCAATCCCACCGATAGCTTTCGCCCCGCGCTCGGCTATCATCGCGCGAGGGTGCCGCAGAGCGCCCCCGCCATAGCAGGAGGAACCGCATGACCACGACCGCGCCGGAAGGACAGCTCAAGCCCGATATCGGCGTCATCGAGACGACCGAGTCCGACAACATCCTGCGCTGGGACGGCACCAACCTCTATGTGGAGCAGGACGTCTACCATAACGGCCAGCTCGTCCACCGCCGCTATAAAAGGCGCGTCACCAAGCATGTCGCGCAGGCGCTCGCGCTGGTACTCGCCCAGCACTGATACCTGAAAACCCGCGCTCCGGCGGGCGGCGGCGCCTTCAGATGCGCGCCAGCAGCCCGCCGAGCAGCACGAGGCCGGCCGGCCAGATGTCGAGCCGCGCCGCCGAGCCGATATGGCCGAGCTCGCCGACATCGGCGAAATCCGCCCCCCAGGCCTCGGCGAAGGCGCGCGCCTGCGCCGGCTTGACGCGCGGATCGTCGCGCGAGGACAGCACCAGCGTCGGGAAGGGCAGCGGGGCCAGCGGCATCGGCCCGAAATTGCGCACGAGATCGAAGGACGGGTCGGGATCGTCGACATTGGTCGGCGCCGCCAGAAAGGCCGCCGCCACCTTGTTGCGGGCGAGGCCCGGCCGCGACTGCGCCCAGCGCACCACCGTCGCCACCCCGACCGAATGGGCGACCAGCACCACGCGGCGCGGGGCCGATTCCACCGCCGCGTTGAGCCGCCAGGTCCAGGCGCGCAGTTCCGGCCGGCTCCAGTCCTCCTGCATCAGCCGGCTCGAATTGGCGAAGGCACCGAGCCAGTGCGACTGCCAGTGCTCGGCCGGGGCATTCTCGCGGCCGGGAACGACGAGGAAATCGAAGGAGGCGAAATCGACCGACATGGCAGGCACCGCGAACGTCACGCCGGCCGCAGCACGGCGAGGAGGATGAGGACGAGCCCGCCGACGGAGACCAGCCAGGCGAGCGAGCGCAGATAGGGTATGCCGAAGGCGTAGAGCGGCAGGTAGACAAGGCGCGCGCCGAGGAAGAGCCAGGCGCCCCACAGGGTGAGCGCGCCCTCGCGGCCGGCGACATGGGCGATCAGCACCGCCGCCGCGAAAAGCGGCAGCGTCTCGAACAGGTTCGCCTGCGCGCGCCGCAGCCGCCCCGTGACCACACCGACCGGCGGGCCCGGCTCGTCGCGGGGGCTGGCATTGTACTCCATGCCGGTCTCGCGGTTGCGCAAGACGGCCGGGAGCGTTACCTGCACAAGGGCAAGCACGAGCGTCCAGGCGAGCAGGAGAAGTTCCGTCGTCATGGCCGCATCATCATCCTGCTGCGAGTTTACCTGTCAGGAGATTGACGAACAGCGCCCTCGGCGCAAAGCGGATTTCATTTAGCAGTCATGGCCAAGAGCAAACAGATAAAACGGCATACGGCAACTGGACGGCCTGTTGAGCAGGTCGCCGCCCTGCCGTTCCGCTTCGCGGAAGATGGGGAGCTTCAGATCCTCATCATGACCTCGCGCGAAACCCAGCGCGCCGTCATCCCGAAGGGCTGGCCCATGAAGAACCGCAAGGACTGGAAGTCGGCGCAGATCGAGGCGCGGCAGGAAGCCGGCGTCGTCGGCGAGATCGGCCGCAAGCGCATCGGGCAGTATCTCTACTGGAAGCGGATGGACACCTTCTTCGCGCTCGCCAAGGTCTCGGTCTATCCGCTGGCGGTGCGCCGCCAACTCGCCGACTGGCCCGAACGCCACGAGCGCGCGCAGCTATGGGTCGCCCCTGATGAAGCCGCCCTGCTGCTCGACGAGCCCGACCTCGGCGCCCTCATCCTGGAATTCGCCCAGTCGCCGGCCGCCCGGCGCATGTTCCCGCCGCGCAACGCGAAGCCCGATCGCGCCACCTCCCTGCCGCCCGTCGGCTAGAAAGCAGCCCGAAGGGGCAACTCCGGAAACGTCACGGGCCGCCCACTGTCAGCGGGCGGCCCGATGCACGTTGCTGGCAGGTTTTCCCGGCCGCGAGCTTTATTCAATAATCTGCACGACGCGGTGCGTCGAGGGATCGACCAGCACGGTGCGGTCGTTCACCACGGTGTAGCGGTACTTGGTGGTGCCGTATTCGGCCGGCACCTCGTAGTACCGCACGCCGGACGCCGGCAGCTCGGCGCCGACCACGACCTCACGCTCATAGGCGTAGGACGGTACGCGCTCCTCCACCACATACTGGCGGAACGGCCTGCGCTGGGCATCCGAGATGCCGCCGACAACCGCGCCGGCGACGCCGCCGACAACCGCGCCGACCGGGCCGCCGACCAGCGCGCCGCCAACGGCGCCGGTCGTCGCGCCGGCCGCCGTGCCCGCACCGTCCTGAGCATTCGCCACTACAGGCGCGGCAATAAGCAGGGAAGCTGCAATAATCGCATGACGTATCATCGTATTCTCCTGTCGCCCCTTAGCCGTCGTTCGCGGCATCTTAACGAATGGAACGCAGATGCGTTCCATCGTCGGCAGAAGAGACTCCGGATGATCTGTCAGCTAGAGGTATCCGAGAGAGGAACATCAGCACGGAACAATCGGCCCCGCTCGGCGAACAGGACGAAGACCAGCGCGCCGAGGGCGAGCGCGACGAAACCCAGCGTCAGCGGCAGCGTCGTGCCGTCGAAATGCTGGCCCAGCGCGAAGCCGAACAGCGCCCCGCCCACCGTGCTGACGAAGCCGAGCACCGAGGAGGCAGTGCCGGCGACATGGCCGACCGGCTCCATCGCCATCGAGTTGAAGTTTGAGACCATCAGGCCGAAGCAGAACATCATCGCCCCCTGCAGGGCCGAGAAGGTCCAGATGTTCTCCACCCCCGCCAGCACGATGGCGGCGTGGACCAGCGTGACGCCGAGATAACCGGCCAGCGCGAAATGCGAGACCCGCCGCATGCCGAGCTTCTCGACCACGCGGGCATTGAGCAGCGAGGAGGCGGCCATGAACACCGCGATACCCGCGAAGATCAGCGTGAACAGTTCCTCGGACTTGAAGGCGTCGGCGAAGATCTGCTGCGCCGAGTTGATGAAGCCGAACAGCCCGCCCATCGCCATCGTCATCGCCAGCATGTAGCCGATGGTGACGCGGCTGCGCACGATCAGCCCGAAGGCATGGGAGATGCCCGCGAAGGAGATCGGCGAGCGATCCTCCGGGTGCAGGGTCTCCGGCAGGCGCCACAGCGTCCATACCAGCAGCACGACGCCGAGCAGGCACAGCATGAGGAAGATCGCCCGCCACGGCGCCACGATCATGATCGCCTGCCCGATGGAGGGCGCCAGCACCGGCACCGACAGGAAGACGAGGAAGGCCAGAGACATCACCCGCGCCATGTGCGAGCCGGAATAGCAGTCGCGCACGATGGTGATGGCGAGGATGCGGGTCGAGGCCGAGCCGACGCCCTGGAGCACCCGCGCCGCCAGCATCACCTCCAGCGAGCCGGCGAAGATCGCCCCCACCGAGGCGGCGGTGTAAAGCGCGAGGCCGAACACCAGCACGGCGCGGCGCCCGAAGCGGTCGGCCAGCGTGCCGTAGACGAGTTGCGCCGCGCCGAAGCCGAGCAGATAGGCCGTGACGATCAGCTGGGTGTGGTTGGCGGTGTCGATGGCGAGCGAATGGCCGATGGCGGGCAGCGCCGGCAGCATCGAATCGATGGCGATGGCGTTGGTCGCCATCAGCCCGGCGATGAACAGCACGAATTCGCGAAATCCCATGCCGGGATGCGGAGAGGCGGCGGCCTTCTCCGGCGTGGGGGCGTGCATGCTCATGACGGAATCCGTGCGTTGGCTCTACCGGCGGGCTGTCCGGCGGCGGGGCGCCGGGCCGCCTTATCGCGCAGATTCCCGCCCGGCCCTATAGACCGGAAGTCACAATCGCGGTGAATTCGCCTCCCCCGCGCGGTGCACGGGAGGGATCAAGGGTTCAGAACTGCGGCGGGCCCATGTTGAGGGGGGGCGGCTCGAACTGGGGAATGTTCAGCTCGATGGTCGCCGGGTCGACCGTCGGCCCGGCGCTGATCCAGTAGGTCACGGCATCCGGCCACATGATGACCACGACCACGAGGATGAGTTGCATGAACAGCCACGGGATCGCGCCCCAGTAGATCTGCGAGGTGCGGATCGACTTCGGCGCGATGCCGCGCAGATAGAACAGCGCGAAGCCGAAGGGCGGATGCATGAAGGCGGTCTGCATGTTCACGCACAGCAGGACGCCGAACCAGATCAGGTTGATGTCCAGCTTGATCGCCACCGGCACCAGCAGCGGCACGATGATGAAGGCGATCTCGAAGAAATCGAGGAAGAAGGCGATGAAGAACACGAAGACGTTGACGAAGATCAGGAAGCCGAGCCGGCCGCCGGGCAGCTGCGAGAGCATGTGCTCGATCCACAGCGCACCGTCCATGCCCTGGAAGACAAGGCTGAACACGGTGGCACCGATGAGGATGAACACCACCATGGCGGTCAGCCGACCGGTGGACGCCATGGCCTGACGCACCAGCGGCCAGGTCAGGCGCCGATGCAGCGCCGCCAGCACGATGGCGCCCACCGCGCCCATGGCGCCGGCTTCAGTCGGGGTTGCAAGGCCCATGGCCAGCGTGCCGAGCACCAGCATGATCAGCACGATGGAGGGGATCATCCCCCACAGCACCTGCTTGACCAGCGGCCAGCCGCCCTCGCCGATGGCCTCCGGCGGCAGCGGCGGCATGTGGTGCGGCTTGATGAGCGAGAGCACGAAGACATAGGCGAGGAAGATCAGCACCTGCAGCATCGAGGGGCCGATGGCGCCGAGATACATGTCGCCCACCGGCTTGCCGAGCTGTTCGGCAAGGATGATCAGCACCAGCGAGGGCGGGATGAGCTGGGTGATGGTGCCGGAGGCCGCGATGACGCCCGTGGCGAGCTTCTGGTCGTAGCCGTAGCGCATCATGACGGGGAGCGAGATCACGCCCATCGCGATGACCGAGGCCGCCACCGTGCCGGTGATGGCGCCGAGGATGGCGCCGACCACGATCACCGCATAGGCGAGCCCACCCGGCACCCGGCCGAACAGCTTGCCGGTACCCTCCAGCAAATCCTCGGCGAGCCCGCAGCGCTCCAGAATGGCGCCCATGAAGGTGAAGAACGGGATGGCCAGCAGCAGGTCGTTCGAGATGATGCCGTAGAAGCGCAGCGGCAGCGCCTGCAGGAAGCTCGGATGGAAATGCTCGGTGAGTATGCCGATGGAGCCGAAGAACAGCCCGACCGCGATCAGCGAGAAGGCCACGGGAAAGCCGATGATCATGAAGCAGATCATGCCGGCGAACATCAGCGGGGGCATCACGCCGTAGGAGAACATGCGGGGCTCGCGCGTCGGGAAAGGGAGAGGAAGGCGGGCGCTTCGGCGTGCCGGCCGGCTACTGCAGCGGCTTCTCGTAGTCGGTCTCGATCTCGATGGCGCCGGTGAGCGCCGCAACGCGCTTGATCAGCTCCGAGACGCCCTGGATGGTGAGGAGCGCGAAGCCGAGCGGCAGCAGCAGCTTGGCCGGCCAGAGGATCAGCCCCCCCGCATTCTGCGACACCTCGTCGGAGACGAAGGACTGCCAGAAGAATGGAAAGCTCAGCCAGGACAGGTAGATGCCGGCGGGGATCAGGATCAGCGTGAAGCCGAGCGTGTCGATCCACAGCCGGGCGCGCGGCGACACCGACATGTAGAGCAGGTCGACGCGCACATGCTCATTGCGCTTGAGCGTATAGGGCGCGCCAAGCAGCACGACCGCGCCGAACAGATACCACTGGATCTCCAGCAGCCCGTTGGTGCTGTAGCTCAGGAGATAGCGCACCGTGGCGTTGCCCGCGCTGATGAGGCAGGCGAACAGCACGCAGTAATCCGCGATCCAGCCGAACTTCTCGTTCAGCCCGTCAATGACGCGGCTGAAGGCCAGCAGCCCTCCCATCGCATCCCCCTCGTTCTGGTCGACTTTTGTCGTTGCGTCCGGAGGCTGCAATCGCCGCCCCGGCCGATCGGGGCAAGATAGACCATCGTCTCACGCAGTTTAACCCGGCAGAGGCCCAGCGCCCCCCGCGCGGATCAAACGCGCACAAGGTGTTGCGCATATGTCCCGGCCGTAACAGAGCTTGCCGCTGCGGCATCCCGGGGTGGAAGCAGCGGCCGCGTCCCCGGTTGAACGCTGCGGGGCTCAGGCGTGGCGCGACCAGCCGACCAGCGCGCGCTCCAGCAGGCGTATGCCGAGCTCCAGCGCGAAGGCCACGGCCGCGATCACCACGATGCCGGCCACCACCACGTCGGTCGCGAGGAAATTCGCCGCCGACTGGATCATGAAGCCGACGCCGCGCGTCGCCGCGACCAGCTCGGCCGCCACCAGCGTCGACCAGCCGGCGCCGAGCGCGATGCGCGTACCGGTGAGGATGGAGGGCAGCGCCGAGGGCAGGACCACCAGCCGCAGGAGCTGCGCCGGCGTCGCCCCGAGCGCGCGGGCGATGTTCAGCCGGTCCTTCGCCACGCCCTGCGCGCCCGCGGCGGTGGCGATGACGATGGGCGGCAGCATGGCGAGGCCGATCACCAGCACCTTTGCCGTCTCGCCGATGCCGGCCCAGATGATGACCAGCGGCAGATAGGCGAGAGGCGGGATTGGCCGCAGGAATTCGATGATCGGATCGAGAATGCCGCGCCCCACCGTCGACAGGCCGATGGCGAGCCCCGCCGGCACGCCGATGACCAGCGCCGCCGCCAGCGCGGCGAACACGCGAAACAGGCTGGCCGCCAGATGCTGGGCCAGCGTGGCGTCGACGAAGCCCTCGGTGGCGATGCGCCAGAGCCGGCTCGCCACGCTCTGCGGCGAGGGCAGAAACAGCGCCGGCACTGCGCCCGAGGCGCTCGCCGCCCACCAGGACGCCAGCAGAACGGTGATCGTCGCGGCGGAGATCCACAGCCGCGCATGGCCGGGACGGGGCTGAAGGGAGACCTGCCGGGCGGCGGCAGCGCGTGATTCGGCGCCGCGTGGCACGCCTTCGGCCAGCACGACGAGGGGCACCGCGATGTCGGGCACCGCGACGGGCGAGGAAGGGCTCATGGCTCGGCTCCGGTGAAGATGACCTCACGCAGCCGCTCGCGGGCGGCGGCGAATTCCGGCGTGGACTTGATGCGCCCGCCGCCGCCATCGGCCAGCGCGGCACGCCCGAAGGCGGCGGGCTCGTCGAGCACGATGCGCCCCGGTCGCCCGGCCAGCACGACGATGCGGGTGCCCAGATAAAGCGCCTCATCGAGGCCGTGGGTGACGAAGAGGATGGTCTTGCGTGTGCGCTGCCAGACGCCGAGCACCAGATCCTGCATCTGCTCGCGGGTCAGCGCGTCGAGCGCGCCGAGCGGCTCGTCCATCAGAAGAATGTCGGGATCGGCGACGAGGGCGCGGGCGAGGCTCACGCGCTGCCTCTGGCCGCCGGAAAGCTGCCACACCGCGTGGTCGCCCTTGCCTTCCAGCCCGACGAGGCGCAGCGCCTCCTCGGCGCGGGCGTCGCGCTCGGCTGTCCCGACGCCGCGCAGCCGCAGGCCGAAGCCGACATTGCGGCGCGCATTGAGCCAAGGGAACAGCGCATCGGTCTGGAGCACCACGCCGCGGTCGCGGCCCGGCCCCTCGATGCGCCGGCGGTCGACCCAGATCTCGCCGCTGGTCGGCGGATGGAAGCCTGCCACGGCGTTGAGCAGGGTGGACTTGCCGCAGCCCGAGGCGCCCAGCAGCGCGACGAACTCGCCCGGCGCGACGCTCAGGCCGATATCGTCGAGAACCTTGTTCTGCCCGCCGTCCGGCGCGGGAAAGCTCACACCCAGTCGAAAGATCGTCAGCTTCATTGCAGGGCCCGCCGTTCCAGTCGCGGCTCGAAAGGAAGAAAGTGGCCCGGCCGTCTCGCCGGAGGGACGAGGCATGCCGGGCCAAGGTACACTGCGGACTCTCACCCAGCCGCAGCGCTCGGGAACTCAGGAGGTCGGAAAAGGAAGGCTCAGTTCAGCTTGGCGGCCTGCTCGGCCGGCGCGCGGCTGACATAGGGGCCGTAGTCCTTCAGCACGGCCTCGATGCGGCCCTGCTCCTTGAGGAAATTCGCCGTGGCGACGATAGCTTCCACCGTGCCGCCGCCCAGCAGCGCCTCGGAGAGCTGGTCCTGCAGCAGCGGGAACTTGTTGCCCTTCAGCAGCTCGGGAATCTCCTCCGGCTTGGCGCCGGTGAGCTTGGCGATGGCGGCGACCTGCGGCGAACCCACGGTCCAGCTCGCGCCGTTCTTGGCGTAGTCGGCGTAGGAGTCGGCCGTCACCTTGACGAATTCGGCGACCACCTCGGGATTCTTTTTCGTGAAGTCCGTGCGGGCGATCCAGGCGTCGAAGGTCGGGGCGCCCCACTTGGCGACGTCGGCGGAGGAGGCGAAGACCTTGCCGTTCTCCTTGATCTTGCCGAGCGCGGGATCCCAGACATAGGCGGCGTCGATGTCGCCGCGGGTGAAGGCGGCGGCGATCTCCGGCGGGCGCAGGTTCAGGATCTCGACGCTCTTGGGATCGACGCCCCAGTGCTTCAGCGCCGCCAGCAGCGAATAATGCGTGGTGGAGACGAAGGGCACGGCGACCTTCTTGCCCTTGAAGTCCGCCGGCTTCTCGATGCCAGAGCCGTTGCGCACGACGAGCGCCTCGGCATCACCGAGCAGAGCGGCGACATAGATGGTCTCGATGGGCAGTTCGCGGCTGGCGGCGGCGGCGAGCGGCGAGGAGCCGACATAACCGATCTGGACGTCGCCCGAGGCGATGGCGGCGATCACGTCGGCGCCGCTGTCGAACTTGCGCCAGTTGATCCTGGCCTTGGTGGCCTTCTCATAGGCGCCGGCGGCCTGGGCAACTTTGGCCGGGTCGGCGCCGGTCTGGTAGCCGATGGTCAGCTCGGCGGCCTGCGCGGCACCGAGGCCGGAGCCGGCGGCCAGCAGGCCGAGCGCGGCCGTGGCGGCGAAAACGCCGCGTCGGGAAAGCTTGAACATGTTGCGAATTTCCGTGTCTGGGGCCGTCGGGGCGCGCCGTTGCGCCTCATCGTGGCCGTCTGGTGTCCTGCGGGTTATGGAAGATCGGCGCTCAGCCGCGTCGACAGGTCCAGGTCATTGAAGTGCCCCCATGCACGACGCCGGCGGGCCCCTGCCCTCCCGCCGCCTGTCGGCGGCGCCCCTGCGTCGTTGATGTGATGACACCAGAAGGCGGGGAGGTCGTCAATTAGTTTTCTAGTTTTCTAGTAGATTATTTTCTGTTCGCCGAAAGAGCCTTTCCGCCCGGCATGCACGGTGAGGGACAGTCCCTCACCGCCCACTCAGGCGGCGATTACGGCGCCTCGACCGCGAGGTGCACCGTCGGCACGGCCTCAGCGTCGAGCCGGGCAGTGACGCCCGCCGCGATGCGGATGGCGTAGTTGGTCACATCAGGCAGGCCCATCAGTTCGCCCACCGTGCCACGCGCCAGCGGGCCGGCGACGAACAGATCGTCCCGCGCCGTGCCGTCGGTGCCGATGGCGCGGCCGTCCGGCGTCACGTCGATGCCGAGCCGCAGCGGGTCGGGCCGGGCGAGGCCGGCGGCCGCCAGCGCAGAGAGTACCGGCGAGTCTGCGAAGACGCGCCCATGCGCCGGCCCGGTCGCCACCACCACGGCGTCGAACCGCTCGGTGGAAACCTCACCGCTGCGGCGCGCGCGCAGCGCGACCTCGATCGTCTCGCCGTGGCGCTCGACCGATTTCAGCGAGGCGGCGCGCAGGCTCAGCCTCCCCTCGGCGAGGCGACGGTCGAGCCCGGCCTCGACCTGCGGGGCGATGCGGAAGCGGTGAACATCCCAGAACGGGCGGATATGGCGCAGCAGCCGCGCCCGCTCGGCGGGCGGCAGCGCCTTCCAGATCGCGCTGCCCTGCAGGCGGACCTGATCGAGCACACAGTGCCAGCTCTTGCCCTGCGCCTGCGCAGCGCGGACCGTCGCGCGCACCCGGGCGACGAGTTCGCGCGTCGTGCGCGCCGGCGGGTCGGTGAAGTCGCCATAGGGATCGTGCGCCTCGGCGGGATGGCCGCGCGAGCGCAGGCCCCGGCGCGAGATGGCGACGATCTCACCGCGATGGCCGAGCCGGTCGAGGCTCGCCACGATATCCGCCATGGTCAGGCCAGTGCCGACGATCAGCACCCGGTCGTCCGGGCGGATCGCCTCCAGCCTCTCCGTCTGCCAGGGGTCGCGGACATAACGGGGATGGCCGGTGAGCGCGCGGTCGAGCGCGGCGGGCGGGCTCGGCGCCACATGGGCCACGGCGAGCACGACGACGCGCGCGATCACCTGGGTCCCCTCCGAGGCGAGGATGCGGTAGCCGTCCGCGACCGGCACGACCTCGGTCGCGCTCGCCCGCAGATGGACGACGCGCTCGCCCAGCGCGGCAATCTCCTGCGCCACATAGGCGCCGAAGGCGGCGCGGGCGGGGAAGTTGCGTCCGTCCGGCATGCGCGCGTCGGGATCGGCGGCGAGGAGGCCCGAACGTTCGAACCACTCGTTGAAATGCTCGGGCCGGTCGGGAATCAGCGACATGCGGGTCGCGGGCACATTGACCCGGTGGCTCGGATCGGCCGCCCCGTAGGCGAGGCCGCGCCCGATCTCGGCGCGCGGCTCGACGACGATCACCCGCTCCGTCTCGGGGCGCTGGCGCAACAGGTGCCACGCGACGGCGGCGCCGGAGAACCCGCCGCCGACAATGGCGACCGGGACGCGCACCTCCCCGTTCTGGGCCGTGGCGCTCACGACTGCGCCGCGCGGATAGGCGGGCGATAGTCGTTGGCGATAGTCTCGCCGAAGGGGCCCGTATTCACCTTGCCGCCCGCCTGCGCAGTGGAGTGGTTGAGCTTCAGGCGCGGAAGCACCAGCTCCGCCACACGGTAGGCCTCCTCCAGATGCGGGTAGCCGGAGAGGATGAAGCTGTCGATGCCGAGATCGGCATATTCACGCATGCGTGCCGCCACCGTTTCGCCCGAGCCGACCAGCGCGGTGCCCGCACCTCCGCGCACCAGCCCGACGCCGGCCCATAGGTTCGGGCTGATCTCCAACTTATCACGGCGCCCGCCATGCAAGGCGGACATCCGCGCCTGTCCGACCGAATCGAGGCGGGAGAATACCTTCTGGGCGCTCGCGATGGTGTCGTCGTCGAGATGGCGGATGAGATCCTCGGCCGCTTCCCACGCCTTGGCGTCGGTCTCGCGGGCGATGACGTGCAGGCGGATGCCGAAGCTCACCTTGCGGCCCTCGGCCTCGGCCAGCGCGCGGACCTGCTTGATCTTCGCCTCGACCGCCGCCGGGGGCTCGCCCCAGGTGAGGTACTTGTCGACATGCTCGGCCGCGACCTTGTTCGCCGCCTCCGACGAGCCGCCGAAATACAGCGCCGGCCCGCCTTCCTGCTGCGGCGGGAACAGGAGATGGGCGTCCTCGACCCTGATGTGCCTGCCGGCATAGCTGACATGCTCGCCGGCGATTAGGCGGCGATAGACCTGGAGGAACTCGTCGGTGACCTCGTAGCGCTCGTCATGGTTCAGGAAGATGCCGTCGCCGGCATTCTCCACCGGGTCGCCGCCGGTGACGATGTTGATGAGCAGGCGCCCGCCGGAGATGCGGTCGAGCGTCGCCGTCATGCGGGCATAGAGGGTGGGTGAGGCAAGGCCGGGCCGCACCGCTACGAGGTAGCGCAGGCGCTTCGTCACCGGCGCCAGCGCGGAGGCGACCAGCCAGCTGTCCTCGCAGCTCTTGCCGGTGGGGATCAGCACGCCGTAATAGCTGAGCCGGTCGGCGGCCTGCGCCACCTGGCGCAGATAGTCGATATCGGTCTCGCGCGCGCCCGCGCTCGTCCCGAGATAACGCCCGTCGCCATGGGTGGGCAGAAACCACAGGACGTTCAGGCCGTCGTCGGCCGTCGATGAGAGGGTCATTCGGATCTTCCTTGCGACAGTTCGGCGGCCACGAAGGCCGCGAGGGCGCCCGCGTTGGGTGTTGAACGCGTTATGTACGGAGTCCGGATTATAAGCTACTAAACCCATAGATAAATAGCCCTTCGCCGGCCGGCGTTTCCCCGCCCCGCCGTCGACCTGCCACCTCACTGCGATCGCCAGCGTGTGGCTCACCCGATCAAGCAGTGCTTCCGGCCATCTGTCGCGGGCGGGGAGCCTGACGAAGGACCACCCCGACCGGGTGGCAGGTTCCTACCGGCGGGCCGGCGTGATATCCGCCTGTATAGCCCCCGTGACCTGCAGGCTTTCATGACCTCCCGCGCCAATACCGTCTTCCTCGGCCTCATCGCCTTCGTCCTGCTGGCCGGGGCGGTGTTCTTCGCCCGGCAGATCGTGGCGCCCGTCGCCTTCGCGCTGTTCATCATCGCGCTGGTCTGGCCCCTCCAGCTCCGGCTTCAGCAGCGCCTGCCCGCGCTGCTCGCCATGGCGATCACGCTGGCGGCCACCATCCTCGTCATCGCCACCCTCGCCTATGTCAGCGTCTGGGGCTTCAGCCAGGCCGGACGCTGGCTCATCGCCAACGCCGCCCGCTTCCAGACGCTCTACACCGAGACCGCCGCACGGCTGGAGGAACTCGGGCTCTATTCCGCCGGCATGCTCGCCGACACCTTCAACGCCACCTGGCTGATCCGCTTCTTCCAGGGGGCCGCCGGCCGGCTCAACGGCATGGTCGGCTTCGGCGTGGTGACGCTGATCTTCGTCATGCTCGGCCTGCTCGAAGTCGAGATCGTGCGCGCCAAGCTGATCGCCGAGGCGGGCGAGAGAGGCCGCATGCTGGTGCGCGCCTGCACCGCGACCGCCGCCAAGTTCCGCACCTACATGATGGTGCGCACGGTGATGAGCGTGCTCACCGGCCTTTTCGTCTGGGCCGTCACCGCGGCGCTGGGGCTCGACCTCGCCCCGGCTTTCGGCGTCATCGCCTTCGCGCTCAACTACATCCCCTTCATCGGCCCGCTGGTGGCGACCGTGCTGCCGACCCTGTTCGCGCTGGCGCAGTTCGGCTCGTGGGAGACCGCCGTGCTGGTCTTCCTCGCCATGAACGTCATCCAGTTCTTCAGCGGCAGCTATATCGAGCCGCGCATGGCCGGACGGGCGCTGGCCATCTCGCCCTTCCTCGTCCTGTTCGCCGTGTTCTTCTGGTCCTTCATGTGGGGACTTTCCGGCGCCTTCATCGGCGTGCCGCTGGTCATCGCCGCCCTCACCTTCTGCGAGGAGGCCGAGAGCACGCGCTGGATCGCCCGCCTGCTGTCCGGCCGCCAGGAGGCGGCGCCTGAACCCGCACCGGAGACCGCCGCCTGATGTTCGCCCGTCTCAAGAGAACCGTCCGCTGGCTCGTCATCCTGCTCGTGCTGGGCTTCGTCGCCTTCCTCGGCATGCGCGTGTGGTTCGCCCAGACCGGCGCGCCGCTGGAGGCCTGGCACACCTTCGTGCCGGAGGAGATGAGCATCGCCGAGCTCGACGCCGCCGACTGGGCCGGCTACCTCGCCCGCGAGGACAAGCTCTTCGCCGAGGTGATCGCCGAGGTGGTGCAGAAGCTGCCGGAGGACGAGCGCATCCCCTCCAACCGCTACTTCGCCGGCAGCGTCGTCTATCCCCCCAGCCTGACGCAGAATTTCAACCGCTCCTATGAGCTGCTGCCGGCGGGCGAGCCGGTCGGCGCCGTGGTGCTGCTGCACGGGCTGACGGATTCGCCCTACAGCCTGCGCCATGTCGGACGGCGCTACGCCGAGGCCGGCTACGTGGTCGTCGCCCCGCGCCTGCCCGGCCACGGCACCGTGCCCGCCGGCCTCACCGCCGCGGAATGGGAGGACTGGCTGGCTGCGACCCGCCTCGCCGTGCGCGAGGCCGCCGCCCGCGCGCCGGGCAAGAAGCTGGAGATCGTCGGCTTTTCGAATGGCGGAGCGCTGGCGCTGAAATACGCGCTCGACGCCCTCGGTGACGACAAGCTCGTGCGGCCGGACCGGCTGGTGCTCATATCGCCGATGATCGGCATCACCCGCTTTGCCCGCTTTGCCGGCCTCGCCGCCCTGCCGGCCCTGCTGCCGGCTTTCGACAAGGCGGCGTGGCTCGGCATCGTGCCGGAGTTCAACCCCTTCAAGTACAACAGCTTCCCGGTCAACGGCGCGGTGCAGTCGCATCAGCTCACGCGCGCGCTACAGGCCGCCATCACGCGGGAGGCGCGCGCCGGCCGGCTCAAGGACCTCGCGCCGGCGCTCACCTTCCAGTCGGTGATGGACTTCACCGTCTCGACGCGGGCGATCATCGACGCCTTCTACAGCCAGCTCCCGAGCAATGGCAGCGAGCTGGTGCTGTTCGACATCAACCGCAACACCAAGCTCGGCCCGCTGCTGCGCGCGACCTCCTATTCGGCGCTGCTGCGCCTCTTACCTCCGCTGCCGCGCAATTTCCGCACGGTGATCGTCACCAATGAGGATGCCGGCAGCGACCTCGTGGTGGAGCGCAGCATCGCGGCGGGGTCGAGCGAGGAGGTCGTGCGCCCGCTCGGTCTGAGCTACCCGCCGGACGTCTATTCGCTCTCGCACGTCGCCCTGCCCTTCCCGCCGGAGGACGGGCTCTATGGCTCGCACCCGGATCCATCCGAGAATTTCGGGCTCGAACTCGGCGCCATGGCGGTGCGTGGCGAGCGCGGCGCGCTGATCGTCAGCCTCGACGCGCTGGTGCGCATGTCGTCGAACCCGTTCTTTCCCTACATGATCGAGCGCATCGGCCCGACGTCGGCGCCAGCGGCGCCGGCCGGCGGCACGCCCGCCGCCGCGCCGCCGCCGGTGCCCGAGCCGGAAGCGCCGGCCGCCGAGCCCGCCGAACCCGCGCCGGTTCCCTGAGGGCGGCGCCCGTTCAGGGCGTCGCCGGCCGCTCGCGCCCCGCCGCCGCCAGATAGAGCGCCGGCAGGAAGATCAGCGTGAGCATGGTGGCGACCAGCAGGCCGCCCATGATGGCAAAGGCCATCGGCCCCCAGAACACGGTCGGGGCAATCGGGATCATGCCGAGCACGGTGGAGACCGCCGTCAGCATGATCGGCGTGAAGCGCGCGCAGGACGCGTCCATCACCGCCTCGCGCACATTCTTGCCGCCGGCGCGCTCGGATTCGATCTGGCCGATCAGAATCACCGCGTTCTTGATGATCATGCCGATCAGCGCCAGCACGCCGAGGATGGCGACGAAGCCGAGCGGACGGCTCGACACCAGCAGCGCCAGCACCACGCCGATCAGGCCGAGCGGTGCCACGCTCACTACCAGGAAGGTGAGCGAGAAGCGCTTGAGCTGGAACATCAGCACGGTGAACATGATCAGCAGCATGACCGGCACCACCGCGATCACCGAGGCGAGCGAGGAGGCGCTCTCCTCCACCGTGCCGCCGGTCTCGATGCGATAGCCGGCCGGCAGCGTCTTGGCCAGCGCCTCGATAGGCGGGGTGAGCTGCTGCACCACCGTCTCGGGCAGTTCGCCCTCGACGATGTCCGACTGGACGGTCAGCGAGGGCTGCCGGTCGCGTCGCCACACGAGCGGATAGGTCTGCTCGTAGTCGAAGGTGGCGAACTGGCTGAGCGGCACGGTGCGCCCGCCGGGCAGCGGCACTTCCAGCGTGCGCAGTGTGTCGAGCGAGACGCGCTGCTCGTCGGTGGCGCGCAGCACCACGTCGACGAGATAGATGTCGTCGCGCACCTGCGTGACCGGGGCGCCGGTGACGACCGTGTTCAGCACCGAGCCGATGGCCTCCGTGGACAGGCCGAGCAGGCGCGCCTGGTCCTGGTCGACGCGGATGCGGATCTCGCGCGCCGGCTCGATCCAGTCATAGTTCACCGTTCGCGTCAGCGGATCGGCGGCGATGACCTCGGCGAGCTGGAAGGCGATGTCGCGCACCTGCGCCAGATCGGGCCCGATCACCCGGTACTGGATCGGCCAGCCCACCGGCGGGCCGAGTTCCAGCGGCGAGACGCGGCTCACCACATTGGGGAAGTCGTCGGCGAGCAGCTTCACCAGCTTGGCGTGCAGCCGCTCGCGCGCCGCCACGTCCTTGGCGACGACCACCGCCTGCCCGAAGAAGTCGTTGGGAAGCTGGGCGTTGAGCGGGAGATAGAAGCGGATGGCGCCGCGCCCGACATAGCCGCTCCAGCGCTCGACATCCGGGTCTCCCTTCAGCGCCGCGTCGAGCCGCTGCATGGCCCGTTCGGTGGCGTAGATCGAGGCGTTCTGCGGCAGTTGCAGGTCGACCAGCAGCTCCGGCCGGTCGGAAGACGGGAAGAACTGGCGCGGGATCAGCGGCATCAGCAGCACCGACACCACGAACAGGCCGAGGGTGACGGCGATGGTCACCCAGCGCGCGGTGAGCGCGGCGGAAAGGAAGCCGCGATAGACGCGCATCACCCGCCCCGGCTCGCCGCCGGCATTCTTCGGCGGCTTGAGGATGACGAGGCCGATCAGCGGCGCGAAGATCACCGCCACCAGCCACGACACCAGCAGCGCGATGGTGACGACCGCGAACAGGGTGAAGGTGTATTCGCCCGCCGAGGAGGCGGCGAAGCCCACCGGCACGAAGCCGGCGATGGTGACGAGCGTGCCCGCCAGCATGGCGAAGGCGTAGGTCTTGAAGGCGAAGACCGCCGCCACCTCCTTCTTCTCGCCGGCCGCGAGGCGCCCGAGCGTGGCGTCGGTGGTGGTCATCGCATCGTCCACCATCAGCGCCAGCGCGATGATCAGCGCGCCGAGCGAGATCCGCTGCATGTCGATGCCCATCATCCACATGATGGCGAAGACGCCCGCCAGCGTGAGCGGGATGGTCAGCGCCACCATCAACCCGGCGCGCACGCCGAGCGCGATGAAGCTGACCGCGAGGATGATGACGATGGCCTGCCAGAGCGATTCCATGAATTCGGAGATCGCGCCCGCCACCGTCACCGCCTGGTCGGCCACCAGATGCGGCTCGATGCCGATCGGCAGCTCGGCGGTGATCTGCGCCATCGCCTTGTCGACGTTGCGGCCGAGCTGGAGGATGTCGCCGCCCTCGCTCATGGCGATGGCGAGGCCGATGGCCGGCTCGCCGTTGACGCGGAACATCGGGCGCGGCGGGTCGGCGTAGCCGCGCCGCACGGTGGCGATGTCGGCGAGCCGCAGCATGCGCCCGTTGACCGCGAAATTGATGTTGGCAATGTCCTTCTCGGAGCCGAAGGCGCCGGAGACGTCGATCGCCAGCTTCTCGTCGCCGGTCTGGATGGTGCCGGAAGGCTGCACCACGTTCTGCGCCCGCAGCGCCGCCACAAGGGCGGAGCGGTCGATGCCGAGATTGGCGAGTTCGCGCACGGAGAACTCGACGAAGATCTGCTCGTCCTGCTCGCCCAGCAGCTCGATCTTGGCGACGTCGGGCACGTTCAGAAGCGTCGAGCGGGCGCGCTCCACATAGTCGCGCAGCTCGCGATGGGTGAAGCCGTCGGCGGTGAAGCCGTAGATAAGGCCGAACGTGTCGCCGAACTCGTCGTTGAAGCCCGGCCCGACCACGCCGCGCGGCAGGGTGTGGGCCATATCGCCGACGCGCTTGCGCACCTGGTACCAGACGTCGGGCACCTCCTCGGCGGTGGTGCTGCCTTTCAGATTGACGAAGATGGTCGTGAGGCCGGGCCGCGTATAGCTGCGGATGAAGTCGAGATGCGGCGTTTCCTGCAGCGTGCGCTCAAGCCGCTCGGTCACCTGCTGGAGCGTGTCCTCGATGCCGGCGCCCGGCCAGGCGGCCTGCACCACCATCGTCTTGATGATGAAGGAGGGGTCCTCGGCCCTGCCGAGCCGCGTATAGGCGAACACGCCGGCGCCAACGACCGCGATCATGAAATAGATGACGAGCGAGCGCTGGCGCACCGCCCATTCGGACAGATTGAATCCCATCACGACCCCGCCCCCAGCAGGCGGACCTTCTGGCCGGGATGCAGCGCCTGCACGCCCGCCGTCACCACCACCTCGCCGGGGGTGAGCCCGGATTCGACCGCGACGCGGGCCTGCGAGAAGCTGCGCAGCTGTACGTTGCGCAGCGCCACGGTCTGAGTGGCGGGATCGAACACCCACACCGCCGGCTGGTCGTTCACCGCCGTGAGCGCCGAGGCCGGGATGTCGATGACCGGATCGTTCTCCAGCCGCACCTGCCCGACCACGGTCGAGCCGAGCCGCATCGCCGCCGGCGGGTTGTCGAGGCCGACGCGCACGCGGAAGGTGCGGGTGACCGGATCGGCCTGCGGCGCCACCTCGCGCACGCGGCCGATGGCGGTGACGCTCGGGTCGTCGCTGAGCGCGACGCGGATCAGCGGATCGGGCGGCGCCGTGCGCAGGATGTTGGCCGGCACGTCGAACACCGCGTCGCGCCCGCCCTGCCGGGCGAGCTGAACGATCATCTGTCCAGCCTGCACCACCTCGCCGGGCTCCGCGCCCCGCGCCGTCACCGTGCCGGGGGCGTCGGCGACGAGATCGGTGTAGCTCACATTGTCGGTGGCGATCTTGAGCTGGGCCTCGGCGTCGTCGAGCGAGGACTGCGCCGCCTGCAGCGCGGTGCGCGCAGCGTCGTGGTTGGCCTGGGTGGTGAAGCCGTTGACCAGCAGGCGCTCCTGCCGGTCGAACGTGTTGGCGGCGGTGACGAGCTGGCTCTCGGCGGCGGCGACCGCCGCCTGCGCCGAGCGCAGCGTGTTGAGCGCGTTCTGCGGATCGAGCCGGGCGACCACCTGACCGGCCTTGACCTGATCGCCCACATTGACGTTGCGCTCGATCATCCGGCCGGAGACGCGGAAGGCGAGCGAGGCCTCGTCCTGCGCCAGCACCTCGCCGGTGAAGGAGACGAGCTGGCCGCCCTCGCCCTTCTCCACCGTGACCACGCGCACGGGACGGGGCTGGGGCGCCTGCGCCTCCTGCTCCTGCCCGCAACCCGCGAGAAGAAGGCTCGCACCGAGGGCGAGGCAACCCATCCAGGGCATTCCGGTCGTCGTCATGTGGAGGTGGTTCCTCAAAAACGGGCCACGCTCGGCGGGCCGCGATAGGGACGCTGTTCCCGTATCCATGGCTGACACGGCATCGTCACGGCACGGTGACGCGCCCCTGCGGCCCGGTCCGTCGACGGCTCCGACATTATACCCGCCGACGGTGCGAAGGAACCTTTCGCGGTGGGTGCCGGCTGCGTCTTTCGTCAGCGGATCGACAAAAGACCGGAACGAGCCGTATTGCGCCGCACCCGTTTCGCTCGGCACAGTAGCACCGTCGGCGAGGCTGGAGCGTCGCCCCACAGGAGATCCGCTTGGTGCCGAAGGCCCCGCGCCATCTTTCGCGCCGCGAATCAGCGCGCCGCCCGCGGCCGGCACGGCTGGCGAGCGGCCTCGCGCGCGCCGCCGGATTCCTGCTGCTCTGGCTGGCGCTGCACGGCGCCGCGCCGAAGGACCTGCCGGTCGGCGTGCTGGCAGCCGTCACGGCGGCGGGGCTGAGCCTGCGCCTGCTGCCGCCCTCCGGCCGCCGGCTCGACCTCGGCGCGCTGGCGCGGCTCGCCCTTGCCTTCCCCGTGCAGTCGCTGCGCGCCGGGCTCGACGTGGCGCGCCGCGCGCTGTCCCCGCATCCGAAGCTCGCGCCCGGCCTCGTCGCGGTTCCCGCCCGCCTGCCGGAAGGCACGGCGCGCGAGGCGTTCCACGCCTGGTACAGCCTCCAGCCCGGCACACTGCCGGTGGCGGCGGATGCGGCCACGACGCTGGTGCACGCGCTCGACACGGCCCAGCCGGTCGCCGAGGACTATGCAGCGGGCGAGGCCGCCTTCGCGGCGCTGGCGCGGGAACCGAAGCGGGAGCACGGGAATGGCTGAGTTCCTGCTGTTCGCCGCCCTGCTCGTCGCGCTCATGGTGCTCGCCAGCCTCGCCGCGCTGCTGCGCGCCCCGGCTCGCGCCGGCGGGGCCGACCGGCTGATGATCGTCCAGCTCGCCGGCACCGGCGGTACGGCGATCGCGCTGCTGCTGGCGGGCGCGCTCGACATCGCCTCGCTCACCGACGTCGCGCTCACCCTCGCCGTGCTCGCCGCCTTCGCTTCCGCCGCTCTCCACGCCGCCGGTGTCGCGGAGGAGAAGCGGTGAGCGCGCTGGCCGACCTCTTCACCGGCGCGATGGTCGTCGCCGGGCTGTTCTTCTTCCTCGCCGGCACGGCGGGGCTGCTGCGCTTTCCCGACACGCTGTCGCGCCTTCACGCGCTCACCAAGGCGGACACTCTCGGCCTCGGCCTCATCGTGCTGGGGCTGATGGCGCAGGCGCCGGGCCCGCTCGCCGCTCTGAAGCTGCTGGCGATCTGGCTCATCGCGCTGCTCTCCGGCGCCATTGCCGGCCAGCTCATCGCACGGGCCGCGCGGGACGGGCGCGGCTGATGAAACTCGCGCTCGACGCCGTTCTGGTCGCGACGCTGCTGGTGCTGGCGCTGTTCAGCCTCGCCGCACGGCAGGCGCGCGCGTCGGCCATCGGCTTCATGGGCTTCGGCCTGGTGCTGGCGCTCGTCTGGGTGCGGCTCGGCGCCGTCGACGTGGCGCTGACCGAGGCGGCGGTCGGCGCGCTTACCGGCCTGCTGCTGCTCGGCGCGACGTCGCTCGCGACCCCCGCCGCCCAGCCGTCCCGGCCGCTGCGCCTCGCCCTCGCCGGCTTGTGCGCGCTGGTGGCGGGCGGCCTCGCCTTCCTCGTGCTGGAGGCGCCCGATCCGGCGCCGAGCCTCGCGGCGGCGGCGGTGGAGCCGCTGGCGGCGCTCGACCTCGGCAACCCCGTCACCGCCGTGCTGCTGGCCTATCGCGCGCTCGACACGCTGCTGGAGACCGTCGTCGTGGTGCTGGCGCTGATCGGCATCTGGTCGCTGGCCCCCGATGCCGACTGGCGCGGCGCGCCGATGGTTCCGGGAGCCGACGCCCCGAGCCCGCCGCTGCGCCTGCTGGCCCGCCTGCTGCCGCCGGTCGGGCTCGTCGTCGCGGTGCATATCCTCTGGATCGGCGCCGACGCACCCGGCGGCAAGTTCCAGGCGGCGACGCTGATCGCCGCCATGGGACTGCTGGTGCTGATGGCTGGGCTCGCGCCGGCGCCGAAGCTGGGAAATACGCGGCTGCGCGCGTTGGTCGTCGGCGGGCCGGCGCTGTTCCTCGCCCTCGGCCTCCTCGGCTTCCTGGTGCCGGGCAGCTTCCTCGCCTGGCCCGAGGGCCTCGCCAAGCCGGTGATCGTCCTCATCGAGGTGGCGCTCACCACCTCGCTCGCCGTCCTGCTGGCGCTCATCGTGCTCGGCCCCGGCGCTCGGAGGCCGCGCGCATGAGCGGGCCAACGCTCTATGGCCTCGCCGCCGCGCTGCTGGTCGGGCTCGGCCTTTACGGCGTACTGGCGCAGGCCTCGCCGCTGCGCCGCGTGCTGGCCTTCAACCTCATGGGCGCCGGCGTCTTCCTGATGTTCGGCGTCGCCGCCCGGCGCGGCGCGGCGGCCGGCCTGCCCGGCGATCCGGTGCCGCAGGCGCTCGTCATCACCGGCATCGTCGTCGCCTTCGCCGCCACCGCGCTCGCCGTGATGCTGATGCGCCGGCTCGCTCAGACACGGGCGGAGGAAGCGGCCGCCGCCGCCTCGTCTGCCCCGGCGGAGCACGGCTGATGGCCGCCTCCAGCCCCGCCGGATATCTCCTCGTGCTCGCCCTCGTCGTGCCGGTCATCGGCCTGCTGGGGATGAGTGTGACGGCGCTCATCGGCCTGCGCCGGGTGGAGTTCGTCGCCTTCCCCGTCCTCGTCGCCGGGCTGGCGGTGGCCGGCGCCATCGCCACGACCGTGGCGGAGACCGGGGAGGCGCTGACCTATGTCGTCGGCGGTTGGGCGCCGCCGCTCGGCCTCGCCTTGCGCGCCGACGGCGTGTCGGCGGTCATGCTGGCGATGGCGGCTCTCGTCGTCGCCCTCGTGGCGCTCAACGCCCGCGCGCTGTTCTGTGCCGACGACGCGACGCCGGACGGCCGGCGCGCCTTCGCCTTCTGGTCGCTGCTGATGGGGCTGTGGAGCGCGCTCAACCTCGTGCTGGTCGGCGAGGACCTGTTCAACCTTTTCGTGGCGCTGGAACTTCTCACCTTCGCGGCGGTGCCGCTGGTCTGCCTCGACGGGCGGGCGGCGACGCTGGAGGCGGCGCTGCGCTATCTCGTCTTCGCGCTGATCGGCTCGGCGCTCTACCTGCTCGGCACGGCGCTGCTCTATGGCCGCTACGGCACGCTCGACATCGGCACGCTGCGCGAACTCACCCAACCCGATCTCGCCACCCATGCGGCGGTGGCGCTGATGATCGGCGGGCTGATGGCGAAGGCCGCTCTGTTTCCGCTGCACATCTGGCTGCCGCCCGCCCATGCCGGCGCGCCGGCCCCCGCCAGCGCCGTGCTCTCCGCGCTGGTGGTGAAGGCGCCGTTCTTCCTCATCGTGCGGCTGTGGTTCGACGTGCTGCCCGGCCCGCCGAGCCTGCCGGCGGCGCAGGTGCTGGCCGGGCTCGGCGCGGCGGCGATCCTCATCTGCAGCGTCGTGGCGCTGCGGCAGGAGCGGCTGAAGCTGATGATCGCCTACTCCACCGTGGCGCAGATCGGCTATCTATTCCTCATGTTCCGGCTCACCGCCGAGCCGGGCGTGCCGGCGTGGCAGACCATCGGCTGGACCGGCGGCATGCTCCAGCTCGTCTCGCACGCCTTCGCCAAGGCGGCGATGTTCCTTGCCGCCGGCATGATCGCCGAGGCGCTCGGCCATGACCGCATCGCCGAACTCGCCGGCGCCGGGCGCGCCGCGCCGGTCAGCGTGTTCGCCTTCGGCCTCGCCGGCCTGTCGCTGATGGGCCTGCCGCCGAGCGGCGGCTTCGTCGCCAAGCTGCTGCTGCTCAATGCGGCGACGCTGGCCGGCGCGTGGTGGATCGCCGCCGTGATCAGCGTCGGCGGGCTGCTCGCCGCCGCCTATGTCACCCGCGTGCTCAAGCGCGCCATGGCGACGCCGCCGGCGCCGCTCGCCACCCGCCCGGTGGCGCTCTCGCGCGAACTGACCGCGTTGACGCTGGCGCTGGTCGCCGTGGCGCTCGGCCTGGTGCCGCTGCAGCCCTTCGAACTTCTCGCCATCGGCCGGCCGTGAGGAGGACGCGATGACGCTTTCCGGCCTGCTGCTCCTCGCCACCCTCGCGACCCCGCTCGCCATGGTCGGGCTGTGCCTGCTGCCCGCCTTCCGGTGCCGCGTCTTCGGGCTGCTGGCGGTGGCGCCACTGCCGGGGCTGGCGACGGCGCTCGTCGCGCCGGGCGGCACGCTGCTTCTGGCGCCGGCGCCGTTCCGGTTGGTGCTGGCGCTGGACGCGCCGGGCGCCCTGCTGCTGGGCGGCGCCGCCCTGCTGTGGTCCGCCGCCGGCCTCTATGCCCGCGCCTACATGCGCGAGGAGACCGGCCGCGCCGGCTTCGCCATCTGGTGGCTGCTCACCATGGCGGGCAGCCTCGGCGTCTTCGTCGTCGCCGACATGACCAGCTTCTACCTGATGTTCTCGCTGGTCAGCCTGTCCGCCTACGGGCTGGTGATGCACGAGAGTTCGGCTCGCGCGGAGCGGGCCGGCTTCTTCTACATCGCGCTGGCGCTGCTCGGCGAAGCCTGCCTGCTGTTCGGTTTCGTGCTGCTCGCCACCGCCGGCCCGGTGGGCAACCAGCTCATCGCCGATGCGGTTTCGACGCTCGACGCCTCGCCCTGGCGCGCGGCGACGCTCACCCTGCTGATCCTCGGCTTCGGGCTGAAGATGGGGCTGGCGCCGCTGCATGTGTGGATGCCGCTCGCCCATCCTGTCGCCCCGATGCCGGCCTCGGCGGTGCTGAGCGGCATCGTGGTGAAGGCGGGGGTGATCGGGCTCATCCGCTTCCTGCCCTTCGGCACGCCGCTGGCCGACTGGGGCGGCGCGCTGATGGCGCTCGGCCTCGCCACCGCCTTCTATGGCGTCGCCATCGGCATCACCCAGCAGCATCCCAAGACCGTGCTGGCCTATTCGACGGTGAGCCAGATGGGGCTGGTGGCCGCCATCGCCGGCGCAGGCCTGGCCATCGGCGATACCGGGGTGACGGGGCTCCTCGCCTACTACGCGCTGCACCACATGCTGGTGAAGGGCGCGCTGTTTCTCGGCGTCGGCGTCATCGCCGTCACCGGGAGCGCCCGCCGGCTGCCGGTGCTGGCCGTGATGACGGTGATGGCGCTGAGCCTCGCCGGCCTGCCCTTCACGTCAGGCGCGCTCGCCAAATACGCGGCCAAGGCCCCCTTCGGCGACGGGCTGGCCGCAACGCTCGCCACCCTCTCGGCGGCCGGCAGCGCGCTGCTGATGCTGCATTTCCTGCGTCTCGTGGCGTCGACCTCGAAAGCCGCCCCTGAGGAAAGCGCGCCCACCGGCATGGCCTTGCCCTTCGCGGCCACCGCGCTCGCCTCGCTCGTCGCCGGCTGGGCGCTGCTCGGCCCGGCGACCGGCTATACGCTCGCCAACGTGCTGGCACCAGCCGCACTGTGGGCGGCGAGCTGGCCGATCCTGCTCGGCGGCGCCCTCGCCGTGCTTCTGTTCGGCTTCGGCCGGCGCCTGCCGCGCGTGCCGGAGGGCGACGTCGTGGTGCTGGCCGAACGCGCCGCGCCGCTGGTGCGCGCGCTCGGCGCCGGCATGGAGCGGCTCGACGCCGTGCTGCGCCGCTGGCCCATCGCCGGGCTCTCGCTGGTCGCCCTCGTGCTGGCGCTGGCGGGCGCGCTGAGCCTCGCGCCGTAGCGATTTCCGCCCGGCCTGTGTCCGTGTCGCGTCTGGTCAGCGGGGCGCAGGCGCGATATTGCTGCCCGGAAGCGTCCGGGAAGGTGCCCGGCGGAGGCGGTATGCGTCTGGTCGTTGTTGCGTTGGCCTGCGCCCTGAGCGCCGGATGTGCCAGCCGCCCGGTGGGCGTGCTGGAGCCGGTCGCGGCCGCCGCGCCGGACACCTCGACCGTTGACCTTCTGGTCGCCACCACCCGCGCGCCCTCCGACAATGCCGGCATCGTCTACACAGGCGAGCGCGGCTCCGGCGTCTCGCTCAGCGCCTTCACCGTCTCGATCCCGCCGGACGACCGCCGCGTCGTCGGGCAGGTACAGTGGCCGCGCCAGCTGCCGCCCAACCCCGCGACCGATTTCGCGGCGGTGAACGTGAAGCCGCTGCCGAGCGTGAAGGCCGCCAAGGGCTGGCTGGATTCGCATCTGCCGCCGAGCCGGCGCGTGCTTATCTTCGTGCACGGCTTCAACAACCGCTTCGAGGACGCCGTTTTCCGCTTCGCGCAGATCGTCCACGATTCCGGCTCGGAAGTGGCGCCGGTGCTGTTCACCTGGCCCTCGCGGGCGCGGGTGTTCGACTATCTGTTCGACCGCGAGAGCACCATCTTCTCGCGCGACGCCTTCGAGGAGACAGTCTGGCAGGTGGCGAGCGACCCCCGCGTCGAGGACGTCACCATCATGGCGCACTCCATGGGGGCGTGGCTCGCCATGGAGGGGCTGCGGCAGATGGCGATCCGGCGCGGCAAGCTGCCAGGCAAGATCAGCAACGTCATCCTGGCCTCGCCCGATGTCGACGTCGACGTGTTCGCCTCGCAATGGCGGGCGCTGAACGGCCCGCAGGCGCGCTTCACCCTGTTCGTCTCGCGCGACGACCGGGCGCTGCAGGTCTCGCGCCGCATCGCCGGCGGCGTCGACCGGCTGGGCCTGATCGACGCGCAGAAATACTACGCCGACCTCGAGAAGTCCGGCATCGTGGTGATCGACCTGACCGCGATGCGCACCGGCGACGACGCGCTCAACCATGGCCGCTTCGCCGCCTCGCCGGAGGTCGTGCAGCTCATCGGCCAGCGGCTGATCAACGGGCAGACCGTGACGGATTCGGAAGTGAGCCTGGGCGACCGCATCGCCGCCGGCGCCATGGGCGTCGGGCAGGCGGTCGGCGGGGCGGCGGGCCTTGCGCTCAGCGCGCCGCTGGCCGTCGTCGACCCGGCGACGCGCCGCACCTATCAGGGCCAGGTGGAGAATTTCGGCCGCACGGTGACCGAGACCGCCGAGGACCCCGGCGCCGACTGAGCCCGTTCAGCGCGCGAGGAAGCCGATCACCGCCGCGTTCACGATGTCGATGAAGAAGGCCGAGACCAGCGGCAGGATGATGAAGGCGCGCGGCGCGGGACCGTGCGTCTTGGTGACGGCGGTCATGTTGGCGATGGCGGTCGGGGTGGCCCCCAGGCTGATGCCGGTGAAGCCGGCCGAGATCACCGCCGCCTGATAGTCGCGCCCCATCGCCGGGAACACGACGAAGATGATGTAGGCAACCGCCACCACCGTCTGCACCGCCAGCACGAGCACCAGCACAAGGCCGAGCCCGCCGATCGTCCAGAGCTGCATGCTCATCAGCGACATGGCGAGGAAGACGTTGAGCGCGAGGTCGGAGACCAGCGCCAGCGCCCGCGTGCGCGTCGGCCAGCGCAGCTGCGGGAACAGGCGCGGCACGGTGTTGGTGAGCACGATGCCGACCAGCAGGCACACCACGAACATGGGCAGCTTGAGCCCCGTCTTCTCCACCGCGCCTTCCAGCGCGAAGGCGATCAGGATGGCAACGTTGAGCACCAGCACGGTGCGCAGCAGGCTGACATGGCTGATGTCGTCGGAGGCCGGCCCGCCCACGGAAGCCGGCAGGCCGACGATGGCCTCCTCGCCGGGCGGGCCCTTCAGCCCGTGGCGAGCGATGAGGTAGCGCGCGATCGGGCCGCCGGCAAGGCTCGCCACCACCAGCCCAAGCGTCGCCACGGCGATGCCGACCTCCATCGCGCTTGCCACGCCGAAGCGCTCGGAGATCAGCGGCGCCCAGGCGATGGTGGTGCCGTGGCCGCCGATCAGCGAGGCCGAGCCGAGGAACACGGTCAGCCCCTCCGGCAGGCCGAGCAGGGCGACCGAGCCGAGGGCGACGAGGTTCTGGATGACCAGGAAGGCGACCGTCAGCGCCAGCAGGATCACCAGCGGACGTCCGCCGGCGAGCAGGTCGTCGATGCGGGCATTGAGGCCGATGCCGGTGAAGAAATAGAGCAGCAGCATGTCGCGGGCTTCGAGCGCGAAGCCGATCTCGACGCCGAAGAAGCGGTAGACCACGAAGGTCGTCAGCGCCGCCAGCAGGCCGCCGGTCACCGCCTCGGGTATGTTCCAGGCGCGCAGCGGCGGGATCGCGCGGTTGATCCCCGAGCCGGCGAAGAAGACGACGATGGCGATGGTGAAGGTCAGCAGGCCCGAAACACTGATCGCCGTCATCGTCACTCCGTACCCGCCGGCTAGAAGCTGCCGACGGCCGATCCCAGCGCGATGACCGCCACCAGCGCCACTATGGCACCGACGATAGCAACCATGACGATGTCGAGGTAGCTCTGTTTCGGCGTCGTGCCGCAGACGGCGAGCAGAGTCACTACCGCCCCGCTGTGCGGCAGGCTGTCGAGCGTGCCCGCGCTCATCACCGCCACGCGGTGCAGCAGCGACGGGTCGATGCCGAGTTCGCCCGCGCGCTGAAGGAATACGGGCCCCAGCGCGTCGAGCGCGATGGTGAGCCCGCCCGAGGCCGAGCCGGTGAGCGCCGCGAGGATATTTGTCGCCACCGCCAGCGAGACCAGCGGCCCACCGCCGATGGAGAGCACCCAGTCGCGCACCAGCGCGAAGGCCGGCAGCGCCGCCACGACCGCGCCGAAGCCGACAAGGCTCGCCACCGAGAAGATCGGCAGCACCGAGGCATTGGCGCCGGCATCCATGGTGTCGCGCAGCTTGGGCAGCCGGCGCCGGTTGATCACGACCGTGGCCACGATGGCGACGATCAGCGCCACGGCCACCGACCACACGCCGCTGACCGCCGCCAGCGGGATGCCGCCCCAGCGCTCCTCGGCGAGAAAGCCGAAATCGAGCCGGGGCAGGATGACGAAGGACATGGCGAGGTTGACGACGATCACCAGCCCGAGCGGCAGCGCCGCGAGCGCGATGGAGGGCCGCTCGGCGCTCTGATGGCCATGGGCGATCTCGGCCGGGTCGAACTCGCGCGCCACCGTCGCCCGCTCGCGCAGCAGCGTGTCGTCGAGATGGGCGTTCACCGGCTGCGCATCGCCCTCGAACCCCTCCCCCGCCCGGCGCGCCGCCGCCTCGGCGCGCCCGAGCCACCACAGGCCGAAGCCGAGCATGATGGCGGAAGCGATGAGGCCAAGCCCCGGCGCCGCGAAGGGCGTGGTGCCGAAGAACGGCATCGGGATGGCGTTCTGGATCGCCGGCGTGCCGGGCAGCGCCATCATGGTGAAGGTGAAGGTACCGAGCGCTATGGCGGGCGCCATCAGCCGGCGCGGAATGTCGGCGACGCGGAACAGCGCCTGCGCCATCGGCGCCAGCACGAACAGCGCGACGAACAGGCTGACGCCGCCATAGGTGACGATGGCGCCGGCGAGCACGACCGCGAGGATGGCCCGCCCGGCGCCCAGCTTCGCCGTCATGAAGTCGGCGATGGCCGAGACCGAGCCGGAATCCTCCATCAGCTTGCCGAACAGCGCGCCGAGCAGGAACAGCGGGAAGAACTGGCCGACGAAGCTCGCCGCGCTGCCCATGAAGGTCTGCGTCCAGTTGGCGAGCAGCGGCTCGCCCGACAGCAACGCCGCGACCATCGCCGAGAGCGGCGCCAGCAGCAGCACGCTCCAACCGCGATAGGCGAACCAGACGAGGAGCGCGAGGCCGAGAAGGATGCCGAGGAGCCCCATAGCTCACACCCCTTCGAGCAGCACATCGAGATCGACCGAGGAGCGCTTGCCGATATTGTCGGCATCCGCCTCGAGGAAGGCGGTCGCGGCCTTGCGGCCCTCCTCGCGCAGCATGGTGAGGAAGTCCCACTCGGCGTTGAGCTTGGAGGAATAGCCGAGCGTACCCATGATCGAGTTGCGCACCAGATGGATGCGCATCTTCGCCCATTGCGCGCCCTCGCTATGACCGGGATCGGCCACCTGCCGCAGCAGCGCGATCATGCGCAGCTCCTTCAGCAGCGCGGAGTTGAACGACACCTCGTTAAGCCGGTTGAGGATCTCGGCCGCCGTGCGCGGCGTGCCCGGCCGCTCGATGGGGTTGATCGGAATGAGGATGGTGTCGTCGGAATCGAGCTCGCGCACCAGCGGCGTCATGGTCGGGTTGCCGGCATAACCACCGTCCCAGTAGCTCTCACCGTCGATCTCCACAGCCTGGAACAGCGTGGGCAGGCAGGCGGAGGCGAGCAGCACCTCCGGCGTGATCTCGGCGTTGCGGAACACCCGGCCGCGCCCGGTACGCACATTGGTAGCGGTGATAAAGACCTTGACCGGCGAGGCCTTCAGCCGATCGAAGTCGATGGCCTTCTCCAGTATGGCCAGCAGCGGGTTGGAGCCGCCGGGATTGAGGTCGTAGGGCGAATAGAGCCGCGACATCAGGTCCATGGCGACGAAGAGCGGCGAATTGTCGAGCGTCCAGCGCCCCAGCAGCACGTCGAGCGGCCCGCGCTGGAAGGGCGAGAAGCGGGCGGCATCCGCGACATGGCGCCAATAGGCGTCGAGCGCGGCGCGCGCGCCCTCCGCGCCGCCGGCGGCATAGCCGTCGGCCATCACCGCCGCGTTCATCGCTCCCGCCGAGGTGCCGGAGACGCCGTCGATGCGGAGCCATTCCTCCTCCAGCAGCCGGTCGATCACCCCCCAGGTGAAGGCGCCGTGCGAGCCGCCCCCCTGCAAGGCGAGGTCGACCAGCACGGGCGCGCGGCCAGCGGGCGGCGCTTCGGCGCCGGGACCAGCCGCAGGGGCGGGAGCGGGCGGGAGAGATTTCGCGGGAGAGGTTTTTGCGCGGGGCGTCGTCGCTCGGGCCATGGGGCACGCCTGTGCAGGAGGAACGGCGTACCCTATTCCGCTCCATGCTGCACCACAACATGAAAGCGGCGGCCCGGATTCCCCGCGAAAGACGGAATCGTCAGCCGGCGAAATTACTTAAGGAAATTCCGGCTTTTCATCACCCCGTCTCCACGCGACGGTATGCTGCATTGCAGCATCGCACGGGCACTGTCAGGCGGCGGCGTCGAACTCCTCGACATCCACCACGACCGCCCGCCCCGCATCCTCCATCTCGACCTGCCAGTCGACATTGAGCGCCGCCGCGTGCTGGACGCGGTCCCGCGCGATGCGCTCCGCCTCGCCGAGATCGGTGGCCTCCACGGTGACGTGGCCGACCTCACGCATGGTGACGGTGCGCTCAAGGGTGATGGTAAACTGGCTCATGGCGAGACCTCCGGCGACGGCCCTTGCTACGCCGCGATACGCCCGCGCTCTTTCGCAAAGGCGCGGCGCTTTCCGGCCCGCACGGCGGGACGCTTAGGTCGCGACCGTTTCACCGTCGCGAAGCCGCAGCAGCCGGTCGAGCGCCTCGGCATCGCCGAGCGCCGCCGCCGTCTCGCGCGGGGTCAGCGCGGCGAGGGCCTCGTCGAGACAGCCGGCGTCATCGAGCTTGGCGCGCGCGACGAGGCGTTCGGGCGCGTGGTCGCCCGCAAGGCGCCGGCCGCCATGGGGGAGCATCGCCAGATGGGCCGCAAGCAGTTCCGGGCGTTTTAACAGCGCATGGACGGCATCGCCCGGGAGCGTAGCGGCTTCGAGTTGATCCGCGATCTCGTTGGCCCGGCGCAGCACCGGCGGGGGCTCGCGCTCCTCGGGCGTGGCGAGCAGCCCCCAGCGGGCAAAGCGTGCGCCCGCCGCGCTCCGGGCGGTCCAGGCGACGAGCGGAGCGGCAATCGCCAGCCCGAGGACGACGGGGCTCATCCAGAGGAACAGCGGCAGCGAGATCGCCAGCGCCGCGCCGCCCATTGCGAGGCCGAACAGCGTGTGCGGCGCGAAATGCCTGAGCGTCGCGCGCAGCGGCACGCTGCCGTCGCCCCGGCGCTGCGGCGACCAGCCGCCGTCCCGGCCGGCGAGAATGCCGACCACCGCTGCCGACTGCGTGACCATCATCACTGGCGCCGCGAGGCCGGAGATCAGCGTCTCCACCAGGATGCCGGCAAAGGCCCGCAGGGCCCCGCCGAAGCCCCGGCGCGCCGACGCCTCGCGCATGGTCATCGCATAGGCCATCAGCTTGGGCAGCAGCAGGATCGTCATTGTGCCGACGAACACCCGCGCGGCGCGCGCGGGGTCCTGCGCCGGCCAGGCGGGAAACAGCGAGAATTGCGAGGGGAAGTAGTCCGGCGGCACGAAACGCGCCTGAAGGGCGATGAGCAGGCCCGCCAGCAGCATGGCGAGCCACAGCGGCGCGGTGATGTAGGAGCCGATACCGGTGAGCAGATGCAGGCGGCTAAGCGGATGCAGCCCCCGCGCCGGCAGCACGGCGGTGTGCTGGAGGTTGCCCTGGCACCAGCGCCGGTCGCGTATGGCGAGATCGGTGAGCGAGGGCGGCCCCTCCTCGTAGCTGCCGGCGAGCGCCGGAACCATGTGCACCGCCCAGCCGCCCCGCCGTATCAGCGCCGCCTCCACGAAGTCATGGCTGAGGATGTGGCCGCCGAACGGCTTGCGACCCTTGAGATGCGGCAGCCCCGCGCATTCCGCAAAGGCGCGGGTGCGGATGATGGCGTTGTGGCCCCAGTAATTGCTGTCCGGCCCGTGCCACCAGGCGAGGCCGCGCGCGATCAGCGGCCCGTAGAGGCGACCGGCGAACTGCTGCGCGCGGGCGAAGAGGCTGCGCCCGCCGACAATGACCGGCAGCGTCTGGATGAGCCCGACCTGCCCATTCGCCTCCATGGCGGCGGCAAGGCGGACGATGCACTCCCCGCTCATCAGGCTGTCGGCGTCGAGCACCAGCATGGATTCGTAGCGGCCGCCGAAACGCGTCACCCATTCCGCGATGTTGCCGGCCTTGCGGTCGGTATTGCGTGGGCGGCGGCGATAGAAGAGGCGCCCGCCGCCGGTGCGCTCGCGCAGCGCGAGAAAGGCGGCCTCTTCGGCGATCCAGATATCGGCATCCGTGGTGTCGCTGAGGATGAAGACGTCGAACGCTTCGGCCGCGCCGGTCGCCTCAAGGGATTCGTAGATCGCCTGCAGGCCGGCGAAGACGCGGGTGGGGGCCTCGTTATAGGTCGGCATCAGCAATGCCGTGCGGGTGCGCAAAACCGGCAGCGGCGCCTGCGGATCGATGCCGAGCCCGACGGCCGGCGCCATCATGGCGATCACCCCGCCGACGGCATTGGTGAAGGAAAAGCCGATCCAGGCGAACAGCAGGACGAAAAGGGCCAGCACCACGCCTTCCAGCGCCGTGAGGCCGCCGACATCGAGCACCCGGTACATCTCGTGCGCCCCGATGACGGTGAGCGCCCCCGCACCGCCGATGACGAAGGCCCGGCGCAGCAGCAGGCCCGCCGAAGCCGGCAGCCGGCGCGCCGGCGGTACGTCGCGCAGCGACTGCACCGGCATGTCGAGCGGTGCTTCCTCCGGCAGAGCGGGCGCGAAGCCGGTACTGCCCCCCGCGAGCCGGGCGGCCTCGGGATACGCGGGTGCCGCCGTCACGGCGTCCATCGGTAGATCCAGGTCTCGCTCAGGCGCTCCTCGCCCTGCGCGATCTGCGCCCGCAACTCCGCCAGCTCGGCGCCGCGCGGCTCGAAGGCGAAGGAAAGACGCAGGCCACCGATCTCCGGATTGGACTGGAGCACCACATTCGACACCGCGCCGGCACTGGCCGAAACGGTCGGGGAAACGGCGTCCAGTGCGAGGCCCTTCAGCCGCTCGCCGACGAGGTCGAGCACGAACAGCCGGTGATCGGTGCTGCCGCCGGCGCGCGTGGCGGCGAACCGTCCGAGCGGGGAAACGTCCGGCGTGTCCCAGGTCCAGTGCAAGCGGTAGGTGTGGAAATACTCCCCACCCTTGCGCAGCACCTCCTTCGGCCGCCAGAAGGCGACGATGTTGTCGTGCACCTCCTCCTTGGTCGGGATTTCGACAAGGTGGACCGCCCCCTCGCCCCAGTCGCCGATCGGCTCGACCCAGACGCTCGGCCGTCTCTCGTAACGGGCCTCCAGATCCTGATAGTCGAAGAAGGAGCGCTGGCGCTGCATGAGCCCGAAGCCGCGCATATTGGTGTCGGAGAACGAGCTGATCTGCAGGCGGTTCGGGTTGACGAGGGGGCGCCAGACGCGCTCGCCATTGCCGTTGATGAGGGCAAGCCCCTGCGCGTCGCACACCGCCGGGCGGAAATCGTCGATCCCGTCGCGGTCGTTCGGGGCGAACAGGAACATGCTGGTCAGCGAGGCGAGGCCCGCCTGGTCCATGTCGGTGCGCGGGTAGAGCGCCATCTCCACCGTGAACACGGTCGAGTCGCCCGGACGGATGGTGAAGCGGTGCGCGGCGGCGGCGCTCGGGCTGTCGAGCAGGGCATGCACGACGATGGAATTCACCCCCGGACGTGGCCGCTCGATCCAGAAGGCGCGGAAGACCGGGAACTCTTCGCCGCCGGGATCGCCGGTCTTCACCGACAGCCCGCGCGCCGAGGAGCCATAGACATGCCCCTTGCCGATCGCGCGGAAGTAGCTCGCGCCCTGAAAGACGGCGAACTCGTCGAAATAATCCGGGCGGTTGATCGGGCCGTGCAGCCGGAAGCCGGAAAAGCCGAGATCGAGCTTCGGATCGGGCCGCGCGACGCCATGGTCGAAGCGGAACAGGTCGGCGTTGTAGGGGATCGCCTGCGCTTTGCCTTCCGCTACGACGAACAGGTCCACGCGGTCGCGGAACAGGAAGCCCCGGTGCATGAGCTGCGCCTCGAAGGGCAGGCCCTGCCCCCGCCAGAGCGCGCGGTCGGTGTTGAAGCGGATATTGCGGTAGTCGTCGTAGCTGAGCTGATCGAGCGACTTGGGCAGGCTCTGGTCGCGCTTCGCGAAGGGCTTGGCGGCGAGGTCGCGCGCCATCTTGCGCACCGTCGCCGGATCGAACGGCAGGGCTTCGCCAGACGCCTCGCCCTGGGCCTCGGCGACGTCGAAGAAGCGTGAGGACAGCGGAAAACCCGCCGCCAGCAGCGGCGGCAGCAGGGCAGCACCAAGCAGCAGCTGTCGTCGATGCATCCGGGCTCCATCCTGTGCGGTTCGCGGGGCGTCTGGCGCCGCAGGATAAAGCCGGCAGGAAGGGCAGAAGTTCCGCCTCGCGCGTCAATCTTTCGCAACGCAGCAATACCGCCGCCGCGCCGCCGGGACCGAAACCGTACGGGTCCGGTGGCCTATGTCACGGACACCGCCGAACGCTGGGCATTGCCGGAGCGCTGCAGCCGGTGCTCGAAGCGGAAGCGGTCGGCGCGGTAATAGGCGCGCGAGCATTCGACGGCGGCGCCCGATTCCAGATAGGTGATGCGCTCGACGAGGATGAGCGGATGGCCGACCGGCACGCTCAGCATGGAGGAGCGGAAGTCGTCAGCGAGGATGAACTCGATGATCTCGTCGGCGCTGACGATGCTCATGCCGAAGTCGCGTTCGAGCACGGCATACATCGGAACGGACAGGTTGAGGCGCAACAGGTTCGGGGCGAGCGCCGAGGCGATGAAGGTGGTGCGGAAAGCCACCGGCGGCGCGGCGGGAAGCGCCAGCACCTTGCGTATCTTGAAGACGTCGCTCCCCGCCGCGATGCCGAGCTTGTGGGCGAGCCAGTCCGGCGCGGGCGCCGTCTCAGCGCTGAAGAGCTGCACATGTTCGGCCGGCTCGGCGTCGAAGCCGCTGTTGAGGAAATGGTCGGCATCGCCCAGATGTTGCGCCAGCCGCGCCGCCAGCACGAAGGTACCCCGCCCCTGCTGGCGCTTCAGCAGCCCCTCGTCGACCAGCGAGGTGACGGCCTGCCTGACGGTGATGCGCGACAGCCCGTAGTGGCGGCACAGGTCCGGCTCGGTGGGGATGCGGTCGCCGGGCTTGAGCTCGAAGGTCACGAGGTCGCGCAGCGCGTGCTTGAGCTGCAGCCACAGGGGCGAGCCAACCGCAGCGCGAAGCGGGGGAAGAACGAGTTCCTTGTCTGGGCCCATATCGTTCGAACGCTTCACGGCCTCCCGGAAGAGTGCGGGGAGAAGGCCTCCCGGCATGCGGCAGACCTTCGGAATGTCGGCTCTACTGACGACAGGCGGCAGGCAACATCAACCGGGCAGAACGTCTTAGAAGGACCTGTCCACGCCAAACTGGCCCTCACGCCACCGCCGCCGGGAGGGAAAGCGGCGCGATGGCAAGCTCCCGCGCCACGCCGTCCAGCCGGGCGAGCAGCGGCGCGGGGACCGGCACGCCGGCTCCGCTGCGCTCGCGATAACGGCGCACACGGTCGGCGCCCGGCAGGCGGATGGCCTCGACCCCCGGCAGGCGGGCGGTGTCGCGCAGGCTGCGGAGCTGGGCGTCGACGGCGGCCCTGAAGGCGGGGAGCGGCAGGAAGCGGGCAACATCCAGCGCCATGATGAAATGGCCGGTGTTGGTCTCGGTCGAGGAATCGGCGTTGAAGTCGACCACCTCGCGCCCGAAGGCGGCACCGTTGAGCGTGCCGGCCAGAAGCCCCAGCACGAGGGCAAGGCCGCTGCCCTTGTAGCCGCCGATCGGCTCCAGCACGCCCTCGTCGCTGCGCGCGGGATCGGTGAGCGGAAGCCCCGTCGCCCGCTCGATCATCCAGCCCTCCGGCAGTTGGCGACCGTTGAGGGCGTAGGACTTTATGGTACCGTAGGAGACCGCCGTCGTGGCGATGTCGAGCACCACCGGCGGCTCCTCCCCGGCGGGGATGGCGATGGCCAGCGGGTTGGTGCCGAGCAGCGGCTCGGAGCCGCCCCACACCGCCATGTGGTTGGCGCTCGCCACCGCGCTGTACATGCCGATCATGCCGTGGGCGAGCGGGATGGAGGCATAGAGCGAGGCCGGGCCGGCATGGTTGGAGCGGCGCACGCCGACCCAGCCGATGCCCGCCTCGCGGGCGAGTTCCACCGCCATCGTCGCCGCCCGGTGCATCACCAGATGGCCCATCCCATTGTCGCCGTCGACCCGCGCCGTACCGGGCCCGGTCCGCTCGACGACGATGTTCGGGCGGGTCGTCACCGCCCCGCCGCGCAGCCGGCGCACATATTGCGGGATGCGGAAGATGCCGTGCGCATCCGCGCCGTTGAGGTCGGATTCGACGATCAGGTCGGCGACCTGCGCGGCGTCGGCCTGCGGCAGGCCGCAGGCGCGCATCGCCTCGGTGGCGAACCGCGTGAGGGTATCGGCCGAAAAGCGCCGCGCCTCGGTGCCCGCACCCTTGTCGGCCATCTCGCGCCCCTCCCCGCTCAGGCCAGCGCCGCGACCGGCGATTTCGCCAGCAGCCGCTCGGCCGTGCCGCGCAGAAGGGCGCCCTTGGCCTCCTCGCCGATGGGGAGGCGCCGCACCTGCCGCACACCTTCCAGCGTGCCCATGTCGAACGGGTAGTCGCTGCCGAGCATCACGCGCGCCGGCCCGGCCTGATCGACCAGGAACTGAAGATTGGCTTCGTCGTGCAGGATGGTGTCGTAGAGCAGCCGGCCGAGGCCGGCGTCGAGACCGCCCGTCGCCCGGCCGCGATCCTGCGGGCGCACGTTCCAGCCATGGCGGAAGCGGCCCGACTGGTAGGGAAGGAAGCCGCCGCCATGCGACAGACAGACCTTGAGCGCGGGATAGCGGTCGAGCACGCCGCTGTAGAGCAGGCAGCCGGCGGCGATGGTCGTCTCCAGCGGATTGCCGATGACGTTCTTGAGATAATAGGAGGTCATCCGGTCGCCGCCGGCGATCTTATGCGGGTGCACCAGGATGAAGGCGCCAAGCGCGGCGGCAGCCTCCCAGAACGGCTCCAGCCCCGGGCTGTCGAGATTGGCGCCGTGGATGTTGGTGCCGACGATGACGCCGCGCACGCAGTCCTGCCGCATGATGCGCTCCAGTTCGGCGACAGCGGCGGCGGGATCCTGCAGCGGCACCGTGCCGAGGACGAGGAAGCGGTCGGGATGCGCGCGGGCCAGCGCCACCAGCTCGTCATTGACGATGGCCGAGGTGGCGGCGGTCACGGCGGCGGGCTCGTCATAGAGGAAGAAGTGCGGCGAGGGCGAGATGACCTGAAGGTCGATGCCCGCCAGCGCGAGATCGGCGAAGCGCAGGTCGAGATCCATGGCCGAGCGCGGGAACGGGTTCTGCACCACGCCGCCGATCGCCAGGATGAGCGAACGGTCGTCGATGTCGGTCAGCCGCAGGCCGATCGAAGGCGTCTCGCGGGCGAGAGCTCGGAAGGCGTCGGCCGTGATCGCATGGGCGTGCACGTCGATGACCGGGGGACTCACGGGGGACGCTGTCATGGAAGACCTGTCTCGGTTGGATTCGGATCGGGAAGGCACGGGGCGGAAGGCGTCCGCTCCGTGCCGGGTGTTCATGCCCCGGCGATGCCGGGGCGGCGGCGGGCGAGAAGCATGCGGATCACCGGAAGCAGCAGCATGCCGACCACCGCGACCGTGAGGACGGCCGAGAGCGGGCGCTCGATGAAGATGCTCATGCTGCCCTGCGAGAGCATGAGCGACTGGCGCAGCGAGGTTTCCATCAGCGGCGCCAGCACCAGCGCCAGCACGAGAGGCGGACGCGGCAGGTCGAGCTTGATCATGGCGTAGCCGATCATGCCGAAGACCAGCGTGGTGCCGACCGTGAACAGGCTGAGCGTCGCGCCATAGGCGCCGATCAGCGACAGCACGAGGATGCCCGGTGCCAGATAGGCGTAGCGGATGCGCAGCAGCGAGGCGAAGACCGGCGCCAGCGGCAGGTTGATGACCAGCAGCATCACATTGCCGATGAACATGCTCGCCATCAGGCCCCAGACGAGGTCGGGCTGTTCGTTCATCAGCATCGGGCCGGGACGGATGCCCAGCAGGATGAGGCCGGCGAGCAGCACGGCGGTGGAGGCCGAGCCGGGAATGCCCAGCGCCAGCATCGGGACGAGCGCGCCGTGCACCGCCGAGTTGTTGGCCGATTCCGAGGCGGTCAGCCCGTCGAGGGCGCCGCGGCCGAAGCGTTCGGGGTTCTTGCTCCAGCGCTTCTCGATCACATAGGCGAGCAGCGAGGCCACCGTGGGCCCGGCGCCCGGCATCACGCCGGTGGCGAAGCCGATCAGCCCGCCGCGCAGAATCGCCATGCGGCAGGACAGCCACTCGGTCTTGGTCACCCACAGGTCGCGCAGCCGGGTCTTCATCGGCTCCATCTCCTCGCGGCTTTCGATGGAGACGAGCACCTCCGCGATGCCGAACAGGCCGATGGCGACGGGCAGGAAGTCGATGCCCTCCAGCAGGTCGAGGCTGCCGAAGGTCAGGCGCGAGGTGCCCAGCAACGGATCGGTGCCGACCAGCGCGATGCCGAGGCCGAACACCGCCACCAGCAGCGCCTTCACGGCCGAGCTGGTGCCCATGCTGGCGGTGGCGATGATGCCGAAGGCGGCGATGAGGAAGTATTCCGGCGCGTTGAAGCTCAGCGCCATCGAGGAGAGCACCGGCGTCAGGAAGACCACCGCGATCACCGCGCCGATGCCGGCGAGGAAGGAGCCGATGGCCGCCATGCTGAGCGCCGCGCCGGCCCGGCCCTGCCGGGCGAGTTGGTGGCCGTCGACCGCCGTCATGACGCTGGCGGCCTCGCCCGGCACGTTGATGAGCACCGAGGTGAGCGTGCCGCCATACATGCCGCCATACATGATGCCGGCGAGCATGATGATCGCGCTGGTCGGCTCCAGGCCGAAGGTGATCGGCAGCAGCAGCGCCATGCCGGCCGCCGGCCCGATGCCGGGCAGCAGGCCGATGACCTGGCCGAGGAAGACGCCGACCAGCACGAAGAGCAGGTTGGTCGGGGTGGAGGCGATGCTGAAGCCGTGGGCCAGCAGGGAGAGCGTATCCATCATGTGATCGTCCAGACTGCTCGAATTGACCTCAGATACCGAAGATTCCGCGCGGGAGCTGGACGTTCAGCCAGTGGATGAAGATGAGGTAGATCAGGCCGTCGGTGACGAAGGCCGTCAGGAGGCTGGGCAGCAGCGGGCGCCCGAGCACGACAAGCAGCAGGAACAGCATCAGCGCGAGCGCCGCCGGGATCATGCCGAGAAAGGGCGCGGCCACGACGAAGAGCCAGAGCGCCGCCAGCGCCAGCACCACGCGGCGGAACTCCTCCCGGCTCGGCAGGATCGGACCGTCCTCCAGCACGGGCTCGGCGCCGATGTCGAAGAGCATCAGCGTGGCGAGTATCAGGCCGGAAATGGCGACCCAGACCGGCGCGAAGCCGGAGGCGGGCGCATAGCCGTCCCAGTAGACGAGGTCGATGCCGGCGAACAGCAGCCCGGCGTAGATCAGCAGCATGGCGAGCGCGATGTAGCGCGGCATTCCCGTTGCCAGTCGCATGGACGGTCTTCCTCTTTGCCAATGGGGCGCGCCGCCGCCGGCCGCGTGCCTTTTCTTAGGAGGTCAGGCAGGTCTTATGGTCACTAAGGTCTTGGGGTCAGGCAGGGCTTGATCCGACCGCCCGCCGGGGCGGACGGTCGGCAAGCTTCCCGGCCGGGCTACTGCTTGGACAGGCCCAGGGTGCGCAGAAGGGCGAGGTGGTCCTCGTAGATCTTCTTGAGCAGAACCTTGGTCTGCGCGCTGTCGGTGTATTCGCTGCGCAGATAGTTGTCGGCGATCATCTTCTTCCACTCGGGCGTCTGGACCATCTTGCCGAGCTTGTCGTCCCACCAGGCGACCACGGCGGGGTCGAGATTGGCGGCGCCCATCAGGCCCCAGGCCTGCCCCCACACCACGTCGAAGCCCTGTTCGCGCGCGGTCGGAATGTCCTTCAGCTCGGCATCGGTGCGGCGCTTCTCGTTGAGCACGCCGAGGATGCGGGCCTTGCCGGCCTTCTGCAGCGGCAGCGCCTCGTCGATGGTGAGCACGATCATGTCGACATTGCCGCCCAGGAAGGCGGTCTGCGCCGAGCCGCCGCCGTCGAAGGGAATGTAGTTGATCTCGACGCCGCCGGCCTTCTGGATCAGGCCCGTCACCATGTAGTCGGTGGAGCCGACCTGCGCGCCGGCCTGCCGCACGCTGCGCGGCTTCTTCTTGGCGATCTCGACCAGCTCCTTGAAGCTCTTGGCCTCGAACTCCGGACGCACCGCGACCACGAGGTCGGCCTGCACGAACAGGGCGAGCGGGGTCAGCTTTTCGAAGGTGTTGGGCAGGCCCTGCGTGATCGGCGTGGTCAGCATGGGCTGGGCGATGGCGAGATAGGTGTTCTCGTCGCCGGCCTTGCCGAGCACGTAGTTGCTGGCCACCATCCACGAGCCGCCGGTGCGGTTCACGACGACGATCGGCGGTTCCTTGACGATGCCGGTCTGCTGCAGGACCTGCGCCATGCGGCGCATCATGACGTCCGGCGTGCCGCCGGCGCTGGTGCCGACCGTGACCTCGATGGGTCCGGTCGGGGCGCGCGGCTCAACCGCGCCCGCCGGCAGAATACCGGATGCGAGGCCGGCCGCCGCCGCGACACCGGCGAGAAGCAATCGACGCGAGAGATGGGTGGCAATCATTGGCGTCTCCTCCTTGGTTTTATCTTATAACGTCTTATGACGTTTTAATCTTGGTATCGGCTCCTGCGGCGCCCGTCAATCGGCGAAGCGGGTTCTCGCTCCGGTGCGGCGCGGTCAGGCGGCGGGGCGTGCCGGGCCGATCCAGACGGTCTTGATGTTGGTGAATTCGCGCAGCCCGTAGACGCTGAGCTCGCGGCCATAGCCCGAGCGCTTGATACCGCCGAAGGGCAGGCGCGGATCGGAAGCCACCTGCCCGTTTATGAACACGGCGCCGGCCTCGATCTCGCGGGCCAGCGCACGGGCGCGGGGAACATCGGCGGTCCACAGGGCGGCGCCGAGGCCGAATTCGGTCGCGTTGGCCAGTTCGATGGCCTCGTCGGCGTCGCGCGCCCGGATGATGGCGGCGACCGGGCCGAAGGTCTCCTCGCGGAACACCGCCATGTCGGGGGTCACGTGGTCGAGCAGCGTCGGCGCGAAGAAGAAGCCCTCCCCGTCCACCGGCGCCCCGCCCCGGCGCAGCACGGCGCCGGCCGCCATGGAGCGTTCGACCTGCCCGGCCAGATCGCGACGCAGATTGTCCCGCGCCATCGGCCCGACATGGACGGTGCGCTCGGACGGATCGCCCATCGTCAGGGCGTCCATCTCGGCCGTCATCGCCGCGACGAAGGCGTCCGCCACCGCCTCCTCCACGATGAAGCGCTTGGCGCAGACACAGCTCTGACCTGCATTATGGAAACGCGCCTTCACCGCGAACGCCGCCGCTGTGGGAATGTCGGCATCGGCCAGCACGATGAAAGGGTCTGAACCGCCCAGCTCAAGAACCTGCTTCTTGAGCGCGCGGCCGGCCTGCGCGGCGACGAGGCTGCCCACCTCGGTGGAGCCGGTCAGCGTCAGCGCCGCGACGCGGGAATCCTCGATGAGCGCCGCGATCTTCGAATGATGGACGAGCAGGTTCGCCATCAGCCCTGCCGGGGCGCCCGCCTCGGCGAAGACCTGCTCGATGGCCTCGGCGCATTGCGGCACGTTGGAGGCGTGCTTCAGCAGCATGCCGTTGCCGGCCGCCAGCGCCGGCGCAGCGAAGCGAAAGAACTGCCAGAACGGGAAGTTCCACGGCATGATCGCCAGCAGCACGCCGAGCGGCTCGAACACGACGTAGCTGTCGCTGGCGAAGCTAGGGGCGCTTTCGGGCGCGAGGAACTCCTCGGCCTTGCCGGCATAGAACTCGCAGCACCAGGCGCATTTCAGGATTTCCGCCTCGGCCTCGCCGATGGGCTTGCCCATTTCCTGCGTGATCAGCGGCGCCCAGCGGGAGACGCCCTCGCGCAGCACGCTCGCGAGGCGCAGCAGCAGAGCCGCGCGCTCGGAGATGGGCGTGCGCTTCCAGCCCCGCTGCGCGGCGACCGCATCGCCCACACGCCGTTCAAGATCGGCCGGGGAAAGCTCGGCATAGCTGCGCAGCACGGCGCCGGTGGCGGGATTGACGGAATCGAACATGGAACGCCCCAGAAGACTATAACGTCTTATAACGTTCTAATACGACCGCGACAAAGTCAACCCTCGGCAGCGAGGATCGAGGCCATGGCAGGCGGGCGCCGGAACGCCCGCCTGCCGGGTCAGAAACGGCTGACCTCGGTTTCGTGCGTCACGGAGGGCGGCGCGGCGAAGAAGCCGCCGACGAGGCCGCGCCAGCCCTGGAAATCCTCCGACGAGCGGAAGTCGACCATGTGGTTTTCCACCGTCTCCCACACGACGCGGAGCCGGTAGATGTTCGGCGTCTCGATGACCTTCTGCAGCGAGAGGCCGTGGCAGCCGCGCGCCCGCAGGAACAGCGGCGCCGCCTTGGCGACGGCGGCCTCGAATTCCGCCTCCGTGCCGGGCTGGATGGTGAGTTCGGCAACTTCCATGATCATGATGGTTCTCTCCGTGACGGGTCAGGCGCCGAGCGGGGCGATGGCGAGCTGGCGGGCGAGGTCGTCGAGCTTTGCCAGCAATTCGTCGGGCAGCGGAATTCCTTCCTCCGCGCGGCGGCGGCGGCGTTCGGCGCGCTGTTCGCCGGGCAGGCGGATCGTGCCGAAGCCCGGCAGCGTCTCGCCGTCCTTCAGATCGGCGACGTGCCGCTCGACCTCGCGCTGGAAGAGCTCCAACGGCACGAAGCGGGAGATGTCGAGCGCGAGGATGAAGTGACCGGTATTGGTCACGCTGGCATTGTCGGCATTGAAGTCGATCACGTCCTTGCCGATGGCCGCCCCGTTCAGCGTGCCGGCCAGAAGGCTCAGCATCAAAGCGAGGCCGCTGCCCTTGTAGCCGCCGACCGGCAGCAGGATGCCCTGCTTGCTCTCGGCGGGATCGGTGATCGGCGCGCCCGTGTCGCGGTTGACCATCCAGCCTTCCGGCATCGGCTTGTCGAGCAGCACGTGCTTCTTGACCGTGCCGTAGGAGACCACCGTCGTCGCCATGTCGAGGATGAGCGGGCCCGAGGCGCCGCCGGGCACGCCGATGGCGAGCGGATTGGTGCCGAGCAGCATTTCCTTGCTGCCCCAGATCGCCATGTGATTGGCGCTGGCGACCGCGGAGTAGATGCCGATCATGCCGTGCGGAATCGGCATGGCGGCATAGATCGCGGCCGGGCCGGCATGGTTCGAGTGATGCGCCCCGACCCAGCCGATGCCGTTCTCGCGCGCGATCTCGATGGCGGTCTCGGCCGCCCGGCTCATCACCAGATGGCCCATGGCGTTGTCGCCGTCGACCAGCGCCGTCGAAGCCGCCGAACGGTTGACCTTGATCGACGGCCGCACATTGGTGCCACCGGCCTTGATGCGCGCGATGTATTGCGGCAGGCGGAAGATGCCGTGCGCGTCGGCGCCGGTGAGGTCGGCTTCGACCATCAGCTTCGCGACGGTGGCCGCGTCTTCGGGCGGCAACCCGACCGCGACGAGCGCGCGGACGATGAAGTCGACCAGCACCGGGGCCGGCTGCGGGCCGTCCGCGCGGGCGGCCGGAAGGGGCGTCGCGCTCATCACATCCTCTTCGCGTGCTCGGAGGCCACCGGGCGCGTCTCGCCGGTCTCCAGATTGGTGCGCGTCGCCTCGACGTCGGCATAGGTCCAGAAGATGCTCATCTCCTCGGTTTCCGAGGCGTTGATGAAGCGGTGCGGCGCGTTGGCGGGGATCCAGGTCGTGTCCATCGCCTTCAGCCGGTGCTCGGCGCCGTCGATGACGGCGATGGCGTCGCCCGAGAGCACCATCACGCTCTCCTCGCAATTATGGCTGTGCAGTGCGATCTTCGCGCCGGGCGAGAAGATGGTGATGCCGTTGATGAGGCTCTTCGCCCCGAGCCCGGGATGCACCAGCGGAATGGTGCGGGCGCCGTTGCCGCGGTCGGCGGGGCGGATCTCGTCGGGGCGCAGTATGGCTCCCTTGGGGTTGTCGGACATGTCGTTCTCCCTATGAATCGGAAATGCGCACCGGCACCTCGGTGTGGGCGGAGCGGCGGCGCTCCTCGGCGATAAGCGGCGTCAGCAGCAGCGCCCCGGCAAGCGGAAACAGCGCGAGCAGGACGAACGCGACCGGCCAGGAAAAGGCCGTCACCGCAAGCCCGAATCCGACGCCGGCCCCGGCGCTGACGATGCGCATGATGGTACCCTGAAGCCCCAACGCCTGCCCTGAGCGGGCATAACCCGCCATCTCCGCCGTGGCGGTGAAGGCGAGGCCGTTCCAGGACAGGGTGAAGATGCCGGCCAGCAGCAGCGCCGCGACCAGCGGCATGGTCGGGCCGTTGGCAAGCAGCGCCGTCGAGCCGAGCAGCAGGACCAGCACGAAGCCGTGCAGGCGCATCTGCGGCACACGTTCGCCGGTGCGGTCGGACAGCCGGCCGGCGATGACGCGCGCCGCGCCGCCGCCGATCTGGATCAAGGCGAAAGCGGTCGCCGCCGCCGCCAGCGAGAAGCCGCGATATTCGGTGAGGAAGATCGCCGTGAACGAGCCGACGGCCGTCTGCGCGCAGGAGAACAGGCCGGCGCACAGCGCCAGCCTCCACAGCGGCCGGTCGCGCAGCGGCGACGGCAGGCCCGCCGCGCGCGGCGCCTCGACCCGGTGCGGCGGCGGCAGCAGGCCGATGGCGGCGACGATGGCTCCGAACATGAAGAAGACACCGAGGGTGACGAAGGCCCCTCGCACCCCCCATTGGGTGGCGGCGAAGGGAAGCGCCATGGCCGCCAGCGCGCCACCGAGCGTGACCGACATCTGCCGTATGCCCAGCGCCAGCCCGCGCTCGCGGCGGGAGAACCACGCCATCACCGAACGGCCCGACGCGGAGATGGTGACGGCGCTGAGCCCGCCGGCCAGGAACAGCAGCGCGCCGACCGCGAGAACGGAATCGGCGAAGCCCGCGAGCACCATCAGCAGCCCGGCCGTGCCGAGCCCGACGCCGCTGACCAGACGCTCGCCGAAGCGGTCGGTCGCCAGCCCGCACAGGATCATCATCGACATGGTGCCGATATTGGCGGCGGCGAGCACCAGCCCGGTCTGCGCCAGCGACAGCTCGAAGCCCGAGCGCAGCAGCGGCCCGATGGAGGGAAGCCCGTGATGCAGCGAGGACATCGACGCCTGCGAGAGGACGCCGGCGCCGAGGACGACCCATTTCAGATTGGACGCCGGCCCGGAAGAAGATCCGGCCGGCGGCTCCGGGCGGGCGGCACGCATGTTCACGGCCTCACGACCTCCGCCTGGAACGGCCGCCCGGCGTGCCGGCCTTGCGCGGCGGAGCCGCCGTGTCCGCAGGCACCGCCCCCTTCGCCCTGCCCTCCTCTGGCCGGGGATCGAGCGTTTCGAGCCGCAGCGGATTCTCCAGCAGGCGGAATTTCGTGTTCACCACGAGTTCGAAGGAGCGCTTGTAGTGCTCGACCAGCAGGCGGCAGGCCTCGTCGGCGTTGCGGGCGAGGCAGGCGTCGAGAATGTCCTTGTGCTCCTGTACCAGCGTGGTGCGCAACGGCGAGCTCATCGCGGAAATCGAGCGGCGGCGCGCGCGGTAGCGGGTGAGCTGCTCGTAGAGCTTGCGGCAGAAGCCGATCAGCCAGTCGTTGCGGCAGGCCTCCAGCAGGGCGAAATGGAATTCCTGATGGGCGCTCGACCAGGCCGGCGTCAGCAGATAGTCGCCCGCATCCGTCGAGGCGGCCTTGGAGAGCCGGTAGAAGGCAATGACGATCCGCTCCTCCCACGCCGTATCGCCATGGAGGATGGACAGGCGTAGCGCCGTCTCCTCCAGCACCAGCCGCACATTGGTGATCTCCAGCAACTCGGCCTCGTCGAGGTCGGCGACGAAGAAGCCCTTCTGCTCGTGCTTGCGGACGAGGCCGTCGGCGCAGAGACGATTGAGCGCGTCGCGCAGCGGGCTGAGACCGATGCCGTAGGCGGCGTGCAGGTCGGCGACCAGCAGCTTGCGGCCCGGCTCCAGGCTGCCGTTCATGATGTCGGTATAGACCTGATCATAGGCCAGCGCGGCCAGCGAAGCCGGCTTGACCGCCTTCAGGGGGACGATGTTTTCCGCACCGGTGTCGGGTTTGCGCGCCATGTCTATCTGCCGTTCTCGACCCCTGCGGGGTGTCCCGTCACGATGGCTTCGAACGACCGCCCCACGACGTCAACCGGCATGTTGCGGGTGATCACCACGAGGCGCGACAGGGGGCGGGCCGTGGGCCACGAATCGAGAGGCTCCGGCCACCCGAAGAGCGGGCCGACGCCGTGGATCACCACAGGCCCGGCCGCGCCTTCGAGGTTCAGCAGCGCCTTCATCCGGATGAGATTCGGCGCCCGCAGCGAATAGAGCAGATCCAGCCAGTCGCGCAGCTTCGCCCAGCCCAGCGGCTCCTCGACCTCCCGCGACCAGGTGGCGACCCCGCGATGGCGCGCGGCGGCTCCCCCCTGCCGCAGCCGGTAGGCGCGCGGCGGCGCCGGCGGCACGGGTTCGGGCGCCAGCAGCGAGGCGATGTCGAGCGCGCCCGGATCGAGGATCGCGACCCGGGCGGCCGGGTTCATGCCGCGCAGGCTGTCGGCCAGCGCGTTCACGATGTTGGCGTCGACGATGTCCGCCTTGGTGATCAGGCAGAGATCCGCCTGGGCGATCTGCGCCACCGCTTCGTCGCAGGTGCGGATATGCTCGGGACCCAGCACGCCGTCGACGGTGACGATGACCTTGGCCAGCCGCACCGGGCGGGGCGTGCCGGAAAGCCGCCGAAGCTCCGCGACCACGGGAGCGGGATCGGCGAGCCCCGTCGTCTCGACGATGATGCGCGAAAAGGCCGGTATCTCCCCGTTCCCCGCGCGGACGAAGAGTTCGCCTATGGTGTCCGTGAGGTCGCCGCGTATCGAGCAGCACACGCAGCCATTCTCCAGCAGCAGCGTGTTCTCCACGGCGCTGCGGACGAAGAGCTGGTCGAGCCCGATCTCGCCGAACTCGTTGATGATGAGCGCGGTGTCGGCAAGGGCGGGCTCGTTCAGCAGCCGGCGGATCAGGCTCGTCTTGCCGCTGCCGAGGAAGCCCGACAGCAGGAAGACCTCCACCGTGTCGTCGCCGGCCGCCATCGCCTCAAGCCTTCTTGCGGCTGAGGGAGAAGAATGAGGCGACCGCGATGATCGCCGCCAGCGCCAGCAGGCCGAGCGCGATGGGATGGCTCATCGCCGCCACGAAGTCCCCGCGGTTGATGATGAGCGCGCGGCCGAGATTGGTTTCGATGATCGGCCCCATCACGAAGCCGAGGATCACCGGCAGCGGCGAGAAGCCCACCTTGTCGAGCGCGATGGCGACCCCGCCGAGCACGAGGAACATCACCACCTGCACGATGGAGTTGTCATAGGCATAGGCGCCGACGATCAGCAGCGTCAGCACGAAGGGCGCCAATATGCGGGCCGGCACATAGGCGATCGGCACGAAGAAGCGGATGCCGAACCAGCCGACCAGCAACAGCGCGATGTTGCAGAGCACGAGGCCGATGAAGATCGCCATGGCCAGCGGGCCGCCCTGGCTGAACAGGGTCGGGCCGGGCACGATGCCCTTGCTCACCAGCACGCCGAGCAGGATGGCGATGGCCCCGGTGCCGGGCACGCCCAGCGCGAGCGCGGGCACGAGGGCGCCGGCGACCACCGCGTTGTTCGAGGATTCCGGGGAGGCGATGGCATCGTCGACGCCGGTGCCGAACAGGTCGCGGTCCCTAGACCAGCGCTTCTCCTCATTATAGGCCAGCACTGCGGCCACCGTCGGCCCCGGTCCCGGCAACGCGCCGACCGCGGTGCCGATGAGACCGCCACGGATGGAGGCCGGCAGAATCTTCACGAAGTCGCGCAGCCCGAAGCCGTCATCGGCGCCGGACCTGATGAGGTCGTCGGCCGAGGGCGTATGGCTGCCCGCGCCCTCCCGCCGCGCCTCGAAGGCCGCCAGCATCAGGCGCAGCCCTTCCGGCGCGGCGAGGAACGCCATGATCATGACGATCAGCGGGATGCCGTCATAGAGGAAGGGCTGGTCGAAGGTCAGCCGCGTGCCGCCGAAGGAGGAATCGCCGACGGTGGAGAGCAGCAGGCCGAGCGCGCAGCCGATGAAGGCCTTGATGGGTTCCTTGCCGACGAAGCCGCCGACGATGGTCAGGCCCAGTATGCCCACCGCGAACAGCTCGGAAGGGCCGAACTGCAGGCCCACCCAGGCGAGGCCGCTGGCGGTGAAGATGAAGATGACGCTGGAGAGCAGCCCGCCCACGACGCCCGACACGTTCGAGATCTGCAGCGCGCGGCGCGGCCGGCCCTTCATCGCCATGGGCGAGCCGTCGAGCATCGTCATGATGGCGGCGCTGGTGCCCGGCGTCTTGATCAGGATGGCCGGTATCGAGCCGCCATACTCGGCACCGGAATAGATGCTGAGCATGAACATCACGGCGCCGGCCGGCTCCATGAAATAGGTGAAGGGGAACATCAGTGCGAGCGCCTGCGAGCCGCCGAAGCCCGGCAGGATGCCGAAGGCGGTGCCGATGAATACGCCCAGCACGATCAGCGCGATGTTGACCGGGTCGACCGCCAGCCAGAAGGCCGGAATGAATTGCTCGATCATCCGTCGTCACCAGGCGATGTGGCGGGGAAGGAAGGTCAGCGGCAGGAAGACCGACAGCCCCTGTACGAAGACGATGTAGACCACCGCGACCGAGCCGACGCCGGAGACCAGCGAGGCGACGACATGGCGGGTCGCCACATAGGTCATCGCGGCGCAGAAGCCGAACACCGCGACCTCCATGCCGAGATATTCCAGCGCGACCGCGAAGGCGGCGAGCGCGAGGCAGCTCAGCACCACGTCCCGCACGTTCAACGACGCGTCCGGCTCGCCCTCGGCCGGGACCGGCACCGCGCCGGCCCGCGCAGAGAAAAGGCGCAGCACTTCGCGCGCGATCCCGATGAGGCTCAGCACGCCCATGAGGACCACCGCGAAGCGCGGGAACATCGCCGAACCGGGGTAGCCCGGCAGCAGCGGCTGGGGAAAGTCGGCGGTCAGCGAGAAGACCCACGCCGCGAACAGGGCGAACAGCCCGTAGAGGATGAGGTTCTGGACGGAGGCTTTCTGGGCGGACATGGGACGGCGGCGCCTTTGCGGAAAGCGGGATCGTCGGGAGCGCCCGTCGGCGCTCCCGAGGCGTGCGTCACTTGAGCAGGCCGGCGGCCCTGAGCGTGTCGCCCATGGTCTTGCGCTCGTCCTGGAACGCTTTGGTGGCGGCCGCAGCGTCCGTGTTCAGCGCCGGAACGACGTGGCTGTTCTTTTCGAGATAGTCCTTGTAGCGCGGGCTCCCGATCGCCTTGGTCACGGCGGCGGCGATCTTGGCCTCGATGGCCGGCGGCGTGCCCTTCTTGACGAAGATGCCCTGCACCTGATGGGTGATGGGATAGACGAGGCCCAGATCGGCCGGGATGGGAACGTCCTTCAGGCCCGGCTGCTGCACGTGCTCCTCGTTGATCAGTATGAGGTAGCGGGCATTGCCGGAATCGACATGCGGCTGCCAGATGCCGGGCGGGCCGATGGCGGCGTCCACATGGCCGCCCAGCGCGTCCTTCATGGCGTCGCCGGCACCGTCATAAGGCACGTAGCTCCAGGTCACGCCGGCGGCGCGGAACAGCTTGTCGAGGTGCAGGTGATGGGCGGAGCCGGGCTTGTTGGCGGCGACCGTAACCTGGCCGGGACGCGCCTTCATGTCGGCGATCAGGTCCTGGAAGGTCTTGTACTTGCTGCTGGCCGGCACGGCGACGACGAAGAGGAACTTCTCGACATCCGCCACCACTTCGAAATCATCGGGGTTCGGCCGGAAGGTCGGCAGGTTCATGTAACCGGCATAGGAGGTGTTGCGCTGGAGCCAGGTGTAGCCGTCGGCCGGGCGGCTATCGACATAGCTCGCCCCCTCATTGCCCGCCCCGCCGGGCTTGAACAGCACGGAGATCGGCTTGCCGAGCTCGGCGCCGACGATTTCCGAGATCAGCAGGCACCAGTTTGCGGCACCGGAACCCGCATTGGTGGCGCAAACGAATTCGATCGGACCTTCAGGCCAACGAGAGGCATCTTCGGCGGAAGCCAGACTCAGGGTCGTCAGCAGCGCGCAGGCGCCTGCTGCGAGCTTGATCGCGCGCATCATCGTTTTTCTCCGAGCGTTTCCCTTTCGCTGCCGCGCCTTTGTCAGCACGTTCCAGCGTCCTTCAGTTAAGCGGGCGGCCCTGCGGCAAGTCAAGTTAATTTATAAATTGCTGCATCCTTTGCGATTATTTATATGGACTGCATCAGCCGGGAGGACGCGATGCAGGGCGCAGTACAGAAGAACATCAAGCTGCTGTCACAGGATACGCTGCGGGGGTTCGGCGGTGTCGGCGAGGGTATGAGCCTGCAGATCGCACCCGACGGGCGCCGCATCCTCTGGATCGCCCATGAAGGGGCGCCGAAGAATTTCAGCGGGGTCGACGTGTCAGATCCGCGCGCGCCGCGCGTCGTCTGCCAGCTCGACCTGCCGCATCCCCGGATGCGGTCCAACTCCCTGGAAGTGTGCGGCAATCTGCTCGCGGTCGCCTATCAGGTGAACAAGCCGGGCGACAAGCCGGCCGGCATCGAGCTGTTCGACGTCTCGGTGCCCGAGGAACCGCGCTCGATCTCGTTCTTCGACACGTCGGGCCCGCATTCGCGCGGCGTCCACTGCCTGTGGTTCGTCGACGGCGAATATATCCACGCCTCCAGCGGCTCGGCCGATTTCGTGCCGACCCACCCGCGCGACGACCAGTTCTACCAGATCATCGACGTGCGCGATCCCGCCCGCCCGCGCGAATGCGGGCGCTGGTGGTATCCCGGCACGCGACAGGGCGATGCGGCGCCGCCACCGGCCCGCGTGCGCGCCCGGCCGCTCGATTCGCTGCGCGGGCCGGACGCCTTCCGCCTGCACAATGCCAACGTCTATCCCGACCATCCCGACCGGGCCTATATCGGCTATATCGACGGCGGCGCCTTCATCCTCGATATCGCCGACAAGGCGAGCCCCAAGGTGGTGGGTTCGTGGAACCCGCACCCGCCCTACCCCGGCTTCACCCACACGGTGATGCCGCTGTTCGAGCGCGGGCTGCTCGTGGTGACGGACGAGTGCGTGCTGGACGATGCCGAGGACTGGCCGAAGCTGACCTGGATGGTCGATGCGCGGCTGGAATCGAACCTCGTGCCGATCGCCACCTTCCCCATGCCGCCGGTCGAGGAGTTCGGCCACAAGGGCGGGCGGTTCGGCTCGCACAACATTCACGAGAACCGGCCCGGTCCCTCCTTCCGCAGCGAGGAGATCATTTTCGGCTGCTTCTTCAATGCGGGCGTGCGCATCTTCGACATCCGCAACCCGTACCGGCCGGAGGAGATCGCCTGCTTCATCCCGCCCGGCCCGGCCGGCTCGCCCGTGCCGACCGCGCAGATGAACGAGATCTATGTCGACGAGCGGGGCGTCATCTATTCCGGCGACCGCTGGTCGGGCGGCCTCTACATATTGGAGGCCGATATCTGAGGCGGTAAGGGCGCGAAGGCGGGATGCCGATGATCAGCCTTGTCTACGGAATCATCGAATCCCCCTCGGCCGCACTTGCGCGCGAGGCGGCGAGGCCGGCGGGGAATGGCGGCCTCGGCCCGATGGCGGCGACCATCGCCGGGGGCACGCCGGCCTTCCGGCTCAACAGTCCCGGCTGGATCAATGCCGGGCCGGACATCGTGCAGGGCGTGGCGGGAACGCAGGCGCTGACGGAGTATTGCCGCGCGCGCCTGCTCAACCGCGTGTCGGTCTTCGCGCTGGCGCTGCGCTCCTTCCTCTCCGCCTATGTCGATTTCGCGGTCGCCGAAGTGGAGCGCCGACGCGACGAGCTGGAGGCGCGGCTGCGCGCCCTCGGCCTGCCGGCCGATGACGGATTCCCCACCTATCGCGACTGGGTGTTCTCGGCGCTCCTGCCGGTGCCGCAGGTCCATGTCGCGATGCCCGGCGATGCCGACCCGGTAGCGGTCGACGTGCTGTTCTGGACCGGCCGCTCCGCGCTGGCGCTGACCCTCGAAGGACGCACCATGCCGACGCCGCGCCAGCGTCGCGCGCAGGAGGCGATGCTGGCGGCGCATCCCGCGATGAAGGCGGCCACGCTGGCGGTGCCCGCGGACGGGCATTCCTGGGCCTTGTGCGAGCTCGCCGGACATTTCGACGGCGCACTGCTGCCCGACACGGGCCTGCCCTTCGGTCCCTACCGTATCCTCGCGGGCTAGCGCGGTTCTGGCGCGGCGAGAACGCGCCGGAACCCGCGCGTGCCCCCGGCAAGTTCGGCATCGATCCTATCGGCCATGGCGGAATATCCCTCTCCGCCTCGCCCGATCTGCAACTCGCGAGCGCTCTGCCGCGATGCGGGTTGGTGGAGTTCATCGGCGGCAGCCTCTATGTCGATGGCATCGTCGCCGATCCCTACGTCGTCGGTGCGGAGGCCGAATTGCGCATTCCCGACCGGCCGGGCCTCGGTGTTATCCTCGATCCCGACGCCCTCGCCCCTTCAACAATGCCCCCGCGACTCCCTTCGCGCCCCGCCCAGGGCCCATTCGTGCCGAGGAGCCCGACACGTGGCTCCCGCGACAGACCAGGAGGAAACCTCAATGAAACTCGTCCGCTACGGGGAAGCCGGCCATGAGCGGCCCGGCCTGATCGACGCCTCGGGCGTGCTGCGCGATCTCTCCGGCCTCGTGCCGGACATCGCCGGCGGCGCTCTGCTGCCCGACAGCCTCGCGCGGCTGCGCGCGCTCGATCACGCCGGCCTGCCGGCGGTCGACGGTCAGCCGCGCCTGGGCGCCTGCGTCGGCCAGGTCGGCAAGTTCGTCTGCGTCGGGCTCAACTACACCGACCACGCTGCGGAGGCCGGCATGCCGATCCCCGAGGAGCCGGTGCTGTTCATGAAGCCTACGAGCTGCATCGTCGGCCCGAATGACGACGTCGAGATCCCGCGCGGCTCGACCAAGACCGACTGGGAGATCGAACTCGGCATCGTCATCGGCAAGCCGGCGAAATACGTGTCGGTCGAGGACGCCTACGACCATGTCGCCGGCTACTGCATCGTCAACGACGTCTCCGAACGCGCCTTCCAGCTCGAACGCGGCGGCACCTGGGACAAGGGCAAGGGCTGCGACACCTTCGGCCCCGTCGGCCCCTGGCTCGTGACCACCGACGAGATTGCCGACCCGCACGCGCTCGACATGTGGCTGGAGGTCGACGGCGTGCGCCGGCAGACCGGCTCGACGCGCACCATGATCTTCGACGTGCCGACCATCGTCTCCTACATCAGCCGGTTCATGAGCCTTCAGCCGGGCGACCTGATCACCACCGGCACGCCGCCGGGCGTCGGGCTTGGCCTCAAGCCGCCCGCCTATCTCACGCCCGGCCAGACCATGCACCTCGCCATCTCCGGCCTCGGCGAACAGAGGCAGAAGACCGTCGCGGCGGGCTGAGTGAGGGCGGGCATCGTCAACGTCGCCTCCATCGCCGGCACGGAGGGCGATCCGAACGCCTCGCATATTCGGCGTCCGAGGCCGGCGTCCCGCGCCGTCTACTGACGCGCCGTGCATCCCGGGACAGCGCCGCACCGCTCGTCGTCCCGGGAGCGAGACGGCCCTGTCGGGCGGCCGCAGTGGGGGCGAACGGCCGCCCGAGCGCCAATCGCCGCCCTCAGACCTCGGAGGCCTTTCTGCGCCGGAGCGGACCGAAGACCGCGCCGAAAGCCTGGCGCACGATCCGGCTGCGACCGAACAGCGAGTAGAGGATCAGCGCCATGAAGACGAGCGCCAGGGGCCGCTCGAAGAACGAGAAGACATCGCCGTGCGCGGAGAGCAGGGCCCGGCGCAGGCCGATATCCGCCATCTGTCCGAGGATCAGCCCGATTACCAGCGGCGCGACCGGGTACTCCATCTCCTCCAGCACGAAGGCCAGCAGGCCGAAGCCGAACATCAGATAGACGTTGAAGACGTTCAGGCCCAGCGAATAGGAGCCGAGGATCGAAATCATCGCCACCATCGGCAGGACGATGAAGGGCGGCAGGCGCAGGACGAGAACGGACAGACGCGCCATCGCCAGTCCGCAAATCGCCATGGCGATGGCCGACCAGAACAGGAAGGCCGCGATCTGCGGGATCACCTCGGGAGATTCGATTGCCAGCATCGGCCCCGGCCGCAGCCCGTGCAGCCACATCGCGCCCAGCAGCATGGCGGCGGGCGGCGAACCCGGCACGGCAAGGGTGAGTACCGGCACGATGGCGCCGCCGATGCAGGCATTGGCCGCGACCTCCGGAGCGACGACGCCGCGCATATTGCCCCGCCCATAGGTCTCGGGATCCTTGGCCGCGCGCTTGGTCGCGTCATAGGCGCTCCAGGCGGCAACGTCCTCGCCGACGCCGGGAATGGCACCGACGCCGACGCCGATGAGGCCCGAGCGGGCGATCAGCATCTTGCATTTGCCCAAAAACTTGAAGTCGGGCCAGACCTTCGACAGCAGGGTGCTGCGCTCGAGGCGACCGTCGGAATCGCGCAAGCCCCGGATGATCTGCGGAATGGCGAAAGCGCCGAGAATGACCGGAACGAACTCGATGCCGCCGGCAAGTTCGGGAACGCCGAAGGTGAAGCGGCTGTAGCCCTGTATGGTCTCGATGCCGACGGTTGAAATCGCAAGGCCGAGAATGCCGGCGATCCATCCCTTGGCAGGCAGATCGTCGGAGGTCAGCGAGCCGCAGATCAGCACGCCGAAGACGGCGAGCAGGAAGAACTCGATCGAGGTGAACTGAAGCGCCAGCGCCACCATGAGCGGCATGACGAGCAGCATCATGGTCAGCCCGAAGATCGTCCCGAGGGCCGAGCCGAGCGTGGCGTTGGCGATCGTCTCGCCGGCCCGGCCCTGCTTGGCCAGCTGGTGTCCGTCACGAACGCTCGCAGCGCCCGCCGAGGTGCCGGGAATGCCGATCAGAATGGCCGACTGGCACCCGCCATAGACCGCGCCGACATAGGCGCCGATCAGCGCGATGATCGCCACGTCGGTCGGCAGGTTGAAGGTGACGGTGCTCAGCAGCGCGACGGCGAGCGTCGCCGTCAGACCCGGAAGAGCACCGAAGATGATGCCGAGCATCACGCCGCCGAACAGGATGCCCATCTTGATGGGCGTGACGGTGGCGACGACCTGATGGAGGAATTCGATGAAGTACATGCTGGGTCTCCCTCGACGGGCCGTCGGGCTCAGGGCATCGGGACCTGGAAGAATTCGGTGAAGATGTACCCGATCACGGCCGGCGCGATCAGCGCGATCAGCGCGATCTTGAGCACGGCCCACACGGTGAATGGCCTATCGGGTGCGCGGTGAAAGGCCAGCATGGTGACGAACAGGAAGGTGGTCGAGGCCACGTGGTATTCGAACCTGCCGATACCGACGAAGACGTAGAGGCCCACCAGCGCCGCCGCCGCCGCCATGCGGTGGAGGTCGCGGTTGCTCCCGATCGCCCGAAGTCCCTGCGCCGCGACCTGGCCGAGCCCGCGATGGCCTCCGGCCCGGACGGCGTGCATCAGTACGTTGGCGCTGAAGAGGATGAGGAGAACGCCGAGGACAGCGGGGAACAGCCCGGGGGAAAGGTACCAGTCCTGCTGCAACCCGCCCGACTGGACGATCCAGGGCATGCGGCTCGCCGCGACGATCATCACGGTGCCAAGCAGCATGAAGGCGATCGATGTGACGAAATCGGCCTTTCTGAGCGGCCTCTCGGAAGACATGTGTTCGGCTCCGTGATCGCACGAAGGGGGAGAGCCGGGACGCGAGCCCCGGCTCGGCTGGCGCCGTCAGGGCCGCGCGATGTCGAGGGTGGTCGGGTCGACCTTGCCGACCTTCAGGTCCCACAGGGTCCAGCTCAGCGCGCTTTCCATCTCCTGCAGCTCCTTCTGCGAGGCGTCGCCGCGCGTGCCGAAGATGGTGAGGAGCTTGTCGTCGGCGATCTTCTTGAGTTCAGGATCCTTGACGGCAAGGTCGAAGGCGGCATCGACCTTTTTCACGACCTCCGCGGGCACATCCCCCGGCAACGCAAAGCCCACCCACTGACGGGCCGGAATATCCTTCAATTTCGGATATGCTTTGCCAATGCCAGATATCTTGCCCAGGCCCGGAAACTCCTGATCGGTCATCTCGACCAGCCCGAGCGAGCGCAGGCGCCCGCCCTTGATGTATTCCGCCTGCTCGGAGACGCTGGAGATGACCGCCGCCGTCTCACCGGACATCGCCGCCACCATGGCGGGCGCGCTACCCTCATACGGGATGAGATTGAGCTGCGTGCCGGTCGCGTTGGCGAGGGCGACGCCCTTCAGGTGCCACACCGAACCGAGCGCGCTGTGCGAGACGTTGACCTTGCCGGGGTCCGCCTTCGCCGCAGCAAGAAAATCATCGACCGTCTTGAACGGCGAATTCACCGGCACCGCCAGGCTGCCCGGCGCGCCGGCGACCATGTACCAGCGCCAGTCCTTGGTCTTGGTCGGGTGGAAGCCCATGACGGCCGTGGTCTGCATCGCCTCCGAGGCACCCAGCCAGTAATTTCCGTTATGTGGCTGTGACCACACATAATTCATCGCCACCGCGCCGCCGCCGCCGGTGCGGTTGACCACGTTCACCTTGACGCCGAGATGCGGCTCCAGCGCCTTCGCCATGAGGCGGTTGACAAGATCGGTCGCGCCGCCGGCCGACGACCAGACAGAATCCTCGATCGGACGGTTCGGCCAGTTCTGCGCATGGGCGGGGACGGCAAGTGCGAGGGTGACGACGGCACCCGCGAGCGCCTGAACCCAGCTAGGACGTATAATCATGGCGTTTCCTCCTCTCCGCTCTGCAGACGGCTTCGGCGCCCGAGATGCGGATTTCCCAGATGTCCGGCTCTACGGCCGCTTCCGGCGGGCGGGTCTCTGCGGACTCGTCTCACCCTAAAGTCGAAGGCTATTCTGATATTATAGAAAGTCAATTCATAAGAAGAAATAGACATCGAAAATTCCTGCCTTTCGCCGGCCGGCGAAGGCAGCGCGGCGATCTCTCACCCCGCGGTCATTTTGGTCGGATCGGACACATGGCCGAGCTGGACCGACAGATCGCGCCCGGCCTGCTGGACCAGCGCGGAAATCTCGCCGATGCGGTTCAGGCCCAGCCGCCAGACAGGCGCCGAAATGCCGATCGCCGCGATCATCCGGTTCCGGAAGTCGAACACGGGCGCCGCCAGGCAGCGCACGTCCGGGTCGAACTCGCCGTCGTCGAACGCGATGGCATTGCGCCCCGCCTCGCGGATCGCCGCCTTCAGCAGATCGGCGTCGACGATCGTCTTGGCGGTGATCGCGGTCAGCGAGATCGAGGCCAGAAAGGCGTCGAGTTGCGGATCGGAAAGGGCGGAAAGCAGGATCTTCCCGATCGCCGTGGCATGGGGCGGGCGGGCCGAGCCGATGCGTTCGGCCAGGCGTATGGAGGCCGTGCCGTCGCATTTGCCGATGATCACCACCTCCCGGCCGGCGCGCACCGCGATGTGGCTGTTCTCTCCCGTCTCATCCGCCAGCGCGGTGAGGAAGGGCGTCGCCGCATTCAGCAGTTCCAGCTCGTCCAGCGCACCGGAGGCCAGGCTGAAGAGCCGTGGGCCGACCCGGTAGCGTTTGCTCTCCGGCTCCTGCCGCATGAGGCCGAGCGTCACCAGCGTCTTGGCGAGGTGGAAGGTCGTGCTGCTGTGCAGGCCCACCTCCTTGCTCAGCTCCGCCAGCCCGATGCCCTGCCGGGCCCGCGCCACGGACTGAAGGATCGCCATCGCCCGGTGAAGCGACTGCACCCCCCCGGTAACGCCGACGATGGCGGCGTCGAGCTCGGCGTCGGCAGATTTGACCTTGGGCATCGAGCACCTCTTTACGACAATATGGGAAGACCTCTCAGGTCAACATACAGGGTGCGGTCGCCGACGCAAAGGAGCCCTCATTCGGGCGCGGTGTCGTCCGGAGGCGTGGTCACCACCACGAATTTGAGATCCACCATGCCGGTGTTGTAGATGGCGTGCTCGACGCCCGGCGGCAGAAAGATCACCGTCCAGGGCTGGACGACGGTGCGTTCGCCGTCGATCTCCATCAGGCCCTCGCCTTCCAGAATGTAATAGATCTGCTCCTGGACGGCGTGTTTGTGGGGCCCGACATAGCCCTTGGGCTGGTAGCTCGATATGCGGAAGTCCATCAGCCTTGTGTCGGCGTTCTCGGGCCGCACCAGCATCTTGGAATAGGCGCCGAAATGCGCGGGCGGCTCCTCCCAGAAGACCTCCGCACCCCGCCTGATCGTCGCCTTGCGCTGTTCCTTGCGCTGTTCCGTGCTCATGCTGCCGCGTCCTGGCTGGAGAAAGCTTGGGCGCGCAGCGCCGCCACATAGGCGGCGAGCCCGCGCGCGATGTCGAAACGGGGAGAATAGCCGAGGCATCTGCGCGCCCGGTCGGTGGCGAGCGCGCCCTTGCGCACCACGGGAATGTCGTCGCGATGGTGCAGCCGGCCCGGCCCGATGGAAAGGTCGGCGCCCGGCACCAGTTCGCGCACGATCTCCACGATGCGCCCGACGGTGGGCGCGCTGTCGCTGGCGATGTTGTAGGTGTCAAATGCGTGCCGGGGCTGGTCGAGAGCGGCGAGAACGCCGTCCACGAGGTCGTCGACATAGGTGTGGTCTATGGCCGAATCCGCCCCGCGGGGAAGATGCAGGCCTCGCCCGGCGAGGGCCGCATCGATGAAGTTCTTCGGCACGCGCGAGCGCGGCAGCCCCGGCCCGTAGACCCACGACGTCCGCAGGTTGATGCACTCGATCCCGTGGGTGGCGCGACAGGTGCGCCCCAGCCCCTCGACCGCCAGCTTGCTCACGCCATAGGCCATCACCGGCCGCGTCGGGTGGTCCTCGTCGGCCCGGTCCACGAGGAAATCCCCGAGCACCTCCTCCGAACTCAGATGCACTACGCGGCGAATGCCGCGACGGGCCATCGCCTCGAACAGGTTGACGCTGCCGCCGATGTTCACGCGCAGCATCTCGGCCGGCGACAGCGAGGCGAGCACGCCGACCATAGCGGCGCAGTGGATCACGGCGTCCGGCTGGTGCTGCTCGACGGCCGACAGGATGCTGAAGGCATCGGTAATATCGCCGCCGACGATGATGATCCGCCCGTCCGCGCCCTTTTCGAGATCGGGCGCGAAGCCGCGGTCGAAGGCGATTGCGGTATCGCCGCGCGCCGCCAGCCGGCGGACCAGCGCCGCCCCGACGAAACCGCCCCCTCCGGTCACCAGAACCCGCATCGCTGCCTCACATGTTGAACAGGACGAGACGCTCGTCCGTCATGTCGCGGATGGCATAGCGGGGGCCTTCACGGCCGATGCCGCTGTTCTTGACGCCGCCATAGGCGAGTTGGTCGGTCCGCCAGGTCGACGAGCCGTTGATGATGACGCCGCCCGTGCGCAGGCCGCGCACGGCCCGCATCGTTACCTCGTTCGAGCGGGTGAAGATGCCGGTCTGGAGGCCGAACGCGCCGGCATTCACCAGCGCAAAGGCCGCGTCCAGATCGTCATAGGCGAGGATGCTGACGGCCGGGCCGAAGACCTCGTCGCAGAACATCTTCATGTCCGGGCGCACCTCGGTGAGTACCGCCGGGGTCAGTTGCGCGCCCTCGCGCGCACCGCCGGCGTGGAGCGTGGCACCGCCGCGCACCGCCTCCCCGATCCAGCTCTCGACGCGCCGCGCGGCGGCCTCGTCGATCATCGTGCCGACATCGGTGGTCGGGTCGAGCGGATCGCCGCATTTGAGCTGGCGCACTTCCGCGACCACCGCCGCGACGAAGGCCTCGTAGCGCGAGCGATGGACGAGGACCGACTGCACCGAGATGCAGCTCTGCCCGGCCAGCCGCATGGCATTGCGGGCGCAGACCTTCGCGGCGGCGTCGATGTCGGCATCCTCGTGCACGATGGTCTGGCCGTTGCCGCCGAGTTCGAGCGCCACCCGGCGAAGGCCGGTCGCCGCCTTGATCTCCGCCCCCGCCGGCGTCGAGCCGGTGAAGGTGACGAAATCGACCCGGGAATCGCGCACCAGCGCCTGCCCGGCCTCGCGCCCGCCGTGAACGACGTTGAGGGCGCCCGCCGGCATGCCGGCGTCCACGAGGATTTCGGCGAGAAGATGCACCACCCCGGCCGCCTGCGGCGGCGCCTTCAGCACCGTCGCATTTCCCGCCGCGAAGGATGGTCCGACCTTGTGACAGGCGAGGTTGAACGGCGCGTTGAAAGGGGTGATCGCGCCGACGACGCCGACCGGAAAGCGCAGCATGAAGGCGATCTTGCCCGCGCCCATCTCGCTGCCGTCCAGCGGGATGTGGGCCCCTTCGATGCGGATCGCCTCCTGCGCGGACAGCGTCATCGTGTCCTGCGAGCGGCGTACCTCGCCGATGGCGTCCTTCACCGCCTTGCCGGTCTCGCGCGCCATCAGGCGCCCGATCCGGTCGGCCCGCTCGACGATCAGCTCGGCGGCGCGCTGGAGAATGGCGGCGCGCTTGTAGGCCGCCAGCGCCGCCACCTGCGGCGCCGCGGCGACGGCGCAGCCCACCGCCTCGTCGACGAGAGCGGCGGTGCCTTGCGGCACTCGGGTGACGACTTCGCCGCGATACGGATCCCGGCCCTCGGCATGGGTGTCGGAATCGCGCCATTCGCCGCCGACGAGGTGGCGGACGGCCAGAACCGGCTCGCCGGTGGGGGCGGCGGCAGGTTCGCGAGACGGGGCATTTGTCATGTACGGCTCCCTTCCGGCTACGGACGCCAGGGCTGGCCGAAGGCCGGCTCGGGGTGGGGCAGCGGCGGCAGCTGCCAGGTGCCGACCGAGGTCGGCTTCACATCGGCGTCGACTTCCGCGTCGATGACGAAGGGCCGGTTGGCCGCGATGGCGTGCTTCAGCGCGTCGGCGAAGTCGTCGGAGCGGCCGACCTTCACCCCTTCCACGCCGCAACTGCGGGCCATGGCGGCGAAATCGGGATTGTAGGCGGCCCCGTTCGGTCCGTGCCGGAAACTCGTGCCGATCTCGCGCCCGCCGAAGGCGCCGAGCTGAAGGTCGCGGATGGCGCCCCAGGCATAGTTGTTCCAGATCACCCAGACCACGGGGATGTCGTATTCGACGGCGGTGCACAGCACATGCGGCGTCATGGTGAAGCCGCCGTCGCCGACCACCGCGACGCAGGGGCTCTGCGGCGCGGCGAGCTTGGCGCCGAGCACGCCGGAGACGCCGAAGCCCATGGCCGAGAAGCCCCAGGAATTCAGCATCCGCTGCGGCCGGCGGGCGCACCAGTACTGCATGAACCAGTTGTGGTGAACGCCGGAGTCGCAGACCAGGATGGTGTCGTCCGGCACCACCTTCTGCACATCCGCCACCACGCGCTCGGGACGCATCGGGCTGGTGTCGAGGGCGAATTGCGGCGCGGTGTGGCGCTCCCATTCCCGCTTCCATCCCGCGATGCGCTCGCCCCAGGCACGGGTGCGTGCGCGGGCTCCCTCTACCCCCCCGCGCCGGCCGAGTTCTGCCAGCACCTGCCGCAGGAAGGTGCGCGCATCGGCGGCGATGCCGAGCTCCGGCTCATAGTTGCGGCCGATCTCCGCGACATCGATGTCGACATGGATGAGGCGCGTGGGCGGGATGTTCCAGGAGTAGCCGGGCACCCAGGAACTCGACGAGCGGTCATCGAAGCGCGCCCCGATCGTCAGCAGCACGTCGCAGCGCCGGCCGGCCTCGTTGGCGGCCCAGGTGCCGTTGCGGCCGATGAAGCCGAGACTGAGGGGATGGGCCATGTCCAGCGTGCCCATGGCGTTCGGCGACATAGCGACCGGGATATTGAGCGCGTCGACAAGAGCCGTCAGCTCCGTGCCGCTCTCCGAGAGGGTGACGCCGTGGCCGACGAAGAGGAGCGGCCGCTCGGCCCCGAGGAGCAGGTCGACGGTACGCGCCACGCCCTCCTCGCTTGCCCCCGTGCGGCTGGCGCCGGTGAGCGCGCGGCGCGCCGGCAGCTCGACGTCGTCCTCTTCCTGAAAGACGTTGTAGGGCACGTCGAGATTGACCGGGCCGGGGCGGCCCGACGTCATCAGATGCATGGCCTGGCGCATCGCCGTCGGCAGCATGTCGACCCGGCTCGGCTGGAAGCTGCGCTTCACATAGGGCCGCACCACGGACGGGAAATCCGCCTGATGGTGGTGATAGGATTCCTGGAATGGTGCGCGGTTGAACTGCGAGGTCGGCACATTGGCGGTGATCGCCAGAAAGGCGGACGAATCCGCCTGCGCGCAGGCCAGCGACATCGGCATGTTCGCCGAACCGGGGCCGCAGGAGGTGAGCGTCGCCACCGGACGGTGGGCGACGCGGAAATAGGCATCGGCCATGTGCCCCGCCGTCTGCTCGTGCCGCGGCGAGATCAGCTTGATCCGGTCCTGACGGTCGTAGAGCGCGTCGAGCATGCCGACATTGCCGTGGCCGCAAATGCCGAAGACATAGGGGACCTGCTCCTGGATGAGCGTGTCCGCGATGATTTCGGCTCCCTTCATGCGAGGCATGAACTTCCCTCCTGCCCGTCGCCGTTCACGGCGGGACATCAGATGATCGTCAATGGGCGTGGGGCGCTGGCCCGGCGCGGCTCAGGCCGCGAAGCGGTTCGCCCAGCCGACTTCTTCGAGACGGCGGATGCTGTCGAGGATTTCGGCGCTCGGCTGTTCGGAGATGCCTATGATCTCGAGCACCGGGCGCTCGGTCCAGCCGATGGCCGCGAGATCCTCGATCAGCGCGCCGAAATCCATCGTGCCGTGACCGATCGGGTCGTGCTTGTAGACCTGCGTCCCGGTGTCGGAGAGATGGACCAGCTTGAGCCGGTCGCCGCAGCGCGTCAGCGCGGCGCGGATATCCTCCTTGATGAAGGCGCCGTTGGCGAGGTCGTAGAGGATGCCGACCTCGTCCGACCCGTAATCCTCGACGGCGGCGAGCAGGCCCTCGACGTCGGGCAGGAAGGCGAAGGGCATGTTCTCGACCAGAACCTGCGTGCCGGCCTTGCGGGCGAGCGGCACCAGCGCGTCGAGCGCGCGGTGGAAATGGCCGATCAGCGCCTCGCGCGCCATGGGCATGAGGGGGTTCACCTTGCCGGGACCGATGATGACCTGGCGTGCCCCGAACGCGCCGGCGCACTCGATCATGCGGGCCATCATCGCGATCGAATGATCACGCATCTCGGGCGCGGCCGCCGCGATGTTGATGTCGATGTTCGGCTGGTTGACCGACTGTATGTGGAGATTACGGCCCTCGATGAAGCGGCGCAGCCCGTCACGGGCCGCGGCGTCCATGTCCGGCATCCAGAGATGACCGGGATACATCATGAATTCGAAGGCATTGAAGCCGAGATCGGCAAGCTCGGTCATCGCCTGCTGCGCCGTGCGGTTCAGCGTGTAGGAATAGAGATTGATTACGTAGTCGGAGCGGGCCATCGGTTTTCTCCGGGCGTCATGGCGGGCGGGGAAAGGCGTCAGGCGGCAGGCGCCTTCGGCCCCCAGCGCCGGGCTTCCGGCACCTTTGCGTAAAGCTTGCGCCAGTCGCTTTTCGGCGCGTAACCCAGCACCTCGCGGGCGTGGCTGATGTCGAAGATCGAGGCGTAGGGGTCCTTCTCGAACACCGCAGCGTTCTTGACCGGAAGATCGCGCCCGATGCGCTCGCGCATCATGTCGAGGGTCGGCTTTGCCGCGAGCGAATCCGCGGCGGCGATGAAGAAGGTGTCGTGGCGGGCGCTGGAGGGCAGCTCCAGGCTGCGGCGGAAGGCCTGGGCGACGTCCTCCGGCTCGACATAGGCCCAGAAGTGGTAGTTCTGGGGGTCCGCGCCGCGCGCTTCCAGCTCGGGCCATTCCGGCTCGAACACGATATGGGTGGGGCGGATCACCATCACCGACATCTTGCCGCGCACCGCATAGCAGCGGCACATGACCTCGGTGACTTCCTTGCTGAGCGAATAGAACTCGATCGGGCGCAGGACATGCGCCTCGTCGACCGGCAGGTACTGGGGATCCCAGTCCGGCGGGTTGTAATGAAGCCCGGTCGCCGCATCGCTCGACGCCACCGCCACACGCTTGACGCCGGCATCCTCCGCCGCCTGCAGGACGTTCCAGGTGCCCTGCACATTGGTGTTGAAGGTGATGTCCGCGGGCGCCGTGCGCGGGTTGGGGATGGCCGCGAGATGGATCACCGCGTCGTGGCCGGCGAAGGCGCGCTTCAGCCCCTCGAAATCGAGCACGGTCGATTCGATGAAGGCGACGTCCTTCTGAACCGGCGGCCGGATGTCGATGACGGTGACGTCGGCGCGGCCGGCGAGTTCATCGACGACGAAGCGGCCGAGGCGACCGCTGCCGCCGGTGACGGCGACTTTTCCCAGATGCATGTCCTTGGGTCCCGTTTCCTGTTCTTTTTCGTTCCGGCAGACGTGCGAGGCGTTGCCTCAGGCGGCCTGCCGGCGTTCGATCTCGTCCATGGCGATGTGGCGCCGTTCGCTCGCCGAGCGGTAGACCTCCTCCTCCACCATCACATTGCGGATGTAGTCTTCGACACGGTTCTCCAGCGGCGCGCCCCGCGTGAGATGGTCGATCACGTGGCGCTGCAGCGCGTAGACCGCGTCGCCCGCATAGCCGCGGTCGTGCCATTCATAGGGATGCTGGCGCTCTTCCTCGCCGCGCCGGCGCACGAAGATGCGGCCCTCGCCGTCGAGGCGCACCGCCCCGTGCTCTGCGTCGAGCGCGAATTCGCCCATGGTGAGGCGCGGATTGCGCGCGCCGCAGTCGGCCAGCCGGTTGCCGTCGAGCAGGCCGGCCGTCGGACCGGCGAAATCGAAGATGACATAGCCCGCATCCTCCCCGGCGATGGCCGGATTCAGCCGGCGCAGGCGAGCCGAGACGCCGGTGATCTCGCCGACGAGGAAACGGAACACGTCGATCATGTGAATGCCGGTCTCATGGATGAGGAAGCGCGGCATCTGCTGGAAATAGGGCTGGCGATCGAGATAGGCCGCCGGCCCCTGCCCGTCTCCGGGACGCATGCGGAAGGCGATATTGTAGACGGCGCCGAGCGAGCCCCCCTCGATCAGGCGGCGGATCTCGCGGAACCACGGCTTGAAGCGCCAGTTCTCGTGCACCACCACCGGAACCGGGCCGGCACGCGCGATCTCCACCATGCGCAGCGCGTCCGGCAGGGTCGGCGCCAAAGGCTTCTGGGTAATGGCGGGAATGCCGCGCCGCAGCGCCGCCTCCACCAGAGGCAGGTGCGTCTCGGGCGGTGAGATGATGTCGACGAGGTCGGGCTTCAGCGCGTCCATCATGGCTTCGGCGTCGCCGAAGGTGGCGGCGACCCCGTATTCGGCCGCGAAGGTTTCGGCCCGCTCGCGGTTCCGCGCATAGGCGAGCCCCACCAGCTCGACCTCCGGGATCCGATTCCAGGCCTCGTAGTGATACCGGCCGAAGAAGCCTGTGCCGATGGTTGCCAGCCGGATGCGTCGCATGTCCGTCTCCTTCCGATGAGGGAAGTCTATTTTCTTATTTTAGCATGTCAACTCTCATTGTGGGATAAACTCCCGCTCCAGTGCGAGATCGAGCCGATATTGGCCGCACTGCATCTCCGGGCTGGCACCGGCCGCCTTAAGCTCCTGCGCATCGGCGAGCCGGGCGGCGATCCGCGCGATCGTGAGGGGGTCGGAAGCCCAGACCACCAGCGTCCAGGCTTCGGTGCGGTCCTCGGCCCCACGGATGACGCGCTCCGTCGAGCGGATGGTCGTGATGTCGTCCACCGCCTCCCACAGCTCGGCCCTGAGAAAGAGCGGCTCCTCCCGCAGACGGGGGAACAGTTCCTCGCCCACATGGCGCCTCAGATCCTCTTCGCGACCGGCCTCCGGCCGCAGCCGCAGGGTGAGCACGCAGCCGCCCTCCGGCCCTTGCAGGACAAGGCTTGCGCGGCACACGGTGCGGGAGTTGGCGCGGAAATGCGGCATGCAGAGCCGTGTCCACTCGGTCGGCGCGTTCACGCGGGCGAGATAGGGCGCGCTGCCCAGAACCTGCGGCGAGACGGTCTCGTAATAGATGAAAAGCGCGGGCGCGCCGGCCAGCGCGCTGTGCCGGCGCGCCCGCACGAATCCGGGGATCGACACACGCTCGATGTGATGCTCGCGATTGTACCATTCGAGCACCGCCGTCTCGTAAGCCGGCTCGATATCGTGCCAGATCGCCAGAACGCCTTTCGACTGCAACGCCACCTCCCATCGAATGCTTCCGACAATATAGATTGACATCCGAGTTTTTGAAAAGATAGCGTCGCGCCGTCACAGGATGGGGCACGGAGCGATCATGAGCCGGAATATCCTTGTCACCGGGGCGTTCGGCCATCTGGGCCGGCATGTGGTGCGCGAGGCTTGCGCGCTCGGCACCGTTTCCGCGCTGGACCTTGCGGGGGAAGACACGCCGGCGCCGCCCGGCGCGGCGCGCGTATGGCGCGCAAGTGTGCTCGACACCGACAGCCTCGGCCGAGCCTGCGAGGGGGTCGATGCGGTCATCCATCTCGCCGCCATGGCGAACATCTTCGCCGGCTCCCCCTCGGAGATCGTGCGCGTCAATACGGTCGGCACCTGGAACGTCCTCGAAGCCGCCGAAGCCGCGGGCGTCCGGCGCGTCGTGCTGTGCTCGAGCGATTCCGTGACCGGCCTTACCGTGCGGCCGGATTGCATGAAGCCGCCGCGCTATCTGCCGATCGACATCGACCATCCCTGCCATCCGACCGAGGCCTACGGTCTCAGCAAGAAGCTGGGTGAAGAGGCGGGACGCTGCATGGCCGACCGCGGCAATATGGAAGTTATGGCGCTGCGGCCCGTCTATGTCCTCTATCCGCGCGTCGTCGACGAAGTGCTCCGCCGTGCCCGCGATCCGGCCAGCTATGTCCCGCCGCCCGACCCGGTGTCGCCCAAGGCGGGTGGCGGCCCGTTCTGGCATTATGTAACGCCCGAGGACGCCGCCCGCGCCTTCCGCCAGGCGGTGGACGCGCCGATGACGCAGCCCTTCGAACAGGCGTTCGTGATGGCCGGCGAGACCCTGCATCCCCAGCCGACGCTCGAACGCGCCCGCGCCCTGTTCGGCGACCTGCCCGAGATCCGGGATCCGCGCCTCTACGAGGAAAATCCCCACGCGCCGATCTTCGACATGACGGGGGCGGCGCGGCTACTCGGTTTCACCGCGCCGACGGGGATGCGCGCGGCGCTCGCCGAGCGGCTGCGCGAAACGGCCTGAGCCGACGATGGACAATAGCGGGGACTGGGACGAAAGCGCCGACATCGTCGTGCTCGGCAGCGGTGGCGCTGGCCTAACGGCCGCCGTCGTCGCCGCGGTCGAAGGGCGGCGGGTGCTGGTGCTGGAGCGCACCGAGCGCATCGGCGGCACCACCGCCTATTCCTCCGGCACGCTGTGGGTGCCCGGCTTCAGCAGCTTCGCCGCGCCGGAAGAGCAGGAGCGCGCCTCCGTCGACGCGCTGAATTACCTCGACGCTCTCGTGGGCGCCAAGGCGCCGCGCGAGATGCGGCTGGCCTTCCTGCGCGAGGGGCCGCGGATGATGCGCTATCTCGCCGCGCGCACGCAGGCAGCGTTCCGCACCTACCCGACCAGCCCCGACTATTATCAGGAGCTGGCCGGCGCCAGCGCCGGGGGGCAGGCTCATGAACCCCTGCCCTTCGACGGCCGCACCCTGGGCCCCGACTTCGCCCGGCTGCGCGACCCGATTCCGGAACTGATGCTGTTCGGCGGCATGATGGTCACCCGCGGCGAGGCGGCGCGGCTGCTGAAGGCGTGGCGCTCGCTCGACGGTCTGGCGCTCGCCGCCCGGCTCATCGCCCGCTACGGCCGCGACCGGCTGCGCCGCCGGCGCGGCACGCGGCTCGTTCTCGGCAACGCGCTGGTGGCCCGGCTGCTGGCCTCGCTGCTGGAGCGCGGCGGGGAGGTGCGGTGCGGACAGGAGACGGCCGCCCTGCTCGTGAACGAGGGGCGGGTATGTGGCGTGAGCGTGCGGACCGGCTCCGGCCTGCGCCGCATCGCGGCGCGCGACGGGGTGATCCTCGCCGGCGGCGGCTTTCCCGCCAATGCCGACTGGCGGCGGCGCTACATTCCGCCCCCGGTGCCCACGCACAGCCCGGCCTGCCCGTCCTGCCTCGGCGAGACCCTGCAGCTGGCGCTCGACGCCGGCGCCGCGCTGCGCGCCCCGGGCGGCGGCAACGCAGTGTGGTTCCCGAGTTCCATCGCCCCGCGCGGCGACGGCTCGACCGCCGTCTATCCTCATATCGTGCTCGACCGCGCCAAGCCGGGGCTGATCGCGGTCGACCGCGCCGGGCGGCGCTTCGCCGACGAGGCGGCCTCCTATGACCGGTTCTCGCGCGCGATCCGGGAGGCGGAGGCGAGCCGCCCGACCCTTCCGGCCGCGCTCGTCTGCGATGCCCGCTTCCTCTGGCGCTACGGGCTCGGCATGATCCGCCCGATGAGCCTGCGGCTGCGTCCCCATCTCGCCAATGGCTATCTCAAGCGCGGCGACACGCCCGCGCAGCTCGCCGAGGCTCTCGGCGTCGATGCCGGCGGGCTGGCGGCGACCATCGCCCGCTGGAACGCGATGTGCGCCGAAGGGCACGACGAGGATTTCGGGAAGGGCGGCAATCTCTATGACCGCTCCAATGGCGATGCCGCCCGCGGCCCGAACCCATGCATGGCGCCGCTGGAGAAGCCGCCCCTCTACGGTGTGCTGGTCTATCCGACGCCCGTCGCGACGAGCCTCGGCCTCGCCACCAATACGCAGGCGCAGGTGCTCGACGCCGAGGACCGGCCGATCCCCGGACTTTATGCCTGCGGCAACGACATGAGCGCCGCGATGGGAGGCGAGTATCAGGGACCCGGCGGGCAACTGGGCCCCGGCATGACCTTCGCCTACATCGCCGCACGTCATGCCATCGGAGTCGCGTCCGGCGAGATGGAAGGGCCGTCACCTCAAAAGGCGCCATGAGCTGGTGGAACGAGGTGGTTGAGATCAACGGCGCCAAACTCCCGGAATGGGAAGTGTGCGTCCCGCTCACCACGCCAGCAGGCGCCTCCCGATCAGCGCGCCTGCGGCGGTGACGATGGCGATGGCGATACCGTACCAGGCCAGCACGAAGAGCGGCGAATCGTCGATGCAGTGCAGGGCATAAAGCGCCGCGCCGAGCCCGCCGGCCAGAAGTCCGGCGGCGGCGCCGGCGAGCGCAGGATGGGAGGGCGCGCCCCGCCGCAGCGCCAGCAGCACCGCCCCGAGCAGCGGCGCCGACAGCAGCGGCACCAGCGTCGCGCAGTAGAGCGCATAATGGCCCATAAGCCCCGGCATCCAGCTCTCGGGCGGTGTGACGAGGAGTTGCGCCACGACGCCCGCCGCAAGCACCGCCAGCGGCAGCAGAAGCAGCCAGGCTCCCTCCCCCACTCGGGCGCCCGGCCGCACCAGACGCAGCGCGGTCAGTCCGGCGGCAGCGGCAAGCGAGAGCGTGACCGCGAATTTGAGGAGAATGCGCGGCTCGACGAGGAGGCCCGGCATGCCGGCGCGCGGCGCCAATATGAGCGCGAACAGGGCCAACGCCCCGGCGAGGCCGACGGCCAGCCCCAGGGCAAGCCCCGTCCCCAGCCCCCGCGTGGGGCGGGCATCGGCCGCAAGGCCGCGTATCAGATCGTCCGTCTTCACGCCCGCTCGTCCCTCATCCGTCGTTTCTCAGCCGGGCCGAAAGGCTGGCGAAGGCCCGGTGCAGGGAGACGCGCACGGCGCCCTGCGTCATCTGCATGCGATCTGCGGTTTCGCCGATGGAGCTCCCCTCCACCGCTACGGCCCGCAGCACATCGCGCTGCTTTTCCGGCAGCAGGGCGAGATGCTTCTCGACCTCCGCCGCCTCGGTGCCGGGCCGCTCCTCGGGCGCCGCCAGCACCTCGGCGAAATCCTCCACCGACACCTCGACCCGCCGACCGCGCCGCCGCAGATGGTCGATCATCTTGTTGCGCGCGATGGTCCAGAGCCACGGGCCGAGCGGATCGCCCGACCGCCAGCTCTGGCGCTTGAGGTGAACCGCGAGCAGCGTCTCCTGCACGATGTCCTCACACTCCGCCGTCGGCGCGCCAAGGCGCGCCAGACGGCGCTGCACCACGAGACGTAGCGCCGGCGCGATCTCGCGCAGCAGCCGCTCATAGGCAGCGCTGTCGCCGGCGAGTGCGCCTTGCATCAACTGCGCCCAGCGCCGCTCGCGCTCGTCCATCCGCACGTTCCCGAAGGTCAATTCGTCAGCCGGGGGCCCGGTGTTACACCGGGTGAAGCGACCGAAGCGAATTCTTACGGCCGCATATTTCGTCGCTCGCCGCCGTAACGCAATGGCGGGTGCCTCCGAAGAAGGAGATGGCGCCGGTTGGGCTCGAACGCCCCGGCACCGGACAGACCCTTCATAGAGGAAATCCCCCGATGACCACGACCTTCAGCAAGAACACCCTCGCCGCGGCCACCCTTGCCGGTTCGCTCGCCGCCGCCCTCGGCATGGTCGCCAGCGCCGCCGCCGGCCCCGTGGCGCCGCAGCCGACCATGGACAAGTGCTACGGCATCTCGATGGCCGGCCAGAACGACTGCGCCGCAGGCGCGGGCACCACCTGCGCCGGCACCTCGAAGGTCAATTACGACGCCAAGGCGTGGAAATACGTCGCCAAGGGCACCTGCGAGACCATCAAGACCCCGAAGGGCATGGGCCACCTGCAGCCCATGTGAGATCGCGCCACCGGGCTGAGGCCCGGACCAAGGGAGGGCGCCCCTCGGCGCCCTCCCCCCGCCAAGGAGGTTTCCATGCCCGCCACGCTTCCCGCCGGCCCCGGCGTCGGCTTCAAGCCCGAGCACTTCGACGCCATCCTCGCGGATGAGGCGAGCCCCCTCTCCTTCGTCGAGATCCATGCCGAGAACTACATGGGCGACGGCGGAAGGCCGCACGCCCAGCTCGCCATGCTGCGCGAGCGCTTCGCCCTCTCCGTTCACGGCGTCGGCCTCTCCATCGGTGGCGAGACGCTCGATGCCGCCCATCTCGCCCGCCTGCGCCGGCTGATCGACCGCTACCGGCCGGAGAGTTTTTCCGAGCATCTCGCCTGGTCGACGCATGAGGGAGCCTTCTTCAACGACCTGCTGCCGCTGCCCTACACCCGGGAAACGCTGGCGCGGGTCGCCGGCCACATCTCGCGCGTCCAGGACACGCTCGGCCGGCGCATGCTGCTGGAGAACCCGTCGACCTATGTGCGCTTCGCGGAAAGCACGATCCGTGAGGTCGACTTCCTTGGCGCGCTGGTCGCCCGCACCGGCTGCGGTCTGCTGCTCGACGTGAACAACGTTTTCGTCTCGGCCGTGAACCACGGGACCGATGCACGGGCCTACCTCGCCGACTTCCCCTTCGAGGCGGTCGGCGAAATTCACCTCGGCGGCCATGACGAGGACGCCGACGAGACCGGCGCGCCGCTGCTGATCGACGCCCATGGCAGCCCCGTCGCCGACCCGGTGTGGACTTTGTTCGTCGAGGTGATCGCCCGCACCGGGCCTCTGCCGAGCCTGATCGAATGGGACAATGACGTACCGGAATGGCCGATCCTGCGGGCCGAAGCCGCGCGCGCCGGAACGGTACTGGCCCGCCACCTCCGCAGCCGGGCGGCCTGAGCCATGAGCGGATTCGCCATCTTCGCCGCCGGCCTCACCGCGCCGGAACGGCGGCCGCCGGCAGGGCTGGCCGGGCCGTCCGAACGCCGCTTCGCGGTCTACCGCAACAATGTCGCGGTGGGCCTGATCCGGGCGCTGGAGACGCGGTTTCCCGCCGTGCGCTCGTTGGTCGGCGAGGAATTCTTCGGCGCCATGGCGCGCGACTTCATCCGCAGCCATCCGCCGGCCTCGCCCGTGCTGGCGGGGTTCGGCGACGAGCTTCCGGGATTCCTCGCCGGCTTCGAGCCCGCCGCCGATCTGCCCTATCTCGCCGACATCGCCCGCATCGAGGCGGCACGCACGCGGGCCTATCACGCGGCCGATCTGGCGCGTCTCGACGCATCCGTCTTCGCCGCCCTGCCCCCGGACGCGCTGGAGCGGCTGCGTATCACGCTGCACCCGGCCGCGACGGTCGTCCGCTCGATCCACCCGGTATGGGACATCCTTGCCGCTGCGAGCGGGGCGGGCGACGTGACGGAATGGACGCCGCAGGCGGTGCTGATCGACCGGCCGCATCTCGACGTGGTGATGCGCCCGCTCCCGGTCGGCACCGCCGCCTTCCTCGCCGCGCTCGCAGCCGACGCCCCGCTTGGCGACGCCGCGACCTCGGCCAGTGCCGCCGATCCGGCCTTCAACCCCACCGCCGCGCTCCTCGACCTCATCGGCGGCGCGCTTGCGATCCAAATTCACCTCCCGGAGGAGTCTTTGACATGACCCCGCATATGGCCACCCGACCCTCCAACGCCGCCGGACCGGCGGATTTCCCCGGCTCCGGCCTCGTTGCGTCGCTGCTGCGGCTGCGCGAGCGGCTCGACGCCATCCCGATGTCGGTGCTGACATTCTGCGCCCGCCTCTTCCCGGCCGCCGTCTTCTGGCAGTCCGGTCAGACCAAGGTGGAGGGCTGGCGGGTCACCGACGGCGCGGTGGCGCTGTTTCAGGAGGAATACCGGCTGCCGCTGGTCGATCCGTGGCTCGCCGCGCATCTCGCCGCCTTCGCCGAGCATTTCTTCCCGGTATTGCTGGTGCTCGGCCTCGCCACGCGCCTCTCCGCCGCCGCCTTGCTCGCGATGACGCTGGTGATCGAGATTTTCGTCTATCCCGATGCCTGGCCGACCCATGGCGTGTGGGCGACCTGCTTCCTGTTGCTGATCGCGCGCGGGCCGGGCCTTCTGTCCGTCGATGCGCTCATCGAGCGACTTTGGTTGCGTCCGGCCCGGTGAACGGTCGGGATGTGAACGGTCGTCGGGCGCAGGAAGCACAATCCCGTTGGTCGCGCTCGGCGTCAGCGCCGGGGCGTCCGGGGCTTCTTCTGGGATTGGCCGGCGGGCTCCGGCAGCGCCGCAGCCTTCCCGCCTTCCGCCAGTATCTTGTCCTTGATGATCTCGCGCAGCGTCTGGGCAAGGTTCGGCGTCGCGCTGGAACAGGTGATCATGATCTCGCTGGGCGCATCGGTCAGTGAGACGTAGGCATGCTTCATGGTGCTGTCGAGATAAACGCTGTCGCCGGCCGCGAGCTCGATGGGTTCATAGTATTCCGTATAGAGCATGATGCCGCCCTTCAGCACGTGAACGAATTCCTCGCCCACGTGGGAGGTCATCTCACCGGCTTCTTCGAGAGTCTTGGCGCGGATCTCGACGTAAATCGGAATGATGCGCTTGTGGGCGACGTCCGAGCAGAGGTAGCGGTAGGTGTAATATTTGGTGTCCAGCTGCTGCCCGTCATAGTGCCGGCTGACACTGCGGCGCGCCACGACGAAGGCCGGGGCATTCTTGGCCGTTGCGGGCGGATCGAACAGGTCGGCGATCTCGACGCCAAGACCCCGGCTCAGTTGCAGGATCTTGTCGAATGTGGGCGACAGCAGGCCGTTCTCGATCTTCGACAGCGTCGAAGTGGAGATGCCGGTCATCGAACTCACATCCGCAAGCGTCCAGTTGTGATGCGCGCGGCGGTCGCGCAGCAACTTGCCGAGTTCCGGAGCTTCACTGGCGGTCGGAGGGTCCTGATCTGCCACGTCACGTCCTACTGATATGCGGTTGCCTGAGAAGAGCGATCATCTGCGCGCCATCGTCTCCTTAAGCGACATGGCACCGAGAACGGCAAGTGTGATTGTCACAAGGAGAACGATGGAGACGAGGGCGTTCACCTCCGGCGTGAAGCCCACCCGCATCATCGCCCAAAGCCTGATCGGCAGGGTCGGTTCACCGCCGACCAGAAAGAACGTCACCAGTGTCTCGTCGAACGACAAGGTGAAGGCGAGCAGGCCGCTGGTGACGAGAGCCGAACGCAGCTGCGGCAGCACCACGTGCAGGAAGGTCTGCCAGCCATTGGCTCCGAGATCAAGCGAGGCCTCGATCTGGCTGTCCTCAAGGCTTTCCAGCCGGATCATCACCATCCGGTAGATGATGGCGAGGATCAGCACGACGTGGCCGATAGTGACGGTGATCAGGCTGCGTTCCAGTCCCAGCTCGCGGAACGCGACGAGCAGCGAGATGCCGGTGATGATAGCCGGCAGGACGAACGGCAGGAAAATCACGAATTCCAGCAGGGGCCGGCCACGGCGGATCCCGGTCTTCATATAATAGGCGAGGCCGAGCGCCAGCGCGGTGGCGAGCACCACGGCGCAGGCGCCGACCAGCAGCGTGTTGCCGAGCGCCGCCAGCATTTGCGGATTGTCGCCGAGCCGGGCGTACCACTGGAAGCCGAAGCTGCCCCAGTCGATGCCGTCGCGGCTGATGTCGAAGAACGACAGCACCACCACCATGAAGGCGGGGCCGTAGAGCATCACGAAGACGAGGGCGCCGACCGCCCACAGCAGCGTGATGGTGATGCGCTCGGCGGCTGTCATTTCACCCTCGCATGGCGGGAGATGGCGGCGGCGACCAGAATGATGAGCACGACGGAGAGCAGCAGCACCACGGCAAGCGCGGCGCCGAACGGCCAGTTGAAGGCCATGCCGAACTGGCTCCAGATGGCGCGGCCGAAGGTGAAGCCCTGATTGCCGCCGACCATTTGCGGGGTGAGGTAGTCGCCCAGCGCCAGCACCATGACGAAGAGCGCGCCGACGATCGAGCCGGGAAGGCTGAGCGGCAGCACCACGTTGCGGAAGGTCTGGCCCGGCCGGCCGCCGAGATCGGCGGAAGCCGCCAGCAAGGATGGCGAGACGCGCTCCAGCGACAGGAAGATCGGCAGGATGGCATAGGGCAGATAGATCACCGCCATGGTGATCATCACCGCGGTCTGGTTGAAGATGAACAGCTTGCTCGGCGCCTCGATAAGGCCGGCATGCACCAGCAGCCAGTTCAGGGAGCCGTTATAGCCGAGGATGTTGCGCATCGCGTAGATCTTGACGATGTAGTTCATCGCCAGCGGGATCACGCTGAGCAGCAGCAGGAAGTAGCGCAGCCGGCCTTCCAGCCGCCACACGAGATAGGCGATGATATAGCCGAAGATCAGGCTGGTGGTCGCCACGATGCTGGCGAGCCACAGGGTGCCGGTGAAGACGCCGCGATAGACCGGCTTGGCGAGAAAATCGACGTAGTTCGCCAGGGTGAAACTCTGCACCACCCGGCCGTCGACCGTCGTCCAGAAGCTGTAGACAAGGAAGGTCGCCAGCGGCACCAGTATCAGCAGCGCCGGCACGCCATAGACCGCCAGCCGGAGCGCGGTCCGGCGCAGCCACCGTCGATGCGGGGCGCGCGCCCCGGCGATCGCCGGATCGGCGCCGGAGGCGGCGAGCGAGAGATCGGTCATGGAGCGCCTCACGCGTTCAGGACGCTGACATCGGCGGTCGACCAGCGCAGCGACACCGCCTCGCCGATCCCGACACCCTCGCCCAGATCCGGCGTCGGCAGTCGCACCTTGACGGTGTGCGGCGAGCCGTCGCCCAGGCGCACCACCAGCTGGGTCGTGGCGCCGAGAAAGGTGAGGCTCTCCAGCCGCCCGACCATCGAACGCTGTCCGGCGGCTGTGTTGGCGGCCTCGCCGAGGCTGAAGCTCTCCGGCCGGATGGCGACCGAGCAGGTGCCGGCGGGCGCCGCGCCGTGCAGGGCGTGTCCGCCGAGCGGGCTCTCGATAGCCGGATCGGCGCCGGCGGTCAGCCGCGCCGGCAATATGTTGTTCTCGCCGAAGAACTTCGCCACGAATTCGCTTTGCGGGCGATAGTAGATGTCCTTCGGCGTGCCGACCTGCTCGACCTTGCCGTGATCCATGACCACGATGCGATCCGACATGGAGATCGCCTCCTCCTGATCATGGGTGATGAAGACGAAGGTGGTGCGGATGCGGCGCTGCAGGGCTTTCAGGAAGTCCTGCATCGAACGGCGCAGCTCGGCGTCGAGTGCGCCGAGCGGCTCGTCGAGCAGCACCACCTTGGGCTCGCAGACGATGGCGCGGGCAAGGGCGACGCGCTGGCGCTGCCCGCCGCTGAGCTCGGCCGGATAGCGGCCGGCCTTGTCGGACAGTTCGACCATGGCGAGCACATCGGCGACCTTGGCATCGATTTCCGCGCGCGGACGCCGGCGCATCTTCAGCCCGTAGCCCACGTTCTTCGCCACGCTCATATGGGGGAAGAGCGCGTAGTCCTGGAACACGGTGTTGAACGGCCGCTCGAAGATCGGCATGTCGGTGATGTCGACGCCATCGAGCAGGATGCGGCCGGTGCTCGGCGGCGTGAAGCCGCCGAGCATGCGCAGGATGGTGGTCTTGCCGGAGCCCGAGGGCCCGAGGATGGTGAGGAACTCGCCGTCGCCGATCGTCAGGTCGACCGGCTTCAGAACGTTCACCGCGCCATAGGATTTGCCGACCCCGGCAAGATGGATGAGATTGCGGAAGCTCATGCCGGCATCTGCTCCGGTGCTGGGGGCGCCGATCATTCGACCGGCGTCGCCTTGATCTCGTTCCACAGATCGATGCGCCGGGCGAAATTCTCGGGCGCCTGCAGGAACACCAGCTTGTCGGCATAGGTCAGGCCGATGGCCGCGTTGGCGTCGGCATTGGTGGTGTTGCCGTAGCCGGTCTTCTCGCTGATGTAGGTTCCCACCTGCTTCTCCAGCATGAAATCGATGAACGCCAGGGCAAGGGCAGGATCGCGCGCCCCGGCGCTGATCGCCCAGCAGTCGATCCAGCCAATGGCGCCCTCCTTCGGAATGGTCAGGCCGACATCGACGCCCTTCTTCTGCAGCATCGGCGCCTGCGGTTCGCCCATCGACATCATCAGGTCGACGCCGCCCTGGGCGAAGATGCTGACGCCGTCGTCGAAGCCGGCATAATAGGTCGAGACATAGCGCTTCTGGTCGAGCAGCTTGGCCTTGATCTCGGCGAACTGCGCGTCCGTCAGGTTGAACGGATCCTTGTAGCCGAGCAGCAGTGCCGTGGTGACGATCGCGTTGTTGGCGTCGTCCATGGCGATGATGCGGCCCTTGTACTTGTCATCCCACAGCACGCTCCAGCTCGCGGGGGGCTGCGGGAAGGCCTTCTTGTCGTAGATCAGCGGGATGGACCCCCAGGCGAACGGAACGGCGTAGGGCTTGCCGTCGAACACGATGGCGGAGACCTCGCGGAACGCCGGCAGCAGGTTCTTCGCGTTCGGCACCTTGGTCAGGTCTACCGGCTGGATCAGCTTTTCCTGCGTGAGGCGCTTGTAGGAGGAGGTCTCGATGGCGATGACGTCGAAATCCTCGCCCTTCGAGGCGGTCATCTTGGCGAAGATCTCGTCGACGCTGCCGGTATAGGTGATCTTCACCTTCGCCCCGGTCTTGGCCTCGAAGGCTTTGACCCACGGCTCGTCGGCATAGCCCTCCCAGGTGAGAACACGCAGTTCCTTGGGGGCAGCCGTCGCGGGCAGGGTGGCGCTGGACAAAAGCAGGCCGGCAAGACCGGCGGTGACGCCGGTCATGAAATCGCGTCTGTGCATGGAAGTCGTCCTCTGGATTGTTCTCGGATTGTCCGTTCACGCGGCCGGAGACGCAGGCACTGTTTCTGCGCCGGCATAATTCACGTCGGTGCGGTGCCAGCCCTCGGCATGCTTCTGCCAGTAGAGCTCCTTCAGCCGGAGGCTCAGCGGCCCGGGGGCATCGTTGCTCATGATGTGCCCATCGACGCGCGAGACCGGCATCACGCCGCCCGCGGTCGTGGTGCAGAACATCTCGTCCGCCTGCATCAGGTCCTCGCGGCGCAGCGGCGCGATGCGGGCGGGCACCCCGGTCATCGCGCACAGCTCCAGCACCGAGCGGCGGGTGATGCCCTCCAGCGCGCCGCGATCCGGGGTAAGCACCTCGCCGCCGCGCACCATGAACACGTTGAAGCCCGGCCCTTCGGTGACGAAGCCCTCGGCGTCGAGCAGCACGGCGGTGTCGGCCCCGGCATCGTGCGCCTCGAACAGGCCGCGCGTCAGGTCGCCCCAGTGATAGTTCTTCATGGTGGGGTCGACCGAGGCGGCCGGAATGCGCGGCACCGAGGCGATGTGCAGACGCGCGCCGCGCGCCTGGACGTCCAACGGTATGACGTCGATCCAGGGAATGGCGTAGGCGCTGAAGAGGTTGTCGCAGTCCGCCGGCCGGCGCGACCCGAAGACCCGAGGACGGCCACGGGTGCAGATCATGGCGACATAGGCGTCGCGCAGGCCGGTGAGCGCCACGCAGCGATCGAGGATCGCCGCGATCTCGGCGCGGTTGTAGGGGGGCGTCAGACGGAAGCCGGCCAGAGAGCGCTCGAACCGGTCGAGATGGTCGTCCAGCCGGAAGAAGCCGCCCTCGCGGACATGGACGACGTCATAGGTCACGTCCGAACGGGTGAAGCCCCAGTCGAGGAGCGAGACCCGGGCTTCCCTCGCGGGCACATAGCGGCCTTCGACGAAGGCGGCGCCTAGGGAGAAGTCATCAGCGTCGGAGGTCATGCGTCGAATGTCCTGCGCGGGTTTCAGGCGGCGTTGAGGCGGAGCTTGAGGCGCCTTGCAGGTCAGGATGATGCCAAGCCGATATCCGATTGGCAACATAAATTTCATATACGAAAAATTGTTTGACATATCGGCAATAGACGGCGACATCTGCCTCACCATCCGCAACGCGATCCACGGGAACACGCATGCCCCTCGCCACGGAAACAGCGCCGCTCGGTTCGACCGGGCTCCGCACCACGACACTGGGGCTCGGCACCGCGCCGCTCGGCGGGCTCTACCAGCCGGTGAGCGACGAGGCCGCCGAGGCGACGATCGCCAAGGCGTGGGACCTCGGCCTGCGCTTCTTCGACACCGCCCCGCAATATGGCAACGGGCTCTCCGAGCGCCGGCTGGGCAGCTTCCTCTCGGCCAAGCCGCGCGACAGCTACGTGCTCTGCACCAAGGTGGGCCGGCTGCTGCGCCGGCCGGCGGAGGCGGTGGGCGAGGATGCCTATTACAAGGCAACGCCGCCGGAGCGGCCGGTGTTCGACTTCAGCTATGACGGCGTGATGCGCTCTTTCGAGGAAAGCCTGGAGCGGCTGGGCACCGGCCGCATCGACGTGCTGCACATCCACGATCCCGACGACCATTATGACGAGGCCGTCGCCGGGGCCTACCGGGCGCTCGACCGGCTGCGCAGCGAGGGCGCCATCGCCGCCGTCGGCGCCGGCATGAACCAGAGCGAGATGCTCGCCGACTTCGCCCGCGCCGGGCGCTTCGACTGCTTCCTGCTGGCCGGCCGCTACACGCTTCTGGAGCAGGGCGCGCTGGCCGATTTCCTGCCGCTGTGCGAGCAGCAGGGCATCGGCGTCATCATCGGCGGTGTCTATAATAGCGGGATATTGGCGAACCCGACCGCCGGGGCCAAGTTCAACTATGCCGATGCCGACCCGGCGCTCATCGCCCGCGCGCTGGAACTCGATGAAGTGTGCCGGCGCCACGACGTACCGCTGAAGGCGGCGGCGATCCAGTTCCCCGCCGCGCATCCGGCGGTCGCCTCCATCCTCACCGGCGCCCGCAACGAGGCCGAGATCGTCGAGAACGAGGCGCTCTTCCGCCATCCGATCCCGCCCGCGCTGTGGCAAGAATTGCGCGAGCGCGCGCTGATCGATCCGGCGGCGCCCACACCATGAGCGACACGGACCGGCCTTTCGTCATCGACGCCCATCAGCACTTCTGGGACCCGTCGCGCGCGGCCTATCCGTGGATGGCCGGCGATTCCATGGCCCCGCTGCGTCGGCCTTACGGGCCCGGCGATCTCGCACCGCTGCTCGCGGCCTCCGGCGTCGACGCCACCATCCTCGTGCAGTGTCGCCACGATGCGGCAGAGACTGAGGAGTTTCTCCGCATCGCCGCCGCGACGCCCTTCGTCGCCGGCGTCGTCGGCTGGGTCGACCTCGAAGCGCGCGATGTCGCCCGCGAGATCGCGCGGCTGCGCGACCTGCCCGGCGGCGAGCATCTGGTCGGCATTCGACACAACGTCCATGACGAGCCCGATCCGGGCTGGCTGAGCCGCCCAGGCGTGCTGGGCGGACTGGAGGCGGTCTTCGCGGCCGGGCTCACGTTCGACCTCTTGGTGCGCACCCGCGAACTGCCGTCGGCGATCGCTTGCGTGCGCCGTTTCCCCGAAGCGCATTTCATGCTCGATCACATGGCCAAGCCGCCCATCGCGCGCGGCTTCGATGCGCAATGGGCGGAGCGTTTCGAGGAGATCGCGGCGTTCGACCGTGTCTGGTGCAAGGTCTCCGGCCTCGTCACCGAGGCCGATTGGGCCGACCGGTCGCCGGCGACGTTCGACCCTTACATCGCCCTCGCGCGCCGCGCCTTCGGCGACCGGCGGCTGATCTTCGGCTCCGACTGGCCGGTCGCGACGCTCGCCGCCGACTATGGCGCGGTCAAGGATATCGCCGCACGATGCTTCCCCGACGATCCGGAGGCCGAGAGCCGCCTGTTCGCCCGCAATGCGATTGACGCCTATCGCCTCGAACCCCTGTTCGGCCTTTGCCACACGGAGACACCATGACCGATCTTGCCGCCGGCCAATGGCTCAACGAGCCTGCGAAATGGTCCTTCGAGGGGGACACGCTTCACCTCACCACGGACGCGTCGACCGACTTCTGGCGGGAGACCCATTACGGCTTCGTCCGCGACAACGGCCATTTCCTCGGCCTGCCGACCGGCGAGGCCTTCACCGCCGAGGTTCGCGTCCAGGCCGATTACCGCTCGCTGTACGACCAGGCCGGCCTAATGCTGCGTCTCGACGAGACGCGCTGGGTCAAGGCCGGGATCGAGTTCAACGACGGTCATCATTGCCTCAGCGTCGTGGTCACTGACGGCCGCTCAGACTGGTCGGTGACGCGGCTGGACGGGGATGCCGCCGACGTTCGGCTCCGCCTCACCGTGAAGGGCGGCGCGCTGCGGGTGCAGTTCTCGACCGATGGCACGACATGGCCGCTGCTGCGCCTGGCGCCGTTCCCGGTGGCGCCGGCCTATCACGTCGGCCCGATGGCCTGCACGCCGGAGCGCGGCGGGCTCGACGTCGCCTTCTCGGAGTTCCGCATCCTGCCGCCGACCGAGCGCGACCTGCACGATCTCTCGTGAAAACAGCCACACAACGAGGGCGGACACCATGCTGATCGGCATCGACCCCATACTGAACCCCGACATCCTGCACGCGCTCCGCGCCATGGGGCACGGCGACGAACTCGTCATCGCCGATGGCAGCTTTCCCGCCGAGACGGTGGCGCGCCGGCTGGTGCGCATGGAGGCGAGCGACATGCCGCGCATGCTGCGCGCCGTGCTGAGCGTGTTGCCGATCGACGAATCCGAGCCCGACCCGGTGCTCGGCATGGAGGTCATCGGCGAGCCGGACACCCTCATGCCGGCGCACGGCGAGATCGAGGCGATACTCGGCGAGGTGACGGGCGGCGCGGTCCGGCTCAGGCGGATCGAACGCTACGCCTTCTACGAGCGCGCCCGGCAGGCTTTCGCCGTGATCGCCACCGGCGAACGGCTGTTCTACGGCAACGTCATCATCCGCAAGGGAACGGTCGCCTGAGGCGGCCGGCGGCGGGGCATTTGGAGACACCGACGTGAAACTGCTGCGTTACGGCCCGTCCGGAGAAGAGCGCCCCGGCCTGCTCGACGGCGAGGGCCGCGTGAGAGACCTCTCCGCCATCGTTCCGGACATCTCCGGCAAGGCCCTGTCGCAATCCGGCCTCGAGGCGCTGAGGCGGCTCGATCCCGCCACGCTGCCGCTTGTGGCGGACCCCGTGCGGCTCGGCCCCTGCGTTGCCGGTGTCGGCAACTTCATCGCGGTCGGGCTTAATTATGCCGACCATGCCCGCGAAAGCGGTTTGCCGATCCCCGACGAGCCGGTGCTGTTCAACAAGGCGGCATCCTCGATTGCCGGCCCGGACGATCCGATTCCGGTTCCGCCGGGATCGACCAAGCTCGACTGGGAAGTGGAGATCGCCATCGTCATCGGCGAGACGGCCTACGACATTCCGGAATCGGCGGCGCCCACCGTAATCGCCGGCTACTGCATCTGCCACGACGTCTCGGAACGCGCGTTCCAGAACGAACGCGGCGGGCAGTGGACCAAGGGCAAGAGCGCGCCGGGCTTCGGTCCGCTCGGCCCGTGGCTGGTGACGCCGGACGAACTCGGCGACGTGCAGAACCTCGCCATGTGGCTCGACGTCAATGGCGCGCGCATGCAGACGGGCTCGACCGCGACCATGATCTTCCCGCTGCATTTCCTCGTGTCCTATGTCTCGCGCTTCATGCGGCTGCTGCCCGGTGACGTCATAACCACCGGCACGCCGCCGGGCGTCGGCATGGGGCACAGGCCGCCGCGCTATCTGAAGCCGGGAGATCGCGTCGAACTGGGCATTGACGGGCTCGGCGCCCAGCGCCAGCAGGTCATCGGCCATGGGTGAGCAGGGTCTGGCCGCAAAGGTGGCGCCGCGCAGCGTTCGGCTCGATCCCCACGACAATCTGGCGGTGGCCGTCGATGCGATCGAGCGCGGCGTCGCGGTTCATGGCGTCGCCGCCGTGGAGCGAATCCCGCGTGGCCACAAAATGGCGCTCGCGCCAATCGACGCTGGCGCGCCGGTGATAAAAATCGGCCAGGTCATCGGCTTCGCCTTGAGCGCGGTGTCCCCCGGCGAATGGCTGCACGAGCACAATATCGGCCTGAAGGATTTCGAGCGCGACTACCGTTTCGCGGAGGACGCCGGCCGCCTCCCCTCGCTCCGGGCCGAAGCGCCCGCGACCTTCGAGGGGTTTCGCCGGGCCGACGGGCGGGTGGGTACCCGCAACTATGTCGGCATATTGAGTTCGGTGAACTGCTCGGCGACGGCGGCGCGCTTTATGGCCGAGGAGATCATGCGCTCGGGTGTGCTCGCCGACTTCCCGAATATCGACGGGGTGGTGCCGCTGGTCCACGGCACCGGCTGCGCCATCGACACGGAAGGCGAAGGCTTCGAGGTCTTGAAGCGGACGCAGTGGGGCTATGCCACCAACCCCAACATGGCGGCCGTGATCATGGTCGGGCTGGGCTGCGAGGCGTTCCAGATCGACCGCTGGAAGCAAGCTTATGGCATCGCCGAAAGCGAGCGCTTCCGCAGCCTGACGATCCAGCAGACGGGCGGCACGCGCCGGACCGTCGAGGCCGGCGTCGCCGCGATCCGCAACATGCTGCCTTTCGCCAACGAGGCGCGGCGCGAGACCGTGCCGGCCTCAGAGCTGGTGCTCGCCCTGCAATGCGGCGGGTCGGACGGCTATTCCGGCATCACCGCCAATCCCGCGCTCGGTGCCGCGGCAGACCTGCTCGTCGCCCATGGCGGCACGGCGATCCTGTCCGAGACGCCGGAAATCTACGGCGCCGAACACCTGCTCACGCGCCGCGCCGCGAGCCGCGCCGTCGGCGAGCGCCTGGTCGAGCTGATCCACTGGTGGGAGGACTACGCCGCGCGCAACCGCGGCGTGATGAACAACAACCCCTCTCCCGGCAACAAGGCGGGCGGGCTGACCACCATTCTCGAGAAATCGCTGGGTGCCGCCGCCAAGGGGGGCTTCTCTGCCCTCGCGGAGGTGTACCGTTATGCCGAGCCCGTCAGGGCGAAGGGGCTGGTCTTCATGGACACGCCGGGTTTCGACCCGGTCGCCGCGACCGGCCAGATCGCCGGCGGGGCCAATGTGCTGGCCTTCACCACCGGACGGGGCTCCGCCTTCGGTTCCAAGCCGACGCCGACGATCAAGCTCGCCACCAACACGCCGATGTATGAGCGCATGGTCGAGGACATGGATATCAATTGCGGCGATATTCTCGACGGCGTCCCGATCGAGGACAAAGGCCGCCAGATCTTCGAGCACATACTGGACGTCGCCTCGGGGCGCCGCACGAAATCCGAACAGCTGGGCTATGGCGACCACGAATTCGTGCCCTGGCAGATCGGCGCGACGATGTGAGCGCGGAGGGCGCGGCGGCCTCCACCGCCCTCATCCCCCGTCCTAAGGGGTGTTCTGGATCATCGATTTCGACCAGTCTTCAAGAAACCGCTTGCGGCGGGCCGCGTCCTGCACCGCCAGCAACGTAGGACCGACCGCGATGGGGCGTGCGATGCCCGATGTCACCACGTCGGGCCCCTCGATGCCCGGAGGCGCGGAACCGTCCAGCCCGAAGAAGAAGGACTGGCTCCGGCCCACCGACTGGCCGCGCTCCGACAGCAGATAGTTCACGAAGCGGGCCGCCAGTTTCGGGTTGGGCGCGCGGATGGGCACCATGGCGCCCCGGCTCAGCACGAGCGTGTAGTCCGACGGCATGACGATGCCGATCGGCTGGCCGCGCCGCACGCGCTCATAGGCGTAGGAGCCCAGCATGTTGTAGCCGATCAGCAGCCGGCCCGTCGCCACCTCGTCCAGTATCTGCGATGTGCAGCACCGAACGACCACCTGCGCACGGCCGAGGCTTTCCAGCAGGCGCCCATAAGTGGTGGTCGTCTGCCGGGCATCGTTGAACGCCAGCAGGTAGCCGATGCCGGAGAGCCGCACATCGTAGGTGCCCACTCGCCCGCGATAGCGGTCGGCGTCGCGCCGCAGCAGTTCCGCCAGTTCCAGATGCGTACGCGGAACCTCGGCTGCAGATACGCTGTCGCGATTATAGACCATGACGATGGGCTCGAAGGTGAAGCCAAACACCTCGTCGCGCCAGTTCGCCCAGCGCGGGGCGCGGGCAAGGTCCTGCCCCTCGATGCGCTGGGCGCAGCCGTCATTGGCGAGCTTCACCAGCTGGTCCACCGACGAGGACAGGAAGACGTCGCCGAGCGCGCCGCCCTCGTGACAGACCCGCGCCGCAGCCGAGAACAGATCGTTGGTCACATATTCCACGATCTCGACCATGGTACCGGGGGACAGCTGCTGAAAGTCCCGGATAAGCGGCTCCAGCGCATAAAGATCGGTCGCGGCGTGGATCGACAGAGTGTCGACCTGACTTGCGAGCGCGGGAAAGCGCGTCGTGGTCTGGGCCTGCGCGACGGCGCTGGCGAACAGCAGGACAGCAAGCGCGGAGCCGAGACGAAGGACGAAACCTTTCATGCGACCTCCCGCTCATGCTGTGCCAGCGACATCACCACGACGAAGCCGAAGCTGCCCTTCTCGACGAAGGACAGCGTACCGCCATGGGCGGCCAGCACTTCGGCCGTGATCGAAAGACCCAGCCCCGACCCCTTGCCATCGGACGACGGGGCGCCAAACCGTTGAACGACCCGCGGCCATTGTCCGGAGGGAATGCCGGGGCCGTCATCCTCGACCTCGATCACCGCCCGGTCCGACCGTCTCAGCAAGCGCACAGTGATCCGCGCCGGGGCACCGTGGCGAACGGCATTGTCCAGGATGTTCTTGATCGCTTCCGCGAGATTGACCGGATCACCGCTGACGATCAGCGGTTCGGGCGGCGCGTGCAAGGTGACCAGAATGTCCCGCTCCAGCGTGTCCGGGATCGCCTCGTCGAGCGCCCGCCGCGTCAGCTCGGTGAGATCGACCGGGGAATTGGCCACCGCACGTTCGCGGTGCGCCACCATGGCGTGACTCAGCAACTGATTGGCGAGGCGCGACAATTGCCGCGTGCGGTCGCGGATGCGATCGAGGTGCTTGCGCGCGGGTGGCGCCACCTCGTCGTTGGCGAGCAGGTCGACCTGTCCCTCAAGGGCCGCCAGCGGCGTGCGCAGCTGATGCGCGGCATCGGCGATGAACTGCTGCATCAGCTCCACGCGGCCCCGCAACCGTTCGATGAACCCGTTGATCTCGGCGACGAAGGGGGCGAGTTCGCGCGGCGTGGAGACGTCGACGAGCGTCAGGTCGAGGGGATCGCGCTGGCGGATTGCGGTCTCAAGCCGGCCGATCGGCGCCAGCGCGCGGCGCACCGCGAAAATCGTCCCGCCGATGGCGATGGCCCCCATGGCGCCGACAAGGATGAAGGAACGCAGGGTGAGTTCGCGGGCGAGCGCGCGGCGCGCCTCGACGGTCTGGGCGACGATGACGACCGCGTCGCCGCGCATCTGGGCATCGTCGAAGCGGCGCGCCACCCGCGTCACCCGCACGATCTCGCCGTCGAACTCCGCATTCTCAACGACCGCGCGGTCCGGCGTCTCGCTCTCCGCCGCCGGATCGTCGAGGCCCTCATAGCCGGTCATCGTGTGCCCGGCGGGGTCCAGCACGCGGTAGAAGATGCGGTCGCGGTCCGACAGGGCCAGCAGTTCAAAGGCGGAGACCGGCAGTTCGATCTCGGCTCGTCCGTCCTGTATCTGGATGGCGTCGGCGATCTGATAGGCGGCACCGAGCAGCAGCCGGTCATAGGCCTCGTCCGCCGCCTGGCGGGCCGAGTACCACGCGGCGGTCATCAGAACCGCCGCACCGAACACCAGCACCAGCGACATAAGCGCGAACAGGCGGATGAAGAGCGAAGGCTCACGCCGGGCCATCGATCACCATCTGATAGCCGAATCCACGCACGGTCACGATCTGGGCCCGCGCACCGTCGATCTTGCGGCGCAGGCGGCCGATATAGAGTTCGACAGCGTTCGGCGCCGGCGCTTCGTCATGACCGAACATGCGGTCGAGCAGTTCGTCCTTGCCGAAGACGCGCCCGGGCCGGGAAGACAGGATTTCGAGCAGCGTAAGCTCGCGCCGCTTCAGATGCACCTCGCAGTCGCCGACCCGCACCATCCGCGTCAGGCGGTCTATGCTGATGTCGCCGCAGCGCAGCACGTTGGTCGCCTCGCCGCTGTTGCGGCGCATGAGCGCCCGGACACGGGCTTCGAGTTCGCGAAAATCGAACGGCTTCACCAGATAGTCGTCGGCGCCGATGTCGAGCGCGTCCACGCGATCTTCCACGCGCGACCGGGCGGTGAGGATCAGCACCGGCGTGGTCGATCCCCGTGCGCGCAACTGCGAGAGGATGCTGAAGCCGTCCATGCCGGGCAGCATGACGTCGAGGATCACGAGGTCATAAGCCGTGGCGCCCAGCACCTCCATGCCGGCGGTGCCATCCAGCTCCCAGTCGACGGCATGGCCGATCCGGCTGAGGCGCCCGACAATCGCTTCGCCGACGTCCCTCGTGTCTTCGACCAGCAGGATGCGCATCTCGTTCCCAAGGCTCGGCGCCTGTCGCAAAGACAGCTGTATGACAGGAAAGCCCTCTAGCAAAGCATCCTCAAGCACTGCGCAGACGGTGCGCAAACAGATGGAGAAACGTCCGGCAAAAGCCCGCCTTTGTCCGCCGGCTGCCGCTCAGCTTCGCACGTCTATCCATCTGCGCCGAACCGTGACGCAGGCACGATGCTGCAAAGAGTCCTCGGAGGGACGAGCCCATGAACGCCATTTTCACGAAATTCGCCTTGGTCGGCGTGGTCAGCGCCATGCTCACCGGGGGCGCGCTTGCGCTCCCGCAGAAGACCGAATGCCTCGCGGGCGCCAAGCCCGGCGGCGGCTTCGACGTGACCTGCCGCCTCGCCGCCAACTCGCTGCTGGCCGCCAAGCTGATCGAAACCCCGATGGCCGTCACCTATATGGAAGGCGGCGTCGGCGCCATCGCCTATAACCACGTCGTCGGCAAGCGCGCTGCCGACCCCAGCTTGATCGTCGCCGCTTCGACGGGTTCGGCGCTCCTTCTCGCGCAGGGCAAGTTCGGCAACCACGACGAAAACGCCGTGCGCTGGATCGGCGCTCTGGGCGCGGATTACGGCGTCATCGTCGTCGGCGCCGACTCGCCCTACAAGACGCTGAAGGAACTCTCGGACGCCTATGCCGCCAATCCCGGCCAGTTTCCCATCGGCGGCGGCGGCGCCGTCGGCAGCCAGGACTGGATGAAGGCCGCGCTCATCGCCAAGGGCGCGGGGCAGGACCCGAAGAAGATGCGCTATGTGGCGCTCGAAGGCGGCGGCGCGGTGCTGACCTCGCTGGAAGGCGGGCACATCAAGATCGGCGCCGGCGACGCCTCCGAAATGGTCAAGCACCATCAGGCCGGCAAGGTCCGCATCCTCGCCGTCATGTCGCCCGAGCGTCTCGCGGGCGACCTCGCCGACATCCCGACCGCCCGCGAGCAGGGCTACGATTTCGACTGGGTGATCTGGCGCGGCTACTACACGGGCGGCAAGGTGAGCGACGCCGACTACACGGCCTGGGCGGACACGTTCAGGAAGCTCGTCGCGACGCCCGAGTTCAAGGCGGAACTCGCCGCCCGCGGCCTGTTCCCCTACACGCTCATCGGCCCCGATTTCGACGCCAAGGTGAAGAGCGACGTGCAGCGCTTCAAGGCGCTCGCGAAGGAAGCCGGCCTCTGATTCCGAAAGACACGGCCAGCGGCCTCGCGCACGGCGGGGCCGCTGGACTTCGCTTGCCAGGAAACGCCCCATGGACGCCCATCGAAATCCCGCTCAGGACAGGCTGAGCAACAGGATCGCCGCCATCGTCCTGCTGCTGTTCAGCCTCCTGTATGGCTACGCCGGCAGCGTGATCGAATTCTCCTTCTCCTCGGATCCGCTTGGGCCACGGGTGTTCCCGCTTCTGCTGGCGGCGGTCCTCGGCCTGCTGTCGCTGATCTACCTCTTCGCGCCGGGCCAGGGCGAGGCATGGCCGCAGGGCACGGTGCTGATGCGCTGCATCGCGCTGCCCGCGCTGGTGCTCATCGCCGCCCTGCTGTTCGAACCGATCGGCTTCGCCGGCTCGATGTTCGTCATGACGACGGGGATCGCCCGCATCTTCGGGGCCTCGTGGAAGGCCTCCCTCATTGGCGGGTTCCTCCAGGCCGCGCTCTGGTACGTCGTCTTCGGCTACCTGCTGGAGGTCTATCTGCCGGTTGGCGAGCTCTTCGCCGCATCGCGTCGGGGCTAGGACAGTCATGAGTTTCGATTATCTCTGGACCGGCTTTGCCGTCGCCCTCAGCTGGCAGAACCTGCTCATCGGCCTTATCGGCTGCTTCCTCGGTACGATCATCGGCGCGCTTCCGGCCATCGGTCCGATCAACGGCATCGCATTGCTGCTGCCGATCGCCTACACGCTCGGCCTGCCGCCGGAGAGCACGATGATCCTGCTCGCCGCCATCTATTCCGGCTCGGAATATGGCGGGCGCATCTCCTCGATCCTGCTCAACGTGCCCGGCGACGCCGGCGCGGTGATGACCGCGCTCGACGGCAACCCGCTGGCACGCCAGGGCCGCGCGGGCGAGGCGCTGATGATCAGCGGCATTTCCTCCTTCGTGGGCGGCATCATCGGCGTCGTGGGGTTGACCCTGTTCGCCCCCTTCCTCGCCAGCCTCGCCATCGGCTTCGGCCCGGCGGAATATTTCGTGCTGATGGTCTTCGCCTTCGCCACGCTCGGCTCCATGGTCGGCAGCCAGCCGGTGAAGACGCTGATCGGCTGCGTGCTCGGCCTGATGCTGGCGACCGTCGGCCTCGACCCGACGTCGGGCGCCTACCGCTTCACCTTCGACAGCCCGGAACTGGGCGACGGCATCGACTTTGTCGTGCTGGTGATCGGCCTGTTCTCGATCTCCGAGGCCATGCTGATGCTGGAGAGCCACGCCATGGGCGCTTCGGTCATCGGCAAGGTCGGCCGCACCTTCGTGCGCTTCAAGGACATCGTCTTCACGATCGGCGCGACCCTGCGCGGCTCGATCATCGGCTTCGTCGTCGGCGTCCTGCCCGGCACCGGCGCCTCGGTGGCGAGCGCCGTGTCCTACACGCTTGAGAAGCGCGTCTCCGACCGCGACGGCACCTTCGGCAAGGGCGACATGCGCGGCCTGGCGTCACCGGAGGCGGCCAACAATTCCTGCGCGGCCGGCGCTTTCGTGCCGATGCTGACGCTGGGCGTGCCAGGCAGCGGCACCACCGCCGTCATGCTTGGCGCGCTGATGCTCTACAATATCCAGCCCGGCCCTCAGCTCTTCGCCGAGCGCCCGGAGATCGTCGGCGGCCTGATCGCCTCGCTCTATATCGGCAACGTGCTGCTGCTGCTGCTCAACATCCCGTTCGTCGGCATCTTCTCGCGCCTGTTGCTGCTGCCGAACTGGATTCTGGTTCCCGGCATTCTCGTCCTGTCGGTGGTCGGCGTGTATTCGACACATGCCAGCGTCGAATCCATCGTGCTGATGCTCGCCATCGGCTGCCTTGGCTGGGTGCTCCGCAAGCTCGGCTTCGACATGGCACCCATCATCCTCGGCTTCGTGCTCGGCAAGGTGATGGAAGTGAACCTGCGCAACGCGCTCGCCATCAGCGGCGGCGAACTCGGCATCCTGTTCCAGAGCCACATCTCGCTCATTCTGTGGGCGCTGGCCCTCTTCGTCGCGGTGGGGCCGTGGGCGTTGCAGCGGTGGTCCCGCCGCAGCAGGTCGCCGGGCATGACCGAGTGACAGGCTTGGCGTCGGCTGAAGACCACGCAGCTGCGATCTCCTGTCGACCGACCGCGCCCGGGACAAGTTCGACCAATCTTCCGCGTCGCACGCGCCGTTCCGCCGTTGCGCGCCCTAACAGAGTGCGCGCCGCGACAGAGAAGCGAGCGATCCCGCCGCCAATGCCACGGGAAGCACCCAAGAAATGTCGTCGCTATCGCCTCGGGCGACCGATAGGTTGCCAGGCAGCATAGGTTGCCAGGCAGCCATGATTTTGGGGCACGAGGCATTTCATGAAATTCAGGTCGGCTTTCGGCGGCGCGTCCAGGGCGCGCACGCACGGGCTCGTTGCGCTCGGTATTGGTGTCGGCGGGTTCGCCCAGGCCGTGCAGGCGGGTCCCTTGCCCCCAACGGAGCCGACCACCTATCAGACGCTGGATTTCGGCGAGAACGACACGTTCCTGACCGGCATTCGCGGCGAGAACATCGTCGGCAATTACAAGATCCCCGGGGTCGGTGAAACCGGCGGCCTCTACTACAACATGACCACCCAGACCTGGTCGCCGATGCCGGTGACGACGCCGAACGGCGCGAATTATCCCGGCGCCGTAGGCTCGTCTCCCTACGGGCCGAACTTCGGCAATCCGGGCGGCGTCATCCGCGTGGTCGGCAGCTACAAGGTTGAGGGCTCGGACTACGACACCGGCTACCTCTACGATGCCGCCGCCGCGCCCGGCGAGCAGCTCGTCGAGCTGAAATTTCCGGACCCGAGCCCGGAAACGCCGACGCTGTTCACCATTGCCCACTCGACCTTCGGCAACCAGGCAGTCGGCAATTACGACACCCAGCTCGATACCGGGCACGGCTTCATCTACAACATCAAGGAAGGCACCTACGACACGTACAAGGCTCCCGGTGCGGTCAGCACCACGATCTACGGCGTCTATGGCGACAAGATCGCGGGCGGCTATTACGAGGCCGAGATGGGCGGCGGCATCGGCCCCGAACACGGCTATGTCTACGACCAGCTGACGGAAACTTTCTGGAACTACGACCATCCCGGCGCGGTCGCCACGCATTTCGAGGGCATCACCGGCGCCGGCAGGGGCGGCCAATACAATCTCGTCGTGAACTGGATCGACGCCGATGGCAATGTGCATCCCGCCGTCCTTCACATCAACGAGTTAGGGCACGGGACCTGGTATGAGATCGACATACCCCAGGAAAACGTGTCGGCCAATTCCATGTATGGCGACAAGGTGGTCGGCGTGTACACCGACGCCGAGGGCGTGCATGGCTACCTCGCCACGATGCCGGGCCTCTACAACCCGATCACCAACACCACCACGCTGAACTTCGCCGACGCGAACGCCGCCGCCCTCGACGGCGGCAAGGGCGACGACATCGTCAACAGCGGTACGATCAACGTCACCGGTAATCTCGGCATCGCCATCCGCGGCGAAACCTATGGCGTGCTCACCAATTCCGGCACCGTCAACGCCAGCGGCATCGCCGGCGCGGCGGTCGAGATGCACGGCCTCTACGGCACGCTGCTGAACGCCGGCACGCTGTACGCAACCGCCGAGTCCGATGCCCTGCGCACTGGGGTCGACACCGAAGGCAGCATCATCGTCAACACCGGCGTCATAGACGGGCGCCTTGCCGCAAATCTGGGAGCTGACAAGCGCTTCGAGAACAGCGGCTGGCTCGGCGCCACCGGCACCGGATTCAAGATCGTCAGCTATTTCGGCGGCACCTTCGTGCAGACCGCCGCCGGCACCTTCGCCCCGCGGGTAATGGCCGACGGCAATGACGAACTCACCGTGACCGACACGCTTCGGCTGGCCGGCACACTCGACGTCGACTTCCAGGGCACAAGCTTCGCCAAGGCCTCGACGATACTGCGCGCGACGGACGGGATCGCCGACCGATTCCGGACCTTCACCACCGATCTTCCGGCCCTGTTCGACGCTACCCTCGACTATGCGCCGACGACGGTGACGGTAAACGTCGCCGCCGATCTGGCAGGCCTTGCGGGCAACACGCGCAACCAGCGCGCGGTCGGCGCCGCTATCGACGGCATCGTCAACAACACGTCTGCCGACGTGCTGACCAGCCTGCCGGAAGCGCTGAGCCCCCTCTACGGGCTCAGCGAGAGCCAGCTGCCCGGCGCGCTCGATGCGCTGTCCGGCGAAGCCTATGCCAGCGAGCAGTCCGTGCTGGTGGGCGACAGCCTCTACAGCCGGCAGGCCGTGCTGGCCCGTCTGCGCCAGGGCGGCCATTCCAGCGACAGCGGCCCGACGGCGGGGTTGGCGTTCGGCGGCCCCGCGCTCGCCTATGCGCCGCCGGCCAAATCCCCGGCGCCCTTCCCCACCAAGGCGGCGCCCGCGCCCGAGCCGAGCTTTGCCGGCACGGTATGGGCACAGGGCTTCGGCGGCTGGAGCAACTATGACGATGGCGCCGGCACGGCGAGCGTCGATGCCACCCTGGGCGGCATCATCTCCGGCGTGGACGTGAAGGTGGCCGACTGGCTGGTCGGCGCGGCGCTCGGCTATTCCCGTTCCAACACGGATGCCGACGCGCTGGACAGCTCGTCCGAGGTGAACAGCCTGATCCTGGGGCTTTATGCCGGCACCAGTGCCGGGCCGTGGGGCCTGCGTCTCGGCGCGACCTACGCCTTCAACCAGATCGAGACGGACCGCACCATCGCCTATCCCGGCTACGCGGAGAAGGCGAGCGCGGACTATGACGGCGGCACCGCGCAGGCCTTCGTGGAGCTCGGCTACAGCGTCGCGGTTCAGAAGGTGGCGTTCGAGCCCTTTGCCGGCCTCGCCTATATCTACGTCGACACGGACGGTTTCACCGAGACCGGCGCCTCCGCCGGCCTGACGGGTTCGGCCAACTCCATGGGTGTCGGCTATTCCTCGCTCGGCCTGCGCATGGCGACGACGATGGATCTCGCCAACGGCATGGCGCTGCAGCCCCACGCCTCGGTCGCCTGGCAATACGCCTTCGGCGACGTCGCGCCGGAAGCGCAGATGGCGTTCCTGAGCGCGCCGGGAGCGAATTTCACGGTAGCCGGCGTGCCGCTCGCGCAGAACACCGCCCTGGTCGAGATCGGCTCAGACCTGCGCCTCAGCGAGCAGGCGTCGGTCGGCCTGTCCTATGTCGGCCAGTTCTCCGACAACGTCACCGTGAACGCCCTGCAGGCAAACCTGACGTGGCGCTTCTGACGCTGGCGGACAGCCGCCTCTCGCACGTCGGGGGGCGGCGCTGGCAGTGCTCGGACCTGCGAGCGTGCGGCAAGGACCGCAGGCTGGGCTTTAGCCGATTGCGGACGCCGGCCCCGCAGGCACGCGGTGCGGGCGGAAGCATTGGCGCACGCCGTGTCCGCGCGGTTGCAGGTGCCGGTGGTGTGGACGGTTGAGATGACCGGGCCGACCAGCGCGGCGACATGCTGGCGACAATAGCCGACAGTGGCGCGCGGCCGCTCCCGGCATTTCGTTTACAAATTGCTGATTTTTGAAACGGTAATGGCGCGCCGACCAAGGTGAAACTGCGAACACCTATATTCTTGATATTTCATTGACTTAGGAAGCACTGGCCGGGGTCAAGCGCTCACGAAGCCGGGCAGCCCGGCTTCGCCCGTAAAAGCCATGGCGAACTCGCCGGTGCCGTCCGCCCGCGCCGGATAAGCGATAGGACAGCGTCCGCGGAGATCGTTGGCGTTCACCGGTGAGACCTGATTGACAAATCATCATACACAACAATAATCTTGTGTTTATGATACCCGACTTCGTCAGCGTCGGCGCTTCGGCGCCCTGGCCGGTGCTTCCTCCCGGCATTCACGACGCCACCCTGGAAGAGGTGGCGGCGCGTTTTGCGACGACTCCGCATCGGGCTTGGCTGTTCGGGGGCTTTGTCAGGGCGGTGGAGGCGCTGCGATTTGCGGGCTGCTCGACGATCTTCCTTGACGGCAGCTTCATCACCGCCAAGCCCCATCCCGGTGACTTCGACGGGCTGTGGGATCTGGACGGCGTCGATCCCTACGCACTCGACCCCGTTCTGCTTGATTTCGACAACATGCGCGCAGCGCAGAAAGCGAAGTATTTTGGAGAGATGTTTCTGACGCAGCTGCCGCACCAGCCCGGCCTGCTGCCCTTCTTCCAAAAGGAAAAATTCTCCGACGCGCCCAAGGGCATCGTCAGAATCTCGCCCAGGCCTGCGCATGGAGCGACAATATGATCACCAACGAAAAGCAATACCGTTCAGCCCGCGCCGCTATCGAACGTTTTGGCGCTGAGATGGCCGATCTGAGAAACGCACATGACGGCGTGCATCCGGCGCTGCGGCGCGCCCAGATCGCCGGTCTGGAAAGTCAAGTCGCCGAGCTGGAAGACCAGGTGCAAGAATACGAGCATCTCCAGTCCGGCGCGGTGACCACATTCGAGGCGGAAGGCTTGGTCGACCTTCCAGACCTCCTGATCCGGGCGCGGATCGCACGCGGTATGAGCCAGCGCGACCTTGGAACCTTTGTCGGAGTCGCTGAGCAGCAGATCCAACGCTACGAGGCTGAGCGTTACCGATCAGCCAGCCTGGAGCGCCTGGCCGAGATCGCGGCGGCGCTCGACATCACGGTGAAGGAAAGCGCGCAGCTGCGCACCGCGCCGCCAACGGAGACAGGACCCGAGAGCGCTTGGTCCTTCCCGGTCACCGAGATGTTCAAGCGGGGCTATTTCGAGGACTTCAGCGGCTCTGCGGCACAGGCTCGCAAGGAAGCCGCGCACCTCATCCCGGACTTCTTCCGCCATGCTGCCTATGACTGGACACAGACGGCGCTGCATCGCCGGTCGGTCCGCGCCCATGGCAATGTGCAACTGGCCGCCCTGGCCGCGTGGGAGGCGCGGGTCTCCATTCTGGCCGAGCGGCGAGCGCCGCAAGTCGCCTTCCGCAAGGAGGTGATTTCGCACGAATGGCTGGACTATCTCGTGCGCTTGAGCGCCCGGGATGACGGTCCCAAGGCCGCGGTGGAGCATTTGCGCGCTTCAGGCGTCGTCCTGGTGGTCGAACCTCATCTGCCCGGGACGCTACTGGACGGCGCCGCCCTGCACACGACGTCGAACATCTTCGTCGTAGCTATGACTCTGCGCCATGACCGCCTGGACAATTTCTGGTTCACCCTGCTGCATGAGGTCGCGCACTTGCGCCTCCACGTCGCACAGGGGCCTTACCGCGCGATCTTCGACGCGATCGAAAGTCCGGGGAACTCTCCGATCGAGGACGAAGCCGACAATTTTGCCCAGGAGGCGCTGATTCCCGCTGCCCAATGGCGGAGATGCGTGTCGCGGTTCACTCAGACTGACCGGGCGGTGCGCGCGGATGCCGCTAAGCTCGGTATCCACCCCGCGATTGTCGCCGGCCGCATCCGCCGAGAGGCGAACGACTACACCCTTTTGGCCAACTTGGTCGGTTCTGGCCAAGTCAGGCCGCAGCTGACCTGAGCGAATCACCATGGCGATCACGGCTCTCGATTATGTGCCAGTCTTGAAATGGCGGCAGGGGGAGTACCAGGCTTTGATGCGCTTGGACGAGGCCCATCGGCGCCACGTCATTCCCCTAATCGAGGTGACGCCGCCAGAGTGGGATTTCGAGGAGGGCCGGGCCAAGAAGACCCTCGCACAGCAACTCGAGCCCTTTGCGCGCCGCTTGAAGGCCAAGTGGGGTGCCCAGCCGGCTTTCCTGGACACCCATCTGCTGAAACCAACCGACCGAATGCCGGACGGGGGGCATCCCCTGACCTACCTTTTGGACGGCGCTCGTTCGGACGGCGCGCAGCTTACCCCGGTGACGGGCCTTGAGCGGGATTTGGCCCACTACAACGCAGTTGCGGCGGCAATCCTCATCGATGGCTTGGGCATTGCGGTGCGGTGCAGCCTAGACGAGATCGCCGATCCTGACTTCTCGACCACGTTTAGGAGTGTGGTCGATCAGCTGGGTGTTGACACGGGGGATGTCGACCTGATCATCGACCTTGCAGCCAAGAATTTTGAACCGCTCAACGACCTCGTCGATCTTGTGTCGGCCCTGCTGCAGTCGGATTCGGTCTACGACGAAGTTCGTAGCCTCATCCTCATCGGGACGTCTTTTCCCGGGTCGATGGGCGACATAAAACCCCCGGGCCAGATCGTCACGCGGATGGAATGGAAGCTCTACAAACAGCTGATCGCGAGCCTGCCGGACGGCTTTGAGCCACCGACCTTTGGAGACTATGCCATTTCCTCGGTGGACATTCCTGGTGGCGACATGCGGCTCCTGAAGCCGGCGGCGTCCGTGCGCTACACCATCGACGACGCTTGGCTGATCACCAAGGGTAGCAATGTCCGCGACAACGGATTCGAGCAGTTCCGCGACCGATGCGGCGACGTGGTGAACTCCGGCAGGGCATTCCCACCCGGCTATTCGGCGGGCAGCGACTATGTTCGCGGTTGCCACGGAAGAACGGAAAAGACCGGCAACCTCACCACCTGGCGGTGGGTCGGGACCAACCATCACATCACGAAGGTCGTGGACGATCTCGCCAGTTTGTTCGGCTCTTGAGCGTAGCGCGAACGAGCGCCGCCAGCTGCGGTTTGGGCAAGCGACGCGCTAACTCCGCATAGAGGGAAGCGCGCGGTGCTCGCAATAGCTGCGGAGCGCATCCCATGCCCGATAGCACAGCATGGACTTCGTCGCGCCACATCAGCTGCGCCAAGCTAATCGCGTCGGTTTCACGGTTGGCGCGCTCGTTCCGAAGCCGTCGGAAAACAACCGATCCGTTCGCTGCACGTCGAGCGGAGACGACCCCCCACCAGGACGGCAGGAGTTCAAGAGCGGCCGGCAGGTGCCGCTCCGATGCGATCAAAGTCGCGCGATCAACGACCAGGCCGTAGGCCTGCACCTGCCGGGGAAGCCGTTCGAGGCTGTCCGCCTCGGCCTTGATCTCCACGCCCCGAATGTGGCCGTTGATGACGGCAATATCGACACGGGATGCCCCATGGGTCAGACCAAGCTCTTCGAGCACCAGCGTTTCGGCGCACTTCTGGGCACCGGCTAGCAAACGCCGCAGGGCAGCCGCCCGTAGATCCTCGTCTTTCAACCTTGGCCTCATAGGCCTGTCTAACTCGGCGATCCGGGCCGATCAATTGCAGATCTTGTCGCGCCGATGACTATGAAATGTAACGGCGGCAGATTGAAGTCTCAGCGACCCTGGGGTCAGCGGCCGAGGTTTGGACGTTCGGAAACTGGAGCGATCCAAAAGTCGGCAAACGGCGCGACCCAGCTCCTTACGCCCTCGCCCCGCAACAGACGTTCAAGCCTCCGCATCCGCACTTCCTGCGTTGGCATTGGGAGCGCTGCCTCAAGCAGTGAGGTCGATTGCATCGTGACGCTGCAACTGCATCAAGCGCGCAACATCCCGGCGGATGCGCCGCAGTTCGGGCCATGGGAAATGCCGCCCCTCGGCGCCATCCGCCCCGACTGCGATCAGCACGTCGAGCTTTGCGGAGAGACCGCGCAGGGACGTGGCGTCTGCCGCAAGGAGACTCGCGATCAAGCGCTCCTCATCGTCGGAGGCAGCCGCCTCTTCTTGCCGGGTGACGGAATAGCCGATGGCGCGGTCTGCGTCGTCCCAGCGCTGCTGATGTGCGCGCAACGCCTCGGCGATTTCGGCGCGCCGTGAGCAAAGCGCCGGCCGATTGACTGCAAGCTCATCGAACTGCTGCAGCGAGCCGATGCGCACCGCAGACGGCACCTCGGCTGCAGCCAGAACCACCTGCGGAAAGCCGATCGTCCGCGCCAGCTCCGACTCAAGACGCTGCTGCTTCCGGCAAAGGGCGAGTGTGCGCCGATGCGCGGCGCGCCACGCTCTCCATGTAAGGACAGCCGCGTCCGTTCCGCCATGATCCTGCGGTTCGGCCGCAGCCGAACTGTTGAAGGAAGTGCCGCCGATCGTCATCAGGGCGGCAGAAAGAACGTCCCTCCGGGATGGCCGGGACAGACTCGTGCTAATCTCAGAATCAGCCATGATCCGAGCTCCAAGCAGCTTGATTGTGGTCAGGTCGGGAGAGGTGGCGCAAACACCTTTTCCGACCGCTTAGCTGCCATTGGCGGCTATCTCAGAATGCAGTTGTTTTTCAAAAAGTCAAACTTTGACGGTGCCTTGAACGTGACGGAAATTTCGCCCGCCCAATGCCGTGGAGCGCGAGGCATGCTCGGTTGGAGTCAGGCTGAGCTTGCGGCAGCGGCACAGGTGTCTCGTCCGACCATTGTCGACTTTGAGCGCGGCGTTCGCGTTCCACACGCGGGTAATCTGGCTTCCATCGTCGCAGCGCTCGAGCAAGCCGGCATAGAGTTTACCCCCGAGAATGGTGGCGGCGCCGGTGTGCGCCTTCGGAAGCCACCGACGTCCGGATAGTCCCACATCTGCTGCGGCAAGGTGCGCGAGAAACAGCGACCTCTGCGCAGTCCGACTGCGGTTCGGCCGCATTTCCTTTGCAGCTTCTCTGCACCGCGCCCGCCGATCTGCAGCGGTTCGGCTGCACGTCACCGACAGCCGCTTCGCGTCAGGTAAGGCGCTGAATGGTGACGTCGCTGCCCCAGGTGGCCGCCCCTGCACCTGTCTGAGGTAGCATTTTCAGTGAGCTTGCCGTACAGCCGGTAGCTCTAGGCGCCCACGGAGCGTTTTCTGCAGCTCTGTCATAGTATCGCAGCGATGTGAGGTGATCTCGTTTTGGCCCGGCTGGGCGGGGCAGCTTGAGGGCAGGATAAAAGCGCGCACATTGCGCGGCGGTCGGGTCGTTGATTTCTATGAATATTTTCTAGATCTCAACACATTGCGCCGCTCTCGAGCAATGTGTGGGCTTATCTGGAATCTTGTTGGCTGAACGATTAGCCGCACATTGTTGCCGTCTGATGCCGGCCTGCGGACCATCGCCTCTTGGTTTTGGATCGCGAAGCCTGCCACTTCTGGATCGTGGCTGAGAGAAGGGCTTCTCGGCAGAAACGCCGCCCCTGACCGAGGCGAGTCGCCTCTCCATAACGTGCCTGCACTGACCGCCGATGCCCCGTACGAGCTTCGCGCGCATGTTGGTGAAGTTCTGCCAGCAGCGTGCACCAACCGTCCTGTTGCCCCGCGACGCCGACCTGTTCCAGAACTGGCTCCTCGATCTCCTCGCCGCGCGCGTACCACCGCCCCTCACGGAGCGCGACTATGACTGGCGTGCGATTGCTCACGCCTGTGATGTGGATCACGCCGATCTGCAGCGTGCCGGCCCCGTGCTGGCGCCCGGCCTTGATGCCTTACGTCGTGAGTTGGCGCGCCGCGGCCACGTCACGGTGAAGCGTGCCGCGGCGCGCCGGCAATCGTCCGGCTCGGAGCGGGACGCGCTCCATCGTGATGCCGACCGCTTAGACGCTGTGCCGCGCCGACGCGGTCCGCGGGCGAAGCCCATTGTCGAATTCCCCGAGAGCGACGGCCGGCCATGGACGGACCCGCCCTCATTCGCCGATGCGCTCGATCTTCACATGCGCCGCTATGGCGACACCGCGAAGCATCTCGCTCGTGTCCTTGAGGCGAGCGCCTTCCAGGTCGATGCCACAGCACTCAACCTGTGGCGCCGCGGCGTTAAGGTGCCGCGCGCCTCCCGAAGCCTCGCGGCGCTGGAGCTCATCGAGCGGCGCTACCTTCTGCCGCTGGGCTACTTCCGTTCGAAGCTGCCGAACGGAGATCGGTGCACATCGGCGGGGACAATCGCCGGCATCAGTAGAGCCGAGCGGCGACGCCTTGCCTGGCACCTGCCGCATGATTTTGATCGGCGCCCGTTGAGGGAGAGGGAGGAGATCCTTGAATGGGTGCAGCGCGTGGTGATCACGGGAACGACCGACTATCGGCGCTTCCAGGCTGCCGCCATGAAGCAGCGCTACTCAATCCGCTTTCCCGGTCTGCTCGATCAGTCTTCCCGGCCGCGCGGGCTGTACCGGTTTTGCCGGGAAGAGGATGGATCGCTGCCGGATCCGGACCTCGCGAGTGCGGCGCTCGATGCGCCGCCCCAGCTGGCCGAGGAGATGGCCGATCTCGTCCGGTTCAAGACGGCGACGCTGACCGCCTACGGTTATCAGCGCAACGGTGTCTGGGGGGAGGAGACGGCATCCCAGAAGATCGAGCATATCGGCTTGATGTTCGGCGCCTTGGCAGCCTCACCCAGCGGCGCTGTCCATGGCTTCGGCGTACCGTTGGAGAATCTGAGCTTCGGCCTGCTGCTCTTCCCGATCGTGTGGGACTGGTACATCCAATGGCGTGAGCGTCGGCGCGGCTTCTACACCGCATGGGAGGTCGACATGCTGCGGATCGCTGCCGCGCTCACCCGCGCCGAGACAGGCTGGCTGCGGCAGAACCCGCAGCTGGCGGAACGCATCCGCCCCATTCCTAATCTGATCACGGAGCGCGACATTGCCGCTGCCCGTGCTGACTGGGACGCAGCCTGCGAGCAGATGCATCGCCACGGCCTCGCCCGCGCACGGGAGGTGCAGCGCGTAGCCCGCATCCATCGGGATCCCTTCGAGCCGATCATGGTGGTGCTGGAGGCGGACAGTCCGGTCGCCGAGTATCGCAAGATCACCGAGGAGATCCTGCGGCTGATGCCGGACGAGAAGCGCTATCCGCGCGCGGCTGCCGAGGCCGTGCGCGCCTTCCTCATGCTGCGGCTCGGCCTGCATCTGGGGTTGCGGCAGAAGAACCTGCGTCAGCTGCTCGTCTGTCCGCGCGGCCGGCTACCGACCTCGGAGCGCCGCCTTGCGGAGATGAAGCGTGGCGAGTTGCGCTGGAGCGAGCGCGACCAGGGATGGGAGGTGCTCATCCCCGCTGTCGCCTTCAAGAACGCGAACTCGTCCTTCTTCGGCAGCAAACCGTTCCGGCTGATCCTGCCGGATCTCGGCAGCCTCTATCACTATCTGGAGGCCTATATCGACCGGCACCGGCGAGTGCTGCTCAAGCACGCTGCTGATCCGGGCACGCTGTTCGTCAAGACGGTGAAGCTCACCAGCAAGGATGCCGCCTACTGCCAGAACACCTTTTATGAGGCCTGGCGCCTCGCGATCCAACGCTATGGCATCCACAACCCCTATACCGGTCGTGGTGCCATCAAGGGCCTGCTGCCCCACGGCCCGCACAATGTCCGCGACGTGCTGGCGACGCACATCCTGAAGAAGACCGGCTCCTACGAGCAGGCGAGCTATGCCATCCAGGACACCCCCGAGATGGTCGCCAAGCACTACGGGCGCTTCCTGCCCCAGGACAAGGCCGCTCTGGCGGCGCAGATTCTCAACAAGGTGTGGGAGGCGGCGTGAGGGTAGAACGCCTGATGTGCGAATCTCTCGCCGCCCGCGCTACGCGATGATCACTTCAGCATAGATGACTGGCGGCCGATATCTTAGCCTCAGGGGCTGGGGCGCTGACGAGCACCCCACTGGTGCAGGGCCTGCACGGAGCGAAAAGAACATGTTGAACAGGGTCGGGCTTCGGTGGATCACCGACGACACAGCGGAGCACGAGTCTTTCAGGCCCGAGCATGCCATCGGCCCGTACCTGACCGTCACCGAAGCCGAAATCGAAAGCTTCAACGATGCGTTCTCGGACGAGGTAGACTCGGATTTCGCATCGAGCATCTGCTGCTGCGACGCGTGCTTCGACGATTTCAGGGACCATTGGCCGGACGTGCCGTTCCGCAGAATGGAGTTCCAGACCCAGTCCATGAGCGTGTTCTACGCGGTCGACAACACCCGCCTGCCAGGTGTCTGGAGTCCGGCGGAGATCTCGACCCTGCGCCATTTCGTTCGATGTGAAAGATGCGGTGAATACGTCGCTGGCTACATATGGATCTACGAGCACACATTCAGCGACGTGGCGGCAATCGAAAGCCAGATCGACGAACTGCTGACGATCGGCAACGAAACGCCTTTCCTGCTGCTCGAACACGAATTCGCCCGACGCGTGCTGGCGCACATCCGAAGCGCCTTCGAGAAAGCCGGTACATTGGCTGCCGGTACGTCGCTGTTCCGCGCACGTACGGCGGCAAGCATATCTTCTTCAGGTCAGGACGTCGGCGATCTCCAGGCCTACGCACCGCCGCCGACACGGCTGGTCGGCGAAGGACGGTTCAACCATGCCGGCACGCCGATGCTTTATCTGGCGAGTTCGCCCGAGGTTGCGGGCGCCGAAATCGGCGCACCCGGAGAGCCCTGTCTGATAGCGGAGCTTGTGACGTCCCGTCCGCTCGTTCTTCTCGATCTCGTCGACATCGATGAGGATGATCCGGGGCACGAGGTGATGGCACCGTTGGCGAGCTCCGCGCTCCTGGCCGCACCCCGAAGCGGAGAGGGATGGCTGAAGAAGCAATATGTCTTCTCGCGGTTCGTCGCCGACTGCGCCCGTGCGGCCGGCTACGGCGCGATTCGGTATGCGTCGACCAAGAACATCGAAGGCACCAACGTCGTGATCCTCGTTCCTCCTCTTCGCATCGAGGAGATCGTCTCCCTGGCCGGCGTAAAGCAGTCGGTCGGGCTAGCTGCCCCGGACCGCCACTGACCGGAATAAGCTGCGCCTTCTGGTCCCGGTGATTACAGCAGAGTCGCCATGAATTGCAGATCGTCACGGGACATCTCGAAACGGATGCAGGAATACCGCAGCGAAGCCTGTTCTTCCCAATCGATATGCATGTGCTCGACGTCGCTCCCTTGCGATGTCATGCCACTGCCCCAAGGTCGGTGACGTCTGACCTGAGACCCTAGTCCTCCTCCAGATTTGAGTAGAGTCCGTCGATCATGGAGACGGACGATGCGAGCCTCACGGTTCACGGAAGAGCAGATCATCGGGATGCTGAAGGAGCAGGAGGCGGGCGCGAAGACCGCGGACGTCTGCCGCAAGCACGGCATCTCCTCGGCGAGCTTCTACAAGTTCAAGGCCAAGTACGGCGGCATGGACGTTTCCGATGCCCGGCGGCTGAAGGCGCTCGAGGAGGAGAACGCGCGGCTGAAGAAGCTGCTGGCCGAGCAGATGCTGGACAATGCGATCCTGAGGGATGTCAGCTCAAAAAAATGGTGACGCCCGATGCAAGGCGCAAAGCCGTGGCTCGTGCCTGCGTCGCGCACGGGGTGAGCCAGCGTCGGGCGTGCCAGGCGCTGGGCGTCGATCGCACCAGCGTGCGCTACCGAAGCATCCGTCCCGACGATGCAAGTCTGCGGGAGGCCATGAGGGCCGTGGCCGGCGAACGCCGCCGCTTCGGCTATCGGCGGTGACGTTGCCCCTCCTGGCTAATCCAGATTGAAGTTCGTTCTGGCCCACTGAGAGGACCAGAACATGAGGC
>NZ_JALKCG010000009.1 GCF_023016525.1 Ancylobacter koreensis
GACCATCGGCTACGTCAGCCCGATGGAGTTCGAGCGGGACGTCGGATTAGCTTAACTGCGCGTCCACGAAACCGGCAGCAGGCCAATCGTCTCCGAGGTCAGCCCGGATTGGCCATAATGCGCCGGAAACAGTGCGGCAGCCAAGCCCTTCAGCGCCTCGGTGATCGCCTCGCGGGAGGGCGGCGGGCGCAAGCGCCCGCGATGGCGGATATTGTGGGTGACATCGCGCGACTGCCGCAGCGCCGCGACGATCTCATCAAGGTTCCAGCCAGCGCTAAGGGCTTCCCCGGAGTCTCTGGCCGGCGTCGCTGGTAGCCCGGCGAGGTCGCCAAGGGATGTCGAAGACCTCGCCCACCCGTCGATCCCTAAATCACCCACAGAAAACGCTCCCCTGCGCGACGGTCCGGCCGTCGGCTGACGGCATCAAAGGACTAGGGCAGATACATTCCACCGTTCACATGGATGGTCTGGCCGCTGGTAAAGCTGCCGGCGGGCAGGGCGAGGATGCGCACGAACTCGGCGACGTTGCGCGGCTCGCCTTCGTGCCCGACCAGCAGATGACCGCCGCCCGGGAACGCGCCGCCGGCGCCCGAGGTCGCCGAGCGGTTGCCGCCGATGCGCCCCGGGACGACGAGGTTGGCGGTGATGCCACGTTCGCCGAACTCAACCGCGAGCGCCTTGGTGAAGCCGACCAGTGCCGCCTTGGCGGTAGCGACATGGACGCGGTGGAACACGCCGGAATGCGCACTGACGCCGCCAATGGTGACGATGCGGCCGAAGCCGTGGCGAACCATGTGCGGGATCGCGGCACGGGTGACGAGGAAGGCGCCCTCGACGATCACCGAATTGATCTCGCGCCATGCGGCCAGGCTGATCTCGGCGAACGGCGTCTCGCGCCGGATGGCGGCGTTGTTGACGAGGATATCCAGACGGCCGTGGGCCGCGACGATTTCGTCGACGAGGCCCTGCGCCTGCGACTCATCGGTGATGTCGGCGAGCACCGTGCTGGCGCTGCCCCCGACCGCGCGGATCTCGTCGGCCACCGCCTCGATTTCGTCCCTGGACGTCTTGGCGTGGACCACGACATGGGCACCCTCTGACGCCAGCAGCAGTGCGCTTTCGCGGCCGATGCGACGGGCCGAGCCGGTGACGAGGGCGACCTTGCCGTCGAGAGGTTTGTTCTGGGGCGAACTCATCGTTTCGATTTCCTTTTGCGTCACAGCCGGAACTGCAGCGTGCCGTCGCGGCGCACTTGTTCGACCAGGTCGAGTTCCCACTGCAGATATTCCCGCATCGCCGCCTCACGGTCTTCGCGGCGCTCGAAGGATTTGAGCAGCACGTCATCGGTCCGGGAGGCGAGGTTCTCCGGCGTGGTCTCCAGCGGAAGGCCGGCCCTGCTCCAGGCGTCGGTGCCACCGGCCAGCAGCTTCACCACGGCACCGGTCGCCTGCGCCAGCTCGGCCACCGCGAGGCGTGCTATCACCTCGTCGGGCGAGGTGACGACGTAGAGCTTTGCTGCGGGCAGCTTCGACGCATCCGTCGCCAGCCGGCCGCGCACGGCGAACCACGCGCCGGGAATGTGGCCGGCGCGGTACTGCCGGCTGGTGGCGATATCCACCACGATGATGTCGCCCTGCGCCAGAAGCGCGGAGAGTTCGGCGGCGGTGACGGTCTCGGCGCTGGCTCCATCAAGACCGAGAACGATCTCCGGTGCGGCGCCGGTCTCGACGCGGCCCGTCGGGGCGTTCTCGTCGAGCACATAGACATTGGGGAAGCCGAGCCTCGCGAGCCACGCCGCCGTGCTGCGGGCCCGCACGCCGTCGCTGTCAGCCAGCACAATGCGCGCCGATCGCACGGCGATATAGGTGTCGGTGGCCTGCACCAGCTGGCCGCCGGGCGCCGAGAAGAAGCCCGGGCGATGGCCATGACGGTACTCGTCGGTGCCGCGCACGTCGAAGCGGTAGAGCGTGGTCTCGTCGCGCTCCGTCTCGAAGCGGGCGAGCGTCGCCGCGCCGATGGTCGGCACGTTGAGGCGCGTGGCCAGCGCCTCGGCGGCCTTGCGTGCCCAGTCATGGGTTCTGGGAGAGGGCTTTGGTGCGATCTGGTCCTGGCCGCGCGCGACGTCCAGGCCCGCCAGATGCCAGCCCTGTGTGCCGTCCTTGAGTGACACCACGCGGTTGGGCAGGCTGGCGTCGATCAATATCTGAGCGCCGATGATCGAGCGGGTGCGTCCGCCGCAATTCACCACCACCAGCGTCTCGTCGGACGGAATGACCTCGCGGGCACGCAGCACCAGCTCGGCGCCGGGGCAATCGATGGCGCCGGGAATGGTGATCCAGTTGTACTCGTCATAAGGCCGGCTATCGAGTAGCACGATGTCCTCGCCAGCGGCGCGGCGGGCCTGCAGTTCGTGCGCGTCGATATGCGGGGTCGCGTACTCCACCTCGACGAACTCGGCGAAGGCCTTGCTCGGCACATAGACGCCGGCGAACAGCTCGAAGCCGGCGCTCTTCCATGCCGGTACGCCGCCGCGCAGGATCGACACGTCGTCATAGCCATGCGCGCGAAGCAGGCCGGCGGCGCGGGTGGCCAGCGTCTCTTCGTCATCCACCAGCACGATCGGGGTGGCGCGGCGCGGCACCAGCGCCGGGACGATGCGCTCGAAGCGGGAGATCGGAGTGTTCGAGGCGGTCAGGATGTGCGCGCTGGCGAACACGCCTTCCTCGCGCACGTCGAGCAGGGCGATCTCGGTGTCACCGGAGAGGGTGGCATGCAGGGTGGCGGCGTCGATGCGGGGAAAGTTGGCGCTCATCTTGTTCTCAACCTGGTGGGAGAAAGGCGCCTCCCGTTCGGGAAGGGCCTGCGGCCAATCACTGGCGGTTGAAGACCGCGTCGAACTGCTCGAGGAACTTCGTCGAGGCCTCGCCGCCGATATCCTGGTCCGCGACAATGATCTTCAGGTCGGCGAGCTTGGGCAGGCCTTCCGGCGTCTTCGCGTCGGGATGGGTCGGGATGTAGGAGCCGGTATTGGCGACGAGTTCCTGACCCTCGGCGCTGGTCAGCACCTCTTCCAGCAGCTTGGCTGCCGTGGGGTTCGGGCCGCCCTTGAAGATGGCGAGGTAGTTCTCGTTGGTGACCACGCCATCCTCTAGGATGTAGGCCTCGATGCTCTGGCCCTTCTCCTTTGCGGTGATGACGTTCTGCGACGAGATCAGCGGCGACAGATCACGCTCGCCCGCCACCAGCAGGCGCACCGATTCCGCATTGCCGCGCGTGAACAGGAAATCCTGCTTGGCGAAGCCCTTGATGGTGTCCCAGGTGATGATCTTGTGGGCCAGAAGCGTCTGGAACCAGGTGAGCTGCGAGGCCGCCGACTGCGGGTCGGAGAACACGATCTTGCCCTTCCACTTCGGGTCGAGGAAGTCGGCGATCTTCTTCGGCAGTACCGATTTGTCGGGGAAGGCCTTGGGGTTGTAGGCGGCGGACAGCAGCGTCGCGGCGGTGGCGAGGTAGGCGCCGTCGGCATCCTTGTAGTTGCCGCCGATCTTGCCGAAGTCGCGCACCTTGTAGGGCGTGAGGTAGCCGCGCTTCTTCCAGTCGTCGAGAATGAAGCGCTGGCTGATGAACACCACGTCCGGATTGGTGCGCCCCGCCGCCTTTTCCGCCTCGATGGTAGGGATCAGGTCGAGCGTCTGCTTCTGTACGATGTTGAGCTTCACATCAGGGAAGTTCTTGCGCCAGAACTCCAGCACCTGGGTGCTCGTTTCCTGCCGGTACGATGTGTAGAACACCACCGAGCCTTCCTTCTTCGCGGCCTCATAGAGGTCCTTGAAGCGCTCCGGTAGCGTGTCGGCGCGGGCAGGGGCGAACGAGGTGGCGAGCGAGCCCGCGATTAGCAGCGCGGCGGCTGCGCCCTTAAGCAGGGTTCTCTTATTGAGGGGCATTTCAGTCTCCTAGGGTCAAATGATTAGGCGGCGGCAGACGTTTTCGCAGCCGTATGCTCGGCTGCGGCGTCGATCGCCTTGGTGTGCTTGTGGTGACGATCGGGGCGCTTGAGCCCGAGATGCTCGCGCAGGGTCCGGCCCTCATAATCGGTACGGAACAGGCCGCGCCGGCGCAGTTCGGGCAGCACCAGTTCGATGAAGTCGGTGAGGCCGCCTGGCAGGTAGGGCGGCATGACGTTGAAGCCGTCGGCGCCCTCGTTGAGGAAGCGCTCCTCCATCTTGTCGACGATCTGCTCCGGCGTGCCGATCACCTGCCAATGGCCGCGCGCGCCGGCGACCCGTAGGCCGAGCTGCAGGATCGACAGCCCCTCGCGCTGGGCGAGTTCCAGCAGCAGCACCTGCCGGCTCTGCGCGGCATTGGTGACCGGGATGCCGGTGGGCAGCGGGCCGTCCAGCGGGAGATGGCGCAGCGGGATGCCGAGGCGATGCTCAAGGATGGAGAGCGCGACATCCGGGTGGATGAGGTTCTGCAGTTCCTCGAACTTCGCCTGTGCTTCCGCCTCGGTGCGGCCGACCACCGGGAAGATGCCCGGCATGATCTTGACGTCGTCCGGGGAACGCCCGGCGGCGACGGCGCGGGCCTTCACGTCGCGGTAGAACGCCTGCGCGTCGGCAAGGGTTTGCTGCGCGGTGAAGACGACCTCGGCGGAGGCACCGGCCAACGCCTTGCCGGCCTCCGACGAGCCGGCCTGCACCAGCACCGGCCAACCCTGCGGCGAGCGCGGAATGTTGAGCGGCCCACGCACGCCAAAATACTCGCCGCGATGATCGAGGCTGTAGACCTTGTCGGGATCGAAGAAGACGCCGCTGTCCTTGTCGCGGACGAAGGCGTCGTCCTCCCATGAGTCCCACAGCCCCTCGGTGACTGCGAGGAACTCGGTAGCGCGGCGGTAGCGCTCGTCGTGCGGGGGATGGCGGTCGCGGCCGAAATTATAGGCCTCACCCTCATTGCCCGAGGTGACGAGGTTCCAGCCGGCGCGCCCGCCGCTGATATGGTCGATGGAGGCGAATTTGCGGGCCAGCGTGTAGGGCTCGTTATAGGTGGTGGAGGCGGTCGCCACGAGACCGATCCGCTCGGTGACGGCCGCCAGTGCGCCGAGCAGCGTCAGCGGCTCGAACTGCGCCACGTAATGGGTGGAGAAGCGCGCCAGCGCGCCCCAGTCCTCGCCGCGAGCTCCGGCGCTGTCGGCCAGGAACAGCATATCGAACTTGGCGGCCTCGGCCGCCTGCGCGATCTCGGCGTAATGCTTGAAGTTGATGCCGGCATCGGCCTGCGCCTCCGGGTGGCGCCAAGCGGCGGCGTGGTGGCCGGTGGGGTAGAGAAAGGCGCCGAGCGCCATCTGCTTGGTCATGGGAAACCTCAGGCGGCTGTGAGTTCGGAGGGGAGGGCGGCGGGCTGCTGTGCGGCGGCGTCCTTGCCGGCGATCTGGCCGGTGACGAAGCATTCCGCGAGATTGCCGGCGCCGAGATAGAGAAAGCCCCAGATGCTGCCGAGCTCGCCGGCCTCATAGAGCCCGGGAATCGGCTCGCCATGGGCGTTGAGTACGCGCTGGCGGGCGTCATGCGCCGGGCCGCCTTGGGTGTTGCTGACCACCGGCCACAGCTCGCCGACATAGAAGGGCGGGTTCTTCACGGGGAACAGCGAGCCAGCCGGGCGGTTGTGGTCGCCGTCCGTGCCGGCCTCGACCGCCGCATTCCAGCGCGCGAGGCTCGCCGCGACCGTGGCGGGATCGGCATCGATCAGCGCGGCGAGTTCGTTGATGCTGTCGGCGCGCTTCAGGATGCCGTTGCCGACCTCCTTCAAATTATCGTCGCTCCACTCATAGGGCTCGACCGAGCGATCATTGATCACTGTCTGGCCGAGCGGGTAGAGCTTGCGTCCGTCCTCATCCACCACAAGGAAGGCGGGGATGCGCGGGAAGCGCTGCGACTGCGCGTCATACTGGTCGAGCGGCCGGTGGCCGGTGTCCTGGATATAGGGCTGGTACTCGTTCATGAAGCGCCGGCCCTGGCGATCCAGCACGATCCAGGACATGCGCACGTCCGGCTCCTGCAGCTGCGGCGTCCAATCCGGCAGTTTCTTGACCCGAAGGCCATAGGGATAGGCCGGGTCGGTGTGGCGGAAGCCATAGGAACCGTGGAAGTGCCACATGTGCCAAAGGTCGGCGCCGGCGGCCTGCGCCATGCGGATGCCGTCGCCGGTATTTCCACGCGTGGCGACCGGAAGGACCGGGCGGATCTGCCAGTATTTGCGCTGCAGATCGGGCGCGGCCTCGAAGCCGCCGGAGGCGAGGATGACGCCGCGCCGTGTGCCGATGCGCTTCACCTCGCCATTGGAGCAGATGATGGCGCCAAGCACTTCCCCGTTGGCGCCGAGGATCAGCCGTTCGGCGGCCGTATCGAGGCGTGTCTCGATGCCGCGCGCCCGGACATTGTCGTGCACCAGCTTGAACACGTTCGGCCCGCGCAGCCGGCCCCGCACCTGCGGGTACTCAGTACGCGCATCGAAGCCGGGGATGGATAGCACCTCCACCGTGCCGAAGGCGTCGTTGCCCGTGAACGGGTAGTTGGCAATTCGGCGGTGTACGGCGATCTCGGCGCCGTTCACCTTGGCGAGGTCGCGGAAATAGGGCTCCAGCTCGGCCATGCCGGAAGCGACCGCATCGAGCACGTCACCCGGCACGTCGGGGCCAACCGTCTCGCGCAGATAGGCGCGGGCGCCGTCGCGCTCGACGATGGTGCGAATGCCGCCGCCGGCGCAGATCGAGATGCCGCCGGGATCGGGCTGCTTCTCGATCAGCAGCACACGCGCGCCGGCATCATGGGCGGCGATCGCCGAGGCGCCGCCGGCAAAGCCGAAGCCGACGACGAGCACGTCCCAGACTTCGTCGAAGGGCGGGGTGGATGTGTTGACAGGCATGGCGGGCATTCCGGCTAGCTGACCACGGCCGTCTTCTTCCGCGAGAAGAAGCGGATGAGGCCGAGGATGGAGAGACTGACAGTGACGATGACGACCGAGAGCGCGGCGGCGAGCTCGATGGCGCCGTCCTCGATGAACTGGATTACCACGGTGGGCATGACCTGCGTGTCCGCCTGAGAGAGGATGGCGGACATCGACAGCTCGCGCAGGCTGAGCGAGAACACCAGCACCCAGGCGATGCCGACCGCGCCGCGCACCAGCGGGAAGGTCACGTCGCGCACGCTGCGCAGCCAGCCGGCGCCGGAGATGCGCGCGGCCTCCTCCAGGTCGGTGGAGAGCTGTTGGATGCCGTTGCGCACCAGCACGAAGGCGATCGGCAGCAGCTTGCCGGCATAGGCGATGAGGATGAGCGTCAGCGTGCCGTAGAACAGGTTGACGTAGCCCATCAGGATTCCCACCGCATAGGCGATGGAGGGAAAGCCGTAGGCGATCATGACCAGGAAGGTGATGGCCTCGCGGCCGAAGAACCTCACCCGCTCCACCACCCAGCCGAGCACCAGCCCGAGCCCGGCGCAGACGGTCGCGGTGGCGAGCGCCAGCAGCAGGCTGTTGATGATCGAGCCGCGCGCGACGAAGTCAGGGTCGAAGATCAGCGCGTAATGCTTGGTGACGAGGTTGCTCAGGGTAATGTCGGCACCGAACGAGGACAGCACCGAGAGCAGCAGCAGCGCGCCGATGGGCAGCACGGCGGTGGCGAATATCACGACGATGCAGAAGCCGGCCGCCACCCAGCGCCAGCGGCCGAGCGTGGTGATCTGGTCGGAGGTCGCCTTGCCGGTGAGGGTGCGGAAGTTTTCCGCCCGCACGGCGTATTTCTGGATCAGCAGGCTGACGGCGGTGAACACCATGATCGGCATCGCCACTGCCGCCGCGTAATTGAACTGCGGAGGGAATTTCAGCAAATCGTAGATCTTGGTGGTGATGACCGAGAAGTTGGCCATCGTGCCGATGGCCGCCGGCGCGCCGAAGGACGACAGCGCGTCCAGCATCACCAGGATGACGGCAGACAGGATCGCCGGCCGCACTAAAGGCAGCGTGATGGTGAGCGTGGTGCGCAGCCGGCCCGCGCCGAGCACCCGCGCGGCCTGCTCGTTGCTGGCGTCCACATTGTTGAGCGCTGCGCTGACCGCGAAGAACACCAGCGGGTAGACGCCGATGATCTCGATGAAGACCAGGCCGCCAAAGCTCATAATGTTGAACGGCGCCTGGGTGAAGCCCAGATACTCGACGGCCAGCTTGTTGAGATAGCCGGAGTTCGGCGCGGCGAGGAAAATCCACGACACTACCGAGATGAAGGACGGGATGACGAAGGAGATGCCGGCCGCCAGAGTCACCAGAATCTTGCCGGGTGCATCGGTGCGCGCCACGATCCAGGCGAGCGGAATGCCGAGCGCGCAGGCACCTGCCGTCACCAGGCCGACCAGCATGGTGGAGTTCACCGTCGCCGCCCACATGCCGCGCCGGTTGAACGCCTTCTCGAACGTGTCGAAGGTCAGGTTTCCCTGCGCATCAATGACGCTGTAGCCGATGAGCAAGGCGAGCGGATAGGCGATGAGCGCCAGCAGGATGAAGATTGCACAGCCGATGACGAGAAGCTTCACCGGCTGGATGCCGGACAGTCTCTGCAGCAGCGGGGCCCCGTCCTGTACATCATGCGGGTCGTCGGTGAAGAGGGTCGCGCTGCTCATGCCACCACCCAGGCGCTGTCCGGGCGGAACCACAGCCGGGCGCGGTCGTCCGTGAAGGTGCCGGGCGTGCGCGACTGCACGCGTAAGGGGGTGTCGTTGGCGGTGAGCTGAAGTTCGTAGCGGCTGCCGAGGAACGCTGCCGACACGAACCGCACATCGAGGCCGGTCTGCTGGTCGGGCTTTTCCGGGCGGTCGAAACGGATGTCCTCGGGGCGCAGTAGCAATGTTGCGTGCTGTCCGGGCGCTGCGGTGGCGAGCCAGCCGGCCGATGCGCGCGCCGTGGCGATGTCGCCGGCGTAGAGTGCCACTGACACCCGGCCGGCGGCGCGATCCACCGTGACGACTGTTCCTTCCAGCAGGTTGGCGGTGCCGACGAAGTTGCCGACGAAGCGGCTGGCGGGGGTGCGGTAGACCTCTTCCGGGGTGCCGACCTGCTCGATGCGGCCCTTGTTCATCACCACGACCCGGTCGGCGAGCACCAGCGCCTCGTCCTGGTCGTGGGTGACGTAGAGCGTGGTGATGCCGATGCGCTTTTGCAGCGCTCGCAGCTCAAAGCGCATCTCCTGCCGCAGCGAGGCGTCGAGGTTGGAGAGCGGTTCGTCGAGCAGCAGCAGGGTCGGCTTGGTGGCGAGTGCCCGCGCCAGCGCGACGCGCTGCTGCTGGCCGCCGGAGAGTTCCGAGGGGTAGCGCCTGGCGAGATCGCCGAGCTGCACCAGATCGAGCACGGCAGCGACCTCGCGGTCGATTTCCGCGCGCTTCCCGCCGGCGACCACGAGGCCGTAGCCGACATTCTCCGCCACCGTTTTGTGCGGCCACACCGCATAGGTCTGGAACACCATGCCGAGGCGCCGCTTTTCCGGCGGCAGCGCGAAGGAGGCGTTGGAGGCGAGTGTGCCGTCGAGATGGATCTCGCCGCCTTCCGGCTGCAGGAAGCCCGCCACCATGCGCAATGTCGTGGTCTTGCCGCAGCCGGAGGGGCCGAGCAGCACCACGCTTTCGCCGGGCGCCACTTGCAGATCGATACCGTTCACGGCCGCCGTATCACCGAGCCGCTTGCGCAGATCGCGCAATTCCAGCCGCGGAGGCTGAGCGGTCGCAACGGGGGCATCGGGCACGATGCCGGTGGCAGGCGAATAAAAGTTCATGGCGAACTCCGGGTACGCGTCGTCTTGAGGATGGTTCAGGCCGAGCGGGCGTAGCGGCTCTCGGGGCGGGTCAGGCCGTAATGCTCGCGCAGGCTGCGGCCGGTGTAGTCGCGGCGGAACAGCCCGCGGGCCTGCAGGATCGGCACGACCTCGTCGACGAAGGCGCTGAGCCCGCCCGGCATGAAGGCCGGCATGATGTTGAAGCCGTCGGCCGCGCGCTGCTCGACCCAGAGCTGAATATGGTCGGCGACCGCTTTCGGCGTGCCGGCCAGCACCTTGTGGCCGCGACCGCCGGCAAGGCGGCGCAGCAACTGGCGCAGCGTCGGCTTTTCGCGCTCGACGATGTTGAGAATGACCTGCGAGCGGCTCTGCGCACCCTGCACCGTCTCCGGGCGTGGGAACGCCTCGATCGGGATGCGCTCGTCCAGTGGGAAGACGCTGAAGTCGAAGCCGTCGAAACGCTGCGAGAGATGCTTGAGGCCGACCACGGGCAGGGTGAGGTCGTCGAGTTCCTCTTCCAGCGCGCGGGCCTCGGCTTCAGTCGAGCCGAGGATCGGCGACAGGCCGGGCAAGATCTTGATGCCGTCCGGGTCGCGGCCGAACGCCAAGGCGCGGCGCTTCACATCGGCATAGAAGCCCTGCGCTTCGCCGAGATCCTGCTGCGCGGTGAAGATCGCCTCGGCATAGCGGGCGGCGAAGCCACGGCCCTCATCGGAGGAGCCGGCCTGCACCAGCACCGGGTTGCCCTGCGGCGAGCGCGGTATGTCGAGCGGCCCGCGGACCCGGAACGCCTCGCCCTGATGGCCGATGGCGTGGATGCGGGCGGTGTCGGCATAGATGCCGAGCGTGCGGTCCAGCACGCGGGCGTCGTCCTCCCAGCTGTCCCACAGCTTGCGCACCACCTCGACATATTCGGTGGCGCGGCGGTAGCGGTCGGTGTGCGAATTGCGCTGGTCGAGCCCGAAATTGCCGGCCGCCTCGGCCGACCAGGAGGTGACGATGTTCCAGCCGGCGCGGCCGCCGCTGATATGGTCGAGCGAGGCGAATTGCCGGGCGAGATTATAGGGTTCCGAATAGGTGGTGGAGGCGGTGGCGATCAGGCCGATATGCGAGGTTGAACCCGCCAGCGCCGAGAGCAGCGTCAGGGGCTCCAGCTTGCCTTGCGCCACATGCTTCACGCTGCGGCCGATAGCGAGCTGGTCGGCGAGGAACAGCGAGTCGAACTTGCCGCGCTCGGCGATCGCCGCGATCTCGCGGTAATAATCGACATCGGTCAGGCGCTCGGGCTGTGATCCGCTGTAGAGCCAAGACGCCTCGTGATGGCCGGTAGTCGGCACGAAGACGTTGAGGTGGATGTGCTTGTTCGTCACGGCAGTCGTCCTGAGAACGCTCAATCGAGCTTGATGTTGGCGGCCCTGATGGCGCGGCTGTAGTTCTCGAAATCGCTGCGCACCGCGGCATCGCCTTCGGCGGCGGTTGACGCGACGACGGTGAAGCCCTGGCCTTCGAGGAAGCTTTTCACCTCGGGTGCGTTCAGTGCGGCAACGAAGTCGCGGTTAATCTTCTCGACCAGCGGGCGCGGGGTCTTGGCGGAGACGAAAAAGCCCTGCCAGGTCTCGATGTTGAAATCCTTGATGCCCTGCTCCTGGAAGGTCGGAACATCGGGCAGGGCAGCCGAGCGCTTGGCGGTGCTGACGCCGATGGGCACCAGTCGGCCGGCGCGCACATGCTCGGTAACGGCGGCAAGTGTGATGATCACCGCGTCGATATGGCCACCAAGCAGGTCGGTCACCGCCGGGGCGCCGCCCTTGTAGGGGATGAAGGTGTATTTGGTGCCGGTGAGTTGGCCGAGCAGCTCGTGGCCGATGTGATGGGCCCCGCCATTGGACGGCGTGCCAACCGTGAGCGTTCCGTCCTTCTCGCGGGCGAGCTTCAGATATTCATCGAGGTTCTTCACGCCGAGCGAGGGGCGGACCACCAGGATTTGCGGATTAGACACTGCCTTGGTGACGGTCGAAAGATCCTTGATCAGGTCGCTCTTCAGCTCCGTGCCGAAGAAGATGGCGTTGAGCGGCACCTTGTCGCCGCCGACCACGATGGAGAGTCCGTCCGGCTTGCCCTGCGCGATCTGCTCCAGCCCGATATTGCCGTTGGAGCCGGCGACGTTCTCGACGATGGGGTCCTTGCCCCAGATTTTTCCGAGCTCGCGGGCCACCGTCCGGGTCAGCGCGTCGGCGCTGGCGCCGGCCGACGAGGTGACGACGATGCGCACCTGGGACTGCGGGTATTTCGACACGTCCACCTCGTCGGCGGAAGCGGGGATGAGCGTCAGTGCCAGTGCGGCGCCGGCTAATAGACTGAAAACACCATTCATCGCTGAGAACCTCCGTAATTCGGCACGATCCTAAATTGACATTTCCAATTGTCGATAGAAAATATGGACTAATGAGTTTGGAGATTGCCAGTGCCCCTTAATCGCGACGTTCTCACCGCCGGCCTCGCCACCGCCTTTGCCTTGACTCTGCTGGCTTTCGGCAGCCATCTCCCGGTGGGAACGGCGGTGCGCATGGGCCCCGGATTCATTCCCCGTGCCGTGGCCATCAGCCTGCTCGTGGTCGCCGTGCTCATCCTGATCAAGGCGTTGCTTGCCCGGCGCGGGCTCTCGGACGATGCCGCGCCGGAAGCACCGATTCACTGGCGTGGGGCAGCCAGCATCAGCTTCGGCGTGCTGACGTTCGCGCTGCTGATCCAGCCGATCGGCCTGCTGGCCAGCGCCACGGCGACGGTGTTTTTCTCATCGCTCGCGCAGCACAGCGATGGCTGGACGGAGCGCGTGATCCTTGCCGGCTCGCTTGCCGCCATTGCCGGGGCGGTGTTCGCCTATGGGCTTGGCCTGCCTCTGCCGATCCTGCCGAACTTCCTGTGATGGAACTTCTCGGTCATCTCGCGCTCGGCTTCGATGTCGCGCTTTCCTGGCAGAATCTTCTGCTGTGCCTGATCGGCGTGCTGTTGGGCACGCTGGTCGGTGTTCTGCCAGGCATCGGGCCGGCGACCACGATCGCCATCCTGCTCCCGGTGACTTTTGAGCTGCCGGCCGTTGGCGCTCTCATCATGCTGGCCGGCATCTATTACGGCGCGCAATATGGCGGCTCGACCACGGCGATCCTCGTCAACATGCCCGGCGAGTCGTCCGGTATCATCACCGCGCTGGACGGCCACCAGATGGCCAAGCAGGGCCGCGCGGGAGTGGCGCTGTCGATTGCCGCCATCGGCTCGCTGTTCGCCGGCACGGTCTCGACCTTCTTCATCGCCGGATCGGCCTCGACGCTCTCCGAGCTCGGCCTGATGTTCGGGCCGGCGGAGAATGTTGCGCTGATGGTGCTCGCCATCGTCGCGGTCATCGTCATGGGCAAGGGCTCGGTGCTGAACGGGCTGGTGATGGTACTGATCGGCCTGTCGCTCGGGCTGATCGGCACCGATGTCGAGACCAGCAAGGCACGTTTCACCTTCGGCATTCAGGAACTGCGCGACGGCATCGATTTCATCCCGTTGGCGATGGGGCTGTTCGGCATCTCCGAAATCCTGCGCACGCTGGAGACGCCGGGCGACAGCACCATTCTGCACAACAAGATTTCCGGGCTGTGGCCGAAATGGGCGGACCTCAAAGCCTCGGCTCTGCCGATCCTGCGCGGCACCGGCGTTGGCACGGTGCTCGGCATCCTGCCGGGAAGCGGCACGCTGCTTGCCTCGTTCACCGCCTACATGCTGGAAAAGAAGATTTCCCGCACGCCGGAACGCTTCGGCAAGGGCGCGATCGAAGGGCTCGCCTCCCCGGAGAGTGCCAACAATGCTGCGGCGCAGACCTCCTTCGTGCCGATGCTCACCCTCGGCATGCCTTCCGGTGCGGTGACGGCGCTGATGATCGGCGCCATGACCATCCATGGTATCTCGCCGGGGCCGCAGGTGGTGACGCAGCGCCCGGATCTCTTCTGGGGGCTGGTGTGTTCGATGTGGATCGGCAACGCGATGCTGCTGATCATCAACCTGCCGCTGATCGCCATCTGGGTGTCGATCCTGCGCATCCCCTACAGGCGGCTGGTGCCGGCGATCATCCTGTTCTGCTGCATCGGCGCCTACAGCGTGAACAACTCAACTTTCGATGTGGTCGTGCTGTTCGCCGCCGGGCTGTTCGGTTACGCGTTGTCGCGGCTGGATTGCGACCCGACGCCCCTGCTGCTCAGCTTCATCATCGGGCCTATGCTGGAAGAGAATTTCCGCCGCGCCATGCTGGTCGCGCACGGCAACCCGATGACGTTTGTCGAAAAGCCGATCAGCCTGACGCTACTGCTGGCGACGGCTGCCCTACTGGTGGTGGCGGTCCTGCCCTCGGTGCGCAAGCGTCGCGAGGAGGTGTTCGTGGAGTGAGGAGAACGGACGTCCATGACCGTCGTCACGATCCGGCATAGGATGCTGCCCGGATCCTTTCCGTTCAGTACCGAGTACCAAACATGACGTTCAGCCCGACCATCGATCCCATCTCCCCCGCCTTGCGCGACCTTCTTGCCCCTGGCGGCGTACTTCGCGCCGGCATAAATCTCTCGAACTTTCTGCTGGTCTCGAACCGCGATGCGCAAGGTTCGCCGATCGGGGTGTCGCCCGACATGGCCGGCGCTATCGCCAACCACCTCGGGGTCAGGCTGCAATTGGTACCGTACGAGTCGCCCAGTCTTCTGGCCGACGCGGCATTGCGCGACGAATGGGATATCGGGCTGATCGGGGCCGAGCCGCAGCGAGCTGAAGTGATCAGCTTCACCCCATCCTATGTGGAGATCGAGGCGACCTATTTGGTCCCCGAAGGCTCAACGTTGCAAAGCACGGGGGACGTCGATGCGCCGGGTCTTCGCATCGCGGTGACGGGGCGCACCGCCTATGGGCTCTGGCTCGACCGCAACATCCGGCGCGCCACGCTGGTGCGCTCCTCGACCATGGACCAGGCGCGGGCGGATTTTGCCGAGCAAGGGCTCGACGCGCTCGCTGGGCTTCGACCGCGGTTGATCGCGGATCAGGCGTTGCTTCCCGGGTCGACCCTATTGCCGGGGCGCTTCATGGCGGTGCAGCAGGCGATCGGTACGCCAAAGGCGAAAGCCGCGGCGCTCGCCCACCTCACGAGGTTCATTGAGGCCGCCAAGAGCTCTGGCTTCGTCGCCGAACTGATCCACAGGCACCGTGTGCAGGGACTGAGCGTCTCCGCTGCGTGACGGCGAAGCGCGGGCGCGCGTTGTGGCGGAACCGCGTCACCGCTAATGGGCCGGAAGGTCTGCAGTGCTCACTGCGTCAGCAGGCTCGCGATGAACTGGCGCGTGCGCTCCTTAATCGGATTCGCGAACAGCGCGCGGGCCGGGCCGGTCTCGACGATGTGGCCGCCGTCCAGAAACGCGACTTCGCCGGCGATATTGGCCGCGAGCCGCAGGTCATGGGTCGCTATCAGCATGGTGGTGCCCTCGCGCGCCAGTTGCGCGATGACTTCCACCACCTCCTCGGCAAGCTCCGGGTCGAGCGCGGAGGTCGGCTCGTCGCACAGCAGTACTTTCGGCGCCGGGGCGAGAGCGCGCGCGATCGCCACGCGCTGCTGCTGGCCGCCGGACAGCTGCGCCGGCCAGGCGTCGGCCTTGTGGGCGAGGCCGACCTTGTCGAGCAGCTCCAGCGAGCGGGCCCGGGCCTTCGCCTCCGGCCATTTCAGCACCGTGACGAGGCTCTCCATGACATTGCCCAGCGCGGTGCGGTGCGGGAATAGCTGGAAGTTCTGGAACACCATGCCGGTCTGGCGCCGCACCCGCAAAATCGCGTCGCGCTCCGGCCGCTTGCCGGGCACGAATGTTACACGGTCCCCGCCAATGACCAGCTCGCCGGCCTGCGGGATTTCCAGCAGGTTCACGCAGCGCAGCAGCGTGCTTTTGCCCGAGCCGGACGGGCCGATCAGCGCGGTGACACTGCCCTCGGCAATTCTAAGGCTGACGGATTTGAGGACGGAGAGCTCGCCGAAGCTCATCTCGATGTCGGTGAGCGCAATCATGACGACGCTTTCACGAAGCCGCCATAGCGTCCGAAATGGCCCTCCAGCCGCACCTGCAGGGCGGAGAGCACCGAAGACAGCGCCAGATAGATCAGCGCGGCCTCGATATAGATGATCAGCGGCTCATAGCTGGTGGCAACGATGCGCTGCGCCGCCTGGAACAGCTCCGGCACTGTCACGGCGGCGGCCAGCGAGGTGTCCTGAGACCCTTTTCTCCTCCGGCTTAGACAAGAGTCCGAGGGTTGATTTGTGGCCTCAGGCGGCCGCGGTTTCCAGTGCGATTGTTGCCGCGAACTCGGCAGGGGATCGATTGCCGAGAGCTGAATGGGGGCGGTTCACATTGTAGTCCTCCCTCCATGAGGCGATGGCGGCACGGGCCTGACCAAGGTTCGAGAACAGGGTCTCGTTCAGGCACTCGTCCCGGAAGCGACCGTTGAAGCTTTCGACGAAGCCGTTCTGCATCGGCTTGCCGGGAGCGATGTCGTGCCATTCGACGCCAGTCTGCTGGCACCATTTGAGAACTGCCATCGAGGTCAGTTCGGTGCCATTGTCCGACACGATGGTCGAAGGCTTGCCCCGAACAGCCATGACCGCGTCCAGCTCGCGTGTCACCCGAAGGCCCGAGAGCGAGGTGTCGGCGACCAGCGCCAGGCACTCCCGGCTGAAGTCGTCGACCACGGCCAGCACCCGGAAACGCCGTCCGTCCGTGAAGGCATCCGACACGAAGTCGAGGTTCCAGCGGACATTGATCCGATCCGGCACCAGGATGGGACGCCTCGTACCGAGCGCTCGCTTGCGTCCTCCGCGGCGGCGGACCTGAAGCTTCTTCTCCCGATACAGCCGGCGCAGCTTCTTCTAGTTCATGACGATACCCTGGCTTCAGCATGATGTGGATCCGCCGCCTTACGGCAATTGCAGGCAATTGCCTGCCGGCCAAGGGATAGCCGAAGCGGCGGCGCTCGCCCGCCACGGCCCGCATGGCCTCCCGCAGACTGGCATCGTAGTAACGGATGCTGCGGTAACGCACGCTGGTGCGATCGACGCCCAGCGCCTTGCACGCCCGACGCTGGCTCACCCCGTGCGCCGCACAGGCATGAGCCACGGCTTTGCGCCTCGCATCGGGCGTCACCATTTTGAGCTGACATCCCTCAGGATCGCGTTGTCGAGCATCTGTTCCGCCAGCAGCTTCTTCAGCCGCGCATTCTCCTCCTCAAGCGCCTTCAGCCGCCGGGCATCGGACACGCCCATGCCGCCGAACTTAGCCTTGAACTTGTAGAAGGTCGCCGAGGAGATGCCGTGCTTGCGGCAGACGTCAGCGGTCTTAGCGCCCGCCTCCTGCTCCTTCAGCATCCCGATGATCTGTTCCTCTGTGAACCGTGAGGCTCGCATCGTCCGTCTCCATGATCGACGGACTCTACCTAAATCTGCAGGAGGATCAGGGTCTCAGGTCAGCGCGGCCCGGCTCAGATGCGATACATTAGGTCGATGTCGGCATTCTCGGCATAGGTCATCATGTCTTTCCGCCACATGCGGTGGAGAATATCCGACATCGCGTCCTGCACCTTGGTCATGGTGATACGCACTGCACAGGAGCCAACATCGCGGCAATCCTGGCAGGGCACATAGGCACTCTTGCTGGCACAGCCGATTGGCGCCAGGGGCCCGTCGAGCACGCGAATGATGTGCCCGACCCGGATGTCGGAGATGGAGCGCGCAAGCGTATAGCCACCGCCCGACCCCTCGCGCGAGCGTAGCATTCCAGCATGGCGCAGATCGAGCAGAATGGCATCCAGGAATTTCTTGGGAATGCTATTGGCGTCGGCAATTTCCTGTCCGCCCAAACTGGTGCCCGGCGCTTGCGCCGCCAGGTGCAGCACCGCCTTGAGGCGATACTTGCCCCGGTTCGTCAGGGTAGATGATCCGTCCTCAAAGCCTGCTGGGGCGCATACCACATATGCCGAGCGCTCCCAGATGTGCCAGTAATGGGGCAGATGTTCAATCGAGCGAGTTTGGTGACGCAGAGAGGACCTTGCTGCGGTGCGCCAACTCTCAGGCTTCTTGTCCCCAGCGCTGCACGGTCAGACGGTTGAGCGTGGAGAAGACCAGGCTCTCGACGGCCAACCCGATTAGAATCACGGTCAGCAAGCCGGCGAAGACATTGGCGGTTTCGAGCTGAGAGCGGTTGACGAAGATGAACCAGCCGAGGCCACCCTCTCGCGCACTCGCCCCGAACACCATTTCGGCTGCGATCAGCGTACGCCAGGCGAAGGCCCAGCCGAGGCGCAGTCCCGACAGGATGGACGGTAGCGCAGCGGGAATCAGCAGCCCGACGACATAGGACGGGCCGGTGAGCCCGATGTTGCGTCCCGCCATGCGCAGCGTCGGCGGCACGGCGCGAAAGCCCGCGTGACAGGCGAGCGCCAAGGGCCAGAGCACTGAATGGACGATGACGAAGACGAGGCTGGAGGCGCCGACACCGAACCACAGCAGCGCCACGGGAAGAAGAGCGATCGCGGGCAGCGGATTGAACATCGCCGTCAGCAGCCCCAGCAGGCTCTCGCCCCAGCGGCTCAGCGCGGCCAGCGCGGTGATGATCGCGGCGACGCCAATGCCGATGCCGTAGCCGGTGAGCAGGATGCCGAGCGAGGCGCGCACCCGCTCGGGAAGTTCGCCGTTGCGCAGGTTCTCCCACAAGGCCACCAAGGTCTCCAGAAAGCTTGGCAGCAGAAGCGAGTTTCCCAGCCAGCGGGCATAGGACTCCCAGATCAGGGCAAGTCCCACGAGGATGACGAGACGGCGTGCGCGGGGTCCCAAGGTGAAAGGGGCGGGGCGGGCGGACGTCGAGAGGGTGCTTTCAGACATTGTGAGTAACCTCGAGGCGGGGACGAGCGTCCGTCCTGGCCGCTAGACTGGCGGCGGATTTTGCCTCCGGCAGCGCCGCGCCGAAGATGCGCTGCTGGATCTCCATCTCCAACCGTCCGAAATCGGGGGTGCCCCGCTGCCGCGCTGCATCGGGCACGGAATATTCCGCCCCGATCCGGCCGGGATGCGGCGTCATGACCAGTACGCGGGTGCCCACATGCAGCGCCTCGTCGATGGCGTGGGTGACGAAAAGGCAGGTGGCGCCGGTCTCCTCGCACAGGTCCAGCAGCTCGTCCTGCATGCGCCGCCGAGAGAGCGCGTCGAGCGCAGCAAAGGGTTCGTCCATCAGCAGGATCGCCGGCTGCACGGCGAAAGCACGGGCGATGGCGCAGCGCTGTTTCATACCGCCTGACAAGGTGTGCGGATAGGCATCGGCAAAGCCGCCGAGACCGACGCGTCCCGCCCAGTCGCGCGCGCGTTCAAACGATTCAGCCCGACCTAGGCCACGGGCGCGGCGAAGGGCAAAGGCAATGTTCCCCGCCACCGTCCGCCAGGGCAGAAGCTGGTCGAATTCCTGGAACACCACCATGCGGTCGGGTCCCGGCGCGCGCACCGGCGCGCCATGGAGCCTGATTTCGCCGGAACTGGTCTTGAGGAAGCCGGCCACGGCGCGCAGCAGCGTGGACTTGCCGCAGCCCGAGGGGCCGAGCAAAGCCAGTCGCTCGCCGGCGCCGATGGTGAAGGACACATCCTCTACCGCCGTGACCGTTCCGGCATCGGTTTGGTAGCGCAGAGTAACGTGCTCCACCGCCAGCGGCGGCGGGCCACCGGCCGCCGGCTGGTTCTGCGGCGGGAGCCAACCCACCGGCTCAGCTCCCATTGCGTGCGTGCAGGCCCGGCTGGAACAGTTCTTTCCAGCTCGGCTTCTGCTTGATGAGGCCGATGCGGTGTTCAAAGTCGACGAACACCTCCACCCGCTCCGGTACGGTCGTAAAGCGGATCTGTGGGTCCCGGATGATGGCCTCGATAAAACCGGGATCCAGCTTCGACTTCTCGGCAGCGATATAGAGGGCGGCGGCGTCCTTCGGGTTCGCCTTGATCCACTCATTGGCCTCGTCCAGCGCGGCGACGAAGGCATCGACGGTCTTGGGGTTGTCCAGCGCAAACTTCTTCGTGCCGTAGACGACGTTGAAGGTGTGCGGGCCGCCGAGCACGTCGTAGCTGTTCAGCACCGCATGAACCTTGTCGTTCTGCAACTGCTGCTCGAAAAACGGCGGCGAGGTGAAGTGGGCCGTGATGCCGCCGGTCCCGGAGAGGATTGAGGCCGTCGCATCCGGATGTGGCAGGCTCACGGTGAGATGATCGAGCTTGTCGTACTGGCCGAACGTCTTTTCGGCGGCGATCTGGAGCACAATCGGCTGGAACCCGACCTTGACCGAGGGCAGGGCGATGCGATCGGTATCGGTGAAGTCCTTGATTGTCTTCACGTTCGGGTTGTTGGTGGTCAGCACATTCGGCATTGAGCCGAGCGCGGCGATCAGCAGGATGTCGGTTTTGCCGCGCGTCTTGTCCCAGGTGAGGATCGCCGGAGCAACGCCGGCCGTCGCGAAGTCGAGGCCCCCGGAAATCAGCGAATCGTTCATGGCGGCCGCACCGGAGAGGCGCAGCCACTCGACCTTCAGATCCTTCACGCCCGCCGTTCCGGCGTGTTTTTCGATCAGCTTCTGCTCCTTGGCGACGATCAGGGGCAGATAGGCGATGCCGAATTGCTGGGCGATCCGCAGCTCACCCGTTTCCGCGCGGGCGGAGGAAACGGAAGCTGGCCCGGCGGGCCACGCGAGTGACAATGTGGCGGCAGCGAGCAGGGCGCGATAGCGCATGGGAGAGGCTCCGTGACTAGGGGTGACGGACAATCTGGGCTTTATTCTATAAAGTCAATGGACTATAAAGACTGCCCTCCGCACACCCCGGGCGCTCAGAGGACGTGGATTGTAATGAGCCGTAGCGACTTCCTTTGGTACATCCCCAATGACGTGAAGCCCGGCCATCGCGGCGACGTGCCGGCGTCGAACGCGGGGAGCCTCGATAGCCTGACCGATCAGGCGAAGGCACTTGAAGAGTACGGCTGGAGCGGTGCGTTGATCGGTACCGGTTGGGGGCGGCCAGACACCTTTACGGTCGCAGCGGCGCTTGCTGCGCGCACCACCCGTTTCGAGCCCCTGATCGCCATCCGTCCCGGCTATTGGCAGCCGGCCCAGTTCGCCTGTGCGGCGGCAACGCTTGACCAACTCTCGGATGGCCGCACCCGTTTCAACATCGTCTCGGGCAAGGACAGCCTCGCCGCCTATGGCGACAGCGAGGGAGATGCCACGCAACGCTACGCGCGCACGCGTGAGTTCATGCGGCTGGTGCGCCGACTCTGGACCGAGGAAGACGTCACCTTCAGTGGCGACTACTTCCAGGTCGCGGGCGCAACGGTCGAGCCGCGCATCACCGCGCGCGGCGCCCGGCTGCACCCGCGCTTCTACTTCGGCGGGGCCTCCGCGGCGGCCGAACGCGTCGCGGCGACCGAGGCGGATGTCCAACTCTTTTGGGGGGAGCCGCGCGACGGCGTGGCCGAGCGGATCGAACGTCTGAAGGCCTTAGGCCGCACGCTGGACCGGAATCTCCCGCCTCTCGAGTTCGGCCTGCGCATCACGACGCTGGTGCGGGACACGACGGCGCAAGCCTGGGCCGACGCCGAGGCAAAGGTGGCGGAGATGGCCAGAACCGGAGGCGCCGGCTGGCAGGATCACAGGGGCCCGGCCGCCGTTGGTCAGCAGCGCCTGCTCGACCTGCATCATCGCGGCGACGTGCTCGACGACAATCTCTATACGGCTCCGGGCAAGTTCGGCGGTGGTGGCGCCGGCACGACCTGGTTGGTCGGTTCGGCCGAGGACGTCGCCGGTTCGCTTCGAAAATACCAGGACCTCGGCATTACTCAGTTCATACTGTCCGATACGCCCTATCTGCGCGAGATCAAGCGGCAGGGAGAAACGCTGCTGCCTCTGCTGTCGCGACCTAACCTTTCTCTCGTCTACTAAGACGCTCTCGCTGCCCGGATAGTGTGGAGCGCCTCCGGCTTGAGGTGCGTATAGCGCCGCAGCATCTTCCAGTCCTTGTGGCCGGTCACGAGCGCCACCTGATCGATGGTGAAACCTGCCTCAAACAGCCGGCTGGTGCCTTCGCGGCGCAAGTCGTGGAAATGCAAGTCCTCGATCTTGAGGTCTTGGCACTGCCGACGAAACGCAGTGCCGACCGAGCGGCCGTTGTAAGGGAAGATGCGGCCTTCTCGACCGCTTGAGCAGCGGGCTTGCTCCTCGATGATCTCACACGCGTCATAACCCGACACATCGAGCAGCGGGATGCGCTGATGGTTGCCGTCCTTCCTGCGCGGGTCCTTGCGATCTCGAATGAGCAGCATCCCCGTTCGCAGATCGAAGTCACGCCATTCGACCCGGCAGATTTCTTCCTGACGCATGGCCGTAGCTGCGGCAAAGCGCACGATCCTTCCGACGGGGATGCTTTGCCGAGGGTTCTCGTCCAGCGCCGTGAGGATGCGGTCAAGTTCGTCCTGCGTCGGCCGGCGATCCCGCTCCTTGCATTTGATGAGGCGCTCGCGGTCGATCTCGGCGATCTTCAGGGCGCCGAGCCCTCGTCAAGAGCTGTAAGGCAGAAGCCCTTGGAACGGCCGATCCTGCCCCCCACTTCAGCCATGTCCTGGCGGTGAAGCGCGACGAGATCGCGGAAGCGCTTCGCGTCACGCGACTTGCGCGTGACAGCGGGTTCCTGGCGATCGATGCGACGCTCCATGTCGAGCGCCCACTCCTCGGCATCCTTGCGGCGCAGGAACGTCTCGTTGACGTACTGCCCCTTCCGGCAGATATGGGCTCTCCAGAAGCCGCATTTTAGTTTAGTGAAAGCGAACGGCCCGTGTGCGCAGCCTGTGCGTTCACGCGTCGAACGAGAAGGAAGCCGGAGCGTGTCGTGGCAAGGGATCGCGTGCCCACGACGTGGCCCAACGCCCTGAAATTTCATAAATAATGTCGAAATATCGCTCGTTCAGATTCTCCGTTGCCCCCATGATGGACTGGACCGACCGGCATTGCCGGGCGTTCCACCGCGTGCTGTCGCGCCGGGCGCGGCTCTACACGGAGATGGTGACGGCCAATGCCGTGATCTTCGGCGACCGCGACCGGCTGATCGGCTTCTCCCCCGTCGAGCACCCCGTGGCGCTGCAGCTCGGCGGTTCCGACCCGAAGGCGCTCGCGCAGGCGGCGGCGATCTGCGCCGAGCGCGGCTATGACGAGATCAACCTCAATGTCGGCTGCCCCTCCGACCGCGTGCAGGGCGGCAATTTCGGCGCTTGCCTGATGCGCGATCCCGCGCTGGTGGCGGACTGCGTGGCGGCGATGAAGGCGGCGGTGGCGATCCCCGTCACGGTGAAGTGCCGCATCGGCGTCGACGAGCAGGACCCGGAAGCGGCGCTCGACGCGCTCACCGACGCGGTGCTGGCGGCGGGCGCCGACGCGCTCATCGTCCATGCCCGCAAGGCGTGGCTGGAAGGGCTCTCCCCGAAGGAGAACCGCGACATTCCCCCGCTCGACTATGACCGCGTGTACCGGCTGAAGGCGCGGCTGCCGGGCGTGCCCGTCAGCATCAATGGCGGCATCGGTACGCTGGAGGAGGTCGCGGCGCATCTCGCCCATGTCGACGGGGCGATGCTGGGGCGCGCGGCCTACCAGCAGCCGGAACTGCTGATGCGGGTCGACAGCCTGTTCTTCGGCGAGGCCGATCCGCATGAGGACGCCTTCGCCGCCGTGGAAGCCTATGAGCCCTATGTGGCGGCGCATCTGGCCGCCGGCGGACGGCTGCACGACATTACGCGCCACATGCTTGGCCTGTTCACCGGCCGTCCCGGCGCGCGCGCCTTCCGGCGCCGCCTCGCCATCGAGGGCGTGAAGGCGGAGGCCGGGCTCGACGTGCTGCGCGCGGCCGTCGACGAAGTTCGCAGGGCCGAAGAGCGGCGTTCCATGGTGGCGTGATGTTGCAGTCGATACCTCTGGACCAATTGATGTGGCTGGCCGGCGTACTGCTGGTCGCCGGGCTGGCGACCGGCATCCTGGCGGGCCTCTTCGGCATCGGCGGCGGGGCGATCGTCGTGCCCGTGCTCTACGAGGTGTTCGGCGCGGTCGGGGTCGACGATTCCGAGCGCATGCACCTCTCCGTGGGCACCGCGCTCGCCATTATCGTGCCCACCGCGCTGCGCTCCTTCATGGCGCACCGGCGGCGCACTAAGATCGACGACGGCGTGCTGCGGCAATGGGCGATCCCTGTGGTGGCCGGGGTGGTCGCCGGCTCGGCGCTGGCGGCGATCTCGCCTGACGTGGTGCTGAAGATCGCCTTCGTCGCCTTCGCCGCGCTGATGTCCTCGAAGCTGCTGTTCGGCCGCGACAAATGGGTGGTGGCCGACCAGCTGCCCGGCCGCCTCGCCATGACGCTGTACGGCTTCGGCATCGGCGCCTCGGCGCCGTTGATCGGCATTTCGGGCGGCGGCATCGCCACCGTGGTGCTGACGCTCTACAAGGTGCCGATCCACACCGCCATCGCCACCTCGGCGGGTCTTGGCGCGCTGATCGCCGTGCCGGGCACGCTCGGCTACATCATCAGCGGCATCCCGCATCTCGACGCGCTGCCGCCCTTCTCGCTCGGCTATGTCTCGCTGCCCGGCCTCGTGCTGGTCGGCGGCATCGCGACGCTGGCGGCCCCGCTCGGCGCGCGGCTGGCGCACGCCTTCAGCAAGCGGCAGCTTGAGGTCGGCTTCGGGCTTTATCTGCTGCTGGTCGGGCTGCGCTTCGTGATCGCGCTCATCGCCGAATAGGCGCCCTACGGCTCGACGACTTTCGCGCGCATCACCAGCTTCTCGCCGCGTATCTCGAAGCTGGCGAGGCGGGAGAGGAAGCTCATGCCAAGCAGGCTGTGCTTCAGCGTGCCGGGGCTGGCGATCAGGGCCGGCACGTCGCGCTCGGTGATGGAGCCGGCGATCTCGATGCGCTCCAGCACCACGGCGGCGGCGCGCCCGCGCCCGTTGGCGGTGTCGATGGGAATGTCGTAGCGCAGGAACTCCAGCGGCAGGCCGACCGCCACCGCGTCCTCGGGCGTCAGCACGACGCTGGAGGCGCCGGTGTCGACCAGCATGGGCAGGCGCGTGCCGTTGATCTCCACCTGCACGTTGAAGTCGCCATCGCGCGCGCGCGCCACCTCGACCGCCGGCTGGCCGTCATGGGCGAGGGGCACGGCATAGCCGGGAGCGAGCTCGGCGAGTACCCGGTAGGCGACGCTGTGCAGCTCGAAACGATAGGTGTAGCCGACCGCCAGCACCGCGAAGATCGCCAGCCACAGGCCGGCGGCGCGCAGCGCCTCGCCGAGCCGCCCGGTGAAGGAGGCGACGAGGCCGGCGGCGACCACGAGGCCGATGGCGCCATAGGAGACGAGCTGGGCGATCTCGCCGGCATTCAGCCCGCCGACGCTGCCGGCGCGCGAGGCCCAGAAGATGAGCCCGATTCCGCCGGCCAGCCCCAGCACCACGATCCACATGAGACGGTCGGCGTTCATCGCGCGGCCTCCGTCGTGGCGCGGGCGGCAAGGCGGGCCATCACCGCGCGCCGCTCGGTCTCGCTCATCGTGCTCCAGGCGCCGATCTCCTCGATCGTGCGGCCGCAGCCGAGGCAGATTCGTCCGCGCGCATCCAGCGCGCAGATCGAGACGCAGGGTGTGGAGAGGGCGACAGGCATATGAATCGGTACGCTCACGGCTGCCGCGCGAAGATAAGCAGGCCGATCAGGAAGGCAATCTCGACGAGAAGGGTCGCGGCGCCGGCGACGTCCCCCGTCTGCCCGCCGAATTGGGCGCGGGCAAGGCGGACGACGCCCAGATACGCACCCGCCCCCAGCGCCAGCGCGCCGACGAGCGGCAGGGCGCCAAGCGTCGGCACCACGAGGAGCGCGGCGAGGGCGACCCCGACGATGAGCGCGGTGCGCCGGCTTGTCGCGCCCGGCACGCCGGCGCTGCGGGCGAGCCCGTCCGGCCGTGCGAAGGGCAGGGCGGCGAGCATGAACAGGCCGGCGAGGCGGGACACCGCCACGGCGGCGACGAGCCCCGCGCCGGCGGCGGGCAGGCCGCCCGCCAGGAGCCCCGCCAGCGCGCCGAGGCGCAGCGCGAAGGCGAGGATGAGCGCGCAGACGCCATAGCTGCCGACGCGGCTGTCCTTCATGATCTCCAGCCGCCGCTCGACGCTCCAGCCGCCCAGCGCGTCGGCGACGTCGGCAAGCCCGTCCTCGTGCAGTGCGCCGGTGATCGCCACCAGCACGCCGACCGCCAGCGTGGCGGCGAGGAAGCCGCCAAGGCCCAGCCAATGGCCGGCGGCCAATGCCAGCGCGCCGATCAGCCCCAGCACCGCCCCGGCGAGCGGCAGCGCCGGGCCGAGCCGGTCGAGATCGGGCGGGCCGTCCTCGGTAGGCTCGGAGGGCAGGCGGACGGGAAGCCGCGACAGGAAGCGCAGTGCCGCCGGCACGTCGGAGAGGAGGGGCAGGGCCATGACCGCTAACGCTCGACGATGAAGTCGCCCGGCGGGCGACGATGCTCCCAGCCGGCGCGTTCCAGCTCGGGCACGTTCGAAGGCGCGGCGGGGTAGCCGATGCACAGATGGCCGACGAGGCGCCAGCTTTCCGGCACGTCGAGCGCGCGGGCGACCGCGGACGCATCGAGGATCGACACCCAGCCCACCCCGATGCCGCGCGCGGCGGCGGTGAGCCACAGCGTGTGGATGGCGAGCACGGCGGAATAGGCCAGCGTTTCCGGCATGGTGGCGCGGCCGAGCCCGTGGCCGGCCTCCGGGTCGGGATCGACGAAGACGGCGAGCTGCTCGGGCGCGTCGTCGAGCCCGGCGAGCTTGAGCCGCGCATAGAGGCCCGCACGCTCCTGCGGCTGAAGCGCGAGAGCCTCCGCATTGCAGCGCTCGAACACGGCGCGGATCGCCGCGCGGCGGGCCGGGTCGCGCACCCGCACCAGCCGCCAGGGCTGGCTGAGGCCGACGCTCGGCGCCCGGCTCATGCCGGCGAGCAGCTCGCCATATTCAGCCGCGTCGAGCGGGCGGGTATCGAAGCGGCGCACGTCGCGCCGCCAGGCGAACAGCGCGTCGAGCGCGTCGCAAAAGCGCGTGTCGAAGGCCGGCGGGAAGGTCGCCGCCAGTGCGGTGCCGCTTGTCACGCCGGTCGTCGAGCGGGTTGCCATGCGTCCCCCACCGGCGCGCCATCGGGAATTAAGGGTTGCGCGCCCGTCCGCATGGGTCTACCCCGCCGCCGCGTCCGGCGCGACCGTTTCGACGCGCCGGGAACCTCAAGGGACGGGATATCCATGCTGCGCTCCGCCACCGGCCTGCCCTTCGACGACATCCGCAACCTCGTCGCCCAGATGCCCGGCCCGGACGAGACCGCCCGCGCGGCCGCCGCCGAACGCCAGCGCCAGCTCGTCAAGCCGCCCGGCGCGCTCGGCCGGCTGGAGGAAATCGCGATCCATGTCGCCGGCTGGCAGGGCCGCGAGATTCCGCAGGTGAACCGCCCGACGGTGGCGGTGTTCGCCGCGACGCATGGCGTCGCCGGGCGCGGGGTCTCGCCCTATCCGCCCGAGGTGACGAAGCAGATGGTCGCCACCTTCACCGCCGGCAAGGCGGCGGTGAACCAGATCTGCGGCGTGTTCGGCGCCGGGCTGCGCGTGTTCGACCTCGCGCTCGACCTGCCGACGCCCGACATCGTGGAGCAGGACGCGCTCACCGAGGCCGAATGCGCCGCCACCATGGCCTTCGGCATGGAGGCGCTGGCCGGCGAGCCGGACCTGTTGTGCCTCGGTGAGATGGGCATCGGCAACACGACGGTCGCCGCCGCCATCTTCCACGGCCTCTATGGCGGCACGGCGGAGGACTGGGTCGGCCCCGGCACCGGCGCGACCGGCGAGGTGCTGGCCCGCAAGACCGAGGCGGTGCGGGCGGCGGTGGCGCGTGCGCAGGGCCATCTCGACGACCCGCTGGAGGTGCTGCGCAAGCTCGGCGGGCGGGAAGTTGCGGCGATGGCCGGCGCGATCCTCGCCGCCCGCCTGCAGCGCGTGCCGGTGGTGCTGGACGGCTATGTCGTCACCGCCGCCGCCGCCGTGCTGAAGGCGCTCGATCCCCGCGCGCTCGACCATTGCCTCGCCGGCCATGTCTCGGCCGAGCCGGCGCACCGCGCGGTGCTGGAGCGGCTGGAACTCACGCCGATCCTCGACCTCGGCATGCGGCTGGGCGAAGGCTCGGGCGCCGCGCTCGCCATCGGCGTCGTCAAGTCGGCGCTGGCCTGCCACAGCGGCATGGCGACCTTCGCCGAGGCGGGCGTCGCGGAGGAGTGAGCGCGCGCAGATACCGGCGCGGCTGGCGGCCGAGCACCTTCGGTTCGGTGCTGGTGGCGCTGGCGCTGGTCGCCTTCGCGCTGGTCGCGGAGCGCTTCCTGCCGGCGCTGACCGGCAGCGTGCGGGTGGCAGATGGCGACAGCCTGGAGGTCGGCGGCGAGCGGGTGCGGCTCGACGGCCTCGACGCGCCGGAACTGCACCAGAGCTGCGGCGCCGTGTCCAAGATGTGGCCCTGCGGCGAGCGGGCGCGGGCGGTATTGCGCGAGATCGTCGAGGCCGGTGCGGTGAGCTGCCGCCCGGTGGACGAGGACCGCTATGGCCGTGCCGTCGCCGTCTGCACGGTGGACGGAGCCGATATCGGCGCCCGGCTCGTCGGGCAGGGCTGGGCGGTGGCGACCGGGCTCGCCTACCGCGCCGAGGAGCGCGCCGCCCGCGCGGCCGGGCGCGGCATCTGGAGCGGGCCGTTCGACATGCCGGCCGACTGGCGGGCGAAGCATCCGCGCCCGGCGGAATGAGGCATCGTCATCCCGGCCGAGTGCAGCGAGAGCCGGGATCGTTTCCCGTTCCCGCGCGATCCCGGATCGGCCTCCGGCCCTCCGGGATGACGAACGGTCCCATCGCCCCTATCTAGGCGCTATGCCTGCCGAAACCCTCGACGACGTTCTCGCCGCCATCCGCGCCTGCCGGGCCTGCGTGGAGCTCCCGCGCGGGGCGCCGCTGCCCCATGCGCCGCGCCCGGTGCTGCATGTCGGTCCCGCCTCCCGCATCCTCATCGCCGGGCAGGCGCCGGGCACCAAGGTGCATGCCTCCGGCCAGTCCTTCAACGACGCCTCGGGTGAGCGACTGCGGCACTGGCTCGGTGTCGACCGCGACACCTTCTACGACGAGAACCGCATCGCGGTGGCGGCGATGGGCTTCTGCTTTCCCGGTCAGGACGCCAAGGGAGGCGACCTGCCGCCACGCCGGGAATGCGCGGGGCTCTGGCACGACCGGCTTTTCGCCGCCCGCGCGCCTTTCGATCTCGTGGTGGCGGTCGGCGCCGCCTCGCAGGCCTATCACCTGAAGCGGCTCGGGCTGGAGCGCTACGCGGCGGGCGGGCTGACCGAGCGGGTGGCGCGCTGGCGCGAGATTTGGGAGGTGCGGCAGGCCCCGCGCCTCGTGCCGCTGCCGCACCCCTCCTGGCGCAACACCGGCTGGCTGAAGAGGCATCCCTGGTTCGAGGCCGAGCTGGTGCCGGTGCTGCGCGCCGAGGTGGCGCGGCTGGTGCGATAGAAAGCGGGACGCCGCCGCAGGTTTCCCGGCCCAGCGGAGCCGCAGGCGGAGCGCCGCGCCGGGAACCAGGAGAGACGTGCCGCAGGCACGCGCCGAAAGCTGGAGGCGGTTTCGCCGCTTCGCAGAATCCTTCGCTGGGTCCCGGATCGGCGCCGCGCCGGGCGCGGCTTGTCCGGGACACGGTTCCGCGCCGGCTATCGTGACAGCAGCAGATGCCGGTTCAGGCGCCGCTCCAGCACATCCCAGACGCGGCGGACGATCTCGACCATGATGAGGTAGAGCGCCGCCGCCCAGAGATAGACCTCCATGTCGTAGGAGCGCGAGAAGGCCAGCCGTGTCACGCCCATCAGGTCGTACACGGTGATGACCGAGGCGATGGCGCTCGCCTTGATCATCAGCACCAGCTCGTTGCCGAGCGGGCGCAGGCCGATGGCGATGGCCTGCGGCAGGACCACCTTGCGATAGGCATTGAAGCGCGAGAGGCCGAGCGCCTGCGCCGCCTCCATCTGCCCGGCCGGCAGGGTCTGGATGCCGCCGCGCAGGATTTCCGACTGATAGGCGGCGGTGTTGAGCGTGAAGGTGAACACCGCGCAGTTGAACGCGTCGCGGAAGAACCACCACAGCCCGATATCGGTAAGCTGCTCGCGGAACTGGCCGGCGCCGTAATAGACGAGGAAGGTCTGCGCCAGCAGCGGCGTGCCGCGGAAGAAATAGGAATAGGTGAAGGAGGCGCGCGAGAGGAACTTGCCGCCTTCCACCCGCGCCACCGCCAGCGGCAGGGCGATCAGGGCACCGAACAGGATCGACAGGCCGACGAGCGCCAGCGTGACCCATACGCCGTCGAGGAAGCGCAGGCCGTAGCGTTCCATGAGGTCGACGTTGAGGCCGATGAGGCCCATGCACCACAGGAAACCGTCGGCGACGGCGCGCAGGAGCGTGTCCATCAGTGGCCTCCCACGCGCTTGAAGCCGCGCGAGGCGCGGTTTTCCAGATTGGTGAACACCGCGCTCGAAAGGCCGGAGAACACCAGATAGATGAGGCAGGCCACGAGGTAGAAGAAGAAGGGCTGCTTGGTCACCCCCACCGCGATGGAGGTCTGCCGCATCAGGTCGCTGATGGCGATCACCGAGACCAGCGAGGTGTCCTTCAGCAGCACCATCCAATTGTTGGACAGGCCGGGCAGGGCGACGCGCCAGAGCTGCGGGAAGGTCACGAGCCGGAAGATGCGCCAGCCCGACAGGCCGAGCGCGGCGGCCGCCTCCTTCTGCCCCTTCGGCACGGCGCGGATGGCGGCGAGCAGCACCTCGCTGGAGAAGGCGCCGAGCACCAGCCCCAGCGCCACCACGCCGGCGACGAACTGGTTCACCTCGATATGGGCATCGGGGACGAAATAGCCGGCGATGCGTGTGAGCAGCATCTGCCCGCCATAATAGACGATGAACAGCGTCAGCAGCTCGGGCAGGCCGCGGAAGATGGTGGTGTAGAGATTACCGAGGCCGCGCAGCACCCGCGAACCCGAATCCTTCGCCAGCGCGACGAGGAGGCCGATGGCGATGCCCACCGGCAGGGTGGCAAGGGCGAGCTCGGCGGTGAGCAGCGCGCCCTGGGCGATCTCGTCGCCCCAGCCGTTCGGGCCGAAAGAGAGCAGCTCTATGAGGTTCAGCATGACGGCGGGGTCGCTCCACGAGCGTCGGCGGGAAACGCCGTTCCGGGAGCCTCACCGGAACGGCGCCGCGGAGCGGTACGTCAGTAGACGCTGAAGGGGAAGTACTTGTCGTTGATCGTCTTGTAGGTGCCGTCGGCGATGATCTCGTCGATCGCCTTGTTGAACAGGGCGACGAGCTCGGGATTGTCCTTGCGGATGCCGACGCCCACGCCCTCGCCGAAATATTTCGGGTCCTTGTATTCGGCGCCGGTGAACTTGCAGCACTTGCCCTCGTCGGTGTTCAGCCATTCGAGCAGCACGACCTTGTCGGCGAGCACCGCGTCGAGGCGGCCATTGGCGAGGTCGAGATTGGCCTCGTCCTGCTTGCCGTAGAGCTTCACCTCGGCGCCGGCCTTGGCGTAGACGTCTTCGAGGTAGTTGGAATGGATGGTGGAGCCCTGCGCGCCCAGCACCTTGCCCTTGAGCGAGGCGGGGTCGGTCGCGGTGACGGTGGAGTTCTTCGGCACCACGAAGCTGGCCGGGGTGTTGTAGTACTTCTTCGAGAAGTCGATCTGCTTCTTGCGCTCCTCGGTGATCGACATGGAGGCGACGATGGCGTCGTACTTGCCGGCGAGCAGCGCCGGGATGATGCCGTCCCAGTCCTGCGCGGTGAAGGTGCACTCGACCTTCATCTTCGCGCAGAGCGCCTTGGCGATGTCGACGTCGAAGCCCTTCAGCTCGCCGTTCTCGATATAGTTGAAGGGCGGATAGGCGCCCTCGGTGCCGATGCGCACCGTCTTCCATTCCTTGGCGGAGGCGCCGCTCAGCGTGGCGGCGACGAGAATCGCCGCGGCGGCGATGCGGGTGACGAGGCTCATGCTGTTCCCCTCTGGAAAGGTTGCCCTGGGCCGGTTCTTGTTTTTTCCCGGCAACCCATGCTGGCACTAATGCACGCCGGTGCGCAACGCCCGCTGATGCAATAACGGTCATCGCCGGAATTGATGGAGAATTGGGCGATGGCGCCCCGCCGATGGTGGCGGAAGGCCGCCATAAGCGGGTTTGATCGGCCGATGGCGCGCGCCGGGTTGACGCTGGGCGGCGTCTGGTGTCTCACCGACCGACCATCCAGAGGAGCGCGACGGCCATGGCGGTGACGGCAGACGAGGTGAAGGCGAGGCTGGCGCAGGTCTCCGCGCCCGACGGCAGGCCTGTCACCGAGACCGGGGTGCTCTCCGATATCCTCGTGTCCGACAGCAAGGTCTATCTCTCGATCACCGTGGACGCCCGCGAGGCGCAGGCCTGGGAGCCGGTGCGCGCGGCGGTGGAGCGCACCGTGCGCGGCACGCCCGGCGTGACCTCGGCGCTGGTGGCGCTGACCGCCGAGCGCAAGGCGGGCAGCGCGCCCGCGAGCGCTCCGGCCGGCGGCGCGCAGCCGGTGCGGGTCTCGGGGGAGGGCGGCCATCAGGGCCATTCTCACGCCGGCCATTCCCACGCGGGGCACGCGCATGCGGGTCACACGCACGCCCAGCCCCCGGCCGACCCGCAGAAGGAAGGCTCCGGCCTGCCGGGCGTCGGCGCCATCATCGCGGTGGCCTCGGGCAAGGGCGGCGTCGGCAAGTCGACGCTGGCGGCCAATCTCGCGCTCGGCCTCGTCGCCTCGGGGCTGAAGGTCGGGCTGCTCGACGCCGATATCTACGGCCCCTCCGTGCCGCGCCTGATGGGGCTCAAGGGCCGCCCCGACGTGCAGGGCCGGATGATCACGCCGATGCAGGCCTTCGGCCTCAAGGTCATGTCGATCGGCTTCCTCGTCGAGGAAGAGACGCCGATGATCTGGCGCGGGCCGATGGTGATGTCCGCCATCAGCCAGCTGCTCAAGGAAGTGAACTGGGCGCCGCTCGACATTCTCGTCGTCGACATGCCGCCCGGCACCGGCGACGCGCAACTCACCATGGCGCAGCAGGTGCCGCTGGCCGGCGCGGTGATCGTCTCGACGCCGCAGGACCTTGCGCTGATCGACGCGCGGCGCGGCATCGCCATGTTCGAGAAGGTCAACGTGCCGGTGCTCGGCATCGTCGAGAACATGAGCTACTTCCTCTGCCCCCATTGCGGCGGGCGCTCGGACATCTTCGGCCATGGCGGCGCGCGCCACGAGGCGCAGCGCTTCGGCGTGCCCTTCCTCGGCGAGGTGCCGCTGCACCTGTCGATCCGCGAGGCCTCCGACGCCGGCCTGCCGCTGGTGGCGACAAAGCCCGACAGCCACGAGGCGCAGATCTACCGCGACATCGCCGGCTCGGTGCGCGAGGCACTGGCCGGACGGCGCGGCACGACGCGGGCGGCGCCGCGCATCGTGGTGGAAAGCTGAGCGCGGCCAAACTGCCGCAGCGTAAGGGGAATCTACGCCGAAAGGCGCAGCCGCGCGGCGGTTGCACGGCTTCCGGCGCTGGCGTACCTGTTACGTCAACCAGCCAAGTTCGTGTGCGGAGGCGCGCCAATGCGCCAACCGCGCCGTGAGGAAATCCCCCAGGAGAGAGACAGCCCATGAAGCGCCGTCAGTTTCTTGCCGCCGCCTCCGCCGGCGTCGCGGCCACCGCCGTGGCCGCCCCGGCCATCGCCCAGTCCGCCCCGGAAATCCGCTGGCGCCTCGCCTCCAGCTTCCCCAAGTCGCTCGACACCATCTATGGCGGCGCCGACGTCATGTCGAAGATGGTCTCGGAGCTGACCGACGGGAAGTTCCAGATCCAGGTCTTCGCCGCCGGCGAGATCGTGCCCGGCCTTCAGGTGCTCGACGCCGTGCAGAACAACACGGTCGAGATGTGCCACACCGTCTCGTACTACTTCGTCGGCAAGGACCCAACCTTCGCGGTGGCGGCTTCGGTGCCGTTCGGCCTCAATGCCCGCCAGCAGAACGCCTGGCTGTTCCAGAACGGCGGCAACGAGCTCTTCAACGAGTTCTACAAGAAGTACAACGTCTACGGCCTGCCCTGCGGCAACACGGGCACGCAGATGGGCGGCTGGTTCTCCAAGGAGATCAAGACCACCGCCGACCTGCAGGGCCTGAAGATGCGCATCGGCGGCATCGCCGGGCAGGTCATGGCCAAGCTCGGCGTGGTGCCCCAGCAGATCGCCGGCGGCGACATCTATCCGGCGCTGGAGAAGGGCACCATCGACGGCGCCGAGTGGGTCGGCCCCTATGACGACGAGAAGCTCGGCTTCTACAAGGTCGCCAAGTACTACTACTACCCCGGCTGGTGGGAAGGCGGCCCGACCATCCACGCCTTCGCCAACCTCGCCAAGTTCGAGGAACTGCCGAAGAACTACAAGGCGGCGCTGGTCGCCGGCGCGACCTATGCCAACACCATCATGCAGGCGCGCTACGACGTGCAGAACCCGCCGGCCATCAAGCGGCTGGTGGCGAACGGCACGCAGCTGCGCCCCTATCCCAACGAGGTGATGGAGGCCTGCCTCAAGGCGACCAACGAGCTCTGGGGCGAGATTTCCGCCAAGAACCCGGACTTCAAGAAGGCCATCGACACCATGCAGGCGTTCCGCAACGAGGAAAACCTGTGGTGGCAGGTCGCCGAATACACCTTCGACAGCTTCCAGATCCGCACCCGCCCGCGCGGCTGAGGCATCGCTGATTAGCGTGACGACGGCCGGGCATGCGCCCGGCCGTTTTCGTTTCGGGGCACGGGCAACGGGGTCCGTGCCCTTCGCTGTTGCCCCCGGCAGCCCGTTGCGGCAAACATCCCGCGCCCGTCTCGCAGGATGCCGCCCATGACCCGCCGCGCTTTCCTCCGCACCGCCGGAACCGGCCTCGCCGCGACCGCCGCCGCCGGACTCCCGGCCCCGGCCCTCGCGCAGGATGCGCCGGTGGTGAAATGGCGCCTCACCTCCAGCGTGCCGAAGGTGCTGGACGCCATTTTCGGCGCCAATGAGCTGGTGTCGAAATATGTGAGCGAGGTGACGCAGGGCCGCTTCACCATCCAGAACTTCGCGGCGGGCGAGATCGTGCCCGGCCTTCAGGCGCTCGACGCGGTGCAGAACGGCACCGTCGAGGTCGCGCAGACCCCGCTCTACTACTACACCGGGAAGGACCCTTCCTTCGCCTGCTTCACCACCATGCCCTTCGGGCTGAACGCGCGCATGCAGAACGCGTGGTTCTACCAGGGCGGCGGGCGCGAGCTGCAGGACGAGTTCCTGGCGAAATACAATCTCGTCGGCTTTCTCGGCGGCAATACCGGCACCCAGATGGGCGGCTGGTTCCGCAAGGAGGTGAAGGACCTCGCCGACTTCAAGGGGCTGAAATTCCGCATCGGCGGCATTGCCGGGCAGGTGGTGGCCAAGCTCGGCGTGGTGCCGCAGCAGATCGCGCCGGGCGACATCTACGCCGCGCTGGAAAAGGGCACCATCGACGCCTGCGAATGGGTCGGGCCCTATGACGACGAGAAGCTCGGCTTCGTACGGGTCGCGCCCTATTACTACTATCCCGGCTGGTGGGACGGCGGGCCGACCATGAACGTCGTGGTCAACCGCACCAAGTGGAACGAGCTGCCCAAGTCCTATCAGGCGATCTTCGAGGCGGCGGTGGCCTATGCCAATGCCGACATGCTGGCAAAATACGACGCCTTCAACCCGGCGGCGCTGCGCCGGCTGGTGGCGGCGGGCGCGCAGCTGCGCACCTTCCCGCAGAGCTTCCTCGACGCCTCGTGGCAGGCCTCCAACGAGCTGATCGCCGAGATCGGCGCCAAGAACGCCGGCTTCAAGAAGATCATGGACGCGCAGATCGCCTTCCGGAACGAGGAATATCTCTGGTGGCAGGTCGGCGAATACCCCTATGACGGCTACATGATCCGCGCCCGCTCGCGGGGGTAGGGAAGGATCGTCATCCCGGAAGGACCGCAAGTCCTGTCCGGGATCGCTCTCCAATCCGGTACGCGATCCCGGCTCTCCGCTGCGTTGCGGCCGGGATGACGAAAGACGCAGAACGAGAAGGGAAACGCCGATGCCGAGTTCGACCTCCCGCCGCAGCCTGATCAAGGGCGCGGGCCTTGCCGCCGCCGCCACGACGCTGGCCGCGCCCGCCCTCGCGCAGACCGCCCCGCAGGTGCGCTGGCGGCTGACGTCGAGCTACCCGAAATCGCTCGACACCATCTACGGCGCCTCGCTGCTGCTGGCGAAATATGTCGGCGAGGCCACCGACAAGCGCTTCACCATCGACGTCTTCGCCCCCGGCGAGATCGTGCCGGGCCTTCAGGCCTATGACGCGGTGCAGAACCATACGGTCGAGGTCGCCCAGACCGCGCTCTACTACTACATCGGCAAGAACCCCGCCTTCGCGCCCTTCACCACGCTGCCCTTCGGGTTGAACGCGCGCCAGCAGACGGCGTGGCTCTACCATGGCGGCGGCACGGAACTGCAGAACGCCTTCCTCGCCAAAAGCAACACGATCGGCTTCGCCGGCGGCAATACCGGCGCGCAGATGGGCGGCTGGTTCCGCAAGGAGATCAAGACCGTCGCCGACGTGAAGGGGCTCAAGATGCGCCTGCCGGGCATTGCCGGGCAGGTGATGGCCCGCCTCGGGCTGGTGCCGCAGAACCTTGCCGGCGGCGACATCTATCCGGCGCTGGAGAAGGGCACCATCGACGCCGCCGAATTCGTCGGCCCGGTGGACGACGAGAAGCTCGGCTTCAACCGGGTGGCGCCCTATTACTATTATCCCGGCTGGTGGGAGGGTGGCCCGACCATCCATTTCATCGCCAATCTCCAGGCCTGGAACGAACTGCCCAAGCCCTATCAGGCGGCGTTCGAGGCGGCGGCGGCCTATGCCAATTCCGACATGCTGGCGAAATACGACGCCCGCAACCCGGCGGCGCTGCGCCGGCTGGTGGCGGGCGGGGCGCAGCTGCGGCCCTTCCCGACCGACCTGATGGACGCCGCCTACAAGGAGAACGTCGCGCTGATGGCGGAGATTTCCGCCAAGAACGCCGAGTTCAAGACGATCTACGATTCCATGCTCGCCTTCCGCAACGAGGAGTACCTGTGGTGGCAGGTCGGCGAGTATCCCTATGACGGCTACATGATCCGCGCCCGCTCGCGCGGGTGAGCCGCGAGGAGAAGGGGATGGCCGCTCAGGCGGCTTCCCGGCGCTCCTCCACGGCCGCCTCGCGGGCGGCGGGCGAGGCGGCGGCCACGGTGGCGCGGGCGCTCATATGGTGGTGCATGGTGTAGAGCCCGGCCGCCATGATGAGCGCCATGCCGCCTATGGACACGAGGTCCGGCATGTCATGGAACACGACGGCGCTGAGGCCGACCGCGCACACCACGGCGGCGTAGCGGAACGGCGCGACCGTCGATGGCTCCGCGGCGCGGAAGGCGGCGATGGTCAGCATGTGCCCGACCACCAGCGAGACGCTGCCGCCGACGAGATACGCGAACACCTTGAGGTCGATGGCGTGCCAGGTCTCCACCATGGCGCCGGCGAAGCCGAAGCCCATGCCGGCGATGGTGGTGGCGAAGGTGACGACCAGCGTCGGCACGTGCGAACGGATGCGCCCGGTGATGAAGTCGCGGAAGGCGATGAGGACGCTGGCGCCGAGCGGCAGCAGCGCCATTGCGTCGAAGGCGGACGAGCCCGGCTTCACGATCATCGTCACGCCGGCGAAGCCGACGAACACCGCCGTCCAGTAGCGCCAGCCGATCCGCGCGCCGAAGAACAGCACCGCCGTCGCCATGGTGAGCAGCGGGGTGATCTGCAGGATCGCCGTGGCGTCGGCGATCGACATCGCGGTAATGGCGGTGATGAACAGGATGGCGACCAGCGCCTCGGCCAGCGCGCGCAGCATCACCCGGCCGTCGGCGCAGTAGCGCAGGGCCGGCAGCTGGCCCTTCCAGCCGAGCACCGCGAGCAGGATCGACGCCGCGACGATGCCGCGTATGGCGAGGATCTGCGAGGGCGGGATGGTCTCCAGCGCGAGCTTGGAGAAGGCATCGTTGCTGGAGAAGATCGACGAGCCCGCGACCATAAGAAGGATGCCGCGACGGCTGGCACTGGAGGCATGCATGGAAGGCGGGTTCCGCAGGAGAGGCCGGGGATGTGCACCGCGAAATTGACGGTTTCGCGGCCGTAGGCGGGAAGCGTCAGTATTCCTCGCAGGCCGCGCCCGGCTCGCCGGCTTCCGCCTCCACGAGGCCGCCAGTGCGCCTTTCCAGCGCCTGCGAGAGCACGCAGAGGCCGAGCGCGCCGACCGCCAGCGCGGCTCCGACCCAGGGGAGTTCGGCATAGCCGACCCCGACCGTGATCGCCGCTCCGCCGACCCAGGCGCCGGCCGCGTTGCCGAGGTTGAAGGCGCCCTGGTTGAGCGTCGAGGCGAGGTTGGGCGCGCCCACCGCCGCATCGACGACCCGCATCTGGATCGGCGCCACCACGGCAAAGACGAGAATGCCCCACACGAAGACCGTGGCGATGGCCGCGACCGCGAAGGGGGCGAGGAAGACGAACGCCACAAGAACGGCGGCGAGCCCGATGAAGGTGCCCATCAGCGAGGGCATGAGCCGCCAGTCGGCGAGCCTGCCGCCGAGCAGGTTGCCGATGGTGATGCCGACGCCGAAGAGCAGCAGCACATAGGTCACGGTGTGGGCGGGCAGGCCGGTCACGTTGCGCAGCAGCGGCGCGATATAGGTGAACACCGAGAACAGGCTCGCCGAGGCCATCACGCTGATCAGCATGGTGAGGACCACCTGCGGGCGCCGGAGCACGCCGAACTCGCGCAGGATGTTGCCGGCCGAATGGGGGATGTCGCGCGGCACCCACAGCGCTATGGCGCTGACCGCGAAGATGCCGATGATCACCACCGCCCAGAAGGTGGAGCGCCAGCCGAGATGCTGGCCGAGCGCGGTGCCGAGCGGCACGCCCAGCACATTGGCGAGCGTCAGGCCGGCGAACATCAGCGCGATGGCGCTGGCGCGCTGATTGGGCGGCACAAGGCTCGCGGCGACCACCGCGCCGATGCCGAAGAAGGCGCCGTGGCAGAAGGCGGTGACGACGCGCGCGCCCATCAGGAACCAGTAGTCCGGCGCGATGGCGCACAGCAGGTTGCCGACCACGAACATGCTGGCGAGGCCGATCAGCGTCGCCTTGCGCGGCAGCGGATTGGTGATGATGGCGACGATGGGGGCACCGATGACGACGCCGAGCGCATAGCCGGTGACGAGCAGGCCGGCGGCGGGAATCGTCACCGAGAGGTCGGCGGCGACCTCCGGCAGCAGGCCCATGATGACGAATTCGGTGGTGCCAATGCCGAAGGAGGCCATGGCGAGGGCCAACAGCGGAAGCTGCATCGGAAATCCCGTCGATGTCAGAATGCGAGGTCGGCGCTGGATAGCAGCGCGATTCCCGTCAGCATAAGCACGTTATATTGCAACGCAGCAACAAACCGCCGCGCGCGGCAGCCATGCATTGCAAAGATGGCGGGAGTATTCCCGTCAGCCGCCGGTGACGCTCATGTGGCGGCGCAGGGCCGGGGCGCGGCCGGGGCGGTCGATGACGAAGTCATGGCCCTTGGGCTTGCGGAAGATGGCGTCGTCGAGCACCGCGTGCAACTTCTCGTCGCCCTCCGAGGCGCGCAGCGGCGCGCGAAGGTCCGCCGCGTCCTCCTGGCCGAGGCACATGTAGAGCGTGCCGGTGCAGGTGACGCGCACCCGGTTACAGCCCTCGCAGAAATTATGCGTCAGCGGCGTGATGAAGCCGAGCCGCCCGCCGGTCTCCCTGATCGAGACGTAGCGCGCCGGGCCGCCGGTGCGGAAGGGGATGTCCTCCAGCGTCCAGCGCTCGTCGAGGCGCGCGCGGACGGTGGAGAGCGGCAGATACTGGTCGGCGCGCTCGGAGCCGGTCTCGCCGAGCGGCATCACCTCGATGAGCGAGACGTCCATGCCGCGCCCATGCGCCCATTCGACGAGCGAGGGGATCTCGTCCTCGTTCTCGCCGGCCAGCGCCACGGCGTTGAGCTTCACATGGATGCCGGCGTCCTGCGCGGCGTCGATGCCGGCGAGCACCTTGGACAGATCGCCCCAGCGGGTGAGCGCCCGGAAACGGTCGGGATCGAGCGTGTCCAGCGAGACGTTGATGCGCTTCACCCCGCAATCGGCGAGTTCGCGCGCGAAGCGGGCGAGCTGCGAGCCGTTGGTGGTGAGGGTGAGTTCTTCGAGCGCGCCGGAATCGAGATGCCGGCCCAGCGAACGGAACAGGGTCATCACGTCACGACGCACCAGCGGCTCGCCGCCGGTCAGGCGCAGCTTCTTCACGCCGCGCGCGACGAAGGCCGAGCACAGCCGGTCGAGCTCTTCCAGCGTCAGCAGCTCGGGCTTGGGCAGGAACGTCATGTGCTCCGCCATGCAGTACACGCAGCGGAAGTCGCACCGGTCGGTGACGGAGACGCGGAGATAGGTGACGGCCCGGCCGAAGGTGTCGACCAGCGGCGCGCGCGGGGTGGCGCGGTCGAGGCGGTCGATCAGGGCTTCGTCGGTGTTCACCTTGCGCGCTCCCGTTTGCGCCTGCCGGCTCGGGGCCGGTTATTCAGGACGTTTCTAATGATAGCCGGTCCTCGTGCCAAGGCGCAGGGGCCTATCGGGCCATCGGCTGAACCATTCGTGACGTGCCTTCGCCAAAAGGGACGTGCCTTCACGAAAAGACGGAACGTCGAGCAGGGACGCGGCGCGCCTCCTTGGCGAACGCGCCCCGCCCCTTTATGTGGGATGGCGCACAAGGGAAGGGAAGAGAGCCGTGACCGACGCCTGGCCGACCGAGATCAAGCTCCACAAGGACCGCCGCGCGCTGACCATCGCCTTCGAGGACGGGTCGTCCTTCACGCTGCCGGCGGAATATCTGCGGGTCGAGAGCCCATCCGCCGAGGTGCAGGGCCATTCCCCCGCCGACCGCCAGCTCGTCGCCGGCAAGCGCGAGGTGCGGGTCGATGAGGCGATCCCGGTCGGCAACTACGCGGTGCGGCTGATGTTCGACGACGGTCATTCGACCGGCATCTACACCTGGGACATCCTGCACACGCTCGGGCGCGAGCAGGAGGAGCGCTGGACGCGCTATCTCCAGGAACTCGCCTCGCGCAACCTCTCGCGCGACGCGGCGGGCAGCGTCCGCCGGCACTGAGGCGGGCGGCGCGCCTGTACGCACCCCGGAGCGGCCTCGCGGCCGTCCGGGATGGCGGTGGCCGTATCAGTTGATCACGACGACCTTGGTGCCGACCCGCACGCGGTTGTAGAGGTCGGTGACGTCGTCATTGGTCATGCGGAAGCAGCCCGAGGACACCGCCTGGCCGATGGTCTCCGGCTCGTTGGAGCCGTGGATGCGGTAGAGCGTCGAACCCAGATACATGGCGCGCGCGCCGAGCGGGTTGTCGATGCCGCCGGGCATGTAGCGCGGCAGGTCGGGGCGGCGCTGGAGCATCTGCGCCGGCGGCGTCCAGCCCGGCCACTCGGCCTTGCGCGTTATGGTCTGCACGCCCGACCAGCGGAAGCCGTCGCGGCCGACGCCGATGCCGTAGCGCAGCGCCGTGCCGTTGTCCTGCACGAGGTACAGGCGGCGCTCGGCGGTGTTCACCACGATGGTGCCCGGCGCGTATTTGCCGTTATAGGCCACCACCTGCCGGCGGATCGAGGAATAGCCCTTGCCCGTTCCGTTGCCGAAATCGGACGGGCGGAAGAAGCCGAAGAAGGAAGGGGTGGTGGACTGCGCCATGGCCGGGGCCGTCCCCGCCAGCGTCAGTGCGGCGAGCGCCATGGCCGCCATCGTGTTGAATCGCATCGAAAGCCCCATACGAAATACGATTGTCACCGCCTGCCGGGGCCGACGGCCGGAAAATCTTGCTCCATCGCTGCCCCTGCGTCGATGGCCGCAAGCCGACACTATGCGGCGAAATGCTTCACGCGGTCTTCATGAGCCCGTGACGACACGAAATTGCGCGGACCTATGGCGCGCGGGACACAGATGAACCCGCCGGCAGCCCGTTCAACGCGCCGGCGCGGCCTCCCCGAAGATCGCCGCCGCCACCGGCCGGCCGAAGAACGCCACGCCGGCGCGGGTGAAGTGGGTGTTGTCATATTGCAGCGGCTGGCCGTCGATCGCGATCGGGCAGTCGCCGGCCGGGCAGGCCGTCTTCAGCACCGAGACGAAGGTGACGTCGGGATTGCCGGCGAGCTGGCCGGCGAGCTGCGCCTCGTAATTGCGGGTCAGCGGCAGCATGTCGTCGCCGGCCATGGTGTCGGCATTGCCGGCGATGAGCCGGCGCGACAGCAGGGTGGGCACCGGCGTGCCGTAAAGCGGCACCGGCCCGACGACGACCACGCGCACGCCGAGCGCGGCGATCTCAGCGATCTTCGCGGCGATGTCCGGCGTCACGGCGAGCACGCCGCCCAGCACCAGTATGTCGGGCCGGTTCTTCAGCACCCAGTCGAAGGCAAACTCGTTCATCGCCTTGCAGTAGGGCACCGCGCGCGTCGCGCCGAACAGCAGCGGCGGGCAGGCGCCCCCGGTGATCTCGCCGACCGCATAGCCGCGCTGCTGTGCCGCCTCACGGATGGCGCCGATGAAATGGGCGATGTGGCTGTTGCCCCAGACCATCACGGAAGGGTGGGTGGTCGGCAAGCATTCGGGGGCGATGTCGGGGGTGGGCTGCATGCTCGGGGTGAAGCAGCGGTGCCAGCTGAAGACCTGCGCGCCGTCATAGTCGACATAGGGCGACAGCGCCTCGATGGCCGGGCCGAAGCGGGAGGGCAGGCCGCGCGTGGCGATGCCCCATTGTGCGAACAGCGCCAGCGCGGCGGTGCAGGCGACGAGCCCGCCCACCATGCGGCGCGGCGTGAACAGCGCCTTGTTCCGGCGGAAGGGCTGCTCGACGAAGCGGTAGGACAGCGCCGCCAGCGCGAGGGAGGCGAGGGTGCCGCCGATGAGAAAGACCGGCGCCGCCACGGGGGCTATGCCGGCCGTGTCCAGCGCCGCGCGCCCCAGCGTGGCGATGGGCCAGTGCACGAGATAGAGCGAGTAGGAGATCCTGCCGATATAGACCGGCACGCGGGCCGAGAGCAGGCGCACGACCAGCGGCGCACCGCCTTCGCCGCCCCAGATCACCAGCGCCGAGCCGATGCAGGGGATGAGCGCGCGCAGGCCGGGAAACGGCGCGGTCGATTTCAGCATCAGCATGGCGCCGAGCACCATGGCGCAGCCGCCGGCGACCGCCGCCATGCGTTCCACGTCGCTGCGCGGCGCCCGCCCGCCGGGCAGCGCCAGCGCCGAGCCGATCAGCAATTCGAAGGCGCGGAAAGGCAGAAGGTAATAGGCCGCCGCGCGGTGCGTACCGAGCGCGAGCTGGCTCGCCGCCAGCGAGACGAGGAGCAGACCCAGCACCATGCCGACCAGCCAGCGCGGTCCGCCGCGCCGGAACAGGAGCACCAGCGCCGGGAACAGCAGGTAGAACTGTTCCTCCACGCCCAGCGACCAGTAATGCAGCAGCGGCATCTCCTGCGCCGCCGGGCCGAAATAGTCGGTCTCAAGGAAGAAGAAGACGTTGCCGAAGCCGAACGTCGACCACAGCAGCGAGCGCGCGAAGGTGAACATCTCCTGCGGCAGCAGCAGGAGCCAGGCGGCGAGCGCGGTGAGCGCCGTCACGAACAGGAAGGCGGGTGCGATGCGGCGGATGCGGCGCTCGTAGAAGCCGAGGATGGAGAAGCTGCCCTCCGCCGTATCGGCATAGATCGATTTCGAGATCAGATAGCCGGAGATGACGAAGAACACGTCGACGCCGACGAAGCCGCCCGGCAGCCACTTCGCGCCGAAATGGAACAGCACGACGCCGAGGACGGCGACGGCGCGCAGGCCGTCAATATGGGCGCGGTAGGCGAGATGTTGATGCACGATGGACCGGGGCTGGAGGAGGCCGGAGGAGAGGCGGGTTCGCGCCATTATGACGGCTGCCGCGCAGCCATGGCACATCCCGCGATGCTGGCGCGCGCGGGAGCGCCCGATTAGAGCCGCCATGTGACCCTGGCGCTACGGGGGCGGAGGGCTCACGGGCTCATGGGCGCCGTGCCGGTCGCGGGGCGCGCGGGGGTGTCGCCGAAGACGATGCCGGCGAGCCTGCCGCCGTAATAGGCGACGCCCCGGTGGGTGAAATGGGTGTGATCGAAGCCGGTCGGCTCGCCATCCACCATCATCGGGCAGTTCCCCTCAGGGCACATGGCATCGAGTACGGAGACATATTCGACATCCGGATTGCCCGCGAAGAATTCGGCCATCAGCCGGTCCGATTCGCGCGTCACCGGCTCCAGATTTTCGTCGGCCAGCACGCTCGGATTCCTGCGGTAGAGCCGCTCGGCGAGCACCTGCGGCGGCGGACGCCGGTAGCGCGGCACGGGGCCCAGCACGATCACCCGCGTGCCCAGCGCGTGCAGGCGGGCAAGGTCGCGCGCGAGCGTCTTCAAGGGTTCGGTGGCGATGATCGCATCGCCGCCGATCACCAGCACCGAGGGCGGATGCGCCAGCAGCCAGTCGAAGGCGAAGCGGTTCAGCCCGTCGCACATGGGGGTGTTGCGGAACTCGATGAGCGGCAGGCAGGAGGCGCCCGTCATCTGGCCGACCGCATAGCCGCGCCGCTCGGCCTCCGCCTTCACCGCGCCGACGAACTGGGCGATGTGGCTGGAGCCCCAGAGCACCACGCTCGGGCGCTGTTCGGGCAGGCATTCGGGCGGGAACACCGCGCGCGGCTGGTGGTCGTCGGTGAAGCACAGGCCGTTGCGCACGATCTCGCGCAGCGGCGAGCGCTCGAAGGCGAGCACGCGCTCTATTTCCGGGCCGAGCCGGCCGGGGAAGCCACGCAGGCTGGAGGTTACAGTGCCGAAGGCGATGAGCAACGCTCCGGCCGCCACCGTGCCGGCTAGAAGCCGGCCGCGCGTGAAGGCGGCGCGGTTGCGCCGCACCGGCTGCTCCACGAAGCGCCAGGACAGCCAGCCGAGCAGGGTGGAGGCGGCGACACCGCCGATCAGGAAGGCGGGCGCGGGAAGATCGGCCAGCAGCGGCCGGGCGAAGACCACGAGGGGCCAGTGCACGAGGTAGAGCGAATAGGAGATCGCCCCGAAGAAGACGAGCGGGCGCGCCCCGAGCCCCCGCGCCGGCAGGCTCGCCGCGCTTTCCCCGCCCCAGATCGCCAGCGCCGCGCCGAGGCACGGCACCAGCGCCAGCAGGCCGGGAAAGGCCATGTGCTCGGTGATCAGCGCCATGCCGGCGAGAATGAGCCCGGCGCCGCCGGCCACCGCCGCCCCGCCGATCCGCCCGTCCTGCGGGAAGCGCATGCCGGGCAGCGCCAGCGCGGCGCCGATCAATAGCTCGAAGGCGCGGAAGGGCAGCAGGTAGAAGGCTGCCGCCGGATTGTGCGGCCGGATAAGCTCGCAGGCGAGGAGCGAGGCGAGAAGGAGGCCTATCACCACCTGCGGCAGCGCGCGCGGGAAGAAGCGGCGGCAGGCGAGGATGAGCGCCGGGAACAGGAAATAGAACTGCTCCTCGACGCCCAGCGACCAGTAATGCAGCAGCGGCGCATCCTCGGCCCCCGGGCCGAAATAGTCGGTGCGCAGGTAGAAATAGACATTGCCGAAGGCGAGCACCGCCCAGATCAGCGAGCGCGCATAGAGCATTAGCTGATTGGGGAAGAAGAACAGGAAGGCGCACAGGCTGGTGAGCGCCGTCACCGCCACGAAGGCCGGCACGATGCGGCGGATGCGCCGCTCATAGAAGGCGAGGATGGAGAAGCTGCCTTCGGCCGCGTCGGCATATATCGACTTCGAGATCAGGTAGCCGGAGATCACGAAGAACACGTCGACGCCGATGAAGCCGCCCGGCAGCCAGCCCGCGCCGAAATGGAACAGCACGACGCCGAGCACGGCGATGGCGCGCAGTCCGTCAATATGGGCGCGGTAGCGCAGATGGTGGTGCACGGCGGGTCGCGGGCTCGCTCAAGGAAAAACCCGCCTATCACGCCGGCCGGGAGGGCGGAAGCCGCCGCAGCGGCAGGGGGCGATGCCGGCCCGCCTGCCGGCGTCAGAACAGGCTGCCCTGCCGCTCGTCCCTGCCGGGTGGGCGCGGTGGCGAGGTCTCCTGCGGCGCAGGGTCGTCCTTGGCCGCGCCGCGCGCGACGAGGATCAGCGCGGCGTCGGGCAGCGGGCGCTGGAGCGCGGCGGCCTCGTTCCACGGCGCGCGCAGCCACACCTCGCGCTCCTCGGCGGTGGTAAGGATCACCGGCATCGCCTTGGGATGGATCGGCGCCACCACGGCATTCGGCGCACAGGTGAGGAAGCCGAACAGCTCGTGCTCGCCCTCCACCGGCGCGGCGCGGGTGCCCCGCGTGCCGTGCCAGCGCGTGCGCAGCCCGGCGAAGAAGGCCAGCGGGCGCTCCTCACTGAGCGCGAACCAGACGATGTCGCGGCGCTTGGTGAGCGGGGCCGGCTCCGGCGCGTATTCGGAGAAGCTGGTGAAGGGGACGAGGCAGCGATGCGCCGGCCCGTTCCAGCCCTGCCAGTGCGGCGAGGCGAGGTTGCGGATGTTGGTGATCGGCGCGCCGCCGAGGCGCGGGGGCGGCGGCATGCCCCAGCGCGCCAGCACGAGTTCGCGCGAGCCGTCCGGCGCGGTGCGCACGATGGGCGCCGGCTGGTCGGGGAAGATGGCGGTCTGTGGCGGCAGGTTGCCGGCGCGATTCGTCAGCGCGCCGACGAGATCGGCGATCGCCTGCACGTTCGAGTTATGGCTGTAGAGGTTGCACATGCCCGGTCACAGTGGCCCGGCGCGCGGATTTTCAGAAGGCGTGTCGCCGGCTGTCCACGCAAAAGGCGCGCATCGCGCGCCCAAATCATCGTGCCTGATCCGGAAGCACGATGGTGGGCGATGCAGGGATTGAACCTGCGACCCCTCCCGTGTGAAGGGAGTGCTCTCCCGCTGAGCTAATCGCCCGCTGGTCCGGGGCGGGAAATCCCGCGCCGGTGTCCATCGCGGCGGGGATTTAGTGTGCCGCCGTCCCAGGTGTCAAGCGCGCTTGCGACGTCACCCACGGCCGAGAAGGCGCTCGACCGTTTCCGGCAGGTGGTCGAAGTGCTCGATGAAGGCGTCGCCGCCCAGTTCGATGGCGGGCGTCTCGGTATAGCCGAACGGCACCACGATGGAGGGAATGCGCGCGTTCTTCGCGGTCAGCACGTCGGTCATGCTGTCGCCGACCATGACGGCGCGGCCCGGCAGGCCGCCGGCCCGCTCGATGGTGCCGAGAAGGTGGCCGGCGTCCGGCTTGTACACCGGAAAGGTGTCGGAGCCGGCGATGACGGCGAAGCGGTCGGTGAGCTCCAGCCGGTCGAGCAGCAGGCGCGAGAGATATTCGAGCTTGTTGGTGCAGACCGCCAGCACGTGGCCGCGCGCGGAAAGCGTGTCGAGCGCCTCGACAAGGCCGGGGAAGGGGCGCGAATGATCGGCGATGTGATCGGCGTAATGTTCGAGGAAACGCTCGTAGAGCTTCTCGAAGGCGGGTCCGTCGACCGCGATGCCGGCGGCGGTGAGGCCGCGATTGACCAGCGCCTTCGCGCCGGCGCCGATCATCTTGCGCGTTTCCTCGCGCGGCAGGCGGGCGGCGCCGGCCTCGTCGAGCACGATGTCGAGCGTGTCGAGAAGGTCCGGGGCGGTGTCGACAAGGGTGCCGTCGAGGTCGAAGGCGATCACGGCGGGAGGGGTGGCTGCTGACATGACGATTTCCGTGGATGGTGACGGGAAACGGGGGCAGCCCGCCGCCGCGAGACGGGACTGACTTGCTAGGCCTACAATCCTGCCGCTTTTCCTGTCCAGCGTATCGCGTCCATCGGGCGCATGCGGACGGGCAGCGTCGGTGGTAATGGCACGGGTCAGTATCGCGCAAACAGGAGTGCTGGGAATGAGGCTCGACGGCATGGGGATTGGGTTTGGCGCGGCGATGCTCGCTCTGGCACTCGCGGCGGGGCCGGTCCTGGCGCAGGGAACGACCGACAACGCCCCGGCGAGCCCTCCGGCAGCGGCAACGCCGCCCGCCGCCAGCCCGCCGGCCACGACGCCGCCCGCCGGGGCGCCCGGCGCGCCGGCCGCGGGCCCCTTCGTGTTCGCCTCCCCGCCCTCGGCGCAGGCCAACCGCATCTATTCGGTGAATGTGCGCACCGGCGAGGTCAGCGCCTGCCAGTTCGAGCGGCCCGAGGGCAGCCTCGTGGGCGTGACGCGTTGCTTCCGCACCGACGCCAGCGCCGGACCGCGCGAGCCCGGCCCCTACGACGTCGTGTCGACGCGCTATTCCGGCGAGACCGGCATTTTCCGCGTCAACGCCCAGACCGGACAGATGAGCGTGTGCTACGTGCGCGACATGCCCAAGGACGGCGGCGGCGTCGAGCCGGCGGTGGTGTGCACCGCGCCCTCGCGCTGATGCCTCGCCGGCCGGGCGCCGCCTTGCGTTGCCGGGCTTGTCGGCGGCCCGCAAGGGCGCTAGGCAGCAGGGAAGAACTCCACAACGGGCTTTGTCGACGCCATGACCGCAGCGAAGTCACCTGACGCGCTCTCCCCCGCCGAGGCGCTCAAGCGCGAGGCGGCCGCCCGCGCGCTCGACTATGTGCGCTCCGGCATGAAGCTCGGCCTCGGCACGGGCTCGACGGCCAAGCATTTCGTCGATCTTCTCGCCCAGCGCGTGGCGCAGGGGCTGGAAGTCGTCGGCGTGCCGACCTCCGAGGCGACGCGCGCGCAGGCGGAGAGCCTCGGCGTGCCGCTCGCCACGCTCGACGAGCACCCCGTGCTCGATCTCGTGATCGACGGCGCCGACGAGATCGGCCCGGATTTCTCGCTGATCAAGGGCGGTGGCGGCGCGCTGCTGCGCGAGAAGATCGTCGCCACGGCGGCCCAGCAGATGATCGTGATCGCCGACGCCTCCAAGAAGGTGGCGCGGCTCGGCACCTTCCCGCTGCCCATCGAGGTGGTGGATTTCGGCGTCGCCGCGATCCGCCGCAGCATCGACAAGGCGGCGCGCGCGGCGGGCTGCCAGGGCCTGCTCACGCTGCGTCGGCGGCCGGACGGTCATGTTTTCGTCACGGATCAGGGACACCTGATCCTCGATGCCGCCTATCTCAGCATTTCCGACCCGGCCACGCTCGCCGCGCGGCTGTCGGAAGTGCCGGGCGTGGTCGAGCATGGCCTCTTCATCAATCTGGCGAGCCGCGTCATTCTCGCGGGCGCCGACGGCGTGACGGTCCTCGACCGCGCGTGAGCAGCATTCGTCAGGGAGACTTTGATGCGGCTTGATATTGCAGGACGGCTGACCGGCGCGGCGCTGGCGCTCGCGGCCCTTGCCGGCGCGCTTCCCGCGCTCGCGCAGGAGCAGACGCCGTTCAAGATGAACGACGCCAAGGGCGCGCAGGTGAGCCCGGAGCGGCTGAAGCTCGCCAATGAGCTGCTGGTCGCCAATGGCGAGGGCAGCAGCTTCGACACGCTCATTCCCGGCGTCATCGAGCAGGCGGCGGGCAGCTTCGTGCAGGCCAATCCCGACCTGATCCGCGACCTGCGCGAAGTCGCCAAGCAGCTCGCCCCGCAATATGAGAACCGCCGGCAGGAGATCGTGCAGATCCTCGCCCGCATCTATGCGGTGCAGTTCGACGAGACCGAGCTGAAGGACCTGCTGGCCTTCTATCGCTCGGCGGTCGGCCGCAAGCTGGTGGAGAACCGCGGCAAGATCCTCGATGCGGGCCTCGCCGGCATCCAGGCCTGGAGCGCCGCCTTCAGCCGCGAGATGGAAGGCAAGGTGCGCGAGGAAATGAAGAAGCGCGGCTTCACCATCTGACGCCATACCGATACCCGATACGAAAATGCCCGGCTCGCGCCGGGCATTTTGCTTTTCAGGTTCGGCGTTCGTTGTCGGGGCTCAGTCCTCGTCGCCTCCGACCGGCGCCTTGCGGCCGGTAATGAGGAAGAACAGCAGCGGCCCGAACAAAGCGAGGGCGGACAGCGCGTAGAGCGCCAGCGCGATCGGCGACTGGAACAGTACGGTCGGGTCGCCCACGCTGATGGCGAGCGCGCGGCGGAGCTGCTGTTCGGCCAGCGGGCCGAGGATGAGGCCGACCACGACAGGGGCGATGGGGTAGTCGTAGCGACGCAGCACATATCCCAGCAGGCCGAAGATCAGCAGCATGCCGAGCTCGACCAGCGAGGGGTTGGCCCCCAGCGTGCCGAGCGTGGCGAACACCAGGATGCCGCCATAGAGCCACGGGCGCGGAATGGCGAGCAGGCGCACCCACAGCCCGACCAGCGGCAGGTTGAGGATCAGCAGCATGCCGTTGGCGATGAACAGACTGGCGATCAGGCCCCAGACGAGGTCGGGATTGCTGACGAACAGCAGCGGGCCGGGATTGAGCCCGTATTGCTGGAAGCCCGCCAGCATGATCGCCGCCGTCGCGGAGGTCGGCAGGCCGAGGGTGAGCAGCGGCACCAGCACGCCGGCCGCCGCCGCGTTGTTGGCGGCCTCCGGCCCGGCGACGCCCTCGATGGCGCCGTTGCCGAACTCGTCCGGCTTGCGGCACAGCCGCTTCTCCAGCGCGTAGGACAGGAAGGTCGGGATTTCCGCCCCGCCCGCCGGCATGGCGCCGATGGGGAAGCCCAGCACGGTGCCGCGCAGCCATGGCTTCCAGGAGCGCTTCCAGTCCTCCCGGTTCATGAACACCGAGCCCTTCACCGGCTCGATGATCTCGTCCGCGCGGGAGCCGGCCGCGACCACCGAGAGCGTCTCGCCGATGGCGAACAGCGCGACGGCAAGCGTCGTCACCTCCACGCCGTCGAGCAGGTCGGGGATGCCGAAGGAAAGCCGCGCCTGTCCGCTCTGAAGGTCGATGCCGATGAGGCCAAGCGAGAGGCCGATGAACAGGCTGGTCAAGCCGCGCGTCACCGAGGAGCCGAAGGCCGCCGAGACGGTCGTGAAGGCCAGCACCATCAGCGCGAAATAGTCCTCCGGGCCGAAAGAGATGGCGATGTCGACCACGGTCGGCGCCACGAGGGCGAGGCCGATGGTGGCGATGGTGCCGGCGACGAAGGAGCCGATGGCGGCGGTCGCGAGCGCCGGCCCGCCGCGCCCGGCGCGGGCCATCTTGTTGCCTTCCAGCGCCGTGACGATGGACGAGCTCTCGCCCGGCGTGTTCAGCAGGATCGAGGCGGTCGAGCCGCCATACATGCCGCCATAATAGATGCCGGCGAACATGATGAGCGAGCCGGCGGGGTCGAGCTTGAAGGTGATCGGCAGCAGCAGCGCCACGGTGAGCGCCGGGCCGATGCCGGGCAGCACGCCGACGGCGGTGCCGAGCATGACGCCGACGAAGGCGAAGAGCAGGTTGATCGGCTGCAGGGCGACCATCAGGCCCTGGCTGAGAGCGGCGAACGTATCCATGGGGCCTGCCTCAGATGAGCCGCTCGATCGGGCCGGCGGGCAGCGAAAGCTGCAGGCCCTTGGCGAAGATCACGTAGATGATGAAGCACATGACCGTGCCGGCGAGGAAATGCGCCCAGACCGGGCCGCGGCCGAAGCCCTTCGCCGTGGCGGCGAACAGCCAGCCGGTGGCGATGGAGAAGCCGAGGAAGGGCAGCAGCGCGATCTGCCCGACCAGCCCGGCGAGCACCCAGGCCATCGGTCCCATCTCGTCGCGCGGCCGGTCCACGGGCCCCGCGCGCAGCGCCTCGACGGCGGTGGCGACCGCCAGCGCGGCGAGGCCGGCGGCGATGATGGTGGGGAAGGCCGCCGGGCCGACGGCCGAATGCGCGTTGACGCTGGCGAGCCGCCAGGCGTCCCAGCCAACGACAAGCGCCAGCGCGGCGAGGCCGAAGGCGATGACGAAGCCGGCCTTGTCGGGCCGTCGGGCGGAGGTGGGAGTGGGATCGCTCATCGGACAGCTCCGGGTGTCGGAACGACGTCTCCCCCGCAGCCGGCGGCCACGGGGGAGCGTTCAGGGTCGGTCGGGTGCGGCCGCTCAGTTGGCGAGGCCGATATCCTTCAGCACGGACTGCGTGGCCGTGACGTCCTTGGCGAGCTGCTCGGCAAAGGCCGGGCCGGAGAGATAGGTGTCGACCCAGCCCTTCTGCGCCAGCAGGTCCTTCCACGCCTTCGACTGCACCATCTTGCCGATGGTCTCGGTGAGCTGCTTCTTCTGCTCCTCGGTGATACCGGGGGCGGCCGAGACCGAGCGCCAGTTCTGGATCTCGACGTCGACGCCGCTTTCCTTGAAGGTCGGCACGTCCTTGGCTTCCGGCAGGCGCTCGGCGCTCGACACGCCGAGGAGGCGCAGCTTGCCCGCCTTGGCCTGGGCGTCGAACTCGGAGAGCGAGGAGATGCCGACCGTCACCTTGCCGCCGAGGATGGAGGCGAGCGACTCGCCGCCGCCCGAGAAGGCGATGTAGTTGACCTTGGTCGGGTCGACGCCGATGGCCTTGGCGATCAGGCCCGCCGTGATGTGGTCGGTGCCGCCCGCCGAGCCGCCGGCCCAGGACACCTTCTGCGGATCGGCCTTCAGCGCCGCCACGAGGTCGGCCATCGACTTCAGCGGCGAGTTGGCCGGCACGGCGATGGCCTCGTACTCGCCGGTCAGGCGGGCGATCGGGGTCACCATGGACAGGTTCACCGGCGACTTGTTGGTGATGATGGCGCCCACCATCACATAGCCGCCGACCAGCAGCACGTTCGGGTCGCCCTTGCTGCCGTTGACGAACTGGGCGAGGCCGATGGTGCCGCCGGCGCCGGGCACGTTCATGACCTGCGCATTGGCCGCCAGCTTCTCGGACTGCAGCACCTGCTGCATGGCGCGGGCGGTCTGGTCCCAGCCGCCGCCGGGCGCGGCCGGGGCGATAATCTTGAGGTCGCCGACCTGCGCCGATGCGGTGCCGAGCGACGCAGCGGTGAAGGCGGCGGCGAGCAGCGCACCGCGAAGCATGTGATTCATCGTTTCCTCCAAGGATGAGCGGGGCGCATTTGAGGCAGGCCGCCGCTTGAACGCGGCAAGGAAGCTAGTGCGCATGGCCGGCCAAGTCGAGTTCCCCTCATGGATGAGAGAATGCGCATCGCAGCCATGCACCGGCTTGACGCGGACGGGCCACGGGGCGACATGCGAGGGCAGCATCCGGCCACCGGGCGATCCGCGCCCCGCCGTCCGTCCGCCAGCCTGGGGAGCCCGCCATGGAGCCATTCGACGTCGACCTCTTCGTCATCGGCGCGGGGTCCGGCGGCGTGCGCGCCGCCCGCATCGCGGCCGGCTACGGGGCGAAGGTCCGCATCGCCGAGGAATACCGCGTCGGCGGCACCTGCGTGATCCGCGGCTGCGTGCCCAAGAAGCTGTTCGTCTATGCCGCCCGCTTCGCCCATGAATTCGAGGACGCCGCCGGCTTCGGCTGGAACGTCGAGGGCACAAGCTTCGACTGGCCGACGCTGATCGCCAACAAGGACAAGGAGATCGCCCGGCTGGAAGGCGCCTACCGCGCCAATCTGGACCGCTCGGGTGTCGAGATCGTGCCCCAGCGCGCGGTCATCGAGGGCCCGCACGCGGTGCGCCTGGCCGACGGCACGCGCGTCACCGCGCGCACCATCCTGATCGCCACCGGCGGGCGGCCGAATATCGGGCTCGACTTTCCCGGCCGCGACCTCGGCATCACCTCCAACGAGGCCTTCCATCTCGAACGCTTCCCCGCCCGCGTCGTGGTGCAGGGGGCGGGCTACATCGCGCTCGAATTCGCCAGCCTGTTCGCCGGGCTGGGCGCGCAGGTGACGGTGGTGCATCGCGGCGACACGCTGCTGCGCGGCTTCGACGAGGACATCCGCGCGCGCATCGTCGGCGAGATGGAGGCGAACGGCGTCAGCTTCGCCTTCAACGCCACCATCGCCTCGATCGACGCCATCGAGGGCGGCAAGCGCGTCCGCCTCAGCGACGGGCGCGACCTGTTCGCCGACGAGGTGATGCTGGCCATCGGCCGGGTGCCGAACACGGTCGGGCTGGGGCTCGACGCGGTGGGCGTGCATCTCAACGAGGCCGGCGCCATCGCGGTCGACGCGGATTCCCGCACCAACGTGCCCTCGATCTACGCCGTCGGCGACGTCACCGACCGCGCCAACCTCACCCCCGTCGCCATTCGCGAGGGCCACGCCTTCGCCGACACGGTGTTCGGCGGCAAGCCGTGGCAGGTGAATTACGACGTGATCCCGACCGCCGTGTTCACCGAGCCGGAGATCGGCGTGGTCGGGCTGACCGAGGCCGAGGCGCGCGCGCAGGGGCGGCGGCTCGACATCTACAAGACCGACTTCCGCCCGCTGAAGGCGACGCTGTCGGGCCGGGCCTCGCGGGTGTTCATGAAGCTGGTGGTCGACCAGGCGGACGACCGGGTGCTCGGTGTCCACCTCATCGGCGAGGGTTCCGGCGAGATCGTGCAGATGGCGGCCATCGCCATGAACCTCAACGCGACCAAGGCGGATTTCGACCGCACCATGGCGCTCCACCCCTCCAGCTCCGAGGAGCTGGTGACGCTGCGCTCGAAGCACACCTCGAGCGATCAGGTGATCCCCGAGGTCTCGACCGAGGCGACGCCGGCGATCTGAGGCCGGAATCCTCTCCAATGTCATCCCGGACGGCCGGAAGGCCGATCCGGGATCGCATCCCGAATGGAGAGCGATGCCGGCTCTGCGCGGCGCTTCGGCCGGGATGACGATGTGGTCGGGCGAGCCCCGCTTCCGGCATGCCTGACCTTGCGGAGGTGCACTGGCGCGGCGCTCGGGCTTGGGTGTATAAGGCCGGCCTTTCCCGCCGGGGACGAGCTCCGGCGGCGTGACATTCGTGGAGGCAATCATGTCTGAACGCTGGACGCCGGAAAGCTGGAGGGCCAAGCCCATTCAGCAGGTCCCGGACTATCCGGACGCCGAAGCCCTGGCTTCGGTGGAGCGTCAGCTTGCCTCGTTTCCCCCGCTGGTCTTTGCCGGCGAGGCCCGCCGGCTGAAGCGCGAACTCGCCAAGGTGGCGAATGGCGAAGCCTTCCTGCTGCAGGGCGGCGACTGCGCCGAGAGCTTCGCCGAGCATTCGGCCGACAACATCCGCGATTTCTTCCGCGTCTTTCTGCAGATGTCGGTGGTGCTGACCTATGCCGGCGCGCTGCCGGTGGTGAAGGTCGGCCGCGTGGCGGGCCAGTTCGCCAAGCCGCGCTCGGCGCCCATGGAGAAGATCGGCGACGTCGAGCTGCCGTCCTACCGGGGCGACATCATCAACGACATCGACTTCACGCCGGAATCGCGCATTCCCGATCCGCGCCGCCAGCTTGAGGGCTACCGCCAGTCGGCGGCGACGCTGAACCTGCTGCGCGCCTTCGCCAATGGCGGCTATGCGAGCCTTGGCAACGCGCATCAGTGGATGCTCGGCTTCATCAAGGACTCTCCGCAGTCCGGCCGCTACCAGGCGCTCGCCGACCGCATCACCGAGGCGCTCGACTTCATGCGCGCCATCGGCATCGACCCGGAGCACCATCCGGAGATGCGCTCGACCGACTTCTTCACCTCGCACGAGGCCCTTCTGCTGGGCTTCGAGCAGGCGCTGACGCGCGTGGATTCGACTAGCGGAGACTGGTACGCGACCTCCGGCCACATGATCTGGATCGGCGACCGCACCCGCCAGTTCGACCACGCCCATATCGAATATGCGCGCGGCGTGAAGAACCCGATCGGCCTGAAATGCGGCCCCTCGCTGAAGCCGGACGATCTGCTGCGCCTCATCGATGCGCTCAACCCGCAGAACGAGCCGGGCCGGCTCACGCTGATCGCGCGTTTCGGCGCGGACAAGGTGGCCGACCACCTGCCGGCGCTGCTGCGCACGGTGAAGCGCGAGGGCCGTTCCGTCGTGTGGTCGTGCGATCCCATGCACGGCAACACGATCAAGGCGGCCTCGGGTTACAAGACGCGCCCGTTCGACCAGATTCTCAAGGAGGTGCGGGACTTCTTCGCCGCCCACGCCGCCGAGGGGACCTATGCCGGCGGCGTGCATCTGGAGATGACGGGCAAGAACGTCACCGAATGCACCGGCGGCGCGCGGGCGATCTCGGATGCGGACCTCAAGGACCGCTACCACACCTATTGCGACCCGCGCCTCAACGCCGAGCAGGCCATCGAGATGGCCTTCCTCGTCGCCGAGCTGCTCAAGAAGGAGCACGCCGGCCGCGCCCGTCCGGTGATCGAAGCCGCCGAGTGAACCGGCGCCGACGCCTGCGCATCGACTGAAAACCGCGGTCCTTCGGGGCCGCGGTTTTTTGTTGGCGGGCGGTGGATGCGTTCGCCCGCCGCCGTCCCGTGTGAACCGTGACGGATACGTTCGGAAATTTTATTGGCCGTCGAAGGGGCGGCCGGCTAGTTTCGGCGCGCACGGACGTCGTCGGGTGACGGCGCCCGCGCGGGGACAGCAGGCGTGCGCGAGATCATTTTCGAGAGCGAGAACCTCAAGGTCGTCAAGGTCGCGGGCACGCGCGCCGGCGTTGCCTTCGTGACCTTCGAGCAGATGCGTCCGCAGGAGCACTGCATTCCCGGCCGCGACGGTTTCGGCGAGGTGTTCTTCGCCAAGCGCGGTTTCACCGCCTATCATTTCCTGCCCGCCGGCAATGACTGGTATCACTATCCCGAGACCGCGCAGGCGCTCGCCCTGGTGCGCGCCGACATCCCCCCGGACGTGCGCGTGGTGAATTACGGTGCCAGCATGGGCGGCTATGCCGCGATGCGCTTCTCCGAGCCGCTGAGCGCCGAGACCGTGTTCGCGCTCGCCCCGCAGGCGAGCGTCGACCCCGCCATCGTGCCGTGGGAGAAACGGTGGGGGCCGCGCGGCCCGGCGCTGCTGTGGGACCGCCAGGCGCCGCGCCGCGCCGCGCGTCATTTCGTGATCTACGACCCGCTCTCGCAGGACCGCCGGCATATCGAGCTTTTGCAGCGCGAAGTGCCGATGACGGTGATGTTCAGCTATTTCAGCGACCATCACACGACGGAATATGTGCAGGAGAGCGGGCTGCTCCAGCAGATGCTGCTCGACCTCGCGGAGGACCGCTTCGATCCCGCCGCCTTGCAGGCGGAGCTGTGGCGGCGGCGGCGCTCGACCTCGGTCTACCACTTTGTGCGCCCGCGCAAGGTGCGGCGGGGTCTGCGGCGGCTGCGCTACTACGCGCTGGAGCGCCTGCTCGACTGGCGCTACCGCCCGGTGCGGCGGCCGGAGGACGGCGGCGGACCGACCTCCGTCGCGCCGGCCGGCTGAGGCCGCCAGCGCGGAGGAGGCGGCGTGCGGGAGATCATCTATGAGAGCGCGAACCTGAAGGTCGTGAAGCTCGCGGCGGCGCGCGACGACGTCGTCTTCGTCACCTTCGAGTCGCTGCAGCTCGAACGCGCGCCGGTGCGGCCGGGCTATGGAGAGACGTTCCTCCAGAAGCGCGGCTATACCGGCTATCATTTCCTGTCCGCCGCCAATTGCTGGTACCAGTATCCGGAGATGCCGGAGGCACTGGCCGTCGTCCGGGCCGATATCGCGGCGGGCGCGCGCGTCATCACCTACGGCGTCAGCATGGGCGCCTATGCCGCCTACCGCTTCTCGGCGCCGCTGGCGGCGGATGCCGTCATCGCCTTCTCGCCGCAATGGAGCATGGACCCGCGCCGCGTGTGGTGGGAGCGGCGCTGGCGCTCGGAAGGGTCCGCCCGCATGTGGGACCGTCAGCTCCCCTGCGCGAAGGCGGCAAAATATGTCTTCTACGATCCACTGAACCAGGATCGCCGCCACATACGCAACCTCCAGCGCGAGGCGCCGCTCGACCTCGTGCGCCTCTATTTCGGCGGGCACCATTCCCCGCTCGTCGTGCAGGAATGCGGGCTGCTGGAGAGCGTCGTGCTCGACATCGCGGAGAACCGCTTCGACCGCGCCGCCTTCGAGCGCCGGCTCTGGCAGCGGCGGCTGCTTTCCGAAACCTACCGCACGATACGCCGGCGCAAGGGCTCGGGGCTGATAAAGGGGCTGCGCTACCGGCTCATCGAGGCCCTGATCGAGCGCCGCCTCGGCGCGGGGACCGGCGCCGAGCCCGGCCCGCTCTTGCCCGATCGTGGCGGCGCGTAAGCGCGTGGTAACGGGGGACCGAGCTCGGGGTGGCCAAGCACGGCCGAGCCCTCTAGAACGCTTTTAAGGGTGCCCGAACTGTCCCGATTCCCGGGGTGCGGGTGCACAACCTCGATGATTGTTCGGCCAGTTCGCACGCGATGACCCTGACGGAGCCGCCTGCCGCCCCTGTGAAGCGGCGCCGAACCTATTACATCCCGGAGCAGCGCGGCGAGTTTCGTGCCAGGCTGACGCGGGTGAGCCAGGCCATCGGCCATGGCTTCGACCGGGTGCTCTTCGATTGCGAAGGCAGCCCGCGCCTGCTGCTCCGCACCCTGCTTTTCGACGCCTACCGTCGCGCGCGCCCGGCTTTCGACGGGCTGGTCTATCGTCGCCACGACCGTCCCCGCCGCGCCTTCGCCGGCTGGATGGCGAAGGGCGAGGACCTGCTGCCGCCCCTCGTCGCGCAGGTGCCGTTTCCCGAACCCGACCCGGCGGGCGTGGCGGCGGAGCGCCGGCGCGTGCTGATCGCGGTCGAGGGCGACGTCGGCCCGCTCGCCGCTCTGGTGGCGCAGGCGGCCGGCAACTGGGAGGTGGTGCTGCTGCGGCTCGACGGCGCCTCCGGCGCGGGCCTTCCCGCTGTCGAGGTTGCAGTCGATGTCGCGCGCGCGCGCGTGCCGCGGCCGGTCCTCGTCGATGCGCTGGCGATGCGCGCCGCGACGTTGAAGCCGCTCTTCGCCCTTGCGGTGGGCGCCGGCCTGGCGGACCTGACCGATTCTCTGGAGCGGCGCGGCGTGCCCGTGGTGGCGCTGGTGGATGACGTCGATACGCGCGCGCCGGACGCCTTTCCGCTGGAGCGCGTGCTGGCGCGGGCGAGTGCCGTGGTCTTCCCCTCCGAGGCCGCGCGCGACGCGGCGCTGCGGCGGCTGCCGCAATTCGCCGGTCGCTGGCGCGTGTTCGCCATGGAGGAGCCGCTCGGCGCCGGCACCGGGCAGGTTCTGGCGCTTGGCCGCGAGGTCGGCGAGGAGGTCGACAACGAGCTCGCCGTCATCCTCGCCACCTATCCCGAGCGGCTCGATGTGCTGAGCATCAAGCACGAGACCGACCCGCCCGGCGATCTCGCTCCGTTGCAGAAGCTCGAACACCAGATCTTCGAGTGGCGCAAGCGCACCCTGCTGCGCCGCCCGATCAACACGCCGCCGATGCGGCGCGACTATTCCGGCTTCCACCCGCTGATCTATGCCGAGCACCACCCGGTCGCCTGCTTCGACCAGCGCCGCTATCCGCTCGCGCACTGGCTGCAGAACGGCTGCCCGCCCGGCCCGTGGGCGGTGCCGGTGACGGGGCCGCTGGACCGCCCCCGCGCCAGCCGACTCACCAGCGCGCTGCACGGGCATTTCTATTATCCCGACCTGTTCCCCGAGATGCTGGAGCGCCTCTCGGTCAACGCCTCGCGGCCGGACCTCTTCCTCACCACCGATACCGCGGCGAAGGCCGAGGAGTTGCGGGCGATGACCGCCGACTATCCCGCGCGGGTGCGCATCGACGTGGTGCCGAACATCGGGCGCGACATCGGCCCCTTCCTCACCGCCCTGCGCGACGTGCTGACGGGGAACGACTACGACGTCGTCTTCCACGTGCACGGCAAGAAGACCAAGGGCCGGCGGCGCGCCATCGGCGATCCCTGGCGCAATTTCCTGTGGGGGAACATGATCGGCGGCGAGCATCCGATGCTCGACACGGTGCTTGCCCTCATGGAGGCGCAGCCCGAGGTCGGGCTGGTCTATCCGGAAGACACGCACCTGCTCGACTGGGCGCTGAACAAGCCGGTCGTCGAGGAGCTTTGCGAGGATATCGGCCTTCCCGAGAAGCGCGGCAAATATGTCGACTTCCCGGTCGGCAACATGTTCGCCGCCCGGCCGGCGGCGCTGGCTCCGGCGCTGGCGCTCGACCTGCGGTGGGAGGACTACCCGGCCGAGCCGATCCCCGACGACGGCACGGTGCTGCACGGGCTGGAGCGCCTGCTGCCGGCCGTGGTGCGCAAGGCGGGCTACAGCCCCGCCGCCGTGCGCGTGCCGCATACCGGCTGGGACTGACGGGCGGGCGCGGGCCGATTGCGGGGCCGCGAGCGGGGCGCTAAACGACGCGCATGTCTCAGGAACCCGCCGACCAGCTCCTCATCGCGCTCGCCCAACTCAACCCGGTCGTCGGCGACGTCGATGGCAACGCCGCGAAAGTCCGCGAGGCGCGTGCGCTGGCGGCCGGGCAGGGGGCCGATCTCGTCATCTTCTCCGAGCTTTTCCTGTCCGGCTACCCCCCGGAAGACCTCGTGCTGAAGCCCGCCTTCCAGGCCGCCTGCCGCCGGGCGGTGGACGCGCTCGCCGCCGAGACCGCCGATGGGGGCCCGGCGCTGCTCGTCGGGGCTCCGTGGCTCGATGGCGGGCGGCTCTACAACGCGGCGCTGCTGCTCGACGCCGGTGCCATCGCCGCCACCCGCTACAAGGTGGACCTGCCCAATTACGGCCCGTTCGACGAGAAGCGTGTCTTCGCCGCCGGGCCGCTGCCGGGGCCGATGGCCTTTCGCGGCGTGCGCATCGGCGTGCCGATCTGCGAGGATGTCTGGTCGCAGGACGTCATCGAGTGCCTCGCCGAGACCGGCGCCGAGATGCTGCTGGTGCCGAACGGCTCGCCCTATCGGCGCGGCGTCTATGACGAGCGCCTGAACGTCGCGGTCGCGCGCGTGGTCGAGAGCGGGCTGCCGCTCGCCTATGTGAACCAACTCGGCGGGCAGGACGAACTCGTCTTCGATGGCGGCTCCTTCGTGCTCAACGCCGACCGTTCGCTGGCGGTGCAGCTTCCCAATTTCCAGGAGCGCGTGCGCATCACCCGCTGGGAGCGCTGGGCGGATGGCTGGCGCTGCGAGGAGGGCGCGCGCGCCCCGCTGCTGCAGGACGACGAGGCGGATTACGCGGCCTGCGTGCTCGGCCTTGCCGACTATGTGGAGAAGAACGGCTTTCCCGGCGTGGTGCTCGGCCTGTCGGGCGGCATCGATTCCGCGCTGGTCGCCGCGATGGCGGTCGACGCGCTGGGGCCGTCGCGCGTCCATTGCGTGATGCTGCCCTACCGCTACACCTCGGGGGAATCGCTGGCCGATGCGGCCGGCGTCGCGCAGGCGCTGGGCGTGCGCTACGACATCGTGCCGATCGCCGCCGGGGTCGAGGCGCTGGAAGGCGCGCTGGCGCCGCTGTTCGAGGGTCACACCCGCGACGTAACGGAAGAGAACCTGCAGTCGCGCCTGCGCGGCACGCTGCTGATGTCGATCTCCAACAAGTTCGGCGCCATGGTGGTGACGACCGGCAACAAGTCGGAGATGTCGACCGGCTACGCCACGCTCTATGGCGACATGAATGGCGGCTTCAACCCGCTGAAGGACCTCTACAAGACGCAGGTCTTCCGCCTCAGTGCGCTGCGCAACCGCTGGAAGCCGGCCGGGGCGCTGGGGCCCTCGGGCGTGGTGATCCCCGAGAACATCATTGCCAAGCCGCCGACCGCCGAGCTGCGCGAGAATCAGAAGGACCAGGACAGCCTGCCGCCCTACGACGTGCTCGACGCGGTGCTGGAGCGCCTCGTGGAGCGCGAGCTCCCCGTCGCCGACATCGTAGCGGAAGGCTTCGAGCCAGCGCTTGTGGCGCGGGTGGAGCGCCTGCTCAACATCGCCGAATACAAGCGCCGGCAGGCGGCGCCGGGCGTGAAGGTGACGCCGCGCAATTTCGGCCGCGACCGGCGCTATCCGATCACCAACAGGTTCCGCGAAGGGGGATAGCTCCATCACGCCGTCATCCCGGACGGCCAAGGCCGATCCGGGATCGTCTGCGGAATCCGGGAGCATTGCTGGCAGGCGATCCCGGCACGTCCGGGCATGACGGGTGTGGATTCCTAAGGATGAGCGGCTCGCGAGAACCAAGTTGCCCGCCGCAGCCATCCCGGCGATAAGCGCGGCATGTCGAGAACCACCACGCCCCCCGTCCTGCGCTTCGCCCCGTCGCCGACCGGGCTGCTCCATGTCGGCAATGCGCGCACCGCGCTCTACAACGCGCTGTTCGCCCGGCGTGAGGGCGGCACCTTCATCCTGCGCTACGACGACACCGACACGGCGCGCTCGACGGACGCGTTCGCCGACGCCATCGCCGAGGATATCGGCTGGCTCGGCCTGCATCCCGACCGGATCGAGTACCAGTCGTGCCGGCTCGACCGCTACGACGCGGCGGTAGAGCGGCTGAAGGCTGCGGGCCGGCTTTACCCCGCCTATGAGACGGAGGAGGAGCTGGAGGCGAAGCGCCAGTCGCGGCGTCGGCGCGGCTTGCCGCCGGTCTATGACCGCGCGGCGCTGATGCTGACCGGCGCCGAGCGGGCGGTGCTGGAGGGCGAGGGGCGCCGGCCGCATTGGCGTTTCCGCCTCGACGGTCGCAAGGTCGATTGGGACGACATGGTGCGCGGCCGGCAGGGCGTCGACACCGCCACCCTCTCCGATTCCGTGCTGGTGCGCGAGGACGGCTCCTATCTCTACACGCTGACCTCCGTCGTCGACGACATCGAGATGGGCGTGACCCATGTCGTGCGCGGCGAGGACCACGTCACCAATACCGGCGTGCAGATCGAGATATTCGAGGCGCTGGGCGCCGCGCCGCCGGTGTTCGGCCATCATAATCTTCTCGTTCTGCCGAGCGGGGAGGGACTGTCGAAGCGGCTCGGCCATCTCTCGCTGCGCGCGCTGCGCGACGAGGGGGAGGAGGCGCTGGCGCTGGCGGGCCTCGCCGTGCTGACCGGCACCTCGCTTCCCGTCGAGCCGGTGGCCTCGCTCGACGAACTTGCTGCGCGCATCGACTTCGCGAAGATCTCCCGCGCCCCGGCACGCTTCGATCCCGAGGAACTGACGGCGCTCACCGCCGCGACGCTGCATCACCTGTCTTACGTAACGGTAGCTGCGCGGCTTGCCGCGCTCGGTATCGGCGGCGGGGAGGCGTTCTGGCGGGCGGTGCGCGGCAATCTCGACCGGCTGACGGACGCCGCCCGCTGGTGGCGCGTGGTGGAAGGGCCGCTTACACCCTCGATGGCGCCCGAAGACGCCGGATTCCTGCATCTGGCGGCCGATCTGCTGCCGCAGGAATGGGGCGAGGACGTCTATCCCCGCTGGATCGCTGTCCTGAAGCCGGCGAGCGGGCGTGCCGGGCGGGCGCTGTTTCACCCGCTGCGCGTGGCGCTGACCGGAGCGGAAAGCGGCCCCGAATTGAAGGCGCTGCTGCCGCTGATCGGGCGCGAGAAGGCCGCCGCGCGGCTGAGGGGCGAGGCGGCGTAGGTCTGCAGAATTTCATCGTCGGATCGCGGACGTCTCAAGCGTCCGTCATGGCCGGGCTTGACCCGGCCATCCACGCCTTGCTGCCGTCGTACGAAGAGGTGGATCCCCGGGTCAAGCCCGGGGATGACGGCCGCTCGATCGAGCCTTGAAAGCCCGACGTAACCGGCGGTCAGGGCTTCTTGGCGGGAGGGGGCGTTGCGGGGCGGGGTTGGGACATTTCGCGCGAGGCGTCCTCGGTGACGACGATGTCGCCCTTGCGCAGCGTCTGGTCCTCCTGCGCGCCGAGCGCCTGCGCCCAGCTCATGCCGGCGGGGCGGCAGGAGCAGGCGGCGACGAACTGCTTCTTGAACAGCAGCGCGTTTGGCAGCGACATGTAGGGCTGGCCGTTGGCGGCGACCGCGTTCTGGATGTCCTCGCCGGGATTGCGATAGGCGAACAGGCGCGCCTCGGTGCCGGGGCACTGGCGCTGGCACTGGGCCTCGTCGGAGCCGAACTTGGCCGGCGTCGCAGCGAAGGAGACCGGGAAGAAGAAGCCGTCGCAGGTGCGCACGCAGACGGTGCGGTAGGTCGAGACCTTCGGCATCTCCATCGGCTGCACGTCGAGCGGGCCGGCTTCCTCGCGCGGCACGCCGAACAACTGCTCGATGAAATTGCGCGGGCGCCGGTCCATGTTGCCGTAGACGCCGCGGCCGCCGCCGCCCTGGCCGAGCGCGGCCTGGTACTGCGGGCCGCAATTGTTCTGCGCCAGAGCGTAGATGAGCTGGCGGCGCTGCTCGTCATTGCCGCTGCGCTGGCCGCGCGCCTGCATCATGGTGCGGTCGAGCGCCGAGCGGGCCTGGGTCAGCCGCCGGTTGAGCGAGTCGCACTGCGGGGGAAGCTGCGGCTGGAAGATGAGGAAGCCGCGCTTGTCGCAGCCGATCTGGCGCACCTGCGCGGAGAGGTCGGCGACGTCCTGCTGCTGCTGGGCGATGGTGGCGCCGATATCGGCCTGTCCGGGCACCGGCTGGCCGTTGTCGAGCGCCGCGAGCTGGCCCTCCAGCCGGATGCAGGCGGCGGGGTCGCCGCCGCCGACGCTGCCCGGGGGATAGTCCTGCGCACGCACCAGCCCGGCGGACGCGGCAAGCGCCGCGGCGGCGAGGAGGCAGGAGGCGAGGCGCGAGGCCGGGCGCAGGGCAAGGCGGGAGGCTGGGACCATCATCAACCGGTATGCGTTGGGACGTGGGGTAGAGTTGGGCGGCGCCTGAGGCCGGTTTGCCGGAATCGGGGCGGCGACGCAATGAGCACTGCGAGCTTGTCGAAAGTTTGAAGGCGCTTTCGTCACGGCGTGCAGCCGGTCGCGTCATTCGCTGTCATGCGGCACCAGCGCTCTTTGCGGTGACGGTGCGGCACACCATATGGCGGACGAGACGATCGGAGTTGTCACTCGCCATGCCCATCCCTTTCGCGCGTGTCCTGCCGCTGCTTGCCGCCGTCCTCGCCGTCGCGCTCGGCCTTGCCGGGGCGGCGCAGGCGCAGGAGCCGGACCTTATCTTCAAGAAATCGACGGTGTGGAAGTTCCTTACCCCGGACGACAAGCTCGCCGTCTACGGCATCGACGATCCGGTCGTGCAGGGCGTCGCCTGCCACTACACCCAGCCCGAGCGCGGCGGGGTGAAGGGGATGCTGGGCGTGGCGGAGGAAGTATCGGATATCTCGATCGCCTGCCGGCAGATCGGCCCGATCTCGTTCAAGAGCAAGTTCGAGCAGGGCGATATCGTCTATCGCGAGAGCCGCTCCCTGATCTTCAAGAAGATGCAGATCGTGCGCGGCTGCGATGCCAAGCGCAACGTGCTGGTCTATCTCGTCTATTCGGACCGCCTGATCGAGGGCAGCCCGAAGAACTCGACGACCAGCGTGCCGATCATGCCGTGGGGCAATTCGGGCGAGGCGCCCCGTTGCGCGGACTACTTGAAATAAGCCGCACGCTCAGCGCGTGCAGGTGATCGCCACCGCGTCCTGGCAGGTGGTGCCGTAGCAGGCGGTGCGCACATTGGCCGCCGCGCTCACGCCGCCGGCCGCGTCGGAGGCGACGGCGCCGAAGCCGACCGCCTGCTGATAGTCGTGCACCCGGCACCAGGCGTCCGCCATGGCCTGCCCGCAGGCGGAGCCGGCGGCGAGGCAAGTATCCACCCCATAGCCCTCGGACGCGTCGATCAGGAAGATCCGGTCGCCCTGCGGCGCGGCGTCCTGCGCCATGGCGAGGCCGGGAGACGCGCAGAGGGCGAGGGCGAGAAGGGCGGAGCGCAGGGGGTGCATCGCGGGGAACATGACGGGGTGCATGGGGTGGGTCGTTGGCTGCTTGGTTAAGGCCGGGTGGCAGTTCAACGCGAATGTGGCGGAAAGGTTTGAAGCGAAAATTAAAATCTTCCGCACACCGGCCGACGCGCGACGCAAGCTGGTGATCGGGCTGGCGGAGATAGCCGCTCGCCCGCCGCCCCGTCAACGTGCTCCTGCGCGCGCAGGCTGCGTTCCGGCGGTTCTCACCGCTGGCGGCGGGCGAAGCCGGAAAGCTTTGCCGGACCGGCGCGGCGGCTTGACGCGGCCGGCCAAACGGACGACAGACGCGGCGCCGCCGCCGCATTCGGACGGCGGGATCGGACGAGACGACCGGAAGGCAAGGACCAGATGTCGGGCACCAACGCGCAGGCGCTTCCCGAGCTGAAGCTCTACAACACGCTCACGCGGACGAAGGAGGCTTTCGCCCCCATCGATCCGGCGGCGGTGCGCATGTATGTCTGCGGCCCCACGGTCTATGATTTCGCCCATATCGGCAATGCGCGCCCGGTGATCGTGTTCGATCTGCTCTACCGGCTGCTGCGCCACCTCTATGGCGCCGACCACGTGAAGTATGTGCGCAACATCACGGACGTCGACGACAAGATCAACGCGCGTGCCGCCAGCGAATTCCCCGGCCTCGACCTCAACGAGGCGATCGCCAGGGTGACGTTCACCACCGAGGCGCAGTTCCACGACGACCTCGAAGCACTCGGCGTGCTGCACCCCGACGTCGAGCCGCGCGCCACCGAGCATATCGGCGAGATGCGCCAGCTCATCGAGAGGCTGGTTGCCTCCGGCCACGCCTATGTGGCCGAGGACCACGTGCTGTTCTCGGTGCCCTCGATGCCCGATTACGGCAAGCTCTCGCACCGTCCGCTCGACGACATGCTAGCGGGGGCGCGCGTCGATGTGGCGCCCTACAAGCAGGACCCGATGGACTTCGTGCTGTGGAAGCCCTCCAAGCCGGGCGAACCGGGCTGGCCCTCGCCGGCAGGCATCGCCGCGCCGGGGCGGCCGGGCTGGCACATCGAGTGCTCGGCGATGAGCTGGAAGCACCTCGGCGAGACCTTCGACATTCATGGCGGCGGCATCGACCTCGTCTTCCCGCACCATGAGAACGAGGTGGCGCAGTCGCGCTGCGCCTTCCATGCCAATGTCATGGCCAATGTCTGGATGCACAACGGCTTCCTGCAGGTGGAAGGCGAGAAGATGTCGAAATCGCTCGGCAACTTCATCACCATCCGCCAGCTGCTGGCGGACTGGCCGGGCGACGTGCTGCGCTTCAACATGCTGCGCACCCATTACCGCCAGCCCATCGACTGGACGCTGAAGGGGCTGGAGGAAAGCGCGAAGACGCTGGAACAGTTCTTCGACGCGGCGGCGGACGACGCCTATCCGCGGCCCGCCCCGGCGGTGCTGGAGGCGCTGGCGGACGATCTGAATACGCCCAAGGCCATCGCCGAGATGCACGCGCTGAAGGACCATGCGGGCAAGAAGGCGCTGGCCGGCACGCTGGCCTTCCTCGGCTTCGCACCGGGGCCGCTGCGCGAGTGGCAGGCTTCGCGCGCGCCGCAGATCGCCATTTCCGAGACCGAGATCGCGACGCGCATCGAAGAGCGCATCGAGGCCCGCCGCAACCGTGACTGGGCGGCCTCCGACCGCATCCGCGACGAGCTGCTCGCGCTCGGCGTGGCGCTGAAGGACAACAAGGACGGCACCACGACATGGGAGGCGAAGCGGTGAGTGCGCCACCCGCCGCCGCCCTGCGCCCGGCGCTGCCTGGCGACACGCCCGTGCTCGCCGCTATCGCCGAAGCGGCGATCCTCGGCCTCACCGGCGAGGATTACGACCAGGACCAGCAGGAAGCCTGGGCGGCGGCTGCGTCCGACGAGGAAGCGCTGGCCGCCCGGCTTGAAGGTCAGCTCGTGCTGGTGGCGACGCGCGGCGGCGATCCCGCCGGCTTCGTCGCGCTGAAGGACAACCAGCTCGTCGACATGCTCTACGTCCACCCCGACGTGGCGGGCGAGGGCATCGGCGCGCTGCTGTGCGAGGCGGTGGAGAAGCTGGCGGCCGCGCGCGGCGCCAAGAGCCTGACGGTGGACGCCAGCGACACCGCGCTCGGCTTCTTCCAGCAGCGCGGCTACGTGCCCATGCGCCGCAACACCGTGCAGCGCGGCGGCGTCTGGCTGGCGAATACGACGATGGAGAAGACGCTCGGCGCGCCGGAAGGCCCGGTGCACTGAGCAGCGGGGCGGCGTTTCGGCATATTGCGCCGTCATGGCCGGGCTTGTCCCGGCCATCCACGTCTTATCCCGATCAGACCTCAGTCATGGATCCCCGGGCCAAGCCCGGGGATGACGGTGTGCGGCGGGTGCGCCCTCACATCCGGTCGAGCACGCGCTCCTCGGCGTCGCCGTGCAGGTCCATCGGGCTCAGCGGCGCCACCGCCGCGTTCAGCTTGGGCAGTACGGTGCGCACATTGTGCGCCACCAGCAGCTTGACCGGCCGGGCCACGTTGACGAAGCCGGTGGACTGCATGTGGTCCAGCAGGGTCAGCAGCGGGTCCCAGAAGCCGGCGACGTTGAGCGCCATCACCGGCTTGGAATGGCGGTTGAGCTGCACCCAGGTGAGCTGCTCGATCAACTCCTCCAGCGTGCCGATGCCGCCGGGCAGGGCGATGAAGGCATCCGCCCGCTCGAACATCAGCCGCTTGCGCTCATGCATGTCGCGCGTGACGATCAGCTCGTGGGCATGCTCGAACGCCTGCTCCTTGCCGATCAGGAAGTCCGGGATGATGCCCGTGACCATGCCGCCGGCCTCGGCGCAGGCGCGGGCGGTCGCGCCCATCAGCCCGACCCCGCCCCCGCCATAGATCAGCCGGATGCCCTCGGCGGCGAACAGCCGGCCGAGCTCGACCGCAGTTTCCATATAGATGGCGTCGGCTCCCGGAGCCGCGCCGCAATACACGCATACGCTCTTTATCTTCGTCATGGACACCACGTTGCACCGCAGCGCGGACGGGTTCAAGCACTCTCGATTCCCCGCGCGCCGGGACGAGATGGCATCCGCCTGTGACAGGCGCAATGTGCTGGCTGCTATTCACGGAGACCGCACGGATAATCGTCTTGCGATCATCGTCAATCGACGATAAACGATTGCGCATGCCTGCCGCTATCGACGACGACGAACTGCTTGCCCTGCGCCTGCGCGCCCTCGCGCATCCGGCGCGGCTGGCGATCATGCGGGCGCTGGCGCAGGTCGACCGCTGCCAGTGCGGCGAGATCGTACGCGGGCTCCCTCTCGCGCAATCGACCGTCTCGCAGCACCTGAAGGTCCTGAAGGAAGCCGGGCTCATCACCGGCACAATCGAGGGCCCGCGCTCCTGCTACTGCCTTGACCGCGAGACGCTCGCGGCGCTGGCCGGGCAGGTCGGCCCGCTGCTGGCGACGCTGGCGGGCGGCCCAACATCCACTGAGTCCATCGCCGAGTTGCCCGCCGGGCGCATCCCCGATGCGCGGGAGGGCGCACTGGTCTGACGCCGCCGGATGCCTATCTGAATGATGAAAATCGGGAATCGGGCGCAATGCCCGGCACGAAACTGAACTGGAAGCCGCATGTCCGCACCTGAGGGCGGAACCGCCGTCGCGCGCCCCTCGAAATCTTCCGGCATCGATCCGCGTGGAAGCCTGCTGGTCGCCCTGAAGGGACTTTGGCCCTATCTGTGGCCGCAGGACCGCATGGACCTGCGCGCCCGCGTGCTGTGGGGCCTGCTGCTGCTGGTGCTCGCCAAGATCGCCACCATGGTCACGCCTTTCCTGTTCAAATGGGCGACCGATGCGGTGGCGGAGGGAGAGGGCGCGCGCATCTCCACCGACACGATCAGCCTGCTGGTCGCCGCGCCGTTGATGCTGACGCTCGCCTACGGCTTCTCGCGCATCGTCATGGCCGGGCTGACGCAACTGCGCGACGGCCTGTTCGCCAAGGTGGCGATGCACGCCGTGCGCCGGCTGGCGCTGGAGACCTTCCAGCACATGCACGCGCTGTCGCTGCGCTTCCACCTGGAGCGCAAGACCGGCGGCCTGACGCGCATCCTCGAGCGCTCGCGCGAGGGCATCGAGACCATCGTGCGCATGCTGGTGCTGCATCTGGGCCCGACCATCCTGGAATTCGCCATGGTGATCGGCGTGCTGTTCTGGCAGTTCGACTGGCGCTATGTGGTTGCGACCGTCGGCATGATCCTCGGCTACACGCTGTTCACCTTCGTAATGACCGAGCATCGCATGGGCATCCGCGCGGCGATGAACGAGAGCGACACCGACGCCAACGCCAAGGCGGTCGACAGCCTGCTCAACTACGAGACGGTGAAGTATTTCGGCGCCGAGAAGTGGGAAGCGGACCGCTACGACCGCTCCATGGCGCGCTACGAGCGCGCCTCGATCCACACCCACACCTCGCTGGCCTGGCTGAATGCCGGGCAGGCGGCGATCTTCACGATGGGCCTCACCGCCACCATGGCGCTGTGCGTGTTCGACATCCGCGCCGGGCGGCAGTCGGTGGGCTCCTTCGTCATGGTCAACGCCATGATGGTCCAGCTCTACCAGCCGCTGAACTTCCTCGGCATGATCTATCGCGAGATCAAGCAGTCGCTGATCGACATCGAGGCGATGTTCACCATCCTCTCGCGTTCGCCCGAGGTGAAGGACACCCCCGGCGCCCGCCCGCTGGAGCTGGCGGGCGGCACGGTGCGCTTCGAGGGTGTGCGCTTCTCCTACGATCCCGACCGCGAAATTCTCAAGGGCGTGAGCTTCGAGGTGCCGGCCGGGCGCACGGTGGCCATTGTCGGCCCGTCGGGCGCCGGCAAGTCGACCATCTCGCGGCTGCTGTTCCGTTTCTACGACGTCAATGAGGGTCGCATCACCATCGACGGGCAGGACCTGCGCGACATCACGCAGGAAAGCCTGCGCGCCGCCATCGGCATGGTCCCGCAGGACACGGTGCTGTTCAACGACACGCTGGCCTACAATGTCCGCTACGGCCGCGCCGGGGCGTCCGACGAGGAGGTGGCGCGCGCCGCCGAGCTGGCGCAGATCGACGGCTTCGTCCGCCGCACGCCGAAGGGCTACGCCACCGAGGTCGGCGAGCGCGGGCTGAAACTCTCCGGCGGCGAGAAGCAGCGCGTCGCCATCGCCCGCACCATCCTGAAGAATCCGCCCATCCTCATCCTCGACGAGGCGACCTCGGCGCTCGACAGCCACACCGAGCGCGAGATTCAGGACGCGCTGGAGCGCGTCTCGCGCGGACGTACGACGCTCGTCATCGCGCACCGGCTCTCCACCGTGGTTTCGGCCGACGAGATCATCGTGCTGGAGCGCGGGCGCATCGCCGAGCGCGGCACCCATGCGGCGCTAATGCTGCGGCACGGGCTCTACCACTCGATGTGGGAGCGCCAGCGCGAGGCCGAGCGCGCCCGCGAGACGCTCAAGGCGGCGGGCGAGGCCGAGGATCCCGGTGCCGGGCAAATTGCCGACCAGGTTGCCGAGCCGGCCAAGGACGACGCGGCGGCCTGACCGGCGCCTCGTCTCCGCGTCGTGGGGCATGCTTATGCTTCGTCCGGCGCTTATCCCCGTGCTGCGGCGAGCCGGCATTTGACGGCCGGGCCTGCGGGCCCTACCTGTGCGGGAGCCCGGTGGGCGCCCCTTGCGAAAGGCTCCTGATGTCCGTCCTCGATTCCATCCGCAGCGGCCTCGTGCCGGTCCATCGGGAAGGCTACCCGTTCCTGCTGATCGGCGCCTCGGTGTCCGCCGTGCTGCTGTGGCTCGTGCCGCCGCTCGGCTGGATCTGCGTGCTGATCACGGTGTGGATCGCCTATTTCTTCCGCGATCCCGAGCGTGTCACCCCGGTGCGCGAGGGCCTGGTGATCTCGCCGGCCGACGGGCGTGTGTGCCTGGTTGGCCCCGCCGTGCCGCCGGCCGAGCTGGGTTTGGGCGACGCGCCGCTGCCGCGCGTGTGCATCTTCATGAACGTGTTCGACGTGCATGTGAACCGCGCCCCGCTCGCCGGCCGGGTGAGCCGCATTGCCTACCGGCCCGGCAAGTTCCTCAGTGCCGATCTCGACAAGGCGAGCGAGGACAATGAGCGCAGCGGCATGGTGCTGGAGACCTCGCTCGGCCGCTTCGGCGTGGTGCAGATCGCCGGCCTCGTCGCCCGCCGCATCGTCAGCTTCGTGCATGAGGGCGACAGCCTCGCGCCGGGGCAGCGCTACGGCCTGATCCGCTTCGGCTCGCGCGTCGACGTCTACATGCCGGCCGGCGCCCGACCCGCCGTCGCCGAGGGCCAGCGGGCCATCGCCGGCGAAACCGTGCTGGCCGACCTTGCCGCGCCCGGCGCGGAGACCACTTACCGGGTGGATTGAGCACCCGTGGATTGAGCCCCGTAGAGCGAGCGCGCGCGATGGCCGACCTGTTCCCTCCCTTCGACCCCGATGCCGAGCCGGACTCGCCCGAACCGCGCCGCCGCCGCTTCCAGGCGGTGCCGATGCGGGTCCTGCTGCCCAACCTCGTGACGCTGCTGGCGCTGTGCGCCGGCCTCACCGGCATCCGCATGGCTATCGAGGGACGTCTGGAACTGGCGCTCGGCGCCATCGTGCTGGCGGCGGTGCTCGACGGGCTGGACGGCCGGCTCGCCCGGCTGCTGCAGGGCACTTCGCGCTTCGGCGCCGAGCTCGACAGCCTGTCGGATTTCGTGTGCTTCGGCGTGGCGCCCGGCCTCGTGCTCTACATGTGGGGGCTGGAGACGCTGGGCTCGGTCGGCTGGATCGCCGCGCTCGCCTTCGCCATCTGCGCGGCGCTGCGTCTCGCCCGCTTCAACGTGATGCTTGAAGACCCCAACAAGCCGCCCTTCGCGTCCGACTTCTTCACCGGCGTGCCCGCGCCGGCGGGGGCGATCTGCGTGCTGCTGCCGGTCTATCTGGAGCTGATCGGCCTGCCGCGCCTCGTCGCCTCGCCGGCAGTGGCGGCGGCCTATTGCCTCGCGGTGGCGCTGCTCATGGTCTCCAAGGTGCCGGCCTTCTCCGGCAAGCGGCTCGGTGCGCGGGTGCCGCGCGACAAGGTGATGCCGCTCTTCGTCTGCGTGGTGCTGTTCGTCGCGGTGCTGGTGACGTGGCCGTGGACGGTGCTGTCGGTGATCTGCGTCGCCTATCTCGCGGCGCTGCCCTTCTCGGCGATGCACCACGCGCGGCTCACGCGCGACTATGAGAAGCGCCTCGCGGCGAACGCGGCCGGCGATGCGCATCCGCCCGCCGTGGCGGGAGAGGCGGCGGACAGCCGCCCGAGCCATCTGAACTAAGGTCGGAATTTCTGGCCGGGTCGTCCGACCGAATGACGGGGCCGCCGACGGCCCCGTTTTTCTTTCACGGGGAATGAGGCGCTCAGCGCGCCCTGCGGGCCATGGCTTCGACGCGCGCGGTCAGCGAGGCGCCGGGAAAGGCTTGTCGCAGCAGCCGAAGCGCCTCGGCGTCGGAGCCCGGCCGCGCCAGATCGAGATGCTGCGACATGAGCTGCGCGACCGTCGCGACATCGCGACGGGCATAGACGATGCGCACGGCCTCGCTCTCGCGCGATTTTGCGGAGGGCAGGGTATTCACTGTCACGCTCGCTGCCTGCAGCATCACAACAGCCTCCGATCGCCGGAACGAATCAATCAGCTTTCCTCATGCACAAGATGAGGCGCCCGATCCTGCAACGCACGAACTATTTTGCAGTTCCCGACCTTGTGATGGCCGGTGTGGCGAAGTTCTCACAGTCGCAGTGTTCCCGGCATCCGAGACAATACGAAGACATGCCACGAATATTTCAAATATGAGACAGTTCTTGCCGTCGCGCACGGCCTTCCGCCGGCGGCGAATAAGGGATTAGCCGTATCCCGGCGTATCACGTCTGAGAAATGACCGGATCGTTCCAGTCATTCGGGCGGCGCCCGTCAGGAACGGGTCAGCGTGATCTTGGCGCCATCGGCGGTGGCGGTGCCGTCATACTGGCCGGCGGAGGCCGGCTGAAGGCGGGCGGTGACCTTGCCAAGGTGATTCTGGAGCACGATGTCGTTGCCCCACACGTCCCAGCCCTTGGTCATGAAAATATCGTTCGGGCAGTCGACGTCGGCATTGGCGGCGAAGCCGGTCATGCCGCGATCGGTCGAAAGGGTGACGCGGCACTGCTTCTGGCCGTTGTCCCACGCATAGGTCCAGGTGCCGGCGAGCTGGGTGCGGGCGGCGCCCGGCTCGGCATAGGCGACCCCGCCCGGCGCGGTGGCCGGCGGCGGCGACAGCGCCACGGAAGAGGCGGTGGTCGCGCGCGGCGTGACGGCGGCGGCCGCGCTTGCGGCGTTGGCGCCGTAGCTCGGCAGGCCCGGCGCGGCGACCGGCGAACTCTCGATCGAGCCCGACGGGGCGGGCGTGATCTGGCTGGTCTCGACGGGGGAGGGCGAGGAACCGCCGAAGCCATCCAGAACGGTGCTGCAGCCGCCCAGCAGAACGGCGACGGCAGTCGTGGTGACGGCGGCGGTGAACTTCATCGGCCCTGCACTCCTCGTCCGGAACGGTATTCCCGGACGTCCAGTCCCAGTCATATGCGTGTGGCGCCTCGCGGGCCACGAACGGACGTTCTGTTTCCCCAAGGATCGTGGCATGAGCATGACCCGGGCGACGCGGCAAAGCCGTCCACCGATCTTGCCGCGATCATGGTCAACGGGAGCTTAACGCAGCCGGCGGCGCTGCGCATCAGGAAGTGTCATCAGCACGTCTGCAACGCCCGGCCGGTGCCCGGCTTGCCGTCAGGCCGCCGGGGGGCGCCGGCGAAATCTCGCCCGTTCCGCGCCAAGGCCGTTCAGTTTTGCGCGGAACTGCTTTATGTGCGGCGCAGCGAGAGGAGCTGCGCCATGTATCAGATGCTGGATCCTGCCACCCTGCGAGTTCTCGTCACCGGGGCCACCTCGGGCATCGGAGCGGCCACCGCCCGGCGCTTCGCGCTGGCCGGCGCCCATGTCGTCGGCACCGGCCGCCGGGCCGACCGGCTGATCGGCCTGCGCGACGAACTCGGCGCCCGCTTCCACCCGCTGGAGGTGGATGTGCGCGACAATGACGCGCTGGTCGCTGCGCTGGCCGGCCTGCCGGAAGCCTTTGCCCCGTTCAACGTGGTGTTCGCCAATGCCGGGCTCGCGCTCGGGCTGGAACCCGCCCATGCCGCGCTTCTGAGCGACTGGGACGACATGGTGGAGACCAACATCAAGGGCCTGCTCTACACGGTGCGCGCGACGCTGCCCGCCATGGTGGAGCGCAAGGAGGGCCATGTGCTGTTCACCGGCTCGGTGGCCGGCGACTATCCCTATCCCGGCGGCAACGCCTACGGCGCCACCAAGGCCTTCGTGAAGCAGTTCGCGCTCAACCTGATCGCGGACGTCGCCGGCACCGGCGTGCGGGTGACCAATATCGAGCCGGGCATGGTGGAGACCGAGTTCTCGCTGGTGCGCTTCCACGGCGACGCGGCGAAGTCGGAAGGCGTCTATGCCGGCACCGAGGCGATGATGGCCGAGGATATCGCCGAGCAGGTGTTCTTCGCCGCAACGCTGCCGCGCCGGGTGAACATCAACCGCATCCAGGCCTTCGCGACCTGCCAGAGCTTCTCGCCCTTCAAGGTGACGCGCGGCTGAGGCCGGCGACACGGCGCCGCCGAGAGCGGCGCGACCTTCAGAGCAGGACGGCGCCGCCGAGAGCGGCGCCGGCGACCACGGCCCACGCCGGCACGCGCCACAGCACGAGCGCCAGATAAGCCAGCAGCGCCAGCGCGAAGGCGCGGCCCGAGGTGAGGCTCGACGTGACCACCGGGTCCCAGAAGGCGGCGCCGAGCAGCCCGACCACGGCGGCGTTGACGCCCGCCATGGCGTCGCGCACCCGCCGGTCGGCGGCAAGCCGCGTCCAGAAGCGCAGCGCCGCATAGACCAGCAGCGCCGAAGGCAGGAAGGCGCCGACGAGCGCGATGGCGCCACCCAGCGCGCCGTTCGGCGCGGTCGGCATCATCGCCCCGACATAGGCGGCGAAGCTGAACAGCGGGCCGGGCACCGCCTGCGCGACCCCGTAGCCGGCGAGAAAGACCTGTTGCGTCAGCCCGCCCGGACGCACCAGCTCGGCCTCGATCAGCGGAAGCACCACATGGCCGCCGCCGAACACCAGCGCGCCGGCACGGTAGAGCGTGTCGAACAGGGCTATGCCGGCATCGGCGCTCGCCTGCGCCAGCAGCGGCAGGCCGGCGAGCAACACTGCGAACAGCGCGAAGGCGACGAGCGAGGCGACCCGGCCGGGCAAATGGCGGACCGCCGGTTCGGCGACCGGCGCGGGGTCGAGCCGGATGACCGCCAGCCCCGCCAGTGCGCCGCCGGCGATGATGAGGATCTGGGCGAACGCGCCGGGCATCAGCGCGGCGAGGGCGGCAGCGAGGAGGGCGAGGCTGCGGCGCGGCCGGTCTGGGCACAGGTTCTTCGCCATGCCGAGCACGGCGTCGGCGACGATGGCGGCCGCCGCGACCTTCAGCCCGGCGAGCCAGCCCCCGCCGATGCCGGCGGCGTCCGCCTGCATGAGGCCGTAGGCGAAGCCGAGCATGATGAGGGCGGAGGGCAGGGTGAAGGCGAGCCATGCCGCCGCCATGCCGGCGGGCCCCGCGCGCATCAGCCCGATCGCCATGCCGACCTGGCTGGAGGCCGGGCCGGGCAGGAACTGGCACAGCGCCACGAGATTGGCGTAGCTCTCCTCGCTCAGCCAGCGCCGCCGCCGCACGAGGTCCTCGCGGAAATAGCCCAGATGCGCCACCGGCCCGCCGAAGGAGGTGACGCCGAGGCGCAGGAAGGCGAGGAACACCTCGCGCACGCTCCCCTGTTCGGGTGGGGCGGCAAAGGTGGGCGGGACGGTGGCGGGCTGCGGGTCGCTCATGGCGCGAGCGTTAGCCTGCCGCGCGGCGCAATGCATGTGAATTGTAGATGAAGGCGCCGGGCGTCTTTGCGGGCCGGGGAGAGGTCAGGGGCGGCGCGCGGCGCGCTCGCGCAGCAGCGTCTCCAGGAAGGCCCGGTCGTCGGTCAGGCGCTTGCCGTTCACGCCGTCCACCGTGCGGGTGCCGTCCGGTCCGACGAGCTTGTCGTAAGCCGCGCTCACATAGTCGAGCATCGCCAGCGCCCCCTTGATGTCGCCGCTGTCCTTGAGAGGGGAGACGAGGCGGTAGAGGCTGATGCTGCGGGCGTCAAAAGCGGTCACGAACTGGCGCGCGTCGTCGATGCGCAGCGGCTTCCAGCTGTCGGGGTCGCCTTCCCGGTCGACCTTGCCGACGATCTCGCGCAGCGCCTCGGCGAGGTCGGGATCGTAGGTGAAGGGCGAGACGGGCTGGACGACCCGGAGCAGTTCCTGATTGGCCTTCAGCCAGCCCTGCAGGGCGGCGCGCCGCAATATCCCCTCGTCCGACGGGTCCGCCACAGCCGCCGCCTTGCAGAAGAAGTACATGCGGAAGGCGTGCTCGTCGCCTTTCACCGTTTCACGCTCGCAGCGCTGGCGGATATCGCGGCTGGACGGCCGGGCGCTGGCATCCTTCACGAACAGCACGTCCGCCTTCAGCCCGGCCACGCTCTGGACGAGCAGGATCGGATAGGCGGAATAGCCGCCCCCGTCCTTCCAGTCCGTGACGAGCCAGAGCGGTTCCGGCAGCGGCGGTTCCAGCGCGATGTGCAGCGGCGTCTTCGCCCCGGCCTGGGCAGCGTTGGAACCATCGGCGAGCGAGATGCGCGCGCCCTTGCGCCAGATCGACACGCGCTGGTGGGCCGAATCCGGGTCGGTGCTGAAATTCAGCGTCAGCTCGGAAGCGCCGGGCGCCGCGTCCTGCGCGCGTGCCGGTTGCCCCGCATGAAGGACCAGCGCAGCGGCGGCGAGCCACGCAAGGAGAGCAGGCGTTCTCATAGCTTCAACCCGACCAGAAGCATCACATAGACGGCGAGCGAGGAGGCAAGATCGGAGAAGAAGGCGCGGTTCGTCGCCGCCTTTTCCCAGTGGTCCGGCGCGAACAGGAAGGTGCCGACGAGGGCGGACAGCAGGGCCAGCGTCGACACCACGACGAGCACGCCGAACAGAATGCGGGTATGGGCATTGTGGACCAGCAGGCTCGCCGTCAGCGCCGCGAGCAGGGGCAGCAGGATTTGCCGCAGCAGGTTCAGCGTACCGGTGGAGTTGTCCGCGAAATAGCTGACCGCGCCGAGGATGCCGTCGTCTTCCAACTGCCATTCGAGGGGGCTGAGATGGATGGCGCCGTAGACCGTCCAGGCAATGATGGGCACGCAATAGGCGAGCAGCATGATGGTCGCCACGATCTGTCGGAAGCCCTGCACGGGCCCGCCGGGGTTCGCCGCTGACACCCCGTTTCTCGGCATGCGCCCCATGTCCCTCGATCCCCCAATCCAACGACGCCACAATCGTTAATCCATAACGATTATCACCGCAATCGTAGATTGCGTATCGCGACAACCTGAAACCCGCGCGGGAGCGCCGGCTTTGTTGGCATCGGGGAAGGTCTCGAAAGAACTCAGGCGGCGGCGACGACCGAGGGCATGGCGAGCGCGGCGCGCAGCATGTCGGCGAGGCGCCGGGCTGCCGAGGAGGCGGCCGGCGCGAGGAACAGCGCGACCTCGATATCCGGCAGCGGCGGCAGCCCGTCCGCCGTGCCCAGCCGGCGCCATTCCGGCGGCGCGGCGCATTCCGGAAGCGCGGTGATGCACAGGCCGGTCTCGACCGCCGCGTGCACGCCTCCCTGCGAGGAGGAGGTGCAGGCGACGCGCCAGCTCAGCCCCGCCTTGTCGAGCGTGGCAGCGATGTGCGGGCGCACCCGGCAGCCGGTGGGGAACAGCGCCAACGGCAGGGGGGCGTTGCGCTCCGGCCGGTGGCCGCGCGCCGCGAGCCAGAGCAGCTTCTCGCGCTTGATCAGCTCGCCGGTGGGGCGCGAGAGGTCGCGAGTGAGCAGCGCGACGTCGATATGGCCGCGCTCGACCTCCGGCTCGATGTTCTTCGAGAGGTCGGCACGGATGGAAATCTCGACGCGGGGATAGGCGGCGGCGAAGCGCGCGATGGTCGGGGTGAAATAGGCGTCGACGTAATCGTCCGGCATGCCGACCCGCACGCTGCCTTCCGGTGTGCCGCCCTTCAGGTCGGCCAGCGCCTCGCTCTCATAGGCGAGCAGCCGGCGCGCATGGGCGACGAGGCGCTCGCCGGTCTCGGTGAGCGAGATGCCGCGCCGCGAGCGCTCCAGCAGCCGGACGCCGAGATTGTCTTCAAGCTGGGCAATGCGCGCCGAGACCGCCGATTGCGTGCGTCCGACACGGTCGGCGGCGGCGGTGAAGCCGCCCGTGTCGACGATGGCGATCAGCATGCCGAGGGATTCGGTGTCGAGATGACGCATCACGGCCTCCGGTCCGTTGGGCGGGGGATCGCGGCGCCCGTCGCGCCGGCTTCTTCATATCAGAATTGTCAATGAAACGACAAAATAAATTCGCTTTCGCGATTTCAGATGCGGGAGTAGACACTCACCAGAATGGGCACCGGGTGCGGATGCGCGCAAGCACGCACCGGCGGCTCATTCCTCCCAGACGTCACACTTCGTTTCTGTCGAGCCCGGCAATGTCCCCGCCTCCCGCCGCCCTGACGGCCCCCGCGCATGCGGTCCTTCCCGATTCCCGCCCTGTGGTGAATGCCGAGGCGCAGCGCCGCCGGCAGGCCTTCTTCGCCGTGGTGCTGGCGGCGATGTGCATCGGCTTCTCGCCGATCCTGGTGCGGGTCGCCGATGCCGGGCCGGCGGCGATCGGCTTCTGGCGGCTGTTCTTCGCGCTCGGCCCGACCGCGCTGTGGGCCTTTGCCGAGCATCGCTCGGCGCGGCGCCAGGCGAGCCCCGCCCGTCCCGCGCCCCGGCTCACGGCGCGCCAGTTCCTGCTGGCGGCGCTGGCGGGCCTGTTCTTCGGCGCCGATCTCATCGTCTTCCACACCGGGCTCGCTCATACCAGCACGGCGAATGCGGTGCTGCTCGGCAATCTCGCCGTGGTGTTCGTCTTCGTGTTCGGCTGGCTGATCCTGCGCGAACGCCCGACGCGTGGGCTGATGATCGCGCTGGCCATGGCGCTCTCGGGCACGGTGCTCATCATCGCCAGCAGCGCCTTCCAGACCCGTGGCGCCGGCGTGCACCCGGTGGGAGTGCTCGGCGACCTGCTCTGTGTCGCTGCGGCGCTTTTCTACGCCGGCTACATGCTGACGACGCGCGCCGTGCGCCGCGCGGCGACCACCAAGGCGGTGCCGCTGGGCGGCGGCATGGCCTCGTTCATCGCTGCCTGCACCGGCGCCGTGCTGTGCCTCGGCTGGGCGGTGGCGAGCGGCGAGACGCTGGTGCCGCAGAGCCTGAAGGGGCTGCTGGCAGTGATCGGCCTCGGGCTGATCGCCCAGGCGGCCGGGCAGGGGCTCGCCACCTTCGCGCTGGGCCGTCTGCCGGCCGGGCTGATCTCGGTGGTGCTGCTGCTGCAGATCGTCGTCGGCGTGACGTTGGCGGCGCTGCTGTTCGGCGAGATTCCCTCGCTCGCCGTGCTTGTCGGCGGGCTGCTGGTGGTGGCCGGCGTCGCCACCGCCCGTCCGAACTGAACGCGAGGTGGGCGTGGCGTCGCTCTCGCCTCTTGCGGAGGCGGAGCGGCGGGTCTACCTGCGTCTGACAGCTTTGAGGAGCCCCAGATGCAGCCCAATCCCTTCGGCGGCGTGATCGAAAATCTCTCGGTGGAGGAAGTGAAGGCCGGGCTCGACGCCGGGACCATCCTTCTGGTGGACGTGCGCGAGCCGAACGAGACGGCCGCCGAGAGCATTCCCGGCGCGGTCGAGTTCCCGCTTTCGGCCTTTGACGCCCATGCGCTGCCCGATCCCGGCGAGAAGACGCTGGTGTTTTCCTGCCGCTCCGGCCAGCGCTCGCAGAAGGCCGCCGCCGCCGCGCAGGCCGCGGGCGTCGACTTGCATCGACACATGGCTGGCGGCATCCTTGCCTGGAAGGAAGCGGGGTTTCCGACCGAGAAGGGCTGATGGGCAACAACCGCGGATTTCGTCTTTTTCACAGACTGCGAAAGGCCCGGTTGTCCCTGCGTTCGCCGCAAGTGCGCGAGCGACGTCTCATCGTCCACATAGGCGGTCCGAAATGCGGCAGTTCGGCCATCCAGAGCATGCTGCTGGCCAACAACGCGGCGCTGGTGGCGCGCGGCATGCTGGTGGCGTCGGATACGCTGGATGCCGACAGCCTCGTGACATTCGGCCAGGTCGGTTATTTCTCGCAGCTTCTCGATCATCCTGATCCTGTCGGTGAGCTTACGCGCCGCTTTCGCGAACTGGCGGTCGTCATGGACGATCGCCAGGCGCACACGCTTATCATCACCGCCGAAAACCTTCTCGCTCCGGGCGGGCTCGCCTCCCCGGTGATACAGTCCGCCCGGACGGCCGGTTTCGCGCCGGAGGTGGTGGCGTATATCCGCCGGCCTGACGAACAGCTTATCGCTGGCTGGCAGCAATGGGGGATCAAGCTCTTCGATTCACCTCGTGCCTACTGGGCTGCGATTGCAAGCAATCCGAGCAGGATGGAACTGCTGGGAGCCTGGGAGCAGCAGGTGGGTATCGAGCGGCTGAAGGTCTTTCCCTTCCGCCGCGATCTCTTCCCCGAAAGCGACGTGGTACTTCATTTCCTGGCGACGATCGGGGTGGATCTTCCCGAGATGGTTCGGGGGCCTCCGGTCAACATAAGCTGCAACGAGCATCTCAGCGATCTTCTCAATCGCTCGCGCGACCTCTTCTGCGGGCGTGACGAGAACGACGTGCTAGGCCATCTGGCGCACGTTATCGGTCCGACCGCGTTCAAATCGGGCCCCGGCTCGTACTTCATGAGCCTCGCCGAGCGCCACGCCGTGGTCGAACGTTGCCGTGAACACGATGAGGCGCTGAAGGCGCGCTACCTGCCGCAGTTCGGCGCGGAACCCCTGTTTCCGCCGGTGTCTCCCGATCAGGTGGTGGAGTGCTCGGACATCGAGAAGCTGCGTGCGGAAAATGCACTGCTGCTGCGGGCTATCTATTCTCTCAGCCGGCGTGTGACAGAGCTGGAAGGTGCCCGCACCCGCAAGACGACGCTCGGGCTTGGGGGAAGGTTCTGGCGTTCCTAACCGGCCAGCCGGCGCACCACGTCGCGCGTCGCCTCGATCAGCCGCTCGACCTGGTCCTCGCCCGTCGCCGGGGAGGCCAGCATCATGTCGTGGAAGGGCGAGATCAGCACGCCGCGCACCAGCAGCGCGAGATGGATCGCCGCTTCAAGAGCGGGGTAATGCGCGCCCTTTGCCTGCCGTCCGTCGGTGAGGGGGGCGGGCGCGCGCACCACTTCCACCCGCGCGCCGCAGCGGGCGACATGCCAGGGAAGGCCGGCCGAGGCGAGCACCTGCGACAGTCCTGCCTCCATGCGGTCGGCGAGCCGGTTCATATGGGCATAGGCGTCCTCGGTGGCGACCTTCTCCAGCGTCGCGCGTAGCGCCGCGAGTTGGAGCGGGCTGCCCGACAGCGTCGTACCGAGACCCGAATGGCCGTCCGGCCGGTTGCGGCGCGCGGCGCCGAAGCGTGCGGCGGCTTCCTCGCTCATGCCCCACACGGCGGCCGGCACGCCGCCGGCGATGGCCTTGCCGACGACGAAGATGTCGGGATGCAGCCCGAAGGCGCCGGTATAGCCGCCCGGCCCGGTGGACAGCGTGTGGGTCTCGTCGATCAGCAGCAGCGTGCCGTGCCGCCGGGTGATCTCGCGCAGCCCCTCGTGGAAGCCGGGCTGCGGCAGCACCATGGCGCAGTTGGTCATCACCGGCTCGGCGATGGCGCAGGCGACGGTGTTGTCGGCCAGCGCGGTCTCCACCGCGTCGAGGTCGTTGAACGGCACGACCCGCGTCAGCACGGTGAGGTCGCGCGGCTCGCCGATCAGCGCCGGCCGGTTGCGCACCCGCCCGTCCGGGCCGATCTCGACGAACACCTCGTCCACCGCGCCATGATAGGCGCCGTCGAAGACGAGGATGCGCGGGCGCCCGGTGGCGGCGCGGGCGGCGCGCAGGGCGAAGCGGTTGGCGTCGGTGGCGGTGGTGGCGATTTGCCAGAAGGGCAGGCCGAAGCGGGCGGCGAGCAGATCGCCGACAGCGGCGGCATCCGGGCTCGGCAGCATGGTGGCGAGGCCCCGGCGAGCCTGCGCGATCAGCGCCTCGGCAACTGGGGCGGGGCCGTGACCGAACAGCGAGGCGGTGTCGCCGAGGCAGAAATCGTCATAGCCGTGGCCGTCCGCATCGACGAGCCGGGCGCCCTGCGCCTCGCGGATGACGAGCGGCACCGGCGTCGACCAGTCGACCATCCAGTGCATGGGCACGCCGTCGAGCAGATGGGCGGCGGCCTCGGCGGCGGCGCGCGTGTTCGGGCGCGTGCCGAGATAAAGCGCTTCCGCCTCCGCGCGCAGGGCGGCGGTGCGCGCCGGGCTCACGCCCGGACCTTCGGCAAACGACGTCACGGCATTCATCGCGGCCCGCCCGTCCTGCTGGCGTCGCCCCATCTAAGCACGATTTCGCGGCGCGCGCCGCAATCCGCCGCGAAAGGGCGGGGCCGTGCCGGCTCAGTGCACCCAGCCCCAGCGCTTGAGCTCGGCATAGGTCTCGTCGAGCGTCTTGCGGGCGCGGGCCACCAGCTCGTCGATCTCGCCGTGCGAGATGACCAGCGGCGGCGCGATGATGAGGCGGTCGCGCACCGCGCGCATCACGAGGTTGTTCCTGAACGAGAAGTCGCGCGCCAGCGTGCCGACCTTGCCGACATCGGGGAACTTGGTGCGACCGGTCTTGTCCGGCGTCAGCTCCAGCGCGCCGACGAGCCCGACCATCGGCGCCTCGCCGACGAGGGGGTGCTCGGCGAGCGTCGACCACTGCGCCTTGAGATAGGGGCCGGCATCGTTGGCGACGCGCTCCACCAGCTTCTCGCGCACCATGATGTCGAGATTGGCGAGCGCCGCCGCGCAGGCGGCGGGATGGCCGGAATAGGTGTAGCCGTGGTTGAAGTCGCCGCCTTCCAGCAGCACCTCGGCCACCCGGTCGGCGACCATGACGCCGCCGAGCGGCATGTAGCCCGAGGTGATGCCCTTGGCCATGACGAGGATGTCCGGCTGGGTGCCGAAGGTCTCGCAGCCGAACCAGTTGCCGGTGCGCCCGAAGCCGCAGATCACCTCGTCGGAGATGAAAAGGATGTCGCGCTCGCGGCAGATGCGGGCGATCTCCGGCCAGTAGCTCGCGGGCGGGATGATGACGCCGCCGGCGCCCTGGATGGGCTCGGCGATGAAGGCGGCGATGCGGTCCTCGCCCATGGCGTCGATGGTGGATTCCAGCGCGCGGGCGGTGCGCAGGCCGAATTCCTCCGGCGTCTCGCCCTGGCGCGCCTCGCCCCACCAATAGGGCTGGGCGATGTGCACGATGTCGGGAATGACCGCGCTCTGCCCGTGCATCGGCGCCATGCCGCCCAGGCTTCCGGCGGCGACGGTGGAGCCGTGATAGGCGTTGCGACGGGAGATGATGATCTTCTTCTCCGGCTTTTCCTTGATCTGGAAATAGCGGCGGACGAGCTTGATCACCGTGTCGTTGGATTCCGAGCCCGAGCCGGTGAAGAACACCTTGTTGAACTGCGGCGGGGTCAGCTCGGCGAGCTTGGCCGCCAGCTCGATGGCCGGCCTGTGCGTGGTCTTGAAGAAGGTGTTGTAGTAGGGCAGCTCGCGTAGCTGCGCGGCGACCGCCTCGACGATCTCCTCGCGCCCGTAGCCGACATTCACGCACCACAGGCCCGACATGCCGTCGAGGATGCGGTTGCCCTCCGAGTCCGTCAGCCACACGCCCTCGGCCTTCACGATGATGCGCGAGCCCTCGGCATTCAGCGATTTCATGTCGCTGAACGGGTGCAGATGGTGGGCGGCGTCCAGCGCGCGCAGCTCGGCGGTCGAGGAGGGAAGCGGCATGATGCTCTCGCGCAAAAGGGAGGGGCCGGGTCGGTCGGCGCAGAATGTGATCACATTTTTACGTGCGTCAAGCCGTTCCGCATGGCACAAGAGCACCGGCTTGACCGCTCCCCTGCGGCCATGACCAAATCGACGTGACGAGTTTACCCAGGTGGATCATGCCATTGCCCGATGCCGTGGAAGACGCCACGGCCGCCGCGAGCGAAGCCGATAATCACACCGACGCGTTCGGCGCCTATGTCGCCGCCCATGGCGCGCCGGAAATCGTCGAGGTCCTGCTGCCCGACACGCATGGCGTGCTCAGGGGCAAATGGATCCCCGGCGCAGCGGGCGGCAAGATCTGGGGCGACGGCGTCGCCATTCCGCTTTCCATCTTCGGCCTCGACATCTGGGGCCGCGAGGTGGAGGAGACCGGCATCCACATCGAGACCGGCGACCGCGACGGCATCTGCCGCCCCGTGCCGGGCACGCTGACGCCGGTGCCGTGGTCGCCGCGCCCGGCGGCGCAGGTCATGCTCTCCATGTATGAGCCGGATTTGCGCGGCGGCGAGCGTCCCTGGGAGCTCGACCCGCGCCACAAGCTCGCCCATCAGGTGGAGCGCCTCGCCGCGCTCGGTCTTTACCCCTGCGTCGCCTTCGAGCTCGAATTCTATCTGCTGAAGACCACTGCGGGCGCCGGCGGCGTGCCAGAGCCGGTGTTCCCCGCCTCGTCCAACGGGCCGGCGCGGCAGAACATGTATTCCATGTCCGACCTCGACGCCTTCGCGCCGCTGCTGCACGACATTCGCGAGGCCGCGCGCATCCAGGGCCTGCCGGCCGATACGGTGATCTCGGAGGCCGCGCCCGGACAGTACGAAGTCAACCTCTATCACCGCCGCGATCCGATGGCGGCGGCCGACGACGCCATATTGCTGCGCCGGCTGATCGACGGCGTGGCGCGCAAGCACGGCGTGCGGGCGAGCTTCATGGCCAAGCCCTTCCTCGATTTCGCCGGCTCGGGGATGCACGTCCATGTGAGCCTGACGGATGGCGAGGGCGGCAATGCCTTCGGCGCCGGGGAGGCGGGTGAGCGCCTGCTGCGCAGCGCCGCCGCCGGGCTGCTCGCCACCATGGCGGACACCGCCGTGCTCTATGTGCCGAGCTACAACGGCTTCCGCCGGCTGGTGCCGGGCAGCTACGCGCCGACCAGCATCTCCTGGGGCTATGACAACCGCGCGGTGGCGGTGCGCGTGCCGAACGGCCCATCCAAGGCGCGCCGTCTGGAGCACCGCATCGCCGGCGCCGACGCCCACCCCCATCTCGTGCTGGCGGCCATACTCGCCGGCATGCTGGAGGGCATCGAGCGCGGTCTGGAGCCGCCGCCTCCGCTCACCGGCAACGCCTATGAGCAGGAAGCTCCGCATCTGAGCTACGACATGGGCGAGGCGATCCGCGATTTCGCGCGCTCGGATTTCGTTTCGCGCGCCTTCGGCGCCGAATACCAGCGCGTCTTCGCCATCATGAAGGAAGCCGAGCTCGCCGCCTTCGAGCGCCGCATCAACCCGCTCGAGTACGAGACCTATTTGTGAGCAAGGTCATGACTTGAGCACCGGGCGACGAGGCTCTAGCCTTGGCGTCAGGGTGTAGCTCACCGCACTCGCAACCCACTTCCCGAGGAGAATAGGATGTCCCGCCTCCTAACGACAATCGCGGCAGGCCTGCTGGCCGCGCTGGCGATCGCGCCGGCGTCGGCGCAGGAGAAGGTCGTGAACGTCTACAACTGGTCCGACTACATCGACGAGTCGGTGCTGGAGGAGTTCACCAAGGAAACCGGCATCAAGGTCCGGTACGACGTCTTCGACTCGAACGAGGTGCTGGAGACCAAGCTCCTCGGCGGCAAGACCGGCTACGACGTGGTGGTGCCGACCGGCTCCTTCCTGCAGCGCCAGATCCAGGCCGGCGTGTTCCTGAAGCTCGACAAGGCCAAGCTGCCGAACATCCAGTATCAGTGGCCGCTGATCTCCGACCGCCTTGCGGTCTACGATCCCGGCAACGAATACGCCGTGAACTACATGTGGGGCACCACCGGCATCGGCATGAATGTCGACAAGGTGAAGGAGCGCCTCGGCGACATCCCGCTCAACAGCTGGGACATCATCTTCAAGCCGGAAATCCTGAAGAAGCTGAAGGATTGCGGCATCTACATGCTCGACGGCCCGGAGGAGATCATTCCCACCGCGCTGCGCTATCTCGGCAAGGACCCGAACTCGAAGGACCCGAAGGACATCGAGGAGGCCGGCAAGCTGCTGGCCAAGATCCGCCCCTTCATCAAGAAGTTCGATAGCTCGGGCTACATCAACGCGCTTGCCGGCGGCGACATCTGCATCGCCACGGGCTGGTCGGGCGACGTGTTCCAGGCCAAGGCCCGCGCCGAGGAAGCCGCCGAGAAGACCGGCAAGCCGGCGATCAACATCGAGTACGTCATCCCGAAGGAAGGCGCGCTGATGTGGTTCGACAACTTCGCCATCCCGAAGGATGCCCCGCATCCCGACGAGGCGCTGGCCTTCATCAACTTCATGATGAAGCCCGAGATCGCGGCGAAGAACTCGAACTACATCTCCTACGCCAGCGGCAGCGAGGGTGCGCAGCAGTTCATCGACAAGGCGATCCTCGACAATCCGGCGATCTACCCGGACAAGGAGACGCAGGGCAAGCTGTTCACCGTCACCACCTATCCCCAGAAGGTGCAGCGCGTCGTTACCCGCACCTGGAGCGACTTCAAGCGCGGCAAGTGACCGGCGAGCCCGCAGGCCACCGGTTTGCAAGAATGCGAAAGGCGCCCTGCGGGGCGCCTTTTTCGTTTGGTCATCCCTTGCTGTCATTCCGGCCGAGCGGAGCGAGAGCCGGAATCGCGTGCCGACGGAGCGTCCCGATCGCGCGGGCGATCCCGGATCGGCCTTCGGTCATCCGGGATGACGGATGGGGAAGGGGCGGCGTCGCGCCGCCGTCACGCTGTCCCCGCCGCCTACATCCGCCAGCGCTTGTAGAACCAGGTCCACTGGTCGGGGTGCTCACGCACCCAGGCCTCGACTACCGAGGTGATCGCCTGCATGGCGCCATCCACGTCGATGCGCCCGCTGGCGTCGCGCGGCAGGTCGAGGGCGGGGGTGCACTGGATGCGGAAGCGGCCTTCGGGCAGGCGGATGACGCGCACCCCGTGCACCGGGCACTCGTAGAGCCGGGCGAGGCGGGCGATGGTGGGATTGGACGAGCAGGGCTGCCCGAAGAACTGCACCGTCGGCCCGCCGCGCCGTGCCTGATCCACCAGAATGCCCAGATGCTTGCCCTGATCGAGCACGGCGGCGAGCTCGAACACCGCGACATGCGAGGCGGCGACCAGGTTTCCCATAACCTGGCTGCGGGCGTTGAACAGCAGGTCGGCAAAGAAGGAATTGTCCGGCGCGCGGAACAGCACCGCGCTGTTCAGCCCCTGCGCCGCTGCCGCGATGGCCGGCAGCTCCCAGTTGGCGAGATGGGCGGTGAAGACGAGGGCCGGCTTGCCGTCGATCCGCATGGCCACGAAGTTCGAGACGCCCGTGGTCTCGATCCGGCTCTTCGACGGCTCCCACATATTGTACTGCCAGATGCGGTCGAGATGGACGAACTCGCCCGCCATGCGGCCGAGATTGTCCCACATGCCGACCGCGATCGCCTCGCGCTCGGCCTCGGTCTTCTCGGGGTAGGCGCGGCGCAGATTGTTGAGCGTGACCCGGTGGATCGAGGTGTAAGGCCCGATCATGCGGGCCCAGAAGCCGCCGTTCCACGAGGCAAAGCGTGGCGGCTGCAGGCGCAGCAGCCGCATGAGCGTCCACACGCTCGCCGACAGGGTGGCATCGCGCAGCCGGAGGTGCCAGGGGCGGGCAGGGGGCATCGGGAGGCCGGGTTGTCGGGACGGGTCCGCGTTCAGAAGGTGATGACGACCTTGCCGAAGACGCGGCGGGTTTCCAGACGCTCCAGCCCAGCGCCGAAATCCTCCAGCGGGTACTGGGAATCGATCACCGGCAGCACGCCGCGCTCCATGCGCTTGAGCCCGTCGGCTATGGCGCGGATGGGCGCGCCGAAGGAGCCGATGATGCGATACTGGCGCTGGAAGAGCTGCATCAGGTTCATGTTCACCGACACGCCCGAGGTCGAGCCGCAGGTGACGAGGCGCGCGCCCGGCCGCATGGAGAGCAGCGAGCCGTTCCACGTCTCGGCGCCGACATGCTCGAACACGACGTCGACGCCCTTCTTCTTGGTGATCTTGCGCACCTCGTGCTCGAAGCGGTCGGTGCGGTAGTTGATGGCGTGGTCGGCGCCGAGCGCCAGCGCCTTGGCGCATTTCTCGTCGTCGCCGGCGGTGGTGATGACGGTGCAGCCGATCTCCTTCGCCATGCGGATCGCCACCGTGCCGATGCCCGAACCGGCGGCGTGCACCAGCACGGTCTCGCCCGGCTCCAGCTTGGCGTTGTCGAACAGCATGTGCTCGACGGTGGAGAAGGTGACGGGCGCGGTGGCCGCGTCGGCCCAGGAGATGCCCTCCGGGATCGGCACGCAGAGCCGGTCCTTGATGTTCAGCGTGTCGCGGGCGAAGCCGTCGACATGGAAGCCCATGACGCCGGCGACCTCCTCGCAGAGATTGTCGCGGCCCTGCCGGCACATGCGGCACTGGCCGCAGGTCAGCGCGCCGTACATGGCGACCTTGGAGCCCGGCTTGAAGCGGGTGACGCCCTCGCCGACGGCCGTGACCTCGCCCACCGCCTCGGCGCCGACGACGAGCGGCATCTTGCGCTTGGCGAAGGCCATGCCGCGCCAGCCCCACACGTCGATATGGTTCAGCGCGAGCGCCTTGACGGAGACCTGCACCTCGCCCGCTTCCGGCGCGCCGGGCTCCGGCAGGTCGGTGAGGATGAGTTCGCGGTCGGACACCAGCTGAAGCGCGCGCATGGACAACTCCGGGCAATGGCGGCGGAGGGGCCGCCCATCGCCTCATACGAGGAAAGGGCGCAGCCGGATGCCGCCGGAAGGACGAGGGTGGATAGCTAAATCAGCGCTGGATGGCTAGTGCGGCGGTGAGGCCGCCATCCACCGGCAGGGTCGCGCCGGTGACGTAGGCGGCGCCCGGCGACAGCAGGAAGGAGACAACCCCCGCCACGTCCTCGGGCCGCGCGAAGCGGCCGGCCGGGATCTGCTTCTCGACATTGGCGCGATAGGCGGCATAGGGCGCCAGCATCGCCGTGTCGACGAAGCCGGGGGCGACGACGTTCACCGTCACGCCGCGCCGCGCGCTCTCGATGGCGAGCGTACGGCAATAGCCGGCCAGCGCCGCCTTGGAGCCGGCATAGATGGCGTTGCCGGCATTGGCGACGTCGGCGGCGATGGAGCCGATGGCGACGATGCGCCCGGCGCGGGCGCGCGTCATCGGCCGCACCAGCGCGCCCACCAGCTTCACGAAAGACCAGTAATTCACCTGCATGAGCTGCTCGGCGCGGTGCTGGTCGACGATGGCCGCCAGCGTGTCGTAGCTCATGCCGGCATTGTGGATGAAGCCGTAATAGGCCGGCTCCTCGGCGATGATCGCGGCGAAGGCTTCGACGGCCGCCTTGTCGGCGAGGTCGAGCGCGCGCGCCTCGACGGCGGCGTCGGCCTTCTCGGCCTTGATGCCGGCGATGAGCGCCTGCGCCTCGGCTTCCGCCGTGCGCACGGTGAACACCACCTCGAAGCCCGCCAGCGCGAGCGCACGCACGATGGCGGCGCCGACGCCGCGACCGCCGCCGGTGACGAGGACACGCTGGCTCATGGACGCATTCTCATGGACGCATTCCTTTCCTCGCCGCGCTGGCCTGCGGGCGCGGGCGGCGCGAAACGACAGTGGCCGGGACAGGCCCGGCCACCGCGTTCGTCATGTGAAGAGGCTTGCCCGTCACGCCGGCTCGCCGGTGATGACGAGGGCGACGTTCTGGCCGCCGAAGCCGAAGGAGTTCGACATCACCCGGCGCACCTGCGCGTCGCGGGCGACGTTGGGCACCACATCGAGCGGGATCGCGGGATCGGGCACTTCGTAGTTGATGGTCGGCGGGATGCGCCCATTGCGGACGGTCAGCAGCGAGATCACCGCCTCGATGGCGCCGGCGGCGGTCAGCGTGTGGCCGATCATCGACTTGTTGGACGACAGCGGGATGGAACCCAGCCGCTCGCCGAACACCGCGCTCATGCCGGTGAACTCCATGCGGTCGTTCTCCGGCGTCGAGGTGCCGTGGGCGTTGATGTAGTCGATGTCGTCCGGGCTCACGCCGGCATCCGACAGCGCCGCACGCATGCAGCCGATCACCGGCTTGGCATCCGGCGAGGAGCGGGTGCGGTGGAAGCTGTCGGCCATCTCGCCGACGCCCTCGACCACGCCGATGATGTTCGCCCCGCGCGCGACCGCGTGCTCCAGGCTCTCCAGCACCAGCGCGCCGGCGCCTTCCGCGATGATGAAGCCGTCGCGGTTCTTGGAGAACGGGCGCGAGGCGGCTTCCGGCACCTCGTTATTGGTCGAAAGCGCCGAGAGCAGCGAGAAGCGGATCAGCGCCTCGGCCGTCACCGAACCGTCGGTGGCGATAGAGAGCGCCGCGTCGCAGTCGCCGCGCCGGATCGCCTCGACCGCGAGCTGGATCGAGGTGTTGCCCGAGGCGCAGGCGGTGGAAAGGGAGATCGGCTGGCCCCGCGTGCCGAAACGGTCGGCGAGGTGGTCGGCGATGGAGCCGTAAAGGAAGCGCTCGTGCCAGGCGTCGTGGCCGTTGGCTTCCGCCGCGCGCAGCAGGTCGTCATAGGTCACGGCGGCATTCGGCGCGGCCTCCTGCGCCAGGATGCGGCGCTGCGGCCATTCCAGCTCGATGGGCGGCACGGCGCAGAAGAGCGGGCCGGGGAAACGGCCCTTCGCGCCGATGCCCGATTCGGCGATGGCTTCCTCGGCCGCCAGCGTCGCCAGTTCCTCGGAGAGGTCGGGCGCCGTGGTCGAGCTCTTCGGCAGGTAATCCACCGTGCCGGCGATGGTGGTGCGCATGCCGTCGATGGGGAAGCGGGTGATGCGGTGGATGCCGGAAGTACCGGCCGTCAGCTTCGCCCAGTTGTCCTGCTTGCCCTGTCCGAGCGAGGTGACGAGCCCCGCGCCGGTAACGACGACGATCGGCCGACCGGCCTTGTCGGTATAGGAAGCCATGATCTGCTCCTCGGAAGCGATGCGCTTCCGCCTTGTGCGAGGTCAGTCGACGCGCTCGACCAGCGCGACGCCTTCCCCACGCCAATGCCCCACTGCGGTGACGATGGCACGGGAAAGCGTGCCGTCGAAAGGCTTTTCCAGCGGCTCGCCGGCGAGCGGGGCGAAAAGCCGCCCCTCGGCGACGCACAGCGCGGCGAGCGCCAGCGCGACCGGCATCTGCGCCTCCAGCCCGTGGCCGACGCGATCCGTCACCGAGCGCACCGGCAGGCCGGAGCGGGCCAGCACGGCGGCTTCCGCCTGGGTCGGCTCGGGCGCGCCGCAGGCGGCGGAGAGAATGGCGGTGCCTTCGGTGACGCCGGCCTCAGCCGTCTTCACGAGCTGCTCGATCACCGCCTCGACGGCGCCCGGCTCGTTACGCTGCGCACGCTCGGACCACACGCCGGAGAGCTTGGCGATGGGCTTGGCGCCGCGAGCGGTCGCGTGCTCGGGCGATTCCAGCACCAGGAAGGCGCCGGCCGAACCGGTCGGCACGCCCTTAGGATCGGCCAGCACCGGCGCCCAGGGGGCGTGGCGGGCGAGGCGCTTGAGCGCGAAGAGCAGCAGCATGTCGCGCCGCTCGGCATTGTAGGCGCCGCCGACGAGGGCGATCTCGCTGGTGCCGGCCGCGATGCGCGACCAGCCGATGCGCACCGCGTCGGTGCCCGAGCTTTCCTCGCCCATGAAGGTGCGCGAGGAGCCGGTGACGCCGTGCACAATGGAGATGTTGCCGGCCAGAAGGTTGGAGAGCTGGGCCAGGAACAGCGTCGGGCGCAGGTTCGACTGGAGCTGCTCGTTGAGGAAGACGTCGGGCTTGGGCTGCTTCTCGATCTCGGTGAGGATGGCGCCGTCGACCGTCTGGTCGCGCTCGCCGCCGCCCGCCGCCACCACCATGTCGGTGGTGCCCAGAATGTCCTTGTCGCCCTTGATGCCGGCGGAATCGAGCGCAAGGCCGGCCGCGTAGGTGCCGATGCGCTGCCACGGCTCCATCTGCCGCTGGTCGCCCTTCTTGGGGATCTGCGCGTCGAAATTGATCTTCGCCAGCGGGTGGACGAGGTAGGGCGCGAAGCTCTCCTCGTCGATCACCGTGGTGCCGGCAGACAGCGCTTCCCAATGGGCGATCGGGCCTTCACCCAGCGAGGAGACGATCCCGATGCCGGTGATCCAGACGTCGCGACGATCAGACATGCGTCAGGCTTTCAGACATGCGTCAGGCTTTCCTGGCACGCCCCTTCGCCGGCGGCCGGCGCGTCGCCCATCGGCATGCCGATGCGCTTGGCGGTCGACAGCAGGTAGCCGCGCAGCTCGGGCGCCGGGAAGGGCATGGTCTTGAGGGTTATATCGGCGTTGCAGACGAGCTTGCCCTCGACCCTGCCCTCGGCCTTGAGCCGGGCATAGCCCGAGCCGTCATGTTCGAGGCGGGAGAACACCTCGATCACCTGACCGGGGGTCACGAAGGTGCGCAGCTTGCCCTTGTCGACCGAGGCGAGGAACGCCATGCGGTCGTAATTGTGCAGGCGCAGCGCCAGCATGCCGCTGGTCTGCGCCATGATCTCGAACAGCAGCACGCCGGGCAGCAGCGGGTGGCCGGGGAAATGGCCTTCGAAGATCGGGCTTTCGTCCGGGACCGTGTTGGCGGTCCGCAACGTGCGGGCCTCGAGATCGAGCTCGAGGACCTTGTCGATCATCTGGAAATATTCGAGCCGCATCACCCGGTCCTGCGCACGCGCCGTTGCCTGTCCGCGATCAGGCGGACTTGGCGGCGATCAGCTCGTCGATGCGGGCCACGAGATTCTTGAGCACGAAGTACTGCTCGGTGGTGGCCTTGCCCTCGTTCACTTCCTGCGTCCAGCTTTCCAGCGGAAGCTTGATGCCGAACGCCTTGTCGATGGCGAAGGCGATGTCGAGGAAGTCCAGGCTGTCGATGCCGAGATCGTCGATCGCGTGGCTCTCCGGCGTGATGTTCTCGCGCGGGATGTCGCACGTCTCGGCAATGATGTTGGCAACGGTCTCGAACGTGGTCGACATGAAAGGCCTCTGGTCTCGGCGGCCGCGTCCGGCCACGGTTGAATCGGTTCTCCGTCGCCGGGCGACGGCGTGACCCTTTAGATGATGACGGCCCGTATACCTAAGCGCGGACGGCTATTCAATGGCGCCGGCGTGGCAATCCTCGGCTGTGTGACATCCGTGCCGCCGCGTGGGGAACGGTCCTGTCATGGTCCGCGCACCGGATTCGTCCTATCGTTCCGGCAACGCAGCTTAGCGTCTTCGTGGGGGTGGTGTCATGGTCGCGATTTCGTTGGCCTTTTCGGGGCTTTCGCGGGTGGTGGCGGGTGCGGTGATCGTGGCGGCGCTGGCCGCTCCGGCGGCGGCGCAGACCGCGCCACCCGCCAAGCCTGCGGCGAGCGGCACGCAGCCTGCCAAGCCCGCCGCGAGCGGCGCCCAGCCGGCGAAGCCCCTGACCAATGCAGCCCAGCAGGCCGGAAAGGCGGCGTCGGACGCGCTGCCCGCCACCTATTCGCGCCCGGACCTCGTGGAGGCGGCGCGCCGGCTGCAGGCGCTGCTGCACCGCGACCGCTCCCCGCTCGCCAAGCCGGCCGCCCAGCTTCGCAAGGACGCCGATGCGGCGCTGGCGGCGGGCGATGCGCGCAGCGCGGCGGAGATCTATGGCCGGCTGGCGCAGGCGAGCCCGGCCGATGCCGGCCTGTGGCAGCGCCTCTCGCGTGCCCTCTCGCGCATCAAGCCGAAGGATGACGAGAACGCCGACACCTTCCTCGAACGCGCGCAGGCCGCGGCCTTCATCGCCTACCGCACCGCCGCCACCCGCGCCCAGCAGGCCGACGCGCTGTTCGCCATCGGGCATCTCTACGACCAGCGCTCGCTCTGGCGGCCGGCGCTCGACACGCTGGCGAGCGCGCTCGCCTATGTGGACGTGCCCGACCAGCGCGCCTTCTACGACAAGCTGCGCGAGGAGCGCGGCTTCCGCCTCCTCGACTACAGCGTCGATTCGGACGCGGCGAACCCGCGCATCTGCGTGCAATTCTCCGAGCCGCTGGCCGGCGGCGGTCAGGATTATTCGGCCTATGTGACGCTGAGCGGTCCCGGCGGGAAGATCGACAAGCCGGCGGTGACGAGCGAGGCGAGCCAGCTCTGCGTCGAGGGGCTGAAGCATGGCGAAAGCTATGAGATGAAGCTGCGGCAGGGGCTGCCGTCCTCCATCGCCGCCGAGCCGCTGCGCGAGAGCGCCGACCTCACCATCTATGTGCGCGACCGCAAGCCGGGCGTGCGCTTCACCGGCCGCAGCTACGTGCTGCCGCGCACCGGCCCGCGGGGCATTCCGGTGGTGAGCGTGAACACCTCGCGCGTCGGGGTCGAGATGTTCCGCATCGGCGACCGCAGCCTGATTCCGACCGCGCTCGACGGCGATTTCCGCCGCGACATCGCGGGCTACGACGTCCAGCAACTCAAGGACGGCAAGGCCGAGCTTGTGTTCAAGGGCGAGCTCGACACCGCCTCGCCGCTCAACGAGGACGTCACCACCTCGCTGCCCGTCGACGAGGCGGTGGGCATGCTGGCGCCCGGCGTCTATGCGCTCACGGCCCGTCCGGCGGGCGAGGCCGCCGACCCGAACGACGACTGGGGCTCGCGCGCGACGCAGTGGTTCGTCGTCTCCGATCTCGGCCTCACCGCGCTTTCGGGCAGCAACGGGCTGACCGTTCTGGTGCGCGCGCTCGGCAGCGCGCAGCCGCTGGAAGGCGTCGAACTGCGCCTGCTCGCCAAGTCGAACGAGGTGCTGGCGACCGCCCGCACGGATGCGAGCGGCACGGGCACCTTCGATGCCGGGATGATGCGCGGCAAGGACGGCTTCGCGCCCACCGTCGTGGTGGCGCAGGCGAAGGAGGGCGACTACGCCTTCCTCTCGCTGGACGACCAGGCGTTCGACCTCACCGACCGGGGTGTGGGTGGGAGGGCGGCGCCGGAGAAGCTCGACGCCTTCGTCACCACCGAGCGCGGCGTCTATCGCTCCGGCGAGACGGTGCACGTCACCGCGCTGCTGCGCGCGCCCCAGGTGGCGGCGGCGCGCGGCATCCCGCTCACCCTCGTGCTGAAGCGCCCCGACGGCGTGGAGGAGCGCCGCGTGCTGGCGGAGGATGCCGGCGCGGGCGGGCGGACAGTCGGCTTCGCGCTTATGGGCGACGCCATGACGGGCACCTGGCGCGTGGAGGCTTATGCCGACCCGCGCGGCGCCCCGACCGGTGCGACCACCTTCCTGCTGGAAGACTATGTGCCCGAGCGGCTGGCGCTCGACATCTCCTCTGCCGCCACGGATATTGCGCCGGGCACGCCGGTGACGGTGGCGGCGGACGGGCGCTGGCTGTTCGGCCCGCCGGCCGCCGGCCTCGATGTCGAGGGCGAGATCGAAGTGCGCGTCGCCGACCAGCGCCCCGGTCTTGCCGGCTGGCGCTTCGGCCGGCCGGATGACGGCTTCACGCCGGTGCGCGAGCCGCTCGCCGCCTCCGCCGTGACGGATGCGCAGGGCAAGGCGAGCCTTGCCGCCAGCCTGCCCACGCTGCCGCCGAGCGCCCGCCCGCTGGAGGCGGAGATCTTCGTGTCACTCAATGAAGGGGGCGGGCGGGCGGTGCGCCGCTCGCTGGTGCTGCCGGTGCGGCCCAATGGCGTCGGCATCGGTGTGAAACCGCTCTTCGAAGGCGCCGGCCCGGGCGAGAACGCGCAGGCGGGCTTCGAGGTGCAGGCCTTCGACGCTGCCGGCGCGCCGGTGGCGCTCAAAGCCGGGCGATGGGCGCTCTATCGGCTGGAGACGCGCTACCAGTGGTATCGCCTCGGCGGCGCCTGGGATTTCGAGCCGGTAGAAAGCGTCGCCAAGGTCGCCGACGGCGCGGTGGAACTCACCGGCGGCGTGCCGGCGCGGCTCAGCGTGCCGGTCGGCTGGGGCCGCTACCGGCTGGAGGTGAGCGACGGGCGCATCGCCACCGCCGTGCCCTTCGAGGCCGGCTGGGGCGGCGGGGCCACCGCCGACGCGCCCGACCGGCTCGACGTCGGGCTCGACAAGTCCCAGTACAATGACGGCGAGACCGTGAGGGTGAACCTCACCAGCCGCTATGCCGGCTCGGCCACCGTGCTCATCGTCGGCGACGGCGTGCTCGCCTCGAAGACGCTGGACGTTCCCGCCGGCGACAGCGCGGTGGAGTTCACGGCCACCGCCGGCTGGGCGCCGGGCGCCTATGCGCTCGCCTTCCTGCACCGTCCGCTGGATGTCGCCGCCGGCCGCAATCCCGGCCGCGCCATCGGCCTCGCCTGGTTCGGCGTCGACCGCGCGCAGCGCGTGCTGGACGTGAAGCTCGACGCGCCCTCGCTGGTGCGGCCGGAGACCACGCTCTCCGTGCCGGTGCGCATCACCGGTGCCGGCAAGGGCGAGGCCTATGTGACGCTGGCGCTGGTCGATGTCGGCATTCTCAACCTCACCGCCTTCAAGACGCCGGACCCCGACGGCTTCTATCTGAGCCAGCGCGCGCTCGGCACGCAGGTGCGCGACTTCTACGGCCAGCTCATCGACGGCATGCTGGGCACGCGCGGCCGGCTGCGCGCGGGCGGCGACGCCATGGAAGGCGGGCTGCAGGCCGAGCCGCCGACGCAGCCCCCGCTCGCCCTGTTCTCGGGCCTCGTGAAGCTCGACGGCGAGGGCCGGGGAACGGTCGACTTCACCATCCCGCCCTTCGACGGCACCGGCCGGCTGATGGCGGTGGCGTGGTCGGAGGCGGCGGTCGGCCATGCGCAGGCCGATGTCGTCATTCGCGATCCCGTCGTCATCACGGCGACGCTGCCGCGCTTCCTCGCCGCCGGCGACCGCTCGACGCTCAACCTCGCCATTGCCAATGTCGACGGCGAGGCCGGCGACTATGCGCTCGACGTGGTGACGGACGGGCCGATCTCGGTCGCCAGCGCGCCGAAGACGGTGCCGCTGGAGAAGGGCGGCCGGCAGGCGTTCAACCTTCAACTTCAGGGCACCGGCATTGGCGAGGCGGAACTCTCCGTCCGCCTGTCAGGCCCCGGCGGGCTCGCCATCGCGCGCGACTACCGGCTCGACCTGCGCCCCGCCTATCCCGCGATCTCCCGCCGCAGTGTCGACACGCTGGCGCCGGGCGAGAGCCTGACGCTGAGCCGCGACCTCGTGGCCGACCTCGTGCCGGGGCGCGGCGGGGTCAGCGTCTTCGCCGGGCTCGATCCGGCGCTCGACGTGCCGGCGCTGATCGGCGCGCTCGACCGCTATCCCTTCGCCTGTTCCGAGCAGCTCACCAGCCGCGCGCTGCCGCTGCTCTATCTCTCCGACTTCGGCCCGCCGGCGCGTTTCCGGCTCGGGCAGGAGCCGGCCGAGACCATCCGCAACGCCATTGCCCGCCTCCTCGCGCGGCAGGGTTCGGACGGCTCCTTCGGACTGTGGGAGGCGGGCGGCAACGATCTGTGGCTCGACGCCTATGTCACCGATTTCCTCACCCGCGCCCGCGAGAAGGGCCATGCCGTGCCCGAGCAGCCCTTCGCCATGGCGCTCGACCGGCTGCGCAACGCGCTCGCCTATGCTGGCGACGGCGCCACCGACGACGGCACCGCCTATGCGATCTATGTTCTGGCGCGCAACGGCCGGGCGCCCCTGGGCGATCTGCGCTACATCGCCGACGCCAAGCTGGAGGAGGTGGGGAGCGCCTTCGCGCGCGGCCAGCTCGCCGCCTCGCTCGCTCTGCTGGGCGACAAGGGGCGGGCGGAGAAGGTGTTCGGCGCGGCGCTCGAACTGCTGCCGGACGCGGCGGAGACGGTGGCGACCGGCCGGCCGGATTTCGGCTCCATCCTGCGCGACGCCGCCGGGGTGGCGACGCTCGCCTCGGAAGCCGGCTTTACCGGCAAGGCGCGCACGGCGCGGGCGCGCATCGCCACCGCCTTCGTCGATGCCGGCCCGACCTCGACGCAGGAAGATGCGTGGCTGCTGCTCGCCGCCCGCGCGGCGCGCGAGGGGCGCGGTATCGCGGTCGATGTCGACGGGCGCGCGCAGACCGGCATTTACGAGCGCACGCTGACGCCGGACGAACTCGCCAAGCCCATCGTGCTGACCAATCGCGGCACCGCGCCGCTCGAGGTCGCCGTCTCCATCGACGGCCCGCCGGCGACGCCCGAGCCGGCGGCGGCGAACGGCTTCGCGCTGACGCGCAGCTACTTCACGCTGGAGGGCCAGCCGGCCGACCCGGCGAAGGTGGCGCAGAACCAGCGGCTCGTCGTGCTGCTGGAGGCGCAGGAGGACGAGGCCGGGCCGAGCCACGTGCTGCTGGTCGATCACCTCCCGGCGGGCTTCGAGATCGACAATCCGAGCCTTGCCGTCGGCTCGGATGTCGGCGTGCTGTCCTGGCTCGGCGACACCACCCAGCCGGCGCATGCCGAGTTCCGCGATACCTTCTTCGCGGCCGCCTTCGATCTCACCCAGGGCTCGGAGGAGGCGCAGGCGTTGCGCGTCGCCTATATCGTGCGCGCCGTCTCGCCGGGCAGCTACGCCCATCCCCCCGCCATCGTCGAAGACATGTACCGCCCCGGCCGCTTCGCCCGTACGGCGGCGGGACGCACCGAAGTGACGGGGCCGGCACGGTGAGGGCGCGGCGATGAAGGGCGTGGGGAGGGCGCGATGAGGGCGGCGCTGCGGCGCGGCGCCGGGCTCGCTGTGCTCGGTACGATGCTGGTGGCCGGCGGCAGCACCGCCTGGCTCGCCGGCGTGCGCGCGGCCGCGCCTCCCGCCCCGTCTCCCGCTCTCTCGGTCGAGGTGCTGGACCGCGAGGGAAGGCTGCTGCGACCCTTTGCGCTCAAGGACGGGCGCTGGCGGCTCAAGGCGGAGCCGGGCGAGGTCGACCGGCGCTATGTCGACATGCTGGTCGCCTATGAGGACCGCCGCTTCTGGCAGCATGGCGGCGTCGATCCGCTCGCCCTGCTGCGCGCGGCCGGGCAGATGCTGGTGCATGGACGGATCGTCTCCGGCGGCTCGACGCTGACCATGCAGGTGGCGCGGCTGCTGGAGCCGCGCGCGGGCGGTGGCACGCTTGCGAAGATCGGCGCCAAGCTTTCCGAAATGCGCCGCGCCATCGAGCTGGAGGCGCGGCTTTCCAAGCGCGAGATCCTCGGCCTCTATCTCACGCTGGCGCCCTATGGCGGCAATATAGAAGGCGTGCGCGCGGCGAGCCTCGCCTGGTTCGGCAAGGAGCCGCGCCGGCTGACGTTGGCCGAGGCGGCGCTGCTGGTGTCGCTGCCGCAGGCGCCCGAGGCCCGCCGACCCGACCGCAACCCCGAGCGCGCCGACCTCGCCCGCGACAAGGTGCTGGCGCGGCTCGCCGAGGCCGGCCTGTTCGGCGCGCCGGAGGCGGAGTTCGCCCACCGCGCGCCCCTGCAGGCACGGCGCCTCGCCCTGCCGATGCTGGCCGCACATGCGGCGGAGGCGGCGCGCCGCGAGCGCCCGGCGGCGCGCGAGCACCGCCTTGCCATCGACGCGGTGGCGCAGGCGCGGCTGGAGGAACTGGCCGGCGAGCGGGTGCGCGAGCTCGGGCCCGGCGTGTCGCTCGCCATGGTGATGGTCGACAATGCGAGCGGCGAGGTGCTGGCCCGCGTCAGCGGCGCCGATCCTCTGGACGCCGCCCGCGCCGGCGCCGTCGACCTGACGCGCGCCCAGCGCTCGCCCGGTTCGACACTGAAGCCCTTCATCTACGGCCTCGCCTTCGAGGACGGCTTGGCCCACCCCGAGACGCTGATCGAGGACCGGCCTGCGCGCTTCGGCGCCTATCGCCCGCGCAATTTCGATCGCGAGTATCAGGGCACGGTCTCGGTGCGGCAGGCGCTGCAACTCTCGCTGAACGTGCCCGCCGTGGTGCTTTTGCAGGCGGTGGGGCCGCAGCGCCTCGCCAGCCGGCTCGGCCAGTCCGGCTTCGCGCTGAAGCTGCCGCCCGGCGAGGTGCCGGGGCTGGCGGTGGGGCTGGGCGGCGCGGGCATAAGCCTCGACGCGCTGGCCGGCCTCTATGGCGGCATCGCCGATGGCGGGATGGCGCATCCGCTGCGCGAGCGGCTCGACGGGGGAACGACCGGAGGGGAGCGCGCGCGCCGGCTGATGAGCCCGGTGGCGGCCTGGTATCTCGCCGACACGCTGGCCGGCACGCCGGCGCCGCGCAACGAGCGGGCGGGGCGCATCGCTTTCAAGACCGGCACGTCCTTCGGCTACCGCGACGCCTGGGCGGTCGGCTTTGACGGGCGGCGGACGGTGGCGGTGTGGGTGGGCCGGCCGGACGGGCAGCCCGTGCCGGGCATGATCGGGCGCGAGGCGGCGGCGCCGATCCTGTTCGAGGCCTTTGCGCGCCTGATGACGCGGCCGGCGCCCTTCGGGCCGGTGCCGGGCGAGGCGATCGTCGCGCGAAATGCCGAGCTGCCGCCGCCGCTCCGACGCTTCGGCCGGATGGCGGGTCAGATCGGTGAGGGCGTGGGTCCCCGCATCGCGTTTCCGCCGGACGGGGCAAGTCTGGAGCGCGAGGCGGACGAGCCGCTGGCGCTGAAGGTCAGCGGCGGCACGGGCCGCCTGACGGTGTTCGTGGACGGCGTACCGGCCGGCGAGCCCGCCAATGCCGCCACGTTCTTCTGGCAGCCGGCGGGCGCAGGTTTCGTTCGCCTGACCGTGATGGACGCTGTGGGATCGTCCGACAGCGTCACCCTGCGTATTCGCGAACCGGCCGGATCAGCGGCCGGGACGATCAGCGGCCGCTGACGGCGGCGCGGGCGATGTCCTGGCGGGTCAGGCCACGCTTGGCGAGGGCGGCGTCCGAAAGGCGGGACAGGGCCTCGTAGCGCTGGGCGATCTGGCGGCCTTCGCTGACGGCTTCGAAGAAGGCGGCAACACTCTCGACGACGCGCGAGAAGAAGTCCGGCGAGCTGTGGCGGGAAAGGGTAACGGTGCTCATCGTGGTCTCCATTTCGTATTCTGTATGCCAGCAATATAGCCGCGCTTTCGCGCCGCAAAAGGCGGAATGCTGCATGACAGCACTGACAGGCATGCATGGGTTGGAGGTCCCGGAAATCCGCCAGAAACGACGAAAATAGGCAATTAAGGTATTATATTACCTTAATATTGCATTCAGTGCATGAATCGAGGTCGAAACCGGCGTCGGAGGTATGCCTGCAGCGGGCGGCGCTTACGCTCTGTTAACGTCCGCGATGGCGGCATGGATCGCGCGGCAATGGCGGACCAGATTCTCCGCCCCCTGCACGAAGCGCCGTAGCGGCGTGTCGATCTCGTAGAAGAGGATGTTGGCGACGAAGCCGTAGATAGCCGCGTCGAGGCGGGCCGGGCGGGGGCCGAACACATAGCCTTCCGCCGGCACCAGCCGCGCCAGCACGGCGAGATCGGCGAGGCCGCGTGCATAGGCGGCTTCCGGCGCGTAGCGGCCGATCCCCTGGAAATGGTAGCGCTGGGCATTGTAGTCCCGCGCCTGCTGCAGCACCTCGTCGGTCAGCTCCGGATGCTCGCGGCGCAGCGCGGCGCTGAACGCCGGCCAGAAGGCCGGGTCCTTCCAGCGCGAGTAGGACATCACCCAGTAGAGATCGTCGAGCAGGCGCGTCGCCATCAGCGTTGTGTCGTGCTGGGCCTGCGTCAGTCCGGCGTCGAGATCGATGCCGTGACGGGCAGCGAGATGGGCGAGGATGGCCTCGCTGTCGCCGACGATCTCGCCATCGTCGTCGATATAGGGAAGCTGGCCGCGCGGTGCCGCCGACGTATCGACCACGTGCCGGTGATCGAAGGGCAGGCCGGCCAGCCGCAGATAGGCGAAGACCTTCAGCCCATAGCCATTATTGTCCGCGACGCCGAAAAGCTCGGGATAGGAATAGAGCGTGATCAAGCGGGTGCCTCCGGCTCGCTGTGGCCGGCTCCGTGGTGCAGGGCGGCGGGGCGGCGGTCAAGCGCAACCGCGCTTCGGCGCAGGACGACAGGCGTGGAGCGGGCCTGTCGCACGAAGGCGAAGCACTCAAGGAAATGTCTTAGGAAAACAGGTTGGCTGGGGGACCAGGATTCGAACCTGGACTAACGGAGTCAGAGTCCGCAGTTCTACCGTTAAACTATCCCCCACCGAAGGCTCTGGAATTTCAGGGATTTACCTGCATTCGCAAGCCCGGCGGCCGGGTCGGCAGGACCCGGCGGCGAACGCGGGGGATATAGCGCCTCGCTCCTTCGCGGTCTACCCCCTCATGCACAGTTTCGATGACAGTTCCGCAACCGCGCCTGAAGCGGGAGCGCGCCGCGTCGAGCGCACGTTTCGCGCTGGCTTCGTTTCGGGCCGGCGGCGTAGTGTTCGCCCATCGCGTTCCACAGCCGGGATTTCTTACGATGGCCGAGGCAATCCGTTTCGTCCTTACCAATCTGCCGGCCTTCCTGTTCGTCATCGCCGTCGCGGCGGCCTTCATGACGGGCGGGGAGGAGCCGCTGCCGAACAGGTTGCTGCGCTGGCTGCTCCTGCTGCCGGTCGGCGTGGCCTCGCTGTGGGCGGGCCTCTTTCACGTGTTCTTTCCCGAAATCGCCGCGCAGTCGATCGGCTGGCAGGTGTCGCCCTTCCAGTTCGAGATCGGCGTCGCCGACCTCTCGATCGGCGTCGTGGCGGTGCTCGCCTTCTGGCGGAGCCTGCCATTCCAGGCCGCCGCCGCCTTGTACACGGCGCTGTTCTTCGCCGGCGTGGCCGTCGGCCATGTGCGCGAGGCGATCGACGCGCATGATTTCGCGCCGAACAATTTCGGACTGCTGCTGCTGATCACGGTGGTACAGGCCGTGCTGCTGCCGGCGCTCGTGGTGTGGGCCGGCCGCCACCGCGTGCGCGGCTGACACGTGGGCGCGACCGCTCAAGCAGCCGTCGCGGGCGCACGGCCGAACGCATCCTCGCGCGCGGCGGGAAGCACCCGCAGGGCGAAGGCGACGAGGCTGGCCTCGTCGGTCTCGCCCAGCTGCAGCGCCTCGATCAGCGCCGAGGCAAGGCGGGTGCGGGTATCCTCGTCATTGGCATCGGGGTGCATCTGGCGGGCGACCTGCTGCGCCCTGGCGGCGCATCTGTCCAGAAGCTCAACGGTCTCCGGATCGAACCGAACGAAACGCGACGACATCTCACTCCTCTCAGGGCCATTTGCGGCCGTGAGCCGATGTAGGGGCTTCGGGCACGACGACAAGCGTCAAGATGCCGCCTTCCCGGTTCTTCGCTCTCTTCCCGGTTCTCCGCTCTTGGGCGAATCGGCGGCACTAGGCGCCGCCACCGGCGGGGAGTAGGAATGTCCGGCCGGACGATCCGCGCGGAGAGACGAGATGGCCGACCAGCCGGGCAGCGAGACGCCGCCATATCCCTGTCACCCCGAAGAGATGAAGGCGGTGTGGGACCTGCGGGTCGGCAGGTTTGTCGCCGTTCAGGCCAGCGCGCGCTGGACGCCGGCGGGCGTCGTCACCGCCGGCATCGCCACCGCTGCCATCTTGCTGGCGACAAGCGTGCTGGTGCGCGCGGTGCGCTCCCCGCGCTGAGGTGCCGGTAGCCGGCAATGCCGATTGTGTTTCTCCCGCGACTGCGATGAATTGGGCGCGCCGGCCGCGCGCCCGGCACCGCTCCACGCCGCGCCCGACGATGATGCGTTCTCCCCGGAGGTTTCGATGTTCCTGTCCGTCAAGCTCGCCGCGCCGCTTGCGCTGATCCTGCCGCTGGCGCTCGCGGTGGCCCAGCCCGCGAGCGCGCAGACGGCCGCACCTGTGAAGACCGAGAGCAAGGCCGAGGCGCCCAAGCCGCGAAAGCTCGCCCCGGCGCAGGCGACGACGAAGACCTTCGGCCAGTGGAGCGTGACCTGCCGCGAGCGGCTCGACGTGAAGGACAGGAAGAGTTGCACGGCGAGCCTGAAGGTGCTCGAGGCCAGGTCGAAGAAGGTCGCGCTGCTCTGGCAGATCGGCCGCAACCCGGCGGGCGAGCCGGCCTTCCTGTTCCGCACCCCGCTCGGCGTACGGCTCGATGACGGGCTCGAGATCAGCCTCGACGGCGGGGCGGCGCGCCACTTCCACTTCGCCTCGTGCTCGTCCAACGGATGCCACGCTGTCGGCGCCTTCGACGAAGCCTTCGCCAAGGAGCTGGCGGGCGCCAGGGAGGCGGTGGCCAGCTTCACCTTCGTTGACGGGCAGGTGCTGAAGGTGGCGCTGCCGCTCGACGGCATCGACCAGGCGCTGCCCGCGCTGAAGGGCTGAGGCTGCCGGCCCTGCGGTCCGGGTCCCGATTCGCGGGTCCGGCGGGGGCGTCTATTCCTCGGCGCCTTCCGCGTCGGGCTTCTGCCCGCGGCGCGGGAAGATTCGATAGACCGTCGCGGAGGACACGCCGAGCGCGCGGGCGACCTGCGGCACCGCGTTGCCGGCGGCCAGCAGGCGCCGCGCCTTGGCGATGTCCTTCTTCGAGAGCGAGTGCGGCCGGCCGCGCCGGCGCGGCGCGCCATCGAGGTCCGGCGGCGTGGCGGCCGGGCTGGCGAGCGGCGCAAGAACCCGGCACGCAAAGGCCAGCGCCTCGCCGGACGGGATCATCATATCCATCGCCATGCCGCCGATCTGCAGCGTGGCGCCTTTCTCGCTCAGCCGGGCGATGGCGACGACCGCAGATTCGATGTCGTGCCCCACATGCGACATGGACGGCACGACCAGCACGTCGCCCCCGCGCATGAATTCGATCGCCGCGCGCAGCCCGGGCCGGTCGGCGCGCCGGTCGTCCTCGATATCGGAGAAGACGCGCTCGCAGCCGAGCTTCTCAAGCTGGGCGATGTCCGGGTGGCGCAGCGTTGCTTCGCTGTCCCGGCTCATATCGGCGCTTCCGTGCACGTTGTCGAAGGCCGCCCCGTTGGCCTGCTGGCCATCGGGTTCCACTACACAATAACCAACCAGCATGTTCCCCGCAGGCCGCTTTCTGCGGACGGAACGCGGTCGCCCAAAGTGACGACCGTCGTTCATCCCTTCCCCGAATGCGTAGCAAAAATAGCACACACGGCGCCAATCACCACCGGCGCGGGAAGGCAAAATGAGCAGGTATTAATATGAGGGAATTTGTGAAATTTTGCACGCGAAACGTGCGAATCCACAACCCGTTGAACATAGGGCATTTCTGTGACCCTCTTGCGGTCAGCGCGGGGCGGCGGTTTTTTTTGAGAGCCGGAATTATGCGATACTGCCGGTTTGATCAGCCTCTTGCCGCTTTTCGTGGCGCCGATCTAGCTTCCCGATGCCGAAACCGAATCCGGACCGAGAGCCGGAAGTACGGGCAAATTTGGAAAAGGCGGGAGTTTATTCCGCCGATGGGTTGGGAGCTGTTTGATGTCGACCGTTATTGCGGCGTCGCGCCGTTGGGCGCGTGGTTCGAAGCTGGCTGCGAAGCGTAAGTCGCTAATGTCTCCGGCGGTGGAGCACCGTAAGGGGGCGCTGTTCAGCTCGGTCTCCACGCTTGCGCTCAGCACGGTCTTCGTCGCCCTCGCGGTGACGGTGGCGCCGCAGCCCGCTTCGGCGACGAGCTGCACGGGCAACGGCACCTCCACCATCGTCTGCGATACCACGGCTGGCTACGTGTCGACCGACATTGTCGGCACGGACGATCCCGATTCCATCAAGGTTCTCGGCGGCACCTACGGCTTCGACGGCACGACCTGGGACGCCATCGAGCTCCTGGGCAAGGCGGGCGGCGACACCATCTTCATCGGTGCCGACGGCGTCTCGGCCAACACGGGCAATGTCGAATATGGCGGCTCGGTGTCCGGCGGCGACGGCAACGACAAGATCACCATCGGCAGCGCGGATTCGACTGCGGATTACTGGGTGGGCATCCACGAAGACGTCAGCGGCGACAAGGGCGACGACGAAATTCTGATCAACGCTCTCCACGGCGACGTGACGATGGGCGGCGAGGTCAAGGGCGGCTCGGGCGAGGACAAGATCATCGCGACCGCGTCCGGGGACAGCAATTACGTCCTGTTCGAGAAGGACATCAGCGGCGGCTCCGGCGACGATTTCATCAAGCTGAAGGCGGATGACGACGGACTCATCACCTTCGACGACATCGAGGGTAATGGCAGCTACGGCGGCCATCATCTGGACGACGACGATGTCATCATCCTCTCGGCCGAGAAGGGTGGAGAGATCAAGGGCGACGACATCCGGGCCGGTGAAGACAACGATTTCGTCGGGCTGTTCGCGGAGAAGGGCGGCAAGATCACCGTCGACGACATTTCGGGCGGCGATGGGAGTGACAAGATCTACCTGACCGCCGAGAAGGGCGGCGAGATCCGCTTCGACGACATCTCCGGTGACGGCGGCTATGGCTATGGCAGCCGCTGGAGCCGCGAGAACGACAAGATCGTCCTGACGGCCGATAAGGGCGGCAAGATTTCCGGCGAGAACATTGACGGCAATGACGGCGAGGACTTCATCGGCCTGTTCGCCTCGGATGGCGGCGACATCTATGTCCGCGATATCGACGGCGGCGACGATGACGACGTGATCATCCTGTCGGCCGAGGACGGCCGCAGCGACATCCGCGCCCATGACATCGACGGCGGCGACGGCGAAGACTTCATCGGCCTGTTCGCCGAGAAGGGCGCCGAGATCAAGCTCGACGACATCGACGGCGGCGAGGACGACGACACCATCAAGCTGTCGGCGGAGAAGGGCGGCGAGATCCGGCTCGACGACATCAAGGGCGGCGACGGCGACGACGAGATCAAGCTCTCGGCCGACACGGGCGGCGAGATCAAGGTCGATGACATCACCGGCGGCAAGGGCGACGACAAGATCTTCCTGACCGCCGACGACGGCGGCGAGATCCGCTTCGACGACATCGCGGGCGACGGCGACAGTGGGTACGGCTACGGCCGCAGCTGGCACCGCAGCGAGGACGACGTGATCGTCCTTACCGCGAAGGACGGCGGCAAGATTTCCGGCGAGAACATCGACGGCAATGATGGCGAGGACTTCATCGGCCTGTTCGCCTCGGATGGCGGCGACATCTATGTCCGCGACATCGATGGCGGCGACGATGACGACGTGATCGTCCTGTCGGCCGAGGACGGCCGCAGCGACATCCGCGCCCATGACATCGACGGCGGCGACGGCGAAGACTTCATCGGCCTGTTTGCCGAGAAGGGCGCCGAGATCAAGATCGACGACATCGACGGCGGCGAGGACGACGACACCATCAAGCTGTCGGCGGAGAAGGGCGGCGAGATCACCCTCGACGACATCAAGGGCGGCGACGGCGACGACGAGATCAAGCTCTCGGCCGACACGGGCGGTGAGATCAAGGTCGATGACATCACCGGCGGCAAGGGCGACGACAAGATCTTCCTGACCGCCGACGACGGCGGCGAGATCCGCTTCGACGACATCGCGGGCGACGGCGACAGCGGGTACGGCTACGGCCGCAGCTGGCACCGCAGCGAGGACGACGTGATCGTTCTTACCGCCAAGGATGGTGGCAAGATTTCCGGCGAGAACATCGACGGCAATGATGGCGAGGACTTCATCGGCCTGTTCGCCTCGGATGGCGGCGACATCTATGTCCGCGACATCGACGGCGGCGACGATGACGACGTGATCGTCCTGTCGGCCGAGGATGGCCGCAGCGACATCCGCGCCCATGACATCGACGGTGGCGATGGCGAAGACTTCATCGGCCTGTTCGCCGAGAAGGGCGCCGAGATCAAGATCGACGACATCGACGGCGGCGAGGACGACGACACCATCAAGCTGTCGGCGGAGAAGGGCGGCGAGATCACCGTCGACGACATCAAGGGCGGCAAGGGCGACGACAAGATCTTCCTGTCGGCGGAGAAGGGCGGCGAGATCCGCTTCAACGACATCGAAGGCGACGGCGAGTACGGCCGCTATCGCGACAATGACGACAAGATCATCCTGTCGGCCACCGATGGCGGCACGATCGTCGGCGACAATATCGACGGTAATGACGGCACGGACTTCATCGGCCTGTTCGTGTCGGATGGCGGCGACATCTATGTCCACGACATCGACGGCGGCGACGGAGACGATGTGATCGTGCTGTCGGCCGAGGATCGCCGCAGCGACATCCGCGCCGACGATATCGACGGCGGCGACGACGAGGACTTCATCGGGCTGTTCGCCGAGAAGGGTGCCGAGATCAAGGTCGACGACATCGACGGCGGCGACGACGACGACACCATCAAGCTGTCGGCGGAGAAGGGCGGCGAGATCACCGTCGACGACATCAAGGGCGGCAAGGGCGACGACAAGGTCTTCCTGATCGCCGACAAGGGCGGCGAGATCCGCTTCGACAATATCGAGGGCGACGGCGAGTACGGCCACTACCACGACAATGACGACAAGATCGTCCTGTTCGCCCAGCGGGGCGGTGAGATCAGCGGCAAGGACATCGACGGCAACAGCGGCGGCGACTTCATCGGCGTCATCGCCGATGGCGGCCAGATCCGCCTCGACGATATCGACGGCGGCGACGGCGACGACACCATCGTGGTCGCCGGCACCGACGACGAGGATAGCTGGATCCGCCTCGACAACATCCGTGGCGGCGATGGTGACGATTACGTCAAGCTGTCCGGCCTCGACAACATGAACTCGAACTTCTCGATCTGGGGCGGTCTCGACGGTGGCCGCGGTTTCGACACGCTGGTCGTCACCAATGGCAGCACGCTGTCGCTCGACGATGTGGAGCACTTTCAGCAGCTCGGCGTCTCCAAGAACTCCTATCTCGAGCTGACGCAGCGTTATGTGAACTTCAACGGGACGGAGGGCACGGACGGCCTCGTGGTGGTCGATCCCACCTCCTATCTGCGCCTCACCGACTCGAAGGCCGATCTCGACACCGGCACTTTCGTGCTGGAGGGCTCGGCCGATGAGGCCGGCTATCGCGAGATTTACACCGGCCCGGACGCCGGCTTCCTCAAGGTCACCGGCGGCGTGCTCGATGTGGCGGGCAATTCCGTGGACGGCACCAGCAACACCCGCGTCGAGCTCTATCACCATGACGGTGACGAGACGCTGGGCGACCTGCCGGCCGCGACCTTCATCAACCAGGGCACCATCGCCCTGCATAACGGCCAGTTCGTCTCCGGCATCCCGCAGGACGTCGCCGGCGACCGCTTCACCATCAACGGCGACTATATCGGCGGCGGCAACCTGCTGATCGACACCTTCCTGTACGACGCGGCGAGCGCGACGGACATTCTGGTGATCAACGGCAACGTCTCCTCCGAAGCCGTCACGACGATCTATGTGAACAACACCAATCCGGGCGAAGGCATCAACACCGGCACGACGGTGGGTTCGGGCATCAAGGTGGTCGACATCACCGAGGGCCATCTCTCGCCCGACGAAACCTTCCAGCTCGCGCAGAACCCGGTCAGCGGCCGGCGCGAGGTGATGGCCGGCGCCTTCGCCTACCGGCTGTATCAGGACCCGACCACCGGCGGCATGTCGGACGCCAGCAGCGGTGGCGACTGGTTCCTGCGCGCGGGCTACACCTCGCAGGCCACCAGCTACGCGACGGCGCCGTCGGCGGTGCAGAACCACTTCTACGCCGGCATGGACACGCTCTATAAGCGCCTCGGCGAGATGCGCCAGCAGGAGCAGTTCGAGGGCCGCAACGCCGATCTCGACCCGGTCACCGGCAAGGCTCCGGCCTTCCAGCCGCTGCCGGCGCCGAAGTTCCAGATGTGGGGCCGCGGCGGCGGTTCGGACCTGACCTATGACGTGTCCGGCGGCTGGGACTTCAGCCAGCAGACCTGGGGCATGCAGGCCGGCGGCGACTACACCTTCGACTATAGCGGCTGGCGCGTCACGGCCGGCGCCTTCGGCGGCTATGGCTGGTCTGACGTGGACGTCGCCGGCGACTGGACCTCGTGGGACAGCGGCTCGTCGATGGACATCAACGGCTGGTCGGCGGGTATCTACACCTCGATCCGGCAGGTCGGCCTGGCCCCGGGCGCGGGTTTCTACACCGACCTCGTCGGCAAGGTCGACGTGCTGGACATCGACATCACCTCGACGAGCAACGTCACTGCCAATACCAGCGCGAATGTGTGGGGTGCCTCTGCCGAGGTGGGCTACGGCTTCGAGATGCCCAATGCGTGGGTCATCCAGCCGCAGGTGCAGCTCGCCTATGTCGTCGCCAAGCAGGATGACTACTACGACTCGATCGGCACCTACGTCTCGCCGGGCGATGCCCAGTCGCTCATCGGCCGCTTGGGCCTGCAGGTCCAGTCGACCTATGTGATGGCAACCGGCCAGACGATCACGCCCTACGCGACGTTCAACGTGCTGTCCGAGTTCATGGGCGACAACAAGACCAACGTGGCGGGCACCGTGCTGACCAGCGACATCAACGGCACCTGGTACAATGCCGGCCTCGGCTTCACCGCCGACCTCAACAGCACCGTGGCGCTTTTCGGCAACGCCGAATACAACTTCGGCGATGTCGAGGGCTGGGTCGGGCAGGGCGGTATCAAGTTCCGCTGGTGATCTCCGTCCAGGCGGGCACCGCACGGCTGCGGAACGCCTGAAACAACCTCGGAATGGGCCGGCCTCGTGGTCGGCCCATTGCTTTGACAGCCCGTTCGTGCTCGATCGTGAGCAACGGGCCGGGCGCCGGTCCGGGGCTGCCTTTCCCGCGCGGGTTCGCGATTGCCGGGCCTGCCCATGCCGTTCAGCCAGAGTTCCCTGATCGGAAGCGCGCGCCGCCTCCGGGCGCGGGAGGCTCGGAACATCCGCCGGAGGATTTCATGCACCCTGTCACCAAACTGGCCGTCGGCCTGCTGGCGCTGCCGCTGCTCGTCGCCGGCCCGGCCGCCATGGCCCAGCAGGCGCCCGCCGAGAGCGCCGCGCCGGTTCGCACCGAGACCACCGTGTTCGATAACTGGGTGGTGACCTGCCGGGCCAAGCTCGAAAAGGGTGCCAAGCGTTCCTGCGCCGCGGCGCTGAAGGTCACGGAGAGCAAGTCGCAGAAGACTGTGCTGCTCTGGCAGATCGGCCAGGATGCTGCGGGCGCGCCGGCCTATCTCATCCGCACCCCGCTCGGCGTGCGCATCAAGGACGGCGTGCAGATCGTCATCAACAAGGGCAAGCCGCGCAAGGTCGACTTCGCCTCCTGCACCAGCAATGGCTGCGAAGCCACCGGCACCTTCGATGACGCCTTTGCCAAGGAGCTCACGGCGGCCAAGGAGGTCATGGCCAGCTTCGTGCTGACCACGGGGCAGACCGTGCAGATCGCGCTGCCGATCGGCGGCATCGACAAGGCCCTGCCGGCGCTGAAGGGCTGATACCACCCGCGCTCGCCCGGCGCCCGGGCCTCGGTCGCCCCGAGGGCAGTCGAAATCGTGGTCGCCATCCCCGGCGTCGCGCGATGCGCCTTCCGCCATTCCCACCGCCCGCATTCGCCGGCGGTGTGGTCGAGGAGGGTCGTTACGGGCGCCAAGACCTGTTGCCGACGCGCGGCAGCCATGAAGTCGATTGCGCCTGCGCTCCCGAATGTTACATTTCACGCGAGATGTTGAACAATTCGATCCTGGCCGAGCCCGTCACGCGGCTCGCCGGGTCGGCGGCTTCGGCCGGGGAAGAGCAATGGTCGACGAGACCCGGAGCTGGGCCGACGATCGGGGGACGCAGACGTCCACCCGTGAGGAGCGGACGCATGCGCGCTCGCGCCACCGCCACTGGCGCGGGCGGGGCGAGCCTTCGTCCGAACGCACCTGCGAGGGCGGCAACCAGCCGCGCCCGCGCAACAATGAGCCGAGCTACGCCGCGCTCGACCTCGGAACCAATAATTGCCGCCTGCTGATCGCCCGTCCCACGGCGAGCGGCTTCCGCGTCGTCGATGCCTTCTCCCGCATCGTGCGGCTGGGCGAGGGGCTCATCTGCTCCGGTCGGCTTGGCGAGGCGGCGATGGACCGCGCGGTCGACGCGCTGAAGGTGTGCGCCGGCAAGATCGGGGCGCGCAATATCGCCGACCGTCGGCTCATCGCCACCGAGGCTTGCCGCTCGGCGGTCAATGGCGCGGACTTCATCCGCCGGGTCGAACGCGAGACCGGGCTGGCGCTGGAGATCGTCGACCGCGAGACCGAGGCGCGCCTCGCCGCGGCCGGCTGCACGCCGCTGGTCGATCCGCTTTCCGATGGCGCGGTGCTGTTCGACATCGGCGGCGGCTCCACCGAGGTGGTCTGGCTGGACCGGGTGGAAACGCGCGACGGCGGCCCGCCGGCGGCGGTCATCCGCGCCTGGGTGTCGGTGCCGCTCGGCGTGGTCACCGTGGCCGAACGCCATGGCGGCGTGAAGGTGACGCGCGACGATTTCGAGGCGATGGTCAACGAGTTCACCCCGCATCTCGAAGGCTTCGTGAAGGCCGTGGGGCCGCATAATTGCGGCCGTCTGCATCTGCTGGGCACCTCGGGCACGGTGACGACCATCGCCGGCGTGCATCTCGACCTGCCGCGCTACGACCGCTCCCAGGTCGACGGCACGTGGCTGGGCGCCGAGCAGGTGCGGGTGGTGGTCGACCGGCTGCTGGACATGCCCTTCGCCGAGCGCGCCGCCAATCCCTGCATCGGCGTCGAGCGCGCCGATCTCGTCCTGGCAGGCTGCGCCATTCTCGAATCCGTGCGCCGGGCCTTTCCGTGCGACAGGCTGCGCGTGGCCGACCGGGGGCTCCGCGAGGGCATATTGGTGGAACTGATGCGCGCCGACGGCGTCTGGCGCCAGAGGGCCGGAGCGACGACGACGTGATTGACAAGCCCCAGCCCGGCAAGGGGGGCGAGGCGCGGCCGCTGAAGGTTCGGCTGAAGAAGGCCCGCTCGCTCTCGTCTTCCTCGCAGAAATGGCTTCAGCGCCAGCTCAACGACCCCTATGTCGCCCGCGCCAAGCGCGAGGGATGGCGCTCGCGCGCCGCCTTCAAGCTGATCGAGATCGACGAGAAGGTGAAGATCCTCAAGCCCGGTCTGCGTGTGGTGGACCTCGGCGCGGCGCCCGGCGGCTGGAGCCAGGTCGCCGCGAAGAGGATCAAGCTCGAGGAAGGGCGCGGCAGGATCGTCGCCATCGACCTGCTCGAAATCGACCCGATTGCCGGCGTCGACTTCGCGCAGATGGACTTCCTCAAGGACGACGCGCCGGACCGGCTGAAGGAGATGCTCGGAGGCGACGCCGACCTCGTCATGTCCGACATGGCCGCCAACACGACCGGACACAGGGCCACCGACCATCTGCGCATCGTCGGGCTGGTGGAACTCGCCATCGACTTCGCGCGGCAGGTGCTGGCGCCCGGCGGCGCCTTCGTCGCCAAGGTGTTCCAGGGCGGCACGGAGAATTCCCTGCTTGCCGAACTCAAGCGCGATTTCATCGCCGTGCGCCATGTGAAGCCGCAAGCGAGCCGCGCCGATTCCGCCGAGCTCTACGTGGTGGCGACGGGGTTCAGGGGGCGGCCGGCACGAGCAGAATGAAGGCAAGCGTCGGAAGGACCGCGAGCCACACGAGGATCGCCTGAAATCCCTCGATCTGCGCCGCGAGCATCTCCTGATGCGTGCGTGATCTACCCTCCAATATGCAGAGCTTTTCGCACTCCAGCAGCTGTCCCCACGCGTTGACGTGCCCCTTGCGCCAGCGCGTAAGCGTGAAACTCGGCCTTCCGAGCATGGTTTCGACGAAACGCTGCGCGGGGCCGGGAGGAAAGAGCGAGAACCGCAGGGCCAGCATCTCGACCTCGCGATAGAGGAGGGGATTCTTTATCTGCTCTCGTTCTTCGATAATGATGCTGCGGTACAGGCGGACGAAGCTGACGACGATGCTGCGTTCCGACAGACGCAGAAACGTCTCCGACACCAGGCCCAGGCGAACGGAAACGGCCGTCTGTTCGAAATAGGCCGCTATGGCCCGGGCGCGGTCCGCAACGATGGGGTCGCCCTTAACGGCTTTGCTCAGGCCATCGCTCGCCATGTAGGCTTCAAGCGAGACCAGAAACCGGAAAATCTCGGTGTTCTCGGGCGCGTCTATGAGAAATTTGTAGCTGTTCTGATCGCGATAGGCAGCGCGGCTGATCCGGCCGCTGGCGATCCAGGTCAGAACAAGGCTGGGAATGCCTATAAGCCCGACCACCAGAGTGGCAGGCCCTTCGTCCACTTGCAGGCACTGCGCGCCGACGACCCACTGGCACAAAGGGTCGAGAAGGGACAGAACCGCCATCTGGAATTATCAGATGGTCGGCCAGGGACGATCTACCATTGAACTGCCGTCTGTGAGATTTCGGGAAACAGGCTCCTGTCGAGCAGGCATGTTGATACAACAACAGGGCCGCGCCAGCAAGGTTCCTCGCCTACGCCGCGCTGCCCATCTCGTTCGGCGTCTCGGCGGGGGCGGCGGGCTTGACGCGGCGCTGCGCCAGTTCCGCCCCGGCATCGGGCGGCAGCCGCAGGAAGAAGAACACCGAGCACACCGCGATTGCCGAGACCACGAGGAAGGCCACGCTGAAGTCGGCCAGCTGTATCTCGCCCGTACCGCGCCATGTCCGCATGCCGTCGAGCACCAGCGCGGCGGTGGCGACGCCGGTGGAGATCGACACCTGCTGCGCCACGCTGGCGAAGCTGGTCGCCCGGCTCATCGCCTCGGACGGCACGTCGGCATAGGAGAGCGCGTTCGTGCTGGTGAACTGCAGCGAGCGGAAAAAGCCGCCGAGCAGCAGCGCTCCGATCAGCACCAGATGCGGCATGTCCGGCCGGAACAGCGCCCCGACGGCGATGAAGACCGACGCGATTAGGCAATTGACCACTAGCACCCGGCGGAAGCCAAAGGCGCGGATGATCGGCGCGGCGGTGAACTTCATCGTCATCGCGCCGGCGGCGGAGGCGAAGGTGATGAGCCCCGAGGCGAAGGGGCTCATGCCGAAGCCGAGCTGCAGAAGCAGCGGCAGCAGGAAGGGCAGGGCGCCGATGCCGATGCGGAACAGCGAGGCGCCGACCACGCCGGCATAGAAGGTCGGGATCTTCAGCAGGTTGAGGTCGAGGATCGGCCGGTCGGTGTGGCGCGCATGGCGGACATAGAACACCATTGCCACCGCGCCCACCGCGATGACCGCGAAGGCGATGGAGGGCGACACCGCGTGCTGGCCGAGCAGCGCGAAGCCGAAGACGAGGCCCGCCAGCCCGACGCCCGACAGCGCCATGCCGCGGAAATCGAAGGCCGGCACGTTCTCCTCGCGTATGTCGGGAATGAAGCGCGTGGCGAGCGCGATGCCGACGAGCCCGATCGGCAGGTTGAGGAAGAAGATGTAGCGCCAGTCGAAATAGGTGGTGATGAAGCCGCCGAGCGGCGGGCCGAGCACCGGCCCCAGCAAGGCTGGGATGGTGAGCCAGGCGAGCGCGGAGACCAGCTCTTCCTTCGGCACGGTGCGCAGGATGACGAGGCGGCCGACCGGCACCATCATCGCTCCGCCCATGCCCTGGATGATGCGGAAGGCCACGAAGTCCGGCAGCGAGTGCGCCATTCCGCACAGCAGCGAGCCGATGGTGAAGATGATAATGGCGGCGCGGAACACGGTGCGCGAGCCGAATCGGTCGGCGAACCAGCCGCTGGCCGGAATGAACACCGCGAGGCTGAGCAGATATGACGTCAGCGCCAGCTTGAGCGAGATCGGGTCCTCATGCAGATCGGCCGCGATGGCCGGCAGCGAGGTCGCGATGACGGTCGAATCGAGCTGCTCCATGAACAGCGCGCAGGCGACGATCAGGGGGACGAGACGTTCGGAGCGCACGGCTGGGACCGGTTCCTCAGTGGGGGTGGGCAGGTTGTCGACAGTTCTCACGCCTATAACGCTGCAAACGGGCGTCGGCGACCCGGATCGCACGCAAAAATCCGTCATCACGTTCGGGTTACGTAGCGGTTGCACCGCCCGTGCGGCCGCGTGGTATCCGCGTGGCCGCAATGCGTGCGGCACAGAGGTACAAGCCTAGGAAAGCGGTGCGGGCCATGGTATGAGCCCTCGCCAACTCGGAGGGAGTGGGCGGACGTTGGCGCCCAGCCTCGCTTCGTTCATCCATCAATAGGGCGCACCCGGAGCATGCTCCGAAAGCCCGCATACGGGAGTTGGCGATGTCGGTTTACGACGGCCTCGCGCGGGAAGCGCTCACCTTCGACGACGTGCTCCTCAAGCCGGGTCTTTCCGACGTCATGCCGGGCGAGGTGGATATCCGCTCGCGCGTCACCCGCTCCATCGCGCTGAACCTGCCGATCCTGTCCTCGGCCATGGACACGGTGACGGAATGGCGCCTTGCCATCGCCATGGCGCAGGCCGGCGGGCTCGGCGTCATCCACCGCAACCTCGATCCCGAGGTGCAGGCCGAGCATGTGCGCCTCGTGAAGAAATACGAGAGCGGCATGGTGGTGAACCCCGTCACCATCCACCCCGACCAGACGCTGGCCGACGCGCTGGCGCTGATGAAGCTCCACTCGATCTCGGGCATTCCGGTGGTCGAGCGCGGCGCCAACGGGCGCGCCGGCAAGCTGGTGGGCATCCTCACCAACCGCGACGTGCGCTTTGCCACTCATCCCGAGCAGCCGGTCTCCGAGCTGATGACCAAGGACCGGCTGATCACCGTCCGCGAGGGCGTGGTCGACCAGGCCGAGGCCAAGCGGCTGCTGCACACCTACCGCATCGAGAAGCTGCTGGTGGTGGACGATGAGGACCGCTGCGTCGGCCTGATCACCGTCAAGGACATGGAAAAGGCCGTCACCAACCCGAACGCCGCCAAGGACGAGCAGGGCCGCCTGCGCGTCGGCGCCGCGACGACGGTGGGCGAGGACGGCTATCGCCGCGCCGAGCTGCTGGTCGAGGCGGGCGTCGATCTCGTGGTCGTCGACACCGCGCACGGCCATTCCCGCAAGGTTCTCGATCAGGTCAGCCGCATCAAGACGCTGTCCAACAGCGTGCAGATCCTCGCCGGCAACGTCGCCACCGGCGACGGCGCGCAGGCGCTGATCGACGCGGGCGCGGACGCGGTGAAGGTCGGCATCGGGCCGGGCTCCATCTGCACCACCCGCATCGTCGCGGGCGTGGGCGTGCCCCAGCTCACTGCGATCCTCGACGCCGTGGAAGTGGCGAAGAAGAGCGGCGTTCCCGTGATCGCCGATGGCGGCATCAAGTTCTCCGGCGATCTCGCCAAGGCGCTGGCCGCCGGGGCCGACTGCGCGATGATCGGCTCGCTGCTGGCCGGCACGGACGAGAGCCCCGGCGAGGTCTACCTCTATCAGGGCCGCTCCTATAAGTCGTATCGCGGCATGGGCTCGGTGGGCGCCATGGCGCGCGGCTCGGCCGACCGCTACTTCCAGGCCGAGGTGAAGGACACGCTGAAGCTCGTGCCGGAAGGCATCGAGGGGCAGGTGGCCTATAAGGGTCCGGTCGGCGGCGTGCTGCACCAGCTCGCGGGCGGCCTGCGCGCCGCCATGGGCTATGTCGGCGGCGCCACGCTGGAGGATTTCCGCGAGAAGGCCCGCTTCGTGCGCATCTCCGGCGCCTCGCTGCGCGAGAGCCATGTGCACGACGTGACCATCACCCGCGAGAGCCCCAACTATCCCGGCGGGGTGTGAGCGGCGGGCCTGTTCGGTCCGCCTCGTGAAAGGGAGCGCGTTCCATGTACGTCACCGCCGTGCTGCTGCCGGTCTTCGTGCAGGTCGCACTCACCTTCGCGGTGCTCATCCGTCTCGGCATGAAGCGGCTTTCGGCCATCCGGGGCGGAGCGGTCGTGCGCGAGCGCGTGATCATCGACGAGACGGGCTGGCCGCTCGATGTGCGGCAGGCAAGCAACTGCTTCCGCAACCAGTTCGAAGTGCCGGTGCTGTTCTATGTGCTGGCCATTCTGGCGCTCATCACCCGGCAGGCGGGCGACGTCTTCGTCGTGCTGGCCTGGCTGTTCGTGCTGAGCCGGGTCGTCCACGCCGTGGTGCACGTCACCAGCAACGATGTGCGCTGGCGCTTCGGCGCCTTCGCCTTCGGCGTTCTTGTGCTTCTGGCCATGTGGGTGCTGTTCGCGCTGGCCATATTGCTGGCTCCGGCGCTGCCGTGAGCCTCGTATTGAGAATGGAGTTCCGATGACGCCGGCCGCCAGGCTTTCCGCCGCCATCGAGGTGATCGGCACGCTTCTGTCCGAACGCCGCCCGGCCGCCGACGTGCTGAAGGAGTGGGGCCGCAGCCACCGCTTCGCCGGGTCGGGAGACCGCGCGGCGCTGTCCTCGCTCGTTTATGACGCGCTGCGCCGGCGCGCCTCCGCCGCCTATGTCATGGGGGAAGCGGTCGGCGCGGAAACGCCCCGCGCATTGCTGCTCGGCACGCTGCGGCTCGCGCGCGGGGTCGATGCCGAGGCCATCGCCGCCCTGTGCGACGGCTCGCGTTTCGCTCCCGCCCCGCTGACCGACGACGAGCGCGCCCGCCTTGCCGACGCCTCGCTCGACGCGGCGCCCGCCGCCGTGCGCGGCGACTATCCCGAATGGCTCGACGCCCCACTCGCCGCCGTCTTCGGCGAGGCCCGCGCCGAGGAAGGCGCGGCGCTGGCCGAGCGCGCGCCGCTGGACCTGCGCGTCAATTCGCTGAAGGGCGCGATTGAAAAGGCACGCCAGCAGCTCGACCATCTCTCGCCCACGCCGGGAAACTGGTCGCCGCTGGCGCTGCGCATCGCGCTGGAGGCGGACGGCAAGGCGCCGCCGCTGACCGCCGAGCCGGCCTATCTCAAGGGCCTCGTCGAAATCCAGGACGAGGGCTCGCAGATCGCCGCCATCCTCGCCGCCCCGCCGCGCGGCGGGCAGGTGCTGGACCTGTGCGCCGGCGGTGGCGGCAAGACGCTGGAGCTTGCCGCGCTGATGGACAATGCCGGCCAGCTCTATGCCTATGACGACGATTTGCGTCGCCTCGCCCCGATCCACGAGCGGCTTCAGCGCGCGGGCGTGCACAATGTGCAGGTGCGCTCGCCCAAGGGGCGCGGCACCGAGCGCGCCGACGTGCTCGCCGATCTTGAAGGGCGCATGGACCTCGTTCTGGTCGACGCGCCCTGCACCGGCACCGGCACCTGGCGCCGCAACCCGGACGCCAAATGGCGCATGCGCCCCGGCGCGCTGGCCGAGCGCATGAAGGACCAGGCGGAAATCCTCGACGCCGCCGTGCGCTTCGTGAAGCCCGGCGGGCGGCTTGCCTATGTCACCTGCTCGCTGCTCGACGAGGAAAATGTGGGACAGGTGCGCGCCTTCCTCGACCGCCATGGCGAGTTCCGCATCGTGCCGCCCGCCGAGACGGCGCTGGCCCTCGGCGAGCGCGGCATCGCCCTGCGCGAAGCGGCGCTGGAGCGTCCCGAAGGCCTGCTGCTGACGCCCCGCCGCACCAACACCGACGGATTCTTCGTCAGCGTCATGGTACGCGGCGCATGAGCCGGATATGAACGCAAACCGACCGAGAGAGCTGACAGAGACACCATGAGCCAGACCGACGCTGCCGCCCATCACGACACGATCCTGATCATCGACTTCGGCTCGCAGGTCACGCAGCTCATCGCCCGCCGCGTGCGCGAGGAGGGTGTCTATTCGGAGATCGTGCCGTATCAGAGCGCGGCCGAGGCGGTGCGCCGGCTCAAGCCCGTCGGCATCATCTTCTCCGGCGGCCCGGCCTCGGTCATCGACGAAGGCAGCCCGCGTGCCCCGCAGGAGGCGTTCGACGCCGGCGTGCCCATCTTCGCCATTTGCTACGGCCAGCAGACCGCCGCGCTCCAGCTCGGCGGCGAGGTGGAGGGCGGCCACGCCGCCGAATTCGGCCGCGCCGAGGTGACGGTGAACAAGCCTTCCGCGCTCTATGATGGCGTGTGGGAGGTGGGCGAGCGCTACCCCGTCTGGATGAGCCATGGCGACCGCGTGACCCGACTGCCGGAAGGCTTCGAGGTGGTCGCTACCTCCGAGAACGCGCCCTGCGCCGTCGCGGTGGACGAGGAGCGGCGCATCTACACCACCATGTTCCACCCGGAAGTGGTGCACACCCCGCACGGCGCGGCGCTGATCCGCAACTTCGTGCGCCAGATTTCCGGCGCGCGCGGCGACTGGGGCATGAAGGCCTATCGCGACGAATCCATCCGCCGCATCCGCGAGCAGGTCGGCTCCGAGAAGGTGATCTGCGGCCTGTCGGGGGGTGTGGATTCCTCCGTCGCCGCCGTGCTGATCCATGAGGCGATCGGCGACCAGCTCACCTGCGTGTTCGTCGACCATGGCCTGCTGCGTCTGGGCGAGGCCGAGAAGGTGGTCACCCTGTTCCGCGACGCCTACAACATCCCGCTGGTGCACGTGGACGCCTCCGAGATGTTCCTCGGTGCGCTGGAAGGCGTCACTGACCCGGAAGTGAAGCGAAAGACCATCGGCAAGCTGTTCATCGACGTGTTCGAGGCCGAGGCGAAGAAGATCGGCCAAGATGGGACAGGGATTCCGGCGTTCCTTGCGCAGGGCACGCTCTACCCCGACGTGATCGAGTCTGTGTCCTTCACCGGCGGCCCGTCGGTGACGATCAAGAGCCACCACAATGTCGGTGGCCTGCCCGAGCGCATGAACATGAAGCTCGTCGAGCCGCTGCGCGAACTGTTCAAGGACGAGGTGCGCGCGCTCGGCCGCGAACTTGGCCTGCCCGAAGTCTTCGTCGGCCGCCACCCCTTCCCGGGGCCCGGCCTCGCCATTCGCTGCCCCGGCGAGATCACCCGCGACAAGCTCGACATATTGCGCCTCGCCGACGAGATCTATCTCGAAGAGATCCGCCGCCACGGCCTGTATGACGAGATCTGGCAGGCCTTCGCGGTGATCCTGCCGGTGAAGACGGTGGGCGTGATGGGCGACTACCGCACCTACGACTATGTGGTGGGCCTGCGCGCCGTGACCTCGGTCGACGGCATGACGGCGGACTTCTACCCCTTCGACATGGCCTTCCTCGGCCGCGTGGCGACGCGGATCGTCAACGAGGTAAAGGGCGTCAATCGCGTCGTCTACGACGTGACGAGCAAGCCGCCCGGGACGATCGAGTGGGAATGAACTAGGGTGGTTTCAGACCATCCCGAGCCGTGCCGGAGATCGAACCAACCCTCTGGCTAACAACGATTTTTCTTCCTACCCCGTATCACTGCATGTCATCCCAGCCGGACCACTTTGTTGGTACCGATGTTGGTATAGCGCAGGATGGTCGAGAAACGGCTTCCGGTACCAACAGCGCCTGTTGATGGTATCCGTTCGCCCCCCGACCGGATGCGGATTTATGAGCAAACTCACTGATAAAGAACTGAAAAATCTGAAGTCGAGGGCCAAACTCTACAAGGTGACGGACCGCGACGGGATGTATGCGGCCGTCACCCCGACCGGGGTCGTCTTGTTCCGGTATCAGTATCGGGTGAACGGGCGGCAGGAGGTCTTGACCATCGGCCGATATAGCGCCGCAGCAGCGCGCAGCCTGACACGGGCGCCCGAAGCGCTGGAATACGGCGTGGAGGTGTCGCTTGCGGAGGCATGGCCTGGTGCCGGTTTCGTGGACGCGCAGTTAAGCTAATCCGACGTCCCGCTCGAACTCCATCGGGCTGACGTAGCCGATGGTC